>NZ_VWWO01000002.1 GCF_011752935.1 Chitinophaga sp. Cy-1792
TTACGGTAATTGCTGCCGGGTTGATGGTTAAGGCACCATCAGCATAAGTGATTGTATAGTTGGCAGCTGTTAATCCTGAAGGCGTAATCGTGTAGGTGCCGGCGTTAGTAGCGTTTTGCGCGTTGCCCGAATAAACCGGTGTGCCTGTAACGACAGTATTGCTTTCGTTATTTACCAAACCAGCAATAGTAACGCCGTTGCCTCCAATGTATGGCAAGCCATTATATGTTTTGGTGGCAGCGTTGGCAGTTACGGTAATTGCTGCCGGGTTGATGGTTAAGGCACCATCAGCATAAGTGATTGTATAGTTGGCAGCTGTTAATCCTGAAGGCGTAATCGTGTAGGTGCCGGCGTTAGTAGCGTTTTGCGCGTTGCCTGTATAAACCGGTGTGCCTGTAACGACAGTATTGCTTTCGTTATTTACCAAACCAGTAATAGTAACGCCGTTGCCTCCAATGTATGGCAAGCCATTATATGTTTTGGTGGCAGCGTTGGCAGTTACGATGATTGCTGCCGGATTGATGGTTAAGGCACCATCAGCGTAAGTGATCGTGTAATTGTCTGTTGATAATCCGCCAGGAGTAATCGTATAGCTTCCAACGTTAGTAGCTGATTGCGCATTACCGCTATAGGTCGGTGTGCCGGTTACTGCTGTTTCTGTTTCGCTGTTTACAAAGCCGGACATAGTTACACCATTGCCGCCGCTAAAAGGTAGGCCATTGTAACCCATGGTCAGGTCTTTGGCAGTAACGGTTAGCGCTGCCTTATTGATGGTAAGTGTGAATGGTACCGGTGTGGCGGCAGCATTGCTGGCGTCACCGGCCTGATTGGCTGTAATTGTTACAGTACCCGCTTTTAGTAATTTTATCTTCCATTTACTATCAGCTGCATCCAGGTAGGCAGTAGCAATGCTGTTATCGGAGGAAGTATATGTTACCGTGAGATTAGAGGTAGCCGTAGCTCCGGGGTCGAAAGGGGCATCTCCATAAACCTTTGTAACATCACTGATAGGATTGATCGTTTGTGCAGGCAGTTCGGGTGAATATTCATATGCACCAAGATCTATTATGCCATTGCTGGCATAATCAAGCACCCTTGCGTTTCCTGCCAGATCTGTGGAATTTGCATCTAAGCCTGTAAAAAGTGAGTTATTTCCGGCATTAACAGCCACACTGCTAACTTTGAGCCGGTAATCACCTCCGGCATTAGGCGCTAGACCGGGTGCAAGCGGCGATACAAAATCAGGAGTAGCCACATTACCGTTAAGAGGGCTATTTGCCGTTACTCCCTTGCCTTTTATAAGACTATACTGGTAAGTAAGCGTCGGACCGACGGTGCTAATTTCTGCATTATTGTTGTTGTATATGATACTGTTATAAACATTTACAAGGAAAGTTGATGTTCCCGTAGCATTAATTGCTGCACCGCCACTGTTGGAATAATTACCACTTATCGTGTTATTAATAAGCGTTAAGGACCCGGAAGCTATAGAAATACCACATCCACTTGAATAACTGTAGTTTCCGGATATCAATACGTTCTTTAGTGTGGCGGTGGTGGCTGTATTGATCGTGTAAATTCCACCGCCCTGATTAGCCTGGTTGCCGCTAATCCTGCTATTATTGATGGTTAATGTAGTTCCGGCAGTTGTACTGAATATTCCTCCGCCAGATCCGAATGAGGTATTAAGCGCATTACTGTAAATATCCATATTGGATAAATTTAACGTACCGGAATATTGAGCAATTCCGCCGCCATGGTACTTGTTAATGGTATAGCCATTCATGGTGTACGTGCCGGACTGCGATGCGTATGCATTAGTGATAGTCAGGCCATCCAATATGGTAGTGCCCGGGTTTACCAACATAATTATATGGTTCGCTCTTACGGACGAGCCCAAATCTCCGTTCAAGACTGTTTTGTTTTCTGTCAGCTTTAGATTTCGCTCTGCCAGCGATGACTCCGTGCCGGCAAAACCGCCGTATATTTTAATATTTTTCAATATAGTAAAGCAGGCCTCTGAGGGAAATACTCCGTCTGGATCCAGGTCTGAGACATTATATTTAGGATTGTAATTACCGCCTGCAACCCAGATCTCGCTTGTCTGCGTGTTCAGATTGGCTGCACGCAATGCATCTGCTACTTCTCCCATCGCGTTACTCCAGCTGCTCCCATCGCCGTTGCTACCTTTTTTGACATACAGGATGGACGGTGCTGTAGTACTGGTGGTATATTCATACGGGCCAATATCGATCGTACCCTCCATACGAGTACTGCCTGCCAGATCTACAGCGGGTCCTGGATCTGTAAAGAAGCTATTGCTACCTGCATTGATCAGCGGACTTCCGGCTTTTAACCGGTAAACACCACCGTTGTTAACCGAGGTGGTAATGGAAGGTATTACGGGATTCACCAGCATTGGATCTGTTGTGCCACCCAGGATGCCGTTTGCCGCATCTGCTGTCGCCCCTTCAATGAAACTGTTTTTGATATCAAATGAACTGCCGGTATTGTATTTCCTGATATTGCTTACTGCGGACGAAGAATTCCTGTTTCCAGTGATAACAGTATTCCGGATAATACAGGTGGCGTTTACAGTTATACAGATACCTGCGCCGGTGCTGCTATTAATTGTACAATAATTACTGCAGATAGCTGAGTTGATGACAGACGGACTTGATATACCAGCGCAATAGATACCTGCACCTTCGTCTCCATAATTTCCGGCTATAACGGTATTGATGATTACAGGTGACTGGTCAGCGTAAATTCCTGCTCCAAAAAATGATGCCATGTTGCCCCTGATATAAAGGTTCTGCAACTTTGGGTTAGAAGTTGAACAATAAATTCCGGCACCATAGTTACGGTTGATAGCCCCACTGTAACCATTATTGTTCTTTATTCCAAGGGTACTAGTAGCGTTAGCCGAACCTGCGATGATAGTAAATCCATTTAAAGCTGCACTGCCCACATTTCCCAACGAAACCACTACGTGATAAAAGTTATCGGTATAATTGCCTTTTATACCATAATCACCACTCAGAATGCTGGTATTTTCCACCAGCCCCAGGTTTCTTTGTGATAGTGCCGTTTCGTTTCCGGCAAATCCGCCATATACTTCTACATTTTTGATGATAGGGAATGAATAGTCACGGGTACCGGAAGTGCCTGTAATTGTACCGGGCAGATAGGCCGGATAATAGATGCCACCGCTTACCCATATCTGTTTTACGGTACCCGCATTCGCAGCGTTGATCAAATCTGCGGCATTCAAAGCATCGGCCACTTCGCCTATGGCGTTAGACCAGCTATCGCCGGTGCCGGTAGCACCCTTTTTTACGTACAATATCCCGTTGGCATCCGGCGTGGCGGCCATCACCTGTGATACAACACCGCAAAAGAGCATTATAAAGAGTAAATATTTTTTCATTGATTTTTGATTGAAGCAAACAAAGAATTCCTGCAGAGCCAGATTTACTGACGCTGCACACTTCCATGAGTAGTTACTTAGTAATTGAGTACACCAGAGCGAGTACCTGAAGTATTTCTTTTACCAAACTGCCATACAAAAGACAGCTCCATACTCTGTACAGACTGATAATTTTTTAGTCCGGATTGCACATAATCATAGGTGATACCTGCCATCCATCGCGCTGTTTCAATACCAAAGTAGGGATACAGGGCGTCGCCGAAACGCTCCCACAGACCCAGGTTGATACTGTGTAGCAGGCCATCGTCCATACCAATTTTGTATACGCCTCCCAGTGTGTAGATACTGTTTCCACCCTGGAATTCAGCAATACTGCTTACGTGCAGTTCATTGTTGCCGCCGGTGTTGATCCAGCCGCCCAGCTGTGCGTTTACTTTGCGGGGGATATTATATTCCATGCTGTTGTAGGCGCCTTCTTTGGGCTTGGCAACATGAAACAGGGCAGCTCCAGCGGACAAGCCATAGTGCTCGTTGTTGTAACTGTAGCTCATGCCAGCGCTGACGTCGAGGTAGCTGTTTTTCTGGAGATTTACCGCATCATTCGCAGGTAGATCGCGCTGAAAACCCATGCTGCCCAGCTGCGATTGGTAGAGGAATTTGCTCGCATCCAGTATGCGGTTAGCATAGGTGCCTGTTAATCCGGCACTCAATAAATGATGTGCCGCTGGATCCAGGGCCAGGTGATAGGCCGCAGAGAATGAGAAATAGTTGTTTTTTAAAATGCCACCATTAGATTGATCGCTTAATACACTGCCACCTATGCCCAGGTTGCTGTTGCCGGTAGTAAAGCTTTTCTCCAGGGAGGCTGTAACCGTGTAGTAAGGTTTGATGGCATCCCCCCACCACTGAGAACGTGCATTTAAAGCAAGTCGCCAGTCATCGACCTTATTGCCGGTGAGCGCTGGATTCAGGGTCATGGGGGAGGTGAAATACTGTGAAAAATGGGGGTCTTGTGCTACGAGCCTTGTTGACAACAGACAACAAAACAACACTAAAAACCGAATTGGTTTCATGTTCTTCTTTTAGAGATAAATAGTTTAGGTATAAAGAATCTGCCGGGTCAACAGCAAGGGGTGATGGTTCTTATTATGAGTGGCAAAATTATAAAATATTTATTTTTTACAATGCGTATTTCTACGCATTTGATGTTTTTTTAAATATTTAATATGTTTGAAAGAATGAACAGACATGGTTTGCTAAGCTTTCCAAACCATAAGGAAATCAAACATTCAACTAAAAAAATAATGGATACATCTTTGAGATCAATCCATTATAAATTACTAACCTGTGGGCTGACTTTTGCCTAAAATTGCTTAAATACCCGATTCAATCTTCAGTACTTCATCCGGGAGAATATGAATTCCTTCGGGAAAATGAATTACCAGCTGCCCCTGTTCCTGTTTCCATAAAACCTTTAGCTCCCTATCTCCCAGACTTCCCTTGATTTTCTTCAGGGTGCTTACTTCCCGGGCATCCAGGTAAAGCGTATTGATTTTTACCTTGCCATATTTTACGGCAATGGTATGTGAAGTTTTTTCTTTAGATAGCTGTTGGGTATAGGTTCCCCAGCCTTCGGCAGCGGTAAACGGAGCGTGGAAATTATATGCATTAAATGCGGGTCTGAATTTCATTTCTCCTTTAGGTCCGTGATATTCAAAGCCGCAGGCGGTGATAAATGTGCCGTAGCTGGCCATCGCACGGGCGTAATGGTCGCTGCATTCAATTTCATTGAAGGGGTTACGTTTAGCGCCGTGGTACCTGTCGTGTATGGCTTTGGTAAGAATAAGTGCTTCATCCGTCATGCCTTCCGCCATCATATGACTGGCTACCTGGTGTTCGAAACCTGACATGCATTCATGGAAATATCCTAATTGCCAGGTAACGTCTTCCCCGTAAGGTTTATCTTCATTATGGGGATTGGTGTTCATGATCATGCCAGCTTCGCCATTCAGCGCATAGGGTCTGCCGCCCTGGTGGGTACTGATATATGGCCCTACATCCGTAGCGAAATTGTATTTCCACAGGGAACGTAGTGCAGACAACGTTTGTTCCTTATCCCATAATCTTCCCAGGCCTACCTGCCATGCCCAGCTTTGGCCCAATACCTGATCTATATGACAGGTATTGTAGCTGCCTAGTTTTTTGCGGCCTTGTACAGCATCCGGGCGATGAATGAAATATTCACCATTGAAAAGATATGCGGACATATTCCTGCATCCTTTCTCTACATAGGTTTTGCAGGTGGCGGTGAATGCCTTGTCTTTCATTTCTTCTGCCATGAGCTGGGCCGCTTTGGCTGCAGCAATGCATAAACCCGCTATCCATGCGATTTCGCCTTCCCATACGGCATCTAATGTGTTCTCCATGGGTGTATCTGTCAGGCCGTCGTTATTTTTATCCTGCTGCAACATAAATACCACTGCTTTCTTTACCTGTGGCCAGTTGGCAGATAAGAAGCTATTATCCGCACTCATCTGGTGTTCGCGGTAAATGCGTAAGATGGTGCCTGCCTGTCCGTCTATTGCGGGTCTGTTTTCATATTCAGCCCTGAAAATAATGCCGCCGTTGGGGTCCATCGCAATGCCAAGGTCTGTACGTTGGCGCGTGTCGCGTTCCAGTGACGGGAATATTCTGCCGGCTGATTGTGCATACTGCCAGACATGTGTGCAGGTACCTGCACAGGTATTCACTCCTTCCCATCCCCAGAAACGGCCAGATTTAAAACGGTAGGTATTGGCTGTAGCAAGGGTGCCGATATTGAGGAAGGTTCTTTCCAGGAACCAATATGGAAGTGTCGAATCGTAATATGTATCCCGCCACTGTATTGTTGTGCCCCAGAGCTCTCTGAAATGCTGACGTATATAAGCTGCTACTTCGCCGGCATTTTTGAACCTGCTGCCGTAGTAATATCCATCTGCAGCATCTTTTAATTTGCTGGTTGATTTAAGTGGATGATTGAAATGCCAGGTTAATACAAATTGCTCCTGTAACGCTTTTCCAGCCTGAATGCTGGCAGCGGCTGTGCTGATGGCAGCCACAAGTTTTTCATCAGCAGCGCTATCAGCAGTTTTATCATTTTCAGCAGTGAATAATTCGTTTGTAACCGGCCAGATGGCAGCATTGGTATGGAAAAGTGCATCATGCCCAATGTAGGTTAAGCCTGTAGTACCTTCATCCGGATAACTGGCGGTGTCGGTATTGTTGGGATGAAACGAAGAAAGGATCGTGCTGTCATGCCTAAGGACTGTATTATGTTTGCGGCCATCGGTACTGGCGGTTAGTTTCCTGGCGCCATTTTCAAACCACCCACAAATACTGGCTTCCAGCGGCTGTGTTGTTTTGTTTCGGATATTAATATCGAACACGGTGGCGGGCAGTGCGCTGTTATCGGCATCCAGGGGGATGAATATTCCACCTGCCTGCATCTTTATTTCCACAGGAACGGCAGGATCGTTAAACGTGATAACCGCAACGGGGTAGGAGGCTTCAAAGCTTACCTGTTCCCAGTCTTCTTCTTTCAGTTCTTTTATCCAGGTTTGATTGCCCTGTCTGATCTGAATGGCAAATCCCTGTTCAAGTATTCTTTTATTGGCTGCCAGGGCAGGTTCTAGATAGCTGGCGCCATCGCGGCTCCGGATTTTTCGTTCCTGGGTGCCATCATACCAGAGGACCGTTTTAGGATCAATACCTTCTCTCTCGTCGTTATAGATACTCCACAACCATAATCTTCCGTCTCCACCGAGGTATACGGTGCCGGTGTGTAGTCCGCCGGCGGGCATGCCGATATACTTCAGTTCATTCAGCTCCTTGTGGTAGGTGGTTGGTTTCCCGCGCTCATACAGACTTTTGATCCATGCAGGGTCTATCGCTTTGATGCCTGGAATATTATGAACGGGCTTCATGACACCGTGATAAGGCTGTTTACCGAAACCCAGTCCCGGCAATTGCAAGGTGAGTAATCCGGCTGCCGCAAGGCCAGATTGACGGAGGAATTGTCTTCTTTTCATTTGTTCACTTTTCGTTGATATCTACTGTCGAAATCGCTGGTTGAATGTCTTAAAATACAAACAATCTCCTGGATTTACAGGATGATTTATCTGCAAAATGTAATATGAATATATTTAATATATTCGCTGCTGTATTTAAATCAGACCTACGCCTATTCAAAACTTGAACAAGATGAAAAATATTATTTTAATACTCCTGTTAATCTGTTGTAATAAAACCTTTGCTCAAACTAAGTATGAAAAGTATCAGATAACTGGTCTTGGTACTATACTGGTCCCGGATTTAATGGAGTTGCAGGACGGATTATACAGGCAGCAGGAGACTGATAAGCTAAAAGCGAAAGGAATTGAAGTTAGTGGTGATAAGATAGTTTTTCAGCAGAAGGGGCTTAATTTGGG
Organism: Chitinophaga sp. Cy-1792; assembly: GCF_011752935.1. Taxonomy (NCBI): domain Bacteria; kingdom Pseudomonadati; phylum Bacteroidota; class Chitinophagia; order Chitinophagales; family Chitinophagaceae; genus Chitinophaga; species Chitinophaga sp. Cy-1792. The sequence continues at coordinate 7,897 of NZ_VWWO01000002.1, forward strand.
AACTAAGAACGCATTTTCTTCATATGCCAGGGTGACAATAACTACTACCATGGGGCGGCCTGGTGAGTTTGGGAAATTATCACAGCCTCCTAATATTAGTGCCCAGGATATACAGGTAATTAAGGAGGCTATGACTGCAAAGTTTGCTGCAAACAGGGATGGATTAAAGCTGGTGAACTGGATTACTACAGCGCCGGCAGTTGTAAATGGCAATAAATGTTTCAGGATTTCATATTTACGCCAGTTAAAAAATAATCCTTATGTGGTAGTAGATATGTATGAATTTCAGAATAATGACAGGAAGTATATGGTGATGATGTCGTACAGAAGAGACGATGCCAGGACATGGGAGCCGGTTTATAAAAAAATGCTGGAGAGTCTGCAGATAACTAATGTAAAGTAAATGCTGTGGCAATTTACATTGTGTATCTGCAGACAGTCAGTTTTTAGTTATCTTTTTCTGTTCTGGCCAGGTACACTTTACCATCTTTCCATTTATAATAGTTCTTGACAATAGTATCAGGGCCTTCATCATAGCGGTAAATTTCTTTTTTTACCGGATCAAATGTCAGGTATTCCAGGTCAATTAATTGTTTGTTTTTTTCAAATTTTCCGGTGGATTTATTGTAGATAAAGTAGACGAATGAACCGTCGTATTTAGTGCGTTCAGGGAAGTATACAGGTATTTTTATATCGAGGTATCCGTCGAAGTTAAGGTCTTCCATGATGACTTCCGCGCTGTTTTCGGAGAGGCATTCATCATATCCGTTGATTATTTGCAGGAGTTTATTATTTCGATAGATGTCGAGCTGATTACTTTTGGTGTACATTCTTTCGTGGTTGCCTGCATCCGTCATTTTGCCCTGATAGGTTTTCATTTTGAAATTGAAATCAGCAGGTTGCAGCAGATTTATTTTTTCCCGCATGGTGAGTTTAACAGGAAGGATTGCGCCTGTCTTTTCATTTTTCCAGGTTCCGGTAAGTGTATCTTTTCCTTGCAGGCTAAAGGAGCCGGTGACAAGGAATTTATTGTTTTTGTCACGTATGCGGAAGTTTTCTTCTGTTAGCAGGATGGAATCTCCGGATTTTTTAAGTCCTTTTACATCCAGTTTGGCGCCGATGCCGCTTTTCAGGTAGTAGTATTCTCCATCAACGGTGTTGGTTGCCGGGGTGATCTGCAATTGCATTTCTATCGGATATTTGCTGACAGCGCCAGTAAAATTATAGATGATAGTAGTTTTTGTTTGTGCGCTACAGAAAATCGTAAATAGCAGGAAACCCGCCAGGGTAATCGTTTTTTTCACAGGATTAGATTATTGTTTTATTGATTTGGTAGGAATATTATATAACCGGATAAAGGTCGCCATTGAATTGTTTATGTTGTTCACCCGTTCCAGAATGGGTTGTAATGATGCCGGGGCGTTTTCAATAAAGAGATCAATATGAAATTTTAAGGTTTGTCCGAGTTGGATACCATCGGGTGTTTGCGGAGGTAATGCAAAGGTGCGTAATTGTATTAAAGTGCCGCTGCGTGCCTGGTCGCGGATGAACCATGAGATAAACTCCAGGGAATTCAGGCTTTCCGACGATTTGTCAATAGTAAATTCGAATTGTAACATTACTTCTCCGGGGAGGCCACCGTCTGTTCTTAACAGGGTTCCGGCTGGAAGGTGGGCAAAGGCCGGGTTGCTCAGGTCAGCTTTTTTTATTTCTTCCAGATTGTCTATTCCGCTACAAACATCATTAATGCCCTGCAGGCTATCGAGTGTATGATGGAAGCGGGTGATTTCTTCAGGATATTGATTCATGGTTTTCGTATTGCGGATACAATATCGTTAATAATTATCAATCATTATTATGGCAGGTGATCTGGATAAATTAATGTTATGGCTGGACGCTGATTATGCTATGTGTCAGTTTGCATATCTTACTATTATTTTAAGAATATTTTTCCCCGAATGATAATGAACAGATCATTTAATAATGAATGAAATGAATACAGTTGTTTTTAAGTAGAGTCTTTTATTTTTGAGATACCAAAGTTTGTTACCCATGAAATCATTTTATAGCAGGGATTATATTATTGAAGCGATGGAGAAGTGTTTTGCTGAATATGTATCGGCTTATCAGATACTGGTGAAAAATATTTCAACATTGATGATTATTTATTCCGGCGTATTTATTGCGGCAGGCCCTTTGGCCAGAGCTATTTTGCAGGAGGCACATGTTGCTGTTGTGGTGGTATTCCTGTTCATGCTTTTTGTCATACTGTTTTTTGTGTCGGTTTCGTTTGCTGTGTTTATGGTGTTCCCGGAAACGGATACGCTGTTGCCGAATCCGGCAGAATATTATCATGCCGGAAAAATTGAATTGCATGGAAGTGTTTCCAGTATTCAGATCCCGTTAACTGAAGAGATTGATAGTCTGTTGCTGGAGAAATATATAACTGAGCTTGCCTATATAACGATAGGTATGGAAGGTGTGGTGAAACGGAAAAGCAAGTTTTATATGTATGCTTTTGCTTCCGCAATTGCCAGTAGTGTGCTGTGCATGTTTAGTTTGATTCTTAAGTACTTATAATTGATAATATATGGATTTTCTGACCAGATTAATTGAGAAGCCGCTGAGGAAATATCTTACAAAGAAGATAAAAAAAAATATGCTAAATCCCAGGCATCATTATTCCCTGACATGGCGAATGAATTTTTTGAGAGGTCTGGGTAGTAAAACCGGTAAATATGATCAGGATCCGATAACATTTGTAGATACATGGCGCATCTGCGAGCCGTGGATCGTGTTATGGCCGGAATATGAAGAGGCAGGATACACAGTAGAAGATTTCGATCCTTACAGACACTTTAAGTTATTTGATGATGAACCAATAAGATACAAGCGCAAGCCAGATCAATAGAAGGATTTTTAGTTTATTAAATATTACAAAGTTTGTTACCCATGAAATCATTTTATAATCCGGAATATGTTATTGAGATAACAGAAAAACGCTTTGCTGCTTATAGTGTAGCGTATAATCTGGTAATGAATAAATATGCTATACTGATGTTGTTTTATAGTGGTATTTCTGTGTCTCTTACGCCTATGGTCAGGCAGGTTATTCAGTCATCATTGCCTGGTATTGTATGGTTGTTATCCTTTATTGTTTTCATCAGCCTGTTCGTGGGGTCAGTTATTATGGCGATCTTTTTTTTGCAGCCCGTGGGTGATGTATTTCTGCCAGACCCGGAGGCTTATCATATCGAATTGAGGAAATCTAAAGAAAGAGATACCCCACCAAATGAAATACCACTGATTCAGGAAATTGATCGAAAATTGATAAATGAGTATCTGGAAGATATGGAGAAGTCCATGAAAGATTTAGAGCGCATATTCAATAAGAAGAAATCGTTGTATGCTAACTCATTTTTTTTGGTTGTATTTAGCATGCCTGCATTTATTATATGCCTATTTCTTTATCTGTTAAATAAGTAAAAACATGTTTTTAGAAAGAATATTTGAAAAAATAATCATCAAGCGATTAACAAAGAAAATCAGAAAGAAGATGTTAGATCCTTCACATCACTATTCGCTTACCTGGACTATCAACTTCCGAAAGAATCTTGGAATGAATATCGAAAAAGATAAGCCACGCCCGACGTGGTTTACCGCTACCTGGGGCGTATCCAAACCCTGGGTTGTATTATGGCCGGAGTATGAGGCAATTATCGCAAACCGAAAGGCGAGGGGCGAATCGTTGGAAGGTCTGGAGTATATGATTCCGGATTTCGCAAAGGCTGGTATGCCATATCACAGCAATGGCTACTGGGCAGAACTGGCTCCGCCCAATTACATGGCCCCACCTAAACAACCTATCGTAGACTGGAAATAAGATCATTTTCCTGTCTTATTTATCATCGGTTGCATACTTCCCGTATATCCTTCAGCGTTTTAGGAAATAAACTTTAAATTTACAGTTTCTCACTGCTGTTATGACCGGAAGTATATTAGCCAGGCTCGAAGCTTCCCGTAAAGAATTACTGGATCTGGGCCTCAGAAATCCTTTGTTGAATTACAAGTTACCCACTGGTAAAGGATTGCACATTGTGCAGGAGCAGTCCGCTGCCATCTACAATCTGCTCGTGAAAGAAGGTAAGAGTATGACCTTCAGCGGCAGAACAGCTAAGGAATTAGCACAACAGGAACTCCCACAGGAGCCGGTAATGACCGAAGCTGCTGCGGTGGCCCTGAAAGATGGTTATACCGACACCAAGCTTCAAACCAACGAAAATAATGCGACACTACAGCATAAGCTGCTGAATACCTACTATGCCGCAAGAACGAACCTGGAAGAACAAGGGGTGAATATCCTCTATATCTCCCTGGGCATGCTGCAATGGTATGAAAGTGAAAGCAGCCAGGAAGCAAGACTGGCGCCACTGATCCTCATCCCGGTGTCGCTGGATCGCAGCAACGTCGGGGAAAGATTCAGGCTCAAATACACCCTGGAAGAAGTTGGCGAAAATATCTCTCTTCAGGCTAAAATGAAGACAGACTTCGGCATCAGCATTCCAGACCTGCCCGATACGGAAGATGTGGATATTAACGACTACCTGCAACGTATAGCCGCTGCAGTAGCTGATTTTGATAGATGGGAAGTGATTACTGATGCGGTGGAGCTGGGATTTTTCTCCTTTGGGAAATTCATGATCTATAATGATCTGGAAGCCAATAACTGGCCGGAAGGGCAGTCCCCTGAAGAACATCCTGTGATCAGCAGCCTGTTTGGCAACGGATTCAGACACGAACATGCTGATATATCAGAGGACAGCTTCATCGATACTGAAACTACAGCGAATAACCTGTTCCAGGTGGTAGATGCAGACAGTTCTCAGATCCTTGCCATGCTGGCGGTGCAGGAAGGCCGAAACCTGGTAATACAGGGGCCTCCGGGTACAGGTAAATCCCAGACGATTACCAACATTATCGCAGATGCTATCGGCAGAGGAAAAAAAGTACTCTTTGTTGCCGAAAAGCTGGCGGCGCTGGAAGTAGTAAAACGCAGACTGGATAACATATATCTAGGGGAAGCCTGTCTTGAACTACATAGCCATAAAGCCAATAAGAAAACCCTGCACCAGGAACTGAAGAAAGTATTGGAACTGGGCAAACCTACTGCTGGTAAATTGCAGACGGAACTGGAGCTCCTGGAGAAAACGAGGGCAGAGCTGAATGATTACTGTATGGCTATCAATACCCCTGTGCAGAACAGCGGGTATACACCCCAACAGGTTATCGGTAATCTCCTGCAACTAAAAGAGCAGATCAGGGAAGCTGACCTTCCTCGTATAGCCATTCCCGATATAAAAAACTGGGATATGTCGGTTGCCAATAAGGCAGTCGCACTGTCTGAACGCATACAGGCATGTCTCAACGAAATTGGTATCCCTGCAGCCTCTCCATTTTATGGGTCACAGCTACAGAGTTTGCTTCCGCATGAACAGGAGCGCGTAAGAGATATTTTACAAAAAAGCATAGCGGTCGTTCAGGTGCTGGTACAAGCTGCCTGTGAGGTAGCCGGACATCTGCAACTGGCTGTTCCGGAAAGCGCTGCCGCAGTTACTGACCTCGCAGATATTTGCCAGGTCATTGCAGCACAACCTGATATTAAAGGCATGAACGCCGCTAATTCCGGGTGGCTCCATCAGGAAACAGCCATCCATGAATTATTGGAGACCGGGCAGGCTGCTGTTGCATTACAGCAGTCGTACCAGGAGATCCTGATTCCTGAAGCCTGGGAGCAGGACATGCTGGAAGTAAGGGAAGATTTGCTGGCCAATGGCGAAAAGTGGTATAAATTCCTTATCGGAAGCTATCGCCGTAGCAAAAAGAAACTAGCAGCCCTTTGCAAACAGGGGCTACCCGATGATAATACCGTCAGGCTCCAATACGTTGATGATATCATGGCTTTTCGCCGCCTGGAAGCAAGTGTGAAAGAAAGTACATCATTGGCAGAATCACTGTTTGGCAGCCGTTGGGAAAAACTTAAATCCAACTGGGGACTACTGGAGAAAGGGACCGCCTATCTAACGGATGTGCATAAACGAATCAATGCAGGCACATTGCATAAAGCAGTGCTGGACTGCCTCTCCCGCCAGGCAGACCCTGTTCTTGCCGGAAAGGATGAAAATATGCTCCGTCAAAAGCTGCAACAGGCTGTTTATCAGCTGCATGAACTGCTACAGGTGTTAGCCATGCCGGCAGGACTGATGGTTAAAACATTTGAGCAACAGCTTATACAATTAAATACCTGGCTGGAAAAACTGCCGGAAATCAAATACCTTATCTCCTGGAATAATATAACAGTAACGGCTAAACAGGAAAATCTGGATTGTCTCATCAATTCCTCCCTGGAATGGCCCGAAGCCGGAAAATGGCTGAAGACGGCCTTGCTGCGCAGCTGGTACGAACACCTGATAGGTGAAGCTGTCAGAACACAACCTGGGCTGCGTCGCTTCAGCAGGTCTTCCCACGAAGAACTGATAAAACAATTCCAGCGCCTGGATATGCTGCAACTGCAATATAACAGAGTGCGCGCCGCCCTTCACCATTGGGAGCAAATGCCCAAGGCAGATGCCGGCGGGCAGGTAAACATCCTCAAAACAGAATTCAACAAAAAAGCCAGGCATATGCCTATCCGCAAGCTGATGCAGGCGGCAGGCTGGGCTATACAGGCTATCAAACCTGTATTTATGATGAGCCCGATGTCTATTGCTAATTTCTTACCGCCAGACGCCGTAGATTTTGACCTCGTTATCTTCGATGAGGCCAGCCAGGTACGCCCTGTGGATGCACTGGGCGCCATACTGCGTGGTAAACAGCTGGTAGTGGTTGGTGATACCAGGCAGTTGCCACCAACGAGCTTCTTCGATACGCTCAATACAGACACCGATGATGAAGAGAACGTAACTGCAGACATGCAAAGCATTCTGGGCCTCTGTGATGCCCAGGGAGCTCCGCAACGTATGCTCCGCTGGCATTACAGAAGTCGCCACGAATCACTGATCACGTTGTCCAACCACGAATTCTACGATAATAAACTGGTGATATTCCCGGGGCCAGGTACAAAAGATAAAGCCGGACTCGTATACCATCATCTTCCTGAAACATACTACGACAGAGGAAAAACCCGTACCAACCCGAAAGAGGCGGAGCGTGTAGCCGATGCTGTTATAGAACATGCCAGAACCTGTCCGCAGCAGAGTTTAGGTGTGGTGGCTTTCAGTACCTCGCAGCGCCAGGCTATCAGTGATGCTATAGAGCTTAAAAGAAAACAGCACCCTGAACTGGAAGGTTTTTTTAACAGTCACCATGATGAGCCATTCTTCATCAAAAACCTTGAAAATGTACAGGGGGATGAGCGGGATGTTATTTACATTTCCATCGGCTATGGCCGTACGGAAGAAGGTTATGTAGCCATGTCCTTCGGACCACTGAACAATGAAGGCGGAGAACGACGACTCAACGTATTGATTACCCGCGCCAAATTCCGCTGTGAAGTATTTACCAATATTACTGCTGATGATATTGACCTGAACAGAACGCAAAGCTTCGGTATAAAGGCGCTGAAAAACTTCCTGTATTTCGCCCAGTATGGTCGCCTGAACTATGCGGAAGAAACAACGAAACCTGCCGACAGTCCTTTCGAGGAAAATGTGGCCGCCATGCTGACAGCCCGGGGGCATACCGTGCGTAAACAAGTAGGAGCAAAAGGTTTTTATATAGATCTTGCCATCGTAGATCCTGCATATCCCGGCAGGTATTTGCTGGGAATCGAATGCGATGGCGCAGCTTATCATAGCGCCAGATCTGCAAGAGACAGGGACCGGCTCCGCCAGCAGGTGCTGGAGAATATGGGATGGCGTATCCATCGCATCTGGAGTACAGACTGGTTCCATCATCCGGAAGCAGAGCTGGCCCGATTGGAGCAGGCCATAGAAGAAGCAAAACAGGCAAGGGTTTCGGCTGATAAGGAAGCAGAAATAGTGCAACAGGACCTGGAAATGGAGCGGGAAGCAGTGGTCGCAACAGCTGAAGAAACCCCATTATATAAAATGGCCACGCTGCCAGAAGAAATAAAAGAACAGGAGCTACACCAAACGCCTATCGGACTATTGTGCAGCTGGATCCAGCAGGTAGTGGAAGTAGAAAGCCCTGTGCATTTTGATGAGGTTGCCCGCCGGATGGTAGAAGCTGCCGGTGTAACCCGCGTAGGGCCACGTATCCGTGAAGTGCTGCGCCATGCCGTTCGCCATGCAGATGCCGGTAAACGGATCAAAATAAAAGGACAATTCCTGTGGCATATTGATTTACCTGCGCCGTTGGTGCGTGACCGTAGTGAGCTGCCAGCCTCCGCCAGAAAAGTGAATTATATTTCGGTGGAAGAAGTAGGCGTAGCGCTGGAAAAGGTGGTCCGCAATGCCGTGGCCATACAACCGGAAGCCACGGTTCCTTTTATTGCCAGAATGTTTGGCTTCAGCAGAATGACAGAAGAAATGAAAGCCGATATGCTGAAGGCCGTTGTCGCCAATATCGACAGCCAGGTGGTACAACAGGAAGGAGAATTCCTGAAAATTTGATTGGCATATAATCGTACATATAATGTCCTGAAATGAACATATGTATTTAAATGAGTATATGCTGTTTTTTGATATTTAATTAAGAAGAAGCTGGCATTACAGGTGCATTGGAGGAGAGTATTAAAACAGTTGTTATTTGCTTTCAAACTTTTAATGTATCCCCATGTTTCGCAATTATATCACTATCGCCTGGCGTAACCTTATACGGTATAAGCTGTTTACGCTGATCAACATTGCAGGATTGGCGGTTGGGCTATCTTCCTGTTGGCTGCTATTACTTTATGTACAGCACGAAACCAGCTATGAAAATTTTCTGCCGCAACAGCAACGCATCTATCGTGCAGTAAATACGGTTAACTGGACTGGCGGAAGTATGAATGTGGCGGTAACCTCCGCACCCTTTGGCCCCGTGTTGCAACGGGATTACGAAGAGGTGCAATCTATGACACGTATACTATCCGATGGTGGCGGCACCTTCGAAGTGAATAATAAACGGTTTGAACTGCCTTCCGTATTTTTTACTGATCCGGTATTTTTCAACATCTTCCAATATCATTTTATAGCAGGAACTGCGGCATCAGCGCTCTCGACGCCTGATGCCATGGTGATTACAAGAGAAACCGCCTCGAAACTCTTTGGCAGTCCTGAAAATGCGATGGGTAAAACCATCGTGGCCGGAGCGCCGGCGGTTTGCCGCGTCACCGGTGTTATTGAAGACCTCCCACACAATTCGCATATGCAGTTCCAGGCGGTAAGGCCGCTGGCACCAGGCTTCGACGCAGATGGCTGGCAGAATTTTAATCTATATACCTATCTCTTACTTAAGCCAGGTGCGGATATTAATACATTGACAAAAAAGCTGGCTGGCTTTTATGATCGTTACCTGAAAGATCACATGGGCGATGGTGTCAGCTATCATATGATTTTACAGCCCATCCATGATATTCACCTGCATTCCAACCTGGATTATGAGCTTGGCCCTAATGGTAATGTTACCTACGTTTACATCTTCCTTTCCGCCGCCATACTGATTTTGCTGATTGCCTGCATTAATTACATGAACCTCGCTACGGCAAGGGCAGCCTTACGCACGAAGGAAGTAGGCCTGCGGAAAGTATTGGGTTCCTTCAGGTGGCAGGTAGCTGGTATGTTCCTGGCAGAGTCGCTGGTGATGGTGACGTTTGCCGGCATCATCGCCATGGGGATCGTCTGGCTGTCATTGCCAGCCTTCAATCAGATTACCGGAACTACTTTCAGTTTGTGGGACTTTGGCGTGCTGAAATCATGGCTGGCAATGGTAACCATTGTACTTAGCACAAGTTTGCTGGCAGGAATATATCCGGCGCTGGTGATATCCGGGTTCAGGCCTGTTACATCCCTGAAAGGCCTTGCTGGCAATCGTTCTCAGGGGATTTTCAGAAAAGTGCTGGTAGTATTTCAGTTTAGTGCGGCCATTATGCTCGCTGCCAGTGCTGTTGTAGCTTACCGGCAACTCAGTTATGTAACACATACTGATCTGGGTTTCAATTCCGATCAGACATTATCCTTTCATCTGCCTTCGGAGGCTTCCAGATACAGGATTCCGGCGATGAAGCAACAACTGCTGAGTAACAGACTGATATTAGGTGTAGCCGCAGCCAGTAATCCTGTCGGTGGCAATGATATCGGTTCTCATGGATATTTTTTTGAACAGGATGGCAAAATTTCTGAATCCAGCCTTCTTGCACAGAATTTATTTGTAGATGCAGATTTTGTGAAAATAATGGATATAAAGATTGCCATGGGTCGAAACTTTTCAGATACAGGGAATGCCGACAGGTACAATACCGTGATAGTAAATGAAACCCTTGTGAAGAAAATGGGTTGGAAGGACCCCATCGGTAAAAGAGTAGAGCAGAAAATTGACAACAAAGGCACGCGTGTATCCTGCAACGTTATAGGCGTAGTAAAGGATTTTCATACCTATTCGCTTCAACATAAAATAGCACCGCTGGTGCTTGAAATGGCGCCGCAACAAACCATGGAGGATAACCTGTATGTTAAGGTGAGTAAGGAAGATATCCCTGGTGCACTTAAATATATAGAAAGTGTTTATAAAGATTTCGACCGGGAGCATGACTTTTCCTACAGCTTCCTGGACCAGAATTTTGCGAAGCAATATGTGGCAGAACGCAGGCAGGAAAAGCTTTTCATGATTTTTACCATATTAGCCCTGTTTATTGCCTGCCTGGGTTTATTGGGATTGGCGGCATTCATGGCTTCTCAGCGTCTCAAGGAAATTGGTGTACGGAAAGTGTTGGGTGCTTCTACGATCAGCATTGTAGGCCTGTTATCGCAGGATTACCTGAAGCTATTGATAGTGGCCATTGTTATCGCGGTGCCGTTGTCTGTCTGGATGATGAATACCTGGTTGCAGCATTTTGCCTATCATATTCAGCCTGGACTTGGCATATTTATTATCACGGCTACGTCGGTGTTGTTAATGGCATTGCTGACAGTGAGTTTTTATGCCTGGAAATCGGCACTGACCAATCCGGCGAAGAGCCTGAAAACGTTGGACTGATAAGCGATTACACCGTCTGGAAGCAGCGCATGCTGATGCTGGCGTTCTGTATTTCTTCATAGGTAAAACGAATATCTTCCCCTTTATTTATTAACCCCAGCGTATAAAGCATTGGCAGATAATGATCATTGGTTGGGATGGCCAGCGCGGCCTCCCGGCCAAGTTGCTGGTAGTTGACCAGCTCATTAAAAGCGCCTTGCTGCAATTTCTTTTTAACGGTTTCATCGAAGGAGATAGCCCAGTCGAAGGGTTTTGCATGCAGTGAAAAGACGATCTGGTATAGGTTATGGACGATATTACCACTTCCAATGATCAGTACCCCCTTTTTTCGTAGTGCCTTTAGCTCCGCTGCCAGTTTAAAATGGTATTCAGGTGGTTGATGATAATCGATACTCAGTTGGTAGACAGGGATGTCGGCGGCAGGGTACATATGCCGTAGAATGGTCCATGCGCCATGATCCAGCCCCCAGTGGTTATCTTCAACAACGTCGGTACTGGTGATGAGTTTTCCTGTTTCTATGGCCAGTTCCGGTGCGCCTGGTGCCGGGTACTGTACCTGGTACAGCGCTTCCGGGAATCCGCCAAAATCGTGTATGGTTTTGGGTTGTAGTGATACCAGTACATGGGTGCCACTGGTGAGCCAGTGCGCAGAAATTACCAGTATGGCGCGGGGTTTCATGGGCAGGGACTTGCTCATCGTTCCCAATGCTCTCGTAAAGGCATTGTCAGCAATCCCATTCATGGGGTTACCATGTCCGATGAACATTACCGGCATTTCATCGGTATTGGTAAACCGGTCGCTAATATTCCTGAAATCGTGTAGATCCATACTGCTGCAACGTTTAGGCTATCCAAATAACATTGTGCCGTATCCATTGGTTCGGAGCAGTTGGCGGGTGATGTTTTTTCCGGGGAGATGATTTTCGTGAAGAGGGTTATTTATTCGAACTGGCTGCTGAAGTCGTCCAGGGAGATATGCTGTAATTTCTTAATAAGCGCGCCTTCTACTTCGGCATAAAGGTTATCAAGATGCAGGTTTATTTGTTTTCCTACGGAGCAGTCCGGATTAGGCATATTTCTGCTGTTTCCCAGGAGGGAAGACTGTTTTACGGCATTATAAATATCGGCTAGCAGGATGGTTTCGGCTGGTTTGGCGAGTGTGGCGCCGCCGTTTTTACCTTCCTTGCTTTCTATAAGGCCATGGTTGCGGAGGTTACTGATTTCTTTACGTACCAGTACGGGGTTACAGTTAATACTGCCAGCGATGAGATCGGAGGGCAATAATTCCCCTTTGGCCCTGGCGAGCAGGGTCAGAATATGAAGTGATATGGGAAATCTGCCGTTATTCATTCTGTAATTTGTGATGTTACAGTACGAAGATACGAATAAAGTCGCGCTTACCGAAATCAGTGGCGGGTAAAGAAATAGATAACCGATGCTAAAATCAGTGCCAGCACGATAAGGGTAATTACACAGCCGTTTTTACTGGGCTTTTTGATGGCATTGGTGAGGCCGCGGGAAGCAAGGAGGCCTTCCAGGTCATTTTTAGCCTGTCTAAGTTCCATTTTTTGGCCAGGGATCTTGTTGTTTTCGGTAAGATAGTACTGGATACCATGGATAAGGCCATGGGAAAGGCAGAGATTGATCGCTTGTTCAGTAATAGCTTTGCGGCTGGCGTTGGAAGAGTGACCGGGCACCACCACACGTTGGCAATGTCTGCAGACGAGAATCGCGTCTGAGCTGTTTTGTTCTGGTATAGCGCGAATAATATCATTACTACCGCAGTACGGACATGCGGTTGAGGCAAGGTCTTTTACAGTGCTCATTAATGGTATATCAGTTTTTATAACTTACGGAAGATAATAAAACATTTCGGGATTGTTCCCGAAATATTTACTGCTTTTTAAGGTGATCAGCGAATACTTTTTTAAATTTTTCAAGTTTAGGCTGAATTACATAGTGGCAATAAGGTTCATTACCATTCTGATTGTAATAATTCTGGTGATAATCTTCCGCTTTATAAAAAACTTTAAAAGGTGCAATTTCGGTCACGATGGGCTTGCTCCAGGCGCCGGATTCCTGCAGTTTCTTTTTGTAATATTCTGCTTTTTCTTTTTGTTCCTGGTTATGGTAGAAGATAACAGAGCGATATTGGGTACCTACGTCGTTGCCCTGACGGTTTAGCTGGGTAGGGTCGTGGCTTACCCAGAATGCCTGTAATAACTCATCGTAGCTGATTTTAGTCGTATCGTAGGTCACTTCGATGACTTCTGCATGGCCGGTGGTGCCGGTACAAACATCTTCATAGGAAGGATTGGGTACAGTACCACCTGAAAATCCGGATTCTACCTTTACTACCCCTTCCAGGGTCTGAAACTGTGCTTCGGAACACCAGAAGCATCCTGCGCCAAAAGTTGCAGCCTGAAGATGGGGGTTATTTTTTAATTCCATATCTTCGTTGACTTTTTCTTTAGCAGCAGATTTAGTTTTTTTATTCTGAGCGCATGCAGACAGCGCCATTGTTAGCAGTAGAACGAATAATAAGTATTTTCGCATAAAATTAAATTTACCGGCGATGATCTAATATAAATGTAAGACGTTATAGCGGCCTAAATTCATAACGTAAATTTTATTTACGTGTAAAATGATACAAAAGAACCACAAGTTCAGTAACTTTAACATTCTTTTTGACTAAGAATGTAAAGGGATGCCCCCGTACCCGTTTGTTGCCGGGCCAGCTGCCGCAGTCTTTTATCCTATTAAGCAAACTGAAATTGTAAATGAATTTTTCAGACTATCAACCGACGTGAGTAGCAGCATGTTGGATGGATGGTCTAATGATGATTAAACGAAGACTAAATTGAAATACTTTCCTGAATCTGCCTTAATGCAGTTGGAATTTGATAAAGTACAGGAGCTTCTCTCGGAGCACTGTAAAACGGAGCTTGGTAAGCAAATGGCTTCAGAACTCCGACTGCACACGCATATAGATTATGTCAGAACAGCCTTACAACAGGCACACGAATATAAACAGCTCACCCTTCTGCAAGAACATTTTCCGAATGATTTTGTGTTGAACCTGAAAACAGAATTAAGATTATTATCTATTCAGGGGGCTGTTTTATCCGGAGAACAAGTCATACATATCCGCCGCTTATCGGAGAGTATGCACAGTATTACACGTTTCTTTGACCATGACCGCAAGCTGCAATACAGTGGCCTGCACCAGGTAATAAAGGATACGTATTACGAGAAAAAAATTACCGCGCTGATCGATGAAGTGGTAGATGAGGTAGGACAGGTAAGGGACAATGCGAGCCAGGACCTGGCTAAGATCCGAATGTCACTTTTCCGTAAACGTAGTGAGTTACGCAAGGTTTTTGACCGCGTTTTGCAGAAATTGCATAAGTCGAACTACCTCGCCGACCAGCAGGAGGCTTTCCTTAACGGACGCCGTGTGGTAGCCATTTACGCGGAATATAAACGCCAGGTAAAAGGCATTATCCATGGTGAATCCGATACCGGAAAAACCACCTTCCTGGAGCCGGAAGATACCATCGAACTGAACAGTGAAGTACAGTCGCTGGAGCGTGAAGAAAGCAGAGAAGTGTACCGTATCCTCAAACAGCTGACTGCCAACCTGAGTAACTACAGTGTTTTGCTGAACAGCTATCATGACATCCTGGGGATTTACGATTTTATCCGTGCTAAAGCCAAGCTGGCACTGGATATGGACGGTAACTTCCCGATGCTGGTACCACATGCGGAGGTACATCTCGTACAGGCTTACCATCCGTTGTTGCTGTTGTATAACCGCAGGAACAGTAAGCCTACTATTCCGGTAAATATTACGCTGGACAAGGATAATCATATCCTGGTGATCAGCGGACCGAATGCCGGCGGTAAAACGGTGACACTGAAAACAGTAGGACTGATACAGCTGATGCTGCAGGCAGGCTTGCTGGTGCCGGTGCACCCGACATCCCAGTTAGGCATCTTCAAACAACTGATGATCCATATCGGGGATACACAGTCATTGGAATTTGAGTTGAGTACTTATTCTTCTCACCTCAAAAACATGAAATATTTCATGGAAAACGCCAATGGCAGAACATTGTTCTTTATAGATGAATTAGGTAGCGGTTCCGATCCTAACCTGGGTGGCGCCTTTGCGGAGGTAATCATGGAAGAACTGGCGAAGAAACATGCGTTCGGTATCGTTACCACGCACTATCTGAACCTGAAAGTGATGGCCAACAAAGTGAAAGGAATCATCAACGGGGCCATGGGCTTTGACGAACAGAACCTGTTACCGATGTATAAACTGATCGTCGGAAAGCCGGGAAGTTCCTATACGTTTTCCATTGCGGAGCGTATCGGGCTTCATCCTTCCCTGATTAACAGGGCCAAGAAACTGGTGGATGAAGGTCATTTTCAACTGGATAAGCTCCTGAACAAAGCCGAGCAGGACCTGCAGAAAGTAGAAGGTAAGGAGAAAGACCTCCAGAAACTGCTGAAGGAGAATGAAAGGCTGAAGAAGGAGTATGAGATCCTGGCGGATAAGGAACGCAAGAATCAGCAGATAACCTTTCTTAAATTGCAGAATAAAATTAAGGAAGATGACCTGCAGTATCTGAAAGATATGGAGCGTAAGCTGAAACAGATCGTGGTAGAATGGAAGCGAGCAGAGAAAAATGACGACCGCGAGAAAGTGATGAAGCAGGCAGAGATATTGTTGTTCCGACGTCGTGAGAAACAGATTAACGAAAAGTTAGATAAGAAAGTACAGGACAAGTTCCAGGAAGTGGGCGGAAATGCCCAGGTAGGCGACCAGGTGAAGATTCTCACTAACAGGCAGGTAGGTAAACTGATCGAGATCCGTGATAAGCGTGCGATCGTTCAGTTGGGAAAAATTCCTATCAATGTTAAGTTGAGCGACCTGGTGGTTGTCCAGGAAAAGATTGCCGAAGAGGGAAACCAATAAAAAAGACCAGAGATGGAAGTAGCCAGCAAACCGCAACAAATACCCGTTTATCGTTTGGAAGATTGTACAGATGATTTTCCTTTCCTGATGTGCAGGATGACAGGAGATGATCCTGTGGCGGAAGAATTTGCCATACCACATCGACACACGGGGTATAGTATAGATATTATTATAAAAGGTAGTATTCACCAGTCGGTGGATTTCAGGCAGCATGAGGTAACCGCACCGGCGATTATGCTGATGGAGCCTGATCAGGTGCACCTGCACCGGATGTCGCCAGACTGTGAGGCTATCTGTATCTATTTTACCGAGGAGTTCCTCGCATCCGAGTTGTTGGGAGTGGTGAGCTGCTGGCGCTGTATTTTTGGTTCCGGGGTTATTCCCTTAAATGAAGAACAACTGGAGGAGTTACTCTCATATGCCCATCTGATTGAGCGGGAATATGAGAGTAGCCGTATCCGGAGAGAGGAGATTATACGTAACCTGCTGAATGCCTTTATTATAGCATGTGGTCGTATATCCGAGCCCGTTACCCGTGAATCCGATAAGATCTGGCTGAATGTAGAAAGCAGTCAATATAATATGGCCCGCCAGTTTAAAGTACTGGTAGACCAGCATTATCGGGAGAAGCCGCAGGTTTCGGATTATGCTGAAATGTTATTTGTTACACCCGGACACCTCAATGATACCGTAAAAGCCCTGATGGGAAGAAATGCGAAATACGTGATAGATGAGAAGCGTATTCTGGAAGCAAAACGGTTACTGTATTGGGGAGAACACTCTGTGAAGCAGATTGCTGCGCACCTGAATTTTGAGGACGATGCCTATTTTAACCGGTTTTTTAAGAAGCATACCGGACAAACTCCGGCAGTGTTTCAACGAGAAAGCCGTGAAAAGTACAATTAAACCCGTAAAAATTTAAATCGTTTAGATTTATAATTTTCTATTTTTGCATCGTGAAATTAAAATAATGACGCTGCCCGTACGTCATTTTAAAATTGAAAGCCATGAAAAGTTTTTAGCGGAGAAAAACCGCATACCTTCAGAATTGCTTAATTAATTCACTTACAGGAGTAACTTATTGCTGTACTCGTTCGTATAACTATGCACATAACTGAATAGTTCTGCGTACAGGATAGTATTACACTGGATGTATAAGCTTTGTGCCCGTAAAGTTTATGCACGTCACAGGTGTACTGCTATGCAATTGTCCCTGCTGTATTCTCACGCCCGAATGCTGTCATTGATATTGATTGCTGCGAAGCAAGGCTGCCTTTTATTGGCCTGAGTCGCAAGGGGGGATTTTATTTTTAGTCGTCAAAAAAATGTAGTATGAAACCATTGAGATCAACATTAACATCATTGCCGGCAGGCCTACTTTATAGCTTTATAGTTCTTTCAGTATTGTCTGGATGCAGTACATCACAGGCAAAAACAGATGTACCGCCACCAGCGGCATTACCTGTGATTAAAGCCGTTACATTACCGGCTACAACGTTTCAGGATTTTTCTGCTTCGGTAGAAGGAACCCGTGATGTGGAAATAAGACCGCAGGTAGACGGTTATCTGACGAATATATCAATAGATGAAGGCGATTACGTTAGAAAAGGTCAAACACTTTTCACAATCGACAGAAGGCCATATGTAGAGCAACTCAACAATGCCACTGCAAATTTACAAGCTGCAACAGCGGCATTAGAGAATGCACAAATCAACGTTGATAAATTGAAACCGCTACTTAGTAATAATGTGGTATCAGATGTTCAATTAAAATCGGCGGAAGCAAGTTACAATTCAGCGAAAGCCAATGTTGCCCAGGCACAGGCCCAGGTGGAAGCCGCCCGTATCAATCTTGGGTTCACCAATATTACTGCACCCAGCGATGGTTATGTAGGTAGTATTCCCTTTAAAACAGGAAGCCTTATTGGCCGAGGAATGGCAGGCGCATTGACTACTATTTCTGAAGTAAAGGACATGCGTGTTTACTTTTCTTTAAGTGAAACCGATTTCCTCAAATTCAAGGAAAAATATCCAGGTAATAGTGTTGCTGAAAAAGTAAAAGGAATGCCAGAGGTGGAATTAATCCTGGCAGATGGCAGTGTTTATCCTGAAAAAGGAAAAGTTGAAACAGTGGAAGGGCAGTTTGACAAAACTATTGGTGCAATTAGTTTACGTGCCAGCTTTCCTAATGCACAGGGAATACTTAGAAGTGGAAGTACCGGTAAAGTGAGAGTACCTACGTTACATGCTTCTGCATTGGTAATTCCTCAGGAGGCCACGTTTGAATTGCAGGACAAAGTATTCATTTATACCGTGGCCGATAGTAATAAAATCGTTACAAAACCACTTACCATTTCCGGCAAAACGTCTAATTATTATTTTGTTACGGATGGCGTAAAGGAGGGGGATAAGATTGTATTATCTTCTCAATCTACCATGATGATGGGTGGTTTAAAAGATGGTGTTGTTATTCAGCCACAGATGGTATCTATAGATAGTTTGTTGAAAGCAAAGCCATTGCTTTAAAATAAGTAAGCGTGAAAGCACGCCAGTGTTAAGAACGTTTATACAAAACATTATTCAAATTGCGCTACAGGCAGTGTTGTTATACACATGCACTGGTTGTATGCGCGCGGACATACCGCATCACATAATTGTTATTTATGTTAAAACGATTTATTGAAAGGCCGGTGTTATCAACGGTTATTTCTATCATATTGGTTATGCTGGGAGGGTTGTCTTTGTTCTCCCTGCCTACGGCTTTATTTCCTGAGATTGCGCCGCCATCGGTACAGGTAATAGCCAATTACCCCGGTGCGAACGGGGAGGTAATAGCCCGTACAGTTGCTACTCCGATAGAAGAATCGGTAAATGGTGTGGAGAACATGACTTACATGACCTCCAACTCCAACAACGATGGTAGCTACATCCTGACAGTTTATTTTAAACAAGGAACGGATCCGGATATTGCGGCAGTAAACGTACAAAACCGCGTATCTAAAGCGAATAGCCAGCTACCTCCGGAAGTATTACAAGCCGGCCTTTCTACACAGAAAGTGCAGAGCAGCTTCCTGATGTTTGTGGCGATATATAGTGAAGATAGCGTTAAGTATAACGAACTGTTCTTAAATAACTATGCAAGAATTAATATCATCCCTCAGTTACAACGTATACCAGGGGTGGCACAGGTACAGCCATTTGGGTCGAAAGACTACTCGATGCGTATCTGGCTGAAACCAGACAGACTTGTTGCGAATAATCTTTCTACTGCTGAAGTGATGAATGCGATCAAAGATCAGAACGTAGAAGCGGCACCAGGACGTTTGGGACAAAGTAGTAAAGAATCTTTCGAGTATATTATTAAATACAAGGGGAAGTTAAATAAGCCGGAAGAGTATGAAAATATGGTGATTAAGGCAAAAAACGATGGTTCTGTTCTTCGTCTTAAAGATTTGGCCAGGGTTGAACTTGGCGGCTATACTTATACTGCTTCGAATTTGCTCGATGGCAAACCAGCTACTGGTTTTGGTATTGTGCAGACACCGGGTTCCAATGCCAATGAAATTCTTACTGAACTGGAACGACAGATTGGAGTATTTGATAAGGCGTTACCCGATGGTATGAAGTTTAAGATCATGTATAACTCGAAAGAGTTTTTGGATGCATCTATAGACCAGGTAAAAGAAACACTGATCATTGCGTTCATCCTGGTAGCCATCGTGGTTTTCATTTTCCTGCAAGATCTGCGCTCTACATTGATCCCGGTAATTGCTGTACCTGTTTCTATTATAGGTACCTTCTTCTTCTTACAATTATTTGGCTTTAGCATTAACCTGCTTACATTGTTCGCACTGGTACTGGCTATCGGTATTGTGGTGGATGATGCCATTGTGGTTGTAGAGGCGGTACACTCCACGATGGAACGAGAGCATCTACCGGCAAGAGAGGCAACAGTTAAAACGATGGGTGAGATATCCGGTGCGATTGTTTCGATAACATTGGTGATGGCAGCCGTGTTTGTACCTGTGAGTTTCGTACAAGGTCCTGCGGGGGTATTCTATAAACAGTTCGCCTTTACACTGGCCATTGCTATTTTTATTTCTGCGGTGAATGCGTTAACACTCAGTCCTGCGTTGTGTGCTTTATTCTTAAAGAACCAGCATATAGGTGAAGGTGGACATAAAAAAGGTTTTGGTGCCCGCTTCTTCGATGCGTTTAATACTGCTTTTAATGCCATGACGGCAAGGTATATACGGAGCATCAAATTCCTGTTGAGAAACAGGTGGGTGGCCATTACCGGATTATTGCTTGTGGTGGTTGCTACAGTTTGGCTGATCAAAACAACACCTACCGGGTTTATTCCGGACGAGGACCAGGGATTCGTAGTGGGTATTACCCAAACACCTCCAGGTAGTTCACTTAGCAGAACGGAGAATGCAACGAACCAGATTAGTAAAATTGTGATGCACGATGAAGGTGTGAGCGATGTATGGGCTGCCAATGGGATGAACTTCGTAACAAATGCGAATGCTTCTCCTAATGCTGCGATATTCGTAAGGTTAAAAGATCGTAAGGAGAGAGGTGTTGTAAAAGACCCTACTGCCATTGCAGGTGGTTTGTTAGGCAAATCAATGCAGGTACATGATGCCTTGACATTCTTTGTTGGCTTTCCAACCATCCAAGGTTTCGGTAATGTGAGCGGGGTAGAAATGATGCTGCAAGACAGAACAAACGGATCGCTGGAGAAATTAGCAGGAACCGCATGGGGTTTTGTTGGGGCGTTAAGTCAGCGGCCGGAAGTGGCAAGTGCGTTCACTACTTTTAATACAGGTAATCCACAATACACAATTGATATAGATGAAATAAAAGTGAAACAATTGGGTGTATCTGTTGGTGATCTGTTGGGTACACTGCAAACTTACTATGGTAGTAGTTTTGTGTCGGACTTTAACCGTTTCGGTAAATATAGCCGCGTAATGGCGCAGGCAGATGTGTCATACCGGATGGATAAAGGTTCATTGGATGCTATTTATGTAAAGAACAACCTGGGTACAATGGTGCCGGTAAGTACAGTGGCCAAATTCACACGTGTATATGGCCCGGAAACAGTTACAAGAAACAACCTGTATACTGCTGTTACCATTAATGCCACACCAAAACCAGGTTATAGTACCGGTGATGTAATTAAAGCCATTGGAGAAGTATCGAAAAAGGCATTACCACAAGGATATGCCTATGAGTTTACGGGTATTACAAGAGAAGAGATAAGAGCAGGGAACCAAACTGCGTTCGTGTTTTTATTGAGTGTATTGTTCGTATTCTTCCTGCTGGCTGCACAGTATGAAAGCTATATCCTGCCACTGGCGGTAATCCTTACTGTACCTACAGGTATATTAGGTGTATATAGTTTCATCGGCTTTAGCGGTATAGAGGGCAATATCTACGTACAAATTGGTATGATCATGCTGATAGGATTATTAGCTAAAAATGCGATCCTGATCGTGGAGTTTGCGCTGCAACGCAGAAAGGCGGGCTATAAGCTTATTGACGCTGCCCTGGAAGCAGCACAGCTTCGTCTTCGTCCGATCTTGATGACTTCCTTTGCCTTCATTGTTGGTATGTTGCCATTAATCTTTACCCAAGGTGCATCTGCCAAAGGAAACCATTCAATTGGTTGGAGTACTGTAGGTGGTATGTTTACCGGGGTAGTCCTGGGTGTATTCATCATACCTGTGCTGTTTGTAATCTTCCAGTTCCTGCAAGAGAAAATCAGCCGTAAGCCGATAGAGGAAGTGGAAGCAGCACATAAAGCAGAGCTGGTACACTAGAATATTAGCATTATCGATTATCAGAATTAGATAAAAAGAAAAATGAAAACAAGATATAGCTTATTTTACTTTTTGTTGTTCTCCTTAGTTGTAGGTTTAGCAGCATGTCGGGTGGGTCGCAATTATGAGCGGCCCCCGATGCCGCTGCCTGCGCAGTTTAACGGCGCAGCGCCGTCAGACAGCAGTATAGCAGGGATGGAGTGGAGACAATTTTTTACCGATCCGGTATTGCAGTCGTTGATAGATAAGGCAGTAAAGGGTAACCTGGATTTGCAGCTGGCGATGAAGCGTACAGATGCAGCGCAGCAGTATCTGAAACAGGCGAAAGTGAACTGGTTGCCGTCTTTTACCGGTAACCTGAGTGGTTCTACCAGTTTCCCGTCCAAGAATAGTTTGAATGGGGTAAGTATGACCAACTTCGGATTGGGAGATCATATAGAAGATTATACCCTTGGCGTGAATATGTCGTGGGAGATAGATATCTGGGGAAAGATCCGTCGTCAGAAAGAAGCGGCGCTGGCTAGTTACCTGCAAACCTATGAAGGGGCACATGCTGTTCAGACGAGCATTGTTGCCGGTATAGCCAACAGCTATTTCAATTTGCTGATGCTGGACAAGCAGCTGGAGGTGGCGCAGAAGAATGTGGCCCTGAGTGATACCATCGTGCAGGTAATGCGACTGCAGAAGACTGCCGGTGAGGTGACGGAGCTGGCTATTCAGCAGGCTTTATCCCAACAGCAGACCGCGGCGTTGCTGGTACCTCAGCTGGAGCAGGCTATTGCCATCCAGGAGAATGCCATTCAGATCCTGACTGGGGAATTGCCTGGCAAAGTGGCGCGTGACCGTAAGCTGCGTGATTTCGTAGTACCTGAAAGTTTGCCTACTGGTATTCCGGCGGATATGATCAGTCGTCGTCCGGATGTGAGAGCAAATGAAATGGGGTTGGTGGCAGCTAATGCGAGAGTAGGGGCGGCACAGGGTAATATGTACCCTCAGCTGACGATTACCGGCAGTGGCGGGTTAAATTCCTTTAAAACCAGCAATTGGTTCAATATTCCGGCCTCTTTATTCGGTACAGTGGCAGGAGGGCTTACGCAGCCGATCTTCCAGAAAAGGGCTTTAAAAACGCAATTAGAGGTGGCCAGGATAGAACGTGACCAGGCAGCGATTACTTTCCGACAGTCGGCATTGAATGCGATTGGTGAAGTAAGTGATGCATTGGTAAAGCTGGACAAGGTGAAAGTACGTCAGGAGCTGGTAGCGGTTCAGGTGCAGACCACCGAGAAGGCAATCAGCCAGGCACAGATGCTGTTTCGCAGTGGAATGGCTAACTACCTCGAAGTGATTACTGCGCAGAGCAGGTCGCTGGAATCAGAATTAAATCAGGCCAGCATCGACAGGGAGCGTTTGTCTGCCATGGTAGACTTATACCGTGCCCTTGGCGGCGGCTGGAAATAAGATACTCAGGAAGTACGGGCCAGGAGGTAAGAGTGATGAATCAGTCATAGCCATACACGAAGACCCACATAAAACAGACAGGAAATAGATAAAATGCCTGGTTCGTACATCCTTTGTTTGAGGCGCAAAGCAGTGTGGTAGCGGATTTAAGAATATTTTTCAAAATTATTTTGGTGATATCGATTCGTTTCATACCTTTGCGCTCCATCAGGAGAGTTGGCAGAGCGGTCGATTGCGGCAGTCTTGAAAACTGTTGACTGTAACAGGTCCCGGGGTTCGAATCCCTGACTCTCCGCAGAAATTTAGAAAGGGGGTAATCATTTTATGATTATCCCCTTTCTCTTTTTGCATAAAATCGTCAATGTTGATTGTTTCAAATGCAGGATTTTAATCGGTAAAAGTTTATTTTAGCATTAAACTACTGAAACTGTTATCAATTGAGGAGATATGGCAGACGTGCATTCCAGAGAGCGCAGGAGCTACAACATGAGTAAAATCAAGGGGAAGGATACCAAACCTGAAATGATAGTGAGAAGGTTTCTTTTTTCTAAAGGTCTGAGGTATAGGCTGCATGACAAAAAGTTATCAGGCAAACCGGATTTGGTATTCCCTGGAAAAAAGACAGTACTTTTTATTAACGGGTGTTTCTGGCATGGTCATTCCGGATGCAGGTATTTTGTTATACCCAAAACAAAAACCGAATGGTGGACTGATAAAATTGAGAAGAATAAATCTAATGACCTGGCCGCAATTGAGAAACTACAGGCATCTGGATGGAAAGTGGTTGTAGTTTGGGAATGTGAATTGAAGAAAGGAAACCAGCCAGCAACATTGAACAATCTTTACTTAAGTATAATCCAGGATATAAATCGTACTATATAAGATCTAATGATACCAATTATTGACATTTTCGCAGGGCCGGGAGGATTAGGTGAAGGATTTTCATCAGTACTTGATCAGAATAAAGAAAGGGTTTTTAAAATTAAATTATCGATTGAGAAGGACTACCATGCGCATCAGACATTGCAGCTGAGAAGCTTTTTCCGGCAATTTCCCGTAGGGAAAGCTCCGGAAGAATATTATGCATTTGTGCGTGGGGAGATTTCTCTGGATGAATTATATGATGCGTTTCCAGAGGAGGCTGACCATGCTAAGGCAGAAGCCTGGTGTGCAACATTGGGTGAGCCTGACGAAAGTGATACAAATGGAGTTAGTAACGAAGAAATAGATAAGCGGATCACGAAGATGTTGAAGGATGCCGGTGACTGGGTATTAATTGGGGGGCCGCCATGTCAGGCATATTCTCTGGCAGGTCGATCAAGAAGGCAGGAGAAAAAACTTGATGAGACTAAGGATAAAAGAGTAGGTCTTTATAAGGAGTATTTGCGGATTATAGCCGTTCATAATCCTGCTGTTTTTGTGATGGAGAACGTGAAAGGATTGTTGTCTGCTCAAACTGAGGAGGAATATATATTTGGCAGGATACTTAAGGATTTGTCAGATCCGGTAGCGGCCTGTCAGTCAGAAGGAGAGGCTGTTGTGGGGAAGAAAAAGGCTTCAAAATACCGCATATATTCCCTCACAACCAAGGCTTCACAGTATGATATGTATAGTGGTGCTCCTACTTTTGCTCCTAAGGATTTTATAATAAAAGCAGAAGATTATGGAGTGCCTCAGAAAAGACATAGGGTAATATTACTTGGAATCAGAGAGGATGTCCGGGCTCCGGAAAAAACTTTACAACGGACAGAAGAGATAACTTTACAATCTGTAATAGGTAATCTGCCTTCCATACGAAGTGGGATGACAAAGAAATTTTCGCATATTACCACAATTAAAAATAATGAAGGTAATGAGGTTAAGAAGAGGCATTATAGTACTGTAGAGGATAATGACGAAAATTGGTTAAAATATATTCATAAATATACAAAGCAAGTAAACAGAATACTTGGAATTGAGCCGGATTCAGATATTATTGAATATCCATCAGGACTTGGGACTGAGTTTTGTGTTTCCGCAAAAAGTAACCTGAGAGTGGGACACCTTTTAAAGAAGTGGTATGCGGATCCCCGATTGAATGGTGTATTACAGCATGTATCCCGAAAGCACCTGGTACAGGACCTGAAGCGGTATCTGTTTGCTGCGAAATATACAGCGTTAAATGGTTCTTTCCCCAGAATGGAAGATTACAAGAAAGCCGGAGCAGACTTATTGCCTGATCATGAAAATGCTGATTCAGGTAAATTTGCAGATCGTTTCAGAGTACAGGTTCCTAATGCTGCGGCTACAACAATTACGAGTCATATAGCAAAAGATGGTCACTATTTTATTCATTACGACTCGTTACAGTGCCGTACACTGACCGTTAGAGAAGCAGCCAGAATTCAAACTTTCCCCGATAATTATTATTTCTGTGGAGAGCGCACCCAACAATACCATCAGGTGGGAAATGCTGTACCTCCCTATCTGGCGTGGCAGATTGCCCAGATTGTTCAGGATGTATTTCATTAATTGTCTGATTGTGTTTGTCATTACCCGGTAAAATCAGTTATTTTAGATAAATAGGGTAGGTGTAAACTGAATAAATAACTTACAAGATAGATTTATAAATGAATTTCCTATATATGTTATAATTATCATTGTAATGAAAGAGGATTATTCCCGTTATAAGACCCGTATAGCTGATCCTGTGGCGCCCCGAATGTTAAATTCCTTACGTGCGGTAGGTTATACCCTTGGAGCAGCCCTTGCTGATATACTTGATAACTCTATCTCAGCAGAAGCAAAGAATATCTGGATTGATTTCAATTATTCAGACCAGGAATCTTTTATTTCGATTGAAGATGATGGTCGTGGAATGAATGATCTGGAATTGGAAGAGGCTATGAGACTAGGTAGCAGAATACCTGATGATGAGCGTCTTTTGGATGATTTAGGCCGGTTTGGGATGGGATTGAAAACGGCATCACTATCTCAATGTAAAAGTTTATCAGTAATGTCAAAGAAGAACGGTGAGCAGGCTGCATATTTGACATGGGACCTGGACTTTATTTGTAATGTTTCTAAAAAATGGGAGCTTTTGGAATATATGCCCGAAGGTGATTGGGTCAACAGGTTTGGCAGTCGGGAAAAAGGCACAACGGTTCTCTGGAAGAAATTAGATAGGATAATTGACTTTAAAGCCGGCAGCTATGAAAAAATAAGCAGAAATTTAGAAGCGGCTTTACTTAAGGCGAAAGATCATCTCGCAATGGTTTTTCATAGGTTTATTGAAGACAGGCAGGTTAAAATCTATCTGCGTGGCAGAGAGATTGAACCCTGGAATCCATTCCTGACAGAACATTCTGCAACTCAACATTTACCAGAAGAAATACTTGATCTATCGGGAACTAAACTCAGGGGATTCATTCTTCCGCACCAATCCAGACTAACAGTAAATGAGTTTAACAGAATGGAGGGGGGGAAGGGGTGGAATGGCCAGCAGGGTTTTTACATTTACCGGAATAAGCGACTACTTATCGGGGGGAGCTGGCTTGGTCTTTTGCGGAAGAACCCAATGTATAGACTGGCACGGATCTCGCTGGACTTTCCTGCTTCTCTGGATGCCGAATGGCAGATTGATATCAAGAAATCGACTGCAAGATTTCCTCCGGGATATATTAACAGGTTAAAGGCATATGCGAATGCTGTATGTTCTAGATCTTCGGGTGTATTCACAAATAAAGGGGCAATTATTCGAAATAGAGGAACTTCCAGTTTTGATTTCCAGCCAGTTTGGATGGAGAAGCAGAAGTTTGGCAATAGGTTTTACGAAATCAACAGACATCACCCCATTATAGTCAACGCGCAGCCACAGGATTTTATGAAAATACTGAAGCTTCTTGAAGAGACAGTGCCAGTGAATATACAGCAGCCTGGTTCTGAGAACACGGTTTCAAGGCCCTTCGAAGGAGAGAGACTGAATGAGCTAAAGGAGATTATGCTGGAAATATATCAGTCACTAATGAAGACGTGTAGTTCAGATGATGCCAGGTCGCAACTTTTTATGATTGAACCTTTTAATGAGTATCCGGAAATAATTGCGAGTCTATGAGTAATAACTATGGCAAGGCAAAAAGTATTTGTTTAAACCTGCTTTCTGATGAGATTGAAGCTGTTAATGCTGAATCTATTCGTAATACATTGGATAGAGTAGGTCCTTTATTTAATCTGGAAAATGTGGACAGGGAAAAGCTGCAAAAGGAGCTGGAATCGATGTATGCTGTGTTTTCAAACCAATACAAAGCACTGGATGACAGTAGCCGTCCGGAGCCGTGGGTGAAAAATGCCAGGGCTGCATTTCAGTGGCGCTTCTGGAATCGCTACAGGCGCCTCCTGGAGAAGAAAAATTATGCGCCGGATACAATTAATAAGTTGGATAATCTCACTGATGATATTCTAGACAGATTACCAGCTCCGGGAACAGCAGAACGATATGATAAACGTGGGTTGATTGTGGGGCAGGTGCAGTCCGGAAAAACCGGAAATTACATAGGGCTCATATGCAAAGCGGCTGATGTTGGCTATAAGATTATTATTGTTTTGGCCGGCGTACACAATAGTTTGAGATCCCAAACCCAGCTAAGGATTGATGAAGGTTTTCTAGGCTTTGATACACAATTGGCGCGAAGTCTGAATTTAACAAATAACAGAATCGGAGTGGGGAAGTTTCCGCCTGAAGTAGTCGCACATTCACTCACAACAAATGCTATTGACGGAGATTTTAGTCGCCAGGCTTCAGAAAAGGCGGGAGTAAATATTCGGGGAAATGACCCTATTATCATTACGGTTAAGAAAAACGCTACTGTTTTAAAAAACCTCCTCAGCTGGTTATATGGTCGTGGTGAAACAATGAGTGATAACCTTAAGCTGATCAGGAATGTCCCATTGCTTATCATTGATGATGAGGCGGATAATGCATCCATTAATATCAGTAAAAGTAAGGTTTCCGGAATAAATGGATGTATAAGAGCGCTGATTAAACTATTTGAGCAAAGTGTATATATCGGATATACAGCAACCCCGTTTGCAAATATTTTTATTAAGCCAGGAGGCGCGCGAGACGATGAAAAAGGGTTATTAAATGTAAATAATTTATCATTCTCAATGGGAGATGATATTTTCCCCAAGAATTTTATCATTAATATACCGGCTCCTTCAAACTATGTTGGTCCTGAAAAAATTTTTTCAATCAATATAGGAAATGGGTTAACTACCGAAAAGGAGTTTGTCAGACTTTATGAGATTGTAACTGACTATCTGCCATATATAAAAGAAGGCCATAAGCCATTTAATCCGGAGAAGAAACAGGCAGACACGAGAATGGAAGATATTCCTCCAACTCTGAAGAAAGCAATAAAATATTTTTTCCTGGTATGCGCGGCAAGAAGGGCAAGGGGGCAGTTTAAGGAGCATAATTCGATGCTGATTCATATGTCAAGATTTGTATCCTGGCAGGATAGAATTGCAAACATTGTACTTGAAGTAGTAAAGGATTATGCGGGGAAAGTAGAACTTAATGATCCATACTTTTTGAGAGAGCTTGAAATATGCTGGCGTGATGAATTTATGCCCAAAACCAAACAGGTAATTGAGGAAAGGCTTGTAAACGATGCCAACATAACGGTCATAGAGTGGCTTGATCTCTTACCGCATCTGCATCCTGCAGTATCTAAAATTGAAGTAAGGGCGATACATGGAGACAAAAGAATCGAGGGGCTTGAACATAAGAATATCCGCCCTTTGGATTATTATGACAACCGTGAATCCGGTATGTCAGTTATTGCGATAGGAGGAAATAAATTGTCACGTGGTCTTACATTGGAAGGTCTCACCATTAGTTATTTTTTACGTGCTTCCAAAATGTATGATACGCTGATGCAAATGGGACGGTGGTTTGGGTACAGGCCCGGGTATCTGGATTTATGCAGGCTTTTTACAAGTAGTGAAATGATTCAGTGGTATCGTCATATAACCGTTGCGACAGAAGAAATGCGTGCCGAGTTTGATCATATGAGTGATCTGGGACGTAGTCCACAGGATTACGGACTTAAAGTCAGGACACATCCTGGGGCGTTGGTAATAACAGCAGCTAATAAATTTGGCTACAGAAAGATAATGACCTTGAGTTTTTCAGGAAGGCTCATCGAAACATATAAATTCAAAAAAGGAGACAGGCAG
Source organism: Chitinophaga sp. Cy-1792 (assembly GCF_011752935.1). Lineage (NCBI taxonomy): Bacteria > Pseudomonadati > Bacteroidota > Chitinophagia > Chitinophagales > Chitinophagaceae > Chitinophaga > Chitinophaga sp. Cy-1792. Next base: position 37,579 of record NZ_VWWO01000002.1, read on the forward strand.
CGTCAGCTTCAGAATTATAACCGAACAATTCAGTTGATAAATGACCTTGGCGTACCAGGGAAGCTTCGGAATTCTGATCCGGCCTTTAGAAATCACTTCGTATGGAGCCAGGAAAATAATGTTGATCTGGTTATTGATTTTTTAAATGCCTACACTACAGATCAACCTTCATTTAATAAGGTACTTATCACAAGATATATTACTGCCCAGGTAGAGAAAAATCATTTATGCAACTGGACAATCGTCCTGATTAATAATACAAAAGATGCTTCTCTGGTTCCGATCAACAACCTGGTTAAAATTGGTTTAACTTCAAGGGCAGATGTTGGTGACGATACAGATTATGTAATAACACAGTCACGACTTATCGACCCTCGTCATGAATACATTGATTTGACTGATGAAGAGATAAGAAGAGCCCAAAAGATTGCGGAAGACTCAGGAAATGGCAGGTTAACGGAAATCCCGTCACCTCCGCTCATCAGGGCAGTCAGAAGGCCATCAAATGCGCTTCTGCTTATTTATCTGCTTGATAACAAGCCAGACAAGGACAAGGCTTCTGTTGCAGATGTGCCTCTTGCAGGGTTGGCAATTAGCTTTCCTCAAATTATCAAAGATGTTCCTATTGAATATGCGGTCAACGAGCAATTCCTCAAAGAATTGGATTATCCGGAAGAACTTGATGAAAGAGATGTGGAGGATGATGGTATTATCAGTGATGATAAGCAGTATACGACCAAGGAATCTCTGGATAGTTTTCTGGAAAACAAAGGGGGAGTTAATAAGTTACTTGGGCAGGATGAGTTTTTCAAACGAGGAGTTAAAGTTAGGTTCAGTGCCTCGCCACGAATGACAGGACAGCCTACCGCAATACCTATGAACGTGAAACCAGATGATAGTATCCCGTACTTCAGAGCTGAGGATATATCGAGGTATTATGTTAATAGAAGTCCCGATTTTTGGATAGCGGATCCAGATACTGCAGTTATAGAGGAAGATATGGTTATTGCCCCTCGTATATATTCTGGTCAGGCCTTTGGATTGTGTTCTGGAAAATACATGATAGATGATGACTGTATTCAGATCGGAATTGCTGATATACCCGCGCCATATTTGTGTGCATTGTTAAACTCAGTATTTTTTGCATACTATGTTATTAGCTTGAACCCTGAAACCAATGCTGAAACAGGTGAGCTTGTAAGACAATTTCCTATTGACAGAAGTGGATCGGATAATGTAGGGATTATGTCTCTTGTTTGGGGAATTCAAATGCTGAATTCAACCTATAATACCCGTGAGTCAAGCAAATTGTCTTCCTACTTTATTAACGTTCTGGATGCTGCGATATTTGAGATTTATTTTCCAGAGGAATTTAAGGAATCGAATCTGTCAGTTCTTTCTGAGCTCACGATGTTGCCCCCTTTTGATAATAGTCTGAAGCAACTTCAGGAATTCTATGAAACAATGAACAGGCCTGATAGTGCTATCAAAAAAGCGGTATACGCAGTTACGACAATTGATAAAATTAACTACATATACAGGAATCTGTAGCTGACCCAAAATGAAAATTAAATCCATTCACGTTAGTAACTATCGTGCTTTTCTGAATCACAACGATGAGGAAAAGGATCGATATAGAATAGAGCTGCCTGAGGGAGAAAATTTGTTGATATATGGGGAGAATGGCAGTGGAAAATCATCGCTTTACCGAGCGCTTAAGGATGTGTTTCTGTCTGGAAGGACTTTGGGACATACTTTTAGCAAGAATCTGTTTTTTCGTCAGGAGAATGTATCTGATCCGCCATGCGTTCACATGCAATTGGATGACGGGCAGGATATTTTTTTCTCTTCCGACGAAGATCTGACTAACACTACAAGCAGTCAGCTTATTAAGGAGGCAGGTATACTTAGCGGTTTTATTAGTTATCGGGATTTGTTAAAGTTACATTTCCGGGATAATGATGATGCTCCGGATTTTGTCTCTTTTTTTCTTGGAAAAAACGGACTTTTCAGTCACCTTGAAATTCCCGCTCCCAAAAAACCTTCAAATAAGATTTCTGTTGGAGAATTGTGGCAGAAGATATTGGAAAAGAAAGATGATACTGATATAGACGATTACAATATCAATCTTGACTCAATATTTGAAAGTCTGCAGCAGAAAGCTAATTTACTACTCGCCAGGTTTCACAGAGAATGTAATATTTGTATTAAGTATAATGATTGCAGGATTGAAGATGGCATATTGATCAATCCTGAAATATCCTTTGATATCAGCTTTTTTGATACAAATATTTCTAAGCACCATGATTTTCTTAATGAGGCAAGACTAACGTCGATGGCAATCTCTGTTTATCTTGCTCATTTACTTAATCTACCTCCTTCAAGTATCAGGATTCTATTTTTGGATGATATATTTATTGGGCTGGATATGTCAAACAGATTACCATTAATAGATATCTTATTAGCTGATAATCTTGGAGATGGAACATCTTTTAAGGATTTCCAGGTTTTTTTGACGACATATGACAGGGAATGGTTTGGGGTAGCAAAGAGTTATCTGAGAAAGGGATGGAAGCATATTGAATTTTATGTCGATAATCATGCTCAACAGCCGGATAGACCCTTCATCCGGAATTCCGACTCTTATAAAGAACGGGCTCGTTTTCACTTCATTCATTGCGACTATCCGGCCAGTGCCAATTATCTGAGAAAGGAGTTTGAGCGAATATTGAGAAGTGTTTTGCCTGGTAATTTATTATATCCGGGAGTTGAGAAGGGTGGAATCGATAATGGCTCCATTATATTGGCCAGGAATAGATTTGATATGGTGCAAAATGATGATGTCTGGTCTTTTAGGGTGAAAGAGCCACAAGATGGTCAGTTAATTAACCCTCTGAAATTTGCGAACCTTCAGAGCCTTATTAATCAATTTCAAAGTCTGGTAAATCAATATAATATTCCATTCCCTTTTTTGGATGAATTAGGCGCGGTCAAGAACAGGCTGTTAAATCCGCTTTCTCATGATGATTTTACTTCTTCGGTTTTCAAGCGAGAGCTTATGACTGCTTTTGCAATTCTTGAAGAAATTGAAAAAATTAATTCGAAGATTATACTTCCAATTGACGGAGTTGAATCTATCCAGTTATATTGTATGATAGACAATGGGGCTAGTCAGTGCTGCTGTTATCGGTTCGAGGCTTTGGACAATATCAGGTACTTTCAATATGAAAACTTTCGAATGCTTTTTAATGCAAGATGCAGGTCTCTCTATAAAGTTACCGAATATGGAAAAATTGAAGTAATGCAATTTGAGTATGGTACACTGCGCAAACTTTGTGATTCCGTTATTTTTGATTGCGGAAAGGATAGGAAATCAGATGAGAATTTTATTTATGATTGTGTTTTTACTGAAGAGGGTGTAAAACTATCGGACCTAATTTAAATTTGAGCTATGGAACAAATAGATCTTCATGCGTATTATAAACAATTAATGCAAGAGTTGGAAGGAGAGCAGATTGATGCTGAGGATGGTGCATTTCTGGAACAAATATTTACCAATCATGCCTTAAGTCTTCTTTCAGAAAGTGGGGAAACAGAGAATTACCATGTAGCATTCGATGAGTGTATTGTACCTCGCAATAAACATAAGATAAATGCATATGCTATCTCTGATAATTATGAAACAATTGACTTATTTATAACCAGATTTGTACACTCAGATCCTATACAGAGAATTTCGAAGCAGGAAATCGAAAGTGCTGCCAAACTTGCGGTTAACTTTTTTAAAAAGGTACAGTCCTCTGGATATGCTCAGGATCTGGAAGAATCTACCGAAATCTTCGATTTTGCCAGAACTATTAGCGAATCTGAAGATCTGCGAAAGAAACTGGTAAGGTTAAATGTAACCATTCTCACGAATGGCTTTTTTAAAGGTGACCTACCTGATGAAAGAGAATTATTTGCATGGCCGGTTTTTTTTAAAATCGTTGATATTAATTATCTGTATAACATAACGAAAAAAGAACGTACCCCAATTGCTATAGATTTCCTTAAAGGAGGCTTTAAGGTACCCTGCATAAAAGCAAACATAAATAACCCGGAATATCAATCCTATCTTGCAATTATTCCAGCTGCAGCTCTTGCTGCAACTTATGAGAAATATGGGGCCAGGCTTCTTGAGCAGAATGTAAGGGCATTTTTGCAATTTACTGGTAAGGTAAATAAGGGAATACGTTCTACTATTATGAATGAGCCACATATGTTTCTTGCGTTCAATAATGGAATTGCGGCGACAGCAAATGGAGTAAGGTTAAAATTATCAGACGAAGGGCTGCTAATTGAAACCATTGATGATCTTCAGATTGTGAATGGTGGACAGACTACTGCAGCAATTTATCATACTTCAGTGAAGGATAAAGTCGACCTTTCTAATGTGTATGTTCAAATGAAAATATCTGTAATAGGGGATGAAGAAAAATTCAGTAAGACTGTCAGTCGCATTGCAGAATACGCCAATACACAGAATAAAGTTTCTATATCTGACCTAAGTTCAAATACACCGTTTCATATTGAGATCGAAAAACTATCACGAAGTATTTGGGCTCCTCCAGCCAGAGGACAAGCATTACAAACGAAGTGGTTTTATGAACGAGCCAGGGGACAGTATAAAAATGAGAGACCAAAATATGGTTCGCCAAAAAGAAAAATACAGAATTTTGATCAAATAAATCCAAGGTCGCAATTATTTACAAAGGAAGAATTGGCAAAGTATATAAATGTTTGCCAGGAAATTTATAATGGTACTAAGCTAACATCAGGACCGCATATGGTTGTGAGAGGTAGTCAGAAAAGTTATTCTCAATTTATTGCCTATAATCTCCCGGGATTTCCAAATTCATTATTTTTTGAGGAGCTGATAGGTAAGGCAATATTATTCCGGAAAGCAGAGAAGATTTACGGAACCAAACCTAACGCCATAGGTGATATGAGATATATTTCCGTTCCTTATGCTATTGCCTGGCTATGTCATAAAACAAATAACAGAATAGATTTCAGAAAGATCTGGAAGGCCCAGAATATCTCAGCAAATCTTCAAAAATTATTGTATGATTTGTTACAGCAAATAGAAGCATTTATTAAGCAAAATGCTCCCGGTGCATTATTTGGAGAATGGGCCAAAAAAGAGGGGTGCTGGTTTGTTGTCAGAGATAAGAGATTCAATGTTGATTTGCAAGATATAAAGGCAGATATATTAAGTCTGGCTGAAAAAAAATTAAGAGCAAGTGAAATAGAAGCTAATGGGCAGGAAGAACAAAGAAGGTTTGAAGAAGAAAGTCTCATTAACTTTACTTTTGGACAGTGGCAGGCCGTTGGTAAATGGGGAAGGGATTCCGGTTTGTTAAACAGCCGTCAGCAATCTGCTTCTGTCGCAATTGCACAAAGTATAATGAACGGTGAATCCGGGTTGCCCGAAAACCTTATAAAAACAGGACTGAAAATAGTGGAGATCGTAAGGACATATGAGCCAGATTTGCTTGGATAACCTGAATGATAATTCCTCTGTTTTCACCGGAATAGTGATAGACCACGTTTATTATGAAAACACTGATATTAGACTTCGACGGAACCATTGCTGACACCAGGAGCAGTATTATTAAAACTGTTCAGCTAACTGCAAAAGAGCTGGGGCTCGGTAATATCAGGGATGAAGACGTACAATATCTGATTGGTCTTCCCATCCGGGAGACATTTATCAAAGCGTTAGGTATAACTGATGAAGTGAGTCTGGATAAGGCGATCGGTATTTACAGGGCTCATTATAACCCAATCAGCGCCGGAATGGTGGTGCTTTACCCCAATGTGAAAAATACCCTGCAGTCGTTGTTTTCCAAAGGTATATCTATTACAGTGGCCTCCAGCAAAGGCAAAGAAGCACTCCAGGTATTACTGGAGAAGCTGGAGATTTCAGCATATATTGCTTTGGTATTTGGAGAGCAGGACGTGGAAAATAAGAAGCCTGCACCAGATATGGTTTTGCGTATCCTGGAAATTACTAAAACCCAGCCTGAAGCGGCGCTGGTAGTGGGAGATACTATTTTCGATATAGAGATGGGACAGCGAGCCGGATGTGCCACCTGTGGTGTAACTTATGGCAACCATAGCGAAACCCAGCTTCGTGAACAAGGTGCTACCTTTTTAATTAACGATTTTAAGAAATTAATAGATTTCTTCTGAGATAAGATCGATTCCATGACAGAATATACACGGCATATTGCCGAATACGCTACCTATGCGTACGCTGATTTTACCGAACGAGTCCCAGCTGAAAAATGGGGTGATCAGGAATAGAAGCAGCATATCTGAAAAAAATAGCACCTATTGATGAATTGGAAAGAAAGTTTAACGAACATAGAAAATGACTTTGGCTTTCATAAAAAGAGAGATTGGAAGTCGGCGGTACGGTTAGTAGATGAACTGTTAACAGAAAATCTTAACGATGTTGAATTAAACATTAGAGGGATCTATATATTCCATAATATTTTAGTAGAAGAAGATTACCCCGATGAAGAACAGGCTGGTATGGAATATTTACTTCAAAAATGGTTCAACAGATCAAAGGAGAAATTTTCGGATAATGCGGAGTATTTATTTTTTATTGGAAAAATTCTCCATATCGCTGAATGGTATTTTGGTTTAGAGGATACTACGTTAGCTATTGCTTTTCAAAAGAAGGCGATGGAGTTAGAACCGGAAAATTTATTATATAAATGGGCCTATCGCTTTTCCTTTCCCGGTGATGTGGATGAAGGCTTTTTGGCGTACAAGCTTCTTACCAATGATATAATGAAGATTAAGTGGCTTCAATCTAAAGGCTTTCCTGGTGAATATATACTGGAACACTTAAAAATGCGCGAGAAGGAGTATTTAGCAAAAGAAATCTCACAGTAAAAATTATGGCCCTCAGAAAGGATACCTGTAAAGCCTCGTCTGCCCGATAGATGAGGCTTTCTTTTGACCGGGTATTTTCTTAGTTTTGCATACTCATTTCAGGTAGTGATAAAGCGAAAATTTAATATGTATAAAGCGATTTTTTTTGATGTAGATGATACTTTATTAACCTTTAAAACCTCTAGCAGACTTGCACTTTCAAAGGCTTTCGATGCACAGGGGCTAACGTTTAATGAGAATATTTTCGAAGTTTTCCGTGAGATGGACCAGGCACTGTGGGCTAAACAGAAACAACGTTTAATCTCCGTGCAGGAAATAACAGATATCAGGTTTGGTCAGTTCTTTGAGCGTTTGCACATTGATGCTTCGGCGGAGGAGATGAAAGAGCAGTATCAGCAGAATTTATTCAATGAGTATGCGCTGGAACCATCAGCATTGGAAGTGGTAAAGTATTTAAGCCCTAAATATCCATTGTATGTAGCTTCTAATGGCTTCCTGGCCATGCAGCAGAGCCGCCTGAAATTAGCAGGGCTCTTCCAGTCATTTGCTGATCTCTATGTATCAGATAATGTAGGATTCGAGAAGCCTGATAGCCGCTTTTTTGAAGAGGTAATGACGCGTAGTAAACTGAAAAGTGAAGAAATACTGTTCGTGGGAGATAGTCTGGAGGCAGACATCACAGGTGCGGCTGGCTGTAATATAGCCACCTGCTGGTATAACCCTGGTGATCAACATAATCTTCTGCCAGTAAAACCAAATTATACTATCCGGCATTTATCTCAGTTGAAAGAAATTATTTAAGACCTATACCCTGATGGTTGCACTGATAGAAAAACAGTCATCATACCTTGCTGTAACAGAAGAATTCTTTTTGACACCAGCAAAAATATTGCATTGTTACCATGTAGGGTCATGGGATGTTAGGACGGTGGCCTCCTATGATGTGGTGACTACCTCCATCTTCCTGAAGGAGCTATACCGTTTCATGTCCTTTTTTCCCTGGCTTGAAATAATAGGCTTTACCTCTGTTTTTGAAGAAGGTTACTGGAGTATAGAAGACTCGGCTGAAATGTCTATTGATAAATGGTTTGAAAATGCCTCTGTGAAAGAAGAAAGTGAAATAGGTGGCGTCTTGTCTGTAGTAAGTTTATCTTACAAGATGAGGTATGAAGATAATACATTCATCTACCCGGACAATCGTTGTGTGATATTATATATATCCTATGACGATGGGGGCAGTTGGGCTATGGGATTGGATTATGGACGGATGTATTTATGGAGGAACCCGAGGGGCAGTATGAAGTATTTTTAAGCAGAGAGCAGGCGAGACATAACCAGGAGGTGATTGCTTCGTCGCTTAAAGCGGCTGCAGAAAACGGATATGTGGTTTTTGGGGGTGATAGTGATTTATATCGGGAGAACATTACTAATATCGGGTTTGATTTTAAAAAGAAGTAACATATAAACAATAAAGCCTCCGATCGGAGGCTTTATTGTTTATATGGGTTAGTAAGAAAATATTATTGTTTAATCAATTGTACATCTGCATAAAACTTAACCTCATCACTCAGCATTACGCCGCCGCTATCTGTTGCGGCATTGAAAGTGATGCCGAAGTCTTTTCTGTTTAGCTTGCCACTAAGCTCAAAACCGGCTTTGGTCTGACCATAAGGGTCTTTTACAATGCCACTGTAGGTGACATTTAAATCCACCGGTTTGGTAACACCACGCATGGTAATATCTCCACTGATTTTATATTCCTCTTCATCTACTTTTTTAATATTGGTAGATTCAAAAGTTATTTTAGGGTGCTGGGCCGCATGAAAGAAGTCCTCGGACTGTAAATGCTGGTCGCGCTGTTCGTTTTTTGTAGAGATGCCATCTACATCGGCAGAGAAGTAGATTTTAGCATCTGAAAAGTCGTCGTTGTTGCTCTCTACGGTAGCATCGTATTTATTAAAGTAGCCAGTTACATTAGTGATCATCAGATGCCTGATTTTGAATTCAATATCACTATGTACCGGATCAATTTTCCATGTTGCCATAATTGTAATTTTAAGGTTTTAAAGGTTCAGTAGGAAAACGAAATATTGATACCTATAACCAAATTGATCAGATTATGTTCTGGCAACTTTATGAAATAACATAAAATTAAATACTTTCAACCATATCCTCTGTAGTGGCTTTTTTAAGCTTTTTTACCGATATCCAGGCAAAAGCCAGTGCAATAATAAATGCAAATATCCCGGCTGCCAGAACGGTTGCTGGCGCGCCGGTATGTTCTGATACCATTCCGATGAGCAGGCTACCGATAGGCATCATGCCGAAAGCGGCCATTAAAAATATGCTGATGGAGCGCCCACGGAACTCAGGGGCTGCTTCTGACTGTACAATAATATTAGAAATATTAAACTGGGAGACAGTGCCGATACCGGCAAGCAAGATAAATGGAATTGCTACAGGAAAGCTGTTTAGCTGTGAAAACACGATTAATCCAGCCCCCAATAATAAAGTACTTACGAACAGCAGCTTTTTCATGTCGGCATCAGGGCGGCGGGTAGTAAGGAAAACGGTACAGATCACCGCGCCTATCCCTATAACGCTATTGATATAGCCATATGTGGAGGCATCTCCCTTAAATATTACTTTGGCAAATACGGGTAATAAAGTACTGAAAGGTAATACCAATAAGCTGATCAGTGCCATACGCAAGATAATCATACCAATATTTGGATTGGCGATGATATACTTAAAGCCTTCTGCAAAATCACCCAGGACTTTCTTATCCGATTTTTTCGGGACATACGTCGGTAAATCCATGAAGTGTAATGAGATAATGACCGCTATAAAAGTAGCGGCATTGCTGATAAAGCAAACGGAAGCACCAAATGCATTCAGTACAATTCCTGAAAGTGCCGGCCCTAATAACTGAGCTATGCTGGCGGTGGCAGCAGAAAAGGAGATGGCGCTGGGCAAATCATTTTTATCCGTTACTACATCGTTTAGCAGTGTTTGCCGTGCGGGTATGTCAAATGCATTGATAATACCAAGTAGTACGCTTAGTGCCAGTATTAACCAGATAATCGGGTGTCCGAGAAATACCATCAGCGCAAGTATCACCGATTGTATCATGGAGGCGATCTGGGTTATCTGTATTATTTTATAACGGTTCCATCTGTCGGCAGCAACACCGCCAACAATGGAGAGAAGAAATGAAGGAAATGTTTCCACAAAAACAGTTACACCCAGCAAGGCAGAAGAATGTGTGATGGAATATACCAGCCATACGACAGCTGTACGCTGCATCCAGGTACCTAGTTGCGAGATCGTTTTTCCGCCAATGTAAAGCATATAATTGCGGTTCTTTAAAACAGATAAAATATGCAGATTATTAGCTTTTGCCATTATGTGGATTTTTGTGGTAGATAGAGTCGCAAAACTAAAATAACCGATGAAAGTTATCCGGATATTTTTGTCACATCTTTTTTGATTTTGTGGAAAAGTTATCTGGTGGTTCAGAAATGTTTTTTGTATCTGCGTTAAAATCTATTACCTTGAAATTTACAATACAAATTATTAACCTATGATCGAACTAATTACCCGACAATACGTATTTGATAATTACAGGAAATTGACTGCCCAGATTATAAACATGCAGCAGTCTATGTTTGATGCGGATGATTTGTTTGAAACAGCCGATGATAAACAACGGTATATCGAAATGCATGATGCGATAGACCTGGTACCTGCTGATATTATCAAACATAATAGCGTTATTACGTTCGATCACGATAATATTAATACATTTACAGCTGCTATTGCGGAAAAGCTCACAAAGATATGTACCCGACTTCAGATAAGCGATTTAATCGTAATGGCAGAAGTGAAACAGCGATTTGTCGGGAACCCTGGCAATAAATTTGAACCGTTTCAACAGGCGGTCAGCAAGTTTCATCATATCACCCGGGATTTGGCTTATAAAGAAGCATTCAGATTAAGTTTAACTGACATGCCTGCGCTGATTGACATCATGTTCTGGATAGGACGCTGTGATGCGGGAGCTCCTGCATTTATTTTTTTCTGTGATACAAATGAAAAGATGGCTTTTACTTTATGCCAATATGGGGGGATTCATGTTACAGCCTACGAGCCTGATATGATCACCCATGATTTATTAGAAAGCACCGGGATGTATTTTGTTGAGGGAAGATGTGAAGAGGAATTTTCCGACAGTAGCAAGATTACAGGCCGCGTTGCTGGAATATAATAGTAAACTTTTCCATTAATGAAATATGCAGAGACAACACCTATTTCCACTTTATCATCCCATATTCATTCTTTCTGGGAATTACAAGGGGATGATACAGACGGCCAATGGGAGCGAATCTTCCCGGATGGTTGTCCCGGGATTATTGTAAATCTTGGTGAGTCTTGCCAGACTGATAACGGCCAGACTATCATGGAACATGGCAAAACGTATGTGGTTGGCGCCATGCATTCATTTAAAGATAGTTTTATAGATAAGCAGACACACCTGTTAGGTGTTTGCTTTAAGCCTGCTGCTTTTTCATCTTTATACAAATATATTCCGCAACAGGAATTAGTCAATTATACAACTATTTTCGATGTAGCCCATTCCTTTGAGATTGGGAAGATATATACAGATCCTGTCAGGTATCTTAATAGCTATTTCCTGGACAGGAAATTGGATATGAATCCGGTACTACAATCTGTTCTGCAGGAAATTCATCTCTCCAAAGGGAAAATAAGCATATATGATCTTACTAAAAAAAACTTTATCACCCCGCGGAAGCTGGAAAGGCTGTTTAATACGCACATCGGACTGCCCCCCAAAGAATATGTAAATATCATCCGCTTCCAGTCTGCACTGGCAATGATGAAAGCCGACAATAACAAGCATAGCCTTGCAGATATTTCTTTTGAATGCGGATTTTATGATCAGGCACATTTCACAAATGAAATGAAATATTATACCGGACACACCCCTGCTCAATTATGATTTTGTCGCTTTTTTCCAAAAGATATATACTGTCTTGTAATTACTTTTGTTAAAACTGATAGCATGAAAAAAATAGTACTGAACTTAGCTGTGACCTTAGATGGGTTTATTGAAGGGCCTAACGGAGAAGTTGACTGGTGTATACTGGAAGACGATATGAACTTTGAAGGTTTTCTGTCAGATATTGATACGATTTTCTATGGCCGTGTAAGTTATGATGCATGGGGGAATTATCTGCCGGCTTCTGATGCCAGTGCTGATGAGACAGCTGTTTGGAACCGTATTCATGCCAAACAGAAATATGTTTTTTCAAGGCAGCAAAGAGAGTACCCACATGCTACCTTAATCAGCGATAACATCGTTGAAAAAGTGACTGCCATCAAACAGCAGGCAGGAAAGGATATCTGGCTGTATGGCGGAGCAAACCTTATTAAAACCTTCATACAAGCCGGACTGATTGATGTCTATAAAATGTATGTACATCCGGTGGTACTTGGCGCAGGCAAGCCATTGTTTGAAGAGGTAAAGGAACGAATCAATCTGAAGCTGACAGGCACCCGTGTTTTTAAATCCGGCGTGGTGGAACTTGTCTATGAGCCTTCCTGACAGACCATGGGCAAAATGATTAAAATTTCCTATTTTGTAGGTTAATCAGGTTTGTTCACCATTTATTTATTTAAACCGCAATGCACGAGGCCCTTATTCAGTACATAAATACCCATACATCAACACCGCTGACAGACAGTGATATAGATATCATTAAAAATATCTTTACGCCTCGCAGGATACGCAAACGCCAGTATTTCCTGCAGGAAGGTGATGTAAGCAAGTATATGGGGTTTATCGTGAAAGGCGCCATGCGGCAATACAGCGTGGATGACAAAGGGAATGAACATATCGTTCGCCTTTATATTGAAAACTGGTGGGCAGGGGATCGTGAAAGTTTTGCCATGCTGACCCCTTCCAAATATAACATCGACGCCTGGGAAGATACTGACATACTTACCATTACCAAAGCCAGCGTAGTAGAATTTAATACAATTCCTGCCTTGAATGAGCTGGCGCGCAACCTGGATGAAATGCATTCCATTGCTTTTCAAAAACGGATTAATGCGGCCATCAGTATGTCTGTAGAACAACGCTATGCCGAACTGGCGAATGCTTACCCTGAATTTATACAGCGTTTCCCACAACATATTATTGCATCCTATCTTGGCGTAACCAAGGAAACACTTAGCCGGGTAAGGACTAAGCGTTAAATAATGTTTTTATTAAATAGGTTTAAAAGCCCCCGTGCATCGCGCGGGGGCTTTCTATGTTTTTTAGAAAGCTGTCTGTTGATATTTATCAACAGTATTTTGTACGATTTGTCATCGTATCCAGCCTTGCCATCATAGCATCTTTGTAGAGAATTAATCACACATATTTCTCACTACAAAAAATAATGTTATGAAATCAAATGCCATCTGGAAAGCCGAAGACAGCGCCCTTATCCTGATAGATTATCAACCGGAAGTGATGGATAATATCCATGAAAGGGACTTGAAATTAATTGAGCTGAATGCAGTAGCGCTGGCTCAAATGGCTACCAAATTAAATATCCCCGTTGTATTAAGTACTGTAGCCGTAAAAATGGGGATAGAAAAACCCACTATTCCAGCTTTAAAAAATGCCTTGCCTGGCATTGAAGAAATTGACCGTACAACCATGAATGCCTGGGAAGATGAGGCTTTTGTGAATGCAGTTAAGGCTACTGGGCGTAAGAAGCTGGTCATGGGAGGTATTGTGACTTCTGTTTGTCTGACTTACCCTGCCGTAGAAGCCCTGGCAGAAGGCTATGAAGTGATGTTTATTGAAGATGCAGTAGGAGACCGGTCGAAGCAGGAACATGACATGGCAGTGGCGCGACTCATCCAGGCGGGGGCAGTACCTAATAATACAGTGGCGATGATTACCGAATGGTTCCGCGATTGGGCCAAACCCGAAGCGAATTTCGCCCGCGAAATCTTCCCGGAATACCTGGTGGAAGTTTATAAGAGAAAAGGTTTCCCATTACCCAACTGGGCTAAACAAGGTGAAGAAGAAAAAAACTGGGCTACCAAGGCCTGAAACTATCCGTCGCTTTAAAAAGGAAGAAAAATGAAAATACTATTTGTAATCTCGCTGGCAATACTATCTGCCACTATCTCATCCGCGCAATCGCAAGGCCCCTTCACTGGCGCAGACCTGATCGTCTATCATGCGAAGGTCACTACACAAAATCGCTCGCAACCCAATGCTACTGCCCTGGCAGTAAAGAGAGGCAGAATATATGCCGTTGGTACTGATGCAGATATTCTCCTGCTGAAAGACAGCAACACCAGGTTAATTGATGCCAATGGCAGAAGGTTAATACCTGGACTTAATGACGCTCACGTCCACGTACTGAATGAAAAAAACTACAATTATAACATCAGATGGGATGGTGTGCCTACCCTGAAGCGTGCCCTGGAGATGCTGAGTGAACAGGCTAAAAGAACACCACCAGGACAATGGGTGAAAGTAATAGGCGGCTGGTCGCCGTATCAGTTTAAAGAAAACAGGTTCCCAACGATGGCGGAACTCAATAAAGCAGTGTCGGACCGGCCTCTGATAGTCCAATATGCCTATAACCAGGCATTTCTCAATGACCTGGCCATGAAGGCGGTAGGTATCGGTACTGACAAGTTTCCCATGTATCCGGGGACTGTACTGGAGAAGGACCAGCAAGGCAGGTATACAGGGATCATACATGGCTACTCTTTTACTTTCATAGCCATGGAGTATTTTGCGCCGCAGCCTTCTTTTGAAGAAGAAGTCAATTCACTGAGGTATGTTATCAACGACCTCAATCGATTCGGTATTACCTCTGTGATTGATGGCGCAAGTATGGTTGGTTATCCACAGGGACATGTTCCGCTACAGACCTTAATTAACAATAATCAGTTAAACATCCGTTTCCCGTTTATTGATCTTCAATTTGGAGACACCAGCAGTCGGAGCCTGGTAGATGCAGAGATTAATATGGTAACAAAAACACCGATCAGTCCGGGAGAGAATATGCACCCCTCCATGGCGCACGGACACGAGTATGAAGGTGCCGGAGAAGTGCTGAGACAGGAATTACACGACCATGAGAATTTTGATATGCCGGCATTTATCATCAATCCTGATTCTATGCGCCATTATATAGAAGAAGATGTGAGTAAGCTGGTAAAGAAAAGAATTCCTTTCCGGATGCATATCAGCTACAATGAAAATATTACGCCATTCCTGGATGCCTTGGAGAAAATAAACCAGGAGACGCCCTTAGATGGCCTGCGGTGGAGTATAGAACATGCAGAAACCATCAGTCCTGAAAATATGGACAGGGTAAAAAGGCTGGGAGGCGGTATTGCACTGGATGATAAGATGGCTTTGCATGGAGACGCCTTTATTAAAACCTATAGCAGGGAAAAGGCATTGCAAACACCGCCTTTGCGCCGCCTTCTCGAAAAAGGGATCCCGGTGGCCATGACCACAGACGGTTTTCGTGCTTCTTCCTATAATCCCTGGATAGGCATCGGATGGATGGTTACCGGTAAATCAGTATCTGGTACAGAAGTGCTGGCCGCTGACAACCGGCTGACAAGAGAAGAAGCCTTGCGGCTCTATACATTAGGTGCTGCCTGGTTTGAGCATCAGGAAAATGAAAAAGGTAAAATCGCTCCCGGCAACCTGGCAGATTTTGTGTTGCTCAGCGCTGATTATTTTACGGTGCCCGAAGACGAGATCCGCAATATCTCTGCTGTACTTACTGTGGTAGATGGACGTGTGGTTTTTGGTACAGAAAATTATGCAGGTCTTGCACCACGGCTTCCTGAAATACAGCCCGCATGGTCGCCGGTGAAATATTTCGGTGGTTATTACAATACACATCCATAGCAGCTTGTGGGGCTGGAAACGTTGATATTTATCAACAACCTTTTATACGATTTGTCATCGTTTCCGGCCCCGCATCCATCGCATCTTTGTATGGTCAATTTTACTTACACACAAAAAGAAATATCATGAAAAAGCAAGTAATAAACATAAAGCAAGGCCACAGGGCTGATGTTGGCGAATATAAAATCTATCGGGTACTTCCTGATCATGAAGTGCGGGCAGTGGGACCTTTTGTTTTCCTGGATTATGTGCCACCAGTGTTTCACGCTGCTGATGAGCCCCGGAAGTTCGTGAACGGCAGCGGCGCCCACCCTCATCGCGGTATAGCCACGCTAACCTATGTGCTGAACGGAGAAGCGGACCACTTCGATAGCAATGGTCATCATGCGAAAGTATATTCCGGCGGAGCGCAGTGGATGAAAGCCGGCACCGGTATTATCCATGATGAGGCGATGAATCCTGATCCCAATACGAACGACGGGCTTACCCACGGTTTTCAGTTTTGGGTAAACCTCCCTGCTAAAAATAAAGCCGAACAGCCGGATTACCGGCCGGTGCAGGCAGCTGAAATGCCTAAAATAGCATTGGCGGATAACGCCGGATGGCTGAAAGTTGTTGCCGGAGAATACCTACAACAGACATCGCCTATTCCGGCCTACAGCGAGCAGTTTATCTATCATATCCAGCTGGAGGCTGGTAAATCTTTTTCATTAAACGCTTTGGAAGGTAGAGAGTATGCCTTGTTTCTGCCTGTATCCGGTGCCGTTATCAATGATGTTGCATACAGGGAACAGCAGTTGTTAGTGTTTGATACTGCAGCAGGTGAGATCGACATACAAAATGTTACGGATAGTCTGCTTACCGCTATTGTGTTTGGAGGAGCGCCTTATACAGAGCCAATAGTGGCGCAGGGGCCTTTTGTGATGAATACACAAAAGGAAATCGCAACGGCCTATAATGATTTCTATGAAGGGAAATATGGCCACATAAAATATGAACAGCAAGCACAATAAAATCAATAATTATTCATCTACATAAAATAAAATTATGCAAACGCAGGACATACCTACACAGACAAAATGGGTGATAGATCCCATGCACAGCCAGATCGGCTTTAAAGTTAAACACCTCATGTTTACCAATGTCAGAGGACATTTTAATGAATATGATGCAAGTATCTATACTACAGGATATGATTTTCTTACCGCTGAAATTGATTTCTGGCTTAATCCTGCTTCTATCAGCACCAACGATAGTAAAAGGGATGAGCATCTGAAAAGCGCTGACTTTTTTGATGTGGAAAATTTCAAGGAAATTACCTTCAAAGGAAATACCTATGAAAAGGTGGATAAAGGCAATGACTATTACCTTTATGGCGACCTCACGATCAAAGGTATTACCAGGCAGGTGAAGTTGTATGTAGAATTCAATGGTATCGTGAAAGATCCATGGGGCAATGAAAAAGCGGTTTTTAATATCGAAGGGAAGATAAACCGCAAAGAATGGGGACTTAACTGGAATGCGGCTTTGGAGACAGGTGGTGTGCTGGTAGGGGAAGATGTCTGGATAGATATTGAAGTGCAGCTGGCGCGTGGAAATTAATGTGTGAAAAGCCCTACGGGGCTTTTTTCAGTATAGGGCTATCCGGATACATATTCCGGTAATCCGGATAATCATCGGAAAAAACAATGTGCCAACTTTGTATTACCGAAAAAAAATATTTTATGAATAGTACACAGGTTTGGTTTATTACCGGGGCCTCAAAAGGAATAGGGTTGCTATTAACAAGATTGCTATTACAGGAAGGATATTGCGTAGCAGCAGCTTCCAGGAATTTGCAACAATTGATATCAGCCGTAGGAGAGGATGCCAGTGAGCGCTTTTTGCCAATATTTTTGGATATTACTGACAGCGATGCTGTTACTGAGGCCATCAACCGTACTGTCGCTCATTTTGGCGGTTTGGATATCGTTGTAAACAATGCTGGTTTCGCGTTTGTTGGAAGTATGGAAGAGCTGACAGATCAGGAGTTCAGAAGGGCTATGGATGTAAATTTATTTGGTACGGCGAATGTAATCAGGGCTGCCATGGCTCATTTGCGGAAGCAGCGATCGGGGCATATCATTAATATAGCATCAGCCGGAGGATACGTTGCAGTAGGGAATATAGGGAGTTATGCTGCTTCCAAATTTGGTATGGTGGGCCTGACAGAAGCCCTGGCGCAGGAAGTGGCGCCTTTTGGGGTGAGGGCAACGGTAGTATTGCCGGGGTCTTTCAGAACAAATTTCCTGGAAGAAGGTTCCTTAACCTATACCCGGCATCCTATAGGTGAATATGAAAGCTACAAGGTGTTGCAGGGAATGTCGGCCAGAGCAGGAACGCAACCCGGAGATCCTGGCAAACTGGTAGCGGCATTGGTGCGTCTCAGTCATATGGAAAATCCTCCCGTTCATTTAATACTGGGGCCTGATGCATATAAGATGATTATGGATAAAAGAGAACAGGACCTGAAAGAATTTGAGGCTTATAAATCAATTACCATGTCCACCAATTTATAGCTAAATTAAGATTGAAAATGCTGTATAATGAGCCATGAGATACCTTACCATATAAAAACAATTGCTGAATACCACAGACTGTTGGGAATAGAT
The DNA here is from genome assembly GCF_011752935.1 of Chitinophaga sp. Cy-1792. Taxonomy (NCBI): domain Bacteria; kingdom Pseudomonadati; phylum Bacteroidota; class Chitinophagia; order Chitinophagales; family Chitinophagaceae; genus Chitinophaga; species Chitinophaga sp. Cy-1792. The sequence continues at coordinate 56,140 of NZ_VWWO01000002.1, forward strand.
AAGCCCAGACATCCTTTATTCAGCGTAATAGACCATGCAGACATCAGGAGTTTTTCAGATGAGAAATTAAAGTCGAAAGTGTATGATTTCTATGCTGTCAGCAGAAAATGCGGATATGAAGGTACCATGAAATACGGACAGCATTATTATGATTTTGATGATGGTGTGATGGTGTTTCATGGCCCCAGGCAGGTAATTGTTTCAGCATTGTCTGAAAATCTGCAATTAAAAGGATGGACATTGCTTATTCATCCTGATTTTATGCGGGGGTATGCGTTGGCTGCCAGGATGAAGGATTTCGGTTTTTTCTCCTATCAGATGCATGAGGCTTTACACCTTTCTGAAGAAGAGTCTGCTATCATCGAACGAATAATGAATGCCATCCGTCAGGAATATCATTTCAATATTGATAAATTCAGTCAGGATATATTGATCTCCCAGGTAGAGCAATTGTTGAATTATTGTAACCGTTTCTATAACCGGCAGTTCATCACAAGGAAAGCCGCCAGTAATGATGTGCTGACTAAATTTGAAAAATTACTGACGGCATATTTTGAAGATGAAAGTCTTCGGGCGAATGGCATTCCTGCTGTTCAGTATTTTTCTGACAGGCTACATTTATCTCCCAAATACCTGAGTGATCTGCTCAGGAACCTGACAGGACAAAGTACCCAGCAGCATATTCAGGATAAGCTGATAGAAACGGCAAAGGATATGCTGACAACGACGAACCTTTCCGTGAGTGAAATTGCCTATAGTCTGGGATTTGGATATGCGCAGTCATTTAATAAAATGTTTAAGAATAAAACGAATGTTACCCCCGTGGCATATCGGCAATCATTTAACTGAATATTAAACCTGTAGGTATGAATATTGAACAATTACAGGCATATTGCCTTTCATTAAAAGGTGCGACGGAGTACATGCCATTTGGGGATAAGTATCTTATTTTCAGAATATATGACAAATGGTTTGCCGTAATTCCTATGGATGATGCTTCGTTGAAAATCTCTGTTAAATGTGATCCTGATGAGGCCATAGAGCTGCGTGAACGATACAGAAGTGTTGAGGCTGCATGGCATTTTAATAAAAAGTATTGGAACAGTATTACGCTGAACGGAGATATGAATGATAAAACAGTGAAATATTGGATTAAACATTCATTGGAGCAGGTAGTGAGAAAGCTGCCAAAGAAAACCCGGGCAGCCTATTTGGAAATGAATGAATGAATTTTATGTCGTGAACAATGCGGTTGCTTCTTTTATCAATGCTTCCATCAAAACGGCTGCTTTCCTATGTTTTAGAATAGGCGCTATTTGCCCGCCCCAGAAGAATAACATATCCCATTTTTGTTTGTCTATTGCTCCTTTCCGAAGGGAAGACATGAACTGCCGTTGTAATGGAAATGGAAGTATTTGATCTTCTTTACCGATGGTGGCTGCGGAGATGCGGTTGCTGATACCCCGGCCCAGGCGGCCGCTAAACGCGCGGGTAAGGGTGGTATATTTTGCTTTTTCAGAGAAGAGCATTTCGCGATGTAGCGGTAAGGCATTGGATTCTTCACAGGCAAGAAATGCAGTTCCTATCTGTACGGCTTCTGCACCTAATGTCATGGCAGCTTTGATACCTGCACCTGTGGCGATGCCACCTGCTGCTATCACGGGGGTTTTTACTTTTTCTCTGATCAGTTGCACCAGTACAAAAGTGCCGGTGGCCGAAGTAGCGGCGTTGTCCAGGAATGAAGGACGATGGCCACCAGCTTCAAATCCCGAAGCAATTATCAAATCAGTTCCGGTAGCTTCCAGTGCCAGGGCCTCGTCCAGCGTGGTGGCGGTGCCGATAGTGATGATATTTTTCCGGTGACATTCAGCTATAATATCCGCTGTTAGTTTGCCGAACATATAGCTGAATACCCTGGGCTGTATATCCAGTATAGTTTGCAGCTGGTTTTCGAACCTGGATAAATAGGGTTCAGGTTTAGGTGGTATTGGTAGTCCTAGTTCTTCAAAGTAAGGCCCGAACAGTTGTACTGCCTGTTTATACTGGCTGTCAGTACCCTCTGTTGCATCAGTATCTGAAACCCAGAGATTTAAATTGTAGGGCTTATTGGTAGCATTTCTGATTTGTTTGTCAATGTCTGCAATTTCCTGCGGCGTATTGGTGTATACACCGTAGCCGCCTAAGCCACCTGCTTCGGATACTGCGGCCACCAGCTGAGTGGAAGAAAGGTTGCCACCAAAGGGCCCTTGCAGAATAGGATACCTGATCCCTAATATTTCCGTTACTTTAGTTTGATGCCACATCCGTTTAATGATTTAAGCCTGACAGTAAATCGACTTGAATATGATCGTTTACGATTTTCCCTTTTACAAATTCGAAGAAATTTTTTGCGTGTGGTGATGTCTTATGGACCTGGAAAGCTTCCTCATTGCTGTATATCTCATAGACTACAATAGATAATGGCGCATCTTTTTTGGTATTTACGGTAAATTGCTCACAACCTGGTTCCTTATTGCTTTCTTCCGCCATCACGTTCAACGCATCTTTTACTTGTTTTTCGAAAGCCGGTAAAATATCCATATACGCCACCACATATGCTTTATTTTCCGTAGCAGTAACGGGCTGGCCGGCGGTGTCACTGATCATTTTATTTACCAGCAGCCATTTTCCGTCAAATTTATGAAAGGACAGGAATTCGTGGTAGACAAAATCGTACATGCTTACCCGTACCTCTGCGATGGCGATGGAATTTACCACTTTAATAGTAATGATTTCCCCTTTGAAAAGCTTACCGGAATTTTTAGGACTTTGGCGATGTTGTACGCCGTCGAGGTATTCAGGTAAGGTTTTGGCATATGGCTGGCCTTTTACGTCGCCGAATAGCAATGTGCCGGGATAATAAACAGATTTTAATAAGGTTACGTCGCCTTCGTAAATTCCTTTAAAATAGCTGTTCTCCAGTACCTGGGAGATAGCGATGGAATCCTGATGTTGTGTTTCCATGGTAGTTTTGTTTTGTGCTTTGCTGGTCCACGAGAGGGAGACCAGCAAAGCCGTCAGAAGTATGTTTTTCATTTTAAATTAAATTATATCCGGCTCCCATGCCACCATCCACGTTGATTGTGGCACCATTGATAAAATTGCTTTTAGCCACAGTGTATACCATTTCTGCAATATCTTCTGCTTCGCCTACCCGGTTGACAAGGTGTAAGCCGGCCATTTTATCACTTCCATCACCATGCATGGGGGTACGGATGACACCGGGGGCAATGGTATTTACGCGGATGTTCTTTTTGCCAAATTCTGCTGCCAGCTGTACTGTCAGGGCATGTATAGCGCCTTTGCTTGCAATGGGTGCTGTTGCCGGCGCTCCTCCTAACCCGTAGTTTACCAGTGGCGTTCCAATATTAATGACTACCCCGCTTTGCTGTAACAACATTTGCGGAATAACTGCCTGTGTAGTAAAGAACGTTCCTTTGAGATTTGTGTTCAAAAATTTATCGAGGTATGCTTCGTCCACTTCAAGAAATGCTTTGTTTTCGAAGATGCCGGCATTATTTACCAGTACGTCTATGGCGCCAAATTTTTCCAGCGCGAGCGCCACCAGCTGTTCGCCGGTCTTTTTATCTTTAACATCTCCTGCTACCATGGCCAGATTTTCACTGTATCCGAGCTTTTTGTATGCGGATGATAATTTTTCCGGGGTAGATGAATTGATGACAACATTATCTCCTCTTTCAAGAAAATATTTCGCTATTGCTTCTCCTATGCCTGATGACGCACCGGTTACAATAATTGTTTGTTTGCTCATACTGCTATTTTTTATCTGCTGTGATGTTTTTTTCTCTTAACACGGATACCTGTTCCCCTGCATAGCCCCAGTTGTCTAAATCTATTTCCTGTATAGCAATGTGGGTAAGGTGCGGATCTTTATTAAGAATGGTGGTAAACAGGTCAGTTATACCTTTTATAAGCTGCTGTTTTTTTTCACGGGTAACGCCTTCCCGGGTTAAATCAATTTTTACGAATGGCATAAAACGGTATTTATACAATAACATGTGCTAAGACTGCTTTTGCGGTTAATATAAAGTTTAGCTCAAAGTCGTTATAGATGAGCGTGTCGCCCAGGTTCTGGAAGAAGTTTCCTGACCGGAATCTGATGCCATAGGCGGTGCGATCGATGATAATCTTACCGGTAGCGGTTAACAGGTCGTCGCTGAGGGCGGTAGCGATATCGAATGCTACCGGATTGGTAATGCCTTTAATGGTAAGATTACCGCTAACATGTTGATCATTAACACTTGTGATGACGAAGGTAGCTTCGGGGTACTGGTCGATGCCAAAGAAATCGTCGGAGGCGAGGTGTCCGGCAAATTGGGCATTGGTAGCCGGATCGGTGATGTCAAGTATCCTGATGGAAGTAGTATCGACTACAAACTGACCGGCAGTGATCTGTCCGTCTGAAATAATGAGTTCTCCTCCTTTCAGCTGAATGGTGCCGTTATGGGCGCCGGTAACCTTTTTACCTACCCAGTCAATATTACTTTTAGTAACGTCGATGTTGAATTTTTGCGTTTTCATACTTTGTATTTTTTTGTTTTAAAATTTACAATACAAAGTAACTAAGGCGCTATGGGGTGATTACGTGATCTACATCACTTTTTGTTGGAGGCATTATATAAACGGCTGAGTGTTTCTCTGGAAACGCCCAGATAGGCGGCAATCAGGTGTTTGGGAACCAGGGTGTATAGCTGGGGGTATAATTTAAGTAACTCCTCGTACCGGGTTTTTGCATCATTGTTCATGAGGGAAAGAAGCCGCCTTTGGGCGGCAACATATCCTCTGTTGGTGCGCCAGCGAAAGAAATATTCTACCTCATGGATTTCTTTGCACAGCCGTTCGCGGTCGGCTCCGGAGAGAAACAGTACTTCAGCATCTGTAATACAATCTATATTGATGGTTGCTTTGGTCTGATTGTAGAGCGCGTCATAGTCGGAGGTCCACCAGGTAGGCATGGCAAACTGAAGGATATGCATCTTTATCTCATCATTAATATAAAAAGCTTTCAGGCAACCATTGAGCACAAAATATTCTCCTTCTACCTTATCGCCTTCCGTTACAATTGCCTGGCCCTTTTTGAAGGAGAGCGGCTTGAAATGCGAGCTGAAATGAAGGAATGCCTCTTCCGTCAAAGAAATCGTTTTGGAAACATGCGCTTTTAATATATTGATATCCTGTGCCATTTTTTAGTTTGTAGAATCTGTAATGAAATATACGATTAATTACCAGAATGACTGGAATACCATTGAATCCGATGCTTTTCGTAATTTAGATAAATAGACATTACACCAGTTTTACAGTTATGAATTATCTCAATACACATATCCTGCAATATATTTCCATTAATGAGGAAAGGTTATTATCGCTGGCTGATTTTTTCGAAGAGCGGACCTACAACAAAAAAGAAATTTTAATGAAAGAAGGGGAGTTGTGCAAAGAAAAGTTCTTTATTTGTAAAGGCTGTGTGCAAACCTGTTTTACCAAAACTAACGGTGTCGTACAAACGGTGGAGTTTTCGTTGGAAAACTGGTGGGCTACGGATTTTAATGCATTTTCGAAGGGTATAAAATCGCAGTATACGATTCAGGCAATTGAAAAAACGGTGGTCATGGTACTTTCTGCAGAGCACCAGGAGCGGCTTTTAAAAGAATTTCCTGAAATGGAAAGGTATTTTCACCTGGTATTTCAACGGGCTTATGCAGCTACACAACACAGGATCAGGCTGTTGTATGAGTTGTCGCGGGAAGAATTATTTGAGAACTTTGTAAGGCAGTACCCAGCTTTTGTACAACGTGTTCCTCAGTATCTGTTAGCCTCTTTCCTGGGATTCACGCCTGAATATCTCAGTAAACTCCGGAAAAAGCACATTTCTTAATCCAGTTCAAGTTTATTTAAACATACATTGCTCAATTTTGTTCTCAGGTTCAATTAATGATTTAAAAATACAGATTATGGATCAGAGAATTAATATTAATAAAATTGAAAGTGAAGCCTATAAAGGAATGTATATGCTGGAGCAATATCTTAAAACCAGCAATCTTACTCCTATTCAGATACATTTAATTAAGCTCCGTGCATCACAAATTAATGGCTGTGCTTTCTGCCTGAATATGCATTCAAAAGAAGCATTACAATTGGGGGAAACGGCACAACGGATATTCGTATTGAGCGCATGGAGAGAGACTACGCTGTTTACCGACGCTGAACAGGTAATCCTGGAAATGACGGAAGAAATTACGTTGATAAGTCAGCATGGCCTTACTGAAGCCACTTATCAAAAAGCGAAAGAGACTTTCGATGAGCATACCATTGCCCAGATAATCATGTGTATCGCTACGATTAACTCCTGGAACAGGATTGCTGTCAGTACGCATATGGAACTTATATAGTAAAGCTGGTACAGAAATTTTCAGTTGCAGCGTTGTTTTGAACGCTGCAACTGTTGTTACTGACTAGTATACCCTTAGGATCTGCCCGGTAATATCTTCATTGATAGTTTTTTCATAAGCATCTACGAGTGCCTGCATGGATACAGGTTTCAGGCCAGGAAACAGGTGGCCGTAATCGGCTGCGGAATCTTCCGCCATCCCCGGACTTACAACATTGATCCGAAGCCCTCTCTGTAATTCAATGGCTGCCGACAGCACAAAACTATGTAAAGCACCGCTGGTAATGGCGCCACCAGTCACTCCCCTGTATGGGATGTCAGCAAATATCCCGGAGGTTAGCGTAAAACAACCATTGTTATTTAAATATTTCTGGCCGATGAGTACCAGGTTTATCTGACCAAATAATTTCCCTTTAAGATCAGCTGAAAGCTGTTGTTCCGTAAGTGTGGAAAAATCATCCAATGGGCCGGAAGCAGCAATACAGATGCAGGCATCGATGGCTGTTACCTGCTCAAACATGGCCTTGATGGATGTCTCAGAAGATACATCTACACGGATATCTCCGCTGTTTCTACCTGCAGTTATTATGGTATGGTGTTGAGATAATTGTGGGGTGAGTTTTTTGCCAATGGTACCATTGGCGCCGATAATCAGGATTTTCATGTAGCATTTATTTTTTAATCGTCTTGTTATGCAGACGATTAAGTTAGCTGTTTATTGGGTATTCAGGTAGATGAATAAACAATTTACAAAAATTTCATCATCCGGATTCCAGGTAAATAGGAGTCCATAATATTATATCCTGTGCAATTGGTTTGCAGTGGGGTAAAGTAGATTGTGATGTTTCCCAAACCCTCGAACAATACCTGTAGCAAAGAACCCAAAATCAATATAAAATGAAAAAAGTGTTTTGTTATCTCACCCTATTTCTGTTAGCAATTTTATTTTCCTGCAACAAAGGCGATAAGGCCCTTTCTAAGGTTCCGGACGATATTATCGCCAAACTCAAGACAGCCGGCTTCGATACCAGCGAAGGTGTTATGAAGTACAAAGATGGCTACCTCGTGGAGTATGATATTTTCCTGACGCCTGAACAGATCAGCGCGCTGGCAAATGAGAAAGACAGTAAAAAAGTTAAGGTAGAACATTATAGTACCAATAACCTGATTACTGGTACTCCACGAACAATTCGTGTATTCATAGACGGTGGATTTGACAGTTACCTGCAAAATGCGTTTGATCAGGCATTGGGCAGGTATAACAACCAGCATCTTGCTCTTAGCTTCCAGCGGGCTACTTCGGCTGCTGCTGCGGACATCAGCATTATTTCCTTCTATGAAGTTAGCAATGTACTGGGGTATAGTGCAGGTTTTCCTACAGGAGGAAATCCTGCCAGTCCTATACGCCTGAATACCTATTACTACAATGGTAGCTCACAGCGTGCCGATGCTGCCACCACCATTGCACATGAAATTGGCCATGCTATTGGTTTCAGACATACCGACTATATGAACAGGGCATTTAGCTGCGGAGGCAGCGGTGGCAATGAAGGAGATGCGGGTGTAGGTGCCAATCCTATTCTGGGCACACCTACGACACCATCTGCCGGCTCGTGGATGCTGGCTTGTTCCAGTAATACTGACCGCCCTTTTACTTTCTACGACAGGATTGCACTGGTAACTACCTATCCTGGTACTTATCCTGGTGATGCCGCGCCTATAGGACAAACCATTTCCCTGAAAGCCGGTATCAATGGTAAGTATGTTTGTGCCGAAAATGGCGGTGCTGCTGCATTAATTGCCAACAGAACTGCTGTCGGCGCCTGGGAACAGTTTAAGGTGATTGATGCCGGTAACGGCCTTATTGCATTACAAGCCCTCGTAAATAACAGTTACGTTTGTGCCGATAATGCCGGCGCATCTCCAATGATAGCCAACCATACTGCTATCAACATCTGGGAAAAATTCCGCTGGATCAACAACGGAGACGGTACCATCAGTATCCAGGCATTTGTGAATAATAGCTTTATTTCTGCTGAAAGTGCCGGCGCTGACCCACTGATCGCCAACCGTGAAGCCATCGGCCCATGGGAGAAATTCTCCTGGCAGCCGCTGTAAAAGCTTATAAACATTACAACAGCTGGTGAAAATAGCCAGCTGTTGTAGTTATTGATGCCCGCCAGCTATACAAATTCCACGAAAATTTCCTATTTTGTATTGACCATGCAAAATAGCTCAGCCATATTATTGGAAGCAGGAACCTATGTTGGAGAACCGGTACGTCAGCAATTGTTTGATGGTATCATCGCTTCAGAAAACTTTTATGAAGAAGGAACAGTATCTGACTGGCATTTTCATGAAAACCCGCATTTCTCGCATATCCTGAATGGGGGCAGTAAGGAAATGCGTGGCAAAGGCAGTGGACAACAACGCTCAGGTTCATCGCTGTATTACTATCCTGGCATCCCTCACCAGAATATCGATTACCTGCCCGGTACCCGGATCTTTAATCTTGAATTTACCAGCGAATTTTTCACGAAATACAATATTGCCATCCCGGAAGAATCCTGGATGTTTAGTGATAATACCCAGTGGAACAGCCATCTGCTCATCACAATTATGGCAGAGCATTACCTGAATGATGCCATCGGGAGTAGTTTGTCGGTACATCAGCTATGCCTGGATTTACTCAGTGCCCCCGCCGCTGACCAGGAGTTAAGTCCTGCCTGGACAAGAAAAGTTAAAGAAGCTATGTACGACAATTGGAGCAGCCCGTTATCACTTGCGGATCTTGCAGTGGAAGTAGCGCTGCATCCTGTTACGATCTCCCGGTATTTTCCCCGGTATTTCGGGTGTACAATGGGGGAGTATCTCCGTAAAATAAAAATTGAAAAAGCATTGGCCATGATAAGGGCCAAACAGCAATCGCTGACGGAAATCGCCTATGATTGCGGTTTTGCAGATCAGGCCCACTTTATAAAAACTTGTAAACGCCTTACGGGTATTACCCCCAAACAATACCAGAAACTATAAGTCAGGTTAATTACGTACAATTTTTCGCCTGACGAGGGTCCTACCTTCGCTGCAGGAGCAATGCCATTCAGCATGTTCTGTCAAGCGAAGTATTATGAATAAATTGATCCGTTTCTTTATCTCTTTAAGTGTTCCGCTGGTTTTTTCGGGCGGGGTAAAAGCGCAACAGCAAAATCAGGCCTTACATCAGTTGTTTGAGCGTTATAATGAGAAGGAAGCCTGGTTTAACCCATTACAGGCCACCGCCGATGGCTACCATCAATACGACGACCTGCTGCAAAATGATGGTGCTGCTGATTTTCTCAAATCAAGAAAGGCGTTTTATCAATCTACCTTAACAGCACTGCATCAATTCAACCGTGGCCGCCTGTCGGCCGCCGACCAGATCTACTATGATATCCTGGAATATATGCTGAATGTGAGCCTGGAAGGATTGCAGCTACACCTGGAGTATATGCCGTTTAATCAGTTTATCGGTGCTGTTGCTACAGATATGGCCTCTTTTGGTTCAGGCGAAGGGCCCCAGCCGTTTGCGACGCCTAAGGATTATGACAACTGGGCCAGGCGGATGATTGCCTTTAAACAGTGGACAGATACCGCCATTGCTAATTTTGAGAAAGGTAAGCAAGCGGGCAGGGTATTGCCAAAATCGCTGGTGAGCAAAATGATTCCGCAAATGGCTGCCCTGGCAGAGAGAGATACCGCCAAAAGTGTTTTCTACATGCCACTCCATAAGTTCCCTGCCTCATTTTCTGCACAGGAAAAGCAGCGTATAACGGTCATGTACCAACGAATTATCCCGGCTTATGTATTGCATTCCTATGATACACTGGCGGGCTACCTGGAACACAATTATCTGCCTTATGCGCAGGAGCAGCCAGGGCTGGCGGCATTGCCGGGAGGGGATAGCCTGTACAGGTATTTTATTAAGCAGTATACGACTTCTGCCGCATTGACACCGGATAGTATCTATAATCTCGGCATCAGCGAGGTTAACCGTATTACAGCGGCTATGGAACAGAATAAGGTGGAGACGGGATTTAAAGGCAGTCTGCAGGAGTATTTCCGCTTTCTGCGTACAGATCCGCAGTTCAGGCCATTTAAAACGCCGGAGGAAGTATTGAATGCCTATCGTGGGATCTACCAGAAAATCCAGCCACATCTAAAGGATCTTTTTGAGTATGAGCCTAAAACTGCTTTTGTTATCCGTCGGGTAGATCCTTTCCAGGAGGCCGCTATGGGTGGGCCTTTCTACATCAAGGGTAATCTGAAGGAAAAGCGCCCGGGCACTTTCTTTGTGCCGGTACCGGATGCCTCGAAAATCAATGTTGTCTTTTATGGCATTGAATGTACGTTCATACATGAAGCCATTCCCGGGCACCACTACCAGATTTCCTTGCAGCAGGAGCAGGCTGGCTTACCGGCATTCCTGCGGCAGAATGCCTTATACGCCTTCATGGAAGGATGGGCATTGTATTGTGAATCACTGGGAGAAAGCCTGGGGTGTTACACAGATCCTTACCAGAAAATGGGCGCTTTAAATAATGAAATTCACCGGGCAATACGACTGGTGGTGGATGTTGCTATTCATACCGGCAGGATGTCGAAAGACCAGGCTATTCAGTATATGATGGACCATGAGTCGGTCAGCAAAGAGATAGCTACGGCTGAAATTGAGCGCTATATGGCCTGGCCGGGACAGGCGTTGTCTTACAAGATTGGCGAATTAAAAATCAAGGCATTGAAAGCAAAGTATATGCAGTTACAAGGGAATCAATTTAGCGCACCGGCATTTCATTATGCCATGCTGAAATATGGCTGTATGCCGCTGGACGTCCTGGAACGTTACCTGGACGACTGGAATGCAGGCATAGAAACAGGCAGGCGCAGCAGGGAGCGGTAGCAGGAATCCTTATTATGCCCATGATAGCAGGTAATCTGGTTAATTTACCGTATTTTTCAAGGATAAAATGTATTCTCTTTTGATATTATTTGCCGATGTACCGGGATTTAATCTTAAAGTCTATACTAATCGTATCTATTACCAGTACTTAACCTGAATTATTTTAGCATGTTATCACAAAGAATGAAAGATGCACTTAATCAGCAGATTCTGATGGAAGCGCAGTCGTCACAAGCATACCTGGCCATGGGAAGCTGGGCTGAAATTCAACCCGGACTGAAAGGTGTAACAAAGTTCTTTTATCGCCACAGCGATGAAGAACGAATGCACATGCTTAAATTGATCCACTTTGTAAATGAACGTGGTGGTTTTGCCGTGATCCCTGCATTAGAACAGCCTGTAATGACCTTCGTGTCGCTGAAATCTGCCTTTGAGCAACTATTCAGACATGAAGTGAAGGTAAGTGAAAGTATTAATGACCTGGTTGAAATTGCACTTTCAGAGAAGGATTATGCAACCCATAATTTCCTGCAATGGTTTGTAATGGAGCAAATGGAAGAAGAAAGGCTTGCACGTGATTGTAACGATAAACTGGAGATGATTGGTGATGATAAAAGTGGTCTGTATCTCTTTGACAGGGATATTATGACCATGGACCAGGAATAAAATCTTATTTTATATTATGCCGATGGCAAATATTGCCATCGGCTTTTCCTTTTTCAATGCTTTATTTTGACGTATATGCCAGCTGCTGCCTGATGATTTCCCTGTCAGGTAGTTATTGTGTGCACTGTTCCTTCACCATTAAGGATGGCAGTTTTGTTTAGTGTTATTTCCAGTTTATTTTTCCGATTTTATAGGTAGATCTGCCCATGGTTTTAATGTTAAACGCAGTATACACTAGCTGGCCGGGCTTGAATTTATAAGAGTCCAGTGACAGATGATGTACATCGGTTTCATCTTTGGAGGCAAAGTGTTTTTCTGCTTTACCATCTTTGTTGATGCATACATAGGCAACGCCACTATTAGGCATTTTTCCACCAATCAGGAGACGGTCCGGTTTTTTGCCACCTTCATTGGATACACTGGTATTTTGAAGCAGGTCCAGGAAGAATAAATGCATATTGCCGGTACTGTCAACATTACATATGGTTCCGGAATAGTTCCTGTCCATATTCTCAAACTGATTTTTGGCGATGGTGTGCTGCCAGGCCATCGTATAATCCGTATTTATTTTCATGGCATAGCCGTCGAAACTGCCAAAGTCTGTACCTGTGTGATTTCCGGTGCCCCAGTTCCAGAATTCCAGCTGGTCGTAGTATAGGTATACACTTCCATCTTTCGCCCAGATTATATTTTCCAAACTCGCTTTGTTGGTGATAGGCTGCACCATTTCAATGTTTTTTACAGGGTCCATGGTATTGGTCGCCAGGTCATAACTGCCCCAATAGACGTTAGATAATTCTTTTAGTCCATTTTGTGTAGAAATCCATGCTAATTTATTTCCTTTTAGTTTCCAGCTTGGAACTGATTTGAGGTCTTCATTAATAGTGGGTAAAGCAATGGTTGTTATATCTTTTTCGCTCCTGACAGTGGTGAGTTCATATTTCATATAATCGTTTGGAGCAGGACGATAATTGGTGACCATATACAGTATTCCTTCATCACTGATTTCAATATCAAATAGCGCAATCTGTTTTTTAGTATGTTTGTCGTGAAACGTGATTGTTTTTTGAGCTTTCATGTGCTCATCAAAAATTTGAAGGTCATAAGTACCTGACTCTTTTGATTCATAGGTCCTGTACATTATAAAGAAGTATTTTTTATTCTCGGATTCGCCACTGTACATCGTGTAGTCGTCCTGCCGCGCGGTAAACAGGTTTTCCTTTAATGTGGCCGTGTTGTTATCGGCGTTTATCTGGTATAAGCCAACCATGTTTTTCTTATCCTGATAACAGGCATATAGTTCATTATTTTGTGTATAGGTAGTTATAAGTTTTTTCTTCTCCAGTGCCTCTAATTCATTTTCTTTTATCACTTTTAATTGATCGTCCAGGACAACCATGTTGGTATGATTATAATTTCTGTTATAATTAAATGCACTGTGTGGAGAAGCATATTCCAGACAAATTATCTTGTTGTTTAAAGCATATATGACATGCCAATAATCGCCATTCTCATATTCCGATTTGATAGAGGTAAATTGCTGCGAAAATGCAGGCAGGGACAGCAATATAGCGATACAGAGCGGGAAGGCCATGCGTAGTTTTTTCATAGGTATATTTATTATAAATAATAAATATATGAATTCATGCTGTAAAATGAAAACGAATATAGCTGGCGATGGGTACCTGGGTTTTGTCTTTTTGGTCATCGTTTACTGATAACCTGGGTCTCTCAATAAAGACCCAGGTTATCAGTACATTATTTTAAGTTTATTGTAAACACTCTTCTTTCATCGCATACGATTCCTTCCTCTCCAGCGAAGCCCGCAACAATATCATCACAAATGCCAGCGCCCCGAAAACGATTGTCATCCAGGGGGTATACTGTACACCTTTGCTGGCAATGATCCATCCACCGACAGTAGTGCCTAACGTAACGCCCAGGTTACCGAAAGAGGTAGCCAGGCTATTGGCAAACTCCAGTGCATGCGGCGCCGAGGAAATCATATAGGTAGAGGCATTCAGAAATGCCGGCGAATACATAAATCCCCACAGGCCGATTACCGCTACAGTGGCCACCATATTGCCGTTGGACCAGTGCAGCAATACCGGAATAAACAAAGTACCGGAAAGAAAGAATGCAGTTGTTGCCGTAATATTCCTGTTGAGCATTTTCCCTGCTAACCACGTAGCAACAACGCCAATGATGCCGAATACAAAAAGCATATAGCTGACCATCGTTTCGTCCATACCCTTTGCTTTGTTGAGGTATTCTGCAAAGTAGCTATAGGTGCAGAACCAGCCGGAAATCATGAAGAAATTCATCAATGTACTGACAATAAAAGTAGGCTGCCTCAGAATGCTCAGCTGACTCCCGTAAGATTTCTTCGCTGTCACCGGCATATTCTCCAGTCCGAAATATATCGTCAGCAGGGCAATCAGGCTGACCACTGTTTGCACCATGAATGAATATTCCCAGGTGAAGATGCTGGCAAGATAGGTGGCCAGCGGTACCGTGGTAACCATGGCTAAGGTTACCCCACTGAATACGATGCTCATCAGTTCATTTTCATTCGATTTGTTGCCCCTGGAAACTGCCACAGACAAGGCTGTGGCAATATATACCGGCTGCAGGAATGCAGGTAGTATGCGTACCACCATCAACAACCAGAAGGGCGGAGAGCAGGAAGAAACCACGCCTGTGATCAGGAAGCAGCCGATAGATGCCAGCATGATCTTTTTTCTGTCGTAGCCAGATGCCAGCAATGTCATGAAAGGCCCGGTGAGTGCTATTACCAGCGCGAAAGAACTTAGCAATAGTCCGGCTTTGTCTATACTTATTTTATAATGCGCAGCTATCTGTGGCAATATTCCTATTACGCCAAACTCTGTGGTAATAACGCCCAGGAAGCCCAGACTGCCTATATATGCATATTTTTTCATCCTGTTTTTTTTCGTTTATGCCTGCCTGTTATTATTTAGTCAGATGGGAATAGATTACGTTACTGTAGCGGGTTTGCAGCTCAAAGTAGTCTGCCGGCAGGTACTCCTGCGAAAAGATCAGTACAATCATCTTTGCGGCCGGGTCTACCCAGTATTGTGTGTTGAATGCGCCGCCCCAATAGAAAGTACCAGGGTTTTCTGCATATTTAAATTTATTTTCCGGTGTCACCAGCTCAAAGCCCAGCCCGAAGCGGCGATCAGGTTCTCCGTGTGCTATCGTTGCCTGTGGTAGCTGGTTGGTAGTCATCAGGGCAATGGTGTTGCTGCTGAGGAGCTGTTTACCATTGTAACTGCCGCCATTCAGCAGCATGGTCAGGAACTTTGCATAGTCGGTGGTAGTGGTGCTTAAACCTGCGCCTCCGGATAAATAGGTGTCCTTCTTCAGGGGGTAGTCTGCCGGGTTTCCTTCATAGATAAGGTGTTTTATTGTAGCCCATCCTTTGTCAGTTTTTTCGCTGATGCTAACGAGCCGGTTAGCTTTTTCCTTCGGCAGATGGAAGTAGGTATCTTTCATGTCCAGTGGCTCAAATATGCGTTTGCGGAAAAATTCGTCCAGTGGCATGCCGCTTATCACTTCTACGAGATATCCCAGCACATCGGTGCTGAGGCCGTAGGTAAAGGCTTCTCCGGGATTGTGTACGAGCGGCTGCTTTGCCAGCAGGGCTATTTTGTCTTTTAACAGGCCTTTACTACCAATGCCGGTTGCTGTCCCTGATTTGGCGTAAATGGCATTGAACCGGGGATCGGAGGAGAAGGTAGGGTAGCTGAGTCCGGAAGTATGACGCAGGAGGTCCCTGATGCTGATTTCTTTGCTGGCGGGCACAGTGGTGTAGCTGCTGTCTGCCGGGTTGAAAGAGGCCAGTACCTTTGGGTTTTTGAAGGCGGGAATATATTTTGAGATGGGATCGTCGAGTAGGAGGTAACCATCCTGCCATAGCATCATGACGGCCACGCTGGTGATGGCTTTTGTTTGAGAGGCCACCCGGAATATATCGTCCGTTTGTAATTTGCGTTTTGTCTCCATATCGGCATATCCGAAGGCTTTATTATAAGCTGTTTTACCGTCTTTAATTACCAGCACGTTAATACCGGTAACTGACTGTTGTGTGACTAATCTTGCGGATAGCTCATCCAGTTTTGCTGTCAGTTGATTTTCCTGTGCTACGGCGCTGCCGGCCATTATTAAGCCTATCCATGTTGCATATATCCTGTTCATATTCGTCATAATTTAAATTGAGCTTCAAAATTATTGCGCTATCCTTACTTTTGTATAGTATACAGCTAATTGTATGGTACTAACAAATTTGTAAGTAATGGGAAAAAGAAAGACAAATTCGACCAACATCATCAATGAAGAATATATAAAAGCGTGTGATCTGACTTATGCTATCTGCATGGTAGGCGGCAGATGGAAACTGTTGATATTATGCAATCTGGAGCATGGGAAGTTACGTTTCAGCGAGCTGCGTAATGCCATTGGCGGCATTACAGAAAGGATGCTGGCATTGCAGCTGAAAGAGCTGGAGAAAGCAGGACTGGTAAAAAGAACGGTATATGCCGAAGTTCCACCAAGGGTAGATTACGAACTGACAGCCATTGCCAGGGAGCTGGTGCCAATATGGGCGCAGTTAAGCCAGTGGGGAAGGAAGCACAAAGAAAGCAATGCGGACCTCTCTTTTGTAGAAGCACTGGCAATTGCTGATTAACAGTGTTTTATTCTGTAACCGATGCCTTTGGCATCGGTGCGTTGGTTCTCTCTAATATTTTTCTAATAAGATTTTATACCCCTTCTAATGGCCTCTTTCTGAGGCTATTTTACTTTTGCACTGCATTTAAAATAATGATCTGACTAATGGATAGTTCATTTTCGGAAGTAAATCATTTGACAAACCGCTCTTCGCTGTAGGATGGCAATGGCTATCCTTTGCCAGGAGCCTTATACCATCAACATGTACCTACAACTTTATAGTATTCCTTATTACTGATCACAGCATATATCTGCACAATTCAACAAAAAACAAAGGCGAGTAAAATCTAAAATCATGGTTGTAAAACAAGTCCATATGCATGGCATGAAATCTCTTGTGCTGCTATGTATGGGAGCAGGAATGGTAATGTCCGGTGTTTCCTGCCAACAGGCCCAGGGCGGCAATGAAACGGTTTCCTATACAAATAACGGAGATACTGTAACGATACCGCTCAATTCTAATCTTATCAGTAAATTGAAAGATACGGTAGTGACAACAGAACCCTATCGCCTGCAACTCTTTACCGCTGGTACTGTGAAAGCTATCCCTACGCAGTATGCGGAAATTGCACCTCCTTTCCAGGGTAGGGTAACCCGCTCCTACCTTCACCTGGGCATGAAAACTACCCCATCCACACCGCTGTTTGAAATATCATCACCTGATTTTATACAGGCACAGAAAGTCTTTTTCCAGGAGAAATCACAACTGGAACAGGCACGTAAAAACCTGCAACGTCAGCAAGACCTTGTAACACACGGGGTAGGCTCGCAAAAAGACCTGGAAGAAGCACAGACAGCCTATGATGTTGAAAAGAAAGAATTTGAAAATGCCGCTGCCGGCATCCGCCTGTTTAAGGCAGACCCGGATAAGTTATCGTTAGGACAACCATTAGTCGTACATGCACCTATCGTTGGTGAAGTGGTAGAGAATAAAGTGGTGCTGGGTCAGTTTATTAAGGATGATGCTGCGAGTGTGGCCACGGTGGCTGATCTCTCTAAAATATGGATTGCCGGACAGGTAAAGGAAAAAGATATCCGCTTTATTCATGAACTGGACGAATGCAATATCGAAATTGCAGCACTTCCGGAGAAACATATTAAAGGCAAGGTATATCACGTGAATGAAATCGTGGATGAGTCCACCCGTAGCGTGGAAGTATTGATTGAAGCCAATAACGCTGACCATACGCTGAAACCAGGTATGTACGTGACCGTGAATTTTGTAGATGCTCCCACGGATGCTATCCTGATACCTGCCAAAGCACTGATGCAGATGAATGATGCCAGCTTTGTATTTATAGAGATAGCACCTCACAGGTATATCCGTCGTAAGGTGGTTGCTGGCGCTACTGTTGGCGACCGCGTAGTTATTCAGTCTGGTCTGAATAACGGAGATAAGATCGTTTCTTCCGGCGGCTTCTATTTACTGGACGCTAAATAACCCCTGTACTGAACATGAAGAAATTAATACTTACTGCCATACAAAAGCGCTGGCTGTTAGCAGCGCTATTCATACTGCTGGGTGTTTTCGGCTATTATTCCTGGAAACAATTATCTGTAGAAGCCTACCCGGATATCGCCGATGTTACCTCACAGGTGGTTACACAGGTGCCCGGACTCGCTGCAGAAGAAGTAGAACAGCAAATCACCATTCCGGTAGAACGCGCACTCAATGGCATGCCCGGCATGCACGTAATGCGTAGCAAAAGCACGTTCGGACTGAGTATCATCACCATTGTATTTGATGATGGAATTGATGATTACTGGGCCAGGCAAAGGATCACAGAGCGTATGAATGATGTGGACCTTCCTTATGGCGCCAAGCCGGGACTGGATCCGCTGACATCGCCGATCGGTGAGATCTACCGCTATATTATTGAAAGCAAAAATCATGACCTCCGCCAGCTGACTGACTTACAGACCTGGACCATCATTCCCCGCATCAGGCAGGTGCCGGGTGTGGCCGATGTAACCAATTTTGGCGGTATCACCACACAATACCAGGTAGAGCTGGACCCGCGAAAGCTGGAACAATACAATCTTTCGCTGGGGGATGTGCAGACAGCCATCAACAATAACAATGCAAATGCCGGTGGTAGCGTGCTTACACGCGGCGACCTTGGCTATGTGGTACGTGGTATCGGTCTGGTAAAAAAACTCGATGGACTGGGAAATGTTGTCGTGAAATCAGTAAATGGTGTGCCGGTATTTTTAAAAGATATAGGTACGCTCAAATACGGCAACCTCGAACGTAAAGGTATACTCGGTTATACCGACCGTAAGGTAGATTATAGCGAAGGGGTAGAAGGTATTGTGTTATTACTGAAAGGCCAGAACCCTTCCGTGGTGCTGAAAGGCATCCATGATGCGGTAGAAGACCTTAACAAAAACCTGCTGCCGGAAGGGGTTACCATTCGTCCTTATCTCGACAGAACAAACCTGGTAGATACTACGCTGGATACGGTGTCGCATACACTGCTGGAAGGTATGAGCCTGGTGATTATTGTGCTCATCGTTTTCCTCGGAAACTGGCGTGGGGCCCTGATCGTGGCCATTACCATCCCGCTGGCACTGCTCATTGCATTCATTCTGATGCATTTTACGCATATCCCGGCTAACCTGTTATCCCTTGGTGCTATTGACTTTGGGATCATCGTGGATGGGGCTATCGTAATGATGGAAACGATATTGAAGAAGCGTGAAGATAATCCGGCAGAAGAATTACAGGAGCGGTCGATAGGACAATATGCAGCGATGGTAGCCCGGCCTATTCTCTTCTCCACCATTATCATCATCACCGCTTATCTGCCATTATTCTCTTTTGAGCGTGTAGAGAAAAAGTTGTTTACACCAATGGCCTTTACGGTAGGATATGCGCTGATAGGTGCACTGGCGGTGGCTTTGCTGCTCATTCCCGGACTCGCCTATGCTGTTTACCGCAAACCGCGTAAACTCTATCATAACAAATGGCTGGAGAAGCTGACCGGATTTTACGATAGCCGTATCCGTAAGATCATGCAAAAACCTAAGCAGGTATTTATTCCGCTGATCATCGTACTCACAGGTGCTGTCATTCTCTCCGCTACCGTTGGTAAGGACTTCCTGCCGCCGCTGGACGAAGGTTCTATCTGGGTACAGGTGCAGCTCCCGCCGGGTGTGTCGCTGGAAAAGTCGAAAGAGATGAGTGATAGTCTGCGTGCACATACCATGAAATTTGGAGAAGTAACCTATATGATGGTACAGGCGGGCCGCAACGACGATGGTACCGATCCGTGGACAGCCTCCCACTTCGAATGCAGTATTGGCATCAAGCCTTATAAAGAGTGGAAGCATGGCCGTACCAAAGAAGACCTGATCAACGATCTCGCGAAGGAATATGCTGCTATGCCGGGATATACGGTAGGTTTCAGTCAGCCTATGATCGATGGGGTGATGGATAAAATCGCAGGGGCGCATAGTGAGCTGGTAGTAAAGATTTATGGAGATGATTTCAGCGAAACCCGTCGTATAGCCGAAGAAGTACTTGGCACGCTCAAAACAGTGAAAGGCTCTGCTGACCTGGCCATTGACCAGGAACCGCCATTGCCGCAATTACAGATTTCGGCAGACAGAGACGCTATGGCACGGTATGGCGTAAACGTTAGCGATGTGAGCGAGCTGATAGAAGTGGCCATCGGCGGAAAGGCCGTATCACAGGTGTTTGAAGGAAATAAGGTATATGACGTGATATGCAGGTATGATGAAGACAGCAGAAATACACCGGAGAAGATAGCCAACCTGATGCTGACATCTTCCACCGGCGCGAAGATACCATTATCGCAGGTGGCGACCGTAAAAACCGCTACCGGTGAAAGTACCATCACCCGCGAAATGAACAAGCGTCACCTGACAGTGAAGCTGAACCTGCGCGGAACAGACCTCACTACCTTCCTGAATGAAGCACAGCAAAAGATAGAATCTTCTGTAAAATACGATCACGACAAATACCATATCGCCTGGGGCGGCCAATTCGAGAACCAGAACCGCGCCTATGCAAGGCTGGCCGTGATCGTGCCGCTGGCACTGGCCATCATGTTCCTGCTGTTATACGGCGCCTTTGGCAGGTTCAGACAGGCAGGCCTGATACTGAGCATTGTGCCGCTGGCCTTATTCGGTGGTATGCTGGCACTCAACGTACGTGGTATGACGCTGAACGTTTCATCTGCAGTAGGTTTTATCGCATTATTTGGTGTGGCCATACAAAATGGGGTCATCCTGATATCACATATCAACGACTTACGAAAGCAGGGGTATGAACTGCTCACGGCGGTGACAGAAGGAGCGAAGCATCGTTTCCGTCCGGTGCTGATGACCGCCACCGTGGCTGCGTTGGGGTTACTGCCGGCATCGCTGGCCACTGGTATAGGTTCTGACGTACAAAGGCCACTGGCAACAGTAATTGTATACGGTCTCTTTGTAGCCACCGCTATTACACTGTTCGTATTGCCTGCATTGTATTACCTGCTGGAAAAGAAATGGGGAAACAATGATTACAGCCAGGTGGCAGCAGATAATTCTTCCCACTAAAATGATTAATAGTATGTACCAACAATATAAAAAGATGCTCCTGCTATTGATGCTGGCCGGTATAGGCTTCTCTTCACAGGCGCAGACAGATACCGGTTTTATTCACACAGACCTGGCGCTGAATCAGTACCTGGGCAAGGTGGGCAAACAGAACCTGGGATACATCGCTACGCAGTATGATGTCAGCATTGCGGAAGCAGGTATTGAAAGTGCCAAAGTATTCCCGGACCCGGAATTGTCACTCGGTTACTTTGATAACCAGCAGGCTACCCTGCAGCTGGGCCGCGGTTATAACGCGGCACTCAGCACCACGTTTGAACTGGGCGGTAAAAGACCTGCCAGGATAGGGCTGGCTAAAAGCCAGGCTGAACTAAGCAAAGCCCTGTTGCAGGACTATTTCCGCAAC
This sequence comes from Chitinophaga sp. Cy-1792, assembly GCF_011752935.1. Taxonomy (NCBI): domain Bacteria; kingdom Pseudomonadati; phylum Bacteroidota; class Chitinophagia; order Chitinophagales; family Chitinophagaceae; genus Chitinophaga; species Chitinophaga sp. Cy-1792. Next base: position 77,911 of record NZ_VWWO01000002.1, read on the forward strand.
CTGCGTGCCGACGCTGCCCTGGCCTATTACAATGCCTTACAGCAATACTATCAGTATAAGGTGCTGACAGATTCCTACCGTACCATGAAACAGCTGGCAGATGCCGATTCAATCCGGTTCAAACTGGGCGCTATTATGGAAGTGGACGCGCGCCAGTCGAAGCTGGAAGCAGGAACCCTGCTCAATACCCTTTACCAGGGCGAGGCCGACTGGAAAACATCACTGGTGCAGCTGAATCTGTTCATGGGTAAGGAGCAGCGGGATACGCTGGCGTTGCCTGTCGGTGATTTTGAAAACCTGAACAGGGATTTTCCGCTGATGAACATGATCGATAATGCGCAGAATAACCGTGCCGATGTAGTGGCCGCCAAAGGCAGTAAAACAGTGGCGGAAAAGACGTTACGACTGGCAAAGGCTAACCGTAAAATAGACCTGGGCGTTAATGCAGGCTTGCAGTTTAACGGGGAGTCTACCAACGAAATAGCACCTACGCCGGCTTACAGGAGTGTAAGCGCAGGCATTGCCATCCCTTTAAAATTTTCCAATACCTATAAAGGGGAGCTGAAGGCAGCAAAATATACCCTGAAGCAGTCTGAAGTGCAATACCAGGAAGTATTACTACAGATAAGCACAGAAGTTACGCAGGCCTATATGAACTATGAAGCTGCCAGAAAACAGGTAGCCCAGTACAGGAGCGGTCTGATGACGGAAGCAGAGAAAGTATTGGAAGGAAAGATTTATAGTTACAAGCGTGGTGAAACCTCTTTGCTCGAAGTGTTGAATGCACAACGTACCTACAACGATGTTCAGCAGAATTATTATCAGGCGCAGTACAACTATGCCGCTGCACTGATCAACCTGGAACGTAGTGCAGGTATTTGGGATTTACAGTAGATATTTGCCCGGATTTAGTATAGAAAGACCCCGCACAGGCTGCTCATTATTGAGCAGCCTGTTGTGTTTTTATGGTATCCTGTTGCCGGAAGAATGTGTAAGTTATCCAGTAGGATTTTAGTGCGGGAAGACGGAATTTAATGGTTAAGTTTGTTTACACTCGTACCTGTAGTAATTATTTAGATTGTTTGTTAGTAAAGGATGGTATTTGACCTGTAATCCAGTTTTGACATTTTAATAACCAAAACCTATTTATGAAATTTATTCCTGTAGTATTTTTTAGTTTGTCCCTTATTTTCATTTTGAATGGCTGTACTAAAGTATCAATTACTGTTGATCCTCAGCTACAGCAATTCTCCGCGGAAAAGAAGTCTATGACGCTTACCACTAACCAGAATGGGGATGTGTATGATGTGATCCGCCAACATACGCTGACAGCTGAATTTCAGCAAGATCGTGTATTACTGGTCAAGAAAGGCATTCGGCGTATGCAGCAGCTAAATGTTACCAGTCTTGATTATAATCAGCAGGTAGCTGTTTTAGGGGCGGATAGTTTATTTATGGAGGCTGCGTACCAGGATTTTACAGATACGTATAATTATCTCGTGGCGATAGGAAAGGCGAATAATAACGTTACCGGAGATGACCTTCCGAAGTCGGCCTTTGGATCAGATAACTGCATTGATGAGTATAATCAGAATATGGCCACGTTAACAAAAGACGTTTTGAACTATTTAGGTAGTTCAAGTTTTCCAGGCAATTTATCTTCGCTGGCATTAAATGGTTTTAAAGAACGTTTGATAGGTATCCAGGTCACCTATAGGTTCTGCGTCTTCTTTTTGCGTTCTGCCGGGGATGTTGTCGGAATTGATCCCGGGCCATCGGTAGATGTTGATATTAACCTCGCAGAAGCAGCCAAAGCCAAGGCAAGATCCATTGATCAGCTGGTAATTAATGCATTTGAATCATATAATCTTGGCCAGTTAGATGATGATCCATATCCTGTATATGACAGCTATACAAATGAAGATATTGCATTCATCATTACGCAAACGTATCTGGTACATTTTAATCGTGTCAATACCTATGCCTATTCCATGGCTGATATCTATGATTATATCCATGCTAACTATCAACAGGTAATACTGCCGCTGACAAGACCTTTGCCAGATTTTATGCAGCCTCACCTGTAAAAGGGTTATAAATAATTTACAGGTACGGTGTTTTGTTTAATAAGTATCCTTTGTATTATTACTAATCCACATGCAGATGATGGGTGATGATACAAAGGATTTTCATTTTTTGCCTTCCTAAGTGCTGAAAACGATTGCATATAATACCTGATCATGTTTGTGCCTAAACCACTTGCTGATTTTATTGTTTTATATAGCAGTTATTGTACCGGTGGTATATAAATGATCTTAAACATTTGTATTTTTCAGGTATAAACATATTCACATGTACAAGCTCATTGTTATGACGGCACTGATTTTTTCGGGACTGGCTGCATCTGCACAGAACCTGAAAACCGTTAACTATACGGAAGGCTCCCAGAAATTAAGTGGACTGGTTACCTCCAATGCAGGTAAGAAATTACCTGGCGTCCTCATTCTGCCTGCATGGATGGGCATCGATGAGGAGGCAAAACATGCGGCGCTGGAGCTGGAAAAGCAAGGCTATATTGCTTTTGTGGCCGATATCTACGGCGTAGGCAATACCCCGGCCGATAACGCAGGCGCGGGTAAATTATCTTCCCAGTACAAGCAGGACTATAAAGCATATCAGCGACGTATTGCAGCGGCTTTGGAGCAGCTGAAGAAAGAAGGCGCTACCAAAGTAGCCGTGATCGGTTATTGCTTTGGCGGTAGCGGCGCGCTGGAAGCGGCTCGCGGCGAACTGCCTGTGGTGGGTATCGTTTCTATTCATGGAGGCCTCGCTAAAGCCGCCGACCGCAAAAATGGCCCTATCTCCGCGAAAATGCTGATAGAAAACCCTGCTGATGATGGCAGCGTGAAGCCGGAAGATATGGCAAACCTCATCACCGAAATGAATGAAGGTAAAGCCGATTGGCAGATCATTACCTATGCGCATAGTAAGCATACTTTTACCAATCCAACCTCTCCTGACTACAATGAAGTAATGGCGAAGAGAGCATGGCAGCATACCTTAATGTTCCTGAAAGAAATTTTATAAGTATTATTGGGTAAGATTTATGCCAGCCTCCCGTATTTGAAAGGATGCCTGCGGCATCCTTTCAAATACGGGATAGTTCTGCGCCTCCGGTGCGGAACTATCCCGGTAAAAAATTAAAAATATTTAAATGTCTGTTTCGATAAATGTGCTGCAAACGCTGTTGCAGGAGTTAAATGGAGTGATGGCTGCCGATCTGACGCCGCTATTTGCTTTAACCACTACCGTAAAGCTGGAAGAAGGAGAAGCGTATATTCGTGAGGGTGATACTTCCAGGAAGCTGGCGTTTATCGAAAAAGGGATGCTCCGCGCCTATACAACCAAAGCCAATGGCGACGAAGCCACTTTGTTTCTCCGCTGGGAAGGGCAGTTCATCGCTTCGCATGATACCATTATTCACCATCAACCGGCCAGATTTATTTACCGCGCCCTGGAACCCGCTACCATGGTGGAAATAGATTACGATAAACTGGAGGCCGTACTCCGTGAACGCCCGGAATTCGAGCCACTACGTATATTCTTCCTGAAAAGAATGCTTTCCGAAGCGCTGGAAAATATTGAATCTTTTGTGATGTTTTCCCCCGAAGAACGCTACCAGCGCCTCCTGGACAGCCGCTGGGATATCGTGAACCGCGTACCCGACAAATACATCGCTTCCATGCTGGGGATTACCCCTGTTTCCCTGAGCCGTATCAGGAAACGTTTGCACGACAAAGGCCGCAAAAATTAACTTTTGTTAATCTGATTTCTTATCCATTGTTAACCACGTGTAACCTGCTCCCATTGTAAATTTGATCAACTAACCAATAATCAATTTACGTGAGCATGGACCCAATCTTAGCAGCCATCGTCAGGATTTTTACCGTATCCACAATTCGTTATTTCCTGCTGGCAGGAATACCGTTTATTATTTTTTACCTGCTGCTGCCCAGGAAGTTTTCTTCGAAGAAGATACAGCTGAAAGCCGCCGGCAAAAAGGATTTCATCCGTGAAGTATGGCATTCTCTACAGAGTACATTAGTGTTTACCGTGATATCCGTGGTGATCATGTTTACTCCCGTAAAAGGCTATACGCAATTGTATACTAACATCAACGACTATCCGATCTGGTATATTTTTGTTAGTCTGGCCCTTAGCCTGGTGGTACACGATACCTATTTCTACTGGATGCACCGCACTTTGCACCATAAATCACTGTTTAATCTTACCCACCTGGTGCATCATCGCAGCACCAATCCATCGCCCTGGACATCCTACAGCTTTCACTTGCTGGAAGCCATTGCGGAAGGTGGCGTACTGCTGGTTATCACCATGATCATGCCAATGCACCCGCTGACAGTGCTGCTGTTTACGGTAGTGGGATTCATGATAAATGTGTATGGACACCTGGGGTATGAGATTATGCCGCGCAAATTCAGGCACAGCGTGTTGTTTGAAGTCTTTAATTCTTCCGTGCACCATAACCTGCACCATAGCAAATTCAAAGGCAATTATGGCTTGTATTTCCGTGTGTGGGACCGCCTGATGGGAACAGAGCATCCCGATTATGTAAAGGAATATGATAAAATCCAGGCACGCCGGTTCCCGGAAGAAGCCGTGGCCGGAGGCGTTACAAACTAAATAATCATCTACCTAAAAAAAGCTGCTGTCTATAGCAGCTTTTTTTAGGTAGATGCCTGACAAATATGGCTTTACGCCACATATTGCTCCTGCTGTGGCAGTGTGTCTGCAGGCAGGGCAATTGGTCTGATCTTATCAGTAGTGCTTGTGCGCAGGTAGCAGTATTTCATGCAGGCCCAGATATTTGCTGCTTTTTCCATATCTGTGATCAGCTCCTTTCTGGGTACGGTATGCAGCGGCGGAAGCCTTTCTGCCGCTCCCTGTAGCCTGACCAGCTGCTCCAGTGCAGTATGACCGAAAGAGCAGATGGAAGCAAGTCCCAGGTGAAAGGCGTGTTTTCGTTTATGCGTGTAGGGTAGTTTATGCAGATGACTTTCCAGTTGTAATACTATACTGTCGAAGTATTGCCGGAATTGATAGGCGGATTCCATTCTGTTGGGGAGTGTATGAATACCTTCCTGCAAATCTTTATAGATATCATACAGATCGTTGGTGAGTTGTATGATGGCCCCCAGTAAATACCAGCAGCTGCACTCTTCTTCAGTTGCCGGCACATCCAGGTAAAAGTGCACCAGCAACAAGGAGTTGCCGCCTTTGCTAAAGGTGATATCTTCCAGCTCTTCATCAGCAATGGCCGGGTTGAACTGTTTTTCAGAATTTAGCTGCGATTCCAGCAGTTGTTCCATTACATGTTCGTAGCCTGCTTTGTCAATAACGGCTGCGCGTAATCGCAGGGATGCATGGATAAAGAGTTTTTCTTCCGCAGTTTGTGCCTGATAGGTGGCCGGGTGAAGCATTATTTCCCGTAGCTGATGATTGTTGAGTAATTTCTCGTCAGAGAAATCATCAAACAGGCTGCTGCAGATGAAATATAGCAGTAGCCGCTCTTTTTCTGCTATGGTGGTAGTGCGGCCATGCAGCCCGGTAAACAGGTCGCAGGTCATCGGAACAAAAATAGAATAGCTCTTGACGACTTTCTTCCGTACCTCCGGCGACAACCGGATGCCCGTATTGTTTTCTAAAGCCCCGATCAGAGTGGCGGCACGGCGTGCTTCCTCTTTTCGTGTACGCATAATAGTGAGCACACCTTTTAAGATATGGCCCGAAAAACGAATTGCATTCCAAGGATTCATTCGTTGACATTTACAGGAACAGTGTAGATATTTTGCTCTGACAGTTGGTTGAAAGATGCGAATATATAATAATGTGTATGATAAAGCAAGCAGGCACAAACAGTTATCTAAATAAAAAACTGGCCTCTGCATAGTAGAGGCCAGTTTGCTTTTGTTGTTGGGGTTAGCAATGAGTAACTTCCTTCTTGTTCTCCATTGGCTTCAAACCTAGTGTCTGCAGCATCTGCATATCTTCTGAAACACCCGGATTCGGTGTCACCAGCAGGGTCTGGCGTTCGCCGGTAAAGATGGAATTGGCGCCGGCCATGAAGCACCAGGCCTGTTCTGCTTCGGTCATTTCAATCCGTCCTGCGCTCAGGCGTACTACTGATCCCGGCATAACGATGCGCGCGGTGGCGATCATACGCACCATGTCCCAGTTGTCAACTTTGGGGTTGTTTTCCAGCGGCGTGCCTTTAACGCGAGCCAGTGCATTCACCGGTACGGATTCCGGATGTTTGGGCATGGTAGCCAGCGTATGCAGCATGGATATACGGTCTTCATGGGTTTCGCCCAGGCCGATAATGCCACCGGAACATACGGTGATGCCGGCTTTCCTGACATTATTGATCGTATGCAGGCGGTTATCAAAATTGCGGGTGGAAATAATTTCGCTATAATAATCTGAGGATGTGTCGAGGTTGTGGTTGTAGGCATACAATCCTGCTTCCTGCAGGCGTACAGCCTGTTCTTCGGTCAGGAGACCCAGGGTGCAGCATACTTCCATGCCCAGTTCATTCACGCCTTTCACCATGTCGATCACACGGTCGAAGTCGCGGTTATCCCTTACTTCGCGCCATGCTGCTGCCATACAGAACCTGGTGGAGCCGTTGTCTTTAGCCTTTTGTGCGTGTTCAATAACGGTTTCGGTAGGCAACAGGGCCTGTACTTTGATATCTGTATGGTAGCGTGCTGCCTGGCCGCAATAGGAGCAGTCTTCCGGGCAACCGCCCGTTTTAATTGACAGTAATGTGCATACCTGTATTTTGTCTGCCGAATGGAATTCACGGTGAACAGTGGCGGCGTGGTACACCAGCTCCATCAGCGGCAGGTTGTAAATATCCTGGATTTCTGCCTGGGTCCAGTCGTGTCTGATTGTAGTGGTCATGCTTCCTTATATATTTAAATGTATTTATGCGTAGATATTCACTTCTGCTTCCACGGCGGCGGTCCAGGCGTCGAACAGCTGCTGTTCCAGTCGCTGGATCTGTTGGGCGTGCAATTCCCAATGGGAGCTGAAGTGGCGTAGTTGCTGTATCATTTCTTCGAGGTGGCCTTCTTCTTCGAGGATGATGGACTTTACCATTACCTTGCTTTTGGCCTCATCCAGGGCTTGCTGGTATACCGGGTAGAGTTCATCTGCCCTTACTTCTATGGCATAGGTGACATAGAGGTAGGCTGCATGTTTGAGTGCCTGGCCGCTAAGCTGGAAGTGGTGTTTCAGGTAACGGCAGGTTTGTATGTCCAGCTGGTGGAGGTAATGACGGGTATGGTCCGGTGCCAGCAGTTCATGGCGCTGGTAGGTTTTACAGGCTTCCGGGTCCAGTTTAAGGATTTGCTTTTTCAGGTAGAAGGCATGGCGGTGTTCTTCGGCAGCATGTTTCAGCTGTATGAGGTCTACCAGCGACGGATGCTCACAGGCAGAGATCTTTTTGGCACCTGCATTTTCCATAAATGACAGGGTATTTAACCATTTGCTGTGTAGGGCCGGCTGTCCTACGATATCTTGTAAAAGCTGGTACATATTATACGAAGTTTCGATTCAAATGTAAGGGCTTGCCGGATGGTTGGTATGGGCCGGATTTTATATTGTAGCTAGTCCGGTTTATTTATTATCTTGCCGGTCTGTTAAAAACAAACGCCTAAATCCAGCAAAATGAGTAGTCCGGCAGCGGTTCCATATAAGAGCTTTGTACAGATAGACCGGTCGTCGGCGACGCCGGTATACCTCCAGATCGCGAATCAGCTGATCAATGCGATCCAGCGGGGCTACCTGCCTACAGGCGCCAAACTACCCGGTACCCGCAGCTTCAGCGAGTTATTGAGCGTTCACCGCAACACGATCGTAGCAGTTTTCGAAGAGCTGGACGCCCAGGGATGGGTGGAAACAAGACCCAATACCGGTACCTTTGTACTGGCAAAATCTGCTGCCAGACCGCATAAAATCAGGACAGCAGCACCTTTACAGCTGGATGCCTACCCTAAAACCACCGGCTTCGCCTTCCGCAAATCCAGCCTGCTGGACAACCCTTTCGAACACTCTTCCTGCGAATACGTTTTCAACGACGGTACCCCGGATATCCGCCTGACACAGGTAGACCACCTGTCGAGCCTCTATAGCGCCAACCTGAAAAGGAAAAGCAACCATAAAAAGCTGGGCTACTATAACCACGACGGCAGCGAGTTTTTTAAAAGACATCTCTCCAACTACCTCAATCTTACCCGCGGACTACATATCTCCAATGATAATATCCTCATCACCAGAAGCACGGAAATGAGCGTATATATTACCTCGGAGATTTTATTATCTGCTGGAGATATAGTGCTGGTGGGCTCTTTGAGTTATTTCTCCGTAAACATGATTTTCCAGAAATCAGGGGCGCGCATCATGCCGGTACCTATTGATGAGGATGGAATTGATGTGACGGCAGTGCGCAAAATCTGCGAGCAGCATACCATTCGTATGCTCTATATCACACCACACCACCATTATCCTACAACGGTAACGCTCAGTGCTGCCCGACGCCTGGAGTTATTGAGCCTGGCCGCAGAATTCGGCTTTGTTATCCTGGAAGATGATTACGATTATGATTTCCACTATGATAAAAGTCCGGTGCTGCCGCTGGCCAGCGCCGACAAAAACGGTATGGTGATCTATATAGGTGCGTTCGGGAAGTCGCTGGCACCAGGTTTTCGTACAGGCTTTATCGTGGCCCCGGAAGACCTGATGACAGAGATGCGCAAGCACCTGGGAATAATAGACCGTCAGGGAGATGTGCTGATGGAGCAGGTGTTGGGAGAAATGATCGAAGAAGGGGAGATACACCGCTACCTGAAAAAATCACTGAAAGTATACCAGGAGCGCCGCGACCATTTCACGGAGCTGTTGAGTGACCAGCTGGATGAGTATATCGCATTTAAAAAGCCTGCCGGCGGCCTCGCCGTATGGACCCGCTGGAAACAGCCGGTCAATCTGATGCAACTCAGTAAAGAATGTGCAAAAAATAATCTCTTCATACCTAAAACCCTGTTGTATCAGCATCGCGATTTATCCGCTATGAGACTGGGTTTCGGGCATCTTACACCTAAGGAGGCCGCCGCCGCTGTGGCTATCCTGAAAGCCGGTGTGCAGCAGCAATTACATTAACTATATCAGTTGTGGCGCCAGTTCCAGCCAGCTTTTGATATGCCCGGTACGTGCTGCGAGGTACCTGCTGGTGAAGAAGCTATTGGACCAGTCATCAAAGTTGTCATAGGCAAATTGCAGATAAAATAGCCAGAAACCATAGCCCAGCAAAGGTAACGCAGCTATTTCCTCGTCATTTATGGGCCTGACTTCCTTATATGCCGTCATAAATTTGGCGAATGATTCTCTGGCTTCCGCTATTGTTGACCTGTTGTTCATTACATCGAAGAAGCCACACACAAGAAAGCTCATGAGATCATTGGCTATCCAGCCTTTTCCTGCAAAGTCAAAGTCGAAGAAGGTAACATTGTCATCTGTATCGAAATGGAAGTTTTTGGGCAGAAAGTCAAATTGAATATAGCCGGTATTAGTTTGACCGGATGTTATTTTTTCCAGTGCTGCAGCTATTTCTATGCCTTTTTCATATAAATAGTTGTACTCCGCATCCAGTCCGGCAAATGCTGGTTTTAATACTGCCAGCGGCTCATGGATAGTAGTTTGCAGGTTGAATGGCTTCCGTGGAAACGCTAAGTCAATACCGGCGCTGATGTTATGAAGCCTGGCCATCTCATGTCCTAATGTTTGCAATTGGCCGTGGCTGAGGTTAGTAGACACTTCACCTTTTGCCCAAGAAAACAATACACCATATCGAATGCCTTCTGCCGCCTGGAATTTTTGCAGGGCCACGCCGTCCTGGTCTCGAACGGGGTAGGATACACTGGCGCCGCCTGCACGAAGCTTTTCCAGGAGTTCTACTTCACCGCTGATCTCTTCGTACTTGCGGTGAGCATCTCTGTAAATCTTAAATACCCACTTATTCGTTTCATTTGAAATAACGTAGGTGTCGCTGACATTTCGCATCAGGATACGGCAGGTGGTTCCCTGAAATCCATACCTGGATTGAATATAATTGTTGAGTGCTACCGCTGACAGGGTAGAGTACTGGGTAGGGAAAATGCTGGTCATCTTTCTAAAGTAATATTTAAATCCGGTCTATATTTCTTTGTACATAATATCGCTGCGCAGCACATACTTGGTACCACTTCTGAGTATGGCGCCTTCGTGGCGCAAAGAATGGTAAAATACCAAAGCACTTCCGGCTTCCGGCCTGACTACTTCGCCAGTATGGAAAACGGTTTCACCACCGGTATAGCCATCGTTCAGGTAGATGAGGAATGTATACTGACTGGCTTCTTGTGTGTTTCTGATGAAAGGGCCGTCCAGGTGCATTTTGAAGCGCTGGCCCGGCGTATACCTGTAGTACCGGAATAGTTCATTGAGGCCGCAGGCATGCCGGTTTAATTTACCTTCCGGCGCAAAGGACTGTAGTTTCTGCCATAGTTCGGTGGCATAACCATCATCTTTCAGCATGACGCGTTCATTATTGCGTACGGATGTAAGGAGACGTTGTTGTCCGCCGCCCACATTAACGGTAGCGGCTTCATAGCCTATGCCTTCACTCTTGTCTATCAGGTGCTGACATTCATCTGCAGAAAGAAAATTATTGATGGTAAAGATCTCCGGGGAATAGTGGTGTAGCTCCATTGGCTCAATTATTGGGTTACAAATCAAATTACAATACGAAGAAACAAAAAAATAATCATCATCGGCAGATTTTCGAAAATATCCCTGATATCAGGTATATGGGAAGATGCTCACCCGATATAACTTCGTAACGTTAAATTGCTACTGATGGTGGTATTAAGTTAATATGGCCATCTTATGTTTTTTTATATTTTTGCCAGACCCAACTTTTCATGAATGAACCTATTAGTAAATGTAAAACAGTTAGGCCGGAAACATGCACTGATTGCCAGACAGGAAATAGAGATCGATGACATAGGCGTTAACCCGACGCTCAGCGATCTGCTGATGGCAGTAGTTAAGCAACAGGTACTGGCATATAACAACAGGCCCACAGACAAGCATATACTGCCTTTTCTCAGCTCCGATGAAGTTGCCACACAGGCACTTTCCGGAAAGGTTGGCTTTGGCGTCAATTACAATGAACAAAAGGCCGATGTGGTACAGGCGCAGGAAACCGCGCTGCTTGCCTTTAAAGACGGTATGTTTGCCGTTTTTGCCGATGAAGAGGAATTGCAGGACCTGGAACAGACCATATCCCTGGAACCTGCTACCGTTATCACTTTTATTCGACTGACTTTTCTGGCTGGCAGCTATTGGTAGTTGTCCTGATCAAATAAATTTTTAACCATGGATGTAAAAGGATTGTTGCAAGACAGGCTGAAGCCTGACTATATGAAAAACATGCTTGCCACGCTGACAAGCGTAGCTGATGGAACCACCTCCCATAACCTGTTAACGCAGCATGCTGCCACCGCCGGACTCGTGTTACTGAACGAGCATCCGGATTACAAGATAACTTCACGTGGCTATGGCCTGGAAGAAGTTTCGTACGGTGATAAACGTTATGAATTCCTGCTGAATTTTCTCGGCACCGAAGAATGGGATGCCGAAGAACCTAAGCAGCTGCTTTATTTTATATTTGGTGAAGCGTTAACCCCCGCCGTAATTTATGCCTGGAAGCAACTTCGCTACAGTAGCTACCAGCGTGGCTACTATCGTCGTTCTTTCAGGGCCCCGTCTAACAGGGAACTGTATTTTCCTAACCAGGTAAATTTCCTGATGAAGGCGGTTCCGCAGTGTTCTATTCAGGATTACCATGGTCTTTCCAAGATCTGTTGCTATGACCTCAGTATGGAAGAGCAGGTGCTGAAAAGTCATATGATGGGCGGCCAGAATATGGTCAGGATCTGGTCTGCAGCTATGGACCTGGGGGATGATAGTCTTTTCCAGACGATGGAAGATATCATTTTCAATAAATCGACAGAAGGAAAAGTTACTACACAAATTCTACATGCGCTGCTTATCAGCAATGAGGAACGCTGCTGGCAGCTCGTGGAAAAGCTGTTGCTGGCGGCTCAACGCCAGGAAGGCCTGCGGCAGACTATCGTGGAAGCACTGGATGAATGTAGTCTGGGCGCCATGAAATACATGATGAACGTTATCATCAAAGAAAAGCTGTTCCGCTTCTCTTCCGTGGTGCGTGCACTGGACGTTTGGGCCGGACTCGGATGGATGGCGGAAAAGGAAAGTACCGTTAAAACCTTCTTTGAGAAAGGATTTCAATACCTCACCAAACCGGAAACTATTGTGGACGGGGTGGCAGAAATTAATAATGGCGATGTCTGGATGGCTTTGTGGGCGCAGGGAATCCTGGATGTGCAGGAAACCTTGCCTTACCTGCAACGGCTGCTGGACAAAGGAACTTCAGAGAAAAAATGCCTGGCGCTCCGCTTTGCGGGAGAAACCAAACATTTTATGCTGAACATGCCGCTCTTCGAGGCGGCGCTGGATAGCAATGACATGGCTGTCCTGGGTTCCGCAGTGATGGGTATTCTGCATCTGCTTAATAGTCATAAAGCACACTATAACCAATATTATCCGCAGCTATTTGATAAACTCCGGGCTATTCTCGATCGCATCGATACCAAAGAAAAGAACTTTGAAGGAAAAGTATTCTCCTGGCTGCCGATCACCTATTCCCGCAAGTATGTACTGCAGTGTATGGCCAATATGATCGATGGCCGTCAGGACAGACTGGATATCATGATGTCATATTTCGATGAGATGGATATCGAGGTGCGTGAACAGCTGACCCGTGTGGTACTGCCAATACATAGCGATTATAACTGGAAAGAGAAAAAGAAAAAAGAAAATGCTGAAGTAACAGCCTTCCAGCGCGATTATGCTTACCGCATCCTCAAAGACCGTGGTGAATTTAACGTGAATGTAGCATTTCGTGTATTCGGGGATATGCAGCTGGAAGTAGCAGAAATGGAGCCTTTCGTGGATATTTTGAAGCGTAAGAGCGCTTCCAACAGGAGCCGTTCCATTGATCTTATCTTAAACCAGCAGGATGAAAAGGTGGCAACTGTTAATGAACAGTTGTTACAGGGAGATGCAGAACAGCGACTGGCGGGCCTCGACATCGCTTTGCAGCTGCGTAAGAAAGAAAGGCTTGCCAATAAGGTAAATGGCTGGGTCGCTGCGTTCCAGGAAAGAAAATCTATCTCCCAGAAAGAAGAAATTCTGCTGGAACAATTGACGACAGGGGATATATTGTCTATCTCTCCTGAAAACGGCTTCGGTATCTTCAACCCTGCTGTGCTGACATCTACGCCGCTGCCGGAAATTGACCCCGAAAACTATTTTGAACAACGTTCAAAAGTACATCCACATGGACTTTCTGTTAGTCCTGAAGTACTGCATAAAGCGCTGGAATCCCTTCATGAATTGTTTCAGGCCAACGGAAAATTTGAGTACGAAGCAGAACAATATGATGGCTCAAAACAGACGTTCCTGCTCGCAAACCACTTTACCAGTGGCAGGTATAATCATACTTTTGAATCTGTTGAAGAGCAGTTTAACAGCTATCCGCTGGCAGCAGTATGGAACGAATGGTACCAGCAGTCAGGTTTAAGTCCGGTAGACCTCTTTCTGATCGGCATTTCCAGCACAGAACAAGGTATTGTTAATTCCACCTGGACGGCCGTAAAAGAGCTGCTTCCCGGCAGAAATGTAATGATGCCGAAGGCCTTGCTGAACAAATACGCCTATCCATATATGAATCCTGTGGTAAAGGTGATCAATGTGCTGGCAATCAGGTATCCATTTGCAGAGAAAAATGATTACCTGCTGGGATTGGGTACCAGACTGTATCACAGCCTGACCCCGGAGATTTTAAATTATCAGAATAAGCGCGAATACTGGTCAAGTGCTTACCATGGCGACGGGTGGCAGACATTGCCCACATTGAACCTGCCATTGGAAAACCTGAGTATCGGAAGTCTTACAGTAGCGCAGGCAAAAGTAGCATGGCAACTGTTCCGCTGGCGACAATACAATGGTTTGCCACAGAATATCGTTCCATCTAAGCCACCATTAAGTATTTTCTGTCATGCCTATGAGCAGGGAATAATTTCAGATGATGAAATGTATGATGGTATTATAACGGTAGAGAATATACGTTTACTGTCCGACAAGCGGAAGAAATCGCGTCATAACCATAAAAAGAATGAAGGCATCATAGAACGTTTTGCGTTCCTGGAGCCAATGTACAACCGTATCCGTGAAACCTTCCTGGATGCGGAATTGAAGAGAGGTGACTCTGCTACGCCGGTAACCGTTTATGTACAGGCAATGTTTTACATTCCTGGTATGAACAGGTTCTTTCAACTGCTGGCAGGACTGGGCAAATCCAACCTGAACCGTGGTTACATCTATTCTTATGCTGATACGTTGATGAGTAAGGTACAGCTGTTCAGTACCCTGCTGAAACGTTGTTTCCCTGCTGAATCCGATACACAGGCCATTTTTGATGCCGGCATGAAAACCTTGCAGGCACCGGAACAGCGACTGATAGAAGCCTCCGTATATGCGCCACAGTGGCAGAAGTTTGTGAGCAGCAGCCTTCAATGGAAAGGGCTGGATGCGGCTATCTGGTGGATGCACGCACATACGAAAACCTCCGGTTACCAGGAACAGAACGCAGAAGCAGAAAGTGAAATCGCCCGTTATTCAGCAGTAGACCTGCAGGATTTTAAAGATGGGGCAGTAGATAAAGACTGGTTCATCAAGGCTTACAAGGAAATTGGGAAAGCCCGTTGGGCCATCGTTTACGATGCTGCAAAATATATCAGCGATGGTAATGCACATCGGAGAGCGAGGTTATATGCAGATGTTATTACCGGCGACCTGAAGATCAAAGAAGTTAGTGCTAAAGTTAAAGATAAAAGGGACCAGGATTACCTGCGTATCTATGGTCTGATACCATTGGCAAAAGCTAATCCTGCAAAGGATGTACTGGCGCGTTATGCTTACCTGCAACAGTTCCATAAGGAAACGAAACAGTGGGGCGCACAGAAACAGGCCAGCGAAAACCTCGCTTACCGCATCGCGATGGAAAACCTGGCACGTAATGCCGGATATGCTGATCCACAGCGACTTTCATGGGCAATGGAAACGAAACAGGTACAGGATATCCTGGCTGCCAACACACAGGTCAAATACGATGATACCCTGATCGGCCTCGTGATAGACGAAGAAGGTATGGCGGATGTAGTCGCATTTAAGGGAGATAAAAAACTCGCTAGCATTCCTCCGAAATATAAAAAAGATACGAAGGTCCTGGAATTGCAGGAGTACCGCAAAGTGCTGAGAGAACAGTTCCGTCGCTCCAAAAAAGCGCTGGAAGATGCGATGGTAAAGGCTGATGCCTTCCTGGGCGAAGAATTGAAGAACCTGTTCGGACATCCGGTTATTACTAAGCACCTGGAAAAACTGGTATTTATCACCGATCATGGTGCTGGTTTTTATAGTCAGGGTAAACTGACCGATCCGGCAGGAAAGGAATATGCGCTACAGGATAAAGATGAGGTGCGTATCGCGCATTGTTCAGACCTTCATCAGCTGGGCCAGTGGAGCGATTACCAGCATTATTGCTTTAAGCATCAGCTGCAGCAGCCTTTCAAACAGGTATTCAGAGAGCTTTATTTGCCGTTGGAAGAAGAGCTGAAAGAAGTCACTATTTCGAGGCGTTATGCAGGACACCAGGTACAGCCGGCACAAACAGTAGCATTGCTGAAGGGCAGAGGATGGAAAGTGGATTATGAAGAAGGCTTGCAGAAAGTATTTCATAAGAATGGTTTCGTAGCGAAGATCTATGCACAGGCGAACTGGTTTACTCCTGCTGAAGTAGAGAGTCCTACGCTGGAAACGATCGAGTTCCATGACCTGAAATCCTATAAGAGCGTTGCCTTCAAGGATATACCGGTACATATTTTCAGTGAGGTAATGCGTGATCTTGACCTGGTGGTGAGTGTAGCGCATGTAGGCGGTGTAGATCCGGAGGCCAGCCATTCTTCCATTGAAATGAGGGCTGTGTTATTACAGGAATCGGCCAGGCTGTTTAAGCTGAACAACGTTTCCGTGAAAGGTAACCATGCGCTGATTAAAGGCCACTACGGAGAGTATTCCATACATCTGGGCAGTGCGGTGGTGTTCCAGTTGCCAGGCAATTACCTGTCTATACTGCCGGTACATTCCCAGCACAGAGGCCGATTGTTCCTGCCATTTGCAGATGATGATCCGAAATCAGCCGAACTGATTTCCAAGGTGCTGTTACTGGCAAGAGATAAGGAAATACAGGATCCTACAGTATTACGACAGATTGATACTGTGTCTGCCAATTAACTTTTTTGTTTCTTTTTATTCTCCCGCACCGCAGGTGCGGGAGAATAAAAAGAAACTCCCAACAAAAACGGATGCCAGCGGCATCCGTTTTTGTTGGGTAAATAATTACAGGTGACTTTTATGGTCTATAATCCCAATCATCTTTGTCTATATGTATCGGGCGTTTGGCAGCAGTGGTATCATTGGGAGCATATACCAATACACCATTGCAGACATCGCCTTTCTTCACTTCAAAGCTGATTCCATGGGGGATATCATCATACATGATAAGACTATCCTTTCCATTTGAATATACGCCTCCACGTTGCAATGTAAAATGTCCCTGCAGGTCTGCCAGCGGAGTGCCGGCTCCTAATCCTTCCGTTGTTTTGAAAGACGGGCTTGAAATATATACTGAATTTACATGTGTGATTCTTTCGTCAGCACCGCCCATATTGCGGCGGGAGTACATACTTGCCTGGTAGCTACTGGTGTCGTGGTGTTTATACCAGGTATAAAAATAAGTACCCATGGCACCATCTGTAAAGTCAGGTTTTCCCATTATTTTTATGAGTGAGTCTGCATTGGCACGGATGACAGTTATGCCAATCTGCTTACCCGGAACGATCAGCATTTCAGGGCTTATTGCCACTGTAGCAGCTGCTGTATCGCTTTTGGTGATGGATGTAGTATCAGTAGATTCCGATTTGGTGGCCTGGTGATTACAGGCCGTCATCGCTGTAATCATAGAAATAGATAGGAATAGCTTACGCATGAAAGGGGTTTTAAATTAAAATCAATTCCGTAAATTAATAAACATTTCATTAGTTAAGTTCATTTATATAGTCATAACGATCAAATTTGGTACATTATGCAGAAGGAATCAACCCATGTAGATGTTTTGATGATTGGAGCGGGAATTATGAGTGCAACACTGGCCACCTTATTGCGCCACCTGAGGCCACATGCATCTATTCATATTTACGAGCGTCTAAATCGAGTAGCAGCCGAAAGCTCCGATGCATGGAATAATGCCGGCACCGGCCACAGCGCCTTGTGTGAACTGAACTATACCCCCGAGCTGGAAGATGGTACCATCGATACCAGCAAGGCGATCCACATTAACGAACAGTTCGAACTAACAAAACAGCTATGGGCTTACCTCGCTGATAATGGATTCATTAAAGACCCTTCCACTTTTATTCGCAGTGTGCCGCATATGAGCTTCGTACATGGCGAAAAGGACGTTGAATACCTGCGCAAACGGTTTGAAGCATTGCAGCAATATATGCTTTACCAGGGTATGCAATACTCCGAAGATCCTGAGCAGCTGAAAGCCTGGATACCCCTGGTCATGGAAGGCCGCGATATGAGCGAGAAAGCAGCAGCTACCTACATAGAACTCGGTACCGACGTTAATTACGGCACCCTCACGAGGACGCTGGTAAAACAATTACAGGAACACCCCGATTTCAAACTACACCTCGAGCATGAGGTGACAGACCTAAAGCAGCTGACAGACGGTAAATGGCAGCTACGCATTAAAAACCAGCAAAGCAGGAATAAAATTAATGTGACAGCCGATTTCGTGTTTATCGGCGCCGGCGGCGGTGCCCTTGAACTCCTCCAGGAGTCCGGCATCCCCGAAGCCAGGAAGTTCGGCGGCTTCCCTGTTGGCGGTGAATGGCTGGTATGCCGCAACCCCGACATCGTGAACCGCCACCATGCAAAAGTATACGGTCAGGCATCCGTAGGCGCCCCGCCCATGAGTGTTCCTCACCTCGATACCCGCATCATTGACGGACAGAAAGCGATACTTTTCGGGCCTTTTGCGTCTTTTTCCACAAAATTCCTAAAAGAAGGCTCCTTCTGGGACCTCTTCGAATCCATCAAATACTGGAATATCCTGCCTATGCTTAAAGTCGGTATGCAGAATTTTGAATTGGAAAAATACCTGGTAGAACAATTAAGTTTATCTTTCGACGATAGAATAGAAGCCCTGAAAGTATTCTTCCCGAATGCTGATAAAAAAGACTGGGAGTTACGTCAGGCCGGACAGAGGGTACAGGTCATCTATAACGATCCTGAAAAAGGCGGTGAGCTACGCTTTGGTACAGAGGTAGTCACCAGCAAAGACGCTACTATAGCCGGATTGCTGGGGGCTTCACCAGGAGCCAGCACCGCAGTGCCTATCATGCTTAACCTGCTGGAAACCTGCTTCCCGAACGAATTACGTGGCGAATGGATGGAGCAGCTGCATGAAATGATCCCGAGTTATGGCAGTCCGCTGGAAGGTAACGCAGCACTTATTTATAAAATCAGGACTTGGACCAGCAAATCATTAAAGCTGGAATGGAAACAGCCTGAACTTAAAAAGAACTAGATGAAATTATTACGGTATGGTAATCCCGGAGAAGAAAAGACCGGAGTCCTGATTAACGAAGCAGCATATGATACATCAGCATTGGGGGAGGATTATACCAATGATTTCCTGGGTAATGGCGGACTAACACGTCTGGCATCTTTCCTGGAAAAAGAAAAGAACAAGCTGCGGCCGATTCCCGCCGATGCACGAATCGGAGTGCCGCTGGCCAATCCCGGAAAAATTGTCTGCGTAGGCCTGAACTATAAAGACCATATCCGCGAAACGGGTTTTATTCCTGAAGCCGAGCCGATACTCTTTCTGAAAGCCATGAGCGCATTGAATGGCCCTTATGATGGTATCACCATTCCTAAAGATAGCCTGGAAACGGACTGGGAAACGGAACTGGGCATCGTGATCGGGAAAACCGGTACCAATGTGGAGCTTCATCAGGCGATGGATTTTGTGGCCGGTTATATTTTACATAACGATGTGAGTGAACGTGCCTATATGAAGAAGCGGGGAGGTACCTGGGATAAAGGCAAAGGATGTAATACTTTTGCGCCGCTGGGGCCTTATTTTGTTACCAAAGATGAAATCCCGGACCCGGGAAACCTGCGCGTATGGCTGAAGTTGAACGGGGAAATCATGCAGCATGGCAATACTGCTGATCTGATTTGTGATGTGCCTCACCTGACAGCTTATACCAGTGAGTTTTTTGGATTATTCCCGGGAGATATTATCTCAACAGGATCTCCTGCGGGTAGTGGGATCGGGCATTTGCCACAACGGTTCCTGGCGCCCGGCGATGTGATAGAATACGGCATCGATGGCCTTGGTACTGCCCGGCAGGTGCTGTACGAATACGGAAAACGAAAATAAAACAGTGATAAGAGCCGGTCAGCGACCGGCTCTGTTTGTTTTGTATAATACGTCGCTAATCCAGGTGTCCCAGGATTTCACTGATAGTATTCAGCTTCAGGAAATGTGGATGTACCGGCTCCGTTTCATGAACTTCATGCATCCAGGTGGTGTGGAAAGGAATGTGTGAGGCATATCCTTCCAGCTCCAATACCGGCAAAACATCCGATTTTACTGAGTTGCCCAGCATCAGGAAGTTGCCCGGTGCACAGTTCAGTTGTTTCAGCAGTTTGGAATAGTCATTCGCTTTTTTGTCGCTCATGATTTCCACATGCTGAAAATATTGCTCCAGGCCTGATGTTTTCAACTTTCGCTGCTGGTCCAGGAGATCACCCTTGGTGGCCACTACGAGGCGGTATTTACCACTCAGCTGTTCCAGAACGGTTGGTACGCCATCCAGGATCTCAACGGGCTTTTGCAGCTGTTCCTGGCCCATACGGATAATTTCGGGAATCAGGTCTGCCGGGTGATTTCCTTTGGTGATGTGGTGTAATGTTTCGATCATACTCAGCATAAATCCCTTTATGCCATAGCCATACAGTTTGAGGTTCTTAATTTCTGTTTCGAACAGGATTTTTGTTACCTGATCGGCCGGGAGGTAGGAGGATAGCAGCTCACAGAATTTTACCTCTGTTTCCCTGAAGTATGGCTCGTTCACCCAGAGCGTATCGTCCGCATCAAAGGCGATGGTTTTTATTTTATCTCTCATAGTATCTTTGCTGTTGTAGCAATTACTACAAAATTCCGACATGCTACTGAAATTTAAAAGGACATTTGTCCCGAAGTTGAACTTTTATGTTAAGAACAAATGAATTTTTTTTGCTGTTTATAGAGAAATTATACGAACAGCAGGCAAAAGGCGGCCATATCTCCCTGAAAACATATACGCCGGGTGAATTCCTGCTGCTGCAACAGGAGCAGCCACGAAATGTCTTTATCCTGAAAAGCGGCATTACCAAGTGCTATATCAGTGAAGATAATGGCAAAGATTATATTTTTGAATTTCTGGGTATAGGCCAGATAATGGGAGAACTGGAAGTTATCCGCGATGCCCGTTATTTATGCAGTGTAGAAGCCATTACAGCTGTTGCTGCATATGTTGTTTCCGTGCAGCTGTTCAGAGAGCTGCTGCAGCAGGAGCAGGAATTTAAAAATATGGTAATCAGTGAATTGGCGGATCGTTTGTACAATACCTGTACCCGTATATCTTCCCAACAGCTCTATACGCTGGAACATGCTCTGAAGAACCTGCTACAGGTACAGGAACAGCAGCAGCTGAAAATCTCCAAGGAAAATATGGCTGCTTACCTGGGCGTGACTATACGAAGTTTGAACCGTGCGCTGAAAAACCTGCAACAATAATTGTGGTCTTTACAAAAGGATGAAATTGAACATATTAGAGAAGCTGACTCAGGAATGCAGCAGGCGGCTAAAAGCGTGTAAAACGCAATCTCATAGGGGAGATGCAGCCGGTCATTTATTTGCTTTCACAACTATTCTTTTCTACATAAATTCTACGACAGATTTTTATTCATTACGCAAATACAATGCGTAGCGAATTGCTTACTTTGTATTGTTACCCACTGAAAAACAACCAACGATAGTTGAATAACCATGCAAAAAAATGTTGTTTTTTCGTGCCGGATAATTTTGTGTGAACCTGTTTTTAATTTAAATTTGTGATGTTGTACTCTATAATTCGCGTTGTAAAATGCAGATTGCTATCCGAAACATCTTTTCTCAGATTACCCCACTTATCTGGACTTTCAAGTATTGTAGATCGCAGATTGTTTTACAGATCGTGTCATGACTGTTGACAAGTAAATTCCTATATTAATCTGGTTTGCTCCGGTGAGCAACTACCTGTGCTATACCCTGCAAAGAGTATATGCTATGGAAGTGCCATGTCCTTTCTGAACGGACATGCCGGACATTGTTTGTCTATACTTAAATAACCGTTTTTAATGAAAGCAGATGTGATTTCCCGCAGGGAAGAAGGGGCTGCTATTGCTTATACCATCCTCAATAATAACGTACCGGAAGTACTGTACCGGATTTACCAATATTTAATTAACCGTAAAGGAACGTTTGTACACCCGGTGACGGTGGGACTCGACTTCGGCATCAGGTACGACGTAGCGGCAGTGTGGGGTACTACACAATTAAAGCAACTGTTAAGAATAGGCGTGATAACGCAGCAGGTCCGTGCTGGTATTAATCAGCCGGTACTGTATGGCGTGCCCGGATAGCTGTTTGCTTCCTCAAAATTTATTCACCATTTAATCCGCTTTTTATGAAGAAGATACATCCGATAGGCCATAGCCTGTCTGGCAGGCAGCGCGCGCACTTTGATGAGATATGGGAAAACATTATTGCCAATATCAGCAGCCGGGTGCAACATCCGGCAGAAGAAAGAATGGTGCCGGTATTTACAGCAAAACAACAATTGCAGGAACAGCAATTGCACATAGAAACATTGGTGATACGTGCTCCATTTTATATTCCCGTTACGGCAAAGGATAGTCTGCATGCAGGCCTGGTAAAAGTAAACCGAACACTTTTGTATGTACCGGATGATAAGCCGGAGGAGATTTTTCCGCACAGGCAGACAGCCTATACCTATGCATATACGCAAGGGCTGGAACTCCTGAAATTATCGCTGCTACGGGCATTTGATGCCGGGCGTTTTGCAGCGGTGCATAAAGGAAGTACGGTGGTTTATACGATCGATAAAAAGCGCTTTTATGAATTTCAGTCGCGAACATTGACAGAGAAAGCAACACCGGAAAGTAAATTATAGGATGCAACAGCCAGATGTGATAGTGACCAACACTCCTTTGTACAATGAGGAAATACTGGATGTGATCACCAGGTTTACTTCTTTTGACGGGCGGGTGTGGCAGGGTAAAATAAAGATTGAAACAGAGGCATCAGGAACGATTTCCCTGGATGGAAGGCATGAGTATAACGACTATGAAGAACAGTATGGATTTATACTTGTGGCTGCGCAATAAGATAAACAAATGTCCCTAACCTTGAAAATGAAACAGCAGATTGCAGATGTACTCGCAGATGATCAATGGTCCACAGATGAAGAACTGGCCGATATGATCACAAGTGACATGCAACTGCCTGTATCCTATGAAAACCTGCTGGTTATCATTCAGGAAGAACGCCCGTTTTTTCTACATGCAGGAGGCGGTCATATTATTGACTGGACCCGCTTTGAGCGTTGTGCCATGATATGACCGCCTGCTGACCGGCAGGTGGGCAGTAGTCATGCATGAAAAAGAATGGTATCCTTTTAAAACAATTCAATGAGTATCAAAAAAAGTATTTATGACACACTCGACAAAAGCCTGAGAAAAGATTTCGTTATAGGCGCATTTATGGGATGTATAGCAGCGATCATCGCACTGTTTTCCTGGGGAGTACACAATGAAATTCAAACGATCCGGTGTAATGAAAAGTTTGCGGCTTTTGCGGTAACCCTGCAGCAACAGACACAGCAAAAACTGGATGAAAAAGATCGTGAGATTGACAGTCTGCGCCTGAAAGCAGCCATGGAGCTGAAGAAAGTGACAGCTATCCGTAAAAAGATAGAAGAACAAATAAAACAAGACACCAATAAATGAAGCCAATAATTGTAGTAGTACTGGTGATGATCACCATGAGTGCTTCCCCTTCGGCCTCCATGCCGGAGGATATTACGCCGGAAGTCTTCCGGCCTATCGACAGCATGATTGTGACGAAGCGTAATCAGAATTTTCAACAACTGGATACTGCGATTAACCAGTTGCAACAGGCTGCTGTACAGTATGCAGAAATCACGATGCTCATCGATCAACATGCTAAATCCTAACCTATGAAATACGGGTTGTTATTGCTGCCGATAGCATTGGCAGCGTGTTCAAAAGTGACGAGGTCCGTGCAGCAGACGCAAAGTACTGCTTCCTGGGCAGCTGTTCATACCACTACAACTTCCACAAAACTGGATACACTGGTGGAAATAAAAGGTGACAGTATGAGTGCCATCCTGGATCTTGGTGGTGATTCCTGCAGCGATTCACTGGTAGAGCGAAAGGTAGAGGAGAATGGCCTCCATTTGCATGCTGTTTTTAATACCAGGACAAAGCAGCTGCAGGCAAAAATATATACAGATCCCCGCCAGGTGCCGGTGATTATTTCCCGGACCGTGACGCAAACAGATAGTACAGGTAGCCATCAGCAACAGCAGCAAACTATCGAACAAAAGCGTGTATCCGATGGCATTAGAAAGTGGTGGTGGGGCTTATTGATTGCATTGGCTTTGATTTGGATGATCTTCAATAAACTAAAAAAATTATGATTAGCGAAACAGCATTCGGGCAGGCCGCTGCTACCATTGGTTGTGAAGTGGCCGTCATTAAAGCAGTTGCCAAAATAGAATCAGCAGGCGCCGGATTTGATAGTTCGGGAAAATTGAAAGTCCTGTTTGAACCGCATATTTTCTGGCAGCAGCTGTTGATAAAGAAAATTAATCCGGAGCGATATGCGGCTACTTACAAGGACGTATTGTATGCACAGTATAAGCAGGACCATGGATCTTATAATGTACAATGGGATAAGTTAAATCGTGCCAGGCAGATAAATGAAGAGGCGGCTATGAAAAGTGCCAGTTACGGTATGTTTCAGATAATGGGATTCAACCATGAAGCGGCGGGATTTAATACAGTGGCGGATATGGTAGTCGCATTCAATACCGGAGAAGATGCGCAGCTACAGGGTTTTGTAAAGTTTATACAATCAAATAAACTGCATGTGGCATTACAGCAAAAAGATTTCACCACGTTTGCTAAAAAATACAATGGTCCTTCGTATGCGTTGAATGCATATGATACTAAAATGCAAACGTATTATTTACAAATTAAAAATAAGAGTTAATGCATCAGCTGACATTTACCGATGTAGAAAGAAAGATCTACGTGACGATGGCTACTACCCTGAAAGATCCTGTGAATAAGGATGAACAGTTCTATCTGTCTGCCATTAACGGGATTATTTCTTACCTTGATCAGCAGCTGTTTTACTGCTGGAGTAAGGGTGTTCCTTACACATTAAATGAGTTTATTTATTTTGCAGAAATTCATGGACTGCACCTGAAAATCTTTGCAGATATTAATGATGTGCCTGTGGTACAGTATCTGCGTTCAGCAACTACGATGATGTAAAAAAAAGTTGAAAATTTTTAATGAAAATGTTTGTTTTTCTTCTTCGTAATTTCTATCTTTGACTTATCAAAAGATTGTTAGTTAACCAAATAATTTAATCCCTTTAAATACTTTCCTGTAGCACGTTTCAAGAGATGCAACTTTCATTTTTTTTATTACAGAAGTGAATTTTTTCAGATGAAATATTATCCTTGTTATTTGTTTGTTTAACCATTAAAACTACAGGGTTTTGTTAGCACCGGGGATTAGTTTTCAATTGTATTTTTTATGGCGGAATCATTGAATATTTTTCCTGAAGCATTGGTGAAGGAAAGTATTGGTAAGGCATTGTCTCATATAAAAAGCAGTAGCACGGATTACCTGGCGGTGTTGCTGAATGGGATGGCGCTGGATGGATATAATTTTTATCAGCAGGCGAAGCAATTACTGGTAGAAGAGGCCGGGGGCCGGAAGTTGTTGATGGCTTATGGTTATGATGCACAACATACGGCTGGTCCTGTGATGATCATCTCTACAGAAAGTGAGGAACCTGCTACTACGAATGAATGGCTGGCATTGGGCCAGGGGTTTGTTACCGCGGACGATCTGGTATTGGGAGACGGTGAGTCGACTTATTTCACCAGGCGTAAAAAGGCGACGATGTCGCTGACGATACTATCCGATAATCCTGCAGAAGTGGCAATGTTGTATGCCGCTGTCACCGGAATGCTATTGTCAATACAATTACATCTGCATTTATCGGGGCTGGAGCAGCTAACGATAGGAGGAGGAAGCAGTGCGCGTTATGAGGCGTTATTACCCGCCATATCTAACAGGAGTATCCTGTTAAACTTTGAGTATAACTACAGCGCTCCTTCCATTCCTGCGGGGCTGCAATAAAGCAGGATTATTTCCACATAAAAGATCGCTTCACAACATCTTTAGTAAAGATTGCTATCATTATTGATTAGAATTTTTAATGGCAACAAAAGTAAACATTAACGGAAAGCTGACGTCGTTACCAGGCGTATATGCAATTACCAAGTCAGGCATTGTTAACCCTCCAAGTAATTTATCTTATGGCAACATTGTGATTATTGATGATGGTATCGGGGCTGGTTTTGGCGCTGGAACAGGTGTGCTGGGTACTGCACAGCAGGGCGCCGACAGTATCTACGAATTTTCTTCCCTGCAGGCCATGCGTGATTTCGTGAAAGGTGGTGAGCTGTGGAACCTGGCTTTACCGCTGTTCAAACCTGCCAGATCTTCTGCTGAGCCTATCAACGGTGTCAGTAAGGTGTTTCTGATCCATGCAAGGGAAACGGCACCTGCAAATATCAAACTGCAACTGGCTAATGGTAGCCTGGAAATCGTAACCCTGGATGAAGGCCTGAATGCCAACGGTACGCTGGCAGCTGGTAAACTGGTAAGTGGTTATGCCGCTAAACTCAGCGCAGGTGTTTCCGATAAGAACAAATTTGTAGTGTCTTTTTATCACGGTGCTTTCAAAGGTACTGATACCCTGAATAACTTACCATTCGATGGTATCGCTGCCGCAGACACCAGGGCCGCACAAATCGTTTCTTCTCCTGAAGTAGCCAGCATCACTGAACTGGTAACCTGGATGAATGCCAGCAACGCTTTTAAAACCGGCTTCCGCCTGAAAGATTCAGCGGTAACTACCACCGGTGCTATCGTTGCAGCCGACCTGGCAACCTACCCGGATTATGTACTGGCAACCGGCGCTACGGAAACGTATACTCCGGCAGCTTTTGACGCAGCACTGAGTGCCCTGAATACGAAAGACTTCTCCTTCTTCTTCAGCACCCGCTATGCAGACGAAGTGAAACATGCCAATAACCAGAAACTGCTCGACTTCATCACCAGTGGTGAATCCAAATACGAACGCTTTATGGTAGCTGCTGCACAGGCAGATAAAGCAGGATTCAATACAGGTGAAAACGCCAGCATTGCTGCTGCTCATTACTATAACAGTGACCGCGTTATCCTGGTGCATGGCGCTGCAAAGCTGACCACTTCTACCGGTTTTAAACTGGTAAGCCAGCTGTATAAAGCTGCTGCTGTACTGGGCCGTATCGCCGGTCTGGCGCCACAGACACCTGCTACCTTTAAACGTATAGCCATCAACGGTGAAGTACACAAACTGGAAAATGCAGAGCTGGAACTGGCTAACGATAGCGGTCTGCTCGTTACCCACTACGATTACGAACTGGATGACTATGTAATTCTTCAGGGCATCAATACCCTGCAGCAGAATGAGTACCTGGTGAATGAAGACGGTACCTCTCCAAGCATTGCCGTGAAACGTATCACTGCACAACTCAACAAAGAGATTGTGGTGAATGCTAAACGTAAGTTCTTCGGTAAAGATAACGTTGGTCCTAACCGTAACAGCGTTACCGAAGCTGACCTGAAAGCCTGGCTGGAAGGCTTCCTGCAAAGCAGAACAGCCAACGCACTCACAGATAACCTGATCATTCGTTTCGGTAATGTAAGTGCCTCCGTTTCCGGCGATAACTACTACGTGCAGTACGAGTTCGTACCAAACTTCGAAGTGAATAAAATCGTGATCACCGGTGTGATCCTGGAAGCATAGTTCTTCCCCTTTAAAGATTGAAGATCGCTATTTTTTTATATTTTTTTAAATGGCAGAAAAGGTTTTTACTGGAGCTATTGCTTTAATTAAGAGTGAAGGAGAAGTAATCGGTTTAATGCGTAACGTTACCGCTACCGAAAATATCCGTAGGGTACCTGTAAGAGGTATCGGTACCATTATGGCATCGGAGCAGGCAGTTACCGAATGGGAAGGTACCCTCACCTGTGAATTTATGGAAGTACGCTTCGATAAAACAGGAATCAAAAATGCAATCAAAAGAGCATTCCCAAGTATCGGTTCCCAGGTACTCAATGACGGATCTTCCTTCGAAGATCAGCTGATCCTCGATACAGATGGTGTTCAGTTGGACATCTTCAAAAAAGTTTCTGACGTAATTGATGCACAAGGTGTGATCAAACCTAAGTTACAGCCATACGCCAGCGTGAAAAACTGTCTGATCGAATCCGACAGCTTCAACATCAGCGAAGCCGCTATCGCAGGACATAACCAGTCATTCAAATACCTGACCCCGATTACTTATATCCAATAATAAGTATTCATTGACCCTAATAAGATCGTACACAATTTAACCGCTTTTTCATAATGAACGAAGGCACAAACGAAAAGAAAATGCCGCTCAGATCTGTATCTGTCCGTATCGGTAATAACGATTATACCATTAACTATCCTAACACCGGTCAATTAATTGATATTGACGTTTTAAAGGCACAGTTCTCCGGAGGCAATTATGAAAAGCTGAAGTACAGCTATGACGCAGGTTTTCTGCGTAGCGCAGTGACCATCGATGCTGTAGCCACACTTAATGTGTTGCTGCCACAGCTCAAAGAAGATCTGACGGTGAAGTCACTCTTTGCCCTGGACCGTGACAAAATGGAAATGGTGCTCAGCGAATATATCGCTAAAATAGTACCCTGGTTTGAAGAATGGGATCAGCTGCTTGCAAATCCCAATGACAAACAACCATAATGAAACGCCCGGCATTGGATAACTTGAAGTCATATGCTGTAAAATGGAATAATCGTTTCCCATTGGACAAATGGTTCAGGAAAAAATACCAGGTAGGATTTGGCACGGCCGCTCATCGTGAGCTGTGCCAGATCAATATCCTGGTCGAATACCTGGAAGAGCTGGCCTTTGAGGAATCACGGGAATTCTATTTGAACCAGAAAGAGAATGAAAAAGAATTGAAAGAAGGTATCTGGATAAAAGAACGCAAGGATCCTGAACAGGAAAATAAACTTTTCGTTGACCTGTCCAATATCGATTTAAACACTATTCAATATTAATCTTATGGCTGGAGAAAACAGTATTCAAGTTACGATTAGTAATGGTGGAACAGACCTGACAGCCTATCTCGTAAAGTTGCAGAAACAGGCAACAGACACCAACAGGAAGTTACAGGATGATGGAAAAGTGCAGAACAGAATCGCACAAGACCAGCTGAAACTGCTCAACGACCAGTTGAACACTCTCACTAAACTGAGCAATCTCGAAATCACTATGGCTCGCCGCCGGAATGATTTTTACCGGGATCAACGACAGGCAGAACTGGATTTGCAGCGCATACGTGCAAAAAATGTGTTCTCCGCAAATGTATCTAACCCTTTATCCCTCTCAGGTGTAGGTCGGGTAGACTGGAGTTATTCCACCAGCCGGCAAAACATGGGCCTGGATGCAGGACGCCAGGGTTCTGAGCAATTTGATGAACTGACACGTGCAGTAAACGATACTACAGATGCCATCAGAAATGCCTCACAATTGCAGATTAACCAGATGTCCTCCAGTTCAACTTCTATCGTAGCCGCTATTGAAGCGGTGAAAGAGGAAGTGAAAAATCTGGGCGGTAGCATTTCTGGCGCCGGTGGTAGTGGCGGCGGAGGAGGAGACGGTCCGGATCTGGATGGATACCGGTACGATAAAGCTGAATTGGCCCAGCACCTGATCAGTAACCCTGGCAGGTCTCCTCGAAATGCGGCAGCAAGGCTTTCATTTCTTGCTGCGAAAAACAATCCTGATACCTATACCGGTCTCGCATCAATGGCGGCGGAGCAGTATACTAACTATAGCAACGCTGAGAATAGTTTCCAGAAAATCAAATATAATTCGGAAAATATCTGGGGAGGCGTAGGTGCAGTGGCTGGTGCAGCAATAGGGTTCTTTGCGGGTAACCCGGTAATCGGTGGTATGGCAGGATACCAGATTGGTAAATCATTGGGAGGTGCCGTCGGAGAACAAGATCAGAAAAAAGCCATTGCGCAGCAAGAGTTTCAGGAGCAGATTAATTATCTGAACGGACTTACAGGTGGCGCCGGCAACATTGAAATACCTACCCTCAACCAGTATGGTATTAGCCGTAAAGAAGTAGCCCAGATAAAAGGCGAAATGGCCAAGAACAGCAGCATGGCCGACTCGAACAGGTATACCAGAGAAGCCGTAAGTCTCAACAAGGCCTACTCCCTTCCGATGGATAAACTGACAGAGGTAGTATCACTGCAAGGTACCAATAAGGACGGCTATAACTCCCTGACAGGCTTTGTGAGCAGGTTCGCAGATAAAAGTGTGAAATCAGGCATGCTTAAGTCCAATGATTACACCGGACTAGCAGATCTCATCGGCAAACATACTACGTTGCAAAAGGCATTTCTGGAAAACCA
This sequence comes from Chitinophaga sp. Cy-1792, assembly GCF_011752935.1. Taxonomy (NCBI): domain Bacteria; kingdom Pseudomonadati; phylum Bacteroidota; class Chitinophagia; order Chitinophagales; family Chitinophagaceae; genus Chitinophaga; species Chitinophaga sp. Cy-1792. Next base: position 108,211 of record NZ_VWWO01000002.1, read on the forward strand.
GCTGTATATGCCTACCGGAAGAACCGCTGATATTATGGGCCGGTTTCAGGCAGTGGGTGGTATGTTCAGCATGACAGATCCCCGTGGAATGAGCAATGCGATGGCGGTACAGGAAGGTTTGTCGCACCCAGGCTCGGAAGTAATGGACACGATGTCTTTTGCTGCCCTGCGAAGTATCGCACCTAATGCAGGCATGTTCGAGTTGATGAAGATGAAAGAGCAGGGCCTCGGTGGCGACCACGGTATCGAATACATGAATGCCATGCTGAAGATGTCCCATAAAATGGGGAATGATGATTATGGCAAGGCCTTTGTCGCAGAGGCTTTCCCTAACATGCCACTGGCGGCTGCAGAAGAATTGTACAACAACACTGATGCCTTTAAAGGAGCTACCAATAATGAGTACCTGGACAAATTTATCAATAGTAATAAGATTGACAATCTTGCCAGGGGTAATACCACCCAGATGAATCGGGAAACGGCAGAAAGCAGGGATGAAAAGCTGAAAGGTATCGCCGAAGAAAAGAAGGTGCTGGATCCAAATGCCACCGCTGCCCAGATTGCTGCTGCCATCACAACCGTATTTGAAGGAGCTACCATTAAGCTGGATAACGGTGAAATATCGTTCAATAAAACACCGGCAAAATCCAATGAGAAATCATTGACTGGTAAAGCATTCCAGAATTCTCTGCAATGGTATTCCAACCATGTGATGTTGTAGGATGACGACTAAATTTTAGATATGAACGACAGAATTTATATCATAACACACACAAATCCCGCATTAAAAACCCTGGGTGATTTTGTGAAAGCGCCAGAGTCGCCCGCTGCGGCCTATCGTAACGATATTGAAGCGTTTGGTAAAGTTTTAAATGACCAGGGAGTCAGCAACACATCGGCTATTATTGCCGCTCATCTGCTGGATGAGGACCGTAAAAAGGAACAGGAAAAGGTAGATAATAAGAGGTTTGAAGAGCTGATACTTCTGCCATATACCAAGGTAGCAGTGGAAGTCGCTAAAATAGACAGATGTGCTTTAATGACAGAAGGTATCGAAATTGTCAGCAATGATATCACCATGTTTAAAGCTGATAAACTGGCGGAACTGGAATCAGACGACGGTTACAAAAGGGCTGTAGACCTGGATACTGTGGATAATATGAATTGGCTTGGGCAAGCGATGCAACGGTATCCTGGCGCTACTGTCTGGATCTGGACGAAAGCTTTGTCTGATTTTGATTCAGAAACAAAGAATGGGAAAATATTTGACCTCACGCCTTATATCATCCGCCTATCCACCAGTGTAACCAGGTCTGGTGGTGGACGCTTTCAGCTATCGCTGGCGCCTATACGCTGTGAAATGGTGAATAATGCCTGGGTGCTGCGAACAGCGGACCGCAAAGACTTCGACCTGTCAGGTAATAACGGTCAGCAGCAGTTCTTTGCCAATTCAAATATGTTCAAAGTAAACGGAGCAGTGGGTAGTGATGGTTCCCGGGCTTTGACCAGAAGTACTTTCCTCTTCAATAACATTATCACCCCTAACGATGTTGTTTTCATCCGCCTGGAAACCCTGGAAATGGAGAAGGACCAACGTGAAAAGGATCAAATGGCTGACATCATCAGTAAAAAAAATCTTCCCGGCCGTATCTATGATATGATCGGCCTGGTGGATAAAACGAATATCAGCATAAATGGAGGCAACAACGATGTGAGTATTGATGTAACAGGACGCGACCTTTCTAAGTTGATCTATGATGACGGCACCTACTTCTTCCCCAACGAATTTGCAAACGGGAAACAGGCAATGCCTGGAACAGCCGCCAACGATGATCCGTTGATGGCCAGGGTAAATAGCAAACAAGCATTGCCATTACTTGGAACTTACCATTTCAGGACGCCGGAAAACATTATCCAGTTCATTATTCAGCAACTCTCAACGATTAAGATCGTTCCTGATGACCTGTTTAGTGCATATAAAGAAAAAGGTGAAAGGTTGAATACAAGGTTTAACCCGGTGCCTGCAAATGTTGACTTCAATGAACAGCTGAGAGGGAAGCTGAATGTGCATAAAAAGATAGTAATCGATCGTTTTAAAAGTATCCGCAGGCAACAGGGACTGGCATATGATGATCCTGGTGTCGAAACTAAAAAGTTAGAGGAAGCATTTTCGGAAGTAGTACGCTATTTCAAGCATATCCGGGAAAAGAAGGTACGTAAAGTAACTGGTAATAAAACCACGGGATGGAAAAAAAACATCTACGTGAAGAAAGGTGGTGGAAATGAGGAAGTGCCGGAAGACAGGTTACCTTCCTATCTGGTTACGGATGTATATGCTTTCATTAACCACGAGGATCCCACCATGAAATCGTTCTACGCCGATGTCTGGATGCCAGAGGTAGATGCCTATATAGATTTGGAAAGCAGTCAGCCGGCATATAAGCCCGAGGTGATAGAAACAGCAGCCAGAGGAATCTGGCAAATCGTAAAGCTCGTTACAGATGATGGCATCCGCAACCGTATTTTGATTGACAGCTCACTGTCAACCGCATCCGGAAGTTTGATCAATTTCTTTAGAAAGGTATGCCAGCATCCTTTTTTAGAGTTTCAAATGGATACCTATGGTGACATGTTTTACATCATGCTGCGGAAGCCGCCATTTGACCGTAAGTCTATTTTAAGCGCGCTGAAAGGCAGCAGCAGAACGGAGAAAACAAAAGGCGGAGCAGATGGTGAATCGACTACTACCACGTTCAGGAAACCGGTGGTCGTAACTATTGAAACAACACAGGTGCTGGCAGAGTCACTCGAATTCTCAGATGCTGAAGCAGTGTCCTGGTACCAGTTGATTCCGAGGTCCAGCCCGTTCGGACGTTCTAATGCCATGGCTATGTCTATGATCCCTGCGCTGTATTTTAAAGAATATGCAGAGTACTTCGGTTCCCGCGCTATGCAACTTACACATAATTACCTGCCTGCTACCTTCTTCAATGGAGGTTCCGAAACGGATATGAATGTGATAGAGTCGCAAGCTGTATTCGATCTCAAACATATGATCGAATCCACTGCCTACCTACCTTTTACGAGGCAGGGGACTATCACGATCCTGCGCGACAGGAGAATAAAAGCGGGCAACTTTATTAGATTTGAGCCTACTGGCGAAATATTTTTCGTTGAAGGTGTACAACATAACCTGGTAGTAACTGATACCGGTGTAGATGCCACTACGTCCATACAGGTAAGTCGAGGAATGGTGGAGCAGTTGATTTACGGATTACCCGCAGAGGATATCCCCGGCGCAGCAGATTCCGGAAATACATATGTTTCTTATTTCAACATCATTGAAACCATCTCTGAAAAAAAATATGCTGAATTAAGAGGAAATAAAGCAACGGAGCCTGTTGCAGACACAAACAAGCCTGCTCCAGCCGCTACTGCGAAAACTACAGCGGAAAATGATGTAAAAAAAGAAACTACATCCACATCAGGTCGTACAGGACGAAGAGGAGAATTGGATAGTCGTAACGAAATCAGCCCTGGTGTGCTGGAGCGGTATCCGGAAAAACAATGGCCGATCATCCGTGATTTCATTCGTGAAATAAATAACACTACAGATTACTGGGTGATCATCATTCCAGATGCAGGTCCGAGAACATATGAGGATCAGGTCAGGTTACACAATAAGAACAAGAAGAACGCCCGCCCGGGTACCAGCAGGCATGAGAAAAGTGCCGCACTGGATATCTCTCTCCGTCATAAAATAACGAGGGCAGTGATCTCTAAGAGCTCGTCGCTGAGTGCATGGCGTGCATCGAAGGTAGTACAGGCAGGTGACAGGGTTGGAATGCAATGGACTGATGGCAGAGGATATGGGAACTTCGCAAGCAGTAGTGGTACGCCATACTATGACCCGGTGCATTTTCAGATCAAGGATACTGTACTGGCAGCATTGGCTAAAGGTGAAACACCTAAACGCTCCGATCCGCCTAAAGAGGTGCTCAACACAGAACAATCCGCACCGGTAGAAAAGAATGTTTCCAATATTGAAGATGTGTTTAAATACTTCAAAGTAAATAAACCGGTATTTAACTATTTCCTGAACCGGCTCCAGATGAATCCGCTGTACCAGACGCTAAATAGTGCTGATATGCGGGTGGTAGGCGACGATGACGCTACTCCATTTGAAGTAACTGCCAAACGGATCAAAAAACAATAAATATTTTCTTATGTCATACACACTTGGCAGAACACCATTGTCTGACCTCAAATACGCGATAGGGATTGCCTATGTTGCTATTCCCACTGATATTGACAGAGAGCTATACATACAGGATTGTTTCAGAAATCACACCATCAGTGTTTGGGGAGATGACGGGAGTTTTATGAACCGGTTACCGGTTTCCCCGGAGGTAATGAATCACCTGGAATTTCCGGCAACGGTTGATAAGCTGGGCTCTCCGGTGGTTTATGTTACAGAGGAAAGTCAGAGTCAGCCACTCGTTATAGCCAGATTCCTGGCTTCGGAGCAAATGGGTGACAACACAGAGTGGGACATGAAGTGGTCTCGCACTTTGGAAGATGCGTATGTTGATATACACGGTTCACCAAAGAATAGAAACCTGGTGTTATCTGTTAACGGTGGGGAAGCTGAAGGTACTATGATGCTGCTCGTAAATGGTAAGCAGAATGGTCAGTTATCCACTATGGTAAAGGGAAGCATGGTTTGCAGCACGTCTGAGGAAGTTTCGTTTCGTCAACAGGGGGCTTTTAGAAGTACAACTGTTGATAGAACCGCTGAATCAGGAGATGACAGTAAAGCTGCAGTATTTGAGCAATACCCGGGCCAGAATATTTTTAAGGGTGAAAAGTTTATCATCAATAGTGGGGAAGAACCATTGGTACTCGGAAATAAATTAAAGAGCTTTTTGTCTGATCTTATTGATGAACTGAGTAAAACTACTGTCGCTACTGCTATTGGTCAGCAACCATTATTGAATGCAACGCAGATTGCAGCTTTCAAAAATAAGACCGATGATTTTCTGAGTAATGTTGGATTTATAAATAAATAATTAATCTATGCCGTTAATCCCAAAGAAATTTTCAGAAAGCCTCAAGGCGCAAATTCAAAGTGCCAATAACCAGAAACAGGAAGATGCCTCAGCTGCTATCACCGCTCATTGTGAATACCTGGAATCAGCTGTATACAATGCCATGCGAAGCATTACCATCACCATTCCACCTGGAGCCATTATCGTACAAACAGCGATGGGGCCGGCCGCCAATGTGACACCGATTGTTTTAGAATCAACTGTAAAATAGATGAGTATACAAACCGCAGTGCAAACCAGAGATGCACTGCTAGAACAAAGCGGCAGGGAAGGCATAAATGTAATGTACCCCACAGAGTTTGAACAATACATTTGTGCACTTGAACTGGTGGATGGAGATGGGAGTACGCTGAAGTATTTCATATTCCCCGTAATGCCTTCCAGTCTGGAAGAATCGCAGCCCAAACCAACTATTTTCAAACGGTCATTGGGTGGCATTGTAGCTATGTCCAGTACTACTTTTTCGCCAGTGGACATTTCCCTGTCAGGAACGTTTGGACGAAAGTTTAGAATCCTTCTGGGATCCAACTTCACAGACTTTGTCAGTTCTTTCAGAAAACCCAAAGGTGCTAACCTGTTGGAAAAGGTGAAAGATGCTGCCAGACAGGTTTTTGACGATCGTGTTAAAACGGGGTATGGCTGCCTGAAAGTAATGGAGGAGCTGATACAGGATGCAGACAGGGTGGATGAAAAAGGCCCCAGGTTTCTTATCTTCTATAACCTCGCCTTTGGCAACAGCTATTATGTAAAACCCATGTCATTCAAAATATCGATGACAGAGGAAAATAACATGTTACATAATTACACCCTTGCCCTGAAGGCGATTGCACCACTGGCAGCAGGCGGCTATTCCGCAAAAAGATATATGGAACTGGAAGCAGCACATCAGGTACAGGAAAAGATGGACTCGACTGTTAATCAACTGGCAGGCATATTAAACATTAAAAATGATCAACTTAAATACCTTAATGAACTTTGAGCGTATTACCGGGAAGTCTATCCGCGACTATTTTCAACGGGCGCTCAGCTTCTTTCAGTATGATTATCCGCTCCTGGCAGCTTACTACGCTGGTAACCTAAACAGTGTAAAAAGTGATCCGTTCGCCAGCCTTACAGCATTGGAATCGGAAACCCAGATCTATCTGACAGTATTCCAGACATATGGCAAACAATTCACGAACAGCCAATGGTGGTACCTGCTGGAACAAGTCGAGAACATTGACAACCGGCTCAAAACGGTTAGGAATATTAATCGATGGGCCCGTTCTACCCGAGGGATCGCAGCATACGATGCACAAATGAACTTTGATTATGTGATGCCTGCCGGACAAACACTGGAGCGGATTTCAAAAGATCTTCTTAAAGATACCTTGTCAGAAGATGATTGGGCAGATATTGCTATCCGCAATAACATTCGTGAGGAAGATTACACGCCTGATGGTGGTGTGAGCCTGAAACTGACAGTACCACGCAGCGGAGGAGCGATAAATGTGGCTGCAGTAGTAGATTCTATGGAGGGAAAACGTATTCTCGGAAAAGATCTGCACAGAGCCCTTCAATTTGCTGATAATGACTTGCTCGCACTTTCTGAAGATGATACCGTATTTCAGAGTGTGGAGATCCTGGCAGCGCTGAAGGTCAACGATAACCCACATGCTCCGAATGATGGTTTGCAAACAGCTGTAATTATTGGCGGCAACAGGGCATCGCTCAATTTTCCTGTGATCTCCCGGCAGATGACTGCCACCTTTGCATCTGATGATACACTGCAAGGATTTACCATTAAAGAAATTAAAGTGGTAAATGACACCTTGCAGATCAATTACCAGGTGAGTACAAGATTGAATGAAACGATCGACGCTAGTATTACAATATAATCATGGCTCTGGATATTAAACCTTCCACCTCCGTTGAAAGGAGATTACTTTTCCTTGAAACACTGATTAATACCACGGATAAAGTAACCAAAGTAGCAGATAACTCTGTGCTTTCCGGTATCGCTACCGGTATATCCAAAATTGTGGGAAAAAGCGAAAAGGACATTGTGCTGGCACTAAGCCAGCTCTTTCCTGATACAGCATTTGGAACACAACTGGACGAAGTGGCTTTGAACTTTGGCGTAGCCCCTCGTATGGGAAGTCTTGGTGCTACCACTTACGTAAGAGTGATGGCAAACCCCGGAACTCAATATAGTGCTACTATGCACTTTCCGACATCTACAGCGGGTATCCGTTTTGAATTTGAAGAAGATTTTACGGTGGGGGATGCCGGCTTTGCCTATGCAAAGGTCAGAAGCATTGAAAAAGGTGCTGCCACCAACGTGGAAGCATTGTCGATTGCCCGCTTAGCTCCAGCCCCCAGCGGACACCTCAATATTATCAATGAAAGTCGTGCAGAATATGGTCGGGATACAGAGTCGGACGACTTCTTCCGTATCCGTATAAAAAATGGGGCAAACATCCTCGCACGTGGTACGCTGGCAATGATGGAACAACTTTTTATCGCCATCAACCGGAAGGTACTGCGTGTGTTTCATTACGGCAACAGTAATTCCGGAAAAGTGGTACTGGGCATCGTAACACAAGACGGATCAATTCTTACCAACACGGAAATGGATGACCTTTTGAAGAAAAGTGCTATGTATTTCTCTCTGACAGAATATAAACCCTTCGGAACAGAATATTACGGTATTGAGTTGCAGAATGCGACTTATGCTCCAGTAGATATTTGCTTCCGCGTGGAGCTGGATAATTCTGTTAACCCGGATGATATTCGCAGGAATATTCAGGTAGTTATTTCCAAGTACCTCGATTTCCGTTACTTCGATCCATCTGTTATGCGTGTGGAATGGGATAACCTGCTACAAATTGTGAAAAATACAGCAGGCGTTAAATACGTGCCGGATCAGTATTTCTATCCGCGGACAGATCTGTCTATTGACCAGTTTGCTCTGCCACGCCTTCGGGGATTCCTGATGCTGGACCTCGAAGGAAGGATCATTACCAACTTCAGCGGCACACTTTCCCCACTTTACTATCCAAACGTGATTGATCACGCTTACATGTCCACCATTTTAGATTTATAATTATGGCTATTCAAGCAGCAATATTCAGGGAGGAAGGCAACAGCATAATACTCACCTGTTCGCCGGCAGTGGCTGTCCTGGGAATATCCTCTTTTGCGGACGCTACTACCGGTGAAGATGGAAATAATTACTTTGAAAAATTTTTCCGCTATTCAACTAACGGCGTAGATTATACGGAGTGGCAGGCGCTGACAATAGATAATCTCACCGTCTTACAGTTTTCCGGTGAGGACGTGGTTTACTTCGAAATGAAGTATGATCGTAAACTAAGCGACCTGAATGCAAATATTCAGGTCACCGGCGCTTTATTGGAGGTTGCCGGAACTGCGCCTCTTCCGCAGACTCCCGTATTTGATAACTCTATTTTCTCCAGGTACTTTGGCGCCTATGATCCTGAAGTGATCAGCTGGTACGTAAATGTTCTACAGAAACTATATGCCAAAGGGATTATTCCCAATTACATGGACCGGGAGAATGAAGTGAACGGTAATGAAGACTTCATCGCATTCTGGGAATCTGTCGCGCATTTTGTTTCCTACATGGTGATATATGCCCGTAAGTTTCAACATTTCTATGAAACAGATTTTCTGTTGTCAGACTTTATCTCTCAACGTGGACTGGCTGTTTCTGATGGGAATACACTTCCTGAAATGACGGATCTGATGGAACATTTCTACCATCAGATCGCCTATCGCGGCACCAAACATATCTACGATAAAAAGGAGCTGGGCGCAGCTATCGACGGGGAACTACTTCGTCTGATCAACTATCGTCAGGAAGATGAATTGTTGTTTAACCTCTATAAACCGGAACATTTCGGATGGAACCTGGGAAACGCCTCTCCATTATACAAAGGACTTTACCTGAACGATAACATCAATAAAAATTATGAAACTCATTTTGATGTTAAAGATCTTAGTAAATATCCTGTTTATGGAGATGTGACCGCGGCTGTGGAGGAGGAAAAGTCAGTGATGAAAATCACAGACGGTGGTTTGAAAAGTACAGATCCTGCTTTCAGGATTAAAGTAGATCCCCGCCTGGATTATGAATTCTCCTTCCTGGTAAAGCTGGATGCCGGCAGCCGGATTTCCGTAGGTATTCATTCTTATGACAAGGATGGTAATGTACTCAATGCCCGCTCGTATAAAGATGGTACAGATAATAATTACTTCTTTGAGTCGGTGAAGCTGGTACGAAATGATAAGTACCTGCAGGTGAGATTGTTCCTGTATAACCGGAATAGGACAACCTTTGCACATGATACAACAGAAATCAAACAGGGTAATGATCTCATCTTCCATTACGATACTACCTATGTTATCCCGGTAATAGAAATATCTGGTACAGGAAGCTTGTGGGGCATGAGAATGCTACCGATGCAAACGAATTATTCCAGAGGACTGGTTCAGGTAAATAACTTCATCAGTATCTGGATGCGTAACCGGAATCACTCGTTTGCAATTAACCAGGTGACCAGCTATATCAGGCATTACCTGATCCCTTATAATTCCTGGATGGCATTAACAGATGTAGGTGATGCCGGTTACAATGAAATCGAAGAAGTGCCTGAAACCTTTTACTGGGAGCCGGAAGCACCTTATTGTGAAACCACTGCCTGGAGGCCGATAAATCCTGGTTGTGAACAGAGGGATACCTACTGGATCGGAGAAGTGGCAACCGGTTATTGTACAAATTTTGGTGATGATACCCCTAATCCCATAACGCTTTAATTATGTCAAATACAGGAAATAAACAGTATGCCCTACTGGTACAATACAGTGCATCCACAGGGCTTCCTACAGGTGTGGTGAAACCAAATGTTCCGGGAGATCCGGATTATGTGGCACCTGTGGTGGATGCAGCCGGATGCCCTTTTATCCCAATAACCGATACGCATTTTACCATTAATAACTGGACTAAAGCGCCAAGAGACGGGTATGTTGACTATCTCGTAAACACAGGTGTTAATGAAGGAAGAGTGGAAATTGGTGAAACTACATCGTTCACTGAATCGGGAGGAGATCATAAAATTAGTTTTGAGAGCACGAGAATTGGTGATTATAATGAAAATGGAACTCTCACGGAGCCTGTAGCATTTGATGCCTTCTGTTTTATGGATGGTGTGCTCGTTGGAGCTCGCGCTTCTGGCGGCCGTGAATCTGATTTTTCATTTACCGGGTTATCGGGTGAAGTAGTGATTAATGTGACTACTAACTTCAGAGGTTATTATGGTTCCGCCTATGTAGGTGCATTTCAAACAGGCCCGGATTTCGGTAATGCGTATTTTGAAATATCCTTTCAATTTCAGGAAGGTGGCCCTGTAGTCCTGGATAAGAATTCGCAGTTTACTGCAGTTGATTTCAGAAATTACGAACTACCGGTGGTGCTCAGGGGACAGAATAATAACCCCTATCCATTATTAATGACGTATACGCTTAATGATGGCGAATGGATACCTGTTGATCCAGATGATCTGGACAATACTGAATGGATTCTCATTCCGGAAGTAGTCACCGAAACCATTGCGCCGGGCGAGTCTTATGAACGAGCCTACAGTAATATGCGCGATGATATAGATTTTTTTGTGACCTTAACCAAAGCATAATATGCAATATAAATTGTTGCTGACACAAGCTGATAACGCTTATTTCAGATGGCAGTTGAAAGTATTTCTGTCATCTGTTCAGCACCTGGAAATCCCTAAAGAAAATATCATTTTCCTGACCCAGATAGATGGAAAGCCTTCAGATGAATTCAGAAAGTTTGAACGGTTTGCTACCTGTCACTACTTCGAGGATACTAAACACCGCTTTTATAAGCCTTCCTGTAAACCCCATTTATACGGACGGTTTTGGGAGATGTGTAAAGAGAATGAAGACCAATACTTCTTTTTTGCAGAGCAGGATATGTTACTTTTTGGGCTGCCAGAAATAGAACTGTTACCAGATACCTGGTATTGGAGTGATGCAGGACAATATATTGAAAGCGGACAGTTTGAACACGTAATAGGGCTGCAACCTAAGCCATATCGCCCGGGAGGTTTTCATGCAATTGGTAAAGGAGTGGATGCTGACTTCTGGTATAAAGTAGAAGAAGATAGCGTAAAACTCTATGAATACATGTGTCGAAATATCAATACCAAATATGACAGATGGATTTGTGAAATGCGCACCTGGATATGGAATATCTGGGACCGGGGATTTAAAACGGAAATCCATAAAGAACTGGATTTTGAATATGGAAAGGGATTTCGCAGGGATGTGAAACTATACCACCATTTAGATTCCAGGGTGCTCGATAAAACGAAATTCATGGATAAGGAGCCATTTGACGAGGTGAATCGCCTTCAGGTAGCGGGAATACAGTCGGTGTCGCGCTACATTTATGCTATTAAAGATTGCAGAGATAATTTCTTAAAAAAGTTTAATCATGCTTGATAATACAGGAACACTCGTATATCAGTGGCTGGTGCAGGTGGATCGTAATACCGGGCATCCTACGGGACTTCGCAAACCCAATGATCCTGCTGATCCTGATTATGTGGCGCCAGAGGAAAATTTATCGGCTTGTCCACTACCATATGTTTGGGAGCCCATTGATCCCTATTGTGAAGCAACTTCTTATTACTGTGCCCCAGGGTATGTAATAAGCCCGGATAGTTCCCACTGTATGAAAGAAGGAAGTACTGTGGCTACGGTACCAGTTACCCCGGCAAAAACAGTAGCTGTAAAAAGCACGTTGTTCACGAATTATTATGCCTATGTATTTAGTCTGGGATCTTATAGCAATACTTCTAGTGGCTGGCCTAGTTATATTGGCTACAGTGATACTTTCTGGACTAATATAAGTGGTAGTGATTCAACCGGGCCTATGAACCGTTGTGGGTTATGGGTGGATACTAATAACGACGGTACGCCGGATGCTGTATTAAATAAGTGGATCGGTTTTGTAGCAACGCTGGATGTACCTGAAGATGAAACTGTTTTTATTGGCATCGGAGCTACTACTAATGCACGTATCTTAATGACTAATTCAGCAGGTACCAGCGTAAACGTTGTTACCAATACCAGTTCATGGACTTTATACCAGGAATGGAACGTATATGAAGTACAGCTTAAAAAAGGTCTGAATATTATTCAGCTGGAAGGTCTTACCACGATGTCCTCTCCACTTTGCTTTGGAGCAGAAATCTATCGTAATACTATGAGTGACTTCTACAATCTGCAAGGTGTGCAGTTTAACGTTATTTGGTCAACAGCCAGCCTTCGTGGTCAGAACATCCATACCGGACCTAACGGTTACAGCTGCCCAACAGGCTATGCACTTGACTTTAATAACGGTAGCCCGATATGCCGGCAGGTATTGGTGGATCCAATCAAACAACATAACTCTGGGAAATTAGCCTATAGGAATAGAAAGAGGTTGTTGCGTGGAGAAGAAGATGGTACGGTAGAAGTGAATGTTCAGGGAGAGGGGGTAGGAACTTATTTTCCACCTATTCAGGATACTACTACCTGTCCGATTAATTAACCCCAATAAAATAAGCACATGGAAAATACCGGGATGACTAAATATAGTCGGTTGGAGGAATATATTCTTGGTACAGGTCAGCCAACTGGCAGAAAAAAAATAAACTCAGCCACTGATCCTGACTACGTACCTCCTGTCTACGATCCGGGAAGCTGTCCGGTAACGCCGGCAGAACCAATAAATGGCAATAAGCTAAAAATTAATATCGTATATAACGGCAGCCAGTTCGTTAGCTTTCAGCACCTGGAAATAGCACCCTGGGACAAGAGTGCCAGTAACCCCGCCCTCTTTAGCGATAAATACCTGGTACTTCCTGGCCAGGGCACTGCAGCGATCGTGCAATCGCAAAGGCATGTGGCAGAATGGTGGAAGATCAGCATGGTAAGTAGTAATTTCTCAAAAAAGTTATCACTTAACCTCATTATCAGGTATACAACTGCACAAGGTGCGCAGGACCTGGTAACCACAACTATTGACATCAATTCAGGTAAGGTCTGGGAGAACTTAAACCTGGTACGCACCACTGAAGGCGGCTTGAATTTGTTGGAGTTTATACTTACCGATTCGACTGTGCCATCCGTTGAAAATGTACCACCTGTTGCAAATGCAGGTCCGGACGTAACCGTATTCGTGGAAGATCAGCCAGCTATCCAGCTGCAAGGTACAGGCACGGATATAGATGGAAGCATCGTTTCCTGGCATTGGGATAAATTGGTAGGCCCGATTGCATACCAACTCAGCGATCCGAATGTGCCACAGCCTATGCTGACCGGACTGGTAGCCGGGGTGTACAAATTCAGATTAACGGTAACGGATAATCGTGGTGCCATCGGACAGGATGAGGTTAGTATAACGGTAAATACCAAAGCAGCCGGAGCTACCGGTACCGTACTCGCATACGTGGATTCCCGCGCATCACAGGCATTCATTACAAAAATTGAATTGCGCACTAATGGCGATGGAGAAACAATTTCTTTGTTGGATGCAACATTGGGTAGTACAGATAGTCCTGTCCTGAAAACGCCACCAAAAGGAACCTACGATGTGTATGTTACAATCGCAGGAACAGCAGGTTCCGTAAAAGCCGATTTCCAGGGCAAAACGGCGTGTCAGCCATACCAGGGAGAAGGAATGTATATTTTCCACAGTGTAATGATAGGAGATGGCGCGGATGGTGTTGCTGTTACATTGTCCAGTGGCAATTGTGGTGATGAACCGGTTACACTGATTTACGCTAAACTCACCATCACCAATAGCGCCGTAACTGAACAGGCAGTATTGCCGTATGGAAAGAAAATACTACGCAGCGCCAACGTAAACGTACGTTTTTATCAGGATGCAGCCCTTACTCAGCCGGCAACGGCCAATGTGCTGCTCAACTATCGTATTACGACTACAGAAGCTGTCAGTGCAATTACACGTGTGCTGGATACCTATACACAGGTAGCAAATACAGATAATCTGCTGCTGACACGAGACAGGGGAGAAGCCATTTATGACCTCAGTCTGCCAGTGGATCAGCAATTGCAAAGTGATACGAATATTGCCTATGAACTCTTACCAGGCGTAGGTTATAAAGTGATAAGTTAAACAGATCGTTAAATTATTATAAGCTTGTAAATGTCAAGATTTAAATTTTGCCCTGACTTATTTTTAGAAGCCATTGAACTGAACCGGTTTGCTGATTTCATGGATCGGCAGGGATTTCGAAAAAACATCCTGGAAAATTCAATGTCTTTCGGCCTGATCAAAAATGAACGCCTGGATCCGGATTTCCTGAATGCAAAAGTAGAAAGGGACCTGGACACAACGGTAGGTCAGAAAACAATTAAGATCAGGGAAGCGAAAGGTATTGATGCTGATGGTAATTTTATCTACCTGCCGGAAACAAACGGTATTCCCGTACCTGCTGATGGTAACTGGTACTGGATCAAACTTCGTTATCTGCCAGTACATGAAGAGCAGGGTGAAGTAAGCCTGGCCATCAATGGTGATCTGGTGGGTGTCGGTACCAGCTTTACTACCACCTTGCGTGGTTTGCCTAACTTCCCGTCAAGGATTGCTTTTCCCGGGTCGAAATACAACAAACAGGAATACGATGTACTGGAGGTAATAGATGACCAGCATGCAAGGGTAGCGCATCCTGCAACTACTACCAGCGGTATCGCTGAGTTTGTAGTGGAGGAGCATCAGAAATACCGCGTAGTGGGTACTTTCACACCAGGTGCAGCTATCCCTAATGTAAACAAGTATCCGTTCGAGTATGATGGCGCCACCTATTCTCTCACAAAAGAGCTGGATAATAACAAGATTCCGGGATTATATAACCAGGGTCGTGAATTCTATATCGCCCGCGTAAAAGCAGAAAGTGGCAACGTTATTATCCAGGATAAACGCCTGGAATACTGGATGACCCAGGCCGATTTCAACGCAGCGGTGATAGACGCTAACGAAAACCCATTAATAGGTGTGGAATCTGTTAAATGGCAGCATCCTTCAACTCCTGCCAATAAAAATCAGATACAGGTAGCCTGGGGAATGCGTTCGCAGAACTGGTCTGTAGATTCATCTTTCAATATCCTTACCCTATTAGGTGGTGCGTTGGGTGGTATTTACAAGTCTACGGAAGACTTTACCAACGGCGATTTCGACGGATGGAGGTTGTATTTTCCAAACGGCAATTACCGCCGGGTAATATCTTCTGTAAAACAAGGACTTGCCATCAACCTGCAATTGGATGTGCTGGATATTAATGATGTATCATCAGATGGTGGTGAAACCTTTTTTACCGGCGAATATATGCTCGTAGTGCCAGACTGTGATCATGTCCTGATAAAATGTGCGCCTGATGCTGCTGACAATATCGGCAACGTGGAAGTAGAGTACAGTTTTCCGGTGAATGCCCTGTTTGGTATTTGTGAGGTAGATGCGTATAAAGATCCGGTAAGTAATTACCAGATTTCCTATCGTTATCAGACCGGGAAAGGATTTACTCCATATGCCATGCTTCCTTCCGATATGAATCATGGGTTCCTGACAGAAGATTCTTTTTCTAATGGCGGCCTGCTCAAACCTACGGATAGCAGGGTGTTCCAGACATATACATCCAGTGAAACCAAAGGCTTTATTCCGGTAAGAGCCGCTGCTTATTCCTATAGTCATTTTGTGGGTAAGATGGATAAGGGAGATATTAATGGTGTCAACGTTATCAGTGCTTTTACCAATACCCAGATGTTTAAATTGCAGGTAGGAAAGGAAAAGATCTATCAGTATGTCACCGGCAATATTACCATGAATGATGACCTGTACATCAGCCTGAGCGAAGACGGTGCAGTGGAAGGTAATAGGTTTACCATTCACTTTGATTGTACTGCCCTTGGATTGAGTGGTAAAAATATTTACATCGTCAGCAACTATGGAGACGGAAATCCGGATATGCTGAAAAAGCTTACAACAGCAGATGTATGGCATATGCTCAACCATGATGGTGGTATCATTTTTAACTGTGTATACAATGGAAGTAAATGGGTGATATCTGCCAACTACGAATTACAGCACCCCTATCTGATTGCCACTACAGATGGTGTCATCACTGACCTGTTTGATACAAACGGATGGGGTAAAGTAAAAGGTTACTTTGGTTATCACCTGTGTGATGGCCGTGAGGGTACGCCTGACCTGAGAGACCGTTTTATCGTGGGTGCTGGTAAAAACTATCAGCTGGGTAAAACCGGTGGTGCCGCTACTGTTACGCTCAGCATTGCCCAGATGCCTAAGCACAAACATGGTCTGAATGCTTCTGGTGCCGGCAACGTAAGTGGTGTTGGTTCCATGGCGCAAAACAGTCGCGCGGTCACCCCTCCGGCTGATGGCGATGAGAAAGGTGGTGTAAGCACCGCAATGGCATATATGGGTAATAGTGAACCACACGAAAACATGCCGCCATATTACGCGTTGTATTACTTTAAGAAAATGTTCTAAGAAATTTCCGGAGTCATTTAATCAAACCAGGTTAAATGACTCTTTTTTTCCTCAAAAAAAATACAAATCTCTTTTTATTCTGATCCTCATTTTGTAGATTTGTAAGGTAGATGATAGATGCCGAAACCCGCTGTGGTAAATAGTTTGTTTGTCCCGTACCTCAGAATTATCCAATCCGTTATCTGCATATATTCAGTGAATGGCCGATGATTGTTGTTAACACCTCCCTCACTGTGATGAATTCGATTGCTTAAATCAAATCCTATATCCTAATTATGGAAACATTAGCGCTTAAGTGTGAGAAGACCCGTGAATTGTCTATCTATGATTTCTTTGTAGTACTCCAGGTAGAATGGCTGCAGGCCGATATCCGCCAGCAGATATACCAGAGCGAAAAAGACAAGAAGTATTGGGCCCGTGTAAAGGAAGGCAAGGAAAATACCATCCTCAAAATTGCAGAAAGGAACAACCTGCCTAACCTCTTCAATGATCCATATGTCAAAAATGATATTTACAATCGCGTATTTCAGAAATCTTCCTATCCGCTTTTTACCTATAAAAATGCGGAAATGAAAGCTGAACTGGAATACCTGGATCTCCTTTTCTATTACTATAAGGGTACAGCCGTACAATGTGACCTCGAAGATGGTGCTGCCCATGAAGGTACAGTAGCTGCCTATCAGCCGTTTGATACCTATGTGACGGTGAATATGGAAGGAGTACTCACCCGCGTCCCTGTTGCCAAAACCCGTCGCGCCCGGCTTTAGATCGATTTTGCCCTCATTTTATTGTTTGTGATCACATTATTCAGTTGTTTAATCCTCGTTTGTTGCCTGCTCCTGTTATTATTAACAGTAATAGTGTATAAACAGAAATATTTTATAAAGAGATTACAATCTATCCACCTTATCACCGCTGCAGAACTGCGCCAGCCGTTCCAGGCAGACTTAATGCGGGAAACGCATACCCTCATGGCCAGCATCCGCATCGATGAACAACCAGGCAGTAACAAAGCAGCCCTCCTGCAGTATCGCCGGCAGCTGTCCGTTATGCTGGCAGAAAAAATGCTGTCGCAGGACCTGCTGCGTTTTCTGCTACTCACAGAAAAAGATGTGGACGGCTCCGAACTTCCCCTGTGGGAGGCCGTGCTGGTGGCAGAAGTGGAATTATTACAGCCATAAAGGGTGGTGTGTTGTTGCCAGAAATGGCGGCAATACACCACCCTTTAACCTTTCCTGCATCCGATTTGTATTAAGTAGGTAGAAGCTTTACGTATGAGTTTAGCCAGATACCGCGAGAAAAGGACCTTTTCTGCTACACCGGAACCTACCGGCGGCCGCAGCGATAGCGAAGTGTTGCATTTTGTGGTGCAGCAACATGAAGCTTCGCATATGCATTATGATTTCCGCCTCGAAATAAGAGGGGTACTGAAGAGCTGGGCCGTACCCAAAGGTCCCAGCATGGACCCACGTGTAAAGCACCTGGCCATGATGGTGGAAGACCATCCTTACAACTACAAAGACTTTGAAGGCATCATTCCGCCCGGCAACTATGGCGCCGGCACTGTCATTGTTTGGGATCAAGGCTGGTATGAGCCGGATGTTCCTGCGAAAAATAAAAAAGCCGCTGAAAAAGCCCTGTTGAAAGAACTGGATAGTGGCAAGCTTAAATTCTTCCTGCATGGCGATAAACTTAAAGGAGAATTTGTACTGGTGAAAGCCCCTGCCAGAGGGGATAACGCCTGGCTGCTCATAAAAATGAAGGATGAGTTTGCATCTGCTGCCGATATTCTCCGGAAAAACAAATCTGTGGTAAGCGGAAAAACTATTACACAGGTAAAAAAATCCCCGGAACGTGTATGGGAGTCTTCACAAAAAAAATCAACAACAAAACATACACCCAAAGCTGCTGTTAAAAAAGCGGCCCCGTCTGCCATAAATATTGGTAAAAAAGCTGCCATGCCGGAAGGTGTAAAACCCATGCTGGCAACGCTTGCCAACAAACCATTTGATAACGCCGACTGGCTCTATGAAATCAAATGGGACGGCTACAGGGCCATCGGCTATTGCAATAAGGAGAAAGCGCATATCGTTTCCCGAAACCAGCTTAGTTTTGATAAGAAATTTCCGGTGATAACGGAAGCCCTGAAGGAATGGAACGTAAAAGCGGTCGTAGATGGCGAAATTGTTGCACCTGACGAAAATGGTGACCCGGATTTTCAACAATTGCAGAACTACCTGAAATTCGGCAGCAGCACGCAAATTGTATATTATATTTTTGACCTGCTCTGGTATGAAGGTCGCGACCTCCGGCAAGAGCCGCTGCTAACCAGGAAAACGCTGCTACAACAAATATTGCCACCTGAAGATAATCTTATCCGCTACAGTGATCATATCATTGAAAATGGTAAGGCTTTTTATGAAGCGGCAGTGAAACGCGGACTGGAAGGGGTAATGGCTAAAAATGCCAACGGCGCTTATGTCTCCGGCAGGCGAACAGATAGCTGGCTGAAGATAAAGAACAATCAGTTTACGGAGGCCGTCATCTGCGGTTATACCAAAGGGCGCAACAGCCGGAAATATTTCGGCGCTATCGTGCTGGGGAAATACAAAGGCAGTAAACTTCAGTATATTGGTCATACCGGTGGCGGGTTTTCAGACCAGCAGCTACGCGAGCTCTACGCAAAATTTCAACCGCTGGTAACCGATCATTCACCTTTTAAGCCGGTACCTGATACCAATATGCCGGTCACCTGGATGAAACCACTGCTGGTATGTGCCGTGAAATATGCAGAGATTACTACAGAAGGGATTTTACGACAACCCATATTTATGGGACTACGGGAGGATAAAAAAGCTGCAACAGAAAAGAACGAGAAGATAGTGACGGCGCCCCCGGATAAATTAACAACTTCGAAAAAATCTTCGAATATGGCAACAGCAACATCTGCGAAAGCGAAGACCGCCGAGGCAAAGAAAACACCGGCTAAAAAAGCTGCGGTAAAAAAAACTACACCAAAAAAAACTGCTGCTACATCTTCCGAAAAAAAAACTACAACATCAGCCAGGAAAAAAAAAGCCATAACAAAACCCTCCAAAAATAGTGGCAACGATTTTTTGCCTGCCGGAGAAACAGAGGTAGAAATGAAGGTGGACGGACGTTTGCTGAAATTTACCAACCTGGATAAAGTCTACTGGCCGGTAGAAAAAATTACCAAAGGGGATATGATCAACTACTATGCATCCGTAGTAGATTATATATTGCCTTATCTAAAAGACCGGCCGCAGTCGCTCAACCGCTTCCCGGAAGGTATTAACGGTTTTCATTTTTACCAGAAAAATGTAGAAGATAAAGTGGCCGACTGGATAGAGACATTTCCTTACCTGAGTGAGTCGGACGGACAAACCAAGTCGTTCCTGGTGTGTAAAGATAAGGCTACACTCTTGTACATGGCCAATCTGGGCTGTATCGAGCTAAACCCCTGGCATAGCCGTATCAGCAAGCCGGATAACCCTGACTACTGTCTGATTGATCTAGATCCGGATAAGAATCCATTTAGTCAGGTGGTGGAAACGGCGCTGGTAGTGAAGTCGGTGCTGGATGAAATAGGGGCGGAGTCTTATGTAAAGACATCTGGTTCTTCGGGGATGCATATACTGGTGCCGTTGGGGGCGCGCTATAGTTATGAGCAGTCGCGGATGCTGGCGCAGCTGGTAACAGGCGTTGTCAATAAGCGGCTGCCTGATACTACCAGCGTGGTTCGTACTCCTGCCAAAAGGAAAGGACTGATATACCTGGATTTTCTGCAGAACCGCCAGATACAGACGATGGCAGTGGCCTATTCATTAAGGCCTAAGCCAGGTGCTACGATATCGGCGCCGCTTAGCTGGAAGGAAGTAAAGGCCGGACTCAATATGAAGGATTTTAATATCAATACGATGCCGGCCAGGCTCGCGGCTAAGGGCGATCTGTTAAAAGGGTTGCTGGGAAAAGGTATTAACCTGAATCAGGTGTTGGACAAGCTACAGCATTTGCTGTAGGGTTAAAAATTGCTGTCCTTTTCGTACAGGTAATTGAGTATGAAAGTGGCGCGGGCGGCTACTACGTCTTTAGGTACTTCAATGAGGTTATAACCTAAACTACTATACGTTTTTTTCATTTGCTCGTAGGTGGCTATGGCCAGCTGGAAATCCTGTTTGCGTTCTGCATCATTTTCGTAGATGAGTTCCCACGGTGGAAGAATGAATACGTCCGTATTATATCTGTAGTTAGCGGCGGCCTCTTCATAAGTGGCTATGGACGGGCCTTTGATCAATGATACATATCCCAGCACATCTGGTACTCCCCTGTCGAAGAAACAGGTGTTGGTAGAGGTGATATATCGTTTGTAATCTCTGGTGGCCTGTTTGAGCATCAGCTGCGAATAGGCGGCAGTATCTTCCCAGGGAAGGGCATTGCCATTATGTTTGATCTGTTCGCGGATAACTTTACGGCCGGATTCCTGCACTACATCATAGCCACGTTGGCGCAATTCCAGCAGCAGCGTGCTTTTGCCGGAACCGGGGCCTCCTGTGAGGATGTAAAAGTTTTCTTTGTTGTACATACCACAAGTTACTCTTTTTTCCCGGAGCAATTGCGTGCGTTTGGATATTATCGCCACCAGCGGTGGCGATAATATCCGGTTGAAGTTATAGTGCAATCATCTGATCAGGTGAACCCCTTCCGTATCATCCAGTCTTGCGATCAGTGCCCAGCCGTAGAAGTTTTGTGCCAGTCCGATCAGTACTTCGTTGGCGCCGGCTTTCAGCGGAATGATGGTACTGCCGTTATCGATGCTGATGCGACCTCTTGGTACTTTCATGATGGGGGTGAAGAAAGTATTTTTATCAAGATAGACCAGTTGTTTATTTACATATAAATAGATATCATCGCTGAACCCGAGACGTATATTTTTGATGCAGTCTTTTTCTGCGGTGATGGTGGTTTTCAGCCAGGTGATCTTCCTGGTGAAGTTGCCGCCATATTTACGGGTAAGGTTAATCATTCCTTTTCTTTCTGCGGTGATTTTTTCCCAGACGGCGGTATTGTCAGGTATCCATGCTTTGTCAAAATCGGTGCTGCCGGTGTACCTGAAGTCTTTCAATACTTCCCAGTTGCGTATATAACGGGGATCATTATACGTAATATCGGCTTCGGGTTCGTCAGACAGGTTTTCTGCCGGGCCCTGTATGATGGCTACGTTGCGGATCAGTGCCTGGCCGTCGAAGGCGATGCTGCCATGGGTTGTATTACCTTCCAGGCGGGGGATAATGAGCGTGGGATTGTTCATATCGTTAACGAATACACGCATTTGTTTTTTGGATACCACCAGCTTGATATGGTTCCAGCCGCGGGTAAAGCTGGCCGCTCCCTGGTATTCTGGTAAGAGGTCCCAGAGGTTGATACTGCTGATGATAGGTGCATACTGTACGGCCGTAGAGGCGTCCGGGTCGCCGGCATTTTCTGTGCGCAGGTAGAAATATTCGGATTCGTCTTTCGACTGCTTACGGAAGGCACAACCCGCAAAGAAAGAGTCTATGGGTTTGATGTCATAGGAGATAGTGCCGGTAGAGAAGTCCAGGTTTTTTACCGTAGCTATGGCTTTGCTCCGTAGTAGTTTTAAGACCGGCTGACTGTTGTCGGTCGTAAATTCGGCGTCGCCGGCATCGTATTGCCAGCTGTCTGCTGTCATAGGTACTTTGGTTTCCTTTTTCTGTTGGGCATGTGCCAGGATGCTGGTCAATAATAAACCTCCCAGGACGATCCCGCTGAATGTTCTTTTCATATGGTGTCAGCTTTTTAAATGTTAACTGCACCAAAACTGAATATTACTTACCTTAACGGTGGATCATACACGAAACAAGTTGGTTCAAGTCTGTGCAAGTTAGTATTTCATTAATTTCCAATGAATAATATAGATAATTCATATTATATAAATAGATGTCTGACGTTGGTTGTCAGTCGTTTGGACAGAGGGGATTACATGTCCTGGACCAATTATGACTATGAAAAACTGAGTGTTTCCATTGAAGAAGCGACGGGGGTAATGCTGAGTGTCACCACCTTGAAACGTGTATTCGGACGGGTGAAATATACCAGTGCACCTGCGGTAACCACATTAAATACCCTGGCGCAGTATGTGGGGTATACAGACTGGCAGGCATTCCGTCAGTCGGTGGAGCTGCCGCCGGCAACAGCGGAGGTAACAGTAGCGGAGCCGGCACCTGCAACAGGAAAAAGAAGAAACTGGTATGGATGGGCGGCCGCAGTTATATTGATACTGGTAGTGATGGTGGCATGGATCAGGAGGCCCGGAGCCGGCAAGGCGGCCGCTATGGATACGGCGCTATATACTTTTAGCAGCACCAAAGTGCTTACCTCCGGGGTGCCGAACTCCGTAGTATTTAACTATAATGCGGCAGCTGCCGGCGACGATTCCGTATTTATTGCGCAGTCATGGGATATCCGCAGACGTAAGCAGGTAGATAAAGACAAGCGTGCCTATTCTGCCATTTACTATTATCCGGGATTTTTCCGGGCAAGGTTGCTGATAGGGGATAAGGAAGTAAAGCACCACGACCTCATCATCAACTCCGATGGGTGGCTGGCATTGCAGGCACAGGAAGAGGTGCCGGTATATTTCAAAAAAACAGAATATTTACAGGATAGTCTGATTACGGTTTCCAGCGCCCTGCTGGATGCCTATAAAATTCCTTTACAACCAACGTTGCCGGATATACGTATCTATAATGTACTGCAGCTACCTGGAATAATGAACAATCAGTTTAGCTTTGAGACGGCCGTTAAAAGTGATTTCAGCGAGGGGAGTGCTGCCTGTCAGCGTATGACGGTATTTCTTTTGTGTGAAAATGACGTGATCATGGTGCCGCTGAGTGCAAAAGGTTGCGTAGGTGATCTGACGCTGGTGGGAGGGGGAACGGAGGTGAACAGCAGCAATACGGATCTATCCGGGTTTGGCTGTGATTTGCATCAGTGGACGAATCTACAGGTGGTCGCCACCGGGAAAAAGATACAGTTTAATGTAAATGGCAAGCTCGCGGGAGAGTTGAATATACAGTCGCCGCCGTCGGCAATCGTAGGAATACAGTATCGTTTCGATGGCCCGGCCTCCGTCAGGAAGGCGGTGTTCAGTGCTGGCAACAAGACCTATACCTTATTGTAAGCCGATTTTTTCAGACCATTGAATGGCTGTTGGCAGTTCGAGGCTGGCGCATTCGATGTGGATCACCCTTCGTTGCTGCTCGTTGGTAGTACGGCCGGAACTATGCAGCAGCAGTGGTTTCATGAGCATGATACCGCCGGCAGGGACTTCACACGTAGTTTCTGAAGTATTGGGCCAGTCAATCATTTCGGGCCGCTGGATTTCTTTTTTGTGAGAGCCGGGAATGACGCGCAGGGCGCCATTGCTGGCAGTGGTATCGTCGAGGTGTATACGAAAAGTGACAATATTGTGCAGGTACTCCAGTGGTGGCTGTACTGCAAACTGGTCGGTTTTAACTGTCCAGGGACCGAAGCCGGGAAGGACTTGTTTATCGTTGACAGAAATGGTGAGGTCCTGATGATAACTTACGTACCAGTTGGAACCGGAGGGCTTGTCGAAGTAGATACTTTTTACGATGAAGTAGTCGTGTTGCAGTATTTCGGCCATCAGGCGTTTCATATTTTCGTTGAGTAGCAATGGCAATACTTCCGGTACTTCATGAAGAAAACGGCGTATGGCGAAGAGGTCTGCAGAGCGCCTGAAGGCAGGGCTGGTACTATCGGCCGACGTAATAGCAGCAATGATTTCATTGATAGCAAGGTGGTCATAAATGCCGGGAATGACGGCGAAACCATTATCTTCGAATTGCTGGCAAATGTTGGTCATCTCACGAAAATATAAATTTAAAATACAAGAAAGGCAGGATGGAAAATTACAGTATAATTTTGTTTCTATTGGGTGTAATGATTATTTTCTCCGGTATAGCGGAGAAGATACGGATACCTGTACCCATCGTATTGATAGCAGTAGGAATAGCGGTGGGCTTCATTCCCAGCTTACCGGAAATTGAGTTGGACCCTGAGATAGTCTTCCTGTTGTTTCTGCCTCCCTTGTTATATGATGCGGCTTTCAATATTCGTTTCGACGAGTTTAAGACCAATATGAACACGATCGGTACGCTGGCGATATCCCTGGTATTCCTTACTGCTACCGGCATTGCGGTGATGGCGCATTATATTATTCCTGGCATGACCTGGCCGCTGGCATTTGTATTGGGGGCTATTTTGTCTGCCACAGATGCAGTGGCTGCAACCTCTGTTACCAAAGGATTAGGGCTGTCTCATAAGACGCTCACCATATTGGAAGGGGAGAGCCTGGTGAATGATGCATCTGCGTTGGTGGCCTATCGTTTTGCATTGGCGGCGGTTACCGGCACGGCCTTCGTATTCTGGAAAGCCTCCCTGGAGTTCGTAATAGTGCTGGCGGGAGGATTTGCCGTTGGTGTAGTAATGGGATGGGTGCTGGCATTTTTGCTGACCCGCTTCAAACAGAACTATTGGGTATGTATTAGTTTGATGTTGCTGATGCCTTTCATCGCCTATCTGCTGGCGGAAGACTTTCATGTTTCAGGCGTAATAGCCGTGGTGATACTGGGATTGATGATTGCCAGGTTTAGCAGGAAGATATTCCCTGAGCATGTGAAGCAGCAGTCGAAATCTATCTGGGATATCATCATCTTTCTGTTGAATGGACTGATGTTTATTTTCATCGGGCTGGAATTTCCTTATGTACTGAAAGGTATAGATAAGACGCACGTATGGGTGTATGTGCTTTATGCCCTGCTGGCGGTGATTGTAGCTATTGTAATAAGAATGCTGAGAGTATACCTGCAGAAAGTGAACCTGCAACGGGCTTTCAGGAAGAAAGATAAGCGGGTAAGTGAAGATGCTTTATTGGATTTTAAAACGAGTCTGATCATTACCTGGGCGGGTATGCGCGGTATAGTATCACTGGCGGTGGCATTAGGTTTACCTAAAACACTTGGCGACGGTACGCCGTTTCCGGAACGGGACATCATTATTTTTATTTCCGTAGTGGCGGTGCTGATAACCTTGCTGGGACAAGGTTTAACGCTACCATGGCTGGTTAGAACCCTTCAGAAGAAGGGCGCACACAGGGCGGGATAGCGTATTTCCGCGCGCACGCATGATTATACGTCAAAAATATATTTAAAAAAAGTGCTACAAAATTTTTTATAATCAATGAGTTTTATACTTTTGTAGTCCACTGGAGAGTTGGCAGAGCGGTCGATTGCGGCAGTCTTGAAAACTGTTGACTGTAACAGGTCCCGGGGTTCGAATCCCTGACTCTCCGCAGAATAAAAGGAGATCATCGTAAGATGGTCTCCTTTTTTGTTTGGAAATATCCAGGCCGATTGCCGTTGGCCGGCAATGGCTGAAATGTATGGGCATTCAACATGAATGCTCTTCTAATTAAACTTGAAAACACTTAAAGTAAATATCAATACAAATAAGATTAGTTGAATGATCTCTACCAGATAAAAGCTGGTAGTAAGCCTGGCCCATTCACCACCTTGCGGTGAGGACAATGCTACCAGTTTATTTAGCCTGTTGCCTAATACACGCCGTAGCCCCAGTCCATTAAAAATTACCAGCAACAGGAGTATCATTTTTATGCGAAACCATAGCTGTGCGCCCCAGATTTCATGCATCTTTGCCATCATGATGATACCTGATAGCAGGATTAGCCCCATTCCTATGCCCAGAAAGTGTTGCAGCTTGTTAAGGAATGCAATCATTGCCAGGCTTTCCTTGTTATCTCTGCTATAGGCTTTGCGGAAGGTGTGGAAAGCAATAAGGTCTATGAAGGAGGTGCCGGCCATCAGGGTAATGCCGGCTACATGCAGTACTAACGCTGCATAATATATTGTTGTACTCATGATCTTTGTTTTTTAATCAAGAAGTCAGTTTTGGAGACGTAACGAATCGCCAGCAACATCAACACCAGATCCACACTCACAAATAGTATCCGCGACAGCGGATCGCCGCTGCATATATGTGCAATGAGTGCTGATGTCATCGCGGTAATAAATCCTGCATATACCCATTCTTTTACCCGCAGTGCCGTAAAAGGTAGTAAGAGCACAATAGCGCCTATGACTTTAGCAATCACCAATTCTATGCGGAAATAATCCGGAAACCCAAGTTTTCTTAAATCGTCTGCATGTGTATAAGAAAACCAGGCGCTGAAAAGTATAAAGAAGCTGATAAAAACTTTGGCAATCCAATATAGGATGCTGTTTGATTTTGCTTGTTCCATAATAGATGTATTTACTACGAAAGCGTATTAATTTGTGTAAATATAATACGTTTTTGAAATAAAATAATATTTCCGTAGTTTATTTTATATTTTTGTTTCGAAACCGAAGTATATATGAATAAAACCGTAGAACTGGTAAACCACTGGGGCAATTTTGAAGAAAAGCATCCGAACGGCAGCATCGCCGATTTTTGCAGGTATTACCTGGCACGGCAGGAGAAAGAACCAAAAACATCCGGAAAGCTCGTTGGCGGCGTTGTTCCACAGGTAAAAGCAGGACTACTCATGAAAATTATCGGCAGAATCAGCAAGCTGAATATGTCATATGCCAATATAGCCCTGGAAGGTACCGGGCTTCATCAAATTGAAGAATTCGGCATCCTGCAAACAATCAGGCAGGAGCAGGCCCCCCGCAAAACAGAGGTAATCTACGCTAACCTGTTCGAGCTATCCAGCGGCACAGATATGCTCAACCGATTGAAGAAACGGGGCTTAATAAAAGAATATGCAGACAAAGAAGATAAACGCTCCAAAAGAATAGAACTCACGGCCAAAGGAGAAAAGGTAATCAGGGACAGTACTGCAAAAATAGAGAAGAACGCGACCATGCTGCTCCATACGCTCGCAGATGATGACAAAGACCTGTGTATTCAATTATTAAAAGAGATAGAAATTAAGTTGTCAGAAAAATGGCAAAGGCATAAGGGAAAAGGTTTTGATGAGATATTTGAAGACCTGCTGCAGGAACAAAGTAAGTAGACTCTATATGAACTCAACAAGCGATCTCTACTCAGTAGAAATCGGCTGCAAATCCATCAAGCATAATCTATAGTAGCGTATCTGAAGGTAAATGCACTAATTATTTTAGTGCTGATCGTACGAGATATAGTTTTCCCAGTACCAGGGCGTAAATGTATTACCAATCGCCGCTTCCATCAGGGATTTAAAAATACTTTCCCCATAATCACTGTTGGTCATAATAACGATGCCAATCCCTTTGTCCGGAAATCCGATGGCATAATGCCCCCAACCTTCGCTATGGCCCTCTTTAAAGAAGGCATAGCCATAAGGCGTTTTAAGTAAACCAACTCCTAAACCATAAAATATATTGGTATTGGCGGCTGTTTTGTCGTCTACTAATGCATTAGGGCCAAATTGTTGCCTGGACAGAATGGCCACCTGTGGAGAAAACATTTCGTGGCTGCTTTTCTTCGAGAGTCCTTTTTTCTGTAATAAGGCGCTGAAGAAAATGGAGAAATCGTTTATGGTAGTATACATCGATCCGGCGGAATGAGGAGAAGTTCTTTTGTCGAATTCATAAGGCTTCTGTAACGAATCATGTCCGACACAATAGTTTTTATCAAAAGCATCCTGCCATACATAGCTGCTGTTTTTCATCGCTAAAGGATGAAAGGCTTCTTCCTGGGCAATAACTTCAAAATCTTTGCCTGTAATCTGCTCCAATACAAACTGCAACAGGTACAGTCCTTCTCCTGAATAGCTAAACCGGGTTCCCGGATCATATTTAATCCTCAGTTTCCCATCAGGTTCGAATCCCCTGTAATTAGGCAGACCGGTGGTATGGTCCAGGCACATTCTTGCTGTAATCTTTTCGTATCTTTTGTCATCTTTGATTTGCTGGTACCCCCGGCTTTTCTTCGTAAAAACATATTCATATAATGGTTTCTTCAGGTAATGCACCAATGGGGTATCAAGGTCGATAATGCCTTTGTCGGCCATTTTCAAAACAATATAGGCAAACACAGCTTTGCTCAAAGAACAGCTCCAATAAATGGTGCCGGTGTCCATCTTTTTTTGTGTTGAAAGGTCCGCATAGCCATAACTTTTTATATAGACAGGTTTATTTTTATTGAAGACAGCCACAGATAATCCTGCAACTTTCGCAGTATCCACCAGTTCTTTTATGGTATGGTCTAACTGATCAGAACTGATCGAAGAGCCGTCCAGCCGCTTTATGTTTTGTGCCGAAAGGGTTGAAGAAAATGATAGCACAACGAATGATACACAGGAAAGAAGTAAGATTTTTATGGGGTTCATAACACAAAACTTAAGATTAGAATTTACATAAATTATATAGTAAGAGAATAATTACAGAAAGATGTGGTATGGGATTTAATAAATTCGCTAATGAATCTTTTCCTGTTGAAATGTAAAAGAGCGCTTTGTGATGAAGCGTATTACAATGGACTTGTTACTGTCGTATACACCAATATACCGATAATTAAGATATTTAGTAAAATTATCTATAGATTTTTGGGAGTGGCAGATGATCATTATCCCTTCTCTCGCTTCATTATTCATTTTTACCATACATCTGCTATATTGTAAGCGCTTGAATGTAGAGCTGTTAGTTATCCATTCTTTTCTAGTTGTCAGGTAATTGGATTTGTTTTTAAAAAGTTTAAATATTTTCTTATTTCAGACTCCAATTTTACTGGATATTCATAGCCTAATTTTTTCGATAACGCCCTGCCGATTTCGGAAACCAGGTCAGTCGTTGCAAACAGCGCATTCCAGTTGTCTTCAATATTACTTCCTGGAAATGTTTGTGCTGCTTTTTCCCATATTTCAGGAGAAAGATATTTTTTAAATAGTCTGCCGGATTTATTGGTAGTAATATTCCAATCGTGCTGACTGGCAATATACCACTCCATTAAAGGAATGAAGTATGCTGTCCGGATGATGTTTTCCATAGTTTTTGCATAGAATATTTCATCCCTTACAAGGCATTTTGCTACGTAGGTAGTGTCCCACCAGAAGTCATTCAGTGTTCCCTGGAATTTTTGCGATGTTGGTTTTTTGATAATAGAGACCTGATAAGTAGGGTTTTTCAGATGGGCTGTTATGCCTTCTTTGTCGATGAGTACTTTGTATCCGATATCCCAATCTTCAGGTAATTCGTTTTGATGAACTTCTTCAATAAATTTGTCCTTACTAAATAGTTTGAAATCGACTTTCACATAGTCATCGTATAGTACCATTTTCATTGCATGTTTGAAACCGAAGCAGGCTTCATCTTCTTCAATCATAGCAATAGGTCGGCCGAAATGGTGTGTCCAGCTATTGTCGGATATGTATTTACTGTTGTTCTCAAAAACAATTTCGATATCTAAATCGCTCAGGTCATCAACGGGTGCCAGCGGATTTACAAGTGAACTTGTCAGCAAAACAACACTGATATCATGGTTGTTTTCTGCCCATTCAATAATAGATTTTAGCTTTTCTTCCCTTGATCTCATTGCTACTATTTTTACCTAAGATTACAGGTTAATTTACGAAAAAATGGGATAATGATCTACCTGTAAAAATCTACTTAATCAATCCAAAACTCCTCGTTACCTGCTCCTTGTAGTTCTGACTTAGGGGGATTACCTGCTGGCCGGACAATAGCAGCTCGCTGGCTTTAATGATCTTTATCTTCGGTATGGCTACGATAAATGATTTATGTGTACGCACAAACAGCGATGCCGGCAAATCTTCTTCCAGTTTTTTCATCGTCATATGTACCAGGTGATGTTGCTTTGAGCGTACAATTTTTACATAATCTCTTGAGCCTTCTATGTAGATGATATCAGCGTAGGGGATTTTTGTCAGTCCATTTTTCTCTTTTATGATAAGATCTGTGACAGTGTCTGTGGTAGCGCTGACGGAATTGTTGCCTGTACTTAGCAGCTGCTGTACTTTTTTTACGGCTGTACTGAAACGCTCAAAGGAAAAGGGTTTCAGCAGGTAGTCGACAACATTCAGTTCATACCCTTGCAATGCGTATTCTGCATAAGCCGTAGTGAATATTACTTTTGGCGGGTGCGACAGACTCTTCAAAAATGTAATACCATTTACCAGCGGCATTTCAATATCCAGGAAAATAAGATCTACCTGGTGTTGCTCCATTTTGGCAAAAGCTTCCATGGCATTTTTGCATTTGGCTACCAGCGTCAACCCTTCTGTTTGCAGGATGTATTGTTCAATAATTTGCTGCGCGATGACTTCATCGTCGGCAATCAGGCATTTAATCATCTTAAAGATTTATTTCGAGTGCAACAGTATATTGTTGGTCATCTTCCCGGATCATCAGCTGATACTGGCCAGGATAATAAAGGTCCAGCCTTTTCCGGACATTTTCAATACCTACCCCGCCATATTGCGACTTTTGCATAGGTGTTACCGTTAGTGCCGTATTATTCAGTGTAAAGCATAATTTGTTACTAACGAAATGTAGTTCCCCGCGGATATAAGCATTTTGCTGTACCCGGTGTGCCCCGTGTTTAAAGGCGTTTTCCAGGAATGGAATCGTTAAAAGCGGGACTATGTTAAGATGGGGTATTTCTTCCTGATGGATGCGGAAATCGATATTAGCTTCTGGGTACCGTTTCTTTTCCATCTCCAGGTAGTCCCGGATAAACGCAATATCCTTTTCAATCGGCACATGATGCTGGCTGCAATCATACAATATATAGCGCATCATATCTGATAAACGCAGAATAAATGCAGGTGTTTCTTTGGCACCTGTTAAACTCATACCATAAATGCTATTTAAGGTATTAAACAGGAAATGCGGATGCAGCTGGGCTTTTAAAGCACCTAGCTGCAGTGTGAGGTTATCATTTTCCAGCTTATGACGGTGATATTCATTCTTCATGGCAAAGCGGAGGAACATCACAGAAATGAATGCCAGCATATCTGTAAGGAGAAACTGAGCCATGATCTTTCTGGACATGGCAAGATGGTGAAACAAATCATATTGATGTTGGAAGTAGCTTGTAGTGTCTGGCCCGGAGCCTGCCTGCAGGAACAGGTATGATACCAGCCAGTTGACATATTTTGGAACAAGAAAGAAGTATAATACGGTACTCAGAAATAGCACCACATAAGATTTCTTTTGAAGGATAGCTGGCCCGATCACGCGATAATATGGAATGACATAGATCGTAATACAGAAAGCATACCCCGTCATCACCAGAAAAGGGAAATTCAGGTGTTGCCTGGGCAGGTGAGGGCTCTCTATAATGACTGCATATTTATAAATGACTGCATATATAATCCATACCAATATCTCGTAAACAGATATCAGTTTCATATTTGCAGGTTGTATGGTATTGAGTTGCTTCATGGTATAAAGTTATTGGCGGCACAGTACGAGGGCAATTTTATTTCGACAAAACGGGATTTTCTTCGACGAAATAAGCGGCTTTTTATTTGGCAGAACAATTCCGGCTATAGGTAGAAACAGGGTTTCAGGCCTGTTGAAGATCGATTTTCTTTGCTATCACAATCACTGAAATCTTCATCTAATCGATAGCATATGAAACACATTATTTATTTCCTTGCCTTATTCTTCCTTGCCTTTTCTTCCTCCGCACAACAGCAGCTCTCTCTACAGGGACGAATACTGGACAGTGCCAGCCATGCACCGTTGCCTTTTGCTGCATTACAAATAAGCAAAAATTCTACGAATTACCAATTAACGGCTGATGAAAACGGAAATTTCCGCTTTATGAACCTGGATAGTGGTACTTATCAGCTTTCGGTTAATTATATGGGCTATCGCCCGGTCAGTAACCAGCCTGTTTATCTGAAAGCGGAAGTGAATATGGACTTCCTGCTAAAGCAGCTGGTAAAAACGCTAAATGGCGTGGAAGTGGCTGCCAGTCAGCCTTACATCAGCATGCAGCCGGATAAAATAGTGGTAAATCTTGCCCAAAGCCCTATGAATGCCGGTGAAAATGCCTGGGAAGCAATGAAGAAAGCGCCAGGCGTGACTGCGGCCGATGGTATTAAACTCCGCGGTAAGTCGGTAGCCGTGTACATCAACGGCAAGCCATCACGCTTGTCTGGTGCTGATCTGGAGGCTTACCTGGCTGCCATCCCCGCTGCTACTATAGAAAACCTCGAACTGATGCCCAATCCTTCCGCTAAATATGAGGCTAACGGTGCCGCCATTATCAACCTGGTACTGGCAAAAAATAAGAACCTCGGCACTAACGGCGCCGTAAATCTTGGTGCAGGCACTGGCAACCATTTCCTGTATAATGGCGGTGTTAGTCTCAACCATAGAACTGCCAATACCAATATCTACGGCAGCTATGATTATATGAACAGAAATACAGATGCTACCACCGCAACCACCAGGTTCATCGATCCGCAATTGCTGATCAGCGATTTACAGACGCAAGGCAGTGTCCTGGCAAGTCATACCTATAAGATCGGCATCGACCAGACCATCAACAAAACCAACAGCTTCGGGCTTATTATCCGTGGGAATTATCGTGAACGTAATACGGATGTCCGGAATAATGCAGTAATGACGATCCAGGATTCCAGCTCTGTCATGCAACATAATAGCCAGGCCGCGTACCATACTCCGGCTGTGAATGCATACTATAAAGTACTGCTGGGTAAACGTAAAAATGAACTCTCCGTAAATGCCGACTATTTCAGCTACAGGAAAACACTACAGGAAGATTATCGTATAAATTACTACGATGAACATAATGTGGCGTATGGCCAGCCTGCACTGATGAAGAGTAACGCTCCGGCAAGTAATAATGTCTGGGCTTTTAGCAGCGACTATAGTTTTCTGCTGAAGAAATTCAGGATGGAAACAGGAATAAAAGCAGTATTAACCAATACAGATAATGATCAGCAATGGCAACAGTTTGATAAGACGGTATGGGAAAAGGATTCAGTCCGCAGTAATCATTTTATCTATCAGGAAAATGTTTACAGCGCCTATCTTACTGCAGCAAGAACATTCAAGAAATGGGATTTACAGGCGGGCCTGCGAATGGAACATACTGCCAGCAGCGGCAATAGTGTTACGCTGCACCAGATCAATGAAAACAGCTATACCAGCCTGTTCCCATCTTTTACTGCCGGCTACAATATGAATGAACAACAGCAATATAGTTTTTCGTATAGCCGTAAGATTGAGCGTTTCGGACTGGATATTGTAAACCCTTTCCGGATATACCAGAGCCAGTATCAGTATTATCAGGGAAACCCTGGTATCCGGCCTACTTTTTCAGATAATCTTGATGTAAGCTGGATGTACAACGCCGTATGGATGGTAAGTGCTTCCTATGGCCATTATTCAGATGTATTGGCAGAGGTTTTTCATAAAGAGGCCGGTACAGACGTAACTATCAGCGGTTACGACAATGTCAGCAGTGCCGATCAGCTGACCACTACCATCAGCTATTCAAAAGGGTTTTTGAAGGATAAACTGTTTACTACAACCAGTATTACCGGCCTGTACGCAAAATATAACGCTGCCGCCTCAACGAATTTAGACAGGGCTACTGTCGGTGTGATGGCCTATAACAGCAGTATACTAAAGGTAAACAAGACCATGAAGGTCGAGGTGTCAACCAGTTACAGTGCGCCTTTTCGTTTCGGTTCCTACAGCTTCAGTGATATATTTAATATAGGCCTTGGCGTTAGTAAAACAGTGCTGGAAAAGAAAGGTACCGTGACCCTGAATGTGACGGATATTTTCAATACAGCTAAAAGACGTTATGATATACTTTCCTATGATGTACATGCAAGGCAAATCAGCAGTCCTGAAACACGTTTCGTTAAGCTGACGTTTAATTACCGCTTTGGTAATCAGCAGGTGAAATCGGCCAGAAACAGGAATACGGCTATTGACGAGGTGAAGCAACGCATGCAGGATTAAGTTGGTGATTATTAATTGCAACATGCGCTAGCGGTGCAAATTAAAAAGCCTTCGCAGGATATGCGGAGGCTTTAACTATTAAATTCAGTTATATCATGATAGCCATACATCATAATTTCCGGGTGCTGACTGGCTAATACACGTATTTTCTCCAGCGTGGCAGCCCGAAGGTCATCATTATCTGCATTGCGTTTTGTCAGAAAATGTATCGGGTGATGGAGGTCCGTTAGCTCAACTCTTAGATAATAGGCATCGCCTACATAGAAAATCCATTGGCCTTCATGTGCTATTGCAACGCCACAATGGCCGGCCGTATGGCCAAACAAAGGAATCAGGAAGATGTTGGTGTCTATACTGATATCGATTTTTCTGGCTTCAAATCCAAACCATTTATCAGCTGATGTGCCATAGGTAATGATTTTAGGATTATGCGCCAATGGCGTTTTCAGGTATCTGAGATTACCGGTTTCGAAATTTTCCATTTCCTCTGAACCAATATGGACCACTGCATCAGGGAAGTCTGCCAACCCGCCGATATGGTCGTTGTCCAGGTGTGAAATTACGCAATCTGTTACGAGCGCGGGATTGAGGCCAAGTCGCTCTATTTGCCTGAAAGCCGGCCAGTCTTCATTAAAACGATAGCCTACCATGTCGATGTAATCCTGTCCGATCCGTAATTCCGGTTGTTGCGTATCCAGTAGGCCGATGCCGGTGTCGATAAGTATCAGGCGTTCATTCGTTTCTAATAGCAAACAATGTCCTATTGCGCTGTCGCCTCTCGGAGAGAGGATATCTACGCAATTAAGGTGATGTATTTTTATCATGGCAAAACTATTTTGTTCTGCTGCGAAGTAATAAAAGTGCATCTGGAAAAAATAGAACGCTGGCGACATTTTAACGTCAATTGATTAAAATCCGCATTGTCTCAAATGGTGGATTATGGTGACCTGAAACAGGTATGGAAGGAGATTTTACTAAGAATTCTTTAGGGGTACAGCCGGCAAAAAGTTTAAATTCTCTCACAAAGTGCGACTGGTCTGCATAGTTCAGTGAAAACGCGATATCACTTAATTTACTGTATTGCCTGGTTTTTAATAAATGAATAGATCGCTGAAATTTTATTATACGCATATAAGATTCCGGACAAACACCGAGGTGCTCCCTGAATTTTCGCTGAAAATGCCGTCTGGAAACAGGAAACAGCGATGAGAGATCATTCGGCCCCATATTTTTTGTGTCCGCTAATATCAGTTGGATGCTATGGTCAATTATTTTATCTTCTTTGGATGACTGCAGTCTTTTAAGAAGTTGTTGATTAAACAGGCTGGATATCTGTTCCGGAGAAGTAGCGTGCAATAATTGTTCAGTGAAGTGTTTTGGAAAAAGATGATCAACGGTTAAAAGGGTATCGGTGATCTCGTGGGTGTTGATGTTGAATAGTTTTTTAAAGGCGGTGGGTTGAAGATTTACACCAAAAAGGAATGGATGATCGCAGAATGAATTGATGCAGGGGCTGTTGCTTTTTTGCCCATAAACAAATGAAAGGGGAAACGGCTGGCCGGCTGCGTTCAATAGTGCTGAGTGTCCGTTACAATGTTGAAATACAATGCCTAAAGCGCCATCTGCCATGATATGGAATGGTTTATTCTGATGTGCGGAATTGGGAATGTCGGCATACCAGAATTTTTTTACTACCTGTTTAAGGCTGCTGTGAGGTTCAATTGTAACAATATTCATAAAGCATGATGATGGTGTAATATCAACATCTTCCAATAAATTTAAACAATTGGTTGCTTATTGCATACTTGTTTTTCTTATAAAAAAGGAGACCATGTTAATATGATCTCCTTTCTTATTCCCGACGGATCGGGATCTTGCCCGTATTAAAGGGGTTTTACTGTACCGGTTTTTTTTAATTCTCTGCGCATTCAATGGCTGCCCCTAAGCGGTTTGGCTTGCCTTTGCCTGTTTCTATCAGCGCTTTGAGACTACCCTGGATATAAATCGTCCAGCAATCCGAACAGATAGCGTAGCATTCTTCTGTTGGCACCAGTCCGATATGGGTGAATACCATTTCTGTCTGGTCTCCTTTTTTGTTGATTTCAAAAACGAGCGTGGTGCCGGTCCATTCTTTCGCGTCTTTGGTGAAGTTGAAATTATTCTCTTCGCAATGCCAGACGATTTTTTTGTCAGGAACAAATTCTACTATCTTCATTTTGGTGCGGTGGATGTCCTGGTGATGATAGTTGAATACTTCATTTAAGGCGTCTGTCCGGCCTTCTATTTCTTCCGACCACCATCCGCGAACATTGGCTACAGCCTTGAATACTTCTGCCGGCGACTGTGATACCAGGAAGGAACTTGTGTAATCCGGTGCTTTCATACTTTTTGCAATTTTTGAATTGATGATTGTGTTGGATGCCACTTGTGCCCTGGTTATCTGGGAGCTAACAAATAGCAGTACGAGTGATAAGAATGTAATTGTTGTTTTCACCATACAAAATTACAGTCCGATTTTGAGTTGCAGGGTGGGTGATTTGGACTTTATGGCGGGTTGATATGGATATTTCAAGGGTAAGCTGATCATTGGCAGCAATGCCGCCAATAAAAAAGGAGATCATCGTGAGATGTTCTCCTTTTTTGCGTACAGGCGTTAATGTTAAATGCCAGCCGCTGCCTTTTTCTTTTCAGCATTGTCGATGGCCGTCTGATAAGGATTAGGTTTACCTTTTCCTGTTTCAATCAGTAGCTTAAGACTGCCCTGAATGAAATTTCTCCAGGAATCCGTGCAGATGCTATAGCATTCCTCTGTAGGTACCAATCCGATATGGGTGAATACCAGTTCGGTCTGGTCACTATTCTGGCTAATTTCGAAGCTGAGCTTTGTTCCTGTCCATTCTTTTTCATCTTTGGTGAAGTTGAAATGATTTTCTTCACAAAGCCAGACGATTTTCTGGTTGGGAACAAATTCAATGATCTTCATCCTGCTGCGGTGAATATCCTGATAGCGGTAGTTGAATACCTCATTTAAGGCATCTGCGCGGCCTTCGATCTGTTCAGACCACCATCCGCGTACATTGGTTACCGCCTTGAAAACTTCTTCCGGCGACTTTGCTACCTGGAAAGTGAGCGTGTAATCTTGCGCATTCATAGTTATTGAAATTTTAGTATTGCTGATTTTGTATGCCACTTGTGACCAGATTTTTTGGAGGGTAACAAATAGCAGTAAGAGGGGTAACAAAAAGACTGCTGGTTTCATGATGTAAAACTACAGTCTGATTTTGAGTTTCAAGACGGGTGATTTGGACTTAATAGTGGGTTGATTTGGACATTTTCTTTTGGTTATATTTACAGAAAACCGAACCATGAAACATCTGACTATCCTCGTTCCTAACGGTGAAAATAACCTGAGCAGCATTGTAGGTGCCTACAAGATATTTTCCCGCGCCAATGCATTATGGAAAGAACAGCAGGGTAAGGAACTTTTCAGGATAGAACTGGCCGGTACTTCCCCCACCACCGAGTTTTATGGCGGCTTGTTCTCTGTAAAACCTCATACTGATATTGCTAATGTTAAACAGACAGATCTGATTATTGTTCCCTCTTTGAATCATGCCTATGATGCGGCAATTGCGCAAAATACAGCTATCATCGACTGGCTGGGCGTGCAATATAAGCATGGGGCTGAAATTGCCAGCATCTGTACCGGCGCTTTCCTGCTGGCAGCGGCTGGTATGCTGGAAGGTAAATCCTGCTCTACACACTGGGCCGCTGCAGCGGATTTTCGCCAGCGATTCCCGAGTATAAATGTACAGTCCGACAAACTAATCACGGAAGAGAATGGCATTTATACCAATGGAGGCGCCTATTCATTCCTCAACCTGGTATTATACCTGATCGAAAAATATTATGACAGACAGACCGCCATTTTTTGTGCAAAGATTTTCCAGATAGATATAGATCGCCAGCACCAGTCATCGTTCATTATTTTCAAGGGACAGAAAGAGCATGGTGATGAAATGGTAAAGGCTGCTCAGAATTATATTGAGGAGAAGATGGCAGAAAAAATCTCTTTTGAACAGCTATCCGCGAAGTTTGCCGTTGGGCGCAGAAATTTTGACCGCAGGTTTATTAAAGCAACAGGTAATACGCCGCTTGAATATTTCCAGCGTATTAAGATTGAAGCCGCTAAGCGGGCTTTTGAAACTACCAGGAAAACCATCAACGAGGTGATGTATGAAGTAGGGTATTCAGACCTGAAGGCATTCCGGGAAGTGTTCCGGAAAATAACGGGTATGTCGCCGCTGGAGTATAGGAACAGGTATAATAAGGAGGCGCTGGCGGGATAAAAGAAATTATTTACTTTTCGCTACACCAACATATTCAAAAAAATCTCCGGTTAATCTATATATGAGATTGCTATGTGTTACCTGTCCGTTTTTATCTACTAATGGTATATATACCTCTTTGCTGGTCTCATTGTAAGTAATTAATTCCAGTGGTCTTTCAGGTCTGTCCACGACGCTGAAAAAGTCGAATGGCACGTCGATCCTATTGAGTATTTTGCTTTTAGTTTTAAAGATCCTGGTCGTGTCATCAAGTTTCCCATTGGTAATTGTAAAAACCTGTACAGATTGAGCCGCATCTCTGGAAGAGTAAATGCCATTAAGTATGGCGAGGTAGTAAGCCTTACCATTTATACTGGCAGTATATATTTTTGAACAAAACGTACCGGGATTGCCTTTTATAGGTACAGCAGCCTGGGTGGATACCGTTTCGCCTGTCCGGTATTGATAGATGGCATCGAAATAGTGCATGCTGCCACCTGTCCATCTATCCCAGCTGTAAACCCTGAAAGCACCATCAGCTGAAGTGGTCACATAACAATGGCTGCTATCTTGCAATAGCTTAAAATTATAACTGATAGTTGCCGGATTGTTTTTTAGCAGGATGGTAAATTCCTGACGGAATTTATCTGCATAGCGATAAGCGGAGTCTTCGTGGTCAAGGATCTTAGCGTATGATGCTGATAAAGCAATTTCTGCTTTTTTTATGGCATTCTGCGCATAGGTGTTGATAGCAGTACTTAACAGCAATGCAATCACCAGTAAGATTTTATTTTTAGCCGGTTGCATCCTGCAATTTAGGAAGATTGGATAACAGATGTTTAAGATTTGTAAAAAAATAGCATTGGGAGGAAGGAAATTGTTTTGTCAGGCAAATAATAGATAATATTGGGTTTGATAGTTCATAAAAATAGATTTATGAAGAAGATAGGATTTTTATCGTTCGGACATTGGTCTAATCATCCTGCCTACAGTACCCGTACGGCAGCAGACACGTTGCTGCAGTCTATTGATTTAGCGGTTGCTTCCGAAGAAATCGGCCTGGATGGCGCCTATTTTCGTGTTCATCATTTCGCAGCGCAATTGGCATCGCCATTTCCTTTGCTGTCGGCCATTGGTGCCAGAACAAGCAAGATAGAAATCGGTACAGGTGTAATTGATATGCGTTATGAGAATCCGTTGTATATGGTAGAAGATGCAGGCGCAGCGGATCTGATATCGGGAGGGCGATTACAATTGGGTATCAGCAGAGGTTCGCCTGAGCAGGTAATTGACGGATGGCGCTACTTTGGATATGAACCTGCAGCTGGAGAAACGGACGCAGATATGGGACGCCGTAAGGCATTGGAGTTCCTGGAAAGGCTGAAAGGCAAAGGTTTTGCGGAGCCTAATCCTTCACCGATGTTCCCTAATCCGCCAGGTTTGCTCCGCCTGGAGCCCTACTCCGAAGGATTGCGCGAGCGTATCTGGTGGGGTGCTGCCTCCAATGCAACGGCTGTATGGGCCGCGGAAAATGGCATGTATTTGCAGAGCTCTACCCTCAAAATAGATGAAAGTGGTAAGCCTTTTCATATTCAACAGGCAGAACAGATCAGGTTATATAAGGATGCCTGGAAAAAAGCCGGCCATACCCGCGCACCAAGGGTATCTGTAAGCAGGTCTGTTTTTCCGCTGATGAATGATAAGGATCGCCAGTATTTTGGCAGAGATGCCAAAAGTCAGGACCAGATAGGGATGATAGAGCCTGACAAACGTGCTATTTTCGGAAGGAGCTACGCTGCCGAACCAGATCAGCTGATAAAGCAGCTGGCAGCAGATGAGGCCATTCAGGAAGCAGATACATTGCTTTTAACAATTCCTAATACCTTAGGAGTGGATTACAATGTACATATATTGTCGTCCATATTGGAGCATGTGGCCCCTGGATTAGGCTGGCGTTAAAACTTAAATGATAGTATTAGAGAAGCCTTCGGATGATATCCGGAGGCTTTTTTTATGAATTATTGTAAGAATTCTTAGAATATTAAATTGCCTGAGATAACTGGGACATCTCATCATCAAAATTGCCATCGTCATCACCTATGGATGGGTAGTATTTACTAATGACTTTTTGAATCAGTGAAAATGTATGCGCAGATTGTATATTTAATGATATTAAATCATCTATAAATTTACCCACCAGCTCAATTTTTTTAGATTGATATTGACTGGTCATGAAATTGGAATCGTCGAGGCTTTGATGTAATAAAATCATTGAATCAATTTTCTTGATATCTTCAAGAAGATCCATCAATCTATTTAATTCTATCTTTTCCATCTAAACTAATTTAATAAATTATTTCCAGAAAGCCTTTGGGGTATTTCTGCCCGCTTCTGCCTCGCTGCGTTTTATCAAAATGATCCATCCAATACATTTGATCTCCTATAAATAGAGGATATTTAAAACAATTGAGTAAATGATTATAGAGATATGAAATACTTACGTGTGAATTACTGTAAACTGATTTAATCACCATCATTTTTTTTAGAAAATATTTTCAGAATTTTTTAAGCTATCTTAGTACCTCCTCTAATTCTTTACCTCTCCTTCATGATGTGGCTTGTATGTATTGCCTGATAAGGTTTTTGGCATTTTGATAACCCTGATTTCAGATTGATTTCTGACCTCTCAATGCATATTTTTTTTACAACCATTAAAACTATATTTTATGTTGATTAACCAGAGCGTAATCGCAGACATCAAAACAATCATTACCCACTCAAGGGAACAAGTTATTCGCGCAGTCGACCATCAGCGCACATTGATGTACTGGCATATTGGTAAACGAATCTTTGAAGAAGAACAGGAAGGAAAGGATAGGGCGGACTATGGAACATATTTGACCAAATATGTTGCAGAAGAATTAGAACCTGAATTTGGAAGTGGATTCTCTAAAAGGCAAATAGAGCTTTTTAGGCAGTTTTTTCGCGTATTTCCAATTGCGAATTCACTGCGTTCACAATTGAGTTGGACACAATATAAACTCCTGATTAGGATTGATAATCAATGCAAAAGAGAGTTTTATGTTGCTGAGACAATTAAAAATAACTGGACTTCCCGCCAATTAGAGAGGCAGGTTTACAGCAGTCTTTATGAACGTCTGCTATTAAGTAATGACAAAGAAAGTGTACTGGCCGTTGCCAAAGAAGAAAAACTCCCTTCTGATCCAAGGGAAATCATCAAAGATCCCATGGTACTTGAATTTCTAGGGCTGCAACGGGAAGCATCTTATTATGAAAAGGAATTGGAAACTGCCATCATTACTCACCTGCAGAGTTTTTTACTGGAACTTGGTAATGGATTTACTTTTGCTGCAAGACAAAAACGCATTCATATCGATGGAGATGACTTCTTTATAGATCTGGTTTGCTATAACCGGTTATTGAACTGCTCTGTCATTATTGAAATTAAAACAGGTAAACTCACACATCAGGATTTAGGGCAATTGCAGATGTATGTAAATTATTATGACAGAGTAGAGAAACTGCCGCGGGAAAATGCCACCGTAGGAATTTTGTTATGTGCCGGCAAAAATGGTTCCATCGTAAAATTTACACTGCCTGAAGGACAGAAACAAATTATCGCCAGCGAATACCAGACTTGTCTCCCAACAGAGAAACAATTACTGGATGAGATAAATAAGGAGGTGCAGAATTTTGAAAAGAAGAAAGAGATAAAACAATAGGGTTAGTATAATCTAAAAGAATGCAATAGTCTTCACTTAGTGGAGGCTATTGTATCCCCCGCTAACATGTGTTTCTTTAATTTCTTCCCCGAACCTTGCGTTACCTGATCATTTTTTCTATTTTTGGCCTCGTGAAGATAACGAGCATATATGATGAAGCAACTGTAGTGCGGCGGATAGCGGCTGGCGATGAAGCGGCTTTCAGCGCCTTTTTTCATCACTGGCAACCTTATCTGGCAACGCATATCTACCGGATCACAGAATCATCCCAGCTGGCAGAAGAAGTAGTACAGGATGTGTTTATGAAGATCTGGATGACCAGAGAAAGCTTATCATCTGTCATCTATATAAAAGCTTACCTGCTTAAACTTTCCCGTAATGAGGCCCTCAATGCACTAAAGTCCATTATGCGACGCATCAATCGGGAAGATGCCGCCGAAAAAATGCTGCAGCACGATACCGGAGAATCTGAGCAACACCGGGCCTTTCAACTCACACTAATCGATGAAGCCATTGATAGCCTGCCTCCCAGGCAAAAAGAAGTATTCCTGCTCCATCGTCATCAGAGACTGACCTATGCTGAAATTGCAGAAAAACTGAATATTGGGCGGGAATCTGTAAAAACTCACCTGCAACTGGCCACCAAAGCCATTACCAGTCACGTGAAAGGTAAAATTACACTACTCATTTTATTAGTAGAGTTACAGGATAAACATATTTTTTAATTTTTTTTCTCCATTCATTCCCCCTTTTTTAATAGCCATGTTGTCTATTACTACAGACAGTGCTGATACGAATTAATATATGTCAACAACCAGGACCAGCGCACTTTTTGAAAAATATTATTCAAAAACGGCCACTGAAGAGGAAAGAATTGAACTGGCTGCATTGCTCCGCGATACAGACGACCAACTAATCAGTCAATGGATAACTGAAATGGGGGAGCAGCTAAAGGAAACAGAAGATGTCATTCCCGCAGACCGCGCAAATGTCATCTTATCTAATATTCTGCAACCATCAAAAACCAACCATAATAAGCCGCTACGGCTATTCTATCGCTATGCTGCCGCTGCCGCAGTGGCATTGCTGCTATCGGCCGGTCTTTACCTGCTGATGCTTCAGCAACGCATGCCAGCTCCGGTTGCGGCAGACATACACCCAGGCACTACCGGCGCTATCCTTACACTCGCAGATGGCGCCACCGTACAGCTGGACAGCACCCGGCAAGGGAACCTGCAACTCGGCAACGGGTTGAAAGTAGCTATAGCAGAAGGTCAGCTGAGTTACGAGCATCCGGATACGATGGCCGGCTATAACACGCTCACGGTGCCCCGTGGCCGGCAGTATAAAGTCGTGCTGCCCGATGGAACGCTCGTATGGCTGAATGCAGATAGCCGTCTCCGTTATCCTACCCGCTTCAATGGTAAAGAACGGAGGATTGAATTGAAAGGGGAAGCATACTTTGACGTAGCACAGCAGCCTGGCCAGCCATTTGTAGTCAGTGCGGGCGCAATAGAAGTGCAGGCACTCGGCACCGCCTTTAATATTAACAGCTATGCCGACGAAGCGCAGATTACAACTACCCTCGTCAACGGTGCCGTGCAGGTACAATCCCATGCTGTTAAAAAGATCTTACATCCCGGGCAACAGGAGGTTGTAGATGAAGCTGGCAGCACCACGGTAAATGATGCTAACCTGAGCCAGGCCCTTGCCTGGAAAGAAGGGAATTTTTACTTCGAAAACACCACATTGCCCGAAATACTGCGGCAATTCTCCAGATGGTACGATGTGGAAGTGGTCTATAAAACACCACCCGGCGACCGGTCGTACCTGATGATGATTTCTAGAAATACACCTTTGTCGAAAGTACTGGACCTGCTTAAAGCTGCCAATCCTGAGGTGAAATTCGTAATGGAAGGAAAAAAACTTATAGTGATATCAACC
Source organism: Chitinophaga sp. Cy-1792 (assembly GCF_011752935.1). NCBI lineage: Bacteria > Pseudomonadati > Bacteroidota > Chitinophagia > Chitinophagales > Chitinophagaceae > Chitinophaga > Chitinophaga sp. Cy-1792. Next base: position 153,010 of record NZ_VWWO01000002.1, read on the forward strand.
TGATTATCTAAACCTAAAAATAGTAACCAAACACGATTGTAAACAAAAAGCTCCTGGTGGAACAGGAGCCGGATGTTATTTGACATGAAACAAGGCCGCAAAACCTTTTAATCAACCAAACAACGAAGCAAATATATGCATTTATCCCAACTGCTAAGAGCAATGAAATTAACATCTGTTCTGCTATTGGCCGCTTTGCTGCAGGTTTCTGCCCGGGCAAGGGGGCAACTTGTAACGCTGAAAATGGAAGATGTGCCCGTAAAGGCCGTCTTCAAGGCAATACGCCAGCAAACCGGCCTGAACATCCTCGTCTTTGATGCCGCAAAGCTGGACAAGATGAAACATGTGTCCGTGAATGTAACATCCATGGATGTCCGCCAGGTTTTACAGCTTACACTAAACGAGACAGACCTGCAGTTCCAGGTCGGAGAGGAGTCTGTTATCATTAAGCCTAAACCGGCTCCCGTATCATCATTTATTACAACACCCATAGATACCGTACTGCATATCAGCGGGCAGGTGCTCAATGAAGTGGGACAACCCATACCCGGTGTCAGCGTGCGGTTAAAAAGCAATAATACCGGCGTAGCGGCGGATGAGCAGGGACAATTCCGTATCAACGTGCCGCCAGGTAGTACGCTGGTATTTACCTCCCTGGGATTTTTTACCCAGGAAAAGCGTATTACAGATGCCAAACCAATACAGATCCGCCTGCAGAGCTCCAGTCAGGGCCTCAAAGATGTAGTGGTAACAGGTATGGTTAAACGTGATGCAAAAATATTCTCCGGCGCTACCGCTACCTATTCCGGCGAAATGCTCCGCACCGTCAGCAATACCAACGTGATACAAAGTCTGCGCTCGCTCGATCCCTCTTTTCTCCTCATGGAAAATAACCTGGCGGGTAGCAATCCAAATGTACTGCCTACTATTGAGTTGCGCGGACAATCAAGTATCAGCACCGACGCGCTGCGCGACCGGTTTTCCACTGATCCGAATCAGCCACTGTTTATCCTCAACGGGTTTGAAACTGATCTCCGCACGGTAATGGACCTCGATATCAACCGTATCGCTTCCATGACCATCCTCAAAGATGCCGCCTCTACAGCGATGTACGGCAGCCGCGCCTCCAACGGCGTAGTAGTGATAGAAACCATCGTGCCCAAACCAGGAAAAGCGATATTCTCCTATACAAATGACCTGACCGTAGAGCTCCCGGACCTCAGCAGCTATAATCGTATGAATGCGGCCGAAAAACTGGAGTTCGAACGACTCTCAGGGGTATATACTCCCGATAGCCGATTTGGAACAAAAGAAGACCTGTATGCCTATTATAACGGATTATATTCCAGCAGGCTGCAGGAAGTACAACGGGGTGTCAACTCTTACTGGCTGAGTAGTCCATTGCAAACAGGTATATCCGAACGCCATTCTGTTTACGCTTCCGCCGGCTCCAATGCCTTGCTGTTTGATGTGGGCGCCAACTATCGTAAGATTAAAGGCACCATGATTGGTAGCACCAAGGAAGATTATGGCGCCAGGTTGAACCTGATATATCGCCCCGGAAAATTTAATATCAGTAACAATCTCTATGTGAATGGAGTGAAAGGGAACGAATCTCCATATGGGTCCTTCTCCTCATGGGTGAACGTCAATCCGTATTACCGCAAAATGCCGGCCAACGTGGAATTCCTGGCAGTGCTGCCAGCCAGACAAGGCGGTGATTCTATCTATATCCCCAACCCATTGTACAATGCCAGCCTGAATAGTTTCGACTATACGAAATCATTCGCCGTGACCAACAACCTGCAGGCAACATATGATATCAGCAATTCATTACGCTGGACAACCAACCTGCAACTGATGAGGAATAACTCGATCGCTGAAAAATTTGTATCTCCACTGAACTCAGCATTTGATAAAATGGCTTTTGAAAAGAAAGGAACCCTGGACTATTCCCGTACAGATGGTACTTCCTATACCGCCAATACCATGCTCACTTACTTTAAGGTCTGGGGAAAAAGCTCATTGACAGCCAATGGCCGCGCAGAAATACAGGAAAATAACAACCAGGCCACCAGTATGAGTATGCAAGGTTTCCCAACTGCAAGCAATGGTAACATTCAGTTTGCATTTGGTTATAAGGATGATGGCCGCCCTGCTGCCTATAAAAGTATTTCCCGCCGGAACGCGCTGCTGGCCTCCATGAACTATTCGTACGACCGCAGGTACAACCTGGACGCCACCTTCCGCTATGATGGCTCCACCTCCTTTGGTGTGAATAATCCATATTCTCCCTATTACAGTGTAGGCGCTTCCTGGAACCTTGATCAGGAGGCCTTCCTGAAGCATATCAAATGGATTAATCTGCTCCGTGTCAGAGGTAACGTAGGTGTCACCGGTAATCAGAACTTCAGCTCATTCACCTCCGTAAGTACTTACAGTTATCTTCCTTCCTATACTGTGTTCGGACAAGGTGTTTTCATCTCCTCAAAAGGTAATCCCGACCTGAAATGGCAGAATACACTACAGCCAAGCATAGGTTTGGATGCAGCCTTCATGGAAAACCGTATGACCTTCCAGTTGAACTGGTACGAAAAAATAACAGACCCAATGGTGATCGCTGTTTCCCTGCCTTCTTCCAGTGGCCTGTCCAACTACCCGTTCAATGCAGGGGGTATGACGGTAAAAGGGGCAGAATTCACCGTTAGGTACTCACCCATTTTCCACCCTGATAAAAATATTGTGTGGACACTTGGTGCAATGGGGTCCTTCTACAAGCAAACCTATCATGGCCTTGGTGAAAGCCTGCATGGCGTAAATGAAACGCTGCGTAACCTGAATTCCATGACCAGGTATATGGATGGCCATTCTCCTGACGACCTGTGGGCCGTGCCTTCAGCCGGTATCGACCCGAACACCGGCCGTGAAATCTTCATCAAAAAAGATGGTACACATACCATGGATTACGACTACGCCGACCAGGTGGTAGTAGGGAACGCCCGCCCTAAAGTACAGGGTGTAATCAGCAGCAGTTTATTGCTGAAAGGCTTTACGGTGAATATGAATTTCCGCTATATAGTAGACCAGGACATTTTCAATTCGGCATTGTATAATAATGTGGAAAATATCAGCTATAACAGCATTGTGAATAATAACCAGGACAGACGTGCATTGTACGACCGCTGGAAGAAAGCCGGCGATTACGCACAGTTTAAATCGATCTCTATTACATCTACTACTCCTATGAGCAGCAGATTTGTACAAAGAGAAAATACAATTACACTGGAATCATTCAATGTGGCCTATGATTTCCGTAACAAGCCATGGCTTACAAAACTGCATATGAGCAACCTGCGCCTGAGTGGATATATGAACGACGTATTCCGCCTTTCTACCATCAAACGTGAACGTGGGATCGATTATCCTTTCAGCAGGTCTTTCTCATTTAGTCTTAGTACCAACTTCCAATAATACTTTTTAGCATGAAGCATATACGAAATTATAAGATAGCGCTGCTCTGCCTGCTCACGCTGGCACTGGGCTCCTGCAAAAAGTGGCTGAGCGTAAAACCTGAAGACAGGTTTACTGAAGAGATGATTTATTCCAACGAGCAGGGTTTTGATAATGCGCTGAATGGTATTTATATGAAGATGGCCGGCGCAAACCTCTATGGGAGAGGATTGACGATGACAACACTGGAGCTCATGGCACAGCGCTATGCAATATCCAAGACTGGTCTCGATGCCTATACCATCAGTAACCTGGATTATAATGAGGCCCATTTCAAAAAAACATTGGATAATACCTGGCAGGGGCTCTATCTCTGCATTGCCGGTGCCAATGAGCTGATCAGTAACCTGGATAAATACAACACCGTATTATCTCCGGAAAAGAGTAATCTCTATAAAGGACAGGCCTATGCATTAAGGGCTTTCCTTCATTTTGATGTGTTCCGCCTTTGGGGACCTGTCTATGCTACTGCTGATTCTGTAACAGCATCCATTCCATATTACCATGAGCTGTCGGCTAAAGTGATTCCTTTCAGTCCTGCCAACCAGGTACTTGATTATGTATTGGAAGACCTGAAGAAAGCAGAGGAGCTGATGGCAAAAGATCAGGTATTGGCACAGGGTACGCTGCAGCCACTCAGTAAAAACAACTATCGTATCAACCTGATCGCAGTGAAGGCTTTACAGGCACGTGTGCTGCTGTATCGAAATAATAAACCCGCTGCGCTGGCAAAAGCACAGGAAGTAATCGCCATCGGTAAGCCGGTGTTTCCATGGGCGACCTATAGCAGTGTAGTGGAAGCTGCAGATTTTTCTGACAGGATCTTTGGGTCGGAAGTGTTGTTTGGCCTGTATGTAAATGACCTGTACCAGACACATGTGAACCTGTTTTCCCCTGTTGCTTCGCCAGATAGCCTGCTGGCTGCCGGAACTTCAACCCTGCTGGAAACAGTATACGAAAACAATCAGGCAGATTACCGATATACCCAGAACTGGCGACTCAGCGGCGTAGGCGTTAGCTACCGTACACTCGTTAAATACCAGGACGTACCAAGAAAAGAATATTATAACTACCGTTTTATGGTGCCGTTAATACGTATGAGTGAGATGTACTATATCGCAGCAGAATGTACCCCAGACAAAACAACGGCGCTGGCATACATCGATTCGGTAAGGGCAAACAGGCAGAAAACACCGGTCTATCTCTCCCCAACAGCAGATGTAGAAACAGAACTGGCTAAAGAATACCAGAAAGAATTTTATGCTGAAGGACAAATTTGGTATTTTTTTAAACGGAAGAGAATGACCGTCATCTCCTCTGCTAATAATAACGCCGGACTTAAAATCAGTCCGAGTCAATATGTATTGCCATTTCCTGAATCAGAATTGTCTGTTAGATAACCATTAAAATATTAGTAATATGGAACAAAATTTTTTCCGCTATATCGCTGTGCTAATATTAATACTGACAGGCACCTCCTGCCAGAAACAGGGATTGGAGCTGTATAATGATGATGCCAGCAAAAATGATATCTACTTCCTGGAAAAATTCAACTATGCTGTAAACAGCACTACTGCTGATGTAATGGATAATTACCGCAGAAGATATATCAGTCTGGGCTATACGCCGGTAACAGTAAAGGATACTGTACTGGCAATATATGTAAGGCCTACCGGCGGTATAGCTGCTGTAGACAGACCTTTTACGCTGGAAGTAGCCGATTCCTCCACTATGAAGGAAGGCGTTGACTTTGACTTTGTAAATAAGCCCTTTAAAATCTCCGCCAACAGTAGCCGCGATTCTATTCTCATTAAAATACACCGCACAGCAGCATTACAGAAAGATACACTCTCACTGGTGCTACAGCTGAAAGCAAATGAAAATTTTGGAATTAACCTTCCGAAAAAGCTCAGTAACAGCGGACGTGACGGACTCTTTATCACGGAGTATATCATTGATATTGACGATATCACCGGTAAGCCGGCCGTTTGGACAGACCCTTTTTTCAAAACGTATGTACCATACTATCTCGGAGATTACTCGCGTACCAAGGTATTGCTGTTTACACAGGTAATCGGCATGGACCCTAAAGAATTCACGGTTGTGCCTGCACTCTCTGCCGACAAAGGGAAACTGCTGGACAAAATAGTTACCTGGTGTAAGTACCTCAACTGGTGGCTGGGAGTAGAAAAGCAGAATGGTCGCATATACTATGATGAGAACGGCGCAGAGATCAAACTGGGAACATTAATCAAGTAACGACACTCCAAATCTGACAACATGATTAGATATATATACTTTTTCTCGCTGGTTGTATTATTCGTCGCCTGCAGAAAAGATTTAGGAAATTATGAGTACAAAGAGATCAATCAGCTTGCCATCAGTGGTATTACAGATACGGTAACTGTCAGGCTGGGCACCAATGCCGCGGTTTTTCCCAAACTGGCTTTTACACAGGATACCGTTTCCAGCAATTTTACTTACGAATGGATGGCCATCGATTGGTCTACCACGGCGCAATACAGCCTGCTGGATACTACCCGTAACCTGACCAGGGAGCTGTCTTTGCAGGCCGGATATTATAATACTTATTATACCGTAAAAGAGAAATCTACCGGTATTACCTGGTCCAAAAAATTTGTACTGAACGTCATCGGTACCTTTGGTAAAAAAGGCTGGCTGTTTATGTCAGAGATAGATGGAAAAACCAATGTACAGTACTGGGAAGAAGATATGACGAAGCTGGGTACTTATCCTGTCAGGCATACGGACCTCCTGAGCAAAATTAAAGATCCGGTGAGTGGAAAACCGCTGACGCTGGAAGGTAAACCAAAGTATATGAACGTTTCTAATACGATGGTAAGTGTAGCGGAAACAGGGAGCAAAATCTGGTTATATCTCGGGTCTGAGTTCTCCGGTGAAAAAATAAATATTACCGCCGGACTTACCTGGAAAACTCCGAGTTACTCTTTCCGTTTTGAAACGGCAAACTTATATCCTTCTAATCCTGAATGGGTATGGAGTCAGGCCTGGGGTGATCTTTATGCCTTCTATGATGGTCAGTTGTATAAGTCGTATTACACCAATAAAGAAGTATTTGGTATACCTATCAACAGGCTGAATACCGGCGAAACATTCAGGCTGTCGCCATACATGGCCATGCCTTTCGGCGCAGAAATGCTGGCCATTGTTTATGATACGGAACATAAACGTTTCCTGAAACATTATGGCGGTACGGTCAACTACCTGACCCCATTGATACCAAATCCTAAAGGCTTCGATCCAACCGATATGAAAATGGATCTGCTGTATATGGCGCATACAGCCGCTTTCGGCGGACAGGCAGTAGCAGTATTGAAAGATGCCGCTGGTAAAAGGTTCATTGCCCGCATCGGACTTACTACTTCCGGTGCTGTTTCTGCAGATAACCTGGAACAGGTAGACCTGCCGGAACTCGCCCAGGCAGACCATTACGAAGTAGACATCCGCTACGGTTTCCTGATCTACAGCGTAAAGGATAAATTGTATGCCTATGACATGGACGCTAAAAAACAATGGCTGCTACGTGAGTATGGCACAGGATCCGAAATTACCATGCTGAAATCTGGAATGGATTACGTGTTGCCTACATGGGCGGCATATCTCCTGAAACCACAGAATTATAACAGGGCACAAATTGAACCGCCAATAGTAGGCCTGATGGTAGGCGTGTTTAACCCTGCTGCCGGCTCCCTCGGAGGAAAAGTGGATATCATTAACATGGAAATCTCCTCCAACCCAAGCTACTATACTTTCACTGGCTTCGGCAGGGTGGCGGATATCGAATACTTAAACCAGTAGTATCGCATTACGTTGCCTGCCTGGTGAAAAACAGCTATAACACAACAAAATAGCAATGCAGTTGTTGAAGAGGTTACTCATTGGAGTAACCTCTTTGCTTTTCATTATTTAACCATAAGTTCATCACATCTTTATAAATATTAATAATGCCGGCAGATATTGTAATAGCAAGGGTTGTAGAGATTTGTCCGAATTGATTTTAGTTGAGTTTCAATAGGTTGTATTCCTACAGTTTTTTCCGGTTCAGGAGAGAAATAATATTATCTTAGAGAGATATACAAGTTCTTTGTTACAATTTCAAATCTCCCAAAAACTAAAGCTAAGCACAATGGAATCTATTCAGCCCCAAACAAATACTTTCATTTCCACTGACGGATTGAACGTTTTTTACAGAAACTGGAACACGGCTAACCCTAAAGCCCTGGTTATTATAGCCCACGGTTTTAACTCCCACAGCGGTTACTATCAATGGGCCGCAGAACAATTAACCGCTCAGCATTATGAAGTGTATGCCCTCGATTTTCCAGGAAGAGGTCAGTCTGACGGAGAGCGGTATTATATTGCAGACTATCACACCTTTGCAGGAGAGCTGGATAAACTGATCAACATTGCTCAGACAGCACATCCCAATTTACCTACATTTTTAATGGGTCATAGCGCCGGTGGCGTTATGTCAGTTGTCTACACCCTGGCTCACCAGGATAAACTGAGCGGTTTGATTTCTGAAAGCTTTGCTTTTCAGGTACCTGCCCCGGATTTTGCTATTGCCGCATTAAAAGGGTTGAGTCATATCTTCCCGCATGCGCATGTACTGAAACTGAAAAATGAAGACTTCTCCCGTAATAAGGAAGTAGTTGATTTTATGAACCATGATCCGCTCATCGCCGATGAAGTGCAACCAACAAAAACGGTGCAGCAACTTGCCCTTGCAGATGAGCAACTGAAAGCAGATGTGGCTGAAATAAAACTCCCTGTCTTTTTCCTCCATGGTACTGCCGATAAAGCCACCAAGCCTTCTGGTAGCCAATTCTTTTATGACAATGTTTCTTCAACGGATAAAACGTTGAAGTTTTATGAAGGGCATTATCATGATATGCTCAATGATCTTGATAAAGAGATAGTAATGAAAGATATCCTGGACTGGTTAGATAAACATAGTTCTTAAGCAGGGTTGCTTAAATGCAAAACGGTCTCTACTCAGTAGAAACCGTTTTGCTGCTTTTATCCTGATGTAGCGTATATTGCAGCCGGAAACCGGGCTATGCGAAAAACACTACTGCTGAATATTATTCTTTTTATCTGCTTCCTCACAGGCACTTACCTGGTGGTTCACTATGCCAGTAAAGAAACTACTGTCATCAATCCATGGATAGGCAGGCTTTGTATCTTCATTTCCTGTCTGCTGCACCTGATCATCCTCTGGGCCAAAAACTTCGGTGCTGTAAACCACCGGATCATGGTATTCCAGTCATGGCTAGTCATCCTCTTTTACTTTGTGGCCGGCTTTTTTATATAAGCTTTACTAAGGCTTCCAATTGTTCAATACTTTCTCCTGCGTATAGGCCCGGGCTTCTTTGGCTGTTAAGGCCCTTAATCCGGCCCATTTGGCGCGTTGCGACATATCAGCACCCAGGCCACTGTTGTTGTATTCTACGAGCTGTAAGCTATCACTGGTGGCTGCATAATCCATTCTCCAGGTAGTAGGCCAGCCTTTAGGGTCTATCTGTGCGGGAAGAACAGAATTCAGAATGGCAACTTTAGGATAATTATGCCATGGCCTGCCAATCGCAACAGGCTTGCCATCATCACCGCTACGCGGGCTCCCGTCAGCATAGGTAAACTTACATTCATTAAATACAAAACCATATGCCTGCTGCTGCGGTGTAGAAGGCGCTGTTATCCAGCCACCACCAAAACTTCTGATCTCACAGGCCTGAAAATAAACAATACCACCACCATAGATATAGTCTGTACGACCCACTATCAGGCAGTTCCCGAAGTAATTCCGTTGTCCGTCTGCGGCCGCATAAATCGTGTCCTGGTACCCAAGCAGCCGGCAATTACGGAAGCTGCACCTGTCGCCACGCAGCGTAAGGGCCAATGCCTGACCTACCGGGCCTGCCGTATTGGAGACAGTAAGGTTTTCCGCCTGGAAGTCGTCCGCCAGGATCGTCAGCGTGGCGGAAGTTCTGATCAGGTCAGCGTTTTGATGCCATAGTTCCCAGGCATCAGCAGGACATTTATTCCCTGACTCCGGACTTTTACAATCATAAAGATGGTAACTGATGATCGTACTGTCGCGGCTTTCTCCTACCAGCTTGATTTTTACCTTCGATTTTGGCACCAGCAATTTTTCTGTATTATATAGTCCTTTTTTCAGGTAGATGATAGTCGTAGTAGTGCTGTTGTCGGGAACGGCATCTATGGCCTGTTGCAGACTGCTGTAATCACCGCTGCCATCCTTTGCCACAACGATGCGGCCAGGCGCGCCGGTAGCAAAAGTAGTCGCACAAGTCATCTGCATACACAAAAAAAATAATGTTATTGCCACCCTCATACTATTTTGTTTTAAAGATGATTTCATAGGTTTTACCAGCTGTGGTAGCCATATCGTAATCCGTTACTCGGAAAGGCATTGTTGTGATTTCAGCGGCATTCGTAATAATGGGTTTACTAACAGGTATCAGCTGATAAAACTCATTGGCATTAATGCCGGTAGCTGCTTTTATCCCCTGGGTAGTTGACAGTTGCCAGTTGTGATGCAGGCGTAAGCGCAGGTTGCCACCTAAGGCGGAATGCACCGTTACTTTTTGTGGCTGGTTATTTTTCCAGGTAATATCAACAGTAAATCCGCCACGCGCCATTAAACCCTTTACCACGCCGGATTTCCATGCGGCAGGGAGTGCAGGCAATATTTCAACCGCACCATCCTGGCTTTGTAACAGCATCTCTGCAATTCCTGCGGTACATCCGAAATTGCCATCTATCTGGAAAGGCGGATGTGCATCAAAGAGATTAGGATAGGTGCCGCCGCCCTGGCCTTTCTGCACTTCCGGTGATACCAGGTTTAATTGGTTGGTGATCAGTTTCAGTGCATGGTCGCCATCTTTCATGCGTGCCCAGAAATTAACTTTCCAGCCCATGCTCCAGCCGGTAGAGATATCACCGCGGGAAGTAAGGGTGTTTTTAGCCGCCGCAAATAATGCAGGCTGTTGTATAGGTGAAATCTGTGCGGAAGGATACAGGCCAAATAGCTGCGAGATATGCCGGTGGCGGTCGTTGGGGCGGTCCCAGTCGAACATCCATTCCTGTAGCTGACCATATTTCCCTGCCTGCATGGGCGGTAGCTGTGCGCGTGTATGCGTTAGCGTATCAGCGAATGCCTCGTCAGTTTGTAAGGCATGCGCTGCAAATATGGTGTTGGTAAACAGATCGGTGAGTATCTGGTTATCCATGGTAGTGCCGTAGGTAAGGCCGATACTGTTGCCGGCACTGTCTTTCATGAAGTTATTTTCCGGGCTCATACTAGGCGCTACGACCAGCCATCCATGGTCGGGCTCACGCTGTAAGGCGTCGAGGTAATAGGTGGCGGCGCTCTTCATAATAGGGTAGGCGCTCCTGAGAAATTCTTTATTGCCGGTATAGAGGTAGTGTTCCCATAGATGCCGGCAAAGCCATGCGCCACCCATTGGCCACATACCATAAAAGCCACCGTCTACGGGACCGGTTATGCGCCACAGATCAGTGTTGTGATGTGCTACCCAGCCACGGGCATGGTACAGCTTTTGCGCGCTCTCCTGGCCGGTTACAGACAGGTCTTTGATCATATCGAACAGTGGTTGTCCCAGCTCACTCAGATTGGTTACCTCTGCCGGCCAGTAGTTCATTTCTGTGTTGATGTTGATCGTATACTTGCTATCCCAGGCAGGATTGGTTTTGTCATTCCATTTACCTTGCAGATTGGTGGCTTGCCCGCCGGGCTGAGATCCTGAAATCAGCAGGTAGCGGCCAAACTGAAAGTAAAGTTCCGTTAGCTGCGGATCGTTACTGCTGCTGTATTGCTGCACCCGTTGATCGGTGGGGAGCTGCGCGGTAGTTGCGGGCCCCAGGAACAGCGAAACCCGGTCGAAATATTGATGATATGCCTGCTGATGGGATGATAATAACGTGTTAAATGGCTTGTCTGCGGTGGCCTGCAATGCCTGCATAGCTTTCACATGCGGATTGCCGCTGACATCATGGTAGTTGATGAAGTTAGTGCCAATAGCGATATAGATGGTAGCTGTTGTAGCATTGTTTACGACAATGGATGAATCGGTATAGGCAACCGTTCCATCTGTGGTGGCCACTTTTACAGCTGTTTCGAAACGTATGGCAGGCGCGAGTTTCTCCTGTATGCCAGGTGTGCCTGTAAGTGTGAGTATGCCATTTGTTACATGGGTGTTTTTATGCAGATGCGGGCTATTCATTGAAACAGCAAACGATAGCGCTTTGCTGCTACTGGCGCTGCAATGAACCGCGATGATATTATCTGTAAGAGAAGCAATCGTTTGCCGGGTGTAGGTGATGTTATTTCGTGTATACCTGACCGTAGCAACGGCATTGGAGATATCAAGGTCCCGGTAGTAATCATTCACCTGCTCATGTCCGGGAAAGGATATACGCAGATCAGCCGCCGGCTGATAGCTCATGCCGTTATAAGCGGCGTTCATACTGGCTTTGGAGAGCGCCTGTGCGGCGGCCCATTGCTTTTCAAAGAGGAGCTTTCGTATAACCGGAATAACCGTAGCCTGGCTGTCAACAATATTATTATGTGGTTGTCCGGTCCAGATGGTTTCTTCGTTTAGCTGTATACGTTCGGCAGATGGTTGTCCGTAAACCATAGCGGCGAGGTGTCCGTTTCCTATGGGCAGGGCTTCGTTCCATGTGGCTGCTGGTTTATTGTACCAGAGTTTCAGTTGATCAGGCTGGTTTTTTTGTTGCGCAGCCATGCTGCCGGCAAGCAGCAGCATGGTTCCTGTAACTAAATAACGTTTCATACGTGGCAATTATCCTTTGAAAATTGGAAAATTTTGGGAGAAAGCCGGAATGAAAGCCGCTATTTATTTACGCAATCGTTCCCGTTGAGGATGAGCGGTTAATTACGCAACCGACGTAACTCCTGCAAAGAGATTCCCTCATTTTTCCAGACTGTACTTATTTGTCCCAATTTGATATATAACATGATATACAGAATGATTAGTGGGAGTGGGCAGATGAATAGTAGCAACAGGTTCTGAGCAAAGTTTATTCCTATGAAAGAAAAAGATACGAACATCCCGCATATACAGGCTGCGCGGCCTATACCTATTGCCTCCTTTTTCTCTGCCCATATTAAAGCATTTCCAAGGCAGAAGGTTAAAGTAAGTATAATACAAAAGGTATTGAATAATGCAGGCCGTAGATGAAATATTGAACCTGTAAAAATGGCTACGAAAAGGAAATATGTTGTACTTAACGTAAAAAAGCCGCCCAATATACTTCCGATTATCACCATAACTCTGCAATACACTGGCAACATATGGAACCTTCTTTTCTTTTGGACGATATCCTGCATATCACCGAGTAGGGATGTTTCTGTTGTATTCATAGGAAATATTAAAAATGTGAGATTAATTCATTTCACTTTTAGAAGCCCCGATTGTTTTCCAGTTACGGCGCACCCGTAATAAAACGACAAACAGCAGGGCGTGTAATCCACCAAATGGTACCGCCGTGAGAATAATTATCAACGGAGTACTTGCGTAAAGGCTTATTTCCCTGCCAGCTCCGATAGACAGCAGTACCCCAAGGATAGAACTTGCATAAGCCCATCCAATCACATATCTTTTTTCTAAACATATAAATAGAAAACCCATAAAATATAGCAGGCAGGTTAATAACATCAGTAGAAAGGGGGCATCCCAGCTCCAGAAACGATCCTTGATAATCAGTATCAGTAAACTGCCTGTAATGAATGTCCCTGCTAAGGTTCCAGGGATCACCAGTACTTTCGTGAAAACTGGTAGTAGCTGCCACCTTCTTTTTTTGTGAGGAATAGTGGTTTCATTTGAATGCATAGGTCGTGATCTTATTATTTCGGATTATCAGCACAGGCACGCAAATCAGCTTAGTTCTCTTTTGGTAACACCGTTCTCCATCCAGTTTTTCCTGATTTTGCGGAGTTGAAAAATAAATGATACGTATAACAGCACCAGTGGAAGCATGGTAGACATTGGCGTCTTTGTTAGCTGATTCAGGAAATTGGCGATACCAAGTGTGACAACAAGTGCACAGACACTGCTGGCATATCCCCAGTAAATGGCGCTCTTCTTTTCCATCCATAAGAAAAGATTGCCGAGGAAGAAAGTAAGTAAAATTAGCGCGGCCATAATAATAGGGATTCTCTCACCGGGCTTGAATAAATCATGCCCTTCTTCCGTGAAAAGTGCCCCTGCTAATATGAGGGTGTTTAGCAGCCCACCAGCGATGGTACTGAATATCACTATTATTCTGCCGTAAAGCGGGAGTATAAGCCATCTTCTTTTTTTTGCGGCGCTCTCAATAATATCGTCCAGGATGGAGGTTTCGGTTGTGCTCATGGATTTTGTCTCGTTGATGTAAGGAATGAAATAGTTGTTGTCAATGCTAAACCCTGATTATATTATAAGAGGTTTTTTTAAATCGGCGCTGCTCACACCTTCTTCTTTCCAGCGTTTTCGTATTTTGATCAAATTAAAAATAAGTGGTGCAAATAGTGCCAGTGGAGGTATAGTGCGTATAATAAAGGATGCAGTATTACTTGCAGCGGCTATTGTTGTGATAACTAAAAAGAATAGCACCGGAACAACCGGTGTAAAATATCCCCAAAGAATGGCATTCCTTTTTTCTTTCCAAAGGAACCAGTTGCCCAGAAAGGTAAGGCCAATAAAGGTACCGAAGAATAAATCCATGACAAACAAGAATATATCAAACTGTCGTAGCGATGTAAGAATGAAGTCATAAATAATGTAGGAAATCAGTAATGGATATAAGATTATTCCAAGTATTACCAGTGTTCTGGTATAGAAAGATAGCATATGCCACCTGCGTTTTGTGGCGGTGCTCTCCATAATTCCATCCAGGATGGAAATATCATTCATATTCATAGGTTGTTGCGCTTTAGGCATAGGTAGCAGATAGGGCCAATTTACATAAAATATCCGCTCTGGAACAGTCATGGCGCCTCCTTCATAATTTCTGCATATAAACCGGTGAGATTTTTATTGGTTTATACTCTTTAGAGATAGGCATGACAGGAATCCACCTGAAATGTATTATTTTCAAGTGTTTGATGTGCTGTTTGCTTTATAAACTTATCCTGTTCTATTATTCATTTTTTCAACCTGTGTCCATGACAGCTAAAAGCAGAATATTCTCTATCGATGCCTTCCGGGCGATTACCATGTTATTGATGATTTTTGTAAATGATGTCAGCGGTGTGCACAATATCCCGCAATGGATAGAACATGTGAGGATGGAAGACGATGGGATGGGCTTTGCAGATACTGTATTTCCTACCTTTCTTTTTATTGTAGGCCTCTCTATTCCCTTTGCTATTGGCTACCGGATGCGGCAACAGCAGTCGTGGCTAAAGATAGAATCCCATATTTTACTACGGTCAGTGGCCCTGATTGTCATGGGTTTCTTCCACGTAAACCTGGAATCTTATAGTAATACGGCTCCTCTGCCGCAGGCTGTCTGGGCCATCGCCATCACAATTGCTTTCTTCCTCATATGGCTGGATTATCCGGAAACTATACCTGCACCGGTACGTTATGGCCTCATGGGGGCAGGTGTTATTGTGCTCATAGCGATGGCAATGTGTTACAGTGGTGGTACCGGCGATCATCTGCATGGTATGGAACAGTCATGGGGTGGTATCCTGGGCATCATAGGATGGGCATACCTGGTATGTGCCACGCTGTTTTTGCTGTTGCAGGGCCGCTTTGCGGGTGTATCGGTTATCCTGGTTTGCTTCCTGCTGATAAATATTGGTACACACGGCGGGTGGCTGCATATACAGCTTCCTGTGATCGGTGATGCAGCGAGTGTGGCACTGATTATGGCGGGCGTGTGGGCATCACAGTTATATACCCGCCTCCGGGAGCAGGGAAGGATAAACAGCCTGTGGCTATTGTTCGCTGGTATTGGTATTGTGGCTATTGCTGCGGGATTCCTGTTAAGGCCCTATACGGAGGGGATCTCCAAAATCAGGTCTACACCGGCATGGGTATTGATTTGCACCGGCATTGCCGTGCTGGTATTTGAACTGCTGATATGGATTACAGATGTACGTGGAAAAAATGCCTGGTATAAATTGATTAAACCGGCAGGAACCAGTACGCTGACCTGTTACCTGATACCTTACCTGTTGTATGCGGTATTTGAGCTCACAGGCTTCCGTTACCCAGATTTTCTCAGCCAGGGCGTTGGCGGCATTCTCCGTTCTTTTGCAGTTGCATTGCTTGTTATTATCCTGGTAGGTTTTATGGAGAAAAAGCACCTGCGTTTAAAAATCTGATAGAAAGAGGAAGTGTGTGCATGATAGTTAGTTTAATCAGCAGACATGGTTTTCTTTATATGCTGAATGAGCTCCTCAATAGCGGACAATTGTGCGTCCTCAATTTTAGCTCTTACTTTGGCCTTATTTTTTTCGCTCAACCTTGGATCATTTAATAATTCATCAGCCTGGGCATATAATCTCCTTCTATTGTATTTATTGAACTTCCTTCGGATATAGAAAACCGCTTCAGGAGCGAGTAAATGCCACAGATATCTGATGATAATGCCAATTGCAGGAGCAAACACAATAATATAACCTTTCCAGGCATTATGGTCTGGAAGGTTTTGTCCAAACTTTGCCAGAATGGAACCTATAGTTGCTCCTGCAATGCTGTCAATATTATTTGAACCAGGCCTGGTTTGCGATGGTTGGTTTGGGTTACTGGTCAACAAACAATCTATTTATTATTTTTCCTGATGACTTATCACCGCATCTAAAAATCTAATGAGATCTTCCGCCGTATTTTTTTTTCTAAAATCATATTCAACAATTTCTCCCTGCTTACTCTTGATTCTTAGTACCTGGGGAGGGAAGTTAACGGCAATGAAAATCTTAATAAAAGGACTGTAGATGAGCGTAAAGGCGATTGTTGCAAGTACAAGGTTAATAATGGCATCAATCATTTCACATGAATTTATTTTTGGGAATCATTAACAAGATAAAGATACTTATTTCCTCTTTTTAATGATTAAAAAAACATCATTTTTTAATAAAATTCTATAACATTTGCTTCCTTTTATCTTAGTGTTTGTGTACTTTTAGCGGATCCCATAGTTATATCATCATCAAATAAAATTCAGCCAGAATGAAAGGATTACTTATCGCATTATTAGCCCCGGCCTTGCTGACAGCAACTCCGAAAAAGCCAGCAGCAGATAAAAAGGCAAAGCCAGTTGTAATTGGCTATGTTGGCGGTTTCAGGGGTACCGTAAATACCGATGCCATCGCAGCAAATAAGCTGACACACATCAACTACGCTTTCGTAAACGTACAGCATAACCGTGCAGTACTTACCAACCTTGCCACTGATACTGTCAATTTCAGAAATTTATCCGCACTTAAAAAAATAAACCCCGATTTAAAAATTCTAATCTCCATTGGCGGATGGGCATGGAGTGCCAATTTCTCTGATGCTGTACTGACAGACACTTCCAGGGCCGCATTCGCTAAAAGTGCAGTAGATATTATTCGTGATTATAACCTCGACGGCGTGGATATCGACTGGGAATACCCTGCAAGAGAAGGAGAAGTAGGTAACGTATTCAGGCCGGAAGATAAGGTCAACTATACCCTTATGTTTGCCGCCCTGCGTAAAGAATTAAACCTGCTGGAAAAGAAAACACATAAAAAACTCCTCCTCACCACAGCTACCGCCGGATTTGTCGGGTTCCTCGAAACAACGGAAATGGGTAAGGCGCAGCAATACCTGGATTATGTCAATATCATGTCCTACGATTGCTATAGTAACAAGTTTGCCGGCCATCACACCAATCTATTTCCTACAAAGGCTTTCGAACATTCACGCAATGCAGACGAATCTATCAAAGCCTATATCGCTGCAGGTGTACCGGCCTCAAAACTGGTAATGGGCATCGCTTTCTATGGCCGTAACTTTAAAGTGGCCGACAGCACCGCAACTGCTACAGGACTCGGATCACCCATCGTACGCCAGCAGTTCGGCAGCGGCTACACCTTCATCCGCGACAGCCTCCTGACGAAAGGATACCACGCCTACCGCGATCAGGATGCCAAAGCAGACTATCTCTACAATCCAGCTACCAAAGATTTTATTACCTGCGATGATGAATGGTCTGTTCAAAACAAATGCAACTACGTACTTGATAAGAAAATGGGCGGCGTCATGTTCTGGGAATATTCCTCCGATAAAAAAGAATATCTCCTCGATCAGATCAATTATACCTTCTCACATCCCGGTACAGTGCAGGATAATATCGGCCTTACCAGCGTAAAAGTACCGGAAACAGGGCCTGCGGTAACAGGAAGTAAATAAAAAAATAGGCAGGATGGCTAAATATTTTTCAAACAGGTGATTATATTTGCGACCTTGAAAATATAAAGTAACCCGTTTGTAAAGAAAATTTTAACCATGAAAAAACTACTGCCTTGCCTGATCGCCATCCTGACTTTAGGCCTTTTCTCCTGTGGTAAAAGCAATGATGCCGCTCCTGCCAGCGACAGCAACTGGACAATAGGTGAGTACACCTATCCAAGAGCTACATCTGCCCAAACCTCTTCACCAAGTGGAAACGGTGGTACCATCACAGCTATCGCTACTACCACTGCCGGCACCGGAGGAAACTACGGTGTGTTTTCCGGAGGCTCCGTATCTATGGCTTTCTACAGCAACCTCGGAGAAGGTACCTATACACTGGGAACGATGGAAATGATGGTAGCTAACCAAAATACCCGTATCCTCAATCTCTCCTGTACTGTTGGTACTGCAGTGAATTCCGGCGCCGTTATGTACAACTGTGTCAACAACGGAGGTACCGCTGAAATCACCAAAGACAAGGATGGTAAATTCCATGTCAACATTAAAACCGCCATTACCCTCCAAAAGGGTGTGGAAGTGAACGGCGGTATCCCGGCTGCCAAAGCCTTCTACGCTTTCACCATGAATAACGGCTACTAAACCGCATTTAGCAATACTTCTTTACAAGGCAGGTCTCCATCTTATGGCGACCTGCCTTGTTTATTGGAACACCTTCTCTCCCCAACTAAACATTTTGTATCTATTATCTGTAAACAGGTAGGAAAGTATTCATTCCTAAACCACATCCAATGGCAACAGCAAACGGAGGGAACGGAAAAGTCTGGAAAGGTACGCTCATAACTATCCTGGTCGTTTTTATACTGATGCAGTTCCACAGGCCGGAAATTGCAGCAGGAGGGCAGGGGATACCCCTCAATGCACCACCGCCTGTACAGGCGATCCTGCAAAAGTCCTGCTACGACTGTCACTCCAATACACCGCACCTCAAATGGTTCGATTATATCGCTCCCGGATACTGGCTGGTGGCAGCAGATATTAATGCCGCACAGCAAGTACTCAACTTCTCTACCCTCGGGAGCCTCGATACTGTCGCCAGAAACGCTGCGCTATGGGAAGTCCTCAACCAGGCCCGACTCCATGCCATGCCAACACGCGCCTATATCGCCCTGCATCCCGAAACCAGCATCACTGATGAAGATATCGCTATCCTCAAAAAATATGTGGCAACACTGAAACCGGTCATCCAGCCCGACAGCGGCTTTACGGCCGCCCGTGACCACCAGTTCTATGAATGGGCCAAAGGATACTACGCCAATAAACAAAACATTATCGCCCCTAACGGTGTGCCATATATGGACGGGTATAAAGACTGGCAACCCATCAGTACCACCCTCCGGGAAGATAACGGCACCATGCGCATCATTTTCGCCAATGATATCGGAGTAAAGGCTATTCGCGAAAATCGCATCCACCCCTGGCCAGATGGTACTACCTTCGCCAAAGTGGCCTGGGGCCAACTGATCGATACCGCCGGAAAAGTAACCACCGGCGCATTCAGACAGGTAGAATTCATGATCAAAGACAGCAAAAAATATATTGCTACCAGAGGCTGGGGATGGGCACGCTTCAAAACACCGGCCCTGGTGCCTTACGGCAAAGACAAAGTTTTTACAACAGAATGTATTAATTGTCACAACCCAATGAAAAACAATGACTTCGTTTTTACTCAACCAATTCAGTTGCCATGAAGAAGTATGTATTGCTCTTAGGGCTTGTAATGATCGCAATGGCTTGCAATTCCCCTGTTAAGATAGATCCGGTCAACAAACAGGCAGCCGTGCCGGCCAATATCCCCTTCGATCGCCAACAGTTTAAAGTCATCAATACTATTGTGGACCAGCGCAAACATAGTATCGGCGTGCTTTTTGGCAATGAGGCAGCGGTTTGCCTGCTCAAAGGCGACAGCTCCGCTACTGAACATAAAAAACTACTGCTACTCACCTGGGAACAAAAACCCGACGAAGCCTGGTTTGGCGCCGATATCCCCGGAGCATTCAAATCAGGGGTGTTGCTGGATACGGATGGGGCTAACATAAAGTGCGTCGCCTACGGAAAAGATGGGGCGGTACAAACGATCAGCGATGCAGAACAACAGGCAGTTATGCAGGAAATGATGGCGGTACGACCAGCCATTATGCCATAAAAAAAGCCGGTAGCTGTAAGGCTGCCGGCTAATGTCTTTTATTTTTGTAAGATGATTTGTTTTTTTTCTCCATCCCACTGATATACCTTTCTGCCCTTATCGGTAGTTTTCATTTTATGGCTGCCATCTTTGTTGACCACATCGGTGGCCTCTTCTTCAGACATCTCCCATATCACTAAATCCGGTTGCCCTTTTTTCTCATTCGGGAAAATAAACTCCTCGCTGTGATAATAGGCATCTGCATCACCAACATTGGTTTTGTCCGGGAAACGTACCAGCATACTGTCTTTGGTCCATGCGAAATAATAATCACAGGTAGGGATGCCGCAGGCTTCTCCGGAGAAATTGATCACGATAATATTCTGGACATTGGTCAGTCCCATGCCACTCATTAGCTTACCACCACTGTAATTGGCAGATTCGTCATCAAGGGTGGTAAACCCGATCTTTGCGAGCAGGTTACCATTCTGAACGGCTTTAAGCCGTACCATAAAGCGACGGATGGTATCAGCTGTCTTGTTCTCAAAGGTAATGCTGTCGGCTCTGCGCTCTATGCCATAAATGAATTTGGTGTCGCCACGGCGCATCTGTGCACAGCTGATAAGCCCCTGCCATACATAGCCGTTACGCACTTCTCCGTTTTTGCTATATTCTATTTTCAGCCATGGGCCTTTCAATCCACGGATAGTAAGTGGTTTTTGTGTAATCTCCAGCACTTTGATGTTGTCGCCTAAAAGAAGGGTGTCCTTGGGTGCTTGTCTGGTATCCGGACTAACCCGCACAAATGCAGTGTCGGCAAAGATATACCTGCTAACGGTATCGCCATATATACTCCAGCTGCGCATATCTGAGAAATCAGGGCCTTCCTGGGCAAACAATGATTTGGTAGCAAACAGTAATACAACCAGCAATAGTTTCTTCATAAAAAATTCTTAAAAATATGGAGTTGATATTTCACGGGAATATTTTTCCGGAATGCAAAGGTACGCTACTTTACCGATACCTGCTTGTTTTCATAGTTCCAGCTGTATTGCTTTTCCTGCTTTTCGGTAATGATATGTATGTATTTACCGTTCTTATCTTTCTTATCTGTAAAATCTTCATTGGTCATCACCCACAGGATCATATCCGGTTTGCCATTTTTTTCATTTGGGAAGATGAAATTTTCGTTATGATAGGAAATGCCCGCCTCCGATAACTCTGTTCTTTCTGGAAACTTCACTAGCATGCTATCAGCAGTAAAGGCAAAATAATAGTAGTTGCTGGGAATGCTGCAGGCATCTCCGGTGAAATTGAGCGCTATAACGTGCTGCACTCCCGTCAATCCCATGCCACTCATTACCTTCCCGTAGCTAAAATTGGCAGATTCATCATTAAAAACACTAAAAGAGGCCTGTGAAATGATCTGACGTTGTTTCACTGTTTTCAGCTTCACCACAAAGCGGGATTGCGTCACTTTTTGTTTGAAATCATTATACCAGGTGCTATCCTTTTTCCGCTCTATTCCATATACGAATTTTGTATCTCCGCGCCGCAATGGCTGACAACTCACCATCCCGGCCCAGATATAACCGATATGTGCAATGCTGTCACGGATATAGTTGATCTTCAGCCACGGCCCTTTCAGCCCGCGTATGGTAAGCATATTGTCAGTAATGGCAATCACCTGAATATTATCGCCGGCATACAGTGTGTCGGTGGCCGTTTTCCTGGTGTCTGGTGAAGAACGTATAAAAGCAGTATCGGCAAAGATATATCGGCCGATCGTATCAACACTGATACCCAGACTCCGAAGATCATCGGGTGTTGCAGCTTCCTGCGCATACAGGTTTTCTGCTGTAAATAACAGAAGAAAGATAAATAGTTTTTTCATGCAGATGTCTGGTATAGACTGCAAAAGTAGCAGAATCTTCTATAGGTAATACAACTATCTGCCTGGCTGTATCTGGTCCAGCTCCGCCTGAAGATCCGGCAATGCACCACCATTATATACCGTATAGCCTTTGGCTTTCAATAAATGCATGGCCTTTACACTTCTGAGACCATGTGAACAAACAGTGATATAAATTTTATTCTTATCCAGTGGCAGACTGTCTGCGTGCAACTGCCCCAGCGGAATATTTACTGCACCTGCAATGTGCCCGATATTAAATTCTACTACTGTTCTTACATCCAGTACTATAGCGCCTTTTGCTACGAGTACATGCAAACCTTTGTCGAGATTGATAAAGCGGTACATTCTGTAACTGCCATATAACACTACCAATACGCCGATGATGATTACAATCGTTTTCATGAGCAGTTGTTTTTCAGTTATCCTGCTGCTGCAGGATTTTTTTATCTATATAAAAAGTGCCAAAGGGTATAATGCAGGCTACCATTACTTTCCAGGTAGTACGACTAAACTGCCAGCGTTGTTCAACCGCCACCCCCAACGTGTTGAAAATGTATAAGAGAAACAACGCACCGTGAACAGGCCCCATCGCCTTTACCATTGCCGGATCATGCAATAGATATTTAGCGGGTACGGCCACCAGTACTAACAGTAATAAAGAGATGCCTTCCAGGTAGCCCAGTAATCTGAGTCTGCCCAGTCTTGTCTGAAATAATACCTTCATAGTTATCGTAATAATGGTCTGGAAGAAAGTGGTGAAAATGGCCATGGTACTGCCAGGAAGATGATGATAAAAGCGATGCTGAACCATATCAGTATCGTGCTGAACTTTGCCCTTCCAGTTACTTTTCGCTTTGCCATCGCTGATCCTATCGTTAAAATAGTTATGGCAACGATCATCAGAAATATATGTATGACTGAATAGAAAGTAATGCTGGAATCCGCTATGGCAGAAGATTTGTTCTGCCAGAAATACTTAACAACCGGACTCTGTGTATATAAGATCATACCGGCCATCAACTGTATATGTGCGATGGTGGCCGTCCAGTGCCTGATGGTATTGTCTGCTGCCGTAAAAGAGCGGTGCATAAAATAGCCTCGCGCAGCCCGGAATATAGCATAGGCAATACTCAGTACCACCATCCACCGGAGATAAGAATGGAGAAATACTAATGCGGAATACATGTCGTTGGAATTAGTCCGCACCAAAGGTAAATTAAAAACATACTAAATGGTATGTTTTTGGAGAAAAAAATTTTACGGCCTTATTTCAGGCCGTTCAGATAACCTTTTAATGCTTTCAGGAAAGACCTGTACACCCCCTTGTCCATCTCCAGTTTTCCCACATTCCTGACACCCCAATAGCCCGACATCACAAACAACGCTACCTCTTTTGCACGCGCATCCTTCCGTACAAAACCTGCTTTCTTGCCTTTTTCCAGGCTATTGATCATCGCCGTTTCCCATTCACGTACCAACCCCGCCAGCGCATGATTGAAATCGGCATGCCAGGGACTTAGCTCCTGTGTCAGGTTCGACACCGGACATCCATATTCCATCTTCATAAATTCATCTTCCATCAACAAATAATGGATGATATTATAAATCGCTATCAGCGGGTCTGGCTCATCCATGAATGGCTGAATAAACGCACTGGCAAAAGTTGGCTTCAGCAAATCATTGATAATTGCCATCCCCATCTGCTCCTTATTTTTGAAATGATAATAAAAAGCACCCTTAGTAACCTGGGTTTTCGCCAATATATCGTCTATACTGCTTGCCTGGTAACCTTTTACATAGATCAGCTCAAATGCTTTTCTGAGGATTTCAAGTCTTGTCGCTTCTGCCTTTTTCATGCTGCTTATTTTACTATCAGACAATAATCACAGCGATGCCTTACTGCACTGTAAGGAACGCCTTCGTAATTCCCCGGCGTCTTGTCATACCAGTCGTACCGGATAATATACATACCTTTTCTGTTCGGAAAAAATTCAGCCCGGCCTGTATTGTCCGTCTCCAGCTGTTTTTCCCAGTTATCGGGATTGAATATACGTAGTTTGCCACCTGCTGCTACTGGTTTACCGTCTTTATATACGGTTACCTGCATCATATCTTTTTTTGTCTGGGAGATGATGTCCAGCATTTGTACCGGTTTTTCTGCCGATACACCGACACCTGCCTGGTAGCTGCTACAGAGGTATTCAAAGGGGCGTACATTCTGACCGCCGCTGCCAGACCTGTCTACCACCGGTAATCTGGTGCCAGCTGCCAGTATGCGGTAGCCGCCCTTTAGTGTAGGCGTAAACGTTGCCTGCCAGCCGTCTTTCCGCGCGGTAACATGCAACGTATCCATACTGCCATCGGGCCGCATGGCAAAAATGCTGAACATATTGGCTGCCGGCAAAGTATCAAAGGTTTCCTTTAATCGCTTTCCATACTGGTCTATCTCTCCAAAAAAAATATTGATGGTGACCGGTTTCCCTGGCTGGCCATTGCCACTGATTTCCAGCCAATAGCCATGCGCGTAGGAAAGCATTGGCAAAAATATAATGAGTGCGATAAGTATGGTCCGGAGCATTTTTTTCATAGCCGCGAAGGTAACATTATCTGAAATATTCCACTTGCTCCAGTTTGTCTACAGATTCACATTTTAAGTTTGTGCCGCAAATAGAATAACAGATGAGACTATTTTTAATGATTGTTGCTTGCTGCTGCTGCGTTTTGGGCGCTTTCGCCCAGGGCAAACCCGGATCCGTTTCCGGTCATATCATAGACGCCGGAAATAAAGCACCGGTACCTTACGCTACGGTGGTAGTGGCAGACAAAAGCTCCGGCAAAACCGTCAACGGGGCCGTAGCTGACGATAAAGGAAACTTCAGTGTACACGGACTTAATCCAGGCCTTTTTACCGTCTCCGTAGAATTCATCGGCTACAATAAAAAAGTAATCGACAGCATAAAAATTACCAATAACAACACTGCTATCAACCTGGGAACCATCGCCATCCTTTCTTCTGCCAAAGCACTGAACGAAGTAGTTGTTACTTCCAAAGCGCCGGTAGTGGAAAGTAAGGTAGACAGAGTGGTCTACAACGCAGCCAACGACCTGACCTCTCAGGGCGGCGTTGCCCTGGACGTACTCAGAAAAGTACCACAGGTAACGGTCGATGTTGACGGTAACGTAGAACTACAGGGTAATTCCAACATCCGCTTCCTGATCAATGGAAAACCTTCCAGCATGTTCGGTAATAACCTGGCAGACGCACTGGCGGCCATTCCGGCCAGCCAGATACAAAGCATTGAGGCTATTACCAGCCCAGGCGCCAAATATGATGCACAAGGCACCGGCGGTATCATCAATATCGTGCTGAAAGAAAACCGACTCCAGGGCATGAACGGCAGCATCAACCTCGCCGCCGGCACCCGACTGGAAAATGCGGCCATCAACCTGAACCTGCGCCATAACAACTTCGGCGTAAACCTCTTCTTTAACGGTAACGCACAATTAAGTTCTTCTACACCCAACAGCCAGGACAGGTCCTCTTTTGCAGATAATAAGCTGGCCAGCCGCCTCTGGCAATCAGGAACAAATGATCTTACCAGGCGTTCCTACGCTACCGGACTGGGTTTCGACTGGTCGCCCAGCAAAAAGGATAACTTCAGCGCCGGCGTATCTTTTAATCATTTCAGCTCCCAGCTGGAAGGAACGTCCTTCATACGCCAGTGGACAAGCGGAAGCCTTGATACTACCTTCACCTCCCGCCCCAACAGTTCCCGCAACTGGCTGGATGCGGCCGACTGGAACCTGGGCTATAAACGCAAATTCAACAAGCCTGGGCAGGAGCTCGACTTCCTCTACAGCGCCAGCTTTGGATCACCACATGCCCGCTACTACCAGCTGCAATATGCCAACGATGATGCCATGCCTTTCGGCGGTACACAAGGATATAACCCAGGTACGGATCATCAGCATAACCTGTCGCTCGACTATACCCAGCCTGTCAGCAAATCATTTACCCTGGAAGCCGGTGTGAAAGCCATTTTCCACGATATGCAAAACAGCGCACAGGTAAACGCATATGATAAAATTACAGACAGTTACCGCCCGGACCCTACGCAGTCATACGATTTCAACTATCGCATGAATATCTACGCAGGGTATCTCTCCGCCAGCTTTAACCTCTTCCGCTTCCTGGATGTGGTGGCAGGCGCCCGCTACGAGTACACCAGCGTGGCCATGGATTACCCCGGCGGTACCGTGCCTTCCTACGGTAATTTTGTACCATCAGTAATATTTTCTCACAAATTCAATGATGATAATATGCTGAAACTGGCCTACACACATCGTTTGGAACGGCCAGACAGAGAACTGAATCCTTTCCTGAACCTCAGTGATCCGTATAATATCACCACCGGTAATCCTTTGCTGAAACCGGAAATCGGCGATAACTTCGAACTGGGCTACAGTAAATCGTTCAAAGGCGGCGGCAATATTTACATCGCACTGATGGAACGTATCAACAGCAATGATATCAAGCCTTACACCGCTTTCTATCCTACCTATACCATCGGTGATTCTGTTTATACAAACGTTTCTGTTACCAGCAGAGTGAATATTGGTACGGAATATAACTCAGGCCTGATCATTACGAGTTCTGTACCATTGACAAAAAATCTGAACCTCCGCGAAAATCTACAGGTATTTAACAGGCATGTGGTAAACCAGCTGGATGGTGGCAACAGAACGGATGGTGTCAACTGGCGTCTTAATATGAATGCTTCGTACCAGCTGCCTAAAAACCTGGTAGCTGAAGTGTTTGGTGAATTCCGCTCTGCATTCAACAATATCCAGGGCCGTCAGCCGCAGAACCTTTCCTATACCATCGCTTTGAGGAAACAGTTCTGGAATAAGAAGGCTGCACTGGGCATCACTGCTACTAATCCTTTCAGTCAGTATATCAGTCAGGTTACGACGATTAAAACGGCCACCTATTCTTCTTACATGTTGCGTGAAATTCCTTATCGCTCATTCGGTATTAATTTCTCCTATAAGTTTGGAAAGCTGCAGTTTAAAAAAGAGAAGGAATCTGATAACAATTACCTGAATAATTTACCATCTTTTTAATATAGCTATAAAAATAGCAAATTAGGCAAAATGAATATGGGCAGGCTTTTTAGCCTGCCTTGTTTTTTTCAGACAGATGCCTGCCGGAACATATAGCCCACCTTGGCTGTTATAGAGAGATATAACCCACTATCTTATGCGAAAACTCTGGCGCTACATAAAAAATACAACTGCCTCCGGCATGTTACTGGTAATTTCCCTGTTTGTGCTGGCCTTTCTGGTATTCAGAATTATTGGGTTTACAAGAAAGATTGTAACGCCTATTGCACATCATTTTCCTTTGCAGATACCCGGTATTGGTAAGGAAACATTGGTAACAATTCTCGTCTTGCTGATATTATGCTTTCTGGCAGGACTTTTCATGAAAACAGAAACAGCACAGCGTTTTAATAAATGGTTGGAGAATAATATCCTGATGCATATTCCCGGTTACAGTTATATCCGGGCATTATCCACGGATGTGCTGACTTCCGGGCATCAGTCTGCCTGGAAGCCAGCCACTATTTTAATTGATGGTAATGAAGTGATTTGCTTTGTAATTGATGAAACAGAAAATTACTGTTCTGTATTTTTTCCTTCTGCACCTTCTCCTACATCCGGTACCGTTAGTGCCAGACAGAAAGGTGATATCCGCTATCTATCTGCCTCCGTGGCAGAAACGATCGGTATTATCCGGCGTTCCGGACAGGGTGCTGCTGATATCTTGGAAAGAATAAGGCCCGAAGGATATATCCAGCCTTCATCGAAGTAACTACTTACCCGCTTTTTCGTTCAGCACATCTTCCAGCTTCTTCAGCTTGTTCATCCAGAATTTATCAAAGTAGCTAATCCATTCCTGAATGGATTTAAAGCCTTCCTGGTTGAGCAGGCAATACCTTTCCCTGCCGATATCATGGATCGTGATAAACCCTGCATTGCAGAGGATTTTGATATGTTTTGATACCGCCGGGCGGCTCATATCAAAGTTTTCTGCCAGTGCGTTGATCGTCAGGCTTTTCTTCGACAGGAGGTGCAGCATTTCGCGGCGACTGGGATCGGCGATGGTCTGGAATACATCTAGTGCAGCCGCAGTCATTTGGAAGCGGCTTTTATCAGGCCATCCAGCTCTGCCAGGTTATCCTGCCAGCCTTTGGTCATGATCTGGAATGTGAAGGCCTGCTGTTCGGTAAATCCGCTATGCTCCAGTAGCAGCAATGTGCCGTTGTCTTTGGCTTCCAGCGTCCATGTTACTACCGTGTCTAATGTTACTACTCCCGGAGAGGGGCCGCCTTTCCAGGAATATACCAGCTTCTTAAAAGGAACTAACTCCAATACCTTGCAGTAGATGGTGCCGTCAAAGCCGAAATTAGGCATAGGCGTGGTGCGGAAAGTGAATTCGTACCCCAGTTCTGCTTTGAGGTTGTTCTCCATCAGCCAGCTGGCTATTTTGTCTGATTCGGTGATGTATTCCCATACCAGCTGCGCCGGATGCTGGTAAAAGAATTCCTGTTTGATTGTACTGTTCATGATATGTAACTTAAAAGTTACTCAAAAATAAATGTAACTTTTAAGTTACACAAATATTTTTTTAGATAGATGCAGACCAGTTATTAAAGAAATAGCTCAACTGGTCTGCATCAGTTAGCTGAAACTATCCCTGGTTACGGGATTTATTTCTGCCTGCTAAAAACATCTGCAATACTACGGACGCTAAAATAAGCGTGAGTCCGACATAAAAGGAAAACCCCAGCATACGGCCTTCATTAAAAAACAGCATGGCGAGGATGATACTGTAAACCGGTTCCAGGTTAAAACAAAGGTTAACCGTAAATGCCGATATCTGCTTTAATGCTTCTGCGACCAGCACATATATGCCAATGGTACAGAAAGAAGCCAGCAACAGGAGATAGCCCAGTTCTGTCATATCGGGCAGCAGCCTTGCTCCCGGAAACGCATATACGTAGAATGGGAGTATTAACCCAACGGCTACCGTACCACCCAGCATCTGGTAATAATTGATCATGGTAGCCTCGTAACGCTTTACCAGTCCCTCATTGGCGATGATATAAAATGCATTCAGCAAAGAAGAAATGACGCCTAATATTATGCCCAGCCTGAATGCCGTATCAAAATGAAAAATCAGGCCGATGCCGGCTACTGTCAATAAACTCAGTAATAATTCTGCAATAATCAGTTTGCGTCGCTGAATGACAGGCCCCAGTACCGCAGTAAAGAAACCTGTCATGCAAAAGCAGATCACCGCCACGGATATATTGCCGTATTTGATGCTGGCATAAAAGAACACCCAGGCAAGTGCCGGCAGAATGCCACTCAGCGCCATTTTCCGCGCGGCAGATGCGCCATAGCCAACGAAACGCCCGCTCAGCTTCAGACCTGTCAGTAAGAGTATAAAGGAAAGACTTAGTCTGAACCATACCAGCGATATTTCATTCAGCGAAATCAGTTTACCGAAAATGCCTGTAAAGCCGGCCAGCAGTATAGAGGTATGCAGGAGAAGAAATGATTTTCTCATCTCAATAATTGTATTGATTAAAACAAATTTGAATAAATAAAAAGGAGGAGTGAGCTAACAACCAATACAAACCTGCATGGCCTCTCAGAAAGGCCAGTAAAGAAGTAAGAAATCCGGTCGTAGCGCAATTATGCTACTACTGGAGGAGGAAGTACGTTGGTAATAAATGGTGTAAACATGCCTGTAAGTTAATACTTTCTACCTGCATATGCAAATCACGGAATACATTACATTTGTTGCCATACCAGCGCCGATATTATGTTTGATGATGCAAATTTCCGGAAACAATACCATTCGCTGCCCCAGGATGCAAAGATGATAATTGATATATTATCCATTTATATGTATCCGGTCGATAAACCAACGCTCAACGCCGCAGTGGCCACGCTCAGCCTGCTTCAGCCTGCACAGTCGGGCGAGCTGCTACAGCAGCTGGGCGACAGAGAACTACTGCACCGGAATATCTCCGGGAATTATTTTCTGCCACTGGAACATTGCCTGCAGCTATTTCCGGAAAATATCACGAAACCTGCCTATCAGCAAATGCTGCAACAGGTGCCCGCCAATGATTTTCACTTCTACAGTGCCCATGCGGCGCTGCAGGAAGTACAACGCCTCCTGGTAGCGGCCTTCATTGGAGATAAATCGCTCCTCTTCCTACCCATCCGGAAAATAGAGCAGCAACTCAACGAATACCTGCCTTTTCTCTCCTGCCTGGCAGGACGTCAAAAATATCGGTTCCTGCTCCAACTGTTCGACAGCACCGCCGTAGAAGCCATGTTCGCCTGGGCTATGCGCTTTCAGTTGCAGCAATTGCAGCCACTGGCCCTCATCCGCCAGCTGAAACAGGAACTGCAACAATTCAGCAGCAACGATATCGTTCCGGAAACAGCTATCCTGGAAGGTTCGCTCACGCTGCTTCCCCAACCAGCTACCGCAGATGATTATTTTGCAAATGCCATCTATCATCTATATCATATGGATACGGCGCAGGCAAAAAGCAGCTTCGAACTGGGCATCAAAAAACAACGTAGCGCTGATAAAAAAAATATCATTCCCACCACACCATTGATGGCATTTTATTATGCCTCTATGCTGGTATTACTGCCAGTGGGCGAAGCTACGCCTCAAATGCAAAAGGTGACGGAGTTCTACGAGCGCAAACATTTCCCGGCAATCATTCCTGCCATCGCCCTCCTGCAACTGCATATGGGCAAAAGGGAAAAAGCAGAAAACCTGTTGCAGCTGATATTTGAAATGGCCGCCAAAGAGCCGGACAAACGACTGATGCTGCTGCTGGGCATGTGGGCACTGAAATGGTACCACCCTAAAAATAAATTGCTTCTCCTGCATCAGGCTACCTGCCGGCTGTTGCTGGCAAAGGCTATCGCCAACGGCTATACGATGCCGGCGCTGGAGTATCTGTACTATACCCGCGATGAAGGTTATGAAGGCTATGAATCCTGGTACCGCGAAATGATCGCAAATACAGGGCTGGAGCCGCTGGGCACCAGATCCTTGCAGGTGCCGGAATGGGAACGCATTCTGAATGCCTTGCTGGGCACGGAAGAGAAGAAGAAGGAAAAGGCCGGCAGCAAATTTCGTATAGCCTGGCTCGTTGATCTGGGAAGATTTACGGTGCAGCCGGTACAGCAACAGTATAAAGAGGCCACTGGCTGGAGTCGCGGCAGAAATATCGCCCTTTCACGTATTAAAGATGGCAGTGCAGAAGGAATGACGGAACAGGATATTCGTATAGGCAGCACCGTGCAACGTGTTAGCTTTTACAATGCCGGTGCGGATTCCTGGTCGTTCGAACAGCGGGTATGGCAGGAAATAGCTGGCCATCCCTTGCTTTTTAGTGAGGAAGATGGCGAAACACCGGTGGAAGTGATTAAAGCCACGCCTGAATTATCGGTACTTACCCACGCGAAAGGCTTTACCTTCAAAACCAATATAGATGACTATTCCAGCCCGGTGATCTTCGTACGGGAAAGTCTGACCAGATTGAAGGTTATCCCTGTCAGCGCGCAACAGCAACACCTGTTACGCACCCTGCAGCAGTTGCAGTCTATTCCGGCATCCGGTAAAGATAAGCTGGCAAAGGTTTTACAACACCTGTCTGCCTATTTCACGATTCATGCAGATATACTGGATACACCTGCTGATATCAGAAGTATCCGGGGAGATGCCCGCATAGTAGTACAGCTGCTGCCTATGAATACCGGCCTGAAAGCGGCCTTTTTTATCAAGCCTTTTAAAACAGATCCGCCCTATTGCAAACCTGGACTGGGAGGTAAATCGGTGCTGGGCATCATGAACGGAGAGCGTTGCCAGGCATTGCGTGATCAGGAGCAGGAAATGGCCAACTTCAACAAGCTGCTGGGATATATTCAGCAAAATATGTTACAGGAGGTAGATGATGACCAGATAATTTTTGAAGATCCTGCGGATTGTTTGCAGTTGCTGGAAATCATCCGCGAACACCCGGACCTGGCCATTGCCGAATGGCCGGAAGGAGAGCGGTACCGCATCAGCAAACAGGTAGACCTCAAAGACCTGCATATCGCTATAAAGGAAAAAGACCATTGGTTTACCTGTGAAGCCAATATTTATATAGATGAATACACGGTGTTGTCACTTAAAGAATTACTGGATGATAAAGCCGTTAAAAAACACAAATTCGTAACATTAAAAAACGGGGAAATCATCTCCCTGGAAGATAACTTACGTAAACGGATATACGATCTGGCGGCTTTTATCATAGAAGAGGATAACAGCCTGCGTATACGTCCCATGCTGGCGCCTTTCGCTGCGGAAGCCCTGCTGGACATGGAAAAGGTAGAAACAGACCGGCATTGGAAATCCATGTTGGCAAAATGGCAAAAAGCACAAAGTATACAACCGGAAGTGCCGGCAGGACTGCAAACCAGTCTGCGTAACTACCAGGAAGAAGGTTTCCGCTGGATGGTACAGCTGGCCTCCTGGGGAGCAGGTGCCTGTCTGGCTGATGACATGGGGCTCGGAAAAACAGTGCAGTCGCTGGCGCTATTGCTCCAACGTGCGGCAGAAGGCCCTGCGCTGATCGTTTGTCCTGCCTCTGTATTGCCTAACTGGATCAGTGAAGCGCTGCGTTTTGCACCAGCATTACAGTTTACAGACCTTAGCAGCGGAAACCGCGCCGCTATTATCAAAAAGGCGGCTGCTTTTGAGGTAGTCATTACCACCTACGGCCTCCTGCAATCAGAAGAGCAGCTGCTGGCCAATCGTAAATGGGCTACTATTGTGCTGGATGAGGCGCATATCATCCGTAACCATCAGACGCGCACTGCTAAGGCGGCATATAATCTGCAAGCCGGTTTTAAACTCGCCCTCACGGGAACGCCTATACAAAATAACCTGACGGAAATATGGGGACTCTTCAGGTTCCTGTGTCCTGAGCTGCTAGGCAGCATTGATTTCTTCAATAAGCAATATGTATTTCCATCGTTGAGAAACCCGGAGAGCAATGTCAAAAAGCAGCTGAAGAGGATATTGTCGCCATTTATGCTGCGGCGTACCAAAACGGCCGTATTGGAGGAGCTGCCACCAAGCACGGAAATCGTTAAGCTGGTGGAGCAATCCCCTGAAGAGACTGCTTTATATGAAGCCGTACGGCGTCGTGCGCTGGAGTCGCTGACCGCACAGGAAGGAAACAATGCGCAGCGCCATATCCGCGCCCTGGCAGAAATTACCCGCCTCAGAATGGCGGCATGCCATCCAAAGCTGGTAGATAGCCAGCTGGAAATGGGTAGCTCCAAACTCAATGCCTTCCTGGAAATTGTGGACGAGCTGCTGGAAAATAACCATAAAGCACTTGTATTCAGCCAGTTTGTAAAACACCTGGATCTCGTAAAAGCAGCCTTGCTGCAGAAAGGTATCCGCTTCCTCTATCTCGATGGCAGTACCCCAATTGCGACCCGTGCTAAACTGGTAAAACAGTTCCAGGCCGGAGAAGCCGATTTGTTCCTTATAAGTCTGAAAGCCGGCGGCCTGGGCCTCAACCTCACTGCCGCCGATTATGTCATCCACCTCGATCCGTGGTGGAACCCTGCTATCGAAGAGCAGGCGTCCGACAGGGCAAGGCGTATCGGCCAGACAAGGCCCGTCACCATTTATCGTTTGGTTGCCATGCATACCATCGAAGAAAAAATCCTCACCCTTCACAATACCAAAAGAGAACTCGCCGACCAGCTGCTGGAAGGTACTGATATGGCTGTCAAACTCTCCGCTGATGAATTGATCGAATTGGTGAATACGTTATAAGGTTAGCACTGCTACCACTCGACTATTTCTATGAATGGTGATGCATCAGCGCACCGCCCATATACTGTTTCTTCCGGGCTGGACTTACGAGTAAATGCCCTACGTTTCTTATTCCTTTCGAAAATCTCATCCTACGCTATTTCTCCTTGGGAATGGCGGCCGCTCGCCATCGCGGCAAATCAATCGGCCTGGTACTGTCTTTCCTGCGGCCGATTTCCGAGGAAAATAACTTACGTGCGCTATTTCTCCTTGGGAATGGTCGGCAAATCAATCGGCCTGGTACTGTCTTTCGTGAGGTCGATTTCCAAGGAAAATAACTTACGTGCGCTATTTCTCCTTGGGAATGGTCGGCAAATCAATCGGCCTGGTACTGTCTTTCGTGAGGTCGATTTTCGAGGGAAATAACCTACGTGCGCTATTTCTCCTTGGGAATGGCTGGCCGCGCGCCAGCGCGGCCAGCCCTCCTCCCGACCATCGAAGATGGTCGGGAAAATAACCCCAATTGCCTACATGATAACTAGACTATGATTTAACACTTGTTTATCAGGCTAGATAAATTCTATATGAAATTTTCCCCCCAATTTTGACGTTACTGGGACCATGTGAACGAGCGTAAATGAAATCTGTACAAAACCCGTAAGCCCGTCAATGAAAAAAATTTTATTATTCCTCACACTCTTGTGCCTTGCACAAGGGTTGCACGCACAGCACGCAGTTATCCGAGGACAAGTAACGGACACGCTTAACCGAAACCACTTGCCCAATGCAGTAGTAGCGGTGCTTCGCGCCAAAGACTCTATTCTGTACAAGTTCCAGCGTACTACCGCCGATGGAAAATTTGAACTAAAAAACCTGCAACCAGGTAATTACCTCGTCAGTATCAGCTACCCGAAATTTGCTGATTACGTTGAACCGGTAACGTTAGACTCATCTACCGTAAAGGAAATGGGCAATATCGGTGTTATCCAGAAATCCAAACTGCTGCAGGAAGTAGTGATCAAACAACAGGTAGCGGCTATACGATTTAAAGGAGATACCACTGAGTTCAACGCAGATAGCTTCAAAACGGCCGCCAATGCCAATGTAGAAGACCTGCTCAAAATCCTCCCGGGCATACAGGTAGATAGCAAAGGACAAATCACCGCCATGGGACAGACAGTAAAAAAGGTATTGGTAGATGGGGAAGAGTTCTTTGGTGATGACCCCACACTGGTCACCAAAAACCTCCGCGCCGACATGGTCGATAAAGTACAGCTCTTTGATAAGTCGAGCGACCAGGCCGCCTTTACCGGTGTAGATGATGGCAATAAATCCCGGACAATCAACATCAAACTAAAAGAAGATAAAAAACGTGGTTACTTCGGGAAAATCGATGTAGGCGGTGCTACCGAAGGCTACTTCAACACAGAGCTGATGTTCAACCTCTTCAGAGGAAAAAAGAAATTTGCAGCCTATGGCATCGCCAGCAACCTCGGAAAAACAGGTCTTAACTGGGATGAGAGAGATCGATTCGGCTCCAGCAATGCAGAGAATATGTCTGTGGAAGATAATGGTGATATGTACTTTTACGGCTCCGGCGACGATGACCTCGGCGGATGGGGCGGCCGCTTCGATGGACAGGGATTCCCACTTTCACAGAATGCAGGTGTACACTATGAAGATAAATGGAATGAAGACAAGCACCGGGTAAACCTCAACGCCAAAGCCATGCACCTCGGTGTGGAACAGTGGTCTCAAAACCTCAACCAGACAGTACTGAATAACCAGGTGCAAATCACCAAAGATACCAGCAGCTCCAAAAACTCCACTTCCAGGATGACAGCAAGCGGCATCTATGAACTGAAACTGGATACCCTGTCATCTGTGAAGTTTACAGTGAAAGGAGGTAAGGATAACAGCAGCAGCTTGTCGCAGTCGCATGGTACCGTTACCGATGATGAAGGTAACCTGCTCAATGAAAGCCATAACCGCAGAGCCGGTAATGGCGATAGAAACTATTTCAGCACAGAAATGCTGTGGCGCCAGAAATTTAAGAAAATAGGCAGGACAGTGTCCCTGAGTATAGCACAGAATTATAACAAGGATAACAATACAGCGCTGCAGGAGTCGGAAGTGGATGTGTATAAAACAGGCAAACTGGATACGACAATGATGGTTGATCAGCATAAGATCAGCAACTCAGAACTGTTTCACCTGTCTGGTACCGCCACCTATACGGAGCCACTCAGCAAGAAATCAAGCATGGTATTTACTTACGGCCTGGATGTCAATAATAACCAGTCCGGCAGAAGTTCATACAACAAAGATGCCGGCGGAAAATATACAGACCTGGATTCCCTCTACAGCAACGATTTCGCGTATAATGTGATGACCAACAAAGGCGGACTGGGATATTCCTACAACACTAAAAAAGTGAAGTTTAGCGCCAACGCCATTGCAGGAAGTACCAACTATACACAGGAAAATATGTTCACCGGCAATCTCTGGAAACGCAGTTTTGTGAACTATTATCCCAATGCAAGATTCGTATATAGTATGGGGCCGCAAAGAAGTTTACGATTCAGCTATAATGGTTATTCAAGACAGCCAAGTGTGCAGCAGCTACAGCCACTGGTAAGTAATGATAACCAGATCAATATTTTCGTCGGAAACCCTGATCTGAGGCCGGCATTCAATAGTAATTTCAGTATTGGCTATGGCGACTACCAGGTAATGAAAGAGCGTGGTATGTGGGCCTGGCTTAGCTTTAATATGACGAACAACGATTTTTCTACCAGTACCATCACCGATGCTAGCGGCAGAAGCAAAACGACTACCGTTAACGTGAACGGAAATTCAACAATATACCTGAACCTGAGCTATAACTGGAAAGTAAAGCCGTTGAATACCCGCTTCGATATCTCTACCAACAGTAATTACCGGAAGACGACCAACTTTGTAAATCTCCAGGAAAACCACACCAATGCTGCTAATTTAAATCTCCGTATAGGCGCAAATACCTATAAGGAAAAGAAATATGAGCAGTATTTCAGTTTTTCTGCCAACTACAATAGTTCCGTGTCATCTATTCAGAAAAGTCTGACGACCTCCTACATGACTTACTCTCTGTATGAAAGCCTGACACTGAGGTTGCCTTATCACTTTGAAGTAAACTCAAATATAGACTACAGCATTCGTCCTAAAACGGATCTGTTTACCACCAATAATAACCAGGCTATCTGGGGTGCTTCGGTAGCTAAGAAGTTTGGTAAGGAAGATGCGTTTCAGGTCAGGGCATCTGTAGAAGATATCCTGCAGCAACGTTTGGGTATTAACCGTTTCAGTACTGCGAATGTCGTTACCCAGCAGACGTACGGTATTATTGGCAGATATGCGATGTTAAGCTTTGTCTGGAATTTCAAAAAATTTGGTGGCGCGCCAGCAGCTAAATAATTAAAGTTATGATCAGAAAAATTGCAATAGTCATTATAAGTTTCCTGCTGGTAGCAGGGAAATTGAGTGCTCAGGCAGATGTATTTCTGCACAGCGGAAAGATTCAGTACGAACGGAAAATGAATATGCATGCATACATCGATGAGATATTCAAAGATGAAGATGATGATGCCTGGAAAGAGATCAGCAAAAAGCGCTATCCGTTGAAGTTTCAGAGTGCTTTCTATGATTGTTATTTTACAGATACTGCTTCCCTCTATTTGCCGGAAGATGGTAACAAAGGCATAGAACAGGTGCCTTCTTCCGAAAATGTGATCTACAATACTTTTGCAGATGGGAAAACAATAGCAAAGAAATCATTCTTTGAAACAAACTTCCTGTTGCAGGATAGTATCAGGAAGATTGACTGGAAGATCACTGATGAAACCCGTAATATCGCTGGGTTTGAGTGCAGGCGTGCCAATGCGGTGATCATGGATTCTATCTATGTGGTAGCTTTCTATACAGATCAGATCATCGCGCCTGGTGGTCCTGAATCTTTTGCCGGCCTGCCCGGGATGATCCTGGGAGTAGCGTTGCCATATGATCACGTAAGCTGGTTTGCTACAAAGGTATTGGTTGATAATCCACCGCCGGCTGTTATGCAGCCGCCTAAAAAAGGAAAAGTGGTGAACCGTCAGCAGATGCATGAATTAATGACAAAAGCAGTAGGACAATGGGGGACAAGAGGAAAGCGATTTATCAAAAGTGCGGAGCTATAATAACATAAAAAAAAGCCCCCCTCTACATCGGTAGAGGGGGGCTTTTTTTATGGCTGAGTACCCCAATTTATTGTTCGCGATTTTGTTTAAATGTGGAAAAAATTATTTTTTTGGTGGATAAAAAAGAAGCAATTAAATTTGACTTCCTGCGAATCAAATGATTAACTCCTAAGCATAACCACCCGCAACGTCATTAAATTTTTATTTCGAATTAGCAAGCCTGTATCAATATTTATATAAAAGATTGAATTTATATAATTGATAAAAGATACTTCTTTTTCGTAACGTGGAATTATAATGAATGACTGCGGAGTGCTCTCACTCCGCAAAAATTTTTCTCTGATTATCTTTTATTGAAGTTTATATATTGAATGTTCGTCGGACGGCACTCACCTGTTTTGAATGGACGTATTGTTTTTTAATCTTAAAACTTAAACCGTTGAAAAGTTCATGGAATGAGAATTTTACGCAGACAGAGATCTAAACCGCATTGTCGTTTAACATTCAGTGGAACCGTAGCTTTAAGGTAACCGCAACATCTGTAAGATTACGTCACAGCGAATAAGTACGGAGCAGAACGGAATGGCCCGGAGAGAAGAATTTATCGATCGTATTTCCGGAATTACTATCTGAAGAAACCCTTGCATTTTTTGTGCCCCGTTAGCTCTTACCAGCTAAGCAGTTACCCCTCTGACGGTGACATCGTTTACTCATCAGCACTGGTCATGTCAGACCAAAGATGGATTAGCGCAGTCCGGTGGTGGATCTCATTATACCGATCACCATAAAATACGTCATTATGAAAAAATTCTTTTGTTTGTTGGTTGTTGTATGCGCCACCATGCGCTTAGCTGCGCAATCTACGGAGACTACGCAAACTGCGCAGGCTACAACGGTGGCTATGCCAATTGAGGATGAGGATATCGTAATGGAAATCTTCGGTAAAAACAAGGAAGCGCTTATGCAGGATTATCTACGTATTTCACCACTGGAAACAAAGTCATTCCAGGAAGCATTGTTTGACTATGAAAATGAAAAAAGACCCTGGCAGGCAGAAAGATTGGCCCTATTGAAAATGTACAATGAAGAATTTGCCTCTATCGACGAAAGAAAAATGAACTCTCTGACCAAACAGCTCATGAGCAATGATATGGAATACAGCCATCTTCAATTGCGCTATTTCAGAAGAATGAATAAACTGCTCGGTGCAACCCGCGCTGCTAAATTCTTCCAGCTGGACAGCTATTTCGAACAATCCACCAAGGCCTATATACAGAACAATCTCCCCTTTATCAAGGAGTTGGAATCTGACCGGCAAATCTCTATGAAAGATAAACCGGTTTCCATTCGCTAATGTTCCTGAAAAAGAAGTCCGTCTCTACCATGTAGAGACGGACCTTCTATTTTATACAACATCATGTTGCTATTATTAATCCAGCGATTCGTAATCTTCTGTATAAGGTAATGTCTGGAACTTCGCCGCCAGGTCTTCCGGTAAGGCTGTAAGCTTCCTTTTCAACACATCTATCCAGGCACCATCTACATTGACAGTAGCAGCTTTCACACCATCCTGGCGAAATATCTCATGCTGAACAGACCAGCGGCTGCCATCTTTCTTCGATCTCCTGATCATACAGCTTACCTTCAGCACATCGTTAGGACCCACCTCCCTATGATAAATCAACTCCTCCCGGAAAAGAATCGGCCCCATTTTCAAACGCATCAGATCATTGACCTCCAATCCCACACTGATCAGCATATTCATTCTTGCCTGTGCAGCAAAATCCGCATAGGCGGAATGTCTCATATGCATATTTGCATCTAGCTGTGCCCACATTACAGGGCCTTCGAAATATATGTTGTCCATACTTAAATTTACGAAGAAATACCTTTGCTATTATTATAGAGAGATGTTAAATCTGCTCGTATGAGGCGGATTAATTATTATACATCTTCCTGAAGGCCAGTGGCGATAAATTTGTTCTTGCCTTAAAGAGCTTACTGAAAGATTGTGGATGTTCAAATCCCA
This sequence comes from Chitinophaga sp. Cy-1792, assembly GCF_011752935.1. Lineage (NCBI taxonomy): Bacteria > Pseudomonadati > Bacteroidota > Chitinophagia > Chitinophagales > Chitinophagaceae > Chitinophaga > Chitinophaga sp. Cy-1792. Next base: position 193,257 of record NZ_VWWO01000002.1, read on the forward strand.
GCTCATAGGCGATTTCGCTAACAGATAGTTCCGTCGCGGATAATTGCTGCTTGGCCACAGCGATTATCTTTTCATGGATATGTTGCTGTGTACTCTTACCCGTAACGCTTTTCAGTAACCCACTCAGGTAATTGGGCGAAAGGTGCAACGCTGCAGCGATATCCTGCACCGCCGGCAGCCCGGAGGATGAAAGGGCCTTGTCGCTGAAATGTACATCCAGCAATGCCTCCAGTTTTTCCAGGATTTTATGATTGCTGATCTTACGTGTGATGAACTGCCGCTGATAAAAACGCTCTGCATAGGCCAGCAATACCTCCAGCTGCGCAATAATAATCTGTTCACTGAATTTATCAATGTTGTTATGCAGTTCCTGTTCTATTATCCGCATGATGCCGGTGATAATCGCCTCTTCTTTTTCAGATAAAAACAACGCTTCATTGACAGCATAGTCAAAGTATTCGTATTGCCGGATTTTGGTGGCCAGCGGCGTATTCCACAGAAAATCCGGATGCACCTGTAATATAAGCCCGGAATGTTTTGCCGCGAGCTCTTCATCCGTTTCTATACTGAATACCTGCCCGGGTGCGATAAAGAACATCAGTCCTTCATCGAAGTCGTACTGCTGCTGACCATATTTGATTTTAGCGCCAGGGTTGCGTTTCAGCGAAATGGAATAAAATCCTGGTGCAAAAGTGCTGCCTTTCGCCGTGCTGTAATCAATCGTTTTCAAGTCAATGACACTGATCAGCGGATGCTCCGGCGCAGGCAGCTTTCTGAGCTTATGAAACTCACTGATGGTATTGACATGATGTATCGTTTTCCTGGGCATAACTGAAGCTACAATTTTTTTGAAATTATTTTAAAATACAGTTTTTGAAGCGAATAAACTGACTTTCAGTACCTAATGACGGAGTGGTGTTATCACTATGATAACCAGGTTATTATGTGAAAATTTTATGAAATCCGGCTGTTAAGTTTTACCGAATATAACTGGGCAAAATTTATAGAATGGCATTTGATAAAACCTATCACGTAAATGTAAAATTGAGGGATGAGAGCAAACTTTATACGTTTGTTAGCTCTGGACCAGAGGAGATAGTAAAAGCAGTTGAATATACTTATACCCAGCATTTAGGAAAATATCCGGTTTATAACCTCGGTTTTGGAGATTATGATCCACTTACAGATTCTATTATAGACCGGGTGATAAGTAATAACGGAGATGTTTACACTGTTTTTTATACTGTTTTAAATACTGTTCTGCACTTTTTTGATGAGAACCCAAACGCTATAATGTCTGTTGAGGGAAGTGACTCTGGTAAGGCGTTTTCGGAGGAATGCAGGAAGTTATGTCGCAAAAAATGTACGGATATATGTAAAAACATGGATAGACGTATCAGGACTTATAGATGGTTTGTTGATAAGAATATTGATGAACTTAATAAATCATATACATTTTACGGCGGTTGGAGAGGAAAAAAGGGCATTAAGAGAACAGAATGCTATAGGCCAACAGGAATATACAACGTAATATATTGTCATAAAAATAAAATTGTTTAATATGCTAGCTCAAAAAGAAAATCAATCCGAAAAAATGATAACTATACCTGAAATGCTATATCTGTCATTAGTTTCAGAAAGATTGAAGGACAGGATCTTGTTCCCAGAAAGTCTTGCTCGAATGAAAGCTATTCTTGAAGAAACAGACCAGGAAGAATTCCTGGCTTTGATCAACAAAAATATTGCGTGCCATAAGCGAGCCGTTTAGTTCTTATTTAATTGAAGGAAAATCAAGCGATATCACATGCCTTTTGAAAAGGGAAGTCAAACAGAAAAAATGATAACTGTACCCCAAAGAAACTACCTGGAATTGGCCTTAGATAGACTAAAAGATAAGGTTTGGTTTCCTGAAAATCAGGCGCGAACAAAAGAATTTCTTGCAAATGTGGATCATGAGCAATTTATCGCCATGATCAAGGAGGACATAGCAAGGCATAAAAGCGAATAAACAAAGGTGCAGTCATAGCACCTTTGTTTACTGATTTCCTTAATGCCCCACAGGTGCATCTACACTAGTCGCATGATACACTGCTGCAAATGTAGGTGCATAATCTTCCAGTTTCACCTTGCCTAAAGGTATCGGGTGCTGGTCTACATCACCCCTTAACAGCCCGGTATGGGTAGCATGACCCAGCTCCGTCAACGAGGCTGCCATAGCAGGAGGAACGCCCGCTGCTATCAATCCCGCTTTATTATCTTCATCACTTATTACCTGCCATTGCAGCGCAGGGATACCAATGGCCTTGCCTAACACTTCCGCAATTTCATTGCAGGTACGATCGTCGCTGCCGACATAACGCACCGCATCCGGCTTCGGGTTCACCAGCTCCTCCGCTACCGCTGCAGCTATATCCGAAGGTGCTACCATCAATAATTTATCATTCCCGCCATAGTTGGCCGCTATCATTCCCGCCACTTTGATCATCTTCACAAAGTTTAACAGGTTATAGAAAAAGTAACCCGGCCGCACAAACGTCAGGGATAAGCCCGGTACCGCTTTCAGGAGCTCTTCTCCTTTATGGGATCCCGTGATCACACCGGTGCCTTGTTCGTGTTCCGCACCGTAGCTGCTGAGATAAACTGCCCGCTTCACCTGCGCCGCCTGTATGGCTTTGGCGTAGTTATTTGTAATACGTATATAGTAAGCAACCGGGTCCGGCTCCCGGAAATTTGGCGGCACCATACAATATACGGCGTCCGCACCTGCAAAGGCCTTACACAGGAAATCCACATCATCAATGGAACCAATGGCAGCTGTGCCGCCCAATTCATTGATAATGGCCGTTTTGGCCGGATTGGTACTGATAATGGTAACATCGTGCCCGTCGTGGACCAGACTATTCGCCAAAGGCTGACTTATATTTCCTACTGAACCAGTTAATACGATTTTCATATCCGCATTTTTTTAATAAAACAAAGTTGCCACCTATACGAATAACACAGATAACCGAATCGTGGTTTGTTGTAGCCAAACATAAGGGGTAAATTAAAATAACCCCGGGCCTGGTTATTTTAGCGGTAGCATCCTATCTTTATACTATGTATGAGCTTATAGATCAATTTACGGACAAGTGTATCAGTCTCACCCCGGAAGAACGGGAGTACTTCCATGGACTCCTGAAATTCAAGCGGGTAAGGAAACGTACCTACCTCTTGCAGGAAGGAGAGATCTGCGATTTCGAAGCATTTATTGTAAAGGGTTGTGTACGTACTTATTTTTTAAGTGAAGATGGTACGGAAACGATTTTGTCATTTGCCATAGAAAACTGGTGGGTAAGCGATCTGTATAGTTTTACAGAACAGAAACCTTCCAATATGTTTATCGAAACACTGGAAGATTCAGAACTGCTGATCATCGATTATAAAAGCAAGGAAGAATTATATAAGCGCATACCTAAATTTGAAACGCTGTTCCGTCTGTTAGTGCAACGCTCGCTGTTTGCACTGCAGCGCCGTTTCCATAGCCTCGTTTCGCAGACCGCAGAACAACGCTACGTTGCCTTTATGGAAAAGTACCCCGACATAGTACAACGGGTACCACAGAACCAGATCGCGCGCTACCTGGGTGTTTCGCCGGAATTTTTAAGTAAGGTGAGAAACAGTATGCATAAAAAAAGTAAGCCCTAAGGCTTACTTACTGAATATTAAACGGTTGACCTCATTAATTTCATTTTGTGAGATAGTATGCCCCATCTGTGGGTAAACGATGGTGGTTACATCCGCCCCCATATCTTCCAGTACTTTGGTGGTTTCATGTACCCTGGTTACCGGTACGTGAAAATCAGGGTCGCTGCTGCCAATAAATACAGGCATCTTTTCAAAATTACCTTTGTAATTGGCCGTATTTACTGCCGGTCCGATGAGGCCGCCGGTAAAGGCGACTGCTCCACCGTATTTATCCGCATTGCGTGCAATGAATTCCATGGTCAGACAAGCCCCTTGCGAGAATCCCAGGAAATAAATATTTTCTTTTTTGATGCCTGCGGCAATGACTTCTTTGGTCAGTTGCTGCAGATTTTCCAATGCACTGCTGAGCCATGGCTCGTTTTCTTCAATAGGTGCCAGGAATGACTGCGGGTACCAGGTATTGCCAGTGGCCTGTGGGGCCAGCAACGCATAATCACTGACATTTAAATGTGGCGCCAGTGTAAGGATATCACGGGCAGTAGCACCGCGGCCGTGAATCATGATCAGTGCCTTTTCTGCCTCCGCTACCGGTTTGCCGGCAGCAATAACTTTATATTGATGTGCCATAATTAACTCCTTCCTGTTGTTGTGAATATTTTTTTAATGCTGGCCCTGTGCAAACAGGGCCGGCATCGGTATCTTATTTCAATACGGGTAATATCTTTTCAATTTCTTCTCTGGCCGGCTCATATTGCTTTGGCAGGCGAAGGCCAGTACCCAGCTGCTCCAGTGGCTCATCTACCGTGAAGCCCGGATTGTCGGTAGCGATTTCGAATAACACGCCGCCTGGTTCCCGGAAGTAGAGAGAGTAGAAGTAATCACGGTCAATTTTTGGTGTGATCTGTAACCCTTTGCGGAGGATTTTATCTCTGAATTCCATCTGGATATTATCATCTGCTACGCGGAAAGCGACGTGGTGATTAGTACCGCCGGCATTGTAGCCCCGAGGCCCGTCAGGGGCTTCCAGCAGATCGATGATGTTGGCCTGTTCTACTGCGTTGGTGGCAAAGCGGTAACGGTTGCCTTCCTGTGACTGCAGCTCATAACCGAAAATATCTGTCAGGATTTTTGCAGTAGGCTCTATGCTGCGAAGCATGAGGGTAGTACTGTGGAATCCTTTGGTGGCAACGTCTTTGTTTACTTCGGCGGTTGTCCAGCCGCTACGGGTGTCAACTTTCGCAGGTTCTACCATGGTAAGCTGTAAGCCATCCGGGTCAGTGAAGCTGAGGAATTTTTCACCGAATCTTTCGTTCACTTCGGTAAAGGGAACGTTATATTTTTTAAAGCGTTCTTTCCAGAATTCAATGCTGCCTTGAGGTACGCTATAGGCAATTTCTGTGGCCATACCGGTACCTGCCTGCCCTTTGGAAATATTTTCCCATGGGAAGAAGGTAAGGATGGTGCCCGGTGTGCCGTGTTCATCTCCGAAATAGAAGTGATAGGTGCCGGGATCGTCGAAGTTGACAGTTTTTTTCACCAGTCGCAGTCCCATTACTTTGGTATAGAAATCATAGTTACGCTGTGCGTCTGCTGCGATGGCGGTGATGTGGTGAAGGCCTAAAATATTGTTATTCATAGTAAATTATTTTGTAGTGAGATTTTCGAATGTTGTTCTGATTTCATTTTCCAGCAGTCCGCTACCGCCGCCGTAGTGGCGGATGATTTTAGTATCGGGTGCTGTAATTTCCACCTGTGTTCTGATGAATGTTTCATCTTCCGGGGTAACGCCTACAGCGAGCAATATGCCATCGTAGGTGTTATTGGTAATCAGACTGGTGGCTTCTTCCAGACTGGTGGCTATATCGCCTTTCCAGCCGGAATGGCTATTCATAAGCCGGTGCAGTACCTGCATGATTTCAGGGTGATAACCTATTGCCAGCAGGCGGAGAGATATGTTACTTGTCATGATCTGTTACTTTTCAAGGTTCATCGGTACGTCTGTTATCAGTATTGTTGTATCCTGACTTTTTATCGTTCCGCTAAAGGAATGGGTATCGCTGATGCCGAGGGCATCGCCGGCGGATAAGTTATGACCGTCGATTTCTATGTTGCCGCTGATGAGATATACATATGCGCCGTTATCTTTTTTACGGATATCATAGCGGAATGTTTCACCTGCACCGAAGTGTCCTATGCTCAACCAGGCATCCTGCTGAATACGGGCAGTATGAGGGCCTTCTTCAGGGGCAACAATGGTGCTGAACTGATGCTGACTTTTCGCTTCGTTTATTGCTACCTGTGAATACGCAGGTGCATTATTGAGCTGTGCGGGATATATCCATATCTGTAAGAAGCGGGTTGCCTTGTCCTGTTCATGATTGTACTCGCTGTGAAAAACACCGCTGCCGGTACTCATGAGCTGTATTTCACCCTTCTTAACAACTTTTTCATTGCCAAGGTTATCTTTATGAATTAAACTTCCTTCCAGGGGAATGGAAATAATCTCCATATTATCGTGCGGATGGCGGCCAAAGCCTTTGGTAGCCTGTACGGTGTCGTCGTTGAATACACGCAATGCCCCGAAGCTCATCCTTTTAGGATTGTAGTAATCCGCAAAGCTGAAAGTCTTTTTGCTGTCGAGCCATTCGTTAAATTCATGGTGGCGGCTGTCTTCTTTATGAAATATATACCTTGTCATATCCTTAGTTCTTTGCTTTGTTTGATAACACAAATGTCGGATGCCGCCGTTCCGCCAGCAATGAACTGGATTAAGAAACAGTCTTAATCTAGATTAAGAAATTGAGGGTTATATGTATAAATAATTGAAAATTAAATCGCTATATCTTTCATCAGGCGGGTCAGTGTCTGCTTTTCGGTAGTAGAAGGGGTTAGGGAGATAGCTTGCTGGTAGTGGGTTACAGCGGTTTTCGGGGAGATGTTCCGGTATAAATAGCCTAATAAGGCGTGATAGTAGCTGTTATCTGATAAATTGAGTTTAAGCGCTTCTTTAATGGCGATCTCGGGGCCGGATACCCTGGAAAGTGCAAAAGCACGGTTCAGCGCCGTAACGGGGCTATATACGAGAACAATAAGCTGGTTATACAGCTGCAGGATATTGGGCCACTTGTTTTCGTTGTCGGGGAGCGTATGCCAGTAGGCAATGGCAGCTTCGAGGTGGTAACGGCTCAGTGTTTCGCCGGTACAGGCATTCACCAGGAAATAGTGTCCACGGTCAATCAGGGATTGGTCCCAGCGCCCGCGGTCCTGCTCTTCAAAAAGCAGGGTTTCTCCCTCGTTGCTGGTGCGGGCATCCAGCCGGGAGCTCTGGTAACACATCAACGCCAGCAAGGCATTGAGTGCAGGCGTGTTCGTAAAGGCAGTGTCGGTAAGTACCAGCGCCAGCCGGATAGCTTCTGCACAGAGTTCCTTCCGTATGGTCAGACTGCTGGTCTGAGAAAAGTAACCCTCGTTGAAAAGCAGGTAGATGGTGGTGAGGACGGTATCGAGGCGACTCAGCAATGCGTCCTCCTGAAGGATGTCGATACGGAAAGATTCGCTGCGAAGCCTTTCCTTTGCACGCTGCAGGCGTTTTTTGATGGTTTCAGGTTTAGACAAAAACGCATGGGCAATCTCTTCAATACTAAATCCGCACAATACCTGTAAGGCAAGCGCAATCTGTGCTTCCGGCGAATTATGCGCGTTACAAACAGCAAATATCATCGCCAGCTGACTATCATTGATCAGCTGTTCTGTAAATGTTATTTCCGGGGAGATGTACACCGGGTTTTGCTGTAGCACGGGTGATACGCTGGTATTAAATACCTGTTGCCGTTTGAGATAATCCCTGGTTTTATTTTTGGCAACGGTATACAGCCAGCCGGAAGGATTGTCTGGAATACCTTTCAGTGCCCAGTTTTCGGCCGCAATGAGGAATACTTCACTGACAATATCCTCCGCAATCTCCATATGTTCCAGCCCAAAATGACGGCATAATACTGCCGTCATTTTGGTAAACTCCCTCCGGAATAAATGGGGGAGTATCTCGTTTGCCTGGTTATTTGTTGTCATGTGGTTTTATTAGCGCTCTCACCTCAATACTGCCTCCCACTTTAAAGATGGGATTTTCCTGTGCAATGGCTACGGCTTCGTCGATGGTTTCCGTACGAACGATAATATAACCGCTGATAAATTCTTTGATTTCCGCAAAAGGGCCATCGGTAACGATGCCACCAGGCTTTACGGTTTTGGCCTGTACCGGCGAAAGGGTATTGCCTTTATCGACAAGTTTGTTCTGTGCAGCGATGCCCGCCAGCCAGTTCATTCTCTCCTGCAACTGCTCTGGTGAAGGCTTTGCGTCAGAAGTATTATTCAGTCTGAAAATTAATGCGAACTCTTTCATGATAATTTGTTTTTGTACTTCTATGACGATCGAAGTATTCCTACCGGGACATCATGACCCGGATATTTTTTATTGATGTCAATTTAACGGAATTCGCCCATAGTTATCGGCTACCTGTCTCCGCCGGAAATGATTATATTTGGAACTTAACTATTACCAGCCAACAGAATCTGATGAAAGCATTGCTTACAGGCCTGGTGTTGTTGACAACAACCACATCGGCCATATTCGCGCAAACAGCGCGCCCGGTACCTGTGACTACAGGGGTTTCCCTGGAACTTGCCACCTACAGACAGCAGGTGATCACTGATATTCATTACGATATACATTTTCAGATACCGGCAGAAAAAACGGAGGCAATTACCGCCCATGAAACAATTACGTTTGATCTGAAAGAAGCTACACAGACATTGCAGCTCGACTTTAAACAACCTGCTTCCAATATCAGCAGACTACTTGTAAATGGTAAAACCATTAAACCAGTAGTAGAACAGGAGCATGTGTTGATTCCTGCGCAATACGTGAACACCGGCAACAATACAGTAATCATTGACTTCACCGCTGGTGACGGCTCCCTGAACCGTAACGCAGAATACCTGTACGCGCTGTTTGTGCCAGACAGGGCCAGGGTTGTTTTCCCTTGTTTCGATCAGCCCGACCTGAAAGCGAAGTTTAAACTCGTTTTAATTGTGCCGGGAGAGTGGAAAACGTTGGCAAATGGCCGCCTGAAAAGCATGGTGCAGAAAGGACGCACTCCCATCGTACATAATTTTGAAGAAACAGACTTATTACCTACCTACCTCTTTTCCTTTACCGCCGGTAAGTACAGCCAGGCCACTGACACGCTGGACGGCCGTCCGGCAACATTCCTGTACCGCGAAAAGGATCCACGGGATAACATAGACTCTGTTTTCAGATTACATAAAGAAGCCATTCGTTTCCTGGAAGAATGGACTGGCATTGCGTTCCCTTTCCAGAAAATAGGCTTTGTTGCTATTCCTGATTTTCAGTTTGGCGGGATGGAGCACCCGGGCGAAGTGCAGTATAAAGCATCTTCTCTCTTCCTGCAAAATCCTACCAGAGATCAGCTGCTGGCACGAACAAACCTGATCTCCCATGAAACCGCGCATATGTGGTTTGGAGACCTGGTGACCATGAAATGGTTCAATGATGTGTGGATGAAAGAAGTATTCGCCAATTTTATGGCAGATAAGGTGGCGGAAAAGCTACAGGGTAGCGAGTCTTTCAACCTGCGTTTCCTCCAGGACCACTATAACCTTGCCTATAGCGTAGACCGCACCGCAGGCGCCAATCCTATCCGCCAGCAGCTGGATAACCTCCAGGATGCCGGCACTATGTACGGCAATATCATTTACCATAAGGCGCCTATCATGATGCGTCAGATAGAGCTGCTGATGGGCAAAGAGAATTTCCAGCAGGGTGTGCGGGAATATCTGCATAAATACTCCTACAGCAACGCCACCTGGAACGACCTGATCGCTATACTGGCAAAATATACCACGGCTGACCTCTACAAATGGAATACCGTTTGGGTAAACCAGCCTGGCCGCCCGGTATTCGATTATCAGCTCCACTATGATGGTGATAAAATCAGCCAGCTGCATATTACCCAGCAACCTGAATCCGGCGCAGCCAGATTATGGCCGCAGTCGTTCGATGTGACATTGGTATATCCTGATTCTACCAGCAGCATTCGCGTAAATATGCAGGATCAGGCCATGGATATTCCGGAAGCCGCCGGTAAGCCACGTCCACTGTTCATTATCTTCAATGGAAATGGCTTAGGTTATGGCTTATTCCCTTCCGATCCGGCAGAGAAATCTAAGCTGAATCGCCTGGAAAGCCCTATCAACAGAGCTTCTGCCTATGTAAATGCCTACGAGAATATGTTGGCCAACAGAACCTACGCCCCTGGCGAATTGCTGGCAGCCTTCACCGACGCACTGGCCACCGAACAGGAAGAAACCAACCTTAAACAACTGACCGGATATATCTCTACACTATTCTGGGAATTTACCAAACCGGCAGAACGTAGTACCATCGTGGCTGGTATGGAAAAGAAGATATGGGATGCCATGGAAAAACAGACGGCGCCCAATAACCGTAAACTGCTGTTCAAAGCCTACCAGGATATTTACCTGACACCCGAAGCCGGAGAAAAAGTATTCAACATCTGGCAAAGCCAGCAGGCACCTGAAAATGTGAAGCTCGCGGAAGAAGATTATATCTCACTGTCACTCACCATTGCCCTGAAAAAAGGCGATGTTTCCGTTATCTCGCAACAGCAGGAGCGCCTGAAGGATAATGATAAAAAAGACAGACTGACTTTCCTTATCCCGGCATTATCACCGGATGCCGCTACCAGAGAGCAGTTCTTTAACAGCCTGAAAGAAAGGAAAAACAGGGCTAAAGAATCCTGGGTAGCAGTAGGCCTTAGCTATCTTCACCATCCTTTGCGTCAGCAGTATTCCAGGAAGTTCCTTCCGGAGAGCCTGAACATGCTGGAAGAGATTCAGCATACCGGCGATATCTTCTTCCCGCAATCATGGCTGGGTGCCATCTTCTCCAACTACCAGGATGCTGCGGCATGGCAGGTAGTACAGGATTTCCTGAGAAATAATCCTGGTTATAATGAGAAGCTGAAAAGCAAGATTCTGCAGACGACGGATAATTTGTATAGAGCACAGCAATTGCTTAAGTAATTCGGGGTTTAAGGGCACCCGCACCCGTTGCGGCTATCCTTCCAAACAAAGAAAGGGCTGCCGTCGGCAGCCCTTTCTTTGTTTGGCGCGGGGGTAGACCCTTTGCCGGAGGCAAAGGGTCTACCCCCGAACCCCCGGAATAAAAGTGGCTTTTATTTCCGCAGTAAATGTTGTTTCTTGACGATGAATTATTCCAACGGAAATGAAAAACATTTTTTTTCGCCTCAGTATGCTACTATGCCTGCTGCTGAGTCATGCATTTATCGCACGCGCTCAACATCCCGTAAAAATTGCGTGTATAGGTAGCAGTTATACCTATGCCGAAGGGACTGCCAACAGAGAGAAAAACGCTTATCCTGCCCAATTGCAGACCATGCTGTCTGACAAGTACGAAGTAAAAAACTTTGGTGTTGCCGGTGCAGGGATACTCAAAGCCGGTCATCTGCCTTACTGGAAAACAACTGCCTATAAAGATGCGCTGCAATACGCCGCAGATCTGGTGGTGATAGAACCAGGCATTGCTGATACACAATCGCCGGACAATCAGGGGCTGCAACAATATGCCATTGATCTGAAAGACCTGATCAGCTCTTTTCGTGTAGCCAATCCCGATGCACGCATCGTGCTACTGCTGACCATCCCCGCTGATATGCCGGATAGCAGCGCAGTAACGGAAAAGCCTATACGACAACAGGTGCTGCAAAAAATTCAGCAAACTGCCTACGAAACGGGCACGGAAGTAGTGAACGTAGACATGCTCCTGTCGAAGGAAAGCATGATGCCGGATAGGGTACATATATCTCCGTTAGGAACGGCCATCATTACACGCCGCCTCTATGAAGTGGTGCAACAACCCGTTCAGAAAGGGTTTGATATCTTCCCGAAACTTAATTACAACAAAACATATGCATCTTTCTATGGCTATAAAATGGCCACATTCACCTTTAATAACCGTGAATGTAAAGTGGTGCAGCCACATCGTGTAATGCCCGGACAGCCATGGATATGGCGGGCAAGGTTCTGGGGACATGAGCCGCAAACAGACATCGCCCTGCTGGAAAGAGGCTACCATGTCGTGTATTGCGATGCCAGCGAACTGTTTGGTAATAAAGAGGCCATCAGCCTATGGAACAAATACTACGACCTCCTGCATAAAAACGGACTTGCCAAAAAAGCAGCGATGGAAGGTATGAGCAGGGGAGGAATATATGTATACAACTGGGCGGCAGCCAATCCGGATAAGGTTTCCAGCGTCTATGTTGATAATCCCGTGCTAGACCTGCTCAGCTGGCCCGGAGGCACGGGCACGCATAAACGTGCACCGGCTGAGTGGGCGCAATTCAAAGCTGATTACGGATTTACAACGGATGAAGCGGCGCTGCAGTTTAAAGGCAGTCCGCTGTACAACATACCTGCTATTGTAAAGGGAGGTTACCCAATGCTGCATGTAGTGGGCGATGCAGACGACCTGGTGCCGGTAGCAGAAAATACAGCCCCGTTTGAAAAAGCGGTGAAGGCCGCCGGCGGTGATATTACGGTGATTCATAAGCCAGGTATGGGCCATCACCCGCATTCGCTGCCTAATCCTAAACCCATTGTGGATTTTATCCTTACTGCGGCAGGACATAAAACAAACTTCGCTGCCATTGCTACGCCTGGCGTGGAATACAGGTCGGCTGCGGGCTGGAGTGACGGTAAAGACTGGTGGGGACAAAATGAAGATATTAATAATCTGCTGGAAGCCGCGCAGCCACTGGATATCCTGATGTTGGGGAATTCCATCACACAGGGAACCGGTGGCCACCGGCATTTTGTGACCAGCAAACCGGGATTTGCCGTATTTGATAGCCTGTACCACGGGCATAGCTGGGAAAGTGCCGGTATTTCGGGCGACAGAACGCAGCATGTGCTTTGGCGCGTGCAGCACGGCAGTTATGTAAAAGCCGCACCTAAAGTGCTGGTGCTGACGATAGGCGTCAATAATTTTGATGATGATAGCGCACCGGAAATTGCAGCAGGTATTAAAGAAAGCTATCAGTGGCTGGTGAAAAACATGCCCAAAACGAAAGTCATTCTCCTGGGGCCATTGCCCGCCGGGCTTACTGCTGATCACTACAAGCGGATAAAATACCAGCAGGTACAGGCTGTATTGGCCAAAACAGCTCCGGAAGAGAGCCGTAACCTGGTGAAAAAACTGGCTGCCGCGATGATCCTGGATAACGGGGACCTGAACCCTAAGTATTACAGAAATGACGGTATACACCTTGCCAAAGAAGGATATGCTGCATGGGCAGCCGTGATAGGCCCGGCTGTGTTAGGCGCATTAAAATAAACACCGCATTGCATAACGATGATTACCTGGATCCTCCATGGTAATCATCGTTTTTTTATGATAAAATTATCATGTGTGTACTAAAGTGCTGTAGCCTAGGTTTTTCCGCTGTCAGCTTGTATTTTTATGCTACAATCAGCAATTTATGTCCCCCAATATTACTTATGAATATGAGCGCATTACTGATATTAAGCGCCTGAATTTTATCACCAATAGTCTGCAGCAGGTTATCCCCGCCCATGCTAATATCCTGGATGTCGGATGTGGCAATGGCGTTATTACGCGTCACCTGGGCCAGTTTGGCTATCATGTACTGGGCATCGATGTAAGTGAAAAAACGATTGCGGTCGCCCGCAGCAAAAATACCTTGTCTAATGTCCGTTTTGAAGTGATCAGTGCAGAAGCACTGGTGGCCAGTGGCGCGCAGTATGATGCGGTGATATGCAGTGAGGTACTGGAGCATTTGCATGATCCGGGTGTATTGTTGAAAACGATTTATCAGTCGTTGAAAGATAACGGCACTTTGATTGTAACGGTGCCAAACGGTATGGGACCCAGGGAGGTGCTGGTAACGAAGCCTATGCTGAAAGTGCGTAGGAGTCCGCGTTTGCAGTCGTTTGTAAATAGAATCAAAAGCGCACTGGGGTATAAGGGTACTACGGTACAATCGCAGGCGGATAACCTGGATCACGTCCAATTCTTTACCCGCGCAGCGCTGCGTGAGCTGGCCGCTGCCAATAACTTTGATATCATTAATATTTCCCGTACCAATTTTGTGGAAGATGTATTTCCGTTTTCCATGCTTACTAAACGCGTAAAGGCGCTACAGTCGCTGGATTGCCAGGTGGCTGAAGTGCTGCCGTTAGGCCTGACAGGGGGCTTTAATACCATCTGGAAGAAGAAATAATTTACTTCAGATATAATGAATAGCCCCTAATTTTGGCATATGAAATCTTCCCGTGCAGCTATTCCGAGATACAAGATGCCTGTTGAAGCCAAGGCAGGTATGCAGGTGCATTCGCATGATGATCCGCCGGACTATATGGACCATGATATCTATGCTGCCCACCGGGACGAGCATTACCTGATGTTTTTCTCCTATGGTGGCGGATATAAAGCTAATGTTGATTTCAGGGTGGTGCATAGAACAGGGCAGTTTATAGGTCTGATTGTACCGGGGCAGGTGCACCAGCTGCTGGAGGCGAAGGCCATGAAAGGTTATTCTGTTACTTTCGACCCCAGCCTGATGCCGGTAGCGCTGAAATCCACGATAGAGGCTTATTTCAAGGAAGAAACTGTTTTTGGCGCCAATGATTTGCTGATGGAGCAAACGGAGGAGATGCTGGAAATCCTGATGAAGCTCCGTAATCAGTCCGATGATGCCTTTACGGCATTTGCCATGCACAGTATCCTGCAGGGCATACTGGGGCTGGTAGCAGGTAGTCTGGAGGCCTTACAATCCGGGAGGAAGCCAGATAACAGGGCGGCCATTATCAACAGGGAATTTCAGCTGCTGGTACAGGAACATTTCAAGGACTGGAAGAGTCCGGCCGATTATGCCAAAGTGCTGCATATCACCGCCACTCACCTGAATGACACTATCAAAGATGTGACTGGTATTGCCGTTTCGCAGCATATACAACAGCAGGTAATACTGGAAGCCAAGCGTTTGTTATATCACACCCATCTTACCGTTACAGAAATAGCCTATGAGTTAGGGTATGAAGATGTCGGTTATTTTACCCGTATGTTTAAGAAAATTGCCGGCATGACCGCATTATCATTCCGGAAATCATTCCGTGAATAGTCCTATGGTTCCCCTTATTTGTACGACTTTAAAAAGATATTTCGCTGTTGTTTTGTGTTATGATTAGTAGCATAGAAAAGAGGGAAGTTTCCCTTATCGAAAATATCTTCATAAAAACCGGCAGGGTACTGGCTATCCGTACCTGGGATACCCATGATTTCTTTGAAATCGATCTGCATCTTCCCAAATCCAAACCTGAGCAATGGAATACGGTACAGCGCATTGTTTGCCGGACTGCCAGCTTTCATTATTGTGATTATACACCGGCGCAATGGGATTGCAGCACTAAAACCTGTACGTTGTTTATCGATGGCGGCCATAATGGGCGGGGCTGTCAGTGGGTACGTAGCCTGCAAACTGATGATACCATTCATTATGCCGGCATTGATGGTATGAAACATGCGCCTGCGGCAGATACTTACCCTATATTCCTTGGCGACCAGTCGGCAATAGGGCATTTCAGCGCCTTACAGCAGTTGTCGGCTAACGGGCACGTAGCTACGGGAATTATGGTGGTGAATAAGCCGGAACATAAGGAGGAATTCGTGGACAAGTGCCGCTGGCTGGATTTACAGCCCGTATCGCGGGATGAAAATTATTTCCTCGTCTTATCAGATTTACTACAGCAACTACCTCCGCGTAACCATACTTTTTTTCTGGCGGGCAATTCCCACCTGGTGGCTAATACACGTAAGTTCCTGCGGGAGCATGGTATTGCCAATGCACAGATAAAGGCACAGGGCTTCTGGCATTAAGAGATGATATCAGCGTATAGTCTTAGTAGTTAGGTAGATGGTTCAGGCAGTTGTTGCTGTTAGTACGTAGGTTATTTCTGCTGCGATGCCGTTATGTGGCTGAGGCTGGAACCCTTGTTTTTCCAGGGCCCTGATGGATTTGAGGTTGTCGGGAACTACGTTGGCGGCGATTTTCCGGGCATGCATTTTCTCAAAGGCAAAGCGGATAATGGCCGTCATGGCTTCCTGTATGAAACCCTTTCCCTGATGGGCGGGGAGTAGTTCATAGCCCAGTTCCACGCTATTTTCCACGGTATCGTATTGCCATAGGCCTATAGTGCCGATAAGGCCGTCGGGGGAGGTGATGGCCCAGTACAGCGTAGTGGCGTTGGCGATATTGTTGTTGATGGCGGTAATAAACCGTTGAGCCGCCACGCGGTCGGTACACGGGGCCCGGTTGAGGTACATATTTACGGCCGGGTCGGACCGGAGCTGATAAATGGCGGCATCATCCGAGGGTTTGAGCTCACGGAGTACCAGCCTGTTGGTGGTGATCAGGGGGAATGGATAAAAATCGGTATGTAACATAAAAAGTTGTTATTCTTCCAGGTGCTGAACGCAGTTGTAAAGGTGGCAACTCCAGCTATTATCTGAATGCAGTAACTCTGTTACGGCGGTATTTTTCAGCATTATCTGGTGAGGTGCCTCCGGTACGAGGTGGCCGATCATTTTACGGATAAATCCGCCATGGCTCACGATCAGGATATTCTTTCCCTGGTGTTGTGCGATGAGATCGTTGAGGAATGCGGTTCCTCTGGCGATGATGGCGTCTGTCGTTTCTGCGCCGAGGTCCAGTTGTTTCCAGTCGGGGCCCCACTGCGCTATTCTTTCTGCTTCGGTAGTGCCTTCTATTTGTCCGCCACTGGCTTCGCGGATACGCTCGTCCTGCCGGAGGTCTGTCAGTCCGATGGCGGCGGCGATAATGCCGGCGGTTTCCTTTGCACGGTCGAGATGACTGCTGTATATCAGTTCCCAGGGTTCACCGATGAGGCGTTGTCCCAGTCTGCGGGCCTGTTCTCTTCCTTCTTCATCCAGGGGGATATCTGAGCTTCCCTGTAATCTTCCTGCTTTATTCCAGGCTGTAGAGCCATGTCTGATAATTGCTATACGGGTCGTCATATCGTTGCTAAAATGATTTTCTGCTGCGCAAAGATACAAAAAAGTGCCGGAGCTGTTCTGAAGGATGGCTAATTGAAATAGAACAAGGAAGGTAACCAGCTGTTTATCATTTGCAGATTTAATTATTTAAATTTAGTGAGATAAAAAAGCAATCGTATGTTATCCTTGGAAAAAATCAATGAATTACTCGGACAGGACAGTGAATTGCTGCTGTCGCACAACAGCAAGACTATCCATAAATCAATGTTGCATCTCCCCGGTCCGGAAACGGTGAATGATATTTATGGCCCCAGCAGCCGGAATCCGCAGGTATTGCGGAGTCTGGGGCAGCTCTTTGGCAGTGGCCGCCTTGCAGGAACGGGCTATATGTCCATCTTGCCGGTAGACCAGGGCGTAGAGCATAGCGCCGGCGCATCTTTTGCAAAGAACCCTGCTTATTTTGATCCTGAGAATATTGTCAGATTGGGGCTGGAAGGCGGCTGCAATGCAGTAGCTTCCACCTTTGGTGTACTGGCCTCGGTTTCCAGGAGATATGCCCATAAAATCCCCTTCATTTGTAAGATCAATCATAACCAGTTGCTTACCTATCCTAACCGTTTTGATGAGGTCCTGTACGGTACGGTGGAAGAAGCCTGGAACCTGGGAGCTGTGGCCGTTGGTGCTACCATTTATTTCGGCTCTGAAAATTCAGACCGGCAGCTGGTAGAGATTGCACAGGCATTCGAACATGCGCATGAACTCGGTATGGCTACTGTGCTCTGGTGTTATCTGCGTAATGATGCTTTCAAAAAAGATGTAGATTATCATTTATCGGCCGATTTAACAGGGCAGGCCAATCATCTGGGTGTAACAATCCAGGCGGATATCATTAAGCAGAAATTACCGGAAGTAAACGGTGGTTATAAAGCATTGAATACGGGCAGTTCTACCTACGGTAAACTGGATGAGCGTATTTACACCGAACTCACCAGCGATAACCCTATTGATCTTTGCCGTTACCAGGTAGCTAACTGCTATATGGGCCGGATGGGACTGATCAATTCCGGTGGCGCTTCTGAAGGGGCTGCTGATCTCGCGGATGCAGTGCGTTCTGCGGTGATAAATAAGCGTGCCGGCGGGGCAGGGCTTATTTCCGGCAGAAAGGCATTTCAGCGGCCTATGGAGGAAGGTGTTGCCTTGCTGAATGCCATTCAGGATGTTTATTTGAATACCGCGATTACCATCGCGTAATATATTTCAGCTTTCGCTTGATCCACCCGCCGAAGGCGGGCAGATCAAGCGAAAAAAAGCGAGGGCCCCCAACGGGGCCCTCGCTTTTTTTCGCACAGAGGTGTGCTGGCAATTATCTATATAAAGAAAAAATTACTCGCGTATCTGGCCGGCGCCATAAACAAACCATTTCTCTGTCACTAGCTTTTCCAAGGCAAAAGGCCCGCGGGCATGTAGTTTCTGGGTAGAAATACCTATTTCAGCACCCAGGCCGAACACACCACCATCGGTAAACCGGGTGGAGGCGTTGACATATACTGCCGCCGCATCTACGGTATTGAGGAATTCCTCACTGAGGGCGGGGTCGCGGGAGATAATGGCCTCACTGTGCTTACTGGAGAACGCCTGTATATGTGCCAGTGCTTCCGGTAGTCCGCTAACGACTTTCACAGAGCATTTCAGCGAAAGGAATTCGCGGCCGAAATCATCCGGGGTAGCGGTATGTAACTGCGGATAGCCTGCAGCCAGGAGGTGCTGGTATGCTAACGCTTCCGCATATACGTCTACATGATGGGCTGCCAGCTGCGGTGTGAGTATGCGCAGGAAATCTGCGGCTACGGCTGCATCTACAAGTACGGTATCCAATGCATTACATACGGACGGCCGTGATACCTTGGCATTGGTAACGATGAGGGCGGCCTGTTCGAGGTCAGCTGATTGCTCTACGTAGGTATGACACACGCCGGCGCCGGTTTCTATCACCGGCACTTTGGAGTTGGCCCTGACAAATTCTATCAGCTGTTGTGATCCGCGGGGGATGATGATGTCGATGTATTTAACAGCAGTCAGCATTTCTGTTACCAGCGCTCTGTCTGCCGGCAGCAGCTGTACTGCATGGATATCGGTGTTGTATTTTGCCAGGCATTCCTGGATAATCTGTACCAGGATGGTGTTGGTATCGAGTGCGTCGGAGCCGCCACGCAGCACGCATACGTTGCCGCTGCGGATGCAAAGGGCGGCGACATCTACTGTTACGTTGGGGCGTGATTCGTAGATGACGCCTACCACGCCCAGGGGAACGGTCTTTTTCTGTACGAGCAAACCATTGTCCAGCTGGCGTTCCAGTAGTAATTCGTTGGCGGGGTCGGGCAAACGGGCTATATCTTTTACGCTGGCGGCCAGACTGCGTATACGCGGGCCTGTTAGCAGGAGACGGTCTTTTTTGGGATCATCGTCGGGCATGCGGTCCAGGTCCGGTTTATTGGCGGCTATGATTTCCGATGCTCTAACCAGCAGTGCTTCTGCGAGGTCGTAGAGCAATTCCTGGCGTTGGGCGTCAGGAAGGTGACGTAAAGAGGAAGAAGCATTTTTTGCCTGTTCCAGCAAGGGTTGTATGGTATGCATGTCGGGGATTATTTACAGCAGCACGATATCATCAGCATGTGCTACCTCTGTGTTCTGTTGCCGGCTGTGTTTTTCCAGTACATCGGAGGAGAGCCTGGCTCTGCCTACAGCAATAGCAATATTCTGATCATTAACAATTTCAATTACTTCTCCGCCTTCGAATTTCTCCAGTATTTCCTTTACGCCTACGGCGAGTAAGCTATGTCTTTTCTCCAGGGCTTCCTGGGCGCCGGCGTCGATGAGTACGCGGCCGGTAACCAGACTGCCGCTGGCCAGCCATTTGCGGCGGGCAGGCATGCTGCAGGGCTGCGGCAGGCACAGGGTACCTGTTTCGCCTTTGAGGGCATGGAGGATCCCGTCGTTGGTACGGATTCCGAAGATCACTACCCGGATACCCATGCGGGTAGCCAGTCGTGCAAAGGTCAGTTTAGACACCATGCCTCCCAGCCCCAGCGCTGATTTCTCTTTGTCTGCCAGGCCAAGTGCCTGCTGGTCGATGACATCTATCTGAGACACCACTTTTCCTTCGCGGTCGAGTACACCGGCCACGGAAGTGCTGAAAAGCAGCATAGAGGCGCCAAAGCCCACAGCGATCAGGGTAGCCAGTTCGTCATTGTCAGAAAACTTCAGCTCCGTACTGCTGACCACATCGTTTTCGTTGGCGATGGGGATGATATTGTTGGCCCATAATTCTTCGTAGGTACGTTTCAGTTGCAGGAACTGCTCGCGGCCGGAGAAATGCTGGCGCTCACAAAGGCTTTGTGCCACTGCGATGCCATAGGGGGCAAAATAACGGCTATATTTGTTCAGCAACAGCGGGTTGCCGATGGCGGCAGCGGCCTTACGTTCGCTGATAGTACCACCATAATGCTTCATAAACTGCTTTCCGGCAGCTACCGCACCGGACGACACCAGCACGATATGGTATGCCTCATGCAATTCCGCTACCTGACGCGCTATTCCGGCAATAACGGTTTCGTCCAGATCACCGTTTTCGCGGGTGATGGACGCCGTTCCAAATTTGATGACAAGTATTGGTTTGCTCACGATTTAGTATTATTTGCCGCCAAATTATTAAAAGACTACGAACTTTAATAGCGTTTTAGCAAGAATTACAGACCTTTGGATATGATTCGTATACTCGTAATAGAAGATGAAGCCCGTGTTGGAATGCTTATCAGAAGAGGATTGGAAGAACAAGGCTACGAAGTTACCCTGGCCCGCGACGGCGATGCCGGACTAAAACTGGCGCTTACCGGCGAGTTCGAACTCGTTATCACCGATATTATCCTGCCCGGCACAGATGGATTGCTCCTGAGCAGAAGCATCCGCAATGCCCTGCCCAACATGCCTATCCTCATGCTTACCGCCCTGGGTACTACGGACGATAAGGTCGAAGGCTTCGATGCCGGCGCCGATGATTACCTGGTGAAGCCCTTCGACCTGCGAGAGCTGCTGGTGCGTATACGGGCACTCCTGAAAAGGAATACCCTGCCGGTACAGGCAGCACCCATGAAGCTACGCTATGCCGACCTGGAAATGAACCTGCAAACAAAAATCGTTACCAGGGGAGGAAAAGAGATCAATCTCACCCCAAAGGAATTCAGGTTACTGGAATACATGATGCAGCACCACGAACGCGTACTTTCGCGTACAGAGATCGCTGAAAATGTTTGGGATACACATTTCGATACCGGTACTAACTTCATTGACGTGTATATTAATTATCTTCGTAAGAAGGTAGATAAAGAATTTTCCGTAAAACTGATACATACCAAACCCGGTATGGGATTCATTTTTAAAGCAGGATAACATGAAAATCCGAACGCGGCTGACCTTATTGTTCACCGGCATCATCGCAGCCCTGCTACTCTTGTTTGTAGCAGCAGTATACGTATCGTATGCCCATGACCGTGAAGATGAATACTATAAAAATCTGCGCCAGCAGGCCATTACCAAAGCCAACCTGCTGTTTGATGCGCAAATAGGTCCGCAGGTATTACAGCTGATTTATAAAAATTCTTCCGGGAGCCTCTCCCAGGAAGAAGTAGCCATTTATGATACCGCTTTCCACCTGTTATATCACGATGCCGTAGATATCGACAAAGTGAAGGAAACCCCCGTGATGCTAAGTAATATCGTGCGGGAACATGAATTGATGTTTAAACAGGGAAAATTCCAGGTGGTAGGTTTCGTTTATAAACATAACAACCAGGAATACCTGATCACCGCCGTAGCAGAAGATGAGTACGGACTGGCACGGTTACGGAATCTTGCCTATATTCTCGGTATTACCTTCCTGGGGGCGGTGATACTGGTATTTGTTGCCGGGCAGTTTTTCGCCCGTCAGGCACTGAAGCCGGTATCGGACATGGTAGACAGGGTAGAGGAAATTACCGCTACCAACCTTGATTTGCGCCTGCAAGAAGGTAACGGAAAAGATGAAATAGCGGAACTGGCGGTAACCTTTAACGCTATGCTCGACAGGCTGGAGCAATCGTTTGACGCACAGAAACAGTTCGTATCCAATATATCCCATGAACTGAGAACGCCGTTGACAGCCATGATGGCGGAACTCGAAATCTCTGCTTCGCGTGAAAGGCCGGCAGATGAATATCTTGCCAGTATGCAACACGCCATTGCGGATGCACAGAAGCTGGTGAAGCTCTCCAATAGCTTACTGGACCTGGCCAAAGCCAGCTACGACCCTGCAGAGATCAAGTTCAAAGACCTCCGCCTCGACGAAGTGCTCGTGGAAGCGAGGAAAGAATTACTGAAAATTTATCCTTTCTACCGCATTCATATCAACTTCGAAGAAAGCATGGAAGATAGTGACGTGATCACCATTGCCGGCAACGAATACCTGCTGAAAGTGGCTTTCCTGAACCTGATGGAGAACGGCTGCAAGTTTTCGGCCATACACGAAATGCAGGTAGTGGTGACCTGGTTTAAAGACCATACCATCTTACGTTTTATCGATACAGGTGTAGGTATCTCCAAACAGGACCTGCCTAATATCTTCACACCTTTCTACCGCGGAAAAAATAAAGAATATGCCGATGGCAACGGAATAGGGCTTTCCCTTGCTGCCAGGATAGTGCGCCTGCACAAGGGTAATATCAGTGTTGTTTCCAAAGAAAACAGCGGCACTACCTTTACCGTCGAATTTGAGCATGTATAGGTAGGTTATCATGTTCGACAAAAGCAGAGATGAAATCTATATTTTGACAGATATTTGTGCCTATTACATATTTTCCCTGTAGCTTATGTTTAAGTACTATCGCTGGTGTGTGGTATTTCCTTTTTTACTGACGCTTTTATTACTCGTCACTTTTATGCTCTCCGCCTGGGTTCTGGGCAGGGACTGGCTGCAATACAGGGAAACCACGGGAGCTGCTGTATTGCTGATTTTTATGTTTTCCATCATGATGGCCGGACTCTTTTTCCTGCCTGTATTTCTGAATAATTACGCTGCTGTCAGAGATAATCAGGTGCTAAGGTTTTTATCGTGGTGGGGCCTGCCGCTGGCCTGGATTGCTTATATATCATTCAATGGCAGCATGAAAAAAGAAATGCCTTTTTTTGATGGTACCATGGTTTTCTTCTTATTGCTGAATATGATACTGCATGCAATAGGCGGTGTCATTGGCTGGTTGACGTTTAATCGTGACCGGAGGGCGTTTCAGCGTGAATATGGCCGGCACGACGGCTAATGTTAACAGTTATACTAATCAACTTGTATTCTATTTAAATCGAAATTTTTTTTCCTATGTCAATGAGAAAATATTACTGCTGGTGTATACTCTATCCGTTGTTATTGTCTCTAATCATTCTTGTTGCTGTTGCTGCTGTAAATGTCATTGGTAAAGATGTTACTGCTGAATATTGGTTTTGGATCGGAGCGCAGGGGATATCTTTTGTTTATAATGCTGTTTTTTTTGCTGTACTATTTTTGCCGATTTTTTTAAACAGCAGGGAAGATGTTCGTGGGAATACCCTCAAAAGATATTTATCCTGGTGGCTTTTACCAGGGTTGTACTTGCTGTATTCTGTTGGTTTCGGATTTCCTTTTTGGAAAATGCCTATTGATGATCTCCTGATGTTTGTCATGATCTACGCTGGTTTTGTATTGCATATTGCCGGTAGTTTTGTTGGCTGGTATCTGTTTAATAAAGAGTTGAAAAAGGAGCAAAAGGAGATAGAGCAGTATAATCAGTAAACCATAATTTGGTTTCTATTCATTAAGGGGCGAATGAGAGATATGCGGGAATTGGAATCATAAAAAATTATTTAATATCCTATGGAAAAGTACTATTACAAATGTGTGGTTTATCCATTCATTGCCAGTCTCAGCGGATGACACTACAAACCCTTAACACTGTTACCATGTTGAAATATTATCGTTATTGCCTTGGTTATCCTTTCTTATTTTGCCTGACAGTAAGTTTGTTGTATATCGGCGTCTGGTGTTTCAAAGAGGGAGAGGGTTTCAGGGATTATATCATGTTTGTGGCTGGCGCAAATCTCGCATTGGCGGCCTATGGTTTTTTGTCATTTCTGCCGATGTTGTTGCTGGGTATTACTCTTTTCAGGAAGTCAGCATTGGTAAGATGGCTCTGCTGGTGGATTTTCCCGCTTATTGGCGCTTTCCTCATTATTTTTTTCTCTCACTTATGGGCAGTGGATGAAGGTGTGAATAGCAAAGATGGTTGGTTGCTGATATGCTGGGTGACGCCTTATCTGGTTGGTGGGTTTATCGGCTGGCAGATATTTCATAAAGATCTCATAAACAATCAGGATGCGTAAATATTATAGTGATTGTCTGGTCAGGCCATTTCTCTTCCAATGGGTGCTGGTTTGCGTTTATTGCGTATATATTAATATTTATGGTATAGCACCTTTTAGTTGGAATGGGCTTGCACACAGTATTTCCATGTTGATGGGGCTATGTTTTGTATGGGCCTTCCTGGTAGGATTATCATTATTGCCGGTTTTTTTGTTGAATAATGAGGATTGGAGAGATCGTTTATTATGTAGATATGTATGCTGGTGGGCACTTCCGGTAACGGGGAGTTTGTTACTGCTGGCAGCTATCTACAGGACGATAACCAACCTGGAGTATAGATATTATAGCGATGATCTGCTTTTGCTCACTGTACTTTTTATTCCATATATAATAGGAATCTGGATTTCCTGGCGCCGTTTTAACAAAGCTTACCCGCTTTGATCATCTGCCGGTATCTTCTGCAAAAAATAAAAATAATGGCGAAATACTTTTATTATATAATCTGGTGGCCCTTGCTCATTGCAGTTGGACTAGCCATTGTAAGAATTTTCCAGGATTATTACTGGGGAAGTGGACAGATGCCCGGCGAATGGTTGCCTTCATCCGCCTTTTATGGATTGTGGATCATTATGGTATTGATAATGGGGTGGTAATAGCTGTACTTTTCCTGCCATTGTTTTTGTTAGATAATGAATCTGTTCGTGATGTTTTCTTATACAGATGTTTATGCTGGTGGCTGATTCCTGGGATCGCGTTGTTGTGCATCTTGTTATGGAATTGTATGACTGGATTTGACGGTGATTGGTATATGTTGGGAATGATTGTACCATATATAGCCGCCGCCTGGATTTCGTGGCGTCGTTTTAACAAAGCTTACCCGCTTTGATCATCTGCCTGAAAAGGTGATACATGTTGCATTTTAATAGATCATTTTATAAAATGGGTAAATATTATAGAGACTGTTTGCTTTGGTCGTTTGTAACGCAGTGTGGTATCAGTTTATTATTTTGTGCGTGCGAGATGGGCAGGAAGTGGCATTATGGAGGCTCTTGGACGGATGGGCTGCTTTATTTTTATTTATACACTATGATAAGCCTATCATATGCAATAGCGGGAGCAGTCACCTTTTTACCGATATTTTTATTGCATAAAAGGAAGGCGAATAGCTTTATATATAGATGTTTGTGTTGGTGGGGGCTGCCTGTTTCACTGTTGTTAGTGTTGATAGCGGTCACGCTTAAAACAGGCTTGAGTACGACCTTTCCTATAGATATAGAGTATTTTCTTTACGTGTTTTTTTCTGTTGTACCATATATAGCTGCCGCCTGGATTTCCTGGTGTCGTTTTAATAAAGCTTACCCGCTTGGATCATCTGCCTGAAAAATCTTCTCAAAAAAAATTCATCGATAAATTTCGATATTTCGAAAATGTTCCTATATTTGCATCATGGATTTGGGATTAATTGAAAAAGCAGCCAATGCCATAGCGGACAGACACCGGTTATCCATACTCATGGAGATCGCGAAGAAAGGAAGTATGGCCTGTGGCGATATGTGTGGCCTGACTTGTTTATCTCAGCCTACAGTGTCTCACCATGTTAAAATATTGGTAGACAGTGGCGTTCTTAATTCAACGAAGAATGGACGTGTCTTGGAGCTGACCATCAACAAGGAAATGATGAAACAGCTGAGCATGTTTTTTCTGAAACTAAGCTGATTAACAATAAAATAGCCGTAAACGGCTTTTTTTATCAGTTTAAACATTGATATTTTTAAATGTATAGATATGAGGGATTTAGGATCTCTTTTTTTAAATGTTTAAACATCGAAAGTTTTAAATAAATCGAATGAATCAACAGTGGTAATTACCTGATACGGGCATCGGGAATACCAGGAACAAGAAACAAAACAGTTGTAAGTACAGTAATGGTGTGAGGATATCCTTCCCCCGCTACAACGGGGGAAGGGATTATCTTAAATAAAGGCAGGTTTGCTTCAACAGACTGGAACGGGACTAAAGACAGGATTAAAGTACAAAAGCAGGGCTATGTCGCTGGTAATACAATGTATCGGGCGTTGTAAAGTTATTCGGACTTGCCATTAAGAATCATTCATTGCTCAGCGCCGGAGTACGGCGCACCCCAAATTTTCATCCATGTTTGTATCACCAAAAATTCCACAGCGGATTTTCCTCAGATAATGGTTGGCAGTTACGCGTACTACAGGTATTATTTGAGTCTATATAGTCAAAGTATAGCCAAGGGATTTCTACCACATCAACATTTCAGTAACGACACTAGCATCAATGACAAAGAAAGAACAAAAGAAGATTGTAATCACAGGTGGTAACAGCGGAATAGGATATGCTACAGCAGAAGAATTCCTGGGAAGAGGTTACAAAGTGCTGATTACTGGTAGAAATCCGGGAGCCATACAACAGGCAGTTTATGATCTTGGTTTCCCCGCAGAAGGATTCCAGGCCGACCAGGGCAGTCTGGCGGATATTCAAAAGCTTAAAGATTACGTTAGATCACGCTACACGCAAATAGATGTACTCTTTATCAATGCAGGCATAGGAAAATTCGGGCCATTTGAAAGTGTGACAGAAGCCGCCTTTGATGAAGTGATGGACATCAATTTCAAGGGAGCTTTCTTTACTGCCCAGCAGTTGTTGCCATTGGTGAAAGAAGGCGGAAGTATTGTCTTCCTTTCTTCCAGCAATGCCAACGGCGGAATGCCTGGCGCAGCAGTACATTCGGCCAGCAAGGCCGCCTTAAACTCCCTGGCCCGCACGCTCTCCAGGGAACTGGCACCTAAAAGGATACGTGTCAATACCATCGTTCCGGGCCCCGTGAATACGCCACTGGCAGAAAAAGCAGGATTCGGAAAAGAAGGGCTGGACCATATGGCCGCACTGGTGCCCATGGGCCGCGTAGCAGAACCACACGAAATAGCAAAAATGGTAGGCTTTATTACCTCCAGGGATGCCGCTTTCGTTAACGGCGCCGAGATCAGTATCGACGGAGGATTCTCCGTTCACCCACTGGCAGGCTGACCATGCTTCTTCAATAAAACAGCGCTTACCGCGCTTTTTTTTCAAAATAATATATCGATACTTTTAAATAAATCAAACAATGGCTCAATATCAGGATAAAACAGTTGTCATCACCGGTGGCAACAGTGGCATAGGATACGCAACAGCAGAAGAATATTTGAATAAAGGATACAGGGTATTGATAACAGGCCGTAACGCAGCTGCTGTACAAAAAGCAGTCCAGCAGCTGGGGGGGTCTGCAGATGGCTTCACCGCTGATCAGGCAAACATGAACGACACCCAGCAGTTAGCGGAGTATATCCGTAACCGTTATGGCGCCATCGACGTATTATTCGTCAATGCTGGCCTGGGAAAATTTGCCTCTTTCGAAGATACCAGCGAAGAAAATTTTGATACCACCATGGATGTCAACTTCAAAGGTGCCTTCTTTACAACACAGTACCTGCTGCCGCTGATAAACGAAGGTGGCAGTATCATCTTCCTCTCTTCCATTAATGCCACTACCGGCATGCCAGGCGCTTCCGTTTATTCCGCCAGCAAAGCGGCTTTAAACTCCCTGGCAAGAACATTGTCGAGGGAACTGGCCGCTAAAAAGATAAGAGTAAATACCGTTAGTCCCGGCCCTATCAAAACACCTATTTTCGAAAAAGCTGGTGTTTCGGAAGAAACAAGGGATAACATGAGCACGCTTATTCCACTGAAAAGAATTGGTGATCCGGCTGAAGTAGCTAAACTGGTCTATTTCCTCAGCTCCGATGATGCCAGCTTCATCACTGGTTCTGAAATACAGGTTGATGGCGGCTTCGCAGTGCATCCGCTCGCTGGCTGACAATCATATAGTACTTTTTTCTATTCTCGATAAACCGCAATAACGCGATTGCAGTGAAGGATATCTCTCCTATGGTAGAGATATCCTTTTATTATTTATAGCAAATTCTTAACACCCCGCCGGCAGCACAATTAAAACCATCTATCATCCTCCGGTGTTTTTAAATTGAAGATTAAATATTCCCTGGACTATTAATTTTTTGATTATGAAATCTGCAGGTTATTTTCTGGCGCTGGCGGTTGCTCTCGCTGGAGCATGCCAGAATCCCCAGAAGCATGATGAAAAAGAATCGGAAAAGAAAGCGTACGAAGCCGCTAAATCAGAACAGGAATCTATTGATGCGGATGCTGCAAGAACCGAGAATGGCGCAGCGGCAGAGAATGAAATGATCGTGGCCAATATTGATGCTGCCATGGCAAGAATTCCATTGCCGCAGTTTAAAAATGAAGATACCAAACGAATGGCAGAGAAATTTCATAAATATCTCTCCAACCTTGTCAATGCAAACAGCGACCAGAAAGGAAATCAATATGTTGATAAACTGGAAGCCCTGAAAAAGGACTATGAAAAGGAAGTGACAGCAGCGAAGCTGGACCCTGACGATCTGAAGAAACTACATACTTATGTAGATGATCTGGTGTATGCAGTAGAACATGCCAATCCTTAACAGGTAACATATTTAAAGAAAGCGGTCTCTACTCAGCAGAGACCGCTTTTTTATTAAGTTTTAACTCAGTTTCCGGATCATTTTTCCCAGTGCCTTCAGGTTATCATCTACCTGTTTCGACCATGGAATGCCAAAGCTGATACGCAGGCAATTGGAATAGCGGTCGCGCAGTGAGAAGATCCTACCGGGGCAGAAGCTGATCTTTGACTTCAGTGCCAGCTGGAATAATTCGAAGGTATTGATATGTTCTTCCAGCTCAATCCACAATACACATCCGCCCTGTGGCCGGCTGATCCTGGTACTTTCCGGGAAATACTCCATAATAGCCTGCGTATAGCGCAAACACTGTGTATGTAAAGCTTTGCGCATATTTCGCAAATGATTTTCATAGCGGCCGGTTTCCAGGAAGTAACCTACGGCGGCATGTGGAATCGTAGAGCAGGCAATGCTATGGTTTTGTTTCATCTGGATCACCTTCTCCTTGTATTTGCCGGGGATACACCAGCCTACGCGGAATCCCGGCGCTACCGACTTGGAGATAGAGCTGCAATAGAGTACATTTCCTTTCTTGTCGAAGGTTTTGCAGGTAGCAGGCCGTTGTTTACCAAAATACAGATCGCCGTATATATCGTCTTCAATCAACGCAATATCATATTTCTCTACCATCTTCACCAGTTCCTGCTTACGCTCGTCGGGCATGCAGCAACCATAAGGGTTATTGAAATTAGGCACAAACAGGCAGGCCCTGATTTTATGGCGGGGAATGGCTTTGTCGAGATAGTCGAGATCTACCCCGGTAGTTGGATGGGTAGGCACTTCCAGTACTTTCAGTCCCAGGCTTTCGGCCAGCTGGAGCGCACCGTAATAGGAGGGGCTTTCAATGGCGATGGTGTCGCCGGGTTGGGTGGTAGCGGTCAGACATAACGTCAATGCATCTACGCAGCCATTGGTGGTAACCACGTCATTTTCGGTATGGGCAGCACCCCAGCCCAGGGATAGCAGTGCAATCTGCCGCCGGAGGCGGAGATTCCCCTGTACTGATTCGTAGCCAATGCCATAATAAGGGAGCTCCCGTAATACATGCACTACCGCCTTGGCCATTTTAGCCGCCGGCAATACAGCAGGAGGAGGTGTTGCCACAGAAAACTTCATCACGTCTTCGTTGGTCATATGATGGAACACCTGCTGCACCATTTCTGAAACAGTAACTTCCGCAGCTTTCTTCACCGGTTCACACCTGCTGGGAATATCAGGGAAGCGCCTGGTATTAAAACGGATATAATAGCCTGATTTAGGTCTTGACTCGATCAGGCCCTTCGATTCCAGGTGGTAATAGGCCTGGAAGGCAGTCGATAAACTGATGCCCTGTTGCTTGCTTAAAGTACGTACAGATGGGAGTTTTTCGCCTATTTTCAGGACTTCTTTTTCAATCAGCTGCTCTATATTATCAGCAACCTGGAGGTAGAGGTGTTCTGCGGTTTTTAACATGGCAACAAAAATCTGATCTGCCCAAAAGTACTAAAAATTAAATCTGTTTTTTTGATGTATTTTAGGAAGATGTTAAATCTGCAGGTAGAAAAGAATAGCAAGAATCGGGCTTGGTACTGTGGTGCATTTTTTTATTTTTGTATGATATGAAGTGTCAGGAGATTTTTGTAGCGATCAATAATCCGGAGAATTTTTCCTTCCAGGAATGCCTGCGTTTTCTGGGCCGCTCCGATAAGGAAATTTTACATTTTATTCGTGAAGACCGGCTGCAGCGGCTGGTTGCTGTTGATGATGGCATAGCGCTGATTACAGTTTCAGCAGGTGACAGGCAGCAGCTGCGGGTGGAAGTACTGCCAGTGGCACTGACACCTGGCGATGAACCCGGGCAGATAAGTGAAGAAGGATTACAGTATATTCGTAGATATGTAAGTCATTGGCTGGATCTGGATGCAAACCTGGAAAGTTTCTACAAGTTTGCTGCAAAGAATCCGCTGCTGAAAGGCTTGCCGGAACAATACAAAGGCTTACGGCTGGTAGGCATCCCTGAATTATTTGAGGCCATCTGCTGGACGATCATCGGTCAACAGATTAACCTGGCCTTCGCTTATACACTACGGCAACGGCTGATCACTGAATTTGGATATAGTCTGGATGTTGCCGGAAATACCTATCATCTTTTTCCTCAACCGGAAGTAATAGCCGCTTTAACACCGGAAATGCTTACTCCCCTGCAGTTTTCAAGGAGCAAAGCAGCCTATCTTATTTATGTGGCCAATGCCATGGTGAAAGGAGAGCTGTCGGCCGCAGCCTTGCTGCAGCAGGATTATGCTGCTGCCAGAGAAAGTCTGATAGCGCTGAAAGGCATAGGCAACTGGTCGGCCAATTACATACTAATGAAATACCGCCGCTTTCCGGAGGCGCTACCATTGGAAGATGCCGGACTGCATAATGCCATCAGGTTTCGATTGCAGCTGCCTGCAAAGCCAACACCGGCACAGCTCCAGGAGCTGACAGGCGTCTGGAAGGAGCATGCAGCATATGCTACATTTTATCTATGGAGAACATTACTACCCCAATAATACATATGGATACGCAGTATCACCTTCGTATAGACTCCCCCGTAGGGCCTGTGCTGATCACAGGTACCGCTACTCATATCAATGCCGTCACTTTTACAGATTCACCGGAAGAGAGCTTTCCACAGGCGCCGCCGCTATTGCTCGAATGTGCGCAGCAGCTGTTTGAGTATTTCGCCGGCGACAGGCGGGAGTTTGATGTTCCTATACAACAGGAAGGCACGGTGTTTCAGCAAAACGTTTGGGGGCACCTGGTACATATTCCCTATGGCCATACTGTTAC
The DNA here is from genome assembly GCF_011752935.1 of Chitinophaga sp. Cy-1792. Classification (NCBI taxonomy): domain Bacteria; kingdom Pseudomonadati; phylum Bacteroidota; class Chitinophagia; order Chitinophagales; family Chitinophagaceae; genus Chitinophaga; species Chitinophaga sp. Cy-1792. Next base: position 224,914 of record NZ_VWWO01000002.1, read on the forward strand.
CTATATGCAGCTGGCCAGGAGAATGAATAATGTAAAAGGCATTCGTGCTGTAGGCACCAGCAATGGTAAGAATGCACTTGCTATTATAGTACCCTGTCATCGGGTGATTGGCAGTGGTGGCGCGTTAACCGGCTATGCTGGCGGTTTGTGGCGAAAACGCTGGTTGCTGGACCATGAACGTGGTGATTTATTCACCGGGTTGCGGGCTATATAAAAGATGTTGTTTTATTACACTCCCTTTGCAGATCGATGCCAAAGGCATCGATCTGCAAAGGGAGTTTTTGTGCCCGCAGGAGGCGGGCACAAAAACTCCCGGAAATATTATGAAGTGTAATCAAATCTGATATCCTCAAAAATTAAAAAACTGCATCTGTTTTCAGAGTTTAAATATTCTCAATTTTGTGTCGGGAAAGCGAAAGACTTCTTCTAAAAAAATAATTGGCACTGATGAGACTAACAGACGACTTAAAATACACAGATCAGTTATTACAACTTACGAAAGAATTCAGCAGCAAATTTTTATCAGCAACGGATAAACTGGCGCCGCATAAGGAGATTCGGTCGCTTCCCTCTGTTTCCTTGCCGGTAGCTGGTTTGGGTGGTGTTGCCACACTGGAGAAATTCAGACAACACTATGGTGATGCACTCACTGCGGCCACAGGGCCACGCTACTGGGGCTTTGTAACAGGTGGCGTTACACCAGCTGCATTAATGGGCGACTGGATCACATCTGTACTGGACCTGAATGGTTCCAACAGTGGTTCGGTGGCAGCGCATATAGAAAAAGATGTGGTAGAGCAGCTGCGTAAATTATTCGGGCTGCCGGAACAATTCCTGGGCGCCTTCGTTAGCGGTGCTACCATGGCTAACTTCACCGGACTGGCCATGGCACGCCAGTGGATAGGGGAGCAGCAAGGCGTCAATATCGCGGCAGACGGGCTTTCGGCTGTAAAAGATATAAAAGTACTGGCAGCAGTACCGCATTCCAGCATATTGAAATCTATGTCTATGCTGGGAATAGGAAGAAATAACCTCGTTCGTATTCCTGCCATTCCTAACCGGGAATCTATTGACCTTCATGCCCTGGAATATTACCTGCGGGAGCATCCCGGCCAGTCATTTATTATTGTGGCCAGTGCAGGTACCGTAAATACCGTTGATTTTGATGATATCGCAGCGCTGGCAGTGCTGAAGAAAAAGTATAACTGCTGGCTGCACGTAGATGCTGCCTTTGGTGGCTTCGCCGCCTGCAGCGAAGATTTTGCCCATTTATTACAGGGATGGGAAGAGGCAGACAGTATCACGGTTGATGCCCATAAATGGCTCAACGTACCCTATGATGCCGCCATGATTTTTGCCCGGCATCCGGCGTTGCAGTTGTCTGTATTCCAGAACCCTGGCGCTGCTTACCTTGGCGATCCCTTTGCCAGTTTTCATTACAGTAATTATATCCCCGAAAACTCACGCCGGCTGCGTGCTTTGCCGGTATGGTTTACACTCCAGGCATACGGACAGGAAGGCTACCGTTATATCGTAGATAATAATGTACGCCTGGCAAGGAAGCTGGGTACTTATATCGCTGCTGAGCCAGCACTGAAGCTGCTGGCGCCGGTAAGGTTATGTGTAGTCTGCTTTACACTGGATGTAGCCGCAGCAGAACAGGAAGCAGCAGTAGACGGGTTGCTGGAGCGTATCAACAACAGCGGGGTAGTATATATGACACGTACTGTTTATGCCGGACAGGCAGCCATCAGAGCGGCGTTGGTCAACTGGCGTACAACAGATAAAGATATAGAGATCGTATGGGCAACCATGCAAAAAATGTTAATCCGTAAATAATATAATAATGCGTAAGTCTACGACCATGGCTTACATTGCGCTGGCGATAGTAAGTATATTCTGGGGGACTACCTACCTGGCTTCCCATATAGGCGTGCGGCACATGCATGGCATGATGCTGGCAGGATTGCGGCAGGGAACCGCAGGGCTTATCCTTATCCTCTTTTTCCTGTTTCGTGGCTATAAGCTACCCGAGCGCATAGAACTGTCAAAGCTTTTTATCATTGGCGTATTAATGCTATGTGGCAGTAATGGCCTTATTACCTGGGCTATGCAATATATCCCCAGTGGCCTGGGGGCTATCATTGCGGCCACGGTGCCTATCTGGATTACCTTTTTCAGTTATTTCCTGGTACAGCGTACCCGACTGAGTATGCAACTGATCATAGGGCTGATATTGGGTTTTGCAGGGGTAGCAGGCATCTTTTATAATTACCTTTCCAGTTTAATGAACCCCGACTTCAGGTTTGGTATCATACTGACGGTACTGGCCTGTGTTTTCTGGGCATTGGGTTCTGTGCTTACCGCAAAATGGGCCTTGCGCGTCAATTTCCTCTATGGCGCAGGCTTTCAGATGTTCTTCAGCGGTGTAGTGATGCTGGTGATCGCCACTTTGTTTATGGGGCAGCATATTGAAGCCGCCAGTTTTACAGTGGAGCTGTGGGAAAGTTTGCTGTACCTGATCCTGGTAGGGTCACTGCTAAGTTATTCTGCCTATGTGTTTGTATTGAATAATCTGCCGCCTTCGCTGGCGAGTGTATATGCCTATATTAATCCGATTGTGGCGGTATTGCTGGGATGGGTATTGTTGAAAGAAGGACTGACGTGGCTGATGGGGCTGGGAAGTCTGGTGACGCTGGGGGGTGTTTACCTGGTTAATAATGCAGTGGCAAAAAATAAGAAACTCGCATCCCAACAGTAATAGCTATACGAAAAGGATGCATTTTTTTTTAAGGTAGAAGTATAGTCAGATGCCGCGCCGGTATCTACCGGATCAGGCATCTGGGCTATATCTTTTAATGAATCACCGAAAGTAATTCTTCCTCCCGGTTCATCGGGATGCCGGAGGCATCCCGATGAACCGGGAGATTCTTTGCCTGCCAAAGGCAGGCAAAGAATCTCCCGGAAAACATAATGCACAAACCATGTGTGGCTGAACTATTTCTCCTGAAAAGGGGTTAATTTGAGACTGGAAATCTTATTTAAAATATATCTTATGGAAGTTGTACAGGCCACCGCCCTTCACACCAATGAAGTAGCCGTATTGTTTGATGCCTACCGCAGTTATTATGATCAGGCTCCTGATTTCAATGGTGCGCTGAAGTATATCACTGAGCGAATAGAAAAAAAAGATAGTACCATTTTTGTAGCGATGGAATTGGACGAAATTGTAGGTTTTGTGCAGTTATATCCGATTTTCAGTTCTGTGTCTATGAAAAAGGCCTGGCTGCTGAATGACCTTTTTGTACTGGAGGAGCATCGTGGTAATGGTGCAGGCTCTGCCTTGCTGGATGCGGCGCAGTCGCTGGCAAAAGATACCGATGCTGCGTGGCTGATGTTGCAGACCTATGTTTCCAATACCAATGCCCAGTCACTGTATGAAAAAAAAGGATATAAAAAAGATTCAAATTCTTACTATTATTATCTGTCCGTATAATTAATCATCATCTATTTTCATTTTATTTGCAGGATGGATATGCATAACAATCCCTGGAAAATTCATTCCAGTGAAACGAAGTATGACAACAACTGGATTAGTATTACGCATCATGAGGGGCTGAATCCTGCGGGCAATGCCGGTATTTATGGTGTGGTTCACTTCAAGAACATCGCTGTAGGTGTTATAGCGCTGGATGAGGAGATGAATACCTACCTGGTGGGTCAGTACCGTTTTCCGCTGGGGCGTTTCAGCTGGGAGATTCCGGAGGGCGGTGGCGCCCTGGATGAAGATCCGCTGGATGCTGCCAGGAGAGAGCTGTTGGAAGAAACCGGGCTGATAGCAAAAGAATATGAATTGCTGGTAAAGCTGGATACTTCCAATTCCGTAACGGATGAAACGGCGGTGATCTATCTGGCGCAGGGGCTGGAGCAGGGCGTATCTACACCGGAGGAAACGGAGCAGCTGACAGTGAAGAAAGTACCTTTCGAAGAAGCATACAGGATGGTAAGGGATTATGAAATCACGGATTCATTGTCTGTAGCGGCGATACAGCGCCTGAAACTGAAGCTGTTAGGGTATTAATCGCTATGTCAGCAAGGAAGAGTATCTTTGCGGCAATGGAAAGAAAATTTAATCATAAACACGCTGGTGCTCACCATAAGAAATTCTCGAGTCCCCGCCCGAAACAATCTTCACTGATTATCGGCCGTCAGCCGGTAATTGAAGCTATCAACAGTGGTAAGCCTATTGAGCGCATCTTTATGCTGCGTACTGCCACCGGCGATATTATTCCTCAGATCAAAGAACAAGCACAGAATTTTAATATACCTGTTAACCTGGTACCGGTAGAGAAGCTGAACGGCCTTACCCAGGCCAATCACCAGGGCGTTATTGCGCTGGCTGGTAATGTAACCTACCTGGACTTACAGGATGTCATTTCTCATGTTACAGAGCAGGGCGAGACGCCTTTATTCCTGATTCTTGATGGTATTACCGATGTCAGGAATATCGGGGCGATTGCGCGCAGTGCCGTATGTTGTGGTGCCCAGGCGATCATCATCCCGGATAAGGGTGTTGCTTCACTGAATGAAGAAGCCATGAAATCATCTGCCGGCGCCCTGGAGAAGATCGCTGTCTGCCGTGTAAACAGTCTGCTGAAAGCCATTGATACCCTTCACCTGAATGGTATTAAGGTACTGACCAGCGAAATGGAAACAGAGACGCAGCTGTTTGACTGTGATTTTAAAGAACCGGTGGCAGTGATCATGGGTTCCGAAGATCATGGTGTATTTCCTGCGCTTCGCAAGGCATCGGACGTATTATTCCGTATCCCTATGGCCGGTAAATTTGAGTCTTTCAACGTTTCTGTAGCAGCAGGTATCATCCTGTATGAAGCGATGAAACAAAGGATGTAAGCCGGGCCTGATTTTCACACTGCCAATTCCAAACATCGCATATGCTTAAACTGATAGAATGTCCAAGAGACGCCATGCAAGGCTGGCACCGGTTAATTAGCACGGATGAGAAGGTGGAGTATATCAATGCACTGTTGAAAGTAGGATTTGATACCCTTGATTTCGGCAGTTTTGTATCTCCCAAAGCTATCCCGCAGATGGCAGATACCGCGCAGGTATTGCCCCGTTTACAGCTGAGTGGTAGCAAAAGTAAGCTGCTGGCTATTGTGGCAAATGTTCGTGGAGCGGAAGAGGCAGTGGCGTTTGATGAAATTAACTACCTGGGGTTTCCCTTCTCCGTATCAGAGACCTTTCAGCTGCGTAATACCAATAAAACGATTGCTGAATCGCTGGAGCAGGTACATACTATGCAGGAACTCTGCCTGAAAAATAAAAAAGAACTGGTGGTATATATCTCCATGGGATTTGGTAATCCCTATGGTGATGCCTACAGTCCGGAAATAGTATTACGCTGGGTAGAGGAAATGGTAAAAGTAGAGATCAATACTATTTCGCTGGCAGATACTGTTGGCGTGGCTGATCCGGCTACTATCTCGAATTTATTCAGTCACCTGATACCTGCCTATCCCAAAGTGGAATTTGGTGCGCATTTTCATGCTGCGCCGCACAACTGGGAGGAGAAGGTGCAGGCTGCCTGGGTGCATGGCTGTCGCCGGTTTGATAGCGCCCTGAAAGGCATTGGCGGCTGTCCTATGGCCAAAGATGAGCTGGTAGGCAATCTGGCTACAGAAAACCTGATCGCTTTCTGTGAAAAGCAGCAGGCGCCGTTATCGCTGGACCGTGAGGCGCTGTTGCATGCACAGGCGCTGGCAGACAAAGTTTTTAAAGATTAACAGCATTACATGCAATTTCACCTGAGCTTTCCTATTACGCCTTTGGAAGAGGCCATTCAGTACAGCGACAAGCTGTTGCTGATGGGCTCCTGCTTCGCAGAAGAAATAGGCGGGGAGCTGCAATCGCACCGTTTCAATACGATGATCAATCCGCATGGGATCCTCTTCAATCCGCTGAGTATCACCCATGCACTTACTTCCTATCTCGACGGGAAAGTATATACGAAAAATGATCTCTTCCTGCATAATGATCTCTGGCATAGCTGGGACCATCACAGCAGATTTTCCGATACCAGCGCAGATGTAGTACTGGAGCGGATTAACAGGCATCAGCAGGAGGCCGCGGCTTACCTGGAGCAGGCAGACTGGCTGGTAATCACCCTGGGATCTGCACATGCACATTTTCTGAAAGAGAATAATAAACTGGTCGCCAATAATCACAAGGTCCCTGCAGGTCATTTCTACAAAAAGCTGATAGGTGCAGAAGAAATTATTACCGCCCTGGATAATGTGATGCACCGGCTGTTTTTCCGCAACAAAAAAGTGAAGCTGCTGTTTACCGTGAGTCCGGTGAGATATATCCGGGATGGTGTGGTGGAGAATAACCTCAGCAAAGCGGTGCTGCTACAGGCGGTACATCATCTTGTCAACAAATTTGACCGGCTGTATTATTTTCCGGCCTATGAGCTGGTGATCGATGACCTGCGGGATTACCGCTTTTATAAAGAAGATATGGTACATCCTAATGGGCAGGCCATTGCCTATGTCTGGGATAAAGTCGTGGAAAACTGTATTCATCCTGCTTCGCAGGAGATATTACATACCATTGCGGATATCAGCAGGGCAGCGGCGCACAGGCCTTTCAATCCGGCTACGCCGCAACATCAGCAGTTTGTTAAAACGTATATAGGTAAGATAAATCAGTTGCAGGCAACTAATGCTGATTTGCAGCTGGAGTCGCTGTTGACAGCGTTTCAGCAACAACTTTTATAGTAGGGTTTAAGGGATCCCGCAGGCCGAAGGCCTGCGGGATCCCTTCTTTAAACGGGAAAGGGTTGCCGAAGGCAACCCTTTCCCGTTTAAAGAAGTAAAATAAAAACAGCGCTATAGCGCAGCGCCTCTATTATCTTTGATGGTAAACATCCCCACAACAAAGCAGATCAATGCAATCGCGATGGGGTATACGAGCCCTGCGAGGTGATGTTTATAATCCGTAACAAGAATTGTAGAAATGGTTGGCAGCAATCCGCCGAATACCCCATTACCGATATGATACGGCAGCGACATAGAGGTGTACCTGATCCGTGTAGGGAATAATTCTACCAGGAATGCCGCTATCGGTGCATATACCATCGTTACAAAAAATACCTGTACGAACACCAGCAGTATCAGGAAAATCATATTGGTCCGACTCACCGTGATTTCGTTTTTCTCATTCTTTTCTTCTTTGCTACCGGTTGTTTTCAGGATGGTGCCGTCGGTGTAGGTGTGTATTTTGGTAGATACCATTACCTGTTCACCTTTATCATTTGTATGAGAGTTGCTTTCTATGCGGTATTGTGTAACATCTTCTGTTTTTCTGCCGACATTACCGATGTTGTCCATGGCGGAATATATCGGAAAGTAAGCCAATGCTGCAATGAGCATACCGCTGAGCATGATCTTTTTACGGCCTATTCTGTCTGACAGGCTACCGAAATAAATAAAGAATGGAGTGCCAAGCAGCAGTGCGGCTGCAATGATAAGGTTGGACTGCACAAATTCTATGTTCATTGTTTTTTGCAGGAAGGACAATGCATAGAACTGGCCGGTATACCATACCACCCCTTGTCCCATGGCTGCGCCGAAAAGCGCAATGAGTACCAGTTTCAGGTTCTCTTTGTTGCCAAAGCTTTCTTTGATGGGGTTGGTGGAGGTTTTGCCTTCCTTTTTCATTTGTGCGAATAAAGGCGATTCGTGCAGGCGTATACGTATATAGTAAGACATGATCACCAGCAGTATACTGAGCAGGAAGGGGATACGCCATCCCCAGGCGTTGAAGGCGTCGGAGGTCATGCTGGTGCGGGTGGCCAGGATAACGCCCAGCGATACAAACAGGCCCAGTGTGGCGGTTGTCTGGATAAAGCTGGTATAGTAGCCGCGTTTATCGGCAGGGGAGTGTTCGGCAACATAGGTGGCGGCGCCGCCGTATTCTCCGCCAAGGGCGAGGCCTTGCAATAGCCGTAGCAGCAATACCAGCGCGGGGGCTATGATCCCGGCGGTCTTATAGCTGGGAATGAGGCCTATGGCGAAGGTGGAGCCTCCCATGATCAGTAGGGTAAGCAGGAACGTATATTTCCTGCCGGCAATATCACCCAGGCGGCCGAAAACGATGGCCCCGAAAGGCCTTACAATGAAACCGGCAGCAAAAAAGGCCAGCGTGGAGATATACGCCAGGTCAGGATTGCTCGGTGGAAAAAATTTCTCTGAAATAATGGCTGATAAACTACCAAAGATGTAGAAATCATACCATTCTATCAGTGTACCGGCCGATGAAGCCAGGATAACCTGCCAGATATTTTGCGTGGCAGATATGGACTTAGATCTGGTTAGTGTTTCCATAAACGTGTAAATGGATAGTGGAATAAGATATCTGCATAAATTAATAAATATTTATCGAGTGACAAACAGGAAAAAGGAGAAGTCCGCATACAATCTTTCTTTATCTTTAGAATAGTGCAATCAGAACCATGAACCCAGGACGACGTTACCGAATCAACAGATACATTTTACTGATCGTATTATTTAGTGTGTATACCGTTGCCTACGGGCAGCAGGGGAGTGGACGTCCTAAAATGGGCCTTACCCTCAGTGGTGGCGGCGCAAGAGGCCTGGCTCATATTGGTATACTGGAGGCGTTGGATAGTGCAGGGCTAAAAATTGACTATCTAACGGGGACGAGTATGGGGAGTATTATCGGAGGGTTGTATGCGTTAGGGTATTCCGGTGATTCTATTGAGTCCATCGCCCGGAAGATGGATTGGAATACACTTTTCAGTAACCAGCCCAATATCCGGGATATCGCCTACGAAGAAAAAGCAGAGTACAACAAATATATCATAGAGATTCCTTTTGAATACGGCAGGCCAAAACTGGCTTCCGGCGTGATTTCCGGGGAGGCGCTGTGGCTGCAGCTGGCCAAATTATGCTGGCCGGCAAAAGATGAAAAAGACTTCACCAAATTCAATATTCCCTTTAAGTGCGTTGCCACAGACGTGGCCACCGGTCAGATCGTAACGCTGGACAGTGGAGAGCTGGTGACTTCCCTGCGTGCCAGCATGGCCATTCCGTCTGTATTTACCGCTGTTACCATCGGGAAACGCAAGCTGGTAGACGGTGGCGTTGTACGTAACTTCCCGGTGATCACCGCCAAAGAGATGGGAGCAGATATCGTCATCGGCTCCAATGTAAGCGGTGGACTCAGAAAAGCAGACCAGCTGATTACGCCGATAGATATTATTTACCAGTTAGGCTTTTATAAAGATGCAGCAGATTTTGAAATGGAGCGGAAGTTATGTGATGTGTATATCTCCCTGCAAAAAGAGCTGGAACCTTATTCAGCAGCCAGTTTCGGTAGTGTAGATTCCATAATAGAAGCCGGTAAACGGGTAGGTCGGGAGATGTACCCTTATTTTAAACATCTGGCTGATTCATTGAATGAAATTCAGCCGGAAACCTTTGTCAGCAATCGTTTACCATTTTCGACAGATATAGAACTGAGTAGTATACACGTGAGCGGACTGGTACATTCAGATGAGAAGTTTTTTATTCAGCGTCTGCGATTGAAGCCTGGTGGCTGTTACAGCGCAGAGCAGCTGAAAAATGCCGTGGATAATGTTTTCGGGACACGCTTTTATAAATTGATCACGTATAGTTTGTCGCCGGAAGGATATGGTAAAAGCCGCATGGATATTACCGCGGAAGAGAATTCGCTTACGTCTGTGAAGTTTGCATTGAACTATAATACGTTTACCAATGCAATGGCGATTATCAACCTGACCCAAAGAAATTTTATCATTAAAAACTCGCGCTCCTTTGTATCGCTGGGTATCAGTGAAAATCCGCGTTTGCAGGCAGAATATTTCAAATACCTGGGACGCAGGCGTAACTTCGGTTTCGGCCTGAATACCTATTACGAAAATAATGGTATCATCTTCTATGACGAGCATTTCGACAAAATGCAGCAATACCGGAATAAGTTTGCCAGGGTGGGTATGAACGTGCAGTTTGCCTTTAACGGTATCATGGCTATTGGAGCGGGAACCAACTGGGAGTATATCAAGTATAAACCTACGCTCAGTCCTTATCTTGAGTTGAGAGGCAGCACCAATCAGATGAATTCCTATGGATATTTTGGAATCAACTCCCTCGACAGAAAGATTTATCCGACACGTGGAATGTTATTGAATTTTCAGTCGGGGTATATCTACAATCAGCATTCCGGTATCAGGGTAAGTGCCAATGGTACGCCGATAGATGTGGACAGTGCGGGGATTACCTTTAATAATTTTCAGTATGCGAATCTGAAGATGAAGTATTATATACCATTTAATGATAGAGCTGTTTTAGAGTTAGATGCTACAGGTATGGTTAATTTCGGGAGAGAGGTGTCTGGTGTGAATACCTATTTTGTGGGTGGGATGAATGATGTGATGCATAACCAGGTGCCGTTTGTGGGGCTGTATGAGGGGCAGGTGACGACTACGAGTATCAGTGCGGTGCAGGTAGCGTGGCAGTGGGAGTTTCTGAGAAATGTATTTGCGATACCAAGGATAGGTGCTGCCGTTTATGATTTAAACGCCAGCACCTCCGGTAAATATAAATATCTGAGTGGCTATGGGCTGGGAGCGGGCTATAGTAGCCGGCTCGGGCCGATAGAAGGTACTGTTATGTATAGTGATCAAAGCGGTAAGGTGGCGTTTTATGTCAACCTGGGCTTTAATTTCTAGTGCATTCTGTCGCCACGTACTTCAATTTCTTTGAGGATTTCCGCTTCCTGGAGGAGCCATTCCTGCCAGCGGTTTCTTACTTTATCTTCTTGAAAATATTCATTGGCCAGATCTATAAACAGGCGATAGTGGCCAGCTTCAGAGATCATGAACTTACGGTAGAATTCGCGGAGGTATTCATCTTCGAGGCCTTCGCTCAGCAGCCGGAAGCGTTCGCAGCTACGGGCTTCGATGAGGGCGAAGATGAGGAGGTTGTCGAGGAGGGAATCTTCTGCGCTGCCGCCTTTTACTTTAAAGTTGAGCAGGGCATTAACATATTCGTCCTTTCTTTGTTTACCCAGAGGGAGCCCTCTCTTTTTGAGTTCGGCGAGTACCTGGCGGAAGTGTCCCCATTCTTCAGTAACTATGGGCGCCAGTTCGGCTACCAGTCGTTCTCTGTCGGGGTTGCGCTGGATAAGGGATATCGCAGAAGAGGCTGCCTTTTGTTCGCAATAGGCGTGGTCTGTGAGGATATCCTGAAGGGAAATGGCGGCGAGATTGACCCAGCGGGGATCCGAAGGGAGTTTCAGGCCTAATATAGAAACTTTACTCATAATATCAGCAGTGAGATAATTTTTGCGAAGATACGCGTCATTCGGTTAACTTGCCAGGTTTGGCATAAGAATCAGCACTATGGAAGATATATTACGTAAACAGCTACAGGAGCGCCGGGAGCAGCATTCTTTCCGTAGCCTGCGTGTGTCGGGCGGGTTGACAGACTTCTGTTCCAACGATTACCTGGGATTGGCCCGCAGTGCGGCTATGCAGGAAGCGGTGCACAATCTTTTACAGGACCGGCCTTATGGGATGGGCAGTACAGGTTCCCGGCTGCTGGCGGGTAATTACCCCTGGATAGAAGAAGTGGAGCAGGACCTGGCCGCCTTTCATCAGGCGCCGGCAGCGCTGATCTTTAATTCCGGCTATGATGCCAATCTGGGGTTATTTGCCACGGTGCCGCAGAAAGGTGATACCATTATTTATGACCAGTTGATACATGCCAGTATAAGGGATGGCATTCGTTTATCCCATGCACAATCCTGGGCATTTAAACATAACGATATCATCGATTTGCAGCAGAAAATAGAACGCGGGAGCGGGAATATATTTGTGGTAGTGGAGTCTGTATATTCGATGGATGGCGATATGGCGCCATTGGCGCTGCTAGCGCCGATGTGTAAAGAGCTGAATTGTCTGCTGATTGTAGACGAAGCACATGCAACAGGTGTGATAGGCAGCAGGGGAGAGGGATTGGTGCAGCACCTGGGATTGGCGGCGCAATGCTTTGCGAGGGTACATACATTCGGAAAGGCAGTTGGGTGTCATGGTGCGGTAGTATTGGGTTCCACCATCTTACGTGATTACCTGATCAACTTCTGCAGGGCGTTTATTTATACTACCGCTTTGCCGCCGGCAGCCATGGCGGCTATACAGGCAGCATACAGTCTGTTCCCGTATATGCCGGACGCGCGGATACAGCTGGAGACATTAAGGAACTATTTCCGGCAGAACGCCGCGCATCTGACCCTGATTAACAGCGATACACCCATACAGGCGATCATTACTAAAGGGAACGAATATACGAGAACAGTGGCGGCAGCCTTGCAGGCGGCGGGGCTGGATGTGCGGCCCATACTACATCCTACGGTGCCTAAAGGGGAAGAGCGGTTGCGTGTGGTGTTGCATAGTTTCAATACCACTGCAGAAATAGATCAGTTGCTGGGCGTCTTAAAACAATAATGGTTTTCAAACAAATTTGATGTATTTTACATATTACATTCCATGAAGTAATATGAGAATAATCCCCGCAGTAATTTCCGGCGCCATCACCTTGTCGTTGACCTGGGCGCTGAACACCAAAATAGGGTCTGTTCCTCCACTGGGAAAGTTGTTAAGCCCGCAACAGGGTTTCTGGGTAAATGCCGAGCCTATAGATGAGAAGAAGGAGGAGATCAGGTTACCAGGCTTTAAAGGCAGTGCAGAAGTATGGTTCGATGACCGCATGGTGCCACATATTTTCGCTTCCAATGCTGCCGATGCCTATTATGTGCAAGGGTATGTAACTGCCCGCGACAGGCTATGGCAGATGGAGTTGCAGACTTTTGCTTCTGCCGGCAGGCTATCAGAAATCCTGGGTCCTAAGATGATCGATTACGACCGGGAGGCCCGCCGCAGAGGGATGGGCTATGGTGCGGAGCAGGCGCTGAAAATGATGATGGCCAACCCTGACACCAAAGAGGCCCTGGAATCCTATACCGCAGGCGTAAATGCCTATATCTCCACACTAACAGATGCTACATTGCCGGTAGAATATAAACTGCTTGACTACAAGCCTCAGAAATGGGAGCTGATCAATGCAGCATACCTGCTGAAATATATGGCACATGACCTGTCGGGCTTTGCTAACGATCTTGGCTATACGAAAGCGCGGCAGTATTTTGATATCAGGGACTTCAACCTGATGTACCCGGATTTTCTGGATAGCACAGATCCTATCATTCCGAAAGGGACGGTGTATCCGCCGGCTACGGTGAAGGTTACAGCGCCGCCGGATAGTATTCTGGCGCTGGATGCGGCCTATATGAAGTATAAGATGAATAATCCAGATCCTGCAAATGGCAGTAATAACTGGGCGGTGGCCGGCAGCAAAACAAGGCTGGGCGCGCCTATACTTTGCAGCGATCCGCACCTGGGATTGAGTTTACCAAGTTTATGGTACGAAGTACAGATACATACCCCTGCCATGAACGTATATGGCGCGAGTTTGCCGGGAGCACCCGGTGTGATCATCGGCTTCAACGACCATATAGCCTGGGGCGTAACGAATGGAGAGGAAGATGTGAAAGATTTTTACCGTATGGATTTCCGTAACGGTAAATCGGAATATATGTTTAACGGCAGTTATCGCAAGGCGGACCTGCGTATAGAAAAGATCCTGGTGCGCGGCGGTACTACCGTGTATGATACCGTTGCCTATACGGTTTGGGGCCCTGTGATGTTTGATAACACCTTCCCTGAGAAAACTACCGGGCAGCATTTCCTGGCGATGCACTGGAAAGCGCTGGACCCCAGCAACGAATTCCTTACTTTTCTGAAACTGAACAGGGCTAAGAATTACGACGATTACCTGGATGCATTGAGTACGTATCAGTGTCCGGCCCAGAACTTCGTATTTGCGGATAAAGACGGCGATATAGGCATCTGGCATAATGGTCAATATCCTGCACGCTGGAAAGACCAGGGCAAATTTATCATGCCTGGTGGCGACAGTACTTTCGCATGGCAGGGATATATTCCGCACGGAGAGTTGCCGCATATTAAGAATCCTGCGAGGGGTTTTGTCAGCTCGGCGAATCAGCGTGCAACGGATGATACCTATCCGTACAATCTGTATGGGGAGTTTGACCTGTACCGTGGCAAGCGGATCAATGAGCGGTTGGCAGAGATGTCGGGTATTACGCCGCAGGATATGATGGGGTTACAGAACGATAACAAGAATCTTTTTGCCGCTACAGCGATCAAGTTGTTCAGGCAGCATATGGATACCGCTGGCTTAAATGCGCAGCAGCGTGGCTACTGGCAGGAGCTGGTTAACTGGGATGCGGTGCAGTCGGCGGATAGTCGCGGCGGCACACTTTTCAATGTGATGTGGTCACATTTTGAAGATACCTTATGGCTGGATAACCTGCAGCCGAATGATAGTGTGGCGTTGCCTTTCCCGCAATCGACCGCTACGTTGATGCTGTTGCTGAAAGATACCAGCAATCACTTTATTGATAATGTACATACACCGGCAAAGGAGACATTATCGGACCTGGTATATGAATCATTTATTGCCACAGTAAGAGACCTCGCGCCGGTAGATAAAGCAGGGAAGCTGGCCTGGGGTAAGTACCGCGGCACAGACATCCGTCATTTAACGCGTGCGTTGCCGGCTTTCAGTGCGATGAACCTGAACACTGGTGGTGGCGCCAATGTGGTGAATGCTACCAAGAAGACGCATGGTCCTTCGTGGAGGATGATTGTACAGCTGACAGGGAAAACGGAAGCGTATGGTATTTATCCTGGCGGACAGAGTGGTAATCCGGGATCGCCGTATTATGATAATACAGTAGCGGACTGGGTAGCGGGGAAATATAACCAGCTACATATCCTGGATGCTTCGCAGAAGGATGATCCGGTGATACGATACAAGGCTATTTTCACCGGTAAGTAAACAGCTCATTTTCAGATATTTAAATATTTTTTCAAAAAAATTTGGCAGGAATCAGGTAATTCCTATCTTTGCACTCCCGTTACAAACACGGGTGTGATTGATTCCGTAGCTCAGTTGGTAGAGCAATACACTTTTAATGTATGGGCCCTGGGTTCGAGTCCCAGCGGGATCACAGAGAAAAGGTTAAATCTGAAGAGATTTAGCCTTTTTTATTTTTAGCAGGTTTGATTAGTTTGGATCTGATAATGCTAATTTTCTTTGATCAAATTTATACTCCTTCACAGCTCCCGCTCTAAACTAAATAGGATATATTTGGGAGTATTTCAATCATATTGAAATTCTCGAAAATGGAAAAAAATCAATTACATAAGGCGCATAATTATTTCATCAAGCTGAAGAATGATGGCTTGTCATATGAAGAGTTGGTGAAGACTTTTTCAGATATTCCTGTGGAGACGCTTGAAGGGTGGAATAAGGAATTGGAACCGGCGATGCAAGACCTTCAGCAAAATGTTGTGACAAATCCTATAGCCAATGAGTTAAATAAATCTGGTAATTCTATTGAAGAGAAGGGTTTTGTAAATTTGGATATCTTAGAAAATGCAAGATTGAAACTGGATGGATTATTATCCTCGATGGAGTTATACGGTAAATGGTCTCAGGAGGAATTGGAGAAGGTGAAAAAGGTGCATCGGGTATTTCATAATGATTTAAGGGCAATTGATCTGAAGACAGAGGGTTCTAGATTAGAAATGAATATTTCTAGCAGAGAGGGAGCAGATGAAAACGAAATTCGGGAATCAGCTCTTTTTTACATAGACAAAGTCATTGCGTTTGAAAAAAGAGCAATGGATCGGGCATTACTGCATGATTTCACCCCGGATGTTTTTACGCAGGCCTCTGCAGTTATGACTTATGCGATTAAAACGATTGCAGTTCAAAATTATAATGGTTTGCGAAATGTTAAAATTAGTGAACTGCCCATCGATGCACCATGGATTTTTATTACTGGAGAGAATAGCCGAGGAAAATCTTCGTTATTACAAGCAATATTCATTGGTTTGAATGGGCCACGCGATAAAGACAGGATTTTGGTAGATGTATCTGAAACTAAGATTGGAGTCGAATTTAAATGTGAAAGTGTCAACTTAATCAATAATTCTGAAGGCAGAATTTACTCCTTGAGTCATCTTTTAGCCTATGGCCCTTCCCGTCTTTTAATTCAGGCGAATTCCAGCCAAAACGAAGAATCTGCCTATGGTTTGAAGCATTATTCCCTTTTTCATCCGGATGGTAGGTTGATGAATATAGAGTATCCTTTACTCTTATGGCATTTCGAAAATCCTTCCAGGTTTAACATTGTCAAAAATATATTCTGCACAATAATTCCTCATCTGAAAGATATAAAATATGATTCGGCTGTAAAACAAATTGTATATCTGGATGGAGATGTAAAATCTGAAGGAAATGATGGATACATTTCTTTTAGCCTGCTTGCATCAGGTACAAGAAGTATCATTGCAATGGTGGGTGATATGATTTGCAGGATCTTTAATATCGAACCAGAGTTAGATGACCCCAGGGATTTTGCAGGTATTGTATTGATTGATGAATTAGATGTGCATCTGCATCCCAAATTGCAGCGGCAATTACCAACTTTATTATCACAAACCTTTCCAGATATTCAGTTTATTGTTACGACCCACAGTGTCATTCCTTTCCTTGGAGCACCCAAAAATTCTGTGTTTCTGAAAGTTTCGAAACAGCCGGATGAGGATGCCACTGTAGAAAGAGTATTTATCGATATTGAGCATCTGTTGCCAAATGTATTGCTAACTTCCTCGCTGTTTGATATGGATAATATTACCCAGATCAACAATGAAAATATTGGTAACGTAAGTACAGAAGATTCGTTTGATGAATATAGTAAAGTGCAGGATGTCAAACGTAAACTTGATGATATAGAAAACAGTGATATTGATTTTCCTGAAATCAGTTAATTGCTATGCGAAGGATAGTTAAAGATTTTGTTACTCCACCAGCAAGGTTGATTAGTCCCAATTGCCAGGAAAAAATCAAAGAAGCAATTATTTCCCAAGAGGGTCATAAGTTTTCGACCTATTATTACAGAGATTCATGCATCAGTGAATTAGAGTTGATCTACCACTGCAAATGTGCCTTTTGCGAGACAAATACGCTCGCCGGGGCATCTTTTAGGGTAGATCATTTCCGGCCAAAGTGTAATGTTAAAGATGATGCTCAATCGAAAGGATATTACTGGTTGGGATATGAATGGTCTAACCTGATCCTGATATGTGAAAAGTGTAATTTGAGTAAATCAAATAAATTTCCCATAGATGGAACAAGGATTTATCACCCACTCTTTAGTGCGGCAAATAAGGTCAACGACAGCTGTAGATTAATTACAGGAGCAATGTTAATTGCAGAATATCCCAGGCTGTTAAATCCGGAAGTCGATGATGTGGAAGCACATTTTGGTTTTGATCCGGATGGGTCAATAATTGGTGTCACGGATAGAGGGAAAGCTACCATTGAGGTTTGTGATTTAAACAGGGAGGCTTTAAAGTTAGATCGTAAAAAGATAATAGATGGTTTGTTTAGCAGGCTTCAGGAAATACTGCTGGAGCTTTTTGAGTCGCGTTCATTTGATAACGTTAGGTTCTCATTTAAATTGTTTTTTAAGGACCTGGAAAAATTGAATGTTGCAAATATGAAGTATTCCTTATTAGGACAAAATATTATCGATCACTTCCCCCGCTTTTTCATAGATCCCCTTCCTCCCAAACAAAAACAAGCCGCAGGCAAGGTGTATGGACTATACGCCGCAGGAAAGTTATAAAGACGTTTTGGCGTACCTGATTAATTTGGGTGAATAATAGTACGATGTGAATATTAAACGCTTTTGTATTTAATAGTTGTCATACTTATTGTAGTGGCTATTGTCAAGTCCGTGGAATAAAATAGAAGCTTTAGCTGCAATATTACCCAGATATGCGCAAAAATGAAATAAAAGCCGGAAAATACACTTACACCCCGATGAAACAGACCTGAGAAGAATTTCACCTGGAATAAATGTATACCTTGTATGTTATTGAATGCTTTAGCCTTAGGAGAGTTATTTAAAAAAGATTAGACATTATTTTAGAAATTGGAAAAATAAACGGAAAAAGACTTCATTGTTCACCATTACTTTTGTTAAGTAAAATTATTTATTGGCTTCGCTTTCATTATAGCAGCCTCATGAGACTTGATTGATATGGTTAAAATATAATAATCGGAGATATCAAACCTACAATACTCCAGCACCTGGTGAGAAATTACAGCCTTTGGTAAGGGGCAGCGCTTATGTGGTAATTTGGTTTTCAGATTTACCTTATATTTATGGTATTCTATTAGGGAGAAAGTTTTTATAAAAATGCCGGGAGCGTCATTTTTATTTATAGCTGGCATAAACAATGACTACAATTTAGCTTTCATGGCTTATATTGTTGTTTAAGAAAATTGTCATAACTTCTTTTCTTGATGATATGAAAGAAAATAGCAAGGAAAATGTCGGTTTGACACTTCCCTTGCCATTAAGTTAAAACTGTTTATGAATCAGGAGCGTTACCAATTCAATGATTAATCTCACCAATATTTTTTTACACCATCTTTCGGTAATAAAATCCGTTAGTATCGCTTTGAATATTGATGGGTCTTTGATCAGCAGTCTTCTGTTTTCAAGTACAAAAAAAAGGATATCTACAATAAAACGAAAACTATAATATTCAAGTATTTGGAAAAAATGCATATTTTTTCTATTTATAAGTCGGCCCCGGCCCTGGGGCTGGCTTTAATAAAATACTTCAAATTGAATGTCGTTATTAAAGCCGGTTAAGTAATTGTTTTGTTATCTAATAGCATATATATCATTATATATTTTTTAATAGTTTGGTGGTGCGTTCGGATATACTGTATTATAAATAAATATTATTCCCGAATAATGCACCCTGTTCAAACTTTTTCTGTTAAGACTTTCCGGGTTTATCATAAGAACTTCAGATTATCTGACCTGTATCATTTTACAGGACACAGATATCCCTATCTTAAAAGAATTCCCATTCTCAACATAAATACTCCGGTTGGATTGGCCTTAACCCAGATTTAACACTTAGCTAACAAAATTTCCCGCGTGTCAGATAGTACAAGATGCAGGCTCCTGGCCTGTATGAGCCTAATTCAATCGAGTGTTAAAAATTAAAACCAGCGATAGTTCGTTGTCGATAAACAAAATCATGCTGCATCGCAGAAGCAGGCAGTGAAGGGTATATCACGACATGACAAATCAAATTCGAGCCGCTATCAACGGAAATCCTTTCCCATAGCAGAGACTAACGCCACGTTAACACTTAGGTAACAAACATGGCCAGGTATTACAGCATTTTTTCCATCATCCTGCTAATCAATTTACATCCTGAATCAGTCAATATAGAACTGGTATTACTTCCATATTGCATTTATATTTGATATTGTCAATGCCATCATTGACAGACGGTGAACAATGTATTCCACAATAACAGCAAGCATGATGTCTGTAAAAAAAATCTGCGCCTTACTCATAGGCGTGGTGTTTTCTATTGCCGGCTATGGTCAGGCCGACTTTAGCACTTCCTATTTCAAAATTCAAATCAACAACAAAGGATGGATTACCAGTATGCAGAATACTACGGTACATCCGGCCAGGGAGTTTAGTCCTGGTGATAAGCCTTCGCCGCTAATGAGTTTGTATGACAGCAGAAAGCATGTTTATTATCAGCCGGTGGCGGCAACCTATCAAAAAGCAGATGCAACCATCCGGCTGCGTTATGCCAATGGATCTGTGGCGAAGGTGGTCATCTCACCCTATAAAAAATATTTAAAACTAACCCTGCAATCGCTGGCGCCGAAAAATGGTGTGGATGTCATTCAATGGGGTGGGTATCATACCAATATCACTAACCTGTTGGGGGAGATTATTGGCGTAAGCAGAGATACCAGTGCTGCTGTTAACTATGCCATAGGTATGCTGGCACTGAATGATAACACACTGGGTGGTACTGCTGCAACGGAAGCTGATGCCGCGCCATTTCAATATATTATCCATTCTCCTGACGCCATTCGCTATCCTTTGCCGGATACATTACACGAGGGACAGGTGTTTTCGCTGGGTGGAGATGGTATCAGTGATGTAGCGTTCTATGGTCATAAAGAACCCTGGTATCGCATCATGTACGGCAATGCTGCCGAAGTGGATAGTAAGGGAAGGATATCTATTACGTATCAGTCCCGCGACAGGACTATTCCCCGCGAAGTAAATTATTCCCTGATTCCGCATATGGCTGCCAATATTCCTAATCATATAGCAGTAGAACCTTTACCAGGCGTGGATTATATAGGATCTTCCATTGCCTTGTGGGGAAGCCCGGACAGTACGGCGTTGCTGGATGTGGTACAAAACATTGTTTTGTCAGAAGGATTGCCTTATCCGACCATCAATGGCCGGTGGGTAAAGGATCCTGCTGCCTATGTGCCGGATGCTATTACCAGCGGTAATCTGAACGATAGTATCATCGCTTATACTTCCCGGCTGGGATTCAAAACGATTAGTCTGTATGATCAGGGATTTTTGCGGCCTGATCGCGGCAATGGCGGATATATTGACGGAAAAGACTTTGAGCAGCGCCCTATTCATCTGACAGCAGGGAATATGTCACATAAAGCATTTTCTGCACTGGCCGCAAAGGCTGGCATTACAATCGGGCGGACTACCATCACCAATTCGCTGGCCCCCGGAACGATGGATGCCAGTCCGGTACCATCCGATAGTTTGTGTTATCAGCAAAGGCGTTTGCTGGTAGCTGGCATTCAACCGGCAGATACCGTTATCCTGGTAAACGATCCCCGATATCTTGAAGAGGTTGCCAGCTGGGAAGGGCATTGCGCCAATCTTAACATGGTTAAAATCGGTAAGGAGCTGATACATTACCTGGGTGTTTCTGATAAGGCGCCATACCGGTTGCTGCAGGTGCAGCGGGGTTATTGGGGTACATCACCCAGCGCACATAGCGCCGGTGATACCATTTATAAGCTACAGGTGACCGTCAATTATGGTTATGATGGTATTATTCCCAATATGGCCTTGCAAGATGAAATAGCTGCCTATTATGCCAACGTATGTGCTATCAATGGATTGGGCTATTATGATTTCGACGGACAGGAGTTTTTATTTAACAATGGTCATGGTTATTATTCCGCCAAGCGCTTCTTTCACCGGATGTTTGACAGGGCTGCCCAATTAGGCTTGCCTTCCATTCGATTTACCGGCGCTACTTTGTCGGAAGGTTCCTGGCATTATCAGAGTATCTGGAATGTAGGTGGTGGTAAAAATTTGTACGACGCCACTACGAGGGAATGGGGAAGTACCACCAGTCAGGGTAAGGACCTCAGGGATGTTACCTATGCCAATTATTTCCCTGTTGGTATGGGCGGTAATTTTCCAATAACTGCTACCTCTACACCGGCAGCATATGAGCATATACAAGCCATTTCTGTAGGAGTAGGAACTACGTATAGTCTTTACCTTAACCAGAAAGATGTAGAGGGCTGTCCGCAGAAGGAGGCCATCTTTAAAGTGATCAGCACCTGGGAAAAAGCCAGGGCTGCCAATGCTTTTCCGCGTTGGGTCAAAGCTGCATTGGCGGATCCGGCAAATACCTTCCACCTGGAAGCTGCTGGTGCTGATGTATGGATGTTGTATAAGGTAAGCAGCGATGGATCGCAGCAGCTATATGCACGATTGGTAAAAGGAAAGTAAAGCGTTAGGATCCTATAACAGAATGACGCAGTGGATATTCCAATGGGATCAGTATTGCATATTGATCCAGCAGTACCTGTGACTCAGGTTCCCTTGCCACTTTTTCAGCAAGCATCCTGAAGCAGATTTTTAAGGCGAGGTTTTCTTTCACGTTTACAAAGGAATTACTGTCCAGTATTTCCCAGATGATGGTGTAAAGTATATGTAACTCTCCTGCACTGTGTTCCTGTAAGTTTTCAAGACTTTCCATCATCGCCAGATAGGTTTTCCTGTATTCCAGGCCATCCCTGATTTCTTCCCCATACCGCTGGAAGTATTTGTAGGTCGTTAATAGCTCTTCTTCCCGATAGTGTCGCCTTTCTGCGCGATTTCTCTGCGCCCATTTTAATTGATGCACTGCTATGAGCAGCTTTCTTTTTTGTGCTGTCAAGGCTAAGATATCACCGACCCCATTACCTAAGTCAATAGTTTTTAGTTGGTCCAGGATAGTTTGTAGTTCAGATTCCAGTTCGTGGATTTGGTTCATAGGTGGGTGTAGTTCGTTGGGTAATATAGATTATAGCCAACAAGGTTAACATTAATATTTGAAAATAACTTATTTGATTTATACAATACCATATTAATCTGAATAATGGTCAATATATATACTTGTCGTTGGTGGTATTTCCAGAATAGTAGGGTATTGGTTAAAGTAACAGGGATTTAGAAATCCCTTTATTGTAATTATTCGTATATAGTACTACTTTTTCTACTTCAGATCCTAAGAGAAGTAGCAATACTGGTTACCCACCCCTACATAAATTGAATCGATTTTTACACCTAAATGCTTGTCATTTTGGAATAAGGAAATGTATTTGAATTAAATCAAGGAACGTTAACTGTCGAAAAAGGTAAGACCAGGCTATAAAATGAACACCCAAAACCTTCCGCATACTGCAGCAGCAACCTGGAGTGGATTTATATACCAGGGTAAAGTGGCACTTTATCATGTTATGAAACTCATAGCTGAAAAAACCAAAGCTGAATTAGATGCGCTCCATTTGCAGATTGATTCTTTAGAAGATTTTGCCATTGTAAATGTCCAACGAGGGAACACTATTCCTGTAACAATTCACCAGGTGAAGGCGGTTAATAGTCATCTTTATTCTACTTATGAAGATGCTTTTGAACAACTCGAGCAAAAGAAGAGAACTTATGGCATGACTGGTGATACGGCATATTTTCATTTATGTGTTGAAAATGACTATACCCCTGATGCTATAGAGCATTTACATCCGACGTTGAAAATATACTGCTATAAAAGTGATGGATTTTGCCCTTTAACTGAAATTGATAACAAGATCAGGAGTATGTTGGTCGAGGCATTACAAAAACATAATATTCCTGGTAGTCATAATGATAATAATGTCAGAATATTAAGTGAATTAGCGGAAAAGAAAATAGTGGATCGGGTAATTTACATCCACTCGCTCAATCATGGAGGGATAAAAATAGCAGATGCAGCGTTCGACAATCCTATATGCTTATCAGAATTCCTGGATGAAATAAGTAAGGATTTAACAGCGGATATTCTGGATGAGAAGTTCTTTGAGCGAAGGATTAAAATGGATTTGAATCGTTATTATCAGGATTTCTGCGTTAATTATGATGCAGGGTTGGTGACTAATGAAATACAAGTGAAAATGGATAACTACCTATACCTGTTGAACTCTTATCAAGGTGCTGATTTTAAATCCTTTATACAGAGTATAAGGCCGCATAAATCGATATCTTATGACAGTCTGGAAGGCTATACGGACTGCCTGAGCGATGATGAGATAAAAGACGCATTTTTGGAGATATTAATGATCATAAAGGAGTCAAATAATAATAGAAGAATTGGCTGGACTTGTGCTGGGAACAAACACTACTACCCAACTTCCATCAACTATTCGAATTCGCCTGGCTACAAAAAAAAGGCAAGTGAACGCATTTTAAAAACAATATTGAATAAGGATATAGACCTACCATTTAATTCTGACTATCTAATCACTAGTGAATGTAATGTAGATGACTTGGAAGCCTGCGCAAATCATATTGGATGTCTTAATGCCGATAGCTTGTCAGGAGATGCTCAAAGGAGGAATAAAATAACACAATGGAAAAAGGTTAGTCTCATTGATCTTGAAACGGCAAAAAATATATTAAATAATGATTGAGCTGATTAGTGAGATATTCCAGGCAGCTGGGTTTGAAGACAGAGGGGGCGTAGATTTTAAAGTTTACGCGGTAAAAGACCGTGTTAATTATTGGGTAGTTATTCAATGTGATAATATTGGTAAAATTATCGATGAGCAGATAGATATATTCATAAAGGCGAGTGAAATAGTTCAAGCGCCTACATTTGATAAGAATGCAAATCTGTTGATATTATGCAGATACCAGTCAATTGCGGATATAATACCCGGTAGTTTGTTACAGGTTGAAGAGGATCCTTATAATTTTAAAAAGACCATTCTTTACTATACGGAAGGTGAATTGAACAATCTGCGCAATAAGATCGGAGACTTACCTGTACTAGACACTATCGAGACCCTGATATTGACGGAGGCTGTATTTGAAAAGCATAAAAATGAGTTTGATAGCAATGATTTCGAGTCGTTGGTCTATCGGATGGCTATCAAAATACCGTTTATCAGGATGAAGATAGGGCAGATAAATAGTCTCGAATCCTTGGAATCGATCAATAAACAGGCACTTGATGATAATCCACTGAATGATTTGTTAGAAAAAGATTTATTATCCATCAGTGATAGTGAATTTCTTGCAATGACAGAGGCTGATATCCTTAATAAGCTTAGAACTACAAATACGGATGAAAATAGATAAAATAAGAATCCAGAACTTTAAGGTTTTTCAAGATATTACGTTAGACATGAACGCTTCAGATATTGTTGTTTTTGATGGCCCCAATGGTTTTGGTAAAACAACAATTTATGATGCGATTGAACTGGTATTTACGGGGAAAATAAGGAGATATCTGGATCTAAAGAATTTAGTAGTAGATGGAAGAGAGGTCGATTTGGCACATCCATTCCTACATGAAAATAGAGTGGGAGAAGATATTGTTATAACCATTGAATTTACAAAAAATGAAAAGAGATATGTCCTGGGGCGGTTGGCTAAAACAGAGCGCATTAGGGGGATAGATTTTTCTGTATATAAGTTGTTTGAAAAAGATCATTTTTTAGCGGAAGCAGGAACGCTTATTGAAGATGAAGGATTGTTCCTGAAGGACTTATTGGGAAATGACTATAGCTCAAATTTTCAGTTTCTGAATTATGTGGAACAGGAAGAAAGTAACTTTCTGTTGAAACATCCTGACAAGGCCAGAAAGAATCATATTGATCATTTGTTTGATTTAACAGCGTTTGAAGCTAAAATCGAAAGAATTGGACAATTAAAAAAGAGAATCGAAGGTGTTAATACTATCAGGAAACAGGAAATTGCCGGATTAAAAATTGAGATTACAAACTTAAAGAGTAATCTGGATAGAACTACGGAGCCAACGGCCTATATCAGATTGTTCGAAAGTATAGAGGTCGTTTGGGATAAAGAAACTACAGACCCAAACGCTTTTAACTACCTGGATGTTGCTGGTGCTGATGGTATCCTGGATGAACTTAAAAAGCTTGTTGAAAGAAAGATAATTTTTTCTCAATACAGGATTAATCGTGTGGTAGATTATCTATTAAATAAGGAAAATCTGACGCGAGATTTCTTAAGATTTTACAATTTTTTACAGAATAAAGAAGAGTTACGTACTTTACGGACAACAGTAATTCAGCAAAGAAATCTGGTAAAACAACTAGGATCTTTGAATAGTGATAATCTTGATCAGGAAGTATATTTAGCGTCTTTTGAATTTATTCCGGAGGATTTAAAAATAGCATTTGCCAATGCAAAGCAGGGACTGATATCAGAATTTTCGGCACTTTCGGGTTTAGATAAAATTTATTCGGATATTTTCAGATCCAGAAATGAGTTGCAGATCGAAATCGAAAACTTGCAGGATGTCGGATCCCCAGTCACTGATTGTATGCTGTGCGGGTACAATTGGGGAAATGTAGAAGCGTTGTTGCTTCAGATTCAAAATAAATCTGAAGAGATGAGAAAGGTTAATTCTGAGAAGAATAATCAGTTACAAGCCTCTTTACTCATATTTAAAACCGGACTTGTTCAACGCTTGATGGACACTATCACTGAAAATATATCAAGCCTTCATTATAATGAGGAATTTATATCCAGACTGCTGGAAATAGAATCAGACAGTTTTAGTGATATTCTCAGATCACTGGCATTTTTAAAAGTTGATTATGGGAAATACCTTAGCAATGAACAATTGGGAGATGTTTCAGCAGCCTTCGAAAGCCTCAGGAATGAACTGCTCCTACTGAAGAATACTGAAGGTGATGAGCTGATCGAGAATTATTTTTCGAATTATTTCCGTGAATATTTTAATAATGAATTCAATCAATTGGACGCTCTATCAGTTGAAAATATTGAGGCAAAGAGAAAATATCTGATACATGAATGGTATCTTAGTCAGAATACAATGTTACAAGAGAAGTCAGCTAAGCTGAAAGAGATCACTGTAATTTGGGAAGAAGCAAATACCTTAGGTAAGAACTTAGATAAGTTAAGAAAGACTTATACTAATTCGTTAAAAAAATATCAGCAACAAATAATTAAAGATATAGAGATTGTCTTTCATGTTTTCTCGGGCAGGATTATGCAATCATTTCAGGGTGGCATTGGATTATTCATTTTTCCTGATAATGGCATAAGGTTTCAGACTGATGCAAGGAAAGCATATGATGCTGTTTTTACCATGAGTTCAGGCCAGCTATCTGCTCTTATTATAGCTTTCACGTTAGCACTTCATAAGAAATATTCGCAGAATAAGATGGTGCTGATTGATGATCCGGTTCAGACAATGGATGAACTAAATATGTATGGATTTATTGATCTGTTACGGAATGAATTTAGTGATAACCAAATCCTGATGTCCACTCATGAGGACATGATGTCCGCTTTCATGCGATATAAATTTAAAAACTATAATCTTAAAGAAAAGCGTATTAACCTGAAGGAATTATCAGTATAAGTTGATTTTTATACGAGCGCTATAAGAATCGTTGATTAATGATATTGTAAATAGAAGGCTGTTGCCTTAGGCCGACTTGTTGGCCGGCCTTCCACCGTTCCTTGTATTTAGTATCTTCACTCACATTTCAATTTACACCCCTCCCTGCCCATCCATAAATTTTATTTCCATTATTTTCTGGTCGAAGTCTGCGGCGGGTACGAGTGCCCGCGATTTAATCCTGGTTTTATAGGTATAGACAGTGCTTACGCTATAATCCAGGATTTTGGCTATTGTTTCGTTTTCTGTAATTCCCAGCCGCATCAGCGCAAAAATGCGGAGGGTAGCGTTCAGTGTTTCTCCTGACTTAGGCCATATCTGGTCTTCTTTCTTTAGCAGGGCATTAAAGGAATGGATAAAATTCGGGAGCATGGTCAGGAAAACGGTGTCCAGCATGTGATAGAGGTTTCCTTTTTCCTGATCTACCGGAATGTTTTTCAACAGCTGGCTGATATCATTATATTTCGCCAGTTTGATCCTGTGCTGACCTTCGCGTTTTAATCTATCCAGTGTATCAATATAGGTAGAACAGGTTTTGAAGAAGAGCCCGATTAGTTCTTCCTTTATTTTGGTAGATGCCCAGAGTTTTTCGTTTACCATTTCCAGTTCACTGTTCTTTTCTTTGATGGTTTGTTCATTGGCTTTAATGCATCGCAGCTGCCGGCGGTATATGACCAGCAGGAAGAATAATACGACGGCTATCATGGAAAACAGCAGCATGCCGATGAGCAGACGGTCGTGCTGGTGCTGCTTTTCGTCCAGCAGCTTAGCAGCCACCAGTGGCAGCATTGTTTCTATTTGTGCGGCGCGGTTTCTGGCACCGTAAAAGCTGGCATTGCGGGCGGCAACCTGCATACAGGTATAGGCCGCTTCTGTTTTGCCGGCTTTGAATAACTCCTGTCCCAGTAAGAAGATGGCCAGTGTTTCTTTGGTAGAAGAGCGGATATCATGGATGGCCGCGATGGCGAGAAACAGTAGCCGGTTATCATCTGTAAAGGCGAAACTTAGCCGGGTTGCAGCCATTGCTATATGATGTGGTGTTAGTCCGCTGCTGGTGAGATGCCGGAGGAAATAATCCGTGGTCAGGTGCTGCGATTTTACCGCATCGGGGAGGAAGGCCAGGTCGATGATTTTCTCGAATTCGCTGGAAGGTGTGTGCGTTTCCGCCCGCCTGAAGTCGTCAGCTGCCTGGCGGTAATAGTCCTGCGAGAAATAGGCATCGTTGTCATAGTCGCCGATACCGGTATTTAATCTTGCCCGTAGCAGGAGATAGTCTGTTTTTAATGTGGTGGTGAGCGTGGTGGTATCGATATTATTGGCTACATCAAATCCTTCCTTGTAAAAGCCGGTGCATAGCAAGGTTTTTCCCAGCAGAATTTTACTTTTTATTAGTTCATCCCGGTTACCGGATTGTGTTGCTGTAGCAATCATTTTATTGACATATACATAGGCCGAATCAAATTTAAAGTAGCTGTATTCCCCGAAAATGTCGCTGTACAGATGGAAGCGGGTTTCCGCTTCGCTGCTGCCGGTATGTTGCAGCGTTTGCTGTAGCCGGGCGATCCTTTTTTCTTTTGCCTTATCGTAGATATGTTCTTTGGAGAGTTCTGATTTCAGTAGCTGAAAGGCGCTGTCTGATGGTATGCTTCGTGCATGTACATCTGCAAAAATCAATAAAAGCAATATGGTAAATAATTTCTTATTCATATATAAGCAAATTTTCCGGTAGCAACATTTTCTCTGGTTAACGGGCGTCAATTGTTTCCCCGATTTCATAACGCGAAAGCAGCCATTAACAAACTCGTCCGATATGGTCAGCGACTGATTTTTTCGTTCAGGCGTTCCTGATATGGAGGAATACGTCTGGATTTTTAAAGACAAGTTATATAATAAGATGTTGATAGTCAATAGTATGATTTTTGAAGCATCTATATTTTCCGCAAATGGGTTTCCGTAGTGGTTCACCCGGCTCCGGGGTGATGTATTTTGATCCTGCCAATCCAACACTGGCATACCACTCATCAGCTGCAGCGATGTAAGGACAAAATATCCACGTTTCAAGAACTAATTAAGCAGACCCGTTATGCTAAAAAAATTGCTATCACTATTGAGTTGTCTCGTCCTGACACTCACGCAAATTTACCCGGCCTTTGCCCAGGAGAGGGTTATTACAGGAAAGGTCATCGATGCCGGTACCGGCAGTCCGATACCTGGTGCTACCGTCAGGGTAGGGAAAACCAGTACCGGCACTGCTACGGATGGAAATGGTGCTTTCCGGTTAACAGTTACCGGCAATGCCGGCGCCCTCGTCATCTCTTCCATTAACTATATCACGCAAACCGTTCCTATTACGGCGGAAAGTAACATGCAGGTGAAACTGCTGCTTTCCAGTAATGACCTCAAGGGGGTGGAAGTGGTGAGTGTAGGTTATGGTACCATCGACAAAAAGGAAGTATCGAGTGCTATCACGCATATCACGGCCAGCGAACTGAAAAACGTTGCGGGGAATAGTCCGCTGATGTCATTGCAGGGTAAGGTGGCTGGCCTCACCATCACCAACACTGCCACTGCCGACCCTAACTCCATGCCCAGCATACAGTTACGCGGCGTGTCGTCCCGCAGTGCGGGATTAGGGCCGCTATATGTGATCAATGGCGTACCTGGCGGAAACATGGATAATATCAACCAGAATGATATTGAATCCATTGATGTACTGAAGGGAGGTGCCGCCTCTGCTATCTACGGCACCCGCGGTAGTAATGGTGTGATCATCATCACTACTAAAAAAGGTACTGCAGGTGTGGGAATGTTGGCATATAACGGCTATTTCAGCGCGGATATCCTGACAAATGCGCCTAAACTGCTCAGTGCTGATGAGTTCCGTAAATATCGGGTAGCCACACAGCATGGGCAGGACTATGGCGCCAGCACCAACTGGATGAAGGAAGTAACGCGTTCCCCCACATTCGGACAAAAACATACCATACAAATCTCAGGAGGTAGTGCCAATGATAACTATTTTGCATCAGCCGACTACAGAAATGCCAATGGTATAGATCTCCGTGCCTATAAAAAAGAATATGGCGCGCGGCTTAATGTGAACCACACCTCTAAAAGTGAGGTCTACACGGTATCCCTGAACGTGGCGCCGCGGTATATGCATACCAGTAATGCAGACCAGGGAAATTTCAATAACGCCATTACCATCAATCCCACGCAGCCGGTGTATGATAGTGCCAACCACTACCACTACCTGAATACGGGATTCTTTGCCAATAACCCGGTAGAAAACGCAAGGCTGATAAAGAGTGAGGCGGAGATCAAAGAGTTGGATATGAGCGGTTCGATGAAAGTAAAAATTCTGAAAAATCTCTATTCAACATTAACTATCTCCAACATAAAATCATCTTACAAAAACCTGAATTTCAGACCATCTACGCTGACCACAATTGTGCATAGCAATGCTGTGACCAAAAGGAACTATGCTTCACAGGAACAGATCGACAATGACCAGCAGAACCTGGAGTGGACGGTAAATTATGCGCTGAACCTGAAGAAGAACCATTTTAAGGTACTGGGAGGATATAGCTACAGTTATTTCAATTATCAGCAGTTTAGTGCCAATAATTACGATTTTCCATTCGATGCCTTCCTATGGAATAACCTGGGCTCAGGTACCTGGAACGGCGGTGGTGAGGGCAATGGGCAGTCTGCCGTGTCTTCCACGCAGAACGACTCGCGGCTGGCGGCATTTTACGGCAGGATCAATTATGACTTCGATAATAAATATATCCTGACGGCAAGTCTGCGGCATGAAGGTTCTTCTAAATTCGGTGCAGACAATAAATGGGGCAATTTCCCGGCGGTATCAGCGGCATGGCGTATTTCTGAAGAGAATTTCCTGAAAGGGAAAGCCAGCTGGCTGAATGACCTTAAGCTGAGAGCGGATTATGGCGTTACCGGTAACCAGGATTTCGCCAGTTATCTGTCGCTGCTGTTGTATGGCGGTTTCGGTTACTTCCCTTACAATGGCACCTCTTACCAGGTGTATGGCCCTTCACAGAACGTGAACCCTGCGCTTGGCTGGGAGAAAGCCATCAACTTCAATGTGGGTATCGATTTTGAAATGTTTAACAGCAGGTTGTCAGGTTCGCTGAACTACTACAAGCGTACCAACAAAGACCTGCTGGGGTATTATAATGTGCCGCTGCCACCGAATTCGCAGTCACAGACCTATACCAATGTTGGTACGATGAAGAATTCGGGTATTGAGCTACAGGCAAATGTTGCAGCAGTAAAACGCGGAGCATTTACCTATAATATTTCTGTGTCAGCTGCCTATAACAACAACCAATTTGTTTCCTTTTCCAACAAACTTTACCAGGGAGCTACCTTCCAGGATGTGGCCAGCCTGCCAAGTCCGGGTACTCCCGGTACCATACAGCGATTGCAGGAAGGGCACCGTATTGGTGATTTTTATATGCTGAAGTCGGCCGGGGTAGATAAAACCGGCGCCTTGCTGGTTTATAAAAAAGATGGAACAGTTATCACCGGCGACAAGGCCAGCGCAGATGATAAACAATTTGTAGGCAATGGCTTACCTAAACTGACAGGCGCCATAGGTAACCAGTTTAGCTATAAAGGCTGGGACCTGAATATATTCTTACGCGGCAATTTCGGATACAAGCTGTTCAATATGCAGGCATTTTATCTGGGTACGCCTGCAACGCAGAATGATGCCAATACCCTGCGGTCTGCCTATGATCCGGGCAGCAAGTATTCGAAGCTGACCAATAACGCCACCACTTCCATTGCATCCGATTACTTCCTGGAGAATGGGTCCTTCTTAAAGATCGACAACATTTCACTGGGGTATTCCATGAACCTGAAATCGGCCTATATACAGCGTTTCAGGGTTTATGCCGCTGCCACCAATCTGCATACGTTTACCAGTTTTAAAGGAGGCGACCCGGATCTGTATCCCGTTAATGGACTAACGCCAGGCGTGCAGACCGTTAACGGAAGCGGTAGTCTCAATTTCTATCCGGCCACCTCACAGTTTATCGGAGGCGTACAGGTAACATTCTAAACCATCAACCGGCACAACATGAAAATGAAACTTACAGGAAATATCATACTGTTTACTGCACTGCTGCTGAGCAGTTGCACCAAACTGGATGAACATGTATACGACAAAGTAGATGCATCGCAGTTCCTCACCCGCAGAGAGGATGTGATTACTGACTTTTTACGCCCATTCGAACATGCCTACTGGAGTATCCAGGGAAATGACATCTATGCCGTAGGAGAAAACAGTACAGATGAAATAGGCACCTTTAACAGGCAGGGCGACTGGCAGGATGGGAACTACTATCAGCGCATGCACTATCATACCTGGACAACCCAGGATAATTTTACCAGCGGCGCCTGGACGGCCTTCTACCAGGGGATTGTGCTTTCCACCAATTCACTGGAAGATATGGAGAGTATAACGGACCCGGCTAAACTGAATGTTACCGTAACAGAAATGGCCGACTTCAAAGCAGAACTGAGAACACTGCGTGCCTGGTTTTACCTGCGTGCATTTGATTTCTACCGGAACATAGAAATCGTCACAGATGTAAAACATGCCACACAAGGGAATAAGCAGTCTACACCGCAGGAAACCTTTGATTACATTGAATCTGAGCTGAAGGCAGCGCTTCCTGATCTGCCCAAACGCGCTGATCTTGGCGATCAGGGCATAGGCCGGTGGACGCAGGCTGCCGCGGCTTCCCTGCTGGTGCGGCTGTACCTGAATGCTAAGGTCTATATAGGTACTGATAAGTTCACCGAATGTGCTCAGTTATGCCAGGATATCATTGATGGCAAATATGGTAGCTATGCATTGGATACCCGCTGGGATGCACCATTTGATTATACCAACAGTAAAACAACCTCCGAAGTGATCTATGGCTTTCCGTGTAGCCTTAACCGTACGCACTGGCAATATGATGGTGGTATGTTTTTCTGGGCGATGACCTATGATGCCGCGCCATTGTATTGCGGGTTTACAGATTTCGGTCAGGCGAACCCCAAGTATGCGTTGCAGCCGGGCAGGGATGTAGACAGCGTCGAGTATCCGTTCCAGTTAGGGAAGCCATTTGTAAAGTTCCAGCATTATCCGGACGACTATCGGCTTACCCTTTATAAAAACCTGGGTAACAGCAAGCGGGAGGGGATGTTCCTGTTTGGTTATCTTCCCTATCAGCATAACGTAAACGGCAGTATGAAACAGGATACCGTTCGGGGCAATAAGGGAGATTATCCGTTGTTTATCCGTGATCAGGTGGGCTGGTTCCTGGATGCGAAGCCAGGAACGCGTATTGCAGACAAGGAATCCGATATGAACCATGCGGACCACAACTCTGGTATTTTCTTCCTGAAATATCCGTTATATCCTACGGCAGATCCGAACCGGATCACTTCTGCCTATGGAGAGATCCGGCTGTCGGAGATATACTATACGCTGGCAGAGTGTAAATATCGTGCAGGCGATAAGGTTAGTGCGGCAGGGTTGCTGAATGCCGTGCGGCAGCGTAACTATCCGGCAGGTTCCAGTAGTTTGTATAAGTCGGACGGCTCACAGCTTACCGACCAGGAGCTGCTGGATGAGTGGGGACGTGAGTTTCTGGGAGAGAATCGCAGGCGTACAGACCTGGTCCGCTGGGGATTATTCAGTACCGGGACCTGGTGGGATAAGAAGCCTGATGCCGATAATCATACGGAGATATTTCCGATTGGCCGGGATATTATGGGGGCCAACCCTCAATTTATACAGAATAAAGGTTATTAACGTGTTGGGATACACGATTTTGTAAATCATGAAACGTGGCACTGTCCGTGCCGTTGGTGATGCACGAAGACCTGCGCCTGGCGCGGGTCTTTCGTTTTTGACTATTGTTGAAAAACCGGTACATCTATATGAAAATAAATGTTTTATGGCAGGTTCTTCCGGGGAAATGCCTGCCAGTTGTGCCAATCCGGCGAAGTGTTAAATAATGTTAATAAAAATTTATTGCAAACGATTGCAAGAATGTAAAGTTTTACTATTTTGTTAACTGAAGAACCGAATTAGTGAGCGACCAAAATCTGATTTAGACCCGACCCGTATTTAATCCACAATTCCAAAATTAGCGTTATGAAAAAGCCTTTTTCATGTCTTCTTTGTTTGATAGCTTGTCTGCTATTGTATCAATTTTCCTGGGGGCAAAGTAAGCCTGTAACAGTAGAGGGTAATGTACTCGATGGACAGAAGAATCCATTGGTTGGGGTAACCATTGCCGTTAAGGGCAAAAGTATCGGCGCCCAGTCTGACCTGAAAGGTCATTACCGGCTGCAGATACCCGATGCCAGCAATGCCGTACTGGTATTTACTTTTGTTGGTTATGTCACACAGGAAGAGCCTGTTCATGGTCGTACAGCCATTAGCGTTATAATGGCGGAGGACCGCAAAAAATTGGACGAAGTAGTAGTGGTAGGGTATGGCTCACAACGTAAGCAAGACGTGACGGGCGCCATCTCTTCTGTCAATTCAAAGACCATACAGGATGTGCCTGTAACCAACGCGCAACAGGCCTTACAGGGCCGTGCACCAGGCGTGGAAGTTATTAACGTCAGCACCAAGCCCGGTGATGAACCGCAGGTACGTATCCGCGGTACCCGCTCGCTCAATGCAGGCAACGATCCGCTCTATGTAGTGGATGGGATCCCATACGCAGGTACGCTCAACGATATCGGCGTTGGAACAATACAATCGATGGATATTCTGAAAGATGCCTCCGCGACAGCCATCTATGGCTCCAGAGGTGCTAACGGTGTTATCCTCGTAACCACACAAAAAGGAAAGATCGGTAAACCGGTGGTTGCCTATTCCGGCTCCTACGGCATCGTTCAGCAGCTGGGAGAAACAGATATGATGAATGCCACCCAGTTTGCCAACATGCGCCGTGAAGCTAACCGTACCATCGGCAAATACGATGACAGCAATCCGGATGCATCTGACAAAAAAATCTTTAACTCAACAGAATATGCCAATATTCAGAAAGGCGTGAATGTAGACTGGCAGAAGCTCATGATCTCCCAGGGCTACCAGACAAACCATGGTATTAATGTGGCTGGTGGCTCTGAGAATACCAAATATAGCGTGGGGCTGGGCTATTTTAAAGATCAGGGTGTGTTGAAATTGCAGAGCTTTGAACGCTACAATTTCAATGTGGCTATCGATCAGCGTATAGGCAACCGCGTTAGAGTAGGCGCCTCCCTGCTGGGTGGCTACACGCAGCGCAACGGTGAAACCTATAACGGTATCGACAATGCCCTGAAAATGCTGCCTATCGCCGCGCCATACGATGATAAGGGTAACCTGATTATCTATCCTACCGGTGATAACCAGCAACCCAATCCATTGCTCGACTATGTGCCTGGTAACCGTGTGGAAGTCAACAAACGTTTGCGTGTTTTCACCAGTTTATATGGAGAAGTAGATATTATAGATGGACTGAAATACCGCCTCAACGTGGGCCCGGATATTCAATCCTATAACTATGGCCTCTTTCAGGGGAAAAATAATACCAATCTCCTGATTGGCGGGGGAGATGCTACTGCCACTAAAAACAGTGCATCCGTACTGGCATATACGATCGAAAACGTCCTTACGTATAATAAGCTGATTAAGAAGCATAGTATCGGGGTAACAGGCCTGTATAGTGTACAGCGCCAGACCACCGACCAGTCGGGTACCAACGTAAGGGGGATTCCTGTTGAATGGCAGCAGTATTATAACCTCGGACAGGCACTGAATGTAACGGGTGTAAGCAGTGGACTCAGTCAATGGACGATCCTCTCTTATATGGGACGTATCAATTATGGCTACGACGAACGTTACCTGCTGACGCTGACCATGCGTACGGATGGTTCTTCCCGTTTTGCTCCCGGCAAAAAATGGGGTTATTTTCCTTCTGTGGCCGTAGCCTGGAACATGATGAACGAAAATTTCCTGAAGCACCAGCAATTCGTTGATAACCTGAAACTGCGCGCCAGCTTTGGCCGCATAGGAAATACCGGTATCAGTCCATATGCTACGCAAGGTTCACTCACAAGAATTCCTTACTCATTTGGCAACAAAGGCTTCCTCGGCTATGTACCTTCTGCGCTGCGTAACCCTGACCTCACCTGGGAAACAACTACGTCTACGGACATTGGCGTCGATTTCGGATTTTGGAGAGGTCGTATCAACGGTTCCATTGAATGGTACAATCAGCGTACCACCGACCTGCTGATGCCGTTGTCATTGCCTTACAGCAATGGCTTCGATCAGGTATTGATGAACCTCGGTACCAGCCGCAACAGAGGCCTGGAAATTGGTATCTCCGCCAGGTTGATCGACAACCCCCGTGGGTTCTCCTGGACCATGGACGTGAACTATTCCCGTAACCGGTCCATGATCCTGTCTGTGGGTGATGGCAGAACGGCCGATGTCGGTAATGCATGGTTTGTAGGACAGCCTACCTATGTGTACTACGACTTCAAAAAGATTGGTGTCTGGCAGGATAAAGACGCCCAGGCAGCGGCCAAATATGGTGTGAAACCAGGGGAGATCAGGCTGGAAGATGTTAACAAAGATTCCGTGATCGATGCGAAAAATGACCGCCAGATCCTGGGTTCTCCGCAGGCTAAATGGCAGGCAGGTACTACACAGCGTTTTTCCTATAAAGGATTTGAATTATCTATCGTAGCGTTTATGCGTTGGGGTAGTATGATCAAGAGTGATTTTTACGCCAACTATAACACTTTATTCGGACGTTATAATAACCTCAACGTAAACTATAATACACCAGCGAATCCTTCCAACGACTTCCCACGGCCAAACGCCAACCAGGAAAGGCCCAGCAACTACCAGTCGCTCAGCTATTTCGATGGTTCCTTCTTTAAAATCCGCGATATCACACTGGCATATGCGATGCCTGCCAAAGTGATCAGCAACTGGGGCGTGCGCGATCTGCGCTTCACCGTAGGCGTAAAGCAACCGTTGATTATTGCGCCTTATCGCCAGAAATGGAAAGGAATAGATCCTGAAAGTGTGAACACGATCGGTATCGATGCACCCGCCACCTGGATGCTGCAATTCGGTATTAACGCGAAGTTTTAATCTCTAAAAGAAAAACGTTATGAAATATATAATTCCCGCTATGTTGCTGCTGTCGCTGGCTACAGCCTCCTGTAATAAAATGCTGGATGAGAAGGTTGTTACCAACGTAACAGA
The DNA here is from genome assembly GCF_011752935.1 of Chitinophaga sp. Cy-1792. Taxonomy (NCBI): domain Bacteria; kingdom Pseudomonadati; phylum Bacteroidota; class Chitinophagia; order Chitinophagales; family Chitinophagaceae; genus Chitinophaga; species Chitinophaga sp. Cy-1792. Next base: position 262,302 of record NZ_VWWO01000002.1, read on the forward strand.
TGATTTCTACAATACCAAAGCTGGTTTTCAGACGGCAGTGAATGGCTCCTACGTGTCCATGCGTAACTTCTATAGCACAGAACGTGGTATAACCCTGACAGAAACCGGCACCGATATCATGACCAACGGCTCTGATGGCAACTATAAATTTACCAGTCAGTATACTTCACAGCTGGATTCGCGCTACGACCATGTACGCGAGGTATGGAATAGTTTTTATCAGACACTCAACACCTGTAATGTGGCCATCGATCGGGCAGATAAGGTAAAAGACCTGGATTCTGCTTCTAAAAAGGTAGGTGTGGCAGAAGCGAAGTTTTGCCGTGCCCATTATCATTTTATTTTAATGGAGATGTTTGGAGCGGTTCCATTAAGTTTAAAAGAAAATGCGGTGATACTGCGGGAGGCGCATCGCGACTCCGTTTCAGCTGTTTACAATGCGGTGATCAACGATTTGCTGGCAGCAGAAAAAGATTTGCCGGCATCGCAGACCGACTGGGGCCGGGCCACCAAGCCTGCTGTAGAACACCTGCTGGCACGCGTATATCTCACCAGGGCATCATCGCCGCAGGCGCAGGCGACAGACTATGCCAATGCTGCTAAATATGCAGATATGGTCATCAAAAATTATGGGTTCAAACTGCTGGATGATCCCGGAATGGTATGGGCACAGGGAAAAGAAAATAACAGTGAAACCATCTGGGCAGCGCAGTATACTACTGATCCGCTGTACGGCTATCCTGATAACAATGCCTGCCGCTTTTTCCTGATGCAGTACGATGTGCTGCCAGGTATGAAGCGCGACCTGCCGAATGGTACGCCATGGAAGCGTTTCAGGCCAACCAGCTTCCTGCTGGATACGCTCTATCAGGACCGTGTACACGATGTGCGTTATGAAAAATGGTTTACTACCGTTTGGTATACGAACTCCGCTACGGCTACACTGAATCTGGGAGATACAGCTATTTATCTTCCCGGCTATAATGTGACAGACGCTGTTATCGCCACTAAAAAGTATCTGATGGTGCCACCAAGATTGTATACAGAAAAACTGTATCCATCACTGAATAAATTTGCTGATGCACTAAGGCCAGATAATCAGGCTTCCGGCGTAAGACCGTTTATATCTTTCCGTCTGGCAGAAACTTACCTGATAGAAGCAGAAGCGGCATTGATGCAGGGCGATGCAACCACCGCTGCAAACCTGGTGAATGTGGTGAGAGCGCGTGCAGCGCGTATCGGGGCCACAGATGCGGAAACACAGGCAAATCGTACAGCCATGCAGGTTACCCCTGGTATGATGACCATCGATTATCTGCTGGATGAAAGAGGAAGAGAGCTGGCTGGTGAACAACTACGTTGGTTCGATCTCGTTAGAACGCATAAACTGCTGGAGCGCGTAAAGCTGCATAATAATGAAGCCCGCGCGAATATTAAACCTACGCATGTATTACGTCCGATCCCACAAGATCAGATTGATAGAACAGTGAATGAGTTTCTACAGAATCCCGGATATTAAGTAGTATTTCGTGGAAGGAATAATGTACAAAGAACCTGCGCTGGTCGCAGGTTTTTTGTTTTTTAATAATTATATCGTATGTTGAAAAAATAATATAATATTTACTGTAAGCAACTCAATAGTCTACGAAAATGGAGTTTTTAATGGAATACTTAACGCAGGATACAGCTGTAATGCGGCGTTTACGGGGTGGTATTTTATTTGATATCAAAATAGAGGATTCAACTATATACGCTTCAAAAAATGAAATACCGGAATTCTCTGTTTTGGCTGACCGTTTTAATTACGACCAATGTGCAATAAAATTTCATGATAGTGGTGTCGGTTATTATTTGGATGGGTACAAAAATGGATTTTGGCGATCAAGATATAGCACATCCTTTAATGATAAACTATATGAATTGGGACGGCTCAAATCGCAGCGTCGCATATTAATGATTGATGACAGAAAGGTCGGAGAGATAGCACAGGTTGAGTTACCATGGATTATTCAAATATCAGATGAAATTGCTTCTTCCGGTTTGGAATTGAAAATTATAGGAGGATTATTATGCTATTACTACTGGAAAAAATATTTTGCCATCCGGGATTGATTTATGAGAAGATGTTAAAGGCGCTTTCGGGTAAGGGTTTGTAGGTAGTTTACTTATTTTTAAATAACATTTAAATACCTGTGTTTAAATTAATATGAATAAGATATTTGTCCAGGATTATGATATTCAAAATTATCTTGATTGTGGTATAAAAGATTTTTGCCTGGTGGTGATTTATTATGCGCATGATAAAAATAATGAAATGGAAAGTTCAGAATATTTTTCCATTCATGCCGGCACTCCTGATGGAATTGCTGGATTTTTATCTTATGCCATGGCTAATAAATTCATGAAAAGTATAGATATCAGTTCTTCATTTATAGTGCTCGAACAGTATGATGACGGTAGGATAATAGATTTCGTCAAAAATGAAATAGAATCATTTTCAGGTGAGACAGTTGAAGAATTACTATTAAGAATTCTGCAAAAATTTAATTGGGAGTATTCCAATGATATGGAAGTAATGAATTCATTATTTAAAAATCTGTCTGCCAAATAAGCATACTATGATTTTTCCTCAGACATTTGATGATGCCTACATTTGGAATGATGACCAGGGATGTTTACAGATTATTTTGGTAAATAGTTTGGAGAATAGCTATCTATGGTTTGATGGGATGGATTTTTTTAGTTTACCTGGCGGTAATCCGATTCCGGCTGCATTTGAGCGATGGGATTATATTTCGGAGACCCCAAACCGATGCATAACAATTGAGTCCATAAAATCTGATGGATTGTTTATATTCTATTTTAAAACAACCGACGGAGATGTTGGGCAGATATATTTTATGTTGGATGGGTCTGGCTATCAGCGCCTGATGATCTATAATAAAACAGAAACCGGTAAGGAATCAGCATCATTGGATATGAATATTTATGAAGCTGTTAACAATAGGTATGCAGAAATAAGTGATGTTGAAGTGGAAGCACGTGATTCATTTGAGATATAATTTCCATTTACAACATCCCGGATATTAAGTAGTATTTCGTGGAATTAATAAGTACAAAAAGAAGCAGATATTATGCAATATTAAGGTGACTCTTTATGATAAAAAGATAAGGCGATATGGAATTCAATTTTTTAGAACATTTAGCATTTCATATTGTAAGAAATGGTCAGTATTCGGACTTACCGGATATTGCTGTAATAGGACTAAGGGAAGGTTATGATACACCTGCCTTAGTGATTTTAGCGGGTCTTGATAAAAATGAAAGCTCTTTTGTAATGAATGATTATTTTGAAAAGGCTATTCAGGAATTAGAGCTGGCGGAGGTTTTGTCTGGGAAAAAGCGGGCAGCATTGCTGTTAGTAAGAGGTTTGAGAAACAGAATATTAAAAAGAGAAATAGATGTTTGTGACGGGTGCTATTTTATCTTTCACAAAATTTTATCTTTTACAGATATACGTATTTTAGATCAAAAGTTTACTTATGATGGAATAGGTCTGGCAGAAGTATATGGAATTTATGATACCATCGGTGAGTTAAAAAATAGTTCCATGAACTGGAGTGAAAATAAAACGAATGAACAATTAATGGAAGAGGAAGAAGAAAGGTTGATGGCTGCGCTCAGCGGCTGGAATGGTTGATTGTTTCCGTCATTAAAGTAGTTTCAACAGAAGTTTATCCATAAACAAAACTAATAGCCGTCAATCAACCCGGTTGACGGCTATTTTATTTTCACTGATTATTTGGTGTTCATACTGGAGATCAACGATACAGTACCAAGGTTGCATTAGATGCTGCAGGGCAGCTTGTTGCAAGCGGATTTAAGCCTTCGGAGCTGGATTTATTTGATATGAGTAAGAGTAGTGAGTTTTTATATTCTACAATCTTGACCGCTCCTTATAGTTTTGGTGGGAAGATAATTTCATCAAAAATTAAAAGAAAATCGCTGACTAATGAAATGGAAAAAGTTTATAGGGCCAATCATAGGTTTGGTATTGCTGTACTTTATAATATTGCGTCCTCTTTTTATAAACCCTTATCTATTAAGGGAACATCATGAATTTACAAGAGGAACGATTATCGATGTAGTGACAGGTTCTGAAGGGTCTCCATCGGCAGTTTTTGAGTATACAGTAGATAATAAACGTTATAGTGGTTACCTGAATCTGGACATTGGCATAAACGTTAAGATAGGTGAGCATTATAATGTCATGTATTATCCCCCAAATCCTAAAAATTCTGAGCTGTTAATTGATCATTGGGTGCCATAAGCTAATAGAAATCATATTTAAACAAACCAAATAGCCGCCAATCAACCCGGTTGACGGCTATTTTATTTTGCCTGATTATTTGGTATTCATACTGGAGATCAACGATACCAGTGTGGCGGCGCTTACGGGAACCGGGTTAAAGGTTAACGATGTATAGGTAGCGCCAGCGGCCGGAGTCGGGATGGTCACAGTTTTTTGTTCGGCATAGAACTGACCGCCGATAGAAGAGATGGCCAGGAATGTGCCGCTCTGTCCTACAGGGATGGCGTTCTGATAGCTCAGGAAGCCTTCATATCCTGGAGGAGGAGTAAAGATGGTGTTATAGAATTTGATGATACTGTTTACACCAGTAGGTTTGAAGTACAGCATGGTAGGTTCTTCACCCATGTAGCTGGTGTTGGTAGCCGGATTGTAATTGGCGTTGAAGTATGCCAGCACAGTGGTTTTGGTACCTGGAAGGCTCATCAGGGCGTCACAGTTTACCCATTTGATCAGACTATCCAGTCTGAAGTTGAGGGTGCCGTTGGTGCCATCAAACAGGGCATAGGCAGAAGCCGGATTGGTTACCGGGTCCCAGTCGATACCTTTGTTTGCACTGATGGTAGTAGAGATGGTGATCAGCTGATTTACGTAATTGTAACCGCTTTGATCGTAGGTAACGGTGGTGTCGCCATTCCACATTGGGATACGCTGGAATTCCACTTTGGCAGGCGCCTGTACTTTGATGGCGCTGTCTTTACGCAGCTGCAGTGGTTTTCCGCCCTGGTTGGCTGTTACGAAAAATTCACCGTAAGATACCAGTGGTGCACCGGTATTGGTAGCGGTAGGTCTGTCTGCAAAAATCATGGATGCTGCATCATTGATTTCTTTTACAGAAAGAGTAACAGTGCCGGTGGCCGGACTGCCATCAGGCAGTAACAGGGAGTTACGTGGGATGGTGTAGATTCTGCCACTTTTTACGCGTATAGTGGCTCCTTCCTGTCCGCTGAATGTCACCGTTTCAAATCCCGGACCATTGGAACGAAGGAATTCATGCAGCTTTAATCCGTCAGGATCAGGAGTAGGTGCGGCAGCAGCGCTCGCAGCGAGGTTTGCATTGGCAGTAGCGTTAGGATCGTTTTTTAATTGCTTGGTACAGGCACCAAACATTAGCAGTATGGCAATGCCACCTGCAACATAGCGGGAATTAATACGCATAGTGTTGTTTGAGGGAATTTTTAATAATCGGGTTTCAAATAATCAGGGCTTTTGCTAAGTGTTTTATAGGTTGAGGCGTGAAGTTACCATGTGCAACTGCTGTAATATCTCAGGGATAAATTTTTTTTCTTTCTACCTGGTACCGTTTATGTAATAATAAGTGTATTATTGACTCTTAATACTACATTTACAACCTAAGTCACAACCGTCGTTATGAAAAAAATTATGTCAAGCCTGATGGCATTGCTACTGGCATGCCAGCTTGCACATGCCCAGGAGACGATCATCGTTTCAACCAAAAATCTGGCCTTAGCTTTAGAGAAAGATGCCGACAACAACCTGGTAGTAGCTTATTTCGGACAAAAATTAGCCATGGCAGATGAATACCGGAAGGTAAGGCCACTGGATAAATATAAGCCCGGCAATGATGACCTCTTCAACAGAAGGGAAGCCTATGTTACCGGCGGTTCGGTCAACCTCCTGGAACCCGCACTGGCAGTTACCCAAAGCAATGGTGATAAATCACTGGTACTCCATTATGTTTCCAGCAAGGTAAACAGGATAGATGCCAACCAGACCCTCACAGAAATATTACTGACAGATCCCCAATACCAGTTTGAGGTAAAGCTTTTCTATCATACTTATGAAAATCAGGACGTGATAGAACAATGGTCGGAAATCCTCCATCATCAAAAGAAAGCGGTCGTACTTAATAAATATGCTTCTGCATGTCTGACCCTCAGCGGCAATAAATTCTTCCTGAAAAACCAGCGCAATGGCTGGGGACAGGAAATGTCGCCGGAAGAACAGGAACTCCTGCATGGAATACGTACCATCGATTCCAAACTGGGCACCCGTACCAACCTGCTGCATTCTTCTTCCTTTATGGTCAGCATGGATGGCCCCGCAACTGAAGACGAAGGCACCGTCCTGGCAGGATCGCTGGAATGGAACGGTAACTTCCGCCTCGACTTCGAAACATTCGACGAGTATTATCTGCGTATAACCGCCGGCGTTAATAACTACGCCAGCGCCTACACGCTGCAACCCAACGAAACCTTTACCACACCTAAATTCGTCTATACTGTTTCTACCACAGGCCGCGGACAGGCCAGCCGCAACCTTCAGCGCTGGGCCAGAGACTATCGCCTCTGCAACGGCACCAAAGACAGGCTCACCATCCTCAACAACTGGGAAACTACCTACTTCGATTTTGATGACCAGAAATTATCACACCTCCTGGACGACACCAAAACATTAGGTGCTGATGTATTCCTGCTGGATGATGGCTGGTTTGGTAATAAATATCCCCGCAACGGCGCCACCTCCGGCCTGGGCGACTGGCAGGTAAATAAAGCGAAGTTAAAGAATGGCATATCATCACTGGGAAAAGAAGCCACCGAAAAAGGCGTAAAGCTCGGCCTATGGATCGAGCCGGAAATGGTGAACCCTAAAAGCGAATTATATGAACAACATCCCGACTGGGTTTTGAAAGAACCTGGCCGGAAAGAATATTATATGCGTAATCAGCTGGTGCTCGACCTCAGCAATCCGGCCGTACAGCAATTCGTATATAACACCGTAGAGAACCTGTTTAAAGAAGTGCCGCAGCTGGCTTTCATCAAGTGGGATTGTAATTCGCTTATCTACAATGCCTATTCTCCCTATCTTAAAAATCAGGACCATTTCTACCTGGAGTATGTACGTGGGCTAAACAGCGTGCTGGCAAAGGTCCGCAAGCAACACCCGGACGTGCCGATGATGCTATGTGCGGGCGGTGGTACCAGGGTCGATTATAAATCACTGGAATACTTCACGGAATTCTGGGCAAGCGATAATACCAACGCCTACGACAGGATCTTTATCCAGTGGGAGTATTCCTATTATTTTCCATCCATTGCAGTAGATAATCACGTAACCGAAATGGGTAAGCAGCCCATTAAATTCAGAACAGATGTTGCCATGATGGGCAAGCTGGGCTTCGATCTGAAAGTGCATGAGCTGACACCAGATGACCTGACTTTCTGCCAGCAGGCCGTAAAGGTGTATGATACCATCAAACACCTGGTATGGCATGGAGAACAATACCGTCTGCAGGACCCTTACAACAATAAAGTTGCGGCTATTGCCTACGTAAGTCCGGATAAACTGGAAGCCGTGATATTTAACTATTACGTAAGTACGAAATTTGAAACGCCTATTAATCTGCCAATAAAAATGAAGGGTTTAGATCCTTCAAAAAAATATAGTGTCAGAGAGATCAATCTCTATCCAGGTACAAAGTCGCCCGTGAACAGTGAACCAACGTATTCCGGCGATTTCCTGATGAAGGTAGGTTTCAATCCTGAAGCAACTGCACGCCGTACCAGTGTTATACTGAAAGTAACAGCCATCTAAAACCATATTAATGTTGTCATCCACGATGAAGAATGTTTCCTTATTGCTGCTTTGCAGCATCGCCACTGTAACCTGTGCCGCCCAGGATACCAGGTGGAAAATTAATGCCGGCGAGGGTATCACCTGGAAAATCAATAATGCCGATACTTCCCACACCGATCAGATAGAAATGAGCGGTAAACAGGTATCTGCGATTATCTCCTATGGGACTGGCGCCGCACAGCAAGCCGTTGTCAAAAAGCGCATTATATTTCCTATGCTGCGCACCATTCCCAATAACACACATGCCAGTCTGAAATGGGCGGTAGATGAACAGCATACGCCCGTGGTTACTGTCAACCGGCAGGAGGCGGTGGAAACCGTAACTGCTATTAGTTTCAATGGTGTATTGACGATGCAGTCCACGCTGGGAAAAGATATCAGCTTTACGCGCCACCTGTTCCCTTCAATAGATAAGGCCGCTGTTATAGAAGAATGTAGCATTACCAATAACAGTAGTGTCCCTGTAAGTATTGTTGTACCAAATACCAGTGCCTCCGACAGTACGAAGGCAGAAAAAGGTGTATATGGTATTTATGTGCTGCGCACAGAAGTATATGGCGCCGGTACCTACGATGTAAAGCCGGGCGATATGATAAAGTATGCTATTGTGTACTCCGGTCGCAAAACATGTGACCAGCCATATACCTATGCCGCCGCCTATGAGTATAAAAAGAGGCTGGAGCTGGCAGATGGTATTGCAGATAAGCTGGTATTGGAAACACCGGATCCTGTTATCAACAAGATGTTTGATTTTGCCAAACTGCGCGTAACGGAAAGTATTTATGATACCAAAGGTGGGCTGATGCATGGTCCTGGTGGTGGTGCCTATTACGCTGCTATCTGGGCAAATGATCAGGCGGAATATGCCAACCCGTTCTTTCCGTTCCTGGGAAATATTGAAGGCAATGAATCAGCGTTGAACAGCTGGCGCTTATTTGCCAGCTATATGAACCCGGCATATAAGGCGTTGCCCAGTTCCATCATCGCAGAAGGTACCGGCATCTGGGCCGGCGCCGGCGACAGAGGAGACCAGGCGATGATAGCCTATGGCGCTTCCCGTTTTGCGCTTGCCTATGGCGATAAATATACCGCACAACAGTTGTGGCCATTAATAGAATGGTGCCTTGAATTTCTGCGCAGGAAAACTACCGGCGAAGGCGTGATTATGTCCGATGCTGATGAGCTGGAAGGCCGTTTTCCGGCGGGTAAGATCAACCTCAGTACCAATACGCTGGCCTATGGCGCATTACAGAGTGCTTCCGATCTGGCCATGGCGTTGAATGATGCGGCTACCGCCAAAAAACTAGCCGCTGAGGCAGTAACGTTAAAAGCCAATATTGAAAAATATTTCGGCAGCACCGTACAGGGATATGCTACCTATCGCTACTTTGATGGCAACGATAAATTACGTGCCTGGATAGGACTTCCTTTAACGATGGGCATCTTCGACAGGAAAGAAGGTACGTTGAAAGCCATGTATTCACCGCTGCTATGGACTTCCAACGGTATGCTGACAGAATCCGGCTCTAAAACATTCTGGGACAGGGCCCTGCTCTATGGCCTCAGAGGAACGTTCTATGCTGGCGCTACTGACAGCGCTACCAAATACCTGCAGGAATATTCCCGTAAACGATTACTGGGCGAACATGTGCCTTATGCGATCGAGGCATGGCCGGAAGGAGACCAGCGACACCTGGCTGCTGAAAGTGGCCTCTATTGCCGGATTATCACGGAAGGATTGTTTGGAATCAGGGTGACCGGATTCCATCAATTCCAGTTCCAGCCTTACCTGCCGAAGGGCTGGCAGAAAATGTCGCTGAAACATATTCGCGCACTGAACGACGATTTTGATATCGCGGTTGAAAGAAAAAATAAAATGTATAGCATCTACATAAAACAAAAAAATGGTGCAGCGCAACAACTAAGCTGGGATGGTAAACAGCCACTTAGTGTGACACTGAAATAATTGTAATATTGATAAATAAAAATTCCCGTATCTATGTTGTAGAGACGGGAATTTTTATTTTACGCAATCAGACATACTGCCTCCAGCGGTAAACCCTCCAGTGATGCGGATTCCGGCGATCGAACGAAGCCTTTATTTTCGAATATGGAAAGTAGCGGATTGCCTGCATATTCTATCATCCAGGCATTGCTGTATTGCCTCGTTACAGACAGGCATTTTTCGAACAGCGCATCTCTTACCTCGGCTTCAGGATATTTTTTTAGTATGCCGAAGTCGGCGACACGTACTGCGCGCCTGCTTTCCAGTGAAGGTGGGCGTTGTCCCTTGGAGCTGAGTCGTACATAACCGGCAGGTTCATTATCTGCATATACGATCAGCCATTGGTTGGAGAAATTGTTAATTTCTGAGATCAGCTTTTGCTCGTTGTAGTATACAGAGATATATTCTGCCAGTATTTTTGGTTTGATCAGGGTGGCATACTTTTCTTCTGCCAGTGTTTTAGTCAGCATCAGCAGGGCATCCATTCCCTGTTTGTTGACTACGGCGAATTTCGTGGTGATATTCATGTGTTGTAAAATTATACCACAAAATTATCGTGTATGCTGCCATCACGTGCAGTACACAGTCTGAACAATTATGCAGTACAGTTGCTACAGTGCCAGCTGTCCGGCCTTCCGGATAGCGGCTTTGCGCTTAGTAGTGAATTTGTCTGCGAATACAAGCCGGAAGTATTTATCGAAGGCATTGGTGAAGGAAAAGGTATAGCCAGGCGTAAACCGGATGCCTGTTTTTTCACATTGGGCGTAGAAGTTGGCCATGTCCGTATGGTCGGGCATCTTCACCCATATATTATATCCGCCGGCAGGAGTGTTGAAGGTGGTATTTTCCGGGAAATGTGCTGCCAGCAGGTTAATGGCCATATATGCATTTTTTGCGAGTTGCATCCTGAAGGCCCGCAGGTGCCGGTCGTAGCTATTGCCAGCTAATAACCGGCAAACTGTTTCCTGGTATAGTGGGGATACAGTGCTGCCCAATGCAAACCGGATCTGCTCCGCACGTTGCATGAATTTGCCGGCAGAAAGCCATCCCAGTCTGATGCCGGGCGACAGTGTTTTGGCGTAGGAGGTATAAGTTAATACCAGCCCGCTGTCGTCAAAACTTTTGATGTTGGAAGGCCGGTGTCCGTGGAAGTACAGATCTCCATAAATATCATTCTCTATGATAGCAACATGGTGCTGCTGTGCTACTGCCAGCAATGCCTGTTTCTGTTCATCTGATAGTAAGGTGCCGGTAGGGTTGTGGAAATTGGGCGTTACCACTACCGCCTTGATGTTATTGCTGCGACAGGCTTTATGAAAGAAGTCGATATCGAAACCGCTACGGGTATCTACCGGTACTTCAATTACCCGTAGCTGCAATACCCTGATGACTTCCAGTACAGAAAACACGCAGGGGCTCTCGATGGCAATCACATCACCTGCCTGGCATACAGATGCCAGGGCGATGTATAGCGCCTGTAGCGCGCCATCTGTGATCAGCAGTTCATCCGGGTGGAGCAGGGTTTGATGTACGGCAGCTTTCTTCAGGATCTGTTCTTTCAGGTTGGTGGCGCCGCCGGAGGGGTAGTAGCGCAGCAATCCGGCGCCCTGTTCCCGGATCACCTGCTGCATGGTGCGTAGCAATAGCTTCTGCGGCATCAGCAGATCGCCAGGGGCAGCCACATTGAAGGTGGCCGCCTGGTGACCCGTTTTGCCTGCAGTAGTGAGCCCCAGGTGGTGCTTAAAGGTAGCATCCCTGACAACAGGCCGCTGCCTGGACTTTACCTGCTGCTGCGATAAATCCGGTCTGTTGCGTACATAGTAGCCGGATTTAGGGATGCTTTCCACCAGGCCGAGGTCTATCAGGTATTCGTAACCCTGTTGTATGGTGCTGATGCTTGTCTGGTACTGCACTTTCAGGTCCCGGACAGAAGGTAGTTTATGTCCGGGTTTGAAAATGCCTTCTTTTATGCTTTCGGCGATGGCGTTGGTAAAGGCTTCGAATTTATAGACCTTCATATCTGTACTGGTTATTTTTACCTGTTCTGTATCTGTATGGCAAATTTAAGCGATTTAAATTTGAAGAAATCAATACCCAATGACCAGCAATTACAGGGTGGATACACCAGCGGAACTGCGGAACCTGCCGTTAGCGGCGCTGCCTGCTATCTGTGAAGACATCAGAACTTTTTTAATAGATCATGTGGCGGCCAATGGCGGGCATTTCAGTTCCAGTATGGGCGTAGTAGAATTAACGGTGGCCTTGCATTATGTGTTTAATACCCCGGAAGATAAGCTGGTGTGGGATGTAGGACATCAGGCATACCCGCATAAGCTACTTACCGGCAGGCGAAGCCGCTTTTATACCAACCGGCAGCTGGGCGGTATCAGTGGTTTCCCTTGCAGAGAAGAAAGCGAATATGATGCCTTCGGCACAGGCCATTCTTCCACTTCGGTATCGGCTATACTGGGCATGGCCTGTGCTGCCAGGCATAACGGCAATCACACCCGGCAGCATATCGCCGTAATAGGTGATGGCGCCATGACAGCAGGAATGGCATTTGAGGCGTTGAACAACGCCGGCTATGAACAGCCCAACATGCTGGTAGTGCTCAACGATAATAATATGTCGATAGACGCCAATACAGGCGCTTTGCAGGACTATCTCACCGGCCTGACTACCGGCAGGCATTACAACGCATTAAAGGGGCATATACGGCGCTTACTGGCGCGCCCGGGCCATACAGACCAATGGCCGGTAGAAATGGTCCGCAAGCTGCAGAAAATGCTGAAAGGCGGCTTGCTACGTTACAGCAACCTGTTCGAAGCACTGAATATCCGTTATTTCGGGCCCATAGACGGACATGATCTCAACAAGCTGATACCTGTATTGGAGAAGCTGAAGCATATACCCGGTCCTAAGCTGCTGCATTGTGTCACTACCAAGGGAAAAGGCTTTGCGCCCGCCATGGCAGACCATGCCCGTTGGCATGCCCCTAAAATTTTTGATCGGCTGACCGGTGAGCAGCTGGATAAAACACCTGCTGCCAGTACCTTCCAGACCGTTTTCGGAAATACGATGATGACCCTTGCCCGTAGTAATCCACGTATTGTGGCGGTAACGCCGGCCATGCTTTCCGGCAGTGCTTTAACGCGGATGCAGCAGGAAATGCCGGAACGTGTATTCGATGTAGGTATTACAGAACAACATGCAGTTACTTTTTGTGCAGGCCTCGCCGCTGATGGCATGCTGCCATATTGCACGGTCTATTCTACCTTTCTGCAACGTGCATACGATCAGGTGATACATGACGTAGCACTGCAAAAACTCGATGTGGTGTTCTGTATAGACAGGGCCGGTGTGGTAGGCCAGGATGGCCCAACGCATCACGGCGCTTTTGATATCGCCTACCTGCGTTGTATTCCAGGTATTACCGGTGCGGCTCCCATGGATCCGGAAGATTTCAGTAACCTGCTTTATACGGCACAGGCTACACGCGGTCTGGGCCCCTTGGCTATCCGTTATCCCAAAGGAGCTGGAATCCCGGCAGGGACAGATACCGCATTCAGACAGCTACCCATTGGAAAGGGGCGCCGGATAAGGGACGGTAAAGATATCGCGGTGTTGTCCCTCGGGCCTGTAGGGGCATACGTTATAGCTGCCTGTAAGGAGCTGGAAGATTTTCAGTTAGATATAGCCCATTATGACCTGCGGTTCTTCAAGCCGCTGGATGAAGCATTGCTGCATGAAGTGTTCCGTAAATATGCCGCAATTATTACCGTGGAAGATGGCTGTATAGCCGGTGGTGTGGGAACGGCGGTGATGGAATTTATGCTGGAACATGGCTACAGGGCCGGTATCAGCCGGCTTGGCTTGCCGGATACATTCGCTGAACAGGGCACCCAGCAGGAGCTTCATCGCTTATATGGATATGACACGCAGGGGATCATCTCCCGGATAAAACAACTGGCTGCAGGTCTTTATAAAACTAATGTTATATTAAACAACAAAGAAAAGATAGGAGAAATGTAGTGGTTAATAATGATAGAAGATACTTTTTCCTTCCTCCCAGGTATCAACGAAGTCGCGCTGAAATTCCTGGACCCAGTCATCATCAATTTCGTCGTAGTATACATAGGTAGCGGCTTTCAGAATGTCTGCCGTTTTCCAGTAGTACTTTAGCTGTTCGAACTCATCATAGAAAGGGTCTGTCATGGCGTATTTCATATGTCCCACCTGCTGATAATACATAACAAACATGTCGGTTTGGTGCAACGGATAAATTCTTCTGCTATATTCATTTTTCCGGATGTGATCGTAGGCGATGCCGGCATCAAGCTGGCGCGCTTCTTCAATAGCATGGATGGTAGCAGTATGTTCATCCGGTGAGCCGATCAGGAATATTTCGTCTTTGCTTTTACCATTTTTACTGATGTATGCCAGCCGTTCTGCTTCATCTATAAAAAAGTAGATCACGAATACCTTTGTTGAAAATTTCATGATGGAAATCAGATGCCCGTTTTTTGCCACAAATTCGGGGACATCTGTCAGTAATTTATCCAGCTCCAGGTAATTATGTCTGTAAGTTTTTTTATCGGGGGAAACAATTTTCAGGTGGTGGTAAGAGATACCCATAGGTAGTTGGTTTTAGGGAGATAGTAAGTTGCGGAATCCGGTATGTGCGATGATCAGGAAGGATATAACGCCTTTATCTCCCTGAAAATCTTTTCCAGGTCTTCATGTGGTGTAACGGGAGCAGGGTTGGCCTTTATCTGTTCATCCACATATTTTATCCTGTCTTGGGTGAGTGGATGTGTACTTAAAAAAGTAGGGATGTCTACTTTATGTTTGATGCCGGAAAGTATCTGCATTAACTGCAACATGCCGTGCTGGTCGATTTTGTTATCTCTCAGCAGGGTAAGGCCTTCCAGGTCGGCTTCTTTTTCATATTGCCTGGAATAGCTGAGGGAATTGATGGCATCCGCATTGGAGTAGAGGGTGGAGAAGGCGCCTATATTTCCGAAAAACAGCTGGATGAGTATGGAGGCGCTCATCTGCTTGCAAAGCTTGCGGGTAGAGTGTCTGAACTTAATATGTGAACTTTCGTGTGCCAGCAATGCGGCCAGTTCTTCTTTCGTTTTGATCTTTTTCAGCAAGGCCTGGTATACCACGATTGTTCCGCCTGGTACTGCATAGGCGTTGTCGATATCCCTTGGCGACACCGAAAAGCTTAAACTATCGCCATTTTCCCAATTGATCTTACTGGCGAAGGCCGTCAGCAGCCGGCTCCCTTTGGCATCGGATGGCTCTTCCATCGTGGATCTGACCAGTTTGCCCAGTTCTTCATCGAAGGATTTAGGAAGATGTTGGGCAACATGTTCTGCCAGTGCAGGTAGTACGTAGAAATAGCATAGCGCTGCTATCAGCATCAGGGAAGCAGCTATGGAGAGCGCCGCTTTATTACCTAACCGGCGTACCCAGTTATAGATGGAGTAGCGCCGGTTAGGGTATACTAATTTTAAAAGACTGTCAATGCATACGCTGTCATGTATTTCCAACCCGCCTTCCGAAGGATGATTGATACGTAGTGTTTTACCACTCATGCGGATATCAAGGTCCTTGTAAAGCCAGGAGAAATGGCTGTCTGCCGTATCTCTGCCGGTATTGAATTCCAGGTATTCGGCGTGAAGCTGAATATCGGCGTTCGTCAGCACGGCGGTTTTATTATCGAAATACTTGCCGGTATACATTGCGCTTTTGCTTAAACGAGGTTCAGGTCCAGTGCATCAGCGAGATCATCGCCCATAGCATTGGTATATTCTTCTTCTGTTTGCTGTAATTCGTCCAGCACCACATCACCTTCAATTTCGATATGATCGCAAACGAATTTGAATGTTCTTACTTCTGCCCATGCAAAACCGATACCTAAGGTAAAGACAACGATCAGCAGGTTCAGGAGGATAAGGCCGGCAAACTGACCACCAGTGGCAGTGGAGCGGAAGGTGAAAGTTTTGCCGTTATTGGATAAGGTCATGTTGTCGATGTAATATCTGAACATATTGGCCTGCCACCAGAAACCATAGATACCCAGGGTAATGATGGTAAGGAAATATCCTTTAATGTTAAGTACAAAGAATTCCCAGCCATCGCCTTTATATTTGAATTCGCCGCTGCCGAAACGAATATTGCCAATGATATAGTTACGCAGGTTCATCAGCATCCAGGAACCATAAATTCCGGCGGTGATGATGGTCAGGAAGAATTCTTTTACAAAGAGTTTCATCAGCTCGCCTCTGTTGCCACGGTAACCGAAACGGATACCTCTCCAGGAAGTCCTGGACCAGCGGTAACGCATGGCACCATGGATGGCAAAAGGAACAATCAGCAGGATGAATGCCAGGTATACCACAGCGGCAACCGGTATAAGCATCGCTCTGGCAAGGAGTGCTTCAATAATGAAGAATACTGCGAGGATACCCACCGCTTTGATAAAGCCTTTGAACATCTCATAGCCGGTACCGCTAAATACAAATGGGGAGTCTTCCAGCTCTGTAGAAGAATAGAGAAATTCCAGTTTTTTTGCTCTGGCCCATGGATAATAGATGCCTAAAGTAATGGCGCATAACAGTGCGTTGACGATCAGGATACCAAAATAGGAGCCACCGTTGCCGGTAAATTTTAGCTTAGGGAACGACAGGAGCCCTCCCTTTGGCGGGGGCGTGTAAACTTGCTGCATAGTAGTTCTAGGTAATAGGTTAATAAATCTGTGAAACGGCAAGTATATTGTTTTTTTTCGAGTTTTCCTTGCTGGTAACGATTATTTAAGGCCTCACTGGATAATAATAACGGTTTATTGCCGCCTGCCCGACTGTTTTCGCAGGCAAAATCCTGACACTCTGCCAGGAAAATGCTAATTTTCGTATAGGGACCACCAGTTATCTTATCAAGAGGCGGATGCTCATCACGACACTTCGCCCTGCATCATAACCGCGCCATCAGGTAAATGATCATTAATTATATTGTAAATATCTGGCAAAAGATAAATAGTATACCGGTTATGCGTATCAATAAAACCACTATTCTTTCCTGCTTATCCTTCCTGCTGCTTACCATGGCTACCATCGGCGCATTCGCCCAGGACCCGCTACAGGCAAAAGATTCTATCTACTCAAATATCTTACAGGAAGAAAGAAAAATCGACATTCTTTATCCTAAAGGATATAATCCTGCCGGCAACACCAGATATGAAGTGCTCTACTGCCTGGAAGGAATCCCTGGCTTTGCCCGGACGCAGTATAACCTGCTCAACAACGAAGGCTTTATTCCGGACCTGATACTGGTAGGCTTACCCAACACCATCAAAAATGGTACGGATATGCGTGACCGTGATTTTACGCCTACTCATACCTACGGCGAAACTGGTGGCGCTGATAAATTCCTGGCATTTCTGAAAACAGAATTATTGCCTTATATACAACAGCACTACCCCGTGAAGAGCAGCGGCCACTCCCTTTATGGTGGCTCGCTCAGCGGGTTGCTCGCTGTATATGCTTTCCTGAAGGAGCCTGCGTTGTTTACTTCCTACATAGCAGTAGATCCCAGCCTGTGGTGGGATGATTTTTATCTGTGCAGATCTTTCGATCAGTTCACGCCTAACTTAGGTCATCTGCAAAACTCCCTGTGGCTGGCGGGCCGCGAAGGAAGCCCTTTTCATTTCATGGGACTGGCGAAAATGGATTCCCTTTTATCAGTAAAAAAACTGGCCGGACTCTCGTGGAAACGACAGCTGTATTATAATGAAACGCATTATTCTACGCAGTTTAAAGGTCTTTGGGACGGACTTAAATTTTCCTATGGCGGATTCTATGCGTCGCCGCATGGATATCTCAGTTCCCGCCAGCTGCTGATTAAACCACAGGGTGGGCTGATCCTTAAAGGCAAGCCTTTTAACCTGGTATGCTCCAACCTGGCTGATAGTCCGTACGTACACTATACGACCGATGGCTCCGTGCCTACAGCTATGTCTCCGTCTTTATCAGGAGAACAGACCAGGCTAACGCTGCATAAAAGCACGCTGATAAGGTACAAGTCAATAGGTGTAAGGCCGGAATATAACCGTGAAGACAGCGCTTTTTTTGAGCTGGGGGGTGTCATCCGGGCGGTAACGCCGCCGGCAGGTATTCAACCGGGGGGATTGCAGTACCGCTACTATGAAGGCAGCTGGACAACATTACCAGACCTTACTACCCTGACGCCTGTACGTAGCGGTAATACCGGCCAGCAATTTGATCTGTCGGCACTTCCACCGCAAACGGGCTATGCGCTTGCCATGGAAGGCTATATTAAAATCGAAAAGGCTGGATATTACATCTTCGAACAGAGTGGAAAGGATTTCAGGATGTTTTTAAATAACCGCCAGTATCTGGGTAAACATATCACCAATATCGGCGAGTTTTATATGGTGCCACTGGATAAAGGATATCATGCGCTGCGCATAGAATACCTGCATATAAAGGGTACTGATAATCCGCAACCACTCTATATTAAACCGGAAGATGCGGATGACTTTCCAGTGCCTTTAAATATGCTGTACGCCGGGAGTAAATGATATGCTCCGGTGAAACCCGAACGGCTATACGTTTACCAGAACTTCCACCATGGCTTTGATGCCGTGTTGGCAGCTGCTGTTTTGATGGGGTCGGCAACCGGATAGCTAAAGCCTTTAAGGTTGGTCTCGAAAAGTAGTGCATCGTTTCTGTCCATCGGCTCACCAAAATAGCGGCCGGCAATGGCAAAAACAATTCCTTCTCCATCCCAGTCAACATAGGTATTGTTGCCATCACGGCTTATTCTACGGCTGTTGTCATCCTTGAAACGGGGGGAATGGAGGAAGGGAAGTTCCTCCTCCAAAGGACTACCTTCATCTATGCCCACGCCATACTCAGAATCTCCCGCTCTTACCCTTATTTTCTCTCCGTTTTTAATGACAGCATATCCAAAGTAATTAACAACAGAATGTAATACCAGTGTACATATTTCGGCATCAGGAAATTCGGCCATCAGCACCTCTTCCAGCGGAGAAAATTCACTGGTCATGCAGGCATCTGTAAGCTCGTAGTTGGTAATAATCAGGCAGTTGTTGTGTTCGCCGATGTATATCTGCCCTTCATCCGGATAAAGCGCTACTTCAAAAGGTTCGTCTTCAATGGGAGTGAGTGGTGGTAATTCCAGCCTGCCCAGCAAGTCGTCAAAGTTTACTTCATGTGTTGGCGAAACAAAAGTCGCATATAATTTCCAGCCCATAGGATAGTGATAAGGGTTGCAAGTAAGAGAAAAGGGATGGATAAAACAATAGTTATAGCTGAAAGAATTTTCTTAGGCCCAGACTTGCCTTTCGGTTTGTTCATACATCTTTTAAGATATGCTATTGCTTACATATTGATGTATTGTTTTTCTTTTGTTGCGTTTGAATGTATTGATATTGTATTTGAAATTAGTTAGGAGTGCGTATTTTGATTATATATTTTTTATTTCTATTTTATAATTATCAAGCCTGTTTGTTTTTTGGCATTTACAAAACAATTAGCTTATTTTGGTCATATTAAAACCATTATCTGAATTGCTTTTTAATCAAATTTTAATATCGTTATCGTTCCTGAGCGGCGAGAGGATTTTTTAACCCAGTTTAACCTTCTTCTTTACTAGTATTATATTATAGCAAAAGTTTTTCAATGGCCATTGTAAGGGAGTATTGGGTGTATGCCTAATAAAGACGACCCGTATACTTTTTAAATCCTGTAAAAAATGCAGAAACTTGAATTATCCCAAATGGAAACTATTTTAGGTGGCGAAGCAGGTGCTTCTTATGGCTGTGCAATGCTTGGCCTGGCCGCTGGTATTGGCGCTGGCATGAATCCCCTGGTTGGTGGCCTCACAACATTAGGTTGTATGCTGACAACCAAGTTGAAGTAATTCAATCAGCCCCGACCCGGTGTACCGATTTAAATACACCGGGTCCTCTTACAATGTAAAGGGCATTGTAATCAGCTGTTTATAAACCCTTTTCAGATAACCATTATTGCTGTATTAACCTGTAACTACTAGATATATATGCTGAAGACAATGCTGTCGGTAGAAAGAAAAGCATTCATCAGAAGTTTAAGCGGAGGTGGTAAGAGTGTTATGATGTGGGTCAGGCTGGGAATTTACCTGTTGGTAAGCCTGGAGTTATGGCTATTCGGCACAGCCGTGAAACCCTTATTCCAAATGATGTTTCCGGGAGAAGATCCGTTGATTTTAATGAACCGGTCTTTTTTCTACTTCCTCCTGTTAGATATCAACATCCGGTTGTTGCTGCAACAATTGCCTGAATTTAATTTTAAACTGTATACCTTACTACCTGTCAAACGGGCTACCATAGCAGCGGTGTTTATGGCGATTGGACTATTTTCCTATCTCAATATCTATATCCTTTTTCCACTGATAGGAATGCTGCCTTCAATGCTGCTGCCTGCATATGGAATTGGACTGTCTGCCTTATGGATTACAGCTATCATGAGTGTGGCCCTGCTCAATCATCTATTGATGGTGTGGATAAAGCTCCAGAACAAAAAAACGATTGTTTTTATTTCAGGTATTCCTATCCTGACTATAATACTCCTGCTGACAGATCATTTCCAGCTACTGCCTATTAAAAATTACCTGGTCATTTTCTCGAAAAATATAACTTTTACTGTCTGCCTCATTGCAGTAATATGGATGCTGGCCGGATTGATCTGGTTGATGGTCAGCCACAGGCTCAGGTATGTATTACATAACTGGGATAAGTTGCAGGAAGAACCCCGGCGTAAATGGCTACATCTTAATTTTTCCGCTATTTTCCGGAATAACAATACCCCCGTTGGTTTATACTTAGGTAATGAGTTGAAACTGATTGTAAGAAATAAGCGTACCAGGCAGATTTTTGCGGTGGCCCTGGTACTATGTATTTATCTGTTTTATATGCTCTCGAAACATAGCCTCACCAGTAGCTGGGGGCAGCTATGCTTTTTCTCCTTCCTGCTGAATAGTGTGCTGGCACTAAATTACGGACAGTACATGTATGGCTGGCAAGGAGAATACATGGACCTGTTAATGTTGCTCCCCGGAAACTCGGTTAATTTCATAAAGGCAGAAATCCTGTTGCTGTATATACTCTACGGTATTATGTATATAGTCGCCATCCCTTTTGCTTTTATAGGGTATCATATATTGTTGATAAGTACTGCCGTATTTATTTTTAATCTTGGCATCTCTGCGCCATGTATTCTTTTTATGGCCAACAGAAATAAGCGGAAAATAAAACTGAATGAAGGTTCTATTATCAACTGGGGAGAAAGTACGCTGTATCAGACGGTATTTTATATGTCCATGTTGTGTGGACAGTTACTATTATACGTTGTGGTAAAATGGCTGACCGGAAAGCCAGAAGCCGGCATTATGGCCATACTCACTGTTGGCCTTGCCGGACTGGTGCTACGAAGGCCGGTGATTAAATCCTTGCATAAGGATTTAATGGAACAGAAACAATTCCTGACAGCCGCATTTAAATCAAACGGTAAATAATTATGATCAACATAAAAGATATATCAAAAAGCTATTCAGGCAGAACGGTATTAAATATAGCATCACTAGATATTCCAGCTGGTCAGGTGCTGGGCATTGTCGGTAATAACGGTGCCGGAAAAACTACGCTGCTACGGACACTCCTGGGGCTGACACAGCCAGACACCGGAGAAGTATTTGTGGAAAAATTAAATACCTGGATAACGGAAGACTGGAAGTCAATGGTGGCCGCCTACCTGGACGAAAATTTTTTAATCGGGTACCTCACTCCGCAGGAATATTTCGACTTTATCATTGCTATATCTGCAACAGACAAGACTTTCCTGGACACAGCCTGGAAATTGATCGAACCATTTACCGATGAATCATTCAAAACAGGTACGAAGTATATACGCGAATTCTCTACCGGAAATAAACATAAAATAGGCATTGTCGGCGCTATGTTAAGAGGTTGTCCGTACCTGGTGCTGGATGAGCCATTTGCCAACCTGGACCCCAGCTCACAGATCAGACTAAAACAAATCCTGCGGCAGATGAATCAGCAACTGGGCATCACCATACTCTTATCCAGTCATGACCTGTTACATGTTGCTGAATTGTGCAGCAGAATTATTTTACTGGAAAATGGAAAGATAATTGAAGATGTGCCAACAGATGCGGACACACTTGCTGAGCTGACAGATTACTTTATGCAACAAGTTAAATAACATTTCCATCCCTATATTATGGATACCCTGAATGCTGCCAACAGATACTTCTACTTTGGGATGATCTGTTTTGTGGCAATGCTTTATGCATTGCTCATCAATATTTACTATTTAAACTATGATATCATCCATCAGACCTACATCACACAACTATCCGATGATAATGTGGCAGCAGTGCTGGAAACAAGCAAAAGATGGGCATGGATATCGCTGCTCTTTCTACCTCTGGTGATAATATCCCGCGTACTTTATACTGCAGTATGCCTGAGCATCGGTGGTATCCTGAAATCCGATGAGGCGGCATTTATGAAGTACTTTAACATCAGCCTTAAAGCTGAAGCCGTCTTCGCACTCATGTTATTGACCAAACTGTTTATCTTCGGATGCATCCGGATGCCGGCAGATCTCATAGAATTGAATATCATCCCCTTTTCGCTTTACGACCTCTTAAAGCAACATCACCTGGAAAAATGGCAGCTATATCCCCTGCAAACGATCAATATCTGGGAGGTTTTTTATGCTTTGCTGCTCGCAAAATTATTGTCGTACAATAATAGCAAACCCTTTCTCTCCAATTTGTTGTTTGTCTGCTGTACCTATGGTGTTGGATTATTGATCTGGTTACTGATCATTGTATTTTTTACTGTATCAATCCAATGACCATGAAGAAAAGTCTCAAAGTAATAATCGCCTTGCTGCTCTTTCTGCTGGTATTGCTGCTATCGTTTAAAATATTTCAGCAGCTGCAGTGGAAGAAAAAGATGACAACGAAATTAAAGGAAATGCCTGCATTCCGCTGCTATACGGTCGATAGTCTTCCTTTTACATCACAGGATATTAACTGGAACGGCCCTACGGTGTTTGTGTTTTACCAGCCGGACTGTGAAAGTTGTAACCAGGAAGCGAAAGATATTCTTCAGCATAAATCCTCACTGGATAGTATTCACCTGCTACTGGTGTCAGACTGTTCTATCCTTGCGATGAAGCAATTTGGTGACAAATACGGTTTTTCTGCTATGAGCGGCATTACCTTGCTGAAAGCAGGCCCGGGAGATATATACCGGTATTTTGGTGTCGTCCTGACGCCTTCTTTCCTTATTTATAATAGCGACAGGCACCTCGTAAACCAATATAACGGCGAAACCAGAATGGACCTTGTTTTAAAAAGCTTATTATGAAAACTGCTTTCCCCAAACGTATTTCCAGTACGTTTACAAAACAGCTAGAGAAAAGCGATTGCGGAGTGGCTTGTTTATTATCGGTGATCCGCTACCATGGCGGTGATCATACACTAAATGAATTACGCCGTAAAAGTGGTACCACCATTAGTGGCACTACTTTGCTGGGAATGCAGCAGGCAGCTACTGCATGTGGTTTTGATGCAGCAGGAGCACGGGGTACGATTGGGGCGCTGGCGGTACAAACAACGCCCGTAATATTACATGTGGAGCTGAAACCAGGAGATCATCATTATGTTGTTTGCTACGGCCCCAATAATGAGGTGGCCAACCCCGGATTTATCATCGGTGATCCGGCAAATGGACTTACCTTACTTTCGCCGGAAACGCTTGAACATTGCTGGAAGTCAAAGGCCTGTCTGACCCTGACTCCCACAGATGGATTTGCTAAAGTGGGTGATGCCAATAAATTGAAACTTGACTGGCTGAAAAAATTACTCATCCCGGATAGTCATTTACTGGGCATTGCCGCCTTGCTGGGAACTGCGGCCGCTACAATGCAAACTGTTATGGCTGTTTTTACGCAGCGACTCATCGATCATATTTTACCGGATAAAAAAGTAAAAGATTTTTTACTGATTACAGGCCTGGTATTAGTTGTGCTGATGATTAAAGAGTTATTGAATTACCTGCGACAGCACCTGCTGTTGATACAAGGGAAAAACTTTAACAGTCGTATCATCCATGTGTTTTACGGTAACCTGTTGTTCCTCAAAAAATATTTTTTTGATAGCAGAAAGATTGGTGAACTGGTGTCCAGGCTGAACGACACCACCCGCATTCAGCAGGTGGTGAACCAGGTTGCTGCTGTAACTATCATCGATGTAATTGTTGTAGTCGTTTTTACGATCTTTCTGTTTTTCTACTCCATCATAGTTGGATTGATGGCGCTGGTCTTTGTTCCTGTCTATTTCTACCTGATCAGGTATTATTATAAACCTGTCAGCAGGGCCCAGCAGCATGTTATGCAGGATTATGCACAGAGTGAGAGCTTCTATATTTCTACTTTGTCGGGGGTGGAAGCCATCAAGAATTTCGGGAAAGAGCCATTATTTACAGCGCTCAACCAGCAGGTATATACCAACTATCAGGATAGTGTTTTTCGGCTCGGCGGTATTCGTATCAGGCTTGGTTTTCTGGCCAATACCGCAGGTATACTTTTCCTTATTGCCGTAATTCTCTTTACCGGCATGGGGGTGATGAACGGCCATATCAGAATGGGGGAGTTAATGGCTATCCTCGGAGGCGCCAGTATATTATTGCCGGCTGTGGCTGATCTGGCGTTGGCGTCTATTTCTTTTAATGAAGCGGTAGTCGCATTCAACAGAATGTTCGAATTTTTGACGGTTGAAAAAGAAAAGCTCCACCATGATCAGCTAGTGCCATATGCACAGCCACCCTTTGCATTGTTACAGGTAAAGGCACTTTCCTTCCGTTTTCCGGGACGGAGCTTATTGTTAAAAGCTGTGTCGCTGGAAGTCCGTAAAGGTGAAATTATCGCTGTTACCGGCGAAAGTGGCTGTGGTAAAAGTACATTGCTGCAATTACTGCAGGGATTTTATACGCCGGAAAATGGAGCTGTTATCATTAATGAAGCTATGAATTTACAGGATTTTCCATTGGGGCAATGGCGTAAAATCATTACAGTTGTGCCTCAGCAGGTACATATTTTTAATGGTAGCATTTTGGATAATGTCACTCTGAATGATGCCGCCAGCTCGCCTGAAGAGGTAATGTTATTTTTGAATAATAATGGCCTGACAACATTTTTTAACGACTTACCTCATGCCTGGTATACCATGGTGGGGGAAGAGGGGGTTAACCTCTCCGGCGGACAGCGCCAGATGATCGGACTGGCCCGTGCGCTTTTCCATCAGCCGGAATTGCTGATACTGGATGAGGTCACCGCCGCCATGGATCGGAATACAGAGAAGATGGTGATTGACCTGCTCCTCCGGTTAAAAGAAAAGATGGGTATTATCTTTATAACACACAGGCTACATTTGTTACAGACATTCAGCGACAGAACCTACATCCTTGAGAATGGGGAAACGGTTCACTATGGCGCCCATTCCCATCTTTTAACGACCTCCAATCTTTATAGTAATTACTGGAAAGATTTCTATGCTAACATGACAGATAATAGCCAGGGATAACGTCTTCAGGTGAGATCAGGATATAGAAATAAAAGCCCCTGCGGGAATCTCCTTCCTGCATTTCCTGGTTAAATAAATATTTATAGAGATCCGATGTTGACTATGCTGGCATTCTCTAATCGTCCTGAACTAAGCTAC
The DNA here is from genome assembly GCF_011752935.1 of Chitinophaga sp. Cy-1792. Lineage (NCBI taxonomy): Bacteria > Pseudomonadati > Bacteroidota > Chitinophagia > Chitinophagales > Chitinophagaceae > Chitinophaga > Chitinophaga sp. Cy-1792. The sequence continues at coordinate 288,116 of NZ_VWWO01000002.1, forward strand.
GACAGTAACATTTATCTTCACACGTTCGCGCTATATGGTTTTGTGTCTTTATGGTTTCCCGGAAATAAGCCTCAGCTGGCGCGTAACTGTCCGTAAGCTATTTCAGTATGGCTGGCGCCTTGCTCTTCTGTCCATTTGGTGAACATAATGAACTGAACGAATTCCAGGAACTCGTAATCTTCTACCAGGGAATCTGTGGTAATGCCTTCCGGACAGGCGCTATTGGTGGCACGTGCCCGTTCAAAGAGGTGTAGCTTACCCTCGAAAATTCTGGTCAGTGATTTTACTAAAAAGGGTAACGTAGCAAAAGGTTCCTGTATAATACGCTGGCCCTTCCCGGTCTGTTTTAGTTCCTGTACGCGTTGGTGCGTCAGTTTTGGCAATGATAGGGCATCTTGATGCAAATGTTGTGATACACTCATTTTACTCGTTTGTGCGTTTTTTCAGTCATTCAGGTTAATATTCAGGGGTTTACAAGCCCCTTATATTTGATTAGAGTGCGGGTTTTAAAAAAGGTTACAAAAATTTCCAGGTTTTTGTAACTTATTTTCATCTTAACCATCTAATAACCTACTGAATGACTATTACTCAACCTGTTGAAACGCTAACCGACAATGAACTTATCGCCAGGGTACTGGCAGGAGAGAAGCGCCTCTACGAACAACTGATGCGCCGCCATAATACAAGCCTGTTCCGGCTTGGAATGTCTTTCCTGAATAACGACATGGATGTAGAGGACGTTATGCAAATCACCTACATCAATGCCTACCAGCACCTGGACAAATTCCGGCAGGAAGCCGCTTTTGGGACCTGGCTCAAAAGAATCCTGATCAACGAGTGTCACCAGCACCTGAAGAAAGGAAACAGAATGCCCAGTGAAGATATTTCAGCTGTAACGGAGCGTCAGGATAAAACCAAAGCTACCCCCGTGGATACAGTTATTAACAAGGAATTAGGTAAAGTACTGGAACAGGCCCTCCTCAGCATACCGGAGAAATACCGGTCTGTTTTCGTGCTGCGGGAAATTGAACAACTCAACGTAGCCGAAACCAGTAAAGTACTGGAGATCTCCCGGGTAAACGTAAAAGTTCGCCAGATCAGGGCCAAAATAATGTTACGCGAACATATCAGCAACTTCTACAAAAATGATGTGGTGTTTCCATTCCACCTCATCCGCTGCGATAGAATCGTATACGGTGTACTTGATAAATTGGAGATTAAATGATGATTGTTCCGGATACCGGAAACGGCTTTACGCTTTCTGTAGAAAATACTTTATAACCTCACCAGACAACCTGCGCGTAACGCAGGTTGTCTGGTTGATACCCAATAACAACCCAACCTGAATGCCATCATGATGACCCGTTTAATCCTATACAGGCATATCTTCATAACCTGTGCTGTTATCCTGACAGCCGCCGCCTGTAAAACACCTGTACCAGTAGCCTATGATCCACCGAATGTCATCCCGGTGAATGGCAAGTACATGGTTCGCATATATCCGGATAGCCTGCAGCTGACCGTTTTCGGGGATTACCACCTGTATGCGCCCGGCGCAGCCGCCAGGAAATCTTTTGAAAAAGAATGTCGCCAGTCCCGTAAACTGAGCCGGCATATTATTTGCTGGGGCAAAACATTCGTATCTCAATACCTGAGCGTTTACCTGCTCGCCGGAGATAGCAGCAAAATTGAACTCAAAGAGAAAAATATCGTCCACGAATCCAATGATGTGTTGTTTGCAGACGGAGTAAAAATTATCGAAAGATTTACCGGTAACAATCGCGGGGATATCATCGCCCAGTATACTTTTAAGGGAAAAAGAGCCTATAATCTTGTATTCAGACTAAACTACGCTTCCGCCTATACGCCGGAAGACGGCCACCATACACAGGAATTTATCAAAACGAGTTTCTTAAACGAGACAAGGGCTATTATTAAAACCCTGCTGCTGCAAATTCCTGATCTGGGCTTCAATGCTTTCGAACTGGAAACTTTTGGCGTAAAAGGAAATCCTTATGTGGTGGAGCTCCAGGGGATGCAGGAAGCGGCTGCCTATCTCCCCAAAAACCTCACCCTCAACGAAAGAAATTATTTATATCAGCACCTGGCTACCAGGTACACCTTCCTGGAAGAAGGCAAGCAGGCGGTTGAGCTATATAGAAAACTGCCCGGGTGGGCATTTACAAAGATTCCCCAAGACAGCGGCTATACGACTATCCCTGCAAAGGATTATATCCTTCAGCGGGCAAAGGAAGTACCTGCCCTGTTTTTTAATGAGGTACATGTAGATGTCAGAACACGGATATTTTTACAGTCCCTTTTACCAGACCTGAAAAAGCTGGGCTACACGAAATTAGCCATGGAAACATATCATGATGATCATATCCACGATCTGCCGTCCTCCACTTCGGGCTACTATACCAGGGATCCGCTGTACGCCAATCTCGTGCGTACCGCCATTGAAAATGGGTTTACACTGATAGCCTATGAAGATGAAGGTGATTATGTAAATTGGAACAAAAGAGACTCCATGCAGGCAACCAACCTGATTAATGCCCTGGCCAAAACGAAAGATACCGGCAAAGTGGTACTGCTGGGCGGACATTCACACATCCACAAATATACCGGTAAGCCAACGCAGATTACTTTGGCGATGTATTACCAGCAGTTCACACATACCGTTCCGTATTGCATCGATGCCGAAGACGGCAACAGAATGAAGATCGACTGGGCCGGCAGCACTGCACCTTTCCTGTTACTGAAAAATGACAGCCTGGTCAATAGCAGGCCGGAACGCTACGACCTCCAGGTACATTACCCCGATGCCATGCTGGAACCGGATAGCAGCCACCAGGCAAAAATAAATCTCGCAGATTATCACATCAAACCGGCAGATTCTTCTCTACTTCTCCTATATAACTTTAACGAATACACGCGCATGAAGGATATTGATAAACTGCTTGCCGTGTACGTGCACTTTCCGGCAGCACCGGTGTTTAATGTAAATCTCCCCACCGGAAAATACCTGCTGGCGATATATAACCGTAACGACACGCTGCCCATTACCAAAGAAATAAACATACCTTAATAAAAAGTGCCGCAGAACTGTATACCAGCCCTGCGGCACTACATGTCATCTTTTGTTTAATGCTTTTCTGCTGCTCCTGCTGCCGGCGCCAGCGTTGATGACACCAGCTCCCCGAAGAAATCCCTGCCGCCATTATTAGCCAGTACCATGCCTGCGCCTATGGCCGGAGAACCTGCCATCAGCTTATAACCGCTCACGGTATTCATGCCGCTGCCGCCAGTACCTGCTGCCACCAGCATAGGATTGGTAGCATGTCCGTTGCTGTCGCTGGCAGCCGCCGCCCCCGGATAGTAGAAGTTGTGGTCGTAGACGATATTCGCCTGATCGTCGAACTGTAGCTGCGGAGAATAGAAAATGTTATTACGGAATGCCAGCCCCGGATGCACCCCGGTGCCACCGGCCCTGTCCAGCACACCTACCTTGATATCATTGTAGAAAGTATTGTTGTAGATGTAGATAGGCACCACTTTGCCATTGGGATGTTCATGCAGTTCGAATACCCTGTTTTCAAAGCCATTCCCATCGTTCTGGCTGATATTGTACCTGACAATGCCATAGGTGAAGTCGGGCCCGGGATCGCCCATATGCAGAAAGAAGCCGCCTTCATTATCATGCGAATAATTATACTGTATGATGGTATACCCCGGACTGCTCAGGTCAATATCAAAGGCTTCCGAATCCATAGAGGCATAAGGCACCGGATTGGTCAGCCGCGTATAGGCTACCTCGTTATGCTGAATGGTCATATTTTTACCCCTGCCCCATAGTCCCGCCAGTACGATATTCATGTTTACACCCAGGTTGTTGGCCCCGGCATTCAATACCCGGTTTTCTTCTATCAGCACATTTTTGCAGGTATATACAATAATCCCTTCCAGCGCCGTATAGTTGATGACGTTATTCCGGATAACAATATTGTTATTGTAGAAAGCCGTATCCTTGTTGCTGCCATCACCCATGAGGATGCCCCTGGAGGAACAGCGTTCCAGGCTGTTGCCTTCTATCAGCAGACTATCAAAATTAGCCTGTGCTGCATTGGAGCGCACGAAAATACCACCCTGCATGTGCCGGTTGGTGATGGGCATACCTTCTACATCATGGATATAATTGTTTTTAATGGCGATACCGGGATAAACGCCGTTGGTAGCCAATGCTACATAGATGCCACACAAAGAGATGTCCGGCGGCCGCACTGCCCGCGGATGGCTGATGTCAAAATTTTCGAAAGTCAGGTACTTCGCATCCTGGATCAGCACCGCAGATAAGGTGGTGTTGTTACCCGTGATCTGCGGGTTGTTGCCGGAACCATAAGCTCCGAAGGTAATGCGGGCATTGCTGTTGCCGGCGCTTTTGATGATCAGGCTACCACTCCAGGAACCGCCCCTTTTAAATAATACAGAATCGCCGGGCTGGAAAGTGGTGGCATTTACTTTAGCCAGCGTTTTCCAGGCCGTAGCCGGTGTTTTGCCATCGAGGGAATCGGTGCCGTTGTTGTCGATGTAATACCTGTTGGTGGTTACTACAGTACCTGTGTCGCCGTGTGGATAGGGCAGGATAATGCGTGCTTTGATACAGGAGGTCAGTAGCCCGACCTGTAATAGCATTAGGCCGGGAAGAAAGGTCTTCATTGTTTTTTTCATATGTGGATATTTAAAAGTGGAATTATTCCAAATCTAAACGCACACATATTGGATGACAAATGGAAACGCCTATAAAGTGCGTACAAAGCCGGAACAAAGTCGGAACAAAATGTAAGTAATTAAAATCCATTTAGATAGCTACGCAATATGCCCCACGCGGAGCATGGGGCATATGCAAAATCAAACGAAATATTCTTGTATATATCAAATGCTATTCTTTCACGTAAATATATTCTTTGCCTCCCTGCTTAAGTATCATCTGTTTCTTCGCTGCGTCAAACTCCAGCACGATGCCGGCCATATCAAAATGGAAGGTGGTGGCAGAAACGGCTTCCAGCATAAATGGCTGCTGGCCGCTGGCTTGGGCTAACAGCCTGGTACCTTGTCGGCTTACCTGGATTTTTAAAGGGAGGGCGGTACTGGTATAATTGCCGGTATACTGGTCCAGTGTGGCAACGGCAGGCGTAAAGCTGGTGAAGGTAGGGATGTTGAAGTCGCGGTTGTAATAGCAACTTAAAGCGCATAGGAGGATGTCGTTGTTGGGATAGTCGACACCGTTACCCTCGATGGCAACAGATAGCTTTTCGTCCGGGAAATAATATACCGCCGACTGAAAGCCATCCACGCCGCCCGTATGTCCGTAACCGTATTTTTCGAAATAGGGCACCTGGATCATACCGATGCCGAACTTGTCATGCATGACCATCATCGTATCCAGGGTATTTTTAGAAACGATGCTGCCATTGAAAAGTTTTTCTATAAAGATGGTCAGGTCGGTAGGGGTGGACACCAGTGCACCTGCTCCCTGTGTGATGGTGGACGATGTTTCCGGGGCCAGGGTCCATTTGTCGTTATGGAAATAGGAGTAGCATTCGTTATTGGCGGTGTTGATTTTACCGCCGAAGTAGGTGTTTTTTAATCCCTGTGGCTGGGCAATCCTTGTTTGGAGCAGTTCCGCATAGGGTTTGCCGTATAGCTTTTCGAGGATAAAGGTGAGGATGACGTAGTTGGAATTACTGTATTCCAGTTTGGTGCCGGGCTCAAAGTCGCTCGGTGATGCGGTAATCAGCTGCATCATTTCCTTTTCTGTTTTGGGCTGGGTATAGTAGGTCCAGTAGATGGAATCGTTGGTGAAGTTGTGGATGCCGCTGCGATGGGTCAGCAGTTCGCGGATGTTTATTTTCCCGGCATTGGGTATTTGCGGGTAGTATTTGTCCAGTGTTTGGGCGAGTGTTATTTTCTTTTCTTCAACGGCGCGCATGATCAGGGCTGCTGTAAACATTTTGGAGATGGAGCCGATGCGGTAGCGGGTATCTGTGGTGGCTTGTTTGCTGGTAGCAATATCGCTGTAGCCGATGGCGCGGGAATATAGCAGGTGGCCGTTCTGTGAAACGGCGATGCTGCCCATGTATTTGTCTTTCTGTTCCAGGATGTTCAGGAGCATGTCTATGCGTTGGGTGTTGAATGTCTGGCCGAAGGAGCTGACGGAAGCTGCAGTAAGCATACAGAGGGTGATAATTTTTTTGATCATAGTAAACGGGTATGAGGATTTTTTACAGGTGCTGATAGAAGCAAATGTAATACCATAAAAGAATACCTGGGGAGGGTAGAGCGGCTTAGGTAGAGATTGTATTTATTGTTAATATATATGTAGGTATAGCGTGAGACTTTAGCGGGATGGTAATAACGCGGCAGACTAAACGAATCTTCGGGGGCTGCAAAAGTATACAGCAATGGCGTTGTTAATGTACCACCACTGCTGTACTTTGATTCAAACGATAAATCGTGCTGCAAAGTAGTGCAATGCCGGAAAAGTTTTGTTAGGCATCCGTTAAGCATTGGTTAATCCGATGACGGTAGTCGAATGGGGGAATTTAACGACGGGAGTTATAACAACAAAAATGGTGGTGTTTCCCCACACCACCATTTTGCATTTGTAGATTTTTGGAAGGTGCCTCATTATCACCTTCCTTGGTATTTCCTCTTGCATTACAAATATAGGGGAGCCTGCAAATAGAAATTGTTAGCCGCTCGTTATTCTCCGGTGAATTTTGGAGTAGTTGAAGCGTGATACAACCATGCGTTAACGGGCTATAGTAGCCACTTTGAAAATGACTGGTGCCAACGTTTAAAAGATGCTGTTGAAAAGGTATTTTTTTTAGAGAAAGCAGTGGCTGGAAGCAGGGGCGTATGATGAAGGAGCTGAAATAAAAAAGGCCAGTCTCTAGACAGAGAGGCCCGTTCCTCCTAAAGTTTGTTAACCCGCAACTAAAGTAAGACAGTAAAGGCAGCGGTGGTGTTAACCTTTGGTTATTCTGCCGGATTGGTGTTTTGCGTTACAATTAGCCATGATGGCCTAAGTAAGTGGAGTATGATAAGGAATAGGAGGAGGAACGTGCAGCTGTTTGTATAAAAACAAAAAGGATCCAGCGTAGGATCCTTTATTGTTTAAACGAGAGACCCTTCTATAGATATAGTGGTCAATACTGGTTAACCCAGATTAAATGTACTTCAATTCTTTTATTGGAATTGTTAGGCAGTTGTTATTCATTGAGAATTGTGTCGGTTTATGGGAGTCCAGGAAAACGCCCGGGTAGGTGGTGATGAAAGTGATTGTTGTTAAAATTAGTGGCCCTGCTATAGAGATAGCGGCCATTATTGGTTAACCCTTATTAATTTCATTATAAATACCCATTATGAATCCAGATTAATATGGTGAGCGCCAGGCGCTGAAAATAGCTATTGTGCCACTATTCCGCAGATGCCAGTTGCAGGAAATTACTCATCCTGCAACTGAACAAAACGGATTGGAAAACAGAATAGTTGATCATTTATATTAACGTTTTCCGGATATGGTTTGGATTTACAGCATAGCAGCTGTTGCTGGTTTTGTAAGATAAATTTCGTATAGCCGTTACTGGTAGTTGCTGACGGGGCTGTAATCAACAAAGGCCGCCTCCAGCTAGTGGAGACGGCCTTTTGTATGTTTGTACGAATCGACCACTATAGAGATAGCAATCATATTTAAAACCTAACCTTGAAATTAAAGGTTAGAACGGAATAAGCATGTTAAACGGATGTTATTCAACAAGGAGGTGCCTGAGAATGCAGTTATACAAAACCAGGCGCAGTACTGTATATGACGCAGATACCGGTACATTGCCTAAACTGCCTGGTTTTTTAAAAAAAGGTTTTACCGAAAGAAGCCAAACTATAGACATAGTAGCTAGTCACTGTTAACGCTGATATTAATAGAGGATTGATTAGAAGACTGATCTAAGGCTTGTTGATATATGTTTAAAAAATAGTAGTGCTGAAGATAGTACGATAGCTATAGCAATACCATTTCCATTAATTATGGATTGATGATACAACAGCTGACAAGAGAATAGCATTGTATAGAAGGTAGATACGGAGCGGAGATAGATATTGGATTTTCAACAGGACATTTTTTTACTGGATCCTTTTTATTCACTCAACTGCTTTAAAATAGCCTTAATTCTTGTTTATGAAAGAAACCCCCACCCCAGACTACAAAACGCTGTACGAAGAGTCACTATTACGTATCAGGGCTCTGAAGCGCGAGCTCTGGCAATTACAATATATTACCCTGGGCTCCAGGATACTGGATATACCAAATGGTGTAGACATTATGGAAGAAATTACCGGAAAAACTACTTCGGAGTTTGAGCAGGAATGGCAGGATGAAACCGGCCCGGAGGAAGATCCGGCATAATGCCTGGCCTGCATGCCAACAGAAGAAAAGAAATTAACAGCAGCGTCCCCTGCACTTCCTGTGATAAGGTGATTTTAAAAACTGTATAAAAGCTATGAAGGCTTGCAGTTTGCTGCTTTGGTGTATGTAGTTTCTAAATAAGAAAGGACTGCGGGTACAGTCCTTTTCTTTATGTATTAAAGCTGCCCTGAAAAATCTGATGCTATACTCATGTTTCAATACAAGGGTAAAAATGATTTCCTTTCCGCAAATGTTCTGCCCCTTTTTTTAATATTTTTTCTGCTTAAATGCCCGTTGCTAAAGTATCCAACAAAAAAGTAACCGGCACGAATATATAACCCTACTATAGACATAGTGGTTAGTTACTTAAAATGTTGATTTATAAATGGACAATCTTATGCATGTTAATCAATCGTTAATCCAGGTTTACTGGTTACCCGATTCTGGTACACACCATATAAAATACACTCTCTTTTTTATATGGCTGCCTGCAAGTGCAGTAAATAATGTAAAACAAAAGCTCAAGAGGTAAATACGTGTATCATGCACTGATTGGATTTAATAACAGCAATTTTTTTTGTAGCAACGTTTATTAATCACCAAAATTCTATACTCATTATTTAAATCAATTTTATGCAAGAGCCCTCCAAAAAGGATTACAAGAATGTATGCCAGACACACCAGGAAAGAATTGCTCACCTGAAATATGAATTTTACAGAATGTACTTCAAGGCGAAAGGATTTGAAAACGTTGATTTCATCGTCCATCCCAGCGAGTTCATTATCCCGGCCACTCCCACCAGCATACTGCAGGAGCCTGGCCAGACAAAATAGGCCCTTAATTTACAGTATAGTTGTTTTATTACCAGCGCTTAAAAAACAGGACCCTAAAGGTCCTGTTTTTGTTTAATAAGATGTTTTGAACTGTTACATGAAAGGCTTGCCTGGAAAGGAATTGCCCGATACTTTTCTTCAGCCAGGTACCAAAGCTCGTGTACTTACACGATATAAAATGTCAGGCAGTTGTTATACCTCAGCGAAGTTATTTTGAGTTATGCAGCTGTCGCATCCCACCCTGAATTATTACACTACGTATCTGCTTCTCCGTTATTGTCTGTATGACTTAGCTTCACCTTGTATCCCGGAAATCAATAAGGGCCCGCTTCCAACGAAGCAGGCCCTTACTCATGGTTTCCAACGGAGATATAGTGCTGATATGTCGTTTATATAATAAAGCTGGTAATTACTCGTATCATCACTTGTCTAGTAACTGTACTTAAGTGTTCCTGGTTTTTGCACTGAGCAGGTACAAGGCAGAACCAAATATTAACAGTCCTATCTTGATACCCCATGCTACCGCATCTCCCCAATTATAGATCCAGATCAGTATTTTGGGTACGTAGTTGAAAAAACCGGCTACAATGGACAAAAGGCCAATGATAACGAAGAATGATCCTATCTTTTGCATATTTGGAAAGAATAATGAAACAGGTTAAGCATTAACATTGAGGAAAGCAAACTGGTTTTCAAACATAGCGCCAATCACAGGTACAGGCTTCTTCTGCTCTTTTGCTGCAGTAAGAATTCCCAGTATCCACAACACCATCACAGCAAGGTTGGCATAGGCTACTACAGACAAGGCAGGGATAATGCTGATCACCACACTGGTGGCTACACCGAGCAGCAGGCCTATGATAGCAAGGCCCAGACTCTGCTTCAGGTGGTATATTACAAACGGGTCGCGTTCTTTATCTTTATACTGAAAATAGGCAATCACCCATCCAATGATAGTGATATAGGAGATGATGGCGAGTGTTTTCTTATCCATGCTGTTTTCTTTTAGTGTGTTATAATTTCGTTTTGTTATCACAAAGCTACAACCACCGGAAAGGGTTTCTTATCCCTGAAAACAGCTAATTTTTCTCCCTGGTTAAATCAATCCATATTGCGTAGCCAGCTTGATCACCGCCGTCATGGTGCTTACATCAAACTTTTCAATCAGGTTCTTACGATGACTCTCCACTGTATGCGGACTAATAAACAACTGCTCCGCAATCTGCGTAGTAGTAAGGCCTTTGCTCACCAGGCCCATGATCTCTTTTTCACGGCGGGTGATCTTTGGTATATCGGTTAGTTCTCCTTCCTGTACCTGGCTCACAATATCCCTGGCAGCATTACAGAGATAGGTGGTGCCACTGAGTGCCGTATTGATAGCAGTGATGATCTCGTCGCCCACGGAGTTCTTCAATACATAGCCATTGGCGCCGCTGTTAAGCACATTCTTGATAACAGGTCTTTCGTTATGTACGCTGAGCGCAATAATGCGTACGTCTTTATCATGCTTCCTCACCTGCTGACATAAATCAATACCACTGATGTCCGGCAGGTTGATGTCCAGCAGCACTACATCCGGCTGTAGCTCCGCAATGCCTTCCAGTCCTGCCTTGCCGTTGCTGAAGCAACCGGTGACGATCAGGTCTTCATGCCGGGAAATGAGGTTTTTCAGGCCTTCCATTACTATCGGGTGGTCATCTATCAATACTACTTTTATCATAACTATTATCCTTTTACAGCACATTCAATGGTAAAGGTGGACCCTGTGCCGGAGGAATCCACTTCAAGTACGCCGTGCAGCATTTCTACGCGGCTCTGTATATTAGCCAGTCCGGCACCTTTCAGCGCCTGGAACTGCGATTTATCAAATCCCTTGCCATCATCTTCTACAATCAGGAAGATGCGGTCGTCCCGTTGCTGCAGCTGTACGAGTATCTCGCTGGCGCCGGCATGTTTTACGGCATTGTTCACCAGCTCCTGCATGATGCGGTATAGCGTCACCTGGCGACTATGTTCCATATCATTGCGGTAGTGATATATCTGGCAGGATACCGGCACGCCTGATTTCTTCAGGCCATTGCAGTATTCCCGGATAGCCTCTCCCAGACCATATTTCAGCAGTACTTCCGGCATCATACTGCGGGCAATGCGGCGCAGCTCATCTACGGCACTGTCCAGGTGGTGCATGGTTTTATGTACAATGGTTTGCTGCGGAGATGCGGTTTCGGGCGCATTCAATGCGGAGAGCTCAATCTTCACGCCGGAGAGCAGGCCACCAAGCCCGTCGTGTAAGTCACGCGCCAGGCGGGTACGTTCCTGTTCCTGGCCTTCCAGCATGGCAGAAAGCACCGTCATGCGGTGTTCCTGGTTGATTTTGTCCAGCTCCAGGTCATGTAGCTTCTGTTTCTGCCGAAGGGCATTGGAGCGCTGTTTAAACGCATAGTACAACACCAGTGCCGAAAGAAACAGGGCAATGGTCAGGATGGAATAGATCTTATTCAGTTTACGGTTATAGGCAAAACGCTCACTCATGGCCTTCAGCTCCTGTTCGCGCCTGGTGGTCTTGAAATTGGCGGCAGACAAAGCTTTCTGCTGTACTTCTGCTGCATATTTGGCATCCAGCAGGGCATTGTCTTTCACGATGGCGGCATAGCGGGCGGTCAGCAGGGCTTTGTCTTTCACACCGGAGAGGTAGCGGGCATGTATCAGCTCCCGGTTGCGCTGTTCGGCGATGAGCTTTATTTCCAGCAGGTTCTTTTCCTTTTTGGCCATCTCGTACCGCGCTTCCAGGTCTTTCGCTTTATTCATCTTATCTATATCAAACAATTCCTTATAGGTATTCATATATTGTTTGTAGTTAGATAAAGCCTTGGTAGTATCTTTCTTTTTCTCATATACTTCTGCCAGTCCGAGGTAAGACTGGGAGAGATTATAGCGGTCGTACAGCGGGTCTGCCAGGCTGGTTACTACGGCATTGTCATAGAGGTCTATGGCGTTATTGTAGTCGCCGTTGCTAAAGGCTTCATTGGCCAGGGTATTGTACACGCCGGCTTCTACGGCGTATTGTTTGGTCAGGCGTCCTTCCTCCAGGGCAATTTTATTGTAGTAGTTGATGCTATCCTGGTTGGCAGGTGTTTTAGGCATGTTTTCCTGGTAGATGTTGGCGATGCCGATGGCTGAGAAAGGAATATCGCTGGGGGTGATGAGCCGTTGCCGGTTGGCACGCGCGATGTTCAGGGAGTACCGCATATAATAGAGGGCGGAGTCCAGCGCAGGGCGGTAGGTGTCGTTGTTGGTGCGGTAGAGGTTCAGGAAGTAGGCGCCTCGTTCCTGGGTGGCGCTGATCAGCTTTTCCAGCATGCCTAGCTTATAGGCGGCGTTAAGGGAGAGGCGGGTGTATTTTTCTACGTTGACGAGGTCGTACCATTTAAAGTAGATGCCTGCCAGTTCTGAATAGATGGTCTGGCAGTATTTCAGCCCGGATGGTTGGGATTCCATGATGTCCAGTGCCTGCTGCAGGGTATGTATGGCTTCCGTTTCTTTATGGCCCCTTGTTTCCAGCCATCCTTTCATGTACAGTACATATCCTTTGGTAATAACACTGTTAGAATGCCTGATGAAGTAGTTGGCGCTGTCCATACAGCGTCGGGTGGCTTCTTCGTCGCCCATGATATAGTAGGAGGCGGCGAGCATACCATACGTATGGGCGCGGTACATGCCATCTTTCATGGGGGCGGCCATGGCAATGGATTTGTAGAGGATGTCGATACCGTCGTCTTGGTTGGAATTGAAGAATACCACTTGTCCGAGGCGGTCCATGGCGTCTATACGTTTATCCAGTGGCAGTTGGTGGTTGCCGGCGATTTTCCGCAGTGAATCCGCGAGGTACTGGGCTGCGGCCCGTTCTGCCGTTAGTGGCAGCAGGAAGCAGCATAAGCATATGGTCAGGTATAATTGTCGCATCATATAACAGTTGCAAAATTACTATTGTCTGTGAATTAAAAATGGCTGATTTCAGGGATATCGTCTCCCTGGTGCCGGGAGTACTTTTGCTTTGTCTAAACGAAAAACTAAAGAAATGAAACGAGTAAATGCTATTCCTGCCCTTTTGTTTGCTGCTATAGTGGCGGTATGCCTTTCCAGCTGCGGCGCTGTGCAGAACCCCGTAGAGTATAACAATAAGCTGATGATGGTAGTGAATGATAACGAGAAGAGCATGAACGAAATGAATACTGCCATGGCGGGCCAGGACTACTCTAAAGCAGAAGTGGTGCGCAAATCCTGGGCGGAAAAGCTGGATAAATCCATCAGCGAAGTAGATAAAATGGAAGACCTCAAAGAAGATGAGGGCTTGAAGGCGGCAGTGGTAAAAGGTTTGAAAGGTTATCAGCAAATTGCGGCTACAGATTATAAAAATTTGATAGAGCTGCGCAACAGGGAGAAGTCGGGCGATGCCACCGTGCAGTTGCAGATCCAGGCTTCCCTGACAAAAATCAACAATGGTTTTGATGCCATTGCAGGCACAATCAACAAAGCTTCGAACGATTTCGAAAAAAAATACAACAAGTAAGCATGTCCGGTGGACATAGGGGTTAGAATCGGGGTCTCTTTCTGGAGACCCTTTTTTATTTTCCGGGCCTGCGGTAGCTTCCCCTTCCGCTGCAGTCCGGTGTTTAGGGACACTTTCATCCCCGGTAGAAGGAAGGTTTCGCTCTTCTCCCGGGTTGGGCGCATCAGCAGCATTCCCACAATTTTCCTGGGCTGGGCGTCTTTTATACACAGCAGCATTCCCGCTATTCTCTAGGGTTTCTTTACGCTGCAGTGGCAGCATTCCCGCAATTTTCCTGGATTGGGCGTCTTTTATACGCAGTAGCATTCCCACTATTCTCTATGGTTTCTTTTCGCTGCAGTGGCAGCATTCCCGCAATTTTGCAGGTTTTGGCGTCTTTTATACACAGCAGCATTCCCGTTATTCTCTAGGGGCTGTTGGTTACTTTTCGCTGCTGTGGCAGCATTCCCTCAATTTTCCCGAGTTGGGCGGCTTTATATGCAGTAGCGAAATCATTCCCCCGCTATTTATCGGGGGCTTGGGGGTAGCTTCCCTCCCAGGTGGAAGCTACCCCCCTGATTTTTAAATCGCAATGCCGAAGGCATTGCGATTTAAAAATCAGTAACAAAACACAATCGGAACAAATATCGGATTCACTTGTAATACATAAAAACGTTACAACTTTATGAAAGTGATATGTCATATGATCTCTTCGGTAGATGGAAAGATTAAGGTGAGCGACTGGGGCGAGGCGCTGTATAACAAATCTTTTTCCGGCTTATATGAAGAATGCCATAACTCCTACAGGGCAGAAGCCTGGCTGTGCGGCCGTGTTACGATGAGTGAGTTTGCCAACGCAGAAACCCCGGTACATGAGCCTGTTACAGAAAAAGTGGAACGTATCGCATTTATCGCTGACCCCGGCGCGGATTCCTTTGCCATAGCGGCAGACTCCCACGGCAAGCTGGGCTGGAAATCCAACGAGATCGGCGGAGATCATATCATACAACTGCTGAGTGAGTCGGTAAGTGATGGTTACCTGCTGTACCTCCAGAAAAGAAAAATATCCTATCTCTTCGCCGGCAAAGAAAAGCTGGACCTCGGACTGGCACTGAAAAAGCTAAAGGAACATTTCCCTATCGATACTTTGATGGTAGAAGGTGGTGGTACTACTAACGGCACTATGTTACAGGCAGGCCTCATCGATGAGCTGAGTCTGCTCATCGCGCCGGTGGCCGACGGTACTGCCGGCGGCAATACCATATTCGATGTCCCCGGACTTTTTTCCGCAGCACCGGGACATCACCTGAAGCTGCTCTCGTGTGAGAAGCTGGGAGAGGATGTGATATGGTTGAAGTATGCGTGTAAATAATTTAAAAAAGCAGAGGTCCCCGGTCATTGACCGGGGACCTCTGCTTTTTTATCCAGTCCGGAAACGCCACTCCATGGTACAATAACGGGTTAGGATATATCGTTTTTATCTCCCTATGAAATATATTATTTTATCCCTGGGAATACTGCTGTTATACGCTTGTAATGAGCCTCCCAAACCGGAAGTAATCCTTCAGCCACCGCATACACGAACAATGGATATACAGTTGAAAGACACTTGCTTGGGTCTATTGACGATGGCAATCCCCGAAAGGTATGATACCTCCTTTTCCTGGACAGATTTCTCCGATTGTTACAGTTGTGGTTTTGAGAAATACAGATTACAGCCAGCAACATTACCGATTGACAAGGAATCAGGATTTATATACTTCCATCAGCAGGCGGATTCCGTTGACAATATCACCATTGCCTATAGTCCTATTACAAAGTTTGATCATCCTTCCAGGCCGGACAGTGCTACCATAGTAAGGCATCATAAAGAATTTATAAGAAATCTGAGGCAAAGCTGTAAGGAAGAAGGTCTGGAGATGCCAGTTGATACGATGCTGCTTGTTAACCACCGGCTTATCTCCGTGGTGATTTATATGCCTGAAGAAAGGAAAGGGGTGCGCTGTGATAAGATAGAAGCCTATGTAAATATGGCTGGTTATGGTGCTTCCATCACTTACAATTTAAAATCAAAACCATCAGACACACTCCATGAGCATTTTGTTGATAGAACAATGTGTCTGATAAAGACCATCTGTACAAAAGATTAGTTAGTCATTCAGAGGTTTTAAAAGTTGCGGCCGAAGGCCGCAACTTTTAAAAAAATTCTTTGCGTGCTTTGCAGGAAATACTTAATCCTCCGCACTACCGTCGTCGGCCATACGAACCACTTTCGGTGTAAACTGCGCTACCGAATGTACCAGCGCCTGCTGGGCTTCCATGATGGCGAAAATATCTTTATAGGCAAATGGTGCTTCATCTGTACCACCTCCAATCAGCGTTACGCCTTCCTGTGCCAGTTGGGCTTTCATCTCTGCGGGGCTGATGTTTTTATTGGCCTGTGTACGGCTCATTTGTCGGCCTGCCCCGTGGGAAGCTGAATTTACCGCTGCGGCAGCGCCTTTACCACGTACCAGGAAACCTGGTGTGGCCATAGAGCCCGGGATAATCCCCATGACACCTTCACCTGCCGGGGTGGCGCCTTTTCGGTGTACGATCACTTCTTCACCTTTCCATTGTTCTTTCCAGGCGAAGTTATGGTGGTTTTCCACTTTGGCCAGTACCTGCGCACCCAATGCGGTGGCTATTTTCTGATGGATTACATCATGGCAGGCAGCGGCGTAGTCGCCGGCCAGTTCCATGGCCAGCCAGTAATCATTCCCTTCGGCACTGTTCAGGTCCAGCCAGGCGAGGTTTTTAGCCTCGTCAGGCAGCTTACAGATAGATTTGGCCAGCTGGGTATAATGGGCGGCCAGTATACCGCCAAATCCGCGGGAACCGCTATGTGTCAGCAGGGCCAGGTATTTTCCTTTAGGAATCCCCAGCGGAAGGTCGTCTGCCGGGAAGTCGATGTACCCGAATTCCACGAAGTGGTTACCACCGCCGGAGCTTCCCAGCTGTGCCCAGGCTTTATCTTTCAGGTTTTTGATGATAGGGTGTTCGGTGAATAGGTTATTTTCCAGCACAGCATGATCGGAGCGCTGGTCGGGCTTAAAGCCTGGGCCGGCGCCGAAATGGGTGTTATTCACCAGTACAGACTGATACAGGTCTCGGTTATTTTCGAAATGGCTGACCGGTATATCCAGTACCGTTAATGCCATCCGGCAACCGATGTCGTTACCTACGCCGTAAGGGATAACCACCCCGCGGGTAGCCAGTACACCGCCGATAGGCAGGGCATAGCCCTGGTGGGCGTCGGGCATTAAGGCACCGGCAACAGCTACCGGCAGCCGCATGGCGATATTCATCTGTTTGATGGCACCCTCGCCAATATTCTCACGGCCAAACACCGTATAGGCACCGGTTGTAGCATTTAATGGGATCACTGCATTATCGATGGCGCGCTGGGCTTCCAGCTGTAAAGCCTTTGCCAGCGGCCCGAATACGGCATGGTCTTCAAAAGCAGCAGGGGATTGCAGTATCTGCCGGAACTGAGCTGACAGGTCGTCGCGGGTCAGGCCGGAAAGCCCTGTGGCGATGTTCAATGCTACGCCAATGGCACTGTTAGGAGTATATCCGATGGCGATTAAATCAGTTCCGTTAATTGTTGTCATAATTGTATGTTTTGGGTTATTGTCTGATGACATTACAAAGATGCAAATGCACCTGCGCAGTCTTATTGCGCAGTTGATTTTTTTATAGAAAGATGAGGAGCTGGATAAATAACCGGGAGAATTTTTCCATTGTTTTTTATAAATTTACCCGAACAGGGAATTCAGCCTGATGGCGGGTTTCCATTTAATCTATGCTAAACGGAGAAGATGAAAAAGATGTTACGCTGGGCGTTGATCATAGGTAGCGCCGCCTGTATCGCCTATATTGGCTTTTTAATGTATGTTTATTTTTCTTTATCGGCAGCTTTTAGCGCCTTAGCTGGCTGACGATTAATCTAGCAAATCATAATGCCTGAATTGTTGAAATACCACCGGGGATGGTGGGTACGGAGTGTTTTCTTTCTCCTGGTAGCGGGCGCAGGTCTGGTGTTGGGAATACCTATGATAATGAGACGGGTTACACCTTGCAGCGGAGACGGTTGTTTGATTATCTTCATCCCTATATTTGGCTGGTTGCTGGTGGTTATTGCAGGCATTATATGTTTTTATAGTGTCAGATATCTATGCCGATATTACCGTTTTAAGAAACGTGTTTCCCGATAAAAACGCTGTAAATCTATACTATGAGCGCCCCCATTCAATGGCCATCTACTAAGTGGTTTCTCTATGTGTTCTTTACGTTGGTAGCCGCTATGGGCCTGCTGCTGGGACTTGTAGCATTTTTCGGTGCTTTCCGGATTCCTCCTCCGGCGCCCAAAGGTACGCATCAGATGCGCTGTGGGACAGGGATAATACCATTACTATTCATGGGTTTATTGATAGGTATTCCTTCAGGCATAGCATTGTATAACTGCATCAGATACCTGGTGAAAAATTTCCGGCTTAACCAGGATACAACCGTATGATTACTTCTATGACTTTTTTTCGCAGACCTCCCGTATGGCTGATGCTGCTCATAATGCTGACTGGTATTGTCCTTTGCGCTATCGCCTGGCCAATGGACTATTACACCGACCAGGCAAAAATTGATGCCATTCAGCGAATGGATGTTGAGGTTAAAGATTACTATACGCTTGCAGATAGCCTGCGTACATCAAAAGCAATGTTGCTGGACCTTGGCACAGGTCTGATCAGTTTTTCAATAACGATGCTGTTCTTTTTTTACAAAAGACCCATTACCTCTTTCCGGGATATCCTGGGCCTGAAGGCTAATCCATACCGTCGCATGATATTGCATGCTAACCTGGTATGGCTGGCATTACTGCCGGCTTTGATTTGCTACCTCGATAAGAAAGGAAGCAGAGGCGATTTTGCGCCGGATGATGATATTGCCAATGCCTTAAGTGTTACTATTGGTGGATGTGCTATTATGTGCTTAATCCTGCCGCTGAACACTTTTCTCCTGGTATTGGAGGGGGAGCTGCGTTTGCCTGCGCCGCTTTTCTATCGGCCTGAAAAATATACCTTTAAACTCTTCTGCTGGGAAATATTCTTCGATAGTTTACTCTTACTGAATATCGCATCGCTGCTATTTTTTATCGTCGATGGTAATTATCTTGCCATCCCTGTCTGCCTGTATTTTACCTATATACTTTTACTATACAGAGCCGGAAAATTAAATATGAGCGCATCTTAATATATCCCCCGGATACGCGCCTGTATTGATTTTATTGCCTGAACTTTTCCATTCCGCGGGTTGTTTCCAATAAATTATACGGAAACCTAAACGCAAACGATATGTATTACAGTAATGGAAACTATGAGGCTTTTGCAAAACCTGTTAAACCCGACAACGTAGATAGTAAATCGGCCTGGCTGGTGGGCTGCGGCCTGGCCTCCATGGCTGCCGCCGTTTTCCTCATCAGAGACGGACAAATGAAAGGTGATCGTATCACCATCTTCGAAGAACTGAAGCTGCCAGGTGGTAGTCTGGACGGTATTCTGCAACCTACCAACGGCTTCATCATCCGCGGCGGCCGCGAAATGGAAAACCACTTCGAATGCCTCTGGGACTGCTTCCGCTCTGTGCCTTCCCTGGAAATAGAAGGCGCATCCGTGCTCGACGAATTCTACTGGCTCAACAAAAAAGACCCTAACTTCTCACATATGCGCGCTACCATGAAACGTGGTGAAAGCGCGCATACTGATGGTAAATTTACGCTCAGCACTAAAGCCACAGAAGAAATTATCAAGCTATTCATTACTGCTGAAGATCAGCTGAACGATAAACGTATCAACGAAGTATTCTCCGATGAATTCTTTAAGTCCAATTTCTGGCTGTACTGGCGTACCATGTTCGCGTTTGAAGAATGGCACAGCGCCATGGAAATGCGCCGTTATATCAACCGGTTCATTCACCATATCGGCGGACTCCCGGACCTCTCTGCGCTGAAATTTACCAAGTATAACCAGTACGAATCACTGGTGCTCCCGCTGATATCTTTCCTGAAAAACAATGGTGTGAGGTTTCTCTATGAAACCCAGGTGCAGAATGTTATTGTGGAGAATGTTGGCAGCAGAAAGGTGGCGAAGAAAATCATCTATGAACAGGCTGGTGAAAAGAAAGAGGCCAACCTCGCAGAAACAGACCTGGTCTTCGTTACTAATGGCAGCATCACGGAAAGCTCCACCTATGGCGATCAGGACAATCCTGCTGTCATGGACCCTTCTCCGGGCGGCAGCTGGACGCTATGGAAAAACCTCGCGGCACAGGATAAGTCCTTCGGTAAACCGGATAAGTTTTGCGGCAATATCGCCGAAACAAACTTCGTCAGTGCTACCGTTACCACGCTGGACGACAGGATCCCGCCCTATATCGAAAAAATCTGTAAACGTGATCCCTTTGCCGGTAAAGTCGTTACCGGTGGTATCGTGTCGGTAAAAGATTCTAACTGGCTCCTCAGCTGGACTTTCAACCGGCAGCCGCATTTCAAGGCACAGACGGATAAACAGCTGGTAGGCTGGATCTACGGCCTCTTTTCCGACAGGCCAGGCAACTATGTGAAGAAGCCCATGAAAGACTGCTCCGGTATTGAGATCTGCGAAGAATGGCTCTACCACATGGGTGTGCCGGAAACGGAAATTCATAATATGGCCGTCAACTCCGCCAATACCATCCCCTGTATGATGCCTTACGTAATGTCGTATTTCATGCCACGCGCAGCCGGCGACCGCCCTCAGGTAGTGCCGGCAGGATGTGTGAACCTGGCTTTTATCGGCAACTTCGCAGAAACGGAAAGAGATACGGTGTTTACAACAGAGTATTCTGTTAGAACAGCCATGGAGGCAGTATATCGCCTGCTCAATGTAGATCGCGGCGTACCGGAAGTATTCGCTTCCTGCTTCGATATCAGGGTGCTGCTGAGCTCTTCCGCTAAAATGATGGATGGCAAAAAGCTCAGGGACATGAAGCTGCCTTGGCTCATGAAATATATCGAGAAGAAAGTGATCGATAAAAGCAAAGGCACCATCATTTATGAAATGCTTAAAAAGGCAAACCTGATATAAGGTAAGCATCTGCATAAAAAAATACAGGCAGGGCTAAGTGCAAACCGCTGTCAGCCCTGCTTCTAAATAAAATTCTGTACTTCATTACCAAACAACAAAACACCATCCTTACAAACAGCAAAACGTAAGCCTTGCAAGCAACAAAATGTAGGTCTTATGCTGCTTTGCCCCTTATGCCGCTTTGCGAGCAAGAAAAAGTGCCGAAGGCGCAAGCGAGCTAAATCTGACAAAAAATCGGGGCAATTTCATTTTTCTGCTCCCGCCAACTGAAGTATATTGCAGGCTTCAGCCCGGTCTTGGATTTAGCTGCTTTGTATTAACCCGATTTATTTCTACCTTGACGCTGTATGAATAAGAGTTACATCATTTATTTCCAGGGAGTTTTGAAGGCGATAGGACATGACGCCGCTGCCATTCATACGCCTGCCTACTTTATGCATACATGGAACGATTTCGTGACTTCCTGTATGGGTGAGTATAAAGGTTCTATTTTTGATTTTGATAACGGGATCATCTTACGTACTACCATACACGAAATTATGGGAGATATCTCCCTTACTGCTTTTCCTGAATTCGATAATTTCTGTAGTCATATCAGTATCACCGATCAGCGCTTCCGCTTGCTGGTGCAGGATGGCCGTCCGGGTGAGTTCTGGTGGGAGCGGGCCTTATTGCTCAACGCCGGCCAGCTCTATAAGGAACAGGTGAAACTGTATTATGGCTTTGGCTACTAACTACATCAGGTTAGCCCCTTTCAGTGAACTGATCACCTGCGATGTAATCAGGTGTACCGTTTTCGGATAGGCATCCGGCACCTGGCTATCTACCCAGCAGGTGACAGTAATCAACAGTTGTTTTGTGGCAATGTCCATACCTGTAAACCAGGCCGTTTTGGCCTTATCTGCCTGCACGCCCGGTATTTCCGCCACTATCCTGTTGATGATGGCTTCGGCCTGATCTGTCTGCTGGGTAGGAGGCATACCGAATGTCAGCACGATCCGTCGCAGCGGCGTCAGCGAATGGTTAATGATAGGTTTCTGGAAGATGTCTTTATTGGGAATGATAACCCGGAGGCCATCATCTGTAACCATAGTGGTAGAGCGGAGTTCGATTTCATCTACTGTACCTTTGAAGCCATTGGTTTCAATCACCTGGCCAACGGCAAAAGGCTTTTTGAAAGTGATAAACAACCCGGAGATAAAGTTGGCTGTGAGGTCCTGGAAAGCGAAGCCCAGTGCGAGTCCTATGATACCTGCACCTGCCAGCAGCGAAGTGACAGCCTTATCAAGGTTCAGGATATTCAACGAGATAAACAGGCCCATCATCAGGAAGATGATATACACCAGGCTGGCAATAAGGTTGCTGACGGCCGGCGCGCTGGACAGTCGCTGAGAGAATTTATAGGTTAGTGTTCTGATAAATCGCGCCAGCAGATAAAAAAGTATAAATACAATAATGGCTACCACGAAATTGGGCAACATCTCTACGGTTGTGGTCAGCCAGCCATGCAGCTTGTTATAGACCAGTGTTCCGTAACTGGTGATCTGTTGTTCGTTCATATTGCGGAGATTTATTTTTCAATGATCGCTGGCTACTACCGTTGGCATCACATCGGTCGCAGACCTTCTCTTTTTATCCAGATATAACAGCAGATATCCCAAAGGGTTGTAGCCAGCCCGATATATCATTCTTTTTTACCTGTTGCTGATACTAATTTCTTTTTTGTAAAGAGAGATATTTGTATTGTGATTTTCTGTTATTAGATTTATTTCATTCGATTGCAATAAATCCTTGTTATGAAAAAAATATTCTTATCAGTCTTTATGGTGGCTGGTTTCATTAACGTATATGCGCAACAGTGGGTATCGCCGGGAGAAAGCGGGAAACTGAGCTACGGCACTACCGGCCGTGGCGACAGGATCATCGACTTTTCCTATGCCGGTTACAAAGGAGGAGGCGTGGCCATTCCCCGGGTGCCGGTGAAGATCAGGTTGCAACCGGTGGCGGGCGACAATGCCGCCGCGATACAATCGGCCATCGACGAGGTATCCGCGATGCCGCTGGTAAATGGCTCCAGGGGCGCCGTACTACTGGGCCCGGGCACGTATGAATGCAGCAAAACAATCGCGATACAGGCCTCCGGCGTCGTACTGCAGGGCAGCGGCAACCGCGAGAACGGCACCGTACTACAGCTGAGCGGCGAAGCACATAATGCCGTGGTGATACGTGGCAGTGTTCGTGCAGTCGTGGCCGGTATACCGGTTAGGATCACTGATAAATATGTGCCTTCCGGCAGCATACAGGTAAACGTGGATAAAGCGTCCAATTTCCATGCCGGCGATACTATTCGTATAACCAAACCCGTTACACCGGAATGGGTGCATTTTATGGGTATGGATGACCTGGTGAGAGATGGAAAACCGCAGACATGGATCAACGGGGAAATCACCACAGACAGGGTTGTGCGTGCGGTTAAAGGCAATACACTATTGCTGGACGTACCGTTGACAGATAGTTACGATGCGGCTTTCACAGGGCCGCAGGGCAGCACCGTGCAGCAGGTGAGTTTACAGGGAGAGCTGCAAAACTGTGGTATCAGCAACTTCAGCATTGTATCGCCAACGCAGACGGGCACCATCAATGAGCGGCATCACCAGGCCTTCTTTATTGGCGGCGTCTGCGATGCATGGGCCACCAACATCACCGTATACAATACCATTAACAGCATTACCGTAGCGGGGCGCCGTGTAACGCTCGACAGCATCAGCATCTACCACGACAGCGCTACCATTGGTGCGGCCAAGCCGGCAGACATCAGCACCAACGGCCCGCAGATACTGGTAAACAGGTGTTATATCAGTGGCAGGAATGTTTTCTATATCGCCACTGGCGCTAAAGTAACAGGGCCTATTGTTATAAAGGATTGCCTGTTTGAAGGAGGGGGCTGGATACAGCCGCATCAGCGTTGGGCTACCGGCCTCCTGGTCGACAACTGCCGTGTTCCCGGCGGCGGTATTGAATTCATGAACAGGGGAGAGATGGGCTCCGGCCATGGCTGGGCTATTGGCTGGGCAGTAGCCTGGAATTCCACCGCAGCATCATTCCTGAACCAGCAGCCGCCCGGCGCCATGAACTGGATGATCGGCTGTACCGGCGATCGCCGCCAGGAGGCAAGGCCGTTTGATAAATCGCCTTACTTACCCGAAGGCATATACGTTTCGCATGGTAAGCCGGTATTGCCGGCGAGCTTGTATGACCAACAGCTGAAGGAAAGGCAGCGTTAATGCATTAACCGATAGTAATTCCCTGGGGTGTTGGGAGCCACCGCAGGTGGCCTCCAACACCCTATCAAATTTCGATGCCGCAGGCATCGGAATTTGATAGGGGAAAATAAAATTTGATAATAGTAGTATCAATTTGAAATGTTGATTAATATATTGATTATTAGATAATTATGTAATAAAAAATATCTTTCTTTTGTTTATTATTGAACCGCTTTTCACTAATTTTATATCGTCGTTAATCTCATTGTGAAAAACCAAAAAATATCAAACAAAGTGATAGAAGAACTTAAACAGGAAATTGATGATCTCAAAAAATTGGTTTCAATCAATTTCCATAATCCCATCTTAAATAATACTTATCTAAGTAGTCTGCGGGCACTTCAGCATTCCCCGGTATCTGATCAGTATGATCCATCAGGATACAGACAGGCGCCAGTTTCGAGAGAGCTGATTATGAATTTAATTTCCTGGTTTTTTAAGGCTAATGCGGCTATAATAGATTCCATTTTTCAAGATGCCCAGGTGCGAAATGATTTTTCATATTTTATAGTTTTAAGGCCGGATACAGAGGATAACAGAAATATTTTTTTCGATTTTCTTGATATCTATGAGGACATAAAGGCTTACTCCAAACCTTCCATCTATTTTCAATTCGTTTCGGAGAGATTAAAAAAGGAAATTATGAACAAGAAAGTCCAACTTACATTTTGAGGAACCATGCAGAAGCATCTTAACCAGACTGTGCACAATTCGCAGCTTCATTCCTTTTTATGCAAAATCTACCCTGATAGATATTTTGATTGGAAGATAACTATGTTGTTTTATGTGGCTATCCATTATTTAAAGGCGTTGGCAGCATATAGAGGCATCGAGATAGGGGATACGCACATCGAAATATTTGCCAATTGTTCTCCTGGCAGATATGGTGCAATGCCGATTTCTAAAAACGCATGGTCAAAGTATAGAGCCATGCATAATCATTCACGTAATGCGCGGTACGAAGGTTTTCTGGATGGTGAATTGTTTGAAAGCGTAATGAAGGAAAACCATGAGGCTTGTGTTGATCACCTGGGGTTTCTACGAAAATATATAGCAGGACAAGGATTGGTACAACTTGACCGATAGCAACCTGGAACCCACCGCAGGTAGCCCCCTAAAAAATGATCGTCTTTCAATGCCTATGGCATCGAAAGACGATCATTAAAAAATATCCGCATTACTGCTGTATCAGCAACAGTAACTCGCGTTGCAGGCTCACGCCTTTATCTTCATTATACCATTGTTGCAGCGCAATTTTGAGTGTCTCAAAATCTGCTTTACTGGCGTGCAGTTCATCATATAATACCTGGCATTCTGCCGGTCTCGGGCCCCAGACAGCGATATCTTTTCCTGCTGCATCACGCATGATGAGTTTAGGGATAGATTTGCTGGTGCCGTTGGTCAGGTATTGCTGGATCAGGTGTGGCGGCGAATCGCGCAGCTGATAATCTGTAGTGATCAGCGGGTTGAGTGCTGCCAGCATCTGGATGAAGGGCACACTATGGGAGGCGTCACCACACCATGGCTCGGTAATGATGATCCATTGTTGCGGTGCTGCTATGTTTTTGATGGCGGTAGCCAGGTCGTCGTTGAGTTTGCCGGTTTTCAGCCAGCGTGATTGTCTGGACCAGTTTAACTTGGTATAGTTCAGATAATCAGGGTTGTTGTAGGGTGCTGAAGGGGAAGGGTTGTGTAATATCTCCTGAAACACTGCTTCATATGCATTAAAATCCATGATATACTCCTTTTATTCCGGTGCTAAAAATTAAAATCCCTGCAAAGATACTAAGTTCTGCGTGGACCTCGCTATTGGCTGGTATCGGTACATATCCACCAGGTATTGCCAAAGGGGTCTTTTACGCCTCCGGAGCGGCCATAGGGTTGGTCCGTTACCTCCATGACAGTTTCACAGCCATTTTCCAGGGCTTTTTTGAACGTTTGGTCCGCATCGGCGACGTAAATAAAGAGCCCGGCAGGTTGAGGCTGCCAGTCGTCTTTAGTGGAGCTGAACATAATGCAGCAATTGCCGATCATGATTTCTCCGTGTTTGAATACGTTGTCCAGGAAGCTGCGTTCTTTTTCGGTGGCGCCAAAAACTTTGGCAGTGAAGTCGAAGAATTTTTCGCCATCGGGGAGGATGAGGTAGGGCATTACCTGGTTATAGCCTTCAGGAATTTTCATAGTGATGCTATTTAAGCGTGAGAAAATCGGTTAAATAATCTGATTACCAAATTACAATAATCGCTGCATTAAAACAGCGGTAGCAGAAATTCGCCGCTGTATAGAAAACGCCGGTGGAAACTATTATCTTGTCAGAGATTTTGAACCGCATAAAAATAGTGACAATGACTACAACATTCCATATAGCGCCATTGGTGTATGAGCCGGAAATTATTGCTGCGCTCTCCGACCTGCTGATAGAAACAGTTGAGCATGGAGGCTCTGTAAGTTTTATGCATCCTTTGGAGGAGCAGGTGGCTGCTTCCTTCTGGAAATCGAGTATCAACAGTGCCATTGCAGGGGAGCGTGTGGTGCTGGGGGCTTTTGAGGGGGCTTACCTCGTAGGCTCGGTAACGTTACTGCTGAACTGTCCGCCTAACCAACCCCACCGCGCCGAAATTGCGAAGATGATGGTACGGGTGAAGCACCGTGGGAAGGGAATAGGGCGTGCCTTGCTGAAAGCTGCTGAGGAGCAGGCGTTGCGCCGTGATAAGTGGTTGCTGACGCTGGATACCGCTGAAGAAGTTGGTGCTGCCGGACTATATGAAAAGTTTGGCTTTCAGAAAGTGGGTGTGATACCGGATTTTGCGTTGAAGCCAGCTGGTGGCCTGACGGGTACCGTTATTTACTATAAGAAACTCAATTAGGGGCCCGGGGAGTTTTATGTTGGGTGCTATGCGCCAAACATAAAACTCCCCGGGCCGCATCCGGATGCCGAAGGCATCCGGATGCGGCCCGAAAAAATATAATGCAGGTATTACAAGATCGTCAGTTCTTTCGCTATATATGCTTGCAACTCCTTACTATCTGCCGGCAGCTCAGTAATGAGATAATGAATATCCGACAGGTCGGCGATCTTCATCTTCATAGAGCTATTCAGTTTTTCAGAAATTGCAAGAATTGCAACTTTGTCTGCAGCTTTTATCATGGCTTTTTTAACCTGTATTGTTTCCCAGTCGGCGTCGGTGAGGCCGTTGACAGGGTCTATGGCATTGGTGCCTATGATGCACAGGTCTGCCTTGATATTGGACAGGTATTCGAATACTTCCCCGCTAACGGTCATCTGGCTATAGGCCGAAATCTGCCCACCTATTACAATGGTTTTGATCATGGGCTTATCCAGCAGCTCAACGGCACTCAGCACGTTCACGGTGATGAAGGTGGCTTTGAGGTTGTTGGGGATTTTTTTGATGAACTCCCGGATGGTAGTACCGCCTCCTATTAATACGATCATATCGTCCCGCAGTAATTGCAGCGTTTTTTCTGCAATAACCCCTTTATTTTGCTGGGCATACGTTTCAGATTCATGGCCATAATGATAGGCGATGGACATGGCACCGCCTTTTATTTTTACCACTTCACCATCGTCTGCCAGCTCATTTACGTCGCGGCGGATCGTGTCTTCGGATACGTTAATAAGGTTTACCAGTTCGGTATACGTAATACGGGTGTGGATATTCACCTGTTGAATAATCAGTTGCTTCCTCGCTTTTTTAGTGAGGGTTACAGGAGGTAGCTGTTCGTGGGTATTTGCACTATCCATAGTTTGGTTCGACAGTTCAATGTTAGATGAAAGTATTATAGTCCTTTTTCGTGGAATATGAGATTTGCATCTAATATAATAATAACCACAAAAATAATTGTTCAGCTGAGAATTTTTGCATTTTTATTATTGTTTAATAAAATCTTTGCAATTATTGAGATTAAGTTAATGATTAATTATCAATTATTTAACGAGAATATTAGTTTGGTTAGATAAAATATCTGGCAGATGTTGCAGAAAATTTTGCAAAATATTTGCAAGTTTCGCAAATATACCTATTTTTAGACCTGTATTTCCGCAATATTTGAAGAACGTCAACCAAACCACAAGATGAAAAATGTCATAAACCTGGCGACTTTACCGAAACTATTCCTGTACTTCATGTGCCTGATCGGCTTTTCCACCGCATTCGCACAAACTAAACCGGCCCACATCACCGGTACAGTTACCGGTGCAGACGGACAGAAAATTATCGGTGCCAACGTCATCCTCCAGAATGCCAAAGGCATTGGAGCCATTTCAGATGTAGAAGGTAAATTCTCCATCAACATCCCCGCAAATCACCCGCAGGGAAACATCACACTCCTCGTTACCTTCATCGGTTACGATAAAAAAGAAGTAACACTCAACGCCAACCAATCTGATATCTCCATCCAGCTGGAAACAAGTTCCAAAGCACTGAATGAACTGGTAGTAACGGCGCTGGGTATCAAAAAGGAAAAGAAAGCAACCGCATTCGCCATCACAGAAGTGAAAGGCAGCGAGTTTACCAAAGCCCGCGCCAACAACATCGGCGACGCGCTCTCCGGTAAAGTAGCCGGCCTCAACTCTTCCTCCCTGGCCTCCGGCCCAGGCGGGTCCAGCCGCGTAACTATTCGTGGTACAGGTTCCCTCTCCGGTGAAACGCAACCGCTCTACGTAATCAATGGTATGCCGATCGATAACACCGCCAACAGCAGCCCTTCCAGCGGCAACGGTTCTATCGGTCTTAACCAGGACCGCGGCGACGGTATCGGTGGTATCAACCCGGATGATATCGAAACCATTACCGTACTGAAAGGTGGCCCGGCAGCAGCCCTGTACGGCTCCCGCGCCTCCAACGGCGTTATCCTCATTACAACCAAAAAAGGCGTGAAACAAAAAGGTATCGGCGTAGACTATAACGGCACCTTTACCATGGAAACGCCTTCTGTTACACCAGACTGGCAATACGAATATGGTTCCGGTACCAACGGCAATAAACCACAGACAGCGCAAGACGCTATCAACGCCGGCCGCCTCTCCTGGGGTCCTAAAATGGACGGCTCCAACGTGGTGCAGTTCGACGGCGTAGCCCGCCCGTATTCTCCACAGAAGAATAATATCAAGAACTTCTACAATATCGGTAATACCTTCACCAATAGTGTAGCATTTGCCGGCGGCAACGAAAATACCAGCTTCCGCGCATCACTCTCTGATATGAACAACCACGGCCTGGTTCCTAACCAGCACCTGAATAAGAAAATATTTACACTCGGCCTGAACTCCAACCTGAGCAAACGCCTCAGCGCTGAAGGTTACGCCCAATATAATGTGGAGAAATCCCAGAACCGTGCCGGCCTGGGTGATGCTACCGGTAACCCTAACTGGGGTACCTACATGCTGGCTAATACCGTTGATATCCGCAATCTCAAACCTGGCTACGATGCCAGCGGCAACGAGATCAAATGGAATCCTTCGGAATTCGCTACCAACCCTTACTTCGCGGTAAATAAATTCCAGAACCACGACGACCGTAACCGCTTTATCGGTAACATCGGACTGAAATATAATATCCTCGACAACTTCTTCGTTCGCGGCCGCGTGACACACGATTACCTCAATACCAGCTATGTAGGTATCGTGCCTTCCGGTACGGCGTATATGCCTGATGGTTACTATATCGGCAATACCAGCGTAATCAAGGAAACCAATGCTGAACTGACGTTCAACTACAATGGTAAAATCGCCCGCGACCTGTCTTTCACTGCACTGGCAGGCGGCAACAGACGTAAAGCTACCAGCGACGTAACGATCATGCAGGGACCTAAATTCTTCCAGCCTGGCTTCTACGATCCAAGCAACGTGGTGAGTTTAACAACTTCAGTTACCAACGCACACCTGGCGACCAACTCCGTTTTTGCATCACTGGACCTGAACTATAAAGACCTGCTCTATATCAGTGCTACCGGTCGTAACGACTGGTTCTCCACACTGGCAATGAACAGCAATAATATCTTCTATCCTTCTGTAGGCGCCAGCTTCCTGTTATCTCAGGCTGTGGCTATGCCGGCATGGGTAAACTACGCGAAGATCAGAAGCTCCTGGGCACAGGTAGGTGGTGGCGCTCCACAGCCTTATGCGCTCAACCAAACCTATAGCATGGTGCCAGGCGGTGGTCACCTCAACCAGCCACTGCAAACACCTACGCAAACAGGTAACAGCACCACTTCCGGTCTGCTGCAGGCGCCTAATCCTAACCTGAAACCATATACGTCTACCACTGCGGAAATTGGTCTGGAAGGCCGATTCCTCAACAGCAGACTTGGTTTCGACCTGACCTTCTACCAGCGTAAAACTTCCAATGATATCATGCAGGTATCTGTGTCTCCGGCCAGCGGCTACAACTACGCTTATCTCAACGTAGGCGCCATGAGCAACAAAGGCCTGGAACTCCTCGTCACTGCTACACCATACGTAAACAAGAATTTCTCCTGGGATGTAAGCTTCAACGCTGCGTATAACCGTAACCGTGTAGATGCCCTCAATGGCCTGGATAACCTCATCCTGGACCAGAGCGTTAACAACTATGCATACCTCTATGCAGAAGTAGGCAAGCCTTACAGCACGATCATGGGATACAAAGTGAAGAAAGATGCACAGGGTAATACCATGTACGATAAGAGTACCGGTTATGAATTGAAATCAGATCTTACCAGTCTGGGTACCGGTATCTCTCCATACACCGGCGGTATCACCAATACCTTCCACTACAAACGCTTCGACTTCAGCTTCCTCGTAGATGGTAAATTCGGTGGCCACGTATATTCTGCTACTAACCTCTATGGTACCCGCTTCGGTTTAACCAAACTGACGCTGCCAGGCCGCGATAACGGATTGACAGTAACCGGCGTAGACCAGGATGGTAAACCGTTTACCAAAACATTTACCTATGCTACCGGTTTACAGCAGTACTACGACAACTATAAAAATCTCTCTGAAAAATTCGTGTATGACGCCAGCTTCGTGAAACTGAGACAAGTTGTATTGACCTACAACATCCCGGTACAGTTGCTGTCATTCGCCAAAGTACAGAATGCAAGCGTTTCCTTTGTTGCAAGAAACCTGTTTATCCTGTACAAGAATGCGCCGAATATCGATCCTGAATCTACATTCACCAATAGCAGTGCGCAAGGATTTGAAATGTTTGGTGTTCCGCCAACAAGAAGCTATGGCCTTAACCTGAATGTTAAATTCTAATCATCTCTAAAACAATTACCAATGCAACTTTTTGCCAGATATAAATACATCGCATTGCTGGGCGCCGCGCTGGGACTCGCTTCCTGCGACAAAGGCTTTGAGTCTCTCAATAAAAACCCGAATGCATCTACCGATCCTAATGTCAGCTATCTCTTCTCTCAAAGCCTGTTGAAAGGGAACCTGATCTACGACAGGGCTTATTACTATACTTCCTACCTGCATTGCGGTACTTTCGTACAACATTATGCAGTGGCCAAGGAAATAGGTGGTTCCGGTTGCGGAGATAAATATGCTGTTAATGATATGTACCAGGGCTTCTATTTCAAGTATGCTTATCCGAATGCGATCCTCACGGTACAGGAAATTATCAATGCCTGTAAAGACCCGAAAGTAGCCGCTACGAGTGTCAACAAACTCTCTGCCGCACGTATCTGGAAAGTATTGCTGATGCAGCGTATGACCGACCTCTACGGTGATGTGCCTTACAGCGACGCTATGAAAGGCAAGGAAGGTAACTTCATGCCTAAGTATGACGCGCAGTCTGATATCTATGCCGATTTACTGAAAGAGCTGGACGAGGCTATCAAAGCCTTTGATCCTGCACAGCCTACCTATGGCAGCGCAGATTACCTCTTCAATGGTGATATCACCAAATGGAAAAAATTCGGTTACTCTGTGATGCTGCGTGTAGCCATGCGCTTAACAAAGGTGACAGATGGTAAAATCGTAGTGAAAGACTGGGTACAGAAAGCCGCCAACGGTGGCGTGATCCTGGAAGGTACGGATAATGCCATCATTAACTATAGTTCAGGTCCGCAAACCTACAACCAGAACCCGTTTGCGCTGGAGCTGATCGGACAGGACTACACGCCTTCTTCCAAAGGTGCCAATAACATCGAGTGGAGCAAGTTCAGCAAAACCTTCATTGACTACCTGAAAAATAATAATGATCCACGCCTGCCGGTACTGGCCGTAGTATGGAACAACGGTAATCCGGATACAACTTCCGCTATCCAGAAAGGGATGCCTAACGGACTGGATAATAAACCTGCGGATTTTGTAACTTATTCTGAGCCAAATCCGAATACTATTTTGAAATACGCCGCGCCTTTGTTATTATTAACAAATGCTGAAACAAACCTGCTGTTAAGCGAGGCCTCAGCACGTGGATGGGTAAATGGAGACGCTGCACAATACTATAAAAACGGTGTTACTGCTGCTATGCGCAACATGGCATTGTTTGGCAGTGGCGGACTTATTTCCCAGGACAGGATAGATGCTTACCTGAACGCACATCCGTTTAATGCAGGCGGTACCTTTGCCCAGCAGATGGACCAGATCCATTCTCAGTTCTGGGTGGCACTCCTGGTAGACGAACAGGAATCCTACGCCAACTGGCGCCGTACAGGCTATCCTAACCTCGTTCCGGTAAATTACCGCAGTAATGTTACCAATGGAACTATTCCACGTCGCCTGCCGTATTTAGCATCCGAACAGGGTAATAATGCAGCCAACTATAAAGCTGCCGTTACCCGCCAGGGACCAGATCTTTTAACAACCAGAATGTGGTGGGATAAACAATAATGAAAAAATCATTCTTAATAGTTTTACTGACTGGCATAGGTTTTTATGCCAGTGCTCAAAGGAATCAGGCTGCACCCGCAGCCCTGATTCCTTTGCCTGTACAGGTACAATGGGCCGGAAGCTCTTTTGTGATAGACCGCAACACCGCATTGGTGGCGGATGCGCAAACCGCTGATGCAGCAACGCTGCTGAATGCCTATATCTGGCAAAAGGCAGGCATCGTGCTAACAGATAAAGGAGAAAAACGTATAGTCCTTACCGTAGACAAACAGCAACAACTGCCACCGGAAGGTTACAAACTGCATGCAGACGGCAACGAAGTGCGCATCACCGCGTACGATACGGATGGTATCGTACATGGTATTGCCACCCTACGTCAGCTGTGGCAGCCGGCCAACGGGCAACTGCTGGTTCCCGGAACAGATATCACCGACTATCCGCGTTTTCACTACAGAGGTATGCACCTCGATGTTTGCCGCCATTTCTTTTCGGTAGATTTTATTAAGCAGCTGATAGATCAGCTGGCCCTTTATAAGATAAATAATTTTCACTGGCACCTGACAGATGACCAGGGCTGGAGAATAGAAATAAAGAAGTATCCGAAATTACAAAGTATTGCAGCATGGCGCGACCAGACAATGATTGGCCACAAAAAAGAACTACCGCATCAGTTCGATGGTCAGCGTTACGGCGGCTATTACACGCAGGAACAGATTAAGGAAGTAGTATCTTATGCAGCTACCCGCCATATCAATGTGATACCCGAAATAGATATGCCGGGTCACGCCCTTGCTGCCTTAAATGCCTATCCTGAACTGGGTTGTACAAAAGGACCATACAAAACTGCGCAGTTCTGGGGCATCTTCGATGATGTATTCTGTGCCGGCAACGACAGCACCTTCACTTTCCTGCAGGATGTATTTGATGAGGTCATGACCTTATTCCCATCACAGTACATTCATCTGGGTGGTGATGAATGCCCGAAAGTACGCTGGGAGAAATGTCCTGCCTGCCAGAAAAGAATGAAGGAAGAGGGCCTGAAAGACGAACATGCTTTGCAGAGCTATTTCGTTAAACGTATCAGCAACTACATTCAGTCCAAAGGCCGTAAGGTAATCGGCTGGGATGAAATCCTCGAAGGCGGCCTGGCACCAGGGGCCACGGTGATGAGCTGGCGCGGCGTGGATGGCGCCATTGCTGCGGCCAAACAGCAGCACCACGTCATCATGACGCCGGAAGATGAACTCTACTTCGATCACTATCAGTCCCTGTACCCGCAGGAACCGGTAGCTGCCGGTGGTTACACGCCACTGGAAGAAGTCTATAATTACGATCCGCTACATGCCGCCGGCGATACCGCCTTGCTGCCTTATATCTCCGGTATGCAGGGCCAGATGTGGAGCGAATACCTGCCCACCGAAGCACACGCGCAGTATATGATCTATCCGCGGATGCTGGCAATGGCAGAAAGAGCATGGTCGCCACAGTCCACGCGCGACTACCACGGCTTTCTTACACGCCTGCGCGGACAGGAGTCATTACTGACCGGTAATAATATTCATCCTTCGGATGTTTATAATGAGATCAATTACAGATTAGACAGCGTCAGCAAAGGCGCCCTGCATATATCGCTGCATGCAGATGCAGCAAAAGCGCAAATCCGCTATACGCTGAACGGTATGCAACCCACCGCTGCCAGTAAGCTGTACGACGGGCCTTTCACGGTTACTGCTTCCACAACAATCAGAGCTGCCTTGTTTGAAGGTAATCAGCAGGTATACCGGGAATTCAGCCAGCCGGTGATGGTGAATAAATCTACCGGTGCTGCTATTACCCTGAAAGAACCACCGAATACAAAATATAACGCCAACGCAGCTACGCTGGTAAATGGCATTGTGGGTACACATCGCTTCAACGACGGCCAGTGGCTGGGTTTCAGCAAACGTGACCTCGATGCGGTCATCGATCTGGGTACGGCGCAGCCGATAAGAGTGGTGGCCACCAACGTGCTCAACTACCACTGGCAGAAGATGTGGGCGCCATCGTCGCTGGAGTTCCAGTATTCTGTGGATGGTGTACATTATCTGCCGCTGGCAAAAACAAAAACATTTTTAGTAAATGGTATCAACAACGTGCGCATACAGGTGAAGCCTGTGAAGGCGCGCTATATACGCATGGTGGCGGTAAACCGCGGGGTGATCCCTGCGGGCGAATACGGCGCCGGCGGTAATAGCATGCTGTTGTTGGATGAAATCATTGTAAACTGATAGTGCAGAAATACCTATGTCGTTTTTAATTGTTGCTGCCTGCATGCTGGTCCTCATTTTATTGTTGACCTGGGGGAAGATGAATGCCTTCATCGCATTTATGCTGGTTTCGATACTGGCAGGATTATCGCTGGGTATTTCTCCGGAGAAGATACCTGCATCATTACAAAAGGGGATCGGCGATACCATCGGCGGACTCCTGGCCATTATTGTGCTGGGTGCCATGCTGGGTAAGCTGGTGGCGGAAAGCGGCGCTGCGAGGCAGATCGCCAATACGCTGATGCACTGGCTCGGTGCCGGTAATGTGCAATGGGCCCTCATGATCGCAGGATTTATCATTGGTATTCCACTTTATTACGGTGTTGGCTTCGTGCTGATGGTACCATTGATCTTCTCAGTCGTCTACCAATACAAACTACCGGCGGTATATATCGGCTTACCAACGTTGGCGGCGCTATCCATTACTCATGGGTTTCTGCCGCCACACCCATCGCCCGCGGCGCTGGTGACACAGTTTCATGCCGATATGGGCATGACGCTGTTTTACGGCCTGATAGTGGCCATTCCGGCCCTGTTGCTGGCAGGCCCGCTCTTTTCGAAACTGCTGGTCAATATGCCATCGGAGCCGGGAACACTGTTTGCGCAAAGCAGTAATGAGGATAAGCCACTGCCCGGAAAAGCCAACAGCTTCCTGACAGCCTTGCTCCCGGTATTGCTGCTGGCACTCACTACTACATGCGGTCATTTGCCTGCCTTACAGGGCAATCGCTGGGTGTTGTTTTTGGGAGATGCTCCCGTAGTAATGCTTTTGGCTGCGGTAGTAGCGGCTTTTAGTCTGGGTAGACTGCAAGGGATGTCTATGAAGCGTGTAATGCAGATCTATGGGGATGCGGTAAAAGATATCGCCATGATTGTGCTGATTATCGCGGGATCTGGCGCTCTGAAGCAGGTGCTGGCAGACAGCGGTGTGAGTAATATGATAGCGGAAGCCATGGCTTCCTGGAATATACCGGTGCTGGTACTGGGCTGGCTGGCGGCCGCCCTGATCAGGGCCTGTGTGGGATCGGCTACCATCGCCGGACTCACTGCCGCAGGTATGATAGGACCGCTGATGTTACAGTCAGGCGCCAACCCTAACCTGATGGTATTGTCCGTAGGAGCGGGCAGCCTGATGTTCTCACATGTGAACGATGCCGGATTCTGGATGTTTAAAGAATATTTTAATCTCAGTATAAAAAATACCTTGCTGTCCTGGTCCGTGATGGAAACGATTGTAGGCCTGGCTGGACTCGCAGGGGTATTGATACTGAACTGTTTCCTTTAAAAAGACATAAACTAAAACAACAAAATAGTAAAAGACGTACTATGGAACACAATCAAGCAGACGAACGATTTGCAGCCTTAGGCTTAAACTTACCGCCGGCGCCGGCGCCACTGGGTGTTTATAAGCCTTGTCTGGTAGATGGTAAATATCTTTACCTCAGCGGCCATGGACCTGTACAGGACGATAAATCCCTGATTATCGGCCGTATCGGTGCTGCGCTGGATATGGAACAGGGTAAGCTGGCGGCCCGCCAGGTAGGCCTGACCATGTTATCTACCATTAAAGCAAATCTTGGTAGTCTGAATAAAGTTAAACGTGTGATCAAAGTGCTGGGTATGGTGAACTGTACACCTGATTTTGAGCGTCATCCGTATATCATCAACGGTTGCAGCGAACTGTTTGCCGCAGTATGGGGTGAAGAAAACGGTATCGGTGTAAGAAGTGCGGTGGGCTTTGGTTCCCTGCCGGATAATATCCCGGTGGAAATTGAAGCATTATTTGAATTATACTAGTAATTATACTGCTGTTTACCCTGTACGTCCGCCTGGAGATCCGCATCATCTGTATTTCCTAACGGAGGCGGGAGTCCGGGGTAAACAGCAGATTATATCTGCCAGAAAAATATAGGATATGTTTACAATAGATGCGCACCTTGACCTGAGCATGAATGCGATGGAATGGAACCGGGACCTGCGTCAGCCGGTAACGGCGATACGTAAGCGGGAAGAAGGCCTGACAGACAAGCCTGACCGTGCAAAAGGTGTAGTGGCGCTGCCTGAACTCAGGAAAGGCAATGTAGGCCTGGTAGTGGCTACACAGATCGCGCGGTATGTGGCGCCGGATAATCCGCTGCCTGGATGGCATTCACCGGAGCAGGCATGGGCACAAACCCAGGGCCAGCTTACCTGGTACAAAGCCATGGAAGCAGCCGGTGAAATGGTGATGATCAAAGACCTCCCCGAACTGGAAGCACATCTGCGTCTCTGGAACGATGGAACGCCTAACGATCACAAGCCGGTAGGATATATCCTGAGTCTGGAAGGTGCTGATTCTATCGTCAGCATCGACTACCTCGACCGCGCCTACGAAAACGGGCTGCGTGCCATCGGGCCTGCGCATTACGGACCTGGCAGGTATGCCAATGGTACAGATGCTACCGGCCGGCTCAACGATCAGGGTAAGGCACTTATCCGCCGTATGGAGGAACTAAACATCATCCTGGATGCGACGCATTTATGTGACGACGCCTTCTGGGATGCCATGGAGATCTTCAACGGCACGGTATGGGCCAGTCATAACAACTGCAGGGCGCTGGTAGATCATAACCGCCAGTTTAGTGATGAGATGATTAAAGCGCTTGCTCAGAAAGGGGCCGTTATAGGCGCAGCGCTGGACGCATGGATGATGGTGCCGGGTTGGGTCAGAGGAACATCTACACCGCAGGGAATGGGCTGTAACCTCGAAAAAATGATCGATCACATGGATCATATCTGCCAGGTGGCCGGCAACTCCTTGCATGTTGCCATCGGTACCGACCTGGATGGTGCTTTTGGAAAGGAGCAGTGCCCTTATGATCTCGAAACAATCGCTGACCTGCAATTGCTGCCTGCCATGCTGGCAAAACGTGGCTATGCAGCAGCGGATATTGAAAATATTATGCACGGCAACTGGCTACGATTGCTGCGCAAAGCCTGGGCTTAACCTCCCACTATTCTTTTTTGGTACTTTTTAAATTTCCTGGCCGAAGGCCGGGAGATTTAAAAAGTACTCTTTTTTTGGAGAGGCCGAAGGCCTCTCCAAAAAAAGAGAGAAAAAGTCGTTTATTGCTTCGCCTTGGCGAAAGACTTGATATTATACGCCATCATCAGGAAAAAAGTATTCCCCTGGAACCTGTTCACTGCCCCGGCTTCCCCCAGCCAGCGCAGGTTAAACTGCGTCCTTATTCCCGGAAGGAAAACACTTCCCTCTGCCCCCACAGCATAGATATGATCTTTCTTTGGATCTAAGATAAAAGTGCCCACCGGGATTTTATCTTCCGTGGTCTTAAACTGCATATAATACACAGGGCCGAAGTTGACGATTTTCGGAATAGGACCTTTCGCTGCCTTGAGGTACCATGTTTTACCGAAGCCGCCTTCTATACTCAGGTTATTACCGGTGCGTAAATCGGTGTCTTTCTTTTTGCCGTTGAGGGCGTAGGAGAACAGGGCAGAAAAATTCCATTCTTTTTTCTTGTCGAAGAAAACCGTGCTGCCGGCAGCAAATTCATTAACGAGTTGCCCCAGGCCGCTGTTTTTATCTCCACCTAATTCATATCTACCGGAGGGGAAATATAAAGAATAACTGAATACAAAATCAGCTTGCTTAATATGCCATCCTAACTGCACCGGCTGAAAATAGATGTCGGAAAAGGCAAAAGGAGACTTGCTGGTGCTGGTAGCTTCCAGCCGGTTGCTGGCGAAGGGTATTAGTACTGAACCTCCGTAATTGGCGCCCAGTATTTTCAGGTTGGTGACCCAGGCGCCGCCAATACCTGTTACGAACATATTCAGGTGTATGTCGCGCTGAACAACATCCCCATGGGCATTTTTTAATTTATTGGTATTGTAGAGATATACCGGGATAAACACCGAAAAGCCCGGAGGCGTCTGTGAACCCGATTGTAAGCCAAGATCACCAAGGATGTGATCTCCTTTTAATTGTGCATTAGCTTTGGATTGCAGGAGTAATAACGCAGAAGCGCAAACGAAAATGATCAGATATTTTTTCATCGTCAATAATTTTTTATTAAGAACCGATGAAGAAATATGTTTATGCCAGGAGGGAAAAAGCAGGTAGCTGCTGATGGTAACGAAGGTAAAAGTATTTTATCAAATGAAAAATCTTTTAAATAGCAGAAACCTTTAACCTTTTGGCTGTGGTGATTGTTATTCTAGGCAATAACAGTATCCCAGGCATAACTCACACATTAGCATCATCTCCCGAAATCGCCCTGCTGAAGGGGCATGCCCGCGTTATAGCGGAAAAGGAAGTTTTCATTTATAATGGATATCATACCTGTTATATGAACCAAGGGAGAACGCATATTCAAATCATTATCACGGTAGTGGTTATACTGACTTGCGGGCAGGTCTTCGGACAGGCCGGCGCCGGTATGAAAATAGGACAGGGCAATGCTGCTTATAAAGATAGTCTGCGCAAGGAAGGATACCCCTATCATTTTCCTATCTGGGGTAAGAAAGCAACAGAGAAAGGGATCAATCTTCAATATCCGGTAGGTGCTATGTTGAATGTCAACACACTCTCGCAGTTAGTAAATATTTCAGATCTCCAGGTTGGCTTTAATGATCATGAGCCGGTACCCATGGATTTTATTCAGTTTGGAAAGGTAAAGGCCAATATGCAGACGGCAACCGCCAGAGTAGACCTATGGTTGCTCCCGTTCATCGACCTGTATGCGATTGGTGGATATGTGCAGGCTAAAACAGATGTGAATATCGTAGCGCCGTTTAATTTCTCCAGCTCAACAAAATTCAAAGGCAGCACCTTCGGGCTGGGAACTACACTGGCAGGCGGTTACCACGGACTGATCACCATCACGGATATCAACCACACCTGGACGAACCTCGATAAACTGGACCAGTCAGTTAAAGCCTGGATGGTTACCCCACGTCTCGGTTACAATTTCATTTTCAGAAAAGATCCCAATCGTTCGCTGGCGCTCTGGATAGGCGCCACCGGTTTTTTTGTGAACAGAAATACTGTTGGGTCTATTAGTCTGGATGACCTGAATCCGCATATGGATAAGGATATGGCCGAGAAAATAGTGGCAGAAACGGAGCAGTGGTACCAGTCGCTGACGAAGCCGCAGCAAGTGGTGGTAAAGAATATAGCACAAGGCATTCTGAACAGGATCAATGGCCTTCCGGATGATATCACGATACATTATTCATTGAAGAAGCGGCCTACTTCAGAGTGGAGTATGCTTGCCGGCGGACAATTTCAGTTTACCAAACGCTGGCAGGTACGCACAGAGGTCGGCTTCCTCGGTGGTCGTTCCTCCGTATTGTTATCGGGCAACTATAGATGGCGCTGGTAAAATACATATGTTCCGGTCTGTTCCTGGTTGCTGCTTTTTGTGTGCAAAAAGTAGCAGCACAGCAGCTGGTGCCTGATGTCCTGGATGAGATTCGACTTTTTAATGGCGACCATCTGACCGGTAAGGTGAAGCAGATTCAGCGGGGAGAACTCACCTTTGATCCAGACAAACTGAACGATAACGTAGTACTGAAACTGAGAGATATAGATTATATCGTTGCCAGGCGTAAACAATATCTGGTCGAGGATGTAAATACTATACGCTATGTGGGAACACTGGCAAAAGGAAAGGCACCCGGATGGGTGAAAATTATGCAGGAACACGATACGATTGATCTGTTTATCCAGGACCTCGATCATATAGAAAATCTCGACAATAAATTCTGGACGCGCCTGGACGGAAATGCCAGTCTTGGTTACTCGTACTCCCGTTCCAGTGCCATCGGACGTATCAACGAAAGCCATACCGCCACTTACAGTACCCGGCGCTGGCTGTTTCAGACAACAGGAGACCTGATGTATACGATGGATTCAGAGTTTAAGGGTATTGAAAAGGCAGATATGGCGATCAATGCCTACATAGAATTCTGGAAGCGGTTTTTTGCGGTAACCAGTATTCAGTTCCAGCGTAGTACAGAGCTGGGTTTGAATGCCCGTTACCAGGCTGCGGAAGCAGCCGGCCCGATTATCTTGAAAAACAGGAAACATGATCTGAGAGCCGCCACAGGTATCTCTGTACAAAAAGAATATAGTACAGACTCCGTTAATAACGGAAGATCAGTTTCTGCTGAAGTACCAGTATACGTAAACTATTATTTGTATAAGCTGGGTAAGCCGGAAGTTAAGTTACAGTTTGCCAATGCAGTATACTTCGGAATCAGGGATAATCATCGTTTTCGTGTAGATCAGAATGTTACACTTTACTGGAAAATAGTAACGCATCTGACGGCAAATGTTCAGGTGTATTTTGATTTCGATAGCAGGCCACCCAATGTGGATGCACAGAAGGTGGACTATGGTACAGTGTTTAGCATAGGATATTCGTGGTAATCATACATCTCTACCAATAAACTATAGTATATGAAACGACTACTTCTTTTTGCTTTTTCGGTGCTGGCGATAGGTGCCTGCGGCCCTACCCTGAAAGTGACACATGATATTAGCAGTCATGCTGATTTCTCACGTTACCAGACATACGCCATATACCACCCTGCAGGTTCAAAGAGTCCGTTGAGCCAGCTAAACGTAAACCGTATCGACAATGGTATTATCAGTGCCATGAACGCCAAAGGATATACACAGACCAGCGATACCGGCAGTGCTGATTTACTCGTGAACCCTGTCACCATTGCAAAACAGGGACAGAACGTAACCGCCTATACTGACTACTACGGTTATGGTGGTTACTACAGGCCTTATTACTGGGGCGGTGGTATGGGAATGATGTCTAGTACCACTAACTATTCCGTAGATAAATATGTAGATGGATCACTGATCATTGATGTGATAGACAGAAACAAGCGTGAGCTGCTGTGGCAGGGTATCGGTAACGCACAAATCGATGGACCTGTGAAGGATCCTGATACGAAAATACCAGAGGCCATCAGTAAAATTATGGCATCATTACCAAGGAAAATGTAACATATCTTTTTTGAAAAGAACCAAAAGGAAGGTCATAAGGCCTTCCTTTTTTGTTTTAAAATTATGCTATGCAGCCTTTGATCTCACCGCCGCAGGCGGTGAGATCAAAGGCTGCCCCGCGATGCCGAAGGCATCGCGGGGCAGCCTGAGGCAAGGTGCAAATGGAAATAAAAAGGTCGTCTCCTGGAAAAGAGACGACCGTTCCTAAGCATAAACAAATTAGCAATCATCAAAACTTAAATATCTTCCCTAACCTGTTATCTGCTCAGGAAGAAACCGATGTTGAATGCAACACTTTTCAACCCATTAGAATTTACCAGATCATTTTTATTGGTACCATACTGATAGTTGGCGCCGGCCAGGATGCCCCAGTTGCCGCCATTCGGACGAATCAGTACGCCTACTTCAGGCCGTACAACAAAACCCCAGTTGTACTGGTTGTTCACGAAAATGTTATAGTAAATGTCCTGCTCCGCATACTGTGCACCAAGGCCTACGCCTATATATGGCATGACGTTTTTACCATTGTTGAAGTAGTAATGCACCAGCGCAGTAACAGGCACCGTATATATTACCTTGTCCATGTCCGTAGTGATGGCAGAGTTCCCGTTTTTATAGGTGAATGTCTGCGTCGGAGAATACTGTTCGTATGAATTCCAGCTGACACCAATACCGAATGATACCGGTGCATTGGGCAGGAAATGACGATATTCGAAACGACCGCCGGCCAGACTCGTTTTGCTGATTAGA
This sequence comes from Chitinophaga sp. Cy-1792, assembly GCF_011752935.1. NCBI lineage: Bacteria > Pseudomonadati > Bacteroidota > Chitinophagia > Chitinophagales > Chitinophagaceae > Chitinophaga > Chitinophaga sp. Cy-1792. The sequence continues at coordinate 331,371 of NZ_VWWO01000002.1, forward strand.
TCATTGCTGGAAGGGATACTTATTTCCCATGACAGACCAAACAGATTGGTGATCTTATTACTGGTAGAATAAGTATTGGTATATGTAACATTTTGGGCAAAGCTGCAGATGCTGAAAGCAAACAGTATAGCGCCCGTTAGAATATATTTTTTCATAAAATGCGTTTTGGGTGAATACTATTGGGCTTTTACATATGGCGACTGTGCAAAGGCCTGGTTGATACCATCGATAGCCAGGGAGGTGTTGGTAGCCTGCGAACCCAACGCACCATTGAGGTTCACTGTCCAGATAACATCCAGTTTCTGATTGGCCTGCGCATTTTTAACATCTATCAGCTCCATAATAAAACTGCCGGTAGTGATAGCATATGCGGTTGTCCAGGGATAGTAATAAGGATAGTACCAACCCCAGTCCCATGGGTCCCAGTAACCAGGATAGCCCCACCAGTAGCCAGGATATACCACACCAACCGTGATATCTTTTACAGCTACGGTATTAATTCCCAGATCAGGATGCGCACTGCGGGCAACAAAGGTGTAACCCCTTGATTCCATGTTCTGCCGGATAGCAGCCACCAGCTTCTTCGCATTATCATCTACCAGTATCGTATCATTTTTATTGGTAGATAAATAGGCAATCGTATCAGAGATATAGAACGTCTTATAAGTGTTGAAGGGAGCGTTCGGATCCCGGTCCGTTTGCACAACAAAATTGGTCGACAATTTTGACAGGTCCGGTTCCTTCCGGCAGGCGGAAAGAAAGACCAGTGTTAAGGATAAGAGCAGGGTAAGTCTTTTCATGGCTTCAGTATTAAAATCGGGTGAATACACTTATTGAGCAAATAGCAGAGGAGGATACTGCGCGCATCAGCAAGTAACAAATGGAATTTACATTGAACATTACATTAAGTTAACTACCAATACAAACAGGGGGCCTGTTGCTACATGATGATGATAATACTGTTATGCCAGGAAATGGAGGTTGATGGATAGTTTCAGGTTCGCCGTGGTGTGGTGCTTCTTACGTAACGGACGTAAAACACTGAATGCTCATCTGCATAAATCAACACATCAGTATAAAAAATGTTTAAACAATCATCGGTGAAATAATTCGTGGGAATAATGACAACTATTTCTAACATGCTGGTGTTTATAAATATGTAACCCCTAAGCATAAACGTCCTGTATCATCAACCGGCAATCGCTTCATATCTGTATGTAAATAGCTGATCATGCTACTTTTAACAGGACTTAATACTAATATAATTTTATTCAGACGCCTTATGGTGGCTGGTTCGATTGTTATGCTGTTATGTCTGGGCCTCCAGGCAAATGGCCAGGATACTACGCATCCTGCCAAACCTGCTAAATGGAAATTCTCCCTCCGCGACTCACTTGATCATGGTATAGATTTCAGCGACTGGATTATCAACGCGAATGGATTTATTCCCGTTCCGGATATCATTACCGAGCCCGCAGTAGGCTTTGGTGGCGCTATTGCACCTATCCTGATGCATAAGCATCATCAGCCCGTACAAAGGCTGGGCAAGTATAAAAAACTGGCGCCTATACCACCGGATGTTACCGGTGGATTTGCCTTCTATACTGCCAGCAAAAGCTGGGGCGCCGGCCTGTTCAGAAGCGGCACCATCGTTCCATGGCACCTGAGCTACAAGGTATTCGCAGGATACCTGAATATGAACCTCAACTTCTATAAAACATTACAAACAGGAAAAGAAGTAAAGTTTGAGACGAACATAAAAAGCATACCTGCATTTTTGAGAGTACAGAAGCAGCTGGGGTACTCTAACTGGTCCGCCGGTATACAATATGTTTTCGTGAAAACAGAAGCCAGTCAGGTCAGCCATGTGCTGCCGGATTCGCTGTTTAAGCCCAAAGAAATGAATAATATCAGTAGTATCCCGGGTGTGTTGGTGGAGTTTGACAACAGGGATAATATATTCACGCCCAACAAAGGATCAAAAATCCATTTAGATGGTAATTTCTCCTATAGCTTCTTTGGGAGTGATTTCGATTATACTCACATGAATGGTTATTTCTACAAATATTTTCCTATCGGAAAAAATAAAAAATGGGTATCTGGTTTCAGGGGAGACTATCAACAGGTTATTGGTGATATCCCGTTTTACTTTAAGCCCTCGCTTGACCTGAGAGGTATACCTAGAGGGCGTTACCAGGGGAAAGTAAATATGCTGGCAGAAACAGAGCAACGATGGAATGTTTTCCGCCGTTGGAGTGCTGTATTCTTTACCGGTGTGGGTAAGGCATTTGATGAATATGCAGATTTCGGTTCCGCTTCCTGGGAATATAACTATGGTACCGGTTTCAGGTATATGCTGGCCCGTAAGTTCGGACTGTATATGGGTGCTGATATCGCCCGTGGGCCTGAGCAGTGGGGCTTTTACATACAATTTGGAAGTGCCTGGTTAAAATAAAGCAATTCAATCTTCACAATGAGATTAGTAAAGAAGATAACCGCATTAATTTTCCTGCTTACGCTTGGTTATCAGTCGCTGCAGGCGCAGGCGCTGATTGCGTTGGTATTCGGTAAAAAGATTACCACTACCCGTTTGCATGTTGGTATTATGGTAGGGCTGGCCGGCAGTTACCTGGAAGATGCTACCGGGCAGCAGCCCAGGTATGGATTGGCTATTGGCGCCTATACTACCTATGATCTCAAAAAGAACTGGCAGCTGGCCATGGATATTATTATGCGTAGTCCTAAGGGTGCCAGGCAGCTGCGTTATGAGAACGCTTTTCAGCCACCCGACGATGACCAGCTGGTAGGACAGGATTTTAACAGGCTGATCACCTATATGTCTTTTTCGCCAATGATCAGGTACCAGTTTACGCCTTCGTTTGGACTGGCAGTTGGCCCTTACGGTGCCATTCGTACCAAAGCAAAGGATGAGTTTCAGAAAGGCACTGAAAATGGTGAGCTCACTTATACACATAATACAAAGGATAATATTCACCGGATAGATGGCGGAGCAACTTTCGACCTACAGTATGTGTTGATGAAAGGGAAAGGACTCCGATTTAATGTGCAGTATAACCTGGGACTGGGAAATATCTATAAGGATGATCTGCAGGGAAAAAACAGGCAATTCCTGGTAGCGGTAGGTATTCCAATCGGCGCCAGATAAGCAGGTAACCTATATACACATATTTTATAACACTAAAACCCGAAATGTATGAAAATGGTAAAATCCGGACTTTTCCTATTGCTGCTGCTGATAGGCCTGGTCCCTACGTTACGTGCACAGGATGATCAGGATGTAATACTGGAAGCAAAGAAAATTGATAAATCGCAGGTGCCACCGGAAGTAATGGCAGCTTACCGCAAGCAGTTTCCCAATGCTAACCTGAAGGATATCATGAAACTACCTACTTCTGTTTATAAAAAAGACTGGCAGATAGAAGAACAAAATAAACCGGAGCCTGATGATGAGTACTATACACTCAACCTGACAGGTACGAATATGAAGCTCGAAGCCTTGTACGACAAACATGGCAACCTGATCAGGGCCAACGAAATTGCGAAGGATGTGGCGCTGCCAAAATCTATCGCTTCCTATATCGTAACAAACTATAAAGGTTACAGTATCAAAAAAGATAAGGTAAAAAGATTTATACAGCCTACACAAACAAGTGCTACCTGGGAAGTGACCATTGCCGAAGGCAAAGGCTCTACACGCAGGTTGCTGTTCGATAAAGACGGAAACTTTCTGAAAGAGCAATAAGACAGTAAAGCTGGCTGATCTGATATCAGATCAGCCAGCTTTATATCTCCCCTAAAAAAACAATTTTATGAAAACGCGATTTGTATTAAGGATGATGTTACCTGTAGTAGCAAGCATTTTTTCCCTCAACGTACATGCGCAGGAAACGGGTACGAGTACCAGTAGTACCAGTACAACAACGGTTGAAACACAACAGGCCCCTGCAAATTATGAATTGCCACAGGCGCCATGGTGGGTGAGCCGTTTTAAGGTATCTGCTGGTTTGTTTTTTGTGGTGAATAATACCAATGTCTCTATCAACGGTACCGGTGGAAGAGTAGGTACCGATATTGACCTCGAGAGTGACCTGGGATTTAAAAAGAATACTGTAAATTTTCTTGGAGATTTTCAATGGCGTATATCCAGGAGGTCGCGCATAGATCTTTCCTGGGTTAGTTTAAGAAGAAAATCAGATCATACCCTTCAGCGGGATATTACCTTCGGTGATAATACCTATCATATCAACAGCCGGGTAGATGCTTATTTCAATACCGACATCTACCGTGTATCCTATGGCTATGCTTTCCTTTCCAAACCAAAATATGAAGCCGGTGTGCTGATAGGTGCCCACGTTGTTGGTTTGGGTACGGGTATCAGCCTGTCTGGTGCCAATATCAATACACAGGCAGAGCGTTATTCCATTACGGCACCATTGCCTGATGTAGGCGTTTGGGGTGGTTATGCGATTGCACCGCGTTGGGCAATACAGGGCGAACTTAGCTGGTTGCAGCTGACCATTGATGACGTAAAAGGCCGTATCTGGAGTGGTTCCTTACAGGTGACCTATCATATCATTGCCGGCCTGGATGCTTCTGTAGGCTATACCGGCCTTAACTTTAAGGTAGATGCAACCAGACCGCACTTCAACGGCGACCTCAAATGGGGCTATAATGGACCATCTATCAGTGCTTCTTATTCTTTTGGCCACAAGTGGTGGCGTTAACCTTAATACACTGCACTGAGATAAACCCATGCAATAAACAATACCTGTAAAGGGATACGGAACCATAGATATTTGGGGCCGTTGCCATTGGTATTGCCTTTCTGATAATCGACCTGATGCAGGGAGGCGTAGATGTTTGCGGGTAATATTGCCAGAAAGAAGATAATCAGGCAGATGCCTGCCAGTTTTTGTGTAGATGCCAGCAGTAATCCGATGCCGCCTGCAATTTCGAGGATGCCTGTCAGGGCTACCATAAATTTTTTAAAAGGAATAGCAGGGGGCAACATCATTTCCATGCCTTTTGAAAAGGCAAAATGTGCCGATGCCGTAAAAAACAACATGACAGCCATAGCAATGCGGCCTGCCAATGCCCATGCGTACTCGTTGCGGGTAATTTTTATGATCAGGACGCTGATGATAAAGGTCCCCAGTAAAACAAATAGTGGTTTCATATCCGGACTTCTTTTTCCGGCGTAAATATAATTGAAAAATCCGCTGGTGTAACATTGCAGTAATTCCTCGTAACTTATAGTAGCCTTACAACTATTCTGAAATAATAAGCCCCGGAAATATGCCAATATCACGGTTAGAACGCACCATTCGCGGACTGCAGGTACTGCTGGCGAGAGCTCATTCGGCACCACTGCTGGAAGTTGATGCAGACTGTATCAGAATTTGTCCCAGAGGAGATTCGCGGACTTTCGTGTTGCTCTCCTGGGTAGGATTTCTGTCATTGCCGGCATGGTATTTTGTATATATCAGTCGCCATGGTATAGATTCCTGGCTGGCGCCAGCGATCTTTCTGCTGCTATACCTGATCTTCCTCCGTGATCTCCTGTTGCTGACAGATGCGCAGCAAAATGTAACCATCGATCTCCGCAAAAAAATATTTTGTTTCGAACATATTCATTTCATCCATCCACAAAGCCCGCAACAATACAGTATTGATTTTGCAGCGGTAGACCAGGTAACATACGAGCGTGTGCAGATTACCTGGCGCATTTCCATGCACCGTATCACCTTCAGGGATGCAGCAGGTGAGAAGCTTGCGCAGCTCGACCTGCGTCCGGATCTCTATCCTCCCTGGCTGATCCGGAAGCTTCGTTTACTCTTCATCGTAGCCTGTCGCAGCCAGCAACCGGCCACCGATATGCATACCCGTATTTATGCAAACTGATAACAGTGTGCTGTATTATTTTGAAGTTTTCAATCAGCTATGAAAGTATATACTACCCTGAAAATGGGGGAGCATCACCTGAATCATTGTGAAGATTATCTGCTCACCGCCGACATAGGCGCGGGCAAGATCATCTGTGCCGTTATGGACGGTTGTTCCATGGGCGCAGAAAGCTTCTTTGCTGCCTCTCTGACAGGTAAGCTGCTGCGGAAAATCGCCAGGTCACACTACTATCAGGAGTTCCTGGACAACCGGAATTCATCTTCCACCGCATTACTCCGGTCTGTGCTCCGTCAGCTCTTCTGGGAGTTGGGGACACTGCAGAAGATGCTGCAGCTGGATATCTATGAGCTGTTGAATACGCTGGTGCTGGCCATTGGTGAGTCGTCCGGAAAAGAAATGGAATTCATCTGTATCGGCGACGGGCTGATCGTTATAGACAGCGCGTTATACGAATTTGATCAGCATAATATGCCGGATTATATAGGTTATCATCTGCAGGAAGATTTTGATCAGTGGTTTGAGACACAGCAACAGCGTATATCCGTTAAGGATATACGTCAGTTTTCACTTTGTACGGATGGCGTACTAACCTTCCGGCGGTTTGATACCCGCGAATATGCGGAGATTGCGGATATCCTTAGTTTTCTGCTGATGGATGACCATGGAGCAGATACCTGCCATATGCTGGATAGGAAAATGATTGCCATAGAGCATATTTATGGATTGAAGCCCGTGGATGATGTGGCGATTGTCAGGGTTTGTTTTGATAAGTAAAATATTTTGGTTGTGATATTGCGCCCGCCGGAGGCGGGCGCAATATCACAACTCCCGGGTGGTGCCGAAGGCGCCACCCGGGAGTTGTGAAGCATATAAATGGGATTATTTGGAAATATCATTGGCATGCGCCCACTGCATAACATCCTGTTTAGACAGTGCCGTCGCCATTAAGTCCGGGAATTTATCAGGCGTACACGCAAATACAGGCACTCCCATATCCGCCAGGAACTGTGCATTTTCATGATCATAACCAGGCGTGCCATCATCATTCAATGCCAGCAGTACTATCAGCTGTACGCCTGCACTCACCAGTTCGGCGGCGCGTTTGCGCATATTGGCCGGATTGCCCCCTTCATAAAGATCGGTAATCAGCACCATGACGGTATCGGCTGGCCGGGGTATTACCTGCTGGCAATAGGATAGGGCCAGCTGTATATCTGTGCCTCCTCCCAGTTGTACGCCGAAAAGCAGGTCTACAGGGTCTTGCAGCTGTTCGGTGAGGTCGGCCACTGCGGTGTCAAATACTACCATGCGGGTTTGCAGGGCGGGAATAGAAGCCATCACAGCACCGAAGATGCCGGAATATACCACAGAAGTGCCCATGGAGCCACTCTGGTCCAGGCAGAGGATTACATCCTTCAGGGCGGTGCGTTTGCGGCCATAGCCGATTTTCGTTTCCGGGATGATGGTTTTAAATTCCGGCTGGTAATGCTTCAGGTTCTTCTGTATCGTAAGCGGCCAGTTGATTTCGTTGTGACGGGGCCGGCGGTTGCGCGCACTACGGTTCAGGGCGCCGGTTACTGCCTGCTGCATGGGTTGCGACAAGCGGCGAACCAGTTCATCCGTCACCTTACGTACCACCAGGCGGGCCGTATCTTTTGTTTTGGCCGGGATAACATTGCTGAGTGACAGCAACGTTGCTACCAGATGTACATCTGCATCGGTATTTTCCAGTATTTCCTTTTCCAGGAGCAGCTGGGTGAGATTGAGTCGTTTCAGTGCATCCTGCTGCATAATCTTCACGACGGAAGAAGGGAAGAAGGTACGTATATCTCCCAGCCACCTGTTTACATTGGGAGAAGAGGGCCCGAGGCCGCCTTTCCTGTTGTTGTCGTAGAGGGCTTCCAGCGTATTGTCGATTTGCTGGTCGGCGGTATTAAGCGTATAGCCGGTACCGTCATGCTGGTCGCCACCGAGTATCAGGCGCCATTTGCGTAAGGTGGTATCGTTGCTCATAGTACAGGCGTTTGTGCAGGAGTATGTCCCAGCAGTTGAAGAATAACGGGGATGCCGGCAATGGCGCGAGCGTCGTCTATATCACTCGCTATAATGGCAGCAGGTGCGCCCCCTGTGGCATTGCTTTTTATTTTGTCGCCTATCTGTCTTCTTTCGGGCGCCGTGAAGGCCGCGAAAGTTCTGCGTAGTAACGGCAACAGCTGTATGAATATTTCCGCATCCAGGCTATCCACCCAGTTGCGTAACAGGGAGAAGAGGGTATCGTCGATGAGCAGGAGGGTGCCGCTGCCACGGAGGAAGCCTTCCAGCCAGGCGGCTGCATCAGCAGGCGGGTTGGCTACTGACATGGCTACACTAAAACGCATGATCAGTGTTTCCTTATCGATATGTTGTGCATCGCTGAGGAGGCGGGTGGCATATCCTGCGAGGGCTTTGGCGCTGTTGCTGCCAGTGATGACCTTGTGCAGGGCCTGTGTCCAGCTTTCCGCCAGCGCAGGCTGCTGCAGGGTAAGGATGGCATCATTCATCGCATAGTATAAATCCAGGAGGGCGTTGACCGCATCATCCGTGATGTTGGTGCTGGCCGCCGGCAAATTGATACATATCCTGGTGACGATACTTTCTATGATGGCCAGCACCATGGAGGCATCTGTATTTCTTACGTTGCCATAGCGGGTGATGCTTACCAGCGGCGGCAATACTTCCATGAGCTGGATAACATCGCTGTTGGTGGCGGCCATATTGCTGACCTGTTGTATCAGGAGTGCAGTGGCTGCGGGTAATTCGGCAGGGATGCAGGATTCCAGCATGCGGCATACCGCTTTGAGGTCGGGCGTACGTGTTGCCTGGTCGGTGACATAGCTGGCAGCTGCGGTTTCTACGGTATTTCCCCAGCAGCTTTTATCGATGATGTCTACTGCCAGCGCAGGCTCCCATTGCAGGCGCCATTGCTCCTTAAAGGTGCCTTTGCCGCCGGTATATTTCTGTTCACCCCAGTTGATGTCCAGCAGTTGCAGGCGATGCAGGAAAACACTGCGTTGGAGGTCATTGGGCTGACGGAGGTCGAGCAGGTAATCTTTGAAGTCTGCGGTAACGGATAAACGAAGTTTTTTCTGTTGTCGTTCTATATCCGCCTGCAACGGAGCTTTGGGGATATCGTCAGGAACGCTGCCTATCCTGTTACTGATGATAAGCTGCTCGTTAATCAGTTGCATCGGGTAGTCGTTGCCGTTACAAAGCACGGTAACGACGGCTTCATTGAGTTCTTCCAGTCCGGGTGCTGGCAGGTCTCTCAGCGATGCCAGGGCATTACTTAGTCGTACGGCTTCCATCACATGTGCGGTAGAGATATCCATCTGGTGTTCCCGGAAGAGTTTCGCTACGAGGGTAAGCCATCGGGTGCCGTCATCGTCGGGATGTTTCCATTTATGCTGGTACCATCCAGGCGACTGTATACCGGCGCCATATCCGCTACGGGTGCTGAGGCGGTTATAGGTCCAGGGTGTCCAGCTGCAGGCAACTTTCACTTTGGGTAATCCTTTCAGCAGTTCATTGTCCTCTTTGGCTGCCGGCATATTTTTCAGTGCGGGGGCATGCCAGGCACCGCATATAACGGCTATTTCGGGATACATTTCCTTTTCTGCCTGACGGATCATTTTGCGCATCCATGCTTCACGGAGTGGGTTCAGGCTGTCGTTAGTGGAAGGTACTTCCTGTCGGAGTACGGTCATGGCTTCCATGACGGCGTCGAAAATATCCTGGTTATCCCGGCGGTATTCAAACATATGTTCCCACCATTGTTCACCGTCGCTGAAGCCGTCGGCTACTGCCAGCAGTGCGACAGGATCAAAGGTATGGGATTGTTCCGCGGTGGTGGCGGCTGCGCTGTTCTGATTTTCGGCAGCAGGAGCAATATCGGCAGTAGTGTCAGCAGCGGCATTTTTTTCGTTTTCTATCCCGTAGACGTAGGTCAGGGGAAGGTCCATAAAGCGGACAGGGATATTACGTTTACGGGCATACGTAATGGCCTGCCATTCCGGTGAGAAAATAGCGTAAGGGTAAAAGCTGCTGTGGTTGGGTTTTTCCGGCTCATAGGCCAGTATGGCCACCGGTGGCTGCAGCTGTTCATGATTAGCCCATTGCAGCAGTTCATCTGCTTCCGGCGGACCTTCCACCAGGATGATATCGGGTTGTAAGGCTTCCAGGTATGCCAGTACATTGCTGGCAGAACCCGGGCCATGGTGTCGTATACCCAGTATGTGTACAGGCATAAGGCAATTTTAGTTTAGGTTAAGCGCCGAGGTCTCTGCAGGCACGATAGATATCTTTCCATTCTTCACGTGGTTTCAGTACGGTTTCCAGGTATTCCTGCCATACCAGTTTGTCCTGCACGGGGTCTTTTACTACGGCGCCGATGATGCCGGCGGCCATATCAGCAGCTTTCAGCTGTCCATCGCCAAAATAGGCTGCCAGTGCAAGTCCGTTGTTGACAACGCTGATAGCCTCTGCGGTGCTGAGGGTGCCTGTAGGCGATTTTACTTTTGTTTTACCATCTGTGGTGATGCCGCTGCGTAATTCCCTGAAGATCGTAACGATGCGGCGTATCTCCTGGAGGGCGGGCTTTTCGGCAGGCAGTTCCATTACTTTTTCGAAACTCTCTACCCTGCGTTGTACGATATCAATTTCTTCTTCCATAGAATCAGGAACCGGCAGTATAACGGTGTTGAACCTACGTTTTAAAGCGCTGGACAGTTCATTGACACCTTTGTCCCTGTTGTTGGCCGTGGCGATCACATTAAAGCCCCTGGTGGCCTGTACTTCCGTGTTGAGCTCAGGGATAGGCAATGCTTTCTCCGACAGGATGGTGATGAGTGTGTCCTGTACGTCGGCGCCTATACGCGTGAGCTCTTCTATGCGGGCGATTTTACCGTCTCTCATGGCACGCATAACAGGGGTTTCAACGATCGCATTGGTGGTCGGGCCTTCGGATAACAACTTCGCATAGTTCCAGCCATAGCGGATGCTTTCTTCACTGGTGCCGGCGGTGCCTTGTACGATCATGGTGGAATCGCCACTGATAGCAGCTGCCAGGTGTTCGCTTACCCAGCTTTTGGCAGTACCGGGCAGCCCGTATAACAGCAGGGCACGGTCTGTGGCCAGGGTGGCAACAGCGATTTCCATCAGGCGGCGGTTGCCGATATATTTAGGGCTTACTTCAAAACCATTATGCAGTTTGCCGCCAATGAGGTAGGTAACCACTGACTGTGGTGTCATGATCCAGTTATGCGGGCGTTTGCCGCTATCCTGTTTCTTCAGTTCTTCCAGTTCAGTAGCATACAGGGTTTCCGCATGCTGGCGTAATATGTTTGACATAGTTAAATATTTTATGCAGATGATTATTTAGCTTGAAATTGATGATGCATGGCGCTTTTGCATGCCAGGAGCGCGGAAAGGTTATCCCGCAGGCTTTTCCAGGCAGTCTGGTTATACAGTATGTCACCGAAGATGTTTTTATCTTCTGTTTGCAATACAGCTGTAGGCAACAGGTGGGCCAATTCCAGGAAGTAGTTCCTGTTATAGCTGTAGGGGTGCATGGCGATGAACTTAAAAATCTGTTCTGTCAGCGGAATGCTCCATTCTGTACTGCTTTCACCCATTTTCAGGATGACGGCGCTGCCTTCTTTTTCGACAAAGCGCATGGCATATAATTGCAGGTCATTGGCTGCGATGAGGTGAAATACATCCGGATAGAACTCCGATGTTTGTTGTAGCAAGGCCGTGATCCAGGCTGTTTCCTTAAATGTGATGGCGGCTTTCAGCAAAGGTTTTTCGAAGCCTGCGGCAGACAGAAGTTGCACGCAGGTAGTAATATCCTCCTGCAGGTACTCCTGGAAGAAGGAGCAGGGCACGGCTGCTATCAGCTGTTGCAGCTGGTATAATTCGTCTGTCAGGTTCATGGCAGATGCCGGCAGTTTGTCTATGCCTGACTTGTAGATGTCCGCTGGTAGCGGCAATTCAGGTTCGGTAATGCCGATATGTCCGTTTTGCAGGGTGATGGACGATTTTATCAGTTGCCAGTATTGTTGTACGATATCACTTTCCGGCAGTAGCCTTAACAGCTCCCAGGCTTTCTCTTTTACTTTTATACTTTTCTCGGCAGTGAGTTGTTGCAGCCATGGGATATCGTTGCTGTTGAGGCCTGTTTCGAGGCATTCCAGCAAAGCTGCTCTGGTAGCGGCATTTTCCTGTTTCCATGTTTCCATTAAGAGGGTTAGTCCGCTGTCAGGATCTTCTTTCCTGGTGGCATTAAGAACAGCGCAGCGTTGTCCGGTGGTGCCGGTTTCCCAGGTGGCAGTGGAAAGTTCCATTTCATTGCCGGGGATGAGCAGTTCCCAGTCGGGATTGAGTAATGCCAGCCATTCGCCCCGTTTGCCGTAGCAGGTCATCAGTGGTGTGCGTAGTTGTTTGGCGGCGATGGCTTTGTCCATCAGCATAGGTAATAATGCCGGCGGGATCAGGTGGCCTGCCTTACTGCATAGTTCCAGCCAGTATTTCGTGAGTGCATTGCTGCCAAGTTCGATGGCTTCCGTCAGGCTGCCAACAGCTTCCTGGCTGCAATAGGGTCTTTCTTCATCGGGGCTCACGCGTATCAGCGTATCCTCCATGTACAGCGACTGACAACCAGCCTGTCTGTAGTTCATCAGGATGGCGCCGGTTTGCAGGAGAAGCGCTTCTCTGTCGGGAGCAGTATTGCTAACGAGTTGGAGTGCATCTGTGAGTGGCCCTGCTGTTTTCAGCGGGGGCAGTGCCTGGCGGTTGGTGCCGAGTAGTGCGGTATTGATGAGTTGTTGCCAGCTTTCCATCAGAGTAATTTGTATTGATGATATTGATCCCATATGCCGATTGGCTCATAGGTTTGTTGTGATCCGGTAACGGCCATGGGCAGTGGTTTTCCGCCGCTGATGGCGAGCAGCTTCCATATTTTCGTATAGCCGTCTTTTATGCGCATGAGCTGCCGTTGCCTGTCTTGCAGGTACCAGTTACCATTATGCATAACAGGTTGTAGTTGCTGTAAGATGTATATGTTATCATAAAAAACCGGTAACAGGCTGCTGACCTCCGTCTGGGCTGCCAGTACCTCATCCCATTGCTGCATGCCATTGCTGACCATTGTTGTATTACTGTTTCTGTAATCCTTGAGAATGGCGCGTAGTGGCGATGCAGAAGGGAAGTATACCAGTTCACCGTTGATGCAGGTGCCGGGTGTCAGCGAGAACTGCGCGGTGGTAACGTGCCGGGTATAGAACTGGAGCACGACGGCGGTGCGGCGGGTATTTTCTCCGTATAGCCAGTAACGTTCGGTGACGAGCCGGTCCTGTTCTGTGACCTGTTTCCCCAGTACCTGCCAGATGTCGGTGATGCCGGGCAGACTCCGGAGATAGTCCTGGTTAACGGTAAAGCCGCATAGCTGTCGGATATCTTCCTGCAAAGGTTCCGGTAGTTGTTCCAGGTGTTTGTATCCCTGGATAACAACGTATAACCGTAGTAGTTGCTGCATGAAATCCTGCTGCCAGTTTTGCTGAAAGAATTGTGTTTCGCCCAGGTTTCGCACCATGGCGGCCAGGCCGGGAGCCTGTGCATCTATAAGTCTCCTGCTGGTATTTTCCCAGTAGGAGTGGTTTTTTTCGGGTAGATGAATAATGCCGTTTCGTACCATGTCTTTCAGCCATAGCAGCAGCTCTTCGATGCCCTGCATGACTTTTTCATCACGGGCATTATTGCGTTGTCTGGTATTGGCGGGACTACCTTTTTCGGCTTGTTCCTGTTGTTTTTCTGCCTTTTTTTCTGCGGTCGCGGTGCGGCGTTCCAGCCATTCCGAAACCCAGTCGGGATGTGCGTCTGCCGGGATCTGCTGTGGCTGCCGGGCGAAAAGTAATAGTAGTCCGATGCCATGTTTGCAGGGGAATTTGCGGCTGGGGCAGCTGCATTTAAAGGCGAGTTGTTGCAGATCTACCTGGGTTTGATAAGGTTTTGCGCCACTACCTTTACAGGCGCCCCAGAGGGCTTCCTCACTTTTGCCGGTACTGACCCATTTATGTAGACTGCCAAGTTCTTTCCCCGCTTTGCGGGAAGCATCATCGGGCGCAGATGCAAGTACCTGTTCTTCAGTTAAGGTCATGGGTTATGAGTTATTTAGCTGATTGTTCGGAGTCAAAGGTCCGCTTCCACTACGCAGTGTATATGTGCGCAGCGAAATAGTCTGAAAAAAATCGTTAACAAGCTGATAATGTATTAATTTAAACTTTGAATAAGTAAAACAGTCATATCTGCTTATCTTCTAAAATCTACAAATGCTGAAATTAAAAGTAATCAGTTCTACTACCCGTCCTGGCAGGAAAGGGCCCATCATCGCTAAGTGGATCAGTGCCGTGGCAGCGGCTAATCCGGCATTCGAAGTAGAGCTGCTGGATCTCGGGGACATTCACCTGCCTTTGATGGACGAACCATTCCATCCCCGTTTAAAAAAGTACGAGCATGAGCATACGAGAAAATGGAGTACACTGATCGATGAAGCGGATGCTTTCATTTTTGTAACAGCAGAATATAACGCCTGCTTTCCTGCGCCATTGAAAAATGCGCTGGATTATCTGTATACCGAATGGACAAACAAACCTGCAGGTATTGTAAGCTATGGTGGTATATCCGGTGGTACAAGGGCCACGCAGTTGCTGAAGCCTGTATTGACCGCATTCAAGATGATGCCACTGCCGGAAGGTGTGGTTATTTCCATGTTCGACAGGTTCATTAATGACCAGGAAGAATTTATTGCAGATGAGATGCTGAATAAATCTGCCGGGTTTATGCTGATGGAATTAGAGAAATGGGGAAATGCGCTGAAGCCTTTACGCTAGTAGGTTTGAGGCGATAGTGATCGACTGCAAGGTTATCAAGTATGAAAATAAATTTGCAGATATTGATTTCTATCATCATCTTTGCATCGTAAAATTAAAAACAAAAACAAATAACATGATTCGCTCATCAAACATAGAACAACTAAGCTATCTCGGATTCGAGGTGCCTATGTGCGAAGCGTGTTATAAGCTGAATTAGTTTACGATAACTGAATTATAACAATGAGCCTTCGCAGAAATGCGAGGGCTTTTTTTATGTTGTTACGGTCATGAATATACGATCAATCGGTACATACGAAATAGGTTTTTCGTACTGGCAAAGCCTTGCCATACGGGCATCGTATGTGTTTTTATTAAATAAACGAACGGAGTAAGTAAGTACTATTCGTAATGAGTAATACTAAGCCCTCCGGATATCCGGGGGGCTTTTTTGTTAGCCCGTATTGTTAGCCCGTATTGTTGACCCAGCGTTGTTAACCCCCGATGTTGTTAGCCGCTGTTGTTAACCCAGTGATGTTAACCCGGAATTGTTAACCCGGAATTGTTGTTAACCCGGATTATTGTTGCCCCAGGAGATGCGTACAAATGAGGTAGTATCACAGGTTCGAAGCCTGTTGTACGCACGGAGTTTTCGAAATACAATGTAAGCCAGGGTTTCCGTAGCCCGGCAGTGCGGCAGCCGTAGCTGTTTGTATACTGTTGTAGTCTTTGAAAATTTGCCACAAATTGGTTCGACTCCAATGCTAAGCCGGGAAGGCTATCACAACATGTGTCTTGAAACCACACGTAAGCAGGGCTCATAATCCTGGACAACAGTATTCATCCCTACTTAAAAAGGATGCGCAGGCCGGTAGCGGTACACGGCTACAGTTTTTAAAAGCTGTAGCACATGGAATGTTACCTGCAGCAATGCTTTCCTGATTGTACTAAATGCCGCACCCAGTACTTCCGCCCTGTATGTGTGCTGCGTACGATCAGTCGTGTTGCTCCGTGATTGCCCGTGCTTTGTACGGCCGGTCTGTGTTTATCTTACTAAAAATTATACCCCGAAATAATTATGAATTTAATTAGAGTTGAAAAGAATCAGGTAGGATTGCTAATTAAAAATGGAGATTTCAAAAAGGTACTGGCGCCAGGAAGATACTGGGCATGGAACCGGAAAGATTTTCACATTTTTAACCTGAATATGGTGTTTCTGCCACCGGTGCCTTTGGAAGAGCTGCTGGCTAATGAAACCTTTGCTGCCATGGCAGATGTGGTTGCCGTAAAGCAACATGAAATTGCGCTGGTGTTTGAAAATGACTTACTGAAAATGAACCTGCTGCCAGGGCGCTACGCCTTTCTGAAAGGAAATAGCGAAATGAAGTTCCAGGTAATCGACGTTAGTGGGGCCAATATTATCAATGACTTGCCCAGAGAGGTTTTGTTCCATCCGATGTTGCAGTCCATGTTCCGAAATTATATTGTGGCACAGCATGAAAAGGCAGTATTGCTGGTGGATGGGAAATTCCATTCTGTGCTGGATAGCGGGGTTTATTCCTTCTATGTAAACAGTCACCAGATCGAGCTGAAAAAAGCGGATATGCGTATGCAGGCACTAGAGATCAGCGGACAGGAGATCCTGACGAAAGATAAGGCGGCCCTGCGTATCAACGCCTTTGCGCAGTACAATATTGCAGATATTAATAAAGCAGTACTGGAAAATAAAGAGATGGAAAAGCAGCTGTATGTATTGGTGCAGCTGGTCTTACGTGAGTATATCGGTACACTTGGACTGGATGAATTGCTGGAGAAGAAAGGACAAGTAGGGAAGTTTATGCTGGAACAGATCCGTGAAGAGGCTGCAACATTGGGAGTGACGATTAACGGCTTCGGTGTACGTGATATTATTTTGCCGGGAGATGTGAAAGAGATTATGAACCAGGTATTGGTAGCGGAGAAAAAAGCGCAGGCCAATCTGATCATGCGCAGGGAAGAAACTGCCAGCACACGCAGCCTTATGAATACCGCCAAACTGATGGAGGAAAATCCTATGTTGTTCAGGCTGAAAGAAATGGAATACGTAGAACGCATCGCAGAGAAAGTTGGCAGCATCAATGTGAATGGCGGCGGCCTGCTAGGCGATCAGCTACGTCAGATCTTTACGCCAAAGTAATGATCTTTTTATGATAAACAATTTTTTACAGACTGCTGTTGTTTTGTTTGATAAAAACATCACATGGCAGTCTTTTTTATGTGTCGATAAAAACATGATTTATATCAGTTTACATCGGTTTTAAGATTCCTCTAACAGTAGGATGCCGTATATTTGTTTTACCGGGAAACAAGAAAGATTGTTACATGTGACCATCAATTTTTACACACCAAAAATGATTAGAAATGGAACAGTTATTTAAAGGCAAAGTGGCATTGGTCACTGGTGCAGGATCTGGAATTGGAGCGGCGGTAGCTAAACTGTATGCTGCGGGTGGTGCTAAAGTGATTGTGAGTGATGTAAACGAGCAACATGGTGAAACTATTGTTGCTGACATTAAGAAAGCGGGTGGAGAATCGGCTTTTGTAAAATGTGATGTTGGTAACCCCGAAGATTGCCGTAAGCTGGTAGACAAAACGCTGGAGCTGTATGGCCGCCTGGATATTGCCTGCAACAACGCAGGTATTGGCGGGGAGTCGAAGCCGACTGCCGACTACAGTATAGAAACCTATCAGAAGGTCATTGCTATTAACCTCAACAGTGTCTTTTATGGCATGAAATATCAGCTGCCGGCTATGCTGAAAAACGGTGGTGGCGCCATAGTAAATATATCATCCATTCTGGGGCTGGTAGGTACGCCTTACGCAGCCGCCTATGTTGCTGCAAAACACGGTGTTATCGGCCTTACTGAAACGGCCGCCGCAGAGTATTCCTCACAGGGGGTACGTGTTAATGCGGTTTGCCCGGGTTATATCACCACACCGCTGCTGGATGCGATGGATGCCAAAGCAAAAGCAGCACTGGTAGGTATGCACCCGATGGGACGCCTGGGTACTGCCGCTGAAGTGGCAGAGCTCGTTATCTGGCTTAGTTCCGATAAAGCCTCCTTCGTGACAGGTGGCAAGTTCACCGTAGATGGCGCTTATACCGCCGTATAATGATATGATCTAAACTTTTCCAGATACAGGTAGAAGGGGAAAAATGCGTAGAAATACGCATTTTTCCCCTTCTAATTTCAGTATTTATCCTGGCAATCGACCCATTTAAAGGCGCTACCTTTATTTTATAAAAAAATGAGTTTTTATAACATTTCACAGTAACCCAGCTGAGAAATGCAAAATCAGTTTAACATGACGATTGATAACAGGATTAAATTGTTTTTTTTCCCCGACCCGCAAAAGAAATATGTGGCAATAACCTATTTCTCCATTTCACTGTTGATCCTGCAGGCAATAGGTGTTACAATTGCATGGTTTCAGTTACCAAAGCAAATTCCTCTTTCCTTCGGATTTTTCGCCAAAGAAACAATCGGTGACAAAAGCGGTATCTGGGTATTGGTATTGGTGCCGGTTATCCTCTTTCTCGTCTTTACCACCATTTTACAAAGCAGCTTAATCGAACATACCTTTAAGGGTAATTTTTACGATAATATTTCGAATGATTCATCAACAGGAGAAGCCAGTAAATCAATGATCTATTATTTACGTGCGGCAGTAGTACTTATTTTCTCCTTTCTTGCCATTCTCGCCTATCTACACTGCCTCTGATCCCGGATAATACACCGGATTTATTGCTTTCGGGAGTTTAGTATTGATGAACGGCCGTCTGATTTTTTTTCGCAGCTCCAATAAAGTTCAGGAATAATTATATATTTAGTGGAGTTATGAAGACGGCCATCAATACATTTGCCACTACTTTAGTATTATTATTCACTGCATTTTATTCCACAAAAGGCCAGGAAAATTATGGCCTTACCTTTTATTCCTTCAACGCACCTCAAGAAAAAAGAACCTCGCTGGAGCTCTTTCAGCAAGACTTCTGCTTCGATGACAGTATGGACCTGTCGTTCGATTTTTCCTTTATTCCCAACCGCTCTATCTACTTCGGTTACCTGTTTCGCATGATCAGTAACAGTGGTCAGAATATTGACCTGGTATATAATCAGAAAGATGAAGTGTTTAATACCATCGTAGGTGAATCTTTCTGTGGTATTGACTTTAAACTGGATAAAACGGTCCTCTACAACAAATGGACACGTATACGATATCATCTTACCAAAACTACCATCAGCTGCTATATCAATGAGCAGTTATATAAAACAGCACCTGTTACATTAAGGGAAAACTGTTTCCATATTTCATTCGGTGCATTACGTCACAAGGATTTTATTACAACGGATGTACCGCCGATGATGATACGGAATGTTGGCGTTGCTGCTTCCGGCAAGCTGCGTTACTTCTGGCCGCTGGGCAAGCCTGGCACCAATCCCCTGGAAGATTCCATTTCCCGTAAATCCGCCATTGTTACCAATCCGCTGTGGTCCGATGATCTGCACCGCAGCTGGCGCCTGCTCAAATCTGTGAATGTGAAGGGGAATGCCAGCGTAAGCTTTAACCAGGAAGCAGAAGAGATATACCTGGTTTCTGAAGATACGGTATACCGCCTGCCGGCAAATGACGAAATGACAACCGAAGTAGCTAGCCCCTCGCTGGGATATCATCTGTTTCAGGCCAATCAATCTTTATTTAATCCGATAGATAAAAAACTCTATAATTTCTATATCGATTTAAAAGGTATTGCTTCATACCAGGATAATACCTTCCGCTGGACCCGCACCTATGATACGGTGGCTAATACAGAATATGGCCATACCAGCAAAGTATTCTCCCGCAAGGAAAATGCCCTGTATATTTTTGGCGGTTACGGCCAGCTGAAATATAAGAACCAGGTGCAGCGCTATGATTTCAATACGCAGCAATGGGCAGACCTGCAGCCTACCGGTGATTACTTTACGCCGAGGTATATGTCGGCCGCCGGCCAGTGGAACGACAGCATCTACATTCTTGGTGGTTACGGCAGTCATACCGGCGACCAGGTACTACGCCCGCAGCACCTCTATGATTTCATGCGTTTCAATACCCGTACAAAGGAGTTTAAAAAAGTATTTACCATTGAGAACACCGGAACGCCTTTCGTTTTTGCTTCTTCCATTATTATAGATACGCTGGAACAGGCCTATTATACGCTCTGTTACGATGAAAGCAGGTATGATACCCGTTTGAAGATGATCAAAGGATCATTGTTTTCTCCCGCGTACCAGTTTGTAGGGGATGAAATCCCGTATGCTTTCCAGGATGTAATTTCAGATGCAGACCTTTTCTATTGTCCGCGTTCCCGGCAGTTGCTGGCAGTGACCCTGCTGACAGAGCTAGGCAAACAGACAACTGTTAAGATATATAGTATTGGCTTTCCGCCTTTGCCGCCTGTTTCGCCCGACAAAGCCCGTAACCTGGCTTTCAGCTGGTGGTGGCTGTTGCTGCTCCTGCCGTTGGGAGGTATTGCCTGGTGGATACGGAGGAAACGCCGTTTGCCTGTTGTACCTGCAGTAGCGACACCGATTCCGGCAGCAGTTCCGGTAAAGGAACCGGCAAACATGGCAGCTCCCGCAACGCATACACCAAGAACTATAGCAGACCCGGCTCCTGAAAGAAATGTGACAGAAGAACCTCCTTTTGTCGCCGACAGGAAAAAAGGCATCAGGATTTACCTGTTTGGTAATTTTGAAATACTGGATGCCGGCGGAACGGAATATAGTAACCAGTTTTCGCCATTACTGAAAGAGTTGTTCCTCGTTATATTATTATATACCCTCAAAAATGCAAAGGGTATTTCTTCTGAAAAGCTCAATGATATTTTCTGGGGAGATAAGGCCGGGAAGAATGCCAAGAATAACCTTTCCGTGAATATCGTCCGATTGAAGGGGATACTGGCAAAGGTGGGAGCGATCTCTATTAAAAAAGAAAACGAGCGCTGGATGCTGGACTATGATCCGGAGCTGGTATCTATTGATCTGCCGGACTTTATGGCCGTGAAAACTGTTTATGCCGGTCATGGCCGCCAGAAAATGGCCTGGTTACTGTTCCTGGTGTCGAGGGGGGCTTTCCTGAAACAAACAGAGTACGCCTGGCTGGATGATCTTAAATCTGACTATACCAATAAAATAATAGATGAACTGCTGGAGGAATCGGCACATATGCACCCGCAACAGGATGCCGATATTTTAGTAGAAGCAGCCAGCTGTATTTTCAACTTCGACCCGCTCAGTGAAGAGGCCCTGCGGTTGAAATGTCATTCCCTGATTGCTATGGGAAGGCATTCACTTGCCAAAAATGCGTATGAGCGTTTTGTCAAGGATTACCATAAAGTTTATGGAGAAGAGTACCCGATTGCCTACTCGGAACTCGTTAAATAGCCTTTTTTTTAATTTTTTTTGACATTAATGCCTTCATTAATGGGATTTTATACGGTTTGTTAATGGGTGGACGCTTCCTTTGTACTCCACGTTATGCGCCAACAAAGCAGTCCATTAACCGTAATAATTCTTATTTCAACGATGAAGGTGTTAAGACCGTTATTTATTACTTTATGCTATTCCACGTTTGCAGTTGTTGCAAGTGCCCAGCAGCTTCCCTATAAAAATGCTGCCTTACCCGTAGAAGCGAGGGTGAAAGATCTGGTGTCCAGGATGACTACCCTGGAGAAGATCAGGCAGCTGGATATGTACAGGGGCTGGAGCGTTTCTCCCATGACAGAGCAAACGCATGAGGCATTAATATTGGATGAAAAACTCATTAAAGCCGCATTTGCCAAAGGTTCCTTCGGTTCCCTCCACGATTTTTATCCTACCTCCACTACCTTATCCAATGAGGTACAGCGGTATGCGGTAGAAAAAACCCGTTTAGGTATTCCCGTATTATTTATTGAAGAAGGATTGCATGGTTACTCCCGCAGGGGCAGCACCAGTTTTCCTGTGCCATTGCAGCTGGCAGCCAGCTGGGATACGGCATTGGTCCGTCAGGTGGGCCGTGCGATAGGTACGGAGAGCCGTGCCAATGGTACTGCCATGATCCTGGGGCCTTTGCTGGATGTTTCCCGCGATCCGCGCTGGGGGCGTCAGGAGGAGACATTCGGGGAAGATACCTACCTGGTGTCCGAAATAGGACTGGCCATGGTGAAGGGTTTGCAGCATGGGGATGTTAGCCGGCATGATGCGGTGGTCAGTGAGCCCAAGCATTTTGTGGTGCATCCTGTTCCTGAGGCGGGTAGTAATACGGGGCCTGTAAATATGGGTGTCCGTGAGATCAGGAGCAGCCACCTGCCTACCTTCGAGAAGGCGGTGAAGCAGGGAGGTGCTTTGGGAATTATGGCGGCCTATCATGAAATTGACGGGGTGCCTATGGTTGCCAACCGCTGGTTGCTGACAGATGTATTGCGTAAGGAGTGGGGTTTCAAAGGCTTTGTGCTGAGTGACCTGGGGGCGGTACGTATGTCGCTGGAGGCGCACCATACAGCGGGTTCCCGCATGGATGCCCTGGCGCAGACTATCAATGCGGGGCTGAACATGCAGTTCTATGATTTCGGCCATGACGAATTTGAGCAGGCGATTGATTCCGCGCTGAAACAGCGGCAGTTGTCGCCGGCGAAGCTGGACAGTGCGGTGTCAGATGTATTAAGGGTTAAGTTTTTACTGGGACTATTTGATCATCCATATATAGATACTACCTTACTTGCCAAAGTAACACATAGTGAAGCCCATCAGCAGCTGGCGCTGGATGCAGCTGCCAGGGGTGTGGTGTTGCTGAAGAACGACCGGCAGGTACTCCCGTTAACGGGCATACGTAACCTGACGTTGGTGGGGCCGCTGGCAGTAAGCAATTATCTTGGCGGGTATTCCAACACAGCAGATACCGCCATTTCAATTTTGACCGGACTGACTCAGCGCGCCGGTGACCGCCTGCATATCAGGTATGTTGCCGGCTATGATCAGTCGGCCATTGCATCCGCAGATGCCGTAGTAGTAGTTTTGGGAGAGGATTTGGCCGTAGTGGGAGAAGGAAAGGACCGTGCGGGGTTGTCGCTGGACAGTGCCCAGCTGGCCATGGTGCAGCAGGTGGTAGCATCCGGTAAACCGGTAGCCGCCGTGCTGTTGAATGGCAGGGCATTGTGTATCGACTGGGTAGCCGACCATGTACCGGCCATCGTAGAAGGATGGTTTGGCGGAGAGAAGAGTGGTCAGGCTATTGCAGACGTATTATTAGGTATAACCAATCCTGGCGGTAAGCTGCCCGTTACATTTCCGCGCAGCACCGGGCAGATACCATATTATTATAGCCATAAGCCTACGTCCTATCATCGTTATGTAGATGAGCCGGCAACACCATTATTTCCTTTTGGTCATGGCCTGAGTTACACCACCTTTAAGTACGATGCACTTAAACTGCCGGCGGCGCCGATCCATGCCAGCGACAGCTTTGACATCCAGCTTACTGTTACCAACACCGGAAAGGTAGCAGGAGAAGAAGTGGTACAGTTGTATATCCGTGATATGGTGTCGAGCGTTACCACGCCTGTCAGGGCACTCAAAGCCTTCAGCAGAGTGGCTTTGCAGCCGGGTGCTTCCCGCACACTGCAGTTCCGCCTCAGCGCAAAAGAATCCTTAGCCCTTTGGGACCGTAATATGAAGAAAGTCACCGAGCCCGGAGCATTCCAGGTAATGGTAGGCAGTTCTTCCGAAGATATCCGCCTGAATGGCGTATTCCACGTTAAATAAAACCATGCCATCACATGAAACGCATTCTTATATTTTTGACCATTTGCATTTTATCTTTCCACGCAAAAGCCCGGCAACGTCCGTTTCATTACCCGTCCTACAAAGGATTGGTAATGGCGGGCTACCAGGGCTGGTTCAACACTCCCAACGACGGTGCCGGCAGAGGATGGCACCACTATGAACACCGCGGCGTATTTGCGCCCGGTTCCTGTGAGGTAGACCTCTGGCCAGATATGCGGGAGTACAAAAAACAATATCCTTCTCCATTCCGCTTTGCCGATAGCAGCGTTGCCAATGTTTTCAGTCCTTATGATCAGTCGACCGTAGACCTTCATTTCAAATGGATGAAAGACTATGGCATTGACGGTGTATTCATGCAGCGCTTTATCGCCGAAGTGCGTAACCCCAGTGGTAATAACCATTTCAATACCGTATTGCACCATGCCATGGCCGCCGCCAAACGTAACGACCGTGCCATCTGCATTATGTATGACCTCAGCGGCATGAACCCCGGCGAAGAGCAGTTTCTGCTCAATGACCTCGACGCGCTGACAAAAGAATACGGGCTGCTGGAAAAATCCGGTAAAACATCTCCCACCTACCTGCACCACAATGGCAAACCGCTGGTAACAATATGGGGCGTGGGTTTCAACGACCACAGAAAATATGGCTTCAAGGAAGCCGAAGCCATTATCGACGGCCTTAAATCCCGCGGCTTCAGCGTGATGCTGGGCGTGCCTACCTACTGGCGGGAGTTTGGGTCAGATGCCCTGCACGACGAAGCACTGCATCAGTTGTTACGCAAGTGCGATATAGTAGCACCGTGGTTTGTAGGAAGATATGGTCAGGAATCTTATCCGGCCTTTCATGAGACAGTAGTGAAAGATATTGCCTGGTGTAAAGAGAACCATGTTGATTATGTACCGCTGGCATTTCCAGGTTTCAGCTGGAGAAATATGAATGGCCCGAATGCACATACCATCAACCGGAACAAAGGCGCCTTTTTCTGGCAGCAGGTAGCGGGCGCCAAAGCAGCAGGAGCAGAGATGTTGTATATCGCCATGTTTGATGAAATGAACGAGGGTACCTCCATATTTAAATGCGCCACTGCGAGTCAGCTGCCGTTAAATCCGGGAGGTGTATTTGTGGGCATCGAAGATGAACTGGGTAGCGACCATTATTTATGGCTGGCCGGACAAGCAGCCAATTGGTTCCATGGGAAGTCCGGATACAATGAAAATTTACCTAAACGCTAATAAAAACAGGAAAAATTGAAAATTAATGCCTGATTAATGGCTGATTAACCTGTTTGTTAATGGCAGAATCGTTTTTTGCATTGACAAATCAGGGTCACAGTAATCCGTTATGAAGTTTCAACATCAGTGCGCTCTGATGATAAAGAGTAGCTGTACAAACCAAAATCAACAAATTAAATGAACGTTCCACGACAATTATCATGTCACCTTAAAAACACGTTATCTAATTCCACACATCCCCGCTGTTTGAATGCTTTTTAAACTATTTTAAACATGAAGAAAGTCTATTATTTATTGTTATGCTGCCTGCTTCCCCTATACATGATGGCCCAGCAGGTGACCATCAAGGGCAGGGTAACAGATGAAAAAGGGGCGCCTGTAATACGTGCCAACGTTGTGTTGGAGAACGACAGCAAACGCCTCGCCGGTGCCTACACCAACGATAACGGAGAATATTCCGTTCAATCCACTACCCCGGCCACTAAGATTGCTGTATCTTATGTTGGGTTGAAAACTGAAACACAATTGATTAATGGTCGCAGTACCATCAATATCGTAATGGTCACCAACGCCAACCTCAGTGATGTGGTAGTAGTAGGTTATGGCACGCAGAAGAAAGCTACTGTTACAGGTTCTGTAACATCCATCAGCAATAAAGAGCTGGTAACAACCAAAAATGAAAACGTAGTTAATATGCTGACCGGTAAAGTTGCCGGTATGCGTACTGTTCAATTAAGCTCAGAGCCTGGATCTTTCAACACTACCTACGACATCAGAGGAATGGGCGGTACCCCGCTGATCATCATCGATGGTATTCCACGCAGCAGTGGAGACCTGAGCAGGATGAACCCTGATGAGGTAGAAAGTATCTCCGTACTGAAAGATGCTTCTGCTGCTATCTATGGTGTGAAAGCCGCCAACGGTGTAATCCTCGTCACCACCAAACGTGGTTCTAAAAGTGCCAGCGGTAAATTTGACATCACCTATTCTGTAAACCAAAGCTGGCAAACGTTCGCAAACGTTCTTAAAGGTACGGATGCTGTTGGGTTTATGCGCCTTACCAACGAAAGCTATTTCAGTTCCTTTGATAACTTCTTCAACAATAAAGCGCCTGCTTTCACCGATTCCAATATCCTCGTATATGCGAGTGGTAAAATGCCTACTTCTGACTGGATGGGCGCCATCACCCGTAAATCAGCCCCTGAAACACAGCATAACCTGTCTATCAATGGTGGTAATGATAAAGTGAGATATTATTTCGGCCTGGGATATTTCAAACAGGGAAGTATCTTCAAAACAAATCCTATCAACTACGATAAATATAACTTCCGTTCCAATGTAGATGTAAACATCACCAAAAGATTACGTGGTATGGTGAATGTTTCCGGGTATGTAGACCAGAAGAATACCCCCGGAGGACGTAGTGTGTGGG
This sequence comes from Chitinophaga sp. Cy-1792, assembly GCF_011752935.1. Taxonomy (NCBI): domain Bacteria; kingdom Pseudomonadati; phylum Bacteroidota; class Chitinophagia; order Chitinophagales; family Chitinophagaceae; genus Chitinophaga; species Chitinophaga sp. Cy-1792. Next base: position 357,712 of record NZ_VWWO01000002.1, read on the forward strand.
AGATCCTGAAGTATGCGGAAAGCTATAAGCCGATCACGCCTATCTATGCAAACAATAATCCTGATTATCTTTTTGTAACAGATGATAACGGTAACCCCGTTGCGCTGATCAATAATGCGATGGTGGGTAATTCCAACTACAAAAATAAAAACTTCCAGGGTCAGCTGAACCTGGAGTACGATGTGCCGGGTATTGATGGCCTGACTGCAAAGGCTGCCTATACCTATATGATGGGCATGGCAGATAATACCAATGTAAGAAATGCGTACAATCTTTATTCCTATGATTCGCAGAATGATATTTACATGCCTACCACTGTCAATCTGCCGTCTAAAGTACAACGTGCTTACTATACCACCAACACTACAGATATGCAGCTCTCGCTGAACTACAAGCGTACGTTTGCAAAAGCGCATAATGTAAATGCGATGTTCCTGTATGAAGAAAACCACGTTAAAGGTGATGACTTCTGGGCACAGCGTAATTTCTCATTAGGTATTCCTTACCTGTTTGCCGGTGATACCCCTGACCAGCTTGGCAGTATGGATGCTGGCGGTTTATACGAAACCGTTATGAAGAGTCTGATCGGACGACTGGTGTATGACTATAAAGGCAAATATATTCTCGAAGGTACCCTTCGTAATGATGGTAGCAGCCGTTTCAGTCCTACTGCCAGATGGGGCCTTTTCCCGGCAGCACTGGCTGCATGGCGTTTGAGCGAAGAGCCATTTATGCAACGCCTCGTAGACCCTTCCATTCTTTCCAACCTGAAACTGCGCGGATCTTATGGTCTGATGGGGGATGATGCCAATATCAACTACCAGTGGGTAGCAGGTTATAACTATCCTGGCGCCGGCGCCATCCTGGGTGGTAACTATGTCAATGGTATCAATTCTCAGGGTGTAACCAACCAGAACTTTACCTGGCTGAAATCAAAAACTTTTGATGCCGGCGTAGATGTGGACCTGTGGGATGGACTGTTCAGTGGTTCCCTGGATTATTTCATCAGAAACAGAAGCGGACTGCCAGCACCTAAGAGTGCCCAGGTACCTGGTACCGTAGGTGTATCACTGCCACAGGAAAACCTGAACAGCGACCGTACTACCAGTATCGATATCGTGGTAGGACACCGTTACCATATCGGCGACTTCCACTATAATGTTTCCGGTAACATCAGCTTCAGCCGTGTTAAGAATATTTATGTAGAACAAACCCGTGCGGGCAACTCTTACCTGAACTATAAAAATAACCAGAACAACAGGTATTCCAACATCTGGTGGGGACCGCAGTATGCCGGTCAGTTTACCAGCTATGGACAGATCTATGGTTATAATGTAAATACCGGTGGTGGTAACCAGGGCGTATTGCCAGGCGACTACTACTACCAGGACCTCAACCATGACGGTGTAATTGATGATAAAGATGCCGTGCCGCTGGCTACAAGAGATAAGCCACTGGTGAACTTTGGTCTGAATATCAGTGCCAGCTGGAAAGGGATAGACCTCAGTGTTTTATTACAGGGTGCCGCCAATTTCCACGTACAGTATGCAGAGCAGAATGCAATTCCGCTGATGTATGGCCGTAGTGCACTCGTTCAGTTCCTGGACAGATGGCATCCGGCAGATCCTTCTGCCAACATGTACGACCCTAACACACAATGGGTGAGTGGTTACTATCCTGTAACAGGACATCCGGAGGCACAGGGTTCGCTCGCAGTACAGAACGCCAGCTATTTAAGGGTGAAAACGCTGGAACTGGGTTACACACTGCCTCATGCATTGCTGAAAAGAGCAGGTATTCAGAACCTCCGTGTATATGCCAATACGTATAACCTGGCTACTATTACAGGCCTGAAAAACATGGACCCTGAACATCCGGGCCAGGTAGCAGATGGTGCTGACTGGAACTATTCTCAGGGTGGTTACCTGTATCCGATGAACAGAACTTATAGTGTAGGCGCTTCTATCTCTTTCTAAACTTTTTCTATATGAAAATAAAATATTTAGTACTGGTACTGATAGGGCTTGCCTTCGGAGCTTGTAATAAGCTGGATGTTGCGCCTTTGAATATCATTAAAGACCAGGACATCTTCACAAATGAAACAGGTGTGACCGCATACCTGGCAAGCATATACGGTACTTTACCGATCGAAGACTTCCAATATCAGCCTAATAATGGTTTCATGAATGGTGACGGTGGCAGATGGCAGTGCTTTTTCCAGCCGGGTGCTATCTGCGGTGAACTCGCAGGCCCTTATGGCGGTACGGGCGATGCTGCACAGGGCTTCGGTTTCTGGCCATACGACAAGATCCGTATCGTCAATTATATGCTGACGAATTTCCCTAAATATCAGAAAGCATTTCAAACAGACAAATACAATCAATGGCTGGGAGAGGCTTATTTCTGCCGTGCCTACCTGTACTTTGCCCTGGTAAAACGTTATGGAGGTATTCCTATCGTGCGTACCCTGCAAAACTATCCTGAGCAAAGCATTACAGAATTGCAGGTGCCACGTAATAAAGAGCAGGAAGTGTATGATTTCATTGCTTCCGACCTGGATAGTGCTGCCATGCTGATGAGCGCCACCAGTCCAAGGTCCAGGGCTAACAAATATGTAGCTGCCGCCTATAAATCCCGGGCCATGCTCTATGCCGGTACCATCGCCAAATACGGTGCATCCAACTTTGTAGATGGTGATGCACGTCAGAAAGGATTTGCAGGTATTCCTGCCGATCAGGCCAACCGCTATTTCCAGGCAGCCTACGATGCGGCAAAACTGGTAGAAGGCCACTACAGCCTCTATCGTAAAGCAGATGACAAAATACAGAACTACACTGATCTGTTCCTTGACCAGAGCAGTACTGAAACTATATACGCTAAAGACTATTCAATTGCCAGTGGTACCCCACACAGCTGGGATGCTACCATGACCTGCCGCCTGATGACCGCAGATGGTTTGTCAAGAGCTTATCCTACCCTTGACCTGGTAGAGCGTTTTACAGGTCCGTTAAATATTGTGAATGCTGACGGAACGCCTAAACGCTTTACCAACAAGGCGGATATCCTCCAGGGGCTGGAGCCTCGTTTGCAGGCAACCATCTATTTCCCTGGCGCGACGCTGCGTGGTTATACCTTCGATGCGCAACGTGGTATCTACAAAACATTTGGTGGTAACGCTGCAGATGAAATGCCTAATAACATGACCAGCAGCTGGGACCAGCCAGCCAACCTGCTGTTGTCCGGAGACGTAAACCAGCTGTATAATGGTCGCCGTATCGTGGGTCTCACCGGTATCAAAACCGATGGTGATGACTTAACACGTACAGGCCTTTACGTTAGAAAGTATGTTAACTATAAGGCTGACCAGGCTAGTTGCGGACTTTACCAGAGTACACAGAGCTGGATCGATATGCGTTATGCAGAAGTATTGCTGAACAGGGCAGAAGCAGCCATGGAACTGGGTACCGCTCCTATGCAGGCAGATGCGCTGAATGCTATCAATCAGCTGCGCGACAGAGCAGGTGCCACCCTGGCCACCAGCAATATCACCATTGACTCTGTTCGTAACGAACGCTGCAAAGAGCTGGCCTTCGAACACCATTTATGGTGGGACCTGAGAAGATGGCGTACGGCTGATAAGGAACTGGATAACCGTCGCTTCTATGGACTGTTGCCGTACTATGTCGACAATGAAAGTAAGTACATCTTCCTCAAACAGATCGAAACATTCCAGCGTAGCTACAACTTCGAAAAGAAATGGTACTACGAGCCTATTCCGGGTGGTGAATTAGGTAAGAATCCTAACCTGTTCCCTAATAACCCTGGTTACTAACAAATTTAAATTTTAAGGTTATGAAGAAAACGATATATAGTCTCCTGGTTGCAGCAGTGGTTGGTATGGGTTATTCCTGTAAAAAAGTGGATAACTATGCGGGGCCCAATGCGGCGTTTCAGGGCAATGTGATAGATGTAATAACAGGTAAGAACCTGCTCACAGAAAGTGGTGGTTACGCCGTGCAACTGGATGAACTGAGCTGGAGCAGCACACCTACGCCTTATTATATTCCTGCTAAGCAGGACGGTACATATGAAGATACCCGTATCTTCTCTGGTCACTACCGTGTAACGCCAACGCAGGGCGCTTTCTGGCCGCTAACAGATACGACATATATAGATATTGCCGGTAATAGCAGCCATGATTTTAAAGTAACACCATACCTGGAAATCCAGAATTTTACCTGGAAGCTTTCCGGTACCACGCTGCAGATGACGTTCAACCTTTTCGCACCGAAATCCGAAGGTATGCCTGATGTCATCGATATACAGCCTTTCGTAAACAATACACCGTTTGTGGGCAGTGGTGCCACTATCTATAACGTATACACGGGGCCCAATATCAAAACGATCAATGCACCGTATACTGATGTGATAGCGAAAACTACCTATACACTTACAGTGCCTAATCTGCTGAGCGGACGCACGTTCTACGCCCGTGTAGGCGTTCGCGTGAACGACAGCTACAAAAAGTTTAACTACTCAGAAATAGTCAAGGTGGATGTCCCTTGATGGTTCTTCATACCAGAGGGGGGCGTCTGCCCCTCTCTAACTCTTTAAGATATTATTCAGCCCAATCAGATTAAAAGAAAATGGAAATGCTTCTGAAGAAAAATTATTTACGGTCACTCATCGCCGTACCTTTGCTGACGCTGTCTGCCACCTTTGTTTCCAATAATTGCCAGGCACAGAAAAATCCTTTTGTTACCGATATTTATACTGCTGATCCTTCTGCGCATGTCTGGGCAGATGGCAGATTATATGTATACCCCTCCCATGATGTAGCCCCGCCCCGTGGCTGCGACCTGATGGACCATTACCATGTATATTCCACAGATGATATGGTACACTGGAAAGATCATGGTGAAATACTGAATTCAAGTCAGGTGCCCTGGGGCCGCAAAGAGGGCGGCTTCATGTGGGCGCCGGACTGTGCCTACAAAAATGGCGTTTACTATTATTATTTTCCACACCCTAGTGGAACAGAATGGAACAAAACCTGGAAAATAGGTGTGGCTACCAGTACCAAGCCTGCCAGCGATTTCAAGGTACAGGGCTATATAGAAGGACTGGAGGCTATGATTGATCCGGCGGTATTTACAGATGATGACGGCCAGGTTTATTTCTATTATGGCGGTGGTGGCAAGTGCATGGGCGGTAAGCTGCAGGATAATATGATGGCCATCGATGGCCAGATGAAACCAATGGAAGGCTTGGTAGACTTCCATGAAGCTTCGTGGGTGCATAAACGTAATGGCATCTACTATCTTTCCTATTCAGATAACCACGATAAAGACGGAAAACATAACCGCATGTGTTATGCCATGAGTAAGAGTCCGCTCGGCCCATGGGAATACAAAGGTGTGTATATGGAATCTACCGATAGCTATACCAATCATGGCTCCATTGTAGAATACAAAGGGCAGTGGTATGCATTTTATCATAATAGTTCCTTGTCGCACCACGACTGGCTCCGCTCTATCTGTGTAGATAAACTGTACTACAATCCCGATGGCACTATCCAGCTGGTTAAACAAACCACGGGTAAGTAGTTATTTTCTCTTACCATCTAAATAAAATATTGTGAAAATCTATATAACAGCAATATTATTGGTAGCTGCCTGTGGTGTAATTTCCTGTTCGAAAGGTGGAGGTAATAATCCTTCCGGCGGAACAGGAACAGGTACTACCGATACAACTACAAAAGTGGTCTGGCCATCACCCGCAGGCGATGTAGTAGGTAAGGTGACCGTAGGTTATCAGGGATGGTTTGCCTGTCCGGGAGATGGTTCCCCCATCAACCTGTGGTGGCACTGGAGTACGGACTGGGGGAAGTCTCCTTCACCCGCTACGCAGGGGATAAAATCCTGGCCTGACGTCAGCGACTATACGAATATCTTTCCTACTGCCTTCGCCAATTTAGGTAATGGCAAGCCGGCATCACTGTACTCCTCCTATAGTGAACAAACAGTGATGGTGCAGTTTTCCTGGATGCAGCAATATGGTATAGATGTAGCGGCATTGCAGCGTTTCAATCCCAGTGGTATAGAAGGCCCTGTAAGGGATTCTATGGCCGCAAAGGTGCGCAGGGCAGCAGAGAAATATAACCGCAAGTTTTATATCATGTATGATGTCAGCGGCTGGACGAATATGCAATCAGAGATAAAGGCCGACTGGACGAATAAGATGAAGGCATATACGCAATCCTCTGCCTATGCCATGCAGAATAACAAACCGGTGGTATGTATCTGGGGGTTTGGGTTTAGCGATGAAAATCATACCTGGTCCGCAGATGTATGCCTGGATGTGATTAAATGGTTTAAATCGCAGGGCTGCTATGTGATTGGTGGTGTACCGACACACTGGCGGGATCAGACCAGCGACAGCCGTTTCGGCTATATGGATGTCTACAAAGCATTTAATATGTTGTCGCCCTGGATGGTGGGCCGTATCGGTAAGGTTTCCGAGTCAGATAATTTCCTGACACAGGTCAACAAGCCTGATCTCGCCTTTTGCAAAGCCAATGGTATCGATTATCAGCCTTGCATATTGCCGGGCGACTTACAGGAGCACCAGCGTGTACATGGCGACTTTATGTGGCGGCAGTTTTACAATATGACACAGTTGGGTTGCCAGGGCATTTATATTTCCATGTACGATGAATATAACGAAGGTAATCAGATTGCCAAGACGGCGGCTACCGCTATGGATGCGCCGGCAGGAGCAGGATTTGTAACATTGGATGAAGATGGAACAGCCTGTTCAGCAGATTATTACCTGCGTTTGACCAGGGATGGCGGGAAGATGTTTAAGAACCAATTAACGCTGACGGCTACACGACCAACAGCGCCAGTAGAATAGCTGTCAGATATAATAGTTTATGAAGAAAAAAATATTTATTACCTGTGCGGCTGCCATGGTAAGCTATGGCGCCACTTATGCGCAGCAGGATGTATTATCCTATGTACACCCGGAGATAGGCGGAGTAGGCACTTTGCTGGAGCCTACGCGCCCAACGATGCAGTTACCAAATGAGATGATGCGTATGACGCCGGTACGTGCCGATTACCTGGACGATCAGATCAGCAGCTTTCCGCTGTTGCTGGTATCGCACAGGCTGGGGCAGGTGTTTGCCATGAAGCCCAACAACGATCAGCAATTGAGTGAGTCATCCTATAATACCCGTTTAGCATATGACCAGGGGGCAGAACAACGAGCTCCCTGGCATTACTATACTAACCTGGTAGAAAAAGATATCACCGTAGATTATACCGTAGGAAAGAAAGTAGGATTTTTCCGTTTTACGTTTCCTGCCGGAAGTCCGAAGCGATTACTGTTTAACACGTATTATGGCGGCCGCAACTGGTGGCGGTTCGACAATGACAGCACCATAACAGGTATGCAGGTATACCAGGTAGAGGAGGGGCATCAGTCTATACCCGTATATGTTTACGGGCGTTTTAACAAGGCGGCCAAAGCGGGCGGATTTACTAACGGTAACGCCACTACGCAGCAGCAGGTAGAAGGAGAAAAGGCAAAAGCCTGGGTATCTTTTGATGGTGCGGATAATGTGGTAGAGATGGGATATGCAGTCTCTTTTATCAGCGAGGCACAGGCAAAGCAGAACTTTCTGAATGAATTGGGAAGCGGTCAGACCTTTGAGCAGGTGGAAACCACTGCTAAAGCGGCCTGGCAGGATGTGATGGGGCAGATACAGGTAGAAGGCGGAACGCCCGATCAGCGCAGAAGTTTTTATACCGCCCTTTACCGTTGCTATGAGCGTATGGTGAATATCTCTGAAGATGGTAAATATTACAGCGGATATGATAACAAGGTACATACCGACAATCGTCCTTTTTATGTAGATGATTGGGTATGGGATACCTATCTGGCCTTACATCCGCTGCGTACCATCCTGCGTCCGGAGCGGGAGCAGGACATGCTGCAGTCGTACGTGCGTATGTATGAGCAAAGTGGTTGGATGCCAACGTTTCCGGTAATCTTCGGGGACCATGCCTGTATGAATGGTTTCCATTCTTCTGTGATGGTACTCGATGCCTACAGGAAGGGGTTGAAAAACTTTGATGTAGCAAAGGCTTATGAAGGTATGCGCAAGAATGCCACAGATGCAACGATGCTGCCATGGCGTAACGGTCCTAAAACCACGCTGGACGACTTCTATCATGAGCGCCATTATTTCCCGGCGCTGAAATCAGGTGAGAAAGATCCGGTGAAGGAAGTACATCCGTTTGAGAAGCGTCAGGCCGTGGCGGTGACGCTGGGAGGAGCCTACGACGACTGGGCTGTGGGCCAGCTGGCGGACGATCTGGGTAAGACAGCCGATGCGAAGACATTTAATGCACGTGGACAAAATTATCAATACCTCTGGAATGCTGACCGTCAGTTTTTCCTGCCTAAAGACAGTGCTGGTCATTGGATTCAGATAGACCCGGTATTCGATGGCGGTATGGGTGGCCGCGAATACTACGATGAAAACAATGGCTGGACGTATATGTGGCAGGTACAGCAGGATATTCCTGGTCTGATAAAGCTGATGAACGGTAAAGAAGGCTTTGAAAAACGACTGGATCAGCTATTCCGGGAGGGATTGGGTAGAAGCAGGTATGAGTTCTGGGCTAAGTTTCCGGATGCTACCGGCTTAGTGGGCCAGTATTCGATGGGGAACGAACCCAGTTTCTTCATTCCTTACCTGTACAACTATACGAAATCGCCATGGAAGGCGCAGCAGCGTATCCGTTTGTTGTTAAAGACCTGGTTTGATGATAATATTTTTGGTATCCCGGGAGATGAAGACGGAGGAGGTATGTCTGCCTTTGTAGTATTCTCGTCTATGGGATTCTATCCGATGACACCTGGTGTGCCCCGGTATACGATCGGGAGTCCGGTATTTTCCAGGGTGACAGTGCACCTTAGCGGTGGCAAAGACTTTACGGTAATAGCCAATGGCTGTTCTGAGGTGAATAAATATATACAGTCTGCCAAACTGAATGGCGTGGCTATAAATACGCCGTGGTTTACGCATATGCAGCTGATGAATGGCGGCACGCTGGAGCTGGAGATGGGCAGCAAGCCTAATAAGAGCTGGGGGATAGAGTAAGCGGTTATCATCATTAACAACATAACAAAGGCCTCTTTCTACTTAGTAGAAAGAGGCTTTTGTTATTACTTGAATTGGCGTTGATACCGTGTGCGTAGAATCATGATAATTTAAATAGCTGTAATCTGTTACTGGCGGGCGTTCTGATGAGTTTGTCAGGATAGTTTTATATAGCTGATTTTTATGTAAATGGTTGATTTTCAATTGTTATTATTTTTTATTGGAATCGATTGTTATTTTAATAAATGGTAAGATAGTATAATTAATTATTAAAATAGTATCATTTTGGATATTCAAAATTTACTTGATTTGTGGAATAATGCAAACGATTGCAATAGTTACTGTAAGAACAACCAAAATGCGACACTATAGCGAACCTATACTGTTTAATGAATAGTGAACTAATGAAACTACAGATTGACTGAATGATCCCGAAGGAGAGAGCTGACTAATAGCACTTAGCAAGATACATGATGGCCACCTTTTGTACTGAGACGGTGGTTTTCCTGACAATTCTTGAAGTATTAACAAAGAAATCCACGAATGAAATTGATATGTAAGGCGAAAGCACGCGTCCTTGCATAATGGCCTTTTATTTTTTATTTCCACGGAATATGAAGATCAGACTACGTCTTACGGGGCGAAGCGGATACTTATTTTCCTATACCGACATCACCCAAAACCAGAACCAACAAAGGAGCAGCGGATAATCCCGCCTTTATTTTTTTCGCAAACCAAAAGCTAAATCGGAATTTCATGATTAGAAACTTATGCAAAAATGCTTACGTACTGTTGCTGCTTCTGCCACACTTTACATCGGCAAAAAGTAGTACAGTCAAAGGTTTTATGCCAGGGGACCTGCACAACAACTATTCTTCCAATCTATCACGTGAACGTATACACGTAGAAAAATTATTATCACTGGAACGACTACACGAAAATGAGTTGCTGGCAGATAAAGAAATAAAAGGAAAAGTAACGGATAGCAGCGGCGTTGCGATTCCGGGCGTAACGATTGTGGTGAAGAACAAACCTTCAACAGGTACCACCACGGATATTAATGGCCGCTACATACTGATGGTGCCGGAAAATGCCACCATTGTATTTACCATGATGGGCTTTGAGCCAAAGGAAGTACATATCACTAACCAGTCGGCGGTGAATATGGTAATGAAACCTTCTACCAACAACCTGAATGAAACGGTCATCGTAGCATACGGCACACAGAAACGAAAAGAAGTAGTAGGTTCTGTTACCACGATTAGCGTGTCTGATCTGAAAGTGCCTTCCAGTAACCTGACCACCGCACTGGCGGGCAGGGCAGCGGGGCTGATTGCTTTTCAGCGTAGCGGCGAGCCGGGAGCGGATAACGCCAACTTCTTTGTACGCGGTGTTACCACCTTCGGTTACAAACAGGACCCGCTGATACTTATTGATGGCGTGGAGCTTTCCACCGAAGACCTCGCGCGGCTTCGCCCGGATGATATCGAGAGTTTTTCCATCATGAAGGATGCTACCTCCACTGCTTTGTATGGTGCACGTGGCGCCAATGGCGTTATCCTTGTAACCACCAAACGTGGTAAAGTAGGGCCGGCGAAAGTAAATTTCCGTGCTGAAAATTCCGTTTCAGCGCCAACAAAAAATATCAAGTTCGCCGATGGTGTTACCTATATGAAGCTGGCCAATGAAGCACAGCAGACCAGGAACCCGAGTCTGGGAGAAGTATACCCGGAAGATAAGATCCGGGCAACAGCAGCCGGTGATGATCCTATTTACTATCCGAATGTTGACTGGCAGGAGATGCTGTTCAAGAAATATGCAGTGAACCAGCGTGTCAACCTCAACGTTAGCGGTGGCGGCGGGGTAGCCAGGTATTTTGTATCGGGCTCCTATACCAATGACCAGGGGGTATTGAAAGTAGATAAACAGAGTAACTTCAACTCCAATATCAATATTAAACGCTATACACTACGTGCAAACGTAGACGTGGATTTAACCAAATCAACCCTGCTGACGATTCGTACCAACGGTAACTTTGATGATTATCGCGGCCCGCTGGGAAGTAGTACCACCGCTGGTGGTTCGTGGATGTACCGAATGGTTATGCACTCCAACCCGGTAAGGTTTCCTGCCTATTATCCAAAAGATGCAGCACACAGCTATGTGAACCATATTCTTTTTGGTAACTATGGTACAGACGATAATCCTTTTGTTGGTCCGAACTACAGCAATCCATATGCAGAGATGGTTCGCGGGTATAAAGATGAATCCAGGTCTTTCATGACCGCCCAGGCGGAACTGAAGCAGGGACTCGATTTCATCCTGAAGGGTCTTACTTTCAGAACGATGTTCAACGTTAACCGTACTTCCAACTTTTATGTATCCAGGTATTATAATCCCTTCTACTACAATGCTGTTGGTTACGATCCTGCTACCAAAACCTATCAGTTACAGGAGCTGAACCCTAATACCGCAACGGAGTACCTGAACTTTGGATCTGGTATATCCGACAACAGCGGTCTGAAATCTGTATTCTACTGGGAGAGTTCATTGATGTATAATACTGCGGTTGGCAAGCATAATTTCAGTGGAATGCTGATCAATGTAATGCGTAGCAGTGCCAATCCGTTGGGCGGTTCGCTGCTGAAAACAATGCCTTCCAGGAACTCAGGCTTGTCGGGCCGTATTACGTATAACTACGATTCTCGTTATTTTGCCGAGTTCAACTTTGGTTATAACGGTTCAGAAAAATTTGATGCTTCGCACAGATTTGGCTTCTTCCCGTCTGCAGGAGCTGCCTGGACGATCTCCAACGAAAACTTCTTCAAGGAATCTTCCCTGGGAACATGGATTACAAACCTGAAGCTCCGTGGAACATACGGCCTGGTTGGTAATGACGCCATCGGTGATGAAAGCGACCGGTTCTTTTATATGTCTACCACCAACGCAAATGACGCCACCAAGGGTGCTACTTTTGGTACAGACAGGACCTATACCAAAAATGGTTACAGCGTTACACGTTATCCAAACCCGGACGTAACCTGGGAGAAGTCATACCAGGGTAACCTGGCACTGGAATTAAGTATCAAGGATAAGCTCACTTTTACCGGTGAAATTTACAATTATCATCGTAAGGATATCCTCATGCCCCGTGCCGACCTGCCAAGTACCATGGGATTACAATCTGTTCCCAAAGCCAACATCGGTGAGGCTATCAGCAAAGGGGTAGATCTCTCGCTGAACTACGACCAGCATTATAAAGACAGCTGGTTCCAGTTGATGGCGAATCTGACCTTTGCCCAGGGTAGGTATTCAAGGTATGAAGAACCGGAATACCTGGGTAGTGAAAGGTACCGTTCCAAGGTGGGGCAGTCTGTAACACAGGGCTATGGCTATATTGCTGAACGCTTATTCGTAGACGATAAGGAAGCAGCGAACGCTCCAAAACAAAATTTTGGCAATTATGGCGGAGGTGATATCAAATACCTGGACGTAAATAAAGACGGACAGATTACCGAGGCAGACAAAGTGCCTATCGGGTTTCCTACTACTCCTGAAATTGTGTATGGCTTTGGTTTTTCAGCCGGATACAAAAACTGGGATATCTCCGCATTCTTCCAGGGTGTGGGCCGTGAATCTTTCTTTATCGATGCCGACTCCACTGCTCCTTTTGTAGGAGAAACGCAGCTGATGCAGGCTTATGCCGATAGTCACTGGTCTGAAGAGAACCAGAATGTATATGCGATGTGGCCAAGATTAAGTACAACGAGAAACACCAACAACATGCAGCCGAGCACCTGGTGGATGCGCAACGGCGCCTTCCTCCGGTTGAAGCAGCTGGAAATCGGATATAATCTTCCTAAATCCTTACAACGTAGAATGAGAACTTCTGCATTCAGGATATATGCCAATGCTACCAATCTGTTCTGTTTATCCAAGTTTGATTTATGGGATGTGGAAATGGGCGGAAACGGCCTGAAATACCCGGTGCAGCGTGTATTTAATATCGGGGTTAACCTGACTTTTAATTAGTGGGAAATGTAAATGATCTAAGGTACCCGAAAAAATTATAACAGATGAAATTATCAAAACTCGTTCTATATATAGCAGTAACAGGAATGACACTGACCGGTCTTTCTTCCTGTAAAAAATACCTGGACTTTATCCCGGATAACGTCCCCACCATCGACAATGCCTTTGCGATGCGTACGGAAGCAGAGAAATACCTGTTTACCTGTTACAGTTACCTGCCTGCAACCGGTTCTCCAACCGGTAATGTGGCTTTTGCCGGGGGAGATGAGTGGTCATTGATTTATCCTTTTGTGCCGTCAGCCACGCAGCCACCCGCATATAATATTGCATTGGGCCTGCAGAACGTGGTGACGCCCTATATGAACAGTTGGGATGGAGAGAATGGCAGTAAGTCTTATTTTCAGGCTTTACGCGATTGTAACATCTTCCTGGACAATATAGCGAAGGTACCGGATATGGAATCTTCTGAAAAAAGCAGGTGGATAGCAGAAGTAAAATTTCTGAAAGCCTATTACCATTTTATGCTGTTGCGTGCCTATGGCCCGATTCCGTTAGTGAAGAAAAATCTGGAGATTGAATCTTCCACAGAAGCGACGAAAGTATACCGTGAGCCTATAGATACCTGTTTCAATTACATTGTACAGTTGCTGGATGAGGCCAAAGAATTTTTGCCTGATCAGGTTAGTAATCCTGCCGGTGAACTGGGGCGCATTACAAAACCGATATTGCTGGCGATGAAGGCGAAGATCCTGGTATATGCTGCCAGTCCGCTTTTCAATGGCAACCAGGATTACGGTACGTTCATGGATAATCGCAAAATCCCTTACTTCAATCCGCAGAAAGACGACAATAAATGGCGGAAAGCGGCAGATGCCTGTAAGGAAGCTGTAGATGCATGCACAGGAATAGGATTGCAATTATATGTATACAATCCGGGTGTTACCAATAATACAATTTCTGCACGTCAGAAAATTGAGATGAGTATACGGAATGCAGTTTGTGAGAAATGGAATTCAGAGCTTATCTGGGCAAATACCAACAGTTTGGTGAGCGACCTGCAAACTTTCAGTATTCCGCGCGGCCTGGACCCAACCTATTCCGACAACACCTCACCCAAAGGTCAGCTGGCACCGCCGCTGCGGATAGTAGAAAACTTCTATTCAAAGAATGGATTGCCTATTTCGGAAGACAGGACTTATCCTTACAGTAACAGGTATAATTTACGTACAGCCGTTGCTGCAGAAAACGTAGACCTGGAAACAGGGTATATCACCGCTGTACTGAACTTCGACCGGGAGCCCCGTTATTATGCCAACCTGGGCTTTGATGGCGGTAAATGGTACGGGCAGGGTAAATATGATGAGAAAGGAACCATTCTCACCGTTAAAGCGAAAAAAGGCCAGCCGGCCTCTCAGCAGGTGCAGTTTGCCTTTTCCACTACCGGCTATTGGGTGAAGAAATATGTCCATTTCCAGGATGTGATCGGATCCAGTTCCACCATGACCTACATCTACTATTCATGGCCGGAATTCAGGCTGGCAGACCTTTACCTGTTATATGCAGAAGCACTCAACGAGGTAAATGGCCCTACCAGCGAAACCCTTGGCTGGATTAACCAGGTACGTACCAGGGCGGGAATACCTACCGTAGAAGATGCCTGGACCAACTACTCCAACAATCCAGGAAAATTCCAGACTAAAGACGGGCTGCGTACTATTATCCACCAGGAGAGAAGCAACGAAATGGCTTTTGAAGGACAGCGGTTCTGGGACCTCAGACGCTGGAAAGAAGCGCCACAGGTATACAATGGCCCTATTGCCGGCTGGGACATCACCCAGGGCACAGAAGCGGCTTATTACCGGGTTAAGACCATCTATTTTCAGACGTTCAGCCTGAAAGATTATTTCTGGCCGATCAAAGACAAGAACCTGACCGTCAACAGAAACCTGGTCCAGAACCCAGGGTGGTAAACTGATATCTACAATTATTTTTTTAAATAATGCCTTATGAAGAAATTATTTCCTGCCATCATCTTACTCACTGGTCTGACCTGGTTGGCCTGTAAGAAGGAGAGCACGCCTGTACATATCGATATGAATGCGCCGGCACCGGCGTCGCTGGTAAAGGTTCGCATTACCAATATTCCGGGGGGCGCCATCCTTAACTATGATATTCCCAATGACCCGAACCTGCTGTATGTAAAGGCAGTATATAATGCCAATACAGAACTGCAGCGGGAGTCCAAAGCGTCTTTGTATGGCGATACCCTTATCGTATCCGGGTTTGGAGACACCTTGCCGCATATCGTAAAATTATATGCCGTAGGTAGAAACGAGAAGGCCTCGGCGCCATTGGAAGTGACCGTAAATCCATTGTCGCCGCCGGTACGGGAAACCTTTAAGACGTTTAATCTGCAGGCGACCTTTGGCGGCGCTGCCCTGTTATTCAAGAATGCAGCAGCTACACCGCTCACTTATTATATCATGGTGGATACTACCGGTAAAAAAACCTGGAAAACGCTCCGTATTTACACCAGTAGCAGCACCGATGGAAGTGTCACCTATCGGGGGATGGATACCATCACCAAAAATTTTGCCGCCTATATAAAAGACCGGTACGGCAATAAATCAGATACACAGTATGCTACTTTCAAACCCATCTTTGAGCGGCCTATTGATAAATCGACCTTCAAGGAAGTGGACCTGCCTACAGATAACTATGAAGGTCATACCTGGTCGGGATTATCATTGCGTGTCATGAGTTTTATGTGGAACAATATCTGGAACTCGGATAATGATGTATTCCATACAAAAACAAGTATAGCACTGATGCCGGCGTGGTTTACATTCGATATGGGCGCAACCAACCTGCTGAGTCGCTTTAAGTTTTATCATCGCTCCGGTACCAGTGGTGCATATGTAGGGGGAGATCCGCAGATATTTGAATTCTACGGCAGTAATAAGCCAAATCCGGATGGTAGCTGGGACGACTCCTGGACATTCATCGGTCGTTTCAATTCCGTAAAGCCTACAGCAGGAACGGCAGTTACAGCAGAGGATAAAACTTTTGCCTGTGTAAACGGGGAGGAGTTTGACATTCCGCCTGGAACACCTGCCTATAGGTATATCCGTGTGAGAATTCTCAAAACCTGGGGAGATTTCACCTATTTCTATATTTCAGAGCTCTCCTTCTGGGGATCTAAACAGTAACCGGACCTGAGACAAAAATAATTATCATGCTGAAGAAACTAATATTATCTGTAGCGGTGGCAGCAGCATTGCCTGCATGTACCAAGATGGATGACAACTATAAAGACAGGCTTGTGCCTAACGGGATCGTATATACGGGGAAAGCCGCAGATGTAAAAATCTGGCCTGGCAGGGAAAGGGCGATTATTTCGTGGCTTCGTGGTTCCGACCCGAGAATTAAGAAAGCTACGATATACTGGAATAGCAAGGCCGACTCCCTGACGGTGGACGTACCCGCCAAGGGGTCATTGGATACCATTTTTGCGCCCATATCCAGTATTAAGGAAGGTACCTATACATTTAGTGTCGTTACAACGGATGGGGCTGGAAATTATTCCGTAAAAGTAGATTCACTGGGTACCATTTACGGGCCTTTGTATGAGTCGAGACTTAGCCCGAGGGCGTTTAAGAGCGTGTCTGTCAGCGGTCAGAACCTTATTGTCAGGTGGTTTAAATCCGGCGACCCTACCGCAATAAGTACCACGATGAATTATACCGATAACAATGGTAAGCCGGCTAAATTCAGCTTTGGCGGCGACCCAGACAGTGTGATCCTCCTTAATTATAAGGCTACGGCGAAGTTTACCTACAGTACCATGTACGTGCCGGGAAAACTGGCGATCGACTCCTTTTATTCAAGGGTAGATACAATTAAAGTTCAATAATAAGGCAATATCAACATGATCGGAACCGGTTTCTATTCATAGAGACCGGTTTTTTTGTGCCCATACATTTTTTGAATTCTTTTGTCCGGATTCTTTTCAGGAACCGGCAAAAAATGTATATTGAGGGTGTATAACACATGGGACCAGACCAACTTCCATGTCTATTTTATCCAACGACGACCTGACTATCCATAAAATACAGGAGAATAGCAGTAGCATGAGATGCCACAGGATTTTATCTTATTCATAACTGATTATTCCGGACTATGAAGTTTAAGACTTATTTGCCACACCCTGCTTTGCGGGAGTTTGTTAGTACTATTGCCATTTATGCCACGGACTTCACGCAGGACGGTGGTTTATCCAATATGTACCGGTTTGTACCTACTTATCAGCGGTTTATCATGTTTTACCTGGAAGATCCTATCAAGGTACAGCGGGTATATGCGGATGAGTTTGTGACCAAGTCGGTAAGTCTGACCGTGGGGCCGCTGGAGCGTGCGGTGATGCTGGATATGGGGCAGAAGCACCTGGGGATAGGCGTGGCTTTTAAGCCGGGCGGCTTATTCCGTTTGCTGAATATTCATATGACGGAGTTACATGAGCAGGATTTTGATACGCGGTTATTTCTGGGGAGTGATATTGATGATATCAACGATAAGCTGAAGGAGCATATCAGCGATTGGGATGCTATGATAGGGATTATAGAGGCCTATCTGCTGAAGAAGCTGCACAAGCTGAAGCCGCAGAATACCGTGGACCTGGTGATGGACAACCTGGTCAGTCATGCCGGTAACCTGACGATAGAGCAGCTGGCTGCCGATGCCTGTATCAGTATGCGGCAGTTTGAGCGGAAATGTGTGGAACGTACGGGGATGTCGCCGAAGCGTTATGCACGGCTGATCCGGTTCTGTAAGGCCTATCATTTGAAGGAGAGTCACCCTTCCGCCACCTGGACGCGCATTGCGCATGTGAGTGGCTACTATGACCAGATGCATTTTATACGTGATTTTAAGGAGTTTGCCGGTATTACACCTTCCATTCTGGATGAAGAGGAACTGGTGAATACCATACGTTTACATGGTATCATGAGTTAAAAAGAACAAAATGTCGCATTTGTACTATGCTTGCATATGATTACTTGATAACTTTGATGGATTGTATATCGCTGTCTTTCCTTTCGCCATTCGGAGAGCAATGCTGACATGCTTTTAGCCTTTGTTTGTTATCCTCAAAATTGTGTCCGATATTTAATCTCATGGATAGCCAGGACCACATTGCAGATAACCCGCAGATTGCCCATTTTTTTGCCGGAAAACCGGACATTACCCGTGATTTATTCAATTTTTTTATTTCCAGGTATCTGCAACTGGGGCATATCTGCCTGGTGCCCACCAAAACGATGATTGCTGTTACCGCCGGTACGGCTGATAGCCGGCGCATTGCCTGGGTGACCCAGTTCGGGAAAAATTTCATTCATGTGGTATTTCCTTTCAGGGAAGAATATGCCGATAACCTTTGTTTCACCAAGGTGGGGAAGGTACCTGGCAGTGCTACACAGTATAACCATCATTTTCGTATGTGCTTCACCGATGATGTCAATGATGAGGTAGAAAGTTATATGAAGAAGGCTTTACTGGAAGGTTGATATTTTCAGTTTTTCAGATGATAACCCCGGATTTACCAGCAATTGTAACCCTGTTGTTGAAATGATACGCGTTCGCTCTCTCTGATAATATTCTTTTTGTTCATTTTTATTCAGGCTGTTCATTTTTGTTCGTGTGTTTTTGCATATTGATTATGCTTTACTTTTGAAGCGTTAACCCGATTACAAATTCATAAGTTGATGTAATGACCTACGATGCTTTATGGTGGGCACTGCTGGCAGGTTCCATTGGTATATCCGTGGGATTGTCAGAGTTACTGAACAGGTACAGGACTTTTCATTATATACTGGTCAACAGGTTTAGTTATGTGTATATGCTCATTAACTTTTTAGGTGCGGTAATGGCGTATGTGATCATAAAAGTATACCACCTGAATTTAGGACCCATTAATCAGCATGAGCTGGGATTGTCCCTGGTAGCAGGTTTTGGCGCAATGATTTTCCTAAGGAGTTCTTTCTTTTCTTATAAAGATGGAAAAAATAAAATAGTGGAGGTAGGGCCATCGATAATTTTAAGTGTTTTTCTAAAAACTGCAGAACGGCAATTTGATCAGATTTTGTCGAAGGAGTATATCAGGAAAATTTGTGTGGTATTAAATGAGCTGGAAGATCAACTTGATGCGGAGAATTGTGTGTTCATAACAAATCATGCGATGCACGTATTGTCTAAAGATGAAAAGGAGGATTTAGTTTTTGCAGTTAGAAAAATTATGAATGATGGATTTAAATCGGAAAGGGCGAAGACAATAGCAGTAGGATTAATCATTATTCAGCATACTGGAATTGATTTATTTATAGAAATACTTAATGCGTTAAAGTTGGAAGCAACGAAATTTACTGTTGTTACAGAAACCTTATAATCGCTTTAAATGAAAAACGGGTTTTATTGAAATAATTACAAAGCTAGAATTATGTATTGTTCTTCAAATGATATCATGGATACCTCTGGGTTTACCAGTACCAGAGTACTGGTTTCCTATCTGGAAAATATTAGCGTTGATATTGAGGTGATCGCCAAAAATAGCACTAATGAATTAGTAAAAGCTAAGTTGCTACTTTTTGAGAAATGCAGGAATGATGAGTATAGTCACCTTTACAGAAGAGTAGTTAATTGCACTATCATCATTTCACAAATAGCCAGGATAGTCCATGAAGCAGATGAACCCAATGGGAAAGCCTGTATACGCAATATAGCCATCGCACTCATTAATATGGTAAAAATGTATAAAAAACAACATTTTGTTGATTTAGCCAATAGTATTGCCCAGGATATAAACATGATATCCAGGGAACAAAAAATAGTAGCGTAGTCAATGCTTAATGCTCACTATACGCCACTTCCATCAAAAAGTCATATAAATTCGTTTCCCCCGGAATATCCAGTTTCTTCCTTAACCGGTATCGGCTGGTTTCAACCCCACGCACACTGATGCCCATTGTCTGCGCAATTTCCTTGGTGGTAAGGTTGATACGCAGGTAGGCGCACAGCTTCAGATCGGTGGTGGTTAGCTCAGGGAATTTCTTTTTCAGGGTGAGCAGGTAATTATTATGCACCTGATCGAAGTGCTGAGAGAATTGTGTCCAGTCTTCTTCATTATTTTCTGCCTCTTCAAAAAGTTTCATCAGCTTCCTGAATTTAGGCATGGGAGCAGGATCTGCTATTTTTTTGATAGACTCGAGGAAAGCTTCTTTGATGTCAGAAAGGACTTTACCTTTCTGTACGATGTTCATCGCGGCGGTAGCCAGTTCTTTGTTTTTATGTTGTACGTCTGCCTGCAGGTTTTCGTTACGCAGGCGTATCAGCTGCATTTCGTTGCGTTCCAGCTCCAGCTGGTGCTTGAAGATCAGCTGCTCCTGCTCCCTGCGATGCTTTTCCTGCTGGATGGCCAGCCGTTTTTGCTGCCGCAGATAAACGAAGTAGATCAGCAGGATGAACAACATAATATAAATACTCCATGCCAGCCATGTCTGGTACCATGCCGGCGCAATATAAAAGCTGTAGGAGGCAGCAGCAGAGGCTTTGCCGAGGTTGTCGCGGGCTGTCACCATAAACGTATAATGCCCGAAAGGAAGGTTGGTATATTCTTTCTCCGTTTTGTCAGACCAGTCAGAGACCTCCTTATCATAACCTTTCAGCTGATAACTGTAATGGATATTGCTGTTTTGTCCGTAGGCAGGGGAAGAGAATTCGAACCTGAAATTACGGTATGCATTGGGTAGGCTGATTTCCGCAGATGCGTTACCATTGTCATATCCGCCGTATAACACACTGTCCATTTTTTTGTCGCCGGCCATGATACGGCCAAACAGAATGGTCGGGCCACCATGCTGTTCTGCATATTTTTTGTAATTCAGGTGGATGATCCCTTTATCACCTGCCATGAATATATTTTCATCATTATAGGGGTAAATAAATTCAAATCCACTGATGATCTGCCCTGTCAATTCCGGGAACCAGGTGATTTTTTGGGTGGTGATATCTGCCAGTCCTACCTTTTTATCAGATACGAACCAGATATTGCCGTTGGCATCTTCGCGGAGGTATTTAATGACCATATCCCTGAAGATCGGTTGCCATTTTACTGCCGGCTGGAACCGGTCTGACTGCCGGTTATATTCGTATATGCCCTGGGTTGTTGCTGCAACCATTTCCTGTTGCAGGGTGAAAACGAAGTTGTTGTTGTCGGTAGGGAGCCCTTCTTTTTGGCCGTATACCTTAAACTGCAAACTATCTGCTACAAAGGTCAGGTGATAAATACCGCGGTAGGGATGAGACGACCAGAGGTTTCCTTTGCCGTCGGGCGCCAGGAAGCGCAGTGATTCATATAATCCTTCGATATGGTGTTTCACTTTGAGGTTGTTGCCATCGGCTTCTATCGCCGATAAACCGATATAGTTCCCGATGATGAGGCGTTTGCCTATGGGCTGGTATATCCAGCTACCGACGTCTTTCAGCAACGGAATGGCGTTGTTGTTCCGTATTTCAAAGGTGCCGTCCTGGTGGCCCATCAGCAGATGGTCGTCATAAACGCTGAGGTTCCAGATTTGTCCGGCGGTATTGGGCATCCTGGTAAACTGGCCTTTGGTCAGACTAAAATCCTCCGACTCATCGAGGGGAGTACTGTAAAGTCCGTCTGTAGTACCGATATACATCTGATGATGAAAGATAGCCGCGGTATAGGAGCCGAGAACATTACGACGGTCTGGCACGATGTATTTCACCGGTGCATCATATTGTAATTTGTCTATACCATTTTCCAGGGCCATCCAGAGGTTGGTGCGGCCATCTGCAAAAATGCGGAGCACATTATTATTCTGCATGCCTTCCACACGGGAAAACTGTTGTATTACTTTTCCGCTGGGCAGGTCTATGATATAAACACCATTGGAAAATGTGCCTATAGCGTATTGCTGGTCACGTAACCGGAGGCCGCAGTAAATATGTGTGCCGCGGAAAACCTGGTCTGCTGCTGTGTTTACAGGGTATAGCCGGTTATTGTATATCTTGAACAAACCGTCTTTGATGGTAGCTACCAGGAGGGTGTCGTTCTGTTCATCGAGGAAGGCACTGATGACAATTTTTCTTTCGGTGATGGCGGTACAGAAAGGTTTCCAGGCATTGTTTTCAAATCTATATAAACCAGTGGCATGATCTTCTGCATATAAATTCTTACCACTGCTACCCAATGTTTTCCATTCCAACTTCGCGAAATAGACGTCTATCTTACCTTTATTGTCGAGCTTAAAAATCTTGTTAGGTGTACGAAAAAATACATCCTGGTGGTAGGGTACAATGTTCCATACATCAGCAAACTGCTGCTTTCCTGCAGGGATGTTGGGTTTCAGCGAAGTGTATTTTAATTCGCCCTGATCATCTGCTTTAAAATATCCGAACTCATCCTGTGCACCTACGTAAATGCGGCCATGGTCGCCGACTTTCACAGACCGTACCCTTGTTTTATTTGGTACCTGGAAAATATTCCAGCTGCTGCCATTGAAGGTAATTAACCCATCGTTGTTGGCGAAATACATAATGCCATGCTGGTCCATGTCTATATCCCACGTCTGACCATTTCCATGATATTGTGATTTGTCGTAGTTGGCTACGGCCGACAGACCAATTGTATTTTGAGCGATTAGCGGTTGACCTGAAATCAGCAGTATAAGAATAATAATATACCTCATCCTGTTCATGGGGGTAAAAGTATATTTTTTTTGTTGTAGTAGACATGTAGTACATGATTTCCTTTATCGCTGGCGGATTTGATTAGGCATGTAGTAGAATTGACGTAGCGCGGAATTCGGTTATTTTTAAGGGATTATAGAATTTCGCAGTATCGGATCAACAATAACAAATTCACGTCAGTTGTATGGAATTTCACGGAAATGAAAACTCCTTTGCCAGGAGAGTAGCCAGCCTTTTAGTTATCTTATTATCATTAGGAATGCTTGCACAAGGTCAGGGCTTTTTAAAAGCCAATGGACCTGTCATTGTTAATGGTAAGAATGAAAAAGTCATCCTGAGAGGGATGGGTTTAGGTGGCTGGATGCTGCAGGAAGGGTATATGTTCCGTGTAGGTAATATTGGTCAGCAATATAAAATCAAAGAAAAGATACAGGAGCTGGTGGGGCCGGAGCGCACTGCTACCCTTTATAATAACTGGCTTACCAGCCATACCAACAAAGCAGACATCGACAGTATGGCCGCCTGGGGATTCAATTCCATCCGGCTGCCCATGCATTATCGCCTGTATACCTTAGCCTTAGAAGAAGAGCCGGTGGCCGGACAGCAAACCTGGCTGGACGAAGGTTTCGCGCTGACAGATTCTTTACTCAGCTGGTGCAAAGCCAATCATATGTACCTGATCCTGGACCTGCATGCCACACCTGGCGGACAGGGAAATGACCTGCCGATTTCAGATCGTCATCCGGAAAGACCAAGTTTATGGCAAAGTGAAGCAAATCAGGCAAAAATGATTGCTTTATGGAAAAAATTAGCTGCCAGGTATGCCAATGAAGCATGGATCGGTGGTTATGATATCATCAACGAACCTAACTGGGGCTTCGAAAATGCCGATGATAGAATAGGCAGCAAAGAAAAAACCAATGCACCACTGAAGAAATTGATGCAGGAAATCACTGCTGCCATCCGCGAGGTAGACAAAAATCACCTGATCATCATCGAAGGAAATTCTTTTGGTAATAATTACAATGGTATTCTGCCTACGTGGGATAACAATATGGCGTTGAGTTTCCACAAGTATGGCAACTTCACGGATGAAGCGTCTATCAAACACTTTAAAGAACTGCGTGCGCAATACAATGTTCCTTTATGGATGGGCGAATCTGGCGAGAACTCCAATAACTGGTACCAACATACGATCAGTATGGTGGAAAGTAATGATATCGGATGGGCATGGTGGCAGGAGAAAAAGATAGGTTTCAATCAGCCACTGGAGATAAAGCTGAACCCGGGCTACCAGGCTATCCTGGATTACTGGAACGGCAAGGGGCCGAAACCATCTCCGGAAGATGCCTATGCCGCATTGACACAATGGGTCGCTGATACACGTATTGAAAACAATATTTACCATAAAGACGTGACTGATGCTATGTTTCGTCAGGTGCAGACCACTGCCACCATACCGTTTAAATCACATGTAATTACTGATAATGCGGTGGTAAAAGCGGTGGATTATGACCTGGGGAGGAATTTATTTGCATACAGTGATCTGGATACGGCCAGCTATCATTATACGCCGGGTGTGAATACAAGAGGTAACCGTGGAGGTGTATACCGTAATGATGGGGTAGATATCAAATCAGAAAACGGAGATTATAATATTTTCAGCATAGAAGATACAGAATGGTTACAGTATACTTTAACAGTTCCGAAAGCAGGGAACTATACTATTTATGTCAAAGCAGCAAAGGATGAGGGTAACGCCGTATTTAACCTGCTGGATAATGGTCGGACAGTGGCTACAGCAGTAGCAGTTCCGGATGTACAGGGATGGCAGCGTATCGCAGTGAAAAATATTAAACTGAACAAAGGTGAGCACCAGTTCAGGGTATATTTCACCAAAGGTGGCTGTCAGTTTAATCAACTTGAATTCCAAAGACAATAACCATGAAGATAGTATATCACCCCTCTTTTGTTAACTTTTACAAGTATAAATTCCATGACTGTAAAACCATTCCACGTGGGCGTAGCCCTGTTATTAGCCCTTACTTCCTGTACGAAGAGCGCTGAAAATACGCAGCAGCTTGAAAAAATTACAGGTAACGCAAAAGCTCAGGTAGCACTTGCCACCTCTTACAATCTGATCTGGTCAGATGAATTTGATGGCAGCAGCGTTAACACCAACAACTGGTCTTTTGAAACCGGCCCGGGTGTTAACAACGAAAAAGAATATTATCAGGCATCGAACGCAACTGTCAGCGGAGGCAACCTGGTGATCACAGCGAAGAAGCAGACCGTAAACGGATGGCCGTATACCTCTGCCCGCATGAACACTGCCGGACACTTTACAACTAAGTACGGACGTATTGAAGCCCGTATCAAACTCCCTTCAGGCCAGGGCTTATGGCCTGCCTTCTGGATGTTGGGGAACAACATCGGTTCTGTAGGATGGCCTGCATGTGGTGAAATCGACATTATGGAACGTGTCAACACCAGCAATACGATCTACGGAACCATCCATTGGAATAACAATGGACACGTAAGTTATGGTGGTACTACCACTACAGATCCCGAAAACTACCACGTTTATGCGGTAGAGTGGGATGCAAATGGAATCAGGTGGTTTGTTGATGGTACGCAGTACGTTGCTGCCAACACGCAGAACAACATCAACAATACCGGTGCTTTCCAGAATCCGTTCTTTATAATACTGAACCTTGCAGTAGCAGGCGATTTCCCTGGTCAGACAGTGGACGAAAGCAAGCTGCCGGCAAGTATGTACGTAGACTATGTTCGTGTTTACTCCATTACACAGTCATCTGTACCTGTAGGACAAACAATTACGCTCAAGGGCTTTAACAATGCATTTGTCAGCAGCGAAAACGGTACACAGGCCATGACTTGTACCCGTGCCACTGCACAAGCCTGGGAGCAGTTTACCGTGGTAGATGCAGGTGGTGGAAAAGTAGCACTGCAGGCTATGGGAAAATATGTTTCATCAGAAAACGGCGTCAATCCTATTACGTGTAACCGTACTACTATTGGCGACTGGGAAAAGTTTGACTGGATCGTGAACGCAGACGGTACGATTTCGTTACGAGGCAATAATGGCAAATATGTATCCTGTGAAAACGGGACACAGGCCATGACCTGCAATCGTGCTACGATTTCCGGCTGGGAAGCTTTTCATATCTAGTTATATTTGGGTGATGTATCAGGCCACGCTTTCCAGCGTGGCTTTTTTATTTTTGCAGATGTCCGATATTGAACAGCAGCTGTTTGAAAAGCGGACAGGGATACCGCCAGATATTTTTATATTTGTTTGTAAATCATTGTTTTACGATTCTGGCATTTTTGTAGCATCAGCTATCTTTCCTAAATAACCCAGCTATGATCAGTAATTATCTAAGAATAGTGTGGCGCAATATGCAGCGCAACAGGATGTATACGGTTATTAATATCACAGGATTGGCCATGGGTGTCACCTGTGCTATTTTGATATTCTGTCTGATTAACTACCATTATTCTTTTGATAATTACCATCCGGATAAGGAACGTATCTACCGGGTAGTATCAGAAACGTCTTTTGATAATCAGCTGGATCCGGGCCCTGCTGCACCTACACCTATGGCGGGTATATTAAAGAGCGAGTTTGCATTTACAGATGCTGCGGCCATGCGTTCCGGCAGGTCGGCGATGCTGGTCACTACCAGTAAGGCCGGCGATGCCAGCAAGTTTAAATTCCCGGGCGCGTATATCCAGCCGGATTACTTTAAAATATTTGATATCCCAATGTTAAACGGCAGCCGGCCTGTACTGACGGAGCCCAATACCGCCCTGGTAACAAGGAAGGTAGCGGAGCAGCTATATCCGGGTAAAGATCCGGTAGGTAAGCCACTGGTGGTTAACAACAACGTAGTATATACCATTGCCGGTATTTTGGCAGATGTACCTGTTAATACAGATAACCAGGAGCAAATATACCTGCCGTTTGAAAACCTGCGTAAGTTGAGTCCGGGCTTTATAAGTGACAGTAACTGGAATACGCTTAGTACATCTATGCAGTGTTATTTAAAGGTAAAGCCAGGTGTTAAAGCGGGAGAGGTGGATGATCAGTTGAAGGGACTGGTAAATAAGTATTACTCAAAGGAAGATGCGAAGCTGTTTCATTATTTTCTGCAGCCGTTATCAGAGCGCCATTTTGATTCCCGTTTCAATGGGGTGATGGATAAACGCTATTTGAGGGGGCTGGCGCTGATAGGCATGTTGCTGATCGTTACGGCGTGTATCAATTTTGTTAACCTGGCTACGGCGCAGTCTATACGAAGGAGTAAGGAAGTCGGCGTTCGTAAGGCTTTGGGAGGCACTCAGTGGCAGATGTTGTGGCAGTTTTTGTTTGAAACCTCCGGCATCGTGGCAATGGCACTGGCAGTAGGCTGTGTGGGTGCGATACTTTCGGTTCCTTATCTGAACAGCTTATTCAATGTAAAGATTAATATTAATATAAACCTGGCGTTGACGCTGGCAGGATTTGCATTGGGATTGTTTGTTGTCACATCTTTGCTGGCAGGGTTTTATCCGGGATGGTTATTGTCCCGGTTTAAGCCGGTAGAAGCGCTGAAGGGCAAGGTGGTAGCTCCTGGCGGCAGGAGTTTTAATATTCGCAGGGGGTTGGTAGTCGTACAGTTTGTGCTGGTGCAGTTTATGATTATCAGTACTGTGGTAATAGCGAGGCAGATGTATTATGCGATCAATGCTGATTTAGGATTTAAGAAAGATAATATTTTGTTGATGGATTTGCGGGGTGCGGAGGAAAGCCGTAACCAGACGCTGAAGAACCAGCTGATGCAGGTGCCGGGAGTCACGGATGTAGCCCTGTGTTATAGTGCCCCATTGTCTGACAACAACAATTACAGCGACGTCAAATACGATAATAACCCTGTCAGTGAGGCATGGCAGGTAAATACGAAGAATGGCGATGAGCATTACCTGGGGATGTTCGGTATTAAGCTGGTTGCCGGCAGGAACTTTTATGCCAATGATACCAATAGTGTGATGGTAAATGAGATGTTTGTGAAGAAATTGCGGTTGAAAAGTCCGGAAGCTATCCTTGGTAAGCGTATAAAGATGAATGGCCGTTTTACTGAAGTGGTGGGGGTAGTGAAAGATTTCAATAATCTGAGTCTGCACCACGAGATAGACCCTATAGGTATCAGTTATCAGCCGGATAATTTCAGTAATGGTGCCATTAAAATGCAGCCGGGCAACCTCCATGCGCTGGATGATATCAAAAAGGTATATGCTGCCGTATATCCGGAGCAGTTAGTAGATTATGTATTCCTGGATGATGATATTGCACAAATGTATGAAGTGGAGTCAGTGATGATGAAGCTGATCAGGATATTTGCTGCGATTGCCATATTAATAGGCTGTATAGGTTTACTGGGGCTGGTGTCATTCCTGGCGGTACAGAAGCGCAAGGAAATAGGCGTACGGCGTGTGCTGGGGGCAACCGTAGGCTCCATTCTCTGGTTGTTTGGCCGTGAGTTTGCGCGGTTGATATTGATTGCATTTATAGTTGCAGCGCCACTTGCAGCTTTGGCGATGTCGAAATGGTTGCAGGGCTATGCGTACAGTATTCACCTGGGTTTCCGGGATTTCCTGTTGCCGGCGGGTATTACTGCTGTTATAGTATTAATTACTGTATGGTATACTTCGTATAGTGCTGCCAGTATGAATCCGGTGAAAAGTATCAGGACGGAGTAAGATATTTTGTCCCTCAAAAAGAAGGCCCCCGCCGTTGGCGGGGGCCTTCTTTTTGAGATTTTCCCGCGCCTGAGGCGCGGGAAAATCTCAAAAAGATATACTGCTTATTGATTTGCTTTCTTCTTTTTAGAATGATCCACGATTGCACCGGTACCAGCACCAACGCCGGCGCCAATGATAGTACCGATAGCGGCACCTTTCACGTGGTCTTTATTAACGATTGCACCTGTTACGGCACCTGCGCCGGCACCAACAACGGCACCTTTGGCAGTGTGGCTCCAGGAGCTCCATCCTTTTTTCTTTTTCTCAGCAGGAGTAGCTGCTGCAGCGGCAGGGGTACTGTTTGCGGCAGTACCGTCATTATTGGTGTATTCAGCCGGGCTGTAACCGCTTTCGCTGCCACCTTTATGATGATGTTTGTTAGCATAGTTTACTGAATCGATCGCACGTTGTTTGATGGCTTCAACGTTATTGATAGAGTCAATGGTGGCTTTTTTAGCTGCTTCGATGGCTGCCTGGTCCGGCTGGCCTTTGCAGGCAAATAATGCTAAAGCGGCTGCTGCTACGACGAATGTTTTTTTCATGGTTAAAATCTTTAAAATTCCCTCAGAATATGGGCATTGTCCAAAATTATGCCAATTTGGGGTCGCAAATATAATACATTATAAAAAAATCGCAAGAGATTGTTATGGTGAAGGATAAAAGATATGATTATTCTTCATTTTGAATACCTTTACACCCTCATGATGAATTTTCTTGAAGTAAATAATATAAGCAAGGCCCATCAGGACCAGCTGGCGGTGAAGGACGTGAGTTTCAGCATGCCGCAGTTCCAGAAGCTGGCCATAGCCGGTGCTACCGGTTCCGGCAAAAGTACCCTCCTGAAAATTATCTCCGGCCTCGTGCAAACGGATGAAGGAACGGTACACTTCCAGGGTAACAAGGTAAAAGGCCCTTTACATGTGCTGATACCGGGTCATCCGGGTATTGCCTATCTCTCCCAGCATTTTGAGCTAAGAAATAACTTCAGGGTAGAGGAAATCCTCTCCCGTGATAATAAACTGGTAGATGAAGATGCGGCGAAGGTGTATGAAGTATGCCGGATTACCCATCTTTTCAAACGTAAGAACGACCAGATTTCCGGTGGAGAGCGGCAGCGCGTGGCGCTGGCCAGGCTGCTGACAACGGCGCCTCAGCTGTTGGTGCTGGATGAGCCTTACTCCAACCTGGATATGATCCATAAGCAAATGCTGAAACAGGTGATCGCAGATATTGCTGCTGACCTGAAAATAACCTGTCTGCTTACATCCCATGACCCGCTGGACGTATTGTCCTGGGCGGACCGCATCATGATCATGCGTGGGGGAGAAGTGGTGCAGCAGGGTGCTCCACAGGAGGTTTACCTGCAGCCGGCAGATGATTACTGTGCAGCACTTTTCGGTACCTATAACGGGATACCGGCGGAAAACGCCGCATTGCTCGGCCTTAAGGTCAAGGCAGACAAAATATTTATACGTCCTGAAAATGTACAGCTCACCAAAGGCGCCGGTATTGCGGCCACTGTGGAAACAGTACAGTTTTTCGGTAGCTACGAACAGGCCGTGCTTAAAACGGAGGTAATGCCCCTGCTGATCAAGGCGCATCCCGGTACCCTGAAAACCGGTACAGAAGTGAAAATCAAGCTATCGCTCAAATAATACCTGCCGGCCGTACCAGCTCCTGGTGCGGCCGGATTTACTGTTCCCCCGATCATCCCCCCATCTACCCATATCATTTTCGTATATGGTCATCTCCCTGGTTTATCCGCTCTAAAAAATTCTTTCTGCAATAAAAAAATTATTATCTTGATCCCATCAACCAAAATTTAATGCAGGCAGCATTTTTAACGTGAACAGTGACCAGGCAGGCTGCCAATCCTAAATAATTACTTATTTCCTGTATTTCACACGGCCAGGTATTCCATGGAGAAACAACCAGACTATGAGCTGATTGAACGGCTAAAGGCAGGCGACAATGCCGCATTTGATACGTTTTTCGTCAAATATTACCAGATGCTCTGCCTGAATGCTTATTGGTTTCTGCGTAACGAAGCAGAAGCCCAGGACCTCGTGCAAACATTTTTTATCGATATCTGGGATAAAAAGTTATATTTAAATCTCAATGGTGATGTGAAAGGTTATCTTCATCAGTCAGTAAAAAACCGTTGTCTGAATTATCTGCGCAAGCAGAAGCTGACCAGAGAGCAACAGGAAGACTTTTCCATGTTACAGGATGCTACAGACAAACCTCCAGAAACAAGTCCGGATTACATCCGGCAACTCAATACTACGCTTGATGATATGGCCCGGCAAAAGAGAGCCGCTATTCACTTAGTTTATGTACAAGGAAAAAGATACCAGGAAGCTGCCGATGAAATGGGTATCAGCCTGAATTCTTTTAAAACGCATCTGAAGCGCGGCCTGAAGTTATTACGTCATGCCATCATTCAGAAATAATAACAATGGAACAGGACCATATATTCCAACTCTATATTCAACATGTGTCGGGAAATCTTCTTCCCGAAGATGAACAATATATTGCAACACAGCTACAGCAGAATACATCCTTTGCGGAGCAGTGGAAAAAGCTGGTAGACGAAGGGAATACCCTTCCTGTAAAATCCTTTTTTCAAGAAACAGATCCTCAGCAGGCCTTACAGCAGCATTACCGCCGTCGCAGGAAAATTGTGCGTATGCACCGGCTCCGGATGGTGTCTGCCGCTGCTATACTCTTACTCATGGCCTTTTCGGGGGCATGGTACCTGCACCAGAAAAATAAACCGGTAGCCGATAGTATTGCGCGTTTAGTCGTGGCCGTTAAAGCACCCGTACAGCTCAATTTGGCCAATGGTAATACGATCGCACTCCGCCAGGACAGCAATCACACTATTCGTGTAGCCGGCTCCGTTATCAAAACGAATAACGGGCAACTGGCCTATGCATCTGCTGATACCGCCCTTAATACCCTGACCGTTCCTGCCGGAGAACATTACCGGCTGCTATTATCCGATGGGTCGGAGGTGTGGCTGAATGCCGCTACCACGCTACGTTTTCCATTCAATTTTCATGGCAGTACAAGGGAAGTAAGTGTAGAGGGGGAAGCCTATTTCAACATTGCAGCCGATCCTTCACGGCCGTTTATCGTTAATACTGCTTCACAAAAAACAGAAGTATTAGGGACCAGCTTCAATATCAATACCTATAATGACGGTGCCGTACAAACATCGCTGGTAAACGGAGCAGTGCGCCTGCACAGCCACTCGGGCCAGGTGCAATTACTGAAGCCAGGCAGCCAGGCAGTATATGCCGGCAATGAATTTACCGTACGTAAATTTGATCAGGAAGATGTGCTTTCGTGGATGTCGGGCATTACCTATTATCATAGTATACCCTTGCAGCAGCTGGCGCCTATTGCGGCCAGGTTCTATGGTATTGCAGTGGAAATAGAAAACCCTGCATTGTATACCCGTTCCTTCACCGGATTAATGGAGCGTAATAAACTGGAAGATTTTCTCTCTGACCTGAAAGTTACAGGCAATATTAATAGTGTCGTTCACGGCGATAAAATAATTCTCCAATAATTTTATTTTTTCCTGTCACCCGTTTTTAAAATCGTGTGTAGTTAAGTTGTAACAAATACATCTAAACTATTCCGCGATGAAACAAACTATACGCCTTCGTAGCCTGCTACTATGGCTGCTATGCTGTTGCTGCTGGTATAATACCGTCAGCGCCCAGGATAGTACCAAAGCGGCGCATGCCACAGTTACCCTCACCGGATCACATCTGTCGCTGTTACAGGTGTTTACCGCCATCAAAAAGCAGACAGGCCTTACACTCGTGTACAGCAATCAGTTGCTCAACGACGGGGAAGAAGTCAATGTCAGTTTTCATGGTACACCGGTACAGGAAGTATTGAATACTATTCTTAAAGACAGGAACATTTCTTATGTCATCCAGCATAACCGCATTATCCTGGATAAGAAGCTGCCCGCACCTGCTCCTGCTGTAACCGTACAGCAGGAAGAAGAATGGGAGGTACGAGGGCAGGTACTTACCACGACAGGTTCGCCTGTGCCGGGGGCAACAGTGTCTGTGACAGGCACTTCCCGCGGTATGGTAACAGATGCACTCGGCGTTTTTAGTATCAGAGCGAATAAGAACAGTATTGTTCGTGTAGCCATGGTAGGTATGAATACCGAAGAAATACAGGTAGGTAACAAGCGCACGTTAAAAATTACATTGACAGAAAAGGTCGATAAGCTGAACGAGGTAGTGGTAGTAGGTTTTGGTAACCAGCGTAAGGTAACGGTAACGGGTGCGGTATCCTCCGTGAATATGGCAGATATGCGTGCGCCGGTGGCTTCCCTCTCCAATGCTTTGGTAGGAAAGGTTTCAGGGGTGATATCCATGCAGAGTAGCGGTGGAGAACCTGGTTATGATAACCCGCAGTTTACCATCCGGGGTATTGGTACATTCACTGGCATTGTAACGCCGCTGATTGTGGTGGATGGCGTACAACGCAATGATATCAACTCTACCTATGGTGGTGCATTTAATAATATAGATCCCGAAGATATTGCCACCATATCACTGCTGAAAGATGCTTCCGCTACCGCCGTGTATGGAGCCAAAGGCGCAAACGGTGTATTGATCATTACTACCAAACGCGGTATTGCAGGCACTCCCAGGGTTTCAGCAAAAACAGAAACCGGCTGGACAGGGCTCACACAGTTACCAAAAATGGTGGATGGGGTCACTTATATGAAGTTGTACAATGAAGCGAAAGTAAATGGTGGAGATGCGCCAACCTATTCCGACGAAGTGATCGCAAAAACTGCATCCGGACTGGATCCCTACCTTTATCCGAATGTGAACTGGCTGAAGCAGATTTACAAAGACAGGGCGTCCATGACCAATGCCAATGTAAATGTGAATGGAGGCGGTGAGGCGATGCGTTATTATGTATCTATGTCTTTCTACGACCAGGAAGGCCAGTATAAAGTATCAAACATCAACGGGTACAACCCCAATCTGAATTTCAAGCGATATGATTTCAGGAGTAATGTGGACATGAACGTTACGAAGTCCACCCTGTTATCTTTGAATATTGCCTCTATGCTGGTAAACAGCCATTTTCCGGGGAACCCGGCAGGTGGCATCTGGTATTCTGCCTATGCCACCAATCCCATTTCTTTTCCTGTATCCTACCCGGATAATAAATGGGCCGGGCCCAGGAATAATGGTGGCGTGAACCCATTCAATATGGTGCAGAACTCCGGTTATAGTACAGAGTTTAAACCTTCCGTTCAGTCGGTAGTGTCGCTCACACAGCAGCTGAGTGCTATTACGAAAGGGCTTTCGGCAGTGGCTCGTTTTTCTTTTGATAGTTACGCTGAATTTGATAACAGCAGAAAAGGGGCAAATGATTTATGGTATGCCGCTTCCCGCGATGAAGCCGGGAACCTGCAATATGAGCGTACCCGCACCGGCGATACCTATCTGGGCTACAGCTCTTCTTCTACAGGAGAGCGGATCATGTACCTGGAAGGTAATATCAATTATGACAGGAACTTCGGTAATCATACCGTTAGCGGTTTGATAGTAGGATCTATGAGAAACAGGGTAATAGGTTCGGCGGGAGACCTGAAGAGTGCTATTCCTTTCCGTAACCAGAGCCTTGCAGCAAGGGCCACTTATTCCTTCAAAGACAGGTACCTGGCAGAAGTGAATTTTGGTGCTACCGGTTCTGAAAATTTCGATAAGGGAAAAAGATGGGGGTATTTCCCTGCGGCATCTGCTGGCTGGGTTATCTCTAAAGAGAATTTCTTCCAGCCGTTGATCAGGGAAATAAACTTCCTTAAACTCCGTGGTTCTTACGGTAAAACAGGTAATGACCAGCTGAGTAACAATAATCGGTTCGGATATCTTACTTATATCAGTTCTTCCGGTGGTATTGGTTTTGGTTATTCCCCTTCCTGGTATAATGGTATCTCGGCCAGTACTGTCGGAACAGATAATCTTACCTGGGAAAAATCTGCCAAAACAGATATCGGACTGGAAGCAGGATTTTTCAATAAATTCAACCTGGTAGTAGATTATTTCCAGGATCATCGTACAAATATCCTGGTGCAAAGAAATACGATATCGCCCATAGCAGGATATGGTGATGCGATTATTTTCGCTAACCTTGGAGAAATGGTTAACAAGGGGATGGATGCGAGTGTAGAGTATGTGGATCGTTTGAGCAAAGATGTAAAAATACGGGTGTTCGGAAATATCACCTATGCCCATAACAGGATTATATATGCAGACCAGCCGAAGGCATTGTATCCTTACCAGCAATATGAAGGGCATCAGTTCGGGGAATATAAGGGATTTATCAGCCTGGGTTATTTCCAGAGCCAGGAAGAAATTGATAAGAGTCCGACGCAACTGAGGAAAGTATATCCGGGAGATATCAGGTATGCAGATTTAAATGGTGATGGTAAGATTGATGCGAATGATATGACCTATCTCGGTAAATCCAATTTCCCGGCATGGTCCTATGGATATGGTTTTACCATTAATTATAAGAAGCTGGAGCTTTCTACCGTTTTTGCAGGGCTGGCAGATGTAGGATTGATGGCGAATGGTTCGGAAGTTTCATTTGGAGATTGGGGCGCTGCTGGTGTTGGGGTGGTACCTTTTGCAGGTATGGGACAGTATTCAGCCAATGTGCTGACGGATGTAGCCAACAGATGGACGCCTGAGCATCCCGATCCTAATGCGCATTACCCGCGTTTAACGCTTGCCAACCTGAGCGACAACAACTATCAGAACAGTACCCATTGGTTAAAGGATGGCAGCTTTATGCGCCTGAAACAGGCTACGCTGAGCTATTCAGTGATTACCGCAGATATGAAAAGGAAAGGCATCAGCAATCTGCTGGTTTATGTTACCGGTACCAACCTGCTCACCTTTACGAAGTTTAAATTATGGGACCCCGAGCTGGGCGCCAATGGTGCGAAGTACCCTTTTGCCAAAACAGTTACTGTTGGTGTGAGAGCACAGTTTTAACCGTATAAGATAATTGTTATGAAGACAAATAAATCACTTTATATACTACTGTGGATAACTGCTATGGTGTTGGTTTCCTGCAGTAAATACCTGGATAAAAAACCGGATAATCTGCTGACAGAAGACCAGATCTGGCAAACGCGGGCCAACGCAGAAGCATTCCTGTATAACGTTTATGGCATTGCCGTGACCGATGGTGGCGGCTATTCGTCTATTGGTGGTTCTGATGAATCTTCCGTATGCATTCCTACAGTTCCTGTACGCCTGATGGTAAGTGGCAACTGGAGTGCGGCAGACTGGATCTGGTATAACTGGGGCAACAGTTATACGGCCATTCGTAAAACATTTGTTTTTGAACAGAATATTGATAAAGTACCCACTTCGCAGCTGAGTGATGAGTTGAAGCATCAATACAAAGCAGAAGTACAGTTCCTGAGAGGATATAGCTATTGGTTGCTATTGCGGCAGTACGGTCCTTTTGTTAACCTGGATAAGCCTTTGTCACAAAATGAAGACTACAATAGCTTTCCACGAGCGCCATTCGACACCTGTGTGGCAACTATCGTCGGTTTGATGGATAAGGCCGCAGCAGGGTTGCCTTCTGTATGGGACAACAATGCCAATGATGGACGCGCTACCCGTGGCGCCTGTATGGCCATTAAGGAGAAAGTACTGCAACTCGCTGCCAGTCCGCTCTATAATGGTAATCCGGCCTTCAGCAATTTTAAGAACCAGGATGGTACACCACTGGCCCCGGCCACTTATGATGTGAACCGATGGAAAGTAGCTGCAGCCGCGGCCAAGGCAATAATTGATTCTGCCCACTATAAGCTATATACGAATCAGGACAATGGTGATAGCCAGTTTAATCCTTATCTCTCCACCCGTGATATTTTCCTGACAGCATGGAATAATGAGATCATATTTGGTCAGGTATCCTGGAATAAGTGGGGCTTTACAAAATGTGCTTCTCCGGGGCCGGGGGGATATAATATGTATAATGCGACGCAGAATCTGGTAGATGCTTTTGCCATGAATAATGGCAGGTATATAGACGATCCGGCATCGAATTATAAAGAAACAGGTTTTGCGCAGCAGGATGGCGCCAATAGCTGGGAGCAAAAAACAGGCGACTGGAATATGTATGCCAACAGGGAGCCGCGTTTTTATGCCTATGTAGCGTATAACGGGCGTCCGGTGC
Organism: Chitinophaga sp. Cy-1792; assembly: GCF_011752935.1. Taxonomy (NCBI): domain Bacteria; kingdom Pseudomonadati; phylum Bacteroidota; class Chitinophagia; order Chitinophagales; family Chitinophagaceae; genus Chitinophaga; species Chitinophaga sp. Cy-1792. The sequence continues at coordinate 394,742 of NZ_VWWO01000002.1, forward strand.
TGGCAGCTAAAACAACGGATGACAGAAATGCTTTTTCATCACCTGCCAATGCTGATGGGAAAGGACGAAATGAATTTTATTACAATGGTATGTCGGGTCAGAAATCAGCCGGTAACAATAACCTCACCGGTTATTGCGTAGCAAAAAGGATTAGTCCGAACGATAATATCAGGTACGATCAGGTATCAAATCCTGGTATTTATATCCTGGTACGTTATGCTGAAATATTACTGGATTATGCAGAGGCGCTGAATGAATATGATCCCGGCAATCCGGACATTGTGAAATACCTAAATATGGTACGTGCAAGGGCAGGATTACCTGGCATTGAAACAGTGTATCCGGATGCCGTAGGTAATACAGATAAGATGCGTAGGTATATTCTTCGTGAACGTCAGGTGGAGCTGTGTTTTGAGGGCGACAGATATTTCACGCTGATAAGAAGGTTATTGCTGGGTAAGCCGGAAAACCAGGCCATTTACGGCATGAACGTAAGCGCCAATGACAATGGATTAGGTTTTGCATTTACTGATTTTTACAAGCGTACTTTATTCCAGCAACGTTCATGGGATAACAAAATGTACCTCTTCCCGATACAACAACAGGATATAGAACGGGACAGGGCCCTGGTGCAGAATCCTGGCTGGTAAATCTTTCATCATCTAACTATAAAAAATTATGACTAAGCATATATATACCTGTTGTCTGTTTGGGGTGATGGCATTTGCAGGATGTAAGAAAGATACAGTGGCATCGCATGTGGCGGGAGCTGCTATGACGATAGATAATTTCACGCCGGAGACAGGTGGCCGTACCACGGAGATCCTGATCAGCGGCAGCAATTTCGCCACTGATACCAGTCAGCTTTCGGTGACCATCAATGGTAAAAAATGTACTATCGTTAATTCCAATCTGGGTCAGCTGATGGCGATTGTTCCGAAGCAGTGTGGTACGGGTCTTATCGTGGTGAAATCCGGTAACGACAGCGTAACGAGTACCAAACCCTTTAACTATATTTTTACGCGTACCGTCAGTACGCTGGCTGGTAGCGGCAAAGCGGGATATGCCAATGGCAATGGTACGCAGGCACAGTTCAACTTCAATGGGCAGAACTGGTACAGGGCTTCCGGTATTGCAGTAGATGATCAGTTGAATGTTTATGTAGCAGATGTGGGGAATTCGTGTATCCGTAAGATAGATAGTGCGGGGAATGTGAGTCTGTTTGCCGGAAAGCCTGGTGTCAGTGGTTTTGCAGAAGGCAAGGGCTCCGACGCAAAATTTTCTTTGGTCTATGGTATGGCCATTGATGAGCAGGGTAATTTATATACGGCAGATCCCGGCAACTGGGATATACGGAAAATCACGCCTGACGGCACTGCTACCGTATTGAAATGGGGGGCCGTGGGCCCCTGGTTTGCAGGCTATGATAAGGTGTCGAAAAAAGTATACTATTCTTCGGCTGATAGTCCGGGGGGAGTATGGCGTATCAATGATGACGGCAGTGAAGACAAGATCGTTGGTGGTATTAATTATCCCGGTGGTATTGCCTTTGATGTACAGGGGAACCTTTTTGTAAGCTCCAATGGCGACCATACCGTTTTGAAGTTTGATGCCAATACCTGGAAGCAGACGGTTATTGCCGGGAAAACAGGCGTGCCTGGTTATGTAAACGGTACTGCTGCTGACGCACGTTTTGCGTTCCCGTGGGGACTTACACTAGACAGGCAGGGGAATATTTACCTGGCAGGAGATGGATTGGTCGTAGGTACCGGTAATGCCGACCAGAGCGTTCGTTTTCTCACCGCAGGGACTTATGATGTAAGTACCTATGCCGGTAGCAGTACAGAAGGGTTTACAAATGGTATGGGCGAAGCAGCTGCTTTTGCGGGGCCGTTGGGCGTGGCTTTGGACAAGAATGGCGTTTTGTATGTGATAGATAAAAATAATAATGCAGTTAGAAAAATTATATCTGAATAAAGATGAAAACATATTGGTTAACCGGATTACTGATTACCACGGTGGCTTGCAGCAGTGGTACGCCTGATCGTACAGGCGTGGTCGTTACACCGGCAGTACATAGTATTTATGTGACAGTATATGGAAATGATAATGCGGCGGGTGATGTTGATCACCCGCTTAAAACGATCAATGTAGCGCTGGGGAAGGCCAGGCCGGGAGATTCTGTCATCCTGCGCGGAGGGACCTATCAGCAGCTGGTTGCCGTCAATGCAGCAGGAACGGTTAACGCACCCATCGTACTGACAGCGATGGCCGGAGAGCGTGTATTGCTGGATGGTACCGGCATGATCGTGAGTGCCAGCACCAGTATGCTTACCATCAGCGGTAGCAGGTACGTAACCGTAAACGGATTGGAAATCTGTAACCTGAAAACAACTACCCCCTGGGTAGATGTAAGTGGAGCTACCATCAATGCAGGTTCTACAGATATCATCTTCCGAAATAATAAAATTTACAACATAGAAAATAATGTGGCGCCTGAGCAGGGTAGAAGCGGCCATGGTATACTGGTTATCGGTAATACGGCAGATCCGCTGCAGCGCATTACTGTAGAGGATAATGAGATACATGATACCAAAACAGGATATAGTGAAAATCTTACCATCAATGGTTATGTAGATGGCTTTATCATCCGCAGGAATAAAATCTACAATACAGAAAACATAGGAATAGATGCTGCCGGTGGCTACGCCGCTAATGCCAATCCGGCGCTGAACTATGCGCGGAACGGACTTATCAGCGGGAATGAGCTGTACACTATCGATATGACGCGGGGGCCTGTAGGCGGGGTGCATGGCCATGGTGCCATTGGTATTTATGTAGATGGTGCCAGGAATATTGTGGTGGAGCAGAATAAAATCCATGAGGCCGACAGAGGCATCGGTATTGTTAGTGAGAACGATGCATTCCCTACCAGCAACTGTATCGTACGGAATAACTTCGTGTACAACAGCTGGCGTACCGGTATTTATATGGGCGGGTACCTGGGATATACGTCTGGCGGCACCCGTAATTGTTACGTGGTGAATAATACGCTGTTTATGAATAACCGGGAAGCGGGCGCTTTCGGGGAGATAGAAGGGGAGCTGCGACTGACAGAACAATGCTTTAATAATGTAGTGCGTAATAATCTCGTATATGCGCGTCCGACGGATATCTTTCTGCATAAATATACCAATACCGGGTCGGGCAATATCATTGATAACAACTGGTATTTTACTACCGGGACGCCGCAGTGGATCTGGAACAGCACTAACAGTAACGTGTATACGGATTTGCTGAGCTGGCAGCAGGCCAGTGGTGCGGACGCGGCTGCTGTATACGGCCAGGACCCGTTACTGAAGGATGTTAACTTACCCGACCTGCATTTACAGGCAGGGTCGCCGGCGAGGAACAAGGGTTTTATGTTACCTGATTCCGTTGTAGGCACGCTGGATATAGACGGGAATCCGCGTATCAGTGGTGGCCACTTATCCATCGGAGCGCACCAGTTATAAAGAAAGGTTTTGTAAATGCGGGTATTTTACCGAAGTTAGATGATATTACATCATTTGATTATGAGAAAGCATTTACTACTATTGTTAATGGCAGTAGGGTATTCGGCTGTACAGGCACAGGAACTGTATATGCCAAGGAATATCCGGAATGCCTATACCGCGCAAACCCGTGATAAAAGTGGCCGCCCGGGACCCAAATACTGGCAGAACAAAGGTAATTATGATATTCACCTGAAACTGAGCCTGCCATCGCGAACCGTACAGGGCACAGAAACCATCCAGTATACCAATAACAGCCCTGATACACTGAAAAATCTGTGGATCCGTTTCATTCCGAATCTTCATAAAATTACTGCGCCCCGTGATGGCTATCATAGCAATGATTTCCTGACAGAGGGCGTTACTATTGATAAATTTGTCTACAACGGCCAGGAGCTGAAATTCAACAATGATTTTGGCACCGTCGGGCGTATCAAGCTTCCTACGGCGGTTATGCCTAAAGGCGGGGCTAAGGTAGAGATTACCTGGCACTACGACCTGTCTAAGGAAAGCGGCCGTGAAGGCATGATTGACAGCACTACCGCCTTTGCAGCCTATGCATATCCGCGTATATCCGTTTTCGATGACTATAATGGATGGGACCAGATTGCCCATACCGACAGAGCGGAGTTTTACAATGATTTCAATGACTATACCGTGTCAGTCACCGTTCCTAAAAACTATGTGGTTTGGGGAACCGGTAATTTGCTGAACCCGGAAGAAGTATTGCAGCCTGAATTTGCCGCTAAGCTGAAAGCTTCTTACACCGCGGATAATACGATCAATATCGCTTCTCTGAAGGATAACCTGGCACATAAAGTGACCCGGCAGCAGGACTTTAACACCTGGAAATTTGAAGCAAAGCATATCAGTGATGTCGTTTATGGCACCAGTGACCACTATGTATGGGATGCCGGCAGCTCTCTGCTGGACACCGCCACCGGCTTAAGATGCAGCGTGCAGGCAGCTTATAATGATACAGCAGCAGATTTTCATCATTCAGTAGAGTTTGCAAGAAAATCGCTGGGATGGTTTTCGAATCACTGGCCTGGTATCAAGTATCCTTACCCGGTGATGACCGCATTCCAGGGTTATGCAGACATGGAATACCCGATGATGGTCAATGATAATACCGTAGAAGATGACATGTTCTTTGCCAAGCTGGTGCAGGACCATGAAATGGCGCATACCTATTTCCCTTTTTATATGGGTATCAATGAAACCCGCTATGCCTTTATGGACGAGGGTTGGGCTACCACCTTTGAATACCTGATCGGTATTGCCGATGTGGGCAAGGAGAAGGCAGATGATTTCTACAAACGTTTCAGGGTAGCTCGTTATATCAGTGATCCTTCCACGGAAGAAGATCAGCCTATCATCAGCATGTCTAACCAGGTGAGCGGCATGGGCTATGGTAGCAACTCCTACGGCAAGGCCTCTCTTTCCTATCTGGCGTTAAAGGATTTATTGGGAGATGAAGAATTTAAGAAAGCCCTGCATATGTATATGGACACCTGGCATGGCAAGCATCCTATTCCATGGGATTACTTTAACATCATCAATACTGCTACAGGCAAGAACCTGAACTGGTTCTGGCAGAACTGGTTCTTCACGAATAATTATATAGACCTGGCAGTAGCTGGTGTGAAGGGCAGCGCCATCACGATTAAGAATGTGGGTGGTTTCGCTATACCGTTCGATATGGAAGTAACGGATGTGAATGGTGAGAAGCGCCAGTATCACTATACACCGGCTATCTGGCAGAAGAACGCCAGAGAAGTGGTGGTGCAGGTGCCTGGCAAATCAGCCATCAAAGAAGTGAACATCGATGGCGGGATCTTCATGGATGCAACTCCTGCGGATAACAACTGGAAGAAGTAAGCTATTATTGAGCATCCCCCGTAGTCTGTCTAAAGGGCATTTTACGGGGAAATAGCCCACCGTGCGCCGATACCGAAGGTTAGGCTGCAAACAAGCGAAGATTAAGAAAAACACAACGGATAAGTCCTTTGAAAGGGGTTTATCCGTTGTGTTTTTTTATTACTATTTCAACCGTTCAAAAAAAAATCCTGTTATATAAAAATGCTGCTGACATAGGGTTGTCACAAGCCGGTTATTACTTTGTATCAACAACAAAAGATAACGATATGACTATTCTTGAATTGCTCCTGAAGGAATTTGATGCGGAAGCGGTTACCACCAGGAAGATGCTGCAGCAGGTGCCTACGGATAAGTTAGGCTGGAAGCCTCACGAGAAAAGTATGACGATGGGCAGGCTGGCTACGCATATCGCGGAGTTACCTACATGGATACCGATGACTTTTGATCTGGATGGTATAGACCTGGATGTTACCAGTAATCAATACCTCACGAAGGAGTCTGCCGAGGCATTGATGGCTTATTTTGAGGCGTCGCTGGCAGAAGGCCGTGCATCGCTGGCAAAAGGAACGGCGGATCAACTGGATCTGGACTGGACTTTAAGTAAAGGCGGGCAAAAGCTTAATACCAGGTCGAAGCTGGATGTACTGAGAATGGTGCAGCATCAGATTATACACCATCGGGCACAGTTGGGTGTATATCTGCGACTGCTTAATATTCCGATTCCCGGAAGTTATGGTCCGAGTGCGGATGAACATTTTTAGTGAATAAGTATGCAAACTTCGCAGTTATATTTTACGGGCGTTGTATAACTGCGAAGTACATACGCAGAAGTGTAAAATTTTTTTATAGCTTAAAATTGGCTGTGGTGGCTTGTTTTATAAAAAATGTAAATAAAAATGCTATAATTATTTTGTCAGAATAAATATTTTTCTATCTTTGCACTCCCGTTACAAACAAGGGTATCGCGGTAAAGGCCACGATAAAAGATGATTCCGTAGCTCAGTTGGTAGAGCAATACACTTTTAATGTATGGGCCCTGGGTTCGAGTCCCAGCGGGATCACAGAAGAAGCCCGTCTCAATAGAGACGGGCTTTTTTATTTTTACAAATATGAAGTTGCCTCCTCCACATTCAATCAGGATGCCGGCGTTATAATCGGTAAATCCGAAGATGCTATTGAAATGAAAAGCATCTTCACTCGTCCAAAGTGAGTTAATTCGATACTTCCAGCTTTTGAAAACAATTGATACCGCAGTAGGCCTTACCATTATTAAAACTCCTTTACCAGTATTCTTAGGGAGAAACGCATAGTTATTTTAGGGTTGCGATTTTCATTTTGAAAAGAAACAGAAAACAACCAAAGAAAAGATCACTATTTTTCTGTTATCTGACTTTAACTGATAGCTTGGCTGATAATACAGCAATGAAGAGTATTAAAAGTAATAAGCAATTACGTTAACCTGCCGTACAACAAAATGGTTTGCTGCAGATCCGGCAATGGCAGCATCGGACTCACAGTTCTTGCTCTTCATTCGTTTATTCTACATTTTTCTGCGATCATAATATCATCAGAAAAATAGATGCTATTTGTATGTATATGAATAATTTTCAATAATTCATCGGGACATTTTTTTTTTTTTCATTCCACCGATATATTTATTTTTATAAAAACCAATCCATTACCCTCTCCCCGAAAAAATAGCAGTAATTATGATTGACCAAGGTGGTATTAGCACAAGTAAATTATCATATTTTCCTTTTATTATTAGTAGAGACGCTATCTTTTTTGATGCCTTGAAATGCTTGCCAGGGTTGGATGATGTAAGTTTGTTATTACCCGATTTGCAAGATATTTTTAATTTATGTGGTATTGTAGATAAAGCTTTAATGTTGTTTGTTGATGTGGATAATTACGCGGTGAATATGCTGGTTCATTTTATGCAGAAAGTAATTTATCCTAACATAGTGGTGATTGCTATTACAGCTGAATGTGATGTGCAAAAAACAATTGGTTATTTGCGATTGGGGATGAGAGGTGTTATTATGAAAGATGAACTGAGTGAATCATTGGTGCATGAAATTGTGAATGCCTATCCCAGCAAAGGTTTCCCCATATCAAATGTGATTACTCAGCGTATGATTCATACATTAGTCAATAATGAGCATCAACCGTTTGATGTTGATTTAAGTAAACGGGAACAACAAATTTTGCATCATCTTATGAAAGGTGCCAGTTATAAAATGATAGCTGGCGAGTTGGGTATTTCTATTGAAACCGTGCGGCATCACATTAAGCGATTATATAAGAAACTTGGTATCAAATCCAAGGGGGAAATCATTGCTAAGATGATGGATACACGAACTTATAACCCTTTTATGTAGCACGAACTACCCTTTCATGGGATGGGCGTGTATTCTTTTTCTTCTTTAATTTCATGGTCGTTTATGAAAACCTTACTATTCATAGTGGGTGGACAATTCAAATATTTCAATTAATACGAACCGAATTCAATTTCAAAAATAGACTTATCATTAGATGCTGTCAATTGAACTGGATGCTGCCTATAGTATGGTGCAATTAAACGATTTAATGCATCAAACGAGTGGGCAGCCAGGCATACACGTAGGAATTATCGATGGCCCTGTAGATACCTCGCATGAAGATCTATCCGGATCGCAATTTAATGCAACAGGAGATGTACGTGTGAGCTGCCAATCGAACGCAAGTTTTGCTTGTACGCATGGTACTTTCGTAGCAGGTATTTTAGCTGCGCGAAGAACAGCGCCATGTCCGGGAATTATTCCTGGCTGCACATTTACTGCGCGACCAATTTTCTGTGAAGCAGGAGATATTAATCAATGTCCGGAAGTAACAATAGGCCACCTGGTAGAAGCTGTGCGTTCGGTGATGAATAGGGGAGCGCGGGTGATTAATTTAAGTTTGGGTATATCGGGTGTTGACCTGAAGCGGGAAAATCAACAAATCTTACAATCCACCTTCGATGAAGCATTTCAACGTGGTATAATTATCGTAGGGGCAAGTGGCAATCATGGGAGAATCGGGCATAACCCGTTATTCGATCATCCCTGGGTAATTCCCGTAGTGGCATGCAAGCGAAACGGTTCCCCTATGGAGCATTCAAATATTGGTCGTAGCATAGGCATGCGCGGGTTGATGGCACCAGGATGGGGCTTACAACATATAAAATCCGGTGGCGGATATACAGCGTTATGGGGAACCAGTGTGGCAGCACCATTTGTAACTGGCAGCATCTCATTGTTATGGTCATTATACCCACAAGCAACCCCCGGCGATATACATGCTGCTTTTACAAAATCGCAACCAGGTAGGCGAGGCATAATTCCACCTTTATTGAATGTCACACAGAGCAAATCATATTTAGAACGACTCTTAGAAACCAGGTAAAAATTAATCATGTTATGAATGTAGAACAATCATTGCAGGACACTGCCCCAATTATTCAGCCTGCATCGGCACCGGCAACATATTCAACACCGGTTGCAGAAACCCCTTATATACCTCAACAGGTGATACCCCAATCACAACAACCCATCACAATTGAACCACAATGTGGTTGTGGTGGTGGACGCGAGGGTATGCAGCCTGTTAATCTCGGTGATGTATACGCTATCGGGAATATTTATCCCACCTTCCCCAATAAAAGTCTGGAAGAAGAATACATGTATGCCTACCAGGAATTCAAAGCACAAGGTCCGCCCAATGCACTTTTTTACCAGGTTTTAAGCCAGGGTCAAAACTTGTATATAGCGGAACGTATGTGCTGGATTTTGAGTATACAAGGTGTTGATAGTTACATACTGACTCCGCGTTCCAATGTAGAACTTTATCATTTTATTGCCGCACTGGAACCGACTTTTGTAGGAGAAAGAAAATTTGATGTGGTGGTGGGAACAAGAGGCCCGCTAGCTTCCCCGGAACGGTGTAATGGCTTGCAATTACCAACGCTAGTCGCAAATCTTACCTACTACTTTACCTTCAACCAGTTTGTAGATGCGATGGTTGGTAGCATTCCCGGCATCCAGAGAAATATTGTTGAGAGTATGCTTTCACAGATGCTGCGTATTACAGATAATGTGGGCGAAACAGATGCGCACCGCGCGTTAAACTACCTTACTATCCGGTCAAGGGAAATCTATTACATGGCATGGCAAATGCAAAATGCTGTTTCAGAAGCGCCGTATCCACATGGCGTATACTTCTTGCAAGGTGTAGATGTACAACGTAGTAACGTCCAGGGAAGCAGAAGTATAATGGACGTGATCTTCCAGTTTCAGGCGCGGGATACTGCTGAAAATATTTATTACTATCTGAAAGTAGATGTGACCGGCATGTTCCCATTTATGGCAAGTAGGCACCTGGCAAGATATTACCCGGCACCATGATATTTTTCCATGTAAACGAATGTATTTTAATATGACTAAAATCACCATACCAAAATTTGACCCTGTGTATAATACAGTGATAGCACTGGGTGGTAATAGTGCGGATTATCTACTCGCGAATCCTGTGAATAGTTTCGTCACGAAATCTTTTACAATTGAATGCTGGATGCTGGCGGATAATAATACAACCGGAACTATCCTGTCGTATACGTTAGCAGGGGAAAAATCCCTTGTTATTACAGATCCGTCCAATATCAACATCTATATCAACAATGAACATCTTGCCGATACGAATGTCAGTTTCGTGGATGCTGATTCTGGTATTGGCGAATGGTGTTATTTTTCATTGACCTGGGAAAGCACAACAGGTAACCTGTTGTTATACAAAGATGGATCGTTGGTATATTCAACCCTGTTGGCGGCAAATACAACCATTCCTCCGGATGGATCACTGGTTATTGGCCAGCTGCAAGGCGGAGCGGCCACAAATATGAGCAACCCCTTTAAAGGGAAGATTACACAATTCCGTATCTGGGATAACGTGCGCCCTGAATATTATATTGAACAGGATATGAACCGGAATATTTACGGTAACGGTGTACTTGCCTCATGGCAATTGTCGAGCCTACACCTCCCGGTTAATCAAATTACAGGCGGCTGGTATGTTAAAGATAATGAACTGGAATCTGTCCTGATAGGTGTTGTTCCGCAGTCATTCGAAAATGAATCATACCTCGTACGGTCTGTGAATAACGGGTTGACATGGGAGAATCCCAAACCTAACAAAAATAATCGCTATTATAATATCTCGCTACAACAGCAAAGTAATACAGTATGGGCATCCTTACCTGGTCCCGGGTATAATATCTGGACTTCCCCGGATAACGGTACCACCTGGGCTGATACTTATAGTGATATCCATATGTCAGTTAATGCTGCTGTTCCGGATTTAATGTTGGGGATTGGAACAGATAATTCGTTGTGGGCAATGGTAGCAGGTGCTGCATTTGCACCATTTAACGCTGATTACCCGTATAGCTGGGTATGTGCCCTCTCCAGTCAGATTATTTACGCTATTACTGCCAATCACCAATTGGTATTATCAACACAAGGCGGTACAAAAGGTGCGTTCAAACCGGTAGCTACATTTACCAAACCGGTAAAAATGGTTCAGGCTAATAATAATATTGTAGCAGTTTTGACTATGGAGGGCGAGATCTATTTCTCCATCGATCAGGCGGCTACATGGACGGAATTAGTAACGGATTCCCTGATGCGCATTGCTTTTATCAATATCATCAATTATGAGCTTTGGGCAGTTAACACATCGAACCAGGTATTTCGTACAACGGTAAATATGAAGATGATCGTGAATTGGCCGTTGAATGAAGGATATGGCTGCTTTGGATTTGATGATTCAGGTAGCAACAATAACGCGTATATCAACGGCTGTTCTTCGCAGCATGGTGAGGAAGCCTGGGAAATCTCTACGATCGTTCGGGCGCCGCAATTCATTGAAAGTAATACTGATATGATCCCATACATTGCAGAGAACGCCAGGAGAGAATTATATCTCGATGCAAAAATGGAGGAGAAAGGCCCTGTAATAGGGGAAGGATTGATCGCTAAAATAGCTGAAGAAGCGACTATGATGGCACGTAGAACAACAGGCAAGGCTGCGGCTACCGCTACCGCATCACAAAAAGTAGTAGCTGTACCCCCAAAAGCAGTAGTTGCGAAACCTGGATCGCCCAAAAAAGCAGCCCCCCCTTCATCATCTAAGAAGTAATAACGATGAAATTGCTTGTGATCTTTCTTCTTTACACACAAACATATTTATATGAAATATACAGGAGGCCATGACGCAGTGATGCAACACGCGCAAAACCATCCCTATCCCATGGAAACGCCCGGATTTGATGTTGCACGTTTTATTGAAAATACAAATAAAACACTCATTCAGCCACAGTGCGGTTGTAACGGAAAGGCGGAGGCTACTCCGGGTAGCGGTGATTGCACTTGCGGTCATGGTGGTACAAAACAATTCGTTTATGTTTCGGGTGATATTATTCCCAGGTTTACTTCACGCAGTTTGGAGAATGAATTTTACCAGGTAGCTGTTACTGACCCTGTCGATCAACACCTGCCATTTTCTTTGATTGCGTTTAAGTATTTACGTGAGCCGCGCAATTTGTATATCGCACGGGAAATGAGTTGGATCTTCCAGGCGTACGGATTCCTGGATATGTACGCTATCAAAGTAACGACCAATCGCTTGTTGAGCGAATTAATCGAATCCATCGCCCCAAACCCGGATAAGATTACATACGATATCTTGATTGGCGAAAAAATGCCCGGCTATTTGAAAGTAAATGCTTTGCAACAATTGCAGTATGTTATGGTAACGCAATTGTACGAAATTACAGCAACCGAATATGTGAAGGGAATTATCAAAGTCATTCGAAAATCCGCTTTAATTGATGGACAAGCAGATAACAGTTTAAGCGAACAGGTAGCCCTTATTTTTTCCAATGCATTGCAACTTATTAAAAACCCGGGCGATGATGAAAAATCACGTGCGTTGAATTTTATCATCTTACGTTATATGGTTTTTTATGTGGAAACATGGGCCATGCAATATAAAAATAAGGATGAGTTTATATTACAACGTGTAAATGCCAACCCGGTGGAAGTATATGGGAATATGAAAATCGTTACCATTGTTTTTACCTATCAAAGCAAAATATCCGCATCAACAGTGCATTATGCTGTTACTGTTGATGTATCCACGGAGTTTCCATTTATTGTAGTGCCGTGGGCAAAATATTATTCTGGTATTTAAGCTTTTTTTTCATCTAAATTTTCAAAATATGAAACTACCTGCATTTAATTCATCAACAGAAATTCCTCGCCATAGTGCAACCTTTTATGGTGGTAGGGCTTTTCAATCTTCCCAGCAAATAGAACCAGCGGGTTGGGGGTTCTTGGAAAAAATTGGCAATACAATTAGCAATACTGCTAAAGATGTAGGTCATGCAGTGAGTGAAACTGCTGAAGGTGTTGTTCATGCAGTTGGTAAAGCTGCTGAGAGTGCTGGTGAAGCATTTCTTAACTTATCCAGTAAGTTTGGTTCTGCAGTGTTGGATGCCGGTTCTTTTTTTGGCAAAGCATCATGCCTCGTAGGACAGGTAGGATCCCAGAAATGGCAATGTTTGAAAGAATGTGGAAATCCTGACAGATTTTGTTTTGCAAAATGCGCGATTATGCCTGGTACTAGTAAGGCAATGGAAAAGTGTTTTGAGTAAGATAGAAAGTTTCAAGTAGATCACTGAAAATAAAAGAGGGAGTTGCATTTTTTTGTGCGACCCCCCTCTTTTGCTTTATTAATATATATTTAGCCTGCCTATTGCACAATCTTATACCTGTAATTCATCATAATCCCCAGATTCGGGAAGGTTTGAGCGGTAGCATAAGGTGTATTGTCCAGGTAGGTGTAGCCCACTTTACTGCTGGTGAGGGTGGTCTGCGTTTCGGAGCTGAAGGTTACCTCGCTTACATAATGCTGACTAGCCAGCCACGGATAAAGTGAATCTGACGGCAATGGATATACGTCTTGCGTTACGGCGCGCATCAGCACCGGATTTGCCAGCATATGCGGGTAAAGCGGATTACTATTGCCGTTGAAAGCAAAGGTATAGTTACGGTCTACCAGATCGCCGCGTTCTACTTTATTTACATACCTGAAGGCAGTGAGTTCTCTGTCTGTATAGGTATATTTGGTATAAAAAGTCATATATACTCCGGGTGGAGATAAAAAGACCGGTTTCTCGCTACCAGCCAGTTTCAGGTGATTATATGTATCTGTGGTGACTTGTATGGTATCATAGCCGGATACGGCGCCATCGCCTCTGTACTTCACGGCATACACGGTCATCATGCCGGATGTCAGTGCCACGGAATCCTTTTGGGTATGCAGCATGTTGCCGCCGATATAGGTCTGGTAATCGGCTGTTTTTACGTAGCCGTTTTCCTGGTAAGTGAAATCGACATAATTCAGAAATTTCCGATAGAACGGAACATATTGCCAGAGCCGTGTTACCTGTTTGGAGGTATTATAAATCAGGCTGTCTTTGGGAGCACCATTTACATAAATAGCGCTTACAAGATAATTACCTGCTGATGGGAGCGGTGGTGCAATGGGCTGCGGCGCCTCATTATTTCCATGTTTACATGCATAGAGAAATGTTGCTACAGTCAACACAATTCCGGCAACCCGTATTGCCGTACTTTTAAATTTCATAGGTTCTGTTTTGGGAAACGAATGTATAAATTTTATGTAGATTTTTAATCATGTATTTAAGTGATTAAAGTTTGTCCAACAATGAAAGAAATAACCCTGACCCGGCAGATGAAACCCATTTTACTTTTCCTGGCCTGCATTTTTATTACCATGTCTGTAAAGCCGGTGGCTCCGGGGCCTGGCAGCGACGCTACTACTATTACGTTCCACCTTCAGCGTGGTAGCAGTTTGTATGTTTCTTATCCCATCAATCATGTACAGGTAAAAGAAATATTACTTGATAAGGTGACGAAGGATTCATCGTTTGCGCTGACTATTCACACAGCGCTGCCGTTTATGTTATTTAGCATGAACAGGTCCTATACATCCTATCTTTTTTATCCGGGAACAGCGTATAGTGCACAGATTAAAAGCGGAGAAACGACCATTGATTTTGAGTGTCAGGATAAGTTGAAGGAAAAGGCGTGTAATTCCCTGAGAGAGCTGGAAGCCGCCACACTGCCTTTTGGTCTTGGTTTTAAGGAGCAGCTCAATCATAACTTATAATGAGTATGCAGCGTGTCCGAAGGTGAGGAGTTATTGCTTAAGCGCAGGGAAGTTGCATGCTGGTTATAATTTGTATCAGCTATTGTTCCTGTGATTCCTCTTCTATATTGACAATTTGGGCTTCTATTTTCATTTGATTAAACGTTTTTCTGCCAAGGTCGGGAGTATAGTAAAAATAAAGTCCTATATCTCCGGGAGCCCTGCCTCTGTTCAGATGCAGCCAGCCTTTAATTTTTAATGAATAGGTTGCGCCGTTATATTGGAACCTCACTGTGTTTTGTATACTGAATCTTCCTGCTGTAATTTCGCCGGCTAGAATAAGGCCAAGGTCTTTTATATAAAAGCTTTCTCTGATACTGAATGTTGCTACCTGTGTCATTAAAATGATTGACTTTTTTTGTTTATTAGCTATTTGCTGTATTCCTTACTGGTAGGTGGTTACAGCGAAATGAGGAAATCTTTTTCTGAACTTCGTATTCTTGAAGATATTATCGTATTCATATCTTTGTAATAATTCCTGCAGTTCTTCGCCTATTTGACCGTTTGCGCCTAAGATAGTCTGCATTGGATATCAGTTTGTAACGGTGATGGATATGGTAAGCTGACTTATTTTGAGTAACAATCTAAGCGAATATATGCTATATTTAGTCACCTAAAATACCTGTAGATGAAATCCAGAATCTGCCTGTTTGTAATGACGCTGCTGCTGGCAGCGCAACCCGGCTATACGCAATCCTGTAACTGTGAAAGCAATTTTAAATGGATGAAGAAAACATTCGAAGAAAATGATGCCGGCTTCAGTTATGTGCTAGATAAGAAAGGGAAAGATGCTTATGAGGTCCATAATCAGCAAATCCTGAAGCGGGTGAAGGCCGCAAAAAGCAATGAAGCCTGTTTGGCAGTGATGACGGACTGGCTGAGGTTTTTCCGCAAGGGACATAGTTATGTACGTTTAACAAAACCCGCTCCTGCAGCCAAGCCGGTGAGCCCTGCCACCTGGGAAATGCAATCAGTCGATACGGTGAAATTCAAGGAACAGCTGAGCCTTTCTAAACAGCCCGGATTTGAAGGTATATGGCATACTGGTGTTTATTCCATCGCTATCATCAGAAAAGGAGATCAGTACATAGGCAGCATTGTATCGGCTGAAGCGCCTACGTGGAAGCCTGGAATGGTGAAACTCAGGATTAATACTGCAAAAGATACATTGAATTCCGTTTATTATATGCGGGATTTCTCAGCAGTCACTTCAAACAAGGTGATGACCCTGGGACGTAATTACCTGCAGCTGGGCAGCACTATCCTCAAACGTACCTATCCGGAGAATTTCAAGGATGATGCAGTTATTACAGAATACTGCAACAGCCTGGGCGCGAGTGTACCTTTTCTGGTGAAACGCAATGATAATACCTTTTATCTCCGTATCCCGTCTTTCGACCGGTCTAACCTGGGAATCATCGACAGCCTGATGAAGGCCAACAAGCAGGAGCTGGTAAAAACCCGTAACCTGATCGTAGATATTCGCGGTAATGGCGGCGGAAGTGACGCTACCTACGGTCCTTTATTTCCATTTCTCTATACAAACCCGATCCGTGGTGTAGGCGTGGAATACTATTCTACCAAATTAAATAACCAGCGTATGCTGGACTTCATCAACAAACCAGAATATGGTTTCGGTGCGGAGGAGAAAGCCTGGGCTAAAAAAGCTTATGACAAGCTGGAAGAACACCTGGGGGAATTTGTAAACCTGAATGGGAGGATTGTTTCCGTGGATACATTGCCGGAGAAATATCCTAATCCGCAGCAGGTAGCCATTATCATCGATGAAAATAATGGAAGTACGGCGGAGCAATTTCTGCTGGAAGCCAAACAGAGCAGAAAGGTGAAGCTGTACGGCGTAACTACTTTCGGGGTGCTGGATATTTCAAATATGTATGAGCAGGTGTCGCCATGCAAAGATATAACGTTGGGTTACTGCCTGACAAGAAGCTTGCGCATCCCTGATTTTACAATTGATGCCAAAGGTATACAACCAGATTATTATATCGACAGGAGCATTCCTTCCTATGAGTGGGTGAATTTTGTGAATGGATTGATGAATGATTAGAGCTGTCTGGAAAATATATTAAAAAAAACGCCGTCTCTGCTCAGCAGAGCCGGCGTTTTTTTAGTACAATGATATTAATGATAGAGGGCTACCGCAGCCTGAATATCTTTCGCTGATAATACGGTGGCGCCGCTGCCGCACTGGCCGCCATTCATAATGGAGCTGGCGTCAGTGCCACCAACACCAGGAACATCTGTGGCGGTAGACTCACCAATGGCAGACCAGTTGGTGTGCCTGAAGGACACGTTATGGCCCATTTCATGGCAGATGGTGCGTGCACGTTGCGCGAAGCTGTTGCCGGCAATATATGATTTGTTGATACGGATAAGATTACCTGCATTTCCTGATGAAGGGAAGGTACCTTGCCCGCATACGCCGCTGCCCAGGTTGTAATTGGTAATTGTTACATCGAATGGAGCACCGGTAACAACTGTCCAATGGATGGTACAGCCAGAAATACCATTCCACTGGGCTATGGCGGAGTTGATTTCAGATGCCATAGATGTCATACTGGTGTCGACGTAAAGCCGGATGTTGGTTACATTGGTAGCCGAAACAAGACTGCCGGTATAATATTGTTCTGTCTTGACTCCACCCGGAACTTCCATGTTTTTCGGGAAGATGATATCTCCTTCCACGATATATTCATTTCCGTTATCAACAATGGTGTGGGCAGGAAATCCGAGTCCGATGATATAACCATGGACTTTAGCTGCCTGTGTGCTTTCGATGGTTGCTGTGCCCGGGGTGTCGGCAGACTTTTTACATGCAGCAAATAATACGGCTAACAGTACAGCGATGGTACATAACATGTTCTTTTTCATGTTTCAATTTTGGTTTAGATGAAGAATGGTATGAGTGTAAAAAAAATGACACTTGCGCTACAGCACTAAATTGCATACAGATACCAGCTGATAACATGTTGTTATCATACGACAGACAGTAATAAATGGAAAATCAATCTATAGGATTTTCGACAGACTCATTTTGTGCTCAGAAAGTGCTGTTAGATGTTGATTATAGGTTAAACTATTGACAGATTTTGGTTATGACAATAATACAAATATTTATCATGTAGAAAAATAATTTTTGTGTTGTCACTGCAGTTTAATTACATACGATATGTGCGGTAGCTGATCTGTATTAGGTTGCCGGAGATAATAGCTGCAAGATAAAAGAGGATATAAAGAAGACGCCGGCTCTGATAAGCAGAGACCGGCGTCTTTTTTCATTTCAATGGCTGATTATAAAATAGCTTTCTGTATTTTCTGGACATCCACATTTCGTATATACGTGGGTATATTCAGGTATTGGCTGTGAAACCCGAAGCCACCCTGTTCCATTTCCCTGATGGCCGCCTCTTTGCTCCAGCCCTGGATTACAATACGGTACATGGCAGTTATTACACCGGTACGATCGCTTCCATGCTGGCAGTGGATCAGTACTGGTTTTGGCGATGTCTGCAAAATTTTCAATGCTGCAATGACTGCGTTATCATCAAACTGTTTTGCTTCCATTTCTACGAGGTAGAGCTGTAAACCGGTATGGCCGCTGGCTTTGGCATCGCTATGGTGCGACCTGAGATTGAGTATACTGGCGATACCGTAAGCTTTCAAGGCTGCAAATCCGCTGCTGTCGGGCTGTGCAGCCCTATACACGCTATCGCTCACTTTGTACAGGTTGCCAACATTACCGATCGCCTGCTTTGTAGCCCAGGTACCGGCCCGTTGTGCGATTGCCTGTTGTAGCGACAATAGCAGCGCTGCCATTAATAAGACCTTTTTCATCAGTAATCAGGATTTTGCTGGCCGGCGATATTAGGATTGGCATTGATTTCATTCAATGGAATCGGCATGATCGTCTTGGTATTGGGATAGGTAATACTGATGGAAGCACCGCCGGTTTTGTATTTGGTGAAGGTCTGCTTCCAGCGGGTGAGGTCGAATAAACGATGTCCTTCGAAGCATAATTCCTTGCGGCGCTCATTTTTGATAATCTTCAGTAAAGCATCTCCGGTGGCTGTTGTTGCCGCAACGCTGCCGAGGGATCGGGTACGGATAACATCCACATCAGCAGCAGCCTGGGCATCTTTGCCCTGCATACTGCGTGCTTCCGCACGGGTAAGATATACTTCTGCCAGCCGAACTACCTTCATACCTTCCAGGTAAGTACTTTTGTTCTGGTATTTGTTGATCAGAATGGCAGGATTTTCTGCACCACTACGTTTACCTTTTACCACAAAGCTTCTGCGGGCATCTGTGGCATCATACTGATTGTACAGGTCATCCGAGGCGAGCATATCTCCATAACTACCACCTTGCAGGCAGAAGTTTACCATGGCATCAGTACCCAGGTTGTCGGTGGTGAGATATAGGATCTCGAAGATAGTTTCGCTATTGTTTTCCAGCTGGAAATCTGTTGCCAGCTTGTCTTTTGCGAGCAGGGAATATTTATTGTCGGTAATAATCTCAGTTGCCAGTCTTTCTGCATCAGCCCATTTACCTTCATATAAATATAAGCGGGATAAGATCGCTTTGGCGCCATACAGAGATATACGGCCTTTGTTGCCACTCAGCGTATAACCTACCGGGGTTGCCGGGATCATGGCAACGGCCTTCACGAGATCTGCTTCTATTTGTGTATATACTTTACCTGCCTGGTCTCTTGCAGGAGAGATAACAGCGCCGGCATCGGCAGTGGTGGTGGTTACTAAAGGTACACCCAGGTGGCTGCCGTCGGCAGTGAAATTATAGGGTTGCGCAAATAATTTCATCATATCGAAATAGGCGAGGGCACGAATGGCATAGGCTTCTCCCATGATCTGCGCTTTCTCTGTGCTGTCGGAAGATCCTACCTGCAATTTATTGCCTGCCTGCAACATCAGGTTGGCATTTACGACTACCTGGTACAGGGTATTCCACATTCCGGATGCATCGCTATTGGTAGCGTTGGTGGTGTAGCTGTCGAATTGCAGGTAGCGCTTTGAGTTGCTGGAGCTGAGGTAGGCATTGTCCGACATCAGGTCGGCAGTTACATACAGCGTACGGCCGTAGTAGTTAACGCCTTTCATCAGGGAGTAGATACCATTCAGACTGGCACGTCCGGAGGCCATATCGATGAAGGTGCTGTTCAGGTCGGTGCTTTGTTGCGGCTGTTTACTGAGGAAATCCTTACTGCAGCTGGTGGCCAGCGTGGCAGCACTGATTGCGGCTATGATATATGATTTGAAAAATAATTTCTTCATTGCTGGTTACGTTTAAATTAGAATCTGAAATCTACACCAAATACGATGGTACGGAAGATAGGCGCACTCTGGTCTGTTTGTCCTTCAATACCCACTTCCGGGTCCACGGTCAGGCGTTTATCTTTCACCCAGGTATAAGGGTTGGTAGCTCTTGCATAAATTCTGGCGGAATTCATTTTGGCATGCTGCATAATGTTTGCCGGCAGGTTGTATGCCAGGGTGATATCACGTAAACGGATGTACGTACCGTCATACAGGAATCGGTCGGAGCTACTTGGAGCGGTGCCTTTGTATACCACTTTAGGTAATTTGTCTGTCTGACCTTTAGCTGTCCAGCGGTTGTCATAATAATAACGGTTCAGTGCAGCGGTAGGTCCGAAGGTAGAGCCGCCATCTGTATAGGTGCTGGTACCCCAGTTATCATAAACTTTATTGCCGAAGCTACCGTATAACTGGAAGCTGAAGGAGAATCCTTTATAATCAAAGGTGTTGGTCATGCCGGCTACGAATTTCGCCAGTGCAGAGCCCTGTTTGTAGCGGACAGCCTTCGTATAGTCATTGGTGGTGGCTGTTTTGGTGGCGTCGGTGTAGAAAAGTGCTTCCCCATTATTAGGATCGGCGCCGGCAAAACCTACCAGGTAGAACTGGTAGTAGTCGCCACCCTGTTCCCTGATATAGGGGCTGCTCACCATCGTGCTTACCAGTTTGGTAATGCTGTTGTTGAGTGTAGAGAAGGTAGCCCGGGTATTCCAGTTAAAACCATTTTTGTTTTTAGATACGATATTATAGGTATTCAATTCCAGTTCTACACCACTGTTGCGAACGGAGCCCACGTTTTTGGTGATGCTGGTAACACCGTTGGTGGCGGAAACCGGCATGTTGAGCAGTAAGGCCGAAGTGACACGGTTGTAATATTCCACGGTACCCTGGATACGATCTTTTAAAATGGCGAAGTCGAGACCGATATTCATCGGTTTGTTTTTCTCCCAGGTAAGGTTATTGTTGCCGTATTGCGTCAGGTAGTAACCCGGACTGTTATTATAGGAACCGGTATTGGTGTACAGTCCTCTTGATGCGAAGTCGGCGATGCTCTGATTACCGTTGGTACCATAGCTGGCGCGCAGGCGCAGCTGTGAGAACAGGTCGATATCTTTCATGAATTCTTCAGACAATACATTCCAGGAAGCGCCCAGCGACCAGAAATTACCATATTTTTTGTCCTGCCCGAACCTGGAAGAACCGTCTCTGCGGAGGGAGGCTGACAGGAAATATTTAGAATGGTAGTTATAGGCGATATTGGAGAAGATGCCTGTGAGTGAGTTGCTGGTAGCAGTATTGGTACCATCTACCAGAACGGCTGCATTGCTCAGCGTGGTGCTGTTAGGGATAAAGTTGGTTTTGGACAGACCTATGTTGGCAGACTGCACAGACTGTGCTTCATATCCGGCAAATGTTTCAAAATGGTGATAGCCCCAGTCGTGCATATAGCGCAGGATGTTGGTGCTTACAAGGCTGAGAGCGCGTTTGGTGGAATAGTCGGCACTACCGCCATTAGAACGTGCCGTACCGATGCCAGCTTTGTTCCAGGTGAGATCTTCGCCATATTCAAAGTCTGCACTGTTCTGATTTTCAAATGTCAGATCGCGGAGGATTTTATATTTCAGGCCGATATTACCCAGGAGGTCGTAGCGGTCGCTCGGGTGCAGGTTTTCCTTTGTAAATGCTACCGGGTTATAGTTGTTGGAGTAGCTGAGGTCATAGGAGCCATCAGGCAGGTATACACGTAGCCATGGTTCATATCTTTTATAAGCTCTCACCGGGTTGGCATTGCTGCCATCATCGCTGACACTGTTCATTTTGGTAACAGTGGCAAGAACGCCTGCTGATAACGAGAGTCGTTCCGTAGCCTGTGCATTTACCTTTGCGTTGAAGTTATAGCGTTTGAAGGCGCTGTTCAGCAGGGGAGACTTGACATCATAATAGCCTGCAGAGAGGAAATAGGTTGTTTTTTCTGTGCCTCCGCTGGCAGAAAGATTGAATTGCTGGTACTGACCGGTTCTGGTCAGCTCATTAAACCAGTTCGTATTCACCGTCGTGTCAATGCCTTGTTTTACCAGTTCAGGTATGAACAGGTTGATGTCTTTTCCGGCATTTACCCAGCTTTCGCGGAAGAGCTCCAGCTGTTCGGTGGTATTCAGTGGCTTGTCATCTTTTGAGTTGATAACATTCGTAAAGCCTGTTTGTGCGGTGGCAGAGAAGCTGGTTTTACCCGCTTTTCCTTTTTTGGTGGTGATGATGACAACGCCGTTTGCCGCGCGGGAGCCATATAATGTGGCAGCAGCAGCGTCTTTCAGTACGGTCATGCTCTCAATGTCATTTGCATTGAAGCTGTTGAGGTCTATGCTGTTCAGCGGGATATTATCTACCACATACAACGGGGAGCTGCCGGCAGTAATAGAACCTACACCACGGATACGTACGTTGGGAGCAGCTCCTGGCTGGCCGGAGCCTTGAGAAACGACTACACCGCTGACATTTCCCTGGAGGTTATCTTCGATATTTGCCCTGGGAGAGCCTTCCAGCTGTTTGGTGCTGAGTGTGCTGACGGACCCGGTGAAAGTAGATTTGCGTTGGGTGCCATACGCTACTACTACCACGTCGTTCAGGCCGGAGACGCTTTTACTCAGTGCGATATTGAGCTTCAGGTTCTCATTGCCTACGGTAATGATTTTTGAATAGTTTTCATATCCGATAGAAGAGACTTCCAGCGTATAGGAGCCATCTTTGATACCATTGAGTGTGAAGTTACCTTCTGCATTGGTGATGGTTGCCTTTTGGGTACCTTTCAGCCGAATGGTGGCGCCGATTACGGATTCGCCATCAGGGCCGGTAATATGGCCTTGTACATCTACCTGGCCCAGTACAGCGGTGGTAATGTTTTTTAATACAGCATTGCCCGCAGGAGGCATCTTCTTCACTACGATGATGTTGCTGTTTACTTCAAAGGTCAGTCCCTGTGCGTTGAGGCATTCTGCCAGCACATCTGCAAATTCTTTATTATGTGCCTGTATGGCTACCGGATAGGTTTTATCCAGCAGGGCTTTGTCGTATACGAAGGCCATTCCGGTTTGTTTGCGGATGTCCTTGAAGATTGCCTGCAATCTGATAGAAGGAGAGGCAATGGTAACTTTCTGTGAATAGCCTTTGGCGCTTACGTGTACGGCCGCAATACAGAGAAAAACAGCAGTCCATTTCATGATCATGAGCAGCTTTAGTGGTACAGGTAACGGCATAGCTTTGCCGTTTAAAAGTAGATTCATACTTTTGAATGGTTTTGGGTTTACGATAAAATGAGTCTAAGCAACTTTCATATCAGCGAATCCTGAAACTTTCGCCGGAAGTAGGTCCAATTACTTCCGGTTTTTTTTCAGTATCACTGATGCATATTATTTTCTTACTATGATGGTGTTTCCTTCGATAGTAAAGTGTGCAGCTTCTGTAGCTTCCAATGCATATAGTATCTGATTTACGTTTTCTTTTCTTGGCAGTGTGCCGCTGAAGGCGGTTGTTGGTAATGGGCCTTCATATTTTATTTCTACATCATACCACCTGGATAGCTGGCGCATAATGGCGATGATACTCACGCCATTGAACCTGAATTCTCCTTCTTTCCAGGCTACTACTTCCTCCATAGAAGGATGTGATACTACCAGGTCTTTTAATTTCTCATCGTAGGCGGCCTGTTCGCCGGGCTGCAGCTGTTTACGGCTATTGGCCGACGTAACGGCAATACTACCTTTAACAAGTGTGGTCCTGACAGGTCCTTCTTCCTGGTATGCCATTACGTCGAAGTCGGTACCCAGCACCTGAATGGCGGTGGTACCGGTTTTTACGATGAAAGGAGTGGTGGAAGGTACTACGTCGAAATAGGCCTGCCCGGTGAGCTCTACGGTGCGGTCGTTTGCGCTGAAAGCTACCGGGTAGCGAAGGGAGGAAACAGCGTTCAGCCATACATGGCTGCCATCAGGCAAAACAACCTGGAACTGTGCTCCCCTCGGCGTGGTGAGTGTATTAAAAGCATGATGGTCGCCTGAAGTGCCTGCATAGCTGATACTGGTGCTGTCCAGCTGAATTACCTGCATACCGGTATGAACAAGGCTGTCATTTTTGTGATGGCCCAGCTCTATGGTGCGGCCATCGGCAAGGGTGAGTATAGCCTTATCGGTACCGGGTTGTATAATTTTTGCGGCAACGGGAGGTGCAGGTTTCCGGTTTAGCAGGAGCAGTGCGGTGCCAGCTGAGATCAGCAGTGCGATGGCCGCCGCCCAGCGCAGGTACTGCTTTTTCTTTGGTAATGGCCTTACTGCCGGAATGGCGTTGCGCATACGTGCGTGCATTTTTTCCGGGAAATCCGGCGGCATCATGAAAATGACGTCATCGCCATCCAGTGCATCATAATACAGGTCCATGACCTCGCTCAGCTCCGCCGGGGCGGCAGATTGAAGCCAGGCTTCAAAAGCCTGCTGTTCTGCTACCGTTTGCGTTCCCTTTACCAGCGATGGTATTAATTTTTTTATCTCTATTATGGTCATGACACTATAGGCCTTTCATGAAAGACGATTCCCAAAAACGAAAGCACTGGTGTTGTGGGAAATTTTTTTAGTAATGGAGAAAAAAGATAATCAGGAAGAGGCCTCCGCGTTGTTTGAGGAATAGCCTGATCTCGTCTTTAGCCTCGTAAATGGATTGTTTTACCCGTGATTTGGAAATGTGAAGGAATTCGGCGATTTCATCCAGCGACATATCCTGTTCCATCCTTAACCGGAAAATTTCCTGTTTCCTTGGGGAAAGCTGGAGGATCGCCTGTTGGGCAAGCTGACTATATTCCGAAAACTGCAGTAATTCTTCAGTGGTGGCCCGGTGCTCCTCCTTGCCCAGGCTGTACTGTTTGTGAAGATTTACTTTAAACTGGCCATGTTTCAGCCGGTCGAGCAAGGCATTTTTTCCCGAACGTTTCAGGTATACATCCAGTGACCTGATAGTTATCAGCAGTTCTTTCCTGTCCCAGAGTTTGAGAAACAAATCCTGGCATATATCCATGATGTCGTCATCAGGCAGGCTGGTAAAACGGTAGATATAATGATATAATTTAGGAAGATAACGGGTATATAATAGCTCAAAAGCCTGGGAATCGCCGTCGGCAGAGCGCTGTAGCAGTACATGCTCCTGAATGTGGTCTGTCCCTTCAACTTTGATAAATCCCATCTGACCCATTAAAACAGCATAGTTGGTTTAGGTTGTATCCCCCAAAATTATAAATAATATTAGCAATCCATAATATTTCGGATGGATAATTTATCCGGAAGACTAGCCAATCCGGGTACAGCAGCCGGCTGCGGTTTTTTATTAAAAATTTTTTATAAAGAATTTTTTTTCAAGATTTTATTTTTTAACTTCAGAATCTCAACAGCTCTAAATAACCTGGCTTTCTATATGTCAACGAACACGATAACCCGATTGTCCCATTCATGATCTTATACGCTGAACAACCGCCCCATGGCGTAATGGCTTCATTGAAGACAGGGGAGGACTGTATAAATAAATCTGTTTTATGAAAAAGAAAAAAATCTCTCTGGCGAAAAAATTGTCGCTCAACAAACTGACTGTTGCTTCTATGACCCAACAACAGCAAAAATCACTGGCCGGCGGTATCAATACCCAGTATTGCGTTACCTATGATCCGCAGGTTACCTGTGAATCACATCCAAGACCAGGATACGTTTGCCTGTAATCCCTTTTCACATGAGCACGAATGCTGCCGGCTTTTAACCCGCCATCAGCAATTATAATTCCCTAACACTTGTAACCCGTAATCCACAATTTATGAGAAAGAGAAAACTACCCCTGGAGAAAAAACTCTCCCTCAGCAAAGAAACAGTTGCTATGTTAAATGCCGGTCATCAACAGCTGATTGCCGGTGGTATGGCCATACAGCCAATGGCAGATACCGTAGCTGATACCTGCGCCACCATTCCTCCAGGTAAAAAACTCTGCGTTCTTTGCCAGTCCTGATAAACTGATAACTTTTTAAATCTTAACCCGGATAAACTATCTCCCGCTGATGATAGCCATGAGATCGTTGTATCTATAATTCCGCTTTTTATGAGAAAAAGAAAACTTTCCCTGGAGAAAAAACTCTCTCTCAACAAAGAAACTGTTACCACGCTGACAGCTTCCAACCAACAGCAACTGGCTGGTGGTAAGGCATTGACCCTGCTGCCTAACTGCGCATATACTGCAGCTGAAACCTGTGTGACCATTCCTCCAGGCCAGATGTATTGCATCGCGTGCTAAGATAGCGCTACAGATCATCATTTATTTCTTAACCCGGATAAACTTTTACCTGCTATAATATTATAGCTGCAGGTACTGCTTTGTCCTGTAAATCCACATGTATGAAAAAGAAAAAAGTAGCACTCAACAAAAAATTGCTCCTGAAAAAGGAGACAGTAGCTATGCTGAACGATCAGCAGAAAATTAAACTGGCAGGTGGTATGCCACTGACCTGGTGGAGTTCCTGTTGTGTTGAAACAGATGAAGTTACCTGCCCTGCCGGTTGTGTAAGATAATCTACTGATTTTTCGATATAGCCGAACATACGCCCCAAGGCTCAGACAGGGGAGTACAAACACTTATAGTCTATCTGAAATCATGAAAAAGAAACAGATCGATCTCAGTAAAAAACTGATGCTGGGCAAGCAAACAATCGCTCAGCTGAATGCAGGTCAACAGCAACAGTTACAAGGTGGTGTGCAACCTACCACTACCGTGGAAACCGTTATTATCTCCAGCTGCAGAGCTACCAGCCCGGCTGTAGGCCGTCCATGCTGTATGATCCCTTGATAAGGGTAATGCATGTAACATTCGGAAGTAGCCGGCATATCCGGCTACTTCCTGTTTAATAAACCGGTAGTACCACACAACCAATTATGCACTGTCAATTTCATGTGGAATATGCATACACTAACATCCCGACTCCAAAACATCTACAATGACCTTATCCCGCTGCTGGAGCAGCAGGATTATAGTGCAGACAGGGCTGGCAGCCTTTTTAAAGGGCCGTGGGGCGCATTGCTGTACATGTTTTATTATGAACAGTATATCGACCAGGATGCCGATAACGCGGCAGCACTGCTGGAAAAAATATATGCTGCCTACTCACCGGATGAAGGCCTGAATTATTCCTTCTGCAACGGCCATACCGGCCCTTACTGGCTACTCGACCATCTTAACCGCCACGAATTCCTCGATATGGACATGCAACATATCGCCGGTGATTTTATAACGATAGCCATTACCCAGAGCAGGTTTCATACGGAAATGAAAAATTTCGACTTTCTGCATGGCAGCATTGGCATATGTAATTTCATGATGTCTTTTGCTGACAGGGAGGATGTACGCGAGCACCTGGCCTGGTTTACGGACCAGTTAATGGCTGTCAGCAAGGTAACTCCCCAGGGAAGAAGTCTGCCTATTTTTTATACCTATGAACAACCAGCAGGTGAATACGTAGATGCTTTCAGTTTGGCCCACGGCAGCTGTGCCGCACTGATCCTGCTGGCCAAGATATATACTGCGGGCATCGCCACGGATACCTGCCGCCAGCTGGCAGCGGAAAGTATTGACTTTATCCTGAACCATCGGCTACAGGTCAATGATACCGGCATGAATGCCATGTACCCGGCCATCCTGGATGGGAAATACTCCAGCGCACATAGCCGCCTGGCCTGGTGTTATGGCGACCTGAATGTGGCATGGATGCTCTGGTACTGTGGCAAGACATTCAATAACGCTGCCTGGAAAAATGAAGCGCTGGCGGTCATGCACTATAACACCCGACGCCTGACCCATGAAGCGGCTGGTGTGATGGACAACTGCATCTGTCACGGCACCAGCGGTATTGCAGCATTCTATCGTAAGTTCTGGTTCGAAACAAAAGATCCTGCTTTCCTGGAATGTGCCACGCACTGGCATAACATGGCTGTCAGCGAGGTTTCTTTTTCCGAAGATAACAGCAAGCATGGTATCAAAGTATGGCAGGGAAAAGATAAGGAATGGGAATATGCCTGGGACCTGCTCGATGGCGGTGCCGGCGTTGGATTGTCGCTGCTGTCGCAGCTCCAGGACCAGCCCCTCATGTGGGATGAATGTTTCCTGCTGTCCTGAGGAATGATTATGTACTATTAAAAAGAATGAGCTATGCCTTTGTCACATGCCGGATTCTTTCTGTTGAGAAGCCCCCTGTTCCCGGTGGATAGCTACCGGGAAGTACTCAATGGAGACCTGAATGAACTCCTTACTACCTATCCATTGTTTATCTATGCGTTGCATATCGCTTCCAAAGACCTGCTGAAGGAACTGGAACGCTATATCAGCGACCCCGCCGCATTTACGCCTAAAAAGGTCTTAAAACTCCGCAAATCCCTTTATAAGTACTGGGTGAGGGCCTGTACGAGAAGTACGCCATATGGCCTCTTTGCAGGCTGTACAACCGGTGTGGTATCGGATGCTACGGAGTGGCAGCTGGCGCCCATGTCCGAAGCAAGGCAGCATATCCGCCTGGATATGGACTATTTTACTAAAATATGTCACCATATACAGCAGCTCCCGGAAGTACAGGGAGCACTGCGCTACTACCCCAATAACAGCATCTACAGCAGTGGTAAGAAACTGCGTTATGCCGAATACATGATTCAGTTCAACCGCAGAAAATACCTCCTCACTGCGGTGGCAGACACCGTATTTGTACGGCAGATCATCACCAAAGCAAAAAACGGTATCACCATACAGGAAGCCGTACAGCTGATCATTGCTGAAGATAATACCATCGCACTGTCAGAAGCGGAAGACTTTGTACAGGAGCTGATAAGGTCGCAGCTGCTCATCGCGGAAACGGAACCGCGCATCACGGGCAATGATAACCTGGAAACACTCATTAAACAACTAGACTCCCTGGAAAATGTAACAGCACTAAAACATTCACTGTCGGATTTAAGTAAGTTATTTCAGCAGCAGGATTTCCAGCTGTCAAGGCTTATACAAATGGAGAAAGCCTGTGAGGAAGGTTTTCCGCTGGAGATGCCCAAAGATCTCCTGCAGGTTGATCTCTTTAAAGCGGCTACACATTGCACTGTCAGCGAACACCTGATGCAGGACATCCTCCGGCAGGTCAATGAGCTGATGGCTATCTGTCATGGCTATCCGAAAAACGGACAATCTGAGCTATCCTCTTTTGCTGACCGCTTCCGGGAGCGTTACGACGCGGAAGAAGTACCACTTAACCTGGTGCTGGACGGTGAAACAGGCATCGGCTATGGCAATGGCACCAATGTGCATACTCCTTTCGTGGAAGATATTGAAACCGCTGGAACTACTGAAAATACAACGGTAACCTGGTCGGCGCTGCAACAGCTGTGCCTGGATAAATATGAAGGTTTCCTCCGCAATGGCGGCCCTGTCACCATTACGGAATCTGAGCTGAAGGAGCTGGGAGATCCGGAGCAGCTGCCAATGGCGCGCAGCACCTATCTGTTTGGCGGGTTGCATGCAACATCCGCTGCTGCTGCTGATAGCGGCGTATATACCTTTGCGTTACATTCGATGGGAGGGCCTTCTGCTGCCAACCTGCTGGGGCGCTTCTGCAGCGGCGATGAAGTGCTGGCAGAGAAAGTCAAAGCGGTATTGCAGGCGGAAGAAGCCGCAGACCCCGATGTTATCTATGCAGAAGTAGTGCATTTCCCCGAGGCACGCGCCACCAATGTGCTGATCAGGCCAGTTTTGCGGCAATATGAAATCCCCTATATCGGTGTGGCCGGCGTAGCGCCTGCATACCAGATTCCCGTTGATGATCTCATGATTTCCCTGCGCGGAAGAGAAGTGGTGTTGAGAAGTAAAAGACTGAATAAACAGGTGATACCACGCCTGAGCTCTGCACATAACTATAGCTTTAATAGTTTACCTATCTATAAATTCCTCTGCGATCTGCAACATCAGTCGCTCGTATCACATCTTTACTGGGACTGGGGCATACTTTCCAAGCGGGTACATCTGCCAAGAGTTGTATATAAAAATATTATCGTTAAACGAGCTGGCTGGAATATCTCTGCAAAAGATATAGAAAAAATTGCCGATAATGCTGCCGGACAAATGGCCTTTGTTGCCTCGTTCAGACAACGGTACAACATGCCGGAAAAGGTGCTGCTGTCGCAGGCAGACAATGAACTGCTCCTGGACCTCTCCGCACCGCTGGCGGTGGAATTGCTGTTCGATCATATCCGCAAAGCTGGTACTGTAAAGCTGAAGGAATGTTTGCTGGAAGAAGAAAATGGTGTGCTCCGCGATGATGCCGGTAAAACATATGCCCATGAAATACTGGTGCCCCTGCAATTTACACCTAAGCAAACAGCAGTAACAACAGGCAGGCATCTACCTGAAAATACAACAATAGCAACACGCAATTTTGCACCCGGCAGTGAATGGCTATACGTAAAAATCTACTGTGGCTATCGCGTGGCAGAAGAGCTGCTGGCAGGGTATTTCGCAGAACAGTTGTCAATATGGAAAGAAGATGAACTGTTTGAGAAGTTTTTCTTTCTGCGCTATGCAGACCCACACCCACATATCCGCCTGAGATTTCTTAATACACAGACTCCGTCGAAAAATGATTTCCTCCTGCACCAGGTACAGCAGGCCATGGTGCCTTTTATCGCTACAGGACAGGTACAGAAAATCCAGTGCGATACCTATGTGCGGGAACTGGAAAGATATGGTGCAGACACCATTGAACTGGCGGAGTCCATCTTTTATTTTGACAGCCTTGCCGTTACTGGTATCATCAGTATGCTGGAAGGTGCCGACGGAGAAGAGTACCGCTGGAAACTGGCGCTGCGCGGTATGGATATGATGCTGGATGATTTCGGACTAACGCTGACGCAGAAACGAAACCTGCTGGGTGTAATACGTGCAGGCTTCGTTACAGAATTCGGCGGCCAGGCATTACTGCATAAACCACTCAACGATAAATACAGGCAGCACCAGCAGGAAATACAATCTTATCTGAATGCTGCCAATGATGCCGGCAACGACATCGCAGAGGCGGTTGAACTGTTTCTGGAACGCAGTGCCGCCGCAAGGCCAGTGACGGCCATTATCCGCGAACGCTGCACTTCGGAAGAGGAATACCTGCGCTTCATCGCAAGCCAGCTGCATATGTTCATCAACAGATTGTTTGTAGGCAAGCAACGCAAACATGAACTGGTGTTATATCATTTTCTTGAAAAATATTATTTATCTCAATTGGCACAGGAGGCCATCGCCAGGTAATGAGCTTTACGTTTTATAAACAACTGGATGCCATGGACTGTGGCCCTACCTGCCTGCAAATGGTAGCCAGGCACTATGGTAAAAAATATCCGCTGGAATATCTGCGCGAGCAATCCAGCATTACCCGGGAAGGCGTAACCGTATTGGGTATAAGCGAGGCGGCGGAGAAAATCGGTTTTCGGACTAATGCGGTGCGGATATCCTTTGAGCAACTGGATGAACAGGTAGATCTGCCCTGCATTCTGCATTGGAACCAATCGCATTTTGTAGTGCTGCCACCGCAGGAATACGACCGGCATAATAAACGGGATAAAATCCTGATCGCTGATCCGGCACATGGACTGGTGAAAGTAGATAAGGAAACATTCCTGCACTGCTGGCAGGGCAACAGCACTACGGGCGTAGTACTGATGCTGGAGCCAACGGAAACTTTTTACAGCAGGGAAGCTGTACAGAAAAATAAATCCGGGTTCCGTTTTCTGTTTACCTACCTGCGGCCTTTCCGTAAATATATTGTACAGTTATTTATCAGCATCCTGATTGCCAGTCTGTTTTCTCTGACACTGCCATTTCTGACACAGAGCCTGGTGGACTACGGTATTAACCGCCAGGATACCAATTTTGTGTCGCTGGTATTGTTATCGCAGCTATTGCTGTTTGCCGGAAGTACGGCCATAGAGATGATCCGCAGCTGGATATTGTTGCATATGAACAGCAGGATCAATATCAATATCATTTCTGATTTTTTGGTGAAGCTGATGAAATTGCCCATCCGTTTTTTTGATGCGAAAATGATAGGTGACATCCATCAGCGAATCGGGGACCATACACGAATCCAGAGTTTCCTTACCGGAACTACCTTGTCCACGCTTTTCTCTTTTGTGAACCTGCTGGTATTTACCATTGTGCTGGCTATTTTCAGCTGGAAGATATTGTTGGTATTTGTGTTGTTTAGTGCTGCTGCCATCACCTGGATACTGTTTTTTATGAAGCGTCGTAAAACGCTCGACTATAAACGTTTCCAGCGAATGAGTGAGAATGAGAATGTGCTCTTTGAGATGATCACCGGTATGCAGGAAATCAAACTGAATAACTGTGAAACATCACGCAGGTGGGAATGGGAGGGCGTGCAGGCCGGGCTGTTTCATATCAACGTCCAGAACCTCGCGCTGGGGCAGTACCAGCAGGTAGGGTCTGTGTTTTTCCATCAGCTGAAGAATATCCTGATTTCGTTTATTACCGCAAGAGAGGTGATGAACGGGCACCTTACACTTGGTATGATGCTTTCCGTCAGTTATATCATCGGTCAGATGAACGGGCCGCTGGAGCAGCTGCTGACCTTTGTACAATCGGCGCAGGATGCTAAAATAAGCCTGGATAGATTGGGCGAAATCCATAACCGCGCGGAAGAGGAGCAAACAGGGCAGCGGGTGCTGGAGCCCACCGGTAAAGGGTTTGGAGATATCCGGCTGGAGAACGTATCCTTCCGTTATGGCGGGCCTCAGTCGCCGGCTATCCTGAAAAATATTGACCTGGTGATTCCGGAAGGCAAGGTTACAGCGATTGTGGGCGCCAGTGGCAGCGGAAAAACGACCCTCATGAAATTACTGCTGCAGTTTTATGAACCTACCGCAGGTAATGTGTATGTGGGAGATAGTCTGTTACAGGACCTGTCACCGAAATGGTGGCGGCGGCAGTGTGGCAACGTTATGCAGGATGGGTTTATCTTTTCAGGAACTATCGCCAAAAATATCGCCATCAGTGATGAGGTGATCGATAATAAGAAGCTGGTGCATGCTGCAACTACAGCCAATATACGGGAGTTCATCGAAGATTTGCCACTAGGTTATCAGACCAAGCTGGGTAATGTTGGTAATGGCATCAGTGCAGGACAGAAGCAACGTATACAGATCGCGCGGGCCATCTATAAAAACCCTGCCTACCTGTTTTTTGATGAGGCTACCAGTGCTTTGGATGCCAGCAACGAGCGCATCATCATGGATAATCTCGACCGTTTCTTTGAAGGGAAAACCGTGGTGGTCATCGCTCACCGGCTAAGTACCGTAAAACATGCCGATCAGATCATCGTACTGGATCAGGGAGAGATTGTGGAGATAGGTACCCATGCGAGTTTAAGTGCGCAGCGGGGAAGTTATTTTACATTGGTAAAAAATCAGCTGGAGCTGGGAGGATAATTTATGTCAGAGACAGCAACGCAGAAAATAAACGGTAGTACCCACGCTTCGCTGGAAGAGGTGCGTAGTGAGGCCGTACAGGAAATTATGGGTAAGATGCCCTCCTGGATTATCCGTAGCGGCATGTTCCTGATAGGACTGCTGGTACTGGTGGCCATGGCGGGGGCCTGGTTCTTCCATTACCCTGAGGTGACGAACGGAAAGGTCGTCATTACCCGAAACAATGATGGTATCGCTGTTATAGCCAGCGTGCCGGCGGCAGGAGCCTGGAAACTCAAACCCGGACAACCGGTGTTGATCAGGCTCACTGCTTATCCCTATGAGGAATTTGGTATGCTTCAGGGCAGAGTGGATGCTGTCTCCGCCACTGATGCAGATGGTACTTTTTCGGTGGCGGTAAACCTGGAGCATGCGATGCATACAACAGCAGGGCGGGAAGTCCCTTTTCAGCCCAGACTGGAAGGGCAGGCGGAAATCACTACAGGCGACAGTAACCTGTTACAGCGGCTGTTTGGGAATAGCTGGAAGTTGATCAGGTAAATGTTTTTTTAAAAAAAATATGGCCGTTAACGTGATGCTAACGGCTATCAGTTAATTATTTTTCTGTGGCAATAGCGGTGACTGCCTGCAGAAAGGAGCTGCTATGAGGAATCCATTGTTCGCTCCAGCGCCACTCATTACCGTTGTCTTCCACTTTAAATGCAATACCGGAACCATCGGCGTTGTTGCCGGTAATACCGTTGGAAATACCTCCTTTTCCGCTGCCATGGCCATACATGGAAGCCATATACGGTACATTGTAATGGCCGTAACCATACATCATACACATATTGTAAGGGTTGCACCCCAGTATCCACGACAACAGGTTGGTGGTATAGGTTTGTATGGCTGGCTGTACGCCCAGCGGGGTTTTTGCCGGATATACCAGTCGTCCGCCGGTAATCATAGCTGCTGCCAGAGAGCCCAGTCGGGCATCTTCGCCCTGCCACCACCAGCCGCTTTCGTTTTCATGTGGAATAAAGAATCCATCTGTTGGCTTGCCTTTAAAAAGGAAACTTTGCCGCGGATAGCCGAAAGGGTTAGTAACGGCGGCGGTTACACGCAGGTTATAGTCGATCGCTGACTTAATGGTGGTCAGCGCCTTTTTGCGGTAACTGCTTTCTTTTTCAGCATCCAGGTAGCGGGCAAGTGCGATAATGGGAACACCGGCATCGGAAGCATGCCAGAAGGGCCTGATGCCATCGTCTGCAATGAAATAGCCCGCAGGGGAGAGGCGTTTACTCAGGTTGCCTGCACGGGTTCGGGCTTCCTGCTGATAAATTGTTTTGCCGGTAGCCAGCCATAATTCCGTAGCGGCCATCAGTGCACAGTAATCATCGATGATATTGTCTTTGCCGTCATCTGCGTATGTAGTACTGTTTTGTTGCAGGTGTGCAAAGGCTTTTTCTGCTCCGGCAAGGTATTGCGCTGCTGTGAAGTCGCCATGGCGGCCCCAGCGTGAAATACGTGCCAGCGCAGCGATGGCCATGCCGCCGCCTTCGCGCCATGCACACTGGTAATCAGCCGTGGTTTTGCTATCGGCGAGTAATCCTACCACCCGGCGTGCGTTGGCATCTTTTTTAAAATAACTGAACACCGTCATGTAAAAATATCCTTCCGGAGAGAGCGATCGCATGATATAATCAGCACCGTAAACCGCTTCCTGCTGTAACGCTGCAGTGGTACCAGTCTTCGCAAGCAGCTGCGGCATGCGTTCTACAGCATTTACCATAGACCAGTCTACCATTGGGATCTGCTGTGGCGACATGAAATTCGTATAGGCGAGGTGGGAGAAGTATTTACTCACATCTCCGGAGGCGTCGCACCAGCCACCGCTGAGGTCAACCGTTTTATCGCTGCCAAATAAACGAATATGTTTGTCGGCTTCCTTTTCCTCCGGGGAGGCGGCGCGCTGATGAAAGAAGAATGCGGTAATGGCCGGTACGGCTATGCTGGCAATAGCCTGATGGTCTATACGGAAGGCGTAGGAGTCGTGCGTCTGACCATTAACGCGGACGCGCAAACGATAATAGCCTGGTTTTGTCAGGGCGGAAAAATCTGCCCGGCTATACCATTCCTGCAGTTGCCAGTCGCTCACCTGCTGTGAAGCTGCTAATCTGCCAGTATAGGCACTTACGTTAGTAACGGTGTCGATAATACTGAACGCCGTATTGGCGGGCAATGCCACGTCGCTGCTTACCATGGCGGTTTTGCCTGTTGCGGCATCATAGGCCACCTGGTTGGTCAGTAACGTTATTTTGCTTTGTGCATCCGCCAGCGTGATACTGCTGCAAAGCAGTATCACGCCGATGGCTGTACGTAAGTTATAGTAAGATGATATCATAATTACAGATTAATACGATATAAGCCATTGCGGCCTGTAATGAACAGCTGCTGCCCATTGTTGGTGATAGCCAGTGATGACGGGCGCTCCGGCACTTTCAACATATCAACCTGCTTGCCTGCCGCATTGAACCGGAACAACTCCCCATCTGCTACCCATACATTCCCCTTGTTGTCGGGGATGGCGTTGAAATCGCCCTTCTCTGCAAAGTAGAATAAATCAGACAGATAGCCTTGTGCATCTACCTTGAAACGAACGGTTCGTTTGTCGTATTCGTCTGTGGCGTACAGTGGCTGTCCCGGGAAAGCCGCTACGAGTGCGCAGGAGCGTGCGAGGTCGTAAGCCGCAGGGATAATGGTTTTGCCATCAGGGGCTACCCAGCATTCAGCGTTCCTGTTGACAGACACCGTATTGAAGTCATGGAAATCCCGCCAGCGGTTAGAAGGGTACAGCGCTTTGTATACCGTAGGTACGCTGCCCATCTTCGCTTTCTGCAATAGTTGGATGCTTTCTTCCGGCTTGTCAGGATTGATGCTGTATACCAGCGTACCGAAGCCACTATTACCCCAGCCACTGAAAGAAGTGCCTCCGGCATCGGCAGGGTTTTCGAATTTCTCCGGGGCGCCGTTTACCAGCAGCCCAGGCTGTGGATTGTAACGGAATACTACCAGCAGGTTATCGTTTGAGTCGCAGCCGAGAGACAACGGCTCCCATGGGAAATCAGCGAGCAGCTGTAGCGACTGCGTAGATGCGTTCCATTTATAGATACGTTTCATGCGCTGTTCAGCGAAGTATACATTGCCCTTGGAGTCGGCGGTTAAGCCTACGGCAAACTCGAATCCTTTGGCCAGTTGCTGTACACCATTTACGGGCGCAGCTTTGGCGTTAAGCGCTGTGTTGCCGCTGATGGTCAGTTTAGCCAGTTCCGTAGGACGTACTTCCGTGTTGGTGTTGATATCGTACAACGGATTATCGGTGGTGTATTTGATCTGGCTGTAGTTGTGTATGTTCAGCAGTTCCAGGTTGCGGCAGTTCCAGGTGCGGATGCTGTAAGGATAAGGTACTTTCACACGGATTACGCGGAACATATACAAGTTGGCAAAAACCATGTCGTGGCAGTCTGTCAGCTCCAGTGGCTGACAATCGGAGCTTTCCACGCTTTCTTCTTCCAGCTGCAGCGCGAATACTTTCCAGTTGGATACTTTGTTGAAGCGTACTTCATTACGTACATGGTGTTCTACAGAGAGGGCGTATATCCTGCCGCGTGTGCTGGTATTATCGGCATAGAAGCCGTTGCAGGCATAGGTATCGGCGGACCAGATATTTTTAAAGATACCGCCACCGTTGCTGGTCACCCAGAGGCTCCAGTACTGCGTGTCCCAGGTGGGGTCGAAGCTGCCGTAGTTGCGGCGTTCGCCGGCCGACTGCCTTTCTTCCCATTTCCAGTTTACCTGTGGCCCCGGGCGCATGGTGCCGTGGCCGCCGATAAATTTCACGTCATCCACCATCGATTTTTCGCCGGCCATCCACTTGCAGGCAACCGCGCGGTAGTTGGCAGTGCCGGTATACAGACCGATGCCCGTAATGATGTTGTTGCCGCCGGCAGGAGCTTCCACCATAGCTTTCGGCGCACCGAAGCCGCCAAAGGCCGGACTGTTTTCCGCCAGTGCGAAGTTGGTAGCCATCGGGTGAAGGCCGATCAGTACAGTATTAGGTTTCAGGTGAATGGTTTCGCTGATGCGGTAGGAACCTTGCGGAACAAAGATGACATCATGTTCATTGATGGCCTGTTGTATCGCCTTGGTATCATCGGTAACACCGTCGCCGGTGGCGCCGGCATTTTTGAGGTTATACCAGGAAGCCATGGCAGGCAATGCAGGTACATCATTTACAGGCAATGCCGGCATGCGTTGTAACGGTGCCGCATCAACGTTAAGGCGGAATACCGCCTCTTTGTCCAGGTCGTCCTGCTGGAGGCCATAGGTGAGCGTATTCACGGCATAGATGGCGGCCGGCGCTTTGGTAGCGGTATCGCCCTGCGGGTATTTCACCAGCACCGGTACTTTGCTGCAGGCAAGGTTACGGATATTCAGCTGCATGTTGGCATTGCCTTCATTGCTGATGGTGATGGCGGGGCCACTGATATTCTCGAAGCGGCTGTCTTCCAGGTAGATTTTTTCCCAATAGTTATGTTCTACCTGGATGGCGGCAGGCACATTTTTTACTTGCATACGAACGATGGTGAAGCCGGCCTCCTGGGATTTGATAGCGCTGCGGCGCTGTCCCTCGAAGTAGGTATCCATCATCATGAACTGCCATCCCGGCGAGGCTTTGGTGGTATAGATGCCGTATTCGCCACCGAAGAACTGCACATCTTCCATAAAATTACCTACATCAAACAGGCCGGCTTTACCGTTACCGATACTGATGTTGATATGCGCCACAAAGCTGTGTTGTGCAAAGTGTGTGCGAAGCGCTACGGCGTTGGGGTTGCCGTCTTCTATCTTCAGGTCTACGTTAGATAAGGCACTGTAAAAGGTGCCGGCCCCGGCATCAGGGATATTACCGCCTGGTTCCGGTGTGCTGCTGGTAAACCAGAACATATAGGCGGACTTACCTTTATCCCCTGGCTTTTCTTCCTGAAAGCCTGGTGAGTTTTTGGCAAGCACAATGGTAGGACGGTTTTTACCATAGCCAATGACGCGGATAGCGCCGGGGATATAGATCGTTTTAGAGATCTTATAGGTGCCTTCCGGGATCAGGAGTGTACCGAAGTTGCGGTCTTTTTTTAGCTGGTTGATGGCTTGTTGCAGCTGTTCTGATACGTCCATGCTGCCATCAGCTTTAATACCGAAATTTTTCGCGGTGAAATACATCGCAGCGGGGTCTTCCGGTTGCTGCGGATAAAATGATTTTCCCGGCCTGAACTGGCCGTAAACGTGGAATACGCAACCAGCCAGCAGGCCGATTACCAGTAATGCCTTTTTACAATACTTCATTAATAACGCCAATTTTTATAGGTGAGCGAATAGCTACGTTATAATTGATGACTGGCGTTTAGTTATGTTTGGGAGATGTCTTGCCAAGATATAACAGCAGATGATAAATTTATAAAAAAATATTACAGATGGTAAAAGCGGGGATATTTTGTAAGATATCTTTGTTAATCAATAATACCGGAAGATCATCAAATAATCATCTACCTGAAAATATATGAAAATAATTGATAAACTCGCGTGGATAGAAATTAAGGACAAAACGATTCTCTCTACTATATCTAAAGGAAAACAGAAATACTATATTCCTGGTGGCAAAAGAGAGCAGGGCGAAACGGATGAACAGGCGTTATGCCGGGAAATCAAGGAGGAGCTGAATGTTGAACTGAGAAAGGACACCCTGCAATATCTCGGTACCTTCGAAGCACAGGCGGATAGCCATGCGGAAGGTATCATCGTAAAGATGACCTGTTATACCGCCGATTATACCGGCGCGTTAGCGGCAAGCGCTGAAATTGACCATTTCCGCTGGCTAAGCAGTGCAGATAAAGATAAAATATCTGAAGTAGATAAATTGATTTTTGATTATTTAAAAGAGCAGGATTTGCTCGCGTAATGGCTGTTTGTCGCCGGCGGTAGGAGAAGTGAAAGGAACTGCCGGCCTTTCTGTCTGTAATAATCGGCGTGTACTGCTGCGCCGGATTACCGGGAATGGCTATACGATGATTGTATACGTGGATTATTTATTTAATCTATCTACTTCATCGTTATCATTCCGCTGTACATTTTCCCTGTTAGCTTCTTTTTTGCCTTTAGACAGGTTGTACGACAATCCAATACTGAAGTAGCGGGTAGGTATCCTGTTGGTAACATTTCTGGTGAAAGCCACTTCATTTGCTTCCCAGCCTATACGTTTCAGGTTGAAGGGATCTGCGAAATTGAGTGTAGCCGTAAATTTGTCGTGGAGTAAGCTCTTCTTGAAATTCAGGTCAATACTGCCTTGTGGTTTCCAGTCGTAAATGCCCAGGAACTTGTTTCTGCCATATCTTCCTACCAGTTCTGCATAAAATCCTGCGGGTAGTTTAAAGCGGTTGCTGATCCAGCCGTCCTGGGAGAATTTATCTTTCGCAATATAGCCGCCTTCATTTATTGCCAGTTTTACATAGCGTAAAGTAGCAGAACTGCTGATATCCCACCATTTGGCTACATGTATGGGGATACTAACGCTAACGAATATATCATCTGCATTGTTTACGTTGTCGTAGGTGGAGATGATGACGGCGTCGTAGTTGTGATATACCTGGTTGATGGCTTTGCTGGTATGTTTATACCCCAGCGTGAAGTTATAGGTTGAATGCAGGAGGTAAGACAATTGCAGGGCATTGCTGTAATAGGGCAGCAGCGCCGGATTGCCTTTCTCTATGTAAAACGGATTCTGGATATCTTCAAATGGGTTCAGTAACTGATAGGAGGGGCGACTGATACTCCTTGATGCTGCAAGCGTAAGGGCGTTGCCGGAAGTGAACGATCGCTGAAGAAACAATGTAGGAAAGAGGCCCCATTGATTATTCGCAATGCCGTTGCCAGGGCCGCTGGAATGCCCGTTGTATTGGGTGTTTTCGGTACGCAGTCCCAGCTTGAAACTCCAGGTAGTCCATTTTTTAGCGATGCTTCCGTAGAATGCAAAGATTTTTTCATCATACAGGAAATGATTGGAGCGTAGCGAGTCAAAACGGCTACCGGCTGAGAGTTCGTTGAAGTAACTGATATTATTGTCGGTAGATGATGCGTTATATTTTCCGCCGATATTCAGTGTCCAGCTGTTGTTCAGTATTTGCTCCAGGTCGATGTTGGCCGTATGAATGTGAATGGTAAGCGGATTGTCGATGTACAGGCTGTCCGCGAATTTTTTATCTTGTAGGGTAGGGTATGTATACTTTGTTTCTATGGCAGAATTATAGTTGTTGTCGTAGGATACATAGCTGTAGCCGATATCCAGGGTGCTACCTTTTTTATCCAGGCGGTTGCGGTAGAAGATATTGGCCTGTTGTATGCTTTGCCGGATATGCTTCT
Source organism: Chitinophaga sp. Cy-1792 (assembly GCF_011752935.1). NCBI lineage: Bacteria > Pseudomonadati > Bacteroidota > Chitinophagia > Chitinophagales > Chitinophagaceae > Chitinophaga > Chitinophaga sp. Cy-1792. The sequence continues at coordinate 435,827 of NZ_VWWO01000002.1, forward strand.
GATTGCCGGTATGTACGGTAGAATCGATGCTGGTTTTGGCGCCGGTGCTGAAATTATTGACAGACGTGCTGGTGGGTTCATATGGAAAGTGGGTACCTTCATAATTCACACCTATTACCTGCCGGTCATTTATTTTGTAATCGAGCCCGATTTTGAAATTTCCGTAGCTGATATTTTTGTTAACAGTATGGTTGTTCTGGGCAGTATATACCTGTGTGTTTTTGTAGTACTGTATTTCCGTTTGCTCGTCGAACTGTGTTCCCATATAGCCGCTGGCGCTGGTTTGGAAGGTAAATCTTCCTATTCTGTAGTTGAGTGCCAGCCATGCAGAATAATTACTGTACCTGGTATATTGGTATTCCGCGCCTGCGGAACCTGAAAGACCGTATTTATAATCGTTTTTCAGTAATATATTGATTACTGCCCCGCTGTTGTCTGCATCATACTGTGCGCCTGCAACGGCGCGTACTTCGTAGCTTTTAATGGATTCGGAGGGGATGCTTTTCAGGTAGTTCAGCAGCTGTTGTCCGGTGAGCTGAATTTTTCTGTTGTCGACATATACTGTTACTTTTTCACTGCCTCTGAATAGGATGCTGCCCATGGCGTCTATCTGTACCTCCGGGATGACGTTAAAGAGTCGCATGGCATTTTCGCCGTTGGCGTATATACTATGTTCTATGTCTACCGTAAGCCGGTCTAAATCCCTTTTAAGGAAAGGGCTGTGGGCATCCACTACTACCTCCTTCAGGTTGACGGATTGATCGGAATGGATGGTGATGGCAGATAAGTGTAAGTCTTTGCCGGTAAGTTGCAGGAGCTGGGAATGGCGTGTATTCATTGGTCCGTATGCCTGGAGCAGATAGTTCCCCGATGAAATACCGGTGAGCAGGAAGTTACCGGTGGAGTCGGATACTGTTCCTTTGACCAGTTGAGAATCTATGGCTGTCCGGAGTGTTACTGCGGCGCCTGGGATGGGGGTGCCATCTGTGGTTTTAAGCTGCCCGCTTATTTTAAGTGACTGTCCGGTGGTTTGCAGACTGGTACTTAGCAGGATAGCAATTATTATGGTTGTTAGCAGTACGGCATTTCGTTTCATTTATCACCGGTTGTTTGCATGATAACAGAAATGGGAACGGGTTATTTTAAAATAAGTTGGTGGCTGTCTTCGTATCCGTGGATGATTATAAAGATATTATTTCTGCTCATATTTTATAGCGGTATTTTCTGTTGGAGGGGTGAGGGGGCCTATGTCTGTGGTTTTGATCGATTTAGATAGTACTGGAGAAGATTATCGCGGAATATCAGTAATGGATATACGAAATATATATGGGCGTGCCTGGTTGTTGTTTTTTGTGGCAACTAATCATGTGGAGAGGAACAGAGAGGATGGGCCATTTGTCGTGTCTGAATGATTGGTTAATTTTATGGCATAAGTTAATCATCTGCCTATGTTAGTTGTGGCTAAATACCCTATATTTTTTTTCCTGCTTTTCACAATTCCGCTAGTAGGATGGTGGGCCTACAAGCGGCTGTCGCGAAAGATTATTACTATTGTATGCTTAATTTCATTGGCACTATTATCACCGGTTATTGCGGGGTACTATTATGTATGGAATAGCGCTTATGTCTGGATTACTTATGTGGGTGCGGCTTTCGGGTGGGCATTCCTTAATTTTGTTGTAAAAGATAAGGAAGATGATCGGAATATGGCTGCGTCTACATTAATTTCGGTTATCCTATTTTTCCTGGGTGTGCCGGTGGCAATATTTGGTGGAATGTTGGCGCATGTGGAGCAACATGTTGTGTGGAAAGGAAAGGGCTACCGTGTTACACATATTGTTGAGCAGGGTTTCGCAGGAGGGCCTAAAAATACCTTTGAGCTTAACAGATATGCAATGATACCGATTTTCCTGAAAAGGGTGGAAGATGAGGGAGAGAGAGACAGTGCAAACAAATGCTGGATCAGATTCGGAAGCGTTGGGCTTACTTATAATAGCTGCGAGCCTGACGCTACATTTTAAATTTCAGATAAATAAATACAGTGGAACTAATACGAATAGAAGGTGCGTTTACCATGGATTGTGGAGCGCCAATGCCCATTATACTTTCGGGGGATAATGAATTGATAGTAGCTTTTTTTTCGCTTAATGAGGACCTGGCTGCGCCAGATGAACATGTAGTTATTAAATTTAAGCGGTGCATAAAATATATCTTTGGTACACCAGGTAATGAGACTTTGCATGGTCACCCATATTATAAACTGGGCTTGCGTTCCTGTTCATTTTATCAGTTAAAGGGTTCGGACCTGATTCAGGAGACGGATAGGATTGAGTCTGTACATCCGGCATATAAACCGGGTGTTCCCGGTAATCAAAAGCATTACATTCTAACTTTTCATGACAACATGTTTGAGTGTATAGCCGCAGGTTATGAGGTACTAACGAAAAATGAGGATTATTATAATCAGGCACTCACATTGCTGGAAATGACGGCCAATAGCCGTCAAAAATAACCGTTATGCGCCTTGATATTCAAACAGACAGATTAGTCATACGCGATTTTTTAAAAGACGACTGGCCGTCGTTGCATGGGTTGTATATGTTGCCGGAAACCGTTCGATATAACCCCAGCGGCTATCCGGAGAGCGAACTATTTACTAAGCACCTCGTGGATACCTGGCTGCATCAGCCTTTTGATACTAACAGGACTGCCTATACGGCGGCGATAATTAATAAATATGATCAGCATTTTGTTGGCATTATTTCGCTTGACCTGGCAGATGCAAAATACGCCAGAGCGGAAATCTGGTATAAGCTGCTTCCTGCTGATTGGGGAAAAGGTTATGCGACAGAAGCCATGCGTGCGATGTTAGCCTTTGGTTTCCGGGAGCTGAAGCTGCATAGGATTGAATGTGGTTGCAGTATTCATAATATTGCTTCTTACAAAGTAATGGAAAAGGTAGGCATGCAACGGGAAGGCGTAAAACGCAGTGTACTGCCACTGGCCGATGGCTGGCATGATGCGTATATGTATGGGATATTGGCGGAGGAGTTTTTTAACAGGACAATTATCTGAAGCATGATAGCAGATATTAGAAAGACTGTAAATGAGATCGATCATATTATCCGTAAGGGGTTATGGTTAGATTTTACGGTATTCAAATATGAGGGGCGCACGTTAACCATAGCTGGTAGCGAGGATTTAATCTATTATCATCAATTGGAAATCATCTTCGAAAATGTATTCTTTTTCCGGGGATATATGGATGAATGGCATTCTGATACCAGCGCGCCGGTGTTTGTTTTGCCGGATGATACAACAGAGTTGAATTATCAGTTTGAAATAGAATATGGATATACGCTTTTTATATTTAAAGCGGAAGATCATAAAAATGATATTATTATTGCAGCGGAAAGTGTTTCGTATAATACAGATACGGTAAGGTATTCGTGGCACGAGAATAAAAAGGTAATAGAAAGAATTCCTGCTCCGAAAAAATAATATGGCCCCAACTACTCACTCAGCATAAACCCTAGTATCGGTTCACATTTTTCTTTACATGGCTTATAGTAGGCGCCATGTACCCATGTAGCAGATTTGGGTGATTGTCCCCACCAGAATTCGGCCAGCGCTAGTGCTTCCATCTTGTGTTCCCAGGCATATTGCAGCAATTTTGGGCCGGCACATTCACCTGCACCTGCGGGCGGTTGTTTGTAACCGTTATTTATGAAGATGTCTATCAAGTTTTTATACTGGCCAGCTTTATTCCTGAAGTTATATTGTTCGTGGATTTTACGTTGCAACGCATTGGAATGGGCTTTGCGCGTTTCTTTTAGCGCTGCGGCAGCAGCCAGGCTGTCAGTGGTGTTTTCCTGTTGCAATGCAGCGATTTCCCTGTTGATTTCAGTCAGGTGGGTCATGCCGGCGTTGAGGAATCCGCCGTCTTTGAGGCCGTCGAATATGGGTGCTACAAATTTGTTGTGATGGTTGCCATTGGCCAGTTTGCCTGAAAATGCAGCAAGGTAGCCTAGTTCGTTATTTTGGTTTCGTACTACCAGTACGCCGAACATCTTGCCTATGATGGCGCCGGCGCCATTGTTGCCCAGCCCGAAATTATGGTTCCATTCGGTTTGTTGCAGGAGGTGCTGCTGTAGCTCAGCCGCTGCGATTTTGCAGAGGGGATGGATGTCGGCGTCCGGGCTAAAAGAGAGCCCGTCAGCCATGATATTGGCTGTAGTCTGGTCTTTAAAGAGGCAGAATGCCTCGCCAGTGGCTTGTTTTAGTTCCGATGCAGATGGATGCCCATCTTCCGCTACATTAATCATATACACTTAAAGAATAATAACATCCGGGGATGTATTGCGCCGCAAAGTTAGGTAGAAATTAGCAGGTATCGTAAAGGTTTTTATCTTTTCTGCTGTGGAAATCAGATGCAGATTTTTTATCAAACTATGGAAGAAGAAAAATACAATTTTTAGTTATCTTTTACTAAAAAATACAAGGATAAATGTCTTAAAAAATATACGAAAATGATACTGTGGTTATCATATTGAAATGCCTGATTTTACTGGTGTTTTAGGTGAAAGAAAATAATTAATTATTTACTTTTTTTCCGAATGAAAAATTCTACATTCGCTTTGAATTAACCATATTTAAATTTCATGTTTTCCTGAATGCATTTTTGAATTGTTTGAAATTAACCTCCATTAAATTGTTGCTTAAATTTTATGCGTAGCAAATGTAATTATGATGAAAAATCAAAGCAAAGCCTGCATGCCGCAGAGCTGCTGATTCACTCCCAACGTTATAATAGCAGTGTGCATTGTTCGTATTACTCCTGTATGCAGAAAATATTTCAAATACTGTTTGTTGATAAAAAAAATGACAAAGGAAAAATGTTGTCGAATGGGAGATTTGACCGGAAAGGCAGCCATCAGCAAATATTTGATATGATAAGTACCGAGTTTTCAAAATCATATCCAGCAGACTATAAATGGCTAAAAAGACAATTTATAAAATTAAAAGAATTGCGGGAAAAAGCAGACTATTCTGATGAACCAATTGATCAGGAAGAAGTGTACAGAGCTTTACGTATTGCAGAATCTATTATCACACTTATTCGTAAAATATAATGTCATGGAAAAGAAGATTATGCCCGGAATGACTATAAAAAATTATTTAGATACCCTTGCTTTGAAATTTAAAGATATCAATATTAGATATGGATTTGATGATATGTCAGAATTGCATCTTGTAGAATTGATGCCGGAAGAAATATACGATAATAATAAGGAGCTGTTGCGTGACTATATTGATTTTTCAGTGGAGTTTGACAGACAGAATCAATATCCAATCCTCTTTTTCTCTACAGACCCTTATTTTAAAATCAAAAAAGCTGAAATGGAGTGGAGTCAAGGAAAATACAAGGATCCTGTCCCTCAGATTAAGTCAGCTTATAGTGTTGCTGAAAATGTTACGCCAGAAATATTTATTAAACAGCAGTTAAATAAGCTTGCCATGAAATTTAAAAAAGTAGAAATGAAATATGCATTTATTGAGAAAATGGATATTCATGTCATTGAGGTGATGCCGCCATTTGAATATTTTATGAATGTTGAATTGAGAAAATACTGGACTGCGATCTCCATCGCATTTGATAAGCTGTTTAATGAAAATATTTCATTCATCTGCCCCAATGGAACAGATAAAACCTTCTGGATAACCAAACCTGATATGGAATGGAAGGCCGGCAAGTGTCTCTCTGATAAACCTTCCCTGCTCCTTACCAGGGAACAGGTTATACCGCAGCAAAGTTTCGCCCTGACCACTGTAAATAGCCACTTTGTTGGCGGTAATGGCCAGGCTTTGCTGTGAGACAAAAAAGATTCATAAAATTTAGTATCATGAAAAAGAAAATCAAGGTAGCTCCGGTTGTAGCTATAAAAAAACATTTAGATGCTTTGGCACTGAATTTTAAGAATGTCACCATCAGATATAAAGTGAATGAAAGGACAGGAACGCATATTGTAGAACTGACTCCGGAAGAGGTGTTTTATAATAACGAGGCATTGGATGCCTTTTGGATTCCTTTTTGCGTGGAATTTAATTTGCAATATGAAGATGCAATCGTCTTTATTTCGGCTGATTCTACATTGAGGATAACCAAACCTGATATGGAATGGAAGGCCGGAAAATGTCTCTCTGATAAACCTTCCCTGCTCCTTACCAGGGAACAGGTTATACCGCAGCAAAGTTTCGCTTTGACCGCCATTAATCCAGCATTATATCGGCCGTAACGGCCAGGCTTCACATTTCAGTAATTTTTGTTTGCAGCATGCGTTGTATCGCAAACAAATCCTTTCCCGGAACTGTTTCATTTTAGTCGTCATCAACCATCTTTCCGACGGCAGAAGACGTCTAAAATTTTACACTATGGCAGAGAAAATTAATCCCGGTTTCAGCAGGGCAAATCATGTTGGCATCACTGTCCGCAACCTGGAAAAATCCATCGCTTTTTATGAAGCACTTACCGGACTCAAGGTTTCCAATGTCGATGAAATTGGCGGCCCCAGAATGGCCAAAACCCAAGGTCTGGAAGATACCCGCATTAAATTTGCCAATCTCCACCTGGATAATCTGAATATAGATATTTTAGAATATGTGCTGCCGGCACCGGAAAAAGCAGCTTACCATAATAATCAGATCAGCGCCATGCACCTCTGTTTTGAAGTAGACGACATAGATGCTGCCATGGAACGCCTGAAACAGATCGGCGTAGTACCGGAAGGAGCACCCATTGTTTTCGAAGAGGCAGACGGCCTACGCGCCGGCTTCGGGACTGCAGTAGCCTATTTCACCGATCCTGACGGTACCAACCTGGAAATTATCGCGCCTAAAGGCCCTTTCAAAAGAAAAAATCCATAAAATACTATTTATCCCTGCCTCCCCATTCACCCCTTTTGCCAGTTAAGTTGCCTTATATCCGGATTACCCATATAAAACTGTAATCATTGATATAAAGATGGCTAAATACTGGCATTTTTTACCATTACTGGCAATAGGATACACCGCCCATGCCAGCAATCCGGAAACTGATAAAGAACTGAACAGGAAGAACACAATCCGTCTCGTCATGAACCATATCATGACCCAACACTACGCCCCTAAAGCTATAGATGATGATTTCTCAAAAGCCATCTGGAAGAAATACCTGAACGTACTCGATGGTAATAAAAATACCTTTCTCCAGGTGGATATCGCCGCCCTCCGGCAATATGAAACTAAAATAGATGATGAGCTGACAACACCTTCCCTTGAATATTTCAACGCTATTTTTCAGCTCTCCAATAAACGCCTCCTGGAAGTACAGCAGGTGTACCGCACCTTGCTGGCGCAGCCAATGACCTTCAACACTAAAGAAACTTTTGAAACAGACCGACTCCACGCTGATTACCCAGCTAATGAAGCCGCCAGAAAAGAAGTCTGGCGCAAATACCTGAAATACCAGGTGCTTCGTAAAATGGTGGAAATGCAGCAGCAAGACAAAAAACTCAGCGATGCCGCCGCCGAAAAGGCTGCCAGGAAAGCAGTGCTCACCGCCACTGACGGCATGTTTAAAAACCTGCTGGGAAATACCGCCGCCGACGACCGTTTCAGCGCCTATATGAATACGATCACAATGGAAATGGACCCGCATACCTCCTTCATGGCGCCCGCCGATGCAGGCATCCGGGAAGCTATGATGAGTCACCGCTATTTCGGGCTGGGACTGGAGCTCACCGTAAAAGACGGCACCGTATATATTAAAAGGGTACTCCCCGGCGGAACCGCCGACCAGAGCGGATTACTCCAGGCAGATGACCTGATCCTGCAACTCAGCGACGACGATGGTAAAATGGTAGATGTAGCAGGGATGGGCATTGTGGAGGTCTCCAAAATGATCCGCGGCGAAAACAACACTACCCTGAAGCTGCTGGTGCGCAAAGCTGCTGGCACTGAAAAGCAGGTGACAGTAAAACGTGGAGAGATTAAGGAAGATGCCAATGCGGCCAGAAGCGCCGTTATCACTCAAGGTACTAAAAGACTTGGATTGGTCCAGCTATCAGAGTTTTACCTGGACGCTAAAAGGCCGGATGGCGCCCGTAGTGCCATAGACGTTGCGAGAGAAGTACAGCAATTAAAAGAACAACAGGTTGATGGTATCATCATAGATCTAAGGAATAACCCCGGTGGCTCACTGGACCAGGTAGTAGCCATGACAGGTCTCTTTGTGAAAACAGGTCCGGTAGTACTGGGGAGAGATAAAGAAGGCGTACAACCCTATCCGATAGCCAATGGAGATAAGCCCCTGTACGAAGGGCCGCTGGCAGTAATGATCAATGAAAGCAGCGCCTCCGCCGCTGAGATTTTCTCCGCAGCCATACAGGATTATCACCGCGGAATTATAATTGGGAGTCCTTCTTCCTATGGAAAAGGAACCATGCAGCATACTTTGCCGATGGGCAAATTAGGTGATGCCGACAAAGGAATTCCTGATGTTAATTACGGCTCCCTGGCGCTTACCATTAAAAAGTTCTATCGTATTAATGGCGGTACCACGCAGCTGAATGGCGTTGTTCCTGATATCATCGTTCCTGGTAAAAGAGAATATGCCGGATTACGGGAACGCGACAACGAAACAGCCCTCGCTGCCGACTCCGTTCAACAGGCCTTTTACATGCCTTCTTCAGCAGGCGGAACACTGAAAGCCATTGCACATAACGCACAGCAAAGAATTGATAAGGATAGTTCCTTCACATTGGTGAAACAGGACGTAGAATGGCTACGGATGCATTCAGCAGCTGCTTTTAGTCTTGATAGAAATGCTTTCATAAAACAACTTACCAACATTCAATCCTATAACAATGCCATCGATCAGGCATTAAAACTGCCGGCTGACCAGCAGCTGGTTATTAAAGGTACCTCTATACAACAGCCATCATCCGACAAATTAGCTAAATACGAGGAATGGATGAACAACTGCCGAACAGACATATATCTTGCAGCAACAGTAGTTGTCCTGACAGATATGACAGACAAACAGGCGAGAGATAAATAAATCCGGATTTTAGTCTATTTTGTGTTGATAATGTTTATGGGAGGGGACAATGGAATATGTATCAACCAAATTCGATGGAACCGGCTTCATTTGAGGAGCTTTTCCGAACAAACTATTCTTTTTTATGCGCTACCGCTTATGCTGTTGTTGAAGATGAAGCTACTGCCAAGGATATCGTACAGGACTTCTTCCTATACTGCTGGGATAAGCGGTCAATGATCCAGATCACAAAAAATTTTAAAAGCTATGCCACCAGAGCCGTACGCAATGCCTGTATCAATTACCTGAAAAAAAGAGGTAAGGTCGTATTCAATGATCCATCCAGTTTTATGGAAGAGGAATTGCCAGCTCCTGTAGATGACAAAGAGCTGCAAGAAACGCGTGACGCCGCCCTGTGGGCGGCTATCGGCCGTTTACCCCTCCAGCGTCAGCGCATATTTCTACTGAGTAACCGCGATGATCTCAAATACCGGGACATCGCTGATCAGCTGAATATTTCTGTTAATACAGTTAAAACACAAATTAAACTAGCCTACCAGTTTCTACGGAAGGAGTGCGATTGGATGATCGTCTTTATAATACTGCTGTTATTATTTTCTGAAAAAAAATAATTTCTCTTCACCCCTTTTATAAAGACGATTGCCTTTAATATATATCGTTATGGAGACATCAGGAAACGACATTGATTGGGAAAAAATACAGGAAGCATTGAAAAATGCGGATACTTCCGGCCTTACAGCAGCAGAACTCGACCTGCTGCAAACTGCCAGGGAAATGAAACAACGGGTGCAATCCCCGGAGAAGTTCCCTACAGAAGAAGGCTGGCAGCGTTTTGTGGCAGCACGGGCTAAAAAACAACTCAGGGTAACCTGGGGGAAAAGACTGGCAGTAGCCGCCGGAATAGCTGTGCTGCTGGGTGTTGCCGGTAGCTGGTGGACACAGCGCCAACACGCGCAGCCACCTGTGATGGCCAAAGCCGACTTAAAACCACAGCAGCATATCCAGATAAAATTAGCGAATGGTAAAGTGCTGACACTGGACAGTACCGCTATCACACAAAATATAAACGGGTCTACGATAAAGGCAGACAGTACAGGTATTGTATATAATGCAGGCGGACAGAAAAGCACGGCCATCACCTATGATACACTGGTGGTTCCCAAAGGGCGGAAGATCACCATTGCCCTGGCAGATGGCACACGGGCATGGGTAAACGCTGCTTCTATATTGATTTTTCCCGCTGCTTTTACAGGCGCCTCCAGGGAGGTACAGGTACAGGGAGAGGCTTATTTTGAGGTGGCCGCCAACGCACATCAGCCATTTGTGGTGCACTCCGGCAACCAAACCGTAACGGTATTAGGTACTGCATTTAACGTCAATGCATACACTGCAACGATGAAGACAACACTCACCAACGGAAAGGTAAGTGTGACCGCAGGCACTCAGCAAATACTACTATCTCCCGGCCAGCAGGCGGTATATCAGTCGCAGACAGGGGAGCTGACACAACATACGGTAGACACAAGGATATTCACCGCCTGGAAAGATGGCGACATATATTTTGAAGAAGCTGATTTATCAACCATAGTAAATAGTCTGGGACGCAGCTTTGATTATGAATTTAAGTTTGAGGATGCATCATTGGAAAAATTAACTTTTACACTGGACCTGGCTCAGCCTGAGAATTTGCAACAGGTGCTGGACCAGATCAGGATTACCAACGGCGAAATTACCTTCCGGATTCAAGGCAGAACAATATATGTAGCACGTTCTGTACCTGCCGGGCAACATTGAACAAACAGATAGTAACAATGCTACTGGCCATGCTGCTATGGTCAGGCAGGGAGTTTAATCTTTATATCTAACCAAAATGAAAAAAATGACGGGCTTACCTTCTATGAGGAGGGTCATGCAAGGGTGTGCCATGCCTTTGCTGCTGCTATCCTTTTTATTAATGCTGGCAGGCAGAATGCAGGCGCAGGAAATCCCGGTACTGGATACCAGGGTATCTTATAAGGCAGTCAAACAACCCTTATCTACCGTACTAAAGGATATCCGTACTATCTCCAATGTACGTTTCACCTATAATATGGACCAGGTACGTAAGGCGCCGCTGGTAACCGTGAACCAGCAAAACGTAACACTGAGGGAACTGTTGCAGCAGGTGCTGGCTAATTCGGGGTTGTCATTTGCAGAGTATTTCCGCGGGGTGATGATCATCCCTGAAAAAGCAAAAGTGGTACAGCGTGGTGTACTGGGTTTCCCGGTACGCGGACAGGTACAAACCAGCGATGGTGCCAGTCTGGCCGGTGCTACTGTACAGATAGTAGGCACCGGAGAGGGTTCTGTTACCATGCAGGATGGCCTGTTTTCCATGGTCATGTATGACCGGCAGCAATTGCGTATATCCATGCTCGGTATGAAAACGATTTTGCGTACAGTTACCGCCGAGGATGCGAAAAAAGAACTGATGATTATCCGGTTAGACACCGCTGCCCGGGAGATAGGAGAGGTGGTAGTAAACGGGTATCAGAAAATCGATGCACGGATGTCTACCGCATCTGTATTTAAACTGGATGCAGCACAGGTGATACAACCCGGTGAAACTTCCGTTGACAGGATGTTGCAGGGTAAAGTGCCCGGCCTGATGATCATGAATACTTCCGGTAGTGTGAATGGCCGTCCTACTATTCGTATGCGCGGTACTTCCACCTTCGTGGGAAATGCCAGCCCGCTCTGGGTAATTGACGGTGTGGTAAGGCCTGACCCGGTGGATATGTCATCTACACAATTAAACAATGTAATATCAGATGCACAAACCGGCAACTTTTCCATGATAGGAAACGCCGTTAGTGGATTGAATCCTTATGATATTGAGAACATCACCTTTCTGAAAGATGCTGCAGCTACCGCTATTTATGGCGTACGTGCCGCCAACGGGGTGATCGTTGTTACTACAAAAAGAGGTAAGGCGGGCCCTATGCGGGTTTCTTACAATACCAGCATGTCTTTTCAGGCACGCCCTTCCTATAATAATCTTAACCTGATGAATTCCCGGGAAAGGTTGCAATTATCACAGGAATTATTTGATGCCCATTTAATGCAGACACAAACATTTGGTGTTGCGGAAACCTTCTCCTATGAGGGTTTAGTGCAGGCGCTCTTTTCAAGAAGTATTACCGAGGCACAGTTCAAGACAGCAGTTGCTAAACTGGGAACCAATAATACAGATTGGTTTAAGCTGCTGTTCAGGAATTCATTCAGTATGACGCACTCGCTTAGTTTAAGTGGTGGTGCTGCAAAAACGACCTATTACGGGTCTGTAAGCTATACAGATGGCCGGGGAGCTGCGCAACTGGATGGGATGAAACGATATACGGCCAACCTGTCGTTGCATACAGAAGCAGGCAAAAGGCTTATGGTGGATTTCCAGTTATCTGGTAACTACAATACCCAGCAAGGGTATTTTGGAAGCATAAACCCAATGACTTATGCATTAACTACTACGCGCACCTTAGCTGCCAGTGCCAATTATCCTTTCCAGATGTCACATATTAAGGCGCTACCCGTTCCGCCACCAACTACTTTTAACATCCTGAATGAAATTGCCCAGTCCGAAAACAATAGCAGCACTAAATCTATGGTGGCTGGCCTGGAGCTGAGTTATAAAATAATTGGCGGGCTCACCTTCCGTAATACTTCTTCCGTAATTACAAGTGCTTCAGAGGCAATGTCTGCTGCATATGAAGGCTCCGCCTATATGACCGATCTGCGCGGATGGAACATCGATTATACACCCACAGATGCACAACTGAAAGAATCTGTATATCCATATGGAGGTATTACCAATCTGGGCAGCCAGAACATGCTGACCCTGAATACACGCAATATGCTGGAATATAACATGAGCCTGTTCAGGAATCGTGACCAGTTCATTGTTACGGCGGGAAATGAAATTAGTTCGGTACAGACAAAAGGGTTATCTACTACGCAGCCAGGCTATTTTCCTGACCGTGGGATGAACTTTTTCCCTGGCCCCGGTGCCCTGTTGTCAACAGCTGATTTCTCTATAACGAAAGGTACTTTAAATACGATGTCTTTATTCGGGACAGCCGTATATAGCCTGAATAATAAATATATTATCAGTGGCACGATACGTTCCGATGGCTCCAACCGATTCGGGCAATATTCCAATGCGAAGTTTTTACCGAACTATGGATTGTCTGCCAAATGGAACCTTGGCAATGAACGGTTTTTACAAACGAGTCGTATCATCAGTGGGCTCAGCATCAGAGGATCATTAGGTACCCAGGGCAACGTGGTGTCTGCCGTAGGTCCGGAACTGATCGCTACTTATTCTAAGTTACCACAAGACAAAAATGAAATTACCGGTGTTCCGTTTTTAGGGATCAAGAGTTTACCATATCCTGATCTGCGCTGGGAAAAAACGTATCAGTGGAACTTTGGTATTGACCTCTCTTTATTTGATAGCAGGCTCAATCTCACCAGCGACTATTATATGAAACGTAGTAAAGACCTGCTGATATCAAAAGCACTGCCTTATGAATTTGGGGTGGATGCTATGTATAAAAATGCCGGCAACCTTACCAATCAGGGCGTAGAGCTGACAATGGCCGTACAGGTTATCAGGAAAAAGAACACGAATCTGACCCTGAGCTTTAATACCAGTAAGAACTTCAACGAGATTGGTACAAACGAATTCACCAATGCAAACACGGGGTATCTGAGTGCGAATGCTTTTGTACCTGGTAAACCTATCAGCGGCTTTTATTCTTACCGATTTGCAGGCCTGGATCCAACCAATGGAACACCGATGTTCCATGATCTGGAGGGGAAAGGGTTAACAGATGATCCTACCTCTTACCTCGTATTTTCAGGGCAGAAAATTCCTGCTATCAGCGGGGGATTCTCTCCATCATTCAGGTACAAAAATCTTAGTGCCAGTGCACTCTTCGCGTTTTCGGCGGGATCGCATAAACGACTGAATCCAATTAACCCGACGCTAGCAGGCGGTGATGCGGTGCCACCTCCGTTTGTGAATGTAAACAGAGATTTAAGCCATCGCTGGAAAAAGCCTGGTGATGAGAAGTTAACAGATATACCTGCAATTGTTGATCAAACTACCATAACAGCACTTCCAGGGATTGGTACTTCTTCTTATGGTGCCTATGATCAATCTGATCTGAGAGTGGTGAACAATAGCTTCATACGTTGCCGTGAAATTAGAATGAATTATGCAATACCTATGCAGTTTGTCCAGAGAACAGGCATAAAAAGTATGACTGCAGGGCTGTTTGTTCAAAACGTTTTCACAATTGCCAGCAGGAAGCTACAGGGGCAAGACCCTGAAATTGATGGAGTAGGTGGCAGCACACTGCCTGTCACCAGACAATATGGATTCACCATGAACGTAACCTTTTAATGCCAGTATATGAAAAAGATGATTGTTTTAGCCTTTGCTATATTGAGTTTAGCATCATGTAAGAAATTTCTGGCGGAACAAACGCAGTCTGATGTAGTACCCAAAACCACCAAAGATTTTGGAGAGATACTTTTTACGAATGGATACCCTGACAGGTTTACGCTGCTGCAGCCATATATCAGGATGATGGATGATGATATCCAGTCCTATGTAGGACCATTCGCATCGGGAGATGAGGTAACTACAACTGGTAATGCGCCTGCTTTCCAATGGCAACCTGATTTTATTGACCTATGTGCCCGCGCCGGAGGTGCACTGAAAGAAAAATATAATTCATGGGCTATATATTATAAGTTGATCCTGGGTACAAACGTAGCACTGACGTACCTTGATAAATCTGTTGGCAGCGAAGTTGAAAAGGCAACTTACAAAGGAGAAGCTTATACACTACGGGCATTTTATTATTTTATGCTGGTAAACCTATATGCCGCTCCCTATAATGATTCCACTACAACACCAGAGAAAAGTCCGGGGGTACCGCTGAAACTGGATGCCGGACTCACGGACCAGCTGCCGGTGAGAAAATCCGTGAAAGAAGTATACCAGCAGATAACTACAGATCTGGACAGCGCCATCTATTATCTTGGTGCTACCAAGGCGGACCAGAAGTTATACAGAATTTCCCACGTAGCTGTTCATCTCCTGGCGAGCAGAGTATATCTGTATATGGAGCAATGGGATAAATCAATTGAACATGCCGATTATGTCATCAGCTACCACCCGCAGCTAATGGAGCTGAATGGATGGGGTGATCCTGACGCCCGCAGGAAACCTATTGTTGGAAACGGTAATGTTGAAACGATATGGTACTATGGTTCTATGCTGGAATCGTTTCCTTCCGGAGTAGCTTTTGCATATGGTATGTCAACAGATCTGGGCAGCAAATTCGAGCCCAATGACCTGCGCTCGAATGTATTTTACTCCATTGTTCCGGATAATTTACGCCCCTATACGGCGTTTCCTTACAGTGTAGTAAAACTCAACATGGATCAGGGTAACGATGCCAATGTAAATATGGGAAACAGCTGGAGAAGCGCAGAAGCCTATCTGAACAGAGCAGAGGCATATGTACAGCTTTATAAAACTAAAGGCGATGCAAATGCAGCACAGGAGGCCCTGAACAACCTGAACACATTGCGGGCCAAAAGATTTGCGCCAGCACAGTTTGTTCCCTGGACACTTAAACCTGCCGATCAGCTGTTGCAGATGTGCCGCGATGAGCGCAGGCGTGAGCTCTTTATGGAAGGCACCCATCGCTGGATGGATCTAAGAAGATATGGTATGCCGTCGATAAAACATTATTATCAGCCCAGCAAAGAAGTAACACAGGTATTTACACTGCAAAAACGTGACCCGCAGTATGTATTACCTATCCCTAACGATGTGCTCCTGCGTAATCCTCAGATCACACAGAATCCGCAGATAGGTAACCTCCGCCAACCGGATTAAAACAATATCTAATTATTGTAAAAAGAAAATTTATGCGTTCTTTTCTATTGCATTTATGCATGATAATAGTGCTGCCGCTGTTAATGTGGACGATCTCATCCTGCCAGAAAGAAAAAGCAATGGCACCGGTGGAAGTACCGGACCTTTATGTATTACCACAGGGCAATCAGCCATATGACGACTCCATAGTAGCATTTCATAAAAAGTATGGTTCCTACATCCTCTATAAGTTCGATACGAAGGATTTTTCGACCAGCTACAATTTTTTATTACCTGCCAGAGCAATGCAAGGTAACCCTGCTTATGTAGCCAATACCCTGCAATTTTTCAAATCACAGTGCCTGGCTTATTACCCGGAAAAGTTTTTACAACAAACGATGCCGGTTAGAATTTTCCTCGCAGCAGCAATTGATACAGTTGACGCTGGGCACAGGGATTGGCCATGGGAGAGAACAGTTACCGGTTTTTATATGAGCAGGACTATGCTGGGTATTGGCTGGACAGATAGCACGCTGTTGCAAAAAACTCCTTCAGAACTCGCTACAATAAGGTCATACATGCACCGGGCTTATATACAACAAGCTGCCCTGGCAGGTAGCCTGAAAATCCCGCAGGAATTTATGAGATATGCTTTGCCTGATTATGCATCTCCGGGGTCCAACGATTATGCATCGCTGGGACTACTGGAAAGTCCATATGGCATCTCCAGTGAGCAAAAGAATGTTGCCTGGGATTTTTCTGGCTTTGCAGGCCTGATAACCGGACATTCCAAAGCAGACCTGGATACGACCTTCCTGTCGCCATCCTACGACACAAAGGGATTGATCCTGGCCAAATACAATGTAGTTGTTAAGTTCTTTCTGCAACAAGGCATCGACCTCCAGGCTATTGGCAACCTAAACCCGTAATGAATGCGTAAAATATTTAGTACCGTTATTATACTCTTCACTGGTATGCTGGCTGCACAAGCTCAGCAGCCAGCGAATGAGCTGCTGCCGTTCCGCTCCGCAGCGCCTTCTTTTTCTCTCTCCAGTACCAATGGCAAACAGATTAAATTATCTGACTGCAAAGGAAAAATGATCGTGTTCTATTGCTGGGATAACCAGGACAAAAACGATCATGGTGCAGACACCATCCGGCAAGCCTGGAATGCAAACCAGGAAGATACCGCTATGATATTCGTGGCAGTAACCCGTAAGCCAGTCGCTACTGGCATCTTACCTAAAAATTCCAGAGTGGTAAATGTGGTTATTCCTGCTAATTCTACTGATGCGAATATTCAGCAATTTATACAGCACTATAAAATCAGCTCACTGCCGCGTACCATCCTGATCGGCCGACAAGGAGATATACTGGCAGCAAGTCTTCCGGAAGGTCAGTTTGATGCGTTTGTGAAAATGTTTAGCCTGGTAGAAGATCGCTCCGACGCGAATCATACTACCTTCTGGGATTATAAGGTAAAAGTGGGCGACCTCATTCCTGGTAATATGAAGTTAAAGGTGGTAGATGGTAAAGCCTATACTATGGCTGATCTGCGCGGACAGGTAGTACTGATGGAGTTTACCGCCAGCTGGTGTGGCGTTTGCCGCGAACTGATGCCTCACCTGGAAAAGGAGTTCTGGCAGGCATATAAAAATAAAGGCCTCAAAGTATTTGGCATTGACCTGAAGGAAACGCCGGCGACTATACGAAAATTTGCGGCTACTGTTGGGGTTACTTATCCGATGGTGGAAGATGATGGTGGGAAGATTTTCTATCATTTCGCCAAAGAGAGCGCAGGTGTTACCAAAGTGGTGCTGCTGGATAAAACAGGGCATATCGTATACATGAGCGCGCAGAAGATGGAAGCGGAAGAGCAGGCTGCACTGAAGGCAAAAATTGAATCAATGCTATAAGCAAAAATATTCTCCTTTTCTATTCACCCTTTTTTGTTAACCCCTTGCCTTTATTTAAACCATAATACTGAATAATGAAGGCGATACGTTTCTTCCTGTTCCTGTTACTGTGCCATCAGGCAAATGCGGCCACACCGCCGGTAACCACACTTCATGTAAAAGTTAATACATCACCTGTTTTTAGCGGGATGATCAGCTTCAGCTCACTGGATAGTAAATCTAACCAATGTAAGAGTGAGATATTTTTTATAGAAAAAGATAAACCAGTAGTCATATTCTCGAAAACCCTTGCCGCTACTACCCAGGTAATTACACTCAATCGCTGTCCGTTACTTACCAATGCCGGTGATCAGGTAAACCTGGAGTTGCGGCCTTTGTACAAAGGAACTGAAATCGTGCAGGGCCGCTACGTGGCTGCCTGTTCCGGGAAAGACGCAGCGAGGCAGCTATTGCCCTATCTGATCGATAGCCTGTATACCAATGCGGATCTCTCTAAAATAAATACTATTGATCAGGCAAATGAATTTATTACTGCTACCGCAGCCCTGATAGCGAAAAAGACATGTGCTGCAAAAATAAACCAGGCGGAGAATCTCGCGGTGTTAACAGCATTTGAACAGGAAAAGCAACTGCTGTTTAAATTCAATTTCCTGGATGCACACAAAGACCTGCCACGTACAAAGGAATTGGGCAACTGGTATATGCAAGGATATGATTTTTCTGCGCCGGGGCTTACTGCTTTCGGCGATGATGATATCGCCAGACAGGCGGTGTACCTGTGGTACCATGGCAGAAAGCTACAAGATTCCACACTTACGGAAGCGAGCATGTTA
The DNA here is from genome assembly GCF_011752935.1 of Chitinophaga sp. Cy-1792. Classification (NCBI taxonomy): domain Bacteria; kingdom Pseudomonadati; phylum Bacteroidota; class Chitinophagia; order Chitinophagales; family Chitinophagaceae; genus Chitinophaga; species Chitinophaga sp. Cy-1792. Next base: position 454,604 of record NZ_VWWO01000002.1, read on the forward strand.
CAGGAATTATTATTTGCCTGTAAGGCAGACCGGATCAAGGAAACGGAAGCCATTAACTGGTTGCAGACAGAAGGTAAGGAACGTGCTTTTACACCTGATATGAAGATTACCTACCCGGTTATTAAATCAGCTTTGAAACCTAATACACCGGCGGTTCATACGGCAGATTCGCTGTATAAGTCGTACCAGCAGATGGAACCTGGAATGCCGGCATTTAATTTCGCACTGGAGAATGACCTGGGGAAATTTGTTCGCCTGTCTGATTTTAAGGGAAAGATCGTTATCATAGATTTCTGGGCAATGTGGTGTCCCTCCTGTGTGGCGTCTTTGCCTAATCTGAAGCAGCTGGAAGCTACCTATAAAGATAAAAACGATATCGTGTTTCTGACGGTAGCATGGGAAGATGCCTCATCCGCCAACCGCGCTAAATTGAAGCAGTTTTCAATCGATCACCATATTGATGGAGAGAATAACCTGTTCCTGAACTTTGACCGTAATGATCCTGCAGCGAAAAAAATCGTGGAGCATTATTGTCTGACAGGTATTACCCGCTGGGTAGCGATAGATCAGGAGGGTAACATCATGAATGGTAATATCGGGCATCCGCTCAGGCCTGGCTTTGAGCAAAGGATTGCTAATATTTATCAGCAGAGAAATTGAGCCGCCGCCTTCTGCCATTCTAAATAATCACACACGCATATTTGATACATATTTTCTGCTAACACCTGGTAAGGTTGGCGTTATCATTTTCATTATTTAAAAATTACGTTTATGAATAAACGAATGCTTTTGGGACTCGCATTGTGTACCGCTTTATCAGCCAATGCCCAGAAAAGATTACAGCTGGACGTGAATATCAAAGGTTTGCCGGAAGGGGATACTGTCGTTTTATGGGCACCATTGCCAAACCACGTTGATACCGCCATTGTGAAAAACGGGCATTTCACCTTTGATCGTGATATGAGCGAAGGTGGTACTACCTATATCATGCAGATCGGCAAAAATGGTAAACAGGAGCAGGGTACTGTCCTGTACCTGGAGGCAGGTAAAATGAGTATCACTGGTAACGGGCCGTTCTTTAAGGATGCTGTTTTTACTGGTAGTCCCTTTGTAGCTGATTGGTTAGATATCAGGAATAATATTCTGCCGATGAATGATGCGATTGCTGCCAGAAAACAGGAGCTTTATGCGAAGCTGGAAAAAGCTGTCAGTCTGGGAGACGAAGAAGCGATGAAAAACCTGCAGCATGATTTGAATCAACTGGAGGTGCCAATGGCAAAGGCTTGCTATGATTGGGTGGTGAAACATCCGAATGCCGGTGCGGGTTCTTTCCTGGTGAATGCGATACTGAACAATAAGCTGAGCAGCGAAGAATATAAAGACCTGATGACTAAAGTAGGTCCGGAAGTAAAAAATACATTTACCATCAAGCGAATGACGATGCAGAAATTCGGTGGTGAAAATGCATTGGGTATGTACAATGTGCAGGCAGCTGCATTTACGCTGAATGATGTTAACGGTAAGGCTGTGTCGCTGGAAGATTATAAAGGGAAGTATGTGTTGGTAGATTTCTGGGCCAGCTGGTGCAAACCATGCAGAGAAGCGGTGCCGGCATTGATATCTACCTATAACAAATTTAAAGATAAAGGCTTTACTGTCTTATCTGTTTCCCTGGATGATAAAAAAGAGAAATGGATGCAGGCCGTTGCGGAAGAAAAAATGCCATGGGCACAGGTGTCCGACCTGATCGGTGGTGAAAGTCCTGTTGCAAAGAAATATGGTGTGGTGGCTATTCCTGCTGCCTTCCTGGTAGATCCTGCCGGTAAAATTATTGCGTTGGGTGCAGGCCCGGCGCTGGATGAAAAGTTAGCAGACTTACTGAAATAGTATTAAAACCAATCTTTCCGCAAGAGCGTTCCCGTAATGGGAGCGCTTTTCTGTTTATAGTAGCCTGTTGTTGACTGCATGTGCTAAGGCGTCTGCAATATTTGCAACCTCCAGTCGTTCAAATATCCGGCGGCGGTAGTATTTGATGGTATCCGGTGCCACAAAGATCTTTTCTGCGATCTGGCTGATGGAAAATCCCTGCGCATGCATACGTAGTACTTCCGTTTCCCTGTCGGTAAGTTCTGGTTTGGTAAATTTATGCCAGATTTTAGTTTCCAGGTTTAATTTCCAGCGATCGTTGCTGCCATGCTTGTAGATGCAGACGTTTCCTGCTGTTTGCTGGGAGGAGAGCGATACTACACACATAGATTTCCAGATTTTACCTTCTGTGGTAAGAAAAAGAGGGGTAAGCCGGTGATTGATCAGTATTTCTTTGCCTGCTTTGGTAACCAAGTGAAAGTCGTAGGAGATGCTGTAATTTTTCTTTTCATTTTGAGGTAGCTGTGCGTAGAAATCAAACCCTGCGTCGTTCAGTATGGAGAGCATTTCCAGATCGGGCGCGGGTACGTGACGGAAATAGAACTCATAGCCCATCTGCATGACTTCTTCGGCAGTATTGCCACATAGAAATAAAGGATTGTCTGACACATACTCAAATGACATATTTGAATAGTTTATCACATATGTACTCTCGTAAGACAGGCGTGCAAAGGCTTTCACCACTTCCAGGTAATGCTGGTCGGCGATGTCTTTTTCAGTAATTTCTCCTAATCTGTTTTTTGTCAGCAGTGTAGCGCCGGGGTTATTTTTCATCATAAGCGTTTAGGTCGCTATAAATTTACACGCTGGTGTAGGGATTAGCAAGAAAAAAGTCATGATTTTTGGCGGAAATCTATTTTTATGAGCCTATCAGGTACTAGCACCAAAGATCTTCAGCAACAACGAAACCGAATCCTGGGACTTTTAATAGGATTCTTGATTTTATTCCTTGTCATGCTCGGTTGTGTTTTCTTTATCAAAAAGAAGATGCCTTATATCGCATTGTTGCCATCATATGGATTTGTATTTTTATTGTTATCCAGGAAGTATACAACCATTAAGGCTGAGTTGAAATCCCGATCAGCGGCTGAAGTTAAATAATGGTCCTATGAATTGTAAGAGTTGTAATGAGGCTGTAGCAGATAAGTTTTGCGGCCATTGTGGTACCGCTGCGGTGCTGAAAAGGGTGGATGGGCACTATATCCTGCATGAGGTACAGCATGTCCTCCATTTTGAGAAAGGCATATTGTATACGATCAAGGAGTTGCTGATACGTCCGGGAAAGAATATCAGGGGATTTCTGACGGAAGACAGGAGCCGGCTGGTAAAGCCGGTGATTTTCCTGGTAATCAGTTCGCTGGTATATACGCTGATCACTCACTTTTTCCATATTGAAAAAGACCATTGGATTAGTGACCCGGAGAACTACAAGACGTTTGCTGCCATTACTGAATGGATAGAGGGGCACTATGGTTATTCGAATATAATTATGGGTCTCTTTATAGGCGGCTGGCTGAAAATATTTATCAGGAAGAGTGGGTATAATTTTTTTGAGATACTGATTATGTTGTGCTTTGTGCTTGGTACTGGCATGCTGATATACGCGATGCTTGCGTTGGTACAGGGGATTACCGGGAAAAATATGAAGCTGGTTTCAGAGCTTGCTAGCATGTTATATAGCATGTGGGCAATTGGTCAGGTGCTGGGAGGAAAGAAAATAAAGGGGTATGTTTTATCCCTGGTAGCTTACATACTGGGGATGGGTAGCTTTTGGATGGCTGCGGGTTTGCTGGCCTCAATTATAGATAGTTTTTTTAAGCATTAACTGCCATTTACCATACTGATTATTCTAAAACAGCAGCGCCGCCTGATCATATGATTCAGGCGGCGCTGCTGTTTTAATGAAGTATTATTTATACTGCTTTGGAGGCTATTGCGGCCGGAGCAGGCATTGCTTTTAATTTAGGACGGCTGAGTGCGGCTGCTTCGCGAAGAGTGATCATACGTTGCAGCTTGGGGTCCCATATTTTAAGCCGTAGGCAGGCGATGACATCCATGAGGCCCAGGCTGGTTGTTTTAGCCGTTTGCAGCTCAGGGATATTGGCCATGGCCTCGGGGAGGCGGTAAAACGGGATTCTCGCATTCAGGTGGTGAATATGGTGGTAGCCGATGTTGGCCGTAAACCAGTTCATAATTGGCGACATGAGCATGTAGCTGGACGACAGCAGTGCGGCGTCGTGGTAGCACCATTCTTCATTTTCCTTGAAGGTAACGCCGGGGAAGTTATGTTGTGCATAGAACAGGTAGGCGCCGATACAGCAGGCGATGGTAAAAGGAATCAATATAAACAGCGCCCAGGCCTGCCATCCCATGAAATAGATGATAGCAGCGCTGCCACCGATGTGAATGATAATAGCCAGGAGACTGTCGAGGTGCTTACGCGGACTACTCAGGAAAGATTGTGCACACATCCCGATGAGGAACATAGAGAGGTATCCTGCCAGGATGGTGAGTGGGTGGCGTGTGAAGAGGTAGGTTCTTCTTTCCCTGCCGCTCATCTGCTCATATTTATACCTGGTGGCGATCGGGTAGGAGCCGATGCTGGCACTGAATAGTTTGGAATTATGTTTATGGTGGTAGTCGTGCGAACGTTTCCAGATGCTGGTAGGCGCCAGGATATAGAGTCCGAAGATGGCCATGACAGCGTTGGCAGTAGCGGATTGCTGGAGGATAGTATGGTGCTGATGGTCGTGATAGATGACGAACATACGTACGATCAGTAATCCGGATAGGATACTGGCAGTAAGCCGGGCAGCAAAAAATGGCAATAAAAGGGTGCAGGCAAGTGCTGCGGCCAGTAATCCCAGGGTGGTCCACAGGTGGAACCAGCTTCTGGACCTTATTTCATTAGCATAAGGTTTGGTGGCCAAAATAAGATCTTTTCCTTCGCGCATAGGTCAATTGATTTGAGTGTTGCAGGTTTGGCAGGTGTTGTTGCTTAAGTGATGGTGTGTTTTTTCTAGGCTGCCTGTGGTCTTTTATGCTTCCAGCGTCTGTGCGACCAGAGCCAGGTTGCAGGTTGTGCGATGATATCTTCTTCCAGCTTTCTAGTATGCAATACAGTTATAGTGCCTTCATTTTCGGCGGTAGGATTTTCGATAAGCATTTTCGCTTCTACCCGGTAGTAGCCTCTTTTTTCTTTTATCACCGATACATAGACGACTGGTGAGTTCATTTTCTGCGCGATCTTTTCTGTTCCTTTAGACACGGGTGTATCCTGGTGCAGGAAAGGGATCCATTGTGCGGTAGCAGGTTGTGGCGACTGATCGGCGATAAAGGCGGTGGCATTGACTTCTTTCCTGTTTTTCACCATTTCGCGGAAAGTATCCTGCATGGCGATTAACTTGGTACCGAAGCGGGTACGCATGCGGTACATCAGGTCGTTAAAATTTTTGTTGCCCAGCGGATGGTAGATAACATACAGCTGTTGCTGGCATAAAATGCTGAAGGTATTACCGGCCCATTCCCAGTTGCCCTTGTGGCCCATTACCAGTACTGCGCTTTTGTTTTCTGCAGATAATTTATTGAACAGCGCCACTGTTTCCGGTGTGAACCGGCAGCGTTTTACCATTTCGTCCTTGCTGATGGTAAGCGTTTTGAAAGTTTCCAGGAACATATCACAGAGGTAATGATAGAAGTCTTTACAGATGCGCTGTAGTTCCTTTTCAGATTTTTCCGGGAAAGATGCACGCAGATTGCCCATCACTACTTTCTTTCTGTAGGAAAGAACATAGTAAAGCAGACCATACATGACATCAGACAACAAATACAATAAACGGAATGGCATTATTGCAATCCCATAAATTACAGGTTGTAGGCAGTAATAAATAACAGTTGACAAGTTGACAAAGGTTTAAATCAGCTCTGTTGAAGGAGCTAAAGCCATAAATATATATGCACGCCTGCACAATTCCTAATCCTGGCGCATAACGAAAGTGTTATATAGCCTTGATTTTCACCGCTCCTGCAATCATGATCCCGTCGAAAATGCCTGATGACAGCGGTTTTGGATATGATATGGTGCATTCTCCCTTATACGACACGCCAGTAGCCGTTTACCCCTACGCCAGGAGAAAAAAGAAATATTTTTATAAAAATTTGGCTGAGAAGTATTTTTGATTACCTTTGCACCCCAACACACAGAAAAGGGAATGATTCCGTAGCTCAGTTGGTAGAGCAATACACTTTTAATGTATGGGCCCTGGGTTCGAGTCCCAGCGGGATCACAGGAAACCTGCGCTAGTCGCAGGTTTTTTGCTTTTACTCTATTACTTCCTCTATAATGTTTGAGTTTAGGCGCAAAGTTTATACAGCTTTACAAAGACCCATATTGACCATCTGAAGTTAAGAAAATTTTTAGCCAATAGGTTAATAATTAGGTGTTGGTAAGGATTTATTAATAACATATATTGCATACCTTAAATTGGTTATACAATGGTATTGTTGATCTCATACCAACCAAAATCCCTCCAAGTTTTACCATATCGCTTGTAGACCTATATTGGTGAATGCAAATACCACCTGTTTTTAAAAAAAATTGGGAAACCACCCAATATTAATCCAATGCATTATTTATGATAATCTCAAAAGTAGAAATTAAAAAATTTAGGGGGTTTGATACTGTAAATTTGGAACTGGGCTCTCAACTTACAGTTATCGCAGGCCAAAATGGCACTCAAAAAACTACAGTATTAGGCATTCTAACTCAGCCTTTCACTATTTCAGACAAAAAGCATCCAATGATTTCAGAAAAACCACTTACTGGTGGGTCTTTCAAGTCTGGGTTCAAGGATAAATTCAAACTGTCAGAAAATTTCGATATTGCCAAATCTCACGAATGGACTCTACATCTTACAGATGGCAGGGAGCCATTTACTGTGGAAAGTATAACAAGAAATAAGGGCAAAGCTAAGGATATACGTTTTTGGAAAAAGGGGAATAGATCCGCTGGTTCGGGGTACATTCAAATGCCTGTGATTTACCTGAGCTTACAAAGGCTTTTGCCCATTGGAGAAGATCCAAAATTAAAGGCAAGCCAAAATGTAAGTTTAACACCTGCTGAACTTTTATTTTTCCAGAAGGCGCATAAAAGCATACTGATGTCGAATGACAACATACAAGATTCGAACTTTTTGGAAAGTCCTTCTAAAAAAACACTTGGCATAAATACTGATTATTACGACTGGAAGCAAAATTCTGCCGGCCAAGATAATATTGGAAAAATCCTTCTCGCTATAATTTCTTTCAAAAGACTAAAAGAAAAATATAAGCATCATTACAAGGGCGGTATTTTGGCAATTGATGAACTGGATGCAACAATTTACCCCGGTTCGCAAATACAGCTCTTTAATGCCCTAAGGACATATGCATCTAAATATGATATTCAAATATTTTTCACAACCCATTCCTTAACTCTTTTAGAGCGAGCAGGTGAACTACAAGAAGAAAATAAAAAGCATACTGCCACAAAAGATCAGGTAAGAGTTTTATTTTTAGAAAAGAAGAATAGTAATGTAAAAATATTGCAAGATGTTCCGTATAACGTTATCGTTCATAAATTAAATGTTACAATTTCTGAAAGTAAGAGCTTAAAGCTGCTGAGTTTTTCAGAGGATAAGGAAGGAGAGATTTTTTGTAAAGCTATCCTTAAAGGAAAAGCAAATAATTTAAAATTTTTTGATGGTGCTTTTTCCTGTAATTTATTGGTTGATTTAGGGTTCGGTAAAGTTCCCTCTTTTACTTCTCCCTTTTCACTAGCGTTTTTAGATGGGGATGTCAGAGGCAATAAAACCATCTTAAAGAAAGTTGAAAGTCTTGATAATTATCTTATACTCCCTGGAACAAATTCTCCAGAAAGGGTACTTGCGCATTTCTTGTTTAATTTGGATGACAACTCTGACATTTGGGAAAAAATAAAGGCTGACGGCACTTATACAAAACAAGTTTGTTTTAAGAATGTGGATTTCGATGAATTAATGAAAGATAGAGTAGTGGCAAAGAAATGGTTCAAGACTCACATTAAGTATTGGGGGAATAATGGATACAAAGTCATTGATGCATGGGCAGCTGAAAATGAGGAAGAAGTTAAGCAATTTATTGATAAATTTATTGAAACTTATAATACCTTTGCAGATTCATTAAATATGGACAAAATTTAAATATAATGGTGCCAAATGAATAATACACCTCTTAGATACCCAGGAGGCAAAACCTTAATGTCTTCCTTTATAAAGGATGTACTGAATTGCAACGGCATGACTGGCAGCCTATACGCTGAACCATATGCGGGAGGTGCTGGGGCTGCTATAAATTTGTTACTTGAAGGATCGGTGGATCGAATCGCAATTAATGATGCTTCTATAGGTATTTATTCATTCTGGCAATATATTATATCTGATACCAAACGGTTTATAAAGAAAATTGGAGAAACTCCCATTAACTTAGAGCAGTGGCAAATACAACGGCAGATTTTCAAAAAATCAGAAGCACCTTCTTTTGAATTAGCATTTGCAACGTTTTTCCTTTCTCGAACTAATAGATCGGGTATTCTAGCAGCGGGGCCAATTGGAGGACAAAGTCCTGAAGGGCAAGAAAAAGCAAATTATAAAATTGATTGTCGATTTAACAAAGATTTCCTAATTGAAAAGATTAATTGTATCAGTAAGTTCAGCAATAAAATCGCTGTTTCAAATTTAGACGCATTGGCCTTTTTAAAAAAAATTAAGACTACAAATGCTTTAGTTTATTTAGATCCTCCTTATTACAAGCAGGGAAAGGCATTGTATCTAGATTATTATAAACATGAAAGTCATGTTGAGCTTTCGAACTATCTAAAGAAGAATCAAATGTATAAATGGATTTTATCATATGATAACGTTCAAGAAGTTAGGGAACTCTATTCTGAGTTCAACCTTTATAGCTTTGACCTTTGTTATACTGCCCACGAAGTCAAAAATGGCAGTGAATTACTGACGCATTCCATGGATTTAATCATGCCGTTCCCATTAGTTATTGGTAGGCCAAGAAGCAGTGATATTAATATAGTTTCCATATAGTATTTTTATATCTGTCTAATTAAAACTGGCACTATTAATCATGATTTGAATTTTTCCCTTATATTCAGATAAAGGATAAACCATAGGAAAACCTATTAATCGTACTGTCTCTTTTTTCACCTTTGATCTCCCACTTAATGCCGCCTTTAACCGGCTGGCACTCCAACAGGTACACAAACAAAATTCGCACAGCTCAAAGTATTGGAGCATTGAAGGAACGAAGCAGGTTTTAATATCTGCATACTGGTATAAATACGTGGTACGGCATTTTGCTATTTTCCTTGCTATAGGATCGTTGCTGTATTTTATTATGGCTCGAAATAGATTTACATCGGTCGGCTTCTCTGTCTTATTTCTATTCCTGGCTGTCCTGTATTTGGTGATGTTCCTGACGATCTACCGCCCCCTTTATTCCAGCATCTACTTGCCACAAATAAACTCTCTGGTAGGCCGCTGGGTAAAAGCTGAAGAGGAAAAGAAGGCAGCAGCAGAAGATAAAAAGATTCCTCCCCCGCCAGTAGAACAGACCAAAAGCGCCCGGACTCAAACTTTTTTAATTCCAATCATAAGCATACCCACTCAGGCATATTTTTAATTTTTTTTTTCCAGATAATTACGGACAAATGAAATCCAGTCATTTTCTGTATTATTAATCTTTATATCTGGTTTTATACCGATATTATCTATTGGATAATCGGGTAAACGCTTACTCTTTCCGGTTGGGCACCAGAGAAGATAGTGAGGACAATATTGTTTCCTCGCAGCCACCAATTCTGTATAATCCACAGCACCCAGGGTAGTGCCACCAAATAGTGTTACTTTTTTACTCTGCTTAGCCATTAGTATAAGTATTTCGGAAGCACTCGCACTTCCGCTGTCTACTACCATTGCAATCTTCTTAGGATAGGTGTATACTTTTTCCTGCTTATATTCTTCATCGGGTTCCTCCACATATCCAGTTTTTTTGCTTTTCATTTGCTCCAGAAGTATTTTGATGTCTTCCTTTTCTTTGACTGGATACTCAGGCACTTTTAACAATTCTTCATAAAGTGCAATGTTTTCATCCGTAATCCGGATACTTACATTTTTTGTGATTATGGGGTTGGTATAGAGGAGGGGTAGCAGCTGAGCATATGATACACTAAATCCTCCTATGTTTCCACGTATGTCTACTATCAGGTTAGGAGTATTGGTCAACGCGGTAAAGTTCTTTTCTATCAGACTGTCAATGATTTTTTTATTAGGAAGCGCGAAGGAAGAAATCCGTAATATGTTGGTTTCTTTACTGAGTGATTTAAAATAAATGCCTTCGTCTTCACCCTTGTTTTCATTATTGAGGGTAGTATTCCCATCCGGGGACATTTTTTTCCAGGTAGCACCAGCCATTAAAAGTGTAGTGGCAGATGGATCGATTGCCATATCAGATTCCTCTTTACTGTGGTCTCGTTTTCTGAAAATGACATGGTACCTGCCATTTCCTTTTGCCCGCAACTCAAATTTAATTTGACCTGGTACCCAGAAAACGCTATCCGCTGTGGTAATGACACCCAAATATTCCTTCGTATTACGTTTAATAATGGCTACTTCATACAGGGAATTCTCTATTTTCCAAATGCCTTCCAACGTATGCTTTCCTGCATTTTCCCTGAAACGTTTTTCCAGGGTGATTTTGTCCAGCGCGATGCTGGGCTCATCTGAAAATACCGATCTGATAAAGTTGTGGTGGTCTATACTATCATTGAATACTATCGCGAGATGTCGATCGTTAAAATAGGCCAGCCAGCTTTTAAGTAGTTTATAGCAATCCTTATCAGTAGTGTTTTTAGCTTTATTACGCAAGCTATCTGTAAACTTCTCAAATGATGGCTTTACCTGCGCTGTTATCTTATCTTCATAACCTGCATAGTTTTTTGTTACGCTGGTTATCAGATAATTAAGGTTGGTACTACAGTCACAGTGCTGGGAATATAAAGGGGGATGAATATGCAACATGCAAAAAAAGAAAAGCAGCTTTTTATACATATAATATATATGTTGGGTTCAAGTTAACAATACCTTCAAATATAAATTATTTTAATTTAAAAAAGGGGCCAATAATTAATCTAATTTAAATTGATAAGTCTGCAGGCTTACTTTAAAAGATAACAGTAGTGAAGGTAAAGAGCATTTAAATATACAGCCCTTAGTGATAATAGATTTTTCAGGCTATGAATTTCGTATCCTGCCAATGCCTGTATTTTGTAAATACAGGTGTACTGCATATTATTATTGCTAGGGCTGAAGGTCCCATTTTCTAAAAATAAACCGCAAAGCATCATAATAAGCTTTCACCGGCGCTGTCATATGTGTCTCTTCAGGATAGCAAATATACTTATGGTCTAAGCCCGCTATCTTTCGCTGGGTTATGATGGAATCGAATTTTATAACATCATCATGGAAGGCAGATTTTCCGTTTGACATACCTTCATTGGCATCACTGTAAAAGATGATTTTGTTTTTAACCCGGTCATTGTTTAGTTTTTCCGCTGCAAGGTTCAATAAATATCTTCTGTCCCACCAGAAGGATGGACTGATGGCTATATAAGCGGCAAACATATCCGGTTGTGTCAGCAGGCAATTGACCGTGGTAATACCGCCGAATGAATGCCCCGCAAGAATTTTAAAAGATTGTGTTTTGTAGTGTGCATCAATATGTGGAATCAGTTCAGTACCAATGAACTGCAGGAAATTATTGCCACCGCCGCTCGACTTATACCGTGAATTTACAGTGGTATCAGGGTTCCCATCATAATCAAAAATACTGTTGGTGGGCGTGAGGTCTCTTGTCCGGTTGGTATTTGGTATACCAACAATGATCATTTCAGGTACAACATTTACATCCCGGCGGCTAAGATACCGACAGTATTCTGCCACCAGGCTAAAGTGATTATCTCCATCCAGTACATACATTACCGGGTAATGCTTATCGGGCTTTGAGGTGTCTGCCGGTGGTGTATAGACGTAAATTTTCCTGTCTTCCCCTAATACTTTAGACGTCAGTTTGATTATATCAGCAGATATGGGTTTAAAAACAGGATCGGTTTGAGCCGCCAGCCCATGGGGGATTAACAGGATAAAAAAAGCACAAACGATGATATTTCCAAAGTGACGTTTCATGGAAAAGGGTTAAAGTCTTAGTAATGATACATAAAACGTGGTGAAATGTGAAGAATATTTTCCCGGAGATATTTGTTAGAAGTGCCAACCCCAGGTATTGAATCATAGAAATTAATAAATGGCCGTATTTGACGCCTGATTGTCCTTTTGGGGAAATTTAGCATGAGCTACTTTTGTTGATATGACGCGGGAAATCGTATTTGCTGCTAAAATGGCTGCTGAATGCGGTTTTAATGCCAGTCGGCAATTACATAGAAGATAACAAAAAATATGAAAAAAGTGAAAAATAGAAATGTAACAGTTTTAATACTGTTGATGATCGGGACGGTCGTGACCTGGTTTTTATATGCCTGTGCTCCTGTGCGGGAATTTATGCACTTTAAAACATATAAGGGAGAACCTCCTGTTACCATCAAACAAGTGAAGTACGATACCACAAAGAAAACAGTGGTAATTATTGCAGATAATAATGGGACTGAAATCTTTGACCTGATGGCGCCTTATTACTTATTTAGTGCTACTGAAAAGATAAATGTATTTGTCGTTGCGGAAAAGAAAATTCCTGTTGTTTTGCAGAAAGGAATTTTCCTTTTGCCTCATTTCTCCTTTGAAGAGCTGGATGTTGCCGGCATTTCACCAGATGTGATCGTCGTACCTAACCTGTCAGCCATGGATGCCCGCCACCAGAATCCGGTCATTGTCAATTGGATCAGGGCGCATTATCGTGATACTACTATCATGCTTTCTGTTTGTGATGGTGCATTAACAGCTGCTGCAACAGGTATTTATGATGGTAAGTTGCTTACTACACACGCTTCTGATTATACACGCATCCGGAAACAATATACTAAGCCCCAATGGGTAAATAATATCAGTGTTACACGCTGTGGGAGGCTATATAGCACCGCCGGTGTTTCAAATGCCACTGATGGAGCACTTGCTATCATTGATACCATTTTCGGGCGACGGGAAATGTTGCGGGTAAGCGGATTAATTCACTACAAATTTTCTTCGGAACAAACTGCACATAATAGTGTACCTGTAGGTTTCGGTGATAAGTTAGTGATAGGAAAGAAAGTATTGTTTGGGAAAAACAGGAAGGTAGGTGTGTTGTTGCAGGATGGCGCTAATGAATTGGAACTGGCTGCTGTGATAGATACTTATAGCCGTACTTTTCCTAAGTCGGTGGAAAGTGTAACATTGGCGGAACCGTTTATTACTACGGGTTATGGTTTAACACTATTGCCTACCGCTAACCTGACTGATTTTCACCCGGATGAATTACATGTTCTATACCCGGATAAGCTTCCCGAAAACAAGCAGTTACCAGATGTGTCAATAGTGGTAAATTATAAAAGGCAGCTACCTGTATATATTATAGATGATTGTCTGAATAGAATTCAGTTACAATATGGGACACGATATACGGAAATGGTAAAACGAATGCTAGACTATAACTAAGCGGCCTCCTGTTATTGGTTGCAGCGATTCCGGAAAGATCACAAGATTAATTTTAAACCTGTCTCTGTACTATGGAGGCAGGTTTTTATGTTAAGCAGTTGTTGTATTTCATGGGATAAAAGGTAAAATACGTTGATGACTATACGTAGTATTATAATTTCAGTACCTGCGTCCTTTATCAAAAAGAGATACATTATTCCCTGCTCAGGCTGATTTTTTTCAAGTTTCCCTGTGCCTCTTTTATCGTAAGGGTGGCGGTTTGTTTTTTCATAAACCAATCAGCCTTGTCATTCAGCCATGCGCAAAAGTCCATCGTCTCGCAGGGCTCCCCATCGATAGACATGATCTGGTCACCTGTTTTAACTTCGTCTTTGAGTGTACCCCATACCATGCCGGCTACCAGTTTATTATCAGCTATAATTGGTCTTAATGGCAGCAGCTTTTCACTCCTGTCGGTATGGTCTGTAGTAGGTTCAAAATAAAAGTAGTGATGTATAAAATCGATTGTTACGGTACCGTAGTCCAATAGTTTTGAACCTACTCTTGTATTCCTGCCATTACCTGTTTCGGCAATTATATTCGTGAAGTTACATCCGGCTATCCCTAGCCTCGAAACTTTCATCCGGAATAAACTATCCGGCACGGCTAAACCTAATAGACTCATACGATTAATGCCATATCCGCTGGAGATTTTTTCGATGATGCCATCCTTTTCCAAGCGTTTCGCATGAGCTGCTGTTAGCCTTAGGAAATCGCTCATGCCTGTATCAAAACCAATCTTCAGCGTCTCTTTTTCTGTAAGCTGTACCATGAAAAATGGATAACTCTGTGGTTCCCCGGTTTCAAGCGTCGTTTGCATTTTTTTGTTAAGAGAGAGTTTTGTTTCGTCGTCCGTTAGAATGATAAGGTGTTTAGCTGGTATGATTTGTACAATACAATTACGTAGTAAATTACTGCCGATAACACCATCTACCTGCCAGCATTTGTACATACTGCTACCTGTAACCAAAGCCGGTACCCCTGTGAAAGAAAGATTATTCAATTTAAGATTGGCGATCGCTACAATGTTTAACCGGTCCTTGTTTCCTGTGGCATCCGTTATTTCTGTATGATTTATTATCTCCGGTTTTAACTCATTATACAGTTCATCCGTGATCTGTAAAGGCGCGCCCGTGTCGAAAAGGAATTTTCGTTTTATTCCGTTGATCTCGGGTGTAACAAACATGACCCCATTCGTGTATTCATATGAAATTTCTTCGTAATAGTTTTTGCTGCTGGTTCCTCCTTTATTAAAGGTAACACGCTGTGCAAAACTTGCCGTAGCAGATACCAGCAAGAAGATAAAACTAAACGTATATCTCATAAATGAATTATTTCATCAGAAAAAGTATAATATAACTTATTTTAAACAATCTTCCCCCATTTTCATGTGGAGGCCTGTCCGCTGATCCTGTTCCTGATAATATAGCAAGGGATTCCTCCATGTCCGGAAAAATGAAAAATAATTTATTATTAATATTGAAAGGAATTTATTTCCTTTATGTAAGAAGTAGCTGACCGCCGGAAAGAGATCTGACCATTTAGTGGCTTTAATGCTGTTAAATGGTTTATTTGGCGAAAAAATAATAATTGTCAAAATGACTATTAATTATCTGTTGATCAGCGCTCCTGCAACCATCAACCACGTTATAATGAAAAAACAGTTTTTTTTCATAGTAGCAGCTATTGCCTCCACGCCAACTGAAAAGGAGCCCAAACGCTTGCTGCTCCCCCTAAGACTATAGTAAAATCCTTATACCGTGCCGGTATTACCTGGCTGGCATAGGCAATAAAAATGTATTTACCACTATTGTTATTCAACCAGTTATGATTAGTAATACCTCTTTTTTCCGACTGTTGGCATCCGGTCTGTTGTTGTTCAGCCTCACCGCATCGTATGCGCAGTCGGATAACTATACAAGTGTAAAGACCTTCGTAAATCCCGTGCTGCCAGGCGATCATCCCGATCCTACCTTAATAAAGGCTGGAGATGATTTTTATCACTGCGGGTCTTCTTTCCATTTCACTCCATATCTGCCTGTATATCACTCAAAAGACCTTGTGCACTGGGAAGTTATCAGCAGAGTAGTGCCGCCATCAAAGGCAGCCTGGGTGGGAGACAAGCCCGGTGCCGGTATATGGCAGGGCGCCATTACCCACTTTTATGGTTCCTGGTGGGTTTATTTCTCTTCCAATGGCCAGTGGTTTTGCAAGGCGCCATCCCCTGAAGGGCCATGGTCCGACCCGGTGCAGGTGAGTACAAACCCCGTTACCGGCTCATTGGGCTACGACAATTCTATTTTTGTGGACGATGAAGGAACTCCGTATATGGTCATCAAAAATGGCCAGAAAGTTAATCGTTTACAGCGCCTGGGCCGCGATGGGCAATTAACGGATACTGTTATCAATTTAGACTGGATTAACGCCCACCTACAATACAGCTGGGCAGAAGGTCCTGTCATGTGCAAACGAAACGGTTATTACTATTATTTCCCGGCGGGAGACGTCTCCGGCGGACAATATGTACTCAGGGCCTCCACACTGACGGCTGATTCTGCCAAATGGGAGCGCCTGGGCAACTTCTTCAAACCAACAACAGATACTGCGCTGGCCTTTAAAATACCGAATCATATTGCCGCACCGCTGCAACTCGCGGATGGCTCCTGGTGGACACTTGGCCAGAGCTATGAACGAACCGACACCGACGACTGGTCTGGCATGGGAAGGCAAACATCTTTATATCCCGTCATCTGGGAAGGAGACCGCCCATGGGGTATCGCACCTACCAGCAAACCCCTGCAAATGCCCGCTCTTCCAAAGTCAGCGATACCTTGGAGAAGTGTTACATCTGATTATTTTAACACAACACAACTGCCGTTCTGCTGGCATTTCCTTAACAGGAAAGCGGCGGCAGCATATAGTCTTACCAATGTGAGGGGATGGTTACAACTAACGCCGGATTCCTCAGATGCACATATCCTACAAAAAGAAACTGACCATTACTATACAGCCATTACCCGCGTGGCGCCGCAAACTGGTGCCGGGGCTGCAAAGGCGGGCATCTTCCTTACCAATGGAAATCAGCATGTAACGGCTAAACTTAGCTATAATGGCGATGATAGAAATATAACCCTTCAGTTTGATACCGCCGTAAGAACGGTACCTAACCCGTACGGTGATACGCTGTGGCTCAAACTGGAAAGAAATCTCCACGAGCTCACCGGATGGTACAGCGCCGACGGTAAACAATGGTTCCGTGTAGGGGTGCCCGTTAATGTAGCTGCACTGGATAAAGTACAGCCCGACTTTAACTCCTGGGTAGGGACCAGCCTGGGCTTATTTGCCTCCGGCAGGCCGGCGGCTTTTGATTGCTTTATATACAAAGACGCCTTCTCTGCATTGCCCGCCGCTGGGAGTTCCAACTATTTTGGTGTGAAAAGAAATGTAGTTGGAGCAAGCAAATCCATTACACCCGATAGCGAAAATGGCGGCTGGTGCATGATTGCAGGAGTTGATTTCGGGAATGGAGAAAGAGTGGCCAAGAGTATTGAGTTACAGGCGGCTGCACAAAAGCAGGGACCTGTAGAGGTATGGCTGGATGATATCGGCAGCGGACAATTGCTGGCTACTGTCCAGGTGCCGGCTACCGGCAGCTTCAAACCGATAAAAGCCAATATAAAGAAAGTAACAGGACAGCATGACGTGTTCATACGTTTTCCGAAAGGTAAACAACAGATCAGTCTGCATAATATTCGGTTTTTATAATAACTATCAAGATTACATTTTGTATGAAAAATATTATCTCCGGAACCTTTTTGCTCGCCACCAGCTTGATGTTGGCGTCGTTCAAGCCATCGGCAGATTCACTGCCGGCCAAACAGCCCAACCCGATCATTTATGCGGATGTTCCTGATATGTCTGTTATCCGGAACAACAACGCCTATTACATGAGCAGTACTACCATGCATATGTTTCCCGGTGTTCCCATTATGAAATCCAATGACCTTGTGAACTGGAAGATTGTCAGCTATGCCTGCAATGTGCCGGAAAATGCGGATGAGCTGATGCTGCTCAATGGCAAAAATGCCTATGGTAAAGGTTCCTGGGCCAGCAGCTTACGTTATTATAAAGGCACCTACTATGTAAGTACTTTTTCAGGAACCACCGGAAGAACCTATATCTATAGTACAAAAGATATAGAGAAGGGCCCCTGGAAAGCTGTCTCGTTCAAACCGATGCTGCATGACCACTCCTTATTTTTTGATGATAACGGCCATGCCTATATGATTTATGGAAGTGGAAAAATAATGCTGGCAGAACTAAACGATGACCTGTCAGGGATCAGGCCAGGTACGGAACCCCGCATGATCATTGCGAATGCCAGCAGTCCTGCCGGCGATAAGATAGGATTGCCTGCTGAAGGGTCGCAACTCTTTAAATATAAAGGGAAGTATTACCTGTTTAATATCTGCTGGCCTAAAGACGGTATGCGTACGGTGGTGATCCATCGTGCGGATAAAATCACCGGCCCGTATGAAGGACGTTTGGGGCTGCAGGATAGGGGCATAGCGCAGGGTGGTCTTATCAGTACACCTGCAGGTCAATGGTATGCCTATCTGTTCCGCGATAACGGCGCCGTTGGACGTATCCCTTACCTCACCACGGTAACCTGGGATGATGGATGGCCAGTGCTGGGAACAGGAGGTAAAGTGCCCGACAGTCTTACATTGCCAGTAAGTAAAGGATATGATCCGGGAATTGTTTGCTCAGATGATTTTTCGCGCGGCAAGGGCGACCCTGCCTTGCCATTGGTATGGCAGTGGGATCATAATCCCGACAATAACAACTGGTCTTTATCCCGCAGGCCGGGATACCTGCGCATTACCACCGGCAGAACCGACGCAGATATATTACAGGCACGGAATACACTGACGCAACGGACTTTCGGCCCTTTCTCCTCCGCCAGTACAGGCATCGACGTTAGTGGCATGAAGGACGGCGATAATGCCGGGCTGCTGCTCCTGCAGAAAAATTATGGTTGGGTAGGCGTGAAGGATTCAGCCGGATCGAAATACGTGGTGATGGTGAATGCCGGCAATGGCAGCCCGGTAGAATCAGAAGGGCTGCCCCTGCATCAAAACCGCGTGTACCTCACAGCAGCGGCTGATTTCAGGAATGGAAACGATAAAGCTTATTTCTATTACAGCCTTGACAGTATATCCTGGAAGCCCATCGGGAATGCTTTACAGATGTCGTATACATTGCCGCATTTCATGGGGTATCGGTTTGCCTTGTTTAATTATGCCACTAAAACAAGTGGCGGCTATGCAGACTTCGACTTCTTTCATATAGGTGATAAACCGGTGGATGCCGGAATGCCTAATGCGGATAAAGGTTTGCACGATTTCTATAAGGATTATTTTCCAATAGGCGTTGCCGTTACTCCCTGGGCACTCAAAGGACCGGAGGCTGATTTGATAGTACAGCAGTTTAATAGCCTGACACCGGAAAATGCCATGAAAATGAGTGCTATTCATCCACTGGAAAACGTATACCATTTCAGGGATGCTGATTACATCGTTGAATTTGCCGTACATCATGGAATGAAAGTAAGGGGGCATACCCTGTGCTGG
The DNA here is from genome assembly GCF_011752935.1 of Chitinophaga sp. Cy-1792. NCBI lineage: Bacteria > Pseudomonadati > Bacteroidota > Chitinophagia > Chitinophagales > Chitinophagaceae > Chitinophaga > Chitinophaga sp. Cy-1792. The sequence goes on from NZ_VWWO01000002.1 coordinate 473,934, forward strand.
CATAATCAGGCGCCAGACTGGCTGTTTAAGAATGAGAAGGGGGATACGGTGTCAAAGGAAATATTGTTGCAAAGACTGAAAGCACACATTGCCACGGTAGTTTCCAGGTACAAGGGCAAAGTATATGCATGGGACGTTGTCAATGAAGTGATCAGCGATAAACCGGATGAATTCTACCGTAACTCGGCATGGTACCGCATCTGTGGGCCTGAATTCATTGAAATGGCCTTCCGTTGGGCACATGAGGCGGACCCAGATGCGCTGCTTTTCTATAATGATTATAATGAGATCAGCGCCGTAAAGCGGGCAAAGATTATTCGTATGATCAACGAGCTGAAAGAGCATGGCGTGCCGGTGCAGGCAGTTGGCCTACAGGCGCACTGGGCTGTTAATGAACCATCCGCAGCGCAGCTGGAAGCGACATTGCATGATTTTTCTACATTAAAAATGCCATTACAGATAACAGAAATGGATATCTCTGTATACAAAAAAGAGCATGAATCCAGGGCCGCTAAAGCTGGAGATACCCTGATGGCCTTTACGCCGGAAAAAGAACAGGCACAATTAACGCAGTATAAAATGTGCTTTGATATTTTCAGGAAATTTAAAGGCATCCTCACAGGCGTTACTTTCTGGAATGTATCAGACAGATATACCTGGCTGGATAATTTTCCGGTGAGAGGGAGAAAAGACTATCCACTTTTGTTTGACCAGCAACTGAAGCCTAAGAAAGCTTACTGGCAGGTCGTGAATTTTTAACACCTGTTAACTTGTTGTGCCTCCAATGAGGGACACAACAGGCAGCAACAGCATATGTCAGATTAGTTTTACTATTCACTCAATCCCTAACTGGTGGTACATGCAGCAAGAGAATACTATCAAAGATTTGCAGTTGCGTATAGCTTTATACGAAGATATGAGAGCATATAATTCGCTGTACCTGTTGCTGTTCGATGGCCTCCATCGCTTTGCTTTTTCTATTGTGAAATCCCGGGAGGTAGCGGAGGAAGTAGTTTCAGATACTTTCATCAAATTATGGCAGAAAAGAAAGGAAATCCTTGAGGTGGATAACCTCAAGGTTTACCTGTTTGTAATGACTAAGAATTTTTCCCTGAACCATTATGCCAGAATGAATAAAATGCTGCATGTACGGCTGGAAGACCTGGCTGTGGAAGAAGTGATTGAATTCAATAACCCGGAACATATGCTTATTTCCAATGAAATTATTAACAGGATACATGCTGCGATACGACAATTGCCACCACAATGCCGCCTTATTTTTCAACTGGTAAAGGAAGACGGGATGAAATATAAAGAAGTGGCCTCCGTGCTGGGATTGTCCGTGCTGACGGTCCGTAATCAGCTGGCGATTGCCATTAAAAAGGTAACAGCGGCATTGCCGCCGCAATACATGGCGCTATTGCAGTTTCATGACCGGTTTTCTCCATCCTGAGAAAATTTTAATTTTTTTTATTTCCCTTTGGTACATTTTCAATTTCTCACTTGTCCTTCTAACAACAGATAGCTGCATATGCCGGTGGATCAAAAAATTTGGTTATTAGTAAGTCTGAAACTAAGCGGGGAAGCAACCCCTGACGAGCTGGCACAGTTGGATATGCTGCTGGAAATCTTTCCGGACCTGAAATTACAGGCGGAGGTACTCAGCACTATCTGGAATGCCGGGCCGAAAGGCCAGGGAATAAATAAAGAGGAAGCGCTGGCAAGGCATCTGCAGCGGATGAACAATATTGATATGGAAACATTGCCGCCAGATGAAACTGGTGGCAAGCAAAAGCCTGCAATATTGAAGCGTCCTGCAGTAAGTTCATGGCAATGGATGGCAGCAGCGGTATGTATATTTTTGGGTGTGGCGGGCATCAAATACCTGCCAGAACTAAATAATCACAATGGCCCCAGTCATGTGAGCCATCTTGTTACTACCAGGCCGGGTCACCGGATGCAACTGAAATTACCTGATGGTACCAGTGTGTGGATGAATGCCAGTAGTAGTATCTCCTACAGCGGTGATTTTGAAGGACATCTACGTGAAGTAAGGTTATCAGGTGAGGCTTTTTTTGATGTAGCACCCGATAATAACAGGCCGTTTGTGATACATACTAATACCATAGACGTGCGGGTGCTGGGAACGGCATTTAATATCCGGTCCTATGACGATGAAAAGGAAACCGAAACTGCGCTGATCAGAGGTGCAGTAGAGGTAACGCTCAGGAATGACCCGGGGAAAAAGATCATCCTTAAACCCAAAGAAAAAATCTTAATTAATAACAACCGTTGTGATAGCGCGAATAATTTAGCAACACCGAAACAATCAGAAGAAAGTCCGCTGATAGTACTGAGTAAGATCCGCTACTGGGGAAGGGATAGTAGCAATAATTTGGAGTCTGCCTGGGTAAGGAACAGGTTGGTGTTTGATAAAGAAACACTGACAGATATCGCTGGAAAAATTGAGCGCTGGTATAACGTAAAAATCAATATTTCGGATAGCCGTATTAGTGAGTCGAGGTATACCGGAAATTTTGAAAATGAAAAACTGGAAGAAGTATTGGAAGCATTGAGACTAACGGGCGGTTTTCACTATTCTATTAAAGAAAATACAGTAACAATCAACCAATAACAAATTACTGCACAACATAGTAAAAGAAGGTAATGTAATTCCATGTGCCTTCAGGCGGAGCTTTGTCTTGCCGGGGCTAATAGTAAATTTCACGTTTGATAAGTTATGAAAAACATGACCAAAAAACTGCGGCCTGCCTGGTCACATTTGGTAAGGTGCGTAGTGCTGTTCACTGGCGCGCTATTCCTTTCTTCATTTTCCAGTGGCCCGACACAAGAGGCTATCAGTCTGACCTTAAATAAGGTAGACCTGATCCGGGTATTCAAGGCGATAGAAGCCCAGGGCCGCTACCGGTTTGTTTACAAAGAAGAAATTCTTCCGATGGATAAACGTGTTACCATTCACGTTAGAAATGCCACCGTAGAGGAAATCCTTGGTATTGCGCTGGAAAATACTACGCTGACATTTAAAAAAATCAATCCTAACCTGGTAACCATCGTGCCATTGAATGCGGAGAAAAATGTAAGCGAACTCACGGTTCAAACGGTAAAAGGAAAGGTCGTCAATGAAAGGGGGGAGCCGCTGCCTGGCGCCACGGTAGTAGAAAAAGGAACCAGTAATTCGACTATGACCCGCAGCGACGGAACGTTCACGATGCAGGTGTCAAATGCGCAGGCAGTGCTGTTGGTAACCTATATGGGTTATGCGCCAGGTGAACTAACGCTGAAAACAGGGCAGTCGCTGGCTGTCGTGCAGCTGCTGCCAGTGTCTGTAGCGATGAATGATTTTGTGGTAGTGGGTTATGGCAGGCAAAAAAAGGAAAGTGTGGTAGCAGCGGTATCGCAGGTAAACGGCGCCGTCCTGGAACGCGCCGGAGGCGTATCCAGCGTGGGGGCTGCCCTGACAGGTAATCTGCCCGGACTCATTACTTCTGCCAGCACCGGCCTGCCCGGTGAAGAAGACCCGCGGATCATCATCCGTGGCCGTAGCACCTGGAATAACTCGGACCCACTGATCCTGGTAGATGGTGTAGAACGCCCGATGACAAGCGTTGATATCAGTTCTGTAGAATCTATCTCTGTGTTGAAAGATGCCTCTGCTACGGCCGTCTTTGGCGTTCGTGGCGCCAATGGCGTTATCCTGATTACTACAAAACGTGGTCAGGCAGGAAAGGCTTCCATCAGGGGAACGGTAAATACTACCATGAAGGTGCCTTCTAAACTTCCGGGTAAATATGATTCTTACGACGCCCTGCGTATCCGCAACGAGGCCATTGAATATGAACTGGCCCTCAAGCCTGAAAGCTGGAACGACTACCTGCCGGAAGCTATCCTGGAAAAATACCGCCATCCCGCCAACCTCGCAGAAGCAGAACGCTATCCAAATGTAGACTGGTCCAAAGTGCTGTTCAAAGACTTTGCGATGTCGAACAATGCCAGTATTAATATCAGCGGCGGTACCAGAACGGTTAAATATTTTACCAGCGCAGATTTTCTCAGTGAAGGTGACCTGTTCAAAATATATGATAATAACAGGGGTTATAAGCCCGGATTTGGCTTTAAAAGACTAAACGTAAGGAGTAACCTGGATTTTCAGCTGACGCCTTCTACGCTGTTTAAAACGAATCTTTTTGGCTCCTATGGCGTAAGGAAAAGTCCATGGGGATTTAACGGCACCCAGTATGGCGCCTGGATAGACGCCTATACCACCGCCCCTGACGTTTTCATGCCGGTATATTCCGACGGCTCCTGGGGCTTTTATTCTCCCAGTGAAGGAAGAGCCGAAAATTCAGCCCGGTCACTGGCAATCGGTGGAATTCAATACCAGACTACTACCCGCATCACCACAGACTTCTCCATAGAACAGAACCTGGATATGCTGGTGAAAGGCCTCCGCTTTAGTGGTACTGTTTCTTTGGATAATACATTCGTAGAAAGCGACAGGGGAATATCTGATCTCTATAATGATACCCAACGCAAATGGATTGATCCGCTCACCGGCCAGGCTATCTATAAACAGAAACTGGATGGCGTTACCAACTTTGATTTCCAGGAAGGCGCCAAATGGCAGACAGCAGCAGGTGCGGTTACCGGCAACCAGCGAAGGTTATTTTATCAGGCACAGTTGAACTATGCTACCACTATTGGTCAGAAACATAATGTAACAGCTATGGGCCTGTTTAACAGGAACCAGAGCGCTTCCGGCAGTGAAATCCCCAATTACCGCGAAGACTGGGTATTCCGTACTACCTACAACTACGCCGGAAAGTACATGGTAGAATATAACGGTGCCTATAATGGCTCCGAGAAATTCAGTGCAGCGCACCGCTTTGCGTTTTTCTCTTCCGGAGGCCTGGGATGGCTGCTGTCAAGAGAAAAATTTATGCAATCACTCAAATTCCTCGACCTGTTTAAAATAAGAGCTTCCTACGGCCAAATAGGTGATGATAACATCAACGGCAGATGGTTGTATATGTCGCAATGGGCTTATGGTGGCCAGACAAGAATGGGCACCTCCGGTGTGGATGCAGAATATAGTCCGTATACCTGGTATAAAGAGGCCGTAGTAGGTAACCCGGACCTTCATTGGGAAAAGGTGGAAAAAGCTAACCTGGGTGTGGATTTCGGCGTGCTGAACGGCTTATTTACAGGTAAGGTCGACTTCTTCCGTGACCTGCGCAGCGAAATATTACTCGCAGGTAGTAGCAGGTCTATTCCTTCTTATTACGGTACTACCGCTCCGGTGGCCAATCTGGGAAAGGTGAAATCCCAGGGATATGAAATAGAAATACACTTCAGTAAGACCCTGAAAAATAAATTACGACTGTGGGCAGATCTTAACATGACCCATTCTCAAAATAAAATACTGGAAGCAGATAACCCGGCATTATTACCCGATTATCAGAAAACAGAAGGGAAGGAGATCGGACAAACCTATTCTTATGTCAGCCAGGGTATCTACAACACCTGGGACGAATTATACGGCAGTACGATCAACAACACAAACGATAATCAGAAATTACCAGGTAACTATTACCTGGTAGATTATAATGGCGATGGTGTTATTGATGCACAGGATAATATTCCCTACGGTTATTCTTCCTGGCCCCAGAATACTTATAATGCTACTATCGGTGCCGACTGGAAAGGCTTCAGCGTATTTGTTCAGTTCTATGCTACCAACAACGCTACCAGGCAGGTGGTGTTCAATAGTCTTAGTTCACAGAGTCACTTAGTCTATAACGAAGGCAGCTACTGGACAAAAGACAATACCGGCAATGTAATCCCTATGTTGCGTTGGTTATCTACTCCTGCCAGCTACTACCGGGGAACACAATACATGTATGATGGCTCCTATGTAAGGCTGAAGAATACTGAAATCGCCTATACTTTCAGCCAGGGATTTATCAAAACCCTGGGGCTTGCCGCTCTCAGAGTATACCTCAACGGTAATAATCTGCTTACCTGGACGAAAATGCCCGATGACAGGGAATCCAACTTCGCAGGCACAGGATGGGCCTCGCAGGGTGCATACCCTACTGTGAAACGATATAATCTGGGTGTCAATATCACTTTCTAAGCTATTCCACATGATGAAAAAGTATCTCCGAATTTTAGTGCTCACCGGGATGGTTATATTAACAACCGGGATGTACTCCTGTAAAAAATACCTCGACAGAGCAGCTGACTCCATCGTTGCTGGTGACGATGCCTTTAAAAACTTCAACAATTTCCAGGGCTTCACAGAAGAGCTGTATAACTGTATCCCGGATTTTTCCAATGCCTACTGGACTAATTCCTGGAACTGGGGCGAAGATGAAATACAATCTACTGCCCGCGATTTTCATTTCGAAGTAAAAATAGACAATGGGGATTTCTGGGGCTGGCAGTCGTCTTTCGATGGCTGGCAGGCCGGGTGGATGGATAGAAATAATTCAAATACCAACGACGACCGCTTCGCAAAATCGCTCTGGCCACTAGGCTGGTACGGCATACGCAAAGCTAATCTGGGCCTGGCAAATATCGACAAATTAAAAGATGCAACGCAGGAAGAAAAAGACCTTATCAAAGGGCAGCTTTTATTCTTCAGGGGCTGGTTCCATTTTATGTTTATGCAGTATTTCGGCGGACTGCCCTATATAGACAAAGTGCTGCCCTCAGATCAGAAACTAACCCTTCCACGATTGAGCTACCAGGCCTGTGCAGATAAGGCCGCAGCAGATTTTCAGGCGGCTGCCGCGCTGTTGCCCGTACACTGGGATAACACTACTGCCGGCAAACGTACCCTGGGGAAAAATGATTTACGTATCAATAAAATAATGGCGCTGGGATATCTCGGCAAAAACTATTTATGGGCTGGTAGTCCGCTGATGAACTATGTTTCTACCGGTAGCAAAACCTATAACCAGGATTATTGCAAAAAAGCAGCTGACGCATTTGCTTCGTTGTTGTCGCTGTGTGAAAGTGGCGAAGCTCCTTACCACTTACTCGACTTCTCCAGGTATTTCAACAACTTCTATACAACAGGACAGAACTGGCTGATGCCAGGTGGTACGGAAGCTATATTCAGAGGCCCGTACTATAGTGCAAACAGTTCTAACTGGGGTACCAGCAAGCAATATTCGCCCTCATTTTTAACAGGAGGCGACGTGAAGTTTTTACCAACAGCCAACTATGTAGATTATTATGGAATGGCCAATGGATTGCCGATTAAAGACATTACCCAGGCCGATCCTGAATCCGGCTATGACCCTGCCTATCCGTGGAAGGGCAGAGATCCCAGGTTTTACAATGATATCGTTTTTGATGGCGTGAAATGTGTACAGGGCGCCACTACCGACGAACCTAACCGGTATGCCAATCTCTATACCAACGGTAGTTACCGGAATATTTCTACGGGTAGCCGTACCGGTTACCTGCTGTATAAATTTATTCCCCGTACTGCCAATGATTACGATCAGGGATATTCCTATGATAAAAGTCTGAATATTCACGTGCCTTATATGCGGCTGGCAGATGTTTACCTGATGTATGCAGAAGCAGCTGCTATTGGCTATGGTGGCGCAGGCGGCAGTACGCCTGGTTTTGGTAAAACGGCGGCAGATGCTGTCAATGTAATCCGCGACAGAGCAGGTGTTGGTCATGTGGCCGCAAAATTCCTCGGCTCACCAGACGATTTTATGGGAGAAGTAAGACGGGAGCGCGCAGTAGAACTCTCTTTTGAAGGTCATCGCTTCAATGATCTCCGCAGATGGTTGCTGCTGATAGAAAATCCTTATACCCTTAAGAAATCAGTGGAGTTCGACAGAACAGGAGCTTTCAATAACACGGATCCCAAACTCAATAAGGTGAATAATCTGCGTGAAGTAACCATACTCGAACGGAAATTCAGCATGAAACATTACTGGCTGCCATTGAAGAATTCGGATGCCAGTATGTACCTCGAATTTCCACAGAACCCGGGCTGGTAAGTACTTCATCATTGTAAATGGATTTAATCATGAAATATATAAAAATAGTTATCCTGCCATTTGCTATAATATGCTGCTGCTCCATAGCGGCAACGGCGCAGGATACACTGAACCACGATTTCAGTGCCGCCGCCTCCAGGCTTAAAGCGGATACAGGCAAACTCCCGGATAAAGTAAAGACAGTACAGGTAGCCTTCCGCAATGCCGACCGGCAAGACCTCCCGGGAAATGTGCCAGCGATCAATATGGAGGAGCTCATGAAAAAAAACTATATCACCTACCCTTTAGACGGCATGGAAGCACTGGTGCCGGGTTTCAACGGCAATAGCCTGTGGGGAACGGGTAGCTACCTGTTGCTCGTGGACGGTGTACCCAGGGACGTAGGAAGTGTTATGCCCACTGAGATCGCGCAGATCTCTTTCCTGAAAGGAGCCGAAGCCGTAGTATTGTATGGCAGCAGGGCTGCAAAAGGTGTTGTATGCATCTCCACAAAAAGAGGACAGGCAGATAATATCCACATTGCCATGCGGGTCAATTCCGGCGTCAATGTTCCCAAAAGCTATCCTCAATACCTGGGCTCAGCTGAATATATGGCGCTCTATAACGAAGCACGAGTGAATGACGGCCTGACAAAACTCTACAGCGATGAAACGATCTATAATTATGCTTCCGGTAAGAACCCTTACCGTTACCCAAGTGTAGATTATTACTCCAGCCAGTACCTGAAAAAAATGTACAGCAGGCTGGATGCTACCGCTGAAATATCCGGCGGCAACGACAAGGCAAGATACTATACGAATATCGGGTACTGGACTTCTGGCTCCCTCCTGAATTTTGGTGAAGCAAAAACAAATGACCGCTCCGGAAGATTTAATATCCGCGGTAATATTGATATTAACCTGAATGACTATATTTCCTGTAATGTAGATGCTGCTGCCATCTTTTATACTGGTAATGGTGTAAATGCCAATTATTGGAACAGCGCTGCCACATTGCGCCCTTATAGATTTACACCACTGATCCCGATAGATATGATAGAGGCAGATGATGACGCCTCCCAGCTGCTGGTAAAAAACAGTAATCATATTATCGATGGAAAGTACCTGTTAGGTGGAACACAGCTGGACCAGACAAATCCATTTGCTGCAATATATGCAGGTGGCCATAACAGCTATACCAGTCGTCAGTTCCAGTTCAATACCGGTGTGAATGCTGATTTACGTCATGTGCTCAAAGGACTTACTTTTCGTGCAACCATGGCCGTTGATTATTCCACCTCCTATAACCTTTCCTACAATAATAGTTACGCTACCTACGAGCCCTCCTGGAATAGTTATTCCGGCACAGACCTTATCAGTAGTCTGACGAAATACGGACAGGACGCCACTTCCGGCGTACAGAACGTGAGTAATTCCTGGTACAGGCAAACAATTGCTGCCACCGGACAATTTAATTATGTCAGCAGTATCGGGAAAGACCATCACCTGTCCGCCATGCTGCTGGTGAATGGTTACCAGCAATCAGAATCCGCAGTTTACCATAAAACAGGTAATGCCAACCTGGGATTACAGCTGGGATATAATTTCAAACATAAATACTATCTCGATTTCAGCAGTGCCTATATGCATTCAGCAAAGATGCCTAAAGGGAATCGCGAAGCATTGTCGCCCACGGTTACCGCCGCATGGAAACTCAGTGAAGAGCCATTTTTGTCGGGGGTAACATGGCTGGATGCACTGAAAATAAATGCTTCTGCCGGCAGGGTATATACTGATCTGGATATAAGCGATTATTATCTCTACCAGGGATACTATACCGTAGCAGGATCCTGGTACGGATGGAAAGACGGCAGTGGTATACCAGCCACAGAATCGCGCCGTGGCGATAACCCTGATTTGCACCTGCCCAGGAGGGATGAAGTGAATATTGGAATGGAAGCATCCTTCTTCCGGAAACTGATCCAGGTAAATGCCACTGCATTTAAAAACAAAATTGCAGGTAATATCATTCAGGCATCGTCCTTATTTCCCAGCTATTTTACTACCTACTGGCCTGTATCTTCCTTTATCCCTTATGTCAACTATAATGAAGATAGCAGAAAGGGATTTGATATCGGCATCAACATCAATAAACGTATAGGCAGCATCGACTGGACACTGGGCGCATCGGCAACCTGGTACACTACCATGGCCTCCAGACGCGCTGAAGTATACCAGGATGCCTACCAGAACCGACAGGGAAAGCCACTGGACGGTATCTGGGGATTGCAGAGCCTCGGCTTCTTTAAAGACCAGCAGGATATAGATAAATCTCCTGCGCAATCATTCGGACAGGTAAAACCTGGTGATATCAAATACAAAGACCAGAATGGTGATGGTATTATTGATAGCAGAGATGAAGTGTATCTCGGAAAAGCAGGATGGTACGGATCGCCGCTGACATGGGGTATCCACCTGGAAGCTAAATGGAAAGACCTTTCCTTCTACGCCTTAGGTGTTGGCAGATACGGCGCCTACGGACTTAATAACAATTCCTATTACTGGATGTATGGTGAAAGTAAATATTCTATCATAGCCCGCAACAGGTGGACAGACGCCACCAAAGAAACCGCCACCTACCCGCGATTGACAACCCTCAGCAGTGATAATAACTTCCGTTCTTCAGATTTCTGGATCTACAGCACCAATCGGTTCGATATAGGGAAAGTGCAGCTGACATATGACCTCAGTAAAATCATCGGGAAAAAGAAATTTGTCCGTGAGCTGGGCGTGTACTTAAGCGGGTCCAATCTGCTCACAATTGCTGCAGAACGGGAAACGCTGGAAATGAATATCGGGAGTGCGCCGCAGACCCGATTCTATAATCTTGGTTTAAAAGCACAGTTTTAAAATCTCATAGCATGTATAAGAAAATATTACTGGTGATAGGAGTGATGTTTAGTTTGGCTGCGTGTAAAGATCTTATCGAACCGGCCATTGAGAATAACCGGCAGCTGGAAGTATCCTACGATCCGAACGACTCCCGGTTTCCGTATGGTTTGCTCCTGAACGCATATAATCGTATTCCTACTAATTCATGGAACTTCAATGATGTGGCTACCGATGATGCGGTTACGAACGATCAGACAAACAGTTACCTGAAAATGGCCCAGGGTCAATGGACATCCATCAACAATCCACTGAACCAGTGGACCAATTGTTATGCGGCTATTCAGTACATTAATGTTACCATGGGAGAGATTCCTAAGGTGAAATGGACGGCGGATAGTGTTGTCAGTAAGTTGTTTGCTATGCGTGTGACAGGTGAAGCCATTGGTCTGCGGGGCATGTTCATGTATTATCTTTTGCAGGCCCATGCCGGCTTGAGTGATAACGGGCAGTTGTTAGGCGTTCCGATATTGACAGAGGCCCAGGGTACTACCTCCAATTTCAATAAGCCCAGGGCGAAGTTCGATGAATGTGTAAAGCAGATTTACAGCGACCTGGATAGTGCTATAGCCTTGTTGCCATTGGATTTCGAGAATCAGGGTGTTGTGCCGGCCAAATATGGAAATGTAACGGTAGAGCAATATAACCGTGCCTTTGGCGCTACGTTCAGGGGCTTGTTTACCGCACGTATCGCAAAGGCGATAAAGTCGAAACTCGCCTTGCTGGCTGCCAGTCCGGCCTACGCCGCTTCGAATGCGGAAAATTGGGCCAATGCAGCTGATATGGCAGCGGAACTGATAGATATGAAAGGTGGCCTGGGAGGCCTTGCCGCAAATGGCCTGAGCTGGTATGCCGCTACAAGCGAGATCGCAGGACTGGCAGATGGCGCCAATCCGGCTGAAATACTCTGGAGAAATAACTATGGGGATAGCAGGGACCTGGAACAGAATAATTTTCCTCCTACCTTATATGGTAATGGCCGTATCAATCCTACCCAAAACCTGGTAGATGCTTTCCCTATGCTGAATGGTTATCCTATTTCCGATCCTGCCGGCGGCTATAGCGCCGCGGATCCGTACTCCAACAGGGACCCGCGCCTTAAGTTGTTTGTACTGGTGAATGGAGGTACTGCAGGCCCGAACAATACTGTCATCAATACATCGGCTGATGGCACTACCAATGATGCACTGAATAAAGTGGGTACATCTACCCGTACCGGCTATTACCTGCGTAAGCTGCTTCGACAGGATGTCAACCTGAATCCTACGTCTGCCAACAATCAAAGACACTATAAGCCACATATCAGGTATACAGAGATATTCCTCAATTATGCAGAAGCGGCCAATGAAGCCTGGGGGCCTACCGGCGCCGGTCAGCACAGCTACTCGGCTTATGATGTCATCAAGGCGATACGGAAGCGTGCAGGCATTGGCGTTAGTAACGGCGACGCATATCTCGAAACATCGAAGGGAAGCCAGGAGACCATGAGGCAGCTGATCAGGAATGAGAGACGGCTGGAACTGTGCTTCGAAGGCTTCCGCTTCTGGGACCTCCGCAGATGGAAAGCCGACCTGAAAGAAGGTGCCAGAGGTATCAGTATCTCCGGTGGGGTGCCTGCTGTTATCCAGGTAGAAGACAGGGTATACCAGAATTATATGATCTACGGGCCTATTCCTTATGCTGAAAAACTCAAGTATAGCGCCCTGCTCCAAAATGCCGGCTGGCAGTAAAATAATATCTAAAATTACTGAATTATGAAGATGCGTATCCTCACTTTGATAATGCTGTACGTGGTTTTGGCATCCTGTAATAAAACCAAGGATTTCCCGGATTTCAAATATCAGACGGTATATTTTGCCTATCAATATCCTGTCAGAACAATTACGCTCGGAGAAGATGTTTTTGATACACAACTGGATAACCAGCATAAATGCAAAATCATGGCTACTACCGGCGGCGTCTATTATGCAAAGAAAGATGTAACCGTAAATATTGCGGTAGACAATTCTTTGCTGACAAACGGGTTTCTGTTTGGTGCCGGAAAAAGCCAGGTCCTGCCAATGCCTGATCATTACTATTCACTGGCAGATAACAAAATAACTATTCCTACAGGTACGCTGGCTGGAGGTGTGGAAGTCCAGCTTACAGATGCATTCTTTGCTGATCCGAAAGCGCTCAGCAATAATTATGTAATACCTGTGCGCATAACAAGTATTACCAATGCGGATTCTATACTTGCCGGCAAGAATTTTATTTTTTATGCCGTTAAATATGTTAATACCTGGCATGGTAATTACCTGCGCCGTGGAACCGATGTCTTTACCGGAAGTCTGAACCAGACGCTCTCCAGGCACCAGCAGTATGTGGAGAGCGATGAGGTGAATAAACTGACTACCAGCTCGCTGACATCAGATGTTCTCCCTGTTGTAATAAAAGATAAAAATGGTAATAATGTTACCTGTAACCTGCTGCTCACCTTTGATGAGGCGGGCGTTTGCACGGTTGTAGCTGCGAATAACACCTTCACTGCTACCGGCGCCGGCAAGTTTGTAAAAAGAGGCGAAAAGAACAGCTGGGGCAACCAGGACAGGGATGCTTTGTACCTCAGTTACAAAATTACACTGGCCGATATGCAGGTGGCTACTACAGATACTTTGGTGATGAGAGACCGTGCAGTTACAATGGAAACGTTCACCCCTATAGCTAAGTAACATCATGAGCAAATTATATAAAACAGTACTCAGCGGACTTGTTTTTGCCACGGCTATTTCCTGTACCAAATATGATCCTGCCACCTTTAGCGTGGAAGCCCCCGCAACTATTCAGGCACAGGAAGATATCAACGGGTATAAAGCCCTGAAGTCCTATATTAACAGGGTATCAAATCCTGGTTTTAAACTTGGCGTGGCATTGTCTTTATCGCAATATGTCAATAAAGGCGTCATGTACAGGCTGGCCAACAGCAACTTCGATGAGATCGTATTGGGGTACGAAATGAAACATGGCGCTGTTGTACAAGCTGATGGCTCCCTGGCATTAGACAAAGTGACTAATCTGTTACAGACGGCAAAGGCTGCCGGTACAGCCGTTTATGGTCATACGCTCTGCTGGCATGCCAACCAGAACGCCGCCTATCTAAACGGATTACTGGCGCCGCTGATATTTACCTCTCCCGCTTATCCCAACGACCTGAATAAAACCGGCCTGACGAACAGTTCTTTCAGTAACTGGACGAAATCAAACAATGGCGGTGCTATTACAGTGGAAGACGGTGCTGGTATCAATGGCGCGAAGGCTATTAAGTTGGTGGCTGGCAGTACCGCTTCCACTCCTGAGGCGCTGCAGCTGATTACCCCCGCCATTTCGCCGGTAGCTGGTCATAAATACGAGATTGTTTGCTATGTAAAGTCTGATCAGGCAGGAGAGGGACGCATCGCTTTTGAAGGACTAAAAAATAATACGCCATTTAATTCTTTTACCACCGGAATTTCCTGGAAGGAAGTACGTGTGCAGGTGAGCGACTTTACAGGTTCCTCCTTTAACATTCATTTCGACCTGGGCTACAAACCAGGTGTGACCTATTACCTGGATGTCAACAGCATGTATGTGTATGATACGCAGGGAACGCCTGTGATATCTAACCTTATCAGCAATGGCGACTTTGAGTCCGGTGCTGCATGGGGTGGCTGGGGTACTGGTTCTACCAGGGGCATCACCGCTGATGGTATGGGTGTTGGAGGTAAAGGAAAGGCATTTTATGTGACAAACACCGCTAAAAGTACCAATTACTGGGATATACAGACTTCCTATGCCTTCGATAAACCACTGGATAACAATACAACCTATAACCTGAGTTTTTGGGTAAAAGGCACAGCAGCAGGCATTATCCGGCCAGAGCTGCAAAGCGCCAACTATTCCGCCAACGGCTTCGGGCAGGTACAGGTTACTACAGACTGGAAGCAGGTCACGCTGTCAACAACAACTACATCTGCAGACAGGATCCGGCTGATCGTCAGTTATGGTGAATTTGCCGGTACGGTTTATATAGACAATGTGGTGTTAAGTCCGGCAAATGCGGTGGGGAGCGTTACTACTACCGTACAGAAAACCGCTGCAGAAAAGCAGATAATCATCAGCAATGCGCTGGAGTCGTGGATTGGCGGGATGGTAACCACCTGTAAAAATGATGTACATGCCTGGGATGTTGTCAATGAACCGATGGACGACGGTGCACCATCGCAATTGAAAACCGGTGTTGGCAAAACACAGGCAGCAGACGAGTTCTACTGGCAGGATTACCTTGGGAAAGATTATGCAGTGCAGGCCATTCAGCTGGCCCGTAAATACGGTAATCCAAATGATAAATTATTTATCAACGATTATAACCAGGAATATAGTCTGGATAAATGCCGTGGCCTGATTGCATATATACAGTATGTAGAGAGTAAAGGTCAGAAGGTAGATGGTATCGGAACACAAATGCATATCAGTATTACTGCTGATAAAGATAAAATAGCGCAGATGTTCAAGCTGCTGGCTGCTACTGGTAAACTGATCAAAATCTCTGAACTGGATATAGGCGTT
Organism: Chitinophaga sp. Cy-1792; assembly: GCF_011752935.1. Taxonomy (NCBI): domain Bacteria; kingdom Pseudomonadati; phylum Bacteroidota; class Chitinophagia; order Chitinophagales; family Chitinophagaceae; genus Chitinophaga; species Chitinophaga sp. Cy-1792. Next base: position 489,490 of record NZ_VWWO01000002.1, read on the forward strand.
GGCGTTAAAACAAATGTTGCTACTGCTGATCAGTATAAGACACAGGCAGATATGTACCAGTATGTTGTGCAGAAATACTTCGAACTGATTCCGGCTGCACAACGCTATGGTATTACGTTCTGGAGTCCGTTGGACAGTCCTGCCAGCTCCAGCTGGAGAGCAGGTGAACCGATAGGTATATGGACCGAAGCCTATGTCCGGAAGTTAGCTTATGCTGCTTCCTGTCAGGCCCTGGAGTCGGGTACCAAATAAAGTGGAGATAACGGTAAAAATAAAAGATGAATGCAGCAACTTTAAATATTTAGCAACAGTTGATGATGGAACTGCTAAATGAAAATTAATTTAAAGTTGGAGGAGGCTATCAGCAATGGTAGCCTCTTTTTATTTTATGATGGCATCAATTTGTGTTTTGGCTATGAATGTATCTATTCCTATCTAGTAAATAGATGGTTATTATTTAATTTAATATTAGCGTTATTTTTATCTTCATTCGGTTAATAATAGCTTTAAATAATAAACAATGTATGTAGAAGGTATACCGATTGAAATTTTGAGATAGGTTATATGAAATGAATGTATTTTATAATGATGAGTATTATGAGTGGAATGGCAAAAATGGATACAAAAAATAATTTATGAAGAATAAACACAGGGTCATTACAATTACAGTTATTCTATTTTGTTTACTATTGTTCTATCTGACACATATTGCTGGATGGATGACCTTCTACCCGAATACAGATACGCAGACAGCGTTTTTAAATAATACAATCGTTTCCCGCGAGCAGTATACGAAGGATAGTAATCAGATTATACAGCAATTAAGAAAGAAATTATTGGCGCATAAAGGCTTTTTTGAAGGTACTGCATATGATGATGAAACGCAGCTGATTATTGATAGTATCCTTTATAGTCCGGATTTTAAAAAACTGGGGATACTGCTCATTGCCCAAAATCCTGAAAGTAAGCAAATACTACCTGATAAGAGATATGTGTGGTACTATAATGCTACCTGCTTTTTAGCCATCAGGGAGGGAGATACCCTCCGGGTAAAATTTATAGGGCCAGGTTTTACCAATTCCCATGATAGGAAAGCATTGTCCGATATACTGAGACAGGAGGTTTTCAGAAATTTTGCCAGGAATTCTACTCATAAGTATAACCTGAATGATACACGTTTCTGGGCTTCCGATTTTTTTAATGATCAATTTAATCAATAACAGTTCTTATTGTCTTCTCCGTTACTGATGTTTGTTAATTTTTTTTATAAATGTTCGGAATCCGAATTATTTACCTAATTTCCATCCCGCGAACTAGATAAGAATACATATTTCCCCCAAACTTGTTTTTTTAACTTCAAAAAACCATAACTATGAGTATCCCAAAAGAAAATGTGGATGCGGCAAAACTTGCCGTAACCCTCTGTAATTTAGTGTCTGATTTTAATCCTGTTAAAAATATTTCTAAGATCGCTCCTGAATGGAACGTTACTTGGTCAGGCGGTGAGCCTTCTGACCCCAACTACTGCATGCTGGTTTATCTGAATGGAACAGATACCTATGGGCTTGTATTCAGGGGGTCTGTCATGGAAAAAGGGGTATTCACCAAGTGGGATGAGATTTCTGACTGGGTGCTGGAAGACCTGAATGACGAAATGGTTTACTGGCCTTACCATTATGGCGTTCTGAAATTTGACATTGCTGATATGCCTTGCGTAGGTGCTGGTTCTCTTATTGCGCTGACCAATATCCTGAAAATGGTGGATAAACCAACCAGAGCTCCACTTTTGACTGCATTAACATCGCTTCAAAATATGGGATTTAAATTAATCATTACAGGACACAGTCTTGGTGGTAATCTAGCCAAAGTTTATACTTCGTATTTGTTTAGGGCATTGCCTCAACTGGCACAAGAGAAAGTCAGACTGTGTACCTTTGCGGCGCCTGCATCCGGCAATCAGGCGTTTATGGATGATCTAAACAAAAAAATTGGGGGTAACCAGGTTCATTATCAGAATAAGTATGACATTGTTCCTGGATTCCCTACCGCAGAGGGAATTGCAGCGGCAGGTCTCCTGTATAATCCAAGCCCTGCTGCCGATAAAATAATAGCTGTAGATGGTACAGATATAACACTGAAAGCAGTTTTAATGGATTTGGGAAATAAATTCGGAAAACTAGGTTATAAAGAACCTAACAAAGAATACATTCAACAATTTCCGGAAGTACTGGATCCCAAATGGCTGGACTCTAAGAATATAGGTGATGATTTCGGCTCCTGGAAAGGGCAGGTAGAATATCAACATCAGCTTTTTAACTATGCAGGTTATCTTGGCGTAACACTGAATCCTATTCAGCAGCCTAGTCAGGTTTCTATGCCCTTGGAAATGAATTGATAAAATCAAAGGCGTCTGCTGTCATTCCCGGCGGCAGACGTCTTTTACTCCAAAGCCTGAAATGCTTATGAAAGAAAATCTATGACCAGCTTATTAAATTCCTCTTTTCTTTCCACATTAGATAAATGAACTGCCGGTAAAATCACCAGTTGTGATTTGGCAATGGTAGCAGCCATCTGCTCACTATGTTCAGGAAGGGTAACCGTATCATCTTTTCCCGCTATGATCAAAGTAGGATGTTGTATTAGTCCTGCTGTTTTTCTAAGGTCGCCATCCCTCACCGCAGCAAATGACCCTGCAAGCCCCTGTGGGGTAATTGAGCTGGCCATCTGATAAAATTCATCTACCACTTCCGGTTGTGTTGCCATCATATCTTTAGGAAACCAGTTGCCGATAAATGTTTTTGCAAAACCTTCTATAGGAGCGCCTTCACGCAGTGCATTGATGTTATTGTTAAATCCTGTGGATGGGCCAAGATAGGAAGATGTATTGGCCAGTATCAGTTTATTGATGCGCTCAGGGTAATGGATGGCCAGGTACTGACCAATAAAACCACCCATGGAAAGGCCCAGGAAGTCGACCTTTTCAAGATGCAAGTGATCTAGTAATTCTATCACATCTCCTGCAAAACGGCTCATGGAATAATCTCCTGCCGGCGCATCTGAAGCGCCATTGCCCCTGGTATCAAATCGCAGTACCCTGAAATGCCTGGTGAATTCCGGGATCTGTACATCCCACATATGATAATCTGTAGCAATGGAGTTGGATAATACCAGAACCGGTTTGTTTTCTTCTCCGTCAAAACGCCAGGCAATTTTTACGCCGTCTTCCGTGCTGAAGTATTGTTGTTGTGCTGTTGTCATGATCTTTAGTATTTAATTGATGATGACAAAAGTACTTACTGCTCCAAAGGCATAAAAGGTACAAATCAGGGTTTCTCAGGTAAGATTAAAGGAAAGGGCTGCATCTGTATGAAAATCAGTAGATATTTATTTAAAAGATGCGTTTATCCATTACTGTTGTACAATGGATTTATGTTATTGTAGATTTTTATAATGTTAGAACAAAAATTACTAATCGTTGTTTCAGTAACCAGGCGCCGGTATCCGAAAATAATATCGTGTAGCCGTTCTCTCCTTCCTATCGCTTAACAACAATAGCATTACATCAATCTTATTGCCCACAACGGTAATAGCTGTTTCAAACAGAAAACTGATGTAATATGAACCCAAATAGAATTTTAAACCTCTTTATCGCTGCTGCGGTACTGTTTTGCAGCCTCAACTTCTCTAATGCAAGTTATGCCCAGTTACGCCGCGGAAATAATGAACGCCCGGCAGAAAACCGTGTGGAGCAACGCCGGAACCAGGGGGCTCAACGGAATAATGGCAATATCAGGAATAACAACCCCAACAATGAAAACAGACCCATTCAGCAAAATAATACGAATCGTGTCGGAAATGGTAACACCGTCAATCGTAATAATAACACCATCAACCAGAATAATAACAGGGTCAACAATGCCCATAACAACAATGTCAATATCAATATCGACAACAGCCATGATGTGAATGTTGTCAATAACAGGAATACGGTTGTCCGCCGGAATGACCTGAGCTATTATCACCGCCCGCCATACGTTTACGGTGGCAGAAGGTACTATGCCGTGAATCCTTATTTCTATCATCCGTTTCACCCGTTTACATGGGGCCCGGTATGGCATCCATGGGGCTTTTTCATCGCCACATTAGCTACTACCGCTATCGCAGTTACTGTTGCCAGCAAACAATATCACTATAACCAGGGTGTCTGGTATGCGCCTTCCAGTGGAGGCTATACGGTGGTGTCGGCGCCTGTCGGCGGCACGGTAGCCACACTCCCTACCGGATATGAAACGGTAGTCGTCAATAATACTACCAACTATTACTATGGCGGCTCCTACTATGAAAAGGCGGGGACCCAGTATAAAGTGGTGGCGCCACCTGCCGGCGCTGTCGTTACCAATCTTCCTCAAGGCGGAAAAGAAGTGAAAATCGGTAATCAGACCTACGTACAGGTGGGCGATACCTATTATCAGCCGGTACAGGTAAGTGGAAAGTCTAAATATGAAGTGGTGCAGGTAGAATCCTGATGTCTCATGCCATTTAACCTATTCGTTCCGTATTCCATTTTGTGAGATCAAAACTAAATGATATGAAAAAAAGGGTAATTGTATGGATGCTTTCCGCTGTGGGCATCCTGACCTTTGAGCAAGCTGCTGCACAAAAAAAAGAGCATCCTAAAAAGCCAAACATCATTATGATTATCTCCGATGATACCGGCTGGGGCGACTTAGGCGTATATGGCGGCGGTGTCGGGCGAGGTATGCCAACACCCAACCTGGACCGTATGGCCAAAGAAGGAATGCAATTCTGGGACTTCTACGGGCAGCCCAGCTGTACCCCGGGAAGGGCCGCGATGATCACGGGCCGTATTCCTAACCGCAGCGGTATGACTACCGTAGCCTTCCAGGGCCAGGGCGGCGGGTTGCCAGCCCCTGAATGGACACTGGCCTCTGTTCTCAAAAAAGCGAATTATAAAACCTATTTCTCCGGAAAATGGCACCTCGGAGAAGCAGACTATGCAATGCCTACCGCCCATGGTTTCGATAAAATGCAAAACGTGGTATTGTATCACCTGAATGCATATACGTATGCCTTCCCTTCCTGGAACCCTGAAATGAGTCCGGAAATGATGGCGTTCTTCCAGAAAGTGACTACTGGAGTATTGGAAGGGGAAGCAGGCGGTAAAGCAAGGGAAGTTACCAAAGTAACACCCGAAAATATCGGTGAGCTGGATATGATGATGACAGATAATGTGCTGAAACAACTGGACGAATACGCCAAAGGCTCCGGGCCATTTTTTATGTGCATTAACTTCGCCAAAAATCACCAGCCCAATCTTCCTTCCAAACAATTTACAGGTAAATCTCCCGGTAAAAGCAAATACTCGGATTGCGTAGTGGAAATGGATTATAACGTAGGTAGAATCATGGATGAGATCCGTAAACTTAACATCGGTGAAAATACATTTGTCATCTACACGGTAGATAATGGTGCATGGCAGGATGTGCATCCAGATGCGGGTTATACACCATTCCGCGGTTCCAAAGGTACCGACAGGGAAGGTGGTAGCCGCGTACCAGCTATTGCATGGTGGCCGGGTCAGATACAGGCAGGCAGCGATAGTCACGATATCGTTGGTGGCCTCGATCTCATGGCTACATTCGCCAGCTTCGCCGGTATACCTTTACCTACTGCCGACAGAGAAGGCAAGCCAATGGTCTTCGACAGCTATGATATGTCCAATGTCTTATTCAAAGAAGGCAAACCATTGCGCGACCGCTGGTTTTACTTTACTGAATCTGAACTTACCCCCGGCGCTGCCCGTGTAGGAAGATGGAAAGCTGTTTTCAATACCCGTGGCGATAACGGCGCTCAGGCTGGTAGCGATATGCCGGGCCAGCAATTGGGATGGAGAGGCGATGAACGCTATGTAGCTACAGTTCCCGCTGTATATGATTTATGGGCTGACCCCCAGGAGAGATATGATATTTTTATGAACAGCTACACAGAAAAGACCTGGACAATTTCCATCTTCAATAAAGCTATCCAGGATCTAATGCAAACATATATCAAATATCCGCCAAGGCCATTACAGAGTGAAGGCTATTCCGGACCAATGGAAATCAATAAATTCCGCACTATACAAGAAGCTAAAAAATATATGGATGCCAAAGGCATCAAACTCCCTGATGAATTAAATAAATAACGTAATTAATCAGTGATAGGGCCACCTGCCGTTTGCTATCTGGTTTAGCTGCGGCAGGTTTTTTAATGCTACCCCTCTTCCCGGGAAATAAAAGCAAATCAACAATTCCGATACAGAATTGTTATCGGTTAGATGATAGTGAGCTGTGTGCCTGGCTTCCTCCCATGAGAGGTGTAGCTGTAATTATTTCCACTCCACAGAAAAAGAAGTTTTATGTTGAAAAACTCCTCCGGTGGAAAAACCGGTAAACTCTTCTGTCTGACCGTATTTTGCCTGATGAGTAAACATGCTGCTGCACAGTATATTTTATCAGATACTACCAAAAAAGTCTCTGCAGTATATGGTGATAAAGGATTTGAATTCCGTACCAGGGATGATAAATTTCTGTTGCAGATACAAAGCCGCCTGCAGTTTCGCTTCGCTACGCCTGAAGACCAGGACCCCGTGACCTACGACGATTACTTCGGCGAGCATAAAACCGTCCTTAAAATCAACAGAGCCAGGTTGAAAGTTGGCGGACACGCCTTCAAGCCATGGCTGAAATACTATTGGGAGTATGAGCTGAGCCAGTCTAACCTGCTCAACTTTACTATCATGATAGAAAAGTGGGACTGGCTTAAATTCCAGGTAGGTCAGTTTAAAGTAGAATATAGCAGGGAGAGAAGGATCAGCAGCGGTGAACAGCAACTGGCCGACAGATCGATTATCAACAGGGAATTTACGGTAGACCGACAGCAGGGAGCGGAAATTTACGGCAGGCTAAAAGGTAAGGGCCTGGCCGATTTCAACTACTACCTGGGTGCTTTCACCGGTACCGGCCGTGGGTCTACACAGAATGATGATAATCACCTGATGTATTTTGGCCGTGTACAGTGGAACTTTACCGGCCGTTACCTGGATTTTGAAGGCAGCGATACCGAAATACATGAACATCCTGCTGGTGTGCTGGCGATCAATGGTGTTACCAACCAGAGCCCCTATACACGGTTCTCTCAGGCTGGCGGCGGGTACCTGGAAGGGTATGAAAATGGAAAACCCGGGCAATACCGCGTGAACCAGGCCAACGTTGAAACAGCGTTTATGCTCAAGGGTTTTAGCTGGCAGTCGGAAGTACATGTGAAGGAAATCATCGACAAATTAAATAACAACGAAACCAATACCTTACGCGGATATTATGTGCAGGCAGGCTACTTCTTCCATCAGGCTTTCACCTGGTGGCCGGCGCCGCTGGAAGTGGCCTACAGGAATGCAGGTTATTTCCCTAACAGCGAAGCAGACCAGACGAAGAAGAGAGAAAACACAGTGGCCGCCAACTGGTTTTTCCACGGACATAAAAACAAAATCACGGCCGAAGGCAGTTTCTTTAACTACGATAAAACAGGTGGGATTCCCGCTACTGAATGGCGGTTCAGGCTACAGTGGGATATCTCCCTGTAATTCCTCTTGCTGCAAAATCGAAAAAGGGTCTCTACAAGTGTAGAGGCCCTTTTCTTTTGATCCATATTATACCGAACGATATCAGTCTCTTTGCATTGCACGTTGTGCTTCTTTGTTGAGGTCACTATATTCCTGCTTGCCAACGGAAACGCCTACACCGAGAATGTTTCCACCCTTGAAGTTGCCAGGGCTTTTATATTCCTCGCTGACGGCATCGCCGCTGTCATAGCCCACACAGAGGCCGTCTCCGGCCAGCGTGAACTTGCCGGGCTGCGTTTTCATCGGGCCTTCTGCCACTACTTTGTTGTTGATATAAAGTTTGGTTTTACCTATCTGCTCGCCATGTTCGCCGGTACTTTCACGGGTGAACTCCATGCCCAGCGTGTATTTACCAGGTTTAAGGGTGATGTTGGAAATGAATTTCTGTTCAGGCTTTATACCAAGGAAATTATAAACATAATACAGCTTATTATTTTTGATAAACAGGCTATGACCGCCAAAACGTGAGCCATGCGCGAAAATCACGCCGCTGGCGTTGGCGCTTTTAATATCTACGTCGGCCAGTATTTTATAGGACCTGCCTCGTACACTGACGGCCACGCCTTCAGGAACCGGCGCTGTTCCCGGGTAATAGACATACAGGTCACGAGGCGCTTCTTCAGCAGGCCTTTCAATGCCTAATTGCTCTACTGCTGTTCTGTCGTCCAGTGGTAATACCAGGTTTTTCTCTGCTTCATCCATCCACAGGCTGACCAGATGTTTGAGTTTATCAGGATATTCTTTGGCGAGATTTTTTGATTCAGATCTGTCTGCATCTACATGGTATAATTCCCATTCATCCTGGTCGAAGTGTCCTTTGCCGGTGAGTGGGGCATGCAGTGCAACGGCTTTCCATCCGTCTTCCCAGATGGCCCTGGTGCCCAGCATGGCGTAGTACTGTACATGCTTCTGCGTAGGTGCGTCAGGTTTAGCATCGAAAGTATAACGCATGGAAACGCCAGACAGCGGGTACTGGCCTACACCGCGATAGGTGGTAGGCATCTGTACATTACAAACATCCAGGATGGTAGGAACAATATCAGTAGAGTGATGGTATTGATTACGAATTTCGCCATGTGCCCGGATGCCTTTAGGCCAGCAGATCACCAGCGGATCTGCAGTACCGCCGGCATATTCGCTGTAGCGTTTAAACATTTTATTAGGTGCGGAAAAGGCAGCAGCCCAGCCGGTGGGGTAGTGTTCGTAGGTATCCGGACTACCCAGCTTATTGATATATTTCAGGTTTTCTGAGAGTTGATCAGGATAGCCATTAAAGAATTTATTTTCATTCACGGAGCCGTTGGGAGAGCCTTCCCCGGAGGCGCCGTTATCTGCGGCATACAGGATCAGCGTGTTATCCAGCTGTCCTGTTTTTTCGAGATAATCGATTACACGGCCTACCTGTGCATCTGTATATTCGGAGAAGCCCGCATACACTTCTGCCATGCGGGAGAATAGTTTTTTCTCTTCAGGTTTGAGCCCGTCCCAGGGTTTCACATAGTCGCCAGGGTTAGCAATGTTGGGAGGCAATGGGTTGAAGTCGGTGAGCACCGTACCTGCGGGGATAATGCCTTTGGCGATCATACGGGGTACTACCCATTTGCGGTAGGCATCATAGCCTTCATCAAATTTGCCTTTGTATTTGGCGATATATTCTTCAGGTGCCTGGTGAGGCGCGTGGTTGGCGCCAGGGCAGAACCACATGAACCAGGGCTTCGATGGGTTGGTAGCTTTCTGGTCTTTCAGGTATTCCAATGCCTTGTCAGTAAGGTCTTTGGAAAGATGGTAGCCTTCTTCAGGGCTATAGGGCTGGTCTACAAAGTGATTATCTTCTACCAGGTCGGGGTACCATTGATTGGTTTCTCCGCCAAGAAATCCATAGTATCTGTCAAAGCCCATCTGGAGCGGCCATTGTTTTCTGCTGGCGCCTGCGGCGATATCCTGTTCAGGAACATTATGTTCTTTCCCTATCCAGAAGGTACTCCAGCCGTTATCCTGCAGGATCTGGCCAATCGTGGCGCATTGTGCGGGTATTCGGCCATGTGCACCGGGGAAACCATTGGCACCTTCGGTGATGGCAGCATTACCGGTCAGGTGGTGGTTTCTGCCGGTGAGCAGGGTGGCGCGGGTAGGGGAGCAGAGGGCGGTGGTATGCCATTGGGTGTATAACAGCCCGCGGTCTGCCAGTTTTTGAAGGGTAGGCATCTGAATGGCGCCACCGTATGGCGACCATGCAGCAATACCGGTATCGTCAAAGAGAATAAAAAGTACGTTGGGGGAGCCGGCAGGCGCTCTTTTAGGGGTGTATGGTGCCCAGTCGGCCTTAGAATCGCGGACATCCAGCTTTATAACACCGTGGAATTGCTCTGCAGCTACTTTTTGCGGGTCTGCCTGTGCCTGCGCTTTCTGTGGCAGCTGTAAGCCTAAAATGAGCATTCCCGTTAATGCTGCCCTTTTCAGCGCAGTTAAATACAGATTTCTCATAGCGTGTGTTTTGCGTGTTTGGTTTTGAATAGGTACCAGATTTGATCCGTTGTGAGATTTTTTGATTGACCATTCTTGTTAATAACACCAGACGGGTTTGATGATGCTAAGCGTGCTGCTGAGGAAGGAGGTTGAGTAGATATGGTAAGTAAACACCGCGTATATGGAATTGTTTAGCCGGTGGGCTTGCGCAGCGTTTTTCAGATAGCCTTGCCCGTGGTAGGTTAACTGACTGGAAAAGTTGGTTGCCTGACTGGAAAAGCGGCTTGTCAGACTGCATACAGATTGCAGTGGCTTCTTTCTAACTTCCTGAATATTATTTTTTATGTTGGAAAAATTTAATTTAACATTATATTATATATTTGTCCGCAATAATAAATAAGTAGCCACATTCCTATACCTATTAACGCTGATGTCAAGAAAACACTGTAGTCCGAAGACTGTCCTGTCGGCATTTGTTATCCTATTGTCGCTGTTGTTCGTCAAACCTGCATTGGCCATGGAAGATCCGGTACCTGCTGCTGTAGCAGATACCTCCCTGCTCGATCTGGCTGTTAGTCATGCCAATGATGTTTTTGAGGATATCAAAAAGAAATCACATTTTATCAATGCCCTGAGTTCAGAGGATATGGGTACCCTGCCTGTTGGTATTGTCAGGGAGATTAACGGCCGGATATATGTGATAGCGATAGATAGTGCTAAGCTTACTCCAACGGGGGCTACTTTTAATGCTTACTTCAAATTCACTTTCCCGGGAACTAAAACAGAATTGATCTTTGGCGCTAAAAATGTGGCATTTACGCCCGGAGGGATAGCTGCATCTGCTTCTACCAAACTTGTATTGCTCAATACCAAATCTATTCCCATCAATTCGCATATAGACCTGATCTTCCCCGGTGACGGCAGTAACTATATAGAATGGGATTGCAATGGCTTTAAGGCTGCTAACCTGGCAGGTATTTTTGAATTCGATAAAAGCTGGATTTCACCGGATGATGCTGCTGCCGACAAATTGCGTGCATCCATGAAGGTGACTGTCAACGACCTGAACAACATCATGGCAACAGTTGATATCCCGGCGTTTCATATCAATAACTTATCTGACTTCAGCTTTAAGGTGAAGAATGCTACCGTCGACCTGAGTGATGTTGCGAATCCGGCGGGAATGACTGTAACAGCTGATATGCTGGAAGATGCCTCCAGTCCGCTGTTATGGAGAGGTTTCTATTTACAGGAAGTGCAGGTAGGATTGCCACAGCAGCTGGCCACCGCCAAAGGGCGGCCAATGGTTACGGTAAAGAATTTTTATATAGATGACCAGGGTATCAGTGGAAGTCTTTCCGCTGCAAACCTGGTGCCACTGGGAGAGGCGAGTCTGGGTGGATGGGGAATTTCTGTAGATAAACTTGGCCTCTCTTTCAGCAAGAATAAACTGAATGGTGGTGAACTCGGTGGGTTGATGGAAATAGGTTTTCTGGGTAAAGACCCGCTGGGCTATAATGCATCGGTTAGCATGCGTGGCAGCGATACCTATTATTCATTTGGCGTGAATACCACGGTAGATAAAGCTTATCCGTTTTTTGCGGGTGAAATCAAGCTGAATAAGAATTCCAGGATACAGGTAAGTAAGACGGCGACAGACTTCCTGCCGGTGGCGGTATTGAGCGGAAAGGTAACATTGAGCCATAGCCTGTTGTCTGTAAAGGATATCAGCTTCCAGGATCTGACTTTATCTACACAGCGCCCTTATGTACATAGCGGTATTTTCGATATCAATACGGACGGTAATTCTAAAATGAGCGGCTTCCCGATTGGTTTCGACAGTATACATATTGGTTTGTCTGAAGGAAAAGTGGCCATAGGCGCCAAAGTGCGGCTCAATTTCATGAATAGCAGTGACAAGGGCTTCTCGGGTAGTACCTCCTTTGTCATAACAGCTGCCCAACAGGAGCAGACCCAGCAGGTAGAGGTAGACCATCAGATGGTTACCAAAACGACCACTCACTGGAAACTGGATAAAGTCACGATAAATGATATAGCCCTCACCGTTAATGTGATGGCGTTTAAGCTGAAAGGCATCGTCACCATTTTTGATAACCATCCGCTGTTTGGGAATGGTTTCCGCGGGATGCTGGACTTCCAGGTATCTGAGCTAATCCCGAAAGCCAAGGCCACAGCCTATTTCGGCTCCAAAGACGATTACCGCTACTGGCACGTAGACGCCTATATTGGCGTTACGATACCGATCGGGCCTGTGATCCAGATTACGGGTATGATGGGAGGTATGTCGTATCATATGGAGCGTCCGGCAAACTTCGATCCTTATCAGGCCAGGGATAGCGTGGATAAAAAAGGCGGCATGACCCAGGACCTGAGCGAGATATTCCGGTACATGCCGGTGAAAGAAGCCGGGCTTGGATTTATTGGCGGGGTATCGCTCTCGTTTGTACAGGAAGTAGTGGTGAATGTCAACGTGGCCCTGGAAATACAATTCGGTACGGATGGCGGTTTCCGTTATGCACAGTTCGATGGTGCAGGATACTGTGTACATCTACCATTAAAAGCAAAAAATAACGCAGAAGCCGGCGAAGATGAAACAGCCCCGGTATGGGTACAGTTTAAAATGCGCTATGATAATGTCAACAGCACTTTCGACGCCAACTTTAAAACCTATATCAATATAGCCGGCATTTTACGCGGTACGAACGACCGCGGACTCGTAGGCGAGGCGGCCTTCCATGTGGCCCCGACAGACTGGTGGTTCTATATCGGCCGTCCGTCGCAGATGTTCGGACTTAATATCGTCGGGCTCGCAGAGATCCGCACCTATTTCATGATGGGTACCAAAGTGGAAGATATGCCACCGTTACCTGCAGAAGTAAGAGAGGTATTTGACGATGTAAATACCGACTTCATGGCCATGGAGAATAGTATGTCGACCGGCCGTGGATTTGGTTTTGGTGCACATTTTAAAGTTGGTTTCAGCTTCGACTTCGGTGTATATGGTGATTTTGCACTTGGCGCCGGTACGGATATCCTGCTCCGTAACTATGGAGAGGCAAGATGTAAGGGAAGCAACAGTGTGATCGGGTTTAATGGCTGGTATGCATCCGGACAGGCATATGTATATGTGAAAGGAGATGTAGGTATTCGTGTGAAAGTATTCGGTAAGAAACGAGGATTCTCCATTGCCAGTTTGTCGGCGGCCGTGTTGTTGCAGGCTAAACTGCCTAACCCGAGCTGGTTCCGTGGCATGGTGGGTGTGAAATACCGCATATTGGGAGGGCTGGTAAGTGGAAAGGCCAATATTAAAATTGAATTGGGTACTCAATGTGAAATAGTAGGTGCAAAAGAACTGAATGTACAGGTGATCAGCGATATCAAGCCGGACGACCAGGCACAGGATGTAAGCGTATTTGCGACGCCGCAGGTAGCCTTCAACCTGGCTGTGGGTAAGTCTTTCAGTATGTTGAATGAATATGATGAAGTAGCCACCTATCGTATCTCACTGGATGAATTAAAACTGCTGAAAGATCAGCAGGAAATAAAAGGTACTACGGAGATCAATCCGGATGGTACAGCAGCTTCGCTGGTGCTGCGCGATATTCTTCCGCCGGTAAGCAAACTGACAGCGGCAGCAAAAGTGCATATCGAGCGTCAGAACGGTAGCAGCTGGGAAGCCCTGAAAACAAGCGGTAACATAGACTATGAAACGAAATCCGTTTCCTTTACTACCGGTGAGGCACCGGATAATATTCCGTGGGAAAACGTTGCCTATAGCTATCCTGTCAGACGTCAGTATAACTTCTATCCGAAAGAATACGGTAAAGGCTATATTAAATTAAAACGCGGACAGCCATACCTGTTTACCGCTACGGATAACGCAGGTAAAAAATGGAAAGTGACAGCAGCCATGGCGCCAGTGCAGGGACAACCTGTTAATACCAATATTTCCTATGATGAATCGGTAGCCATGGTAAATTTCGATATCCCTGCCACGTTGAATAAAGAAACCATTTATGGTTTCGCCATCCAGCGTACTTCCGCAGACGGGGAAACATCTGCCAGCAACGTACAGCAAAAATCTACTACTGTAGTCGGTGAAGATGGCGACACTACTACCTATGCACAGAATACCCTGAAAGGAGTGGCTACTTCAGGACTGACGAAGGAGCTGATCAGCTATAATTTCCGTACCAGCCGCTACAGCACCTTTGTACAGAAGATGAACGGTACTACTAATCCATACGACCTGTTTGATGTGGCAACGAATTATATCAGCGTAATCGGTCAACGTTTTGACACAGATGAATCATTCGACAAGTTTGAAATAGAAGGGGACGCAAGTGTGGCAACAAAACCATTGATTACCATGAAGGCCGTTACCGGTAACAGCTGGTACCAGTATAGCCTGCTGCCATTACTGTATAATGGTTATCCTTTCCATCCGTCTATGACTATTACGAGAGATCCTGCCAACGGTGGTATTCCTCCACTGGATGCGATCAGGTTGTATAATAATGATTACAGTCTTTATCAGCTGAGCGATGCTGCCATGAAAGATGGGGTAGCGCCTAGTATTCCGGGTAAATGCAGGTTTATGTATTATGTATCCTTCTATGCCAATGATGATTTTAATGAACTGATGAATAAGGCGACCAGGTTCTATATCAACGGTGGTACGCCAACGCCGCAGATCAGCAGGTTGCTGAATTCGACCTTCCCTGATTTACAGGGCAATCAGTTCTACCCGGTAGAATTCCAGTACCGTCTGCCAGGTAGCAATATGACTACGTCAACGATTACACGAAGCATTTACTATAAATTATAACGCTGATGCACCGCATGTTTAAAAACTTTTTGTTGTCTTTCTTTTTGCTGATGATTGCGGTTTATGCGAATGCACAGCAGGAACATAAAATTGTTGGCCTTGCCAATCCTAAGAAAACAAGTATACAGCTTCGCTGGTCGCCGGCGAGTTATATAGCCTGGGAGATGGGTAATAAATATGGATATGTAGTAGAGCGATTTACTATTTCTACCAATGGCGTACTGACGCCGAACCCTAAGCCGGTATTGCTTTACCCGCAACCGATCAAACCTGCTACCCTGCAGGAAATGGAGAAACTGTCTGAAAAAGAAGAGCGTATAGCCATTGTTGCAGAGATGATCTATGGAGATGGTAATAAAAAATGGAAATCGGAAGCGGGAATGGGCGCATTTTTTGAAAAACAAAACCAGGACGACTGGAGAATGGCCATGGCGTTATTGTCTTGCGATATGTCCGTGCAGGTAGCAAAGGCGGCTGGCTTATTCCTGGAAGATACTGCGGTGAAAGCCGGGGAACGATATGCATACCGGATATTCCTGGCACAGCAGCCAAAGAACCTGATCATTGATACCGCTGTTGTCAGTGCAGCTCCCGGCCAGCAGACGTTGCTCGCAAGGCCGCCGGAACTCGCGATCGTATGCTCGGACAGTGCCGCCACGCTCGGCTGGCTCACCACTTTCAGTAAGGCTATGTATACGGCCTATCAGGTAGAAAGATCTACCGACGGCAAAACATTCAAATCTATATCTGATCTGCCTGTTATACCAACTGCACCAGATGCCTCCGGCTTCTCCTACTATAAAGATGTATTGCCGGACAATGATACCCGTTTCTATTACCGCGTACGCGGTATTACTCCATTCGGGGAATATGGCCCTTACTCCAAAGTAGCGGATGGTATCGGTATGCCGGAAGTAGCAGAAAGGCCGGTCATGGATACCATGATAGTGATAAATAATAAAAAGGTGAAACTCCGCTGGCTACTGCCGGGAGATCTTGCCAAACAATTAGCTTCCATTGTGATCACCCGGGCAGATAATGGTAGCGGGCCTTTTAAAACTATTGCCACGCTGCCCTTTGCTAATGGTCCGGTGTATGAATATGTAGATGAAAAACCATTTAATTCCAATTATTACCGGATAAAAGGTATCACCAAACGCGGAAAAGCGATATACTCCTTCCCTTATTTCGCGCAGTTAATAGATTCTACACCGCCGTCAGTTCCGGTAGGACTGGCAGGTAAGGTTGATTCTCTTGGTCATGTTACCCTGCAATGGGAAAAGAATACAGAGCCGGACCTGAAAGGTTACCGCGTATTCCGCGCCAATGGCCTGAAGGAAGATTTTGTGGAGATGACTACCGAGGTAGCTGTTACACCAACATTCCTGGATACGATCGCCCTGAATACACTGGCATCTAAAGTATATTATAAGGTTATCGCTATCGACAAAAATTATAACACCTCTCCCTATAGCCCTTACCTGATGTTGAAACGTCCGGATACCATCGCGCCAACAGCGCCTGTTATTACCAAAGCTTATCGTAATGACAGCCTGCAGGCTGTGGTTCTGAACTGGATCAACAGTGAAAGCGAGGATGTAGTGAAATATACCTTGTACCGTATCAATACAAAAGACAGTGCCCGTGTAGCCGTAGCTACCTGGGATACTTCGTTTGTTCGTACCAGTTATAATGATACGACCTTGCAATTGGGTAATACTTACTACTACGCCCTGACCGTATGGGATGATGCAGGGAATAAGTCGACCGATATCAGTGGAGACGTATGGTTTGAGACCGGCAAACGTAGTGCAATTAAGGATATTAAGGCAGTAGCAGATGGAGAGAAGAAAATGATTTCGCTTTCCTGGGCTGCCCCTAAAGAACAAGCCAGATCTTACCGGATTTACAGAGCAAAGAATGATGGTCCTTTTATATTATATGCAACGCAGGATGGTAAGCAGCCGCAGTGGAAAGATGATGAGGTGATGCTTGGCAATGTATATAAATACAAGATTCTTGCAGTGCTGGATCATGATATAAAAACAGAAATGAGTAAGATAACTGAAGTGAAATATTAACCCCAATCCTATGAAAAGAATTTTACTTTTTTTATTTTTTATAATACCTTTTATAACCGAAGCGCAGGTAGCAGACCTGCAGTTTAAGGTGACTGCGCTGGGGGCGAACTACAATGATAGTCGCTCCAAGGGAGCGCGCTTTCGCTTTTACCAGAGTCAGTGGACGGATGATTATCACCGGCTGATCTGCATACAACGAACAGAACAGAATTTTAATGCCGTTTTGAATGGAAATGATGCTGTTATTTTTAACTGGTGGACGGTGAATCTGAATAGTGTTGCCAAATTGATAATGGTGACCCATAACGAACGTAAAGATGATAGTGACCCCTGCACCGCGCAAGGGGTTTCCGACGTTACGACCAATGTGCCCGATTTGCATGAAGCCAGTACAACGATCCAGTTTACTCCATCAACCTATCCACAAGGCCAGTTCATACCGCTCGGCAGAACCTTTATTTATAGTGATGGTTATACCACTTATGCGGATGTTTCGATAAAATTACCCGTGTTAAAGCCTGGCACCCCTCAGCTCAATGATAACTATGGTAGTACCACTAACTTCTGTACCAATGATTCGATCAGGCTCTCCTCTGTAAATTCCTTCAATAGTACAGGGTTAACCTATACCTGGGAGTATGCCATTACAGATGAAGACTATAATATAAAGAATCCGGATAAATGCTTCTGTGAATCTATTGATCCATCCACTGGAAAATGTGGCCACTGGGGTGATGTCTGGTACATGGGAGCGGATGGAAATGAATATTCTGTATGGCAATTTATTGAAAGTTACGATTGTGATTTACCAGATTATGTAACCGTTCATAACTGGAAAGTACTGAAGGCAGGTACCACTTCTAATAGCTTCTACTTTGACCCGAAGACGCTGGTTCCTGGAAATACAACTACCAAAAAAGTACTGTTACGGGTGAAAGCTACCAGTCCTTTGAATTATGTGAGTGAATATTCGGATATATCTACATTTTTCTTCCTGCCTTCACCACCTAAAGTAGATGCTTCCAGGAAAATAGAAACAAAGGCTTGTTACGGAGAAGAAAATGGTAGCGTAGTGATTCCTCATACTGCCATTGTATCCAATTATACTACCTTACGCTGGCTGCTGAGAAAAGGCACGAACCCTCAGCCCTGTGACCCGACATCGACAGGGAATACAAGCTGCGGTGATGTTTTGTGGAGTAATGGCGCCGAACCGGCCAATAAGGATATTGTTATCAATGGTATGGCTCCGGGAGACTATTCCCTCTGGATATTGAACCCTGGTAATGAAGCTGGTAACTGTTACACACCCGTTGTTGTACATATTGGGCAGGAAGATCAATTACAGATCCCTGCGGATAAGGTGATTACTGCCAATGTTAGCTGTAATGGCGCCAATGATGGAAGAATCAGTGTAACTGCTATCGGAGGAAAAGTTGACGCCGGGTATAAGTTTACATTAAAAGACCAGGGTAATAATATACTGGTACCTGAACAACTTGTTGCCGGCAATACCTTCTCCTGGAATAACCTGGCAGCGGGTAATTATACGGCCGTGGTGCAAAATGGAGCTTGTAGCCAATCTGTTAGCGTGAAGGTAACATTGACCCAGCCGCCACTGATCACAGGCCAGATTGATGTGGTGCAGCCGGACTGTAACACGCCGGGCAATGGTAGCATCAGTATTACTGCAACGCCAGTGGCTACCAACTATCAGTACCGCTTATGGCAAAATGGTACTTTGGTCGCCTCGTCAGCAGTAACAACTGCTACTTCCTATATCTTCCCTGATTTACATAGTGGCGACTATTCCGTTGAAATTATTAATGCAGATTTCCCTGCCTGTACCGGATGGAGTACTACTGCTACGCTGAATGCAGTGCCTGCACTGGCTATCCAGCTGACGCAGCGCGACAGCGTTTCCTGCTATGGTGGCAGTGATGGCCACCTGGCATTTAGTGCTTCCGGCGGTTCGGGGCAGTTCCGCTATGAGTTGACGGATGCCAATAATAATGTCATTAACAATAATACTGGCGACTTTACTGACCTTGCCGCCGGAAATTATACTGCAAAAGTTTATAACCGTAAGCTGTCCTGTAATGATTTTGCTGCTGTTGATGTGGAAGTATTCCAGCGTGCACCCTTAACCGTATCGCTGGTGCCTGCAAATATTTCCTGTAATGGCGCTGCGGATGGTACATTGCGTGCTGTTGCCGGTGGTGGGTCTGCTTCCTGGAAATACACCTGGCAGCAGCTGAAGAATGGCAACTGGATTGGTAATAGCTTCTGGTTTAGTACAGATGTTAAAATAGAAGGATTGGAAGCAGGTACTTACCGTGTTATCGTGACGGACCTGAAATCGCCTGCCAGCTGTACGGTTACTTCAGACCCTGTTACCATTACGGAACCAACACCTATTGTGCTGGGTGCTATACATGTAACTGATGCCATTTGTATGGCAGATGGTGCGCAGCTCTCCGCCAGCGCTAGTGGCGGTGATGGCACCTATACCTTTGCATGGTCAGCGAATAACGGCACCACCTATACGGCGTTTACTTCGCCAATGGCGGTAAGGCAACCGGGTGATTATATCATTAAAGTGACCGATGCCAGCGGTTGTGTTAGTATCAGTGATAACCCTGCGCATATCGCCTTGCCGGCAGCACCGCTGTCGATGAGCGCTACAATGTCCGATTATCATGGTTTCAATATTTCCTGTAAAGATGCTGCCGACGGTATAATCACTGTTACTGCTGCCGGTGGTAACGGGGGTGCCTATTCGGGATATCAATATAAAATAGATAATGGCGCATTCCAGGCAGGTAACATATTTGATCATCTTACCCAGGGAACTTATGTTATAACAGTAAGAGATGGCAGGGGCTGTGAGGTCTCATCTAGCTATACGCTGACCCAGCCTGATTTACAGCTGACAGTCACCAAACAGGATATTAACTGTTATGGTGCCGCTACCGGTACGCTTAGTGCCGCGATCAGCGGAGGAGCAGCTCCTTATCAGCTGACACTGAACGGAAACCCGGTAGCTGCTGGCCAGCCAATGACCGGCCTTGCAGCAGGACAGTATAGTTTGCATGCTACTGATGCCAATGGCTGTAGCCAGGATGTTGCTATCCGTATCCTGTATACGTACCCGCAACTCAGTATCAATACTGCAACTGCAACGGATATACGCTGCCTGGGTGAAACGGGCCTGATTACGCTGTCAGGAAATGGTGGAGATAATAATTATACTTTCTATATCAGTAATAATAACTGGGCTACCGCTACAACTTATACCAGTGGCTCGCCGCTGGCAGCGGGCACATACCAGCTGCGCGTTGCAGATGGCGCAGGTTGCAATACCGATTATTCATCTTCCCTGACCATTACTGCACCTGCTGCTGCTATTGATTTTACGACTGTTTTATCTGATTATAATGGATTCAATATTTCCTGCGTAGGTGGTAATAACGGTTATGCACAGATTACCGCTACAGGTGGTAACGGTAATGAATATACGGGTTATACCTATGCTATTGATAACGGACCTTTCGGTGCAAATTCATTGGTACAGGACATATATGCAGGCACGCACCTGCTGAAAGTGCAGGATGGGCGCGGTTGTATTGTATCCAAACCAGTGACCCTTACAGAATCGGCGAAGGCCTTGTCTATAGCGCTGGTAAGCAAACAGGATGTTCGTTGTGCTGCAACACCGGGAGGAAGTATTACGGTAACCGGTGCCGGTGGCGCCGGACAGCTGCAATACAGTATCGACGGTACTACCTGGCAGGCAGGCACCACCTTCAACGGACTGGTAGCAGGCGATTACAGGATTAAGGTTAAGGACTTAAATAGTTGTTCCAATGTCCTGGATGTAACCATAGCCTCGCTGAACCCTGCTATCACGATAGATAATATTACCTCCAAAGATATTGTCTGCTACGGCACTTCCGGTACCATTGCCCTGCAATCGCATGGTGGTAGCGGTGTGCTGACCAATCAATATTCGCTGAACGGCAACGCCTATACTAATTTTACGAATACAACGGCATTGCCGGCAGGCAGCTATGTAGTTCGTGTAACGGATGCTATTGGCTGTAATTCAAAAGAGAGCATGCCGATTACGATCAGCAGCCCGGCTGCCGCGCTGAGTGCAACCATCACAACAAGTGACTTCAACGGCCGCCAGATTTCCTGCTACGGCCTCCAGGACGGAACTTTCAGTATTGTGGCCGCTGGTGGTAACGGTGCCACATATACCGGATATACCTATAGTATTAACGGTGCTGCGTATACGAATACGCCGAATTATACCAACCAGCCGGCAGGTAATTATACCATTGCCATTAAAGATAGCCGTGGATGTGTGATTAACAAATCTGTTAGTCTGACGCAGCCATCAGCGCCGGTTTCACTGGCGGTAATCAACCAGGTAAACCTGGATTGCGGCGGTGTGCCTACCGGTAAATTCGATCTGCAGGCAAATGGTGGTACATCTCCCTATACCTATGCTGTTACTGGTAATAATAACAGTACCGGCAAATATGATCAGCTGGATGCCGGCATATACAATGCGCAGGTGAAAGATGTAAATGGCTGTACAGCTACTGCCACTACTACGATTAAAGCATTGTACCCCGCGATTGCAGCTACTGCGGCTATCACACCTGTCAACTGTTTCGGTGAAACTTCCGGTGCCATTCGTATATCCGCTACCGGTGGTGACGGTACCTATAACTATCAGTGGAGTAATGGCAACGGCAACAGCCAGGTGGCCGACAGAATACCTGCGGGTAACTACGACCTCCGGATCACTGATGGCAAAGGATGTTACAAAGACTTCAACTATACAGTTGTGCAGCCTGAGCTGCTGAATATGAGCGCTACCGGTGCCGCCGTATGTGATGGCCTGAACGATGGCGCCATCAGTGCAACAGTAACCGGTGGTACATCTCCCTATAACTACTCCTTGAATAATGGTGCATTCACTACAGATGCCAGCTTCAAAAACATCGTTCCGGGCAGCTATAACCTGCTGGTAAAAGATGCACATGGCTGTATGACACACCAGGATTTAACCATCGAAAAAGCGAACGTTAAACCGGATGTCGACTTCCTGGTTGCCAGTCGTAAGAATGCGATGGATACCCTGATCATCAAGGAAATCAGCCTGCCGGCGCCGGACCATGTTACCTGGAATTTCCATCCACTGGCGATGGTGCTTGGTTACAGCGAAGGTACGCCGATAGTGAAGTTCAATGCCGCAGGAACCTATTGGATTGAAATGGAAGCGACTTTCGGCAGCTGTACCTATACACTGCGGAAAAATATCACCATAGATAATTTCGACCCGACAGCTGGTCCTTCCTATAACACACCGGTGCAGGTGATCGATACGGCTATGTTATCGCCAAACCCGAATACGGGCGTGTTTAAGCTGAACGTGAAACTCAACAGGAAGCAGCAGGCTATCGTAACGGTATTTGACATGACGGGCAAGATTTACGATAAACGGCAGTATACACCTACGATGACGATAGACGACCAGTTTTCGCTCAGTAACGTCATCACGGGCACCTATGTACTGCGGATAGTGACGGAAAATGAAAGTAAGGATATACGTTTCATCATTACCAGGTAAACCCATCAAAAGAAGAACTATGAGAAGAGCCTATATCTATGTGGTAGCATTCATGCTAATGGTGGGTGTACCGGGCCTTGCCTGGGGGCAGTCCCTTGATCAGCTGGGCGCCAAAAAAGGCATCAGTATGAGCGGGTCGCTGAATGCCTCCGCAACAGCTTATACTGCCAGTGGTATTGAAAGTCGCCGTGACCCGCTGGCCTGGTATTTCAACGGGAATCTGAACATTAATATGTTCGGCTACGATATGCCGTTTACTTTCAGCTATAGTAACCAGGGCAGTAACTATTCGCAGCCATTCAACCAGTTTCGGTTTGCGCCTTCCTACAAATGGGCGCGGGCTTATTTTGGTACCACCAGCATGAACTTTTCCAACTATACACTGGCGGGTCATATGTTCAATGGCGCCGGCGTGGAGCTCTCACCGGGGAAATGGCGGGTATCTGCCATGTACGGGCAGCTGCTGAAAGCAGTACAGTTTGATGTGGTACATCCGGAGAATTATAGCCGTGCTGCCTTTGAGCGTAATGGATATGGCATGAAGGTAGGCTATGAAAATAACGGAGACGCCTATGGTATTTCCATCTTCCGGGCGAAGGATAAAATCGGCTCACTGGAATTTATTCCTGCTGACGCCACCATTACCCCGAAAGAGAATGTGGCCATGGCTTTCAATTTGCGTAAAACATTATTCAAACGCTTCTTCACAGATATTGAATACTCCGTATCTGCGCTGAACCGCGATACGCGTGGGCTTAAAGGGACAGACAGCACCGTGAAACCATCCCATAACTTTTTAGGTAACCTGCTGGCACCATCAGGAACAACCAGTTATTTTGATGCGATCCAGGCCGGCTTTGGTTATTCCGGCAGCTTTTATTCTGTACAGCTGCGTTATGAACGGGTAGCGCCAGATTATGAAACATTGGGTGCATATACGGTGGTAAACGATATGCGTAATATCACCATTGCCCCAACAGTGACCTTGTTTAAAGGAAAGGTAAACCTGTCCGGCAACGCAGGGATGCAGGTGAATAACCTGGACCATAACCGTGCTACAGACGACAAGCGCTTTGTAGGTACTTTCAATGCAGCTGTGATGCCAAACGACCACTGGGCGCTCAACGGAAGTTATTCCAACTTCAGCAATTACACCCGTATGCGGCCACAGGTAGATCCGTATTTTAACAATGCCATGGATACGCTGGATTTCTACCAGGTCAACAATAGTTATACCGGTATGGTGATGTACAGAAGAGGAACCAAGGAGCACCAGCATACCATCTCTCTTAATTCTTCCTATCAGTATGCCAGTAATACCAGCAGTGCAAAGGATGCAGTTCCTAACCTGAGCAAATTCTTTACATCTGCCTTAAGTTATAATTATAATATTCAACCCAAAAACCTCTCTCTTACCGGAGGGGTAAACTATTATAACAATACTGCCACCGGTGTTCAAACCAGTTTTGTAGGCCCGACGGTAAATGTCAGCAAGTTATATTTCGATAAAACTTTCCGGACAGCTGTTATGGCTACCTATAATATGACGCAGGCCACTACTACCGTTGCGTCTACCGGAGAAGAGAAGACGACCGGCAGTTCACTTTTCAATACAGGATTAAACTTCAACTATACACCGAAGGGAAAGAAAACAGAAGGTGCAACGCCGGAGGGTACACGAAAACTATTCCGAAACAAATCCGGTCATAATGTTGGATTATCCGTGGTATACCTGATGCGTGGCGCCAGTGCATCGATACCGGCTTACAGTGAGCTGACCAGTACCATTAACTATACCTATTCCTTTTAATACCCTATATGCAGCAAGTTAGAATATTCCGATACCTGTTTAGTTTAATCGTATTCCTCCTGATGCGGTTGACGGTGGTTGCACAGCAATACCCCGTTACAGCCAGTACGCAGATCATCCCGCCGTACAGTGTATATCTTCCTGATTATGTGGTGCCCGGCAGTGATAAGATGCGCGTCATCCTGGTACAGAACGACCTTACCAGGCCTTCGTACGATGTGATACTGAAGATGACCATCGAGCAGAACGGCGTGGTGATCATGCGCAGTTCTACGAGGTTTATGCCTCGTCCGCTCACGTTATCAGCTGGAGTACCTACGATTATTAGTGGTGTAGACCTGATGGATTATCTTAACTCAGATAACATAGACTTTACAGGCGGATTTAACCGCGATGCATATGAGAAGAATAAGTCGCTGCCGGAAGGCGCTTACCGTATTACGTTTACCGCCTATGATTACAGGAGGCCAACGATACAGGTAAGTAATCCGGGCGCCAATGTATTTTATTTCCGCAAGAATGACCCGCCACTGCTGAACTTGCCGGTATGTGGGAGTCGTGTTGAAAAGAAAGACCCGCAGTTCCTGAACTTTAGCTGGAGCAGCCGTACTTCACCGAGTCCGGTAGAAGGTAGTGTCACCGAATATATATTTTCTCTGTACGAAATAAAGCCGAAGGGCAGCAATGCGGATTATATCATCCGTAGTGCACGTCCTATCTATACCGTTACAACAGAAAACACCAACATCGTATATGGGCCCGGAGAACCGGCATTGACAGATAGTATGGAATACGCCTGGATTATACAGGCAAGGGATAAGAGTGGTCGTGATGCATTCAGTAATCAGGGGTTGAGTCTGAGCTGCAAGTTTCTATACCAGGGGAATAATCCATTTGAAGCATATAGTATAGCCAAGCCGGTATTGTATGGCAAGAGCACCGGAGAGCGGAATATACGGCTGTCGTGGCCGCTGGCCGCGGGTACGGAGCGTTATAACGTGGATGCCTATCGCGTAGAATACCGTGCAGCAGACAAAGATGGAGTAACGTACGACTGGTATTCATCCGAAACCCCGACGGACACGGTGCTGGCGCTGAATAGTCTGGAACCCGGACGAACCTACGAAGCGAGGCTGCAATGGCGTGTGGCGGGCGTTTACGGGCCATTCAGTGATATTGTTAAGGTAACGACAGACCCGTTGAAAACCTTTAACTGTGGGGAGATGTCTGGTTTGCAGGTTCCGGAGAACACCAAACCTGCAGCGATATTGCTGCCGGGCATGATTGTAAGGGTAGGGCATTTTGATGTGTTGCTGACATCGGTCAAAGGCAGTATGGGCACTTTCACCGGTAATGGCAGGATTATTACGCCAGGATTCGGTATCGGCCTGCTGGTAGAGTTTACGGACATTACGATAAACTCCGACCTGAAAGTAATCCGCGGAGAGATGCAGGCTGCTACGAAGGGCATAGACAAATTTGTAGAGGATGCAGTTAAGGAACAACGTGGTGGTAATGATGTAGGTAAAGTTAAAACAGGAGATATCGTACCGGATATCACTACTAACCTGCACATCTTCACAAAAGAAAATATTACCGTTGATACAGATGCAGGCACCATTACATTAACGGACAGCCAGACGGGTAAGCAGGAAGTGATCGATTATAAGGCTAAGGGCAAGGATTTGCCGATGGTCATTGAAGACGCGGATGGCAACCTCTATAACGTAGATAAGAAAGGCAATGTAACGGCGGCGGGTAAACGCGATAAAGGACTGGCAGGCAATGCCGCTGCACTGGCTGCGCTCAATACCCTTGATCTCGATAAGGGTACCGTTACGTTTGCACCTGGTAAAGACAATAAATATGCCTTCGACAGCTGGAAAGGCAGTTATTCAGGTAAGAAAGTACTGGAAGATAGTTATGAGAAACTGGCAGGCGGTAAATACCGGGTGAGTGCCAAGGCGATTGTGCCTGGCGAGACAGAAGACATCCTGGCTACCTTATCAAATGCTGCTGCTGATACCAATCCGGATAGCATCCGTTTTGTGAATGGTAAGGGAATCGTATTGCCGTTTAAGCGTAACGGCAACGATTATACGGTAACGGTTACCGGTGGCCCTGGCGGCGACGCACAGGAAGTGTTTGCTGTTTGTCGCAATGGCGGAAAGTATGCGAGTCTGGGTAAGCTGCTGGTGGCAAGCTACACGCCGATGCAGGAGAAACTGGTGCTGGTTCAGGTTGGAGAGAATACGGTAATACCGGAAGAGGCTATCCGCCAGCGTCTGTCAGAAACCTATGGCAAGATAGGCGTTACCTATACGGTGGAAATAGATACGACTTTCCGTCGTGATAAGTCGTGGGACCTGAACAAAGATGGTTTACTGCAGGATACTAAGAGTGGGTTCCTCGGAAATGGCTTTACCGGCGAGGAAAAGGCTATGAAGAAGGCTTACAGTAAGCGTCATGATATTGATGATGATGCAACTTACCTGTTTGTGGTGAATGAGGTGGTCATGAATAATGCAGACTTACTGGGTAAGATGCCTCGTCAGAGCCAGTTTGGGTTTGTATTTGTGAAAAGCGCCTCTGCAGCAGATGTAGGAAGGAGTGTAGCGCATGAAATCGGACATGGCGCGTATACGCTGGAACATACATTTGATCCGGGGATTGGTATTGCACAGCGTACTACTGATAACCTGATGGATTATAAAGGAGGCATTGACCTGGTGAAATATCAGTGGGATATTGTTTATGATCCGGGGCATGTATGGGGGCTGTTTGAAAGCGATGCAGCAAATGATCTTGTTGGTTATTCTGATATTAAGGTATTTAAGGAGTTAATCAATAAGACCAATAATACCTACACATTCATTACACCGGGAGGTACCTGTCTGACACTGCCAGAATCGGCCACCAACCTGAAGTTTTCTACACTGGACAGGGTTTACTATAATAACAGTAAGGGAGAGCCCGATGTGAATACACCAGCAGAACAACTTGTGCCACTGGGCGCTTTAATATCCTTCCAGCTGGATAATAATAACTATTCAGCCGCATTTATCGGAACAGACTTTAAGGGGTATAAGGCAGGAGAAGCATTATATGAAGATAAATATTCTGCTGACCTGAAGCCCAAAACTGGTATTGCCGCCTTCTTAGGTATTAAGGATAGCAAGTTTGTTACTTATGCATCCCGTTTTGAAATCGGTCAGAAAACGGATAATTTATCTGCACCTTATTATGGTACTGCTGTTAGTTCTAATGAATTTGCGGTTGTTCCGTTGAATATGGCTAATGCAGATCCATTTGAAAAAGTACTCAACGCAGCGAAGAATGGCAACTTCCCGTTACTGACGCTGGAAGCGAAAGACCTGCAGTTTGCTACTGAAAATGTTAAGCTTTCGCTGGGAGATGGCAACGTTTCTTCAGTAAAAGATTTTCTGTTGCAGTCGCTCTCGGCTTATAGCCCGGTGAAAGATTATTTCACGTTCTATGCGCTGGCAAATCTGAAACCGGAAGACCTGGAGGCATACAAAACCTGTATGACTTCCGTTGGATGGAACGATGTGCTGCTTAATGCGCTGAGAAAGATAGTGTATGATGAGGGGATGGGCCATAATGCACCTGTTTACCAGTTGTACCATGCCGTCAGAAAGCAGACGCTTGATGCAGTGAAGAAACTATCGGCAGGCAGTGATAAAATGGTAAAAGATCTGGAAGAGCTGGTGCGCCTGGGGAAAGATATTAGTGTAATGTACAATGATGTCTTCGAAAAGAACTATAGCTACTGTGCATTAGGTACCTTGTCGCGGGATGCGAGAATGAACATCCTTCAGCAACTCTTTAAAGAAGGCAAAGATTACAGTTACTGGTATACAAGTAATAAGGACTTCATAATCCTGGACCTGATTAGAAGTACACCACAGGTAGACAGGCTGACGGTATTGAAAGATGGCTTTATGGCCAATAATTACCAATGGCTGCGAAAACTCTTATTCCCGGCTAAAGGTTCAATGGAGTCTGATAAGATTAAAGTGTCTTATTCGGATTTGAAAGGTGTAGCAAATGTGATCAGTTCATGGTTTGGAGATACTTATGCCAACCTTGGTGTGCCGGTTACGAAGAAAACCTTTGGTGGTGGCATCCTGTCAATTCCTGAACAGACTATTTTCCCAGGGGAACGGAATTACTATCTGGGACTGAATGAGAATGGGTATGTCATTCAGGATCCACAGAAGCAAAAGAAGGCGCTTATCACCAGGGATATACATTTTACTGGTAATGATCTGGGTGGTTTTGTGAGTATGGAGGAGAATGGAAAAATATCCATGTCCCAGACTTATAAGGTGAAGTATATGCCTAAGGAGGGGTCTGACTATGAAGAAGTATATGATATCTATAATGAGAATTATGATCCGTTCGAACCAGTAACACTGTTGGCTTCCAGGAACCTTCATGAGATTGGACTGGATATAGATCAGAAAGTCATAGTACCAGCCTTCATGGCATATTTCTATCATAAGGATGTTGAGGATACGGAAACGGCAGAGAATGACAAGAAAAAATGGACCTATCTTAATATTGGGTTTGGTGTTGTTGCCGCATTTGAAACCGGTGGTTCTTCTCTTGCAGTTGCTTTGCAATTCACACAGCAGGTTTCCAGTGCGCTAAGTGCAGGAGATATATGGGTTCAACAATTCAAGAAAGACCTCAACAATGAGACCTACCAGAAGAATAAGGCATTTTTCCAAAGTTGGGATAGGATAGTTACCTCGGCAGAAATTGCTAACATGGCTGTGGGGGGTGTAGCAATTACGTCAGCGATTAGGAATAAATTAGGAAGTTTGATTGCAGCCATTGAAGCCGAAAGGGTAACACTGGAAAAGACGCCGGTTATTCTGACTATGATCAAAAAGGCATGGGATCTCCTAAAAAATGCCCGAAATGCTGAATCAACAGCTGCATCTATTATTACCAGCACAGAAGATTTAAAGAAAGTATCTGTAATCATACCAGGGGAAAACCTTAAGAATGTAAATGCCTGGTTGAAGCCTAAAAATGATGTAATATTCGTTGTCGTTCATGGGGATAATACAGGCTTTAAGGTGGTGCAGAATGGTGTGGAAGAAACGCTTGAAGGCAAATCCCTGATGGTAGAGATTTTAAAACATGCCACACCGGAATCGAAAGTAGTCTTGCTTTCCTGTTCCGACATCAATGTTGCAAAGAAATTCAGTAAGGAGTTTGAATTAAAATTAGGTGCTAACCATGGCTATGTAGAAATTGCGGATAATGGCGCAATAGCAGGCGAATATCCATTTGTAGAAATTTCGCCGGATGGTACCACAAGAGAAGTATCCATTAGTGAATTTGCTGAAGAAGCGTCTATGGCGGAGGCGAAAGCGGCAGGTAGGGAGGTAGTACGACTCGGAGGTGCAGGTGAGGGCGCCAGTGCGGGTGGGGAGATCGATTGGGCGGCGGTTAAAAGTAGGTTTGCTGAAATTGCAGGGAAAAATACCCAAATTCAGGCTAAGTTTAATAAATTGCTCAGGAGAATGGAACAGTATCCAAAGACAGCCTCTCGTTTCGCTGAGCATATTGTTAAAGGTACAGGTAAAGGGGTTCAGAACTACCGGATAGTTCTCACAAATGCTACACCTGACGAACATTCTATGAAAGCGTCAATACAAGCTTTGGATATAGCAGAAGAGTTACTCTCAAAAAATTATACCGAAGCTGATTTGATGTTTGAGCATAAGTCAGATATTTTCGATGTTGATCTGGGTATAAGAGAAATGCCTGGTTTGGAAAGATATAAGATCGGTTATCAATTTAAAACGAATAAAGAGCAACTCACTAAAGCAACAATAAAAGGTGCTTGCCGGCAGTTGGAGCGGGCACCAGTAGAATATAGAATTCCGGAACTTGCTCTGGTGGAGAAAGATAACTTAGCAGATATAGTAAAAGATCCTGAAATAACAGCGGCTCTCAAAAACTATCTATATGAGAATCAATTTAAGGATGAACATTATAGAACAATTATGAATGAAATACGTCTGGTTTTTTCGAATGGCGAAAGAGTAAAGGTTATGTATGCTGATGGTATGTTGAAATATATAAAATATTAAACTATGCGAGAAACTGCCGCTATCTGGGATTTTACGGGGATGATTAATGATAGTTCAGATCTAAAGGTCTACCCGGGAGTAAAGCGTGATCTGTGGGTATTATTAACAAATATTATTTCAGCAGGAATACTTTTTCCTACAAAAATTAACGATGAAACATTGGTTTATGAAACAGCAGATCAGCTATTGGAATTAATTTCCAATAGCGGACGCCTTAATAAACCCACTGGATTTAATTTGTATGGAGATACCAGGATATACACACGGACAGGGGTAGAAATTTATCATGATATTGTTCGAATCGAGGGTTTTACTACCTATGCACAGGAATTCATGATTTCATTTGAAACAGATATCTGGATGCCAATGGTATATGATCAGGATAAATGCGAGTTTATCTGGAACCTGGAATATTATAACCTTAATTATGAAAGAGTTCCAACCTTATTGAAAACGTTACATCAGGAGTTGAACTGGGAAAATAAATCATTACTATACCCTAATGGATGGTATACAACAATGCAAACAGGTTATGACTTTTTCGTAATGGATGATATAATTGCACGTGAATACGAAGAAAATCCTAACCCGGATTTTAACCTGGAGGCATATCTTAATAAAATCAAAACTACCAGAGCGTTATATAAAGATAAGTACGGAGAATGATACACGACATGCTGAAAGAATTAATGCTGAATCACTACGGCATAAATAGTGATCAGGTGTCTATTATTAAAGAAGGTGTCAGATTAAATGTCGATAAGCTAAAAGGAATTCTCTTTTAGCTCATATATAGCAGCACAGGAAAATTTTATGGAAAGTATTATCAGTACGGGATTTGGTGGTAAATTTCAATATATATCACACGCAGATTTTAAAGCAGTGATTGCTGAATTTTCATGGCCGGCCGCCTATACTATATGTGATATTGTTTCCTTTAGTTTAGACTTTGAGAAGTGTTCAGTATGGTTTCATGAACAGCATTTTAATGCGCATCGTGTAATAGTATCATTTTCTTCCGTTGATACTGATACTGGTTGTGCAATAGCGTTATTGGATGCATTGAATGATTTGCTGTTGCCTGAGGCCCGGTTAAATCCGGAGTTTAAAGAGCCTGAAATAATCACTGCTGCAAATAATACTTCGAAGGAGATGGTGCTGGATGATCTTCGCAATAACTGCAGGTTATTGCTGAAGTATTTTACACCGCATATTAATGGCGACTTTAGCTGGGTAGAGCGATTCAGGGAAGTAATGAAGGCAAGAGGAGACTATCGTTACCTGAAATCTAATGATGAGTCAGTCTTTAATCAACATGGTTTCAATTTTAAACGGATCTCTATCAGGGCAAGATTGGCCTACGGTGCCTTGTGTCTTGAAAATGCCATAAAATTCTATCAGCAGGAACATTTAAACTGGACTTATTTGTTTGATCTTATCTGGTCTACTACCACCACGTTTATGTATTCGTGGGCCGATCATATGGGAGAAGCGAATCCCTTGGTGGTAATGCATGAACCCTTTGGTTCCATAGAGGCGGATTACATATTGGAGGCGGAATTTAATCAGCTTAAAGAGGTATATGATCAGGCAAATCCTGTACTCTTTAAAATTATTGATCGTATACACTATGCAGGAAGCTCTAATGTAGATCATGGCTTAACCCGTTATACTATTTTACCTATGCAACAACTGGCTGATCTAATGGATGAGCATGCGATTCCATTACCGGATATTACACCATTTTTTAAATTTGGCGTTGAGGAAGATGGCGGCTGGGGGAGAGCATTTTCCCGGGAAGAAATATATGAATAGTATACCTGTTTTTATAAAATCAGACATTCCGGAAATTAAAATAAAAAAACAGAAATTCTCTTTAAATTGATATTTAGCAATACGGTATTGTTTTATGGAAAGTGTTATCAGTAAGGGGTTTGGTGATAAATTTCAATATATATCCCGCGCAGATTTTGAATCAGTGATAGCCGAATTTTCATGGCCGGCAGCCTATACTATAGATGATTTTGTTCCCTTTAGCTTAAAATTTCCGAAGTGTACCATTTATATTTCCGAAGAGAATTTTCTGGCGCATAAAATAAAGGTATCATTTTCTTCCTCCGATACTGATACTGGTTGTGCAATAACGTTATTGGATGCACTGAATGAATTGGTGTTGCCTGAGGCCCGGTTGAATACCGGGTTTAAAGAGCCTGAAATAGGCACTGCTGCTAACAATACATCTAAGGAAATGGTGATGGATGATCTTCGCAATAACTGCTGGTTATTGCTGACGTATTTTACACCGCATATTAATGGCGACTTTAGCTGGGTAGAGCGATTCAGGGAAGTAATGAAGGCTAGAGGAAACTATGATTACCTGAAATCCAAAGATGAGTCAGTCTTCAACCATCATGGTTACAATTTTAAACGGATCTCTATCAGGGCAAGATTGGCCTACGGTGCCTTATGTCTTGAAAATGCCATAAAATTCTATCAGCAGGAACATTTAAACTGGACATACCTGTTTGATCTTATCTGGTCTACTACCACCACGTTTATGTATTCGTGGGCCGATCATATGGGAGAGGCGAGTCCTTTTGTGGTCATGCATGATCCTTTTGATCCCAGGGAAGCGGTTTATGTAATGGAGGAGGATTTTTATCAGCTCAAAGCATTATATGATGAGGCTAATCCGGTGCTCATCACCATCATTGATCGTATATGGTATGCCGGAATGTGTAATACCGGTGATGGCTTAACCCATTATACTATTTTACCTATGCAACAACTGGCTGATCTAATGGATAAGCATGCGATTCCATTACCGGATATTACGCCGTTTTTTAAATTTGGTGTTGCGGAGGATAGCGGATGGGGGAGAGCATTTACCCGGGAAGAAATATATGAATAGTTTGAATTATTCCGGAAATGCCCGTTTTAGACGAGAAATAGTGATATATATAAAAATATTTTTTAAATTGAAAGATAATACATGAAATATTGATTTTTTCAATCCGATAAACTTATTGCTATTTCCCTATGAACCTTGACAACTTGTCTGCCAGCTATGATGTTTTTTTAAAGAGTATTAACCTTTCCCTGGAATTTCTGGAAACACCTGGTAGTAATAAAGTAGGGTGTCTGCTTTCATTATCAGGTAAAGCAATTAACCTGGCGATTTATGAAATGTATGTAAGAAAGGATTTTTCAGGCGCCAGATGCCAGTTTTATACCGCTGCTCTGGAGAATGCTTACCTGCATAATAATTTTGAAAAAGGAAAGTATGCCAGCAGCTACATTTATGATAACCACCGTACCTTCTGTTACCCTGTACTAAGTGATAATAGTAAGCTGGTCCGGTATTATACAAAGTATAAAGATACTTTCGAAAAAACATTTGCAGGAGATTTTGGTACAGCAATTCAGGCAGTGATAACAGCAGATGATGAGTTGTTGGCCGCAGTCATTACCAGGCTGGAAAAGCACGTATCCGGAAAGACATGGGAAAAGCAATTAGCAGGTTGTGTGCCGGCATTTAAAGGTTTGCAGACAAACAACTATGTACAACTGGAAGAGGGCATACAGGAGCTGTTAAAGAAACACCCCAAACAGGAACATACGCCTGCAGCAAGTACGCTTTTTAGTTTGGAGGCTACTACCCTTGCTAAACTGGGCGTATTAAAAGGCATGGACGTAAAAATAGACAACCCGCTAATTCCTGCTGAAATGCTAATCACACAAGAAACGACGGGATGTGAAGTGTTTGATTTTCTGCAAGACCTGCATCAAACATTATAGAATATGAGTAAAATATACGGGGCAGCAGCTAAAGTCTATATAAAATATAATAACGGAGAAATAACTGAACTGGCAAAGATGTTGGATGAAGCACTGCTTATCCGTGACCTTACCTTGGAACATAGGAAAGAGCCGCCTTATGATCTTACCGGTGTTGGTGAAGCAATGGGATTTCAATGCTGGCTCAATGCAACAGAAGAGGTGAAAGGGTATAATTTCTCGTTCAAACTGGAAACCCATATGAGCATTGATGCAATGTTGTCAGGCCAGATGTATGATTTGTCATTTTGGTTAGGTAGATATATAGCAGTGATTTGTGGACTGGATACCTATGTAGAAAGCACTACGGAGGAGGTTATGTATTTTAATGCTAAAGAAGAATAAATTATCCGGACAGTGAGTGGAATATTTTTAAATATATTATTTGAGAAGTTCTCAGCTACTGTTGCTACTATAACTAATAATGATGTTGAAAAGTACTTACGATTATAATAAAAGAGTATTTTGTTACTTAAGCATAAAAGATTTTGCATCAGTAATAGCTGAATTTACATGGAAAGAAATATTTGAATAGAATAATTATTTTATAATACCTAATGGATTATAAAACCCCGGCATTGGCACATGATTAAATACTATCGATCTACCTATATTTTTGATGCCGACCTGATAACCGAAACTGAATTTATCGAAAGTGGTACAGGCTATAAGGTATATGAGTCTGCAGCAGCAGATTCGTTGGTAAAGGAAGACTGGCGCTTCAATAAGCTGAATTATGTTTATTATTATTCCAGGGACCTTACGCAAAAAATTATTGACTATCATACATCAAACTATCCGCAGATTGGCTGTGCTACCTGTGAAAGGTTGCCCCGTGGCCTTATCACAACGCACTACAAAGACTTTGAAATCTATAGCCGTTTCATTGTTACTTTTCTTCCTGATGGAACAGAGGATGTTATGCAAGCCTTTAATAAAGATTTTGAATTAACAGAATATAATAGAACAATATTTGACGAAAATGGAGTGGCAATAATGGAAAAGTACTTCTGGCCACGTCTGTGGCAAATAGAAGAAGATGAATATTAATAATTGCTGCATAAAATAGAAAACGCCCGCCACCTGTGAATAGGTTACAGACGTTTTCTATGAAAATATTTTTATTACTTACCTCAATGCGGGATATACCATGGCATTCTGTGCTATAGCCGATTCCAGCAAAGTTTTGAATTCATCAAGAAACAGTATTTCCTCACAATCTTCGATATACTCAAGTGACGCTGTTTTGCCTGCTTCAGCCAATGAACTGAGAATATAGTCTTTCGCAGCTATCAGCTTTGTGATAACGGGAAGTATAATAGTGGGCTCAAACATCATAATGGTTCTTTCGTCATCATATCCACTTATTCCTGTTCCACTCCAGGCATCTGATATCTGGTCAAAAATATGTAAGTGATGCCGTATTAAACCAAATTGATGTATGGGGCAAAGGTTCATGGCTTCCTTCATGATCCTGAATTCACCCGGAGTAGCTATATAGGATCCAGGAATCGCAAAATCATCAATTGGTTCCTCTTTTACTTCATAATATCCCATCATGGGAATGTGTCCAACAATGCAGCCGGGCGCTTTCTGGTAGGCCCCGACAGAAAAAACCATATTCATAGGTGTGTGTTTTATAAATACAAAAGCGGGAGCATTGCTTAACCAAATGTGAAGCTAACAATGGCATCTTTTTCTACTGCTTTTTCCAGCAAGGCCTTGAAAGCAGTCAGCATTTCCACTTCTCCTCTTTCTTTGATTAATGCTACTGTACTATCTTCCAGTGAAGAGAGAATATCATCTGCAGCATCCAGTAAACTTGAAATCGTAGATAGTAATTTAACCGGGTCAAACATCAGGCAGGTTGTTATACCTTCATGTTTACCATAACCGGCACCGCTATAGGGACTGGGGGCCTGGTTATAGAAATATAAATCCGGTGCATCCAGGCTATACTGGTATAGCCTCCTGCTGTTCATGATTTCTGTGATTAAATATATTTCGCCATAATGGCAAATATCTAAATCCGGGAGTTCATACGCCATGATAGCGTCTTCTTTTACTTCGTATACCCCTAAAATATTGACATGTCCAACGATACAGTCAGCGGCTTTCTGATAAGCGTTAATACCAATTACTACACCCATATGTGTTTGTTTGAATGATGATTTAATTATTGTCAGCGGCTATTACCTGTACAGTACTGCTCATTGTTCTGGTGTGCATGACCACCATGGGAAATAGTACAAAATATTCTTTCATAGGTTGCAGGAATCGCTGAATACGCAATTTATTAATTTGTATTTAAAATATATATGTTTTTAGAGAGATGATAGGATGATGATTTGCAAAAGATAGCCGTTTTGTACAATTTTCGGGAATTGCATTCACAGACCTTTGTCATGTATACCCAAAATACATAGGCAATGAACAAGCATAATATTATCATGAGTGAAAATGAACTGGCATTACGATCGTTCCTGAAGCAGGAGGGAACACCCAGCTGGCAGAGTCGTTTTTTTACCGGTTTATTAAGATTACTTCCCATCAAGCGCCAGACCGCTACGGCGGAGGCAGTACAAAGACGTGTACGTAAACTGGCGCTGCATCCGCCTTCGCATAAACCCGTAGGACTAGGTGCTGGTGTAAACGTAACACTACAACAGTTTGCAGGATGGCCTGTTTATTATACCTCACCTGCTGCCGGCACGCCGGTACATCATTATGTGGTATTCCTGCATGGTGGTGGTTATATTAATGAGATTGTAAAAGCGCACTGGAAAATACTGGGCACACTGACACGCAGTACTGGCGTGCATTGTGTAGTGCCTATCTATCCACTGGCCCCGAAAGGTACTGCCAGCAAAGTGGTGCCGGTAGTAGGCGCGTTACTGCGTCAGTTACTTCAGGATGCCGGCACAGCGAAAGTTACGCTGATGGGGAATTCTGCCGGCGCCGGCATGGCGGTAGCCGCCGCACAGTGGCTCCGCGATAATGGCCATCCACAGCCTTTTCAACTCCTGCTTATTTCACCCGGACTCGATGCCACTGTGAGTAGCCCTGAACAACAGCAGCTCGCAGCAACAGACCCAATTCAGGATATTCCGGGTATGCAGGAAGGGGCACGATTATACGCTGCTGAACTGGATATCACACATCCTTATGTGAGTCCGTTGAGAGGTGACCTGCATGGACTTGCACCCATGATGATATTCTCAGGTACTTTGGATTTATTGTATCCGGATAGTATAGCATTGGCTACAAAGGCCAGGGCTGCAGGTGTGGCCGTGGAGCTGCATTTGCGCCGTGGCCAGATTCATAATTATGTTGCGTTACCTACACCGGAAGGGAAGGAGGCCATGGCGCTGATCATGAAGGCCGTTAGTAATAAAGGTTAATCAATATTGTTTGCATTTAAATTTTAGCTGCGACGCAATGTCAAGGATATGGCTGCTTTCGGGAATTTTACTGAAAGCAGCTTTTATTTCAGGAGGTAGCGCGTTGTAGCCGATGGCAGAAAATTAATAATAATGGTAGTAGTCCTTGTAATCAATACATGGCATACTAGATAAGCTCGCACTGTTTAGTTTTACTCCTGCCTGTTATGGTTGGTTTTCCCTGCTGACATATAACCGTACTTACTTTTTTGCCGCCTTATCATGATGAATATGATAGACTATTATAATGTAAATATTAAATATTTAATCAAATTTTTATATAATTGGAAAGGATAGTAATTTTGAAAAAATACCTACACCCATGAAAACTAGAATTCTGACTGCAGGATTGTTAATCCTTTCTTTCGCCAGCTTTGCCCAAAACCAGACAGCTGATGACGACAACATTGAATACGAATTAAAAAGCAATGAAAAACTTGGTTATATTATTACCAAAGATGACCAGAAAGTAGAAGGCGTTGTAAAACTGGCCGGCTCAGAAAAATCTCCATGGGACAACCAGAAGAAGGTGAGGTTTCTTGCAAAAGAAAACATTGATCCCACTGCGAAACGCCAGCATTTTAAGGTGTTGAAAGTAGATGACCTGAAGGAGTATGTAGCAGTGGAAAACAATGCTGAAAGACGTTTCAGGGTAATTAAATTCTCCAACATGCGTGCTGCTATGTCAATGGGCGACGGTATTGGCTCTACCATCAAAGGCATCAAGAACGCTTCCAGCACTACCCATATGGCGGAAGTAATTATCGATGGTCCTATCACCATGTACCGCCTGTATGGTTATCCTACCATGGTGGCTGTTGGTAATGCAGACGTTGCACAGGCAGAGCAGGATGAAAACAACCTGCGTAATAACCCGGATATCCTGGTACAGAAAGGCGACGACAGACCAAGAGAACTCCGTACCGGCGATATCAAAAAACTGGTAGACGATTGTTCCGCTGTATCTACCAAACTGGCTGCCGGCGAATTCCATACCTATGATCCTGCCAAAGAAGAAAAGAAAAAAACCGGTTTCGGTAAACTGATCAAAGGTGAAACCGAAAGACTTGGCAGCAAACTGGAAGATATGGGCGTGGAAATCTTCACCGCATATAATACTACCTGTAAACAATAGGTTACCGCTAAATAGCATTTATTTTTATTAAAAGGGTTGTAAGTCGCAGACTTACAACCCTTTTGGCTTTTATGGCATCAACGCTATTTTTTATTTGCTGAAATGCTAAAAATATTAGTATTTTTGTCCCGGGGCACATTTCATCCGCAAATCGAAATATAGTGCCATTAGAGTTAGAGCATATTAAAGAGGGTTTGTATTACAGATACAAAAACAGCATCGTGCGCATAGAGGAAATTCATTACCCCTTCCTTCCTATCATGCGGCATGCAATGGAAGCGATCATTATTGAAAATAACGAACTGTTTATGCTCGGTTTTGAGACCTGGGGCAGAGCGGGAGAGTTTATACGGCAACTTTCCAACGATCGCAGTATGGGCCTGAAAAGGACTACCAACGCCGGATGGGGCGTATGGGTCAACGGCGCCGATCTGAAAACTGAATTACAGTTTGTACATGAAATACAGGAGATGTGGCTGGTATTATTCCGGGAAGTACTGCGGCGCAAAGGCGATGAACCCAGGCCCCCGTTGAAACTGGTATATTATCAGATGAAGAATTCTACTACCGCAGTAAAAACAGGTATGGAAACCAAAGGCCGCTATGCCGGCAAGTTCATCAACTATAGCGAAGTGATTCCTTATCAGCAGCAACTTTATTACGTCACCTGGGATTGCACCTTCGTGTTCCGTAATATTGCTGTCGCCATATGGATGGTAACAGAACCCGCAGATGCAAAAGATATTCTTTTCGAGTTCGAAGGCCGTAAATGGGGCCTGGAGCTGGTTGCCGGCAAAGGCACTACAGACAAAGATACCCGGGCCGCCGCCAAATGGCTGCACCACCACCTGGCGGAGAATGTATATAAAAGATTATAACAGCTGATGGATATTTGTCGCGCTATAATGCATAACTTACCGCCTGTAGCACCTATACTCTTATGAAAGTCATCAAAACAAACTGGATTAATTTCCTTGGTGTATTCATCACCGTGTTGCTGTATGTGGTTATAGGCAACTTGTCAGAAGCTGTCAGTATTGGCGGGCTTTTATTAATGGCATTACTATTGATATTCCTATACGGTATAATTTTCTGGATAGGCCTTTTTGCAGCCCTCATCACACTCGATCTT
This sequence comes from Chitinophaga sp. Cy-1792, assembly GCF_011752935.1. Taxonomy (NCBI): domain Bacteria; kingdom Pseudomonadati; phylum Bacteroidota; class Chitinophagia; order Chitinophagales; family Chitinophagaceae; genus Chitinophaga; species Chitinophaga sp. Cy-1792. The sequence continues at coordinate 529,696 of NZ_VWWO01000002.1, forward strand.
ATCCTCATAAGAGAAAACCAACGCCACCTGCTCAGAAACCTGCTGATAGAATGGTTTATTATCAGCATTCCGTTTATGTATTGGACGGCGATATACGAGGAATATATCTTCCTTCCGGCAATACTGTCCTTGCTGGTTACACAGATTTTGCGGAAACAGTTAATTGTAAGCGTGTGTAAAAGCAGTAGTTGAGTGCACCAAACTATCTGTATCCCAGAATAATACGCATTATGTTACTTTTCTGCTACTGGATAAAACGCATGCTCTTTATCAAGAAATATAATATAAAAAATATTCTCTTCGAAAAAGCCTGCTACAACTTCTTTGCTCTTTTTGGTGATATGCATGGCCCCCCAGTTTTTATGAGGTAGATGTTTAGGCTCAGTGAATCCGGAGTGTTTGGGGAATGCCCCGTATTGCTTGATACTCCCATCCTGCAATGCTTCTTCGCAGGTGTATTTATTTAAATGACGTATCATTTCCATCATGTTTGCAAGATGTCCAAGTGCTTCCCAGTCTTTAAGGCGTTGGCCTTCCGTGACATCGATCAATAGTTCCAGAGAAAAATTTAGTTTAGGCTTTTTTGGCCCTTGCGGACCTCTTTTCCCTTGTTCCCTTTGATATGCTGGCAGTTTTTTTTCCTTTTTACTCGCCATACAATAAATCAGTTAATTTGTCTGTGATTTCGATCGTATCAGCAGCGCCAAAGGTATTGTCAAGGTACTTTTTAGCAAAGTCTGAGGTATTGCGTACAGCCTTGGTACTAAAATCCGATAAGGGATAAAGTGTTGATACACCAAATTGGTCTTTATTGGTAAACCATATCTGATCTCTCCTCAGCAAATCTTTGTCTAATAAATTTGTATCCTGCGCAGAAAAAATAAATTGCGCATTCCGTTTGTTGTATTTATGAAATAATTCGAGAAGCTTTTTTGTTAAGTTTGGATGCAGCTTACAGTCAAATTCATCAATGAAAAGAATGCCCCCGATACGTAATGTTAAATAAACCGGACCTAGAATATGTATTAACTTCCTGGTTCCGTCAGATTCCATATTGGGACTGAATGGAAGCGACCCTACGATCAGGTTGTTCGCGTCATATCTTCTATGATAGGTAATAATTTCACCGTCTTTTTCACCAGCTTCTATGTTGGCTATTTCAAGATACTTGAGTGCGACTGTTGCCCATTTCCTAAAACCATTGTCCTCTTTCAACATGTTGGCAGTTAATTTCGTATATGGGTTCTGGTCGATGCCATCAATTGTGGCAGTACTTTGAAACCATTCCAGTACTTCCTGACTGACAGGCTGATTGTATTGTGCAAGATGGCTTAATAACAGCACATTTTTATTAACTTCTGTATGGAATTTTTCTCCTTCTTCAAATGATTCGTGGTTGATCTGGTATTGCTGGTTATCCCGTTTGAAAAGCAAAATTTCCCTATCCTGTTTTCGGTAAAGCCATTCTTTTTTAATAGTATTTCCATGCAGCTCATATCCATATCGGTAGATGTATTGTCCTTTTAGGAACGATACTTCAAACATGGTGTTTTCCCTTTCAGAAGCTGTATTGAGCAGGAAATGCCGCAGATAAACTTTGCGTTGATTATCCTGATCAAGTGAATCACGAAATGAATTGAAAATAACCCTTGTAAAGGAATAATATGCAGTAATGAAATTACTCTTTCCACTACCATTGACACCATATACAGCAGCAACCTTTATCAAATCAAAACCTTTGCTGGTTTTAATAATATTATCATCTTCCAGTTCCTTAAATGACTTAACCGGCGTCATCAAAAAACTTACTTCATCCTTGAATGAAAGGTAATTTCTGAACTTAAATTCTATAAGCATAACATAACAAAGTCTACACGAATATAACGTTAATTTATTAATTTGAAAAATAATGGTAGATTTTTGACTTAACATTGTTTTTCGATTTCATCTGCTCCTCCGGTTCAGTCCCGCATCCTGCCTCTTCAGGCACCCAAATTGCCGCTTCAGTTATATTAGTGTGTTACAATAACAGTAAAATGCGACATTTGCCAAGATAACTGTCATACATCTACATATGGTCGCTACTAATGATACATTCATCAATAACCGGTGGAAACGAATAGTAATAGTCGTATCCTCGTTTTTTCTCATGTATCTGATCGCCTATGTTCTTGATCCGTACTCAGATTATCTTCCCAAATTCTTCCAGCAACCATTAAAAGATATACTCCTCAATATCTTTACCACGCTTGTGTTTTGTGTTGGTATCAGTGAATTGAGTATCGTTATCAGTAACAGCTTAAATAAGCGGATACCGTGGGTAGAAAATCCTGGTAAAAGATTTCTGGCAGAAGCAAGCCTGATACTCCTGGTAGTATTTATCCTGCACTTCCTGATAACTACGTTTTATATCTATGTGGTAGATGGCGCTGACGGTGCCAACGAATGGGCCACCATGTCTATTGAAGAGGCCAGGGGGCTGATGCAGTGGATGGTCACCAGTGTGATCATTGCCTTCGTAATTGTAGCCGTCAATACGGTCAATTATCTTATTGTCAACTGGCGTAATGAAACTCTGAGAGCCGCTCAGCTAAAACAGATCGCTACGGAAGCAGAGCTCCAATCACTTAAACTGCAGCTGGACCCACATTTTGTTTTTAATAACCTGAGTGTACTCTCCGAATTGATTCTAGAAAATCAGCAGCTTGGCTATGAATATTCTGAGAACTTCGCCAAAATATATCGTTACCTCCTGGTGAATTCTAAAAAGAATATTATCACCCTGGCAGAAGAAATGAAGTTTCTGAAAGCATATGTATTTCTGCTGGAACAGCGCCTCGGACAAGGCGTATCCTTCGATATCAATATCGACAGCAATTGCTATAATCTGCAGCTACCACCACTTACATTACAGCTGCTGGTAGAAAATGCATTAAAACATAATAAAACAACTAAAAGCGATCCTTTAAAGATTATTATAAAGAATAACGAATTAAAGGAACTAATCGTGGAAAATACCATTAATCCACTGGAAAGCACCGCTCCTGGCTCCGGGATAGGACTCAATAATATCAACCGCCGGTACACATTACTGGATGCTCCACTACCCGAAATTTACCAGGATGACAGCGTTTTTCGTGTAACGGTACCATTATTAAATTAGCAGAGATGAATATTGTAATTATTGAAGATGAAAGACCAAATGCAGAAAGGCTGAAACGCCTCATCGCTGAACTGCGCCCAAACGCTGTCATCAAAGCGGTGCTGGAAAGTGTAGCCGAAACCCTGCAATGGCTGCAACAACATCCGCAACCGGATCTGATCCTGATGGATATCAAGCTGGGAGACGGTGTCAGCTTCGAGATCTTCGAAAAAACAAATATCTCCGCACCGGTCATCTTCACAACAGCATATGATGAATACGCCATCCAGGCGTTTAAACAAAATAGTATTGACTACCTGCTCAAGCCGGTAGAAAAAGAGGAACTCAGCGCTGCCCTCGAAAAATTCGACCGCATATTACCCGCTGCCAGCACGCTTTCACTGGAGAAATTATTACAGGATATTAAACCGAAAAACTACCGTAGCCGATTTCTGATTCCCTACAGAGACGGGTTTAAGACCATCCTCGCAGATAGTACCCTGTATTTCTGTTCCGAACAGAAAGTGACCAAAGCCCGGCTCCTCAATGGTGATGAGGAAACAGTGCCGCTGACACTGGATGAACTGGAATTACAGCTGGACCCCAAGACTTTCTTTCGCGCCAACAGGCAATATATTATCAATATTGAAGCGGTGGATATAATACATAATTATTTCAATAATAAACTGAAAGTGCAGTTAAAGAGATTTCAGGATGTAGAGATCATTGTGAGCAGAGATAAAGCCCCGCTGCTGAAAGCCTGGTTAGGGTATTAATTCCTGTTACTCCATATACATCATTGATAATAGCTGGCGCACCGCCAGCTATTGTTGTTTAGTATACATCGGAGTCCTCACACTTTTCAGTTGCCCCATTTTACCATTCAGTCGCCATTATTTACGTTTCGGCTGCCTGACCCATTATACGGGACAGATAATAACTTCCTTTGCCCTGAATTTGAAACTGAAAAAGCAAGAATTATGTACAGGAAATATCTTCCTTCGCTGCTGGTGGTAATGGGTGCAATAGGGGTGTCCTCCTGTGGACACAGCAATGCGGCGTCCACAGCCGAAATGCCTGCAATGAAAACCTCCTTTATCCTTTTGAAACAAGGGAATGCTGATACACATAAAAATTACCCGGGCTTAATGGAGGGCGTCGTTAATGTAACGGTAAAGCCACAGGTAACCGGGTACCTGGAATCGGTATTGGTAAAGGAAGGAGATTATGTGCAGAAAGGCCAGGTTCTCTTTAAAATAAAACCGGAAGTATATACAGAACAGGTAAACAGCAGCAATGCTACCCTCAAAGCGGCACTCGCTGCAGAAGCCAATGCCCGCCTGGAAGTAGAAAAACTGAAACCGCTGGTGGCCGGAAAGGTAATCACGGAAATTCAGCTGCAAACGGCACAGGCAAATCTAAATGCTGCCAGCGCCCAGGTAGAACAGGCAAAAGCTGCATTAGGGTCTTCAAAAATTAATGCTGACTTCACCCTGGTGAAAGCACCGGTGAATGGTTATATAGGTCGCATCCCCAACAGGCTCGGTAACCTCGTGTCGCCAGGTGATCAGGTGGCTTTAACAACATTGTCGGATATCAGTACAGTGTTTGTCTATTTCTCTATCAGCGAAGCTGATTTTATCTCCTACAAAAAATCAGGTGTAATCGGCGATGGTAAAACGAATAACATCTCCCTGATACTGGCAGACGGATCTGCATATGATCATGCGGGTACACTTGAAACAGCCAGTGGTAATATCGATCAGACTACCGGCAGTATCTCCATGAAGGGGATATTTCCCAACCCGGATAAACTGCTGCGTGCCGGTGGTGCTGCAAAAGTAGTCATCAACAGTACCCTGAACAATGTAATCCAACTGCCGATTGCCAGCGTAAAGGATATCCAGGATAAACTTTTTGTTTTCCGCCTCGCCGCTAACAACAGGGTGTCTATGATCCCCATTACCATACAGGGTAGCACCCCACATACCTATTTCGTGAAGGATGGCCTGCAACCCGGCGATAAAGTAGCCATCAACCGCCTGGATATGCTGCAGGACAGCATGCAGGTAATGCCGGAAATTAATACCGGTGATTCGGTTCATCTCAGTAAATAATTTTTTAAGAAGATTTTATGTTAAGAAAGATAATAGACAGACCTGTGCTTGCCACTGTTATCTCCGTCATCATCGTGATTCTGGGACTACTGGGGTTGAGCAGACTGGCGGTTACCAGGTTCCCGGATATTGCGCCGCCAACGGTGATGGTATCTGGTTCCTATCCCGGTGGTAACAGTGAAGCAGTGATCCGATCTGTCGTAACACCGCTGGAAGAACAGATCAATGGGGTGGAAGACATGGAATATATGAAGTCTACCGCCAGCAATGACGGCTCATTTTCTATCTCTATAATATTTAAACAAGGTGTAAATCCTGATCAGGCGGCCGTAAACGTGCAGAACAGGGTACAGCAGGCAACCGCTGTATTGCCGGAAGAAGTGATCCGTATGGGACTCACTACTTCCAAACAACAGAATAGTATGATCATGCTGTTTAACCTGTATACAGACGATAACAGCCGCTATGATGAAACCTTCCTGCAGAACTATGCCAATATCAACCTGATACCACAGGTTAAAAGAATCAAGGGCGTTGGCCAGGCACAGATTTTTGGTATCAAAGACTATTCGATGAGGATATGGCTGGACCCCCAGAAAATGGCGGCGCATGGCCTTGTTCCGACAGATGTATCCAACGCCATCCGCGACCAGAGCCTGGAAGCTGCTCCAGGTAAACTGGGAGAGGAGTCTGACGCGGCACTGGAATATGTCATCCGCTACCGCGGTAAGAAAAATCTGCCGGAAGACTATGAGAACATCGTCATAAAAACAAACGGAAATAATATCATACGCCTGAAAGATGTTGCCCGCGTAGAGTTTGGTTCGATTTCCTATAGCGGAGATAACCTTTCCAATGGTAATCATGCGGTGTCTATCGCCATTATGCAGACAACAGGCTCCAATGCGAATGAAATTGAAATAGGTATCAATAAAGAGATTGCCCGGTTAGCTAAATCATTTCCTCCGGGAATTAAATATTCTAAAGTAATTAGTTCCAAAGACAGGCTGGATGAAGCTACTTCTCAGGTGAAACATACGCTGGTAGAAGCTTTTATACTGGTGTTTATTGTGGTGTTCCTGTTCCTGCAGGATCTTCGCTCTACCATCATTCCGGCAATAGCCGTGCCGGTAGCCATTGTAGGTACTTTCTTCGTGTTGCTGCTGTTAGGGTTTACCATCAACGTGCTCACCCTTTTCGCACTGGTATTGGCCATTGGTATCGTGGTAGATGATGCGATTGTAGTGGTAGAGGCAGTGCATAGTAAAATGGAAGGTACGCACCTTACAGGGAAAGAGGCCACCCGGCGGGCGATGAGTGAAATTACAGGAGCGGTAATATCTATCACGTTGGTGATGTCTGCCGTGTTTATCCCGATTGGTTTTATGTCGGGATCGGCTGGCCTGTTCTATAAACAGTTCGCCTATACACTGGCTGCCGCTATCATCATCTCCGCAGTAAACGCGCTGACACTGACACCGGCCCTCTGTGCACTGTTCCTGAAAAATACCCATTCCAATACTACCAATAAAAAAGACAGCAGTTTCGGTAAAAGGTTCAGTACTGCCTTTAATGCTGGCTTTGAAAATATGACCGGCAAATATGTAAAAGGCGTCAGGTTTCTGGCAAAAAGAAAGTGGTTGTCTGCCGCACTGATCACCATTATGATAGCGATTGCTGGTACGCTGATGGCCACTACTTCCAAAAGTTTTGTACCCATGGAAGATGATGGCGTGATCATTTATTCCCTGACAATGCCGCCAGGAACCGGTCTGACGAAAACGACCGAAGTGGCTGGTAAGATCAATACGTTGATAAAGAAACATGCTGCGGTACAGGAAAATACTTCCATCACAGGCTTTAACCTGTTGTCCAACAGTGCCGGATCTTCCTATGGTATGGGCTTTATCAAACTGAAACCACGTAAGGAACGTGGTGCAATAAAAGATATTGATAAGATACTGGCCGCCATCAGCGCTGATCTGGGAACGATCAGGGAAGGTACGGTCATGGCTTTCCGTATGCCGCCTGTTGATGGTTACGGTATGACCAACGATGCCGAAATAGTGCTCCAGGACCGTATGGGTCGCAGCCCTAAAGTACTGAAAGCAAAAGCAGATGAAGTGATCGGACAACTCATGCAAACGCCAGGTGTAGCCTTTGCGTATACCATGTTCCGGGCCGACTTTCCACAGCTGGAGCTGGAAGTAGATGAAGATAAGGCTAAACAACTCGGTGTAGGCGTGTCCGATATATTAAACACCATGCAATATTATTTTGCCGGTGACCAGTCACAGAATTTTTCCAGGTTTGGTAAGTTTTATAGGGTGAAGATTCAGGCAGATGGCGTGTTTAGAATGGATGAACAGGCATTAAGCAATATCTATGTAAAAAATAGTACCGGAGAAATGGTGCCGGTAACTACACTGGTGAAATTTAATAAAGTGTATGGACCGGAGTCGGTGAGCCGCTACAATCTCTATAACTCCCTGAACATAAACGTAACGCCTGCTCCAGGTGTTAGCAATGGTCAGCTGATGGATATCATCGAGCCTGTATTAAAGCAGCTGCCGTCGGACTATAGCTATGAATGGACAGGGCTTAGCCTGGAGGAAAAAGCCTCCGGCGGGCAAACGATCGCGATCTTCAGCTTATGCTTGTTGTTCGTATACCTGCTGCTGGCAGCACAATATGAAAGTTACCTGTTGCCGCTGGCCGTGATATTGTCAATACCTGCGGGTGTGATTGGTGCTTTTGGAGGTGTGCTGGCAATAGGCCTGGATAATAATATCTACGTTCAGGTAGGCCTGATCATGCTGATCGGATTACTGGCAAAAAATGCTATCCTGATTGTAGAGTTTGCGGTACAACGCAGGCGCGCAGGACTGAGTATACTGGAAGCCGCAGTAGCTGGCGCCAGATCAAGGTTGCGGCCTATTATCATGACATCGCTGGCATTCATCGTTGGTATGATACCGTTAATGCTTTCTTCCGGTGGCATGGCATCAGGAAATAAATCTATCAGTGTAAGTGCTGCCATCGGTATGCTCAGTGGTGTTGTCATTGGTGTGTTTCTGATCCCTGTACTGTATATGTTCTTCCAGTATTTGCAGGACAAAGTATCAGGTGTTAAAAGAATTGCTCACCATTAATTGTTATTAGAAATGATTGGCTTGAATATAAAATATATCATCGCCGGCCTGGGAATAACCGCTGTCATGGCTTCCTGTGCCGTCACAAAACCATACTCCCGGCAGCCACTGGACATGCCGGCACAGTATAACACCAGTGTCGCGCTTACCAGCGATACGGTACAGCTGCCATGGCGCGCATTTTTTAAGGATCCGGTGCTGATTTCGCTGATAGAGCAGGCATTGGAGAAAAACACGGATATCAACGTGGCCATCAAGAGTATGGAGCAGCTGGACCTGGCCAGAAAGATGGCTAAACAGGCGCTGTTACCCACTGTCAATGCTACGGCTGGCGCCAACCGTACCTGGCAGTCTTCCAACAGCTTAAACGGCTCTCTGACAGAGCAGTTTGCAGGCACCAAATACATTGATGACTTCAGTGCAACGCTGGCCGTTTCCTGGGAAGTGGATATCTGGCAGAAAGCTAAGCTGCAACGGGAACAGGCACGTGCAGAATACCTGGGGCAGAAAGAAAACCTGGTAGCCCTGAAAACACGTATCATAGCGCAGGTAGCCCAGGCTTACTATAACCTGATTAGTCTGGATGGCCAGCTACGCATAGCAAAAGAAAATGTTGGCCTGAACGAAAGCACCTTACAGATGATGCGGCTGCAATATAATTCCGGGCAGATAAATTCACTGGCAATAGAACAGGCGGAGGCACAGAAAAAAACAGCTGAATTACTGATACCACAAGCCTTACAGAACATCGCTGTACAGGAAAATGCCCTGCGTATTTTATGTGGCACCTATCCTGGAAGTATTGCCAGGGCTGCAGCTTTGCAGGAAGTACAGCCGGGGATCACCTTTGCTGGCGGTGTGCCGGCACAGTTGTTAAGTCGCCGCCCCGACCTGAAAGCGGCCGAATATGCAGTGATAGCACAGAACGCTAAAACAGGGCTGGCTAAAACGGCTATGTATCCCACATTCAGCCTGACAGCGCAGGGCGGACTGAACTCTTTTAAGGTAAACTCCTGGTTTGATTTGCCGGGTTCCATTACTAAAAACCTGGCTGCAAATATTGCCCAGCCGGTATTCCAGAAGCGTGCCCTCAAAACGGCGTATCAAACTGCCCTGTTGGAACAGGATAAAATGGCGCTGCAATTTAAGCAGGCAGTACTGGTGGCGGTAGGAGAGGTCTCTGATGCGCTGGCCAGTTACCAGGGCGCCACCGAACGCCTGGCGCTGGTGAAGCAGAAAACGGCCTCCCTGGATAAGGCTACCCATGATGCAACATTGCTCTATCAGAGTGGTATGGCTACGTACCTGGAAGTGATCACCGCACAGAATTCCAAATTGCAGAATGATCTCGAACAGATAAGCATCGAATTACAACAACTTAATAGCACGGTCGATATCTATAGAGCGTTAGGAGGAGGGACAGAAGAACAGTAGTCCAAATTTTGCAGTTTTAGTTAGAATGATGTCTACTTAGTAGACATGTTCAAGTTGGGCCGTCTCTATTCATAGAGGCGGCCTTTTGTTGTTTGTGATCCCGATCACACCGCCCGAAAAAATGCAGCCCTACTTTTGCTGTAAATGGATAATTATGAAACAGCATATGATATTACTGCATGGCCTTTTCGGACAGCTGAGCAACTGGAGCAGTGTGGTGGCGTATTTCAGCCCTGACTACGACGTACATGTGCCGGCACTCCCCATATACGAAACGGCTGCCGGCGATCAGCTCAGTCGCCTCACTACTTTCCTGGAGGAATATATCGCAGCTAATAACCTGAAAGACGTTATCCTGGTAGGTAACTCCCTGGGCGGACATGTAGCCATCCTCTACGCCGCAAAACATGCACATCATGTAAAAACACTGGTGCTGACAGGCAGTTCCGGACTATACGAAAATACCAGTATGGGCGGCTTCCCTAAAAGAAGCACCCTGGAATATATCCGCGAACGTGTGGCCTATACTTTCCATGATCCTGCCATGGCCTCTGATGAAATGGTGGAGGAAGTACTGACCATCACAAGAGACACCCGCAAATGCCTGACGGTATTGCGTGCCGCCAAGTCGGCACAGCGGCACTATGTGGCTGATCTTCTGCCAGCTATCACTTCACCGGTGCTACTGATATGGGGCGCAAATGATCATATCACGCCTGTTCATGTGGCACATGAGTTCAAAGAATGGCTCCCTTCCGCTCAGCTGGTGGTTTTCGACGACTGTGGCCACGTACCTATGATGGAAAAACCATATGAGTTTAACCAGGTGCTGGCAGCATATCTTAACAATGCATAATCCGGATAAAATAATATTTTTGATCTATGAACCTCCCATCTTATTTCGAAAGACTGATCAGAAAATACCCGCAGGTATCAATGGAAGAGTGGCAACTACTCGACCAGCTGGCCACTGTCCGTTATATCAGGAAAGGAGAACAGTTCCTGCGTGTAGGAAAGATTGCCAGATATGGCGCATTTGTGTTGTCCGGACAATTCAAATACAGCTTTGCCGCTGAAGACGGCAGCGAAAAAATCATGAACTTCGGCTTCATGGATGACTTCCTGACCAACTGCGTGAGCTATGTCAATAATAAACCCTCGTACCTGGAAATCACTGCGCTGGAAGATGCAGTGATTCTCCGCTTTCATATCAAAAAGCTACAACCCTTATACGACCTGCATTCCAGCATTTTTCACGTAAATATGCAATTATACCAGGATATCATGGAACAACAGGCAGAACATCAATATATTTTATCGCTGAAAAGCCCGTTGGAGCGTTACCGTTTCCTGTTGCGCCACCGCCCGGCCATTATTCAGAAAATATCCCTCACCAATATTGCACGCTACCTGTATACGAGCAGAGAAGCGTTGAGTCGCGCCAGGGTGATGGTAGCCGGAAAATTCGGTGGCCGGAATAGTTTCGGGTCATCGCTATAGTTATCTACTGGTGATTATTGGCAATTTGGCATACTACCAACAGGGGAATTTTGATCTGATTAAATATCCTACCTTGATCAAAATTCAATATAATTGAAAAAGGTTTTTGTATTTATCCTGACCCTGATTGCACTGGTAGCCACTATATCGCTGTATGCTAATTTTTTACATCCCCGGATCTTTTTTAAGAAGGCAGCCCTTTCCCGCGTTAATGAAGCATTTCTGAAGAAAGGAGCACCAATCACCTTTCAGAGTGGAAATACGATGCTGAAAGGAACAGTTTTTACCAATGCTCCCGCTGGAAGAAAAGTGCCGTTAATCGTGTTCTGTGTTGGGTCTGCGGGCTCGTCGTACAGAAGTAATTATGCCACTATGCTGGATACCATGTTTCTGCAAAACCTGCCTATGGACAGCATTGCATTACTATGTTTTGATAAGCGTGGCATTGGTGAATCGGATGGAAACTGGTATGATGCCGATTTTGAACAGCGCGCAGCTGATGCTAAAGCAGCCGCTGATTTTGGCGCAGGTTTACCATTTGTAGACAGCTCCCGTATTATCATTGCAGGGCATAGCCAGGGAGGATGGATCTCACAGGTGGCGCTGGCAAAATATCCTGCACGGTTTGCCGCAGGTATTTCCATGGCAGGGCCGGTATTTAGTGTCCGTAAGCAACTTGTAAATGACTACTACATCAAATATTTGTGCGAAGAAAGTCTGACATCGGAGGAGGCACTGACTAAAGCAGAAAAACAGGTAGACCTGGATGTTATGCTGGCTAGCTTTTTCCCTTTTCAACAAAACTGGAAACAACTACAGGTAATCAAAAATTTTGATCCTGCTGATTATCTACGGAATATACACGCTCCTATATTGTTTCTTTGGGGTACGGAAGATGCGCTGGTACGCCCGGAATGGTGCAGGGAATCTATGCAGCATTATTTCCCGCAGGGAATGCCGGTTAACTTTGATACATTGACTATAACTGGTGCCAATCATAGTTTTAAACTGGCAGATCGTTGCTTCCACGGAAGTTATTCACAGGTGCCTTATGCTGATGATTGTAAAGAAGCTATGTTAAAATGGTTACGTCAGTATTTTTAAGTTAGAAGATAATAATAAGCAGATAAAGATATCTTACAGGTAATTATATACGTATGAAATATTTATCCCTTTTACTGATTATTTGTTCCCTGATTTTCCTGATTTCCTGTGGTGGCGGCAATGTTGTGCAAAAACCACCGCCAGCTGATACTGCTGTTTCCACCAATACGGTAGCTATGACCGTGATGGCTGATACAGTCTTATATCCTGCATGCAACAATCTCTGGGATAGTATCAATAACGGTATTCCACTGGATACTTCGCAGTTGATACAAATGGGGCTGGACAATTACACCATTCGTCAGGGGCATTCAGCAGGGAATAGATATTATAGTTTAAACGATAGTCTGCGCGTTATTATCCTGATTTATAACGATGAACTGGTATGTTCAAAACGAATACTCGTGACATATAATACAAAAGCGAATAAAGGGATTGAGCAGTTGGAAGTGTTTTCAGACTGTGACCAGGACGATAGTACCGCCTACGGCAGACTGGAATACAAGTTTGAGAATGATTCCCTGCTTACGGTCTCGGATTACACCTATGCACCTGGTGATGGAGATCAGGAACATCCTGAGATTACAGAACAACGATATAAGATTCAATCGGATGGGCATCTGCTAAAAATAAAATAGCTCTGGAAGAAGATGAAGAACGCGCTATAAAAAATATAAATCCCGGGATGTCAGTCCCGGGATTTTTTTATCTATATAATAACTATATCTCTATATCAAATTCTACAAAAGATAATACTACTGAAGGATCACTATCGTGTGTAATCGTATGTACGAATTTGAATACCGTAGCGGATGCGCTATACACACTGATGGCCACATTAAACGGTGTATTTGTTTGCATGGCCCGGTTGGGATGAATGGTAAGTGTATCCAGGATGGGTTTTGCAGTGGTGCTGCCTATTATGTCATTTATCCATTTCTCTGCTTCATGTAATAATACATTCATCAGCAGGAGTCCGGGTACCAGTGGGTAACCGTCGAAGTGGCCTGCACACTGGGCTTCCGTTACGGGCGACAGTACCGCCGTATATGCGTAAGGGTTATCGAAGCTGGTTCTTGTTACTGTTGGTAATGGAGGTTTAATATCCGCCGCGAAAGTAACTTCACTTTTCAGCTGCGCAAATTTCCTTTTAAACTCCCCGCTATTCCACATAAAATAGTCAAACATCATCAGATAAATCAATTCTCCGGATTCGGAGAGTACACGCACCAGGCTTTTACGCTTACGTTTTTTGATAACAAGACTGTCGACCACCGCCTTGTATTGCGTATGTTCGGTGAATGTACCGAAGCGTACGGCCCTGAACTTATCGCCCAGCATATATTGGTCGGCGCCGGTCGGATACAGTCTGTTGGCATTCCATGCCTCCGCTGAAATACAATACCGTACCAGTTCTATGAAATCGTACAGCAGGAAATCGGATGCCCTGCCCAGTTCTACTTCCAGTAATTTTCCTTTGGTTACCAGCGGAGCATCAGGCAGCTTAAAGAATGGGGGATTCATACCTGTTTGTATCACAGGTGACTGTACTGCTGCTGGCTCTTTGCCAATAATAAAGGTGTAATCACATGCACTGTCATCGTCTACGTCGATATGGAGTGGGGTAGTCGTATAGCCCGGCGCTACTGCGGCACAGACACCGTTAAAGAAAGGCAGTACCACCGGCCATTCCAGGATATTGATAATGTCCAGCTGCCTGGCAATGCGATGGTAGCGGTCATGGCCGGTTAGTTTAAACATTACTGCATCAGCTGCATAAGTTTCTACACTAAAGCTAAATTCTGGGCTGGCAGTGAGTATGGTGGCAATAATCACCTCTATTGCGCCACGGGCGTCATGTTGCAGTGAAAGGTGGTTTTCAGTGACCCTGTGACCTTTATTGTAGCCCAATTGATAAAGCAGCGTTTGAGATAAGGCATCTGCTACATGATTGCCACTGATTCTATCAGCCTGTTGTAATAGTATGCCATAAAAGGCAGCGGTAATATCTGACAGGCTCAATGCCAGTGCTGCTACATTTTCAGGGGCATACTGCTGCTGAATGCCGGCTGCATCCATATCAGGATGGTATTTGTCATTTTTTCTGAGCGTAAATAGCTCCTGCAAAACCTGGGGTGTCGCACAAATTTCGGGTTTCATGGTTACAAACTATTTAACAGTTACACAATATTTCTCGCGCTGTCTGTTGGGGCTGCGTTATTTATAAGTTGGTAATTTTTTATACTGTAAGGATTTCAAACAAAAGTACACATGAAGGGTGTAGCTACCACTTCAGTCGGTATATAGTATTTGTTGTTATGTGTTTAATGTCCTTTGTTTATAAGGGTTTTAGGTAGATGGTCATCATTTGTTGTTTTTAAATTAATATACTTTTCATATGCTGAAGTTATACTTCATGGAGACGCTTCTATTTTTGAGAAGACGGAATTATGTCTTGTAAATATTATTTAATCTCAACGTTATTGTAGCAGATAACCCTGGAAATCTCTCATCATTAAACCATAATTATGTTATTAGAAAACAAAGTTGCCCTTGTTACAGGCGCCAGCCTGGGAATAGGAAGAGCTGTAGCTATTGATTATGCAGCCAACGGCGCAAAGGTTGTGCTTACAGGCCGCACGGAAGCCACGCTGAAAGCAGTAACGGAAGAAATTAAAGCCGCCGGCGGCGATGCTATCTATGTGGTGGCTGATGTCAGTATTCCGGAAGATTGTGAAAGAATGGTGGAAGAAACAGTGGCCCGTTACGGACAACTGGATATCGCCTGCAATAACGCAGGAATCCTCAAACAGCCGAAGGATACAGATCTTTTCTCTATTGACGACTGGAAGGAAACGATTGATATCAATCTTAATGGTATGTTCTATTCCATGAAGTATGAAATCCCGGTAATGCTGGCCAATGGTGGTGGTGCCATTGTGAATATGTCGTCTGTTGGCGGACGTATAGGCTTACCCGGTATAGCGGCGTATATTGCTACAAAGCACGCCAATGTTGGCCTTACGCTCACTTCCGCACTGGAGTATGCGACGCGTAATATCCGTATCAACGCCGTAGGGCCGGCATTTATCGATACGCCGCTGGTAAGTAATAATTTCGGCGGCATGGAGGAAATGCTGAATGCAGCGCAGCCTATAGGCAGGATGGGTACAGCGGAGGAAGTGGCTTACCTCGTCACTTTCCTGAGCAGCCATAAAGCATCCTTTGCTACCGGAGGCTATTATCCGATTGATGGCGGATTCATGGCTCGATAGCAAAAGGATGACTTTTGTTTTAGCGCCGGATAGCGACGTTAAGTTGGCGAAGATATTAGCTGTGACTGCAAGTATATGTGAGTATATAGCGCCCGTGGTGGCTCATTCAGAAAAATATACTTACCTTCCGCTTTCAGTGAATAGTTTTTGTATGACCCAATTGCAGCGATATCCGTTTTCACAATTCCGGGGGCAGCTGGCAGCCGATACCGCCCGTATAGATAAAGATAAAGCCACTCATGAACAGGTGAGAGGCTGGCTCAGTCAGGAAGAAGCCACTGTATTAGATCAGCAGTTCAAAATAACTTTCGAAAAACTGGAGGCTTTTTTTTCCGGTAGACATACGGGAGATATTAATAATATTCACCGGGAGCTGAAAAACCTTACAGACAAAGGCGCTTCGGCCGTCTTACTGGGTACGGATGAACTGGGGACCTATAACCTGGCCATGCTGATAAAGGAAATCGGTCATATGCCCGCAGCCATATTACCAGTGGTAAAAGATATTATTCGTATATCCATTACCGCTGGTGCAGATATATCCGGACAGAAGGCCTATGTAGGCAATGGTGGCTCAGTGGCATTGGAATGGCTGATTATTTACCTGGGCGGAGGCATCGGTACCCCCGGACTATACCTGACTTCCAGGGAGCAATACCAATGTTGTTACGACATCTTCCCCTGGTTTATCAACAGGGAAACAACAGATCAGTATAGTTTTGAAGTTTTTGAAATGTTCCTGCGCGACCTGCGCCCATCGCCGGAAGTACAGGATATGCAGGAGATGACCATACTCCGGATGATGGACCTGGGCTATCTCCCTTTCGATACACGGGAGTATTATGTTTCTGCTGCCTATTTCAGAAGGATTGCCTTGCTGAATATGCATTGGCTTACACTGATTTTTCCCTATGAGGATCCGCAGATCTTACCTTATCTTGAAAATCTCCGCAGCAATATCAACGAACACGTGATTGAATGTCTTTTAAATGCCTTTACCAGCAATCAAAAGCGCAGAAAGCATTTCAGGGCTTATTTCCTGCAACGGCCACACTGGCTGTTACAACAGATCATACATACCTCACCCGCCATTATTTTTGATCTGGTAAGAAGAAATGAGCAGGATATGCTGATGCCATTTTTAAAGTATTATAAGAAAGAACTGGCTGCATTAAGGGATGCCAATAACTTCAGCTTGTTGCAGTGGGCGCAGCAGGTGAGGGGAGTGGTACCCGCAACCATAGCGCTATTGCTACAGGCCAATTTATAAGGAGCTCCCGGCCAATTGTCATAGAATTTTCATAACTTTGCGCCTTCTTAATAAAATACTTTTAATTATGGCGATTGGAAAAAGCCTTCATGATCGCAGTGGTGGAACCTGCGAACTCTGTGGTTCCTTACCTGCAACTGTAGAATACACGGTGAGTCCGAAATCTGATAGTGTAGAGAACCAGGTAGCGCTGTGTGATACCTGCTTTCAGGCAATTGAGAAGAATGAAACCGGCGATTACTGGCGTTTCCTCGAAGGAGCCATCTGGAACCCGGAACCTGCAGTACAGGCTTTAAGCTACAGACTGTTGTACGCTGCCAAAGCGAGCGACTGGGCTGCTGATATCCTTGGTTCAGTAGAACCGGAAGAACATATTGTACAATGGGCCCTGAGCGCTTTTGAAGTAGCTGAAGTACACAGAGATTCCTTTGGTAATGCATTAAGTAATGGCGACAACGTAGTGCTTACACAGGCACTGGACGTGAAAGGCACCAGCTTCAGCGCACCTAAAGGCACCGTTGTTAAACGTATCCGCCTCGTACCTGATAATATTGAACATATTGAAGGTAAGATCAATGATCAGACTATTGTTATCCTCACCAAATACGTGAAGAAAGGATAATTTAATTCTTTATACCTGGTTTAAGGGGTTCTGTTCCAGCCGCAGGCTGGAGCAGAACCCCTTAAACTTTTTGGGAACGCCGGAGGCGTTCCCAAAAAGTTTAAGGCGACAAAACGTGATCGCATCGTAATTAATGATCTGCCTAATAACTTATATTTGTACATAACAACCCATGCATGTACGAAACCTTCTTTCAGAAATTCGAAGAAAAAGTGCCCTTATCTCCAACAGATAAAGCTCTGCTGAAGCAGCACCTGACGCACAGGAAAATCCGTAAGCGCCAGTTCTTTCTGCAGGAAGGAGAAGTATGCAGACAGGTAGCCATCGTGGAAAAGGGCGCTATGCGCGCTTTCCTCATCGATAACGAAGGTCATGAGCATATCGCAGCCTTTGCCCTGGAAGGTTGGACCATCGCTGATCTCAACAGCTTTCTGCGGCAGTCTCCCGGAACCCTCACCATCGAAACACTGGAAGACACAGACCTGACACTCATCAGCTACGATGCTTACAATGCACTGCTGGAGACCATGCCGGCCTTTGAACGGTTTATTCGTATAACCATTACCGATGCCTATGTGGCCTTGCAGAAAAGAACGACAGATATGATCAGTTTGTCGGCCGAAGAACGCTACAAAGCCCTGGTAGCTGCCTACCCTAATATCCTGCAACGTGTACCGCAACATATGATCGCTTCCTTTATGGGTGTTACCCCCGAAACCATCAGCCGCATCCGCAAACGACTCCACACATCCTGATTTATTATATATTAACCTGGTTTAAGCTGTTTTCTTGATCTGAATCATTGGAAACGGCTATCTGCACATGCTATCTTTGTAACATTATATTTCTGGTAAAATATAATGATAGCAACACCGCGCGCAGCGCGGAACCAACCCAGCCGATACCTTCGGTATCGGTTGCAAAATCATATGATATTGATTTAAACTTTAGATTTTCAGGCTTTTTAATATTTCCGCATGGAAAGAAAGCAATTTATTAAAACAGCAATAACAGGAGTAATAGGAATGACTACTTTTTCGGCTTTCAGACAGTTTACAGATTCCCTCCCCAGGGAACAGCAACTGATGCCCGTATTATTTATCGGACACGGATCGCCCATGAATGGTATTGAGGATACGGAATTTAGCAGACGATGGGCACAGATGGGAAAAGACCTGCCGGT
This sequence comes from Chitinophaga sp. Cy-1792, assembly GCF_011752935.1. Classification (NCBI taxonomy): domain Bacteria; kingdom Pseudomonadati; phylum Bacteroidota; class Chitinophagia; order Chitinophagales; family Chitinophagaceae; genus Chitinophaga; species Chitinophaga sp. Cy-1792. The sequence continues at coordinate 548,495 of NZ_VWWO01000002.1, forward strand.
ACCCAAAGCGGTACTGGTAGTATCAGCACACTGGTATACCCCGGGTACCCGGATTACCGCCATGGACTTCCCCCAGACAATACACGATTTCGGGGGCTTTCCGAAGGAATTATTTGATGTGCAGTATCCAGCGCCGGGATCGCCAATATTGGCCAGAGAAACGGCTGATTTGGTCCATTCCGCGCAAATTGAACTGGACCACGACTGGGGCCTGGACCATGGCGCCTGGACGGTCATCCGTCATATGTACCCGCAGGCTGATATTCCCGTGCTTCAACTCAGCATCGACTATACGAAAGGGCCCAAATACCATTATGAGCTGGCCAAAGAGCTCTATGAGCTGCGTCGCAGAGGCGTACTCATCATCGGTAGCGGCAACATGGTGCATAACCTGCGCATGGTAGCATGGAGTCGCCTCAATGACGACAACTACGGCTACGACTGGGCACTGGACATCAACGATAAATTTAAACGACTGATTCAGAATGGCGACCACAACGCCCTGATGAATTTCCAGAACCTGGGAAAAGAAGCGCTGCTGGCAATTCCTACACCAGAGCATTACCTGCCGCTGATCTATACCTTAGGACTCAATAACGGTAAGGAAGATATTTCCTTCTTCAATGATAAAGCCGTTGGTGGCTCACTGACGATGACGTCGGTGAAGTTTGGTTAACGATTTTCGGGTTTAAGGGCCCGGCCCTCGCCATAGGCGAGGGCCGGGCCCTTTTCTTATTTGGAGATGCCGCAGGCATCTCCAAATAAGAAAACAAAAAAAGCTGCCTCAAACCTGAGACAGCCTTTTCTATTTACAGCGCAACATTAAATTTATTTTATTCTAAAACAGGTCAGTATCTTTTTATAAATCTCTGTATTCTCATACACACCCCTGAACAATTGTGAATTAGGCCCATAGGCAAACACCATTACCGGTATGCCGGTATGGTCATTCGTTGCAAAATGTCCGCGCAGCCAGCCTTCCCCGATGTTGCCATCCATCAATGCCAGTCCGCTGGTTTCATGGTCCGCAGTAATCACAATGGTGGTCTCTTTGTTCTGGTCGGCGAAACGAATGGCTTCTCCGATGGCATCATCAAAATCAAGCATCTCCCTTACCAGGTAATCAAGATTGTTGAAATGGCCTCCATGGTCTATTCTGGAGCCTTCCACCATCAGGAAGAAACCTTTGTCGTTACTCAGCTGCTTCAAAGTTTTTTGCAGCATCGTTTTCAGGTAATCGCCACGGCCCTGCTCCATGGAGGTCACCACGCTATCACTCAGGATAACCAGTGTACGGCCCTGCGTTACGCTATTCCATTCTTTTGCATCGTTGATAACGGTGACGCCTGCACGCTTTAATTCCGCTAATTGATTCGCATTATATACTTTGTTGAATTCTTCCAGTCCGCCGCCAACAGCAAGGTCCATCTTACCATCTACCAGCTGCCGGAACAGCGTGGTGGTGCTGTCTCTGTCTGCGGTATGTCCGTAGAAAGCGGCAGGCGTGGCGCCGGTGATCTCCTCGGTAACCAGCACGCCGCTACGAATGCCCAGCGGGCGCAGCTTCTCAGGCAATACCGGAATGGAAACGTAGGTATTGTCCATGCCCAGCTCTCTGTTATTGGTTTTATTACCGGATGAAAGAGCGGTGCCCCCGGCGGCAGAATCGGTATGGTAGTTATCAACAGATTGTGTTTTGGAAAGCCCGAGTTGCTTCAGGCGGAATATATTCAGGTCTCCTTTATTGGCGGTATAGCCGGCAAACATTTGCGCAAGGCCGGTACCATCGCCAATGAAGAGGATCACATTTTTCGATTTAACGTTGGTGGCATCGCTGGCGTAGGTAGGTGTGTATACCGTATGTACGGGCAGGTTGCCGGCATAGTTGGCGGAAGTATGTTGCATGACATCATAGATCTCTGCCGGATGATCGGTGCCGATGACATCTACGCCCAGGTCCATCAGCTTGTACCAGGTACTCCTGGTATCGGGAGCACCCCAGAAACGGAAGGCAAAACCCTGCGCATGTGCGTGGTCTATCACGGCTTTTACAGCCTGTAAATCGGCCGGGGTAAGGGTGCCCTTGCCATTCCATTTAGAATAGTTTTCGAAGTCCACACTCACCATGGCAATACGTCTGGCTGCTTCCGGCGTATAGGTGCTGTCGGGGCGGCCATCAAAATAAAACAGGGAGTCATAGTCCTGCCAGGTATGCATATCCGGCAGGTTACCGGATAAAACGATTCTTACGGCATGTGGGTTGATGCGGGTGTCGAAATACTGGCGGTAAGGCAGCAGTAGCTGTTGTAATGCCCTGAGTGTAGGCCCGGCGGCCGTTTTCAGGTCTATCAGCAGTTGCATGGACTCGTTGCCGGGATAGGGCTTGTTGTTGTTCAGACTAAACTGTCTGATTACCGGTTTGATGTATAATTCTTCTAAGGTGCGGTTAGGCTGGATATCATTAGCGTTGTGGGCAACATATAAGGTGCCATCTTTCAGATGGATGTCTGCTTCGATAGAACCGAGGCGCAGCGCGGCTGCATCATAGAACGGAATGCCGCGTTCGTAGTCGTTGTGTGAGTGGACCTGCGCCATGGTGTAAACTTTCGTTTGTGCGTAAACGGTAGAGGCGAGCAGGCAGAAAGGAAGAAGGAATAATCTTTTCACTGTAATCATGTTAAATAATAACCCCTTACCCGGCGCTGACTAGCGCGCACAGGTAAGGGGTCAAAGGATTAAGAAAATGAGCGGTTGTTACCAGCCGGCGTTCTGTTGAATTTTGCCGCCGCTGGCATCGATTTCGCGCTGTGGTACCGGCCATACGCCGTTCACTACAGGGTCGAAAGTACGGGCAGGCCATATTACCTGTACCGGATCATAACCGTGCAAAGGTTTGGCATAGGCAGCTTTGGCATCTCCCCATCTTACGAGGTCGCGGTGACGGTCGGCCCATTCGCCTGCCAGTTCCATTCTTCTCTCATGTTTCAGGTTCACCATGGTAGCTCCTGTGATAGGTGTCAGGCCGGCACGTTTGCGGATCATATTGATTTCATTGTCTGCATTTTTACCCTGCATCAGTCTTGCTTCTGCTTTGATCAGCAACACTTCCGCATAGCGCAGCAATGGCGGATTTAACGCGGTCGTTGGGTGGTCGCCGTTAGGACTCAGGTAAGTACCTACCGGATTGGCATAACCAAATGGCTCCATGTATTTGCGGAACTGGTAACCACTCTTACTGTTGGTAGAACTGTAGGTCATGGTAGCACCGAAGTACTGGAATTTGTCACCAGGAGTCAAAATGGTGGCTGCTTTACGCAGGTCCCCTGTTTCATATTCATCTACCAGCTCCCTGGTTGGCATATAATAACCCCAGCCATTGTATTTACCCCAGCCGGTCAGTTCCAGCATTACACCTGGCAGAATGCTTCCCCATCCTGCAGTGCCGGCAGCAGTGCTGTAGGCAGACCAGATATATTCTGATGTCCAGTTGTTGGCGATGGTAAACACATCCCCGAAATTAGGCAGCAGGGAATGCTTTCCGCTCAGGATCACTGAATCGGCATAAGCTTCTGCGTTAGCATAATCTTTTTTATAGAGATATGTTTTAGCGAGATATGCCAGTGCAGCAGTGCGGTGCGCATGGCCATAGTCCGCCGGTTTATAGGTATCGAAATCCGGTAGCAGTGAGGCGGCCTGTTTCAGGTCAGTGATGATGGAATCATAGTTCACGTTCACATTGGCTGCTCTTGGTACTACTTCACCCGGAGTAGGGTGGTACTTGCTTACAATAGGTACGCCTGCACGGTCGTCGCCATAGTTGTAGGCCAGCTGGAAATACATCAGCCCGCTCAGGAAGTAGGCTTCACCAAGATAACGTTTTTTCAGATTGTCGTCCATCTTAATGCCAGGAACCTTGTTCAGTACATCGTTGGCACGTTTGATAACGATATAGCGCAACGACCACTGACCTTCGGTATAACTGCCACCAATAAACGAAGGATTGAAGTTTTTGATGTTTTCGGCTTCCGGTTTACCACGGCCAACTACCATGTCGTCGCTGGCATCGATGAACCAGAAACAGCCGCGGCCATAAAAGTTTTCATCATCAAACTGATCGTACATGGCGTTTACGCCACTGGTAGCATCGTTAGCTGTTTGCCAGAAGTTACCCAGCGACGGAGAACCTTCAGGCGTCACGTCCAGCTTTTTGTTACAGGCGGTGAAACTCAGTCCTGCGAGTATGGAGAAAGCGTATATAGTCTTTTTCATAAAAAATGTCCGGTTAGTATTAGAAATTCAGGTTCAGACCAGCAATGAAACCTCTTGCCTGCGGATAACGCCCCAGGTCGATACCATAAGTATCTGTACCTACTTCAGGGTCCATACCGCTGTATTTGGTGAAGGTGAGCAGGTTGTTACCGGTTACGAATACACGCAGTTTGGTGATATGTGCACGTTGCGTAAGTCTGTCAGGAAGGGTATAACCCAGGGTGATGTTTTTGATACGCATGTAGGAGCCATCTTCCAGGTACCAGTCGGAAGTAGTACCGAAGTTACCATTAGGATCACTGATAGAAACTCTTGGAATGTTGGTATTGGTGTTGGTAGGCGTCCAGGCGTTTTTGATATCCGCCAGCAGGTTGTAACCCTGGCCGGTCACCATTGGTGCGAGGCCGGTATATTTCAGCGCATTGAAGATCTTGTTGCCATGAACTCCCTGTACAAAGATGTTTACATCAAAACCTTTATAGCTGCCGTTGAATGAGAAGCCATAGGTAAATTTAGGGAATGGTGTGCCCATAAACTGGCGGTCGCTGTTGTTGATCTTACCGTCGTTGTTGGCATCGATGAACTTCAGGTCGCCTGGTTTTGCATTTGGCTGGATCTTGGTAACAGCACCGGTTTTAGGATCGGTGTAGGTATAATCATCGATCTCTTTCTGTGTCTGGAAGATGCCTGCTGTTTTTACCAGGTAGTAAGAATACAGCGGATGGCCTTCCTGGATACGGATAGGTGTGATAGAACTGCGGATGTTGATGTCTGAAGTAGATAATACCTGGTCACCCAGGCCCAGGCTAAGCAGTTTGTTGTTTACAGTAGCCAGGTTGGCACTTACACTGTACTGGAATTCGCTGCCTTGTTTGCTGTTGAAGGTGATACCCAGTTCAACACCATTGTCTCTCACGTCACCTACGTTCATCCAGGTGCCGTTTGCCACACCGTCGGTACTTAATGGTGGCTTCTGACGCAGCATTTTGATGGTATTTTTTACATAGTAGTCAGCAACGAGATAGATTCTGTTGTCCAGTAATCCGAGGTCCAGACCAATATTGGTTTGCTTGGATTCAGCCCAGGTAAGGTTCGGGTTGGCCAGCGCAGTTTCCGCATAACCGTTGTTAACGATAGAGGAACCGAAGTAGGTGGTGGTTTTACCCAGTAACGGACTCACAGCACCAGAAGGCAGGGAGCCGAGGTTACCCAATAAACCATTGCTGGCCCTGAGTTTCAGGTAAGAAAGTGTTTTGCCGGACACCAGTGATTTCATGAATGCTTCATTACTCAGTACCCATCCTGCAGATACAGAATAGTAGTTCTGATAACGGTTCTGTGGTGCTACCAGGCTAGAACCATCTCTTCTGCCTACTAATGATAACAGGTACTTGGCTTTGTAGTCATAGTTCAGACGTGCGAAGAATGACTCGATGGCCTGTTTGTCCTTACCGCCGATAAATCCATTAGGATCAACAGCAGCACCGTTTTGCGGGTAGCGGAAAGCTGACCGCTCATCATTGAAATTATTTACGAGCAGACTGAAATAATCGCGCTGGATCTGCTGGAAGCTGTAACCACCAATAGCATTGAAGTGGTGGTCGTTGAGCTGCTTGTCGTAGGTCAGCGTTTGTTCTGCCAGTACGTCGTTGATATTGCTGTTAGAGAGATACAGGTTGTTGAAGTCGAAGATCTTTCCGATTTCCAGTATGCGGGAATTAAATGTTTTTTCGTTATCAAACACCTTGTTGATGGCCAGATTTGATCTGAACGTCAGGTTAGCAGGCAGTTTTACTTCAACATAAGGATTGATAAGCAGGAAGCTCTTCGGCTTTTTGCTATCCAGGCGTTGGAGGTAAGCCACCGGGTTGATCACATCACCGTATGCACCGGCAAACTTAACAGGCAAACCGCTGAAAGAACCGTCAGGCTGGTAAGGAGAAACACTTGGCGTATAATACAGTGCCGTGAGGATAGCACCGGTATAGGCACTGGTAGTGTTGGCGCCATTACCGTTAGAGTAGGCATAGGAAAGGTTTTCACCGATCTTCAGCCATGGAGTGACCTGGTGGTCGCTGTTGAGGCGGAAGTTATACCTTTCATTGAAGGTATTCAGGAGGATACCATCCTGCTTGCGGTAGCCGAAGCCCATGAAGTATTTCGACTTATCATTACCGCCGTTGATATCTACATTATATTCCTGCAGTTTGGCAGCGCGGGTGATGGCATCCATCCAGTTGGTACGGGTTACGTTACCATCCGGGTTCTGCGCCGGATCATAGGCTGGGTTGCGGGCAACGCCGGCGTTATCATATGCCTGGTTCATTACGTTGTTGAACTCGGCAGCGTTCAGCACCTTCAGTGTTTTATAAGTGTTCTGTACGCCGATTTTTGCGTCAGCGTTTACACTCATTCTGCCTGACTTTCCTTTTTTGGTAGTGATCAGGATAACACCGCCGGAAGCTCTTGCCCCGTAAATGGCAGCAGCAGCGTCTTTCAGTACCGAAATAGATTCGATATCAGCCGGATTGATGAGGCCATTATAGATAGATCCGTCAACGATGTAAAGTGGATTTTCTCCGTTGATACCGCCTGTACCGCGGATATATACTTTAGGTGCGGAGGTAGGATCGCCACCCTGGTTTTGAACTACAACACCAGGCGCCTTGCCCTGCATGGCTTCTTCCACGCTGTTGACAGAGCGGGAGTTGAGTTTGTCCAGTTTAACGTCGGTGATGGCGCCGGAGATTTTAGTACGGCTTTGTGAACCGTAACCTACTACCAGTACCTGTCCCAGTTCGCGGCTGGCAGATATCAATGTAACCTGCAGGGGCGCATCGTTGTAGGCGATGTCCTGTGCTTTGTATCCCACCATGCTGATGGTTAATACCACAGGGCCTTCTGTAGCGGCGTTGATGGTAAAGCGGCCATTGGCGTCGGTGATGGCGCCTTTATTAGTGCCTTTGATCAGTACTACGGCACCTGGCAGCGGGCCACTGGCGTCGGTTACAGTACCTGTAATTTTTTTGTCCTGTTGTTGTACAGATACAGTGTTTTGTGTAGCAGGGTAGATCACAATGGTGTTCTGGCGTTCTTCGAATTGCAGGCCGGTGCTGTTGAGCAGTTCTGCAAGAATTTTAGCCAGTTTCTCATTTTTCCAGGTATGTGTAGTCACCTGGACGTTGGCGAGTGCGCGTTGGTCATAGGAAATTCTTACACCTGCCTGTTGTTCCAGGGAAACGATGGCAGTGGTAAGCGGACCTTTTTTAACTTCCACTCCAGGCACTACATGTTCCAGTGCCTGGCTGAATGCGGAGAAGCTTTCAGTAAAAGGGACGGCGGCCAATAACAGCATAAGTATTGGCTTCATCCTTCGGGGATGTTTCAGGTGTTGACGCAATGATGGCTGCATAGTTGTTGTATTAAATATTGAATGCTTTTGGTTACCGTATCAGGTAGTGTTTATTGTCTGTCGTTGTGAAATGAATACGCGGTGCTACCACAATCTTACTGATGATGTCAAGTTTGTTCTGTAAGGTCATGTTGCTGCTGAAGTTGACAGTGAGTTTGCATGCGCTCAGGTCAAGTGCTGTATTGAATTTGATACCATAGAACCTTTCCAGTTCCCACAGTACCTGTTGCAGTTGTACGTTGTTAAGAATGGTTTCTCCTGTTGTCCAGCTGCTGACGTTGACGCTGTCGGTGCTGCATATCATGGCTTTATCTTCGGCGATGATCAGTTGTTGTGCGGCATGCAGGATGCCCAGTACCTGGTTGTTTTCGGTTACCTGTACTTTACCGGTGGCTACGGCTACTCTTGCTGGCTGGCCGCTGGCGGAGGTGACGGAGAATGATGTTCCCAATACCTTTACGTGGATATTATCTGCTTCCACCATGAATGGTTTGCTGATATCTTTTTCCACGTCGAAGAATCCCTGGCCCTGTATGCGGACGAGCCTTTCCCTGGTGTTGAAATCGCTGGGGTATTCCAGTGAGGAAGCGGCGTTTAGCCATACCTGTGAGCCGTCAGGAAGTTGTATCTGTCTTACTTCTCTGAGGCCGGTGGATACTTTTGTCCAGGCGATGGATGGTTTACGTATAGCCGCATTTTTCCACCACCATCCTGCTACTGCCATGACAGGGAGTAAAGCTGCTGCGGCGGCCCATTTACGCCAGGATATGATACGGGTACCGTTGCTATTGCTGCGCTGTATGTTTTTCATGACGGCTGCTTTTACGGCAGCCTGCATCGTTTCAGGCAAAACGGCATCCGGTTTTTCCGTATGCATTTTGTCTAACCATGACATTAATATTATTACTTCCTCCGCACTACACTGTCCTGCGCGGTATTTTGCAATCAGCTCGTATAACTCCTTCTTTCTCACTTATAAATCGATTTAGCTATGATTTGTACCGATGTTCTGTTATACTGTCACATCTCACAAAAGCGATAACTATCTGATTTTTTGACTTAACATTTTGGTAACATTAGAGGAGGAAGCTTGCTACAGATCCTTTCAGCATGGTCTTTAATTTTTTGTTGGCGGTATTCAGCTGATTACGTACGGTTTGTTCGGAAGTACCCAGTCTGGCAGCGATTTCAGGGACAGATAAATGCTCGAAGCAACTGAGTTCAAATACTTGTTTTACGCTGGGTGGCAGCAGGTGAATATTTTCACGCAGTTCTTCATATAACTGCTTATAATAAATATGGTCTGTTGTCGTATTGGTGTGTTCCTGTAATAATAAGGCAAAACTGTTTTCGTGACGGCTGCGGATATCCTCTCTGCGCATGGCATTGAGGATTCTTAGCTTTAAGAGGAATAAGAGGAAGGCTCTTGTCTCTCTTGGTACGGGAAGCTGACTTCTTTTTTCCCATAGCTCCAGGAAGAAGTTCTGCAGGATATCTTTCGCCATAGCATCGTCAAAAATAATGCTACAGGTATATCTCATCAATGCATCCCAATGTTCCTGGAAAATCAGCTCAAATGCTGTGGTATCACCTTTCTGGAACTGTTCCCACCTGATATTTTCTGGCATAAATGCAAAATTGCGTAAGCTGGCCCAAAGATAACGATGAAATTATCGCCGGACAGTTTGGAAGTTTATGTTTGTGTTAAGTATTGATAGCAAAACTGATATTGTATCTCCCGAAAATATAACCTGGAATTACGACTATTATATTACGCATTTACTTTTTATAAAACAATATCCCTGCGATGATATGACATTGATTTTATGTTAAACAATCTCCCCGAAAGAATCCTTATATTTAAGGTCAGTTTGTATCGGACCACCCGCAAAAAAGTATCATATGAACCTGGACGCCGCCTTCAGAAAAGCATTAATATACCTCGACACGGGAAAGGATGAGGCCGCAAAAGAGTTGCTGGACGCCATCTATGAAGAAAGTCTGGCAACAGACGATGCCCTGCACCTGGTGCAATCCAGTTGCGCCCTCGGACAGTATTATTATAACCGGGATGAATTTATCCAGGCCCGGCATTATCTCAATATAACCGTGAGTACGCAACTGGAAGAAGGCCTGGATGATCTGCTGGCCTATGAGATCAATGTTGCCAACGAGCTCCTGCTGGAGCTGGACGCTAAAAACTAACCTGTGCACCTATAACCCAATAAAGATATGGCTACATTAAATCTACTGGTAATCAAAACAGATAAACCTGAACAACAGGTCGAATTTTATGCGGCCATCGGCTTCCAGTTCGTTTACCATCAGCATGGAACAGGTCCCTTCCATTATTCCAGCACCGACGAAGGCCTGGTACTGGAAATCTATCCGCTCCCTGCTCCGGCACACGGACCCGACCAGACTACCCGCTTTGGCTTTACCGTTCCCAACCTGGAACTCACCATGCAAACCCTGCAAAAACTGAATGTTACCATTGTCACCATGCCCCGCGATACCGAATGGGGCCGCATGGCCCTGGTACAGGACATGGATGGAAGAAGGGTTGAATTAACCGAGAAACAGCTGTAACCCGCTATAAATTTCAGAAAGAAAGCGCTCCTCCCGCCACTGGTGGGAGGAGCGCTTTCTTTCTGTTTAGCGACGCCGAAGGCGTCGCTAAACAGAAAGACGAAATACAAAATATCATCTCTCTGATTAATTATAATATTTTTCTAATGATTTTTTATAGACTCCCTAACGACCCCTCCGGTCGTACCCGCCTACCTTTGTATCGCTGCAAACGGAGCTGAAACAAAGTACAGGACCTATAAAAAACATGACTATGCTGTCTACAGTAACAAAAACCATTAAATATCGCATAGCAGGAATTACTAACGGCAACGGGCTAAACGAAGAAGCAGCCACCAGACTCATCAAAGCAGGCTCGCATACCATAGAAGGCTGCCTCGACATGATGGACGCCTCCGCAGAAGGACTCTCCGCAGAACAGGCCGCCCTGCACCTGCGCACCTACGGCCCCAACGAAGTACAACACGAAAAAGCCCCCGCATGGTTTAATCAGCTCATCGCAGCCTTTATTAACCCTTTTATAGGTATTCTGCTCATTATCGCCATTATATCCCTTATCATGGACGTATGGACGGCAGCACCAGGAGAAGAAGACTATAAAACTGTTGCCATGGTCGGTGTCATGGTAATGGTTAGTGGACTCCTCCGCTTCTTCCAGGAATTCAGAAGCAACCGCGCCGCCGAACAACTGAAAAGCATGGTGAAAACCACCGCATCCGTTTTACGTAAAGAAACCGGCAAACAGGAAACGGATATCAGCCACATCGTGCCCGGAGATATTATCTTCCTCTCAGCCGGAGATATGATCCCCGCCGATTGCCGCATCATCCACTCCAAAGACCTGTTCGTCTCCCAGGCCATGCTCACCGGCGAATCCCTCCCCGTAGAAAAGAATTTTCAGCCAGTTCCTTTTTTACCGGGAGCCTCGCCGCTGGACCTGGAAAATATTTGCTTCATGGGTACCAACGTAGTCAGTGGCGCCGCCACCGCCATCGTTATCAACACCGGCAACCAAACTTATTTCGGCTCCCTCAGCAAATCTATCGTGGGCAAACGCGCCGAAACCAGCTTCGATAAAGGTGTCAATAAAGTATCCTACCTCCTCATCCGGTTCATGCTGGTAATGGTGCCACTCATCTTTATCATCAACGGCCTCGTGAAAGGCGACTGGATGGAAGCCCTCCTGTTTGCCATCGCGGTAGCGGTAGGGCTCACCCCCGAAATGCTGCCGATGATCGTGACCGCCAACCTGGCTAAAGGCGCCGTATCCATGAGCAAAAGAAAGGTTATCGTTAAAAGACTCAACGCTATCCAGAACATCGGCGCCATGGACGTTTTCTGTACGGATAAAACCGGTACACTCACCCTGGATAAAATTGTCCTGGAACGACACCTCAATATCTTCGGGGAAGATGATGAAGAAGTACTGAAATGGGCATACCTCAACAGCTACCACCAGACAGGTCTCAAAAACCTCCTGGACCTGGCTGTACTGGAACATGTGGAACTGCACGACTACCTCAAAGTAGAAGAACATTTCTCCAAAATCGATGAAATACCCTTCGATTTCCAACGCAGACGCATGTCTGTGGTACTGCAACAACAAAACGGAAAACATCTCCTGATCTGCAAAGGGGCGGTGGAAGAAATGCTGGCACTATGCAACCAGGCCTTCCTGCCCGGCATAGACAAGGACGTACATATCGAAAGAGACGCGATCGTACACATGGACACTGCCATGCGCGAACGTATCCTTCAAACTTCCCGTAAACTGAATGAAGAAGGCCTCCGTGTATTGCTGGTGGCCATCCGGGAGTTCGACCCCAGGGAAATTACCTACAGCGTAGCGGATGAAAATGAAATGGTGCTGACAGGCTTCATCGGATTCCTTGATCCCGCAAAACCTTCTGCCAAAGCCAGTATTGAAGCACTGCAGCAACTCGGTGTTTCCGTAAAGGTACTTACCGGCGATAACGACATCGTTACCCGGAAAATATGCCGCGATGTCGGTATCTCCTTTGACCGCGTAATACTGGGCGCTGAGCTGGACAAACTAACAGATGAGCAGCTGCGTGAACAGATCGATGAAGTGGCGGTACTGGCTAAATTGAGTCCCCTGCAGAAAGCACGTGTAGTCAGGGTGCTGCAGTCTAAGGGCCATACAGTTGGTTTTATGGGTGATGGTATCAATGATGCCGCCGCGCTCCGCGATGCAGATGTGGGCATCAGCGTAGATACTGCGGTGGATATCGCCAAGGAAAGCGCTGATATCATCCTCCTGGAAAAAGACCTGATGGTATTACGTAAAGGTGTTATCTATGGCCGCCGTACTTTCGGTAATATCATCAAATACATCAAGATGACGGCGAGCAGCAACTTCGGAAATATGTTCAGTATGCTGGGGGCCAGCGCCTTCCTGCCTTTCCTGCCCATGTTGCCGGTGCAACTGCTGGTACAGAATCTCCTGTATGATATCTCCCAGATATCTATCCCCTGGGATAAAATGGATGAAGAATTCCTCCAGACGCCCCGCAAATGGGATGCAGCCGGTATTCAACGGTTCATGCTCTGGATAGGCCCTATCAGCTCTATCTTCGATTATGCCACCTTCGCCATTATGTTCTGGATTTTTAAAGCGAATGCACCTGCCCATCAGTCGCTGTTTCAGAGTGGCTGGTTTATAGAAGGGCTGCTGTCGCAGACACTGATCGTACATATGATCCGTACACGGCAGATACCTTTTATCCAGAGCTGGGCCGCCGCACCGGTAGTGGCGCTGACCTCTCTCATCATGCTGATCGGTATCCTGTTGCCTTTTTCACCGTTTGCTTCGGTACTGAAGCTGGAACCGCTGCCATTCAGTTATTTCCCATGGCTGGTAGCCATCCTGACGGGATATTGTGTGCTTACCCAACTGGTAAAAAACTGGTATATACGAAAATTCGCCGAATGGCTCTGACCTCTCTGTAACTGTCCCATGAAAATAGCAGCAATACGGTTCCGCATAAACGCGGGCCGTATTGCTGCATTCGCTATTTGCTGCTTCCTTCAGAACATTTCTTCAACCGGGCTGTTTAGTCAGGTAGACAGGATTTAAATATGCCCGTCTGTTGATGAAACGCTATGAAGAAGATCCCATTACACTGGAAAATAATGATCAGCATAGGCCTGGGCATACTGTTGGGGTTTGTGCTACTGAAAATACCCGCCGGCAGAACATTTGCCGGTAACTGGATCAAGCCTTTCGGCACCATTTTCATGAACCTCCTGAAAATGCTGGCCATGCCGCTGATCCTCACCTCCCTCATCAAAGGCATCTCCGATCTCAAAGATATGACCAGCCTGTCGCGCATAGGTATACGTACCTTCGGCTGGTATATCATTACCACATTTATAGCCATTGCTGTAGGATTGCTGGTGGTGTACCTCATTAAGCCCGGCTATTTCATACAGCCGGATACCCGTAACAAAATCATGTACCAGTATTCCGGCGAAGCAACAGAAGAGGTACAGGTAGCCAAAGAAAGTGTTGCCAAAGGGCCACTGGAGCCGCTCGTAGAAATTGTTCCTGACAATATATTTCAGGCCGCTACTTCCAATGGTAATATGCTACAGGTGATCATGTTCGCCGTGTTATTCGGTGTGGCATTGCTGCTGATACCTCCTGAAAAAACAGTGACCGTACGCGATTTTTTCGCTGGGGCCAATGAGGTGATATTAAGAATTATAAATATTGTGATGTCAGCCGCGCCTGTCGGGGTTTTTGCGCTGATGGTAACGCTGGTGACAGAGACGCCTTCGGCAGATATTTTCATTGCGCTGGGCATGTATGGCTTCACCGTATTGCTCGGACTCGCACTGTTGCTATATGTTATTTACCCCACAATAGTAAAATACATAGGAGGGATGCCACCGGGAAAATTCCTCAAAGGCATGGTGCCGGCGCAGCTGATGGCTTTTTCTACCAGCTCCGCTGCGGCCACATTGCCGGTTACCATGCAATGCCTGCGCAATAACCTGGGCATCAGCGAAGAGGTGACCAGCTTCGTTGGGCCGGTAGGCGCTACCATCAATATGGATGGAACTACGCTGTACCAGTCTGTGGCAGTGGTTTTCATCGCACAGGCGCTGGGCTATGATCTCAGCTTCGGCGATGTATTGAGCATCGTATTCACCGCAGCCCTGGCGGGATTTGGCTCTGCTGCCGTTCCCGGAGCGGGCATCGTCATGCTGATTATCGTATTGCAATCGGTACATATCAATCCTGCTGCAATCTCTTTGATATTCGCGATAGACAGGCCACTGGATATGTGCCGTACAGTCGTCAACGTTAGCGGTGACGGTATGATAGCCACCATCATACAACGAAAGGCAACTGCGCTGGCAGCCGCAGATGCGGGCAAACAAATCTGATCATCATCTACCTGAAAAATTAATATTATGATCTTTGTTGAACTGGCGATATTACTGTTAATGATCCTGATAGGCTCCCGCATGAAGGGGATAGGCCTTGGTGTGATGGGCATGGTAGGCCTGCTGATATTTGTGCTGGTATTTCATATGAAGCCAGTAGAGCCACCAGTGGCAGTACTGCTGATTATTCTGGCCATCGTTACTACGGCGGCTACCTTGCAGGCTGCCGGCGGACTCGATTACCTGGTTAGCATTGCAGAAAAGATTATTCGGCGTAACCCCGGACAGATCACCTTCATCGCACCATTTACCACTTACTTTCTTTGCCTGTTTGCCGGTACTTCACATATCGTTTACTCGCTGCTGCCCATCATTGCGGAGGTTTCAGCCAAAAAACGGATACGTCCCGAAAGGCCATTAAGTATTTCTGTTATTGCAGCACACCTTTCACTTACCGGTAGTCCGATGAGCGCCGCCACGGCCTCGCTGGCTGCTATCCTGGCTTATCCGGCAGCGGCGCTCGATATCATAAAAGTTTGTATTCCTGCCTGTCTGATAGGTATCCTTGCGGGCGTGCTGGCGGTATGGAAAAAAGGGAAGGAGCTGAACGATGATCCCATCTTCCAGGAAAAAATGAAAGACCCCGCTTTTGCAAAGAGTATTGAGTCGTCCGATGAGCATAAAACAGAACTCAAGCCAGGTGCTAAAACAGCAGTGTTGATATTCGGCATTGCAATATTAATGATCATCCTTTGTGGTGCCTTTCCGCAGCTGCTGCCCAATGTAGGCGCCGGCGAAGCCGGACTGGCAGTAAATGCCAACGGCGACGTTAATCTAACCGGTATGATCATCATGATTACCTTATCCGCTTCGGCAATGATGATGCTGATATTAAAAATTTCGCCGGTAGAAGTAACGAAGATGAGTCTGTTTACTTCCATGGCATCTGCGTTGGTATCTGTGCTGGGCGTGGTGTGGATGAGTGCAACGTTTATGGGCGCCAATGAAGCGCTGATAGAACATACCTTCGGAGATATCGCCGGCGCACATCCCTGGACATTCGCCTTTGCATTATTCTTCATGGGCGCGCTTACGTTTAGTCAGGCGGCTACTACGCGTACGATGATGCCGATAGGATTAACTTTGGGCATTACACAGCCGCACCTGATCGCCATGTTCCCGGCGGTAAACGGGGATTTCCTCCTGCCTGGCTATCCTACGCTGGTAGCGGCAATAGACTTCGACCGTACCGGCTCTACTCGTATAGGCAAGTACGTAGTCAATCATAGTTTTATGGTACCCGGACTCGTGGCTGTTAGTGTAGCCGTAGCCGTTGGATTTCTTCTCAGTTTTATGGTGTAATATTCGTATGTTCGTGGTCTTGTGAATTTTTAAAAAGACGTGAACATGCCACTGGAACAATACACCATCATTCCTAATGTGAATACCAGCAGCACGCAGCTGTTTACCGCCACCAACAACGATATCAGCTTACTGGAGAAAACATTCGACATCACCACAGATCAGGATTACAAAGACTATGTAACCAACCATGGCTGTGGTATTTTAGGAGGTACCTATATTCGTGTATACCTGCCACAGGTAACTATGCTTTTACAAAAAGAATGGCAGGAAAGAATTAACCAATACTGGTTCTGGGACGAAGGAAAAGAGGTGCTGACCAAAGATCAGGCCCTGCAATCTGTTGTACTGGGAGATACGTTAGATGGCGATGAAATTATTTTGTTTGAACAGCAATATTATGTTTTGCCAAGACATGAGGAGATGATCTACAAAATAGGAGATACGCTGGGAGACGCCATTGCATGGCTTTGCAGCACGGGTATACTCACAGAAGCTTTTGTAGAGAGAGAGTTTGAGCCATTCGATCCGGCAGAATACAGACAACAATAATATTACCCTATGGGCTTAGGGTCTCCCTGTCTCTACTCAGTAGAGACGGGGAGACCCTTTTCTTTTTTTGAACGCCGAAGGCGTTCAAAAAAAGAAAAACTAACAAAACACCAATATCTCCCGGAAATTTTATATAATGCATATATCTACACCAACCTATGACGTTATGATAGCTGAGATAAAGAAAGAGATAGACCAACTGGAGTCCCAATACAACATAAAAATCCTGTACGCAGTAGAAAGTGGTAGCCGCGCCTGGGGCTTTGCCTCCACGAACAGCGACTGGGATGTGCGTTATATCTACATTCATCCGCTGGAATGGTACCTGAAAATAGATGATAAAAAAGATAGCCAGGAGAAGATCCTCGACAACGATATCGACCTCGCAGGATGGGAGCTGAGAAAGGCGTTACGTCTTTTCAGAAAGTCGAATCCGCCTATGCTGGAATGGCTGCACAGTCCTATCATTTACAAGGAAACGTATACCACTGCAGAACGCCTGCGTGAGCTGGAGAAGCAGTTCTTCAATCCTAAATCCTGTCTGCACCATTACCTGCATATGGCCGAAGGGAATTATGAACAATACCTCCTGGGCGAACAGGTGAGAGTAAAAAAATACTTCTATGTGCTGCGCCCGTTGCTGGCCTGCGACTGGATCAGGGAGCATAACACCATGGCACCTACGGAGTTCAGGCCTTTGCTGGACAGATATGTAACTGATTCACAGGTAAAGGAAACGATTGAAACACTGCTGGTAAGAAAGATGAGTGGAGAAGAACTGAGTACTGAACCGGCAAATCCTGTGTTGCAGCAATATCTGGAGGAAAAACTGGCATTTTACAAGGAGTTTGTAAAGGATATTGCACCGCAAAAACCTGCCAGTACTGCGCTGCTGGATAAGTTGTTTATGGATACCCTTGCGGAAGTATGGAATAAATAATCCCTGCCTATGTATACCGTTTATCATCGTGTAATTACTGATGAAGAGGCTGCACTACTGGCACAACGAACACCTGTGCCGCAAAATAATCTGCCTAAATTATTGTCGTCATTATTAATAATATTGATGGCGGTGTTTATTTCTGCTGTCACAAATAGACGCATCTCTGACGCCAATGGTGAATGGCCTTTGCCGTTATGGTTAGTGATGTTGGGGCCTGCTGTCTGCATCGCAGGAATTATTCTGCTGAAACGCTTGATACGTAGAAATAACGAGATGAATGAAATAATGACGGCGCTTGTACAGGTAGAAGTAGCGCATATTGTCACCCACCGCGCCTTAGTAAGAGAAGACGAGGAATGCTGCGGGGAAGGCTTCTACCTGGATGTTTGGGTAGAAGGTAAACAGCAAACCCTGTACCTGCAAAATCAGCAATTTGATATGTTGGCAGCAGAAAAGAAATTTCCAAATACAGAAATCGAGATAGTGCAAACGCTGGATAAACGCTGGATCGGCGCTACCATGCTGGGGAAATACCTGGCACCGGAAAGGGTGCTGCCTGCTTTCGAAAGAGCAGATATGATGGCAGGTAATTGCCCAAGAAATGGTGACTTGCTGGATATGACTATTGCCGAGGTGACTGCATAATCCATGCTACGGCGCTTCTTCGCCCTGTACAAGTAAGCAGAGACTATCTTCCGTGGCAAATACTGCATGCGTAATTTCTACAGGGATCACTGTTTGCTCATATTGCGCCAGCGACTTTTTTTCATCACCTTGTTCATAGACAACGCTGCCGCTTAATACATACAGGGTGGTAGGTTCATGCGCCTTGTGATCTTTTAAACGCATACCTTTTTTAAATGCCAACGCTAAAACCTTTGTGCCAGGGCTTTTATATAGCGCTTTTGCCATCGGATGAACAGCCTGCTCCAGCTGTTCCATCATTTGTTGCAGCGTATGTACCATCGTAAATTTTTTTTAGGGAGATGATCAACAGTTGTACATAGAATAATTATCGAGTATGAAATTTTGTTCAGAATCTTTTTAAAATACTTGACAAATTGAAAAATAAACATATATCTTTGCGGACATTTTTAAAGTTGGTGTTTCAAAGGAAACACATGTTAACCGATGTTATTGACAATTAAGACGACCCGTTACCCCGCAACCGACCTGGGTTACCTGTTACACAAGCATCCCGCTAAAGTACAGCAGGTTTCACTCTCTGCCGGCAGTGCACACATTTTTTATCCTGAAGCTACCGAACAATCCTGCACCGCAGCGTTACTTCTAGACATTGATCCCGTGCATCTGGTGCGTAAAGGCGCAAATGAATTTGCCCTTGATCAGTATGTAAACGACCGCCCGTATGTGGCCTCTTCGTTTATGAGCAATGCTATTTCGTACGTTTATTCCTCTGCGATGAATGGCCGTTGTAAAGACAAACCCGAACTTACTACAGAAGCAATTCCGTATGAGGTATCCATTTCCGTTCTTCGGGTGAAAGGTGGTGAAAAGCTGCTCCGGCAGCTGTTTGAACCGTTAGGCTATGAAGTAATGGCGGAGCAGCTCATGCTCGACCCGTTATATGAGCAATGGGGCATGAGCCAGTATTTTAAAGTTACCCTGCGAAATACACTGCCACTCACAGCTATACTCCGTCAGCTATATATCCTGATGCCGGTATGTGATAACGATAAGCATTATTACATGGATTCTCAGGAAGTGGAAAAGCTGAATGAGAAAGGAAAAGGCTGGCTGGAAACACATCCTGAACAGGAAATGATTACCAGGAGGTATTTGAAAAATATCGCTGCCCTGACAAAGGAAGCTTTATCTACTAATCTGAAGGAAGAAGGTGCTACGGATGATGAAAAGCCAAAAGAGAAAATCCGTTTGCACGACCTGCGGCTGAATACCGTACGTGATTTGCTCGGTGAGCTGAAAGTTGCCACCGTGGTAGATCTCGGATGCGGCGAAGGAAAATTCCTCCGGCTCCTGAAAGATATGCCCGCACTCACTAAAGTATTAGGCATGGATGTCAGCTACAGCGCACTCGAAATCGCAAAGCATAAACTGAAGTTGAATAAATTGCCGGAAGCGGAAAGAGAAAAATTTCAGCTGATGCAGGGATCACTAACGTACAGGGATACACGGCTTTCAGGATTTGATGCCGGCGTACTGATTGAAGTGATCGAACACCTGGATTTGCCGCGACTGGAAATCCTGGAGAGAGTAGTATTTGAATTTGCACGGCCTAAGCACCTGATCGTTACTACTGTAAACGTAGAGTATAACGTTATGTACGAAAAGCTGCAGCCGGGAGAGTTCAGACATGGCGATCACCGCTTCGAATGGACCAGGGCCGAATTCCAGGCCTGGGGCAATAAAGTAGCCGAACAATTCAGGTACAACGTAAGCTACCAGGATTTGGGAGAAGTACACGAAACATATGGTGCTCCTAGCCAGCTGGCCCTGTTCACCATACCCGATACTGATTGAATAGCGGCAGCACCACGCGTGCTGCCATACAAATGAAATAATTATGTCTAAGATAAAAATAGAGCAAACATCGTTAACCCTGCCGGATTTGTCGCTGGTAATGCTGATAGGCGCAAGTGGCTCCGGTAAATCCACGTTTGCCCACCGACTGTTCAAACCTACCGAAATCGTTTCTTCTGATATATGCAGAGGATTAATTTCCGATGATGAAAATAATCAGGATGTTTCTGCTGATGCATTCGAACTCGCCAGATTTATTGCTGGTAAAAGACTCAAAGCGGGCCTGCTGACGGTGGTAGATGCTACCAACGTAAAAATGGAAGCCCGTAAAGACTGGATAGACCTTGCCCGGGAACATAATGTTCCTGTGGTGGCCATCGTGATGAACATGCCTGATGCCGTGTGTTTCGAAAGAAATGATGTGCGTACAGACAGGCAGGTGGCCAGGCACGTGATCGTTAACCAGTTGTCGCAACTGAGACGCAGTCTGAAGTATCTTGTGAAAGATGGCATCAGAAGGGTGTTGCAACTGGATAGCGTTGAAATTGCGGATAATATCATCGCTATAGAAAGAGAAAAACGTGCAACCAATAAAAAAGATGAAAACGGACCATTCGATATCATCGGTGATGTACACGGCTGCTATGATGAACTGTGTGCATTGCTGGAGAAACTGGGGTACCAGGTAGATAAAGAAAACGCGGCTATTATTGCAGCGCCTTCAGCCGTACGTTCCAATGGTGAAACCGTTACGCGTAAGCCTGTATTTGTGGGAGATCTCGTTGATCGCGGCCCTGCTTCACCACAGGTACTCCGTATGGTGATGAACATCGTGAAAAATGGCCAGGGACTTGCCGTGCCTGGTAACCACGATGCGAAATTGGTAAAATACCTTATTGGCAGGAATGTACAGCTGCGTCATGGTTTGGAGAAAACTGCGGAACAGTTGTCTGTGGAGTCGGATGAATTCAAGGAAGAAGTAAAGGCTTTCATTGATGGTATGGTCAGTCACTATGTACTGGATGATGGTAAACTGGTGGTAGCCCATGCCGGCCTGCGGGAACATATGCATGGCCGTATGTCTGGTGCGGTACGTGAATTCTGTCTGTACGGTGAAACTACCGGGGAGATTGATGAATTCGGATTGCCGGTAAGGTATAACTGGGCGCAGGAGTACAACAGCAGAACAACGGTTGTGTATGGTCATACGCCGGTTCCTGCGGCACAGTGGCTGAATAACACCATAGATATTGATACCGGCTGTGTATTTGGCGGGGCGCTGACAGCGCTAAGGTATCCGGAGCGGGAAATCGTTGCGGTGCCTGCAAAAGAACAGTATGCAGTTCCTTCCAGGCCTATAGGTTTCAGGGAAAACAACATCCTGACACCACAGCAGCAGGCGGATGAAGTATTGGATATTAATGAATTTATCGGTACCAATTATCTCGCACCGCGGTATGGCCATACAGTGGCGATTCGTGAAGAGAACAGCATTGCTGCTTTGGAGGTGATGTCGCGTTTTGGTGTAAATCCCAAATGGATGATTTACCTGCCTCCAACGATGTCGCCGGCAGAAACCAGTAGTCTGGGTAGTTTGCTGGAACATCCTGCGGAAGGGTTCAGGTTTTATGAGAGTCAGGGTGTGAAGCAGGTGATTTGTGAAGAGAAACACATGGGCTCCCGTGCGATTGTAATTGTTTGTAAAGATGAAGATACTGCGCTGACGCGGTTCGGCGTGAAGGGCGAAGGTAAAGGTGTCGTATATACGAGAACGGGCCGGGCATTCTTCAATGAAGAGGCACAGGAACAGGCTTTCATAGATCGTGTTAATGATGCCCTGATAAAAAGTGGTTTCTATGAAAAAATGGAAACGGACTGGGTTTGCCTGGATGCTGAATTAATGCCATGGAGTGCGAAGGCACGGCAGTTGTTGCGGTTTCAGTATGCCGCTACCGGTGCCGCCGCTACGAACGCATTAAGTGATGTGGTAGCAGCTTTGCAGCAGTCGGTAAGTAATGGTATGCCTGCACAGGCTTTGCTGGAGCTGTATTCTACCAAAAATGAACAGGCGGAAAAGTTTCGGACAGCATACAGGCAGTACTGCTGGCCGGTAAATAGTCTGGATGATTACAAACTGGCACCATTCCATATTATGGCCACAGAGGGTAAAACCTACTTCGACCAGACAAACGAATGGCACATGAATACCATTGCGGAAGTATGTGCTGCTGATGAAGGCATGTTGCTGGCTACGCCATACAGGCTAGTAGAGATTGGTGACGCGGCGAGTGAGCAGGCTGCCATCGACTGGTGGACAAGCCTCACAGCGGCAGGAGGAGAGGGAATGGTTATCAAACCACAAACTTTCTTCAGCCAGGATGATAAAGATATCATTCAGCCGGCAGTAAAAATCCGGGGAAGTGAATACCTGCGGATTATTTATGGTCCTGAATATGATACACCTGCTAATATAACGCGGTTACGTCCAAGGAAGCTGAGTCGGAAAAGATGGCTGGCATTGCGGGAGTATGCACTTGGCCTGGAAGCCCTTCACCTGTTTACAGAAAAGGCGCCATTGCAACAAGTACATAAGTATGTATTCGGTATTCTGGCATTGGAAAGTGAGCCTATAGATCCAAGGTTGTAATTCAACTATTGATAATTATCGGGGTACTGCCCGCCATCAGGCGTGCAGTACCCCGTTCTTTTTTGATCATGTGTGCAAGGCATTCGCTATTCCCTGGGTTTGTATACCAGCATCAGTCGTGCAGAGCTCCGCTCTTTTTTAGGACGTGTGTGCAAAGCATTCGCTATTCCCTGAGTTTGTATACCAGCATCAGTCGCGCAGTGCCCCGTTCTGTTTAGGACGTGTAGGTAAGGCATTCGCTATTCCCTGAGTTTGTATACCAGCATCAGTCGCGCAGTGCCCCGTTCTGTTTAGATCGTGTGTACAAGGCATTCGCTATTCCCATGGTTCGTATACCGGCATCAGGCGTGCAGTGCTCCGTTCTGTTTAGGATGTGTGTGCAAGGCATTCGCTATTCCCATGGTTCGTATACCAGCATCAGTCGTGCAGTGCCCCGTTCTGTTTAGGACGTGTATGTAAGGCATTCGCTATTCCCTGGGTTTGTATACCAGCATCAGGCGTGGAGTGCTCCGTTCTATTTAGATCGTGTGTACAAGGCATTCGCTATTCCCTGGGGTTCGGGGTCCAGCCTGCCGTCAGGCGGGCTGGACCCCGCTTTCAAAGGATCGTGCGCCGAAGGCGCACGATCCTTTGAAAATATATCAAGCTATCAACGCCTGTTTAACAACAGTTTTATCCGCAAATTTCTTAATCATAATTATCACCACAGCAATCAGCGCAAGCAATATCAGATAAGAATAAGAAAGCGTCTGCTGATCAGTGATATTGATTGAATTCACAATCGCATAACTCGCCACAGAGAACGTCAGGTAGGACCCACCACTCGCTAAGCCGCTAGCTGTTGCCGCATATTCTGGAAAGCTGGTGATGGCGGAAGTAAAGAAAATATTATAGGTAAATCCGTGACAGAAGTGGATCAGCATTACAAATACAATAATGGGTAACAACGCATGAAATACTCCTGCTGTTACTAACATCGTTCCTGCGATGATGAGCTGTGTTGTATTCGCAATTTGTACTTTTTTGAAGAATGGTTTGTCGATAAGATATTTGCTCAGCAGTCCGCCCATGAAGAGTGAGAGACCGGAGGCCAGCGCACAGTAGCCTGATACAACGGGCGTCAGGTGAAAATGTTGTTCAATGATGAAAGGAATACTCATCGCAAAAACCATTACCATGCTATAGCTCAGTCCCAATACCAATATACCCAGACTAAAAGATTTGGTAGACAGCAATTTCTCATAAACCCCTGCAATACTTTTCAGGTGAAACGGGTGTTTGGTCTTAATTGTTTCACCACTAAACCGTAGTTCCAACAGCAGCAGCGCTATGCCGTAGCATGCCAGGAAGTAAAAATTAGCACTCCAGCCAAAACCACTTTGCAGGTAGCCTCCCAGGAAAGGCGCCACTATAGGTCCTATTGCCCAGATGATGGTAAGCATACTGGTATAGTGCTTTCTTTTCTCTCCCGTATATACATCTACCAGGAAAGCCCTTTTACTCACTACTATAAATGATATGGCTATGCCCTGGATAAACCTGAACAGAAATATCAGACCAATATTTTTGGTGGCTACAATACTCAGACTGCTAACAACAAATATTACCAGGGAGATCAGGTTGATTTTATAGCGTCCGAAGCTATCCAGGATGCTACCTACAAATAGTTGTGAAATACCGTAGCTGATCAGGTAAATAGTCAGGGTTAACTTAATATCCAGGACAGACGCCCCTAAGTCTCTGGCCATTTGTGGGAAGGATGGAATGTAAACATCCATGGCAAATCCTGACAGGGGAACTAACGCAAACGCCAGTACGGTGCTTATTTTTCTATTTTCTTTCTTTAGTTGTCTCATCGTTACCAATAATTTACTAAGGCAAAATTCTACATAAAAACATTTGTTTATTGGTAAATACTTACCATAATTTGGTATATTTACGGACAGGGTAGTTGTCACTACCTTAGAAATCAATTGAAAACAATGAAAAGGGAAAATCTGTACGAACCTTTTGAGATTGTATGTAAGATCTCTCACGAGTGCACCAAACTGGAGCATCAGCATTCATTTTTTGAGTTGGTGTATATTCTTTCCGGAACGGGCAAACAACATATTAATGAGTATACACTGGATTATAAATCCGGGCAGATGTTTCTGATTACACCGCAGGATTATCATTCTTTTGATGTAGATACAGCCACTGAGTTTTTTCTGCTCAGGTTCAATGATATTTATATTAAGTCAAAGGCGCTGCAATCGGAAAATATCCAGCGATTGGAGTTTATTTTACAGAATGCGAATCATAAACCTGGCTGTATTTTGAAGAACCAGTCGGATAAGAACCTGGTACGTCCATTGATAGAGGCTTTGGTCAGGGAAGTCGCGAATAGGGATTTGTACGATAAGGAGATTACGCAGCAGTTGGTAAATACCTTAATTGTTGTAGTGGCCAGAAACATCGCGAAGTACCTGCCTCAACAGATCAGCGAAAATACGGATGAAAAAATCGTTGCTATTTTAAACTATATCCAGGCAAATATTTACGAGCCGGAGTTGGTGCGTACAGAAAACATCTGCAGGCATTTTGGTATCTCTGAAAATTATCTGGGACGTTATTTTAAAAAGCATAGCGGTGAAACGCTGCAGTCGTATATCACCAATTATAAACTTTCGTTGGTGGAGTACCGCTTAAAGCATAGTGATAAGCGCATCAATGAAATCGTGGCTGAACTTGGTTTTACGGACCAAAGTCATTTTAATAAATTTTTCCGGCAGCAAAAAGGTATGAGTCCAAAGGCCTTCCGGGAGCATTTTATGAATGCCCGGGTTGCATAAACGCTGTAGTTCGGGATACCTTCTTCACAAGTAAATGGTGGTGGATCCTCTCGTCGCCATACAAATATTACACTGTTCGCAAATTCTCCGTAGTTCCGGGCTCCGGCTTTCGTCGTCGGATAATACACCCTGCGCAAATTATCCTGGGTGGAGGATCCTCTCGCCGTCAAACAAATAATACGCCGTTCGCAAATAATCAGGGGTTTGGGGAGCCGCCCGCCGTCAGGCGGGCGGCTCCCCATTCTTTTAAAATCGGTGCCGAAGGCGCCGATTTTAAAAGAATAAAAAAAATCTCCCAAAACTCAAAAAATAAAAATCATACATCAATCTCCCATTACATCAATTTTTTATCTCCCTATACAAAACCTAATAAAGTTTGTATATTAGTCTGCAAGAACAATAGTCACGTCCCAACCAGCGTGTTATCATTAAGTAAGAATTGAAAAATCAGATTATACCTGATGTCTGCCTACAGTCAATACAGCGATAGTGACCTGGTTCAGCTTATGAAGCAGGATGATGACCGCGCATTTACGGAGATCTATCACCGTTATTGGAAGCGTCTTTTTACGCTTGCCCTGCACCGTCTGGGTTCAAGGCAGATGGCGGAAGATGTGGTGCAGGAAGTATTTTCAGGACTCTGGCAGCGCCGGAACCACACCATCATTGAAGTGCCGGAAGCCTATCTCGCTGTAGCCACGCGCTATGCCGCTATCCGCCAGCTGGCAAAAATGAAATTATCTGTTGATACGGCAGACGTTCCTGAGACATGGCTGAAATATGATGATGATGCAGCCGCAGTGCGGTTTCTGCAGCAGTCTATGGAAGAACAGTTGCAGTTGCTGCCCGAAAAATGCCGGCTTGTATTTGACTACAGCAGAAATAAAGGGTTGTCTAATAAAGAGATTGCCCGCGAATTACAGATCTCTGAGAAAGCAGTGGAAAAGCATATCACCAAAGCCTTACAGCGGCTTCGCATCCAGCTGCGCCACTACCTGCACTTATTTTCTATTCTTCCCTGAAATTTTTTTTTGACTGAAGGTAGGGATGCCTGCTTCTTTCTGTACTATATTATTAACACCTGTAAAAGTTATCCGCACGTATGGAAACTAATGAACTAGTTATGCTGTCCCGGAAATACCTTTCCGGAACAGCCAGTGATGCCGAGAAAGCCGCTTTGCTGCAATGGTACAACGCCTACAGTGAGGGGGAATTGACCGCTATCCTGGAGGCAATGCCGGAAGAAGATGAAGCAGCGCTGGAAGCACGAATGCTGCAACGCTTGCATACCGTCACAGGCACCGGCAGACCAAAAGTTCGTTCGTTGTCCGGGCGGGTAATAAAGATAGCTGCAGCAGCGGTGATGGTGGGTGTAATAGCCGGTGGATGGGCCTGGAGGAAGCATGCTGCTATCGGGGATAAAAGAGCGGTGGCAACTATTGCCGCAGGTAAAAATCCGGTACTGATACTGGAAGATGGTTCTTTCGTAACACTCGACAGTACACAGGATGGTGTGTTGTCGCAGCAGGGACAGGCAGTGGTGTCGAAGTCAGCTTCCACCTTGTCGTATCAGCAACGTGGAAATGCAGATGCCGCCGTGCATTATAATACGCTGAAAACCCCTAAGGGTGGTCAGTTCAGACTGATACTCCCTGATGGTACCAGTGTATGGCTCAACGCTGCCTCTTCCATCACGTACCCTACCACTTTCAGCGGCAAGGAACGTAAGGTGACGATTACCGGAGAAGCCTACTTCGAAGTGGCTGCCGTGGCAGACAAGCCTTTTACAGTTACTGCCGGCAATACCGATGTTTTAGTACTTGGAACAAGTTTTAATATCAATGCTTATGAAGATGAACAAAATACAAAGACAACCCTGTTACAGGGAGCTGTGTTGGTAAAAGGTAAAACCGACATGCAACATCTGCTGCCAGGTCAGCAGGCAGTAGTATCCGCCAATAACCTACAGGTGATAAAGCCGGCAGATATTTTCGCTACTGTTGCCTGGAAGAATGGACTGTTTGCATTTAAAGATGCAGATGCTGCCTCCGTATTACGCGAACTGGCAAGATGGTATAATGTAGAAATTATTTATAAAGGAGGTATGCCAGATGGTGTATTCACAGGGGAAATGTCCAGGTCACTGACTTTAGAACAAGTTGCCGGACTGATGAGAACAACACGGATTCATATGAGTATTACAGATGAGGGTAGAAGTATAACCGTAACACCTAATTAAGAGGTTCACTTAAAGCCTTAGTATACAATACCAGCTATCATACTGGTGGATCAGCGATCCGCCGGAAGGGGTGTTATTTGTCCAATAAAAAACCTGGTGTTAAGATTTGCCGTCCACACCAGGCTAGTGTTCAGTTAATCATTCAGTAAAGCTCTTCTTCCGGGAAAATGGGAAGAAAGAGGATCATCAACCAAACCGTACAAATGTATGCAATTAGTCGATTATTGCAACGGGGTTTTGCGCGCCCGGCAGTCACTGCCCGCCCGTTGTCCAGCCAACCACCAGTACCGTGCGCAGGCAACCAAAATCCGGAAGATCATGAAGCTCACAACGATCCTGCTGACTGTTTTTGCCTTGCACCTCAGTGCTACCGGCGTGTCACAGCAGGTAACCCTTTCCTGTAAAAACATGCCCATTCCCAATGTGCTCACCATCATCAAAGAGCAGACAGGGTATGTGTTTTTCTATCGCACAGAAGATCTGCGGAGTATTCCGCCCGTTACATTACAGCTCTCCGGCGTGCCGGTAAAAGATGCATTGCAACAGGTGCTTACCCGTCCATTGCAGTTTGTGATAGAAGGCAACACCGTGGCCATCTCCAGGATACAACCGATTAAATCGCCGGAACCGCAGGCAGCTAATGGAACTACCGTAGTACTCCCGGATGTCAGCGGCCGTATCACAGACGAGAAAGGACAACCACTACCGGGTATCTCCATTCAGGTGAAAGGTAGCCGCAAAGCTGCCATCACTGATAAAGACGGCCGTTTCCTGATAAGGGAAGCCGGCCCGGGATGTGTACTCATGGTTTCCAGTATAGGTTTCGAATCACAGACAGTAAATGTTAATAGCAGCAATACCGTAAATATCTCTTTAAAATCAAAAGCCGGTGAACTGGATCAATATGTGGTGGTGGGCTATGGCAGCACTAAACGAAAAGACCTCACAGGTTCGGTTGCATCTGTAGACCCCAATGAAATGAAAGATGTGCCCTATGCCAGCCTCGATCAGGCACTTGCCGGTAAGGCTGCCGGTGTGCAGGTGACGCAGGCAGATGGTTCCCCGGGTGGTGTAGCCAAAATACGCATCCGCGGCGGTACCTCACTGATAGGCGGCAACGATCCGTTATACATCATCGACGGCGTACAGGTAACAATCCAGAACAGGTATATCCAGAACCAGGCAGAAGTGGTAAACCCGGTAGAGCGCTTCGGTAGTGACGACCCCAACTCTTCTGTTGGCGGTTCCTTCTCCCGCGGCCTGAATAGCCTCGCAGGACTCAATATCAGTGATATCGAATCGATCGACATACTCAAAGATGCTTCTGCTACCGCTATCTATGGTTCTAAAGCAGCGAATGGTGTTATTATCATCACCACCAAAAAAGGTAAAAAGAACCAGAAACCCGTGCTGGAAGCTAATTACTACGCAGGTTTCAGCAAGCCTGTAAAGGAAAAACTCCTGAACGCTGATCAATACAGGATGATCATGAAAGAGGCTGCGAAAAACCTCAATGATGAACGCGCCGCAGCAGGATTAGCGCCAAACGCGGCTGCAACCAGCATACTGACAGACCCCTCTTTTCTCGGTACCGCCAATACCGACTGGCTGGACCTCATCCTCCAGACCGGCGTGCTGCAGAACGCTGATATCTCTGTAAGGGGCGGTGGTGAAGGCTCCCGCTACTATACATCCCTCGCCTATACCAAACAGTCTGGTACCGTAAAAGGTACTGATTTCAGCCGCATCTCTGGAAAGATCAGCCTCGATAATGAAATCACCAGCAAATTCAGGGTGCTGACCAACCTCGACTATGGCTTTACCAAAAATAATATCACCAATGGTATGTATGCACAGGCGTTGTACGCACCACCAACATTGCCAGCCTATAATGCCGATGGGTCGAAATACCGCTTTCTGGCCTCAAATATCGGCGGCTCAGACTATGAGGGGTATCAGAACCCTTTAGTGCTGCTGGATGGCAGAAATGAGGCTAAAACGGCCTTTTTGCTCGGTTCCTTATCGCTGGAGTATGATGTGTTACCCCAGCTGAAATTCAGAAGCAGCCTTTCTGTTAACTATAACAACTACCACCAGGATAACTACGTGCCAAGTACTGCCGTCATCGCCTCTTCAAATGGTGTAGGCAGTTCCAACGGCGGTACCGCTTCACAGGCACAGTCGGATGATGTCAATCTCTTCTATGAAAATACCCTCACCTGGGAAAAACAATTTAATGACCATCACCGCCTCAATATAGTAGGTGGTACTTCCTGGCAGAAATACCGCTTTAACTCCTTCTCCGCCAGCGGCCAGGGTTTCCCGGATGATAAATACCTCAACAACCTCTCTTCGGCTGCAGTTACCTTACCTGCTACCGGCACCTCCGGACAAAACAGCCTGCTCAGTTTTTACCTGCGTGCCAACTACGCACTGTATGATAAATACCTGTTCACCTTTACCGGCCGCTCGGATGCTTCTTCCAAATTCCCGGCCAGCAACCGCGTGGGATATTTCCCTTCCGGTGGCGTCGCCTGGCGTATCTCCGACGAAAATTTCCTGAAAACAGTCAGCTGGGTCAATGAGCTGAAACTTCGCGCCAGTACAGGATATACCGGTACGCAGAATTTCGGCGATTACATGTTCTACACACTGTATACACCTGCTTCCTATGCCGGCAGTAACGCCCTCGTACCTACGCAATTAGGAAACGAAAAAATTAAATGGGAGAATACCTTGCAAAAAGACCTCGGACTGGACTTCGCCTTCTTTAAAAACAGGCTGAGAGGTGCACTGGGTTACTACGAGAAAACTACTACCGGCTTATTGCTCACTACCAGCCTGGCACCTAGTTCTTCCTACGCTACTGTTATTACTAATCTGGCCACCATCCGCAACCGCGGACTGGAACTGGATCTCCGCGGAGACATTATCCGTAGTAAGAACTTCCAGTGGAACAGTGCCCTGAATATTTCCGGCAACCGCTCCCTGGTAAAAGATATCTCCACGGATTTTACTGATCCGAACGGCGACCCCGCCACTGCACAATATTACCTGGGCAACAGCATCGTACGCAAAAATGAACCGCTGGGCCTGATCTATGGCAGGCAGTTTGCCGGCATTATCCGAACACAGAAAGAACTGGATGCCTATAAAAAGGCTTTCACCTATGCGCAGTGGTTCGCTCCCTATCTCAATATCGGTGACCCCATGTATAAACTGGATAGCACCGGCTATTTCGCGGAAGATGTTATCGGACATGCTCAGCCTAAGTTCTTCGGTGGCTTCACCAATACCTTTACCTGGAAAAACTTCAACCTGATTACCCTGTTCACCTTCTCCTATGGCGGTGATATACTATACCTGGCAGATATCCAGAATGAATACGTAGGCAACCGCGCCAACAAAGGCGTGCGTATCCTCGACCACTATTCAGCTGAAAATCCGAATAGTAACAGGCCCCGGCTCATTCAGGGACAGAACAGTGTCGCTTATACTGCCAGCAATAACGTATATGATGCTTCCTATCTGAAACTGAAATCTATCACACTTACCTATAATGTACCCGCAGCAATAGTACGTCGCATGCACATGCAACAGGCGTCTGCCTACGTGTCAGCCACTAATTTATTCTGCATTACTAAATACCCGGGCCCCGATCCTGAGGTAAGCAATAATCCTTATAGTCTTATCAATGGCAGTAGTGATGTAGGT
Source organism: Chitinophaga sp. Cy-1792 (assembly GCF_011752935.1). Taxonomy (NCBI): domain Bacteria; kingdom Pseudomonadati; phylum Bacteroidota; class Chitinophagia; order Chitinophagales; family Chitinophagaceae; genus Chitinophaga; species Chitinophaga sp. Cy-1792. Next base: position 579,971 of record NZ_VWWO01000002.1, read on the forward strand.
ACCTATCCTACCGTGAAGCAATATACAGTTGGACTCAGGATTGGTTTTTAAAAAATAAATAGTCAGATTATGAAGAAATCAGTTTTATTATATTTTTTACTGCTGACCACAGCCGCCTGTAATAAGGAACTGGGCAAGCTGCCGGAAAATGCCAGGGTAGACGGTAACACCATCCTTGATCAGCGTACTTCTGAGATTGCACTGAATGGTGTATACTATCGCTTTGCGAATATTGATGCCAGCTCAAACACCACCAAATGGCGTGATAATGAATTGCTGCCCGCTATGTGCGCAGGGTACATGGGATATGGATATGGCGCAGATCCTGCAGAAGATAATGACAACGCAAATTCATCGTATGGTAGCGGCCCCTGGACAAGCGCCTATCAGCTGATAAATGCCGCCAACGGTGTAATAGAAGGCGTAAGCGCTTTAAACGATAAGGCATTTACAGATAACCGAAAAAACGGAATACTGGCAGAAGCCCGTTTCCTGCGTGCCTACGGACATTTTCGTTTACTGAGCCTGTATGGAGAATGGTGGGATAAATCCAGCACCTATGGAATTCTCCTGCGAACGGATTTCATTACACTCAGTAATATTTCCAAAAAACGTAGCACCGTTCAGGAAAGTTATGACCAGATTTTGGGAGATGTCAACTTCGCGGTAGATAATGCAGCTACCACCAATCCTGATTATTATGTCACCAAATGGGCAGCCATGGCGCTGAAAATACGTATACTCATGGCCTACGGAGATAATGCCGGCGCTGCATCACTAGCCACTGATATTATCGCCAACAGCCCTTATGCGCTGGAGCCGAATGTAAAGGATATCTTCTATCTGAAAGGCCTGGCAAGTAAAGAGGTCATACTTGGTATTCAGCCACAGCAGAATCAATCTGCCTACTACTATAACCTCAGCTCCCAGTATTATCCCGGTGCCTCTGCCTTATATGTAGCCAAACAGAAATTAAAAGATTTGTATCAAAACGATCCGCGACAATCATGGATCATAGGTAGTGCTAATGCTTATGCGCCAGGCACCTATTATTTTCTGAAATATATACCGCAAGGAACCAAAGCCACTACCGTCTCTGAAACTGCCTATGCATTCCGGCTTACGGAGGTATACCTGCTGGGAGCAGAGGCCATCATCCGAAGCGGTGGGAGTATAACAACGGCGAAAAATATGGTGAAGGAAGTAATGCGTCATGCAGGACTTACCGATTTTTCTGTAATTGATAACGCCACCACCACCGATGATCTCCTGCTGCAGGTTTATTATGAAACAGCCAGAAGTCTCACCGGTGAAGACGGACAGGAATGGATGGCATTATTACGCCAGCCATTTCCCACAGTCCAGCAACTCAAACCGACAATCACCGATAAGATTCAATACATCTTCCCGGTGCCGCATAATGAGTTTTTGCAAAATCCACAGTTCGGCGACCAGAATAAAGGATACCAGAAATAACCTGTACATATAAATCTATCATTGATGAAAAAACAAATCATATTATGTTCGCTGCTGGCAGCTGCAGCCTGTAAACCTGCTGTCACCAAACATGCCAGCATCACCGCAGATATCGCGGGTATAAAAGATACCATCGTTCAGATCATGCGGCCGGTAGCAGATTCGGCACATACTGATACTGTTGCAGTAAAAAACGGGCAGTTTACCTGGACAGGCGAGCTCCCCGAAACACAGAAAATCTATATCGGCACTTCTACCCGCTATATTGAATTATACATGGGAAATGATGAAGTGAAGATTAAAGGAAATATTGATTCCGTAGATAACCTTGTTATAACTGGTGCTGCTGCGCAGGATGAGTATAATGCCTTCCGTAAATCAATAAAAGATATTACCGACCAGGAGTATGCCTTATATGGTACTTATGAAGAAGCACAACGTAATGACAGTGCCAAGGCTACACTGGAGGCTAAACTGGATGGCTTGAGGTTGCAACGGCACGACCGCACGGTAACGTATATACGTACACATCCGGCAAGTGCCATCAGCGTGAGCATGCTGGCAGATATGGCGGTAATGGGAGAGTTCGCACCATTGGATAGTCTGTATAAACAACTGGACCCTGCCGCACAGCAAACCAATGCCGGCAAGCAGCTGGCATCACGGCTAGAAATTCTGAAACGCAGCGCCATCGGCCAACCGATGCTCGACTTCACACAGAACGATACAAATGGTAAGCCGGTAAAATTATCTGATCTCAAGGGTAAATACGTACTGCTCGACTTCTGGGCCAGCTGGTGCGGGCCATGCAGGGCAGAAAACCCCAACGTACTCAAAGCCTATAATACTTTCAAAGATAAAAACTTTATCGTGGTAGGTGTATCCCTCGACGATAATGAAGCGAAGTGGAAAGCTGCCATCAAACAGGACGGCATGCCATGGATACAGCTCTCTGACCTGAAAGGATGGCGCAATGAAGTGGCCCGCCAGTACGGGATCCAGGGCATCCCTTTTTCTTTCCTCATAGACCCGGATGGCAAAATTATTGCGAAGGAACTCAGAGGGCAGAAATTACATGATACACTCACTGCTATTCTCAACAATCAAAAACCAACCATATGAGATTTCATCTGTTAACGGTAACGGCTATATTTTTCGGCACCGCTGCCATGGCACAAAGCCCATTCACCATCAACGGCAATATCAAAGGGCTTAACGGCGGATATATTTACCTCAGCTACGCGACTAGCGGTGATGCATATACGCAAGACAGTACTACTGTAAAAAATGGGCGCTTCACCTTTAAAGGTAAGCTGTCAGAACCCACCCAGGCTCGTTTGTACTATGATAAACAACAGGCGATGATGTCGGCGGATGCCAGTGCTACACTGTTTATTGAACCTGGTACAATGACACTGACCGGAGATAAAACAGCGATCAGCAAATCGAAGCTCACAGGGTCTGCCACCCAGAAAGAGCAGGAAGAACTGGACGCATTGAGGGCAGACGTCAATGCGAAGCTGAAACCACTTTCTGCACAGTATAACAAATTGAACGGCCAACTCATTGCCATGCATAAATCCAAGGCCACGGAGGAAGAGCGTGAAGCGTTCAAAAGTAAGGTAACCGCCGTAAAGGACCAGATGGAGCCTTATTATGACCAGATGGAAAAAATTGATATGGACTTTATTAAAAGTCATCCGGCTTCTTATGTAGCGGCTTCCATTCTTCGCTGGAGAGTGAGCGGTATTCCCTTGCAGGAAGGGGAACAGTATTACGCGGCCATGCCGGCAGCTTTACAGCAAAGCAACGATGGAAAGCAGATCCGCAAAGAACTGGATGGACTCAAAATGGGTTCTCCCGGAAGTGAGGCACATGTTTTTGCGAAAAAGGATATCAATGGAGAAAATCTTAGTCTGGCCGACTTTAAAGGTAAATATGTGCTGGTTGATTTCTGGGCCAGCTGGTGTGTACCTTGCCGGAAAAGTAATCCGCATTTGAAAACACTCTATGCCAAATACAAGGACAAAGGCTTCGAGATCATCGGTATCTCTGACGATGACAGAAATGATGCTGCCTGGAAAAAGGCGGTGGCACAGGATGGTATCGGTATCTGGAAACATGTGTTACGCGGACTGGATATGGATAGACGCATGGCCAACAAGCCAAACCCGGAGGATATCAGTGATTACTATGGTATTCATTCCCTGCCTACCAAAATCCTCATCGATCCCAATGGTATGATCATCGGCCGCTATGGCGGTGGTGGTGAAAATGACGAGGCGATGGACAAAAAACTGGCCGCCATATTTGGTAATATCTAATTAAAAGGATTTCTCCGCTTAAATAAACATGGGGGTCCGGGGGGAGCCGGCCGTGAGGCCGGCTCCCCCGTATTTATTAAATCGGTGCCGAAGGCGCCGATTTAATAAATACAAAACATAACATCATCATCCACCTAAAACAAAAAATAAACAACAAAACACATCTCCCGCTCCGCGAGAAAAAAAATACTACCTAATTATTTTTTTACTAAGTTTGACCCGCTAACAAAATCACACAGCATTGAGGAAGTTGACAGATAAGACGGATGAAACGGCGCTGCTGCAGCAATTTACAGACTACTTCCGCTTATATGAAAACCCGCTCTATTATTTTGCCCTCAAAACTGTACAGTCTGAACTGCTCGCCCGCGACATTATCCAGGAGGTATTTATAAAGCTATGGTCCATCCGTGACCAGTTTGCCGATATCCATAATATGGAGGACTACCTGTATCGCATGGTGCGAAACAAGGTGATGGACGTGCTGCGCCAGCTGGCTAACGACCGTAAACTGCGCGCCGACTACTTCTCCGGCCGCCAGTGGGAAGAAGCCAATACCTTCGATACCCTCGCTGCCAAAGAATATGAAATCGCACTGGCAGAGGCTATCAGCAAACTGCCTCCCCAGCGCCGTCTCATCTACCAGCTCTCCCAGGTAGAAGGCCGTAGCCGCAACGAAATCGCAGAAGAACTGGAAATATCCCCGTCTACCGTGAAAAACCAGCTCACAGCGGCTTTGAGCTACCTTAGGAAGGTGGTAGCCGGACAAATAAAACTTTTTTAAAAAATTTTTTCCCGCCCAATAGGACATCCCCCTTTTGTAATCGTCTCATATATGCAGATGCTATTTTCTGCTGATTTTTAATTGTAGCCGGGAATTGAATAAGGAACATTTTAAAAGATTATTTGAGCGATACGTCGCCGGTAACTGTACCGACGCTGAAAGGGACGAATTCTTCGACCTGTATGCACTTTACCGCAACGATGAACAGCTGCACGAATTCCTCGATGAACTCTATCAACAGATTCGTCAGGATACGCAATCATCTTCCTATATCAATTACCTCGGACAACTCAATGCCGCCGACAATACACCGGTGGTACCCATTTCAAAGGCAAAGACATATCGCCGCATAGCCGCTGCTGCTGGGCTGCTCCTCGTGATCAGCGCCGCCGCATGGATGTGGAAAGGTAATGCCAGACCAACGGTCACCATCGCCGATAATGCGGCAAAAACAACAGCGGTATCACTGCTGGCAGCCACCACCACCATTCATACAGGCACCCACGAACGAAAAGTAATCGTACTGTCTGATAGCACCCGCATCGTCTTAAATGGCGCTACGGAAATCAGGTACCCGGATAAATTCGATGACAAATGCCGCGAAATATTCCTGGAAGGGGAAGCCTTCTTCGAAGTGTCAAATGCCGCACAGTGGCCGTTTGTAATTCATGCTGCCGGAGGTATTAGAACAACAGTGCTGGGTACTTCTTTTAACATAAAAGCATACCCCGATAGAAAACAAACCATCGTTTCTGTTGTAACAGGAAAGGTGAAAGTGAGTAAAAATCAACGGGATCTGTCTACGTTGGTTAAAGGCCAGGAAGTACGCCTGTCTGTCAATTCCAGCGAAATCATCACCAGAAATATTACGGAAGCCGGCATCGCCGCCTGGCAGTCGGGCGACATCGCCTTCAACGACGAATCCATGGAAGATATAGTAAAAGATCTTCAGATCTTTTATGGGATAAACATCACCATTAAAAATAAGGAGTTGGCCAACCTCCTCATCACCACTGGATTTCGGAAGAATACATCCGTTGAGAGTGCCCTCGACAACATATGTGAACTGGCCAATGCCAAATATGCCAGAAACAGTAACGGTTATGTAGTTTATTAGAACTACCCTTTATCATCAACCAATTAAAGTACGAGATGACAAAAAAGATTGTTGTAGTGCTCATGGCATTGCTATGCCTTAACTATGCCGTGTCTGCACAGGTAAGTGAACCTAAGGTAACACTTCACCTCGCCGGTACCAGCGTGAAAGAAGTGCTTAGACTCATGCAGCAACAGACAGGAAAGTATTTTGGCTACCAGTCTAAAGAACTGGATGCATTACCTGCCGTGAAATTCGATGTTACCAACGAAACATTGGATAACGCCCTGGATAAACTGCTGAAAAACACTGGTCTGACCTATGCCATCAAAGGGAATAATGTAGTCATCAAAAAACAAACTACAGATTCACACCCTTCCCGTCAGATTGAAATCACTGTTGAAAATGTTGTTGGTACCCGTAGCCTTTCCGGCCGGGTAACCAACAACGATCAACAGGCCATCCCGGGCGTAACCGTGCTGGGACTCGATTCTAAAAAGATGGCCTTCACGAACGATAACGGAGAATTCTATATCCAGGTGCCCGAAAATGAAAGAATGCTGTCTTTTTCCAGCGTCGGTTTTGAATCACGCAATGTGATGATTGGCGCCGCTAAAGCCATCAACGTAACCCTCAAGGAACGTATGGGCAACCTCAAACAGGTAGAGGTAGTGTCCACGGGTTATGTCAACCTGCCAAAGGAAAGAGCTACCGGCTCCTTCGGTATCGTTACCGCCAAAGACCTGGAAAAAATTCCGGTGCCCAATGTTATCAACCGCCTGGAAGGACAAGTCCCCGGCGTTCAACTCAACCTCACCGAATCTGATAATAGCTTCGTATATACCAATCTTACCGGTAGCAACCAGGGAGAAGGCAGTTACAATATTACCATCCGCGGTGCCTCTACCATCGCTAATAATGGTGTTAACAGAAGACCATTGATTGTTGTAGATGGATTTCCTACGGAGATGGATATACGTACACTCAACCCGGCCGATGTTGAACAGATCACCTTCCTGAAAGACGCTGCCGCAGCCTCTATCTGGGGTGCCAGAGCCTCAGCGGGTGTCATCGTAGTGACCACCAAAAAAGGGAAGGCCGGCGACGGTGCGCCACGCATTTCCTTTACCGCAGGTGCAGGATTCAATGGTAAACCACGCCTCAATACGCTGCCCCTCATGAACGCCGCACAAATGCTGGACTATGAACAGGAACTGGTAACCAAAGGCTTTATCACGGATCCAACCAAACTGTCTGGCGCCAGCCAGCGCCCTGTCAGCGATGGGGTAGACTGGATGTTTAAACTCAAAAGAGGGGAGATCACGCAGGCACAGGAAGATAGCTTCTTCACCATCCTGAAAGGAAGAGATTCCCGGGATCAGGTGATGAAATACCTCGTACAGCCCGCATCCACACAGCACTATGATCTCAATATCAGCGGCGGTACTGCCCGACATACCTATTTCGTTTCCGGCGCCTATGATAAAGAAAATACCAGCACTAAAAATAACTACGGAGAACGTATGACCCTCTCCGTTAATCAGGACTTCAAACTGTTTAAAAATATTACCTTCAGCGCAAACCTCCGCGGTAGCTGGTTCCGTTACAGCACCGGCTCCCTGGGCATTGGCGTATATGCAAGAAATTCTCTTCCGCTGCTGCCATATGATCAGCTGGTAGATGATAATGGTAATAGTGTGAATTTTTCCCGCGCTTACTATAGCGGCCGGCTTACTTCGCTGGAAGCAAAAGGATATTTACCATGGCGATATAATTATATCAATGAATTAGCCATGGAAGATAATACCGCAGCGGAAAGCAACTATGGCGCTGTATTAGGACTGAATGTACCTGTCTACAAGGGGCTTACGTTCAATATGCAGTACATGGCGGAAAAGAATAACAATTCAAGAAAGATATATAATAGCGATAGTAGCTACTATACCCGTAACGTCATCAACGGCGCTACCTCCATCGGTAGCAACGGTAAACTGGTATATGGTGTGCCTACCGGCGGTATCATGAATATGAATGATGCTTCTAAAAACAACTACAGCATCAGGGGCCAGCTCAACTACGACCGCAACTTCTCCAACCTGCATCAGATCAATGCACTGGCAGGTATGGAAGCCCGCCAGACAATAGAAGGAGCCTCCACCAACCGCCTCTATGGCTTTAATCCTGCTACACAGTTCAATAAACCGGTAGATTATGTATCCAACTATGTTTCTGTAGATGGTTACCTGTACCAGGTACCGTTTGGTCAGAGCTATTCCAATCAACATAAAAGATTCCTCTCTTACCTCGGCAACTTCGCCTATACCTATGCCGGAAAATATACCGTCTCCGGTTCCGCGAGGTACGACGATTACAATAACTTCGGCCTCGATAAAAAATACCGCGCAAAGCCTTTCTGGTCTACAGGTATGTCCTGGAATATGACCAAAGAGGACTTCATGCAGCAGATCGGATGGCTCAATAACCTGACACTCCGCGCTACCTACGGTATCAACGGTAATATCAGCCTCTCCGCATTGCCATACGACCAGATCTACCTGATCGCTTCCTACTATGCGGCACCGAACGATCCCTATGCCGGTTTTAATTCCCCCGCAAACCCGGGACTCCGCTGGGAACAAACAGGTACCTATAACTTCGGCGCAGATTTCAGCATGTTAAATAACAGGCTGACTGGTTCCATCGAGTTCTATACTAAAAAAGGAACGGATCTGTTTGCACAGTTCCCGGTAGACAATACCGTAGGTTTCGATAACCTTACCCGTAACACTTCTACCATGACCGGTAAAGGTATTGATATCGCTATCGGCGGAACCATCCTCCGTAAAAACGACTGGGACTGGAATGCACGGCTGGTATTCTCCTACAACACCAATAAGGTAACCGATGCCCGCTACAATATCACCAGCACCTTATTACAATCCGGTGGCGTCGGTGCGCCGATTGCAGGCCTGCCTACAGATTACCTGCTGGTATACCGGTATGCCGGACTTGATAATGCCGGTAGTCCGCGTATCATTGGAGGTAAGGGAGATACCCTCAGTATATACCAGAACGTTAGTTCCATCAACGACCTGAAATTAGCCGGCCGAATAGCGCCGCCATATTTTGGTAGCTTCTCGCAGACACTCCGCTACAAAGGAATTTCCTTGTACGTGATGCTGACATACAAATTCGGTTATGTGTTCCAGCGTGCTGTTCCGGGCGAATACCCTGGCAGGTATGGGCTGTCAAATTATGAAACCAATAACCTGATCGCTGACCGCTGGCGTAAACCTGGCGATGAAGCATTTACCAATGTTCCCGGCCTCTCCGGAAATGGTACTACCGGCCTTACACGCTATACCAATGCAGATATAAATGTATTACCGGGAGATCATATTCGCCTGCGCGAAATATCACTTACTTACGATGTGCCAATGGCTAAATTGAGCCGCCTGCCTGTCAAAGGCCTCTCTGTTTCCGCCACCGGCCGAAACCTGGGCATGGTATGGGTAAAAAATGATCTTGGTTACGATCCTGATTTTCCACCATCTACCCGTAACCTGAAAATACCGCCATCTGCCGCTTACAACTTTTCTGTAAACGTCACCTTTTAATCATCTGACTAAGTGAATAAAATGCGCAACTATAAATTAATCTCCACCATACTACTTACCACAGCGATTTTACAGAGCTGTGGTAAATATACCGACATCAAAACGGAAGGTGCCCTGACACCAGGCGATTATCTGAACTACCGTTACCTGATGAACAACCAGGAATTTATTGACCGCTCTATAGATATGCCGGATATCTCTGCCGATGATCAGGAATACCTGGACTTCACCCAACAGAAAGCCCTGGCCACACAGGTCATGAATGCCTATATGTGGGGCGCTCAATACTACGATATCAATACCGCCGACCCGGACTGGAAGCTCTTGTACGCTTCCAACTATCCCTGCAATCTCGTCATCCGTGATGTGATGAGCAGCAGCGGCGGTAACCTGAAAGATAAAAAACAGGTGCTGGCAGAAGCCCGCGTACACCGTGCCTATAACTATTTCACGCTGGTAAATGAATATGGCAAACAATATGATGCCACCACCAGCAACGCTGATCTCGGTGTGCCGCTCGTGCTGGACCCTGATGTAGCCCTCATCCCCACACGTACTACGGTGAAGGCTGCCTATGATAACGTCATCGCGGATCTTACCGCCGCAATACCAGATCTGCCTGCATTGAATAATTATAATATCTATCCTTCACAGGCTGCCGCATATGCTTTGCTGGCAAGGGTATACCTTCAGATGGGTAATTATGAGGAGGCAGGAAAAAATGCGGCCAGTGCATTGACTATTCAAAATACACTGAACGATTTACCTGCACTGACTACCTATCCTGTGCGACTCAATAACCCGGAAGTGATCCTCTCCAAGAAGGCCGGCAGTAGCCACGCCTGGTCGGTGTACCTGATGCTGAGCAAAAGTCTGCTCGCGCTCTTCGATAAAAAGGATAGCCGTTATACATTGCTGACACAGGATTATGTATTAAACGGTGTTACCTACCGGATGAGCAGTACGGAAGTGCTCAGTGGTGAAAACCGTAACCTGGGGCCTTCCGTTCCTGAAATGATGCTGATAAAAGCTGAAGGACAGGCAAGGGCAGGCGATGCCGCCGGCGCCATGACGACCATCAACACCCTCCGTCAGAAACGCTTTAAGGCAGCTGATTATGTGGCCCTCACTGCAAGCGATAAAGACGACGCACTGGTAAAAGTATTACAGGAGAGAAGGAGAGAACTGGCATTTAAATGTATGAGATGGTTTGATCAGAAGAGACTAGCGGGAGATGCCCGTTTTACTTCACCTGTTACCCGCACCAACCTGCTTACAAACGAATCGTATACCCTGGAACCAGGAAGTAACAGATATGTATATCCTGTTCCGCAATATAATATTCAGCTCAACCCTTCACTGGAACAAAATCCCAGGTAAGGTCTGACACGGATAACCATGCTTTAAATTTATTTTGATGAAGAAATTTATTTCTGCACTCATACTGCCGATGACAGTATGTACTGGCACTGCCATGGCACAACAGCACTATGTTGAAACCGCAAAATTTACCCCTGAAAGGCCCGTTGCCGGCGATTCCGCACAGGTATTCTATAACCCGGAAGGTTCCGCGCTGCAAGGCCTGGCGCCTGTGAATGGCGTGGTATGGTTCTACCGCAACAACGCCTGGGAAACCATCGATATGCCCATGAGAATGGTGGATAGCGGCTGGATAGGAAAAATGTATATACCGGAAAAAGCAGCGATTGTCATCATGACTTTCAATGCTAACGGTAAAACGGATAAAGGAAACAAATGGCCCCATGCTGCAATGGTCTTCGATAAGCAGGGGCAGCAAATGCCCACCAGCTACGCCGCCTGGGGCATGCTGCGCACTGCTTTCATGAAACAGGACATGCCGCCCGCCATCACAGATTCGGCTTACATCGGTGATGATGTAGCACTGTTCTGGATGAACAATGAATTGAAGTACTACCCGGACAGCCGCCGACATATCTATTATCCGGCAATGCAACTGGTGAAAAAGGAACGTGGCGCTGCCGCTGATTCCATTATCTTCAAACAGGGGAAATATGTCGGTAGTCTGCCGGATGTTACTGAATCAGAACTGATGTCTGTTGCAAAAGCATTTAAAAATATCCTGGGTAACAACGCCGCAGCAGATTCTGTCAATAACATCATTGACAGTAAATTTCCTGATGGCATCACCGCCAGGGACCAGATGATCTATAAACTGTTCCGCGCCAGCGAAAAAGAACGTGATTCCCTCTGGCAGATTTTCGTACAGCGCTGGCCGTTAGAAAAATTTCAACACGTAAATACAGAAACCACGCAGCTGTATTACGGTAAAGTATTCAGGGCTATTGTATACCAGTATGTGCAGAGAAATCAGCGCCTCGATATCCTCGATAAAATGATGGACAACGCACCGCTGGTATGCCTGACGGAATTCCATCGCCTCCTCATCATGAACGCCCTCGACCATGATCAGATCAAAATGGCAGATGCTTTTCCCTATTCCGTTAAACTGGTGAATCACATAGACGCCTATACGAACAAACGTATCGGTGACAACAGCAATTTATACAGTCCTTTGCAGTGGCGCGATTACGTGCTGTCGCTCTCCGTTGCTGCCTTCATGGGCCATGCACGCCTGTTGCACCAGCAACACAACGATAAGGAAGCACTGCTATGGCTGAATAAAGTAAAAGAACAGCCTATGGCACAGCGCGCCGACTTCCTCAGCCTATACGCGCAGGTACTGCTGGCTACCGGCCACCAGCAGGAAGCCCTCCAGGTGGCGGAAAATGCTGCCCGCGGCAACAAGGCTTCTCCTGAAATTATCACGGTGCTGAAACAGGATTATGTCGCGAAACATAAGTCTGATAAGGGTTTTGAAGCATACTTTGAAGGTATGAAAAACCCGGACGACCTCAACGCGGAGCGCGAAGCACTACGCGCCCAGATGATCCGGAAAGATGCGCCTGCATTTAAACTGGAAAACCTCGCCGGCGGAAACACAGAACTGGCAAAACTGAAAGGTAAAGTCGTTGTCCTCGACTTCTGGGCTACCTGGTGCGGCCCTTGTAAAGAAGCCATGCCAGGCATGCAGATGGCGGTTAATAAATACGCAAATGATAAAGAGGTAGCGTTTTATTTCATCGCCACACAGGAAACAAAACCCGACTATAAAGCGGCTATCAGGCAGTTTCTGAAAGATAAAAATTACAACTTCAGCGTTCTGCTCGACAGCAAAAGCAAAACCACCGGTCACCTCGATGATGCCTACAATAACTTTGTAAGAGGCATGGGCTTCTCCGGTATCCCGGCAAAATTCATCATCGACAGGCACGGTGTTATCCGCTGGATGGGCAGTGGCTACAAAGGCAGTCCCAGCGCCCTCGCTGATGAAATCAGCTATATCATTGACCTGTTAAAAAAGGAAGGATGAGAAAATTATCAGGGGTGCTCCTCTTCCTGCTGATCATATTACCTGCGCTTCATGCGCAGGTAAGCACCCCCGTGCACTTCAGCAATAACGACACCATTCGCTTCGGTGGCACCCTCACCATGCCGGCCATAAAAGGTAAAGTTCCGGCAGTAGTGCTGCTCAGCGGTACCGGAAAACAAGACCGCGATGGCACCATGGCCGGACATAAAATGTTCAAAGCCCTGGCGGATTCCCTCGCAGCTGCCGGTATCGCCGTTCTTCGTACTGACGACAGGGGGACAGGTGAAACCAATGGTACCTATGAAGAGGCTACCACCGCAGATTTTGCCAACGACGCATTAGCGGCAGTCGCCTTTCTGCGTAAACAACCCCGTATCGGGAAAATAGGCCTCATAGGCCACAGCGAAGGCGGCGCCGCTGCCATCATCGCCGCCGCCCAGGCGCCACAACAGGTTGATTTTGTAATCACCCTCGCCGGACTCGCCACCCGAGGCATCGATGCACTGATGTACCAGAACATGGCCCTCATCGAGGCAGCGCCTATCAGCGACTACGATAAGAACAGGCACCGTACCATCAATACACGCATGTTTGATACGGCTTACTGTTACGCCTATACGCCGCAAATGGAAGCTAAACTGCGTGCTACTTATAACCAATGGAAACATGCGGACGACAGCGCCTATGCCGTTGATAAACCCGGCATCGCCGACCATATGCGCTACTTCGCAGATTCGTATATCCGGCAGGCCACCGGCCGATGGTACCAATACCACATACGCTACGACCCGGTGCCGCTACTGCAGAAAATCAAAGTGCCATTCCTCGCACTCAACGGCGACAAAGACATCATGGTGCCCTACGCACCTAACTTTAAAGTAATCATGGAAAGTTTAGCGGCCGCTGGTAATAAACAGGTGCAAACCATTGTACTGCCAGGATTAAACCACCTGCTGCTGCATTGCAATACCTGCACCAATGATGAATTACCACGACTGCCGGGCGATATAGACCAGAGCGTTATCACAGCAATTCGCCGTTTCATAAAATCAACAATCAGGTAACATTTTTCTCATAAGCAAAAACGTAAGTATAGGTATCCACAGCTCTCTTTTGGGAGCTGTTTTTATTTAAAAAAGAATATATTCATAGCGTAATTTGTAGCATATGAATAGAATTAAGCCCTGGCATCCTTTTAGTCTGTTGGTAATCATCTTTGTAATACTTGCACTGACCACCAAAACGGCAATAGATCTTCACATACATGATACCTATTTTGTTATTGCCGGATCACAATGGTATGCCGTTCTGGCCATACTGTCCTTGCTACCGGCACTGATCTACTTTTTTACGAAAAAACTGCTGTATTCGAATATACTAACCTGGACGCATATACTAGGTTCCTTTGCCACAGTACTGTTCAGCTATGGCTGCATTACCTGGTCGCAATGGAAAATGAATCAGCAAATGACTGATGCGGGTATAAGTTATACGACATTATTTGAGAGGAGTAGCTGGGATCGCTGGGCTGCTATAGGTGTATTGCTGTTATTATTATTACAATTCGTGTTTTTCTATAACCTGATCGCAGGTGTAATAATTAGTAGTAAAAAGAAATAATTTTTTATGAAGAAATTAAAACAGCAACCCTGGCTGATACTGTTTGTCCCTATCGTAATAATGATAATGACCGGCCTATTTTGGGGCAGTAATCCCCATGATTATTTTTATAAATACGATTTTGGGTTATTTAGCATAACACAGGGTATGGCCCTGGGCGCAGTAGCACTGGCAGTATTGATTGTGGTGTATCATTATTGCCATTCCTGGTTGTTTTCAAACTTACTGACATGGGTACACGTTATCTTATGTTTTATCTGTGCCGGACTTTATTTTACGTTATATTTTTTATTAGCACGTCTCTTGCAAAATGCCTATCCGCAATTAACGAAGGCTGAAAGACTTTCATATACTGTAATGGGAATGGATCTGACGGAATCCCTTACCAGGTTATTTGTCCTGCTGCAATTGCTCTTCTTTGTCAATATCTGTTTGTACTATTGGAAAAAAAACAGGCAGACAAAAAAAATGAATTTATCTACGCAAGCTGAAGTATAACAATGGATTTAGTCTGACCGCAAGTATGGTAGTTATTATTTAAAAATTTTTTATGAAGCAATTAAAACAGCGACCCTGGCTGATACTGTTTATCCCAGTACTGATACTCCTCGTTTGTGCATTGTGTTGGACGTTATACCCAACGGATTATTTCAGCAATGACGGAAACACCCGGAAAGGGAGCGTGGTACCGGAATTCTCGCTATGTGGGTGCCTATTCCTGGTAATACCAATCGCCGTTTATTATGGTTGCAGGAAGTTAACGCTTATCAGTAAACTGACATGGATACACGTTGTTTTATCCTTCGTCTGTACGGTACCATTTATATGGCTATTGTTGAATCTTGGATTTAGTGATCCTGTTGAATCGGTATTGGCGATTATCTTAGGTGCAGCCGTTTATTTCGGTTACATTCAGCTATTCGCATATGCTTACCTGGGTCTGCAATCATTGCTGTTGATCAATGTTATCATTGGGCTTAGAAGAAAAAAACAAGCGAAAAAAATGCAGCCAATCCCGGCAAATTAATTAAAACAAGCCTTTCCTGCCCGTACATTTGCAAAACAACAAAACATAGGTCTTATGCTGCTTTGCTCCTTATGCTGCTTTGCGTGAAAAAAGAAAAGCGCCGAACGGCGCTTCTCAGGAAAATCTTACTTCGCATCCGGCTCAAAATCCAGCGATACCGAATTCATACAAAACCGTTTATGCGTTGGCGCTGGCCCGTCATCGAAGATATGCCCCAGGTGCGAGTTGCAACGGGCGCACTCTACTTCAATACGCTCCATGCCAAAGGAATTGTCTGGCTTGTAAATCACCGCGTTCGGACGTACCGCTTCAAAGAAACTTGGCCATCCGCAGCTGCTGGCAAACTTCGCGTCTGAACGGAATAGCTTATTACCACATACGGCGCAATAATAAGTGCCTCTTGTTTCACTATCCCAGTATTTACCGGTAAATGCACGCTCTGTGCCCTGTTCCCTTGCCACATTGTACAAATCCGGCGGCAGAATCTTTTTCCACTCCGCATTGCTGACATTCAGATGGTTCGTGTCCGTACGGGAATAGTACGGGTTGTTCTTATGGTCATTACTCATAGTCTCAGTTTTTTTTGTTTGTCCTTTACAGGAGGTCTGGGCAAGAAGCCCACAGATTAACAATAGAATTATGTTGGAGAATAACGCTTTCATTTTTATTTTTTTGTGAGATGATCGGAGCGGAGATCTCGTCTCCCGTTTACAAAGTTAGGGATATAAGCTATATTTGGAACCTGATATATTCATCATACGGAAAAACCATGTTTTAAGTAAATAAACCCAATGAACACTGCCATCTTTCGCCCAAAATGTGCCAGTACGCTCGTAGCAATCTTTTTCTCAGGAATATTTGCCGGCGCCAGCGCACAGAACCCTGCCGATAACGCCCTCAGCCAGTTTATGGCAGGTAATTTCGCCCAAACAAAAACTTTAACGGCGGATATCATCTCAAGAGATAAAAATAATGCCCTGGCATATGCCCTGCACGGCCGGATCCTCGTTGTCGACAATGACCTGGATAACGGCCTCGCCGACTACGAAAAAGCCATAAAACTGGCCCCTGATAATGGCGTGTACTATGCTTTCGAAGGCGCCTGCTACCAGTATATGCATAAAGATCCCCTGTCAGAAAAAACTTTCGACAAGGCCCTGAAGCTACTCAGTAGCCCTAAATCAGCCTGGGAATACTACGCCAGAGGTATCGTCTACGAAAGCCGTAAAAATGACGATGCCGCCCTGGCAGATTTTAACAACGCCATCAGACTACAGCCCGACTTCACCCTCTGCTACGTTAAACGGGCCCGCATCCTGAACGATCGCAAACAAACGGATGCCGCCATGGAAGCACTCAGCCAGGCCATCCGTCTCAACCCACAATATAGCGGACCCTATTTCACCCGAGGCAATATCTACTACAACCAGCAACAGTACGAAAAAGCCCTGGCCGACTTCAGCCAGGTAACCACCCTCAACCCTAAAGATGCTGACGCATGGTTTAACAGGGCGGTTATGAATAAAAAACTGGGCAGGTACGATGTCGCCCTGACCGATTATAATAAAGTCGCAGCAATGAACCCCAACGATGCCGACATCTACGGCAACCGCGGCAATACCTACTTTATGATGGACAAAGCCGTAGAAGCCTATACAGATTACTGCCATGCCATCCGGCTCAACCCCGGCAAAGCACAGTACTACGTCAACAGGGCAGCGGTGTTTTTAAGATGGGAACAAACCGATTCCGCCTTCGCCGACTATAACCACGCCATACGCCTGGACCCCACCTACGCCGACGCCTATATCGAAAGAGGGAATATCTACCTGAATATCAAAAATAAACCTGATTCAGCACTGGCAGACTATAACCATGTCATTGCCATGAATCCCGGCTATTCAAACGCATGGCTGAACATTGGTGTGGTGCACCACAATAACGAAGAATTCAAAGCCGCTATCGATAACTATTCCAAAGCCATCGAAGCAGATCCCAACAATATGCTGGCTTACCTCAACAGGGCAGATGCCTATGAGGCCACCGGCAATACCAGGCAATCCAATCTGGATAAAAAGAAATATGCTGACCTGGGCGGGAAAATTACTGCTTCCGCAGGCTCATCAACAAAAAGTATCTATCCCGAAGGCACCTTCGATGCTAAACTGGCCGCGGCATCGCTCCAGCGCGGTACTTCCCGCATCGTCGGCCGCGCCTGTACCAAAAAAGATGGCCTGATATTCAACGCTTCAGGTGTCAGGGTACTGCTCTTCCCCGTAACACCATACCTGGAAGAATGGTACAGCCTCCGTGATAAAAAAGAAGGGAAAAATACCCGTGTATACATGTCTAAAGAAGCCAATAAATACGCCATTGAAGCTGTTTCAGGAGCAGATGGCCGCTTCTCCTTCGAAGGACTCAAACCCGGCAAATACTTCATCCAGCTGGTACATAATTTCAACCAGCGGAAAACAGCAAGGGTGTATACCGGCTCCTATACTGCACAGAATGGCCCCGTCATGACCACCACCAACTATTACTACGATCAGGATTACCTCGTGGAAAGGTCACAGCGCCTGGAACGCTTTGTGGAAATCAAAGACGATGGAGACACCAGGAAGATCACCATGGCCAACAGCCTGATTAAAACCTGCGACTTCTAGGCTATAATAAACTTACCAGTACCAACGTAATCAATGCCGGCAACGCCTGCACTACAAATATTTTCCGTGAGGCCGTAGCAGCGCCGTAAATGCCTGCTATGGCCACACAAAGCAGGAAAAAGACGGCCACGTTATGCTGCCATTCCGCATTGCTGATCAGCAACGACCATATCAACCCCGCCGCCAGAAAGCCATTATAAAGCCCCTGATTGGCCGCTAACCCCTTGGTTGCCTTAAACATTTCGTCTGTAAACTTACCCTTGAAAATCTTCTTCCCCCGGTTCTCCCAATCAAACATCTCAAACCAGAGAATATATAAATGCTCTGCCGCTATGGCACCGATAAATATTTTGACAATAATAGGTAACATGGATATTCGCTTTTTTACTATTAATATACGCATTTAATCCTTCGCATGCCGCCGCACGGATAATAGGGAATCTTCCCGCTGTAACGCTTCATAATCCTGTATCTTGAAATATCGGGTATACTCTTCCGGCTCTTCATGGTCGCCAAGTATATTCCTGCTGATCTCCGGCTCAAACCCTGCACTCACCACGGATTGCTTCGTAATAATATAAGGACTGTGTATGCCGGCAATCTCGGCCAGCGTATGAAATACAATGCGTGTATCCGCCGGCGTATAACGCCAGGTTTCCGCCCTGGCCACCTTTTCCGGAAAGATTTTTTTATAGGCAGATGAAAACCATAGAAACAACGGGATTCTCAGTTCATAAAAAGTAGGGAAGGGGGTGCTATGCAGAAACAAATGCCGGTCATCGTCCATTAAATTCTCCCCATGGTCAGACACGTACAACACGCTGGCACATAAATGCCGTTCCTCCAGTAGCTGCAATACTTTGGTAAGAATGCTGTCGCTATATCGGATGCTGTTGTCATATGCATTGATCAGTTCTTCCTTATTCGCTATCTTGATGGCCAGCGGATGATCAGGCTGAAAATGGCCCCTGTCTGCCGGATAACGATTGGTGTACTTGAAATGCGAACCATGCATATGCAAGACAATAAAAGCGTCAGCGGAATCGGCATCCAGGGCCTCCTTGAGGTGTGGCAACAGGTTCGCATCATATTGCCCGATCGCTTTCTTTTTATTGGTGCCCCGGTTGATGTCTACCCATTTTTCTGCTTCCCGTGAATAAAACCCGATCAGTTGCTGATTGGCCACCTGGTTGGTAATGAACCAGGTACGAAAACCGGCTTCATTAAACAACGACAAAATACTCTTACGGGTATAAAGCCAGCCGGCAGTGGAAGCATCCGCCGGACTCAATATCAACGGCACACTCTTTTGAGTGGCATTGGATTCACTGGTGATATCAGAAAAAGGTATCAGCCCCGGTATCTCCTGTAAGGTAGGATTGGTGGCCTGCTGATAGCCGTATAAACTCCAGCTCATCGCCCTGGCGGATTCTCCCAGTACCAGCACATAAACCTCGCGCTGGCCAGCGTTTTCCTGCTTCACTGCCTCAAACCGGAAGCCCGCCGAAGTAATCGGGTAATGCTTCTCCCTGTACCATTTGTCTATCGCAAAATTCAGGTTGTACATGACATTAAAGGGATATACCTGTTTGTCCAGCCTGATGCCGGCTGCCAGCACAATGCCCAGTAACAGCAGGCTGAATACACCGCTATATAAGCTGGATATTCTTCTGAAACCTGCATGTAGTCGCATTTTCATGCAACAGGAGATAATGGAGAGCGTAAGTATGGGAAGATATAAAACACATACGATCACAATGCTGGGCATGATGTTTCCCAACAACTCCGTGCTTTCCTCTACATCCGTGGTAACCGTATTCAAGAACATATCCGTAGTAATCACCCCTTCGCGGAACAGGTACAGGAACACGATTTCGTAGGCATGTATGATGAGCATCGGCAGCATCAGCAGCATCATAATGCCGGGCTTCCTGAATACGGAAATCAGGGCAACAGCCAGCGCAAAAGGGAAAAGCAGGTTGTATATCAGTTTAAACCACGTGAAATGTATGCAAACCAGCGCCATATTAGGGATTACCCAGCTGATCGCAAACAGGAGCAGATAGGTGGCCTGGCGGTTCCAGTGTAGTCTCATTCTCATCAGAAAACTTCATTAATGCCAAAATAAAAGCCGGACTGGTCTTTACCCATGCCATAGTCCAGGCGTATATTGATCCTGCGCTTGAATTCCCATCTGTACCCGATACCATAGCTGATAAGGGTTTGGTTGAAGCTGAGCGCACTGAATTCAGGAAACACATTTCCCGCACCAAACCATACTACTGCACCGTTTCTGCCATAAATTTTCTGACGCAGCTCTACCTGCCCCGTGAGGAATTTATCGTCCCGGAAACGCCCTTCAAAATAGCCGCGCAGGCGGTTGGATCCTCCTGCTTCCGGCATCAGTGTCCAGGGTACATTACTGGTGTTGGATTCTGCCAGCAAGTCTGTAGCCAGAATACAGTTCTTCCAGACACGCTTGTACCAGTCAAATTGCGCATTCCAACCCTGGAAAGTAGCGGTATTGCCCAAAAAGGATGGAAAGAATTTATAGCCTAGCCTGGCATAAATGCCCTTATAGGCATTGGGGATGAAATCCCTGGAGTCAAAGGTGAGAAAAGGACCTACACCCAGTCCGAATACGTGATCGGGCTGCATCAGGGGCTTGCCGCCACTGGTGTCTATCTGCTGTGCCCTGCCATCATTAACAATGACACTGACGCCTGCAAAAAGTCTGCCCTTGACACAGGCACTGAAATCTGCCGATATCTTCTTCGTGACCAGCGTGTATTTGGTGTAATTATCTTTGTCAGATGCCTGATCATAGCCAATTCCCCAGTACTTGTTTGGTTGCGAACTAAAGGAGGCCTTTACCTGCAACCGGAAGCGCTCATTCGGAAAAATGGTGATGCTGTTAATACCTATGCCATAAAAACCCGACAGCGACCCGGTTCCGTAAACGGATATACTGGACAACGGTAGCGCAGTATCTGCCCGGTCGGTGCTATAAAGGCCGGCAAACATTGCAGCAATACCTGCACTGGTTTCCGGCGCATAGTAAGGACCACCGATTATACTGAAATCGAATTTTTTCCTTGGACGAACATCGTTGGTGTGTTTGAGATAATAAACAATTTTGTTGAAGATTCCTTTAATGGTCGTATCTGCAGCCGCTATAAGTGCCGTGTCAGGCGTGATCCCCTGGGTAACGGTGCTGTCTTTGGTCAATGGTGGCAGTGTATCTCTTACCGGACCACCGGCATACAATTGAAGCGGTGTCAGAAACAAAATGTAAAAAAATATGTTTTTTAACATAGAACAGACATCTGTAACCTATAACACCTTTTTCGACAAAAGGATGAGTGTCTGCTCAAAGTTTCTTCACCCCAGGTACGTATATATGAAAACAGGATTGATTATGTGGTGCGCCCTTTGCTTTCATCTGCAATTGTCCGCACAGCTCAAAAAAGGAGATAAGGTAACCCAGATTACGATCCGTGATGCCAGTAATAAACCCATGACATTACCGCACTTCGGAGAAAAATCCCTGTTAATTTTTTACCCCGATCCGGATCATGCCTCTCAGAATAAGACCATTACAAATTATTTAAAGGCACATCCTATTTCAAGCCCGAACATTTTTGCCTTTGGAGTGGTTAACTTAAAGGATGCGCCGCTACTTCCGAATAGTATTGTCCGGATGATGGTCAGGAGAGAAGTGAATCAAACGGGTGCCAACATCTATACAGATGTCAATAATACCCTCAGCAAATCCTGGCATATGGGAGATGTTAACAACAAATTCGTCATCATCTTTATCGATAAAACAGCTACCGTACAATTTTATAAAGCCGGCGAACTAACCGCAGAAGAAAGAAAGGATTTATTACACGTGATAAAGCAACATAGCTAGATATTCCGTATATATTGATATCCCCTGATAAGATCAATCACCGCATGTTATGCACGAAAATGAATTATGGCTATCCTGTAAAGCCGGAGAGCTAAGAGGCCTCGAAGGACTGTATTCGCAGTTCTATAACCCGCTCGCTAATTACGGTGGTAAATTTACCACTGATGATTTCTGTATAGATGAGAGCATACAGGACCTTTTCCGCAGGCTATGGCAAAACAGACACCAGATGGCTTATGCAGCCTCTGTAAAGGAACTGTTGTACGGCTCCTTCCGCAAGATATTGCTGGGAAACCTGGAATACAATTCCAGCCGAAACCCGCATTCACTCAGCGGTGAACATATCCCTTTCTGCCTGGACCTGCCAGACAGGCATCCGCTCATCGCCAAAAGCCGGATGACAGACCTTTACGGAAGATGGGAAACCCTGCTGCAGTCTTTGTCTAACCGCCAGCGGGAAGCCATGTACCTGAAGTATTATGAAGGTATTCCCCAGGAAAGGGTCGGCGATATCATGAATATGCATTCCGGAGGTACACACAGCTTGCTGCGTACGGCCCTGGAATCTTTACATAACAGCTTCGGGAATTTCTCGCTGCTGGTATTGTTCTATCTGTTAAAGCAGTCCTGAATCTAAATTTCCGTAAACATCTCCAGCAAATTTTTCAGTCCCGCTGCGGAATGTATCGACGCTGTTTGTGCAAGCGTCTGCTCAGCGGCTGCCCCTGCACGCTGACGCATATCCTGTTCATAGGCAGCAATGGCAGCAGGTATGCTGCTATGGTCTGTACCGGTGAGTGCTATACTGAGGTCCAGGGCATCTTTCATGGCCATATTCACCCCTTCGCCTGCATAGGGAGGCATCAGGTGTGCTGCATCGCCCAGCATCGTCAGGTTAGGCAGCGTTACCCATGATTCATAGGGAGGTATGCAATACATAGGCCTTACAATAAAGGCTTTGCTGGCCTTTTCAAACAAACTGTTCCATACCGAAGCCCATCCGGCATATTCCTGCCTGAACCATTGACTTACCTGCGCAATATCCGAATAGTCGATACCGTTGTTGCGGTGCCAGTCTTCCTCACAGTTAAAACCCGCGTAGAAAACCATACTGCCATCGCCTTTCGAGCTGATGATCAGCGATTTTCCGTCTCCAAGAATGAATATCTTTCCATCCTGCAACAGAGCATGCACTTCCGGCAATGCTGTTGCCGCATCATATACCGCGCCTTCAATACCGGTAACCCCGGAATAGAAAGGCTTTATATCCGTGATATAGGGCCTGATGCGTGAGTTGGCGCCATCGGCAGCAATAACGAGATCTGCATAGGCTTTATGCCCGTTTTTAAACAGCAGTTCCCAGCCTTCGCCGGCGGCCTCCATGGATACAAACTGGCTGTCCCAGGTTACAGTATCATCCTGCAGGGAGTTCAACATTAATTCCCGTAGCGGGCCACGGTCAATTTCCGGCCTGTTCCAGCCTTCATGAGCGGCATGGTGTTCATCGTACAAAATCCGGGCATCCTTGTCCATAATGCGGATCCTGTCGGCACCCGGACGGTAGTATTTTTTGAATGCTTCCATCAGTCCGGCATGTTCGAGGGCGAGCAAACCTGCATCTTCATGGAGGTCGAGTGTAGCGCCTTGCACACGTACCTGCCGGTTGAGGTCGCGTTCATAAACTTTTACCTGTGCGCCTTTCATTTGCAGCAGTCTTGCCAGTGTCAGTCCGCCAGGACCACCACCTACAATGGCAATCTGTTTATCTTTAATCAGTTGCATAAAATCTATTTAAGTAATCCTTTTATGACCATTTCGCAGCAATCTGCTACTACCTGGTCTGTAATAATTTGTTGCTTCCTTGTGCTGTGGTCGAAGTATTCGCGCACCAGCTCCTGGAGAGGCGCCTGTAACAGTGCCCTGTATACATCCATGGGCAATACGGGTATCAGCCCGGCCGCGGCGTGGCGTTGAAAGAAGGTATGAATGGCCTGAAAATGATCGCCCTGCCGAATGTTGCGCTCCTGGTAAGCTTTATGCAGCAGGGGAGTGGTTTTGCTGTATTGCAGGAGGGCAAAGCCCGGCTGATGGTCTTTCAGGTAATGAAAGGTGTTCTGCCATAATTTTCGGATGCCATCGGCAAAATCCATGGTTGCAGAAAAATCTTTTAATACCGCCTGCTCATAATCTCCCAGTACCTCATCTACAAATAACTTTACCAGCAGATCTTCTTTATCAGCATATTTTATGTAGATGGTCCGGGGAGAGATACCCACCGCGTTCGCCAGCTTTTGCATGGTTAGATTTTCCAGGCCTTCATTGGTGATGATGTCCAGGGCAATGCTTTTAATAGCCTGTTCCTTGTCAAGATTTCTGGGTCTCATGATGCAAAGTAAGTAAATGTTTATTTACTAATGAAATTTTATTTTTTTCCGGCAACATCCCAAATGATACCGAAGGTATCACCTGCAACATATTAAACGCAATAAATAAAATGTAAATATTTAATAATCAGATATATAGATGGTGTTGTCAGGAGAGTTTCTCGTAATACAACTCTTTGGTACCATCTTCATAGGTTTTTTCTCTGACCAGGCTCAGCATTGTCCGCCAGTGGAATTCGGTAAACAGCCGTTCGCCATGACCAGCCAGCGCAGGATGGATATACAAAAGGAGGTCATCAAAAAGGTTGTTTTCTAAAAAGAAATGCCATAGGCCGGCGCCGCTGGCCACCGTGATATTTTCACCAGGCTCCGCTTTAAGGGCATCCAGTTTTATACGAAGGTCATCAGGGCTGGTATATTGCAGTAGCTGGGAATTGTCCCATACAAGGGGTTGTGCACTTCGGGAGAGGACCAGCTTTTTCTTGCTGTTGATATGACGTGCCAGTTCCAGTTCTGCGTAGGAGATAGGGTTTAACAGTGCATTTTTCCAGTAACTGGCCAGCTGCGGGTAGGTTCTGCTACCCATCAGCATAGTATCGAGCGTTTCATAGAATGCGGAGGCATCATTAAGGATATCATCGGTCATCTTCATCCAGTGAGGTAGATCACTGACAACGCCATCCAGCGACATATGCGCATGTAAAATTATTTTCCTCATGGTTTATTTCTGAGTGGCAGGTGCTTCAAAAACGGCAGAAAGCCGGATATCGTTCGGTTTTTCATACCGGGCAGCCAGCCTGTTGATATTATTAACCAGTGAATCTTCATTGTTGTTCTGCCCTTTGGTAAAACTAATCAGCTCGTGACAGATCTTTACCAGCAGGCCTGTTTTTGAACTGGAAACAGGAGAGGATGCCTGACCATTTACCATCCCATCTTTGGCATCATAGGAAGAGAAGAAATAGCGGATGCCATCTATGCCAAAGTCCATCGTTTCCTTACGTTGCTGTAGTGCGAGGTCAAAGAGGTGCTGGATTTTCAGTGCCAGCTTCTCATTGATTTTTTTGGTCAGTACTACCGGCTTTTCGGCGGTCACTCTTTTCTCCGCTGCCGGGTCATAATATGCTACACGGATATTGGACTTCAGCCAGTAGTTGTTTTGCTGGTCCCGCTCTACAGAAAGTGCATATTCCGGACTATAGGGCGGAATGACGACAAATCTGGCCAGTGGCTTTTCGGCCATTCGCCATAATACTTTCTGGTAAAGATGATTGTAGTAGCTGTCCACCGCATTGTGCGAAGGCTCGAAAGGCTCCAGCTGATCGGATGCCTGTGCCACTGAATGATAAGGAATAGCCATCCCTATCAGCATAACCAGTAACAAATTTTTCATAGTTTATAGTGTTACATTCTCACCATGACAGTTGTTAATGATCCATTGCAGATATTAACGCCTTGAACTTTTCCAGGGATATCGCGGCTTTATATGCCGGGTCCTGCGTGGAATAAAAGCCTGCCACTGGATAAAAAGGTAAGGTCCATTGGCCGTTAGTAATACCATATGGGTTGTAGTCAGGTTTTTTCTGCTCAAATCCAATAATAATTCCGAATATACCGTCATGACCGGTTCTGTCTGTCACAGAAGGCGTGTAATCGCCCGCCTGTATAACATTACCATTGTCATCTGTAATACGCGGATGAATATGAACAGAAAATTTCACGGAATCGCCCTGCATATGAAGACTTTCCCGTGCTACATTCACTGAATCTGCGCTGACCGACAGGCCATCGCCTTTGACAATCCTGGAAATAAGACCTTTCCATCCTACCTGGAAGTAATATTCACAATGATCAATCTCGGATAAACGATATACTTTGTCCAGACTATCTGCTAATGCTTTGCCGGGGTTGCTGATGTAAAATCCTTTCGTATACGTTGTACTGAACTGTTTGCTGCTGGAACTTAGTACAAGAATCTTCGCTGTAGTTTCTCCTGCCTCAAAATTCCTGAACCCGTTCAGGTCATACCAGGTAATACCGTTTTTATTCCTGAAGTGGGTTCTGGTGCCGATTCCTGATTTTAAAGATAAGCTTTCTTTATTATACAGATAAACATCTTTTTTTGTTCGTACGGCAGATGACGTTAATGGCGCAGGGAACGATCTGGCGATATCTGCCGTAAAGGGCACAGATATACTGTTAACCAGCAGGGTAACAAATGTGAGTAATGTCGTTGCTGAAATGATACAATAATTCATTTTTGGGGTGTTGGCAGGTTAAACAATGATTGAATTTCTATAACGGGCCGTCCTTATTGGCTACGGCTATAACAGATGCTGATGAGGTTTACATAGTGAAATGCCACACTTCTTCAAAAATACGAAAAACAAAAAATAATCACAAAATCAAATTGATAATGGTGGTTTAATGCAATTGGCATAGCAGTGCGCAACCTTATATTTATTGCACTATACCCTGCCCCATGAATATAGAAAGCTGCATCCCATTTTTCCTGATCATTACGTTCACCATTTTATGGATAAAGCTGGCTGCTAAATTAACCGGTTATGAGGTTAAACCAGGTAAGTATAAATCCATAGACGGACTACGCGGACTACTGGCTTTTTTTGTTTTCTTTCATCATTCGGTGATCTGGTATTTTTTCCTGCATAACGGCCAGTGGGGCTTCCCGCCTTCCCATCTGTACCGCCACCTGGGACCATCCAGCGTGTCCTTGTTTTTTATGATCACCGCCTTCCTCTTTTTCACCAGGCTAAGGTCGTTTAAGCGGAATGGGGCCGATTGGCTAAAGCTATATACAGGGCGCTTTTTTCGCATCCTGCCTTTATATTTCACGGTAGTTATTTTGCTGTTTATCATTGCAGGTGCCATCACCCGATTTACCCTGCTGGAACCTGGTGCGAATGTCGTAATGGAGTTGGGAAAGTGGCTCCTCTTCATGGAACCGGATATTAACGGTATCGGTGGTACGAGAATATTGGTGGCAGGTGTGGTATGGAGTCTGGCTTATGAGTGGTTGTTTTACTTCTCTCTGCCTTTACTGGGCATGCTGTTCTTCCAGTTGTGGCCTTCTTTCAGAACGCTGATCTGCGCGCTGTTATGCTGGATGTTGTTCGGATGTATTATCCTGTATTTTTATCAATTCAATATTTTACTCCGCGCCAGCTTTTTTATCGGCGGTATCATTGCCGGATTGCTGTCTGAAAATACGATGGTGCAACGTATCGCAAAAACATGGTATGCCTCACTGCTGATCATAGCGTTACTGGTGCTGGTAATTGTTGGCTATCCTGACATTGACAGCATTGTTCCGTATAGTTGTATGGTACTGAGTTTTATATTAATAGCAAATGGTAATTCAATTTTTGGTTTACTTAATTTGCCTGCAACAGCTATCATCGGCCAGCTTTCCTATAGCATTTATTTGCTGCATGGTATGTTGCTGTTTTGTATGTTCCACTTTGTGCTGGGCCATGATTTCGTAGCAGGACTATCCCCGGTTGGTTACTGGTGCCTGATAGCAGCCATTTCTATTGTGCTGATGACGATCTGTTTTTGCACGTATCACCTGGTAGAAAAACGTTTCCTGGAGAAAACGCCCGCGGCAGTTAAGTGGGCAGAGAAATATCTCCGTAGGAAAAGCTGATGGTTATTTTTTTGTCTGCTTCCACTTTTCATCCCTGATCCATTCAATACAAGGGTCTATCCATTGTTGCCGGGCTGTTTCATTGTTAATACCAAAGCCATGCCCGCCATTGGTATATACGAAGAAACGAACCGGTACCTGCTGCTGTTCCAGCGCGGCCACAAAGGCCAGGCTGTTCCCGATTTTCACGGTGGAATCATCCATGGCATGAACAATGAATGTAGGCGGCGTTTGGGAATTTACCTGTTTTTCATTGGAGAACTCATTTACCTGCGATTCGATGATATCGGGGCCAATAAGATTTTTGCGGGATAGTGTATGAGTCAGACTATCAGTCATACTGATGACCGGATAAACCAGTACCATAAAATCCGGACGCAGATTTACACCATTGGGATTATCTATATAATTGGTACTGAAATGAGTACCTGCAGTGGATACCAGGTGTCCGCCTGCTGAGAAACCCATAATACCTATATTAT
Source organism: Chitinophaga sp. Cy-1792 (assembly GCF_011752935.1). Classification (NCBI taxonomy): domain Bacteria; kingdom Pseudomonadati; phylum Bacteroidota; class Chitinophagia; order Chitinophagales; family Chitinophagaceae; genus Chitinophaga; species Chitinophaga sp. Cy-1792. The sequence continues at coordinate 608,436 of NZ_VWWO01000002.1, forward strand.
CAGGATTCAGTTTATAGGCTTTCGCGTTTTCTCTTGCAAAGCGAATGGCTGTTTGGAGGTCCTGCAGGGGAACAATGGATTTGTTCTGCATCAGATCGGCCCTGGGTACACGATAGTGCAGCAGAAAAACCGTAATGCCGGCATCGGCCAGCTTCTTAGCGGCAGGAATTCCTTCCTGGGGATCGGCCACATTCCTGTAGCTGCCACCGGAGCAAACGATAATACCAATGTCTGATGTCTTTTTATGCGGAAGAAATACGGTGAGCGTAGGCATAATTGTTCGCGGACGTATAACCGTCGTATCATTTCCCGTCTGGCCGCTTCTGCCATGAAGGGTGTCCATCAGAATGTCTGAATGGATGGCATTGGGTACTTTGTCCTGCTCATATAATGGTATTACATCCTGAGCCTGAAGGGTTTGGATAGTCGTGCCGCAGCAGATAAGCGCTGCAAAAATTATTTTATACATAGTCTGCATCTTTCAGCTGTTTCTAATTTAAGAAGTAATTTCCTCACGGAGAAGTACCGGGTTTTAGCATGGAATTATTGGAACAATAACAGGAGGCGTCTGTTTATATCTTTTTAAAAAGAGGTATTATGAAGAAATTGCTGCTCCTGATACTGGTAGCTGTTGTTGTGCTGGCCGTAGTGATCCTGGTAAAAACACTGACCTATCCCTTTGCGCCTGTCAAAACAGCTGGTGGGCCGCCGAAAACATATGAAATCAGTGATTCTGCACTGCTGCGGTTTTCCGGAGGTATCCGGATTCCTACCGTGTCCAATGTCGATTACAGTCAGTTTAACTATGCCCCTTTCGATACCCTGGACCAATACCTGGTGCGCATGTACCCACTTGTATATGCCCATATGGAACACTATAAAATCAATCAGCACGCGCTTGTATTCCACTGGAAAGGTAAAAATCCATCTTTAAAACCTGTTATATACCTCGCCCACCAGGACGTCGTTCCTCCCGGTGACCCTTCGGGGAAAGACAGCGGCGCCGTTATCTTCTCTCCAAAAGATAAACCGCTGCCACCCATTACGGCGATTGCACAAACCTGGGACTATTACCCTTTTTCCGGGAACGTTGTCAATGGCCGCATCTATGGCCGCGGAACACTGGATATGAAGCCCATGCTTTTCTCGCTGATGGAAGCCGCCAGCAATCTGCTGGAAAAATCATTTACCCCTGAACGCGATATCTATTTTGCCTTTGGGTTTGATGAAGAAGTAGGAGGTACAGAGGGTGCGAAAAAAATTGCAGCAGATTTCCAGCAGAAAAATATCCGCTTTGATGCGGTATATGATGAAGGTGGTATCGTATCCACGAAAGGGAGTCTGGCCGGTATCAATACTTCCGTAGCACTGATAGGCTGTGCAGAGAAAGGGTTCTGGTCAATCAGGATAAAGGTAAAGGGATTAGGTGGTCACTCCTCCATGCCGCCGCTGCAAAGCGCCATCGGTAAGGCTGCCGTGATCATGCAGCGACTGGAAAATGATCAGATGAAGCCAATGATCATTCCCACCATCGACGAGTTTTTTAAGCAGATCGGCGGCTCCATGGGATTTACGAGCCGGATGGCCATTGCCAACCAGTGGCTGTTTAAAGGAATGCTGATCAAACAACTGACCGCTAATCATACTACCAATGCACTGGTACGTACTACCACTGCACTCACCCAGATGAAAGGCAGTGATGCCAGCAATGTACTGGCGCCTGTCGTTGATTTTGTGGTCAACTTCCGGCTGCTGCCGGGAAATACCGAAGAAGATGTCAGGAAACATGTACTGGCTGCCTGTAGCGGCTTTGATGTGGAACTGGAAAATGTGCGGGAGGTAAGGGAAGCTTCCAGGGTATCATCTATCAACTCCCAGGGCTATAAGGTGATGGAGCGTACCATACAACAATATTTCCCTGACGCGGTGGTAGCCCCTTACCTGACAATCGGCGGCACGGATGCCTATAAATATGAAATAGTCAGCGATCATGTGTACAGGTTCCTGCCCGTAGCCATCAACAATTTTGAACAGCAAACGATTCACAACAATAATGAGTACATCAGCATAGAAAATTATAGCAGGATGATCAGGTATTTTGAGACCCTGATGAGTGAGTATGACAAGCAATAGGGAGATGACCACATCATTCATCTTCATACTGCAAGGCTGGTGGCTCGGCAGATTTGCCTTTCTTCTTCATCCAGGTATAATAGAAAAATAACCGGATAGTATGGTTGTAGTCGTACTGGTAGCCGCTGGCTTTCTGAGAGCTGACGAACATATACCCGAAATCGAAGGACCATCCTGAACCCATATTCTGGCGGATGCCGGCAAAAGCCCTGAACTGATCAAACGTGTTATTGACAATGGTTTTACCAAATTGTACGGCTACCTCATTTGCCAGCGAAATCTGTGGTACAAATGGTTTTGGGGATAAAGGAATACCAATGCTGATCAGGTACCGGAAGCGATTGGAAAAATTATAGTTACCGGTAGACTGATCGTTCTGTAATTGTTCGCGCCAGCGTTGTTCGCTGCGGAAGCGATTGAGCAGCGATACCTTACCAACTCTGGTGGCATAGGCAATCTGTTCGTACCAGCGGTTTTCGTCTGCAAACGTTGTATAACCCGGCGTAGTAGGGGCCAGCCATAGATGCCCGTAGCCGGTGATAAAAGAGAGGTTTTCGTTTAGCCAGTAGCCAACGCCACCCCGTAAGAAATAAAAGCTGTTATCTGCCACAAAATTATTGCGGCGCATATGCGCATCACCAATAAAACCCCAGTGGTCATTGATGCGGAAAGTGGTGTTCAGACTTATCCAGGACTGCAGCTGGTTATTGATCTCTTTTTTCTGCTGTGCAAGGCCGGGAACAGCAGTCAGTAACAGGAACCATAAAAAGCGATGCTTCATAAGATTTAAGGCGCCGTATTGGCACCAGAAAACTACAATCGAACCGCAGGGAATGTTCGGTAATGGATTACCTGTGATAGCAGGAAATTATTATCTTTCTGTCATATGAAAGATAAAGTAACCCTTAGAATTATCCTTATATTCTGCCTGATCAAGTTAGCACTGCATCTGATTGCAGATTCCCATACCGGCTTCCAGGGCGATGAACCGCTGCATATTTCTGCGGGCAACCACCTGGCCTGGGGATATATGGAATTTCCTCCCATGATAGGTTTAATAGCTTTCGTGCAAAACCTTTTTCATTCGGATAGCATCTTTGTACACCACATTTTTCCACACCTGGCCACTTTAGTGATCATGGTAACCATCGGGCTGACTACCAAAGCTGCCGGTGGTGGTCCCAGGGCCGTATTTCTGGCGCTGCTGGCCTATGTTATCGCGCCAGCCTCTGGTGGTTCCAATTTACAGCCGGTCGTTTTCAGCCAGCTGTTCTGGGTGCTGAGTTTCTACCAGCTGTTCAAATTTGTACAATCCTCCGACAGGAAACATCTCTGGTACCTGACCCTCTTTGTAACACTGGGCTTCCTCACCAAATACGATATGCTGTTTTTTATGACGGGCCTGGTAGCTTTACTCACCAGCAAGCATACACGACAGGCACTTGTATCAAATCGCTGGTGGCAATGTGTGCTGGTTTTCCTGGTAGTTGTTACGCCCAATATCATCTGGCAAAGCCAGCATGAATGGCCGGTATACCAGATGTTTCACCGCTTGTATGAAACGCAGCTGGACCATCAGGGCAAAGGTGATATCCTGAAAGGTATCATGCTGGCATCGAATCCGGTCTCTTTACTGCTGCTGGTCCCGGGTATTATATGGCTGTTTTTCCGGAAACCCGGCCGTATATACCGTACGGTCGGTATTGCTATTGTGGTATCTTTCCTGGTATTACTGAAGGCGAATGGCAAGAATTATTATTTCTTCTCTATTATATTTACCATCTTGCCTTTTGGTGCGGTATGGGTGGAAGAAAAACTGATAGGATGGCAGCAATGGCTGCTGTGGCCGGTTACTGCCATATTGCTGACAGGAGCAGTACTGATTCCTTTTGGGTTTCCACTGCTGACGCTGGACAATTACCTTCAGCATTATTATAAGTACCAGCAGAAAGATATCCCGGGAGGAAAATATGCCGTGCCATACGAAGAGTACTATACCCAGGAAATGTGGCCACACGTGCTGGGCGAAATGCGCGCGGTTTATGATAGTTTGCCGGCAGCAGAGAAAAAAGACTGTATGGTCTGGGGGAAGCATTATAACCAGACAGGCATCTTCGAGCTAATGGGAAAGCAATATGGTTTACCAAAAGAATTCGGCTACCATGGCAGTTTCTATAGCTGGGCGCCTGCCAGTGGAGCCATGCCGCAAACAGTGGTTGCGCTGGCGTTTAATGATACACCGGATTATTTCTTTACACCTTTTTATGAAGAAGTAATACCAGTAAGGGTTATCCCGAATATCTATGCTGGCGTTGAAGGAAGGGTAAATCAGACGATATACATCTGCAAAAAACCAAAATATAATTTTGCTGAAATGAAGGAGCAATTCAGGAAAAGGATATTTGAATAGACGGCAGGCATCTGCATAAAAAAAGTGTAAAAGGGCTGAATACGCATCTTTTACACTTTTTTTTATATAGATGACCACCGTGTTTTACTGAGCAACTACATTACGTGATTCATTGATCACGTGCAGCGCATCTGCTGGTGATGAGCGGTATAAATCGTAGAGTGCTTCCGTGTTGGCGACCCTTATCTCAAATTTATCTTCACTCAGTGCCTGCATAAATTCAGTGGCTACCTGCTGCGGCGGGATGCCTTTATGACCGTCTATACCTTTGGAGAATTCCGTATTGACGAGTGGTGGCATTAACTCAAATACGCGTATACCCGTGCCGGTTAGTCCGGCGCGCAATGCAACTGTATAGGAATGCACTGCCGCCTTGGTGGCTGAATAGGAAGCCACCCGCAGCAGCGGTACAAAAGCAGCCACAGAGCTGACATTCACAATGGCTGCTGCCGGCTGTAACAGCAGGGCTGGCAGCAGTAATTCGTTCAGTCGGATGACAGAAAGATAATTGGTATGCATCTCTGCAGCTGCTTTCTCAAAGGCATTGCCATCGCTGACGAAGTTATTGAGGAAAGCCGCGCCGGCGTTGTTGATGACGATGTTCAGCTGCGGAAATTCGTTGGTGATATGGGCCACCAGGGCTGCAGTGTCATCTGCATTGGCAATATCACCATTAAAGGTATGTACGCCAGGCAGACTGCTGGCTGCGGCAGCCAGTCTTTCCGTATTTCTGCCGGTGATGATAACGGTATTGCCAGCCTCCAGTAATTGTCTGGCGATTTCGAAGCCTATGCCGGCGCTGCCGCCGGTGATGAGAACAGTGTTTTGTGTAGTTTTCATGTATTTTGATTTATATGAGTATGATTAGTGATCGGAGATATTTTTTAATGCCAGTGCCGAAGTGCTGCGTTTCTGTACCATAAACAGCAGGGGCAGGCAGGCAAGAAAAAGAATGCCTACCAGTGCAAAGGAGTCGAGGTAACTAAGCAGTGTCGACTGCTTGACTACGCCGTATTCCATGAGTCCGAGCGCCCGCTGATGCGCATTACCGGGTGTGGAGCCGTGCGACAGAAAGTAATGGGTATAGCTGTTGAGTCGTTCCAGTACTGCAGGGTTGTCCGGGTTGAGGTCTGCCACCAGGTGGTTTCTATGATAGGCCGTGCGTCTGGCGGTATAGGTATTGACGATAGCGATACCGAAAGAGCCGCCGAGTTGCCGCATCATATTGTTCAGCGCGGCGCCTTGAGCGATATCTTTCATTTCCAGTGTAGACACGGCCAGCATGGTGAGCGGAACGGTCAGCAGTGCGATACCTACTGCACGGTAGATGAGGTTGTTGCTGATAAGCTGCGCAGAAGCGTCAGGGCTTAACGATGCCATGGTATAGGAAAAGTAGATGAATAGTGTAAACCCGATAACGATCATGACAACGGGCGACAATCCGTTTTGCAGCAGGCGGCCGCTGATGATGAGCGACAGTAAGGCAAAGAAGGAGCCCGGAAGTAGTAGCAGTCCCGTTTCCAGTGGTGTGAAGCCCAGCAGTCGCTGTGCAAATACCGGTGTCAGGTAAACAGAAGTAAACATGCCAATGCCTGTAATGAAAGTTAGTATAGCCGCAACCGTTAGTGTGCGGCTTTTGAATACCCGTAGGTTGACGACGGGTTCATCTACCTTTAATTCCCAGATAATAAACAGGATGATGGCTGCGATGGCGATAAAGGTGAATACGGTGATATAGGCGGTATCGAACCAGTCTTCCTCCTGACCGCGCTCCAACACCGTTTGCAGGGTACTGACCCCGATGATGAGCAGGAGGATGCCTGTCCAGTCTACTTTTTTTACTGTTTGTCTGATGGGTGATTCCTGTAGTAGCAGCAGGCAGGAAAGCGTAACCACGATACCTACGGGGATATTGATATAGAAGATCCAGGGCCAGGAGTAATTTTCCGTGATGAAGCCACCCAGTGTAGGGCCTATGGTGGGGCCGATGAATACGCCTAGTCCGAATAGCGCGCTGGCCATGCTTTGTTTTTCTTTCGGGAAGAGTTCAAACATGATGGTTTGCGAAACCGATAGCAATGCGCCGCCGCCTAGTCCCTGGAGGAAGCGGAAAAACACCAGTACCCATATATTGGAGGCGTTGCCGCACATGAAGGAGCATATCGTAAAGAGAATGACGGAGCCGATGTAGTAGGTTCTGCGGCCCAGGGAGGTGCTGAGGAAGCTGGACATCGGTATTACGATCACGTTGGCGATAGCATAGGACGTTACTACCCAGCTGGTATCGGCGAGGGTGGAGCCCAGGTTGCCACTCATGTGCGACAGTGCTACGTTGACGATGGAGATATCTATCAGTTCCATGATGGCAGCGCTGATGACCGTGAATATGAGTATCTGTCTTTTCAAGGCGTTCATAAACGACTAATTAAAATAGACCGTTCGGTCTTTTTTGTGGCAAAAAAATAGGTTCATCATCTCCGGAAGGGAAGTTCCGGGAGTAAACCGTTTATAGGATGTGTTATCAGTAAGATCAGATCAGGTGCTGAAGGCGTTGATTTCCTGTCGGAGTGCATCGGTAATGATACGCATTTGCTCGTTATTGTCGAGCACTTTACACACCAGGACAGCGCCTTCGTACATGGCAAACATTTTAGCGGCGAAGGCCTGCGGGTTGATGGACGCGGAGAATTCGCCATTGGCGATGCCGCCAGCTACCAGCCTGGTTATCCGGGCCTGGGAGGCTTTAATGGCGGTGGCCACACGGGCTCTCATTTCCTGGTCGGTATCATCCGCTTCTGCGCCGAAATTGATCATGGGGCATCCGCCCGCCTTTTCCATGGGCGTGGTGTCTTCGTAGAAGTCGAGTAGCGCCAGGAGCTTTCCTTTGTAGGAATGGTGCTCCTGGAGTTTTGCGTCTATGCGTTTGCTGAGCCGTGCATAGAGGTAGCTGAAAACCTCCTGGCAGATTTCTTCCTTATTCTGGAAATTGCCATAGATACCACCTTTGGCAAGTTTGGTTGCCTCCATAATATCACTGACGGAGGTGCCGGCCATTCCTTTTTTATTGAGCAGTACTGCCGACTGCTCAATAATAAACTGCCTTGTTTTTTCTCCTTTCGTCATCATAGTACAAAAATAAGACCGATCGGTTTATTTTACAAAATTTATTTTTTGGGGAGATAATCAGCGATTATTGTTGTGGGGGAAGCTGGTCTTTCTTTAGGAGGAGGCTATAGCTGATACTATTACTTTTCGGGTGTTGGAGGATATGCTGGTAGAGCCAGTTTGCCCTGGTCTCGAGTTCGGGGTTGCCGGTAGCGGTGGCTTTATATTTCAGGGAGTCGGCAACGAGTTCGAGTAGCTGATCGCTGGCATCGCTGATGGCGAGGAATTGCTGAAGCTGCTCCAGGGGCATTTCTTCAAATGTTTTAAAATCCAGCTTTACCTCAGACAGCAGGTAATTCAGTTGTGTTTCATACTCGGGCAGATCACCTTTTCCACCAACGCTCATAAGGCGTTTCAGCGCTGCAAATGCTTCGGCGATCATACGTTCCAGGTAATCGTTTTTTCTGTGCTGAATAGGCATATAACTATCGTTTTCTGCAATTTAACTAAAAAACGACGGACAGAAATATTAAACCCCTGCCGTGCAAATCAGGGTTTGCATGGCAGGGGTTTATTGTATACGGAGGAATCAGGAAATTTGTAATGCTTTGAGTTTTTCCGGGTCTACTACATTATTGATTTGCAGGATGGTATCACCAGCTTCATTGATTTCAAATACCTGGCAGGAGGTAAGCCTGTCGTTTACATAGAAAAGAAAAGCAGGCTGATGATTGATCCAGCGGAGAACGATATTTGCGGTTGCCTGGTACTTGTTGAAGATGAGTTCCAGCAATGGTGCCACTTCGGTAGCGCCAATGCAGATTTTGCGGACAACATGCAGGTGAGGTCCGCCGTCTGCGATCATGGTGATTTCAGCAGAAAGCATATTTTCTACTCTTTTCACATCTCCCTGCCGGATGGCATCTATATAGCCGGACAGCAGGTCTGTCGCCTTTTGCTGTTGCCCGGGTGTATGGGTAACAGCGCCGGGTTTAAAGAGCCGGGCTTTAGCCCTGCTGAGCAGTTTCCGGGAATACTCTTCCGAGATATTCAATACTTCGGAAATGTCTTTATGGTCATAGTCAAAACTTTCACGCAGGATAAAAACAGCCCTTTCCATTGTGCTTAGTTTCTCCATCATGATCATGAGTGAGTAGGAAAGGATATCCCGTAGATGCAGGTTCTTATCGGCATTATCATCTGTGGCCACAGGCTCCGGCAGCCATTCTGCTCTTTGCGGAGCTATTTTCTTGTTTTTATTTTTATAGTTGATAGCCAGGTTGATGACACTTTTTATCAGGTAATTCTTTTCGTCAAGAATGCCTTCTCTGGGTGTCATGTAATGCCTGGAAATAACATCCTGGATGACATCTTTTGCATCTTCGGCCGATCCGAGAATATTGTAGGCGTATGGGAAGAGGATCTGTTGATAATCTTTCATGAATGCTGTTTTGACACGTCTAAAATAAAAATATTGTCCAATAGTAATAAGACCAATATCACAATGAAAACGTGACAGTCATCAGCAGAAATTTGTAATAAATTTTTTAGATTAGCTACAGTGGCTGTTTTTGAGTCGTGGGAAATATCTAATCGCAGACTAATAGCATCTGCGATTATTATAGCTGATCTCCGGTCATTAACTAAATAGCTTTGCCACCTGCGAGAACAAAACGATTGCCAGGATTATTATCGGCACGGTATAATTTACCAGGGAATGCCTGAATTTTTTCTTGTCAAGCTTCATTGCCTCCACTAACTTATCGTCCACTTTAAATTGCAGATAGTAATCGCAGCCTGCACAATAGCAGGACGCTGCCTTTTGAAAAGGAAATACCGATAGAAAGCTGGTCATAAACCAGAAATAGGTCGATTCCACTTTTACATTGGCATCATGCGTCTGGCCGCAGTTAGGGCATTTAACGGACATTCTTTCATCGCAAAGGTCCCTGTTGCGGGTTCCATATCTGATATACATGTAGGTATAGGTTTATTGAATAGTTATGAATAAGTAGCGTATAAGTCTTTAGGGATAATGTCAGTACCGGAATAATATTGGTTGTTTGCAATATATAGTATTTTTTTATTTTATTTAAATACTACAGTGTACAGGCGGGAAAGCTCCACGTACACGGGTAAACGAAAAAAAAGTTCAGGATTTTAAATTATCCTGATTATATTAGAATATCGCAACCGATATCAGAGAGATCGAATTTAACAGTGAACGTATTTATAACCCGTATTTCCAGCATTTCTGTCATTTCTCAAAAACCAAATGTTCTCTCCAATGAAAATCTACCAAAGGCTACTGTCAGCCCTTTTTGTATCTGTATTATTATTTTCCTGCACAAAAAGCACCAAAGATCTGGCTAGTGATGTTAATGCCAGACAGGCTTCTCCGGAATCTGTACCAGCAGCCTCCAGCTATGATGTAGCCCTTGCAGGAAATGGCTTTGTAACCACGCTTCCCGCCGGCGGCGCAGAAGTGATCACCAGTAACGGACTTGGTAACTGGACCAGCGCCAATAGCATCACCAGTACTTATTTCAGAGTCGGCCTTACCGGCACACTGAATATTACCGTACGTGCAAAAGTGCCCTCCGGAACCAGCGTTATCAAAGTAACAGTGAACGGAACTTCTTTTAACAAAACAATTACCGGCACCGGCTATACGGACTATAGCATCGGCTCCGTAAATATTACGACGCCTGGCTACGTGCAGGTGGATCTCCAGGGTGTCAGCAAATCCGGCGGCTATTTCGGGGATGTTTCCCACATCGTTATAAGCGGCACTGCTACGGCTAGCAATGTCGTGTATGCAAACGATGCATCTAACTACTACTGGTCCAGGCGTGGTCCTTCCGTACATCTTAATTATACCATCCCTTCCGGTACTACTGCTGAATGGTTTTACAACGAGGTAACCGTTCCTGCAGGTCAGGATAAGATCGGGTCTTATTTTATGTCTAACGGTTTTAATGGTGGTTATTTCGGCATGCAGGTAAACAGCGCTACTGAAAGAAGAATACTCTTTTCCATTTGGGATCCCAGCGTAGGCACCACTTCACTGGTGCGTAAAGGCACCGATGTGGCAGATAATACCTTCGGTGGAGAAGGTACCGGCGGACAAAGCTACCTGGTATTCAACTGGCAGGCTGGCACTACTTACAAATTCCTCACGCATGTGCTGCCCGATGGCGCCGGCGGAACAGATTTCTCTTCCTGGATCTATACGCCGGAATCAGGCAGCTGGCGCTTTATCGCCACCTGGAAACAACCTAATACCACTACTTATCTCGGCGGGTTATATTCTTTCCTGGAAAACTTCAATGATACCAATGGTTACCTGGGACGAAGCGGCCAGTATAGTAATGCATGGGTAAGATCAACCGCAGGTACCTGGTATGAGCTTACCAGCGCCTGGTTTACTGCGGATGCTACTGCCACCGCAGATCAGCGCCGCGATTATGCCGGTGGTGTGGATGCTGCTACAGGACGTTTCTACCTGAAAAATGGCGGCTTCTTTTCCAATTATGTGAATTATAACCAAACGTTCACACGTACGGCCAGCGGTGTTGCTCCTAACGTTAATCTCAATACCCTGCCATAACCTTATTCGTAACTACAGAAATGCGCTTGAAATAAATAAGGCAGTGCCTACTCAGTAGACACTGCCTTTTTCTTTGTTATTGAATGTCAGGTGGTTTTATAAAGATACCAGCCATCACCTATATCCCTTAGCATGATCAGGTTGCCACCATAAATATCCGGCAGATCTTTTTTATCTTTTACATACAGAAAACCTACCCAGTTATCAATGATGCCTCCAATGGTAAAATCGATGTTTTTGCCGTTGTCTTCTGTGTCTGTTGAAACGCTTTCTATCAGCAGTTTTTTATAGGCCGGTTCCATATTTTTAAGGAGTGGCTTTTCTGATTTGCTGTCGGATGGCTTGCGCTGCATTTCTGCCAGGGCACTATCTTTTAGCTGATTGAATGCCTGTTTGTTATCCAGGAAGTGCTGCACGATACTATCATCTGGCTGCAATACCAATTTGATATTTCCAATCAGGAAATGATAGTCATCCATGGAAGTCAGCATCTTCAGCGCATTACCGGCCTTGTCTTTTTGTGCGGCATCGATAAGTGTGTCAAGGTAACCTTGCGGCATTTGTTCCAGCTCTTCCAGTTCGGCCTGTAGCATACCTGTCATGGCAAGAGAGTTGATCGCTGCCAGTTTCCAGACAGTATCCTTGCGCATGGTCAGGTAATAGTCGGTAGTTTTGCCATCAGGCAGCAGAACGGTCATATTCACCAGCGCCAGACTATCATGCAGTTCATTTAATAACTTCCATTTAAAGGTAGCTCCGGGGAAATCTTTTGCGCCGGGAACAAGCGTATCTTTTGTGGCAAAGTCTCCTGTAAGATGGCGATGTATATCAGGAGAGGGCTGATGTGCGTAAATCATTTTTGCAACATCCAGTGGGCCGTCGTTTTTGGTGATGATCTGTTTGCAGCTGCAATGCCAGATCAATACAATCAACAGCGCCAAACAGGGTCTGAAGTAATTTTTCATAGCATATATTAAACGTAATAAAGATACGACTATCTGACGGGTGATGTATCTTGATAATTCTAAAAAAAATTGCTATCTTATGGTGTTAAGATTCAGTTCGTTATAATAATGTGTAGGTAGCTTTGCCTTGAAGAATATTCCCTAATTTCGTAATAAACCAACAATAGCTATGGCATCAAAGCATATCAAGCAGGTAATAGTGATGAGGAAGGATCTCAACATGAGAAAAGGAAAAATGATCGCGCAGGGAGCCCATGCCAGTATCGCTTTCCTGACACGGCAGGCCACCATTGAAGGCAACGTTTTACAGACACACCTGCGTAACCCCGAAGAGGTATTGGAGTGGATGACAGAAGGATTTAAGAAAATTTGTCTGAGCGTCGACTCAGAAGAAGAACTGGACCGTATCTATCAGCAAGCCGTCGACGACGGGCTGGTAGCCACGCTGATCACTGATTCCGGGCTGACGGAATTTGGTGGCATCCCTACTAAAACCTGTTGTGCTATCGGCCCCAACAGAAATGAAGATATAGACAGGATTACCAAAGACCTGAAACTATTATAGTATAGCCGAAAACGTTATCGAATCAATCCTGGCTACTATAAATTTTTTTAGGAAGATGTGTTTGCATGACGGTATGTAATTCCCTGAAGGATAGCGGCTTTTTAAGATAGGCGAGGACGCCGGCCTTCAGCATTTCCTCGTGATCATTGGTTGTTCCGCTACTGAATGCATCACCCGAAACAATAATTACAGGTATATCTTCATATCCGGGTATCTGCCGGATTCTGTTTAACATCTCCCTGCCATCCATTACCGGCATATGGGAATCGGAAATGATAAGATCAGGTTTTTGCGCGATGGCCGCATCCAGGCCTTCTTGTCCGTTATCGGTAATAACGGCCACAGCACCGGTTTTGCAGACGAACTTCTCAATAATCTGCTGGTTCATCTGATTATCATCTACAATCAATACCTTCAGCCCTTCAAATTCGAGTTCATTGATTTCTGTTGTAGCGGACGCAGATGGTGGCAATGGTTGCTCTCTAAAGAGTGGATTGTTTTCCAGCGGCATGGTAAATGCAAAAGTTGTGTACATGCCATCGCAGGTAACACTGATTTTTCCATCCAGGCGTTCAATTAGTTTTTTGGTAAGATGAAGACCAATGCCAGTGCCTTCCAGGAAGGTATTTCTTTCCGACTCGAAAGGCATAAAAATCGTACTGATCTTATCCTGACTTAATATTCCCTGATTACGTACACAGAATGCGGCATGAGTATCCTGGTGATGTGCCGTAATCAATATTTCACTATCTGCGCTGGAGAACTTCACGGCATTGGATAACAGATTGTTCAGAATTTTCTTAAACACAATATCATCATAGCAGGCTTCTGTAGTTTCCAGTTGAAAGTCAAGCGATATCTTTAGTTTTCGCAGGTTGGCCACATATTGATTCATCTGGATACAGGATGTTATACTCTCGCGGAGATTCGCTTTTTCTTTCTTGATTTCATAAAATTTACCTGCTTCTATTCTTTTAAAATCCAGTACGTTGTCGATAATTTCTTTTGCCAGCAGACTGGATGCCAGCACATTTTTTATCTCCGGCGAAATTTCCTGCATATATGGATCTTCGCTATGTTTTTTATGGATCATGTCCAAAAGCTGGGCGGCACCGAACAGGCTGTTAAGCGGGGTACGGATCTCATGGAATGTTTCTCTTAAAAAGGCTGCATTGGCCTTATTGCTGAGACGTAGCTGGCCAAGTAAGCTATCTATTTCCTTTACAAATACAAACATCACAAAAATGATGAAAAACAGCATCCCGGCGGTGGTGCATATACGCATGATTAATGCACTGGATGGGGCAATGGGTATAGGGTGGATGATCTGAAAGTAATCGTTTGCATGGATCATGACCAGCAATGCAACAACAGCCATAATAGAAAATGCGCGCAGGCGCTTATCTGTATATATCAGGAAGAAGCCACAGATAAGAAAAACAATCAGAAAGGCGCCCACCACTTCAACGGGAATAGCATTTCCCAGTAAGGTGGTCCAGTAAGCGGCTGAAATATAATGAAGTGCAAACATGCCGCTGTTTGCCAGGTCTTTCCTGCCAGCCTTATTGAATCCAATAACTGTCAGCATACCGATGCCTTCCAGCACTAAGGGTATGAGGATATACAGACTATTAACAAGATAATAAAACACACCCCCAAGTATAAATACGAGCATGGCCGTCCAGCATGCCAGGATGTTAATATACCTGGTGAGCCTTCCTTCCTGCCCGTTTACATCTTCAACCCCTGCAGTTGCTATGTGGTGGAAAAGCGTTTTTAGATTTTGATACAGACGCATGTGTTTCCGGATTGTGGATGTTTCATGGCTACATTGATATAATAACCCAATATAATTCAATTATAATGTGTTTTTATATATCAAATGTTAATAAGTCTGATAGTTTATTGCTATTTTTTCTACATACCTGGCATTGACGGTTAAAATACGCTATGCCGTTAAGTTGTTAAGGGCCGCAGTTCCGGTGATGGGTGGGGATGACCGTTTGTCAAATTAACACTTGAATAAGCTCGTTCAATTAAGTATTTTACCGGTCTGTTCCCTGTACCCAAATGCCAGTATAGGATATAAAAACCAATTTTTACCGCTTATGAAGAGATTAATACTCGGGTGTGCCGCCTTTTTGCTTGCCACCAGTACCTATGCCCAGGAAAATGCCCTCTGGCTTAGGAACCCCGCTATCTCCCCGGATGGTAATGCCATTGTTTTCGGGTATAAAGGCGATATCTACCGCGTAGACGCCAAAGGTGGTGTAGCAGTGCCACTCACCATCCACGAAGCACATGACATGATGCCTGTCTGGAGCCACGATGGTAAATCCATTGCCTTCGCCAGCGACCGTTACGGTAACTTCGACGTTTTCGTTATGCCGGCAACAGGTGGTACGCCAGTACGCCTTACCACCAACAGCGCCGCGGATTATCCGTACGATTTCACGCCGGATAATAAGCAGGTGCTTTTCGGTAGCGCAAGAAATGCACCGGCAGCCAGCGTACGCTTCCCGAACCGCATCTTCCGCAATATGTACACCGTGCCGGTAACAGGTGGAAGACCTGTACTGCTCAGTGCCGCAGGTGCGGATGTTGCCCACTACAACCAGAATGGCAGCAAAATCATCTTCCAGGACCGTAAAGGCTACGAAGATCCAATGCGTAAACACCACGTTTCCGCTGTAACCCGCGATATATGGGTGATGGACGTGGCCAAAGGTACCTATCAGCAGGTATCGGGTTATGTTGGGGAAGACAGAGATCCTGTATTCGGCGCCAACGATGACATCTACTACCTCAGCGAAAACGGCGGTATCTCTCAGAACCTCTTCAAAGGCTCCCTGAAAGATAAAAGCAAAATGACGCAGCTGACCAGCTTCAAAGATAATCCCGTACGTGGACTGTCTAAATCTGATAACAATACTTTCTGCTTTACCTATAACGGTGAAATATATACGCTGAAAGAAGGCGAAAAACCTCGCAAAGTAGGCGTACAGGTAATGAACGATGGCCGTGAAGGTGTCGTGAAAAATATGCCTGTTGCCGGCAATACCACCGAATTTGCCATCAGCCCCGATGGTAAACAGATGGCTTTTGTAGCCAGAGGTGAGGTGTATGTTTCCAGCACAGACGGTAACATGACCAAACGTATTACCAATACACCGCAGCAGGAAAGAATGATTGCCTGGTCGCCGGATGGTAAAAAGCTGATCTATGCCGCAGAACGTAACGGTAACTGGGATATCTACCAGACTACGGTTGTACGCAGTGAAGAGCCGTATTTCTTCAATGCAACCCTGCTGAAGGAAGAACCAGTGATCGCTACTTCCGCAGAAGAATTTGAACCAGTGTTCTCTCCTGATGGTAAAGAAATTGCCTACGTGGAAGACCGTAATATCCTGAAGGTTTTCAATATCGCCAGCGGTAAATCCAGGACTATCCTGCCCGAAGGACATAACCATTCCTATGCTGATGGTGACTGGTCTTTCGCCTGGAGTCCGGACAGCAAATGGCTGGTTGTCGATGACGAGAAAAATTACTTCGGTGCTTCCAATGCTGCCATCATTCCTGCTGACGGAAAAGGCAGCGCCTTCTATCCGGTCAACAGTGGCTTCGGTGAAGGTGATGCAAGATGGTCTGCCGATGGTAAAGTAATGACCTGGGCCAGCGCCCGCGAAGGCCGTAAGTCTCTTGCCAAACAAGGTAGCCGTGAGGTAGATATCTTCGCGGTATTCTTCGACCAGGAAGCATACGATAAATTTAAACTGTCCAAAGACGAGTTCAGTCTGCTCAAAGATGGCAGCGAGGCCAAACCGGCTAAAGACTCTGCAAATAAGTCTAAAGACAGCGCAGCTGCTAAAAAGCCATTCACGCCTGATTTCAACAACCTGGATAATCGTCGGGTGAAACTCACGATCAATAGCTCTTCTATCAGCGACTATGCAGTGAATAAAGATCTCAGCAAAGTATTCTATACGGCTGCTTTTGAAAAGGGATACGATCTCTGGGTTACTGAACCAAGAACCGGTGAAACCAAAATCCTGGCAAAACTGGGTGGCTCTCCTGGTAGTTTAAGCCTGAGCAAAGACGGCAATACTATTTTTGTGAGTAATCGCGGTAGTGTGGTGAAAGTGGATGCAGCTTCCGGCAAGGTTACGCCGATCAGCAACAACACAGAAATGGCGCTGGACCTGGCTAAAGAACGCGAATACATCTACTGGCACGCATGGAAACAGGTGAAAGAGAAATTCTATGATCCTAAACTCCACGGCGTTGACTGGAAAATGTATGGCGATAACTACGCCCGTTTCCTCCCGTATATTAGCAATAACTATGATTTTGAGGAATTGCTGGGCGAGCTGCTGGGTGAACTGAATGCTTCCCATACTGGTGGCCGTTATGGGGCGATGATTCCTAATGGTGATATTACTGCCAGTCTTGGCCTGCTCTACGATGAAACCAGCAATGGCGACGGTCTGAAAGTGGATGAGATAATTGCCGGTGGTCCGCTGGATAAATCTTCCAGCAAACTGAAAAAAGGTAATATCATTGAGAAAATCGATGGCCTGGCTATCACAGCCAGTGCAGACTGGTCTGCACTGCTGAACCGTAAAGCCGGCAGCTATGTGCTGTTGAGCATTTATGATCCTGCTACCAAACAACGTTGGGACGAAACCGTTAAGCCTATCACCGTAGGTGAGGAGTCTGGCCTGATGTACAAACGTTGGGTAAACATGATGTCGAAGATGGTTGATAAACTGAGTGGTGGTAAAGTGGGCTATGTGCATGTACAAGGCATGAACGACGCCAGCTATCGTTCTGTTTACGATGAGGTGAATGGTAAAAATCAAGGTAAGAAAGCACTGATCGTAGATACCCGTTTCAATGGTGGCGGCTGGCTGCATGATGATCTGTACAGCTTCCTCAGCGGCAAGAAATACCTGGAGTTTGCACCACAGGGCAACCGCCTGAATGGTGGTGAGCCAGTGGGTGTATGGCAGGGTGTTAGCTGTGTGCTGATGAGCGAAAGTAATTACAGTGATGCCTTTATCTTCCCTTATGTATATAAACAGGGGCACCTGGGTAAACTGATCGGTATGCCCGTTGCGGGTACTGGTACGGCTGTATGGTGGGAAACACAGATAGATCCGTCGCTGATATTCGGTATTCCGATGATAGCTACTATCGGTAAGGAAAACCGTCCTACGGAAAACTTACAGGTAGAACCGGATATCCGTGTTCCACTGGCTTACGAAGAATTCCTCGCGGGTAAAGATGCCCAGCTGGAAGCTGCAGTGAAGGAAATGCTGGAAGAAATCAAATAAGCACCTAAGCTTGAATTATAACAGGGGCTGCCTTCTACTCAGTAGAGCGCAGCCCCTGTTTTGTTTTTTTAATTAGTTAGAAAGAGAGAGGATGTTTTCCCTTGTTTTTTGTCGCAATGGCCCCCCATAGGAATCTAAATAATTATATAATTTTCGGCCCTGTTCCCTGTACCGGATGTATAGGGTAAAACCCAATTTTTTTTCCGCTTATGAAGAGAATCGTTCTCGGGTGCGCTGCCTTGTTACTGGCCACCACAACCTATGCCCAGGAGAATGCCCGCTGGCTTAGGAATCCCGCAATCTCCCCGGATGGTAAAACTATCTTATTTGGTTACAAAGGTGATATCTACCGTGTGGATACTAAAGGTGGAGTAGCTGTTCCGCTTACCATCCATGAGGCACATGATATGATGCCCATATGGAGCCATGATGGTAAATCTATCGCCTTTGCCAGCGACCGCTATGGTAATTTTGATGTGTTCGTAATGCCCGCAACGGGCGGCACACCGGCAAGACTCACCACTAACAGTGCCGCTGATTATCCTTATGATTTTTCACCGGATAATAAGCAGGTGCTTTTCGGTAGCATCCGGAACGCTCCGGCAGCCAGCATCCGGTTCCCTTTCCGCTTTTTCCGTAATATGTATACCGTGCCGGTAACAGGGGGAAAACCTGTATTAGTCAGCGCTGCAAGTGCCGATGCGGCTCATTATAACCAGAACGGCAGCAGGATCATCTTCCAGGACAGAAAAGGCTTTGAAGACCCCATGCGCAAACACCACGTATCATCTATCACCCGCGATATATGGGTAATGGATGTAGCCAAAGGCTCCTATCAGCAGGTATCTGGTTATATTGGGGAAGACAAAGAGCCGTTATTCGGTGCAAACGATGATATCTACTACCTCAGCGAAAACGGTGGGATCTCTCAGAACCTCTTCAAAGGCACGCTCACAGATAAAAGCAACATGAAGCAACTCACCAGCTTCACGAATCATCCGGTACGCGGACTGTCAAAATCCGACAAGAATATCTTTTGTTTTACTTATAACGGTGATATATATACGCTGAAAGAAGGTGAGCAACCGCAGCTGGTAAAGGTGCAGGTAATGAACGATGGCCGCGAAGCGGTAGTGAAAAATATACCTGTTAGCGGCAACATCACAGAATTTGCCATCAGCCCGGATGGTAAACAGATGGCCTTCGTTGCAAGAGGAGAGGTGTATGTTTCAGGTACTACGGGTAACATGACCAAACGCATTACCAATACGCCGCAACAGGAAAGGTCGGTGGCCTGGTCGCCGGATGGTAAAAAACTGATTTATGCCGCTGAACGAAACGGTAACTGGGATATCTATCAGTCTACAGTAGTTCGTAGTGAAGAGCCTTACTTCTTTAACGCCACACTGCTCAAAGAAGAGCCTATCATCGCTACCGATGCGGAAGAATTTCAACCCGCTTTCTCTCCGGATGGTAAAGAAATTGCGTATATCGAAAACCGCAATATCCTGAAGGTATTCAATATTGCCAGCGGTAAATCGTGGACAATTCTCCCGGAAGGGCATAACCATTCCTATGAAGATGGCGACTGGAGCTATGCCTGGAGCCCCGACAGCAAATGGATCGTTACGGATGATCAGAAAAATTACTATGATGGCTGCAATGCTGCCATCATCCCCGCCGATGGGAAAGCCACTGCTTTCTATCCCATCAACAGCGGTTTCGGTGAACACCATTCAAAATGGTCTGATGATGGCAAGGTAATGACCTGGACAAGCAGCCGCGAAGGCCGTAAATCACTGGATAAAGATACAGACCATGAGCAGGACATCTTCGCCGTATTCTTTGATCAGGAAGCTTACGATAAATTTAAGCTCACCAAAAATGAATTCAGTCTGCTGAAAGACAGCGGTGATATTAAACCGGCTAAAGATGTTGACATAGCTAAAAAGTCTGTCATACCTGATTTTACCGACCTGGAAAATCGCCAGGTAAAACTTACGGTCAACAGCGCTTCTATCAGTGATTATGTCGTAAATAAGGATCTCAGCAAAATTTACTATACCGCTGCTTTTGAAAAAGGTTACGATCTCTGGGTGACCATACCACGAACCGGTGAAACCAAAATCCTGGCTAAACTGGGAAGTACGGAAGGTAAACTCAGTCTGAGCAACGATGGCAACGCCATATTTCTGAGCAATGGCGGTAGTGTGGTGAGTATAGATGTTGCTTCCGGTACAGTAACACCTGTCAGCGACAAAACAGAAATGGCGCTGGATCTCGCTAAAGAGCGTGAATTTATTTACTGGCATGCATGGAAGCTGGTGAAAGATAAATTCTATGATCCTGCCCTTCATGGGGTAGACTGGAAAATGTATGGTGATAATTATGCCAGCTTTCTGCCTTATATCAGCAATAACTATGATTTCGAAGAGCTGTTGAGTGAGCTGTTGGGTGAACTGAATGCTTCCCATACAGGTGCGCAGTATAGCCCCGAAATTCCGAATGGAGACGTAACTGGCTGTCTGGGCCTGCTTTATGATGAAACCAATGCCGGCGACGGCCTGAAGGTGGATGAGGTAATTGCCGGTGGCCCGCTGGGTAAATCTTCCGCTAAACTAAAACCAGGGAATATTATTGAAAAAATTGATGGTCATGCGATTACTGCAAAAGACGACTGGTCGGCCTTTCTTAACCAGAAAGCGGGCCGCCAGGTGCTGCTAGGTATTTATGATCCTGCCAGCAAACAACGTTGGGAAGAAACCGTTAAACCTATCACTGCAAAACAGGAGTCTGCCCTGCTATATAAACGCTGGGTGGCCAGGATGACAAAGATGGTAGATCAGCTAAGTGATGGTAAGGTGGGCTATGTACATATTAGAAACATGACTGACGCTGGTTTCCGCACCGTTTACGAAAAGGCATTGGGGAAATATAAAGATAGAAAGGCGCTGATCGTAGATACCCGTTTCAACACTGGCGGTATGTTGCACGATGAACTATGCTCCTTCCTCAGTGGCAAGAAATACCTGGAGTTTGCGCCACAGGGTAATCGTTTGAGTGGTGGTGAGCCAATGGGAGTATGGCAGGGCGTTTCCTGTGTGCTGATGAGCGAAGCGAATTACAGTGATGCTGCGGTGTTTCCATATGTATATAAACAAAGGCAGCTGGGTAAACTGATCGGTATGCCGGTAGCAGGTACGGGGACGGCTGTATGGTGGGAACCGCAGATAGACCCTACGCTGATCTTCGGTGTTCCGGCTATAGGCATTATAGGTAAGGAAAACAGGCCTATTGAGAACTTGCAGGTAGAACCGGATATACGTGTACCATTGCCTTTTGAAGAATTTCTTGTGGGTAAAGATGCGCAGCTGGAAGCAGCAGTTAAGGAGATGTTAGCAGCAATCAAATAGGCTTGAAATATACGAGTGGCTGGTCGCTAAGTAGTAGCAACCAGCCACTTATAGAAATGATATCAGGATAAATGCTATGACAGCCGCGATTCCGGTGGTGAGGAAATTAACCATATCGTTTTTGATCCAGCCTTTTCGCTCAAAGGCTGCCCCTAGCAGGGAGTCGAAATAATTGCCCAGGATACCCCCAATAAATATAATAACGGGATCGCGTAAACGAGGATGGAAACAGGCATATATTAAAGCGATCATGGCTGCCCCTGCTGCACCTATCAGGGTGCCTTCCAGGCTTACCACGCCATCCAGTCCGCGTTGGTCTCTTTTGAAACTGAGTATGTTATAAAATCTTTTGCCATAAACGGTACCCAGTTCTGAACTTAAAGTGTCTGCGGTAGCTGCGGCCAGACTGGCTGCAACTATTATTTCCAGTTCTTTAATGGATAATTCAAATAGGAGAATGCCGGCAACAAAAGCAGCCACACCGCCATTGGCCAGCACCTGCCAGGCGTCACGCTGTTGGCTATGTGCAGGGATACCTTTAAGCGCTTCCTTGTACGATTGCTTGTGCTTAGTTGCCCATACCGCCGAAAGAAAGAAAACTGCCAGCAGAAGCAGCCCCAGATACCCCGTACCCACATAAATGGAAGTTGCTACCAAAAAACCGGCAATACCTCCGCCTATAGTCAGCTTTTTCTTCATTACTGCAGCTACAGCGGCAAATATCACAAGGATGATCACAATGATACGAAGCATATTTTACGGCATATAAGCGTCAAAAATAGACAAAAAAATTAATGTCTCCCGGTCAGGGATATACCGAACCATTGTCCTGTTCTATTGTTATAACTTTTATTTAGTGAGATAGAATTGCCATCCGGATATAGCTGCCCTGTTACTTAATGTTAAGTATTGTTATTTAGTGTTAGACATCGCAGTAATGATTAACAAATAGCAGTTCACGGCCCGAAGTTTGGCAGCTGAATGATATATCAATAATACTCCCGGAATTAATGGACTATAATACAGATTGGATTATGTCGCTGTCTTATCGGTTAAAACAACTCCTGCTACCTGCCTTGCCAGGACCGCTGCTATGTCTGCTGCTATGCCTGCATGCAACTAACGTAAAGGCACAAACGCCGGTGCCACCACCGGAGGATTCTGTTACCTCCGTTGTGTGGAGCCTCCAGGATTGCCTCAATTATGCGGCCAGGTACAATATTAATCTGAATAGCCTCCGGCTGACGAAACTAAGCAGTGAGCAGGACCTCATTCTTTCCAGGGCGGCAAAACTGCCTAACCTCAATGCTACGGTCGGACAAAATTTTACCGGTGGCAAAAATGTCAATGAATCCTATGTACTGTCTGCCTCCGGAAATTACAGTATCAACTCCAATGTGACTTTATACAACGGTGGTTTTCTCAATAAAGATATCCAGCAGAAAAACCTGTTATTACAGGTTGCTGACCTGAATGTGACTGCACAGATGAACGATATCACCCTGCTGATCACACAAGCCTATTTAAGCATCTTGCTGGCGAAAGAAAATATAGTTTACGTAAAAGATGTAGTGACCACTTCGGAAGCCCAGGTAAAACAGGCACAGCAACAATACGATGTAGGGAGCCTGGCCCTGGTAGGCCTCGTGCAGCTGCAGGCCCAGCTGGCAAATGATAAATACCTGCTGGTAACGGCAGAGAATACACGCCGGCAGAATCTCCTGACACTCAAGCAAATACTACAGCTGCCCACCGGCAAGCCTTTCGATATTATCTCTCCTGATACCCTGATTGGGGCCGGAATGCTCACTCCCGTGCAGGAGGCACAACAACAGGCTTTTGATACCCGCCCGGAAATAAAAGCCGGTAATGTCGGCGTAGATGTGGCTAAGCTGGACCTGGCAAAGGCAAAAACCGGTTATCTTCCAGTACTGACCGCTGGTGGCGCACTCGCCAGCAACTATGCCACAGGCCTCAATAATGCGTACCTGAAACAGCTGGACAATAACTTCTATCAGCAAATCGGACTAACACTCTCCGTACCCATCTTTACAAGAAAGGTCAATAAGACCAATGTGGAAAAGGCAAAGATAGAAGTAGATCAGTCTGATCTCAGTTTGCAGAATACCAAAGTCAACCTCTCGCA
This sequence comes from Chitinophaga sp. Cy-1792, assembly GCF_011752935.1. Taxonomy (NCBI): domain Bacteria; kingdom Pseudomonadati; phylum Bacteroidota; class Chitinophagia; order Chitinophagales; family Chitinophagaceae; genus Chitinophaga; species Chitinophaga sp. Cy-1792. Next base: position 632,116 of record NZ_VWWO01000002.1, read on the forward strand.
AACAGTAGAACAGGCATATATAAACGTTTTAAATGCACAGAGCCAGTATGATGCGGCGGTCGAACAGTATAAGTATAACCAGGAAAGTTATCGTATCGCCAATGAAACACTGAAGATCGGTGCTGCCAATATTGTACAGTACCTGCAGCAGAAAAACCTCTATATACAAGCCTTACAGGCTTATATACAGGCGAAATATAATGCTGCACTCACTATCCGAATCTATGATTTTTACAGGGGCGTCCCGGTAAAACTATAAATGCTTTTAGCTATGGGAAAGTATAAACGGCTGATAATATCTATTGTGGTGGTGGTAGCAGCCCTGCTGCTGATCTGGTTCTTCTTTATCCGTAAAAAAGGCGCCACGGTTACCTTTACCACGGAAGCACCAGCCTATGGTCATATAGCCACTACCGTTACTGCTACCGGCACTATTCAGCCGGTGGATACGGTAGCTGTAGGTACACAGGTATCAGGTACGCTTAAATACCTGTATGCCGACTTTAACTCCGCCGTGAAAAAAGGACAGCTACTCGGACAGCTGGACCAGTCTTTGTTTCAGGCTGCAGTGGATCAATATAAAGGTATGCTGGCCAGTGCAAAAAGTCAGCTGGTATTCCAGCAGGCAAACTACGGCCGTCAGGAACAGTTATATAAAACCGGCGCCATCAGCAGGGCGGATTACGATAATTCTACCTACCTGCTCAACAACGCAAAAGCAAGCGTGGCAAGCAATGCCGCCCAGCTGGCATCGGCAGAGAAAAACCTGGAGTTCAGTAACATCTATTCACCGATCGATGGCGTTGTGCTGAACAGGAATGTGAGCGTCGGACAAACAGTAGCGGCTTCTTTCAGTACACCAACACTCTTTGTGATCGCCAGAGATATTACTAAAATGCAGGTGCAGGCCAGTGTGGATGAAGCAGATATCGGAAACGTGAAAGACAGTCAGCGTGTATCCTTTACCGTTGATGCCTACCTGGATGATGTGTTTGCAGGGCATGTACAGGAAATCCGCCTGCAGCCCACCGTTTCATCGAATGTGGTGACCTACACCACTATCATCAATGCCACGAATGATCAGATGAAACTCAAGCCCGGCATGACGGCCAACGTAACGATATATACCGCCGAAAGGGACAGTGCGCTGCTCATACCCGTACGTGCGTTGAAATATCGCCCGGACTCCACTGTTCTTGGCAGTAAATATGTACTCATTTCTGCGGTAAGCAAACACGAGAAGGCTACTCCAAAGGATACTAATGTGGTGACCAACATCACATCAAAGAGAGACGGAGAAGTCAACTATGTATGGGTGTTACGGGGAGATACCCTCCAGCAGAAACGTATACGGACAGGCCTGAACGACAATACACATCTGGAAGTATTGCATGGCCTGTCGCCCGATGATATGGTTATTACCGGTCAGGATAACGGCAGTAGCGGGGCGGCTCCTACGGCTCAGGGCACCAGTAGTCCATTCCTGCCAAAAATGGGACGTAAGCGATGAGCAAGAAAATTCTTGAAATAGACAATATCCGTCGGGAATTCAGGATGGGAACGGAGGTCGTGCATGCGCTGAAAGGGGTTCACTTTTCAGTGAGTGCAGGCGAATTTGTTACCATCATGGGAAGTAGCGGCAGTGGTAAAAGTACCTTGCTGAATATCCTGGGTTGCCTGGACAAACCTACCTCTGGTAACTATCTGCTGGATGGTATGAGCGTAGGTAATATGGGAAAGAATGAGCTGGCAAGAGTAAGAAATCTGAAGATAGGATTTGTTTTCCAGTCGTATAACCTGCTGGCAAGAACTTCTGCGCTGGAAAATGTAGAACTGCCGCTATTTTATAACAAGGAAATTTCGGCACACGAACGCCGCGAAAAAGCCATCAAAGCACTGGAGGCAGTTAAACTGGCAGATCGCCTGGACCATAAGCCCAATCAGCTTTCCGGTGGTCAGCAGCAACGTGTGGCCATTGCCCGGGCGCTGGTGAATGATCCGGTGATGATCCTCGCCGATGAGGCCACCGGTAACCTGGATACCCGCACCTCCTACGAGATCATGTCACTGATGCAGGACCTCAACAAGGAAGGTAAAACGATCATATTCGTAACACATGAACCTGATATTGCCGCATTCAGTAGTCGCACCGTGATGCTGAGAGACGGTAAAGTGCAGAAAGATACTATTAATGATAACATTCGTTCCGCAAAAGAAGCGCTGGCAGCGCTACCGGTATCGGACGATTATTAATTCCGGAACATGAGTGTATTCAATCTCATACGACTGGCATTGCTGGCCCTTCAGCGTAATAAACTCAGGGCCTTCCTGACCATGCTGGGTATTATCATCGGGGTGGCCGCTGTAATTGCCATGGTGGCAATAGGACAGGGGTCTAAGGAGAGTATACAGACGCAGCTTGGCAACATGGGTTCCAACATGGTGACCATTATGCCTGCCAGCAATGTAGCCGGTGGTGCACGTTTAGACGCTTCGACCGTGCAAACGCTCACCATTGCTGATGTGCGGGCATTGCAGAAACAGGCCACCTTACTGACAGCTGTTTCTCCTGTATCCAGCTCAAAAGGACAGGCCATTTCTGGTGCCCTCAACTGGCCAACAACGCTGCAGGGAGGTAATACAGACTACTTCGATATACGAAAACTGACACTGAAAGATGGTATCCTCTTCTCGGAATCGGATGTAGCTTCAGCAGCCAAGGTATGTATCATCGGACAAACAGTAATCGATAACCTGTTTCCCAGCGGTGAAAGCCCTATCGGCAAAATTATCCGCTTTAATAAAATCCCCCTGCAGGTGATCGGAACACTGGTGCCTAAAGGACAAAGTTCGTTCGGGCAAGACCAGGACGATATCATCGTGGCGCCCTATACCACGATCATGAAGCGCGTACTGGCTACTACCTATCTGCAGAATATTTTTGCCTCTGCTGTCAGCGAAGACCAGTCTGATGCTGCTGTTGATCAGATTACCACCATCCTCCGGGAAACACACCGGCTTCGCCCGGGTGATGAAAATAATTTTCAGGTAAGAACAATGGCGGAACTGATCAAAACGCTCAGTTCCACCAGTAGTCTGCTGACGATATTGTTGACCGCCATTGCCGGTATATCACTGATTATCGGTGGTATTGGTATCATGAATATCATGTACGTATCTGTTACAGAGCGTACCCGAGAAATAGGCCTGCGTATGTCTATAGGCGCCAGGGGGCGCGATATCCTTCTTCAGTTCCTGGTAGAAGCCATTCTTATAAGTGTCACCGGCGGTATCATTGGGGTGATACTTGGCGTCAGTGCCAGCACCATTATTTCACTGACGTTAGGATGGCCAACATTAGTATCGCAGAGTAGTATTGTACTCTCTTTTATGGTGTGTGCGCTCACCGGCGTTTTCTTCGGCTATTACCCTGCCCTGAAGGCTTCCCGCCTGGATCCTATCGAGGCGTTGCGCTACGAATAACTTATTTTCTGGGAATAAAATTCCATCTTAAACCAGTACTGAGATAGTAGTTGGTGCCAAGCCTGTATTGAGGTTTTTCCTTAAACATTTCTGACAGCTTCTTTTCAGAAAAGGTAGCGCTGTTGATGAGCATCACGCCACCGGCAACCACAGCGTCCAGGTGTTTGCCCAGATGCCAGGTGTTTTCCAGCCCGGTGGTCATCTGCATGGAGCCCATCAGTCGTTTGTTGTTTTTGAAATGGGAGAGGTCATACGTGGCGCCGGTCATACGTAATGCCAGGGCCAGGTCTGTGTATTTGTTAAGTGCTGTGGAGACGCTAGCCTTTTCGGGAAACTGGATATCAACACGGAATTTATTTCCGGAGTTCCAGCCGATATAAAAGCCCGGTAACACCATGGGGGTACCGAATGTATTGGTAAGCACGGCACCGAAACCATAGGAGAAATGCGGGTTTTTTGTTTTGATGAACAGCACGCCTCCCTGCACAAAGATATCTTGCCCGTTGATATCTTCGAGGTCCGTACCCAGGGAGACGCCTGCGATGCCCATCATAGCCCAGCGGTTACGCATAGTATGGTAATATTGAAATGCGATTGTTGCATTCAGCAGTTCTTTAGGAAATATCTGGTCCTCGTAATCTTTGTTTTCCAGCTGTGTATAGCTGGCCGCCATGCGTACAGACAGGCTGTTAACTTTCCTGGTGGCGGTATCGAGGTGATTGAATATGTTGAAGCCTGCACCGAAATTATAACGACGCTGGCTGGTGGTGGAAGCCGTTTTTACGCTGTCTTCCGGCCGGATATAATGGGAAGATGGCAGGTAATCTGCACTGACCGCGATGCCCGGGCCATTCAATGAGGCGGGCCCCAGCTGGGCATAGCCTTTACCGGCCAGTGTAATAAAAAAGAGAAATGGAATGCCGCGACGGATGGATCTAAAATTGTTGCAGGTATGCATGACTTTTGATATATAGTTTAGGTATCGACACGATATCTACCTGCTACCCCTATCTCTCTCTGAAAAAAAATATGATATATAGAAAATTAAAAAATACAATCCTGTATTAACATTTCAGTAACTCGTATTGTTATTAAGCTATCAAACAGACCTACAAACACCCCTTTTTTATGATGAAAACCGCATTAATCCTGGTATTTGTGTGCTTCAGCAGTTTCGTATATGCGCAATCGAATGATAATGATTTAGCGGTTATCCAGAAAGTTTTTGGTAAAGAGAAAAGAGACCTGGTGAGTAAATTCATGGGCTTTGATACCAAACCTAATGATCCTTTCTGGGCGTTGTATGACCAGTATGAAGGCGATCGTCAGAGCCTGAGCAGGGAGCGCCTCTCTATTCTGCAGGATTATAGCCGTATGTATGAAACGCTGGATGATGAATCTGCCACGTCGCTGGCTAAACGATTATTCTCGAATGATATGGCTTATGTTAAATTTCATGAACGTTATTTCAAAAAATTTTCCAAAATAATGGGTGGTAAAAATGCAGCGAAGTTCATGCAGTTTGAACTGTACCTGCAAAATGCCATAAAGATGTCTATCCTGAACTCTATCCCTTTCATTGGTGAACTCAAAATGAACACAGATTCTTTACCGGCGCACTAGCAGTCTGGTCGAGATTGAACCAATAAAAAAGTCTGCATCAGTAATTGGTGCAGACTTTTTTAGTTTAGATTCCGCCTGCGGCGGGCTATCTCGCAAAGCAGCATAAGCAGCAAAGCAGCATAAGACCTGCATTTTGTTAATAACAAAAAAAGATGTTCTTTATAGTTTGTTAGACAACAAAACATATTCCTCTGCTGCTTTGCTGCTTATGCTGCTTTGCGAGCAAAAAAAGCGCCGCAGGCGCCTGCAATTATTGTGGTTTGTGTGGTGCGTAGTCGTAGCTAACCATCCAGTTAACACCGAATTTATCTGTGAGCATTCCAAAGTAAGCGTTCCAGAAGGTTTTGGCCATTGGCATGGTAACGGTGCCACCTGCGGATAATCCGTTGAAAACCTTGTTGGCTTCATCTTCAGAGTCGACATGTACGGCTACATTGAGGTTAGAGGCCTCAATCGGGCGTTGGTAGGCTTTAGGAGCATCACTGCCCATTAAAACGGTACCGCCTTTAAAGGGTAAAGATACGTGCATGATTTTGTCTTTCTCGGAAGGGTCGCTTGGGAATTCAGCGGGCATTTCACTGAAGCGGGACAGCATATAAAACTCTCCGCCGAAAACGGATTTGTAGAGGTTGAATGCTTCTTCGCAGTTGCCGTTGAAGTTCAGATAAGGATTTACACTTGCCATAAAAATTTATTTTTATTGGTGGATAATTACATCTTTAATATCGACACAAAAATACGACCCTACACAAACGAGTATGCTGTGTTATTTCGACAAATTGAGGGGAAAATCCGACACTACAGATCTTCCCGGGTGAGTGCGTGGAAAAGGTTTTGCAACTGATGTACGTGTGCCAGTGATCTGCCGTAGGGCACCAGTCCGGCAGGACTTTCCGCTACGGGTTGAAAGTTGCCGTCTTTGCAGGAAATATGAACACTATGCAGCCGGTTGTATTTCAGGGAATATACGCATGGATCTTCGCCATGTGCAGGATCACCCTGGATAAAGCCGAAATTTTCCAGCCAGGAGATATCCAGTGGGATGGGGTTGGCTTTCTGACAGGGAATTTTACTGAGCGGCAGGCCACTGTTATAGATATAGCCCTGCCATACCCCTTCTACAGGAAACACCGTTTCCTGCATGTTGCGGTCAAAATAGGCCACCAGGTTGCCAGTTCGTATATCCGTCTCCTCTATCATTACAAAAGCTGTTATTGCAAATATAAAGAACCCGGCATTAACTTTAAATTGCAGCCAGATATGATAGTTACATTACAATTAAGTGGGGGCGATCAGCAATATTTTAATGCCCTGCGCGATGCGCATTATCCTAAGCGGTTCAATTATCTGCAGGCACATATCACACTGTTTTACAAGCTGCCGGAAGACCATCCGGAAGTAATGACCATCCTGGCTGATGCTGCCAGAGTAGCGCCTTTTACACTGGAAGTAACGCATATCTTCAGCTTCGGCCCCGGCGTGGCTTTTAGTTTGCAGGATGAGGCGTTAACCCAGTGGCATACCGGACTACAGGCCCGGCTGGCGCCTTATCTCATCCGCCAGGACCAGCAGCCGCTGCACCCGCATATTACCATTCAGAATAAAGTGACCACTTTCAAGGCAACACAGCTGCAGGCTTCCCTGATGGCGTCATTCCAGCCTTTTTTCGTGAAAACCACCGGGTTACAAACCTGGCGTTATCTCAAAGGCCCCTGGAAAGCCCTGTCAGAATACCCCTTTCAGGGGTGAAACACCGTACAGCCAGATTTTTCGTATATATGGTGAGCTTGTTGATATACCATAACCCTTTGTTGACTGCCACGTATGGATAGATTTTATCAGTACCTGCGTCATTACACCAATCATCCGCTGGAAGAAAATGAGCGGAATATGTTGGCTGAAGCCTTTGTGCTGCGCAGGTTTAGAAGAAAACAATATCTCCTCCAGGAAGGAGATGTATGCAGACATTTATCGCTGATTACCAAAGGAGCGATGCGCCAGTATTCTGTTGATGAGAAAGGAGTGGAGCATATTGTTCAGTTTGGTATAGAAAACTGGTGGATGTCTGACAGAGAAAGTTTTGAACTGGGCTCCATATCGAAGTATAATATCGATGCCTGGGAAGATACCGAAGTGCTGCAAATCGGCTACGACGATTGGTGGACTTTACGCAACGCCATTCCTGCCATGCGTATCCTTACTGCAGAAATGGATAAACGGCATTCTATTGCTGCACAGAAACGGATTCATGCTGCCATTACCCTTACCGCAGAAGAAAGGTACCTGCTCATGCTGCAACATCAGCCGGCATTTGTACAGCGCTTTCCGCAGAACATGATCGCCTCTTACCTGGGTATATCCCCTGAAACACTCAGCCGTATCAGGAAACAGGCTTTTCTACGCGGCGACTGACCGCCTGTCGTGGCTTGATATTTGTCAATTCTCTTTCTTGCGGTATATCATTTGAGAACGCTGTTGTTTGGAAGATCTTCGTATTGTTAAATCAATTGTTCTCCAAACAACAAGGATATCGGTATGCGAGAATTGAATACCCGGCATATCCTGCTGATTCATGGCGCGTTTATCTCCGCAGCTGCCTGGAATAGCTGGAAGGCATTTTTCGAAAGCAAAGGATATAAAGTATTGGTACCCCCATGGCCTCAACAACAGGAGCCCGCTCCGGTGCTGAGGCAAAACTTCCCCGACCCGTTGCCCGCTTCCATAAGGCTGAAGGACCTGGTACAGTATTACGCCGATATCGCCACCGCACAACCGGAATTACCGGTATTGCTCGGGCATGGCGCCGGCGGACTGATCACACAGCTGTTATTGCAATGTAATGCCGGAGCTGCCGGTATTACCATCAACAGCCTGCCCCCACCCGGTTTGTATTCACTCAACTACGCATTTCTAAAATCTAACTTCAGAAAACTGGGATATTATACTTCCGCCAGTAATCCCTATCGGATGAGTTACAATGAATGGCAGCAGGGTTTTACGAATGGCATGCCGGAAGAGCAGCAACGAAACAGCTATGAACAATATGTGATACCTGCCTCCCGGCGGCTGTTGCGCGATTGCGCAGGCAGTGCTGCCCGGGTAGATTTCAGTAAACCACATGTACCACTGTTGCTGCTTGCCGGAGATAATGATCAAACGATCCCTGCTTCCGTGGCATACAAAAATTTTAAAAAATATAAACAAAACGGATATCTGACTGAATTCAGCCAGCTTCCCGGCCGCAATCATTTTATGATTGGCCAGCCCACCTGGGAGGAAGATGCTGCATTCATTCTGAACTGGATCCGGTCAAAATAAAATTATGGAAAACACCACCTTCCTGGACCTTACACTCAATGCCTGGGATAGCCAGGTAAAGCGCCTCACCGCTGCCTTCGACAGCTTCAGTGACGAAGAACTCGAATTGCAGGTAGCCCCCAACAGAAACCGCGTCATCTATATACTGGGGCATATGATTGCTGTCAATGACATGATGCTGGCCCTGCTGGGACTCGCAGAAAGAAAATACGCACAGCTGGATGAATTCTTTATCAGCAATCCCGATGAAGCCATCGATGAAATACCGGAAGCTAAAGACCTGCGCGCTTATTGGAAAGATATTACCACTACTGCCAGTCAGCTGTTCAGGGCCTTACCACCCGATGAATGGCTGCAAAAACATACCATGGTAACGCAGGAAGAATTTGAGAAGGAACCGAACCGAAACCGGTATAACGTACTATTGTCGCGGCTTAACCATATGTCGTACCATTTGGGACAGGTTGTATTGGTAAACAGGTAATACTGTTGGGTTGAATGATCAGCGACCCGAATAAAGTCATTAATCACCTACGACTGTTGGGTTTAAGGGGCCGGCCGAAGGCCCATAAAATCAATGCTACCCCGGTCGCCTTCGGCACCCGGGAGATTTATCTGGTTTTCGTGCGGCCCGAAGGGCCGCACGAAAACCAGATATTTAATATCTCTCATAAAAAAAATTAACTCGCGATAGCGGCCGGCATCTCCTTACTCACATATCCAATAAATTTCCATATCTCCAATACCTCACTGGCATTGACACGGAACGGCTCATACAAAGGATTGAGTGAATGTAATCGTAAGGTACCATCCATTTTCATGGAATTATCTACCAGTTTAAATACGATGCCATCTTCTTTCAACACCACTACACAAGGCACATTTTTTTTAATCAGCGACCAGTCGTCTATATACTGTGCGATGATATGACTGCCATCAGCGATGGGCTGCATACTGTCGCCACTTACCGGGAACATGCGAATGGTTTTTTCACGCGGTAAACCCGGCAGGGTAAACTTCGGCAGTGATGCAATGAATTCAGGATCATTGAATCCCTGTGCATAGCCTGCCTGCGCTTTTAACGGAATAAATTCCATGTTTTCCTCGTTGTCGTTGTTGACGGTGATTGGCAGTACACGTATATGTTTGCCGGCGATATCCAGCGGCCCTGCTGTTTCCAGCTCGTATAACTGTTCAGCGGTTAATGTAGCAAGATCTGTTCTGATAAGCTGATCAATGGAGATGTTGAAGTAGGTGGAGATACGTACCTGGTCTTCCATTTTGGGATTTCTTGTTTTGCCCGTTTCCTGGGCTGCCAGCCGGCTGATCTTAATACCGGTGGCGTCGGAGAGTTGTTGGCGGGTCAGATTTTTCCGTTGTCTTAACAACCTGAGATTACCTGCCCAGTGAAATAAAAACTGATCCATCTGTCGTTTTAGTAAGCTAATGAGTTAGTAAGTGCAATGAGCGGGCGAAGGTAAGCGAAATTATCCTATTATCTCCGCTACACGGCCAATCTGGCCATCTTCCAGCCGCACTTTAATGCCCCGGGAATGATAGTGTGCGGAGGTGAGCAGGTCTTTTACAATGCCATAGGTCTTTTTACCGCTGCGCTGATCTTTCTTCAGGATGATGCCCACTTCCAGGCCTGGGTATACGTCTTTTCTATATTGTCCGTCCATGATAAATAATTGCAGTATGCCGCAAAGGTAAGCATTTCAGCCCGACCCGCTTTTTGATATAAATGACCTACATTCGTGCCCCATGGAAGCGAGCAGTCACCGATATTTTATTATTCATAAACCATATAAGATGGTTTCCCAGTTTGTCAGTCCGGATAATGTACGGCTGCTGGGCGACCTCGATTTTGATTTCCCTGAGGGTACACACGCCATCGGGCGCCTGGACAATGACTCTGAAGGATTGCTGATCCTTACCACCAACAAGAAAGTGACACGGCTCCTGTTTGAAGATACGGTACCGCATAAACGCACTTATCTTGTAAAGGGGAAACATATCATTCCGCCGGAAAAGGTAAAAATGCTGAATGAAGGTGTGGCCATCAGAACAGGTGTTCATGAAGAATATCTCACACGTCCCTGCGAGGCCGAGATCGTGGAAAGGCCGCTGAACCTCACGGTGCGGGAAGGCGATTTTGAAGATCATCCGCATACCTGGCTGCGCATCAGTCTGACCGAAGGGAAATTCCACCAGGTACGTAAAATGATGCTGGCCATCGGGCATCGCTGCCAGCGGCTCATACGCACTTCTATTGAAGATTTGCAGCTGGGAGATATGAAGGCCGGCGAGGTAAGGGAGCTGCCCGAAGAAGAATTTTTCAACAGACTGAACATAAAGAACTACCGCTGAGTCGCGCGCTGAGCAGGCTTTTTTGCTATCTTTACTATCACCACATTATATGACGCCGGTATCACCCATACGACTGTCGGACCTCACCACGAGGATTCGCCATGCCCTGCAAAATGCATTTGCGGGACAAAGCTTTTGGGTAAAGGCAGATGTTACCAGCTATTCCTGGTATGCACAAAAAGGTATCCATTATTTTGATCTGGTAGAGAAAGATGAAACCGGCGGTAACATCATCGCCCGGATACCTGGCGTAGCATGGGGGCCGGGAGCCAAACAGATAAAGGCTTTTGAGCTGCTCACCGGACAACAGTTCCGGAATAATATTCATATCCTCGCACTGGTATCTGTAGCTTACCACCAGGTACACGGCCTGCAGATTACCTTGCAGGACATCGACATTAATTTTACCATAGGACAGCTGGAAGCCCAGAAACAGCTGATATTACAGCGGTTGGTACAGGAAAATCCCGATAGCATCTGGCAGGAAGGCGAACGATATATCACCCGCAATCACCAGCTACCGTTGCCACTGGTGATACAGCGCATTGCCGTAGTCAGCTCCGGTAATTCTGCCGGCTACCAGGACTTTCACCATACCCTGGTGAATAACAGTTTCGGCTATACGTTTCAGCTGGATAATTACTTTACCGTTGTTCAGGGGGAAAACAATGCAGATGTGGTACAGCAACGAATGGTAGATATTTTTCTGTCTAACAAACCATATGATGCCGTCGTGATTATCCGTGGTGGCGGTGCACAAACGGATTTTCTGTTGTTCGACAGCTATCAGCTGGGCAGGGTAGTGGCCAGGTTTCCCATTCCCGTAATTACAGGTATCGGGCACCAGAAAAACGAAACCATCGTAGACCTTATGGCCAATACAGCCACCAAAACCCCTACCAAGGCGGCAGAGCTGATCATTGCACATAACAGGGCCTTCGAAGATAAATTGCTGAGTTTGCAGCAACAGACGCTGATACTGACGCAGCAGCTGACCGCCGCCAGCAGCAGGGAATTGAATGTATTGCAAAGCCATATAGTGCACCAGGTGCGCTCTTTGCTGGAAACAGGCAGGGAAGAACTGATGCAATACAAGCACGATATTCGTCAGAACACGCAACAGGTGCTGTTTGCCAGGCACCAGGCCCTGCGTAGTATGTCTAATACTATTACCGCAAAACCACAGCTGACTACCGCCGGCAGGCAACAGCAGCTAACGCATACCGTCAGTAAGTTGCGTAGTTTCAGCAGGGTTATGCTGCAACACCAGCAGGCCGCGTTAAAACAGCAGGAGCAATTGTTCCGCCTGATGGCACCTGATAGTATGCTCAAACGTGGATTTGCATTATTATACAGAGAAGGAAAAATCATTACTTCCGCAACCGAGCTGACAGCAGGAGAGGAGATTAATATCATGATGCACGACGGCAGCGCCGAAGCAATTATCCAACAAAAAACTCAAGACGATGGGGGAAGAACTGACATATGAAAATGCTTTCCGGGAATTACAGGAGATCGCGGAAGAGATAGAAATGGAGACCGTTTCCGTGGACCTGCTGGCTGATAAAGTCAAGCGGGCAGCCATGCTGATCGCATTCTGCCAGCAGAAGCTGCGTGCCACCGAAACAGAGGTGAATAATATCATTAAACAGATGTCGGAGTAATCAGGACAACGAATAACAGGAAGGTTCCGGTAAGATTGCATTGATAATCTTACCGGAACTTTTTATTTTTGCGCCCGGACGATTATGAGACATAAGATTAAACGCAGCATGCGCATAGCGCGGTACGTGATGTACCGCGAAACCCTGATAGACAAGGCAAATATTATCTGGTCTTTTATAGGGGCATTTATTGGAATTGCAGCGGTGGGGATGTTGAGTCATTATTACCTGCCTGTTAAAGATAACCTCTTTCTGATAGGCTCCTTCGGAGCATCCGCCGTATTGATTTACGGCCATACACAAAGCCCGCTGGCACAGCCCCGCAATCTAATCGGCGGACATATCTTCAGTGCTATCGTGGGTGTTACCGTTCGTTACCTGATACCGTGGCCGGAGTTTGAATGGCTGGCCTGCGCTACTGCGGTGGCAGTTTCGCTGATCGTGATGCAGATGACGAAAACCGTACACCCTCCTGGTGGCGCCACTGCCTTGCTGGCTATTGCCGGTTCTCCTGCCATCCGAAAACTCGGTTACTGGTATGTATTGAGCCCGGTGGCTAGCGGTGTCGCCATTTTGCTGCTGGTGGCTGTTGTCGTGAATAATATGACCAGCATCCGGGAATATCCTGCCGGGAAACGCTGGTGGTAATACCATTTTTTCGATCGTTTATTACCCCCTTACTGCTCCCGCAAAGCGGGAGCAGTGCCTGCACTGCATTTTTCTGAAAAAATCATATTACTGAATTTCAATTCTTTATAACCCCTCCTGATAAATTTTATTTAGTTTGTAAGTACTAAATTTTCAGAAAATTTTGAAAGTTCGGAAATCTGATATAGCTTTGTTTTCATAAACGATACAGGCTATGAACATCCTTGCTTATATCATCTATTTCTTTATCACAGGGCTGATCACCATACTTGCCGGATGGTTGTTTTATCATAATGGCCGTCATTTTATCCTTTATTTTTTTAAGGGAGATGTGGGCCTGACAGACTCGGTAAATAAGCTCCTGCTGATAGGTTACTACCTCCTCAACCTGGGCTACGCCATCATCATGATAGGGTTCTGGGAGCACCTGAGCAGCTGGCAGCAACTGATAGAATCGGTGGCCACCATGTGTGGCAGGATCATGATAACAATGGGGATGATCCACTGGGTGAATATGGCAACGATTTACCTGTTGGGCAGGAAGCGTGAAAAAACTTCGCAGGTTTTACCCGCTCCACAACCTTAATCTGCATTATTTCTTCTCACATAAAAATATCTTCATATGCTCACCTCTTTCAACAGTATTGCCTATCTGATCTACCTCCCTGTGGTAGTAATCGTAACCTGGTTCGTGGCGCATACCTTATTCAAAAACAGCAGGGTTTTCATGCTGGATATCTTTCACGGCAAAGCTGAAATAGCCATGGCCACCAACCGTTTGTTCGAAACAGGATTTTACCTGCTCAACCTGGGATTCTCCCTGTGGATAATGACCATCAGCTATAAACTGGCTGGTAGCCAGGAAATGCTGGAAGTACTCAGCACCAAAATCGGTGGTTTCCTGATATATCTCGGTATTATGCTATTCTTCAATCTCTACCTCTTTTTCCGGGGAAGACGCATCTCTAAATCTAAAGAACGGTTGGCCGCTGTTACTAATGCGCCGTTCCCTAAAGACTGATGATTGATGTTGTAGTGTGAAGGAGTCCTCCTGCCTGGTGGCAGGGGGACTTTTGTTTTTTATTCCTAACGTAGCCGGACAAACGTATTTTTTACGCTCATCACAATTATTCGCCGGATTCGGAAAAATATGGCTTTCTTAGCATTACTGCCACCTATGGCAACTGTAGCAGTAATACAGTAAACATATTAAGAACAATGAAAGGAAAACTAATTCTTGCTGCGTGTACGGCGCTGGCGCTGAAAAGTCAGGCCCAGCAACTACCTACGGAACTGCAAACCCCGGAAGTAGTGTCGGTAAACAGAATGCCGATGCGCGCCTCAGCTTTCGCATTTGAAAACCCGTCGCTGGCACAGCAAAGGGAAAAAGAGAAATCAGCCAATTTCCTGTCGCTCAACGGTACATGGAAGTTTAACTGGGTACAGGACCCCCGCAAACGTCCCCAGGATTTTTACAAACCAGACTTTAATGACAGTGGATGGGATAACTTCAAAGTGCCTGCCAACTGGGAAGTAAACGGATATGGCCTGCCTATTTACGTTAACCAGCCATACGAATTTGCCGGCCGCCAGAAAACAGGCAGCGATTTGAATGCACCTTTCGATATTCCGGAAGATAATAACCCTGTCGGCTCTTACCGTAAAAAGTTTACCCTCCCGGAAAACTGGAACGGTAAACAGGTATTCATTCACCTGGGCGCTGTTAAATCCGCTTTCTTCATCTGGATAAATGGAAAAAAAGTTGGCTATTCTGAAGATAGCAAACTGGCAGCAGAATTTGATATCACCAAATACCTGCACCCGGGCGAAAACCTGGTAGCACTGCAGGTTTACCGATGGAGCGATGGCTCTTACCTCGAATGCCAGGATATGTGGCGCATCTCCGGTATTGAAAGAGAAGTATACCTCTATGCCACACCCAAACTGGATATCAGGGACTTTAAGGTAATGGCCGGACTGGACAATACCTATAAAAATGGTACCCTGAAATTAAATGTAGAGGTAGATAATTACCGCATCGATCAGCATACCAATCATAGTAAGCCAGATACTTTTGCTGTGGCTGTAACCCTCCAGGATGCAGCAGGCAAAACAGTGTACAGCGATGAAACAACCGGGGTACAAAAGGTATTGGGAAATTATAAATCTGAAGTGAGCTTCAGTAAAGAGCTTCCAAATGTAAATACCTGGTCGGCCGAAGTACCTTACCTGTACACGCTCTTACTGACCCTGAAAGATAAAGACGGCAAGGTGCTGGAAGTAATCCCGCAACGGGTAGGCTTCCGCTCTGTTGAGCTGAAAGACAGGAATTTCCTCGTTAATGGTAAACGTGTTTTCCTCAAAGGTGTCAACAGGCATGAACACAATGCCACACAGGGCCATACCCTATCGCATGAAGATATGCGCAAGGATATGGAAATGATGAAAAAGCTGAACGTGAACGCGGTGCGTCATTCGCATTACCCTCCTGATCCTTACTGGATGCAGCTTTGCGATGAATACGGCTTGTACGTAATTGATGAAGCCAATATCGAGTCGCATGGCCGTTATTATGACCTGGCTTATTCCTTTGCAAACGATAAACAATGGCGTGTACCGCACCTGGAGCGTATCTTACGTATGTACGAACGCGATAAAAACCATGCTGCGGTGATCACCTGGTCGCTGGGAAATGAAGCCGGCAACGGATGTAACTTCTACGAAGCCTACGACTGGCTTAAATCACATGATATCCGCCCGGTACAATACGAGCGCGCAGAAAGAGATTACAATACCGATATCATCGTGCCGCAATATCCTTCGCCAGGCTCACTTATTAAGTATTCACAGCGTAACCCCGACAGACCAATGATCATGAGCGAATACGCGCATATCATGGGTAACAGTCTGGGTAACTTCCAGGAATACTGGTCGGCCATAGAAAATAATCCTTACCTGCAGGGTGGCTTCATCTGGGAGTGGATAGATCAGGGTATCGACACGGTTAAGAATGGTAAACGTATACTGGCCTATGGTGGCGATTTCCCGCTGAGTGGTCCTGTCAACGAAGATTTCAGCGACAACAACTTCTGCGTGAAAGGTGTGGTGACGGCCCACCGCGAGCTGACACCGATGGCGGTAGAAGTGAAAAAAGTATACCAGCATATTCATACTACATTAACAGATAAACGAATCAATGTTCGTAACGGGTATTTCTTCCGTGATCTCTCCAATTACCAGTTAAACTGGGAATTACTGGAAGATGGAAATGTTGTAGAACGCGGTACCATTGCTGAATTGAAGGTAGCGCCGCAGGATTCTGCCAGCTTCACCATCTCTCCTAAAAAACAAATGGATGCAGCGAAGGAATACTACCTGAACGTACGGTACAACCTGAAAAAAGAAGAGCCTTTCCTGCCGGCAGGCTATGAACAGGCGGCAGAACAGTTTGCCGTACAACTCCCTGTGAAAGCGGGTCTCAAGACAACCGCCGGTAAGCTCATTGTAGATGAAAATAATGCTAAAACATTGGTGGTAAAAGGAAATGGCTTCGCTGTTACCTTCGATAAAACAAAAGGTATCCTGGGCAGTTATAGCATCAATGGAGAAAATGTGGTGGAAAGTGGTCCGCAGCCTGCTTTCTGGCGCGCACCAACAGATAACGACATTGGCGCGGGGTATAATCATTCCATGCGTGCATGGAGGAATGTCTACGAAAACGCGACCGTTACAAATAAAATGGAGCAAACGAACGATGCTGTTAAAGTGACCTTCCAGGCGCAGCTGCCAGGTGTTGATGCCGCTACCACGCAGGAATTCACCGTTTTTGCAGATGGTACCATCAAAGTGAGTAATGCCCTGCAATGTAATGCCGGCAGCAAACAGAAAATGTTGCTACGTTATGGCACGGATTTACAACTGGCCAGATCTTTTGATCAGATCAGGTATTATGGCCGTGGTCCATGGGAGAACTACTGGGATAGAAAAACAGCTTCTTTTGTAGGTATTTATAACGGGGATGTTGCAGGACAATATTTCCCTTATGCACGCCCGCAGGAGAGTGGTAATAAAACAGAAGTACGTTGGGTGACGATGACCAACAAAAAAGGTAAAGGTATTCGTATTGAAGCTCTGGAACAGCCGATCAGTTTCTCTGCGCTGCCTTACAGCGTAGATGACCTGGATCCGGCGCCAGACAAGCATCAGTACCATTCCGGTGAGCTGGTGGCGCGTGATAAAATCTTTATGCATGTGGACCTGAATCAATCAGGTGTACAGGGTATCGATAGCTGGGGTTCACAGCCATTGCAGCAGTACCGTATACCATTTGCAGATACGAAATATGAATACGTAATCAGACCGGTTAAATAAAGCTATTCGTTGGCAAGCGAACACGAAGGGGGCCGTCTCATTTATGAGGCGGCTTTTTTCATTTGGCACGAAAAAGTAAGTAGTTATTTGTGTGTATCTTTGCGGGATAGCCTGCAAGTATTCATGGACAATAGTAAACATAGTCATCTGCGTAAAATCATTCATATAGATATGGATGCATTTTATGCGTCTGTGGAGCAGCGCGACAACCCCATGTACCGCGGAAAGCCGATTGCAGTGGGTGGTTCACCGGAAGGCAGGGGAGGCGTGGTGGCTACGGCCAGTTATGAAGCGAGGAAATTTGGTGTAAGGTCTGCCATGCCCAGCAAGCGTGCCTTACAGCTTTGTCCGCATATACTATTTGTTAAACCAAGATTTGACGCCTATAAAGAAGTATCCAGGAAGATCAGGGAGATATTCTCACGTTATACGGATATCATAGAGCCGTTATCTCTGGATGAGGCTTACCTGGATGTTACGGTAGATAAACCACAGATAGGTTCTGCCATTGAGATAGCAAAGCAGATCAAACAGGCGATCCGTGATGAATTACAACTCACCGCATCCGCGGGCGTTTCCATCAATAAATTCGTGGCAAAAATTGCTTCTGATCTGCAGAAGCCCGACGGGCTTACGTTTATAGGTCCTTCTGCCATAGAATCCTTTATGGAACAGTTGCCTGTAGAGAAATTTCATGGTGTTGGCCGTGTTACGGCAGACAAGATGAAGAAGATGGGCCTGTATACCGGCGCCGATCTGAAAAAGCTCACAGAAGCGCAGCTGACGCAATACTTCGGGAAGGTAGGGGCATTTTACTACAGGATTGTTCGTGGTATCGACGACAGGCCGGTGCAGCCGCACCGCGAAACCAAATCTGTTGGTGCAGAAGATACTTTTCCGGAAGACCTCACACAGGTAGACGCCATGCATGAGGAACTCACCAAAATAGCTGCCACCGTGGCCGGCCGGCTGGAGAGGCATCAGTTGAAAGGCCGTACCGTTACGCTTAAAATTAAGTATAACGACTTTAAACAGATCACCAGGAACCAATCTTTTCCCTATCCGCTGAACGATTTCCAGACAATATTGGATACTGCCAAACAATTGCTGGCGGCTACTTCGCCGGGAGAATATCCCATTCGTTTGCTGGGTATCACTGTCTCCAACTTCGGTGAAGCACATGTCAGTATTGGCAAGGAAGGGCCTTCGCCCCAGCTTTCTCTTTTTAACTTCGACGAAGAATAATCTTCTGCACTATATCCTTTCCGGGAGAAAAAGAAAATAAAAAAAGCAGGCATTTGCCTGCTTTTCAAAAAAACTTAGCATTCAATTACTTCGCATAACGCGGCATCACCAGCTTCCGCACTACGGTATGTGCAATCAGCGACAGCGCAAACGCCAGCACGATCAGCATACCGGATTTTACCGGGGTATCGAAAACATCCACCAGAGAAGAAACGCCTTTGCCGGCAAACATCAGGGTAATAACGCAGGCCAGTATACCGGCGAGCCAGAGGGTAATGTGCGACCAAAGATATTTTCCTTTGTTGACGCCACTTTTGTTAAATGCGGTGAATAACAGGAATACATGTGCAACAAATGAAAGAAGGCACAGTGCGGTCAGGGTACTTAACATGTTTGGTTCTTTTAAGGTTAGGATTTGGTGTTCTATTCCTAAAATACAAATTTCCGGGATATTTCCAGAATTATCCGGAATTTCTTACCCCGGCCTTTTCCCAGATCGTGGAGATATGTTCTGCTATGGTATGCAGGCGGAAATAGTATTTTTCGAAGATTTCCTCGTACATGAGGTGCCTGGTATGAAGGAATGCATTGAGTGCGATATAGATAAATTCTTCAAACGTGGTTTCCGCTTCTACACGTATTACGCAGTTGGGCACCGGTTCCATGCTGGTGGCAAATTGGGTGGTCAGCAATACATCGTCTACCGTGGTGATCAGGGAACGATGCAGGTTGGGTGCTTTACCGAAGGCAGCATAGTGCAGGGCGGTAAAACCATCTTCATCATAGGCATATTTATCTACCCGTTCTTCCACGAGAAAATGTACTACTTCCGGGTGGGCATTATAACGGGTGGCCAGCAGGAGCGGGGTTTCCAGACTCGCCAGCACAAAGTTGAAATGGATGTTGCGCTGGATGAGAATCAGGAGCATCTCGGAAATATTACTCAACCGGTGTTCCCGGAAGATGTAGGCAATCGCGAAGAGGTAATCCGGGCTGTCGATATGCAGACTGGCGCCTTTGGCCAGTGCATATTCTACGGCCAGTGGTTTGTTGGCGCCTACCGCACAGAAAACGATCGGGATCATTCCTTCTTTTTTGTAGTGAATATCTGCTTGTCCGACGGTTGTCAGCAGTTCGGCAGCTTCAAAAAAGGTGTCCTGGTATTCCAGCAGTTCCCCCAGCAACATAGATTGCGAGTCGCGGGAAAGATAGGGCAGGTTTTGGCTGATATAGGCAATGATTTCATCTGGTTGCTCGCTGGTTCGTATTTTGCGTATTAACTCCGGAAGAGTGATTCGATGCATAGACCGTTATATGGTGAAACTAAGGCGGGATTGCGGATGAAATATATTCGCAATTTAGTTAATTTGTTAATAGTGTAGGAGGAAATCAGTGAAAACATTTTTGGATTTGAATTTTTACGAAATTTAGATAGCACATCACAACGATGTTGTTACTTAAACAGGCGTATATGAAAAGCATTTTCATTCCTATTATGTTGGGGATATTGTTAACAGGTTCAATATCCGGCGTTTCCGCGCAGAAAAAGGAAACCAGGGCGGAGAAGGAAGCCGCTAAACAGGCAGCTGTGAAATCATGGCTGGATGCGCAGCAGTATGTTTTTGTTCCACAAAGTGCGTTGCCTATGTCTGGGAGGACCGTTCAGCTGTCGGGCGAATATTCGTTCAGCGTTACGAAAGACAGTCTGGAGAGTTATCTGCCATACTACGGTCGCGCCTATACGGCGCCGATGGACGTCACTAAATCTCCATTGACATTCAAGTCGAAGCAGTTCGGTTACAAGGTAGAAGAACGTAAGAAAGGTGGCTGGGATATAACCATTACCGTAAAGGACCAGCGGGAAATTGCAACGGTATTTATGACGATGGGTACTGATGGATATGGTTCGTTGCAGGTGACGAGCAACAATCGTCAGCCAATTAACTTTAATGGTTATTTCATAGAGAAGAAAGATCCTAAAACAAAGAGTAAGTCTAAATAGTTGTTATACAGGAGCTGGCAGGGAAAGGATGAATGCAACTACCGGCTCCTGTAATTTATTATCGTTATGAGCAAGCACAAGATCACCACTTTATTCCTGGATATTGGCGGCGTATTGCTGACCAATGGCTGGGACAGGAAGGCCCGTAAGCTGGCCGTTGAAAAATTTGAGTTGGATGCGGTGGAAACAGAGGAGCGGCATCACCTGACCTTTGATACCTATGAAGAAGGGAAGCTCACGCTGGATGAGTATTTGCACCGGGTGGTGTTTTATACCCCGCGTAAATTTTCGAAAGAAACGTTCCGGCAGTTTATGTTTGACCAGACGGCCGCATTGCCCGGTATGCTGGAATTAATCAGGCTGCTGAAGGTGAAGCATGGGTTGAAAGTGGCTATCGTGAACAATGAAGGTAGGGAGTTGAATACACATCGTATTCATCAGTTTGGGATATCGGCTATTGCTGATTTTTTTATTTCTTCCTGCTTTGTACATTTCAGAAAACCTGATGCGGATATTTACAGGATTGCGTTGGATATTGCGCAGGTAAAGCCGGAGGAAGTGGTATATATTGAAGACAGGGATATGTTTGTAGATGTAGCCCGTGGATTGGGATTGAATAGTATCTGCCATAGAAGTTATGAAGGTACATTAGCTGAACTGGCCACCTATGGCCTGACGGTGTAGGTAATAACCCGATTATCTGCACCCGCAGGTGGATTGCTTTTATGAGAATAAAAAAAATATTGAACATTTTAAGGATGTTCCTGTTAGTATAATAACAAAAACAACATAAGACCCGGAAGGGTGACTCAAAATAGCCATATCTATTGTTAACCTACATGAATTCTGCCGGGCATAATCAGATTACGACCATTCTAAAAAATAACTGGGGCCAGACCTGGCCGGTAGAGCGCTATGGGTCTGCCTTATAAAAATAAGTTCTAAATACGGTTGATAAACAGGTACAACATCTTGCAATGGTTCGAGATGTGCAAGGGCGGGCTTTTTATATTGAAGCGCCCGCCCTTCTTTTTAATTTTAAGCAGTTGCCGGCTTACTCACCTTGTTAGCGATAATTGCCAGCGGTAATCCTATCATCAGAATAAGAATTCCTGCACCTACTGCAACGCCAAACGTTGTAATGGGAACGGGTTTTACATGCGTCATGGGTAATACCACGAGGTTCATAATCACCCATATGAAGCAGCCGTAAAGTACGGCGATGAGGAAGGTATTCCGGATGCCTTTTCTTATCAGCGGGTAGAGGACGAAGAAGAGGGTGGAGAATACGAAGGCGATGGCATAGTGAATAAGCACGCCAAACCATGGCATAGCTTTGTGTCCGCTGAAGGCAGCGGGACCGAAGAGGGCACTGGATATAAATAATAATATATCAGTGAAGGGCCGGTGTGTTCTGAGCACGTACATGATCAGGGTGGTGACAAGGTCCAGGGTGCCTGCCAGCAGTGCAGCGCCGGCGATAATGGGGGTGGTGATTTTCCCGTATTGTCGGGTCTTTTCCATATTTGTGGCTTTTAAATAAGCAGATTATTTCTATTAAGTTAAAATATTTCCCCGGGAGTATCGTCTTCAGTTGCGGGAAGATTTAAGAGAATTTTGGCGTTGAAGTTAAGAAACTGTAAAGAGAAAAAAATCTTATGCTTCCTTCTTTCTCAAATATAGTTCTTTATATATTATAAATAAAAAAATTTAAACAAACGATTAATTGAAAATTTGTTTAAATCAAACGTTTGTTTAATTTTGCCTTGTCAAACTAACAAATCAGACAAGGAACATGGAAGTATACAGTGAAAAACAGCTCGGGATTTTATTTGTTGCTGAGCGGCTGTTTGCCGACAAGGGCTTTCATGGCACTTCGGTCAGGGATATTGCGCAGGAAGCGGATGTGAACATTGCCATGATATCTTATTATTTCGGCTCCAAAGAGAAATTACTGGAGGCAGTATTCAGGTATCGCATGAACGCATCCCGTTCATTTATCCAGGAACTGGTACAAAATGATACCATGGGTCCGATGGAAAAATTATATGCGCTGATAGACCGGTTTGTGAATAAGTTGCTGAATGAACAGAATTTCCAGTGTATTATGAACCGGGAGCAGATGAACCGGGACCAGAGTCCGGTAAAAGATCTGATCTGGGATTTAAAAGTGGAAATGATGGGGTTGATTCAGCCGATTGTTACCAAAGCGC
Source organism: Chitinophaga sp. Cy-1792 (assembly GCF_011752935.1). Lineage (NCBI taxonomy): Bacteria > Pseudomonadati > Bacteroidota > Chitinophagia > Chitinophagales > Chitinophagaceae > Chitinophaga > Chitinophaga sp. Cy-1792. The sequence goes on from NZ_VWWO01000002.1 coordinate 655,053, forward strand.
AGGAGGATGGAACCTTCTACAAAGATGTAGACGTGGTATTATTGATGTCTACGCTTTTTGGTACTATTCACCAGGTAATGCCAGCAAAGTCATTTATAAGATCAGAACCCGAATTCGCACATATGCCTGAAGATGAATTCAGAGAATATTTAAAGATCAGGGTAAGTGCTTATTTAAAAAAATTGTTTAAAGCAATCCTTACACATGAATTCTAGAAGCATATACGCACGATTATATGCGCTTACAACGGGAATCCTGCTGACCCTGGTTTTTCAGGCAGCCTCCGCACAGCAGCAAGGTGCTACCAAGCAGTTGTCGTTAAGTGAAGCCATATCGCTGAGTATTCAAAACAGTAAACAGTTAAAAGTAAGTCAGGCTAAGATTGAAGAAGCAAACGCCAATGTGAAAGAAGCCAACGACCGTCAGCTACCTGACCTGAGCGTTACCGGGGCTTACATGAGACTAACCAATCCAAACATCGACCTGAAATTCGGACAAAGCAATTCAGGCAGTGGTTCCGGTTCCGGTGGTTCAGAAATGCCTAAGGTGAACAGTGCTGCCTATGGAATGGCTAACCTGTCTATCCCGGTGTTTGCTGGTATGATGATCCAGAACGGTAAACAGGCATCCCGCTACCTGGCTACTGCAGCTAAACTGGATGCAGACAAAGATAAAGAAGATGTAATGCAGAACACGATCGCTGCTTACAGCAATCTTTATAAAGCACAGCAGAGCGTGTTGCTGATGGAAGAAAACCTGAAACAGGCTACCAGCCGTGTGAAGGACTTCTCCAACATGGAAAAGAACGGTTTACTGGCCCGCAACGATCTGTTGAAAGCCGAGTTACAGCAGTCTAACTACGAGCTCCTGCTCATGGATGCGGAGAACAGTCAGAAAGTGGCTAACCTGAACATGAACATCATGCTGGGGTTACCTGACAACACTGTTCTTGCGGTAGACTCTACCATCTTTGTTGGTGGTGCTGCACAGGACACCCGCGGTGTTGCTGAGTTCGAGCAGCTGGCTTATCAGAACCGTAAAGATGCACAATCCTTACAGGCTCGTGAAGGTGCTGCTACCTCCAACGTTAAAATGGTGAAAGGTGAAATGTATCCTCAGCTGGCACTGACCGGTGGTTATGTAGCTGCCTACATTCCTAATTTTATCACCATCACCAACGCAGTTACTGCCGGTGTAGGTCTGAAATACAATGTACACTCTCTCTGGAAAAACAAATCCAAGGTAGCTGCTGCAAATGCACAGCTGGCCCAGGTTCGTGCAAACGAAGCCAGGATCAACGATAACATTCACTTGGATGTTTACCAGGCATACGAAAATTATCTGTTGAGTCATAAAAAGATGGATACTTACGTAAAGGCAATAGAACAATCAGAAGAGAATTACCGTATCACTAAGAATAAACATGCAAATGCGCTGGCAACCACAACCGATTTACTGGATGCTGCCGTAGCAAATCTTCAGTCTCATCTGAACTATGCTTATGCAAAAGCAGATGCGTTGGTAGCTTACAACAATTTGCTGAAAGCTGCCGGTTTACTGGAACAGGCAAATAAATAATCCTTACACACACAAACTTTAAAGCTGTGGAAACGCAAACTAAAGCTTCAAACCATACTAATAATACAACCATGCAGGAAACAACCGCTCCTAAAAAGCGTAGTAAAGGGTTCGTCATCGTACTGGCAGCGCTGGTAATCGGTGGTGGCTCATTCGGTGTCACTAAATACATTCACGGTCAACATCACGAAGAAACTGACAACGCGCAGATCGATGCAAATGTTAGCCCGGTTATTCCCCGTGTTTCCGGTTATGTTAAACAAGTTCTTGTAAAAGATAACCAGCACGTTAAAAAAGGCGATACCCTGGTTATTCTGGACGATCGTGACCTGGCCATCAAGGTACAGTCTGCCGAAGCTGCAATGGTTACAGCTGAAGCAAACAGAAATGCTGCCGCGGCCTCTACTGCTGCTGCAGAAGCAGGTATCAGCACTGCGCAGGCACAGGTAAGCACCTATGATGCACAGATAGAAGCTGCCAAAGTAAACCTCTGGAGAGCTAACCAGGATTACGAGCGTTACAACAACCTGATCCAGGACCACTCTATTACCCAACAGCAATATGAGCAGGCGCTGGCTGCAAAACAAACTGCTGAACGTCAGCTGGATGTTTTACAGAAACAGAAAGCAGCTGCTTCCCGCCAGACAAACGTAGTATCTTCTCAGAGTGCTGCTACCGGTAAACAGATCAGCCTTGCTGATGCTGCTATCAAACAGCGCGAAACTGATATCGCTGATGCGAAACTGATCCAGAGCTATGCTGTAATCATCGCGCAGGAAGATGGCGTACTGTCTAAAATCTATGTACAGCCAGGACAGTTTGTAAATGCAGGTCAGTCGCTCTTCAGCATTGTGCTGGACAACACCCCTTGGGTAGTGGCTAACTTCAAGGAAACACAGCTGGAGAAAATGAAACTGGGCCAGGTAGTAGCTGTTAAAGTAGATGCTTTCGGTGGTAAAGAACTGATGGGTAAAATCACTTCCTTTGCGCCTGCAACCGGTGCTAAATTCGCACTGCTGCCTCCGGACAACGCTTCTGGTAACTTCGTAAAAGTTGTACAGCGTCTTCCTGTGAAAATCGAGTTCGACAATCCTAACGACGAGCTGGTGAAGCAACTGCGCCCAGGTATGAACGTTCTTGTAGACGTACATCTCAACTAAAAATATTCGGAAGCACAATGACCCGGAATTAATAATTAATCGGTGACCACGATCCAATTCAACGGCGGAAATCATTAGCATTAATTATAGATACAATCAAAAGGAAACCAGTTACGGCATTAATTATTAGTTCCTGGTCATGCTGCTTTCAATGACAACATAATTACTCCATGCTACAACAAGAATCTTTAATAGAATACGGCTCGCGCAGGGTGATCATCACGATCACAGCTATTTTCTGTGCGCTGCTGGAAATCGTGGACACCACGATCGTGAATGTGGCATTGAACGACATGCGTGGTAACATGGGTGCCACCATGAGTGAAATTGGTTGGGTAATTACGGCCTATGCAATCGGTAACGTAATTATCGTACCAATGACCAGCTGGTTATCCCAGCAGTTCGGTCGCCGTAACTACTTCGCGGTATCCATCGTCATATTTACCGTAGCTTCCTTCCTTTGTGGTAACTCCTCAACGATGTGGGAACTGGTGCTATTCAGGTTCATTCAAGGTGTTGGGGGTGGTGCACTCCTGGTAACGTCTCAAACGATCATCACGGAAAGCTATCCGCCGGAAAAACGCGGTACTGCCCAGGCGATCTATGGTTTAGGTGTTATCATCGGCCCTACCTTAGGTCCTCCTTTAGGTGGTTGGATTACCGATAACTATGCATGGCCTTACATTTTCTATATCAATATTCCTATCGGTATTATCGCTACCCTGCTTACTTTGCAGTTCGTACGCAGCCCGAAATATGGTGAGAAGAAATCTGCCAGCGAAATTGACTTCCTCGGTATCGGTTTACTCGCAGCCTGTGTAGGTTCCCTCCAATATGTGCTGGAACGTGGTCAGGAAGACGACTGGTTCAACGATCCGATGATTACCCTCCTGGCGGTAACAAGTGCATTATCACTCTTCTTCTTCATCTGGAGAGAATTGACATACAAGAATCCAATCGTGGAACTGAGGGTATTAAAAAATGCGAACCTTCGCGTAGGTACCATCCTGTCCTTCATTCTCGGTTTTGGTTTATATGGTTCTACTTTCATCATTCCGCTGTATACACAGGGAACGCTTGGCTGGACGGCTACCCAATCGGGTATGCTCATGATACCGGCCTCACTGACAACGGCATTTATGATGCCGATCATCGGTAAGCTATTGGAGAAAGGAGTTCCGCAACAATACCTGGTAGCAGGTGGTATGTTCCTGTTCTTTGTATTCTGTTTCTGGGGATATAATGTACTCACGCCTGCAGATACCGGTGCCAACAACTTCTTCTGGATGTTGAACGTGCGTGGTATCGGTATGGGTCTGCTCTTCATTCCTATCACCACACTGGCACTTTCTTCCCTGAAAGGTCAGCAGATCGGACAGGGTGCGGCATTCACCGGTATGATGCGTCAGCTGGGTGGTTCCTTTGGGGTGGCATTGATCACTACCTTCATGACCCGCCGTACACAGATGCACCGCAACGACCTGGTGGCCAATCTGAACATCAATAACCCTGATGTGATTAACAGAACGACCCAGATGCAGCACAACTTCCAGGGACATGGAATGGATGCAGGTACCGCGCTGAAAAGCGGTTATCAGCTCCTCGATTACAGTGTGATGAAACAGGCCGCAACAATGTCGTACATGGATGTATTCCTGTACCTCGGTGTCATGTTCCTCATCTGTATACCATTCGTACTGATGGTAAAAGGCAATAAACAAAAAGGTAAACTGGATACCAGCAATATGCACTAACAGTTTACTTCTTTATAAATTAATTGTTGCAATAACAGTGTAACAGTTGTAGGTTTAGGTAAATAAGCCCCGATATTCATCGGGGCTTTATTATTTTTTGTAAGAAGATAGTATGTAAGAAGATAGTAGCGGGAAGATTTATTAATAGGGGATGCCGGCTTTTTTATAAACAAAGCTCATCAGCCATGCCGGCCCGATCAGGAGAAACTGCAGATCTTTAAAGAAAGAAGGTTTGGCGCCTTCTATTTTATGACCTATAAACTGACCGATCCAGGCGAGAACAAATATCGCCAACGACAGCTTCCATGGAGCAATACCATGATTTTCAATGAATCGCCACAGCCATAAACATACCAGTACAAAAACCAGCATGCCTGCGGCCAGGGAAGGAGAGAGCCGTACATAATATACCAGCACCAGTGCCAGTGCAATATGCGCTACGGTCAGCTGTAAACCGCCCAGGTGTATTGGCAGTGCAATGTTATACAGGAAACCAACAATACTGAAGAAGATAGCCGGTACACAGATCCAGTGTATCAGCTTGTTCGTGGAATTACGGTGACTGGAACCATATTCATCCAGCCAGGATTGTACTGTTCTCATGTTTGGGCTTTTTGAAGGTCTTTATAAATATAAGGTTTATTTCCCGCGCTGCAACGCGGGAAATAACGTTATGGCTGTTGGATATTTACTTTTTTCATGCCTTCATGGCCGTACAGCGCAGGGGCATACATTTCTTCCGCTTTCGCAGGATTCAGGTTGAACCTGCCACTGTAACGCGGCAGCAGTTTCACGGTGAACTGATGTTGTCCCTTGCGTAGCTTGCGACAATAGATATTGACTTTATCATAATAATACTCTCTGTAAGACTCGACACCATGCCAGTATTCCTGGCTCTTTTCGGCAAAGGAACAACCAGCAGGAACCGGAATCTCCAGCATTACATATTCGCCATCATCCACTGCTTCCACATTTACCTGAAGGGTAATTTCCTTGCCGGCGGTGAGCGTGTCTACCATTTTATCATTCATTGCAAAGCTGCTGCTGATACGGAACGCCCCATCTTTTCTTACAGGGTTGGCAACAAAATGCTGCTGCGTAGCGGAGAAGTAAATGCTGCGGTTCCCTTTCTTCTGCACCTGTAACGCGGTGGCAGGGTACCTTTGCCGGAATGGGAATTGAGTGATGGTCTGGTTGTTGATTTGCAGGGAAGGCGCTTCGCGCTCATTTTCCGCAATGATATCATCCCCAATGGTTTCCAGGACATTGGCAGATTCCCAGGTATTTAACCAGCCATTGGCGCCCCTGTTTTCCAGGATCCAGGCCCTGGTACTGCGCAGCAGCTCGTCGTGGCCGCCTTCCTTTCTCAGGATGCGGTATATAGCCAGCGTATTGAGCATCCTGGTGCCTATTATGCCAGGGTCTTCATCTGACCAGAAAGTATTCCCGTAATTGGTATGCTGGGTGGTATGCAGCAAATACGATGTACTCACTTTAATGCCTGCACGCTGTTTCAGTTCCAGTAGTTTTAGCCGGCACCAGGCAGCTGTTTTGGCTGTGCTGATGGTATCCAGGTAGGCTGCTGCTTTGAAAGACGGGTCAACGGTCATGAGTGCATCGATGAGCTGCAGTTGGTCTGGTAGCGGGTAGGTGCCCAGTATCGGTGCAACGAACCGGGTAATGGCTTCGGGATCATATTCGGCTTTAAAGCCTTGCAGCGTGGCCATGTACAAGGCTTTCATGACATACGCCGTGATCCAGTATTCAGATTCCGTATTTTTCCACCAGCCCCACAGGCCGTCCTGGTTGCGGTTTTGTTCCAGTAACCGGATTAGTTTATTGATCTGTTTGTCGCCGGTGAAAGTGCTGTCCAGCTGTTCATACCATTTCTTTTGTAATAGTAACGCTATGAGCCTGGAGGCGGTCTGCTCGTTGCAGAAATATTTATAATTTCCTAATTTCTGTATTTCATCTAACAATACCGGCATAGCGGAGCTACTAGCGAAAACCTGTACTGGTGTGGTATCTGCGGGATTGATGGTAAAGGTGGAATCTTTCCGCAAGGCCAGGAAGGTACCGATACTTGCTGTGGTGCCAGCTGTGTTAATAGGAATCGTTCTGTATTCGCCATCGCCGATATGGTCATTGCTGACCAGGAAGCTGACACGCATGCTGTCGGTGCTAAGTGGTGTAACAGCGGTCAGTTCTGTTTTGCTGTTGACCAGTGAAACGGGGCCGCTTAAACGTTCTTTTTCATCTACTTTCAGCTGTCGTTGCAGATATAGAGAATCCTGGTTATAGTTGGTGATTTTGGTGAGTATGTCGAGCGTATCTCCATATACCAGGAAGTGGGGAAGCGCCAGGGATGCGGCTACTGTCCGGAAGGCTTTGGTTGTAGCTGATGCGGTACCTGTCTGTTTATGGCTGGTGAAGGCCAGTGCAACGGTATTCCAGCTGGTGAGGTCATCGGGGTAGGTGACATCAAAGCTGGCTTTTCCTGCTTCGTTGGTGCGTAACCGTGGCTGCCAGAAGGCATCGTCGCGGAAGTTGCGGCGCAGCCTGTTCTCCGGCGCCACTGGTTCCTGTTCAGGGCCGGCGGTATGCGCGCCGAACGGACTTTTACCATTGGTGGTAATAACAATAGCTCCATCGGCAGCAGCGCTGCCATATAGCGCGCCGGCCTCAGTGCCGTTTAATACCTGCATCGAGGTAATGGCCGATTTATCGAGATCTTCAACAGCGCCGTTATATGGAACGCCATCTATCAACACCAATATTTTTTGCTTCCCTTTAGCGTACCCTTCCCCACGAAAGGAGATACCGGCTACTTTCCCATGCAGCGCCTCCGCAATGGTAGCATTGGGTGTTTGCGTTAATGCCGGTGCTGATAATGATGCTTTCCTGGTTTGTGTGCCGTAGGCGGTAACTACTACATCGTTTAATGCATTTACACTTTGATTTAAAGTAATATTATAAACCTTGTTGTTGGTAATCGGATAAGTTTTTCTTTCATATCCTACCATGGAAAATACTAACTCTCCCTGGGCAGGAACCCTTAATGTAAACGCTCCCCTGGTGTCCGTAATGACACCATTGCGCGTGCCTTTCACCTGGATAGTACAAGCATAGATGGGGTCCCCGTTATTATCTTTTACTACACCAGATACTTTCCCTTTCAGATTGGCACCTGTAATCAATGGAAGGTTCATGTCGAGTGTACGTAGCTCTTCAGACTCCTTAGGCTGGGCGCTTGCCCGGCGTACGAATACATCGCCGCCGACCTTGTTGATAACTGTTTCATCCAGGAGTTTGCGAATTTCACGGATACTGTCGTTATCCGGGGTGATGACAGTCTTTTTATAATTGTAAACAACAAGCTGACTATCTCTGACCTGCAGGGAATCATGGATAACATACCCATTTCCCTTCATGAGTACCAGCAGCTTATAGTAGCCGGGTTTGAGACGTGCAAATGTCTGATCATAGGTACCTCTCATGTACAGGAAAGAGGTGTCGGACATCGAATATAGAAACTGCTGCCTGATGCTTCTTCTTACAACCATATCATGCATCACCATCAATTGTCCTGTTCCTGGTGAATCATCATGCAGGAAAGTAGTATTTAATGTCTCGACAAACTCATTGTATAAAGAATCAAGCATGAGCCGGTCTGAAACATAATCGCGCAGAGAAGGTAGTTCCCAGTCAGATTCCAGTTTGCCGGAAAAATATTTTTCGCTGATATGCGCTTCTTTTTGTTTCACCAATCCTTTCTGTATTTCGAAAGAGTAATTGCCTTCTGCCACATACTCCTGCTCAAATGAACCCGGTACTGAAAAGACATTCTCGACTTGCTGAAAAGGACCTATCAGCAGTGAGCTTTCACTCCCTTCAAAAGGCAACGGATATATACCACTGTAGGATTTGATATACCTCAATTTTCTATCTCCCACCTTTGCCAGTTGATATGTTTTTTTGTCTATCAGTTGTTTCTCCTGGTTTGTGAAAACATTTGTTCGCTCATTTATTTTGATAGCAGCTGTGCTGTGATCCAGGTTAAGAGAGATAAATGTTTTTTTCATGGCAGGGGCATAGATATGATCGGCGTGTATTTCCTGGTCGCTGGTCCTGATTCTTACGGAGTGGTATCCCGGGTTTACCAGGAAGCTATAAGTGGTATTGCTGGTGCCACGTATATAGACCAATTGGTCATCTATCCATATCAGGTAAGGCATTTGTGCCATACCATGTTTAACGGCAAACGGGGCCAGCTGTGTAGCGCCATTGATGGTAGGCTCAAAGTTATACAACACACTATCAGGATGAAAAAAACGGTAATAGGCCATGGTATCCAGTCCGAGAACCGATTTCCACTTATCCCAGTTTAATGTCTGGTCGAAGTTGGCATCAATTGTTTCGGTGAATTTATACCTTTTGATGCTATTCAGGGATTTCCTGTTGTAGTAGGGGAACTTAGGGGCGTAAGGAGTGCCTGCCTTAAATTTGCTGGTAATGGCATACGCAGTAACATCCGCGTCTTTCACGGGTTTATCATCTGCATCCGTAACTTTAACCGTTACACGTGTTTTGCCTCCCGGCTGAATGACAGCTGGTGCATCTATATCTACATTTAAATTATGATTGCCATGGAGGAAATAAAATGATCTTTCCTTTGGTATTCCTGCTGTAATATATTGCAACATTAATTTGTAAGCTGTTTTGCGGCCACTTTTACTTGTTCTGTTATAGTCTGTACCATAGCCTCTTTCGATAATCCTTTTACCTTTTGCCAATTGGTACCAGAAGGGGACTTTATTGGGATTATCCAGTTTGATAATTAGTGAGTCGCCGAAGATACCACCGCGGGCAATAATTTCATTGCTGTTGCTATTCACGTTGTAGGTAGTGCTCACACTATCGGTACTGGCAACAAGTTCATGGGTAAAAGCACTGTTGACTATTTTACACGGGAATTGTTGCGTGTAAACAATGCCGGTATCAGATAAACGGTTGGTTATATATAATTGTCCTATGACAGGCACTTGTTGTCCCCTCGTTTCATAGGAGATAGCCAGCGAATCTTTTTCTTCCTTAAACCTGAAAATCCCGGGTTCCTGGTTGTACCGGATAGACAGGGTTTGGTCTGATTTATCGAAAGCGCTGTTTTCCAGCGTACAGTTTATAGTAATACGCATTTGTGCATTGGGAAAGATAGAATCAGGTAAGATCAGTAACGTTTCCCCAATGGTTTCGAGCGGGATAGTTTTTTCGTATATGATATCCGGGATATAGGTAATGCCGGTTACATACTGACTTGATTCCTGTACCTGTACGGTTACCTTTACTTTGGCATCCAATACCGGCAAATCATTCTGGTCAGTAGCCCTGAAATAAAGTTTAACCGGTTGTTTGCGGTAATATTCCTTTGACGCTTCGCCTATGCGGGCTTCAAATTTTTCGTTGGTCAATTCATATGCCTCATAGGAAAAGGATTTGCTGGAAACGGTTCGCCGGGAATTTTTTTCATGTGATACCAGGTTGATGTCTGCGTAATTGTCTAAATGTAGGTGCAGGCTATCATTAAGTACAAAACTGTAATCATATCCACCAGGCCGGTAGGGAGAAATAGTGGCAAGTACCGTGTCTACATGACTTTGATGTTGGCGTAGTCTTACCTGTAACGGAATGGTCCATGGTACACCATTACCTGCGGCAATAAAGGATTTTAGCTTCACCGTATCACCAGGTTTGAAGGTGGGTTTATTGATAACCATGTACTGGTAGATACTTTTTTTATGAGCATTAAATTTCCCGATGAACTTTTTATAAGCGGGGGCGGGGTTGAATTTTTTTCCGAAACGGTGCCACCAGAATTCCCATCGTGTATCGAATTCATTATACCTGTGTGAATATCCATCTGTGGCCGGCAGCAGGTGGCGGTAATTAACGACATCCTTATATTGTACGCGCAGGATGCCTTTTTTTCCGGATGATGGAAGCAGGTAGCATTGATTTTTTTTATTGTAGGGAATGATGCGGTTATTGAGATGTACCTGTGCGTCAGTAATCAGATTACCATTGATATCCGTGATAACCAGGAGTAACTCCTTGTTGTTATTTAAAAGCGTAGTATACGCAGAAGGGACCGTCAGATAACTGTAGCTGGTCTTCTGGTCAACAGTTTTTACCAGGATGTAATGTCCTGGCGGAAGTACAGTCTCCGCTCGCTCATCCTCTTTTATGATGCGTACTGGCGTGTGCAACAAATTATCGTCTACCCAAAAAATATCCTGACGCAAAGCTGCCCGGGTAAATTCTAATTCATCCGGATAGTTGATCATGGTTTTAAAAACTTCAAGGGCTTCTTTATTGGATATTTTATAAACAGCCAGTACATGGCTTTGGGTCGCTGCTTCAGAAAGCGGTTGTTGGGCGACAGTATTACTAAGGTAACAAAACAGGAAAATAGTGAGTATCCATTTCATGGTATCGTGACATAAGGTATGATTAAATATAGCTTATGGCTTGCATAAAACCATGTGGAATGCCGTATGGTATTGAATTACAGGTGGTTATGAAATGCGGAAGGGGAATTAACTTACCTAGTGCCCGGAGAGGCACCAGGTAAGCAGCTATATTAACGTTCGCCTATATCTATTTTTTTCATCGCTTCGCGACCAAACAGCAGCGGGGTATACAGTTCTTCCGCCCTGGCCGGGTTGATGGTAAACCTGCCGCTATACCTGGGCATCAGGTGAATGACAAATCTGTAACGGCCAACGGCCAATTTCCTGCAATAGATATTTACTTTCTGATAGCGGTATTCCCGGAAGTAATCCTCGCTGAAGTCCAGTGATTTCATGGATTCATCATAGGAACAGCCCGCAGGAACAGGAACTTCTATCGCTATGAATTCAGCAGCATGGTCTACATCTACATCAACGATCATCTCTGTTTTAATACCCGCAACAAGGGAACTGACAGGGTAGTTGTTCTGCTGGAAATAGGTATTGACATTGAATGTCCCGTTTACCTTTTGAGGATTGCTGTTAAAATGATGCTGTGCCGCAGTAAAATAGATACTCCTGGTGCCTTTCTTCTGTACGTGAATTTGTTGGGAAGTAAAGGTGCTGTCATAAGGGAATTTTGCTATCTGTTGTCCTTCAATAAACAGGGCAGGAGGTTCCAATTCATTTTCTGCCAGCAGATCGTCGCCGATGGTTTCCAGGATGTTGGCTGATTCATAGGTGTTTCTCCAGCCATCCAGCGCCCTGCTTTCCAGTACCCAGGCACGGGTAGTACGCAGTAATTCCTCCTGTCCTCCTTTTTTCCGGAGAATCCGGTAGGCGCCTAATGTTGTTGTCATATCCGAATACCAGACATACCATTCAGGAGAAAGTGCTTCCCAATAGGTAGTGCCATAGCTGGTTTTTTCTATATGTGATAACAGGTAGTCGGTGTATATAGAGATGCCTGCCTTTTGTTTTATTTCCAGCAGGCGGAGCTGGTCTGATTGGTCTACCATGTTGGTAGAAATCGTATCGAGGTAACAATGTGCTTCAAATGCGGGATCTACCTCTATTAGTGTGTTGATCATGGTGAGTTTGTCGCTCATCTTAAAGCTGTCGAGTATTGGCACGAAGTACCTGCTGATGGCCGTATCGTTATAGGTGGTGGTGAATTTTTCCCTTGCCGCCATATGCAGTGCTTTGATGACATGTGCCGTTATCCAGAACTCTGATGGCTGATTGGCGAGCCATCCCCACATGCCATCCCTTTTGCGGGCTTCTTCCAGCAGTGTTGTTGCCTTTCTGATCTCTTCATCATTGGTAAATGTTTTACCCATTTTTTTGTACCACTTTTTCTGCAATAGCATCGCGATCAGTTTGGAGGCCACCTGTTCGTTGCAGGAACGATCGTCGCTCTCCAGTCTTTTTATTTCATCCAGTAATACCGGCATCGGGCTAAGCGTGGCGGTTATCCTTGCCGGCGTGGTATCCTGCAGGGCGACGGTGAAGAAGGTGTCTTTCCGCAAGGGGAGGAAAGTACCGAATGATTCTATGGTACCAGGTGCTATCACCGGAATCGCCTTGTATTCTCCATCATCGATGTTTTCATTTTTTATACGGCTGGTGATGCGCATACTGTCTGTTGTTGTGGTAATGGCGGCTGTCTTTTCCAGCTTACTTTCCACCAGTGTGATGTCGTTGTTGCGTAACGGTGTTCCATCTACGGTGAGTGAACTGTTTATCCGGAGGGTGTCCTGGTTATAGTTCAGTATTTTGGCCAGAATATCCAGGCTATCGCCCCGTACCAGGAAGTGCGGCAGTGCAAGGGTGGTGGCGATACTGCGGAAAGCTTTTGTTTCAGCGGTGGCGGCGCCAATTCTTTTGCCTCGTGTCATGGCGATGGCAAAGGTTTTCCAGTTGGTGAGGTCATCCGGGAAAACGGCGTCGAAGGTGGCGTTTCCTTTTGCGTTGGTGCGTAACCGTGGTTGCCAGAAGGCGTCATCACGGAAGTTATGCCGCAGGTAGTTCCGTTTTATTTCCTCTACTTTGTCATCTTTGTTTTTTTGTAGCAGCAGCGGCGTTTTCCCATTGCTGGTGACAATGATCGCGCCATTGGCGGCGGCGCTGCCATATAATGCCATGGCTTCTTCTTTTGCCAGTATATTAATAGTGCCAATACCGGCCTTTTGAAGGTCGGTGAAGACGCCATTATAAGGTACGCCATCGATCAGGATGAGGGGCTGCTGACTACTGGCAGATAAAGCCAGACCAGACTGCTGTGCTGCATTGGTGGTTGCCGGGTCGTCCAGGCTTTTCAGCATATTCTTTTTGCTGCCGCGCCCTTTTCCTGCACTGGCCACGCTGACGGAGCCACTAAAGGAAATCCTCCTCGCGCGATAGGAATAGGAGGACGTAACTACTTCCCGCAGGCCAAATGTCCTGTCGTTCATGATAACGTTATATTCTTTCTTGCCTTTCTGAATAGGGACCGAAATGGTCTCAAATCCAATAAAGGAGAAAAAGAGGGTATCTTTCTGGAATACATTCATCATGAAACTGCCATCGTTCATTGAAATGGTGGCTCGGCTGCCATTTCTGACGGCAATACTGCAACCGGCGATAGGCCGCCCCGACAGGTCTGTAACCTTTCCGGTAATTTTTATGTCGCCCGCCGTGGTATTCCCGCGATAGTAATTGTTGATGCGGTAATCCCTATCATAGGGTGTGATAAATTCTGCTCCGTCTGAACCCTGCGCCACGGCTACATTCAGAAGCTCCCGGAGTCGTAGAATAGAATCGTTGTCGGGTAATATCTCCGGCTGTACAAAGTTATACACGGTGACGCCGCCATGGAATACCTCCAGGCTGTCGTGCACAATATAGCCGCTGTCTTTCATCAGCACCACCAGCTTGTAATATTGGGGGTGCAAGTCGCTGAATTCATGTACCGTGCGATCTCCCAGGATAATAAAAAACTTGTCGCGGAGCGCATATAAAAACTGCTGCCGTATATTCTTTTCCGTTAAGGGATCATGATGGACAATTAATTTATTATTGAACCTGTAATAGACTGCCCTGGTATTGATGGAGAGTCCTTCGAGAAAATGTCTGTAATCCCTGAGCAGACTGGAGGTGGTGGCAATATACCCTTTCAGGATAGGGTAGTCCCAGATATGTGACAGACTACCCGAAAAATATCGGTCTGCCATGTTCTCCGGTTGTGTGGGTATATCAGCTGACCGCAGCATGGCAGGTGTATCAATTTCCAGGCTGACAGTATCTTTAAAGCGATGCGGATAGATATAGTTGTAGCTGGTGTAACCCGGGCCGATCAGGTAGCCAGGTTTGGGATTTGTAAAAGGCACCGGCAAGACTTTATACTGCTGCTGTACATACTGCACTTTATGGCCGTAGGCCCTGGTTTCCAGGAAAGTAGTCGTATTGTTGATCAGGTTCCTTTCCTCGCTGTTGAAGTAATTACCGGCCGGTGTGATGGTGACGCCATTGCCTGGTATATCTGCATTTACAGCGATCATGTTTTTTCTTCCCTGCTGAACATAAATATCATCCAGCGTAATTTTTTCCGATGCTGTTCTTACGGTGACCTGGTGATAGCCAGGTGTGGCAGGAATACTGTAATGTTCGGTGCTGAGTGTACCGTGGGTATAAGCCAGCACATTATCTATCCATATCAGGTGTGGAACCATAGGAAAACCATTCTTCACTACATAAACTGCCAGCTGTGTAACCGTATCTGCTGTAGCTTCAAAATTGTACAGCACTTTTTCCGGGTGAAAGAACTGGAAATAGGGCATCGTATCTAATCCCAGTAAGGATTTCCAGCTGGTCCAGTCAAGCATGGCATCCTGCTGTGTTGTCCTGGTGCCGGACAGCATATAGGACGGGTAGTAGGCGGAAAGATTCTTATTACGGTAAGGCCAGGATGGTAGCTTGGGCATGCCGTCTCCGAATTTGGTAGTAATGGCAAAGGCGGTAACGTCTGCATCCTTAACAGGCTTTTGGTTATGGTTTGTAACGTTGACGGTTATACGTGTTTTTCCACCGGGCTGTATCACGGGTGGTGCATCTATATTTACCTGGAGGTCATGAGTTGTTTTCAGGAAGTTGTACTCCTTACTCCTGGTATTGCCGCCGTAGGTATATTGCAGGTTCAGCTTGTAACCCTTTCTGCCATTGGCCCTCAGGTGCCTGTCGAACGTTGTGCCGAAACCTTTTTCAATAATTCTCTTTTCTTTTATCAGCTGATATCTGACAGGTATATTTCGCGGATTGTGTAATAATATATGAAGATGATGATTGGTGAGAATACCACTTACATCCACCTGGTCAGGATGACCATCGATCGCATAGTCATTGGAGATATCGGCTGTCCGGGCACTGACCATCGTCATCCAGGGATGAATCGTCGTTTTGCAGGGGAATATTACATTTTTCACCATCGGTGAATCATTGACAGCGCTATGGATTAACAGCGCGCCCGGAACAGATTTGGGCGTATCTCCCTCAAAATAACTGATGAATACTTCATCTTTTCTTACATCAAATTCAAACCTGCCTGGATTATTACTGCGATGAAGGGTAAAGGTTTCCTTTTTTTCGCTGTTGTCGCTTGTGAGCAGCTGACACGTAACAGTAAACTGAATGCCGGCATCGGGGAAAATGTAATCAGGTATATTGAAAACGGTTTCACCAATGGTTTCCAGCGGAATGGTTTCTTCCATTAGTTTATATGGAACAAAGGTCATGCCTGGTCGGTAGCTGTCAGAAGATTCCGTTGTGATGCTGATTTTTACGCGTGCGTCCAGCAGGGGAAGGTCGTTGTTGTCGGTGCCTTTAATAAATAGTTTAATAGATTGACCTTTAGCATAATCTGTCGGTTCCTGGTTTCTTCTTACCTGGAACAGGATATCTTTCAGCTCATATTCCCCATAGATAAATTTTTTATCCGCTATCGTTTCTCTTCCTTCGGTAGTGCGTTCCAGCTGAATGCTTACCTCACGGTCGCGCAACATGCGGAGCGATGCGTTAAGCGGAAAGCTATATTCATAGCCACCTGGCCGGTAAGGCCGGATGGTGGCGATGATCGTATCGAGTTTGCCATACCATTGGGCTACACGAACCTGCAGTGGTTCATTCACCGGCTCGCCTTTATCATTGACTGCGAAAGTCTTTAGTTTAACGGTATCGCCGGGTTTATATTTAGGCTTGCTTAAGGCCATATAGGCATGATAAAAATGTGTGTAGGGTTTTAAAGACAGCATGGCTTTTTTTGCGATACGCTTAGGACTCAGTACACGTCTTGTTCTTTTCCAGAATGTGGCGAAGGGCGATGGTCTGCCTTCATAGCCTTTTGCAAAATATTCCGGGAATACATGCATGAAATTATCTACCCCCTGGTAGGAGACAGTAATAATGCCTTGCCTGTCGGACTGCGGCAGCAGGTAGCACTGGGTGCTACGACTATAACGGATGTTTTTATTTTCGAGCTTCACATGGGCATCCGGGATATTATTTCCTGCTTTATCGGTGACCGTGAGCAGTAATCCCCTGTTGTTATCGAGCAAGGAAAGATGTATAGTGTTGATGGTTATGTAACGGTAATGCACCAACGTTCCTGCTGCCGATACGGTGATATAGTGACCGGCAGGTATATTGGCCGGGAGTGGTTCGGTTATCGGGAAAACGCCCACCAGTGTATGTAACAGGGAAGTGTCTGCATTAAATTCAATTTGCTCCGTGGCGCCTTTGATATACTTGCTGGCCCTGGGATATTCGATGCTGCTTTTGAATATTTTTAATGCTTCCGCATTGCTGATACGGTATAATGCCTGCACGTGGCTGCTGGTAGCGGTTTCAGACAAAGGCTCCTGGGCTGAAGCGGTATAGGTATAACAGTACAAAAATAAGATCAGGATCCATCTCATAGGTATAGTCGGCTATCGGTTAATGCTGCATTTAATATAAGATTTACAATTGATATCGTCAATATTTTTATAGCGATAGCGATTACCGGGAATCTGGATTTTTTCCACTAACTTTCCTTTCAAAGAAACCTCAATTTCAGAATTAAGCAATTATGAAAACAATAGGATTTATCGGAATCGGTAACCTGGGCTTACCCATTGCTACCAACTTACTCAAGGCAGGACATCATTTGAAGGTTTACAATCGCACCCGTGATAAAGCGTTGCCCCTGGAAGCGCTGGGTGCAGAGATCGTTGATAGTCCGCTGGCTGCCATTGAAAAAGGAGGCATCGTATTTACCCTGGTATCGGATGATGCTGCCCTGAAGGAAATTGCCAACGATGCATTCGTGGCCGCATTGGGCCAGGGTGGTGTACACGCCTCCCTGAGTACTATCTCTCCGGAAACAGCCAATACACTGGCAGACCATCACAAACATCATGGTGTTACCTATGTGGGCGCACCGGTATTTGCAAGGCCCGAGGCAGCCGCTGCTAAAGTGGGCAATGCGGTGATCTCCGGTCATACCTACGGAAAAGAACGTATCCGTCATCTGCTGACAGATGGCTTCGCAAAAAATATTTTTGATCTGGGAGAGAAGGCAGGCAGTGCCAATGTGCTGAAGCTGATCGGCAACTTTATGATCGCCGCTTCCATGGAAATGATGGCGGAATCCTTTGTGCTGGCGGAAAAGAACGGCCTGGACGTAAAGGTGGTGTACGAAATGCTGACAACGACCATGTTCTCCGGACCAATATTCCGCAACTATGGTGGGATGATCCTCAACAGGGAATTCAGCAGCGAAGCAGCTTTTAAGGCATCTTTAGGCCTGAAGGACATAGACCTGGTACTGGAAGTGGCAAGAACTTCGTATACCCCTATGCCAATGGCCAACCTGGTACATCAGCGTTTGCTGACAGTACTCAGCAAGGGTCGCCGTGATGACGACTGGGTAGCACTCGCCACTGGCGCCATCAATGATGCCGGACTAAAATAACCACCGGAATTTTCAGTATATTCATACATGCTGAAGTGTCGGGTCCTGGGAGTGACGAATATCTTCCGGCATATGGGATATTCCCCAGTCGGACATTACCTCCAGGATCGGTTCCATAGAAGCTCCCAATGGCGTAATTTCATATTCCACCCTTGGCGGCACTTCAGGATATACAGCACGTTGAATCAGTCCGTCTGTTTCCATTTCACGCAGCTGTAATACCAGTACACGTTCTGAAATACCATTAATGGACTTTTTCAACTCATTGTATCGCATCTTTCCGGCCAGCAACCGCCAGAGGATAACTGGTTTCCATCTGCCGCCGATAAGTGATAAAGTATAAACCGTTCCACAATCCCCCCGTAGTTGCCTGGCATTGATTGCATTCGTGGAGTTTTCTTTTTTCATGTGATTTTCTTTGATGTAAATATAATACGATTGCACTAACACATAAACCTACAGCACTATGAAAATTGTCCTCTTACTCGGGCGCATCCTTTTTGCCCTGATCTTCGTTTTTTCCGGTTTTAACCATGCGCTGGGAGCAGGTATCGACTATGCTGCTGCCGCAGGTGTTCCTGCCGCCGCTTTCCTGGTACGGGTGGCCGGTGTGCTGGCGCTCGCCGGTGGCCTGAGCGTTTTACTGGGTTTTAAGGCCCGTACAGGCGCTATCCTGCTTGTTATCTTCCTGGTGCCGGTGACACTGTATATGCACAAATTCTGGGGCATTACAGACCCCGCAGCGGCACAGATGCAAATGGCCATGTTCATGAAAAATGTTGCCCTGACAGGCGCTTGTCTCATCATTGCCTATTTCGGCTCAGGACCTGCCAGCATCGATAAACAGGCGTAATCAGCCTTCGGCCTGCTTTCCACTGAATTTTTTCCTGTAGGCGCCGGGCGTCATACCCCGGTGCTTCCTGAAATATTTTGTCAGGTAACTCTCATCATTGAAACACAGTTCCAGCGCAATTTCCTTCAGGCGCATGCTGCTGTACGTCAGCCGCGTTTCTATCAGCTTCAGCCGGTACTCCTGTATATATTCCTGTAAGCTCCGGCCCGTATGTTTTTTAAAATATTCTCCCATATAATTCGGAGAGATATGCAGCGCCGCCGCCATCACCTCCTGCTTTAATGCCTCCATATCATGGATATGCTGCTGCACATAGGTGATCAGTCGCATGGCCGCCGGTTGTGCATGGCCATCGCCGGATACCTGGCCCTCACTGCTGATCAGGTTTCGCGCGATCAGGTTAATTAAGATAGATAGAGATTGACGGATGATCAACGTATGCCCGTAATTTTTCTGCTGATATTCCCGTATGATGCCCGCCAACAATACATTCGCCGTTTTCTCATCTTCCCTGTCACGAAAAATGCAGCCCGCCTTCGCATGGTAATGATGCAGGATATAACTGATCTTTCGCAGGTTGTCACAGGTTTCTATCCGCTCATTTTCAAACCTTACCTGGTCTATAAAAGCTGGACTGAACCGAAAAAATGCAATGGTGGTGGCTGCCTCCGGCATAAAGGAATACCGGGTTCCCTGCTGCAGCATGAATAATTTTTTCGCACTATAACGGTACTGATATTGTTCATCCGTATGTTGCCCCTTGCCTTCCAGCACATACGCCATTTCAAAATAATAATCTGACCGGAACCGGTAAGGTTTCGATGTGGTATGTACCAGCTGTACTTCTGCCTGATCTATAATCTTTGTAAAAGACATCTGTAAAGGTACAATACAAACCTCTGTAAATACCATTTTTTTTGTACTTCCTGTTGTTGCTTTGTCCTTCAAAATAAACAGGGATGATTGTTGCTGCACAGGAATATAATAGCCGTAGATGGTTGATACTGGCCATTCTATCAATAGGTGCGTTTTTGTCGCCATTGGATTTTTTTATTGTTAATGTGGCACTGCCGGATATTAAGCAGGCCTTCGGTGCCACAGATACCGCTTTACAGCTGGTAGTGGCGGGGTATGGCCTCACCTATGCTGTGCTGGTGGTCACCGGTGGGCGACTGGGAGATATCTTCGGCCGGAAGCGCGTGTTTATCACCGGGATGCTGTTGTTTATCATCGCTTCTGCAGCTTGTGCCGGCGCCATCAGTATAACATGGCTGATCGCCGCGCGGGTATTGCAGGGCATGGGTGCCGCCATGCTGGCGCCGCAGGTGATCGCCACCATCCGGGTGATATTTCCGCCGGCAGAACAACCACGCGCCATGGGGGTATTCGGGGCGGTATTCGGCCTCGCAGCCATTGCCGGACAACTGCTGGGCGGCCTGCTGATCAATGCACATGTATTTGGATATACCTGGCAAAGTGTATTCCTCGTAAACCTGCCGGCAGGGCTGACCTGTTGTGTGATGGCCTATGCCTGTATGCAGGAAAGCATGGCCGCCGCACGCCCCAGACTGGACATCGGTGGGATGTTGCTGGCCACCCTGACATTATTGTTATTCATTTATCCGCTGGTTAAAGGAAGAGAATTGGATTGGCCCTGGTGGATTTTCGCCTGCTTGCTGTTGTCGCTGGTGAGCGGATATATACTGCTACGTTATGAAGCACTGCTGTTGCGCCGGCAGCAGTCGCCACTGATCTATATTCCACTGCTGCAAGACCCGCATTTCCTGAAAGGAGCCGGGGTGATATATCTGTATAATCATACTGCTGCTTTCTTTCTCATTTTTCCTTATTATTTGCAGAATGGGCTACAGCAGGATGCTTTTACGGCAGGACTGGCGGTAATGCCCTATGCCATCGGGTTTTTCCTGGCGCCGTTGATGAGCCCGCGTAGCGGGCTGACAGCCAGCCAGCTCACTAAAGGTGGTATGCTATTGCTGGCAGGCGGTTTCCTGGTAAGTTCATTCGCCATGCATGTAGCACCACAGCCGGGCTGGCTGCTCAAGGTTGGTTTGCTGCTGGCCGGTACAGGACATGGTACCGTTATGCCTGCCATGCTGCGGCAGATCATGGCAGACGTGGAGGTCGCACTCGCCGGACAGGCAGCAGGAATTATCAGTACAGCCATACAGGTAGGTAGCGTGACAGGTACGGCGGTCATCGGAACACTGTTCTTTTCATTGCAGGAGCATTTTTCGTATAGCCGTTCCATAGAGATAGCGTTTGTTGCTTTGGCCCTGGTACTGTTTGCAGGATATCTGCTGGCAGGTAATTATAGTAATTCTAAAAAGATATCAAATGAATAATGAAGCAAAGGCCATAGCGATGGTCATGGATTTTCACGTAGCCATAGAAAAATGGTTTTGCGGAGAAGCGTCTTTGTCGGCAGATCAGCTGCTGCAGTACTTTAGCAGCGATTTTGAAATGACCGGCGCTGCTGGTAAAACGATGAATTACCAGGAGCTGGCAGCGTGGCTGCCTAAGGCAAAAGGAGCGAAGCCGGGTATGGTGATACGCGTCAGTCCGCCTGAAGTTTTTAGCACTTTCTGTTATACATTGGTGTATTATGAAGAAACGCAGGAAGTAGGGGAGACGCTGACTACCCGCAGATCATCCGCCATATTCCGGACGGAGAAATACGGCCTGAAATGGTGGCGGCTGACAGAGGAATGGATATTGTGATGTCGCTGAAAGTGGCTGCTATGGCTGGATTGTAGTCGCTGTGGTCATCTGCCCGAAGGGCGGGGAAAGCAAACAGATAACCATCATATACAACCAATTTTGATGGTTATCTGTTTGCAGTATAATACAGGCAGATGATAAGTCTTGTTTTTAAAAAGAAAAATATATTATATTTGTCCTCATCGCTAAAACGATTTAGCGTTTAACAGTCTTAAATAATATATGAAAAATTCCATGGCGGTTGGAGTGGATGTAGGCGGGTCGCATATTACAGCGGCATTGGTGGATCTGGAAAACAGATCGGTTATTGAAAAAACCTGGCGCAGAGAGCGTGTAAATTCTAAGGGCACTACTACAGAAATCGTGGATGCCTGGGCAGCAGTTATCCTTGATGTAGCTGCCGGACTACCACATCAACCTGTCATTATCGGTATAGGCATGCCTGGCCCTTTTAATTATGAAGAAGGGATCAGTCTGATGCAGAACCAGGATAAATACGACGCTTTATATGGCCTCAACGTCAGAGAGCTGCTGGCAGCAAAGCTCAACACTGAGCCTCAGCAGATCCGCTTCATCAATGATGCGGGCTGTTTCCTGCAAGGGGAAGCTTTCAGTGGCGCCGCCAGAGGCTTTAAAAGTGCCATCGGACTTACCCTGGGAACCGGTTTAGGCTCCGCCACCTTCGATGGCCACATCGCCAGAGACGCCGACCGCTGGTGTACTCCTTTTAAAGACAGCATTGCTGAAGAATATATTTCCTCCCGCTGGTTTATCAACAGGTATGCCGCTGTTAGCGGAAATGCAGTTAAAGATGTGAAAGCCCTGACGGAACTGATAGGTGCCGATCCCCGCATCCTGGATATCTTCCAGGAATTCGGTACTAACCTGGGAACCTTCCTGGTACCTTTTATTCAGGAAGAACAACCTGAAATAGTAATCCTGGGTGGCAATATCTCCAATGCCGCTGACCTGTTCTTCCCTGCGGTAACCGCAGTGCTGGCGCAGCATAATATTCACATCCCGATCCGTACCGCTCAGCTGGGCGAATCTGCCGCGATCATAGGCGCTGCCAGCGTATGGTACGACGAAACTGTAGACGTTTAATTTTTATAGATACGATTTTGTCCTGTTCTTTAGGATAATTATTAGCCTTACTAATGCACAACGCCCTGTCGCAAAACGGGGCGTTGCTGTTTTCGCCACTCATCACATTTTTTGTAGCCGGACTTGCAAATGCAAATCCCGGCTGCTATCTTACTTCCTCATTTCCGTATAGTCTGCACATATTATTGCTCCTGCAACAGGGGCTGGCTTTGTATTGTATAATACAGTGAACTGATGTTGTTGGTAAATTTATTCAACCTGTTTATAACGGTATTGCATACACGTAATGCAAAAAGTATATCTATTCTAATATAAACGCTATGGCAAATCAAAACAGTAATTCAAGGCGCTCATTCATCCGGAACTCACTGGGTGCTATTGCTGCTTTTACTATCGTGCCACGACATGTACTCGGTCGTGGATACCTTGCTCCCAGTGACCAGCTCACCAAAGCAGTGATTGGTACCGGTAACATGGGACGTGGACATTTTGGCTACGCAGGAACCCGCGTAGTAGCCATCTGTGATGTTGACCGCAGTCATATCCAGCTCGCAATGGACCAGCTGAAAGACAAATCTGTAAAAACGTTTACAGATTACCGTGAGGTAATACAATTACCGGAAGTAGACATTGTACATATCGCTACACCGCCGCACTGGCACGGTATCATCGCAGCCGATGCCGCCCGCGCAGGAAAAGATATCTGGTGTGAGAAACCCATGACAGCCACCATAGGAGAAGGTAAACGCCTCGTGGAAGCTGTACAGCAACATGGCCGCATCTTCCGCCTCAATACCTGGTTCCGCTTCGAAGATAACTTCTATGGCATGGGAACCACCGTGAAACCTATTAAGAAACTGGTGGAAAGCGGCCTCCTGGGATGGCCCCTGAAAGTTACCATCAGCAAACATACCGGCTTCGACTGGAAATTCTACTGGGTAGGTAAAACC
The DNA here is from genome assembly GCF_011752935.1 of Chitinophaga sp. Cy-1792. Taxonomy (NCBI): domain Bacteria; kingdom Pseudomonadati; phylum Bacteroidota; class Chitinophagia; order Chitinophagales; family Chitinophagaceae; genus Chitinophaga; species Chitinophaga sp. Cy-1792. The sequence goes on from NZ_VWWO01000002.1 coordinate 678,682, forward strand.
AATCTCCCCGAAATGCCCGTACCTAAAGAACTCGACTACGATATGTGGCTGGGACCAGCGCCCTACAAGCCTTACAGCGCCCATCGCGTACACCAGACCTTCCGCGGCTACTGGGATTATGATGGCGGCGGACTCGGCGACATGGGGCAGCATTATATCGACCCGGTACAATACTTCCTCGGAAAAGATAATACCAGCCCCGTAAAAGTAGAAGTGGACGCACCGCAGCAACACCCCGATGCAGTAGGCACCTGGCGCCGTATTACCTATACCTATGCTGATGGTTGTCAGATCATCCTGGATGGGGAAGGTAAAGACGAAAAAGCAGCCTACATAGAAGGACCTAATGGTAAACTCTATCCTGGCTTTAAATCCACGATCCCGGACCTGGAAAGAAAACTGGCCTCCTTCCCTGACCCGGCGCCACAACAAACTGATTTTGCAGAAGCAGTAAGACTACGCCGCAAATTTGCACTCAACGAAGAAAACGGACACCGTTCTGCTACCCTGGTAAATATGGGTAAGGTCGCACTGCGACTAAACCGTTCACTGGAATTTGATCCGGTGAAACAGGAGTTTATCAATGATGCAGGCGCCAATGCACTGATTTATCAGCCTATGCGCGGCCCATGGACTATCTGATCTCACTAAAATCTATCTCATGAAAAAAATCACACTCGCTATATGCCTGCTGATCAGCTGCTGTACTGCCTTTGCGCAACCAGCTCCCGACCAGCGCGCATTTCATACCAAAGTTGCGGACATCCTGGCGTTGTTCCCGGCTACCAATGCCCAGGTACTCAATACCAATATGGAAACGATCGCCGGCCTCGGCGAGGAAGGCCTCGTTCAGATGGCCGCCATGCTGGCTGATCCCGGAAAAGGTGACAATACAAAAATGGAATATGCCCTTGCCGGTTACGCCTTCTATGTTACCCAGCCAGGCAGGGAAGCCCTAAGAAGTACTGCCAGCAATGCTTTTGCTAAAGCACTTGCCAATGCTTCCAATCCGGAAACAAAAGCATTCCTCATCCGTGAGCTGCAAGCCACCGGCAACGCCGCCGCTGTAAATGTGCTCATTCCTTACCTGAAAGATGCGCGCCTCTGTGATCCTGCTGCGAGAGCCCTGGTGAAAATTGCCGCCCCTGAAGGTGTGAAAGCTATCGCAGATGCACTGCCTGCTGCCGATGCTGCTGCTAAAATCACGCTCACCGAGGCTTTGGGAGATGCTAAATATGCGCCTGCAACGCCGGCACTGATCGCGCAGTTAACCGGTGCTGAACCTAAACTGGCGAAAGTCACCAATTATGCGCTGGCAGAAATTGCTGCCCCTGCCGCCGCTGCTCCGCTGAAAGCCGCTGCCGCAAAGGCAGACTACCGCTATGATGTAACCAATGCTACCGCATCTTATATCACTTATATCAATCACCTCTCCGACAAAAAACAGGCAGACCTCCTGGCACAGGGACTGATGGCGGCAACGAAAACGCCTGCCCGCGAAAATGCATATGTTGCCGGTCTGGATTTATACGCTGCCAACAATGGCGGAAAAGGTATCAATACCTATATCCTGGCGGCTACGGATGCCCGTGCACGTGTGAAAAATGCCGGCTGGAAACTAATTGCTGCCAATGCTGATGCGGTGTCTAAGCCACAACAGGCACAGGTGCTGACCTTACTCCGTACTGCCGACAACGTTACCAAAGCGGCTGCGCTCCGCCTGCTGGCTGATAATAAGGTTACCTGGGCACTGGCTGAAGAAACAGCACTGATAAAAGATAAAGATCCATTGGTGAGTACCGCAGCCATCGATGCTGCCGGCCGCACCGGCGGAACCGCTGCACTGCCGCAGCTGCTGGCTGCGCTGAATACCAGCGATGCTGCCACCGTAAAGGCGGTACAAAATGCGATGCTCATCATGCCGGGTAATACTGTCGTCTCTTCGGCTGCAGCTGCCTATAGTGGCCTGACGCCGGAAGGAAAGGCGGCGGTGATCGCACTGCTGGCGGCCAGGAAATCTGCAGAGAATGCTGGCATCGTACTGGAGGCTGCCAAAGGCGCCGATCCGTTACGCAGTGCCGCTTTCGAGGCCCTGCCAGCGGTGAGCAGCGGCAACGATTTATCTGCCTTAAATAATCTCCTGATAAATGCTGGCAATAATAAAGAAATAACGGCTGTACAACAGGCGATCATCAATACCGGTATCCCTGCCGCACAGGTGCAATCCCTGATGGCACAGGCGCCGAAAGATAAGCAGGCAGCCTATTTTAAAATACTGGCTGGACTCTCGGATAAAAATTCCCTACAGACCATCCTGACTGGATTTAATAACGGTAACGAACAAACGAAGTCGGAAGCTATCGGCGCATTAGCCGCCTGGACAAACACCGATGCTGCTCCTATGCTGCTGGACATCGCCAGAAACCCGGCGAATAAAGGATTACAAGACCAGGCCCTGACAGGGTACATCGGCATTGCAGCAAAAAATAAGCTCCCTGCTGATCAGAAAGTGCTGATGCTGCGTAATGCACTCGAACTCACCAGCACCGCAGCCGTACAGCAAAAGGCACTGAAAACACTGGCCAGCTGCAAAACCTATGGCGCTTTATTGCTGGCAGGCAATTACCTGGATAACGCCGCTGTAAAATCAGAAGCGGCTGAAACAGTGATGAACATTGCGCTGGCGGATAAATCCTTCAACGGTACTACGGTAAAAAACCTGCTGGAAAAAGCATCGGCTAACCTCAGCAGCGGTGATGCAGATTATCAGCGCCAGTCGATCCGTAAATACATCGCGGAAATGCCTGCCGGAGAAGGTTTCGTGCCTATGTTCAATGGTACTGACCTCAGCGGCTGGAAAGGCCTGGTAGAAAATCCTATCGCCAGAGCTAAGATGACGGAGAAAACGCTGAATGCCGCACAGGCCAAAGCCAATGAAACCATGCGCAAAGGCTGGGTAGTGAAAGATGGACTGCTCGTGTTTACCGGCGAAGGTGATAATCTCTGTACAGAAAAAAAATATGGCGACTTTGAAATGCTGGTAGACTGGAAGATTACTGCCCAGGGTGATGCCGGCATTTACCTGCGCGGATCGCCACAGGTGCAGATCTGGGATACTTCCCGCAGAAATGTGGGCGCAGAAGTAGGCAGCGGTGGACTTTACAACAACCAGACCCACCAGAGCAAACCACTGGTGCTGGCAGATAACGCCATCGGTGAATGGAACCATTTCCGTATTATCATGAAAGGAGACCGTGTAACGGTTTATCTCAATGGTCAGCTGGTAACAGACAATACCATCCTCGAAAACTACTGGGACCGCGGCCTGCCTATCTTCCCGGAAGAACAGATTGAATTGCAGGCGCATGGCACCTATGTGGCTTACCGCGATCTCTATATCAAAGAACTGCCACGCCCTGTTGCTTATACGCTGAACGACGAAGAGAAAAAAGCAGGCTATAAAGTACTGTTTGATGGTACCAACATGCATAACTGGACAGGCAATACCAAAGATTATATCATGGAAGATGGTAACCTGGTAATTCGTCCTTCAGATGATGGTGGTCACGGTAACCTGTATACGAAAGATGAATACAAGGATTTTTCTTTCCGTTTTGAGTTTCAGCTGACACCAGGCGCCAACAATGGTTTGGGCGTACATGCGCCATTAACTGGTGATGCTGCCTATGTAGGTATGGAATTACAGATACTGGACAATGAAGCAGATATCTATAAGAGTCTGCATGAATACCAGTACCATGGCTCCGTTTATGGTGTCATTCCTGCAAAGCGTGGCTTCCTGAAGCCGGTAGGAGAGTGGAACTATGAAGAAGCAATCGTACAGGGAACACATATAAAAGTGATCCTGAACGGTGAAGTCATCCTCGACGGTGATATCGCGGATGCCCGCGACCATGGTACCTTAGATCATAAAGATCATCCTGGTCTGAAAAATGAAACAGGGCACATCGGATTTTTAGGACATGGTAGTGTGGTGAAGTTTAGAAATATTCGTGTGAAGACGTTATAAGTTATTTGTTTCCCCGAAATCAAGAAGGGCTGCCAACGGCAGCCCTTCTTGATTTCGGGGGATTTTCAGCGCGCTGAAAATTCCCCAGCCCCCCGGAAAAAATTAAAACGCAGTTTCCGGATGCTGATGATTGGCAGCAGGATTCTGCTGGAAAATCTTACACAGCATGGCGTACAATTCCGGGTGCTTTTCCGCCAGTAAATCCGGGCGTTCGAAGAAGTATTCAGAGATAACGGCAAAGAATTCTCCTTCATTGGTAGCGCCATAAGGATTGATGTCGGTATGCCCGGACATCATTTGCTGTATCGTCTGATGCACCAGTTTCATCCATGGAATGCTGTAGCTGTGTTCAATGAGGTTGCGTGGCAATCCATCTACATAGCCGTCAGACTTATCGAGCAGGTGTACGAATTCATGGATGGCGGTATTACTTTTGTCGGTGGTGTTGGAGAAGCCTTCCCGCAATGCATTTTTCGACAGGGCCATCTGGCCGTTGAGTGGGCCGCTGCCTACCATACCGAGGATATTCCTGCGGTTACCTTCGTATTGATAGCTCTCATCAAAGGTATCCGGGTAGAGGATCACATTGGTAAGATTGAAATATTCCCAGTCTTTAAACCCGAAGATCGGGATGATGGCGCTGGCGGCTACCAGCACGCGGTCCAGCGGTTCTACGGTCGTATGCACTCCTTCGATGGTCGTGCGTTTCAGGAATTTGGTTACCTTTTCCTCAAAGCGTACCTTATCTGCGTCGTCCAGTTGCTGATAGTAGCGTACATTGTCCTGCAGCAGCGACCGGTAAGTGTCGGGAACTGCGGCGTGTAACGTTCTTCTACGTGAGAAGATGTTGTAAATATAGCCGATGAGTATCAGCCCCATCATAATTAATCCAAACAAAACCATCTTATCCCAATTTTACGTTCTATTTATTTTCTGAGCGATTTAAACTCAGAAGTAGTCTTCCATTTAGGGAAAGTACTTTCATTGCTGAGTGTCAGTCCTACGTCAAACAGCAGGCGGATATCCTGAACCATGCCATCGAGTTTCCAGGTGGCAGGATCGAATTCGTCTTTTGGTGAGTGGTAACGTTCACGGTTATACGTGGCGATCTGCTCTTTTGCCCAGCCTGGTGCTTGTCCAATGGCATCTGTGCCAGGGCCGATATAGAGGCCTGGTACTCCTTTTTTCGCAAAGTTGAAATGGTCGGAGCGGAAAAACCAGCCACCTTCCGGATGGTCTTCCGGTGTGATCACGCGGCCTTGTTTAGCGGCGGCGCGCTGTGCATATTCATCGAGCTCAGATTGTCCCAGGCCGATAACCGTGATATTTTTTGTTTTACCGAAGAAGTTCAGTACATCCAGGTTGATATCGGCGACGGTTTTATTCATGGGAAATACGGGATGACTGGCGTAGTATTCTGAGCCGAGCAGTCCCTGCTCTTCTCCGGTAACTGCCAGAAACAGGACAGACCTTTCCGGTACAGGTTTTACCTGTGCAAATGCAGTAGCCAGTTCGAGCAGTCCGGCGGTGCCGCTGGCGTTGTCTACTGCGCCGTTGTAAATGGAATCACCTTTAACCGTTTCACCGATGCCGAAGTGGTCCCAGTGGGCCGAATATACGACACATTCCTGCGGCCGTTTTGAGCCTGGCAGAATGGCCAGTACATTATGTGAGGTAGATTTTTTAATAGTATTGTTGATGACCAGGGATGTTTTCAGGTGAAGATCAACCGGTTTAAATCCTTTCTTCCTGGCCTGCTCCATGATATCGGGGGAGATGCCTGCCAGTGCAAACATTTTCTTTGCCGATTCCTGTGATATCCAGCCTTCCATGATGGTGCGCGACATATTATTGTCGGCGGTCTGGAGGTGTAGTTTTGAATTGGACCATCCGCTGCGTACTACTTTCCATGGGTAGCTGGCAGCAGCTGTTTCGTGGATGATAATCACGCCGGCAGCGCCTTGCCTGGAAGCCTCTTCAAACTTATACGTCCAGCGGCCGTAGTAGGTCATGATATGGCCTTTGAAGAGGGTGCTGTCTGCGAAGCCGGGGTCGTTGATGAGTACCACCACGGTTTTACCTTTCACATCGAGTCCGGCATAGTCATTCCAGTGGTATTCCGGTGCTACGATACCGTAACCGGCAAATACCAGGTCCGAATTTTGCAGTTTCACCTGGTCCTGTACACGACGGGTAGCGGCTACGTAGTCGTCCAGGTATTGAAGGGTGATGCTGTCATTTTTACCTTTTATAACAAGATTACCGGCAGGTTTTGAGAAGATGTTGACCATGGGTACATCCTGAAAATAGCTGTTGCCATTGCCTGGTTTAAGGCCCAGGGCTTTGAATTGGGCGGCTATATATTGAATGGCGCTGTCTTCTCCGCGGGTAAAGGGTTTCCGGCCCTCGAAGGCATCAGAAGCGAGCTTGCTGATATGTTTGGTAAAACCTGCTTCATTGATGGCGGCGGCAGCGGGATTTTCCTGTGCATGTACAGTAATCTGGCCAAGGCTGGCAGCCAGTAATAGTAGTGTTAGTTTTCTCAAAGCAAAATTATTTAAAAGGAAAAATTAGTGGAGTTCGGTTAGATTTCCAAATTCATATGAACCCTTATCTTTGTTATTATGCAGATAAACATCGCTAAAAAAGCTGCGGCAGAAGAGGCCGCCAAACTGGTAAGAACCGGTATGACAGTGGGACTGGGTACAGGCAGTACCGCCTATTATGCCATCATACGCCTCGGCGAAATGGTCAGAAATGAAGGGCTGATCATTAATGCAGTAGCTACCTCCGAGGAGTCGGACAAGCTGGCCAGGGAACAGGGTATTCCTATGGTCCCTTTCAGCGAGGTACAGCAGATCGATATCGATATTGACGGGGCCGATGAATCAGATGCATCGCTTCGCCTGATCAAAGGTGGCGGTGGTGCTTTGCTTCGCGAAAAAATTATCGCAGCAGCATCTGACCAGATGATCGTTATCGCAGATGAAGCCAAACTGGTAAATACACTTGGTAAGTTCCCGCTGCCGGTAGAAATCATCCCTTTTGCACATGAACTGACCATGCACAAGCTGAAAGAGCTGGGTGGTGCGCCGGTTATCAGGCATAAGTCGGACAAAGTCTTCATTACCGATAACGGCAATTATATTGCGGATTGTTATTTTGAAGAGATCCCCGACCCGGAAACCTTACATGCACAGCTGAACGGTATTCCGGGTGTAGTAGAAAACGGGTTGTTTATCGGCCTTGCCACTACGCTGATCGTCGGTAATGACAAGGGCGAAGTACAGATCTATCATCGCTGATCCTTATCGAGCAGGGAATGTTTTTTAGTGTCTTTTGATGTAACATATACCAGCAGGGAGATGAATATGCATACGGTCACATACCAGTAATAGCCGGATTCATGTCCCTGTTGTTTAAAGAAGAGCGCAATCGGTTCGGCGGTGCCGCCGAATAATGCCACGGTGAGCGCATAAGGAAACCCAACACCCAGTGCCCTGATCTCCGCAGGGAATAATTCTGCTTTTACCACCGCATTGATAGCGGTATAGCCACTCACAATTACCAGTGCCGCCAGGATCAGCCAGAAGGCTGTCCAGGAAGAGTCTGCCTTGCTGATAGCCGTCAGGATAGGAACGGTCAGTAAGGTGCCCAGCACCCCAAAACTTATCAGGATCGGCTTCCTGCCAATACGGTCAGACAACCAGCCTACAAGGGGCTGTAAACAGGCATAAATGAGCATCAGGAAGAAGGTGAGCGTTGTGGCACTTTCAATACTCATTTTAACGGTATTTACCAGGAATTTCTGCATGTAGGTGGTATAGGTATAAAATGCCAGCGTACCGCCCATGGTGAGGCCTACCACCGTTAATACCGCTTTGGGGTGCTCCCGGAAGAGGATTTTCAGACTTCCTTTCTCTTTTTCGCTGGCTTTTTCCTTTTCAAAGGCAGTAGATTCCTGCATGTTTCTGCGGAGGTACAGTACAGAGAATGCCAGCAGGGCGCCTATCCAGAAAGGGATGCGCCAGCCCCAGCTGTGCAGCTGTTCCGGCGTCAGGAAAAGTTTTTGAAGTACCAGCTGTACGCCCAATGCCAGCAACTGGCCACCGATGAGGGTGACGTACTGGAAGCTGGAATAAAATCCCCTGAAATCAGGGGTGGCTACTTCACTCAGGTAAGTGGCAGATGTGCCGTATTCGCCGCCTACGCTGAGGCCCTGTAAAAGCCTTGCCAGCGTGAGTAATACCGGTGCTGCCACACCTATAGCCCTATAGGAAGGAGTGATGGCTATTAATACCGAGCCCAGCGACATCAGCAGTACCGATAAGGTCATGGCTGTTTTACGGCCCTGCCTGTCTGCAATACGGCCAAACATCCAGCCGCCGATGGGCCGCATCAGGAAACCAACGGCGAAAATGGCAGCCGTATTTAATAGCTGGGCAGTATAGTTGCCTTTAGGGAAAAAAACAGGTGCAAAATATAATGAAAAAGTTGAATAGATGTACCAGTCATACCATTCCACCATATTTCCCGCAGAACCCGTAAGTATGGCTTTAATTCGCCAGGAATCAGGATGCTTCATATATACTACGAAAATATATTTTATACCCGAAAAATCAGTAGTTATTTGATATTGAAGAAACTAAGTGAAAAAAATTAGGATGGTATTTTAATATGCCCTATCTTCGTACGGCTTCTTAAAGAATCATGTATTTCAATTCTGTTAGTAATCTTCACTTACCTTCAGCTTTCTTACTTTTTTCTTCTAGTTGCTCAGCGAGCCGGCTGATTAACATGGCAAGAATGCGTTCACTATTAAAAATTAAATAAATGCAAACAGGTGTTGTAAAATTTTTTAATGAAACTAAAGGTTTTGGTTTTATTAAAATCGAAGGTACTAACCAAGAAATCTTTGTTCACGTATCTGGTATTAAAGAAAGCATTGGCGAAAACGACCGCGTAGTATTCGACGTGGAAGAAGGCAGAAAAGGCCCTAATGCTGTTAACGTAAGACTGGCTTAATTATCTTAAGATATAAGTTTTGTTACAAGCGTGTACTGTTCTACAGTACACGCTTTTTTTATCTACCTATATCAGCTGCTTCAAAATACTTACCCCTTGCTGCAAATCTTCCATCGAAGAGGAGGCAAACCCCAGCCTTACGCCGTTTGCATCATATTCCGGGTACACATGTATCTGTCCGTCTGACAGGTATAGTCCCCTTTTATACGCTTCCCTGGCCAGTTTTTCGAGGCGGATATGCCTGCTGAACTCCGTCCATACCGTCATGCCGCCTTCCGGTACCGTGAATTTCACGGCATCTTTTAGCTCCTGGTGCATCAGCGCACAGAAATAATCCCTGCGGTCTTTATAGATACCCAGCGTTTTACGTAGGTAGCGCTGGATGGTGCCATCCGTCAGCAGATCAGCCATGGCATTTTCCAGGATATGATCGCCCTGCCTGTCGAGCAGCACCCGTACCCTGCTCAGGTGTTTTACCACATTTTCTGCTGCCACCAGGTACCCCAGGCGGAAAGCAGGAGACAGGCTTTTGCTGAATGATCCGCAATAGATAACCATACCATTTTCATCGGCGCTGGCCAGCGGCAGCAACGGCCTTTGCCGGTAGTGGAAGTCATAATCGTAATCATCTTCAAATATGATAAAGCCATATTCATTGGAGAGTCTTAACAACTCGAGCCGCCTGTCGAGGCGCAGCGATACCGTAGTAGGATAGTGGTGGTGTGGCGTTACATACACCATTCTTACCTTTCTGCGGCGACAGATTTTTTTCAGTTCATCTACTACAATCCCATGTTCATCCATGGGGATGCCAATATGTTTAGCGCCTGCATGGAGGAAATTCCGTTCCGACCTTCCCCAGCCCGGAATGCCCGATACTACTACATCGCCGGGTTTTATCAGTCCATTGCAAACCAGGTTGGTGCCCATCACGGTACCACGCACCGACAAGATATTGGCGGCGGTAGTTTTCAGTCCGCGGGTTTCATTCAGGTAGGCCGATATTGACTTTTTGTAGTAGTCCGAACCATCGGGATTGCCGTAGGCGCCGAATTTAGAGTACAAACCACTGCGGGTAAGCTGGCTGCGATAGGAGCGGTATAGCTCTTTGAGTGGCGCCAGTCGCGGGTCGGGGAGGCCATCGTCCAGGTGTAGTGCTGCGGATGCTGTTACGGGCAATGGACCCAGATAATCCATATTGTATATGTCGAAGCCGGCTTTGGCAGGAACTGTTTTTACCGGTGGAGTGCCAAGTTGGTTGGGCTGAAGCTCCGGCACGGCGGCACTTACAAAGGTCCCTTTCCCGACGTGGCTGGTCAGCCACCCTTGTAATACCAGCTCTTCAAAGGCTTTAGAAGCCGTAATACGGTTGATACGGCACAGGGACGCCAGTTCCCTGCTGCTGGGGAGCTTTTCGCCGGTGCGGAGGTGCCCGGACCTGATAAATTCCAGTATGGCATCCGCCAGCTGAAGGTATACCGCCCTTTCAGCATGATGGTCCAGTTGAATGGCGCTGAAAATTCTTGCAGACATTGGCCTATCTGATTTGTTGAAATTGGACTACAAAAATAATCCATTTTCAAAATACTTTTGTTGCAGCGATAGCAGTTTAACAACAGGTAATCCCATTTTGCTGTTATCTATTTTCGGAAGAAATTTTATTAAAGAGATGCCCGCAAATAATATACTAACGATCCAGAGTCTTGTATCTACCGGTTATGTAGGCAACAACGCCGCCATGCTGGCTATTCAGCTGCATGGTTTTGATCCGGTTATGCTGCCAACGGTATTATTGTCCGCACATACCGGTCATAAAGCGTTTTATGGAGAATCTATCAGCCCGGAGCTGTTCGAAAAGCTGCTAAGGGGAATTAAGGAGATAGATATCCTGGCAGATACGGATTACCTCTTAACAGGCTATATCGCTACAGAATCGCTGGTAGCCTTGTCTGCGGCCTTTATCGCGGCGCTGAAGCAGGAAGATACGCGTTTTGTATTCCTTTATGATCCTGTATTTGGCGACATGCGCACTGATGGCTTATATGTTCCTGCAGCTGTGGCAGACCTTTCTGTTTCCGCATTGCTGCCACTGAGTGATGTTGTGACCCCTAACCATTTTGAACTGGAGTATATCCTTCAACGTGAGGTACGCACCATCGAAGCATTACAGGAAGCCGTAGCCGCACACCCTTTGTTAAGTACCAGGGCCGTAGTGATGACCAGCGCCGAAATGCAGGATGCACCGACAGATCAGGTAGAGGTGATATTATTGAAAGATAATACAGTAAAGCGTTTTCGTAGTAAGAAAGTGGAAGCTGATATCGTTGGTACCGGTGATCTTTTTGCCGCCACCATCGCCGCTCAGCTGAATATGGGCAGGGAGCTGGAAACCGCCATCAGCATTACCATGGACCTGATCAGCAGTGCCATGGACTATGTAAAAGACAGCAGGTTCAGTGAAATCAATGCTAAATCTTTACTCAAATTCAGACATCTGCTGGAAGCATAAAAAATATAAATCTACCTATATGGCATTTAATATTCAACCCGTATTGGAAAATGACAAGGCTATGCTAAAACCCTTACAGGAAAAGGATTTTGACGAAGTATATGCCGCCGCTGCTGACCCGCTGGTATGGGAGCAGCATCCTAATAAAGACCGCTACAAAGAAGAGGTGTTTCGTACCTACTTTGAAGGCGCTATGGCCAGCAAGGGCGCTTTTAAAATCATCGATAAGCAAAGCGGAAAAGTAGCCGGCAGTACCAGGTTTTATGATTACAACCCGACAGATAACAGCATCATGATCGGTTATACCTTTTATGCACGTGAGTTCTGGGGGAAAGGACTGAATATGTCTGTGAAGAAATTAATGCTGGATTATATTTTTCAGTATGTGGACAAAGTGATTTTCCAGGTAGGGGCTACCAATACCCGCTCCCAGATTGCGATTGGTCGCGTAGGTGCTGTGAAAACAGGAGAAGAGATGATCAATTATTACGGCGAAGCACCCAAATTTAATTTTATATATACCATCAATAAAACTGACTGGAAGCATGAATGATGTAGCGCTGCATATCCAGGAAATACTGGAACGTATTGAAAAGGCATGCATTGCCGGCAACCGGAGTAAAGACAGTGTACGGCTGCTGCTGGCCACTAAAACAGTAGCGCCGGAACGTATTAAACTGGCGCTGGAAGCAGGACAAACACTGATTGCAGAAAATAAAGTGCAGGAGTTAAAAGAGAAATACGAAGCGTTGAAAGACGTGCCGCATGAAAATCATTTCATTGGACATCTGCAAACCAATAAAGTAAAGGATATCCTGAAATATGAAGTACAATGTGTGCAGTCGCTGGATCGTATTGAGCTGGCAGAGAAGCTGCACCAGCGGCTCAGTACCGAAGGCCGCCACCTGGATGTGCTGTTGCAGGTCAATACTTCCGGAGAGGAAAGTAAATTCGGTGTACACCCTGATCAGGCACTTGCGCTGGCGAAAGCTGTGGCTGCATTTTCTACCTTACGTATCAAAGGTTTGATGACGATTGGTTTGCTGAGTGCAGATGCGGTGCAGGTAAGAAAATGTTTTCAGCTGTTACGGACAGTACAGGGAGAAATCGCTGCTGCGGCTATTCCTGGGGTGGAAATGAAGGAGTTGTCTATGGGTATGAGTGGCGATATGGATATTGCTATTGAAGAAGGTGCAACGATAGTGCGTGTGGGTACGGCTATCTTTGGCAAGCGTCCTACGCCGGACAGCTTTTACTGGAATGAAAATGCGTAGATAAAATATTTAATAGCTATACAGGAAAGGGCTGTCTCTATTTCTAGAGACGGCCCTCGTTATTAGTGTATAAAGATAGGGTTTCAGTCTTTTAGGTTTAGCCATGCAGCCACTGCCTGGTAATTGCTGAGGTCAACGGACGACTGTCGCGCATTGGACGCTACAGTTCCTGAAACGATGAGGATCTTCACCTGCATATCCGTTACCGTTGCATTATAAATGTTTGGTGGCGCCACGGAACCTGTCTGCACAAAATAATAGTAGAGCTTCACTTTATTTAAAGCTGTACCTACCGCATAGTTGAAGGAATAATTGCGGCTGTTGTTCTCCAAAAACGTGAGTGGCAGTGAAGTCCATTCGTTGGTCAGCGAATTGATAATCCTGATATACACCAGTACCATTCCATTTTTCAGGATGGCATCGGTTACTTTGTTATTACTCCTGGTATAGGATTTTGCGCTCCATCCTTCAGCAGAACTGCTGCTGATAGGGAACCAGTAGGTATCGTTGACGTAATCGCTGTTTTTTAACGTAAACGTATCTACGACTACATTGGCATTGCCAGCCACACCTTGTGGCCCTTGTGGTCCTGTAGTGCCCTGTGGGCCTGTAGCTCCGGCCGGGCCGGTATCTCCTTTCTTGGCACAGGAAAATAAGATGGTGCTAACCAACAGACAGAAAAACAGGTTTAAATGGTGTTTTTTCATGACGTATAAATTAGGGGTAATCCATAAATCTCAGTTACCAAATTTATGACAGCGTATATGCTTTTTAGTTATAAACTGGTAAATGGATTTACATTTTGTATAAGTGGCCGTAATACGCTGAAAGATGGATTCCTGCCATAGTGTAGCCTGCCCAGGCTATAATATCAATGTTCTACACTCATCAGAAAATACTGATCATCTACCTGAAAATCCTTGTTGTTGGTATTTTTTAACCGGAGCGTTGCAAATGCGGTGGTGGGAAAGAGCATGATGGTTGTTTTTCCGCGCAACATCGCAGCCACGGGCATATTGAAGCCTGCTGTCACATTTTTCCAGCGGTAATTTATTTGCACGTGATGGCGTGCCCCATATGATCGGTGGTAGCAGCGAGAGGGTAGTATCTGTTAATAGCTTTCCTTATTCAAAAATTCTTGCAAAATGATTTTCGAGGTGATTGCGCATAGCGTTGCGGAGCATTTCAGCAGAGCCATTTTCAATAATTTCTACAATGCCTTTATGGGAGACGAACTTCTTTGTCTTAGGCATTTTTTTCAGTAACCCGCTGCGGTGAACGTAGTCAAACACCGGCAATAGCATTTGCTGAAAGCGTTTCAGTACCTGGTTGCCGCTGATCTCATAGAGTTTTCCGTGAAAGCGGATTTCCTGTTCTACCTGGAAAAGATGCTGATCGGCCTGGGTAGGTTCATCTTCCACAATCGCTTTCAGTTCTGCTATATCCTTTGGCGTTACTCTTTCCATGATAAAGTCGGCCATCCCTATTTCCAGTGCCAGCCGCATTTCAAAAATCTCACGGAGGGTGTTGGGATCCATGATTTCCGGGTACAGGCTTTTTTCCAGTAGTCCGGTGAGGTCAGGGTTTACCAGTACGGCGCCTCTTTTCTTTTTGGTTTCTATCAGTCCAAGTGTTTTGAGCCGGGTCAGTGCTTCCCTGACTACGGTTCTGCTGACGCCCAATGCGTCGGAGAGCTCCAGTTCTTTGGGGATAGAATCTCCCACTTTAAAGTCTTTGCTGATCAGCAGTTCAATGAGCTTGCGCTCAACTTTGTCTACTAGGGAACTGGTGTCGATCGTTTGTAAGCTCTGTTTTACCTCTAACGCGCTCATATTATGTCGTACTTATTTTCAGCTACATAAAGCCCGGGTTCAGCTGGGTTTCATATAATAATCATCAAATTTAAAAGGATTTTTTTAATTCAAAAGGCAAAAAAAAGTTGGTTATTAAAAATTGTTTCCTACTTTTAATCTGCATTATGTATGACATAATACTTTTTCCAAAGTCTAAAAGTTCGTTATGAAACGCTTTTTTATCAACCAGAGAGCAGGCCTGCTCCTTATGCTAGGCCTGTGCTATGCCGCTACCACCTCGGCTCAATCGAGGAAAATAACGGGCCACATCACCGCCCGCGAAGACCAGTCGCCACTCATAGGCGCCACCGTCAGCGTAAAAGGGACTAACAGAGGAACACAGGTACAACCAGACGGATCTTACGTACTCCAGGTAAATCCGGGAGAAATCATCATCATCCGCTATACCGGCTATCTCCCGCAGGAAATAGTAGTAGGCGAAAAGTCAGAGATCAACGCCCGCCTGGAATCTGATGTCCAGAAAATGAATGAAGTAGTAGTGGTAGGCTACGGTACACAATCCCGCCGCAGTGTGACCACCTCTGTAGCCAAGCTGGATAAGGAAGTATTGGCCAACGCACCACGCGCCAACGTAGGAAGTGCCTTACAGGGTACTGTTTCCGGCCTCCAGGTGGTAAACGCCACCGGTCAGCCTGGGGCTACGCCGGTGATCATCCTCAGAGGCGGTGCGTCTATTAATAGTCCGGGTGCACCGTTGGTGCTGGTAGATGGTGTGGTAAGATCTTTTGCAGATGTGCCTTCGGAAGATATCGCCTCTGTGGAATTACTGAAAGATGCTGCCGCTACTGCCATTTACGGCGCCCGCGCCAACAATGGTGTAATCCTCATTACTACCAAACAGGGGAAAGCCGGTGTGGCACAGGTTTCCTATAAATTTACCGGCGGCTACAACAAAGCCCGTGAAGGCTATAAGTACATGAATGCGAAAGACTTCATCTACTATACCCGCCTCGGCTACCTCAATGCAGGCCGCACTCTCAGCCAGGTGAACACCTCCAGGGGTTTGGGACTTTCTACCAATCCTGCCGACCTGGCCACCTTCGATATCCGCTCCTATAACAGCAGTACGGCTGATCTCCTGACAAAAGGATGGGACACCGTGGGTGATCCGTACGGCGGCACCATCATCTTCAAAGATCATGGCGGCGAAGTGGAAAACCTCGTTTTCCGCAATACCTATACACAGGACCATTATATCAATGTTACCGGTGGCAACGACAAAGGAAAATATTTCGCCAGCTTCGATTATTACAATGAAGATGGCGTTATCGTAGGCTCCAGCTACAAACGCTTTTCCGGCGATGTGAATGGCTCCTATAAAGTGAAATCCAACGTGGAAGTGGGTACGGGCGTAAGTATGTCTACCGCTGCCCAGCTGGGCGTGCTGGCAGGTGAAGTGAATTCTCTCTACCGTAGCCTGGCTATCTGGCCTACCTTCAATCCTTGGCTGGACTCTGCCCATACCAAACCTAATCCCGGTAATGGCACTGCAGACGGAAACCCGCTCTACTGGCTCCAGAAAAATAAACGTAGCGCAGAGGCAAACCGTATCTCTGCAAATGCTTTTGTGAAATGGGATATCCTGAAAGACCTGTACTTCCGCGGAACAGCCAATATGTACCTGTTCGAAAGACTTAACCAGTCGTTCCAGCAGGCTACGCAAACATATGCCAACATCTTCGCAAACCCGCCATCATACAGCAATACACAAAGAGAGTCTGTAACAGGATTTGCACGCGATTTCCAACAACAGTATAACGGTATACTCAACTATTCAAAAACATTTGCCGATAAACACGACATCTCCCTTATGGTGGGTGCAGAGTATTACGGTATTAAATCCCTCGGACTCCAGGTGGATGGCCTGAATGCACCAACAGATGATATTCCTACCGCTAACGCCTCTACGACGTTTAATCCAACTACTTCTTCAACGAATTTAAATAACAACTACACCACTCAATCGGAATATCGCATCATCTCCAGCTTTGGCAGACTCGCCTACAACTACGACCAGCGCTACCTCCTGACGGCTGTGTTTCGCCAGGATGCAGTATCCAGTCTGGCCAAAAGTAACCGCTCCGGCTTCTTCCCGGGAATGTCTGTTGGTTGGAATATGCACCGCGAAAAATTCTTTAATCACTTAGGGATAGATAAAATTGTCAGCACCCTGAAACCCCGTGCCAGCTACGGTGTCAACGGTAACGTGGCAGGACTCGGCCGCTACGATGTACAAGGCGTGTACAGTCTGCAAACAAACTACAACGGCAACGCAGGCTTCCTCAATACAGCCATGCCTAATCCAGACCTGCGCTGGGAAAAGAGTAAAACCACCGACTTCGGTGTAGACCTGGGTTTCCTCGACAACCGTATTACCTTACTGTTTGACTACTATAACCGTAAAACCAGCGACCTCCTTACCAACCTCGCATTGCCAAGTTATGTAGGCTTCGATAATATCAAAACCAACCTGGGTACTTTCCAGAACAAAGGTTATGAGTTTGAAGTGAATGCTACTGTGCTGCAATCTAAATCAGGCGTACGTCTGAGCGTAGGTGCCAATGCTTCTTTTGTGAAGAATAAAATCCTGCAGCTACCGTACAATGGTAATGAAAACAACCGCCAGGGCGGGTTCCAGGTGTATGATGATGCCAGCGGAAAACTCGTATGGGTAGGCGGATTACAGGAAGGACAGACGCTGGGAGATATCTATGGGTACAAACAGGTATCTATTTTCAAAGATGATAAGGAAGTAAGTGATATTGCAGGCAACCGCTATGATGCAGTGGCCAAGATCACCGGTCCTAACCGCGCAGCAGGTGCCAATGGCCGCATTACACCCGGCGATGTCAACTGGCTCGACAAAGACCGCAACGATACCATCGATTCAAGAGATCAGGTATATCTGGGTAATATCTTCCCTAAATGGACAGGAGGCTTTAATGCCAATCTCTCCTATAAAGGCATCTCCCTGTATACACGTTTTGAATTTGCTACAGGTCATACGATTTACAATGATCTCGTAGCAAGAACACTGGGCAACTACCAGGGAACCTTTAACTACATTGAGTTACAGAAACAGGCATGGTCACCCACCAATACGGTAACGGATATACCAAAAGTATACTTTGCCGATCAGGTGGCTGGTTCCAAACAGAATTATACACGTGCCAACAATGCCAGCCAGGTGCTGAACGGCAACAACTCGCGCTTTTACGAAAAAGGTGATTACCTGGCCTGCAGAGAGATTACATTATCCTATAATCTGCCTAAAGCCTTACTCCAACGCACACACGCATTTTCAAATGTAAGAGTCTATGTCAGTGGTAATAATCTCTTTTATATAACGAAGTTCAGCGGGCCTTCTCCAGAAGCGCCGATAGACGGTAACGGTAATATCAGCGGTATCTATGCCGGTACCTATCCTACACCAAGAACATACGTACTCGGCGCACAGGTTTCCTTCTAACTTTAAAAAGATTCACGATGAAAAAAAATATCCTCTTCATATTGGGTGCTGCACTGCTGATGCAGGCCTGCTCCGGCAAGCTGGACCTTACGCCTGTCAGCTCCCTCAGTAACGACAGCTACTGGAAAACTCCTGACCAGTTCGATGCTTTTGTAACCGGTGTACACAGTGCTTTCCGTAATAATACCAGTAACTTCCAGGCACTTGGCGAAATGCGTTCCGATATCTTCGGTACGGAAACGCCGCTGGGGCCATCATTTACGGGAGAAGCCTCCCAGGGAGCAGAACGGATGTGGCTGCAAACTATGGACCTCGACAATCCTGGTGTGAGCAATTTCGGCAGCTTCTATTTTAATATCAATCAGCTGAACCTCCTGATCAATAAGGCTTCTTCCAGTAATATCCTGACGGCAGCCAATAAAAACTATTACCTCGGAGAGGCTTATGGTATGCGGGCCTTTTACTATTTTCAGCTGCTGCGTTCCTGGGGAAATGTCATAATTCAAACAACACCAAGTACCAGCGTTGATATCGGCAACCTCGCCAAAGCCGCCAGCAGTGCGGATGATGTGATGAAGCTCATCAAAGCTGATATCGATAGTTCTGCCAATAATTTCAGTGCTGACTATACTTTCCGCAATCAGAAAGGGTTCTGGTCTAAAGCAGCCACCCTGATGCTGAAAGCAGATGTATACCTCTGGACCAGCTATCGTGGCGGAGGCGCGGGGGATGCTACCATCGCTAAATCAGCGCTGACAGATATCCAGAGCAACGTACCTGCGTTGGGGTTAGTGGATAATTTTTCAGATGTTTTTTCCAGTACCAACAAAGGTAATAAGGAGATCATCTTCGCGATCAGGTACAAGCTGAACGAGGCTACGATGGGCTTTGTTGCGAGTTCCTTCGTGCCACAGTCCGGCCTGATAGCCAATTTCTATGACTCGCTGAGCAACCGCCAGTTTGATGTTACCACCGACAACTGGGGCGGCCTCCTGCGGGCACCGGTGCGTGTCGCTACTTTCAGGCAATACAACGACAAGGATACCCGTAAATGGGCTACTATCCAGCCCGCCTATACGAAATCCGGCGCGCAGTATACGATTACCGGCGCCTTCGTGAAAAAATACGCAGGCGAACAAAATGCCGGCTCCCGCGCTTATACAAATGATTTTCCTGTATACCGCTATGCTGATTTACTCCTGATGCTGGCAGAAGCAAAGAATATTTTAGGAGAAGATTTTTCTGCTGAAATTAATGCCGTTCGCAAACGTGCATTTGGCGCCAATTACAGCACAGCAGTAGCCTGGCCTAATCAGGCGGTAGATGCCAATGCAAAAGAGGCGATCCTGCAGGAAAGGCTGCTCGAATTTATTTTCGAAGGCAAGCGCTGGTACGATCTCCGCAGAATGGGCGATAACTATGTGTATGAGCATACCTCCCTGCAAGCTGCCGAGGCATATAAGCTGTTATGGCCTATCGACAGAAACTCTTTAACCAATAACCGCAGCCTCGTGCAGAACCAGGGCTATGCCCAGTATTAATGAGCTGCCGGGGGCGATTTATAAAGTCAAACGTATAATCAGCTGTACCCCTGGTACACAGCCCCCGGTTTTTGTGAAGCAATTTTAATTTTTATATATGACGATACAGCATTTGAGCAGACTCATCGCAGCACCATTTACACCCATGCAAAAGGACGGAAGCCTCAACCTGGCGCTGGTTCCGGAATACTATGCGTTCCTGAAGCGCAACGGCGTTACCGGCGCGTTTATCAACGGTTCTACCGGTGAGGGGGTGTCTACCACTTCAAAAGAGAAAATGCAGGTGGTGACGGCCTGGGCTAAAGCCACCAGGGAGGACCCTGATTTTAAAGTGATGACATTGCTGGGAGGTACGTCGCTGGCAGATTGTAAAGACCAGGCGCTGCACGCGAAGGAAGAAGGACTATATGCCGTATCGCTGACATCCCCTTTTTATTTTAAGCCTGCAAGCGTGGAAGCACTGGCGGAGTGCTGTGCGGATGTGGCTGCCGTGGTGCCGGATATGCCCTTTTATTACTACCATATCCCCGTGCTGACAGGCGTAGGGTATGCCATGATAGACCTGCTGAAGGCCGTTGATGGCAGGATCCTTAACTTTGCAGGCGTAAAATATACGCACGAAGATTTTATGGATTATCAGTCGTGCATCAGCTACCAGCACAATAAATTTGATATGCTCTGGGGCCGCGATGAAAACATGCTGGCCGCATTGGCGGTAGGCGCGAAAGCGGCCGTGGGCAGCACCTTCAACTATGCGGCACCGTTATACTACTGGCTGATGAACGCTTTTCAGCAGGGTGATCTTACACAGGCCAGGGCATTGCAGCAGCAGTCGATCGATATGATCCGCCTCCTGGGCAAATACGGCGGCATCGCTACCGGTAAGGCCTATATGAAAATGGTAGGAATAGATTGCGGTGGCTTCAGGCTGCCGGTAAGAAACATGAACGACGCGCAAATGGAGGTTTTCCGGACAGAAGTACTGTCGCTGGGCTTCAAGGAATTTTGCAGTCGGAGATAACGACAGACTAAACTCACCGATGTGAAAAAAATTCTGAAACTCATATTTGTGTTAGGGGCTATGTTAACCGACCTTTCATCCAATGCGCAGGACAAGGCCAATCATATCAGCTGGTCTGTTGCTGCGCAGCTGCCTCCTGCGGAAGGTATGCATGTGCAGCCAGGCGTGGCGGGCGCTTTCGCCGGCGTCACCGGCAATGTATTGCTGGTGGCTGGCGGCGCCAATTTCCCGGAGGCGATGCCCTGGGAAGGTGGTAAGAAAGTATATCATCACCAGGTGTACCTGCTACGTCGTGATAACAATGATTTCCAGTGGCTGCCGGATACTAGTTACCATCTGCCGCAGGCAACAGCCTATGGGGCTACAGTAGCGCTTCCGGAAGGACTGCTGTGCATGGGTGGTGAAACCGCTGAAGGATATAGCAAACAGGTTTTTCTGCTTACCTGGAATACCACAAAACAAAAAATAATTTCGCGTCAGCTGCCTTCCTTACCGGAAGGTGTTGCGAATGCAGGTGCAACGCTCATCGGGCGTACTGTATATCTTGCCGGTGGCGAAACTGCCGGCGGTGTTACCGCCAACGTATACACGCTGAACATGGACGCTCCCGGCTCCGGCTGGAAAGCGGCAGTACCACTGCCAAAGCCTGTTTCGCATCTGCAACTGGTAACACAGTCTAACGGTGAAGTACCAACGCTGTATGCCATTGGTGGCCGCCGTGCTACCGCAACAGGCATCAGCGATTTAAGCGGGAACGTCTGGAAAATGGTTCCTGCCACCAACAAATGGGAAGCGGCAGCACAGATTGGTGATGGGGCACAAACGCAGCACTGGAGCGCCGGAACAGCATTGCCTTATGGCGCTACCTATATTTTGTTGTTAGGGGGAGATGATGGTAAATTATTCCATCAGATAGAAACCTACAATGCTGCGATCAAAAAAGGCGGTTCTGAAGCGGGTAGACTGCAACAGGAGAAACTCGCGCTGATCCGCACGCATCCCGGTTTTAACCGCAACCTGTTGCTATACAATACCGCCACCGATACCTGGACCAAACTCAGTGAATTGCCTTTCCCGGCACAAGTGACCACTACTGCCGTTAAATGGAACGACGAACTGATTATCTCCGGAGGGGAAATAAAACCGGGTACCAGGACTACCGCCATCATGAGGGGCGTCGTGAGTAAACCGGCGTATTTTTCTAAGTGGGATTATATGCTGCTGGCAGGTTATTTCCTGCTAATGCTGGGCATCGGCATCTATACCAGCATGAAGCAACACAGCACCACCGACTACTTTAAAGGCGGGCAGAAAATCCCGGGATGGGCCACCGGACTAAGTATCTTCGGTGCCAAACTCAGCGCCATCACCTTTATCGGCATTCCTGCAAAAACATATGCCACCGACTGGACCTACTTCTTCCTGCTGATGACCATCATCATGGTCATGCCTTTTGTAGTCAGGTATTTCATTCCGTTCTACCGGAAACTGGGGGTAACTTCTTCCTACGAATACCTGGAAAAGCGCTTCAGTTACCCGGTGCGGGCCATCGCTGCCATGATGTATATCCTGTTGCAACTGGGGCGTATGGGCATTGTTATCCTACTGCCCAGTATAGCCCTTTCCGTTGTAACGGGCATAGATGTACGAACAAGTATCATCGTGATGGGCGTGGTGAGCCTGTTTTATACTGTGCTGGGCGGAATTGAAGCCGTCATATGGACAGAAGTGGTGCAGGTAATCATTTTACTCACCGGCGCCATACTCGCGCTGGTATTGATTCCGCTCTACCTCAACCATACCGTATCGCAGAGCATGGACATCTTACACCAGTACAATAAACTAAAAGTTTTTGACCTGCATTTCAGTTTTACCAGCAGTACGTTCTGGGTGGTGGTGATAGGTGGTTTTGCCCTGAACCTTATCCAGTATGGCTGTGATCAGACGGTGGTACAACGTTACCTGACTACCACTGATGAAAAGGAAGCGGTGAAAAGTCTGCGCCTGGGCGCCTGGCTTACCTTACCAAGTACGATCATATTTTTTGCCATAGGTACCCTGTTATTTCTTTTTTACAGAGATCATCCACAGGAAGTAAATATTGCACTGGATAACCAGGACACAATTTTCCCCTGGTACATCGTGACACAGTTACCCAAAGGCATTGCCGGGTTAGTGATTACTGCCATCTTCGCCGCTGCCATGGGCAGTTTGAACGGATCCGTAAATGGTGTGGCTACTGTAGTAGTCAATGATTTCTTCCGGCGTCAGCTGCCGGGAAAAGCAGATAAATATTATCTACGGATGGCAAGAGTGGTGACGCTGGTGGTGGGCTTGTTCGGTACACTGGTCGCCTGGCTGATGGCCAACTGGGGCGCTACTTCCCTCTGGGACCAGTTCAACCTGATCATGGGATTGTTTACCGGCTCTGTAGGCGGACTTTTCATCCTCGGCATTTTTACCAAAAGAGTTGCCGGCAAGGCTGCGGTGGCAGGTTTTGCGGTAAGCGCCGGCATACAGGTACTGTTGCTGCAATACACCCATATACATCTGCTGATGTATGCATTTACAGGACTGACAGCCTGTGTGATCACAGGCCTTGCAGCGAGTTATTTCATACCGGCAGTAGCAGTGCCGCCGGGGTTAACCATCTACAAAAAATAAAATATGAGTTATACAAAAGAATCATTGTCTGAACTCAGTGACTACTATAAAAAGCAATTACTCGAAGACACGGTGCCATTTTGGTTTCCGCGCTCTATCGATGAAGAATATGGCGGATATCTGCTGATGCGTGATGAGAACGGTGAGTTGCTGGATGATGATAAAGCCGTATGGATACAGGGACGTGCAGCATGGTTGCTGGCTACTTTGTACAATACCGTAGAACCAAGGCAGGAATGGCTGGAAGGTGCTAAAACAGGTATCGATTTCCTGTTGCAGCATTGCTTTGATGCCGATGGCCGTATGTTCTTTCACGTTACACGTGATGGCCGTCCTATCCGTAAGCGCCGTTATTTTTTCTCTGAAACCTTTGCGGTAATCGCCATGGGGGCCTATGCTAAAGCCAGTGGTGATACAACTATTGCGGATAAAGCCAGGGAATTATTTGGGAAGATAATTGATTACGCAACTGTACCGGGTCTGCTGACGCCTAAGTATACAGACGTGCGACCGGCAAAAGGTATCGGTGTGCCGATGATTATGATCAATACAGCCCAGCAGGTACGTGAAACCATTGGTGATCCCCGTTGCGATGAGTATATCAGCAAATGGATCGCGGAAATAGAAAGCGATTTTGTTAAAGACGATATCCGTTGTGTAATGGAACAGGTAGCACCGGATGGCAGTATTATCGATCATTTCGATGGTCGTACGCTCAATCCCGGTCATGCCATAGAAGGCGCCTGGTTTATATTGCATGAGGCAAAATACAGGAACAACGATCCTGCACTGATAAAGCTGGGATGCCGTATGCTGGATTATATGTGGGAAAGAGGATGGGATCAGGAATACGGCGGAATACTTTATTTTAGAGATCTTAATAATAAACCGGTACAGGAATACTGGCAGGATATGAAATTCTGGTGGCCGCAGAACGAAACCATCATTGCAACACTGCTGGCTTTCACCATGACAGGAAATGAAAAATACGCAGACTGGCACGCAAAAATTCACGATTATGCCTATACGAATTTTCATGATCGGGAAAACGGAGAATGGTATGGTTACCTTCACCGCGATGGCCGTGTGTCGGTGCGGTTGAAAGGGAATCTGTACAAGGGGCCTTTTCATCTGCCGCGCCAGGAATGGTACTGCTGGCAACTATTACAGGAACATTTTAGCAAATAATGAATAGCATGAACAGGAACAACTTATTGACATTATTGCTGCTATGCGTTGCGTATATCTGCAATGCACAGCCGGTAACCGTTTATCGTAGCGGTACAGAAGGGTATAAGAATTTTCGTATACCCGTGATTGTTGGATTGCCGGATGGTAAACTACTGGCATTTGCAGAAGGTCGTGTACATAATGCCGGCGATTTCGGTGATATCAATATCGTGATGAAAACCAGTACCGATAACGGAAAGAGCTGGTCGCCGCTACAGGTAGTGGTAGATAACGATACCTTACAGGCGGGTAACGCTGCGCCGGTAATGGACCTTACAGATCCACAGTACCCAAAGGGCAGGCTATTCCTGTTCTACAATACAGGTAATAACCACGAAGGCGAAGTACGTAAAGGGAAAGGGCTCCGTGAAGTCTGGTATATCACCAGCACAGATGCGGGCAAAACATGGTCATCTCCCGTAAACATCACTACACAGGTACATCGCCCGTTGCAACCACAGGTGAATGCTGCCTACAATTTCCCGGAAGACTGGCGCAGTTATGCCAACACGCCTGGCCATGGATTACAGTTTAGTCGCGGTAAATACCGCGGACGTATATACATTGCTGCCAACCATAGTGCCGGTGCACCACAGCCACATTTTACCGATTATATCGCCCATGGGTATTATACAGATGACCATGGCAAAACCTTTCATTTGTCGGATAATATTCCTGTGCCTGGCTCCAACGAATCTACCGCTGCGGAACTCGCTGATGGCCGCCTGATGTTTAATACACGCAACCAGCGCGGTGATAAAAAGATGCGTATCGTGGCGCTCAGTAATGATGGTGGCGCCACCTGGGCTTCCACTACATTCGATGAGCGTTTGCCGGACCCTGTATGTGAAGGAAGCCTGTTAAATATAGGCTGGAAAAAGAATGCAGCCATACTCGCTTTTTCCAATTGCGCTGATACTATGCAACGTAATCATCTTACCATTCGTATCAGTAATGAAAATGCAGGCGCCTGGCCGGTGACGATACCTGTGGCAGCTACGGATAATACCAAAGGGGATTTTACGGCCTACTCCGACCTGGTATTGCTAAAAAATAAGCAGCTGGGAATATTGTACGAAAAGAATGGTTACACAGAAATAGTGTTTGACGCTTACAAGATCAAACCATGAGAAAACTAATCTGTCTGCTGCTGTTTTGTTTAGCCAATGGGTTGCGGGCGCAAACACCGCCGGCAGTCATACCTTTTCCTGTTGGATATGAATATACGTTAGGTGCTCCGGTTACAGATATGAAGCAGTTCCGGAAAATCTATTATTCAACTGCTTTTAAGGAAGAAGCGCTGCTGTTGCAGTCCTGGCTACAGCAGCATAAAATAAAAACAGATTTGCAGGAGCTGACGCCGGATGCCTATCCAAAGGGAGCTGGTATTATACTGCAACACACCGCTGATGTAAATGACGGTGAATCCTATGGTCTGGAAATTTTAGCCTCGGAGATCAGGCTTCGTGCCGGAACCGCCACCGGGATATTTTATGGTATCCAAACATTACAACAACTGGCTGTCGGAAACAGGCTACCACTATGCTCCATGGAGGACAGGCCTGCTTTTTCCTGGCGTGGTTATATGGTGGATGTAGGCAGAAATTACCAAAGCGTGCCGTTGCTGAAGCAACAGATTGACATGATGGCACACTATAAGCTGAATGTTTTTCAATTTCATTTTACAGAAGATATCGCATGGCGCTGGGAGGTACCGGGTTTTCCGCAACTCACGGCTGATAGTACAATGATCCGTGACAAGGGGAAATATTATACCAATGACGATATACGTGAGCTGATGCAGTATTGCGCTGCGAGGCATATTCTTTTTGTGCCGGAGATAGACATGCCGGGTCATAGTGCAGCCTTCAAACGTGCGATGGGAGTAGATATGCAAAGCGATAGCGGAATGTTATTGTTAAAGCAGGTGGTAGGCATCTTCCTGGATACTTTTAAAGTGCAATATCTGCATGTTGGTGGCGATGAGGTAAAGATTATTAAGAAGGATTTTTTACCGGAGATGATCTGCTATATTGAATCCAAAGGCGTTACAACACTGGGCTGGGACCCTGGTGGAAATATCCCTGCTACTACCATTCATCAGCTATGGATGCGTGATGGTGCCGTGAAACGGGATGTCCGCTACCTGGATTCAAGACATCTCTACCTCAATCATATGGATCCGCTGGAGAGTGTGATGACCATCTGGCAACGTCGTATATGCGATACCGTAAAGGGTAATAATAACCGTTTGGGGGCTGTGCTCTGTTTATGGAACGATCGTAGGGTGGCCGCAGAAGCTGATCTGCTGCGCATGAATCCCGTATATCCTGCTATGATGGCTTTTGCAGAACGTAGCTGGCGAGGCGGAGGAGAGCCAGGTTGGCGCACAAATATTGAGAGGAAGGATCTCGCCGGTTTCAAAGAGTTTGAAGTAAGATTATTGAAACACCAGCAACGGTATTTTAAAAAGATACCTTTTCCGTATAGCCGGCAAAGTGATATGCAGTGGGATATTACAACATCAGCTGGTGATACGGCGAAAGCGATTGGCGGTACAGTGGTGCTGCGGCATTTCTGGGCGCCATTGGTGCAGGGGGTATTGCCTGATCCGCATGACAGTACTACCGTATACGCCACTACGAAACTGTATTTTTCAAAAGATACCATTGTGCCGGTTTGGATAGGGTTTTATAACCTTTCCCGTTCCACGGCCAGTAATACACCTGCTGCCGGCACCTGGGACAACAAAGGGAGCAGCGTAACCGTCAATGGCCGCGTTATTGCACCGCCCCGGTGGCAGTATGCCGGCCGTAAAGGGAACTCCGAAGAACCACTGGCAGATGAAGGTTATGAATACCGCGCTCCAACGAATATCTATTTCAAAAAAGGAATGAATACAGTGAAGATAACTGCTCCCGTGCAGGCTTTTACCAGTGCCGACTGGAATAATCCGGTGAAATGGATGTTTACTTTTCTGCCATTAACAAAAATAGTGAACAATGATTAGATACATTTTACTGATTGCCGGGATAGTATCCACTATGGCGGTTGCTGCGCAATTGAAGGTGGCGCCGGTGTTTGGAGACCATATGGTGTTGCAGCGAAATAAACCTTTGCATGTTTATGGTAAAGGATTGCCGGGTACGCAGATTAGTGGCTTGTTTAAACACCAGCATGCAACGACGGTCGTACAGCAGGATAGCTCCTGGTTACTGATATTTCCTGCATTTGCGGCAGCAGCAAAACCTGATGTGTTAACGGTCACGGATAAACGGGATACGATTACTTTAACAGATTTGCTGGTGGGAGATGTCTGGTTATGTGCCGGACAATCTAATATGGAATTTCCATTGGCAGACGATCTTCATGCAAAAGAAACCTTGGCGGCAGCAGCTATACCTCATCTGCGGCTCTTACAGGAAAACAAGGCTACTAGTACCTACGCGGTACCCTATACGATCAGGGACACCGTGCAGTTACATCCGGAAAAATATTTCAGTGGCAGCTGGAAAAGAGCCGATGCTGCGGCAGCACGGCCTTTCTCCGCTGTAGGTTATTATTTCGGCAGGAAGATAGCTGCTACCACGGGTGTGCCGATAGGACTCATTAACGTGGCGGTAGGTGGTAGTCCGTGTGAAGCCTGGATCAGGCCTGCCGCAGGACGCGCTGTAGAGCAAGTACAGTCAGTGTTTGAAGGTAACTGGTGGCAGAATGCTGCCTTGGAGCCCTGGTGTATTCAGCGCGGCCACGAAAACCTGGATTCACTGCTGGCAAAGGGTGTACAGCCACCAGCCAATGAACTGGGCTACCGGCATCCTTTTCAGCCCGGCTTCCTCTATGAAGCAGGCGTGATGCCGTTTTTGCAGCTGCAAATAAAAGGGGTTATCTGGTACCAGGGTGAAAGCAACGCCCTGAGTGCGGAACGTGTGGAGCAGCATAGCGTGTTATTTCCATTGATGGTGGCCGACTGGCGAAAACAATGGCAGGATACCACACTACCTTTCTATTTCTGTCAGATTTCAAGTATCAGTACAGAAAAAGGTTATAAGTCTGAAAACTGGCCTGGTTTCCGTGATGCACAGCGCCGTATGGCCGGAAGTATACCATATAGCGGTATGGCTGTTACCAGTGATGTAGGGCATCGTACCAATATTCACCCTAAAGAAAAACGTACGGTAGGAGAGCGATTGGCGCTGGTGGCCCTGCATAATAGTTACGCAGATAAACATGTGGCCACAGGTCCGTTGCCATTAAAAGTGAGTTACAGGGATGATGAGGTAGTTATTGAATTTGACGGCAGATTATACACCGCAGATAAACAGGCGCTGAGAGGGTTTTCACTCGAAGCAGGCGTGGAGGTACCCGCGGTTATTAATGGTAATACGGTACATATCAAAGCACTTCGTAAGCCAGAAACAGTTTACTATGGCTGGCAGCCGTATACAGATGCTAACCTCGTAAACGCCGCAGGCCTGCCTGCATCAACGATGAAACTTACAATACCGTAATAACACGATAGTCTCACCGCGCGAAACGTAAAACCAGCCAACCGATACGGAAGGTATCGGTTGGCTGGTTCTATATAAATAAAAATCAAATATTACTTTATTGTTTCAACGCTGCAATGCGTACAATCAGGTCTGCAATACGGTTGGAGTAGCCGAATTCATTATCGTACCAGCCTACCACTTTTACGAGGTCACCCACGATAGAAGTCAGCAGGGCATCGAAGGTGCAGGAATAAGGATTATCTACCACATCGATAGATACGATCGGCGCTTCGGTATATTTCAGCACACCTTTCATGGCTGTTTCCGCAGCTTCTTTAAACTTCGCATTGATTTCCGCAACGCTGGAAGGTTGTTTTTTCAGGATGCAGGTGAAATCTGTCAGGGAGCCGTTTAAAACCGGTACACGGATGCCTGCGCCACCCAGTCTGCCTTCCAGGTGAGGGAAGATTGAGGTGATCGCTTTGGCGGCACCGGTGCTGGTGGGAATAATGGAGGCGGAAGCGGCACGTGCCCTGCGCAGGTCTCTGTGTGGTGCATCGTGCAGGTTCTGGTCTCCGGTCATGGAGTGTACGGTGGTAATATAGCCATCGAGGATGCCCCAGTTATCGTCCAGTACTTTTACCATTGGCGCCACGTTGTTGGTGGTACAGGAGGCGTTGGAGAGAATAGGTGCGGTAAGGTCCACCAGGTGGTCATTTACACCTAATACAACCGTAGGTATATCTTTGTCTGACGGAGGTGCTGATATGATCACCTGTTTTGCGCCGGCCTGGAGGTGTTGTTCTGCTGCTTTCCTGCTGGTAAATTTACCGGTGGATTCCAGTACCAGGTCGATATGCATGGCAGCCCACGGCAATTGCAGCGGATCGCGTTCTGATAAGATACGGATAGGCTTACCGTCAATAACCAGCGAATCGGCGGTAGCCTCCACAGTGCCCTGGTAGGGGCCATGTACAGAGTCGTACGTATATAGGTGCGCCAGTGTCGGGATATCAGCCAGGTCATTGATGGCGACAACCTCAATACCTGTTTTCTCCAGTAGCATACGTAAAGACATCCTGCCGATACGTCCAAAGCCATTGATCGCTATTCTCATCTTAAATTTCGTTGTAGCCCGCAAAATTACCGGATATTGCAGTAATCCCCAAAAGACGGATATTGTCCTTTTTTAATACAAGCCCTGGTTGGAGCTTTATTCTTCATTCAGCCATACTACCTTCTGTACGGAGTTGTGTTCCTGCCCGATAATACCGGCGTAAAGGTCTGGGCGGCGTGCCTGGCGGTACCTGTGGCCACCTGCCTGTTGCAGTTTTTCTCGTGTAAGCGTAGCCGTTACTACTTCATCGCCCAGGTGGCGGCATTCTGCGATTACATCGCCGAATGGGTCAATCACCATGCTACAGCCATTCTTCAGCTGGTCGTCGTCCATGCCGATAGGGTTGGAGAATACCGCGTAGATGGCATTGTCGTAAGCGCGTGCCGGCAGCCATTTCATCAGCCAGGAGCGGCCTTTCATACCGTCAAACTCCAGTCGCAGCGGGGTAGGATTGGTTTCGCGGTTTTCCCAGAGTACAGGGTCTACGAAACCGGCGCCAGGGCGCGGACTAGGCGTACACATGGTTACATGCGGCATGAATATAATTTCCGCACCCAGCAGGGCAGTGGCACGTACATTTTCGATGACGTTGTTGTCGTAACAGATCAGCATCCCGCATTTCCAGCCATGGAGGTCGAACACCACGTATTCATTGCCCGGGCGAAGGAATGGATTGATGAACGGATGTAACTTTCTGTATTTGGCAACGAGGCCATTTTTATCTACACATACATAGGCTTTATAAAGATGATTATGTTCATCTTTCTCAAATAATCCTGCGAGAATATAGATATTATTTTCTTTTGCAATATCGGTAAGTGCTTTGATGGAAGGGCCGTCAGGAATAGGTTCGGCGAGTTCGAGCATTTGTGCTTCCGATAAATTTCTGGCAAAGGTATAGCCGGTAATGCTGCATTCATGGAATGCTACGGCCTGAGCGCCTTGCGAAGCCGCGGTGGCAGCCAGCTGGCGGATACGCCCCAGGTTAAATGTTTTGTCGCCGCTACGGTTCTCAAACTGAGCTGTGGCGATCTTCAGGGTGTCTGTCATGGGTTAAGATTTGAGACAGCAAATATAGATATTACACCTAAGTTTTGGCCGGAGAAACCATGCAAAAACTCTGATGAAAAACACCTATATTCGCAGTTTCAATTTTTATACTGATGGCCCAACCAGATAGCGCGAATGTCATCTTTCACCTGGCGGCAGATTTTGTTAACCAGACCAACCGCCACATCTTTCTTACAGGTAAGGCCGGTACGGGAAAGACTACATTCCTCAAATATATTAAAGAGCATTCTAAGAAGAATACCGTAGTGGTAGCACCGACAGGCGTTGCAGCTATCAACGCAGGCGGCGTTACCATGCACTCTTTTTTTCAGCTGCCCTTCGGGCCCTTTGTGCCCGGCACAAAACGCGGATTCACAGATGATGTGGTCAGCAGCACCGACAGGCACTCGCTTTTCAGGAATATCCGTTTTACAAACGATAAAAAAGCACTGCTCCAGGAAATGGAACTGCTCATCATCGATGAGGTGTCCATGGTACGCTGTGATATGCTGGACGCGATAGATGTTATCCTCCGGCATTTCAGGAACAAGCCACTGCAGCCATTTGGCGGCGTACAGGTCCTGTTCATCGGAGACCTCTATCAGCTGCCACCTGTCATCCCCGACGATGAATGGGCTTTGCTCCACCAATACTACAATTCCCCGTTTTTCTTTGCCGCCAAGGCAATAGAACAAAACCCACCTTTATATATTGAGTTAAAAAAGATATATCGACAGAACGAACAGCTCTTCATCGATGTACTCAATCGTGTAAGGAACAGCGAGGTGGAAGCGGAAGACCTGGAGTTGCTCAACGGCTATTACAACCCGAATTTCAAGGGGGAGGAGGAAGAATATATCACCCTCACCACCCACAACAGGAAAGCGGATGATATCAATGGCAGCAGGCTGGCATCCATGGAAGGCCGGCTGTACAGCTTCGAAGGAAAGATTGAAGGCGACTTCAGCGACAAGGCATTGCCTACGGAAATGATGCTGCAGCTTAAAATCGGCGCCCAGGTGATGTTTCTCAAAAATGATATCGCTCAGCCAAGGCGGTATTATAACGGGAAAATCGCTACTGTAAAAGAAATTGATGACGAAGAAATTACCCTGGTACTCTCCGGCAGCCATGAAGAAATGAAGCTGGGCAAGGAAACCTGGCGTAATATCCGTTACCATTTCAATGCAGATGAAAATAGTATAGAAGAGGAAGAAATAGGCAGTTTCACGCAATTCCCTATCAGGCTGGCATGGGCGATCACCATCCATAAAAGCCAGGGCCTGACGTTCGAACGCGCCATCATCGATGCGGGATATGCCTTTGCTCCCGGTCAGGTGTACGTGGCGCTCAGCCGCTGTACTTCATTGGAAGGACTGGTACTGCACTCCAGAATAGGCTATGGCAGTATCAAAACAGATCCGCAGGTCATCGAATTTGCAGAAAAGGAAAGCGAACCTAATGAGCTGGTAGTGCTGCTGGAAATGGAAAGAAAGAAATTTCAGGCCAGTTCCCTGCTGCAGATGTTCGACTGGTATAAAATGCAGTCGCTCATTAAATCCCACGCCATCTGGATCGAAGACAAGAAAATACCAGACTTTGATGCAGCTCTGAAAATAACCCGCTACCTCTCCAGCATCATCGTGCAACAGGCAGAAGTGGCGGCGAGATTCACCGTGCAGCTACATGCCCTGCTGGACAATGTAACGCAGACAGGTGAGACCAATCAGCTGGAAGAACGGGTAACAAAAGCCATCGGCTATTTCACCAAAAGCCTGTATGAGGAGATGATCAAGCCATTGCAGGAGCATATGGAAGAAGTGAAAAAAGCCAAGGCCAAGAAATACCACCTGCAGCTGATGTCGCTGGAATCTGATTTCTGGTTGAAATTACAGCAGATATGGGAAGTAGATTACGGAAGTCTGCGCTTTAATACCGGCCTTACCGACTACCTGGCGCTGCGCAGCAAGCCGGCAGCAGGGGAAGCCCTTCCGCCGAAGGCCAAAGGAAAGGTAGAAAAGGGCAGCAGCCGTCGGGGTACGCTGGAATTATTCCTCCAGGGCAAAACGATTGCCGAAATAGCCACTGTCCGCAACCTCGTGGCAAGTACCATTGAGAGCCACCTGGCACAGTGTGTAGAATCCGGAGAGCTGGAACTGGAGAAATTTGTGCCGGAAGGGACAGTGAAGCTGATCATGAACCACATCAGGGAGCTGGGAGCTACCGCTGCGGGCCCTATCAAGGAGCGTGTAGGGGATCAGGCCAGCTTCGCAGAAATAAGGGCTGTTCAGGCCCATTTGCAGCGTAAGCAACGTGAAGAAACCTTGCAGGATTAATAGCATTTACACTTACTGCCGGCAGCCCCAAGGCCGGCAGTAAGTCGCTGAAATAAGATTTTCGCCCCTTTTTGATAATAATAGCTCATAAAGCGATAAAAAACTGCAAGGTTTGCTAATGCTGCACCCGCTAAATTTGCATTAGATCTAATAAACGAAGCATTCTTGAAAGTCGGACTTTTTATACCTTGTTACATAGACCAGTTCTATCCACAGGTAGGTATTGCCACGTTACAGCTCCTGCAAAAGCTGGGCTGTCAGGTGGAATATCCACAGGGACAAACCTGTTGTGGCCAACCTATGGCCAATTCAGGATTCGAGCATCTTACTCATGGCTGTAACAGCCTCTTTGTAAATCATTTTGCAGCCTACGACTACATCGTAGGCCCTTCCGGGAGCTGTGTGCTGCATATTAAAGAGCACCTCCATGATCCCGGGCGGGAACAGCAGGCCACCAACATCCGCTCACGGATATACGAACTGACAGAGTTCCTCACCGATGTGCTGAAAGTAAACGCCCTTCCGGCTAAATTTCCGCATAAGGTCGGACTCCATCAGAGCTGCCACGGGCAGCGAGGGCTGCACCTGGCACAGATGAGTGAGCTGGTAGACCAGCCTTACTCCAAGCCTGCAAAGCTGCTGGGCATGGTGGAAGGCCTCGAACTGGTTCCGCTCGATCGTACCGATGAGTGCTGTGGCTTCGGTGGTACTTTCTGTGTTACAGAAGAAGCTGTATCCGTTAAAATGGGCGTAGACCGTATAGCCGATCACGTGAAGCATGAAGCCAGCGTGATTACCGGCACTGATGTCAGCTGCCTGATGCACCTGGAAGGCATCATCAATCGCAGGAATGAACCCCTGAAGGTGATGCACATTGCTGAAATCCTTAATAGCGCATACTAATGAACAGCACGATACATGATCATGCCGCCCTGGCTGGAAAGTTCAACGAGAACGAACCGCGGGTAAACTGGCACGACGAAACCCTCTGGTGGGTACGGAAGAAAAGAGACCGGATGGCCTGGTCTGTTAGTGGTTGGGAACAGCTGAGAGAAGCCGCCTCACAGATCAAAAGGCATGTGCTGGGTAACCTGCACGACTATCTCACACAGTTCGAGCAGCAGGCCATTCAGAATGGCGCCACCGTACACTGGGCCGCAGATGCAGCGGAGCATAATAAAATCGTACTCGATATCCTCCAGCGCCATAACGTAAAACGTATGGTGAAGAGTAAATCCATGCTGACGGAAGAATGTCACCTGAACCCTCACCTCGAAGCACACGGTATCGAAGTAATAGATACGGACCTCGGCGAGCGCATTGTGCAGCTGGCAAAGGAACCACCCAGTCATATCGTATTACCCTGCATTCATAAGAAGAAAGAAGAGATAGGGGAGTTGTTCCACGAACACCTGGGAACACCTGCCGGCAATGCTGATCCTCAGTTTCTGACAGCAGCAGCACGTCAGCATCTCCGTAAGGAATTCCTGGAAGCAGACGCCGCTATTACCGGCGTTAATTTCGCTGTCGCAGCAACCGGAGAAATGGTAGTATGTACCAACGAAGGTAATGCCGATATGGGAGCACATCTTGCCAAAGTACATATCGCATGTATGGGCATAGAAAAGATAATCCCGCAGCGCGCACACCTGGGAGTGTTTCTGCGCTTACTGGCGAGGAGTGCAACCGGACAGCCTATTACCACCTATTCCAGTCATTTCCGTCAGCCGCGTGCCGGACAGGAACTGCACATCGTATTGGTGGATAATGGCCGTTCCAGGCAGCTGGGAAGAGAGGATTTCAGAAACTCACTGAAGTGTATCCGTTGCGGTGCATGCATGAATACCTGCCCTGTATACCGCAGAAGCGGCGGACATAGTTATCATACCGCTGTAGCGGGCCCTATCGGTTCTATTCTGGCACCTAACCTGGATATGAAGGATTATGCTGACCTGCCTTTTGCTTCCACCTTATGTGGCTCCTGCTCGAATGTTTGTCCGGTTAAGATAGATATCCATCAGCAGTTATATAAATGGAGACAGGTAATAGTGAAAGAAGGATATGCAACTACTGGTAAAAAGATGGGTATGCAGATGATGACGACCGTGTTATCATCTCCCAAAACTTTTAAAACAGCGGGTAAGATGGGCAGATGGGTACTACGTGCATTTCCCGGAATGGTAAACAACCGTATGAATCCATGGTACAAACAACGCAATATGCCGGAAGCACCGAAGGTCTCTTTTGCAGAATGGTACGCTAAAAACAACAACAATGAGCAGCAGGGATAATATATTAAAAGCAGTAAAGAACAATCAGCCGGAAAGTACCGGCTTGCCTTCACTGGCAGGGTTGTCTGACATGCCGGATACATTGGAAGATTATAAACGTGTGGTAGAAGGATTAGGTGCGGTCGTTGCGGAAGCGGATGATGCAGCTGCTGTGTCCGCATTGGTGCAAAAACATTTTCCGGATAGTAAACGTATCGTGGATGCGAGGTCAGCAGTACAACCCGGATGGATACACGAAGATCCGCATTCACTGGAAGATGTAGATGTAGCCATTGTAAACGGACAATGGGCAGTAGCGGAAAATGGAGCGGTATGGTTAACCGAAGCAGATATGAAAGTGCGGGCACTGCCGTTTATATGTCAGTTCCTCGTGTTGGTAGTATCACGCACACGCATACTCGCAACCATGCATGATGCCTATGAAAAAATACAAGGGCCTGATACAGGTTTCGGTGTATTCATTGCAGGGCCTTCCAAGACCGCAGATATTGAACAGTCGCTGGTTTTAGGCGCACATGGTGCAAGAAGTCTTTTGGTAGTTGTGCTGCCTTAAAAATGTAGTGTATAAATAAATGCCCATCTTGTTGCACAAACGGGCGGAGCAATTTAAAAACGAAATCGGTAACCCGGTTTCGTTTTTTTTTGTGTATTAATTCTGTGTGATGAAATGTTTGAACGAAGTAGTAAGTGCTCGTGGATGCCGCTACTGCGTTGATTTATAATCATGAAGATAAAAAATATACGTTTAGTCTATGCTGTTGGTATAATGTTTGTTTCTTAAACGGCGCTATAAAAACCATATCGCGAACTAAGAACCATATCAACAGATTTTTGCGAACAAAGAAAAAAAATTGAAAGACCATGTACTACCATCAAACTTTAGAGCAGCCACCAGCGAAGGAAATGTTGTGTGATAGATGTAAAGACTGTTATCATTATATAAAATATCAGTTTCAATGATATAGTTTTTAAAATTTATTTTCTACTTTGCATTTCTATTGAAAGCCTAAGATAACTAATCAGATTTTGTTGTTTAAGAATGTAGGAATGCAAACCTGTTGAGAGTTTCATTTCAATCAGCTGTGCACCTCTATGTAAAACCTTTAAAAACCAGGCACAGCACGATTGTCATGGTGCTGAGAGAATATTATTAACCGTATCTTATTATTGAAACCTATGGTGCGAACATCATCATGGATTACCCCGTCATGGCTTATATTAATGCTTGACCTGGGGTGCTCCGTCCTCGCTGTCAATCTTGCCTTTTTACTCAGGCTGAATTTTGACTTCCAAGAAATTGCTCCATATCCTCTGGCGGAAATTTCGCTCTGGGTGTTGTGTGTTAATCTGCTACTTTCTTTGCTGCTACGTACCTACAGAGGTATCGTACGACATACAAGCCTCGCTGATATCGGGCATATCGCGCGAATGAATGTTTTTAGCAGCGTCATCCTTTTTACTATCGGTTACGCATATACGCAGTACGGGGGATTTAATGTCCTTCCACTGTCTATCTGTCTCATCTATTTTTTCATCAGCTCATTCGGATTATTATCCTACAGATTGCTGGTAAAATGGGTGTTTAAATATACTGCGCTGTTGAAAAATACAGACAAGGGAAGAGCCGCCATTTTTTATACCGGACACACAGGCCTGATGCTGCGTAAAGCCATCAGCGATGATCCCGGCAGCAATATCAAAGTAGTGGCATTTCTTGCTGAAACAGCCGCCCATGCCGGTAAATCACTGGAAGGACTGCCCATATACGCAGCAGAGATCAACCAGCTTTTTCGCCTCGTAAAACATGCGAAGGTAGATGTATTGTTAATCCCCGAAGATCATCTGGATACAGACAGACTGAATGAACTGGTAGAAGCCTGCATGGCACTCAGTATCCGCGTTCAGAAAGTAACACCGGTAAACAGATGGGTGGATGGCGCCTTAAATAATAGTGTACAGTTGAAAGATATTAATATCGAAGATCTGCTGGAACGCGCAGAGATTCGCATCCGAAACCCCCGCATCAGCCAGGAGCTGAAAGGAAAGAATATCCTGGTAACAGGAGCTGCCGGCTCTATCGGCAGCGAAATAGTAAGACAGCTGGTAAAATACGAACCACAGCTGATCGTTCTCTGCGATAAAGCCGAATCGCCATTGCATGAACTGGAGCTGGAACTCGCAGAAAAAAATGCCGGTGTACAAATCATTCCCTACATCGGCAACGTATGCGATCACACCCGTATGCAGCAGCTGTTCGAAATATACGCTCCCGTGATCGTATACCATGCAGCCGCCTACAAACATGTGCCCATGATGGAAAAAAATCCTTCCATCGCCGTTATCAATAATGTGCTGGGTACAAAGATCATGGCCGAACTGGCAGTGGAACACCATGCTGAAAAATTTGTGATGGTATCCACCGATAAGGCAGTGAACCCAACCAATGTAATGGGGGCATCCAAACGTATCGCAGAGATTTTCTCACAATCATTTAATAACTACCTGAACGAACAATATCAGCGCCCTGGGCCCGTATATTCCACTCCTCCTACACGTTTCATCACGACACGTTTTGGTAACGTACTGGGCTCCAATGGCTCTGTTATTCCACGCTTCAAACAGCAACTGGAAAAAGGTGGCCCGCTGACAGTCACCCATCCTGAAATTACCCGGTATTTCATGACCATACCGGAAGCCTGCCAGCTGGTGCTGGAAGCAGGTTCTATGGGACAAGGCGGAGAAATATTCGTGTTCGATATGGGCAAACCAATGAAGATCGCCGAACTCGCCCGGAAAATGATTCGCATGACAGGAAAAGAACCAGGAAGAGATATCCAGATCGTTTATACCGGCCTGCGTCCAGGTGAAAAATTATACGAAGAACTGCTCAATAACGCAGAAAATACCATGCCTACCTATCACGAAAAAATCATGATCGCACAGGTACGTATCTACGATTTTATCACCGTAAATGATCAGGTAGAAGATCTGATAGCCGCTGCACGCAAGCATTATCTAATGCCTACCGTTGCCCGCATGAAACAACTCGTGCCGGAATTTATCAGCAAAAATTCTTCTTTCGAAGAACTGGACAAAGGAACTATCACGTTGTAAATATGAAATGTCTGGCATAGTTCATAAGGCGGTAGCATACCGCGCGAAGCGCGGAACCTAATCAACCGATACCGAAGGTATCGGTTGCAAATCCAACACAAAGGAAGCGGTATTGTAATCAACAATATTTGTGATGCGTCCTCATATTTAAAAATTGAGTATTGTTATATGATGTTGTTTAAAAAGGAAAGGGAAATTCACAACGGGCCCAAACGTAGTTCACTACGCTGGCTATTGGGAATGTGGGTAGTAATAGGCATGTTTGCTTGCAAAGCCCCTAAAAACATTACGTATTTCAGAGACATACCTGACTCAGTCAGGTTTGCAGAAGTAAACCAGACAATTTATAAAACACCGGAAATACAGGTAGATGATATTTTACAGGTAACCATCCAGACTTTAGATCCTGCTGCTACCACCATGTTGAACCAGCAGGGACAGTCTGTACCAGGTACGGCACCGTCTGTGACAAGCGCGCCGGCGCCTGCTATCAATGGCTACCTGGTGGATAAGGATGGTAATATCAGCTTGCCACTGATCGGTAAATTACAGGTAAAAGGGAAATCTACTGATGCTGTCAGAGACGAAATTCAGGCCAAAGCCGGCGCTTATTATAAAGACCCGGTAGTAAATGTACGATTTGCCAATTTCAAGGTGACCGTACTCGGCGAAGTAGCCCGCCCATCTTCCTATATCATGCCTAACGAAAAAGTGTCCCTTCTGGACGCACTAGGCATGGCAGGAGACCTTACCATCTTTGGTAAAAGAGAAAATGTGCTGCTGATCCGCGACAACGACGGAAAGAAAGAATTCGTGCGATTCGATCTCAATAAGAGCAATCTGTTCACCTCCCCGTATTTCTATCTGCGCCAGGGAGATGTGGTATATGTAGAGCCTAACAAGAATAAAGTAGCATCTACAGATATGCAACAGGTAAAACGTATTTCTATCATGGCTTCTGTACTGTCACTCCTGATCGTAGTGGCTTCCAGGATCAACTTTTAATCTTTTACCATGCAGGAGAATTTGTATCAGACACTAAACGGAAAGTATGCAGTCAATGGAAACGGCCATCTGAAAGAACCTGAAAGTACTTTCGATCTCAGGAAACTTTTAGACCGCCTCGCCCGTTCCTGGTATTGGTTCCTCTTAAGTGTAATCCTATGTGGTGCACTGGGATGGGTATATCTGCGCTATGCTACGCCAGGCTACAAGATTAATGCTAAAATTTTAGTACAGGACCAGAAAAAAGGCGCCGATATTCCGGGAGCTGAAATACTGGACCAGCTGAACCTCTTCGATAACAAGAGCAGTGTCGACAATGAACTTGAAATTATCAGCTCCCGTTCCCTGATGGAACAGGTGGTCAGGGAACAGCATCTTTATATCCGCTATCTGGTTGATGGCCGTATGAAGAAAACAGAGGTCTATGGCAACGTTCCGTTTGCCATGGACTGGCTCAACCTGAAGGATAGCATGGCCGTGGCCAAATACATCCTCACACCGAAAGCTAACGATAGTTTTAATATCAGTATCGATACCTGGCAGAAAAATGCGAAATGGGGCGATACCATTCAATGTGCTGCGGGCTTGTTCCGTATCGTACGAAACGAAAAATTCCCGCTGGAACAAAAGGACTATACACTGGAAGTAAGTCCGGTAGATAAAACCGTAGCCGATTACCAGCGTAACCTGGAAGCTGCCATTCCCAATAAACAGGTGAGCACCATCGATATGGCCCTGACGTCCAGTATCCCGCAAAAAGGGGAACTGGTACTGAATAAGCTGATCGCAGCGTATCTCCATGCCAGTGTGGAAGATAAAAACCGTATCGCCGACAGCACCATCGCCTTCATTGATAACAGGCTGGTGATTGTTACAGGGGAGCTCTCCGGTGTAGAAAAGAATATCCAGCGCTTCAAGGAAGCCAACCAGCTGGCAGACATCTCCGAGCAATCAAAAGCTCTGGTGAATGGTACCGGTGATACCCGTAAACAGATCATCGACAACCAGGTACGACTCAACGTAGTACAGTCACTGGAGCAATATGTAAAAGACGAAAAGAACAATAAGCGTGTCGTGCCTTCTGCCATTGTGGTACAGGACCCTACGTTTATCAGCATAGTAGAAAAATATAACACCCTGCAGCTGGAACGGGAACGCCTGCTCCTGGCCAATACCGAAAACAACCCTGCAGTGCGCACCATCGACGGGCAGCTGGCCGGATTGCGCGGGGATCTCCTCAGTAACCTCGCTACCTTCCGCAGTAGCCTGGAGATGAGTCTGGACGCCCTGCAGAAAAATGCCGGTACCCTGGACCAGAAAATCAGGCAGGTACCTTCTACTGAAAGAGTATTTCTCGATTTCTCCCGCCAGCAGGCTATCAAACAGGAACTCTACCTGTACCTGCTTAAAAAGCGCGAAGAATCGGCGCTTTCCAAGTCATCCAACCTGGCCATCGCCAGGATCGTTGATGCGGCTAAAAGCGATCCTTTGCCCTTTAAACCCAAAGGGTTGTTTATCTACCTGATCGCCGTAATTTTTGGTATGGGATTACCGGCAGGTATTTTCTACCTGGGAGATCATCTCAACAGACGTATCCGCAGCAGGGAAGAGCTAACTACGCTTACACCAGTGCCGGTACTGGCAGAAATAGGACACTATACAGAGGGTACTTATGTGGCCGTGAGAAAAGACGTAAGGACGCCGCTGGTAGAACAGTTCAGGGCCTTAAGGACCAACCTGCAGTTTATCATGGCCAACCCACAGGAAAAGGTGATACTGCTGACCTCCAGTATGAGCGGGGAAGGTAAATCCTTTGTAGCGACCAACCTCGCCGCAGTGATTTCCCTGTCTGGGAAAAAAGTGCTGCTGATGGAAATGGACCTACGCAAACCTAAAATTTCTGACAACTTAGGGCTCTCCAATCATACCGGCTTCAGTACTTATGCCATCGGCAAATCTCTGGCAGAATCAGTGATAAAGCCCTCAGGTATACATGAGAACTGCTTCCTCCTGTCGTCCGGGCCAATACCCCCAAATCCGGCAGAATTGCTCCTGATGGAAAATACAGGACTCCTCTTTGCAGAACTCCGCAAACAGTTCGACTACATTATCGTGGATACCGCACCAGTAGGCCTGGTTACAGATGCCCAGCTGCTCGGCAGGTTTGCAGATGCAACACTATATATCATGCGGCAGGATTACACCTTTAAAGAACAGGCTAAACTGACCAAAGACCTGCTGCAGTACCAGAAAATGCCAAGACTCAACATCATCCTCAATGATGTGAAACAGGGCACTACCTACGGTTACGGCTATGGCTACGGTTATGGGGCAGATGAAGAATCAAAACCAGTAATTACAAAAATTAAGAA
Organism: Chitinophaga sp. Cy-1792; assembly: GCF_011752935.1. Lineage (NCBI taxonomy): Bacteria > Pseudomonadati > Bacteroidota > Chitinophagia > Chitinophagales > Chitinophagaceae > Chitinophaga > Chitinophaga sp. Cy-1792. The sequence goes on from NZ_VWWO01000002.1 coordinate 721,097, forward strand.
AGTATTCAGCAAATAATTAATTATTGAAAACACTATGAACCAGGATATCAAAATTGGAATTATCGGTTTAGGCTATGTAGGTTTACCACTGGCCGTGGAATTTGCCAAAAAATTTAAAGTAATAGGTTTCGATATCAATGCCACCAGAGTGGCTGAACTTACCGCCGGAAACGACCATACACTGGAGGTAGACTCGGAATTGCTGAAAAGCGTACTGACAGATTGTACCACGCCTACAGGCCTGTACTGTACAAATGAACTGGACCGCATTGCACCCTGCAATTACTATATCATCACCGTGCCAACACCGGTAGATAAAAACAACCGCCCCGACCTTACCCCGCTCTTCAAAGCCAGCGAAACGGTAGGGAAGGTGCTCAAAAAAGGAGATGTGGTAGTCTACGAGTCTACTGTTTATCCAGGCGTAACGGAAGATGAATGTGTGCCGGTACTGGAACGTATCTCCGGCCTCACCTTCAATAAAGACTTCTTTGCAGGCTATTCTCCTGAACGTATCAACCCGGGCGATAAGGAACATACCGTTTCTAAGATCCTGAAAGTGACTTCAGGTTCTACTCCTGCAGTAGCTGAAAGCGTAGATCAGCTGTATCGCAACGTTATCACCGCAGGTACCCATAAAGCCACCTCCATTAAAGTAGCGGAAGCCGCAAAAGTAATCGAGAATGCACAACGTGATATCAACATCGCCTTCGTGAACGAACTGGCTAAAATCTTCAACAGACTCGGTATCGACACCGATGATGTACTCCAAGCTGCCGGTACTAAATGGAACTTCCTGAAATTCAAACCAGGATTAGTAGGCGGTCACTGCATCGGTGTGGATCCGTACTACCTCGCACAGAAAGCTCAGGAAGCAGGTTATCATCCGGAGATCATCCTCGCCGGCCGCCGCCTCAATGATGGCATGGGCGCCTATATCGCGCAGGAAGTGATCAAACTGATGGTGAAAAAGGATATCCCGGTGAAAGGGGCCAAAATACTGGTACTTGGCGTCACCTTCAAGGAAAACTGTCCGGATGTACGCAATACCAAAGTAGTGGATATCCTCAACGAACTCAAAGACTATGGCACCGCTATCACCGTATACGATCCATGGGCAACGCCTGGTGAAGTGGCACATGAATATGGCTGGACTTCCCACCAGGAACTGAATACCGTTTGTGATTACGATGCCGTGATCCTGGCTGTAGCCCACAACGAATTCAGAGAGCTGAACATCAACAAACTCTGTAAAAACCGTGCAGTGGTATATGACGTAAAAGGTGTACTGCCTAAGGAACTGGCAGACGCCAGGTTGTAATCTCATTCATCTCTCAAAAATTAATCATGTACGAAAATAAATACCACAACAATAGTATAGCGAACAACACTTTCCTGGTGACAGGCGGGGCGGGGTTTATCGGCTCCAACCTGGTAGAATATCTCCTGAAATACGGCGCTTCCAGAGTACGCGTTCTGGACAACTTCTCTACCGGTAACATGGATAACCTCCGGCCTTTCCTGGATAATCCTGCATTTGAACTGATAGAAGGTGATATCCGTAACCTCGACGACTGCCGCAAAGCAGTTGCCGGAATCGAATATGTCAGCCACCAGGCAGCGTTAGGCTCTGTTCCGAGATCTATCAACGATCCGGTAACTACCAACGATGTCAATATCACCGGACACCTGCATTTGCTGGTGGCCGCCAGGGATGCAGGTGTTAAGCGATTAGTGTATGCCGCCAGCTCCAGCACCTACGGCGACCATCCCGGACTACCGAAAGAGGAAGACCACATCGGTAAGCCATTATCGCCATACGCGATCACTAAATTTGTTAATGAATTATACGGAGATATCTTCTCCCGTACTTATAACTTTCATGCGATCGGACTGCGATATTTCAATGTATTCGGCCCAAGGCAGAACCCACGCGGGCCTTATGCAGCCGTAATTCCGCTGTTTATCGAATCCGCACTGAAACACGACGCACCGTTTATCAACGGCGACGGGGAAACCAGCCGCGATTTTACATTCGTGGAAAATGCAGTACAGGCCAACATAAAAGCGATGTTGCTACCTAACCTCCGTAAACATGAGGTGATCAACATCGCCTTTGGTGAACGTACTACACTGAATCAGCTCTGGGAAAGCGTATCTGCCATCACACACATCGCCATCCCCGCAAAATACAGAGAAGAGAGAGCCGGAGATGTAAGACATAGCCTGGCAAATATTCAGAAAGCAAACGATCTTATTGGATACAAACCGGAGTTTTCCGTTCAGGATGGCCTGAAACTTGCCGTTGAATGGTATGCTGCCAATTTACAACGCAGCGAAGTGTAATAACCTGCCGCGTGGCGGTTGAGAAACCTTTTTATGAATTTAACCATATCGAAGCTACGACGCAAGTGGTCAGACACTGCCGTGAAATACCGGCTGCATGCCCCTAAAAAGCTGTCAGGTGACCATAAAACACTGATACGCAACTTCGGCGCCCTGTCCGTATTACAGGGCCTGAACATGGTGCTGCCACTGATCACATTACCTTATGTTCTCCGCATCTTCGGTGCAGAGAAATATGGGGTCATCGTGCTGGCCAACTCCCTGCTGGCCTACTTCCAGAGCTTTACAGATTTCAGCTTTAATATCACTGCTACAAGAGATGTGGCCATACACCGGCATAGTAAACGCACACTAAGCCTGATATATAGCCGCGTACTCTCTACAAAAACAATCCTGGTACTGTTCTCTTTTACACTGTTCCTGCCACTGGTCATTTTTGTGCCGCAGTTTGCAGACAATAAACTGGTGTTCCTGCTTGCCTTCCCGGCACTCGCAGGCTACGCCCTGTTCCCGGAGTGGTTCTTCCAGGGAGTGGAAGAGATGAAGTTTATCACCATCCTCTCCGCTTGTATCAAGATATTTTTTACCATCTGCATTTTCGTGTTTATTCATAAACCGGAAGATTTCTTCTGGTACCCTATGTTTAACGCACTGGGGTATATCGGTGCCGGACTGTATGCACAGTACCTCCTGAATACCCGCTACCAGCTCAGGTTTCGCTTTATAGGTTTCAAAAGGATTCTTCGCGTGCTGAAAGCTAATTTCAACATCTTTATCAACCAATTTCTGCCCAATCTATATAATAATTCTACCACATTCCTGCTGGGGATCCTCACAGGAAATGCTGCGGTAGGCGTGTATGGCGCAGTGAAGAGTCTGATCGAAGCTGCCAATACAGGACTGAGCATACTGTCGAGAGTGTTCTTTCCGTTTCTCAACCGCAACAGCGGTGCTTTTAACAAATTCAGGAAACTGATTCTGGTTGCTGGTATGGCCATGTGTGCAGGTATCTGTCTGCTCTCCATACCCATTGTTCACATCTTTCACCTGAAAGGAACACAGGCAGTATGGATGCTTTGCATAATGGCTGTTAGCATCATATTCATGGCCATGTACTACTGCTATGGTACAAATTATTTCATCGTCAAAAGAGCCGATAAACTGGTAATGAAGAACACCGTGTTTGCATCTATTGCCGGCTTTATCATGGCCTTTCCGCTCATTCTCCTTTTCTCGGGAGTGGGCGCAGCGCTCAACCTCGCGCTGGCACGTGGAATGATGGGCATAGGATTATGGTGGAAATATAAAACTGAAGAAAAATGAAACTGGCAATACATCATTCAAAAGGATCATTCAGCGAAAGATGGATCAGCTACTGCAGGGATAACGCTATCCCATATACGCTGGTAGACTGTTATCGCAATGATATTATAGAACAGCTGAAAGACTGTGATGCATTGCTCTGGCACTGGCATCATGGCGACTATAAAGCCGTACGCTTTGCCAGGCAACTGACCTACTCGCTGGAAGCCGCTGGTATCAAGGTTTTCCCTGATAGTAAAACAGTATGGCATTTCGATGATAAGGTAGGACAGAAATACCTGGCAGAGGCCCTCCATATGCCATTGGTACCATCGTTTGTTTTTTATAGTAAAGAAGAAGCAATGCAGTGGGCTACCTCCACTGATTATCCTAAAGTCTTCAAGCTGCGCGGTGGCGCCGGCGCCTCCAATGTGAAACTGGTACGCAGCGCGTCCGAAGCAGGAAGACTGATCAATAAAGCCTTTGGCCGCGGATTTGCAGCACGGGATCGTTTTAATCGCTTTAGAGATGCGTTATGGCGATTTAAACGAGACAGGAACCGTGCTGCGTTCCTCGGTTTGTTCAAAGGGATAGGAAGAATTTTCCTGCCCACTGTATACGAAAATATGCAGGGAAGAGAAAAAGGCTATGTGTATTTCCAGGAATTTATGCCCGATAACAGTTACGACACCCGTATCATAGTCATCAACGGGAAAGCTTTTGCTATCAGGCGTTATAACAGGGAAGGAGATTTTCGTGCATCCGGCAGCGGCCTCATAGGCTTCGACCAGAAACTGTTCGATGAACGGATGGTTCGGATCTCCTTTGACCTGGCCGATAAAATGCAATCGCAGTCGCTGGCACTCGATTTTATATACGACCGGCAGCAACAGCCACTGATAGTGGAAATGAGCTACGGTTTTATGATGCCCGTCTACGACCCATGCACCGGGTACTGGGACAGGCAACTTAACTGGCATGAAGGCCCCTTCAATCCACAACAGTTTATGGTAGAAGGCCTGATGGACCAGATCGTTCAACAAAAACCGGCACTTACATGAAACCATTACCGGTAAAAATATTAGTATCACTGTTTATTATCAGCCTGCTCTTCCTCAATAAAGAGTGGCTGGTAATCTATGGCTGGGGTATCACCCTGTTGATGTATCTGGCTTTTTTCCTGGATCTCAATAAGGTAAAGACCTTTAACTTCAGCGCTAACGTACATGGCTACAGGATTTTCCTGCTAGCCATGCTGGCACTGATGTCGGTACTATGGTCGCCGGATGCGGATGCCACTTTACAGCACACGTTTGTGCTGTTTATCCTGGTCATTAACAGCTTTGTTTTATATTATTTCCTCGTTCGTTATAACCTGTATTCCCTCGTGGCAGCGCTGGTGCTGGTGTATTCCTTTGTGAACTACTCGCTGGCATTAGGGCTGCCTTTCTTTGGCTTTCTTGAAAATCATGATGAAGAGGTGCCAAGATTTATCGGTACTGAACTGAATCCGAACCTCCTCTCTATCATGCTCATGTTCTCGATATTCCTCAGCCTCCTGGCTTTCCACCAGCGAAAGCTGAAATCTGCCGCCATAAAAGGCTTGCATATCGCGAATATTCTCCTGGCCTTATATACCATCTTCCTGACAGCCTCCCGCAAAGGAATTGCCTTCAGCTTCGTACTGATCCTGTTTTACTTTTTACTCAATTTCAGACGACTGATGGGTTCTTTTAAGACCATTGCCATCGCAGGACTGGCGGTTTTTGCACTGTCATTTTTTTTAAAGGGAGATTTTATAAGCGAGAATATTTCACCTGCGTTAGATCGTGTAGGCAGAATGGTATCAACGCTTGGTGGCCGCGATAATGAAGGTAGTACAGAGGAACGTGTACGCTTTATGCGGGAAGGATGGACGCAGTTCACTGCCAGTCCGCTGATAGGCTACGGCGCCGCCAGCTTCAAATATTATTACCACCTCTATGCGCATAATAACTACATAGAGTTATTATTTGGTGTAGGCTTTCTCGGCCCCCTGATCTATTACAGCATACATTTTTCTATCCTGCGAAAATTATGGCAGTACCGTACAGGACTGTTCCTGGCAGGATTTATACTCGTACTCATGTTCATGGATATTGGCCTGGTGGCCTATTACGATAAACGAATCATGCTGATGCTCCTGGTGATCATCATCATGTCGGAAAGGGAAATTTCAGAAAAACGGGTGAGCATCAGCTTGCAGCAATTCCCACTAAGTCTAAACTAAAATCTCCCGCCCATGAAAAAAAAGATTGTCTTCATATTACCCAGCCTGAAAGGTGGCGGCGCGGAAAAGGTGGTGATAAATATTATCAACTCACTGGATACAAGCCGCCTGGAAATATTTCTGATGATCATCTGCCCGGCATATGATTATCTGCCACTGATAACAGCGCCTGTTAAACTGATAAAACTGGAGAAAAACAGTACCAGCGCAGGTACCAGAGATATTTACCGGGTACTGAAAGAGATGCAGCCGGATGTGGTGTTCACTACATTGAATCATATCAGCATCGTCAGTATCCTGCTAAGAAGATTTACCGGAGGTAAATATATCAACGTTGTCCGCCTGCCAACGCTGCCGAGTAACAAACTGGGCGCTGGCTGGAAAGGAAAGGTGGAACGTTTCCTCAATACCAGGGTGCTGCGTCATGCGCATCACGTGATCGCACAAACGCAGCAGATGAAGGATGAGGCAGAACAGTTCTATGGTATCCCGGCAACAAAAGTCAGGCATATACCTAACCTGGTCAACAGTAAACAAATTGAAACAATGGGGAAGGAGCTGATCAATGTATTTGATAAAAGCCGCTTCAACATTGTGGCCGCAGGATCACTGTATTCTGCCAAAGGATTTGATGTGCTGATAAAGGCCATGCCCAGGGTCATACGGGTGATTCCCAATGCACGACTGCACATCCTCGGAAGGGAAAGTGTGGAGCCCGGCTATGGCGAACGCTTACGGGCGCTCGCCGGCAGTCTTTCGCTGTATGATGAGGTGCTGTTCCATGGATTTAAATCAAATCCATACCCTTATTTCAAAGAGGCTGACCTGTTTGTACTATCCTCCCGCAAGGAAGGTTTTCCCAACGTGGTGCTGGAAGCACTGCTGCTGGGAACGCCGGTGGTAGCCACCAGCTGCGTGGATTTTAAAGGCATCATTGAAACCGGTACCAACGGTTTTACTGTGCCTGTGGAAGATGAAAACAGTCTGGCTACTGCTATTGTAAAAGCAAGAAACCTGGAAGCACCTAAACTCGCTGTCAGGAATTTTGACTATTCATCATTTTTTATGTCAGTTTAATGAGATGAACAACCGTAAGATTTTATTTGTGATTACCAGCCTTGGATTTGGTGGGGCAGAAAGTCAGCTGCTGGGTATTATTCCCGCGCTGGCAGACAGAGGCTATGATATATCACTGCTCACCATCAAAACTGATCTCGGACTTATCAGCCGGCTGGATAGAAGAGCGAAACACTACGACCTCGGTGTGAAAGGAGTGAAGTCTATGCCTGGCGCATTGCGTAAACTCAATGCTATCATAAAGGAAGTGAAACCGGATATCGTACATACGCACCTGTTTCACGCCAATTTATTAGGCAGGTTTATCAAAATGCGCCACGCTGGTATCAGGGTTATCAATACAACGCATAGTAATTATGACTCGCATTCGCGGGCCATCAGTCCGTATCTGTGTTACAGACTCACCTCAAAATGGGTAGACTACCACAGTGCCGTGTCGGTGCCTGCCTTGCGTGCCCTCCAATCTAAATCCGGGATACGGAAAGAGCGGTCTGGTGTTATCTACAATGCCATTGATGTAGATAGTTTCATAAATACCGGTGTTCGTGTAGACCCGCCCGTATTTAAATGGGTAGCCATTGGCAGATTGATTGAAGTGAAGGATTACCGCAATCTCTTCGATGCCATGCAGCTGCTGTTGCCGTCAGGTGTAGCATTTACACTGGATATCGCCGGAGATGGTGACCTGAAAAACGAATTAAAGGCACAGGTAGAACTGGCCGGATTGAACAGACATGTGCGTTTCCTCGGACTGGTAAAAAATATCGCGCAGATGCTGCCGGATTATGATGGGTACGTTATCTCCTCCCGTAGCGAAGGCATGCCTATGGCTTTGCTGGAGGCTATGTCTGCCGGACTCCCTGTAACCGGTACGGATGTTGGTGGTATACGAAGTATAGTGGAAGGGGCCGATGGTGGTATTGTTGTTCCGGCAAGAGACCCCGTGGGACTCAGTAATGGCATGATGCAGCTAATGAAAATGAATCCACTGATGCGCCAGCGCCTGGGAGAAAGAAATGCTGCATATGTAAGAAACAATTTCGCTAAAGCAAGAATATTGGATTTCTGGGAAGATATTTATGAAAACAGGATCGCTGTTACTGCCTGATGTACTGTAGATAAAACTGTTATCATTTGTAAACTTCAAACTAACGTTTATGTACAAACGATGTTTAGTATTCGTAGTCTCCATCACAGTATGGATGGGGTGTTATGCACAGGATAGCTTCCGATACAGGCAACTGCCCGCTGCGTACAGCATAGTGTCTGCCGGTGCTTCCAATGCCAGTCAGGCGATGGGCGCGGCAGCCGGCTCCGCATTCGATGCAACCTCTGTACTGCCTGCCGGCTACGTCAAAGATGGCTCCGTCGATTATACACAACAGTTACAAAGTGCCATCGACGGTCATAATGTAGTGAAAATGCCCAATTTTCCGGTGATGATCAATGATAGGGGAATACAGTTGAAAAGCAACAGCAGCCTGATCTTTCAGTCCAATTCAAAACTGGTATTACAAGGAACAGACAAAGGGAAATATGCAATGCTGAAACTACTCAACGTGCAGCATGTAAATATCTATTCCCCGGTACTGGTAGGCGACAAGGATAATCATAAAGGTACTTCCGGCGAATGGGGCATGGGTATTGATATTCGCGGTAGCTCCGATGTAAATATATATCATCCGCAAGTATCAAAATGCTGGGGCGATGGTCTCTATATCGGACAGGCAGGAAAAGATAATACCAACAATAATATCAATATCTATTATGCCTCCATGGATGATAACCGCAGAAATGGTATCACCATCGGTTCCGTTAAAGGCCTGAAACTGATAAAACCCGTTGTCAGTAATACTTCCGGTACATTGCCCATGTGTGGTATAGATATTGAACCAAACAGCAGCAACGATATGATCGATGATATCGATATTGATCAGCCGGTAACCTATAACAACGGCAAATACGGACTGGTAATAGGCCTTGCCAGACTCCCGGGCCCGCTGCAGAAACAGGTAAATATCACCATAAATAAACATACAGATGATGGCAGTCCTACCGGTTTCTGGATGGGTGGCACTGAAGCCACTTACACACCGGCAGATAAGCCGCTGGCAGGAAATATACAGGTGATAGATCCTGTCTGGAAAAATAACAGTATGCCTTTTAAAGGTGGCAGAACATACGACATGGCACCACCCAGCAAATTCAGGAATGTATCCATCATGAAACAGGGTGGAATCAATGAAGTTGATAAAATTAAACGCGCACAGGCAAACAAGAAAAACTTAGAAATAGATTAACGAAAAACCAGGAAAATTTTAACCATATCTTATGAAGCTGTTTATTGTAGTAAATGTAGACTGGTTCTTCCTGTCGCACAGGCTGCCAATTGCCCTGGCAGCAAAGAAAGCAGGCTATGATGTTACCATCGTTACAGCCGACACAGGAAGAGCGGATGATATTCGGCGTCATGGACTGAAAATGATCAACTTTCCGTTTAAACGGTCAGGGATGAACGTGCGGGAAGAAATGAAGTGTATTCGTTTGCTGTATGCACTCTATAAAAAACATAAACCGGATGTGCTGCACCATGTAACCATAAAGGTTTCGTTATATGGTAGTATCGCTGCACGCCTCAATAAAATGAATGGTATCGTTAATGCCATCAGCGGCCTTGGGTACAACTTCACAGACAACAGAGGCGGTATTACCAAAAGAATACTGCTCACCATGATGAAGTATGGATTCAGGGGTGGGAACAGGCATTTTATTTTTCAGAATGAAGATGATGTGAGCGTATTCCGTTCATTGAATATTGTAGATGATAGAGATGTTACACTGATCAAGGGTAGCGGCGTGGACCTGGCGGAATTTGATTTTAATGTGAAGTCGATTTTGCAGGATACCGTACAGGTCTTACTGCCTGCACGTATGCTGCGTGATAAAGGTGTCATGGAGTTTATCGCGGCGGCAGAAATGCTGCGTCCGGAACTGGAAGGCAAGGCACAGTTTATTCTGGCTGGTGATATCGATCACGAAAACCTGGCTGCTATCTCCGCCGAAGAGCTGGAAAATATCACCGATGGGGATTATATCCGCTGGATCGGTTATCAGAAAGATGTGCGGCAGACTTTGCAGAATGCAGATGTAGTTGTATTGCCATCCTACCGCGAAGGACTGCCTAAATCATTGATAGAAGCCGCCGCCGTAGGGCGTCCTATCGTTACCACAGATGTTCCCGGTTGCAGAGAATGTGTTATCCATGAATATAACGGTTTCCTCGTACCGGCAAGAGATACGGAAACACTGGCTGCTGCCATGCGCCGCCTGATCCTTTCAGAAGAGATGCGGCTGGCTATGGGTGAGCGTTCCAGGGAGCTGGCAGAGAAAGAGTTTGGAGTGGATAAGGTGATCGAAAAGACATTGGATATTTATAAAAATTTAGCACAGGTATCGTAATGAATGTACTGATGAGCGGATACCGCGGGTTTGTGGGTACTAACCTGATTGCCTACACGAAGGATAACTGGAATATTACCGGTATCACCCGCCACCGGCAGGAAAATGATATCCTGCCTGATGTAATGACCTGGAAAGATGTTTCGGGTGCCGGACTGCCGGATGTAGCCACCGTGGTACATCTGGCAGGTAAGGCCCATGATATGAAAGGCGTAAGCCAGCCGGCTGCCTATTTCGAAGCCAATACCTACCTCACGCAGGAACTATTTGATAAATTCCTTCAAAGCGATGCCACCTGCTTTATTTATTGCAGCAGTGTAAAAGCTGCGGCTGATAAGGTGGAAGGTGTACTCACGGAAAACGTAGACCCAAAGCCGCTAACGGCTTATGGTAAATCAAAACAGATGGCGGAAGCATATCTCCTGCAGCAAAACCTGCCGCAGGGGAAATCGCTGTATATCCTGCGCCCGTGCATGATTCATGGGCCCGGTAATAAAGGTAACCTGAACCTGCTGTACAATTTTGTTCAGCGTGGCATTCCTTATCCGTTGCACGCCTTCCATAATAAACGCTCTTTTCTGTCGGTGCATAACCTGTGCTACATTATCAGTACCCTCGCTGCCAATGCAGGAAATATCCCGTCAGGGATTTATCACCTCGCTGATGATGAAGCACTGTCTACCAATGAGCTGATGAATATTATGGGAGAAGTTACGGGAAAGAATATACGAAAATGGAATCTCCCTCCTTCGCTGATAAAAAAGATGGCCAGACTGGGGGATTATCTTCATCTGCCACTCAATTCTGACCGCCTGCAAAAGCTGACGGAATCCTACGAGGTATCTAATGAAAAAATTAAAAACGCATTATTGCTACGCCATATGCCCGTTACGGCCAGGGATGGACTGGTAGCCACTATCCAAAGTTTTCAATCAACCTGATATGTATTACCTTATTACTTTTTTCTTTCTGCTGATTTCTATGCTGGTGTATTTTAAAATAGCAGATCATTTTAATATCATCGACAAACCAAACCAGCGCAGCTCTCACACGGAAATCACGATCCGTGGCGGGGGCGTTGTGGTGCCATTGGCTGCGATAGCCTATGCCATTTTGTTCCATAACGTATCCTTGTATGTGGTGGGAGGAATCGTACTGATTAGTGCCATCAGCCTGGCAGATGATGTCAGCAGTCTTTCCAATAAAGTGCGGCTGCTGGTGCAACTCCTGTCAGTAACCATGATTCTTTACGGCCTCGGTGCACTCGAAACATGGCCATGGTGGATCATTGTACTGAGTTGTGTACTGATACTGGGCGTTATCAATGCCTATAATTTTATGGATGGTATTAATGGCATCACCGGACTCTACAGCCTGATCGTTTTATTGAGTATCTGGTATGTCAATGTTTACGTATATACATTCACAGACAGTGCATTTATTATTCTGCCGATCCTGAGTTGTCTGGTTTTCCTGTTTTTTAACTTCCGGAAGAAAGCCCGTTGCTTTGCCGGTGATGTGGGCAGTGTTGCCCTCGGATGCTGGATTGCCACGCTGCTGCTTTCCCTGGTGCTATATAGCAACGACCTGAAATACCTGCTGATACTGGCTGTATATGGCTGTGATACGGTACTGACCATTGTACACCGGTTAATATTAAAGCAGAATATTTTTGAGGCACACCGTTTACATTTCTACCAGGTGCTGGCCAATGAGCAGAAGGTTTCTCACCTGATGGTAAGTATCGGCTATAGTATCTTACAGGTGGCGATCAATATTATGCTGGTTAATACGCACTGGAATTTTATTACCACCCTGTTTGTCAGCTGTTTACCACTGGTACTTATTTATGTGAGCATGAAACCTAAGTTAATGACGAAAACGATTGCAGTATGATAAAAGAAGTAGTGATCTATGGTGCTGGTGGCCATGCCCGTGTAATATCAGCGATGGCAAAAGATTTAGATAAAGACGTACGTTGTTTTTTTGATGAACAGGAGCATGAGGAAGATACCAGCATTGTACCCTACCAGCAGCATATTTATCCGGATGCACTGATGGTACTGGCTATCGGTAATAATACCGTGCGCCAGCGCCTGGCGGATACGGTATCGCATGGTTTCACCAGCCTGGTACATCCCGATGCCAGCGTAGCGGCAGATGTGGAGCCGGGAGCAGGAACTGTTGTGCTGGCACGTGCTGTTGTTCAGGCAAATGTGCAACTGGGCAAACACGTCATCATCAATGCCGGCGCCGTAATAGACCATGATACCATTATAGAAGATTATGTGCACATCGCGCCGAATGCCTATATCGGCGGTGGTGCACATATAGAGAAAGGTGTTGTAATAGGAGCAGGAGCGGTGGTGTCGCGCTTCGCCAGAGTGAAAGCCAATACTGTCGTGCCGCCATTAACTGTAGTATAGCCGCAGTATTGAATCGTTAATTTAGATATTAAACCATGTATTTTATGAAAGCCCTGACTGCGATAGTAGTCATAGCCTTATTTTATTGCCATACGGTATCGGCTCAGGATATCGGTATTGCAAATCCTTCCATAGAAGGGCCTCCCAGGGCTGGCAATGTACCATATCCCTGGCTGAGGTTCAGGTCTCCGGACACCCAGCCCGGTTTTTATGGTATCTCCCTTGCACCCTCCGATGGTAAAACTTATGCCGGGTTTATCAATGGTCACCGGTGGGAAGAGGGAATCCTTCAGCTATTGCCAACGCCGATGCAATCCGGCACTACTTATCAGCTGTCATTTGATTTAGCAGCTCCCGTACACTATGATACCTTATTACTATGTTCCGGCGCACTGGCTGTTTATGGCAGCTTCAACGAAACAGATCCCGGCGACCTGCTCTGGCAATCCGGCACCTTCGTGCATCCTTTCTGGCAACGCTATACGGCTACGATCTCACCAAAAAAGAATTATCCTTTCCTGGTACTAATGCCCTACCTGCCGGGCAGTTGCCCTGGCAACGGCTATGCAGGCGCACTCCTGGACAATATTTCTCCAACACTGGCAGAAGTACCGCAACTAAGTCTGCAGGTGCAGCCTACCTGTGCAGGTAAAAAGACAGGTGCGGTGAAGGCGATTGCCAGCGGTGGAAAACCGCCGTATTCCTATTCCTGGGACTCTACGACGCTCAAATCGGATTACATCAGCGGATTGGGAACGGGCAGCTTTACCGTTACTGTTACCGGCGCTAATGGTGCCACTGTACGCGCTACCGCCTATATCACAGATTATTCACTGCGGGTACAGGCAGTTCCGGATTTACCGTTCTGTCACGGTGATGCGAATGGCAGCTTCACCTTGAAGCCTGCCACCGGCGTTCCTCCATATCACTTTCAATGGCAGGGCGGGAGTTTTCAGCCCGATTCTGTTATTTCAGGCCTCCGTGCCGGCACCTATAACTTCGCGGTACAGGATGCGGTTGGCTGCAGTATGAGCAGTACCGCCACTTTAAATGAACCGGATGCACTGCAGATCACTACCGTAAAAAAGCATGATGTCAGCTGTACCGAAACGATGGATGGCAAAATTCAACTCAGTATCAACGGTGGTACCAGGCCTTATAGCTTTAGCCTGCAATCAGCTTCGTGGCAGCCGGATAGTGTTTGGGCCGGCCTGGATGCAGGTAGTTACCGGTATGATGTAAAAGATGTAAATGGCTGTGAGGTGTCGGGCTCGCAGGAGATCATCCGGTACATACGCGAATGTGCTGTATTTATGCCCAATGCATTTTCTCCTAACGGTGATGGTGTCAACGATATTTTCAGGGCCAGAGTGAATGATGATGTGAAAGATTTCAGGCTGGCTGTTTATAGCCGCTGGGGAGAAATGGTGTTTGAAACCCGTGATCCGGAAATGGGATGGGACGGTACTATCCGCGGCCGCAAGGCACAGCTGGAGGTGTTTGCATGGGTATTGACCTATACCGACAGCCACCAGCAGGCCCGTAAACAAACCGGGTCAGTTACCCTTATACGTTAAGCATCGGGATAGTCGCATTTTTGAAGGGATATGCTTCCAGCATCAGCCGCAGCTTTTTGTTGGAGGCAATATCCCGGATGGCTTGCAGGTGCTTTTCGTGATGCAGATCTGTGCCGATATAATCTACCAGGTTTTTCTGTATCAGGTAGTCTGCCGCCTGCTTAATATGCTTGCCATAATAGCCTGTTAGGGAGAGCAGGTTTACCTGTAGCATACAGCCTCTTTCCCTGAACCGGGCATACGTTTCCGGGTGACTGTGATAATAGGCGTAGCGTTCCGGATGGGCCAGCAGCGGCTGATAGCCCGCGGCCTGCAAGTCGAACAGCCACTGGAATATCTGTGGTGGCGCCGACATAAACGACATCTCTACCAGCACTGTTTTATTGAAAAGGGTCAGCATCGGCTGCCCTAATGTTTCCGGCAGATTTTCATCCAGGTAATATTCCGCTGCATGATGGAAGGGGATATCGTTTCCACGTTTCCTTAATGCGGACAATACATCCAGGTAGGGATTTTTCAGGGTGCCTGCATTATTAGGATACCTGTCGGGCATCGCATGTGGTGTGGTGATCACCTGGTGAATACCCAGCTGCTGTAGTTGCTCTATAAAATTTACACTGGTGGTAATTTCACGCACGCCGTCATCAACGGCGGGCAGTAAATGTGAATGTAGGTCCGTTCCCATGAATGCCAGCAATGATTTCGTACTGGCTGCCGGTTCTCGTCTGCGGAATAAAAACATAAGCGGTTTTCTGATAAAGACTAGACTAAATAATGTATCCGGGGTCTTTATATCGAAATCAATGCCACAATTTCTTCCAGGTATTGCTGATCTGTTTCATCAAAATGGGCCAGGAGCTCGCTATCTACATCCAGCACACCTTTCACGACACCATCACGTATGATTGGTACCACAATTTCTGAGCGGGAAAGGCTGCTGCAGGCAATATGACCAGGAAATGCTTCCACATCCGGTACTACTAATGTGGCCGCTTTTTCCCAACTGCTTCCACAAACACCTTTGCCTTTACGGATACGTGTACACGCCACCGGCCCCTGAAACGGACCAAGCACCAGCTGATCTTCCTTCACCAGGTAGAAACCTACCCAGAACCAGTTGAACTGTTCTTTCAGTGCGCCGGCAATGTTTGCCAGATTAGCCACCAGGTCAGGTTCTCCGTCTATCAATCCTTTTATCTGCGGTAGCAGTGAAAGATATTGCTCCGCCTTTTCTCCTTTGGAAATTTTTAAATCTTCAGCCATGCGTCAAAGGTAGGACAATCTTTGTCATACCAAAGGCATACTTAATTACACTTATATAAATATTTGCTCATTTTACGTTTAAAATCGTATATTTATTCGGGTAACCATACAACAAATTCCAGTGAACCGGCTAACTGTCATCAGAAGCAAAAAAAAATTTTAACCTTACAACAAAACCCTAAATTAGAATAACTTTGTTGCGCTATGAAAATACCTGAAGTAATACTTGTAAACGAATCAGACGAAGCAATCGGTCAAATGGAAAAAATGGAAGCTCATCAGAAAGGGTTACTACATAGAGCATTTTCCGTATTTGTTGTAAATGATGCCGGCGAAATGCTGATTCAGCAAAGAGCGTTGGACAAGTATCATTCAGGCGGCCTGTGGACAAACACCTGCTGCAGTCACCCCGAACCTGGCGAAACAACGCTGGAAGCTGCCCACAGACGTTTAACAGAAGAAATGGGTTTTGATTGTCCTTTACAGGAGATTTTCTCTTTTACCTATAAAAATATTTTTAATAACGGACTTACTGAGCATGAATTCGACCACGTGTTGGTAGGTACCTATAACGGCCCTGTTCATCCAAATGCCGATGAAGTAAATAGCTATCAGACCCTGACGCCTGATACTATTTTGAATATGATGGAAAAAGAACCGGATAGCTTTACAGTATGGTTTCACAAAGCTTTGCCAATGGTATTGGAGCACCTCAGAATGGCTACAGAAGTAAATAAGTAATCTGTTTATAATTTAATTCGGAAAGGCTTCAGTAGTAAGCACTACTCGTTTCCTATGTCAGCGTGCCACAGGCCTGTCCGGTTTTTTATTGTTTCTATTTACTGTTGACCGATCACCGTTACCACTGATAGTGGTACTGAACTTTTATTGCTCATTACTCATCCTGCGGTTGCCTGACCGTAGTAAAATCTTTTGCTATACCATCATTTCAAGCTTCAAATGTTAACTTAAAATCACAGGCACATGAACGCTATCCAACTTCCGGCGCTACGGTATCCGTTTCCGTCAAGAGTAAATCCGCGCGCAGCTGAGGCGCAAATCCATGTCACTGACTGGGTAAAACATTTTAATCTGATTACCTCACCGCTGGCGCAGGCAAAATTTAACCGCGCCAAATTTGCATGGCTCGCCGCAAGAGCCTTCCCTGATGCCGCTTTCGATGAACTATGTCTCATCGCTGATTTCAACACATGGCTCTTCCTCCTCGATGACCAATGCGATGAAAACGCAGCCGGTAAAAAAGCAGCCTACCTGCGTACCATCATGGCAGGACTCATGGACATCTTCCGTCAAAACAAAGTATTTACCCTCGAAGAGGCCGGACCATTACCTGCATCACTCTCCGACATCTGGGCCAGAATGCGCAACATCAGCCAGCCGGCATGGCGGCTCCGCTTCATCCGTAGCATGGAAGACTACTTCAATTCCTGCATATGGGAAGCAGACAACAGGGAAAATAACGTAGTGCCCTCGCTGAAAGACTATGTACACATGCGCCCATATACTGGCGCACTCTTCGCCGATGTAGAAGCCATCGACATTATCGAAAAAATCTACCTGCGGGAAAATGTGCTTTATAACGCCATCCTGCAACGTATGATCCTCGCCTGCAACAATATTGTATGCTGGTCAAATGATATCATCTCCTGTAATAAAGAATCATTACAGGGTGATGTACACAACCTGGTACTGGTTCTCCAGCATGAACAGGGCCTTACCCTCCAGGATGCTGTTGCGGAAGCTACCCGCATGCATAATGAAGAACTGGCCATCTTCCTGGTGCTGGAAAAACTCCTGCCGGTACAACATACCGATGAAGATTATGAACTGCTGCGCTATGTTTCCGTATTGCGCAGCTGGATGATCGGTAACTATGAATGGAGTGTAATCGATACCGGCAGATATGACGTTGCCAGAAAAGTTGTCACTGCTAACTAGTATCTTTTGCCCGCAAGGCGCGCAGGGGCGCCTTCGGCGCATTTTTCTTGCTCGCAAAGCAGCATAAGTGGCAAAGCAGCAAAGGATTGTGTTTTATTGTTTTTTTATACCTATGATTTGCAAAAATCAAAACATAAGCTTACAAACAACAAAACATAGGCCTTATGCTGCTTTGCCACTTATGCTGCTTTGCGAGCCCGCGAAGCGGAAAACCAGCGCCGAAGGCGCATCAGCCCTTACGGCATCATTCTCCGCTTCTCTATCAGCCTGCCGATTCCCCAGAATGACAACGCAAGTATCCCGAAAAACAATCCCTTATTGGTTTTATCCCACAGGTATTCAAAATATCTGGTATATAGATTCAGTAGGAAGAAGATGACCCCGAGATCCCTTATCATGGGGTCTTTCAGGCGTAAGCCCAGCAGGAAGGCCGCCACGCACTGCACAGTAAATACCACCACCCAGGCCAGCAGATGCACCTGCCGCAGCTGCTGCCATTGCTCCCAGGTGCCCGTATTTCCGAATATGGAAATCAGCCAGCCAGAAATCATAAACAAAAACCAGCCACCACTATGCGTGATATCCCTGATAGGACTATTCAGCTTTGTGTTTTTCATCAGCGCCGCTGCGATAATCAGCACCAGTCCGAGTAATACCATGCGGCAGGGGAGGTTCATCCCCAGGAACCAGGCACTGTCGCCCGTCAGGTAATAAGTAAGCTTAACATACGCCGGGATCAGGCACAATAAGGTAGATACCCACAGTAACCGCGACTGTAACGTGAACGCCAATACGCCGAATATGACCGTTGCCAGCAGCCAGAACGCACCATAATTGCCATCCAGGTAGTTGACAGATTTCCCCAGGTATACCACGGTAACGCCTGTACTGAGCACGGGCAGCAGCCAGAAAAGTTCCCGGTTAAAGGAAAAACCATACTCATGCCGCTTTTTACGCCAGCCATGTATACAAAGGAAGATAGTGCCAATGCCAAATAATAAGGCAATGACGCCATCGGTGAGGGCAAATTTCTTCCGGATAATCTCTATCCATTTTTCGTCGAGTACCAGTGAGCCAAAGGCCATCAATGCACAGGATATGGCCGCAATAAAAATGTATAAAGCAATGGTTTGCCAGTCGCTGGTACGTACACGGATACTATCTTTCATCCTGCCCGCCTGGTCGTCTGTGATGATATCCGTTTTCCGCCATTCCGCGATGGCCCGTTGGAGGATTTGCGCCTCTCTGTTGTCTAATTCTGGCATGTTTGGTCGATAGATTGGTTTTTTTAGTGAGATGCCTAGAGATTTTTATCTACAATATGCACGGCCCGCAGCGTATTCCGTTTTTTTATCTTCAGCCGGAAATAATTAAACATCGCCAACGCAGGAATACTCCAGTAACTCATATATTGATAATGGGTGTTTTCCGGAAAGAAAAAATAAACCATGGAAATAACCGTGAAACCTGTGGCCATCGTCAGGAAATTGTACTTGTAACGCTGGTACATAATTTCCTTTTCCGTGTAATGCCCCGGTACTGAAAGCGAAGGTTTCTTCTGAAACATATAGTAGGCTATCCAGAAAAGCGCTGCCAGCGCACCTGCCAGGTTACACAGGTACAGGAATAACGGCAGGATAAAATGTGCCTTCACATGTATCAGCGCCGACGCTGAAAAAGGAAAGGTGACAATAAAAAACAGGAAAAAAAGATTCCTGTTAATCAGCCCATTATCATAATGCTGCAGGAAACGGCATAATAACAGGTGTCTCCTCCAGAAATTACCCAGAAATGCAAAAGTGGCAGCAAAAATCAGAAATTCGAGTAGTACAGGTTGCAGATAAGGCATGTAATTGGCTACCGGCACAGTATCAGGTATTTCAGGTAGTTTGATCTCCAGGATCAGCAGGGTGATGGCAATGGCAAATACTGCATCACTGAAGAGGATAAGCCGGTCCAGCTCCAGTTCGCGGTGTTCAGATTTGGGTTCCTTAATAACAGACATTGACATAATAGGATATATCATTTTAGATAGACAACAGCAATATACAAAGTATCCTATAAAGCGGGAAAAACCGTTGCCCCATTCCCGTTGGCTTTCCATTCCGGTTCTGCCATTTTCTCCATAAATATTGTCAACATTTTCAACATTTTATTGTTATCTACCTAACAATCGTCATAGACCGTCAAAGATTTCTTATGCGTGGCACCCTTTTGCTGTTATCTCTTTTATTGATTACCGGATCGCAGGTTTACGCACAGGCAGATACCTCCAGAACAGGGACCTATGCTTTCAATTTACCTGATTGCATCTCTTATGGCCTTGCTCACCATCACGACGTGGTAAATGCCCACCTGGACGTAAAGTTCTCGGAAGAACAGGTGAAAGAAG
This sequence comes from Chitinophaga sp. Cy-1792, assembly GCF_011752935.1. Lineage (NCBI taxonomy): Bacteria > Pseudomonadati > Bacteroidota > Chitinophagia > Chitinophagales > Chitinophagaceae > Chitinophaga > Chitinophaga sp. Cy-1792. The sequence continues at coordinate 741,167 of NZ_VWWO01000002.1, forward strand.
CTACCAGTAAGTTACTGCCTCATGGCAATATCTCTGCTTCGCTGAATGATAACCTGAAACTGGCAACAACCTTCATCCCGGATTTTACTGACACTGCCCTGAAAAAGCAAGTCCCGGTGCAGTTTGGTACCAAACTCAATTCCGGCCTTACGGGCGAAATTGATCAGACAATCTTCAATAGTGATTATTTTCTAGGACTGAAAGCCTCCAGAGTATATAAAGACCTCTCCAGGAAAACACTCAAGCAAACTAATATAGAAATCATAGTAGCCGTAACAAATGCTTACTATGCCGTACTTACCAACCAGGAAAATATCCGCCTCACGAAATCCAATCTGCAACAACTGACCAAAACATTGCAAGATATCAGAAACAGATATGAGCAGGGAGTGGCAGAAAGAATTGATGTAGACCGGATACAGGTATCATATAATAATACGGTTACCCAGGTAGGTAATCAGATACGTTTGCTCGTATATGCATTGCAGTTACTGAAATTTCAGATGGGGATGCCACAGGAGAACCAGCTTACCCTGACAGAAACTATCAAAGACCTCGATGCAGCCTATTTCCTCGCTGATACCGTCGATTACCGTACCGAAGACCGTATCGAATACAGTATGCAACAAACCCAGATTGCATTGTATGAGTTGCAACTTAAAAGTAAAAAAATGCAATACCTGCCATCTATCAACGGCTTCGTTAACTATGGATGGAACTGGTTTGCACAAAAATTCGATAACCTCTATAAAGTGGGTTACGGCGCCTCAGTGCTAGGCGTATCACTCACCTGGCCAATTTTTACCGGCTTCGAAAGAGTCCACCAGATCAGAGAGAATGAAATAACGGTCAAAAAATCTAAAAATGACCTCGATTATCTCACCCAGCAAATAAATATACAGGTAAATAGTGCCAATACTGACTACCTCAATAATAAAGACAACTTCGTTACAGCCAAGAAAAATATGGACCTCACGCAGGGCATATACGACAGGATCGTACTGAAGTTCGACCAGGGGGTCAGTACCAGCCTCGATGTGCTCTCCGCTGAAAACGAGCTCACCAAGGCCCGCACAGACTATATCACCGCCATGCTTAATATCCTCATCAGCAAAACTGCACTGGATAAGGCAATGGGCAAAATCAAGTAATTCTTAAAATGTAATTTCTTCTCCATATGTATCTGAAAAATTATTCAAGCATATTACTGGTGAGTGCAGTGGCGATTTTCAGCGCCTGTGGCGGTGGTAAATCAAAACAGCAGGGCATGATGGGACAAATGCGTGCTACCGTTGTTCCCTATACGGTGGAACCCGGATCCTATACTGTGGTGGAGAAATTCCCTGCTACGCTCATCGCCAATAATGTCGTGGAAATAAGAGCCGATGTTACCGGATTCCTGGACGCTATCGTGGCACCAGATGGTAGCAGAGTAGGTAAAGGTCAAGTACTTTACCAGATAGAAAAAAGCAGGTATACAGCCGTCATGAATCAGTCTGCCGCCTCCGTGGAACAGGCCCAGGCCGACCTGGCACTACGCCAGCGCGACTATGACCGCTACAACAACCTCCTCCAGCACGACGCGATATCCAGGCAAACAGTAGATCAGGCCAATACAGCGCTGCTTACCGCCAAAGCCAACCTGGCTGCGGCTAAAGCCGCTGTAGCCCGTGCTGCCACTGATGTAAACCACTCCACCGTGAAAGCACCGGTAAGTGGGAAAATAGGTATCGCCCAGATAAGAGTAGGAGATATCGTAAATGCCGGCCAGACACTCATCAATACCATCGTGAACGAAGATCCGATGTATGTCGACTTTGACGTACCGCAATACAGAATGCAGGAATTCCTCGGGCTGAAACAACGCCCGGGAGATTTTAAATTCTACCTGCAGTTTACCAATGGTGAACGTTACAGCGTACCAGGTACCATCCTTACCATTAATAATATCGTGGATGCCACTACCGGTACGGTAAAGGTCCGCCTGCAGTTTCCCAACAAGGAAGGCCTGCTGACCTCAGGTATGAGCCTGGTAGTACTCATGCAGTACAATACCTCTGCTTCACAACTGGCGATCCCGGCTAAAGCAATCGTTCAGAACCTCTCCGAAACCAGTGTCATGCTGCTTACCAAAGATAATGTCATCAAACAGCAGGGCATCCAGCCCGGCGCTGTTACGGATACCATGCTTATTGTAAATGGTGGCCTCAACGCTGGCGATAGAATAGTAGTAGATGGTCTGCAAAAGGTAAGGCCTGGAGATACGGTAAATATTGCCGGTGCAACGCCGCCTGCCGCCGCCGGTCAGGCGCCTGCAAAAAAAGGCAAATAATCATCAAAACTACTCTCACAGCATGATTTCGAAAACATTTATAGAGCGCAAGAATACTACGATCGTTATTGCAATACTCCTGGTGATTGTAGGTTTGATCTGTATGTTCAATCTGCCCATTGCGCAGTTGCCCGATATCGCTCCGCCAGTTACGGATGTACACGCCACCTATGTAGGTGCCAACTCCACAACTGTGGAAGAAACCGTAACCACCCCTATCGAAAACCAGGTAAACGGTACGCCTGGCGCCATGTATATACAAAGTGTGAGTGCCAATGACGGCTCCATGAGTATCACCGTTACCTTTAACCTGGGTACCGATCCCGATATTGCCACCCTGGACGTACAGAACCGTGTGAGCCTTGCCCTCCCCAGTACACCGGATGAGGTACGCCGTGTAGGGGTAACCGTTAAAAAGCGTTCCAATGATATGTTGATGGTAATCGCGGTGAACTCCCCCAATGGCACACATAGCCGCGAATTCCTCGACAACTATATGAACATTTACCTGAAACCTGAACTGGCGCGTATCGCCGGTATCGGTGATGTGAATGTTTTCTCCCAGGATTATAGTATGCGTATCTGGCTGAACCCGGATAAAATGGCCGCCGTTGGACTCACTCCCGGCGACGTTGCCGCTGCTATCACTGAACAGAACCAACAGGTGGCCGCTGGCGCCATCGGCTCTCCGCCGGCAAATAAAAACCAGGCTTTTGAATATACAGTAAGTGTGAAAGGACGCCTGGCTACCTCCGAAGAGTTCGGTAATATCGTTCTTCGCCGTAGCGACAACGGGTCCCTCATACGACTGCGCGATGTGGCCCGTGTAAACCTCGGCTCCTTTACCTACGCTATCGAAGCTAAGGCCGATGGTAAAGTAGGTAGCGGTTGTGCGCTGTACCTCTCTCCAGGTGCGAATGCGCTGGATGTAAACGATCGCGTACTGGCCAAAATGAAGGAATTGTCTAAATCATTTCCGGAAGACATGAACTGGCTGGTGCCTTTCGAAACAACCTCTTTCGTTAAAATCTCTATCAACGAGGTAATTCATACTTTTCTGGAAGCGCTTGCCCTTGTGGTACTGGTGGTGTTTATATTCCTCCAGAACTGGCGCGCCACGCTAATCCCGGTACTGGTTATCCCGATCTCTCTGATAGGTACCTTTATATTCTTCCAGCTGCTGGGATTCTCTATCAATACGCTTACTCTCTTCGGTTTCGTGCTGGCCATCGGTATTGTGGTGGATGATGCCATTGTGGTGGTGGAAGCGGTGCAGCACCATATAGATTCGGACCTGATGTCGCCACGGGAAGCTACTTATAAAGCTATGTCGGAGGTACAGGCCCCGGTAATTGCCATTGCCCTGATTCTGGCGGCAGTGTTCGTTCCGGTGGCATTCATACCGGGCGTAAGCGGAAGGTTATACCAACAGTTTGCCCTTACGATTGCCTTCTCCGTATTGCTGTCGGCTTTCCTGGCACTAACGCTGACGCCTGCACTAACATCCATTTTGCTCCGCCCGGCTCATCTCACTAAACAATCTCATGGACTCAATAAAATCTTCTATAAATTCAACGAGTGGTTTGGCAGGGTGACGGAGAGATATTCCAATGGCGTAAAACATGCCATCCACCAGACCTGGCTAGTGTTGCTGATACTGGGAGTACTCTTCGCTACTGCGTTTTATCTCTTTAAAAAGACACCAACGACCTTCGTGCCACAGGAAGATATGGGAGCGATGTTTATCGCGCTGGAACTGCCGGACGCATCTTCTACAGAGCGTACGAAGGTAGTGGTTGATGAGATCAACCATATTTTGTTGGCAGATAGTGCGGTCAATCACTTCTTCGGTATTGCGGGTATCAACTTCGTGGCAAACGCGACCAAACCCAATGCGGGTACGTTTTTCGTGAGCCTCAAGCCCTGGGATGAACGTTATAAACACGGGGATGATATCGGAACTGTGTTAGGCAGAATACAAGGGAAGATGGCCCGGATTGTGGGGGCTACTATTATCTGTATTCCCGCGCCAACGCTGCGTGGACTTGGTAATACGGGTGGTTTCTCTTTCATCATGGAACAAAAGTCGAACCCTGACCTGGCTCAGTTCAATCAGGTACTGGGGCAGTTCCTGATGACAGCCAACCAGCGGCCCGAAATTGCCCGTGCCTACGCCTTCTTCAGTGCCAATACGCCGCAGTTCAACGTTGATGTGGACCGCGATAAGTGTAAGCAGCTGGGTGTGCCGATCAGTGATGTTTTTGGCGCCCTGCAGACCTTCCTCGGTGGTTTGTACGTGAATGATTTTACACGCTTCAGTCGTAGCTTCCGCGTATTGTTACAGGCAGATTCCCTGTATCGTACCAGCATTGATAATTTGTCAACCTATTATGTAAGAAATAATGTGGGTCAAATGATCCCATTGAGCTCACTTATTACGGCTAAAAAGGGTGGTGGTGCGCCGGTAATTAATCACTTCAACCTGTACCGTGCCATTGAAATTGACGGGGATGCCCAGCAGGGCTATAGCTCCGGCGACGCGATCAAGGCATTACAGGATGTAGCTTCTAAAGTGCTGCCATCCAACTTTGGATATGAGTGGGCCAACGTATCGCTGCAGGAAATTGAAGCTGGAAATAAAAGCTTACTCATCTTCGCTTTATCAATATTGTTTGTATTCCTGTTGCTGACCGCCCTATACGAAAGCTGGTCGGTACCTTTCTCCGTACTCCTGGCGGTTCCGGTGGCGTTGTTCGGCTCTATTGCCGCGCTGGCGCTGACCAAACAGGCGAACTCCGTGTACTCCCAGATTGGTCTGATCACCCTGATCGGTTTGTCGGCCAAAAACGCCATCCTGATCGTGGAGTTCTGTAAAGACCGTGTAGACCGCGGTATGCCGCTGCTCCAGGCAACGATAGAAGCGGTGAAGCTGCGTTTTCGCCCGATTCTCATGACATCTTTCGCCTTCATCCTCGGGGTGGTGCCATTGTGCCTCGCGAAAGGCGCCGGCGCTGCTTCCCGTGTAAACATCGGCTTTACGGTGGTAGGAGGGATGCTGGCCGCTACCTTGCTGGGGATATTCTCTGTTCCGGTACTGTATGTGCTGATTACAAAAATATCTTATGGTAAGAAGAAACTGGCAGAGCTGGAAGAATTCGGTAACGAAGAGAAAAAGCCTAAAGGTCTGGGCGAATAGGCTATCTTTCAGATATGAAAAATACCGAACGTTTTAGTAGCCGCGTAGAAAACTACGTGAAATACCGTCCGCATTACCCGGATACGTTGCTGCCTTTTCTGAAAGAGGCCGGCGCACTGACGCCGGAGTCGGTGGTCGCTGATATCGGCGCCGGCACAGGGATCTCCGCCAGCCCCTTCCTGGAAAACGGTAACGAAGTTTATGGCGTCGAGCCAAATACTGACATGCGGGAAAAGATGGTGGAATTACTATCTCCCTATAAAAATTTTAAAGCAATTGCAGGAACAGCAGAACGTACCACACTGCCAGACAACAGCATGGACCTGATCATCGCCGGACAGGCATTTCACTGGTTCGATCCTGCAGGGGCCAAAACGGAATTTCAGCGTATAGGCAAGCCCGATAGTTATATCGCATTAATATGGAATGTACGCCAGGTAGATACGCCATTCGAAAAAGCTTATGAAGGCCTGCTTCGGAAATATGGTACCGACTACAAGGAAGTGAATCATAAAAATATCGGAGAGGCGCAGCTGCAAAGTTTTTTCGCACCGCAGGGCTACCTCCTGAAATCATTGAACCATCTGCAACAGTTCGATCTGAAAGGAATAAAGGGAAGGCTGATGTCGGCATCATATGCGCCCCAGACAGGCCCTGAACATGATGCGATGATGCGTGAGCTGGAAGAGATCTATGAGAAGAATAATGAACATGGTATGGTGAAATTCCATTTCCATACAGAAATATACCTGGGCCGCACACACGGTTAGGCCCAGGTAAGGTGGCAGTCTGGTTTAGGCCAGACTGTCAAATAATATCTCGATCGGGTGTTGTGCAATCACGCCCGTACCGTCTTTCACCTGATGTCGGCAGCTGGTACCGGGAGCCGCAATGATAGTGCCCGCAGCGGCATTTCTAACCGCAGGGAATAATACCATTTCACCGATTTGCATACTGAGGTCGTAGTGTTCCTTTTCATAGCCAAAGGAGCCCGCCATACCGCAACAACCGGAAGGGATCACCTCTACGGTATAGTTTGCCGGCAGACTCAATACCTTTTTGGAATGCAGCGCCGAAGAGAGCGCTTTCTGCTGGCAGTGGCCATGTAACTTAATATGCTGTGGCTTGCCGGTAAACTGTGCAGCCGTAATATGGCCTTTCTCGGCTTCCATGGCCAGGAATTCATCTACCAGGAATACATGCTTTGCCAGCTCCTTAGCGCCGTTACGGAGTCCGTCTCTTACCAGATCAGGATATTCATCACGGAAACTCAGGATAGCAGAAGGTTCTACACCCAGCAGCGGTGTTTTTTCTGATATTATACTCTGGAAGATGCGCACGTTGTCTTCCGCAATTTCCCTTGCTTTACGCAGCAGTCCCTTAGACATATACGCCCTGGCACTTTCCGGGTGTTCTACCATTTGTACGTCGTAACCCAGTCTGGCCAATAGTTTCACGGCTTTAATACCGATAGGCGTATCGTTGTAGTTGGTAAACTCATCGCAGAAGAGGTAGACTTTTCTGCTGCCTTTCTTCGCTTCGTGGCTCCACTTACGTTGGTACCATTTGCGGAGTGTTGTTTTATGTAATCCGGGCAGGGAGCGCTTTTGCGCGAAGCCGGAGAATTTACGGATGATATTCCCTGTCAGCGGATTTTTGATCAGTCCGTTGTAGGCCCATGGCATCACGGAAGCCAGCGCGGAGAGTTTGGAATAGTTTCCGATCATATTGGCGCGTAATGGCACCCCGTTGGCATCATAATAATGCTGGAGGAATTCCATTTTGAGCTTCGCCATATCCACGTTAGACGGGCATTCTGATTTACAACCCTTACAAGCCAGGCAAAGGTCCAGCACTTCGTAGATTTCTTTATGATCGAAGCGGTTGTCTTTGTTGGAATGCGTAAGGAATTCGCGCAGGATGTTGGCACGCGCGCGGGTAGTATCTTTTTCATTTCTGGTGGCCATGTAGCTTGGGCACATGGTACCGCCACTGAGCTGCGTTTTACGGCAGTCGCCCGAGCCATTGCACTGTTCTGCGTGCTGCAGGATGGTTTGGTCAGGGAAATGGAAGATGGTATTGATATTAGGTGCTGCCTGTCCGGGTTCATAGCGCAGCATGCTGTTCATAGACGGCGTATCCACAATTTTGTTAGGATTGAAGATGTTTTCCGGGTCCCAGGTATATTTGATCTGACGTAGTAACTCGTAGTTTCTTTCTCCTACCATCTGTTTGATAAACTCGCCACGGAGGCGGCCATCGCCATGTTCGCCGGAAAGAGAGCCATTGTATTTTTTCACCAGTGTGGCAATCTCTTCTGCAATTTTTCTGAAGAGATGATTACCTTCTACTGTTTTCAGATTGATGATTGGGCGGAGATGTATTTCGCCGCTTCCTGCGTGTGCGTAGTGTACTGCGTACAGGTTGTATTGCTTCAGGATATCGTTGAAATCGCGGATAAATGCAGGCAGATCTTCTACAGCTACAGCAGTATCTTCGATCACCGGAACAGCTTTTTCATCGCCGGGGAGGTTACTCAGCAGGCCCAGACCAGCTTTACGTAGGGTCCAGATCTTTTTGCTGTCTTCCCCGAAGAGCAGCGGGAAATGATAACCCAGCCCGGCGGCGCGGAGTCTGGCTTCCACTTCAGCACAGATGGCGGTCACTTCTTCGCGGGTATCTCTGCAGAACTCTACCACCAGGATAGCGCCGGGATCGCCCTGTACGAAGAAACGGTTTTTGCTTTGTTCGATATTATCTTTGGTGCATTCCAGGATATAATGGTCGATCAGCTCACTGGCGCTAGGTTTGAAGTCCATAACGAGTACGTTTGCACGCAGTGATTCATCGATATTATTGAAATGTATGCAGAGGAGGCCCACTTCCTTGGGAGGGAGCGGGTTGACGTGAATTTTTATTTCGGTGATGAAGGCCAGTGTTCCTTCGGAGCCGGCGATCAGTTTACAGAAGTTGAAGTCTTCCGTGCCGGCGGTAAATGGCGCGGTGTCCAGCAGCATATCTACGGCATAGCCGGTGTTACGGCGCTGGATGCTTTTTTTAGGAAATTCCTTACGGATTTCTTCCTGGTTGCCATGGTTACTAAGGAGTGTACGTATCTGTTGGTAGATGCGTGTTTCCAGTGAATCAGGGGCTTCACATTTCTGGTGGAAGGTATCGATATCTATGGTGCCGAAGGTAGTTTCGGTACCGTCACTGAGGAGTGCTTTTACTTCCAGCAGATGTTCGCGGGTACTGCCGTAAACCACGGAATTGGAGCCACAGGAGTTATTGCCTACCATTCCGCCGATCATGGCGCGGTTGGCGGTAGAAGTTTCCGGACCGAAGTAGAGACCATGCGGTTTGAGGAACATATTGAGTTCATCTCTGATCACCCCTGGTTGTACCCTTACCCATCCTTCTTCTTTATTGAGTTCCAGAATTTTAGTGAATGTGCGGGAAACATCTGTCACGATTCCGTTACCTACCACCTGTCCGGCGAGTGAGGTGCCGGCAGTACGGGGTATCAGGGATGTTTTGTTGTTACGGGCAAAACGGATCAGTGTTTTCAGATCTGCCACATCGGCCGGAATCGCCACTGCAAGGGGCATTTCGCGGTATGCCGAAGCATCTGTGGCATATAGGGTCCGCATGGTGTCATCTAAATATAGCGTGCCTTCCAGTTCCTCGGCCAATAGCTCTAGCTTGTCGCGCATGATTTAAGTACCTGTTTATGAAAGGGCGAAATTAATATATCAGCTTGTCTTTTTTTAATCTCCTGTAATAGAATCGTCAAAAAAAGTCTTACGATTTTATAAACTGAGGTTTTTTTATTTCGATGCCGATCACATGTTGTACCTGTTCTGCCAGGTACCTGCCCAGTTCGGGTGTATATTTTTCATCCGGCATATGCAGGAAGAAGTAGGCCTGTTTAAGACCATGATCTATCCAGTATTTTAGCCGGTGCATCCAGTCATCTATTCTTGTGAAGTCGGTAGGATGGAGGTTATTGGCGTTGAAACGTATAAATGCAATGGGTACGGTCAGGTGCATGTGCAGCAATTCACGGCGGCCGGGAGTATCCGTAATGACGGCACCTACGCGATGTTTGGCCAGGGTATTGAATAATTCCATGCGGATGGTTTCATCTTCAAACCATTGGGGGTGTCTTACTTCCACGAAAAACTGCAGGTCCCGGGGAAGGTCGGCAATATATTCATAGAGCTGCTGGCGCCTGTTGGGGCTGAATTTATCGCTGAGCTGAAGGAAGATAGGCCCGAGGTGTTTACCGAAGTTCAGCATGCCATCCAGGAAATCGGTGGTACGAACGCCGGCATTTACCAGGCTGCTGTAGTGACTGATGGCCTGCGGCACTTTCGGACAGAATACGAAATCCTGCCCACGGGCTTTTTCGCCCCATCGCCGGATCGTGGTTTCATCATAAATTTTATAATGGGTGGCGTTCAGCTCAATGCTGTTGAAGTTTTTGATATATTCCTGGAGATATTGATTTTCTTTGGTCCCCTGGGGATAGAGGATCCCTATCCATTCTCTGCGGCCCCATTTGGCGCAACCGGTGAATACCTTCGGGGATTTCAGGCGTTTGCCTTTCAGGATTCGCTTGTTGTACAGCGGTTCTGCCGGTAGTTTGAAGTCGATATCGTCCAACATGCTGCTCGGAACTGCACCTATTTTCATACGCGATGGTTTTAAATATGACAATCATGCGGCAATGACTATAAGCAAGTTAACGAAATTTTGAATTTCAGTTTTTTGATATTAACTTAATAAGATATAATAACCAGCATGGAAATTTTACACGTTAGCGCGGAATGTTATCCGGTAGCCAAAGTAGGCGGACTGGGCGATGTGGTAGGCGCCCTTCCCAGGTACCAGCAGCAGCTGGGGCATATCGCCAAAGTGGTGATGCCCGCTTACAGGAACAAATTTTACGATACGCATGAATTTGACGTGGTACACCAGGCCGGCATGTGGCTGGGCCATCAGTGGTATCACTTCAATGTATTGAAAGAAAGACAGAACAGTCTCGATTTTGACCTGTACCTCGTAGATATCCCCGGATTATTGGACACGCCAGGCGTATATGGTTACCCCAACGATACAGAACGTTTTCTGGCCTTCCAGGTGGCAGTGCTGGACTGGATCAACGAATGGAACCATCAGGTAGATGTTATCCATTGCCACGACCATCATACCGCCCTGATCCCTTTTCTGCTCAGCTGGGGATATAAATATAACCGCCTCAAAGACATTCCTTCCGTACTCACTATTCATAATGCCCAATACCAGGGCCAGTTTGGCTGGGATAAGCTCTATCTCATCCCGGGCTTCGACCTCTGGAAAGCCGGCCTGCTCGACTGGGGCGGCTGCATCAATCCGCTGGCAGCAGGTATTAAGTGTGCCTGGAGGGTAACCACTGTTTCCCCGGGATATATGGAAGAGCTGTATGTTGAAGCGAACGGCCTCGAAAGCCTGATCAGCAGCGAACGGACTAAAACCAGCGGTATCATCAACGGTATCGATACGATGGTCTGGGATCCTGCCACTGATCCGCGGCTGGGAATAAACTATACCCCGGAAATGGTGTCTGAAGGAAAGACTGCCAATAAGGCGCAGCTCTGTGAGCGTTTCGGCCTGGATGCTTCCGTACCGCTGATTTCCTTTATCGGCAGGCTGGTAGGAGATAAAGGGGCAGATTTATTACCGGAAATCATTGCCCGCAGCCTGCATGAGCTGCCCGGAGAAGTAAACTTCCTGGTACTCGGCAGCGGCGATCCTCACATCGAATGGATGCTGAAGGAAACAAGAAATTATAACAGCTATGGCTTTAACCTGCATATAGGCTATGATGAGTCGTTGTCGCACCAGATCTATGCCGGCAGCGATTTTCTGCTGATGCCGTCCAGGGTAGAGCCATGTGGCCTTAACCAGCTGTATGCCCTGCGTTATGGCACAATACCTGTAGTAAGAAGTACAGGAGGACTGAAAGATACAGTCACCGATTTTGGAGATCCGGGAGGAGTAGGGATACGGTTTATACAGCCTTCCGTCTGGGATGTCTGCTATTCCGTAAAACGTGCACTGGAATTGTACCAGGACAAGCGCCACCTGCGTGATGTTCAGCTGACGGGAATGCACCTGGACCATTCATGGACAGCTTCAGCAGCACAATATGTTCAGTTATACAGCAGCATGCGATAAGTAAAGATTATAATCCCACATTTTATATTATGACTAATACCGTGATTTCCATTATACTTGGAGGCGGAGCAGGGACCCGATTATACCCGCTTACCCGCCGTCGCTCCAAGCCTGCAGTTCCACTGGCCGGAAAATACCGCCTGGTAGATATCCCCATCTCCAACTGCCTCAATGCCGGCCTGAATCGCATCTTCGTACTGACGCAGTTCAATTCCGCTTCTCTCAATAAACATATCAAGAATACCTACCACTTTAGCAATTTTGATAAAGGCTTCGTAGATATCCTTGCCGCGGAACAAACCCCTGACAACCCCACCTGGTACCAGGGTACCGCCGATGCAGTCAGACAATGCCTGCACCACATCGAAAACTTCGAATTCGAATATGTACTCATTCTTTCCGGAGACCAGCTGTACCAGATGGACTTCGACAAGATGCTGCAATATCATAAGGAAACCGGCGCAGAGATATCCATCGCTACCATTCCGGTAAGTGCGAAGGATGCGTCCGATTTCGGTATCCTTAAAACTGATGATAACGGCGCCATCTCTTCCTTCACAGAAAAGCCATCGCAGGCGGTATTGCCGCCATGGGCTTCAGAAGTAAGTGAAGAAATGAAGCAGGAAGGCCGTATTTATCTCGCCAGTATGGGCATTTATATCTTCAACAGGAAAGTGCTGTTTGATATGCTCAATGATCAGCCTGATGCCGCCGATTTTGGCAAACAGGTGATCCCTACCGCTATATCTTCCGGATTTAAGGTGTTTAGCTACCAATATGAAGGTTACTGGACCGATATCGGTAACATTCCTTCCTTCTTTGAGGCAAACATCGGCCTGACGGACGATATTCCGCTGTTTAACCTCTATGACGAGTCACAAACGATCTATTCCAGGGCAAGAATGTTGCCGCCGGCAAAAATTTCCGGGGACATTCAAAAAACAATGATCGCCGATGGTTGTATTATTCTGGCAAGCCGTCTCGAACGATGCGTGATCGGGATTCGTACCCGTATCGGCAAAGGCAGCGTGATTACCAACAGTTATATCATGGGCAGCGACTACTACCAGACCCTGGACGATCTTAACAAAGCAAAAGACAATGGCATTCCGCCAATGGGTATCGGTGAAGACTGCATCATCAACAATGCCATTATCGATAAAAACTGCAGCATCGGCAATGGCGTACGTATCAATGGAGGTAAGCATCTCGCCGATGGCGATTTCGAGAAATATACCGTAAAAGATGGTATTGTTGTTGTGAAGAAAGGTATGGTTTTGAGTGATGGCTTCGAGATTTGATGACCTAATCAGCAGAAAATGCAACTATCTATTGAACGGAAAAGCACCAAAATTTATCCTGACCTGAAAAGGGTAGTGGCGCGCTTCTTCTTTAACGGAGAAGCAAGGGCTAAATCGATCATTCAGAAAGTGAATGATATGACTGATGCAGAAGTGAACCTGACGATCATGCCCTTACTCAGGGAGTTCTCCAGGCGGCACCGGAACATCACCCGGATCTTTGAAAAGCATGCCGAAAAGGTAAGTCACCTCTTTGTGCCGCTGCAGATCAGCTACGAGGATATGGCCTATCGTAAGAAACTCCTGATAGGTTCCTACTTTACCAACGAATATTCAATAGAATCAGCTGCATTCTTCAACCCATCCTTAATTGAAGATATTGACCAGAGCGGATTGGAGGAAGGGGAGAAACGTGTTATCATCAGCTTCAGGGCCGTAGGTGAAGGACACGTTTCTTCCATTGCCTTCCGCAATGGATTGATCAATAAAAATAATGAGATAGAACTGGAATCTCCCGGTAATTATATCGATGAGGCGGAGGTGATCCGTAATTCCATCTACCAGAAACAGACTTTTTTCCAGAACGCTGTTTCTATCAAACTACCCGATTCTATCATGCAGGAAGTACAAAACTGCCTGCCGGACAGATTCGAATACCAGCAGCTGAAGCGCGCCATCCGCGACATGCAGCAAAGGTACCAGGTAGATCATCTCCTTAAAAAAGAACTGGAAAGAGTACTCTGGCTGGCAGATAGCTACTACGAGCTGAATTTCTCCCTGGATACCGACCTCTCCGACCGGATCATCTTCCCCTATTCCGATGCAGAAAGCCGGGGGATTGAAGATGCCCGCTTCGTAAAGTATACCAGCGACGATGGCAGTGTTACCTACTACGCCACCTATACCGCCTATGATGGCGTTACCATCCAGCCGAAACTACTGCAAACAAAGGATTTCTATTATTTCAAGATCATGCCGCTCTACGGAGAAGGCGCGCAGAACAAGAACCTGGCCCTGTTTCCGCGTAAGATCAACGGAAAATATGTGATGATCTCCCGTATCGACGGTATCAACGGGTATATCATGTATTCTGATAAAATTAATATCTGGGAGAGTCCGCAGATCCTGCAGACGCCCAAATACCCCTGGGAGTTTGTGCAGGTAGGTAACTGCGGCTCACCGATAGAAACCCCGGAGGGCTGGCTGGTCATTACCCATGGGGTAGGCCCCATGCGTACCTATTGTATCGGCGCCAGTCTGCTGGATATCAACGATCCCCGTATTGAAATCGGGCGGCTCAGAGAGCCACTGCTCATGCCCACCAAAGACGAGCGTGAAGGCTACGTACCTAACGTCCTCTATTCCTGTGGTTCCCTGATCCATAACGGGGAACTGGTTATCCCGTATGGTCTGTCTGACTATGCCTCCGGCTTTGCCACCGTTAACCTGGAGAAATTGCTGGCCACCATTAAGTCTGACGGCGTATAAATTTACCTGCCGTTCCCGGGCACTAATTACCGTTCCTTAATTACATCGTTTGGATAATGAAAAACTGATTAACTTCGTACATTCAAAAGTTTCGATGTATTGGTTTCGTTTGAGCTCCACCACATCTGTAATTCATTATTCGTAATTATTTGATAAGATATGCTCGACTATATTCCTTATGGGAAAACTGGCTATTTTAGCCAGCTGGTATCAGATTTTTTGGCAGAAGATCCACAGATTAGGCCTTTTTACAAGTATTCACCCGTTAGACCGGATTTTACAGCAGCGATAGATGCCCGAAAGGCTTTTGCTACTCCCCGCAAGGAACTGGTGGCGGCATTGCAACAGCAATATCAGCCCCTGGAAGCCATGACAGCCGTCCAGGAGAATATTGTCAGCCTGTTGAGCCCCGATACGTTTACTGTCTGTACTGCCCATCAACCCAACATTTTCACCGGATATCTCTACTTTGTCTACAAAATCCTGCAAACTATCAAGCTGGCAGGGGAGCTGAAACAGCAATACCCGCAGTATAATTTCGTACCCGTGTATTACATGGGCAGCGAAGATGCAGACCTGGATGAGTTAGGCAGTATTTACCTGGATGGTAAAACGCTGAAGTGGGATACCGCACAGCAAGGCCCGGTAGGTCGTATGGACCCGGAAGGTTTGGGTAAGATGATCAACCAGATACAGGACAGCATCGGTTTTCTGCCGCATGGACAGGAACTGCTGGACATGCTGCGTGCTGCTTACCTGGAACATGAAAACATCCAGCAAGCCACGCTTTACCTGGTACATCAGTTGTTTGGCCGCTTTGGCCTCATAACGGTGGTGCCGGATAGCCCTGCACTGAAGCGTTTATATATTCCTGTCATGCAGGATGAATTATTACACCACCGTTCGCATGTACTGGTGGGGGATACACTGGAAAAAATCGCTTCACATTATAAAATTCAGGCAAATCCCCGTGAAATCAACCTTTTCTACCTGGAAAAAGGCCTGCGCGAGCGTATCGTTCAGGAAGGTGACCACTGGAAAGTACTGAATACCGGTTTGCTGTTCGATGAAGATAGTCTGCTGGCGGAGCTGGAGGCTTTTCCGGAACGTTTTAGTCCGAACGTAATTTTGCGTGGCATGTTCCAGGAAACGATCCTGCCTAATATCGCCTTTATTGGCGGTGGTGGTGAAATTGCCTACTGGCTGGAGTTACAGCAGCTGTTTGAACATTATAAAGTACCATACCCTATCCTGTTGCTGCGTAATTCGCTGTTGCTGGTAGATGACCAGTCGGAGAAGCGCTTGCAGAAGCTGGAGCTGAAGGCAGTGGAATTGTTCCGGAGCACAGATGACCTGGTAAACGGATTTGTACTGGAACATACCAATGCGGCGCTGGTACTGAAAGATGAATATGCAGGCATAGAAAAGCTTTTCGATGAATTACAGGAAAAGGCGCGTAGCATTGATGTCACGCTGGTAGCTACTACCGATACAGAACGTAAACGCGCCCTGAAATCTATCAGTAAGCTGGAACATAAATTCCTGCGTGCAGAAAAGAAAAAATTTGCCTGGCAGACGGACCAGATCCGTACCCTGAAAGCCAGACTGTTTCCTGCGGGCTCACTGCAGGAAAGGAAGGAAAACTTCATTCCGTGGTATGCCATGGAAGGTCCGGCCTTCCTGGATCGGGTACTAGATGCGTTGACGCCGGTAACCGACCAGTTTATTATTGTGATAGCAGCAGAATAGCAGAAAATTTCTTACATTATACGGGCTAAATCTTACGGATATACGTAGATTTAGCCCGTTGTGTATTTTATTGTTATTGGACTATGCCTGCAAAACTCACAGCATTTCTTATTACGCTTTTATTCTTCATTGCCGGTGTAATAATTATCATCCGGCAAACACTGCAGAAGAGCCGTATTGCCAGGAAATATGGCGGGGCATTTGTAGCGAAGCGTTCCCTTTTTTCACCGGAAGAGCGTAGGCAGATAAAGCGTATCAATCAACGTACGATCATGTATTTGATCCTATTGCAATTTGCTTATTTATGTATTAGTTTATTTTTTTCCTGATATACGAGTGGCCTGAAATCTATGAAATATTTATCCCTTCTGATTGCGATAATTGTTCATTGTATTGGTTGTCAATCAAAGAAAACCCGACAGCCCATGCCAGCGATAAATAATTTAGTAACAAACACATCACAGGAAGACCTCATTCCTTTTAACAGTTTTAAACAGTTAAGTTTGGATAAGCCGGTATTACTGGATATGATGCCGGATAAGCTGATGAGGGAAATTTCCATTACCCCTGTATTGATCAACCGGGTGTGTTTTCCGTGTATTGAGGAACAAGACACCAGACAGGTAGTAAATTATTATCGGCTGAATAGGCAGTATAAACTGGAGCACAGGGTTGCTACAATGGCTTACCGCATGATAAAGGAATCCGGTGATACACTTGTAATTAACCATCAATTTTTCCCGCTGGATAGTATTCTTTTTGAGAACCTGGAGGTCGTGGTAAAGCGTGGATGGATTTATCAGCAGGAGGGAAGGGATTATATGATTTTGCAGCTGTTAAACAATGGTTCCGGACAAATTCACTGGTATCAGATTGTGGTTTTCGATATCACAAATGCAGATAAAATCGTTTGTCTGAACCAGATATCCCACGTACCAGGAGATAGCTGGTTATCCGGGGAAAATGTATTTACGGATCTGGATAACGATGGCAAGCTGGAAATCAATTTACAGAATGTAGATGTAGGGCTGAATGTTACTGCTTTTATGATTAAAGGGGATTCTCTAGTGAAAAATGGTAAACAGATAACCTTGCAACAGGTGGCGAATGACAGTTTTAATATAGTTGTGGGGATGTCCGACTGGTACTTTGACCTGCTGAAAACGAAGCCGGATGTACCTCGCAACTTTGATATTTCAGAGGATATATTTGATGTTAAATACGAAAAAAGATGAACGTGCGAACCGCGATTTTTAAGACACTGCTGCTAACAATAGGTATATTATCATTTGGACATACAGGAAAGGCTGCTGAACCTAAAGACAGCATATACACTTTCCTACCTAAGATGCCTCAGTTTCCCGGAGGGGAAGCAACGCTTAGCAGATATATAAGCAAGCATGCAAAACTCCCTGACGAGGAAGATTGCCAGGGATATTTTCCGATATCTTTTATTATTTGCAAAGATGGGAAGCTGACAGCAGTTGGCATACAGGACAAGGCTTCCGAAACATGGACGGCTGCTGAAGCGGCTATGGTGAAAGTGATCAGGGAAATGCCGGATTGGATACCTGGAGAAATTAAAGGTAAGAAAGTCGCTTGTCGTTTTTATTTACCGCTACATATATGCGCAAGATTGGAATAGCCATGAACAGATAAGGCCGGGAGTGTAAAAAAATGGAGCAGGGTATATAGCTGGGATAATTGAAGGCTATTCACAAAAAAGCGGGAATAAATAAATTGTCTGGACTATGGAAAGATTTGAAAAGAAGGTACCAGATACCTTTACTGAAACAGTAGCTACTATCATTGCTGGCATATTCGTTTTTGTTTTCAGTATGCTTGGCATATTCATGAAGAACCCTGATATATTTGTTATTGTGGCGCCGGTCATCCTGATAATAATATACACCTGGTTGATATACTATCCTCGCTTTTTTGTATGCGCTGTAGAGATCTCTGCAGAAAATATAACTATTACCTGGCGTAACAGGAAAGGGAAGGAGAAGCAGGTATCACGGCCGGTATCAGACCTGTTCTATGTCAGCGGTTCAAAAAATGGATTAGGAGGAGTAGTGTATCTGACGTTGAGTTTAAGAGCAAAAAAAGGTGGTTCTATTGTGACTGTTGTGGCAGAAGATGGTTGGACAGACACAGATTTACAGGCAATGAAAGCTGCATTTGAAGCCGTAGGAATACAGGAAGGGGATGGCTGGCGATGGACAGAGGTACCGGATAACAATGTTGTCGGGGAACCTGCGGCTGAGCAATCTTCCTCAGCGGTAGTCATACCGCAATTATTTGAACCGCGGCGGCCAGGGATTACATGGAAGGATATGCTGTTTATTGCGGGCATTCTACTGTATTGTATTGCCTGGATGGTAAAGCCATGGAGGGCTAATTTATCGATGTTCCTTTTGATAGGATCAGGCTGTATTGGTTTCATAATATCCTGGATTGCTTCATTTTTCCGGATGGGAGTGTATAGAATTGAGGTGAAAAATGAAGTGGTCACAGTTTGGTGGAAAAACAGGGCTGGCAATAAAAGAGAAGAGACTTGTGAGGTGAATGAGCTTTATTATCAGCTGGGATTTGCCAGTCCGAGATCAACGCTCGAAACCATTTTTCTTGTTAAGAAGAAAGGCTATAAATCTTTTGTAAGTGTTGTTTTTATGGGAGTAGTTGACGGTAGGGATGGTTGGGTAAAGTATGAATTTGCTGAGCTGGAAGCTGCTTTTAAGGCAGTAGGGATACAGGAGATCGGGCGGGATAAATTTGTTGCAGCAGTATATCCCTATTAGTAGAAGAAACATTTTTAATGAATTGTATTTATCAGATTTACTAATGCCAAGATTTGAAACTTATAGCGAGGATACCCGTGGAATAGATATTATTTGTCTGCTGATACTGGTCTGCGATGCTACTGCAATTGTTGCCATGGAATTACAGGGGCAGGGGTCTAATACGGCCATGGACTTTATTGCAGTGGTATTGGCAATGGTACTCGTTTTTCGCAGGCTGTTTTATTATTTTGGAATGGAGCTTTCAGCAATTGATATCGAAGACAGCATCGTAACAGTAAGGTGGGAAACGCGCTCAGGAAAGGTGTTGGAGGAGTCCCGCCCGGCAAAGGATTTGTATTACAAATGCGGGACAGACGGAGGGAAATTTCCGGAGCCGGTATTGTACCTGATAGAAAAGAAGTATAGTGGAGTGGTATTTCAGTCACCGTTCGTCAGGATAGATAACGCAACCGAATGGAACCTGGGTGGCCTTTACGAATTGATGGTTTCCTGTGAGGCGGCCGGCGTACAGAAAGAACCGGGAAGTTCAAAGTGGACATAGATAGCGCGTTTACCTGCTGGTAGTCTAACCACCTCATTCCATTTAAAGATGTCTTATGCCAGTATTTAGAAAGAAATGTTTCACACCATTCTGGAGATCAAGATACATTCTCTTAAGACTATATTTGTTTGTATTTCTTGAATGCGTGTTTTGGTTCATTCCGATTGGCCTGGGTTTAGTTCCCAACGGGATTACGTATCTCTGGATTATTTTTTTAGTACAACGCGCGTTGCTGCTGATACCTGTGCTTACCCTCGCAGGCTTCTATTTTGGTCTTGAGTTACGTGAAATTGAAATCACTGATAACGTTGTAATTGCGAAATGGAAAAGCCGGTCGGGCAGGTATAGGGCTGTATCCTGTGGTATTAATGACCTTTATTATGCATATGGTACAACAAGCATACGACCTTCCCGTTGTACACTGGATCTGATCAGAAAGGAGAAATACCGGCTGTTGTTTAAACCATATTTTGTGAAGATATTTTATTCAAAATACTGGGATATAACAGGCCTGGAAGAACTGGAACGCGCTTATGTTGCAGCAGGTATTGAAGAGGCGCCCCGATGGAAATGGCTGGTACGGCTGGAGAAGAGGATGTTTGGCGAATAAGGAACATTCAAACAATAGCTATGGCAACTTTTATAAAGAAAACATATCAAACTCCGCTGATAGAACTAATAATTACCTTGTTTACAGCCTTGTTTCATTTTTCTCCTCCTGCAAAACGAGATAGTATCGAAGATCTGCAATTTAAAAATTTACTGTTGATACTGGTTATTATAGTAATGGGCTTCCTTTGGGCAAATTATTTATTGCGTTGGTGCGTCTGTAAAGTAGAAATCGATAACGGTGTGGTAACTGTTACATGGAAGAACAGAATAGGTAAGGAAAAGCAGGAATCTGATGCGGTAGCCAATCTGTATTGGCAATGGGGACATACTGAAAGTAAAGACCGTCGCGAAACTATGTCTCTTATGCAACGGAAAGGATACAAGTCGTTTGCCGGTACCATCTTTATGCAGGTTGTTGATGGAAAGGATGGTGGCAACAAAGAACAGCTTGCAGACCTGTATACGATGTTTCAGGAAGCAGGAATCGCAGAGAAATAATCCCGGATATACATGAAGTTTCATTTTAAATTTATCCCACTATGCCTAAGGTTGAAAAGGAAATATCAAAGTCAAAGGTTGGGGCGTGGGCGACCGCCCTTGTCGGCTCTTTTTGCTTGTTTTTTGCAGGTGTGAGTGCTGTGCATGAAAGGGATGCAGGATTTTTTCTTTACGGGGTAGGTATACTCATGGTGGTGGTAGCATTGTCGTGGGTATACGACTTTTTGCATATGCAGGTGTGTGTAATTGAGATAGAAGATGGCATCGTGACAGTAACACGTAAGAACATGGCTGGCATGGAAAGCATTTCGACCTGTACCAGCCAGAATCTGGTCTATAAATTTGGTAGAACATTCGACAAGTATCCGAAAGATACTTTTGAACTGCTGAAAAAAAGCTGGCCGCTGTTAGGTGGGCGTTTTATGCGTGTTATTAATAACAGGGATAGTTGGGTAAAGGAAGACTTTCCTGCACTGGAAGCATTGTGTAAGGCAGCCAGGATAAAAGCCATTGACCATTGGCAAACAATAGGAGCAGAAGAAAAAACCTCCTGAATAATCAGACCGTATTGTTACAATAAATATCCTTGAAATAAATATTAAATCCTATGCCCAAATTTGAAAAAGAGTTGTCAATATCGCCATGGAGAGTAATCATTTATTCGGTTTTTACTTTGGCGGGGATAGCCTGGGTGCTATTCGTTTTTCCCACTACTAATCGTGAATTCAAAGCTACCATAACGTGCGTGCTGACTGTTACGTTGATAGTTGCCTGGTGGGGTTTCTTTTATAGGATGCGTGTTTGTGAAATAGAAATTGCCAGGGGATTTGTGAGTATCTTTTGGAAGAACCATACAGGAAAAACGAAAGAGGCATCCCGGCAGCCGGCAGAATTATATTATAAGCGTGGTACTACTGGTGGTAAGGCGCCAAGTGCTACACTGAATCTCTATGAAAAAAATAATACAGGGCTTTTTAAAAGTCCGTTTATGCAGATTATAGATAGAACCGATGGATGGACATTAGCCGATTTTACTGAGCTGGAAGTTGCATTTGATAACGCCGGTATAGAGAAGAAAGAGCAGGCAAAGTGGTTTTGATGGCAACATTCCGATAATGTAAACTTATCTTGTTGTGAAATGATTCGCCGGAAGCGGCACTTGGTATATTATTTGACCAGCTTGTTCTATCACCAACTTAGACCTATACTATTACATGAAAAAGGTAATTTTTTTCGTACTGCTCGCATTCATGGGTAATCATGCCTTCTCCCAGGGTTTTAAACATGGCATCGGAACAGGGTTTTTAATCAGTAAGCCGGCAGCTGCCGATGCTGATGGCCTTGTAACATTGCTGTACAATCCCCGCTATCATTTTGCAGTAGGCCCAACATCTTCTGTATCGTTGGGTGTTCCCATGACATTTGGTTTTGCCGGTGGCTTCAACTGGAGTGATAATGGTAATTCATCTTCTGTTGCGCTTGGCGTTAATATTCCGCTGATGTTTGATTACAACATTGGCGCCGGTGCACTGAATGGTTTACACAAAAAATCCGGCTTCTTTATTGGTGCTGGTTTTGGCTGGCATTATATGTACCACAATTATGATTACTCATATTACGATAACTACGGGTTATCGACCAGTGAATCTGGTGCCGGCCCTGCGGCCAACATAGGCGTACGTTTCCATGTAGGACGCCGTAATCATAATATCGAATTAAGGGCATTCTATATGCATACCACTATCAATGAACAATTTGATGCAGGTGGATTAAACTGTTCATTTAACTTTTAATCTTACCTGAAAAATATAATGTATTAAATCGCAGCCCGGACATTGACGTCCGGGCTGTTTACTGATACAGCCAGTATATTACCATTGGTATTTTTATGTTTTAAGAAGTTCTGTTATTTTGTAGGGAGAAATTACCGTGAGATGAAATACATAGTGCTTCTTTTAACTTTCCTGATGGTGAATGTGTACGCGCAGGCACAAAATAAAACTGCTATCCTCCAAATGCTCCGGCAGAAGAAGGTAGTGCCGCTTACGCAGTATTGCGAGGTGCCGTTCCGGTTAAGTGTTGGCAGTAAAGAGGATAATCCGGCAATAAAGGACAAAGTCTCACTGAAAACAGCGCTTGAAATACTGGTAAACCGGGGCTTTTTTGATGATTTCTTTAAAAATGGAAAAGCCACTACCACCCAGGCAGCTGTATCTTACCTGGTTACGAGTTATAACCGTAACGACCAAACGTTTCTGGCTACTTCTATGATATTTCATTTTAAACAGCCGGCCAAAGGGAAAGAAATGCTTACAGGCATTGAAATAGCGAGATAGGAATTGCAACAGCCAGCTATACCTGAACCCGTTAACATGTGGCATTTTAGAACAACCTTACCTAAGCGCATAAAGCGAACAGAAAATTTAACAGTTGTGGGTATAAGCATGGGGATATGTTCCTATCCTTTTCCACTGGAGCATAAGATTGTATTTATCACCTTGGGGGTTATCCTGATAACAGGCGTATGGTGGAATTATTTTTATAAAATGTACCCTATAGCCATAACTATCAATGAAACCACCGTTAATGTCATTAAAATTAACAGGTCGGGTAAAAAGGAGGCGATTTCCTGTGCCGTAACTGACTTGAGGCTGGAGTATAGCCTGATGAGTTTCAGCGACCGTTATTTCGGTGTAGACCTGGTAATGAATCAGCGTAATTTCTGGCTTATCCGTCCCAGTTTTATGAAGATGAAGAACGGGTATGGCTGGCGGCTGGGGCATATGAAAAGATTGGAAAAAGCCTGTGAGCGCGTTGGGATAAAGTCAGCATATGCAGTTTTTTAAGACACATAAACCAGGAACATGGACAACGCAATTATCCGGAAATTCGAGACCCGACTTCCCCGCATCACTTTCGATGAAGCCTTTCTTGGGTTCATTTTTGCCGCGTTATGTATTTTTTTTGCAGTCACAAAAGGTACTTTGATTACGCATATCTCTGCAGGGGCTTATGGGATGTTGTTTGCCGGCTCCTGTTGGTATTATTTTAATGCAATGCACGTTTGTAATGTAGATGTTGCTGCTGATGTTATCACTGTGATCTGGAAAAACAGGAAAGGGAAAACAAAATACGAAGCATGTCCTGCTACTGATCTTCTTTACAAACATGGACATACCGGCGTTAAAGGTGCACTACTTACATTTGACCTGGTAAAAAAAGAGAAGAACAGATTTTTCCGACGCCCGCGCTTTATGCGTATGGTGCTGAATTTTGGATGGAAATTTGACGACCTGCAAGCGATGAGAGTGACTTGTGAAGCAGCTGGAATTAAGCATACGCCTGCAAGATATTAGCTTTACGCTTAAATCTATACCATGAATACTGCCACTACCGCAAAAAGATTTGAAACAGCCCTGCCCAGGATCACCTGGACATGGTACGCTATGTCGATGATACTTGGAGCTGTCTTTGTACGCTGGTTTTTAAAAGGAACATATGATGTGGCGTTCCTGGGACTATTCACTTTATTGGGTTCATACTACAGAAATTTCATGGAGATGTCTGTCTGTGAGGTGGAAATCTCAGCAGAAACTATAGCGGTAACCCGCCGAAACAGGCTGGGGAAGAAGGTGCAGGTATCTTTTGCAACTGCTGATCTTTATCTGAAATTTTACAAAACATGGCCAGACAGAACGGCAATTGTTAAATTAACAGACATCCGTAAACGTAAGAAAGTGGCAAAAATGGTGGAAGCGAATTTCTGGGAATTTGATCAGTTAGTAGAAATGGAAGAGGCCTGCATTGCCGTCGGCGTAGCGCCTATGCCGGCAAAATAGATATAGTAGAATATGCTTAAATTTGCATTTTATTGTGAAAAGTTAAGATTATTCACTATTTCAGCTCATGAGATTTCAACTCGTCAAAAATACCAGGATCATAAGAGACGCTATAATAATAGTGTTACTGTTCAGCGCAGTTACTTATTTCTTTCCTGCGGCATTATACCTTTCACTGGGCCTGCTGCTGCTGTGTATGGTGAAGATATTATACAGAGGCACACATGGTAGTATTGAATTTGCAGATAATGAAATGAAAGTCATTGTGACCAATATTTTAGGAAGAAATACTACAAAAGTCTGTCCTGTTGCCGGTGCTACCTATCAAACCGGCATCATCAAATACTTATTTGGAAGCAAACAGGCTCCTTACCTGGAGGTCTGTGATGCAGCAAATAAAAAGATGTTGATGATTATCTCCAATGGAAATACGATCTCTCCGGATGATATAAAAAGGATGATTGCATTACTGACCGCCAATGGTATACAACCGGGAGGTCATATAAAACAATAAGATCAGTTCCGCGCTGTACACGGCTGGATACCATCAGACAAACAACTTTCGGGAAATCCTCTTTTTATCTTAATAAGACAGCAGTTCCTTTTGAAACCTGCTCCGGTTCGTTCTGCATCTGGTATATACACATCCAGACATACGTCCCTGCCGGCGCATCGAGGTTTTTATTCTTTCCGTTCCAGCCCTGGTTGATGCTGTTCGACTGATATACAAGGTTTCCCCATCTGTCAAAAACAGAAAACTGATAACGGCTCACGTTGCCGAATACCCTTGGCCGCAATACATCGTTCTGCCCGTCATTATTCGGCGTAAATGCATTTGGTACGTAAATACCCCAGCCACAGCTTTTTGCCGTTACCCGAACATACTCTTTTCCTGTACATCCGAGTGCATCGGTGACTTCCAGCGCATATAAGCCAGGAAGGCCGGTGGTGTAATGATTGGCGGTGCTGCCATCACTCCACCTGTAGGCAACATACGGTTTCCTCACCGGAATAGTGATTTCTCCCCATGTGCATAGGGTTGTATCAGCCACGAGGAACCCGGAAGGAGGCTTGCTATATTCCCTGAACCATGCGGTAGCACTGGTGTTGCAGCCGTATTGATTCGTGACGTTTACCGTCCATTCACCAGTAGTCTTAACAATGATCTTCCTGGTAGTTTCTCCCGTACTCCAGGTATAGGAAGTCCCATCGGTGCCTGCATCCAGTACATGAAGGGTTCCTTCGCAGATGTATTGCTCCTGCGGCAACGTTACCTCCGGCAGCGGGTTGACATGCAGCAGCAGGGTATCAGCGGTGAGACATCCATTAGGGCCAGTTCCGCCGGCAATATAGGTCCCTGCAGCTGTCAGGGTAATATCATTGCCGCTGCTGCCATTATTCCAGGTGATATTACTGAAGGTGCCAGCAATGCTTACCTGCTGCTCATCCTTGTCACAAATCGATAGCTCGCTTGCCAATCCCATATCCATCGGAGGCTTTATGGTTATCGCCAGTGTATCCTTAAACACGCAGCCGTTGGATCTTTCTGCCTGCAGGATGTAGGTGGCGTCCCTGTCGGTGTAAAAACCGGCATTATTGCCATCAATGTCCAGCTTGTAATCATTATTCCAGGTATAATTGGTGAAGCCTGCCGGGATGGCCCTGGTAATGCGGTTTTCTGCACATTTGGCTATGTCGGCACCCAGACTGAAAGGATAATCATTTCCATCTTTCACCACTACGGCATCTGTAGCACTATGATTACATTTATCCGTTACCGTTAGTGAGTAGGTGCCAGGTTTATTAACAGTAGTATTGTGCGTTATGCTGCCATTACTCCAGCGATAGGTATTGAAGGTAGTACCTGCATCCAGTTGTAAAACAGCATCTTTGCAAAGCTCCAGGTCCGGGCCAAGTTCAAGCGTAGACGCAGCTATGGGAATGTCTACAATGACGCTGGCAGGGAGCATACCGCAGCCGGCATCTACCTGTACTTTAACATTTGTCTTTCCTGCTTTTTTAAATTTCAGGGAGATGTTATCCGCGGCTGTCGCCATTATATCTACATAGGCCGGGTCGATCTGCCAGACCAGCGAAGTATGACAATTGGGATCTTTCACAGCGGTGTAAGACCAGATCTGTTCCCGGTCACAGATAACATCCGGGCCACTGAGCATTGCCGGCGTGCACGCAGAGAAACTGGCACAGGCAGGGTAGGACATCTGTGTATCGTCCAGTATCCATGGGTTGGTAAACCGATGCCCGATGGTAGCAGGTTCTGATTCGAATTTTTCCGTGGGATCTTCTGTAAAAGTATTGGGACTGGTGGTAATCCCGCCTGGACCAGCTACATTAGCCTGGCTAAGGCAGTTGCCACTACTGTTTTCGATTTCTCCGGCGCTGTTGACACGCAACACAAATCCTTCATTGGCTGCCTCTTTGATGATATCCGTTCCGTAACTAAAACCGGAAATAATAAATCCTGCATTATCCGCACGAAGGGAGTTGATCTGGTGATTGTTTAGCTGTGTGTAATCTCTTGACCAGGTTACCGTTCCATCTGTTCCGATCTTATGTATCATCAGGTTATAGCCAACACCGGATTTCGCCACACTTTCCCTGGCAAAAACCAGCTGATTGTCGGCGCTTTTGGTAAAGGTTACATTGGTGTAATCGATGAATGGTTCAACATTGCGATTTTTCCACATTCTGGTATTATTCAGTTTGAATCCTGGCAATTGCTCACCGGTAGCGCCCTTTAATTTAGCGACCACAGGAACCATACTTCGGTCAAAATAGTCGTTGCCGATAGATAATCCGATACCTATATACAGTACATCATTGATCAATACCATGCCCATTGGAGTGAAGCCATTATTCGCGTCGGTTATGGTCTTTGTCCACAAGAGTTTTCCTGTGGCAGCATCCAGTTTCATTACAGCCAGACTTTGAATAAGATTTTGGATATAGTTGTCAAATAGCAGGTAGATGCTTCCCTGTTCATACAGCATAGCCCTGATATGCCTGTTGGAGGCAGACCAACCGGTAATTTTCTGTTGCCAGATCATGTTACCATTTTTATCCAGCCTCATGACTGCATTGTCGCAGCCACCATGTCCATAATCCTGATTGTGACAGGTGATATAATCGCCATTCTCGGCTTCAAACAGGTATTTCAGGTCATCTGCATACCAGGTAGCCATTCTTTTGGACCAGATGAGGTTACCGTCGTAGTCCATTTTCATGAGTACAGCCGAGTCTGACACGCCATGGTTATATCCAACGTATTCTACGCCACCTACCAGGAAATGTTGATCGCTGGTATTAATCACCTGTTGATAGCGGCCTGAGAAATCTTCACCGAACCGGGTATTTTTTAACTGTTTAGCCCATCGCAGATTGCCGCCGGGCTTTAGTTTGGTGATAGTTGGTCCGCCGCTGAAGCCGGAATATCTGGTGCCAATGGTAACGATATCACCATCCGCAGTTCTGTTGGCGTCATAGATTTCTGTTGTATAATTTTCATCTTTCAAAATGGTTGTAAAAGATGTAGCACATGCATTTCCGTTATCAGTGGGGGGCGCAGGCATGCAATCCTGGTATTTACATGCCAGTTCTATATGTGTGGGTTTGTCTGTATAAGCCGCAATTACACTGTTTATGTTGCATACCGGTACCACTGTTTTATTCCATGTCCAGGAATTACCCGCCAGCTGTGAAGATCCGCCGCCGCCGCTGCCGTTGGTGGGGCCTGCGCAGGAGCCGGTTCGGCCCATGTTATCTGTTCTCATGAGGGCCACGCCATTTTCAAAGGCGGTAGCATAGCCGGTAACCGCGTATCCATGCTGGCCGGTGGTTACAAAATCTGAAAACTCGCCCCGGGCATAGGTATAGTGCCGGCTCCATTGGTGGCGGCCGGTGAAGTCGGCCGCGGATAAAGACATCCAGGTAGCATAGGAGGGGCCATTCGTCAGGAATGCAATTCCGGCTTCACTTTGCCGTGGTAATACTTTACAGTGGTAAACCCCTGAGCCGCTGATATTAAAGGCTTGTGTCAGTGTTACTGCATCATTATTTCCAACGGTGGATTTAATATTGTACAATAAAACATCAGCAGAAGTGGGTGGTGTGGGTTCTGATTTAATACTCCAGCTATATCCTCCCGGGATGGCGTATAAGCTAATTCCTTCTGCATCTGAACCGGCTACCGGAGCATATTTGGTGGTATGGTTATTCCAGCCGTTGTTAATGTCCACTTTCATCAGGATGGCATCTCGCTGTGTATTGCCGGTATATCCTGTTATCAGTAACTGCCCGTTATATTCAAGTATGCTGGTGAAGCCATCTGCTGCTCCGCCATCATAAATTTGCGATGCCAAAACATCTCCGGTGCTACTTAATACCAGTAAAACACCATCCGACTTTGCGGTGCTGTCATTGGCAATGCCCACCAAAGCATAGCCGCCATTCTCCATCGTAATGATGCTTTTGGGTGTTATCGGACGATTATCTACTGTAATTGATTGCTGCCATTGTATATCTAACATCGCGTTAAACTTCAATATCCAGCAGGAGGGAATACCATTGATAGTAATGGTGCCCAGGGCACAATAACCATTATCCGGCGTTGGAATAAGCATATTCAGGCCACTGGTAGTGGTAGTGGAGATCGCCCGGCACCACAGTACATTGCCTGTATTGTCTGCTTGCAGGAGCATGCCGGTCGTATCACTAAGATTCTTTGATGCAATTTTCCCTGCAATCAGGTATTGTCCGTCATTGGTATAGATGATACTGCTGCCGCTGGCAGCATATCCTGGAATATAAATCGTTTCTTCAAAGTTGTTGTAGCACTGTGCACTTGCATACCATGGACTGATGCAAATAATCAGAAGGGCTAATAGCGTATAGAGGTTAAGATGCTTCATTGCATAGGTTAGATGCAGCAAAGGTACTATTTAGGCCCTGCTCCTGGTAAGCTGACAGGGTTAATTCCTGTGGCTAGATAAGTAAATGGAGGAAAGTTTATATCAATCAATACTGTGCTTCAGTAAATTTTTTTAGTATTGCCTTCACTGCCGGAAAATCGGCGGGAATCTTCATAAATTGTTATTTTATAGAACTGGTGACTGACTTGTAATTATCTGTCAATGAAATATCTGGAAAAAAGAAGAACAGCACGTTGGATACCCTTTACTGGTATCATTTTGGGCATATTGATGATCATCAGCAGTACCAGATTATCGGATATGGGCGTAGGATCTTATGTGGTAGATAATCCTAAAGCCAATCGTTCGCTCACGCTTAATCCCGATGGTATTGCCTTTATGGGAGGCGTTTTTGTGATCCTGGGATTAGGTGCGCTTATATATGGACTTTTTGTGAACGATTATTCAAAAACGGAAGCAGCAAAACCCGTTGAGGCAGCATCGTTTGATGTGCCGGATAATTATCAACGAATGTCGGTATTAATTGAAAAGAGTCAGGAGTGTGGTGTACCACGGAAAAAGGCCGGGCAGGTTTATCACCTGATGGAAGATAAAGATTATGGGGCAGCCTTTTCCCGGCTATTGATGCTGATCGATGAATATGAAATACAGCTTTCTGAAGAATCATATAACGAGTTTGTGGCAACAGCTAAAATGCTGCATCTGCCACATAGTTACTGTGAGATGCTGAAGGCCATCAAATAAAACGCGTATACTGCGCTTCTCCTATGTCAATGATTAATCCCCCAAAGAGAAAAATAAATATTTGGGTAGCAAGGTGTTGTTACCTTTTAGGCTTAGTAATGTTTATTTGTGCCTGGAAGGCCTCACAAATAGGGGTTCAGGTATTTGTGGTTTATGTGCGAAGCACAGAAACTTATTTGACCCTAAGCATCGAAAGAATTGTTTTTACTGGTGGAGTGTTTTTCCTGGCAGGGATAGTTGTACAGATAATTAACTGGTTTTGGGGCCGGAGGAACAGACAGGCGCGTAAAACTAAAGATTATCCTGCTTCACAGGATGGTCCTGGACATTGACAATAGTTGGCTGGTGAATAGGTCCATCAATTGCCACATCGTTGTTTTTTAAATATCAAATGGAATCAATAAATCTCACCATGAATTTTCAAGTTTATAAAGCGTCAGCTTTTATCCGGGAATTGGTAATTTTTTTGCTGATAGCAGCCGTGGTATTGTATGTAAAACCCAATGCGGACGCTTGTATGTTTGCGTTACTGTTAATCAGGCTTCAGAATGCCTATGAGAGAGTTTTCAAAGCCCATCTTCATGTGACAGGAGATATCCTTACCATTAAGACAAAGAATATTTTCGGGAGAAAATATGAATATTCATTTCCTGTTCAGGATGGCAGATATGCTATAACGCAGCATAAAAGTGTGGAGATTTATAATGAAGAGAAGTCAAGCGTGCTGGTGCTGTCTGCAGGGAGCGGAAAGATTACTGTGGAAGAGATAGATGCTGTTGCTGCCTTACTCGAACAGCATGGCATGAAGCAGGGATATATGGTCATTAAGTCTTTTAGGAAAGTCTGGAGACCCGCATAAAACCTACACAGGTCTCCGTTTGCTTTATCTTTCTGCGCCGCTCAGTGCCTTGCCCATATCTTTTACCAGCGCTAAGATCGCCATCAGCTGGTCGTGTACCTGTTTGGTTTCCAGCATTTCATCCCTGGTAGCGGTAGGGCCTTGTCCGTCGTTGATTTCCTGCTGTCTTAATTTAACCAGTTCTTCCAGGTGTTGGTCCAGGTGTTCGAAGGTATTTAAGGCAGGCGGGAGATTTACGTCAGTGGCGGTTTTGTCGTTCAGTAACAACATCAGCTGGTCCATGTAGTTGAGCAGGTAGTTGGTTACTTCCTGGTATTCAGGACGAGGGAACTGTACACCATGATGCAGGTAATATGCGCCAAGTGCGGCGGTATGCGAGGTCATGGTATGGTTCAGTACCACAAAATGATATACCCTGGATGCATTTTGCTGTTTGCTTTTAGGTTCGGAGAGCATTCGCTGGAATGCCGACATCATATTGGCGCTGGCTACATAAGTATCTTTTCTGGCCAGTTTGAAATCCGTAACAGTTACGGTTTCTTTGGCATATACGCTCATCACCACTTCAAAATAATGTTTGTTGGCCTGAAGCATTTTCGTCATATAGTCTGGCAGGAAGTTGCGTTCCCAGCTCGGCCAAAGTACCATATTGGCCACAAATGCCAGGGTGCCGCCTATGAAGGTATCGAGTACGCGCTGTGCGGCGTTGTACAAATCTGAAGGATGCAGGAAGTGTAACAGGAAGATGATAAACGGTGTTACAAAGAACACGCTGAGCGTATACCGGAAGCTCATAAAGCTATAGGCGCCCAGGATACAGAGCAGCATGGAAATAAAGATCACCGTAGGATTATGCGTCAGGTACAGCAATCCGGCTGCGAACAATGCCCCGGTGATGGTGCCTATCAGGCGCTGTATACTCCTTGACCTGGTCAGTCCGAAGCCAGGCTTCAGGATGACAACGATGGTCAGTAATATCCAGTATACCCTGTCGAGATGTAACGACATGCCCAATATGTAACCCGCTACAGTGGCCAGACTCACCCTGATGGCATGTCTGAATATATGAGACCGGAAGGTCAGGTTGTCTTTGAAGGTTTCGAAGTCGTACTTGTTTTTAGTGGTAAACTTCGAGAGTTCCAGGTTAGGGTCAATGGATTCATCTTTCAGCCGTTCCAGCCTGGTCAGGCGGTGCAGGTTATAGATACGCTGTGCCATGTCCTGCAGGTTTTGCAGGATGTTCGTCAGCGGCATGGTACGTGTTCTTTCTTTCAGCGTAGGCAGTTTCAGGGTGATGTCGGCAATGGTACGCCTCACTTTTTCCATCCCCAGTTTGAGGTTGGATTTAGGCAGACTCCTTTGTCCGGCGGCTACTGCCAGGCCGATGGTTTTCAGTTCTTCCACATAGTCGAGAATCAGCGTGTGGAATTGCGGGAGTATGCCACTATCTTTAAAATCACGCTGTAAGGCTTTATAGTCGGTCTGAGAGGCCATGATTTGTTCCTGCAGGTCTACCATGTCCAGGAAAATGAGTACCATGCTTTTGTTGATGCTGGTGGTACCTTGCTGGTCGGAGCGGCGTTTCAGCAGCAGTTCGCGTACATTTTCCTGTTTTTCGTTTACCAGTACCTGCTGTGCCAGTACGGTGCGGTAGTTTTCTTCCACATCAACGCCGTAGGTATAGAAATTAGCCCGTAATTCCAGGTATCGGGCTGTCTGCAGGATACAATCGCCCAGTGCCTGCTGTACGTTGAGGTAGGGGCGTATCTGCCAGAGGAGCAGGGCCAGGAAAGAATACCAGATACTTCCCAGGAGTACCATTCCGGCATGCAGTAATACCGTTGAAGGAGATTGTAAAGATTCACCCAGGATAGAAACCAATATCAGGAGGCATCCGGTACCGATATTACCGCCGCGGTTGCCGTATACGAGGAGCATGGCAAAGAAGAAGCAGCAGCCGGCGATCCAGATGACCATAGGGATATGGTAGGGGATGAGCAGGCCTGTTCCCAGTGCTGTGAGGAAAATCAGGATGGTACTGATGATAAGTCCGTTGCGTTTGTGTACGATGGTGCCGGGAACATCGCTGAGGGCCGTACACAGGGCGCCCATCGACATGGCGATACCGAGTCCGAGCTGGCCCATGGCGGCAAACACTAAACTAGGCACAACAACGCTGATGGTAGTACGTAAACCGTTACTAAAATGATAACTGTAAAGGAAGGTCTTGATATTGTTAATCCAATTTTCTGTACGCAAACGCTTTCGGGTTTTTTGGTGCCACAAAGGTAGTTATTACCCTTTGTTAAAAGAAGAAACCCGGATATTTACGGTAGGAATTTAAATTTTAATTGATGTTTTCACTATATTTATAATCAGTGATTTATAAAACCAGTTATTTGTTCGGGAATATTAAATTATTCACAACTGTGCATAAAAAATTGCTGGATTTAACAGGTTCTCACTTAATTTACTTTTTCAATCGGGTAAAATTATATCTTTGACGCCTTAAAATCTCGAGGTAACAGTCGTGCGCTTAAAAACACTAGAAATTAAAGGCTTTAAAAGTTTTGCAGATAAGACCGTTTTGCAGTTTGATGAGGGTATTACAGGAGTGATAGGACCAAATGGTTGTGGCAAAAGTAATATTATCGACTCTATCCGCTGGGTGATCGGCGAGCATAAGATCAGTAACCTGCGTTCTGAAAATCAGGCGGGTCTGGTATTTAACGGCTCGAAAACCCGCTCCGCCAGCGGTATGGCAGAAGTAAGCCTGACGTTCGAGAATACTAAAAATGTACTGCCTACCGAATTCACTACGGTTACGATTACCCGTAAATTCTACAAAAACGGCGATAGCGAATACCGCCTCAACGATGTAGCTTGTCGCCTGAAAGACATCCATAACCTCTTCATGGACACCGGGGTTAGTACTGATTCCTACGCGATTATCGAGTTGGGAATGGTGGATGATATTATCAAAGACAAAGAAAACAGTCGCCGCAGAATGCTGGAACAGGCGGCAGGTATCTCTATTTACAAAACCCGTAAAAAAGAAGCCAAAGCCAAACTGGACGCCACAGAAGGTGACCTCAACCGCATTGAAGACCTCCTCTTCGAAATCAATAACAACCTTAAAACTCTTGAAAGCCAGGCCCGTAAAGCCGAACGCTTCTACGAGGTGAAAAAGGAATACCGCGAAATCAGTATAGAACTGGCCAAAGCGGCACTCGAAGGTTTCAATATCACATTTAAGGATCTCTCCGATAAACAACAGGAAGAAAGTGACCGTAAACTGGCACTGGAAACCGAAATAACCACTGCTGAAGCAGCCGTGGAAGAAGATAAACTGCATTTTGTTGCCAAAGAGCGCGAACTCCAGGTACTGCAGAAATCCTTTAACGAACTGGTAGCCACCATTCGTACCAAAGAAAATGATAAAAACCTCGCCTCCCAGCAGCTGACTTACCTGCGGGAACGTGAAAAAAATATTACGGACTTCCTCCATAATGCGGAAGGCCAGCTGGCAGGTCTGACCACCTCCATTGAGTTTTCCGAAAAACAGGTAGTGGAAGAAAGCGAAATCTTCGATACCATGACCGATGAACTGGAAACACTCCGGGAAATGGTGGAAGACAAGAAAGAGAAATTCCAGCAAAAGAAACAGGCCCTCGAAACCTTACGCAACGACCAGCAACGCTGGCAACGCCAACAGTTCGAAGCCGAAAAGAAAGTAGCCGTAGCCGATACCTCCGTACTCAACCTCCAGCGAAGCATGCAACAGCTGCAGGAAGAAAACCAGGGAAGGCACCAACAAATCACACAGCTGGAAACGGAGAAATCAAATCTCCAGCAAACCATCGAAACGGAAAAGACCGCACTCGACGAAATGGTGCGCTTCCACGATGAAACAAAAGAAAAAATCCTCTCTACCCAGTCAGATATCGAAGGCCTCAGAGACCAACTCGTGGACGAAAATCGTAAACTGGACTCCAAAAAGAACGAATACGACCTCCTCAAATCCCTGGTAGACAGCCTCGAAGGGTATCCTGATAGTATCAAATTCCTGAAAAAGAATCCGGACTGGAACAACGCAGCACCAATCCTTAGTGATATTTTCTTCTGTAAGGAAGATTACCGCACCTGCGTGGAGAACCTCCTGGAACCTTACCTCAACTATTACGTTGTCAACAACGCTGCTGAAGCCATCCAGGCCATTCAGCTCCTCGACAGCAACAAGAAAGGAAAGGCTAACTTCTTTATCCTGGACCAGTTCCGTCAGGAACATGAACCTATCCTGGCACCGCCGGGTACCATTCCTGCCCTTCAGGTAGTGGAGATCGAAGAAAAATATAAAGGCCTCGGTAACTTCCTCTTAGGTAAAGTATTTATCGGGGAAGATATCAGCCGCCTCGAATTCAGCCAGCTGGCCAGCGACCAGATCCTGCTCATAGAGAAATCAGGACGCATGCACCGCGGGAAATACAATATCTCCGGTGGTTCTGTCGGACTCTTCGAAGGTAAAAAGCTGGGCCGCGCCAAAAACCTGGAAAAACTGGAAGCCGAAATTAAAGAGCTGGAAGGTAAAGTGGCCGTGCTCCGCACTGCCATCCAGGACAAGCATAACCAGGTGTTAGGCTATAACAGCCAGCTGAATGAAAATAATATCAATGCTGCCCGCGAAAAGCTCAATCAGCTCAATAACCAGCTGTTTGGCCTGCAGAACAGAATTGAGAACTTCCATTCCCTCATCGAAGCCGGTGATAAGCGCCTGGCGGAAATGCAGCAATCGCTGGAAACAAATCAGCTGAGTATTTCCGGCGTAAGGGAAGAACTGGACAACCTCAACGACCGGGTAAATGAATTGCAGGATGCCATTGCGGATGCCGACAGGAGCGCACAGGACACCGAACAGCAGTTCAATATGGCCAATGTACAGTTCAACAACCAGAACCTCCAACAGACGCGTCAGCAAAGTAAGATTGCTGCACTTAAACAGGAACTGGAATTCAAACGCAAACAACTCAGCGACCTGCATACACAGATCGCACAGAATAAAACCCAGCTGGAAGATGCCGTAGCCAATATCGCTGCCGCCGTTGAAAAGCTGAGCACCGCCGATGATGGCCTGGTCGAACTCTTCCGCCAGCGTGAAGAAGAAGAAAAAGCCCTGAACGAAAAAGATCAGGAATACTACAACTTCCGTAATCACCTCCAGGAACTGGAAACGACCCTGCGCAATAAACAAAAGGCCAGGGAACAGCTCGACCAGCAGCTGAATACCATCAAAGACAAGGTAAATGAACTCAAACTGCAGCTGGCATCCATGAAAGAACGCCTCAGCGTGGAGTTTAAAGTAAACCTTGATGAAATCATCGATGAACAGCGCGGCTCCGAACTGCCGGTAGAAGAACTGCAAGGCAGCGCCGAGCGACTGAAAAAACGCCTGGAAAATATGGGGGAAATCAACCCTACGGCCATTGAAGCCTTCCAGGAAATGAAAAAAAGATATGAGTTCATTCTGGAACAGAAGACCGACCTCGTCAACGCGAAAGATTCGCTGCTGGCCACTATTCAGGAGGTGGAGTCTACTGCCAACCAGAAATTCCTTGATACATTTAATACCGTAAAAGAGAACTTTATCCGCGTATTTAAAGCCCTGTTTACAGAAGAAGATCAGTGTGATATGATTCTGAGCGATCCTGAAAACCTGGCCGATACCGGTATCGAGATCATAGCCAAACCTAAGGGTAAACGCCCGGCTGCCATCACGCAGCTCTCTGGTGGAGAGAAAACGCTGACGGCCACCGCGCTGCTGTTTGCCATCTACCTCATCAAACCAGCTCCATTCTGTATCCTCGATGAGGTGGATGCACCGCTGGATGATGCCAACGTAGGTAAGTTTACCAATATGATCCGTAAATTCTCAGATAATTCACAGTTCATCATCGTAACCCACAATAAACAGACAATGGCCTCTGTGGACGTGATTTATGGTGTAACGATGCAGGAGCCTGGTGTCAGTAAGCTGGTGCCGGTAGATTTCCGAAGTTTGAACTGATCTTAGGTTTTATTTGTTGTTGATGCATTGACTGTTAATTTTAATTCAAAAAATAAATTAAATTCTACACACTATGGGCGCATGGGGTACCAGGAATTTTGAAAACGATGGTTCTCAGGATTGGGTTTTTGACTTGATAGAAAACAAAGATGGTGGTCTTGTTACAGACACGCTGGCACGCATTATTAACAACCACGAAAAATTAGAAGTTAGTGATTGCGAAGAAGGATTGGCAGCAGCAGAAACAGTAGCTGCACTGGTTGGCCGTCCGAGCGAAGATTACCCGGAAGATCCAATGGAAAAACTGGATATTCTGAACCTTATCGGTACAAAAGCCTTAAGAAATCAGGCTATTTCAGCTGTCAACAAAATCCTGAACGACTCTGAAATGAAGAAATACTGGGATGAACAAGGTGAACTTGGCTCCTGGCAAAATGTTCAGGCTGGCCTGGTGAAAAGATTAGAAATCTAAACCTCTTTTCAGGATATATTATTTGTTAAAAGGGAAAGCGCTGTCCTTTCGGGGGATAGCACTTTCCCTTTTCTATGCTGTTCCCTTTTTTTGTATTGTTAATTCTCCACCGAAGGCGGAGAATTAACAATACAAAAAAACCTCGGGTGCCGAAGGCGCCCGAGGTTTTTTTGTATGCAGGAAAATAGAACCCTGTAAGAATATTTTAAAGCAACATACCAGCAATCGTCGCAGACATATAAGACGCCAGCGTACCACACAACAGCGCTTTCAGCCCCAGCTTGGCCAGATCACTTCTTCTTTCCGGTGCCAGCTCACCGATACCACCGATCTGCATACCAACACTGCTGAAATTCGCAAAACCAGCAATGGCGATCGTCACAATAGCCAGGCCCTTAGCCGACATAACAGGAATGCTATGCGTGGTCAGACTCTTAAATGCCACAAACTCATTGATGGTCAGTTTCTGACCGAGCAGTGTAGCTACACTATTTACATCGCCGGAAGGTACACCCATAGCCCATGCCATCGGCGTGAACAGTTTACCGAAAATCCAGTCGAGGCTAAGATCAAATTTTGGATCGAACCAGTGGCCAATGTGGATCAGGCCCCAATTGATCAGCGCAATGAAAGCAATGAAACCGATCAGCATCGCAATTACGTTCATCGCAATTTTGAAACCATCACCGGCACCGTGGGAGATTGCATCGATTACATTGGTATAGTTAGATTTAACTTCCATTTTAACGCGGCCCATGGTCTGGCTTTCTTCCGTTTCAGGATAAACGATCTTGGCGATCACCAATGCTCCCGGAGCAGCCATCAGACTAGCCGTGATCAGGAAAGGAGCGATATCCATACCTGCCTGTAAGCCCATGTTTACGTATACTACCAGGATACCACCGGCAATACATGCCAGGGAACCACTCATGGAAGCCAGCAATTCGCTTTTGGTCATGGAAGAAAGGTAAGGACGAATCATTACCTGTGCTTCTACCTGGCCAACGAAGGCGCTCGCCACATTACTCAGCGCTTCGGCACCACTCACACGCATGATGTAGTTCATGGCGCGGGCAATAACCGCAACAACACGCTGCATAATCCCAAAGTGATATAATACTGCTACCAGCACACATACCAGGATGATAGTGGCGGTTACGTTGAAAGCAAAAACAAATCCTCCCTGTGCATAGTCGGCAATAGAATTGGCAGGAGGCTGGGTAACGCCTATGCCTCCATAAACGAAGGCTGCACCCTGACGCGCAAATTGTTCCAGTTTACCCATAGCAGCGCCAACTTTCTGAAAGAAAAAGGTAACTGGTGGAACTTTGAACACGAGAATACCAATAAGAATCTGCAACCCAATACCACTAAAAACTAATCTGTAATTGATCTTGCTCCTGTTGTTTGAAAATAAAAAGGCAATACCCAGAATAAGTACAATGCCTACCAAGCCCTGAAAGCGTTCCATAAATGCAAATAAATCGTAAAATGTATGCAATGAAGCGACGAAGATAAGTATTTTTTATCCTACAAATCATCCACAGATACAGTTGTTTCTTTAATTGTGCTAAAATATTCCGCTAATCAATTAAAAGTAAAGCAATTTGAAGAAAGCTGTATTTTTAACACTTGCAAAGATTTTAAGATGAATCGCAAGTACTATCTGATTTTTTCCACGTTAATGATAGCCTTCATTGCCAGCTGTCACCAAAATCATTCTACTTCCGCTACCAGTACGGAAGATACCACCGAAGCGCCTGTGCTGGATGCAAAGGCGGCGATAGGGAAAATGAAAACCGATAAGGACCTGGAAGTGCAGCTGGTAGCCGCCGAACCAATGGTGGTAGCCCCGGTGGCCATGACCTTCGATATCAGCGGCCGCATGTGGGTGGCCGAAATGATGGGCTATATGCCGGATACACTTGGTACCGGAGAAGATAAGCCAGATGGCAAAATCGTAATACTTACGGATAAGAACGGCGATGGTGTCATGGATGAACGTACCGTTTTCCTCGATTCACTGGTGCTGCCAAGAGCGCTCTGTCTTGTAGACAGCGGCATCCTCGTAGCCACACCGCCCATGCTCTGGTATTATGAAATACATGATGACAAGCCTGGTAAACGTACCCTCGTAGACGACCAATACGCCGCCGGCGGAAATGTGGAACACCAGCCCAATGGCCTTTACAGAGCCCTCGATAACTGGATTTACAGTGCGAAGTCGGACCGCCGCTACCGCAGGATCAACGGCAAATGGGTGAAAGAAATGACCCATTTCCGCGGACAATGGGGGATCTCCCAGGACGACGACGGAAGGCTCTTCTATAATAATAACTCGCAGAACCTGCTGGGCGACTACTTCGCACCGGGACTCGGTGCCAACAACCCCCACCAGCAGAAAGCGGCAGGTTTTGATGAAAAGATCGTAAAAGATAACCGTGTATACCCGATACGCCCCAACAGAGGTGTCAATAGGGGATATGTGAAAGGCGTGCTTGACAGTACTGGCAGACTGGTAGAATTTACCGCTGCCTGCGGCCCGCTGATTTACCGTGCCGGACACCTGGGACTTGAATACTATGGCAATGCCTTCGTGGCAGAACCCGCCGCTAACCTGATCAAACGTAATATATTGAAAGACAGCGGCTTGATCGTTACTGGTGAACAATCATCCCATAATAGTGAGTTCCTGGCCAGCACAGATGAACGCTTCCGCCCGGTAAACCTCTATACCGGCACCGACGGCGCCCTTTACATATTAGATATGTACCGGGGGATCATCCAGCATAAATCTTATCTCACCAGCTATCTCAAACAACAGATTGCTACCCGCAAACTGACACTACCCCTCAATTGCGGCCGTATCTACCGGGTAATAAAAAAAGGTGAACAACCGCAGAAAATGCTGATGCGCCCAACGCCCAATAAACTGGTAGCTTCCCTGCACGACAATAACGGCGTGATCCGCGACCTGGCCCAGCAGCAGCTGGTAGACAGGAACATGCAGGAAGCAGTACCTGCGCTCCGGGAAATGCTGAAAGACACCTTACAATTGCTGGGGCTACGTCATGCACTGTGGACGCTCGAAGGCCTGCATCAGCTGAAACTGGAGGATATCACCTTTCTGCTGGCCACCAACGAACCAATTTGCCATATGCAGGCAATGGCAGCGCTGCCGGCAGTGATGACTCCCGCAAACAGCAAGCAGGCAAATGCCATTATTGATAGTCTGCTGCACCAGGAAAATACAGTGGCCTATGCGGCCTGGTTGTTACCTGATGTAGCCAGGTATAATAAGTCTGCCGCAGCTACCATGGAGGATTACCTGGTAAAAACGTATGCAGGTAACCGTTATGTAGCTGCTGCTATTGTTAACAACGCCACTAACAGGGAAGCGGCTATACTCAAATCGCTGGA
The DNA here is from genome assembly GCF_011752935.1 of Chitinophaga sp. Cy-1792. Classification (NCBI taxonomy): domain Bacteria; kingdom Pseudomonadati; phylum Bacteroidota; class Chitinophagia; order Chitinophagales; family Chitinophagaceae; genus Chitinophaga; species Chitinophaga sp. Cy-1792. The sequence goes on from NZ_VWWO01000002.1 coordinate 782,251, forward strand.
TGCCGCAAAGGCAGATACCGCATCATTCCTGTATAAAGGCCTGAAGGCTACCCTTGAAGATATGCAGAGCGCTGCAGTGGCAAAGAAAATGGAGGCGCTCGAACTGACCTATCCTAAAGGCCATGATATCTTCACTACACTCTGCCAGACCTGCCACGGCAAAAAAGGCAATGGTATTGCTTCTATGGCGCCGCCACTGAATGAAAGCAACTGGGTAAACGGTGAAAAGGAACACCTGATCAGCATCGTGCTTTATGGACTCACAGGCCCGGTGAAAGTGCAGAACAAAATATACCAGGCACCTGAGATCAGCGGAGATATGCCAGGAATAGGTGGTACAGGAGAATATAGTAATGAAGATATTGCACAGCTGATATCCTATATCAGAAATGCATGGAAAAATAACGCAGAGAAAGTAACTGTTAATGATATTATAAAAGTGAGAGAGAAGAATAGCGGCAGACAAAAGCCATTTACTGCCGCCGAGCTAACGCAGTAAGGCTGAAAACAGTGTAATCAGAAAAAGTAAACCCCTGAAATCTCTTGTATTTATTCAATACTGCGCGAGCAGTGTTGAATAAATACAAAAGAAAAAGCCACAATATTTAATGTATTGAAATCATATTGACACGCGATTTTCGTGACGGAAATATCCCCTATCTTTGCGTCATTATATGATGAAGGTTACAAACATATTACTGCCGAAAGACCTATGTACGAACACAACGATCAGTACAGGTGGTATTATGTTGCCATTTTTATCCTGCCCCAAAGACTTCAACACATAAACCCGGACAATCAGATGAAAGCGACAGGTTGTTCGGGAAGGATCGCTACCTAAAATCAGCGTAGTAAAATCCAGGAGCAATTACCAAAACAATTTTTTTATAAAATCAATTTTATGAATCATCGGATAGCACGATGGGCGGTTTATGCTTTATGCCTCATTTTAGACATTAGTGTAGCGGTAGGAATTTACAGAGGTTACATCACAGGATGGGTCTTATTACCGGTTGCAGTAGGATTAACGGTGCTGACGTTATATGATCGTTTCCAGGGTAAGCATGCCTTGTTACGTAACTATCCGGCATTGGGAAGACTACGTTACCTGTTGGAAAATATCCGTCCTGAAATGCGTCAGTATTTCTTTGAGTCAGATACCGACGGGCGTCCTTTCAGCCGTCGTCAGCGTTCAGTAGTGTACCAGCGTGCAAAAGACGTAAAGCAGACTGTTGCTTTCGGTGCATTGGCTGATATGTACGAGCCTGGCTATGAGTGGGCTTCTCACACTGCTTTTCCAGTAAAGGTAAAACCGGAAGCACTGCGTGTAAACATTGGTAATGAGCAGTGTTCCCAACCATATAATGCAAGTTTACTCAACATCAGCGCGATGTCTTATGGTGCGCTGAGTAAAACGGCGATCCTGTCGCTCAATGGTGGTGCACAACTCGGCGAGTTTGCGCATAACACCGGCGAGGGTGGTATCAGTCCGTATCACCTGGAAAATGGTGGTGCGCTGATCTGGCAGGTAGGTACCGGTTATTTCGGTTGCCGTGATGAGCACGGAAACTTTTCTCCGGCTGAGTTTGCGGCTTCGTCTGCGGCTCCTTCTGTGAAAATGATTGAGCTGAAGCTGAGTCAGGGTGCTAAGCCTGGTAAAGGTGGGGTACTTCCTGCGGCTAAAAATACGCCTGAAATTGCGGCTATCCGTAAGGTGAAGCCAGGTGTAAGCGTATTATCTCCTGCTGCGCATACCGCGTTTAGCAATGAGTATGAAATGCTGGCATTCCTGCAGCAATTAAGAACGCTTTCCGGTGGTAAACCAGTAGGTTTTAAATTGTGTGTAGGCCGTGCAGATGAATTTGAGCGTATTTGTACCGCTATGATCAATACGAACATTTTCCCTGACTTCATCACCGTAGATGGTGCAGAAGGTGGTACGGGTGCGGCTCCGCTGGAGTTCACCGACTCCATCGGTATGCCTTTATACGATGCACTGGCGATGGTAGTGAATATGTTGAAACACTACGGTCTGAAGAAGCATATCCGTATCCTGGCGAGTGGTAAGATCATTACAGGTTTCGATATTATGAAAGTATTGGCGCTGGGTGCTGATGCGGCTTACAGTGCACGTGGTATGATGCTGGCACTGGGTTGTATCCAGGCGTTGCAGTGCGACAGCGGTAGCTGTCCGGTGGGTGTGGCTACACAGGACCCAACCCTGTACCGTGGTGTAAACGTAACAGACAAACGTGAGCGTGTTGCCAACTTCCATAGAAATACCATCTATGCACTGGCTGAACTGATGGGTGCCTGCGGCTTCACGAATGCGGAGAAGGTGGCGCCTGAAGCAATGTTCCGTCGTGTAACCAGAACGGATATCCGTTCCTATGCTGAGATCTATGGCCCACGCCTGAGCAAAACAGGTGCGCCGTTATATCCTGAGCATATTGCGCATAACTAATTAATTAGCTATAGTGTTAGCAGTCAAATATGTATCAAAAAGAGCAAAGAAAACTCCGCTTTCCAGCGGAGTTTTTTTATATCCTTTTCATAAGGTAAGCGTTTGCCCAAAAGACTTTAAGGTATGATCATTAATATGTACTTTTACCATTACTAAACAATAATATATACCCTATATCACTATGAAAAGATCCTTACTGTTGCTCACCTTTCTGGTGACAAGTGCGATGTCTGTATTTTCCCAAACGCTCGACAAAACCACCATGCATGAACTTATCGACCGATCTTTGTATATCTGGGAAACAAATAATGTAAAGGTTAGTGGGCCGATGCTTGATGCGCTTGAGAAAATGGGTTATGAAGTTAGAAAGACATATGATGCACTTCGGTTTATGAGAAAACACCCAAACAATTGTTATCGCTATATAGACGAATTGTATAAAGCCTCCGGAGGCTCCAATGTGACCTTCACAAAGCTGCTCCAATCAATGAAAGTAAGCGTTGTATCAACAGGAAAGATTGCAAATTTTGAAACAGAGAGAATAACGAAGGGTGTTGACCCTAATGCCGAAGTGGCAAATGCTCCATTATATACTGACGAAGAATTAAAAGAGGAGATGAATGCGCTGGGTAAAATACTGGACAGTCGGGAAAACCTGCTCAGCCTTACTTACAAAGCCATCAAGGACTCCCTCGATAAAAATAAGATCAGTTACAAATATTACAAAGGGGAGGGTGATCCCAAAGTATTATACAGGAGCTTGATTTCGTCTGAATGGCTTTTCGATTTTACCAATGAAAAATTGGCTGAAACAACTTTCAACATAAAAGGTAATGATTTAGAACTGCTGTTGGAATACTATAAATCAAAAGGAGCCACTGTATTAAAAGGAGAGGAGATGGTGTTTTATTTGCTAAAGTATAAGCAATATATGATCAGGCTGAACGGCTGTGGTAGTGATAATATAATGACAGTAAAACATATGCTATATAATAAAGTTTTACTGTAGGGTTTAACTGGCACTGCGTTAAATAATTTGGGCTGACTGAATATACATTTGCATCTCAGTCAGCCCAAATCTATTTAAAGTATTTTAATCTTTCGTATATGCAATCTTATCACCGTAGGCAATATGGTATTTATCTACAAACCCACCATTTACTTCCAGCACATACTGTGCTTTTTTGAAAGAAGGAAGGCTTTGTTCGGATAAAGGAGTCGCATATTTCTGAACAGATACAATTTCCATTTTATCATCTATATAAATGATATCAAGGGAGATATAAGTATTCTTCATCCAGAAAGATCTTTCTTCCATATCCGGGAAGATAAACAACATACCCTGTTCATCTGTCATTGATCTCCTGTACATCAGACCATCTTCTCTTTGCTGATCTGTCTGTGCCAGCTGGATATCAATTTTACGGATGGTATCCGCTCCGGATTTACTGACAAAGGCTAGTGTTCCCTGTTTTTTAAAGGCACTGCCATTGCTGGTTGCTATTGATTCAGCTGCTGCCGGCGCAGTCGTGGTGTCTGCTGCCTGTTGCTGGCTGGGAGACGAATTACAACTTGCGGTATATAAAGCCGCAAGCAATAGGAGTTTCAGGTGTAGTTGCATATCAGGACATTATTTCGTGAGCAGTTCCTCATCAGAGAAAGCTACATCAGTATAGTCTTTGATTTCGTTGTAAACAGTATCTCTTTCCACTGGTCTTCTGCCTGCCTGTCTGATCAGCATGGCCAGTTGTGCAGTATTCATGGAAGGGTTTTGTTCTTCCGCGCCTGCCATGGAGTAAATTTTGGTGGTATCATCGATGGTACCATCCAGGTCATTTACACCGAAGGAGAGGGTGAGCTGTGCGGTATTTCTTCCCAGCATAGGCCAGTAAGCCTTCAGGTGAGGGAAGTTATCCATGTAGAGTCTTGCGATGGCATACAGGCGTAAATCCTCCACTACAGATGTTTCCGGAATATCAGACATGTCGTTGCCCTTATTACGGAATTTCAGCGGGATGAAAGTATTGAAGCCACCGGTCTCGTCCTGCAGCTGACGCAGGCGTTCCATATGATCTACACGGTGTTCGAAGGTTTCTACATGACCATACAGCATGGTAGCGTTGGTATGCATGCCTTGCCTGTGAGCAGCGCGGTGAATGGCCAGCCATCCGTCAGCGTCTACTTTATCATGGCAGATTTTGGCGCGAACGTCCGGATGGAAGATTTCAGCACCGCCACCAGGCATGGACTGTAAACCTGCTTCGTTGAGGATACGCATCCCTTCTTCAACGGTTACTTTCGCTTTGCGGAACATGTAATCCAGTTCCACCGCGGTAAAGCCTTTGATATGCAGGTCCGGACGGTGTGCCCTGATTTTCTGTATCAGTTCCACAAAGAAATCCAGCTGCATTTTAGGGTGCACGCCACCTACAATGTGAACTTCGGTTACAGGTTGGTTATCATAACCTTTAACGATGTCCAGCATCTGGTCTATGCTCAGTTCCCAGCCTTCTTCACGGTTCTTGTAGAGGCGTGAATAGGAGCAGAAATGGCAGGTAAATACGCAGACGTTGGTAGGTTCAATATGGAAATTGCGGTTGAAGTAGGTCTTGTCGCCATGCATTCGCTCTCGTACCTTGTTGGCTAAAGCGCCTACAAATCCAATATCTCCTTTCTCGAATAAGGTCAGACCGTCTTGCGGTGTGAGCCTTTCCTGTCTTAATACTTTCTCGCCGATTGTCTTTAGCGACGGATCCAGTGCGGGATGCTGCAGCAGTGCTTCTACAGCAGGATAATCTTGTCTCATCGTCATCTTACTTTCATTAATTTAATGGTGTTGGCCCTGTTCCTGTAAATTAATTTCACAAAATAAACACCATTTGGCTCATTTACCAAATTAAAGGTCATGCGGTTGGCACTGTTGATACTTGCCTTAGGCTGACTCATGATAAACTGCCCCAAAGCATTGTAGATGGAAACCTGGAGAAGATCGTCCGGTACCTGGTAAAAAGTAACCCAAACCATGCCGTTGGTAGGGTTCGGACTCACCAGGATTCCGTATTTCTTCAGGTCTTCATTCACATCTCTGTAAACAATATTTATATTATCTAAATAAATGTTATTCTCTGAGTTTGAAATATTTCTGAAGGCTACCTGAAATTTTCCTTTACGTACGGCAGCCGTTAAATCCACCGAATCCCGGCGCCATTCCGTATTGGTAGGAACGTATTCCGTCTGGATAGCCGTAGGGTGCGTAATCAGGTTAGGTCCCCATTTGGTATAGAGTAATTGTGTGTTCTCCATACAATCTGTACTGGACAATACCTGCAGTGTATCCCAGACGTTGCCGGTAGCAGCAGGATTGGTATATACTGCTGCTGCCACGTCAAAGAAGAGGAATACGGAATCATGCCCCATGGCGTCGAGCACCGGCGAAACCAGGTCGTCCACCTGTCCGTTGACGTTATAGCCCAGGTTACGCATCAGCGCAGAGGCATTGCTGTTATGGCCGACGTCGCGGGCCCTTTCCCAGGTAAAGCTCTTATCGGGGTTACGTATAGCCCATCCCGGAGGAGGGAAGCTATCGTTTTCAAAGCCTTCGCTCAGTGGCAGCTGCACTTCCGCATCGTAATTGAATTTATTGAAGGCGGTATCATTGCTGACATTACCGTCCGGCTGTCCGTTTGGAAGCTGCGTATATGCCTTTATGTTATACAGGCCCACAGGTACCTTACTGGCAGGCAGCGTCACCGTCGTTTCCGTGAAGCTGGCGAGGTTGCCGGTCCATTTGTAAATAACCAGGCTGCCACCGGTTACCTGGTAGACGATATTGGCAGATGTGAGTGGCTGTGTGCCTTTATTGCGCAGCACCACCGTAGGGGTGATATTATTGTTACAGATCTTGCCCACCGGATTATTCACCGCCTTGATATACGTGTCGTTGGGGTATACCACCGGCGGTGTACAGCCGTCAGAAGCCATCAGACTGGTTACCACGTTTTCCAGCACATAACGCATACGTAGTACCTGTCCGGCGGTAAAAAGGTGCATACAGCCGTCATCGGAGTAGTCCATGTAATTCATGAACATGATACCCGGATAGGTGGGACTGCAGAGATCGAGTTTGGGGAAAGTAAAGCAGCCAAAGCTGTAATTTCCCTGCAAAGGAGTGTCGGCAATGCCGTCGTCGATGGAACAGTCGCCATTGTCGTCGCCCCAGATATGTTTAAGGCCGAAATAATGCCCGATTTCGTGTGTTGCAGTGCGTCCGAGGTTATAGGGTGCACGAACGTTTCCGATGGTCCCAAAAGCGGTATAAAGGATTACTACGCCTTCCTGTTCACGGGGGTACCCCATACCGGGAGGTGCGGCAACACCCAGGTAGCTGCCGGCGAGGTTGGTAACCCAGATATTGAGGTATTTAGATGGATCCCAGGCATCAGACCCGCCGGTGCTGTTATATTTTACATCGGGGGTACCGTTATAAATGGTAAAGCTCTGGCCAACAGGAGTCGTCACCCTGACAATGCCGTTGGTGGGTTCACCATCCGGATTGCGCTGTGCCAGGCAGAAATTGATATGATCGTTCCCAATGATCGGCTGCCATACAGCAGGTACCTGGCTGACATCCGGGTTGGCTGCGGTATAGTCGCGGTTAAGTACATCAATCTGTGATTGCACCTGTGCATCGGTGATGGATCCGGGATTATCCGTAACGATATGAACGACAACAGGAATGGTTACATTCTGAGGGGTTGCTTCCGTCCTGACTTTCATTTTCTGCAGTTCCTGTCCCTGCATGAGCCGGGTGTCATTCTGCTGTAAAATGGTAGCGAGGTAAGGGCGGTCCTTCACCATCTGCTGGAGGGCGTCGTTGGTACCACATTTACGCTGGGCGTGCAATTGGTTGATGGCGGCAAAGGATAGAAGAATCAGTAAAATTTTGCGCAAGGCTGAATTTTTGAATATTTAACAACTATAATGTGTAAGATACGATGAAGGTTCAAATTTTCCGGCGTCTGGTATTATTTAGTCGTTAAAATTTAGCGGGAGTTTAATGGGGGAGATGGTTAAATCGATAAATAAGGGAGATGTATCGTTGAAAAAATTACCGGATGAATGCTATTGTTGGAAGATGATCATAAAAAACGTATACCCGACTAAGTTGGGTATACGTTTTTATTGCAATTGCTTTTCACTTACTGCCAATCAGATGTGTGTCTCGATTTTTTTTTCCAGATCGGCTTTTTTAGCAATACCAACCTTCGTATAAATAACCTTGCCATTTTTGAGGATAACGGTTGTCGGGATACCGGAAATCTGGAATCTGGCAGCTACCCCTGAATGTTTATCTATATCTAATTTACCGACCTTTATCTGATTTTTGTAAGTTTCAGCAAGTTCTTCAAACATTGGACTAAGCATATGGCAGGGGCCACACCATTCGGCCATGAAATTAACAATTGTTAGTCCGTCGAAATTATAGATTTCGGTATCAAAGTTCCTGTCAGTTAATTCTACGATCATGGTTTTACAGATTTAAGTTGAATTGTTAAAAGGATTGGTTTAATTGTATTTTATCATCGTTTGTACCGTAAGCGAGGTATCATCAAAGCGCGATGAGCTGTTGATAAGCGGAATTACATTTTATTGTATTGGGGTGAGGTTGAGGGGATAATGTGATGGGGCTATGTCACCTGGTGATCAGATGAATTCCTTGATTTTCTTTTCCACTTCTGCTCTTGAAAGTAAGCCAACATCTGTGTGAATATTCTTGCCAGCCTTGAAGTACAGGAGCGACGGATAATATTTTTTGTAACGTGCAGCCGCCAGGATCTCCGTGTCCACATTTAATTTATATATATCTACTTTTTCGGCGTAATCATCTGCCACATATTCCATGATATTTTTAAGTGATTTGCATGGACCACAATATTCTAACCAGAAAATAACAATAGTGAGTTTATCGGACTTAGCGTGCAGCACTTTAGATTGGAAATCAAAATCAGATATCTCTGAAATCATATGTTATTTATTTAATGTGTTTGTAAGTGATTGCTTGGGGTTATTAAAGCGGAGTAACAATAAAGAATCACCTATTGTTTACAGGAACCAAATTTTATTTTGCAGGAGTAAGCTGGGGCATTTCTTTATAGAGATCACCATAAAAAAAGGCAGTCTCTACTTAAGTAGAGACTGCCTTTTTAAATATTTCTTTTCAGTTATCTGCTGATTAGAGGTTTGCCTGGATTTTTTTGTCCAGTACTGCTTTTGGAACAGCGCCTACCTGTTTGTCAACTACCTTACCATCTTTAATGAACAGGATGGCAGGGATGCTGGTGATACCGTAGTCGATAGAAACCTGTGGATTGTGGTCCACGTTTACTTTACCGATGTTTACTTTACCATCGTAATCTTTAGAAAGCTCTTCAATGATAGGGCTGATTGCACGGCAAGGACCACACCATTCTGCCCAGAAGTCAACAACAGTAAGTTTGTCAGAGTCCAGCACGTCAGTCTGGAAGTTTGCATCAGTGAATTCTAAAGCCATATACTACTTATTTAAATTAATTATTATAATGATTGTTTTGATTTTCTTTTTTTAATCAAGACTAACACTTATCTGCAAATCCTGATCCGAATGCAAATTACTGCATTTTTGACATAATACTTATTGATTATCTCTATGCTGTAATAGGCGACGGAGGCTGCAAATGTAGTATAAATTACATGTATAACTCGTATTGTTTTTTTATGGAAAGTGCCAAATGGCGCAAAAGTCTTGTCGCCGGTAATTTTCTATATCAATATTACAGGTATTTAAGTAGAGATTGGGGTTTTGCGGTATATATTTTTTATATAGATATGGTGGTAAATGGTTGCTTTTCAGAAAAATAGGGGAGAAAGATAAAGTCAATCCGGCAGTAAAATGATGACAGAACGTCAAGCATTGCTGCCGGAAATTATTTTACTTCCAGCTTAGATCGAAGTCACTGCGTTTTATTTTGCTCATCCGGCCATCAGGATGATGAAAAACGATGCCTTCCGTATGTTGCTCCTGCAGGAATGCTAAAATAGCGTCGTAAGTAAGCGGTGTATGGCTGATTGTTTCGTACTGCTGATCGCCATGCTTTTTCAGGATATGTGCAGTAGCAGCGTCCCGGTTGCCATTGATTTTAGGGCCGATAGCTTCGTATGTGCCGTCAATAAGCGTGGCGCCATTTTCCTGGTAGTTGGTAACAGCTTCTGCTATCCATTTATCAGGGGAAAGGCTCAGGGGCATCCATCCTGGCCAGTGGCCGGTTACAGGGTCTGCGTCGGGTTGTGCAGGTACAAAACCTTCCGGAGGTGTTTTGCCATGTTTGGCATCATAGCGTTTGTAGGTTATTCCTTGTTCTACAAATACACAGGTTCCGTCCCATTTTTTTGTTGCAATGCCTTCTCCGGCCAGTACCCATTCACAGCCTGCGGTTACCTGGCTGGTGATACCGGTAACGCGGCCTTTTTCAAATGTTCTTTCAAACAGTGTAGGGATCTTTTTCATATCAAATCATCATTTATCGAAATATGAAAATATGATTTTTCTTTAATTATATAGTTAGATGGTTATGGAGATGCTTGTCCGGTGTGGATTTTGTCGGTTTTTTTATTGTGAGAGAATTTATCATGACCCTTGAAATTGGCCATGGACGTAGGTTGTAAAAAGAAAAGCGTGCAACGGTTAATTACGTATTATCATTTACGTTAGTAACTGTTGCACGCTTTTTATTTCAGCGTATTATTGTTTTACTTCAATGAAAACGTCAATGTCTGGCTGTTTGGCAAGATAAAGCGCCAGTTCATCATTCATTTCAATATTCTTGTTGAAGGTATGCAGTTTGGCTTGCAGCTGGTCGTCGACATCGGTCAGGTGTACGTGCATGGTGCTGCTGCCCGGGTACCTGTTGACGTTATCCACGAGGAAATCTACCGTGTTGCGTGTCAGCTGTTTTGGTGTGGTCATGAGAAAAACCTGTTTGGTATGTGTTTTCTTTACTTCCTGCAGCAGCTGAATGCTGTTTACCTTGAATTCGTATTCATTATCGTTGAAACGTTTGGACTTGAAGCCACCGTTGAGGAAGAGGCATAGTCCGGGTTTCAGGTAAGGCGCAAAGCGGATGAAGTCTTCGCTCCACAGTGCGAATTCAAATTTTCCGGTATAGTCTTCAATCGCCATGACCCCGAACTGGCGGTTATTGCGGGAGATACGTTCCTGTGCGCTGGTAACGAATACCGGCAGGCGGAAGTTCTTTTCCCGGGCGCGTCCGCCGGTAGAACCAGGTGTACTGATTTCGGCCTGGTATTCTACGAGGTCCTGAACGGTATTCATCTGGTAATACTTCATTTCGAAGCGGTAGTCGTCCAGCGGGTGACCGGAGATATAGATACCGGTGACTTCGCGCTCATTGTTCAGTTTCATGATGAGCGGCCACTGGTCGCAGGCAGGGATTTTAGGTGGTTCGATGGCAGGCATTTCATCAGCGCCAAAGAGGCTGCCCATGTTGGAGGAGCCGGCGCTCACCTGCTGACCGAATTTCACGATACGATCGATGCCCGTTAACGGGTCGTTTTCCGGTTTATTGAAATATTGTGCGCGGTGCAGTTCAGGGAAGCAGTCGAAAGCGCCGGACATAGCCAGGGCCTCGAGTGATTTCTTGTTCACTGCACGTTGGTTGACACGTTTGATAAAATCGAAGATAGAGGTGAAGTTGCTTTCTTTTTTTCTTTCTTCCAGCAGGCTCTCCACGGCTGCTTCACCTACACCTTTCAGGCCACCGAGGCCGAAACGAATCTGGCCCTGTTTGTTTACAGCAAAGCCTTTGAATGATTCGTTCACATCCGGCTGTAATACGTCGATGCCCATGCGTTTACACTCTTCCATGAAGAAGGTAATTTTCTCAATATTGCTGGCGCAGTTCAGTACGGCGGCCATATATTCGGCAGGGTAGTGGGCTTTCAGGTAGGCTGTCTGATAGGCTACGAAAGCATAGCAGGTAGCGTGGGATTTGTTGAACGCATAGGATGCAAATGCTTCCCAGTCTGTCCATACTTTATCACAGATTTTCAGGTCGTGGCCATTTTTGGCGCAACCATCCATAAACTGTGATTTCATTTTATCCAGAACGGCTTTTTGTTTTTTACCCATCGCCTTACGGAGTACGTCGGCATCTCCTTTGGAGAAGCCGGCCAGTTTCTGGCTGAGCAACATTACCTGCTCCTGGTATACCGTAATACCGTAGGTATCGTTGAGGTAATCCTCCATTTCCGCGAGGTCATAGGTGGTAGGTTCCAGTCCATGTTTACGACGGATAAAGGCAGGGATATACTCCAGCGGGCCGGGGCGGTACAAGGCGTTCATGGCGATCAGATCGTCGAACCTATCCGGTTTGAGTTCGCGCAGGTACTTTTGCATACCGGCAGACTCGAACTGGAAGGTGGCGTTGGTTTCGCCTTTCTGGTAGAGTTCGTATGTTTTGGCGTCGTCCAGCGGGATGTAGTCTATATCGATTTCCACGCCGTGGTTCTGTTTGATCAGTTCCAGGGCGCCTTTGATAATGGTCAGGGTTTTGAGCCCCAGGAAGTCCATTTTGATAACGCCGGCGGATTCGATGATGCTACCTTCAAACTGGGTGACGAGGAGGTCGGAGTCTTTGGCAGTAGATACAGGGATCAGGTCGTAGAGGTCTTGCGGCGCGATGATGATACCGGCGGCATGTATACCGGTATTACGTACGGAACCTTCCAGTACGCAGGCTTCGCGGAGTACTTCACCCTGGAGGTCTTCACCCTTGATCAGTTCACGTAATTTCTTAATATTTTCTATATCTTCTCCTGCGAGGCCTTCTTTATCGGCGAGGCTTTTATCTCCTTCGAGGGGAGCGTTGAAGATACGGTCCAGCTGGATACCGGGTTTTTCCGGAACCAGTTTGGCGAGGGCGTTGGAGTCGGGCAGTGGGAGGTCCATTACACGGGCAACGTCTTTGATACTCATTTTGGCTGCCATGGTACCATAGGTGATGATTTGTGCTACCTGGTTACGGCCATATTTCTGTACTACGTAATCGATTACTTTCTGGCGGCCTTCATCATCGAAGTCCGTATCAATATCGGGCATGCTCTTACGTTCCGGGTTAAGGAAACGCTCAAACAGGAGGTTATATTTAATCGGGTCGATGTTGGTGATACCTACGCAGTAGGCTACGGCAGAACCGGCTGCAGATCCACGGCCGGGGCCGATGAATACGCCAAGGTCGCGGCCAGCCTTGATGAAGTCGGCCACGATGAGGAAGTAACCTGCAAAGCCCATGTTTTCAATTACCTGCAGTTCGAAATTGATACGTTCTTCAATTTCGGCGGTCATTTCGCTATATCGGCTGCGTGCGCCTTCGTAGGTAAGGTGACGCAGGTATTGGTCCTGTGTAAAGAATTCTTTAGGGATCGGGAAGTTAGGCAGCAGGATATCGCGTTTGAGGTCCAGCAGCTGAACCTTGTCAACGATTTCATTGGTATTGTCGATGGCCTGCGGCAGGTCATGGAACAATGCCGACATTTCTTCCGTTGTTTTGAAATAGAACTGGTCGTTATAGAATGCGAAGCGTCTGTTTTTCACGGACACGTCGTCATCGGCAAACTCCTTCATGGTGGGCGTCGCTTTTTTCTCGCCGGTGTTGATACAGAGGAGGATGTCGTGTGCGTTGGCATCGGCCTGGTCCACGTAATGGGAGTCGTTGGAGGCGATGATCTTCACATTGTATTTATTGGCAAACTTCAGCAGTACTGCGTTTACCTGTTCCTGTTCAGGGATGCCGTGGCGTTGCATTTCCACGTAAAAATCTTCGCCGAAGATATCGAGCCACCATTTAAATTCCTTTTCACCTTCTTCTTCGCCTTTGCGGAGGATGGTTTTGGGAACGGAGGCGCCGAGGCAGCAGGTGGTGGCGATCAGCCCTTTATGGTATTGGAGGATCAGTTCTTTGTCGATACGGGGATATTTCCCGTAGAGGCCTTCCATATAGCCCAGGGAGCAGAGTTTGATGAGGTTGCGGTAACCTTCATCATCTTTTGCCAGCAGTACCTGGTGGTAGCGGATATCTTTTTCTTCGCGGGTAAACGCGCGTTTATGCCTGTTTTCCACCAGATAAAACTCACAACCCACAATAGGTTTTACTTTCAGGCGTTTATCCTTTGGATCGGCGGGGTTTAATTTATTATTGTAAGCTTCCGCCACAAACTGGAACACACCAAACATGTTTCCGTGGTCCGTAATGGCCAGCGCAGGCTGATTGGAGGCCATCGCCTTTTTGTAGAGCGATTTAATATCCGCGGCGCCATCCAGTAAGGAGAATTGCGTGTGTACGTGTAAGTGGGAGAAATTCATCTTGCTATTCCTTTTTCGTCAGCGACAAAAGTCGCAAAAAAATACAGGCTAAAAAAATGGGATTTCTCACAACAATATCAAATATAGATTTTGATTTTTTGGCAGAGATAGATTATAACTATTTTAATTTCAGACACTAAAGCATGGTTTTTCGAAAATCTTAAATATTTTAGCAAAAATTTATAACCAGTCCAAGAAGGAAGTATGAATAGCGTAAAGCGGAATCTAATTGTGAAATTATCGGTATGTGCACTGTCACTAAGTTCCTGTTCGACGCTTCAGAAGAGTACCACCAAAACGTCTTCCAGAGCGGCTGCCACTACGGCGAGCAACAATGAGCCGGGGCAGCGGGTACGTTTTATTGAAGGAATCAGTACAAGGCCCACTCCAAAAGTTACCTCCAGTCAATCTTCCAAAATGCCTGCTATCAGCAGGAATGTTACCATGGCCAGCGCCAATCTTGAAAATGCCGCTACCTGGCAATTCAAGTATGCACAGTTGCTGGACGTTCCGGTAGAATCGGTGCTAAACCAGCGCCTGTTCAGCTTCCTGGAAGAATGGATGGGAACTCCCTATCGTATGGGAGGCAAAACAAAAGATGGTATCGACTGTTCAGGATTTGTGAATCTCCTCATGAATACCGTGTTTCAGCTGAACCTGATCGGTAACTCTGTTGCATTATACAGTCAGGTTACCCGTCTTTCCAAAACACAACTCCACGAAGGAGACCTCGTGTTTTTTAAAATACATCACAAGCGTATCTCCCATGTAGGCATCTACCTGGAAAATGATAAATTCGTACATGCCTCTACTTCCAATGGTGTCATGATCAGTGATCTGAAAGAGGCCTACTGGAAAAAATATTATGCCGGCGGAGGCAGACTATAACTTACGATCAGCCTGTGGCATCCGGACAATGAACATGCCGCAGGCTGTACTTCCCTTATAACCCGCACCCAGCGCCACAAACGGCCTTGATATTTGTTTAATTGTCCGTTTTGTGCTACTTTCACTGCTTTGATATTTTAGATTTTCTGCATGGAACTGGCGCCAATAGTATTATTTGTTTATAATCGTCCCGAACTGACTCTCAGTACTTTAGAGCATCTGAGTCGCAACGCAGCAGCTGCAGACAGCACGCTGTATGTCTTTTGTGATGGCCCGAAAGCGGGCGTATCACCGGAGCAGCAGGCCCTGGTGGCTGAAACCCGTCGGATCGTGCGTAGTCAGCAGTGGTGTAAAGAAGTGATCATAGAAGAATCGGCCCAGAACAAAGGCCTGGCCAATTCCATCATTTACGGCGTTACCAAAATTGTGAACGAGTACGGTAAAATCATCGTGCTGGAAGATGACCTGGTAGTAGCGCCACATTTCCTTGAATATGTAAACGAAGCCCTGGTGAAATACGAGCATGACGAAAAAATGCTTGCAGTTCACGGGTATATATATCCGATTGCCATTCCGGAAGAACTGAAGGACGATACCTTTGCCATTCATGATCCGGGATGCTGGGGTTGGGGTACCTGGGCCCGTGCCTGGCGCAAGTTTGAGCCAGACTCTGCCAAACTCATCCAGCAAATCCAGGAAAGAGGGTTGCGCAAACCATTTGATTTCTGGGGCGGATATCCTTTCTTCAGAATGTTGCACCAGCAACAGCAGGGCAAGGTAAGCTCCTGGGCCATCCGATGGAGAGCCGCCGCTTACCTGCACGACATGCTCACCCTGTACCCCGTTAAATCACTCGTACGGCATGACGGTAACGTGCCCAGTGCCACGCACCACTATACCGTACACGACTATACCTATACAGAACTCTGGCCAGGAACCATTCCCGTAAAGGATATTCCGGTTGTGAACAACCTGGATATTGAAAAGCGCTTCGGGGTTTTTCTGCGTAAAAATGCCGGAATGACCATCAGGGAAAAAGTTAGAGATAAGCTCATAAAAATCTGGCGCAAAATTGCAGGCAATGCTTAAAAAATTACTCAAAAAATTCAGACGGGAAGTTGTAGCTCCTGCGAACTGGGAAAACCTGCGCAGTGTAAAACCGCTCTCCACCAAATTCGGATTTGACCGTGGTACCCCCGTCGACCGTTACTATATTGAAAGCTTCCTGCAACAAAACATTGCAGCTATTCACGGCCATGTACTGGAGATCGCGGAAAGTTCCTACTCCAAACAATTTGGTCAGCATGTTACCAAATTTGAAGTACTGCATACCAAACAGGATAGCCATGTAACAATCGTAGGCGACCTGACAGACATTGCTTCCTTACCGGAAAACCAGATCGATAGCTTCATCTGCACACAAACTTTCAATTTCATATACGATTATAAAGCGGCCATCCAGGGCGCATACTACCTGCTGAAGCCTGGAGGCACACTGCTGGCAACACTGGCAGGCGTTTCTCAGATATCGGCCTATGATATGCAGCGCTGGGGCGACTACTGGCGTTTTACGACAAAATCTGCACAGCAGGTATTTGATGAGGTATTTGGAGAAGGAAATGTTACCGTAAAAGCCTATGGCAACGTATTGGCTGCCACCGCACTTTTTCATGGAATCTCCGCGGAAGAAGTAACAAAAGAGGAACTGGATTTTAATGATCCGGTATATCCTGTTATTATCAGCGTCATTGCAACGAAGAATACGAATGGGAAAGCTTAGTGATGTGATATTCTCTGCAACGAATTTCGTTGCAAATAAAATACAGCAACCGGCTGTCATCCTGCTGTACCACAGGGTTACAGACCTTGCCGCCGATCCGCAGGACCTGGCAGTGAGTCCGGCAAATTTTGATGCACAGCTGCAACACCTCAAGGCAGCGTACAATGTTCTGGATGCAGATCAGTTTCTCTATCATGTTAAAGAGAAAAAGAAATTCCCGGAAAGGTCCGTATTTATTACGTTTGATGATGGCTACGCAGATAACTACCTGGAAGCAACGCCATTACTGGAAAAACATGCAGCACCCGCCTTGTTTTACATTACCACTTCCAAACTCAATACCACACTGGAACAATGGTGGGATGACCTGGAAAGGGTTTTGCTGACCGGAAGATCACTGCCGGCGAACTTAAATATTACCATCAATGGTGGTGCCCATCAGTTCAATACGGCATCTTCCCAACATATAACCGATACTTACTACGCTTTACAAGGTATCCTGCGATTCTGTGCACCGGATGTAATAGATCATGCCATGCAGGACCTGTACACCTGGGCGCAATGCGGTCCGGAAGGCAGGCCCACTCACCGCATGATGACATTCGATGAGCTGAAAGCCATGGCGAAAAATCCGTATGTACATATTGGTTGTCATACGCACCGGCACCCGGCAGTTGGCATGCTTCCTTTTCAGCAGCAGCTGGAAGAGATCGGCCAGAGCAAGGAAATCCTGGAGACATTATTACAGCAGCCAATGAAGCATTTTTCCTATCCATTCGGCAGCAGGAAGTTTCTCGGTACTAAAAGGTATTACAATGCCGACAGTATCAGGGCCTGCAAGGAGCTTGGACTGGAAATGGTATGTGCCAATTACTATGGTCAGGTGCATTCCTGGAGCAATCCATATGCGCTGCCAAGGATATTGGTAAGGGATTGGTCGCTGGATGTTTTCAAAACCAACATGGAACGCTTTTTTAAAATGTAACCGGTGAAAGTACTCTATATAAACAGGTATGAAAATAGTGGCGGTGCAGCCATAGCAGGGCAAAGGATTGCCACTGCACTGGAACGTTACTATCATACCGACAACCATTTTATTGCAGGCACCCATCAAACCAATGCAGCCAATGTAACGGTTACGCGGAAAGGGCCTGTCATTAATTTTATAGAGAGAGGATGGAATGTTGCCAGTAACCTGATGGGGATGCAATACCTCTGGTTTCCATTTTCATCAGCGGTAATAATGGATACGGTAAAGCAGTTCAAGCCGGATATTATCAGTTTGCATAACATCCATGGTGGATACTTTGATGCAGCATTGCTGCCAAAGTTATCCGCATACGCGCCTATTGTATGGACGCTGCATGATATGTGGGCCATTACCGCCAATGCGGCGCATACCTTTGGTGATACTTCCTGGCAGGAAGGATTGCCAGCCGAAGATGAGTACAAGCGTTCTCCATCTACAGGCATTGATACCGGGGTTTATCTTATCAATAGAAAAAAACGGCTGTATGCGGCCAGCGATCTTTACATTGTATCACCGGCGCAATGGTTGTACAATATGACGAAAGTGAGTCCTTTGCTAAAGGATAAACCGCAATATCATATACCGAATCCGTTGGATACGGATATATATACACCTAAAGATAAACAGGCTTCCAGGGCTGCTTTGGGCCTGACAGAAAATATTCCGGCTATCAGCTTTGTGTCTGAAAGGCTCTTCAACAGCGAGTTTAAGGGAGGCAAGGAATTATTGCAGGTGTTATCATTGCTCGATGAACAGCTTACCAGCGACGTTTACCTGCTGATGATTGGCCGTGATACATTACCTGTAACCTATAAACATCTGAAACCCGTGTATACCGGCTATGTGCAAGGTATGGAACGAATGATGCAGTGCTATGGTGCCAGCGATATTTTCATTTATCCAACCAAGGCAGATACATTACCCAATGTACTGATCGAAGCCGGCAGCTGTGCCACTACCTGTGTTACCTTTGATGTGGGCGGATGCGCGGAGATCGTGAAAGACGGGCATACCGGCTATGTGGTAGCACCGGGCGACTATCAGCAATTTGCGCAGCGGGTGCTGGGGTTATTGCAAGACAATAACAGCAACCGGCAGTTTGGTGAAAATGCAAGAAATTATATCATTCAACATTTCGGGATGAAAACCGTAGCGGAACAGTATTACAAAGTATTTTCCGACGTACGGCGACATCCATAAAATATTAAATGCAGTGTCTGTAAGTAAATCAAATCCTGTAATCAGTATCATCACTGTCTGCTACAATGCGGAAAAGTTTATCGAAAAGACGATAGAAAGTGTGCTGGCGCAGTCTTATCCGCATATTGAACACATCATTGTGGATGGCGCTTCAAAGGATGGGACTATGAATATTGTGAACCGGTACCGTTCGCAGATTGCTACGGTGATCTCTGAGAAGGACAAAGGGCTGTATGATGCGATGAACAAGGGTTTGCGGGCTGCTACAGGAGACTATGTCTATTTTTTAAATGCAGACGATCTGCTGCATGATAAAGACGTATTGAAAAATACTTTTGCTACCTGCCCGGATGCCGATACCTATTATGGCGAAGCGATGTTTCTTTCTGAAGAAGGGGCTGCGCTGGGGTTACGTTCTGAGCAGACACCGCATAAAGTACCTGAAATCCTTACCTGGAAAAGCTTGCAGCATGGCATGGTGGTATCGCACCAGGCTTTTATTGTAAAGCGTTCTATCAGCCCGGAATATGACCTGAACTATAAAGTATGTGCGGACATTGACTGGATGATCAAGGTTTTACAACGGGCAACTGTTAACTGTAATACGCACCAGGTTATCGCCGGATTCAGGGTAGGCGGTACGAGTAAGCAGCATCAGCGCCTGGCCTGGAAAGAGCGTTATAAGATCCTGGACCATTATTATGGGAAAGTACCTAATTTCCTGCACCACCTGTACATTGCCGCCAGGTATGTATTTAAAAAGAAGTATTAGCCTTTCTTAAATATCTTCTCAGCGACCATCTTCCACATACCATTGATATCTTCTGATAACTTCAAACCAACAACCGCCGGCACATATAGGGCCACGAATACGGTTGTTCTGATAATGGTATCCGCATAGAGGTTCCACATGAACGGCAGTAGCCTGGTAATAAAGATGGCTGCCGCGCCGAGTCCCAGTGCAATCAATGTTTTATAACTCAGTGGTTGTATACCGAATTTAATATAGATAAAGAGAAAGCGTATCAGGTTGTTCAGTGTAACGCCAATAATGATGGCGTAAGCGGCGCCTATCATTCCGAAATTTTTCTGGAAGATGTAGGAGAGACCAATGGAGATAATGACGAAGGTGCTGGAACTGATGAAGTCGAAGCGCCAGAAATTGGATGTTTGGATAATTATATTGTTGATCCCTGTGACCAGGTCCACCAGTTTTGCGAGGCAAAGGATAAGTATAACCGTTGGTAAAACCTTTTGTTGTTCCGCGTCCAGGAAATGTCCCAGGAAAAGGACGAGGTTATGGTTACTGCTCCAGATAACGCCAAAGATTCCCAATCCAAGGATGGTAAGTGTAATAGAGCTTTTGGTATAGAGGGAGCTTATTTTGTCAATATTGCGATCCTTCCATGCCTGTGACAGGATAGGGGTGGCGATGGCGTACATGCTGCGTTGCGGAACTTCTATCAGGCTGGCAACGTAGGTACCTATGCTGTAGGCGCCGGCATCTCTTAGTCCAAGGAGGCTGGACATGATGAGAATGTCGAAGGTTTTTGCCAGCAGCTGAAATACCATGGCAGCGTATACGTACCCGCTGAAGAGGAGGATACGTCCTTTCATCCGCTGGGTAACACGACTGACCTTAGCGACCGTTTTCAGTTCGTTTGTCCGGTAGATGACCCACCAGAGCACCACTGCAATGAGTGCATAGGGAATACAGAAAAGCGCCATAAAGGTACTGAAGCTGAAATGGCATACACCGTAGAGAATGACAACAACGGTAGTAGCTATACGCAGCAGGTTCTCCTTCAGGAAGTTGGAAGCAATGGTTTTATGTAACCCCCAGGCAAAAGATTCCAGCAGGTTATATATCAGGATAAAAAACGTAAGCGGATACAGGATGTAGAAATAATCGACAAATAGTGCAGAATTGGTACTATACTTCTTAATTATCAGCCCTTTAAATACAATCGAAAGAATAACAAACCCCAGGAATCCTATGGCCGCAAAAACGATGGACAAAAACGGGAGGTCATTATTTTTTTTATTCAGGTAATCTTTATAGAAAGGAAAGAATTTATTGATGGCAGGTACTGCGCCCAATGAGGCCAGCATGGCCATCAATGTAGCGGCATCTATGATTACGGTGGTCAGACCATATTGTTCGGCATTCAGAAAACGGGGGAATAATACCAATTTGTTAAATGCGCCGAAGGCAAAACCAATATAGATGAAGATGGATGAATATAAACTCTGTTTTCTTACAATACCCATTAAAGCCTGATAGTTTGTCGATACCGGCAAAGATAAGTACCCTGTCATGAATTAGACGTAATAAGGGGATTAATTTTGTCTTGATGTGGTTTTTTTATTTTTTCCATTTCATTCATCTTACATTTATATGTAATTTTTTATAATTTAAATATGAAGAGAGCATCTATCCCTGGGAAATACCTGGCAGCAGTGCTGTTGCCCGTGTTCTTTACCGCCTGTTCCACATCAGGAGAAAAAGACAACACTGCACCTGAGCCACCGAAGCCGGCACCGGTTTATGAAATTCCTAAAACACATTCCGACACAGTTGCCTTCCTTTATTCAAGAACTATGGGGCTGGACAGCACGGCTATCACCTCATTGGGCAGCGGTTCCATGCTGATTGATGGGGATATGACCATGGAGCAGGCCACATTGACACAGCTGCTCAATAATTTACCGATAGTAGCAGCGAAAGATTCTACCAAATCGGTGAAGAGTCCATATGTAGTTAACAAATACAAAGTTTTCAAAATTGGGGATAATCCGGGGCAGCTGGCAGCGGGAGTAGAAAGTGCTTTATATAAAGCCATCGGTTACTGGAATGGTATCCTGATTCCTAACGGCGCGGAGTTTAACTTCATGGTGTATAGTGATCCTGCTCCGAGCGACATTATGTTCTCTACAGGAAATTTTAATCAGGATGTACCTTTCCTGGTGAGTCTGCCAAATGGGGCAGGCCTTCCGGGATCTTCCATTACCCTGAATATGACGTATATGCAAAAGCATAATGTCAGCAACGATCAACTGGTTGCTGCGATGGTGCATGCGTTAGGTCACGTATTGGGTTTACAGCATAGCAACCGGAAGAAAGCATCCTATTATGATGCCGGTAATATTGGCGATCTGGAATCTGTGATGAATGCTGATTTTCCTAAAACCAGTCATGCTAAATATTTCTCCAAAGGAGATACGGTGATGGTAAAACGCCTGTTCCCTGCGCCTGACTGGGCGGTTCAGGGTGCCGGTGATGTGAAGGAGCTTGCCGGTATTGAAATAACCAGCGGCGATGCTGCGATGTATTACCGCAAAGATGGCAAAGTAGTAAGAGGTAGCTGGACTAACGCAGTGGGGCCTGTTACGACTTTCGATATTCGTTCGGACCTGCCAGCCAATACAGTTGTGGATGTTGCCATTTCCGGGGCAAACAGGTATTATACTTATTTTAATAATGGGTGGCTGGTAGATGGAGAGATGTATAAGCTGGCAGGTAATCCGCTGAATTACTATTTTCAGGGTAGTCCGGCGCCGGGTCAGTCCATATCCACACTGGTAGGCGTTACCATTAAAAAAGATAATGATGACATTTACTATTTCTACAATGATGGTACCTATTCTGTAGGCAGATCAAATTACTGGTCTCAGTATTCTTACGGTAATGCCTATACGGTTCCGGCTGGTAAATCGTTTACAGATATAAAAGCAGTAGCGGTGGATGATGCAGGCAGGTTCTATTTCTGGTATAAGGATAATACTGTATCCAGAAGTGCTCTTGCGAGCCACAGTAGCCCTGAGGGGCCGCTGGCAGTTAAGGTTAATTAATCAGGTTTGCCTGATCGTATAAAAAGCAGAAGGGTCTCTATTTTGTAGAGACCCTTCTGCTTTTTATTGGTTACCTGTGTGATCAGGCTTCTTTCTTTTGATTCCTTTTATCAAATACCGGCTGCAGGAAGAATCCGGCGATTACCAGTATCAGCATCAGGATAGAGCTTATCGCAGATATTTTAGCACCGGTGAAGAATGTTTTCGGTGCAAACTTCATCTCGATTTTATGCTTGCCTGCAGGAATTTTCATACCGCGCAGTGCATAGTTGGTACGGATGATATCTGTTTGTTTACCATCGATAAACGCTTCCCATCCGGCAGGGTAGTAGATGTCGGAGAATACGGCAAAGCCTTCCTGGCTGTTGTTGGATTCATAGTCCAGGTTGTTGAGGCCGTACTGGGTCAGTTTGATGGTGGCGTTGGTGTCGGCTACCGGCTGGAATTGCTGGCCGCCGAGTTGAGGGATAAAGCGTTTATCCACTACGGCGCTGTCTTTTACGTCCAGTGTATTGAGTGCCAGCATTTCGCTGTTGGCATCTGGTGCATAGAGGATACCTTTCACGAACCATGCATTACCATAGTTTTCAGGTGTGCGCTGTGCCACCATCTGACCATTCTGACCAGGGTAGATCAGGTATTTGGTATTCATCATGGCCAGTATGCGCCAATCCTGTTCGGAAGGTTTGCCGCTGGCGATGTGTTGGTAAACAGGTACCAGCTGATGGTCGAGCATATCCTGGTAGATCCAGAGTTTAGCAGGACTGTAGCCACCGATATTTTTGTGGAAGTAGCTAGGAGCGGCGTTATCCAGTGGTGCGGAGAGGTTCCATACACGGAAGTAAGGGTCCGGGTCCTTCTGGATCTGAAGGTCGGCAGCAGTAGGCTGCAGTTCAGACATGAAGGTGGTATCGTCCACAAAGCTGTCGCTGTTCAGGTATTTTTTATCCTGCTGCCAGAGGTCGATGGTCACCGCCAGTGTTAAGGCTACTGCCAGGATGGTCATGTTGAGTTTACCTTTCAGGTAAGCCCAGAGCAGTGCGAAGGCGATACCTACGAATACGAGGGAGCGGATGCTATCCCAGAGCATGAGGTCTGCGCGGTCTTTTTCGAGGGCCCTGATGACAGTTTTTGCGTTTTCAGCGTTGCCGAAAGCCTGGCCGTAGTAGCCCATAATGGTGGCATCGCTGTGGCTGGTGAAGTTCATGTACATGCTACCGAAAATGCCTACTATCACTATTACACCAGCGGTGATCTGGGTCGACAGTGAAAGGCCTTTCAGCATGGCAGCCTGTTTATTCTCCGGCTTCAGTAATTCATCCAGTGCGAGAATTGCCATCACTACAAATGAGAAGGATGGAATAACGAGGGCCATTGCCGGTGCACGGAATTTATTATAAAGCGGCAGATGATAGAAAAGGAATTCGTTGACTACCATGAAGTGGTTGCCCCATGCGAGGATGAAGCCGATAATAGTGATCGGTACCAGCCACCAGAGGTGCCAGCTGCGTACTATTATTAATCCCAATACAAAGAGTAGGCAAATGATAGCACCTACGTATACAGGGCCGGAAGTTCCTTTAGGCTGGTCGCCATGGTACATCGGGAAAGGCAGCTGGTTCATGGCCTGTTCAAGCTGTGCTTCAGGTACACCAATGTTAGTCAGGGCTTTAGCTACATTCGAGTTAGGGCCTGGTTTTGCACTGGAAGCATTACCTGCATAGCCAGGAATCAGGAAGGTAAATGATTCAGACAAACCATAGCTCCAGTCGTAGGCATAGTTGATATCCAGACCGGTAGATTTGGTATCTTTTTTACTGTTGCCGGATTCATCAGGAGAGGCGATAGTCAGTTCAGACTTGCTGCCACGCATGGTGTAGTCCGTATATTCCTTGGTGATCATCAATGCGTTCATGTTGGGCAGGGTAGCCAGAATAGCGGCTACTGCGAGCACAACAGATGCTTTGAAGAAATCAGGTAATTGTTTTTCCCTGAGGGCGCGTACAAAAGCAGCGATGGCCAGTACGGCGATGCAGATCAGGGTATAATAGATCACCTGGAGGTGATTGTTATAGATAAAAAGACCGGTAGCGAGTGTTGTGAGTGCGAATCCGCTGATCAGTTTCCGGTTGTAGGTCAGTAATATACCTGCGAATACGGCCGGCATCAGTGCGATGTCGTACATTTTTGTAACGTGGCCGACATCAATAATAATAACGTTATAGGTGCAGAAGGCAAATGCTATGGCGCCTAATATCCTGATCCAGTACCTGATATTCAGTACACAGGCGAGCAGGTACATACATGCCATTGCGAGGAAGAGCATGTTGATAGGGTCTGGCAGGAACAGGCATACAGCGCGGTTTACGATGGCGAGCTTGTTGGCGTTAGGGCCGGTATACACCACATAAGTTGGCATCCCGCCGAACATGCTGTTAGACCACAGCGGAATGTCGCCGGTACGTTCATAATAATCTTTTGCTTCTTTGGCCATTCCCTGCACGTTCATCATGTCGGACTGGTTTACTACTTTCCCTTCCATAACGGGGGAGCAGTAAACAGTGGCCAGGATCAGGAAGATACCAATAGCCGCCAAATGTGGAAGTATGGCTTTTAGCCAGTTTTGCTTCATCGGATATTTCAGATTTAGTTTTAAAGAAACAAAAATAACTGTAATTTATCCGAAATTTCAATATGGGCTGGATTCGTTTTCTGTTAAAATTTGTGTTTATCTGCAATGTGTGCTTTATTATCGGCGAAATACTACGTATTATATCTTATAATCATGCCCTTGATGCCGTTGTAAATCATATACTGATATTGGGAGTAGGAATTGCGATGCCCGTCAATTTATTACTGAGTATAATCGTTGCTGTTTTATTACTGATAAGAAAAATAACGTGGCAATCATTACCACCTTGGGTATATTTGCTTAATCTGTTAATTCTAATAGTTCAACTAATAGTAACCTTCTAAAATGATCAAACATTTTCTGAATGATAAGCCCACAAAGCTATTCATCATTTTTGCCTGTTTTTTTGTTGCGAATGCCCTGATTGCAGAATGTATCGGAGGAAAATTATTTCTGCTCGAGCAGATGGTAGGATTGCCGGTACATAGTTTTACTGTATTTGGTGAGAAGGGTTTATCACTGACACTTACTGCCGGTGTGTTATTGTGGCCGCTGGAATTTGTCATGACGGACGTTGTTAATGAATATTATGGCCCTAAGGCGGTGAAAAGGATTTCGTATATCGCGGTATGTATGATTTCTTATGCCTTTATCATGTTTTTTGTGGCTATGCAGGTACCAGCCTCCGATTTCTGGCGTACCAGTAAGGTAACAGACGGTGTTCCAGATATGCAGAACGCGTTTGTACAGATATTCGGACAAGGTATGTGGATCATCTTTGCGAGTCTGACCGCCTTTTTGGTGAGTCAGCTGGTGGATGTAACCGTATTTCACCATATTAAGCGTCGTACGGGTAATAAACATGTATGGCTGCGTGCAACAGGAAGTACGCTGGTGTCGCAGCTGGTAGACAGCTTTATCGTATTGTTTATAGCTTTCAAAGTAGGGCAGGGCTGGACCTGGCAGCGGGTACTGGCCATTTGTGTTGTTAACTACACCTACAAAGCCATCGTAGCTATCGCGTTAACGCCTTTAATTTACATACTGGAGCACAGGATCAACAAGTTCCTCGGCCATGAAACTGCCGAGCGTATGAAAGCGGAGGCCATGGGCCAGGAGCATCCGTTGGTGGCGCCTATCAACGTAGATTAATCTGAAGAATATAAGAAAAGCCCTCCTTCTGCAAAGTGGAAGGAGGGCTTCTTTATTTATTAATATTTTTCTTTCACCATCTTCGCCACTACCTTATCAATAGGCAGGTTGACGGATGCTTCGGAGAAATCCTCCCAGTCGATCCATCTGGCTCTTTCCATTTCGTCCGTGCCTTCCGGTACCTCGAAATCGAATGGTTTATCGATCGTTGGCGCTACAAAAGCGGAGGTAGGTGTAACCAGATAGTATATAGAGATGATCTGTGTTACATTATCAAAAGCGGAGATCTGGAAGAAGTCGGTGGTGTAGATATGTTCTACTACTTTTACGTCCTGGCTGAGTTCTTCCTGCCATTCGCGTACAATGCACTCCAGGGTGCCTTCGCCAAATTCGAGTCCGCCGCCGGGGAACTTGGTATAGTAACCGCCACGGATATATTCATCACTTACCAGCACCTGTTTTTTCTCATTGATCATGATGCCGTATACTCTAACGTTGAAACCTGTTTGCATATGGAAGTATTGTATATCGGATTAGAACCATCTCTTCTTCATAAAATACCAGCTGATAATCACTGAAATTGCTATGGAGAGCATGATGGGTATATAAAAAGCGTGCATGGTATGCTGATAGGGAATATCTACGTTCATGCCGTAGATGCTGGCTACCAGCATAGGGAAAGTCAGTACGATGGTGATGGACGTGAGTCGTTTCATCACTACGTTGAGGTTATTGGAAATGATACTGGCGAAAGCATCCATGGTACCGCTGAGGATGTTGGTATATGTGTTTGCCATTTCCAGTGCCTGGGAAGTGTCTACGATCAGGTCGTTGAGGAATTCCTTTTCATCTTCGTTGAGGCCGAGGAAATTCGTGCGTTCCAGTTTCATGAGCAGCAGTTCGTTGCTACGGAGGGCGGTCACGAAGTAAACGAGGCTTTTCTGAATACGCATGAGGGCCAGCAGCTCTTCGTTTCTGTTGGAATCGTAGAGTTTTTGTTCCAGCATATTCCTGCGTTGATTGATTTCCTTGAGATGATCGAGGAAGTTGACAACCACTTTTTCAAATATTTTGAGCACCATCATATTTCTCTTTTCAGAGGAGCGGTTATGGAAGGTGTTGAGGAATTTTTTGATAGCGGTGTTGTCGAAGGAATTTACCGTGATGATCTGGTTATGTGTGAGAATGATCACGATGGGGATGGTGATGTAGTAGGCATCACTATCATTGAAGGAATTATTTTCTGTAGGTGTTTTAATAACGATCAGCCTGACCTTGTCTTCGAGCTCATAGCGGGAGCGTTCATCGATATCGAGGGAATCGGTGAGGAAGTCGAGGGGGATGTCCAGGTTTTCTGACAGCAGTTCGAATTCGCTTTGTTTCAGTGGAGGTGTGATGTTTATCCAGGCTCCGTCGTCGGGAGCCTGGATAGCCACTGTTTTACCATCAATATTTTTAAAATACTGGATCATCAGGGAGTGCGGGTGGAAGGATAAGAATAATTACCTGAGTGTGATCTGTCCTTCGAAAACGAGGGTAGCAGGGCCACAGAGCCAGATATTATCGAAGGTACGTTCACCGGTTTTGGTGAAGCGAACTTCCAGCTGACCGCCCAGTGTCTGAACGGGAATGGTGTATTCTTTTTCTTCGTTGCCGGCAGAAGTAAGTGCGGCGGCGGTTACGCCGGTTCCGCAGGAGTAGGTTTCATCTTCCACACCTCTTTCGTAGGTGCGTACGAAGATGCCATTTTCAAAAGGCTGTACGAAGTTGACGTTGGTGCCAACAGCTGCAAACCTTTCGTTGTAGCGGATGGCGCGGCCTTCGTTGAAAACGTCTACAGCCTGTACATCATCTACATGTTTTACAAAGTGAGGGGAGCCGGTGTTGAGGTAATAGTAGAGTGGACCATGTTCCACATCGTCTACATCCTGCATTTTGAGATTCACCCAGCTATCGCCGTCCATGGTGGCTTCGTGTTCACCATCTACTGCGATAAAGAAGAAGCTGCCATCGCCAACGCCCATTTTATTGGCAAAGGCAACGAGGCAGCGGCCACCGTTACCACACATGGTGCCTTCGCGGCCGTCGGCATTATAATATTTCATGGCGAAGTCATAGTCTTCGCTCTTATTTAACAGCATTAATCCGTCTGCACCGATACCGAATCTGCGATCGCAGAGTTCGTGGACCTGTTCGTCTGTAAGCCAGTCGTACTGGCCGTTACGGTTGTCCATGATGACGAAGTCGTTTCCTGTTCCCTGGTATTTGTAAAAATGAATCTGATTCATGGGTACAAATATATATTCTTTTTTTGGGCAGATGATGATATGGGAGAAAGGATTACTATTTGTTGTTTTTTGTTGGGCTTTCCCATCGGGACGCCTTCGGCATCCCGATGGGAAGGTGATATAGGGCGCCACCGCAGGTGGCGCCCTATATCACATGGGAAAGATGTAACGTATGGGCATTCCGCAGCGTAATGGTAAAACGAATAGCAGAAGGGAGTATGAGGCGTTGTGAATTATGGGAAACATTTGGGAAACAAACGCCTCAGAATGGCAATAATGAGCAATGCAGCGTTGTGTAAATAATCGGCGCAAACCTTAATGGGAATCATATAACGAAAAAAGCCAGGACGATGTCCTGGCTTTTCGAGGTTTCAAGCGGATTCGAACCGCTGTACGAGCTTTTGCAGAGCTCTGCCTAGCCACTCGGCCATGAAACCTTATATTTGCAATGTTACTATTTTTCACCCGTTTCGTAGCATTGTGTTTCGTTGTTGGGATTGCAAAAGTAGTAAAATTCTGATAATCACCAAATATTATTTAAAAAATATCTAAAAAAATATTTTGATAATAGTTCAGAACATAGGAATATTGGGCATCAGAACTAGGTTTTGAATGCTATTGAGAATTTAAAAATACTAACATGGACAAACGTATCGCCGAATCAGAACTGATTATTAATAGCCGTGGTGCCGTATATCACCTGGATGTAAGACCTGAGGAACTCGCCCATACTATCATTACAGTTGGCGACCCGGACAGAGTTGGTGCAGTGAGTCAGCACTTTGACAAAATTGAAGGTAAATATCAGCACCGCGAATTTGTAACCCATACCGGTTATATTGGAAATAAACGCCTGTCTGTTGTATCAACAGGTATCGGCACTGATAATATAGATATCGTTTTTAACGAGCTGGATGCGCTGGTGAATATTGATTTTAACACCCGCCTCGTGAAAAAGGACATTACTTCCCTGCAGATTATCCGCCTGGGAACTTCCGGTGCTTTACAGGAAGGTATTCCGGTAGACAGCTTCGTGGTTTCTTCTTTCGGGCTGGGGTTAGATAACCTGATGCCTTATTATTTATTTGAAAACAGTACCGAAGAAAAACAGCTGCTAGAAGCTTTCCGTGGTCAGGTAGCCCTGCACCCGGGTAGTGCCAGTCCTACCATTTTTGCTGCTGCGGATTCGCTGGCGAAACACTTCACTGATGGGTTCTATTCCGGTATTACCGTTACCTGTCCTGGTTTCTATGCACCACAGGGACGCGTGCTGAGAGGCACCCTGAGCAATCCGAACCTGATTGATAACCTCACTCAGTTTTCGTATAACCATCACCGTATTTCCAACTTCGAAATGGAGACTTCCGGTATTTATGGTATGGGTCGTGTGTTAGGCCACCAGTGCTTATCCGTAAGTGCGATTGTAGCGAACCGTATCCGCCAGGAATTCAGTAAAGACGGCGGTGCGGCTGTGGCGGCACTGATTAAAAAAGGTCTTGAAATTATAGCTGCTATCTAAGCAGCATCAGCGTCTCTACATTAGTAGAGACGCTTACTTTTATTATAAGGTTATCATTGCCTTGATCACGTTATTTTCCGGCCGTACCCACTGCGGGAATGCTGCTACCGCTTCTTCAAAGGTGGCACGATGTGTAATCATCTTCAACGGTGAAATCTTCTGCTCGCGGATACAATCCATCACATACTGAAAATCTGCTACCGTCGCATTCCTGCTGCTCATCAACGTAGTTTCTCTTTTATGGAATTCAGGGTGGCTGTATATCAGTTCTTTTTTCTGTAAACCTATCAGCACAATTCTGCCGCCATGGGCAAGATATTGGAGGCAGTTATTGATGGCCTGCTGATTGCCTGATGCATCGATGACCACACTGCAATATTCGTTATTGGTGATCTTTGCTATCTCTCCCGTAACATCCTCTCCCAATACATTAATAATTGTAATCTCCGGAAATAAATCTTTACAGAAAGCCAGGCGTTGCTGGTTCACATCCAGCATAATCACCGTTGCACCTGCCTGTAGCGCAAACGCAGCAGCCCCCAGGCCAATAGGGCCTGCGCCCATGATTAGTACCTGCTCACCCGCTTTTACAGCAGCGCGGCGGATCCCGTGTGCGCTGATAGCCAGCGGCTCTGTGAGCGCCAGTTCGTCCAGTGTCATATCATTGCCTGCTATGACGGCTTTATTGGGCACCAGCATGAATTCTTTCATGCCGCCGTCTATATGTACACCGGCCACCTGTATACTGCTACAGCAGTTCGGTTTTTGTTGCCGGCAGGCGATACAGGTGCCACAGGCATAATAGGGGATGATGGTCACTTTGCTGCCGGGGTGCAGTTCCGGATCAGTGGTTTCAACTATTTCGGCGGCCAGTTCATGACCTAATATGCGCGGGTAGGTGAAGTAAGGCTGTGTGCCGTCATACGCGTGGATGTCAGTACCACAGATGCCGATGCGTTTGATCTGCAGCAGGGTATGGCCGGCGGTGAGTGCCGGGATGGGTGCTTCGGTATAAATCAGTTGTCCTGGTTCCAGGCATTGAATTAATTTCATGTGACAAATTTATTATCTGGCTTTATGGTGATACTCCTGCACAAGCATTAAAAATTGCTGTATATTACCATCCTGATACTTTAGCATATGAAACCAGCACTCAGGCAGATGACTACATCGCCTCAGCATTCTTTTATAGTAAGAAGGGATACCGGCAGGGAGATGATCAACAACTGGCATTATCATCCGGAGATAGAGATCCTGTTGATACATCGTAGTGCAGGAACTATGCTGGTAGGGGATTTCATTGGCCCTTTCCATTCCGGCGACGTGCTGGTTTTTGGTGCGGATCTGCCGCATTGTCTGCGTCATGAAGATGCTTTTCTGAAGCAGAAAAAGCAGGGTGCCGGAGAAACGATCTGCATAAAATTTCATCCCCGGCTGACGGGGCAGGCGTTTCTTGATCTGCCGGAAGCCAGGCCTGTCAATACCTTCATTCAGTCGTGTGCCAATGGCTGGCGCTTACATGGCGCCCTTGCGGAGCGCATCGGGCAGCAGATTATCGCGGCAGCTTCGGCAACGCCTGGGCGGCAGCTGATACAGTTGCTGAGTATGATGGAAGAGATGGTGAGTGCCGGCACCTATGAAGAGCTGTCGTCTACAGGGTTTATGCAGCAGGCCTCATTCGAAAAGGACGACCGGCTGAAGCAGGTGTTCGATTATACCTTTGCCAATTTTACGGAGAAGATCAGTATCGCTGAAGTGGCCGGGATGCTGCATATGACGCGGCAATCATTCTGCCGTTATTTCAAGGGAAAGACGCAGAAAACATATATACATTTTGTGATGGAGGTAAGGATAGGCCATGCCTGCAGGCTACTGGCGGAAGATTCAGGGAATGTGGCAGAGGTTTCCTATGCCTGTGGTTACAGCAGTATTTCGCATTTTATTTCTCAGTTCAAGGAAATTACGGGGCGTACACCGTTGGAATACAAGCGTGATTATGCACGTCAGTAAAATTGTATAAATATGTTAATATCTGGCAATTTCATAAAATGGTGTGAAGTTTATAATAATTGTTGATTTTTTGCTTGAAAAACCAGAAAAAAATGCTAAGTTGTACGCCCGGATAATATTTCCGGGATTAAAAAAAGAGAGGGGTTATGATTGAGATAATTAAAGTAACCGCCGATGATACCACGAGTTTAGATCAACTGAGGTCCTTATTTCGTGAATATGCCAATTGGTTAAATGTAGATCTTAGTTTCCAGCAGTTCGAAGAAGAAATGATTCATCTTCCCGGAGCTTATGAGGCACCTACAGGTGCATTATTCCTTGCAAAGATTGACGGTCAGGTAGCGGGATGTGTAGCGATCAGACAATTTGACAATACTACTGCAGAGATGAAGCGCCTGTTTGTAAGAGATGCATTCCATGGGCATGGTGTAGGCAAAGCCCTGGCGGCAAAGGCAATTGAAGAAAGTAAAGCATTAGGTTATAAGCGTATAATACTGGATACGCTGGCACATATGCGGCCTGCCATTGAATTATATACCTCGCTTGGGTTTGAGCCTATTGCGGCGTATTATGATAATCCGATCAGCAGTGCGGTATATCTGTCATTAAATATTGAAGCTAAATAAAAGGCAGCAGCGTAGATTACGCTACTGCCTTTTTTAGTTTATATACTTCTTATCCGATTTTTGGGATATTGTAGCCGTTGTGGTATGCAGCTGCCAGTAATTTATTGGCATCGTTTTCTGTGAATTGCTTTTTGTTTGCGTCCCAGTAAACCTTTTTACCTGTACGATAGGCTATGTTACCCATTTGCGCGATAGTAGCTACGTGCGCACCAGCAGCGATAGGGCAGTGCAGGTCATCGATTTTGCGTGACTTGATCACCTCTATGAAGTTTTTCGCATGCAGGTCCAGGCCATTGTCTACCGAAGGTTTGCGGGCCACTGCTTCCATTTTACCTTTTTCAGGGATTACTTCCCATCCTCCACGATCTACTACCAGCGTACCGTTGTTGCCGATGAAGGCAATGCCGTGTGTGCGGTTGTAAGGGCCACCATCGATGCCGGTAGCCTGTTCCCACTGAATATTATAGTTATCGAATTCATACACTGTAGTGAGGGTATCCGGTGTTTCTGCTGCGTCGTCCGGGTAAGCGAATTTTCCGCCTGCGGCCATGATAGACTTAGGGGCGCCGGATTTCATGCCCATGAGTGCGTAGTCCAGGAGGTGTACGCCCCAGTCGGTCATGAGTCCGCCGGCATAATCCCAGTACCATCTGAAATTGAAGTGGAACCTGTTGGGGTTGAAAGGCCTTGTGGCGGCGGGTCCCAGCCAGGTTTTATAATCCACGCCTGCAGGTGGAGTGCCGTCAGGCTGTACAGGTATGGATTTCATCCATCCCATATAGGCCCATGCCTTTACAAGGCGTACCTGGCCCAGCTGTCCGGAGTGTACGAAGTCGAGTGCATCTTTAAAGTGTTGCTGGCTGCGTTGCCATTGGCCTACCTGCACGACGCGGTTGTATTTATCGCGTGCGGCCACCATGGTATTGCATTCGATGATGGAGTTGCCGGCAGGCTTTTCAACGTAAACATCCTTACCTGCTGATACAGCATCTGTCATCTGGAGGCAGTGCCAGTGGTCAGGGGTACCTATCACTAGGGCGTCGATGGATTTGTCTTCCAGTAGCTTGCGATAGTCGGAATAGCCTTTCACCTTAATACCTTTCTGTGCCAGCTCACCTATTCTTTTATCCAGTACGTTTTTGTCTACGTCGCAGAGTGCAACGCATTCTACCTCTGGATTTTTCAGGAGTGCGGTGAGGTCTGCCCATCCCATGCCGTTGATACCGATGGCGCCAACGCGGATTTTATCGCTTGGAGCTATGGCACGTAATGGGAGTGTATGGAGGAGGCTGGCACCGGCTACTAGTGTAGTGGCGGATTTGAGAAATGATCTCCGGGAATTTGTCATAGTAATAAAACGGTTTTGCGCGTGGAATAATGCGGGTATAAGATAGTGTTTTGTTTGATTTTTTTTGGGAGAAAGAAGATGAATGGTAGGTTGGGAGATCTGTTTTGTTTTTTCTTCGTTTTTTTCGCTAGCTGAAGGTATTTAGCGGTTTTTTCTAACAAAAAAGAGCCAATGCCTTCGGCATTGGCTCTTTTTTGTGTTTTCTGCCCGCCGGAGGCGGGCAAATCTCCGGAGATGACCGAAGCGAAATATTTAAGCGAAGCGCTAGTCCATATCTTCTTCGGCGTTGAGATTGAAGTTCATCATGGTGCCGAGGAGGTCGGAGAAGCGTGTTTCGTTTTCGAGTATTTTTTTACTGATAAGCGAGTGGGCGCTGAGTCCGTGCAGGACGAACTCCATCAGCAGCATGGCTTCTTTGGTGGAGGCGCGGGGGAACCGTTCGCCGACGAGCTCACGGAGGCCTTCTACTTTGCTGAGAGCGGTTTCGTATTGTTTATCTGTGAGGTCCTGCAGTATCTGTAGCTGATTGCCTTTATCGAACCATTGGATGACGGTACGGTAAGGGTTTTCAGCGGGAGAAGTCTGTTTACGCTTTTTGAAGCTTTCCGGGTTAGGGAAATAATTGGCGAAAACGGAGCGGATGGATTTGTCGAGGAGGTTGTGTGCTACCTGCAATGGGCCTTCCTGTTCTCCTTCGTATACCAGTTCTATTTTCCCGGTGATGGCGGGAATAATGGCCTGCAAATCTCCTATACGGACCTGTGTATCTTTTTCTTTATTGATGATGGCCCTGCGTTCGCCGGCACTGACAGCATTTTCATACGCTGCAATGGTAAGGCGGGCAGATACGCCACTTTTCTTATCGACATATTCGCTGCTGCGGGCTTCGAAGGCTACCTGCTCGATGAGGCGTTTCACCATATCGGAGATCTGTACTTTCTTCGCCTGGTCTGCGTGTACATCAGCTTCCTGTTCGGTGATGAGCAGGGAGTTTTCGATATTTTTCGGGTAGTGGGTGATGATCTGACTTTCGATCCTGTCTTTCAGCGGTGTAACGATGGAGCCGCGGTTCGTATAGTCTTCCGGGTTAGCGGTAAATATGAAGAGGATATCGAGTGGCATCCTTACTTTAAATCCGCGGATCTGGATGTCGCCTTCCTGGAGGATATTGAAGAGGGATACCTGTATACGTGCCTGCAGATCGGGGAGTTCGTTGATAACGAATATCCCGCGGTTGGAGCGGGGGATGATACCGAAATGTATGACACGTTCGTCTGCGAAGTTAAGTTTCAGGTTAGCGGCTTTAATCGGGTCGATATCGCCGATAAGGTCAGCCACGGAAACGTCGGGTGTGGCGAGTTTTTCACCGTAGCGTTCGGTGCGGTGCAGCCATCTGATGGGTGTTTTATCGCCTTTTTCTGCGATGAGGTCGCGGGAAAAGCGGGAGAGTGGTGCGAAAGGATCGTCGTTTACTTCCGAGCCATCTACCACAGGGATGTATTCATCCAGCAGGTCTACCATCTGGCGTGCCATCCTGGTTTTGGCCTGGCCGCGGAGGCCCAGGAACAGGATGTTGTGGCGCGACAGCAAAGCTCTTTCCGTATCGGGAATCACGGTATCTTCATAGCCGATGATACCGGGGAAGGTCGCTTCTTTCTGTTTCAGTTTTGTAATCAGGTTTTGTCTGATTTCTTCTTTTACTGACTTAGGCTTGTATCCGCTTTTCTTTAGTTCTCCGAGTGTTTTTATGTTAGTGTCCATGCTAATTTTTTACTGATTACGGGAGATGTCAGAATAGTTTTCTTTTACCATTTTCGAAATCGTAGAAGAGGAACTGTCCTAATTTATCGGTACCGGAGAAGAAGGCTTTTCCGTTATTGGTTTCGGTGAATTCCTGGACGAACTGTTGTAGCCAGGGATCAGTGGCCACCATGAAGGTGGTGATGGGAATTTTTAATTTTTTGCATTGGGCGGCGAGGTTGAGGGTCCTGTTAAGGATTTTTCTGTCGAGCCCGAAGCTGTTTTTATAGTATTGTTTGCCTTGTTTGAGGCAGGTGGGCTTACCATCGGTGATCATGAAGATCTGCTTGTTAGGGTTCCTGCGGCGGCGCAGCAGGTCCATGGCCAGTTCGAGGCCGGCAACGGTATTGGTATGGTACGGGCCTACCTGCAGGTAAGGCAGGTCTTTAATTTCGATTTGCCAGGCATCGTTACCAAACACGATGATATCGAGGGTATCTTTCGGGTATCGGGTGGTAATCAGCTCACTGAGGGCCATGGCCACCTTCTTTGCCGGGGTGATACGATCTTCTCCATATAAAATCATGGAGTGGGATATATCAATCATGAGGGCTGTAGACGTTTGTGTTTTGAAGTCTGTTTCCCTGATAACGAGGTCATCCTGTTCGATATTAAAGCTATCGATACCGTGGTTTACCTGCGCATTATGAATGGAGGCGGTAATATCCAGGTGGTCTACAGGGTCGCCAAACTGAAAGGGTCTTGTTTCTGCATTCAGTTCGTCGCCATTGCCTGATTTACGGATATTATGGTTTCCTGTGGAAGATTTCTTCAGTTTGCCGAAGATTTCTTCCAATGCGCTTTTGCGGATGGTCTGTTCTGTTTTGGAGGTGATAACGATTTCTCCGGTGGTTTCGTTTTCACGGATAAAACCTTTTTCCTGTAGTTCTTTCAGGAAATCACCTATGCCATATTCTTCATCAGTGAGGCCATACTCATTATCCAGCTGGGTTAGCCATTGAAGGGCTTCTGTAACATCGCCGCTGGTATAGGTAAGGAGTTGTGTGAAGAGATCCAGTAGTTTCTGGAAAGGTGGCTTAGTATTGTCACCAGGCATAAACCTGGAAAATGTAATTCCTCTCATAGCACTAGTTCTACCTAAAATTAACGAAAAATAACTGGAAATCTATCTACTAATAATCGTCACAGATTTGTATTTTATCATGAAACCTATTACTTTCAATTATCAAAAAAATATCTATATGAAAAAACTACGGAATGCATTAATGCTGGCTGGCGGCTTAGCGGCTGCATTATTTGCACAAAGTGCGAAATCGCAGGCCAGAGCAGATGCATTGGGTTGGAAACTGGGAGCGCAGGCTTACACCTTCAACCGATTTACTTTTGCGGAAGCCCTTGACAAAATGGACAGCTGTGGCATCCAGTACGTGGAAGCATTTCCAGGTCAGGTACTGGGCGGCGGACTGGAAGGCAAGTTCGACTATCATATGTCGCCAGGCCAGCAGGAAGCCCTGAAACAACTGATTAAAAAGAAACACAAAGTGCTGGTGGCCTTTGGCGTAGTGGTACCTGGTTCTGAAGCCGAATGGAGAATGCTGTTCGATTTCGCCAACAGAATGGGTATCCAGAGCATTACGACGGAGCCACAGCCAGAATACCTGGACCTGATTTCTTCTCTTTGTGATCAATATAATATCAAAGTAGCGATACATGATCATCCAAAACCAAGCCATTACTGGAGTCCTGACAGCGTGCTGGCTGCAATAAAAGGACGCAGTAAGCTCATGGGTGCCTGCGCGGATATCGGCCACTGGGTACGTTCCGGCCTGGATCCTGTAGAGTGTCTGAAAAAACTGAATGGTCGTGTGGTGAGCCTTCACTTCAAAGATCTGAACGAAAAATCTCCTAACGCACATGATGTTGTTTGGGGTAATGGTGTTTCTCAGATTCCTAGAGTACTGGATGAGCTGAAGGCACAGAAATTCAAAGGCCTGTTCTCTGTAGAATATGAATACCACTGGGAGAACAGTGTACCGGAAGTAAAAGAAAGTGCTGCTTACTGGAGATCCATGGTGAGCAATCTATAAACCTTTTTTGCCCGTTTTTTACAAAGGAAGGCCCTCTACTCATGTAGAGGGCCTTCCTTTTTATATGCAGTCTATGTATAGTTATTAAAATCTGAAAGCTGCGCTGGCAGAGAACCTGCGAGGCATCTGCTGTTCAATGGTAGACCAACCGGTGAAATATTCTTTGTTGGTCAGGTTGTCCAGTTTAACTGCCAGCCTGTATTTTTTCACATCATAGAAAACAGTGGCGCCAAGAACGGTATATGAAGGCAGGGTAAAGGTACCTGTCACAGCGTTGTTAGTGATCAGGTTTTCGCCGGCATAGTTACCACCGAAGCCTGCGCCAAGGCCATGAAATTTACCAGAAGGCGCAGTATAGCTGATCCAGAGGTTTGCCAGGTCTGCAGGGCCGGCACCTTCCGGACGATAGCCCACATTCTTTTTATCACCAGCAACAGTTTTGCTGATATTATGACTATAACCTGCCACGATATTCAGACCACGAATTGGATTGACAATACCTTCAAACTCAAAACCCTTGCTGTTTTGTTTGCCATTCTGGGTTTGGTAATTGTAGTTGGTACCATCTGGTGCTGTATAGGATTGCTGCATAGTCATATTGTTTACTGTGATGTCGTAGTAGCTGGCTGTCAGGTTTAATCTACCGTTCAGGAGATTAGTTTTTACACCGCCTTCCCATTGGTTAGCCTGCATTGGTTTGAACGTAGACCTCAGTTCTGGCAGTGGGGGCTGTGGCTGAGGAGGTGCATTCTGGAAACCATTCATATAGTTACCGAATACGCTCATTTTATCTTTAATGACTTCATACACCAGGCCGAATTTAGGAGATAAGGCAAACTGGTTAAATCCACCGTCCTGGGTTTTGGAGATATAATCTTTAAATCCTTTATAGTCGTAGTAATCAGCGCGCAGACTCGCCATTGCGATGAAGCGGTCCGTGATATTGAGTACATCGGAGATGTAAGCGCTATAAGTATAGTTGTTGCTCTGGCCTTTGGTAGCATAGATATTACCGGCTTCGGCAATATTACGATCTACGGCCTGTCTGTTCAATGTGCTGTAGGAAGGATCTACCGGCAGCAGGGCATTGAATCTGTCGAACAGGGTATAGGGAGAGTTGTCATCTGTTTGTTGAATCTGCATGAAATCCAGTCCTATTACAACCCTGTTACGCAGACTACCTATTTTGAAGTCACCCATAAAGTTTTGCTGAATATCAGTAGAGGTCGTAGTAGAATTCTGGTGATATACGTAGCGGCTCAGGGTGTCGTCATGCGGACCGAGGAACATTACGTAGGAGTAGTAACCATTAGATTTGCTGGTGTTTTGTGCGATGCTGGTTACAGAGGTCCATTTATCGGAGATCTTGTAAGTGGCAACACCCTGGAGGTTGATGGTAGGCGTTTTATAAGTGATGTCGTTAGCCGTGAAAGAACGGTTAAAGTCGAAGCCCATTTTCTTGAACTCATCCGGTGTAGTGGCTTCCAGCTTACGGCCACGGTTCAGGAATATCATTGGAACGTTGGTAGATTCCATGTTATTGAATACGGCATTAACATTAAAAGTCAATTTATCATTCACACGGTATTTGATACTTGGTGCGAAGAAAAAGCTTTTGCGTAAGCCGGCATCCTGCCAGGTACCTTCCGTCTGATAGGCCGCGATGGTGCGCAGTACGAGCGATTTGTCCTGATTGAGCGGTGCATTTACATCACCGGTGATACGACTCAGGCCATAACCCCCACCAGTATAGGAGAACTCACCACCCAGACTATCATAAGGCTTTTTGGTAACGAGGTTGATCAAACCGCCGAAGGAGATCAGGCTACTGCCGTACAGTGTACCGGATGGGCCTTTGATGATTTCGAGTCCGTCGATGTATGCGGGATCATTTACGCCATTGGTGAGGCCTGGGATACCGTTGATCATGGTTGGCTGTACAGAGAAGCCACGCAGGGAGTAATAGCCGGCACCGTCGCCAGGGCGGCCGGTAGAGGACCATAATTTACTGATACCTGGTACATTCTTCACGATATCATCGAAATTGGTAATTTGTTGTTCTTTGATGAGGCTGCTGCCTACCACAGAATAAACCTGTGGGTTTTCGATATTGGAGATAGGCAGTTTAGCGATGTATGGAGATTCTTTTGTAGCGAATTTATTCTGTGCCGCGGTGACATTCACTTCTTTGAGTTGTTTGTCTGATATCTGTATTTTTATTGTTATGTGAGCTGTTTTTCCTGCGGTTACATCAATTTCTTCTTCTTTGGCGGTATATCCCATGATAGATACCTGGAGGATATATTTTCCTGGTTCGAGTCTTCTGAGGTTGAAGTCACCTTTTATATCTGCCACGGTGCCACGGCCGGTGCCTTTCATCTGGATATTGGCAAAGGAGCCAGCCTGGCCGTCGCTGGTAACGACGTTACCTTTGATGCTGCCTGTATTATTTTGCGCCATCACTCCTGCCGATAGTACCAGCAGCAGCGTCATAAGGATCGATATCTGTCTAAGCATCTTACAATATTAAATCTGTAGAAAAAATGAATGGCGCAAATTTCTAATAAGCTGGATAAGTAAAATAATCGTATCAGGAAAAATAGTTACGCGATGCGGAAGACTTGCGGTGGTGGCTAAATAAAAAAACGGCCCGGATGATATCATCCGGGCCGTTTTATATACTTAATAGTAAGGATTACTTCTTGGCAGAGTCCTGTGTATCTACCTGCACAGCACCTTCTGGGAGGGCTGCCGGAGATTTAGGATGGCCGAAGTCCTGCTTCATGCGTTCCATCCACTGGATCATTTGCTGAGCAGCCTGTTCGTCGCGCTTCAGGTCTGAAGTCATACGGGTATCAGGCAGCTGTTGGTAGTAGCGTAACTGTTGGTTACAGTCTTTGATGATCTTGTTGGCGATTTCGTCACCTTTTTTAGCATCACCAGCCTGGTAGAATGCGTAGGCAGTTTGCAGGGAGGTGTAGTTATGCATATTACCAGGAGAGGTCATTGCATATGGATAGTTTTCATCGAGGATGTTTTTATCCATATAGTTCAGTGCTTTCAGCGCTGAATCTTTCTTACCGATTTCTGACAAGGCTACGCCCAGTTTAGAGTAAGCCTGGCGCAGGTAGAGCAGCATTTTCCTGTTAGGTTCATCGAAATAGGTACCAGGGATCTGTGCACCACCGAACTGGAATTTGTTCATCATGTTATCGTACATCACCGGTGTATTCAGGTTGGTGTCCATACCGATAGGGTCGGTGCTAGGCTGTTTGGCCAGTGGCACGAGTCTGTATGACAGGCCATCCGGGCGGAGGTAGTCGTTCAGACCCAGATCAGTAGGGCTGGTGAAGTAGATAGGACGTTTCCAGTTGTTGGTAGCGATGATATCATAAACTGCCAGGTCATTTTTCACCAGGTAGTTTTTGCTGATTTTGAATTGTACCTGCGGGAGGATGCGGGCGCTGTCGGCTGCGCTTACCACACCATCTTTCAGCATCTGGTCTTTATTAACCGGGATAGACAGCAGGCGGGTAGGCAGGTAGTTTTCAGAGCCACCGTCCTGGGTATTTATCTGTCTGTCATCATTGGCCATAAATGCCATGATATCTTTCAGGCTGAAGTATTGATTCTGCGGGATATGTCCGTCATCGAAGAAGCGGATGAAGTTGCGGGTTTCTCCGCGGTATTTATCAGGCGTCCAGCTCATAGGAACTGCGTCGCTGTTATTAACTTTCATACGTTGCTGATCGATGTACCAGTCAACACCGAGGAGACTGAGGTTGATTACGCGAACATCTGTGCGGATGCCTTCTACTTCCTGGGCGTACCAGAGCGGGTAGGTATCGTTGTCACCTACGGTGAAGAGGATGGCATTAGGGGCGCAGGATTCGAGGTAATCTTTCGCTACGTCTCTTGCTACGGTTTTGGTAGAGCGGTCGTGGTCGTCCCATTCCTGGAAGCCCATAAGCACTGGTACTGCGAGGAGGCAGATAACAGTAGCGAGCGCAGGCGCAGAAACACCTTTCATTCTCTTCTGAAGGGCGTTGTAGATACCGAGTACGCCGAGGCCTATCCATATTGCGAAAGCATAGAAGGAGCCTACATAGGCGTAATCACGTTCACGCGGCTGGTTACCAGCCTGGTTGAGGTATAAAACAATTGCCAGACCTGTAAAGAAGAACAGCAGGGAAACTACGAGGGTATCTTTACGATGGTATTTATATTGGAAGAAGAACCCTACGATACCGAGAATAAACGGCAGCATAAACATACGGTTATGTGCCTTATTATTCTGGAGAGAGTCAGGCATATTGCCCTGGTCGCCGTACATCAGGTTATCCAGGAATGGGATACCGGAGATCCAGTTACCATCGCGTACGTTGCCGTAGCCCTGGGTATCGTTTTGTTTACCGGCGAAGTTCCACATAAAGTAGCGGAAGTACATAAAATTCACCTGGTACTGGAGGAAGAATTTCACGTTATCGACAAAGGAAGGTTTTTCGTCCTGTGCGAGTCCGAGCCAGTCGCGATAGAAGTCGGCGTGGCCCTGATCATTGGAGCCGTCCCATACGCGAGGGAAGAGCATCATGTCATCGGAATTATAGACAGGATCCATTTTTTTACCGGAGACGAAGTAATTTTTATCGCCGCGGGCATAGATGGGACCACCTTCTTTGTATTGGGTAGGGCGGGCAGTAAACACCTGACCATAGATCAGCGGGAAGTCGCCATACTGTTCACGACCGAGGTAACCTACCAGTGAGATCGGGTTATCTACGTTGTACATATCCACGGCAGGGTTGGCGGTAGAGCGAACCATGGTGGTTACGTAGGTAGAGTAACCGAGGAGCATGAAGAGGATAAATGCGATAGCTAATTTGCTGGCATGGTAAACTTTTCCAGTATTCAGGTTTACACCGAAAGATTTCAGGAGGTAAGGAATAGCGAGGAAGATAGCTGCCAGGATTATTTTCACTATTACTGTACCGGCAGAAACGTCGTTGAAGGCCGGGATAATAATGATAGACGCGATCACGATCAGCGGTGCGTAGATACCAAATTTAGGTTTACGGTAGCCGATGATGAGGATGGCGGTAATGGCGATGAAGTAGAAGGCGAAGCCGCTGAAGAATCCGAGGTGGAGGCTATTCACGAAGAATACGTCCATGTAACCGGAAGCTTTAACGGTGTCCTGGATGAGGTATTTCTGAACGATACCGGTGATGGCACAACCTACCATGAAAGCCCAGAAGGTTCCCCAGCCGGTAGCTTTGTATTTTTTGAAGTAGTACACCATTACCATTGCCGGGATGGTGAGGAGGTTGAGCAGGTGAACGCCGATAGAGAGACCGAGCAGGTAAGCGATCAGTACGATCCAGCGGTCGCCGTATTTTTCGTCTGCTTCCTGTTCCCATTTGAGGATGGCCCAGAATACGATGGCGGTGAAGAAGGAAGACATAGCATATACCTCACCTTCAACAGCAGAGAACCAGAATGAATCAGAAAAGGTATAGGCGAGTGCACCAACGGCGCCGGCGCCCATAATAGCGATCATTTTCTCTTTGGAGATTTCCTCACCGGCTTTTACCATCAGGCGACGGGCGAAGTAGGTGATTGTCCAGAAGAGGAACAGGATCGTGAAACCGGAGGCGATGGCCGACATGAAGTTTACACCCAGTGCTGCCTGTGAAGGTTTCAGCGGAATGGTAAACAGTCTGCCAAGCAACACAAATAACGGTGCTCCGGGAGGGTGGGGGATTTGTACCTTGTACGCACTTGAAATGAACTCGCCGCAGTCCCACAAACTGCCGGTTGCCTCCATAGTCTTAATGTAAACAATGCAGGCAATGATGCAAATGATCCAGCCTACAATGTTGTTGGTCCTTTTAAAATTCATAAGGTTGTTTTAAGGTCCGACAAAAATAAAAAAAGTAGCAAAATATGCTAATCTGCCGGATAGTTTTAACTTTTTGTAAATATCTTTTTATTTATGAATAATTGGTACACAATGGATAAGATTAAATTCTGATTAAAATTCGACTTTTAACCCCGGAACTTCCTCAGCGCGGCATGATGGGTGAAATCCGCAATGCTATTGGTTTTCAGAAGATATGGGTCCTGAAGGTCTTCCGGTTAACGCGGGAAAGCGTTGATTTCCGGTAGTTTTCGGGATCGTCTCTGGCAATCCATTGTTTTTTTGTGAAGCCGCTCATTCGGATGGCGGGAGCTGGCAGGTAAGGTATTGTTTTGACGTAAGCAGTAGTTTAGGGGAGTTGGCCATTTCAGGCATGAACTCCATAATTATAAGACGGTTGATCATTGAAAGATGATTCTGACAGTTTGATAGTAAGACAGTTGCTGGTATCCTGCGGGCTGGGTGAGTTGTTCACGTCTGAAGCCCTGGAGGCCGAACAGGCCTGCTGCATTTCCTTTATTGATGGCGATTTCCAGGTAACCGGCGGCATTAAAGAGTGCCAGTTTGGTACCTTCGGGAACGTCTGCATAAGTTTCGCTGATCTGGCTGATGACCTCATCTCTTCTGAAGAAGATGCGGAACTTCCTGTTTTTGCGTTGAGCGGCGAACTGTTCGCGGGTGATATTTACGACCACATTTTCGAAGCTGTCGATATGGATGATCTGTCCTTCGATGAAGTCGTCGCCGACGAGTGGCTGCAGGTTGTTTTTTACGACAATCTGTTGCGTAAGCGGCGCCAGCTCGCCGAGGGCGGCACCCCGGGAAAGTTCGCGTGCGGCGGCGGCCAGCAGTTGTATGATAGCGAAGGTATTGCGTGGTTCGTCTTTAGCCAGTGGTATTTTGATGACCTTTTCGGGCATCCCTCCGCATATCATGGTCAGGAGGCCGTTATCGGCGCAACCGATATACTGTCCGTTGTGTTCGGCGACGAGTACGTGATCGGGTCTGCGGT
This sequence comes from Chitinophaga sp. Cy-1792, assembly GCF_011752935.1. Classification (NCBI taxonomy): domain Bacteria; kingdom Pseudomonadati; phylum Bacteroidota; class Chitinophagia; order Chitinophagales; family Chitinophagaceae; genus Chitinophaga; species Chitinophaga sp. Cy-1792. The sequence goes on from NZ_VWWO01000002.1 coordinate 827,233, forward strand.
CGAAGAGGTTGATGAGCACGAAGTGGAAGGTTCCCAGGGGGAAATAGGCGAAGGCGCTTTTGCAGATATAGGTAGCCTGAGGGAGGTTGAAAGGGGAGATATGGTGGCTGATGTCTGTCACATGACATTCCGGGCAGTATTGCCAGAGCTGCCCTTTGATGGCACCTACCAGGTAATCCTGCAAACCAATGTCAGATGTTAATGTAATGATGGACATGCCCTAAAATCTAAATCCCTATCTTCTCAGAAAACGTTATATCGCCTGACTGTCATGACAGCATGATGGAACTTTTTTGATCGCTACTGTCAAAAAAGGTGCCATCAGGGTTGAATTTACAACCTGCATGCAAAGAAAGTCAAAATAATAATGCGGTGTTAAATTAACCGCAATTTTAAGTATTTGTACGCACTAACGTTAACGGCTAGAGGCAGATAATTGTTTATTGGAGGGGTGAGCCGGGCTCTTTCCTGAAATGGTTGAATACGATACCGTCGAGGATACCAGGGATTAATTTGCTGAGCAGAACGGTCAGTTTTCCCTGGGTGGTGAGTACGAGGGTACGTTTTCTTTTGGCGATGGCTTTACCTATTCTGGCGGCAACTTCTTCGGCGCTCATGAGTTTATCTTCGTTGAGCGGTGTTTCGCTTTGTGCCTGTCCGTGTGGATTGAGGGCGGTATTGCGGATATTGGAGGCGGTGAAGCCAGGGCAAACCCACATCACGTTAACGCCGGTACGAAGATTTTCGGTTCTCAATGCTTCGAGGAAACCCTGCATGGCAAATTTGGAGGCGGAGTAACCGGTACGTGCCGGGAGTCCGCGGTAACCGGCAATAGAGGAGACCCCTACGATGGTACCTTTGCTGGCGAGGATGGCCGGGTAGGCGAATTTAGTGCAATAGACAGTTCCCCAGAAATTGATATCCATCAGGGATTTGAGTACGCTGAGGTCCAGGTCGCGGAAGAGTGCGCGCATGGAGATACCTGCGTTGTTGATGAGTATATCTATCTTTCCGAACTTAGCGGTTACTGCTTCGATGAACGCCTGGCAGTCGGCCTCGATGCTCACATCAGCGACATAGGTAAAGATATCTTTGGTGCCAAGTTCATTCTGCAGCGCTTCGAGCGCAGACTGTTTACGACCACACACGGCAACCTGGGCACCATTATGGAGCATTTCTGCTACCAGCGCTTTACCAATACCTGAAGAGCCACCAGTGATGACCACCACTTTGTTCTGAAAGAAATTATTCATGCGTAAATTTTTGCGCCACAAAAATAGGTGAGAAATAAATGTAATGAAAGAGATTGATAAAATTAATTGTTGGAGCCGTTTGGAAAAATTTTTCAAAAAATTTGGCAGGAATGAAATTTTTCCTACTTTTGCGCTCCCATCACGGGAATGATTCCGTAGCTCAGTTGGTAGAGCAATACACTTTTAATGTATGGGCCCTGGGTTCGAGTCCCAGCGGGATCACAGAAGAAGGCTTCAGAACAAATATGTCCTGAAGCCTTTTTGTTTAATAGCTATGTTAATAATAAAGCTAGGAGACCCACCTTACAATTTTACTAATTCTTCTCTTTCTCCTGTGGCAAGTATGATTTTTTTGACATGCCAGTAAAATTGTTTCTTTTCATTGAAGATCAAGCAACGCAAATCCATCTATTAATTAGCGTATTTTTACTATATTAGACAGGATAAGCTGTACATAGTATTAATTGAATAGCAATTCGAACAAGATTGGTATTTTTGAGGATCCTGTTTGATTGGTGTGACGCATGAAATGATAAGATGGGTAATCATTAAAAATGCTCCTGAATCCAATACAGACCGTAAAATCTTAGATTAAAGAAAGATGAACACAGAACATGAAATAGAGAATAAGCTGATCAGGCAACTCACGGATCTTAAATATATCCATCGACATGATATTATCGATAGAAAAGCGCTTGAGCAGAATTTCAGGGCAAAATTCGAAGCCCTCAATCGTGTTCGGCTTACAGACAATGAATTTTTAAGGCTTAGAGATGAAATCATTCAGCCGGATGTTTTTGTGGCATCTAAGTTATTGCGTGAAAAACAATATTTCCAGCGTGAAGATGGTTCGCCATTGCATTATACTTTGGTAAACAACAAAGATTGGTGCAAAAATGACTTTGAGGTGATCAATCAGTTACGTATCAATACAGAGAACAGTCATCAGCGCTACGATATAATTTTGCTGATCAATGGATTACCCGTTGTACAAATCGAACTGAAGAAAGGAGATATATCTCATCGGAAGGCGATGCAGCAGATAGTGGATTATAAGAGTGAACAGGGGAATGGGTATAATAATTCACTACTTTGTTTTATGCAGTTGTTCGTGGTAAGCAATGTGAGTCGCACATTGTATTTTGCCAATAACCAGAACAAGCATTTTGCTTTTAATGCAGAAGAACAGTTTTTGCCTGTTTATGAATTAGCAGATATTGAAAATAAAAAGATAAATAATCTGCATGACTTCACAGATAAGTTTCTAACCAAGTGTCTGCTGGGAGAAATGATCAGCAAATACATGGTATTGGTCGAAAGTGAGCAGAAATTGCTGATCATGCGGCCTTATCAGATTTATGCCGTTAAAGCAATTGTAGATAGTATCAAAGATAACAGGGGGAATGGCTATATCTGGCATACGACGGGAAGTGGTAAAACGCTTACTTCTTTTAAGGCTTCTACCTTACTGAAAGATAACCCGGATATTGACAAATGTTTGTTTGTAGTAGATAGAAAAGATCTTGACCGGCAAACACGTGAAGAGTTCAATAAATTTCAGGAAGGAAGTGTGGAGGAAAATACCAATACAGAAACCCTGGTAAGGCGCTTGCTGTCTACTGATTATGCTGATAAAGTCATTGTTACCACTATTCAGAAACTGGCACTGGCACTGGATGGAACCTACAAAAAGAATTATAAGGAGCGGCTGGAATCATTGAGCCAAAGTCGCATGGTTTTCATCTTTGATGAATGTCATCGTTCTCAGTTTGGAGATAACCACAAAGCAATTAAGGAGTTCTTCCCCAATGCACAGCTGTTCGGTTTTACGGGTACTCCGATATTTGATGAGAATGCGAATCAGACAGAAAGAGAAGGAGATATCAAGTATAAAAAAACGACTAAAGATATCTTTGAAAAGTGCCTGCACGCCTATACGATTACGCATGCGATAGATGATAGGAATGTACTGCGTTTTCATATTGATTATTATAAAGGACAAGGCAATATAAATGCTCAACCAGGCGAAGCAATTGCCCAGCAGGCAGTGGCAGACGCTATCATTGAAAAGCATAATGCAGCCACCAACTCAAGGCGATTCAATGCCTTGCTGGCAACAAGTTCAATTAATAACGCGATAGAATATTATCAGTTATTTAAAGATATACAAAAGAGGGAACGAGCTAAGCATCCTGACTATATTCCTTTGAATATTGCTTGTGTATTTTCCCCGCCAGCTCAACTGATAGCGAAAGATGGAGATCCTCAAAGCCAGAGGAATGCTGCTGATATCCGCCAGCTTCAGGAAGATCTGATCCAGGAGAAATTAGATAATGCCGAAAATCCGGATGAGAAGAAAAAAGCGTTGACTGAAATCATTGCTGACTATAATAAGCAATATGGCACTGGTCATTCAATCAACGAATTTGATTTGTATTATCAGGATGTACAGAAACGCATCAAAGATCAAAAGTATAGCAACGAGGATTATCCGCACAAAAACAAGATTGACATCACTATTGTCGTGGATATGTTACTCACAGGTTTTGATTCCAAATACCTGAATACGCTGTATGTGGATAAAAACCTGAAATACCATGGCTTGATCCAGGCGTTTTCCCGTACCAATCGTGTACTCAACGATACCAAGCCTTATGGTAATATATTGGATTTTCGTTCACAGCAGGTGGCGGTAGATCAGGCTATTGCGCTTTTCTCCGGTGAAGATAATGGCAAAGCAAGGAAGATCTGGCTGGTAGATCCTGCACCAGTGGTAATTGATAAATTCAAAGAGGCCGTAGCGAAGCTGGGCAATTTTATGGAGGCGAATGGATTGGTAAATGAGCCGTCGGAGGTATATTCTCTTCGGGGAGATGCCGCAAAATTAGCCTTTGTGGAAAATTTCAAAGAAGTACAGCGACTTAAAACGCAGCTGGATCAATATACGGATTTGGATGAATTCCAAAAGGAAGAAATAGAATATATTCTATCGGAAGAGAAATTGCAGCACTACAGAAGTGCCTATCTGGAAACCGCCAGAGCATACAGGGCAATACAGGAGAAGGAAGGGGAGAACGCACCACCGGAGATACAGCAACTGGATTTTGAATTTGTATTGTTTGCCTCCGCAGTGATCGACTATGACTATATCATGAACCTGATTGCTGAGAGTACGCAAAAGAAACCGGCTAAGCAAAAAATGACCAGAGGCCAGATAATCAGTCTTTTGCAATCCAATTCTAATTTGATGGATGAGGAAGAGGATCTGGCGGCGTATATCAGAAGCCTGGATTGGAACAGCGGGCAAAGCGTTGATGAGTTACGCAAAGGTTATGATCAATTTAAGAATGATAAACACAATAAAGAATTGGCATCCATTGCTGAAAAGCATGGTTTGCAAACAGAGGTATTTAAATCCTTTGTAGATAATATTGTCAGCAGGATGATATTTGATGGAGAACAATTAACTGATTTATTAGCACCATTGGAGCTAAGCTGGAGAGAACGCAGGGTTAAAGAACTTGAATTAATGGCAGATTTAGTACCTCAATTAAAGAAGATTGCCCAAGGGCGTGAAATTTCAGGATTAATAGCTTATGAATAAGGATAAAAAATTGATACCGGAGTTGAGATTTCCTGAGTTTGAGAAGGATGGAGAGTGGGAGGAAAGAACTTTGGGCGAAATTGCGGAGAATTTGGATTCACGAAGACAACCAGTAACCGAAGGTCAAAGGATAAAAGGTACTGTGCCTTATTATGGGGCATCGGGAGTTATTGATTATGTAAAGGATTTTCTTTTTGATGAAAACTTATTATGTATTTCGGAAGATGGAGCAAATTTAGTTGCTAGAACTTATCCAATTGCGTTTGGGATTTCAGGTAAGACTTGGGTAAATAACCATGCACATGTTTTAAAGTTTAAATCTCCATATACCCAGACGGTTGTTGAAAACTATCTGAATTCAATAAGTCTCGAAGATTTTCTGACAGGAATGGCTCAACCAAAATTAAATAGGGGTCAGTTAGATATAATTCCAATTCCTCTTCCAGAACTTCAAGAACAACAAAAAATCGCATCCTGTCTTTCTTGCTTAGATAACATAATTGCTGCTCAAAATCAGAAGCTGGACCTGCTCAAAGAGCATAAAAAAGGCCTGATGCAAAATCTTTTTCCGCAAGAGGGGGAGAAAGTGCCGAAGTATCGTTTTCCGGAGTTTTTGAAGGATGGGGAGTGGGTACAGAGTAAAATCGAAAATTATATTGATCTTCTGTCCGGAATTGCTCTCAAGAGTGAGGAACTTAGTGATAATAATAGTGGAATACGAATTCTGAGGGGAATTAACATAACTGAAGGATTTATCAGACATTCAAAAGATATAGATAAATTTTTCTTAGGAAATTTAGAAAATATAAGGAAATATTTACTAGCAGAAGGAGATATCGTGATAGGAATGGATGGGTCAAAAGTTGGGAAGAATGTTGCAATTATTAAAAAAGAAGACTCAAATTCTATTTTGATACAAAGAGTCGCCAAAGTTAGGGCTAATGAAAAGTCAGATGTGAAATATCTTTACCAGCATTTTATGTCGGATAAATTTAGGAAGTATGTTGATAAGGTGAATACTAGTTCAGGTATTCCTCACATAAGTGCCCAGCAAATCAAGGATTTTATTGTTGATTTTCCTCCAAAACTAAAAGAACAACAAACAATAGCAGCATGCCTCTCATCTTTAGATGACTTAATTGCTGCGAAAACTGGCAAAGTGGAGCAATTACAACTCCACAAAAAAGCACTCATGCAACGTTTGTTTCCCAAAATGAATGATTAATAATGAATGAATTAGCAATAGCACAGCAGCTTTTTGAGAGTCAGGAGAATTTAATCCTGATTTACGCTTTCAATGCTACCGGAAAAACACGTTTGTCAGTAGCGTATAAAGACTTTACAAAAAGTCAGAACAACGGCAAGCATACTGGTGTGTATTACAATGCTTTTAGTGAAGATTTATTTGTATGGGAAAATGACGAGGAGAATAATAATTCCAATGTATGTCTGAATATTTTATATAGTAGCTTAAGTAAATACCACTCATTTATTTCCAAGCACGATCTTGAAGAAGTACTGTCTATTTATAATCCAAAATACAAGTTTCGATTGAATCTTCATGAGAACCTTGAGTTAGGAATTGAGTCTGTTACATTCTATCTTGATGAAGAAAATCAAATTCCGATCAAAATATCAAGAGGCGAAGAAAGACTATTTGTTTGGTGTTTCTTCTTAACCTTGTTTGCAGTAGATGAATGGGCAAGTAACCAGGATAAACACTTTTTTATCGATGATCCTGTTTCAAGTCTGGATGAGCATAATATTTTTTTTACTGCTGAATCTATTTTTGATTTAATCGAGAAGAATTTTTTGGATAAAAAAATAATTATTACTACCCATCATATAGGGTTATTCTCTATTTTATTTGACAAGTTAAAAAAGGGTGAGAAAAGCGGACGTTATAAGGAAGATACCAAACCATTTATATTAACATTGCAAGATAGGAGTCTGGAGTTAAATAGTTTGAAGAATGAGGTGTTCTTATTTCATCTTCACCTAATAAAAACACTTGATACTGCAATAAGAACAGAGTTATTTGCTTTTCATTTCGTTTTGTTAAGACAGCTTTTGGAAAATATAGCTTCATTTCTTGGCGTTGGCCGTTTGAGTTATGTGTTGGAGCAGATAGCAGTTGAAAATGTTAGAGAAGTCAGCGAAACCATTAATGCGTTGTCTCACAAAAACGTTTATCGCTTACAGTCCAACAAAATGGCTCCTGCGGATGAGTCTTTATTTATAGAGATTTTCCAGAAAATTCAAAACAAATATAATTTTAAATATTAATCGGCATAATGGCACAGAAAGATCAACAGCAGCTAGGTAAGACCCTTTGGGATATTGCAGATCAACTGCGAGGAGCGATGAATGCGGATAGTTTTCGTGACTATATGCTTTCCTTTATATTTCTTCGCTATCTATCTGATAATTATGAAGCTGCTGCTCAAAAGGAGCTAGGTTCGGATTATCCCAAGCTGAATAATGATGATAAACGTACTCCCCTGAGCGTATGGTATGAGGCAAATGAGGGGGATATAGAAGAATTTGAGAAGCAAATGCGCAGGAAAGTGCATTATATCATTCAGCCGGCATACTTATGGAGTAATATTGCGGAGCTAGCCCGGATTCAAAGTGAGGATTTACTTGTGACGTTGGAAAACGGGTTTAGATACATCGAAAATGAATCTTTTGAAAGTACTTTCCAGGGGTTGTTTTCTGAAATTAATCTGAACTCCGACAAGCTTGGGAAAACTTCTAAAGACCGTAATAAGCAGCTATGTAATATTATTACTAAAATAGCAGAAGGTATTGCGAAGTTTTCGAAAGAAACGGATGTTCTAGGCGATGCATACGAATATTTGATTGGACAGTTTGCTGCGGGTTCAGGTCAGAAAGCCGGAGAATTCTATACACCACAACAGCTTTCGACTATTTTGTCTAGAATAGTAAGCCTGGACAGCCAGGAACCGAAGACTGGTGTAAAAGGTAAGTTTGATAAGATTCTGGATTTTGCATGTGGGTCTGGTTCATTGTTACTGAATGTAAGAAAGAGAATTAAAGATAATGGAGGTAGTGTTGGTAAAATTTATGGCCAGGAAAAAAACATCACTACCTATAACCTGGCCCGAATGAATATGTTATTACACGGTATGAAAGATGCTGAGTTTGATATATTCCACGGTGATACTTTAGAAAATCATTGGCCTTTGCTCAATGAAATGAATCCGAGTAAAAAAATGGAGTTTGATGCGATAGTAGCTAATCCTCCGTTTAGTTTGCGATGGGAGCCTAATGATGTCCTGGCAGAAGATTTCCGGTTCAATAGTTATGGCTTAGCTCCAAAATCGGCCGCTGATTTTGCATTCTTGTTACATGGATTTCACTATTTAGCGAAAGAGGGAACCATGGCTATTATTCTCCCGCATGGTGTGTTATTCCGCGGTGGCGCAGAAGAGAAAATCCGGACTAAGCTCTTAAAAGATAATAATATCGATACCGTAATAGGTTTGCCTTCCAATTTATTCTATTCGACAGGAATTCCTGTTTGTATATTGGTGTTGAAGAAATGTAAAAAGCAGGATGACGTTTTGTTTATTAATGCAAGTGAGCACTACAAACCTGGCAAAAGACAGAATACGCTGGAGGAGGACCATATCAAGCAAATAGTTGAAACCTATCAGTTCAGACCTGAACAGGTTGATAGATATGCCAGAAGGGTTTCAATGAGTGAAATTGAGCAAAATGGATATAATTTAAATATCTCTCGTTATGTAAGTACTGCTGTTTCTGAAGAGAAGATTGACATAAAAGCGGTAAATGAAAAAATAATAGAAATAGAAAAGAAAGCTGCAGAAGCTACTGCTATTCATAATCAGTTTTTAAAAGAGCTTGGCCTGCCACCAATATGAGGTATCTCGGCTCTATTGATTAACTGATAATACAATAATTTAAAACCTTTAAAATGAAAACTGTTGTAAGTTTCAATGGTTTTCATTTTGAAGGTTTTTTATTCCGTCTCTACTTGTTTGTTAAAAATAATAAAGAATCTCTTTAGTATCATTAAAAGTGTAAGTAAGAACCGGATTAGCAAAAAACAAACAATCACATTTATAATTCCAAGTATGGACCCTCTAAGGGTTTCGAAATGTTTGGTATGTTTTAATCACCTTTAAAATGATAAGATTTTAGCTTGTATGTTGTATTCCACTATTTTCCATATTTTAGCTATATATACGAACTAGATTGAAACCCACGTAGCATGATTACTTTCGGAAAAACAATAAGGCTCTTTTTACCTGATGGAACGACCAATGGATTGACCACTGCAGAGCTTAGTAACTGGACAGGCATTGGTATAAAGGTTCCCCGCATTAAAATCAGGGATTATAACGCACGTACTGAATTTCAAAAACCAGGTGTTTATATTTTATTTGGTAAAGATGGTAATAATGAAGATGCTGCCTATATAGGTGAAGCAGAAGTTGTTGCTGAGCGATTAGCGCAACATATCGTCAATAAAGATTTTTGGAACGAAGCCGTATTTTTTGTTAGCAAGGATAAATATTTAAATAAAGCTAGTGTGAAATACCTGGAAAGCCGGTTGTATGAAATAGCTGTTTCAGCTGGGCGTTTTGCCATCAGTCAGAATACGCCTGCCAGGCCCGAATTGTCGGAAGCAGAACAGGCGGAGTTAGAGGAGTTTCTGTCTAATGTAAGAATACTGACGGCTTCACTTGGTTATAAGATATTCGAATTATTAATAGAAACAGTTGAACAGGGAACTACCAGACAACAACTTTTCTATTGTAAAAATGGTGCTGGTGCCAGTAGCATAGGAAGCCCTTCAACAGAAGGCTTTATTGTTTACAAAGACTCTCTGCTTCTCATTGCAGCACAACAATCCCTTAGCGAGAGTATTCGTCTTGAAAGGCAAAAAATGCTGAGTGAAGGAATATTGGTTGTAGAAGGAGCATTCTATAAACTCACAAAGGATTATATTTTTACTTCTTCTTCGCGTGCAGCAGCTGCAACACTTTCCAGGTCTTCCAGTGGCCCGATAGAATGGAAAACCGCCGATGGAATACAACTAAAATCTTTTGAGAGCTAATTTTTGAATATTGAAATCCGTTGTATTTGCAATGGATTTCATCTTTGTAAATAGCCTATATAAAAGTTTGTATCAGGTACTTCCTTATTCCTCCTCCTCTTCCCACCCTTCCGCATCTTCCTCCATCCTCTCCGCAAACTCCTCCCAATTCAAATACCAGTTTGCACTTGGCCATGTCGGGTCTGTTTCTGCCTGCCCTATCCAGGTAAGATGTATTACAACAAATTTAATATTCCCTTTACCTATGGCATAAAAGAGTACATCATCGTTGCGCTCATCCCGTGCGAGGGCATAGAATCTATAGTTTGCATACGGGTGGTGACTGAATTGTTTTTTTCTTCTGAATAACCTGATTTCTTTTTCCAGCTCTTCTTCCAAATCCATTTTAGTCTCCACTGTTATTGTTGTCCAGACGGAATGAACAAAAGGAAGCACATCTTCAGTTAAGCTACTAAAGATATTGAAGTAGTTGGAGCCGACTACATGAACCGTAATTTCATCCGGGAATTCAGGGATGTCATGAATAGAATAGCCACCGGACGCATGTAGGAAGCAACCATTTTCTAATTGAATGTTCAGGCCTAAGTCTGTTATTTCAAAATTATGTGTACCATGGCAGTCTCTAAAGATACGTTGGTAGCGAAAATAGGAACCGTTAGGTGTGAGAATGCCGCCGACCACGCCCATTGATGCATCTATATTCTTCAACGCTATGGTGCCTAATGCTGTGGTATGGGAATACAGTGTCGCTTTCATGCTGCAAAAATATAACGTTATATCGACAGTATTACATCATATCCCTGGCGATGATACGGAGTGCACCGGCCTGTTATACACTGATTTCCATTACTTATCATGCGCGAAATTTTCTTGAATAAAAAATACTTCCGGCTATATTAATTTCCACATAAATATTTTTACTTTCAAGGTGACGCCAGGCATCAATGGATGTATGATCTGGCGAATTTGAGCTGCAGTCCCCATTAATTACACAGCAAACCAGGAATTATCGTAAAGACTAGCCAGGTAAAGCCAGTAAGAATAACGAAATCTGTTCCACGAGACACTTTTTCTTCAGTGCCAGCATAATACAGGAGAAGTATGAACCAAAATAAGCCAACAATCATTCAATTATCTATTGCTGTTTTAGTTTGCGTTTTATCATTCGGATGTTTCCACACATCAGGACATTCAGGTGGTGACTGCGAAAAGTCTTTCAGGAAGGCAAATGACTTCTTTAATAAGTATTATATGACAGGGAATAGTGCACTATTAGATTCCTCCCTGCATATTATTGATGAAGAGATTCATTTCTGTTCACGGTATAAAGTTCGTATGGGAAATATGGCAATAAGAATCTTTATCCTCCAGAAAAAAGGAGAACGTGGATTGCGCTTTGTAGACTCCTTAGACGCCAATACTTTTTCAAAGATTTACCAGAAAGATATTTACCGGGATGTCTTTATAGCCATGGATGCTGAAAAGACTGGTAATTTGGAGAAAAGAGATCTTGCATATCAACATTCACTGGATGAAATTAGTAATTATGTGACCTTACATCCGGAGAACAAGGAAGCTATTGCTGATTTGTTCTATTTGAAAATAAAATTAGAAGATCAGGAAAAAGTAGTGAGTGAAATAAAGCGATATATGGTTAGTTCCGCTATTAAAGATAGTGTCTTCTGGGAAGGGTTGATGAATACAGTGAGAAGCATTCCCCAATAATATTGCCATTGATTACCTGAGCATTTGATTAAATCAATTAATCCCTATGTCATATAAATGGATTTTCATTAGCACCTATAAATATTACGCTAGATACCGTGATCGGTCGCCACGTTTTGCCGCTACGGTGGTTGTTTCCATGGGGCAGTTTTTTCTCTTTTTTTTATTGTTTGTAGCCCTGAAAAGGATAGGTTTCGATGTCTTTAGGTATATACCCAATAATTATTATGTCATTCCGGTTATGCCCATCTGGATATTGCTTGTAAACAGAATTTACAGCGAAGAAAAGATAGAAAGATTATTAGTTGAATTCAATAGTTTTCCAGACCATACCAGAAAATTTTGGGCGGTGGTAAGCGTCTGTGCATATGCCGCGCCGTTAATTTTGAGTATGCTCCTCTTAGTAAAATAGCATTAATATTTATCTGAATCATATGTTTGATTTCATGTTTTGGTTTTTGTACAAATACTTCGAAAAGAAGAATGGATATAAATCTGTTTTTCAGCCAGCTACTTTTGTAACACTATCTGTTGGTCTTTTTATCGCATTGGGATTTGCCTTAATCAGACTTTTCACAGGCTGGTATGTTGGTTCTTTTAGCAGAGATTATGAAACAAATAAGTTATGCCTCGCTCCATTTGTGCTTGGCTTCCTTGCGGTATTATACTTTTTGTATTTTAAGCCACAGGCCGCGCGTATTCTCTTGAAATATCAGGAAAGAGAATGGAATACAACAGCTAATAAATTAGTAGTACTGGCCTTATTAATTGTACCATTAGTACTTACCATGGTAATTACAAATGTTGCCGTTCATTTGTGGCAGCGCACATAAGTTATTTTACTTCCCCTTCGCTACCGTCGATTCCCTGATTATCAACCTCGTAGCCAGTTGCGTTGTTGGTGCTTTCTTAATACTATAATCATTTTTCACTTTTGCATTTAGCTCTTGCAGCAGCATTTCCGCTGCTGTCCGGCCTATTTCTGCCGTGGGTTGTGCGACGGTGGTGAGTCCGGGTGATACCAGGCCGGCAGAAAAATCATTGCTGAAGCCGATGATGGCAATATCCTGCGGGATGCGTAGTCCTTTTGCTTTCACTACTTCCATGGCTGCGATAGCGGTAGGGTCGTTGATGGCAAAGAGCGCATCCGGTGGCGTTTCCAGCTCCAGGAAATGTTTCATGTAGATTTTTACTTTTTCTATAGTAAGATCATAGGATAATACCAGGTCTGGATTATAGGGGATACCATGTTTTTTGAGTGCGTCGAGGTAGCCTTGTCTGCGGAGCCTTGAGTTTACCAGTGCATCGGGTCCTGCCAGGTGGGCAATACGTTTACGTCCAATGCCGATCAGGTGCTCTACTGCCTGGAAGGCGGCCTCATAATCATTTACAATAACACTGGGTACGTTCATGTCTTCCGGCACGCGGTTGAAAAATACCAGCGGCACGCCTCTTCGTTGTGCCAGCGTGAAATGGTCGAAGTTCCTGGTTTCTTTGGTATGGGAAACGATAATCCCGTCTACGCGATAGGAGAGTAATAACTTCATGTTATCGACTTCTGTTTCATAAGATTCATTTTGCTGGCAGATGACCACATTATAACCTGCAGCCTGCATTACATCCTGCACACCTACAATTACACTCGGGAAGTAGGTAGACATAAACTCTGGCACCATAATGCCTACTGTATGGGTGGTATGCTTGCTAAAGCCCAATGCCAGCGAATTCCGCTGGTACTCCATGGTGGCCGCCAATTCCATCACCGCTTTTCGTGTATGCTCCTTTACGTTGGGATGCCCTGTGAGTGCCCGCGAAACGGTCGATTTAGAGATGTTTAACTGCTTCGCGATGTCGATAATAGTCGTGTATTTCGATTTCATACGTGGATATTTAAGGCTTTCTATTCCAAAAATAATCATTTGGGAACTATCCCAAAAAAATGGGACTGTTCCCATGAAAAATATTTCCCAAAATATTTTGCGCGCTCAGATTCTTTAACAAAATTGGGATCGATTTATTCCATGTTTATCGTTCACAGACGGCTGGTGCATCACCTGTCTGCCAACAACCAAAAACAGATCGCAGGACATTAAAACAAGCAGTGTTGCGTACACTGTTAGTCAATCTATCCCGACAAACACCAAGATCCACAGTTATGAATAAACGATTCATTCAATTACTGGGAATGTTCCCAATTCTCCTTGTCCCAATGCTGGCCTTCGGCCAGCAGCTGACGGTGAAAGGTAAGGTAACCGGCGCTGAAAGCGGAGAAACGCTGCCGGGAGTAACCGTCAGAGTAAAAGGGGGCGCCGAAGGGGCTGTAACCGGTGTAGATGGCAGGTATTCACTAACGACCAGTCATGCCAATGCCATCCTCGTATTCACCTTTACCGGCTATACGACGCAGGAAATACCTGTAAACAATCGTAATGTAGTTGATGTAGTATTGCAGACAACCAACAAAGACCTGGACGAAGTAGTGGTGGTAGGTTACGGCACCCAGCAAAAAGCCGCTGTAGCCGGTGCCATCACCTCCGTGAAAACAGCGGACCTGAAACAGACACCTATTTCCAACGTAGTACAAGGCCTCCAGGGGCGTGTATCCGGTGTGCAGATCACACAAAACTCAGCAGCACCAGGTGGCAGCATCAGCATGCGTATCCGTGGTGTAAACTCCATCAACGGTACTTCTGAACCACTGTACGTAGTAGATGGTGTGCAGCTATCCAACTCCGGGGGCGTAAATGACATCAGCTCCCTTTCTATTATCAATCCAAACGATATTGAATCTGTATCTGTACTGAAAGATGCTTCTGCTACAGCTATCTATGGTGCCCGTGGCGCCAACGGCGTTGTACTCATCACCACCAAACGCGGGAAGGCCGGCAAAACCATCGTGAGCTATGATGGCTATTACGGTGTACAAAGCGTTACCAGGCGTATGGATATGATGAATGCATCTCAATTTGCAGCGCTGGAAAATGAAGTCTATAAAACTACTGTATACGCTAATCCTGAAACGTTGGGACAGGGCGTCAACTGGCAGGACATGATCTTCCGCGATGCACCCATGCAAAATCACCAGGTGACAGTAAGCGGAGGAAATGAGAAGACCCAGTTTGCGCTCTCCGGCAATTACTTTAAACAGGATGGTATCGTTATCAGCTCTGATTTCACCCGCTACTCCTTCCGCCTCAACTTCGACCATCGGGTGAGCAATGCAGTGAAAGTAGGCGCCAGCGTGCTTACCAGCTATGTAGTCAATAACAGTATACCTACCGGTTCTTCCAGTATTGATGCAGGCGCTGTTACGGCCAGCATCATCGGAGCTGCCATGGGCGCACCTCCTACATTGAAAGCCTACGACGATAACGGTGCCATTCTGCCCTTCGGCGACCAGATGAACGGACGCTACCGGGAAGTGGTAAATCCGGTGGGCTTATCAAAAATTCTGAACAGAGATAAAATCAATCGCACGATAGGAAGTTTGTATGCAGAAATCACTCCGCTGAAAGGATTGACCTACCGCGCCAACTTCAACCCGATTATTTCCTCTTCATTAAATGACTATTATTCTCCCCGTTCTATTATGAATAGCGGCGACCTGGCCGGCGGTGGAGGTTCTGCGGCGAAGAACAATGGTAATAACATTGTACTGCTGCTGGAGAACGTACTGACCTATGAAACACGATTTGGTAAACAACATTCGTTAAAGGCTACTGGTGTGTATGCTACGCAATCCAATAATGCCAATTCAAACAGCATCAATGCCAGCAAATTTCCGAATGATGCCACTGCGAACGAGGCGGTACAACTGGCCACCGTTCGCACCGTGTCCAGCAGCCGCTCCAAAGACAGGCTCGATTCCTACATGGGCCGCATCAACTACGGCTTCCGTGATAAATATCTCCTGGATCTGATTGCCCGCGTTGATGGTTCTACGAAGTTTGGTGAAAACAATAAATATGGTTTCTTCCCCGCAGCAGCCGTGGCTTGGCGTGCTTCTGAAGAACAATTTGTAAAAGATATTACAGCCATCAGCAACCTGAAGTTCCGATTCAGTTACGGCGTTACCGGCAATGCAGGCGCCATCGATGCCTATAAGTCGCTTTCATTACAGGCAGCCAATGGTCAATATTATTTTGATCATGCTCCTGTTACCGGTATTAGTCCAACAGGGATTGCGAATAAAGACCTCAAGTGGGAACGCTCTGTACAGGCCGATTTTGGCTTCGATCTGGGCCTACTGCAAGACCGGCTGAATATTACAGCTGATATCTACCGGAAAAAAACCAATGACCTGCTTTTTGTAAAAGAGTTGCCGGGTTCTTCTGGTTATACTACCGTGACAGGCAACTTCGCCAGTATGGAAAACAGAGGTATCGAGATTGCGGCAGATGCCATCGTGGTAGACCGTGCGGTGAAATGGTCTGTAGCCGGTAACATCTCTTTTAACCGCAATAAACTGCTGAGTCTTGCAGGCGGACTCAATGAATACGCTGTTAGCAACTACCAGGTGATGCAGATCGGACAACCATTAGGGCTCTTTAAGACATATGTTTTTGATGGTGTTTATCAAACAGGAGAAACCGTGCTGGATGGCTCTGGTAGCCGTACCGGAGGAATGAAGGTGAAAGACCTGAATGGCGATAAGGTTATCAGTGCAGATGATCAGAAAGTTGTGGGAAATGCCAATCCTGATTTTATTTATGGTTTCTCCACTAACCTGAGTTATAAGCAGTTTGATTTCAGCGCTTTCTTCGCCGGAACGCAGGGTAATAAAGTCTATAACCTTGCCCGCTATTCTTTCGAGAATCCGTTGGGTAGCAGAAATATGTATGCAGCACTGGTAAACCGCTGGTCGCCGACGAACCCTTCCAATGAGTACGTGAGCGGCTTCCAGGGCGGACGTTTACCACTTACGGACCGCTTTATGGAAGATGGTTCTTTCCTGCGTTGTAAAAATATCACCCTGGGTTATCGGGTGCCAAAGATAAAAGGTATTTCTTCTGCAAGAGTATATGTCAGCGCCAATAACCTCTTCACGGTTACAAAGTATACCGGCTTTGATCCGGAAGTAAACACCTTCGGTAATTCGAACAAGCAGATAGGGGTGGATAACCTGGTATATCCTACCGCACGCTCGTTCCTCCTGGGTTTACAGGTGGGGTTCTGATGTTTCATTATTTAAACTAATTAGCATGAAAAGTATACTCAAATATAGTTTTGCAGGTTTGCTGGCATGGTCCTGTTATTCCTGCAGCAAACTGGAAGAGACACCTTATTCTTCTATCTATACAGAAAATTTCTATAAGACATCAGAGGAT
This sequence comes from Chitinophaga sp. Cy-1792, assembly GCF_011752935.1. Lineage (NCBI taxonomy): Bacteria > Pseudomonadati > Bacteroidota > Chitinophagia > Chitinophagales > Chitinophagaceae > Chitinophaga > Chitinophaga sp. Cy-1792. The sequence continues at coordinate 844,249 of NZ_VWWO01000002.1, forward strand.
GCAGAAGCCGGACTGGCAGCGGTATACAGCAAACTTGCAGATTTGTATGCAGGTCCTTCACCATTGCTGGTAGCTGATTTTAGTGCAGACCAGATATATCCCCGTCCTGTAGTGGGACGAGATACCTATACGCTGTTTAGCTTTGATCCGCAATACAGTGCCGTAGTGAGTTTTAGTCGTACGAACGAATGTCCGATCGATATCTGGAATAACAGTTACTCCGGTATTGAAAACGCTAACTGGATATTGCAAAAAGTGCCTGCCACCGTGATGGCCAATACCACGCGCAAGCAGCAGATCCTGGGGGAAGCCTATTTTCTCCGCGCCTTCTTTCACTGGATGCTGACCAAAACCTTCGGTGATGTGGTGATTCGTACCAAGGCGAGTCAGACGCTTACGGACGCCTATATGCCTAAGAGTCCGCAGGCGGATGTATATAAGCAGATCTTCTCTGACCTGGATTCTGCCGAATTATACCTGCCTGATTATTCGAATACACTGGTGAAAGGTCGTCCGTGTAAGCAGGCGGTGCAGGCGCTGCATGCGAAGGCAGCATTATATGCAGCCAATTACCAGCTGGCGTTGCAGCAGGCGGAAAAGGTAATTACAGCAGGCAGCGGCACTGGTTTGATGGATAATTACGCAGATGTTTTTGATGTGGCAAAGGAAGATGTGGCAAGGAAGGAAAATCTCTGGGCCTTTGAATCAGAATCTGTGGCGGGGGGCCGTACCAGCCAGATTATGAGCCTTTACGGCCCTGCAAACAGTACAGCGCCTGCCTACGGTAATTCTTCCTATGGTTCTGCATTTGTGTTTATGTCTTTTTATATGTCTTTTGACCCGAAGGATAAACGACGTGCATTAATGGATACCACCTATACGAATAAGCAGGGTGTAAAGGTGCCGCAGGCCTCTATTACGCCTATTACCACCAAAGGTGTACTGATGAGAAAGTATGCAGATCCGAATTCTATCGGCAACGCGCATGCTTCCAATATTCCACTGTTGCGTGTGGCAGATGTATACCTGGTAGCGGCAGAAGCGGAAGCCAGACAAAATGGTGCTACCGGTAAGGCCTATACGTACATCAATGCCATCAGGACCCGTGCAGGCCTTGATCCGCTGGCAACCGGGCTTGATAAAGACGCTTTTATTGCTGCCGTACTACAGGAACGCAGCTGGGAGCTGTTTGGCGAAGGAGACCGCTGGTACGATCTTTCCCGCACAGATACCTACATGCAGGTAGTGCCCAAAGCTGTTAATGATGTGTTTCCGGCAAGAGTACCACAGAAAAGAAATAAATATTTTCCGATTCCTCAATCAGAAGTAAATGCCAACAACTTATTGCAGCAGAATCCTGATTGGAAGTAGTATGATGGTTTTGTTAAACGTCCTGTCACTAACGTCATCGGCACAACGTAGTATTTTTCTGGCCGCAGGACAGAGTAATGCAGTGGGAAAAGGGGATAGCAGCAGGTCTGTTCATCCTGCTGCGGGTGTAGCTGTTGAATACAGATGGAAAAGCAATACACTGGAGCCGCTGCATGATCCGGTGGGAGAGGATGACGGACATTTTCAGGTGGCGGGTACCGGTAGTATGTGGCCGGCCTTTGCCGCGGCATATCATCAGCGTACCCGCGATACCGTTATCATTGTGCCGGCGGCCAGAGGAGGTGCTTCCTGCCACGAAAAGGCCCGGTTAGGCGATATGGATACCTGGGATACTTCCGGTAATCTTTTTACAGCAGCTGTAGCCAAAATAAAGGCTGCGGCTGCCCTTTCAAAGGGAGTATTAAAAGGTATCATCTGGTTACAGGGGGAGAGAGATGCCAATGCCATCAACAGCGGAGGATTGCAACCTGCTGAATACAAAACGGCACTAAGCAATCTGATACTGCGTTTCAGAAAAGAACTGGGGGATGCATTACCTTTCTATATCGTGAAAACCGGTAACTACAAAGGGCATCCGGTAACAGGCTTCGATACGGTAAGGAAAATACAGGAAGACCTTGCGGAAACTATGCCCAATGTATTCATTGTATACCGCGATGCACCTTTGTTTGAAGCAAAGGGCCGGATGACAGATGAGATACATTATAACCAAAACGGATTAAACCACATTGGCGCTACTGTAGCTCGCGCCATAAAAAAATAAATCAGGGATGAGAAATTGCTTGTTGCTATTATCATTATTAATTTGTCCGGGTGTGTTTGCGCAGCAGCGACTTCAAAATGAGCAGCTGACACTTGAGTGGAAGCAAACCAGTCGGGGTTACCAGCTGCAGCGTATTGTGGCCAGCGGACAATCACTGCCACAGCCTTCCGGAGAATACCTCGTCATCTACTCTGCCGGAAAGCCGGACAGCATTCCCGATCTGCATCTGGCGGACGGACATCCGGGTGGATTCTCCCTTAAAGATTATATCTATCTCACTAAAAACTGGGAAAATAACCTGAGTCCGGTAGCGATGAATACCGCCGGCAAGGCAATCCATTTTTTCCCTGCCACGGCAAAGCAAAACAACGGCATACTGGCGTTTAATGCAGATAATACCGAATGTAGTGTGAACGCCAGCTGGCAGCTGGATAAACAATATAAAAATGATATCCTGGTTAGTATAACGCTGACGGCTAAACAGGCAGGCTACTATTCCATTGCCTCACCTACGCTGGCTACCCTGGCAGGTAATAAGCCTGATTTTGCCATGCTGCCTGGCTATTTCCAGAGTAATACCATTCAGCCAGACCTTGTACTGGCCTATGCTTACGGACAGGGTATCCCCGACAAGCCGGTGGTATTCCGTGAGCGTACGGCGGCTACATTAAGTCCGCTCGTTAGCAGCAAAGGTATTACCATGGCGGTTATCCCGGCTCCCGGCACCGCCCGCGACCCCTGGGAAAAAGATGTGATAACCCAAGCCAAATGGAAACTTGGCCTTTCTGTGATGAACAGACAGGGTCAGTATACACCGGTAGCCTATCATCCGGTACTGGGACAGGAAGATTCGTATATGCATACAGGTGAGCAACGGACTTTTTCTTTCCGCTATACGGTACAACCCGCAGACTGGTATACCGTATACAAACATGCGATCAATGATGTATATCGTTTTCCGGAATTCCTGAAGCTGAAGAATACACATACTTCGCTTACCAGCAGGATCATGGCCATGCTACATTATCTTGGCGACGACAGCACTTCCATGTGGCATACCTTCCGCTACAAAGGACTGGAAATAGGCGCGCAGGCTTATATGGGTGGCGTAGTAGGAGCAGAACATGATGCCATGAAAAACTCTGACTATGGTGCTATGTGGATGCTGGCTAATATTACACAGGATACAACATTGCTAAAACATCGTTTGCCCGCTGCACTCAACTTTAAGCTGGTACAGCAACAGGAAGACCCGGGATTTTTTCAGGGCGCTGCCATAGGGCAATACTATCTCTGGAAAAGAGCGCGCTTTACGGAAGAGTGGGGACACTATGTAGAGCCGATAGCACTAACCTATTATACCATGCTTGATATCGGTAATATCCTGTTGTTTGAACCTGGTAATGCGCAGCTGCAACAGCGCTTACGCCTTGGGGCCGACAAACTCCTGCAATGGCAGCATACCAATGGACATTGGGAGGTAGCCTATGATGATAATACCGCACCAACGTTTACGGATATACCGGATTTACGTCCTACATTTTATGGACTGGTGGTAGCATACCGTATTTTGAAAGATGAAAAATATCTGCTGGCTGCCCGCAAAGGAGCAGACTGGCTCATAAAAAACGGTATTGATAAAGGCAGTTACCTCGGCGTTTGCGGCGATACCCGCTTTGTAGCGGATTTCGCCACAGCGCAGACGGTGCAGGCCATGCTGGATATCTTTGATATAACCAAAGACAAACGTTACCAGGATGCAGCCATTACAGCTGCTAAAGTATATACGGCTTCGGTGTATACACATCCCATCCCGGATATGAAGCAAAAAACAGTGAATGGAACACCGCGTCAGGATTGGGAAATATCGCAGGTAGGTTTAAGTTTCGAGCATGGTGGGAGTCTGGGCTCCGCGAATAATCACGGGCCAATTATGCTGGCAAGTCATGCAGGTATGTTTGTCCGCATTTTCGCGCTTACGCATGATTCGCTGTTCATCAATATGGCACGTGCTGCCGTGTTGGGACGTGATGCCTTTGTAGACCAGGCTACGCAGGTGGCCTCCTATTACTGGATGGCCATGAATAAAGGCGCCGGGCCTTATCCGCACCATGCCTGGTGGCAGGTGGGATTGCTCACCGATTACCTGGTATCAGAAATCAGTTTGCGTAGCAATAACAGGATCAGCTTTCCTAAAGGTTTTGTGACTCCTAAGGTAGGGCCACATACCAGTTATGGTTTTGCGCCGGGACAGGTGCTGGGAGCCGCCGCCAACCTGTATTTGCCGGATGGAATGCTGGAAGTGAGAAATCCGCAGGTAGATTATTTAAGTGCCAGAAGTACGGACCGGCATACGTTGTATATTATGCTGCTGAATAGTGATGATGACCAACAGCAAACAGCAATCAGCTTTGATCCTTCAAAAGCGGGCGGCATTTCTCCCAATCAGGTGACGTTGTTAGACGCAGCAGGGAAACCGGAAAAGCAGGTATTGTCCGGCAACACCTGGAACGTAACTATTCCGGCATATGGACTGAAAATTATTAAAATCCGCTCATGAGTACATCCACGATAGATACCGCCGTCATATTTGTGTTTTCCGCCTTTGTATTGGTAATAGGCTTGCTGTTTGCCCGTACCGGCCGTAACATGAAATCGTTTTTTGCAGGAGGGGAAGCGGTGCCCTGGTTTATTGGCGGCCTTTCGCTGTTTATGAGCTTTTTTTCTGCGGGCACTTTTGTTGCCTGGGGAAGTATTGCCTATAAGTATGGCTTTGTGTCGGTAACCATTCAATGGACGATGTGCCTGGGAGGCATCATTACTGCGTTTCTGCTGGCGCCACGCTGGAAACGTACCGGCGCACTTACTGCGGCGGAGTTCATCCGGCAGCGGCTGGGGGCACCGGTGCAAAAGTTCTACGTATACATCTTCCTGATCGTATCGCTGGTAAATAAAGGCGCGGTGTTATACCCGGTGGCTAAACTGGTAAGCGTATCCCTTGGGTTTCCACTGGTACCATGTACGATCGTATTAGGGTTGATGATGATCGCGTATACCGCTATCGGCGGACTCTGGGCCGTAATGGTAACAGATATCCTGCAGTTCGTTATCCTGACGGCCGCAGTATTGCTGGTGTTACCGATGTCGCTGCACAGTGCCGGCGGCTGGCAGCAATTTACACACCGTGTGCCGGAGGATTTCTTTTCGCTGGTAAACGGTGAGTATACCATTGGTTTCATAGTGGCGTTTGCGTTATACCATATCAGCTATATCGGCGGTAACTGGACATTCGTACAACGCTATACCAGTGTGGATTCGCCAAAGTCTGCCAAAAAAGTAGCACTCCTTTTTGCAGGATTATACCTGATAAGTCCATTGATATGGATGTTGCCGCCGATGATTTACAAAAGTATTAATCCTTCACTGACAGGGCTAAACGCAGAAAATGCCTATCTCGAGGTATGCAGGCTGGTACTGCCTCCGGGCCTGATGGGCCTCATGCTGACGGGTATGTATTTCTCTACTTCTGCCACAGCTAATACCACGCTGAATGTAACGTCTGCCGTTATCACCAATGATATTTACAAGGGAGTTATTAATCCGGGTGCGTCAGACAGGCAGCTGATCCGCGTGGCGCGTATATCCGGTTTGCTGCTGGGTATAGGTATGATTGGTATCGCCTTGATGGTGCCTGCTGTAGGTGGAATGATAGAGGTGGTGATCAGCATAGCGGCCATCACCGGCGGCCCTTCCTTGCTGCCGCCTTTATGGGCGCTCTTTTCCAGTAAACTGAATGGCCGCACCGCCTATATCATTTCTGGTGTTTGTCTGGCAGTAAACCTGCTGTTTAAATTTTTAGTACCTGTGGTGAGCACCTTAAAATTGTCGCGCTCGCAGGAAATGTTGCTGGGAGCGGGTTTGCCTTTCTTTCTGTTATGCCTGTACGAATTTGTACTGGCTGCACGCAAAGGGCCATCGCGCGATTACCTGCATTATAAGGAGTTGCGCCAGCAACAGAAAGTGCAGGCGGGTTTACCATCGGAAGAAGAGGTAGCTGCCATACAACGGCAGAATATTTTCGGGTTACGTGTGATCGCCTTTGCGCTGGCGTTTACAGCGTTATTGCTATTTGTGCTTTGTGCATTGGCAGCCACCGGGAAAGTGCTGGTAGCAGTAATAGCAACCGTTGTGTTGCTGGCAGCTTTCATCCCTGTGCTGGCATTGCGGAAAATTAAATTAAAACAGGAACATCATCCCTCGGGAACAATCATTGTAAAAGAAAAAAATGTGGCATCATCCTGAAGTATGCAGGATAAAAATTGAAGCTTATGTTGAAAGAACAATCCATTGAAAGCCGGGAATTAAAAACAAGGGAATATATAGCAGACCTGGTAGTAACAGGTGGTGGACTCGCCGGCGTTTGCTGTGCCATCACTGCTGCCAGAGAGGGGATCAAGGTGATACTGGTGCAGGACAGGCCGGTGCTGGGTGGCAACTCTTCCAGTGAAGTACGTTTATGGGTACTGGGTGCCACTTCACATATGGGAAACAATAACCGATGGGCAAGAGAAGGCGGGGTCATCGATGAAATTATGACAGAGAATATCTTTCGTAATCCGGAAGGAAACCCGCTGATATATGATACTATTCTGCTGGAGAAAGTTACCAATGAACCAAATATTACCTTGTTGCTGAATACGGCTGCATTTGAAGTCAATAAATCAGATGCTGCTACTATTGAATCCGTCACTGCTTTTTGTAGTCAGAACAGCACCTTGTACCATCTGAAAGCTCCTATATTCTGTGATGCTTCCGGTGATGGTGTGGTAGGGTTTCTTGCGGGGGCAGCCTTTCGTATGGGCGCAGAAAGTGAAGCAGAGTTTGGAGAGAAATTCGCGCCTGGTAAAGAATACGGTGAGTTACTCGGGCATTCACTTTACTTCTATACCAAAGATACCGGGCGGCCGGTGAAATTTGTGCCACCGGCATATGCGTTGAAAGACATCACAGAAATTCCACGTTACAAGCGTATTACCAGCGGGGCACAAGGGTGTCAGTTCTGGTGGATAGAATATGGAGGCAGGCTGGATACCGTGCATGATACAGAAACGATCAAATGGGAGCTTTGGAAAGTGGTGTATGGTATATGGAATTATATTAAGAATTCCGGGGAGTTCCCGGAAGCGGAAACCATGACTTTGGAGTGGGTGGGGCAGATTCCCGGCAAGCGCGAGAGCCGGCGCTTTGAGGGCGATTATATGCTGATACAGCAGGATATTGTGGAACAGCGCACGCACCAGGATGCGGTAGCCTATGGTGGATGGTCTATAGACCTTCATCCGGCAGATGGGGTATTTAGTGAGAAGCCTGCCTGCAATCAATGGCATAGTAAGGGTGTATACCAGATTCCTTTCCGCAGTTTGTATAGTCATAATATCAGTAATCTATTGCTGGCAGGGCGTATTATCAGTGCCAGCCATGTGGCCTTTGGTTCCAGCAGGGTAATGGGTACCAGTGCCTGTGCTGCACAAGCCGCAGGCATGGCAGCCGTGTTTTGCACCCGCTACGACGTACAGCCGAAGGCGTTATTATCCGATGAGCTGATACACGAACTGCAACAGGCGCTGATTCGGACGGGGCAGTATATACCGCAGCTGTTTGCCCGGGATAAACAGGACCTGGTTCATAGCGCTACTATCAGTGCCAGCAGTGAGTACATATTGAAGCATTTAAAGGCAGATGGCGATGTTATTTCACTGGAGGCTTCCATGGCGCAGATGCTGCCGCTGAAAGCGGGTAAAATCCCTGCTGTTACCGTGTTTGCTGAAGCGATAGCAGATACGGAGCTGCTGGTGTCTTTGCGTACCTCCAGCCGTACTACGCATCATACGCCTGATGTGGTGTTACAGGAACTAACGGTGCCGCTTACACGTGGCGTGCAGGAAGTGACGTTGTCATTTGATGCGGTATTGGCGGAAGATAACTACATTTTTATTTGCTTTATGAAGAACCCTGTGATAAGCCTGAAAAGCAGCGGTGAAAGGGTGAGCGGCATATTAACGGTGTTTAATAAAACGAATCCTGCGGTTTCGAACTATGGTGCACAGCAGCCAACGGAAGATATCGGTATGGAGGCTTTTGAGTTCTGGTGTCCGGAACGCCGTCCGGCAGGGAAGAATCTGGCATTGAAGGTGCAGGAAGGCATTGCCTTGTTTGGCGCGGTGAATATCCGTAATGGGATCAATCGTCCTGTTGCACAGCCTAATATCTGGCTGGCTTCGCAGGAGGATGCTGATCCGAAGCTTACGCTTACCTGGGCGAAAAAGCAGACTATTACGGAGATAGAGCTGGTATTTGATACCGACTTCGATCATCCGATGGAGAATGTAATTTATCATCATCCGGAGACGGCCATGCCTTTTTGCGTGGAGTCGTTTGTGATCTGTGATGAAAACAAAAAGGTGGTGCTGGAAGTAAAAGGTAATCATCAGTCGCTGCACCGTATTAAACTGGCTACACCGCTGTGTACGGGCAGTATAACGATACACCTGCGTGGTACGCATGGTGGTACGCCACCGGGATTATTTGCCATCCGGTGTTATTAATTTTTCCACGTTAACTAAAGTACTATGTCAAAACATTTTATCACTGCACTGTTATGCACTGCGGGTATATTGGGCGCCGGCAGTGCTGCTATAGCCCAAACGAATACCCTCCAGCCGGAAGCTCACTGGGTTTGCGTTAACCAGACAGGTTATAACCTGCACGCTCCCAAGCGTTTTACAGTGCCTACGGCCATGCAGGGAAATTTATCTTTCTATATTACTGCAGAAGGAAAGAATACGCCACTATATAAAGGTAATACCAGTAATGGTTTGGGAGATTTTACCGACTTTACGCCAACGGATACACGTACCCGCTATGTTATTCATGCAACAGGAGCAGGATTGCCGGAAGGGGCATCCTATCCTTTCAGTGTGGCGCCGTACCTGCTGGAGCGGGAAGGGTTTCAGCCGTCGGTATGGTTTATGAATGATACCCGCAGTATTACGGGTACGCATCATTCGGCGTATGGTGGCTGTCCCTGGAGAGACGGGACCTATTACTCCTATGAGATACCTTCGCTGGTGTGGATGTTCCTGTCTAACCCTAAGGTATATACGGAAATGCCTGCTACTATTTCCTATGATAGTCTGAAAGCTATGGTGATGGCGCCGGAGTTCAAGCTGGTGAAGGCACCTAACGATGAAACGGCATTGGCCGCAGCCAGAAAATATTTTACTACTATTGAAAAGCCGTTAGGTAACAGGGTGCCTGATGTAATTATGGATTTGCACTGGGGACTTGGTTATTATATGGTGAACCCGGAAACGAAAGACCCTAGCGGAGATCCGCTGCCGAAGCAACTGCATCCCCAAACCTTGGCGCAGTTTGCATATTTCCTGTATGCCTATCCCTACCTGGATAAATGGTTCTCTAAAAGCTATTATAACCAGGTGCTGGCTTTTGCACGTAAAAACTGGCAGCCCATCGGACTGCTGGATATACAGAAAGAAGTGGGAGGCTCCAAAGGCCGCCATGCGCCTGGGTTTTCCGTATTGCCGAACCTGCTGATGTATGAAGTGGCAAAACGTGAGCATCTGCCGGAGGCAGAAAAATATATGCAGGCGGCTTATCAGCAGACTTCCTGGATCATCGATTCGTTGTCGCTGGATGTACCACTAAACACAAAGGGGCAGCGCATGAGTGAGTATGTGCTGATGACCGGGCTGGCAACATACCAGCTGCAATATGCAGATAAGGCCCCTAAAGGCTTACAGCAGAAAATTGAAAAGTGGGCAGATGTGATGATCAGCAGATCTGATAATGCCTGGGATTTCAGGCGTTACGACCTGGATAGTAGCTGGACAGTGCCTGAGTTCAACGAAGTGGGCAATGTGGCAGGATTCCCTGCCGCTGCGCTGCTGGCGTCGGCGGTGGTACATGATGCCGCTAAAAAGGAAAGACTGGAACAGCTGGCCTTTGCACATTTTGATAACCTGTATGGCCGTAATCCGCTGAATGCGCATGCTACGCACCATCCGGAAAAAGGCTTTGAGGGTATCTCCAAAGGTTATCCTACCGGCTTTCATGAAGACTGGTGTGCAAGGCTCGAATTGTCCAGGGGGACGCTTAACTGCCTCCCTGGTACGGAGATGTACCCTTTCAATCCGAAAGGAAAGGAGCGCCACCTGGAAGGATGGATCAACCATAATACCGCCTGGAATGTGAGTCTGGCGGTACTTAACTGGTACGATAACCGCCCGCAGCAGTTCACGCAGGCACAGCATGCGTTAAACCTTTCCTGGCAGGCGCCTTTGAATGCCGGGCAATCGTTGCCGGTTACATTGCTGGTGAATGGGGTGGTTAGAACAACGGTGGCATTAACATCGGCTAACGGTATAGACTATACGGCAACCATTCCGCTGACACAGCTGAAAGGCCTGAAGCAGGGTGATAAGATAACGGCAGTTTATGGCGAAGGATTTCTGGCGAAGCGCCAGGAGCTGGTGCTGACAAATACAGTTAATAAAATTGCCAGTAGATAAATAGTTTAATGTGAATGTTCGAAAGGCTTCAAACCGCGTGGTTTGGAGCCTTTTTTCGTATAAACGTCTCCGTGAGCAGAACCAGGTAAGGCGTCTGCATCTAGCTGACTAAAAAATGCCCACAGTAAAATCCTCCATCATTACAGTAAAACCTGTCATTGGCCACCAGTGGCCCTTGAACTAATTTGAAGCTTTCTAGTGGAGGAGGTTTTTGTGTCATTTTTTAATCAGCGATTGGATGTCATGTTTGTAAAAAAGTACTATGAAGAATTTGTGCGGGACGATAAAAGAAGAACGAAGGGCCGCACCATTACTGAAACGGATATCGTGTTGCATGCCGGGCAGTCGGGGGATTTCTTCCCGCACCATATGGACGAAGAATGGTGCAGAACGCAGCCTTTTAAAAAGCGTATCGCTCATGGCACGCTGATATTTACGGTGGCCATCGGCCTGACAGCCGAGTTGGTAAATGAAGTATCAATAACCTATGGTTATGAGCGGCTAAGGTTTTTAGCACCGGTATTTATTGGAGATACCATCCATGTAGAGGTTACTATAAAAGAGAAAAAAGACCACAAAAAGCCCGGCATGGGGCTGGTAACAGAGTTGGTAGAAGTATTTAACCAGCACCGGCAGCTGGTGATGATCTGTGAGCATCTTTTACTCGTAAACAAAAATGAAATTTAGTTTATGGCCCGTATCATATTGAAAGGTATTACCTGGGATCATAGTCGCGGCCTTACACCCTTGCTGGCGGCGGCGCAGCGCTATCAGGAACTGCACCCTGGTGTCGATATCCAATGGAAAAAGCGATCATTGCAGGAGTTTGCCGATGCCCCCATTGAAGAACTTACTCATCACTATGATCTGCTGATTATCGATCACCCCTGGGTAGGCTGTGCCGCCGCCACGCGTTGTGTGCTCCCGCTTAATCAATATCTTCCTGCGGCCTACCTGGCCAATCAGGCAGAAAATTCTGTAGGCGCCTCTCATGCCAGTTACGAATATGACGGACAGCAGTGGGCACTTGCCATTGATGCGGCCACTCCTGCAGCCAGCTACCGTAAAGACCTGCTGGAAAAGAACTATCAGCCGCTTCCTGCCACCTGGAATGACCTGCTGCTGCTGGCAGTGAAAGGAAAGGTAGCCGTACCGGCCATTCCCATCGACCTGCTGATGAACTTTTATACTTTCTGTATCGCCAATGGCAACACACCGTTTGCTGGCAGCGAAGAAATTATAGACCGCGAAACAGGCGTGAGGGCCATCGAAAACATGAAGCAGTTATATAGTCTGGTAGATAAAAAGATGTTCCAATGCAACCCTATTGCGGTGGCGGAGCTGATGACCCGTACCAACGACTACTGGTATTGCCCTTTTGCATATGGTTATTCCAACTACGCCCGCAGCGGTTTTGCTGACCGGTTATTGCACTATGCCGGCGTGGTTAGCTTCAATGCCAGGCCACTTCGTACTACCGTTGGCGGTACCGGCATCGCCGTGTCGGCCTTCAGTAAACATAAAAAAGCGGCGGCCGACTTTGCCGCCTGGGTATCATCAGAAAAGATACAGCGCACCCTGTATGTACAGCATGGTGGCCAGCCCGGACACCGTGCCGCCTGGACAGACGATGATGTCAATCATCTCACCCATGACTATTTCAAACAGGTGTTACCGTTAATGGAAAATGGATATATACGTCCACGTTATAATGGCTATCTCCATTTCCAGGACCATGCCGGGTTACCGCTGCAAAACTGTTTGCAGCACAATGGGAATCCGTTGCAGGCACTGGAAGAAATGAACCGGATTTACCGCGACAGCCTCGTCTCACACCAAAAGCATGCTATTGTATGATGGATTTGCCATTAGAAGGAATTACCGTGCTGGAATTCAGCCAGTACCTCTCCGGGCCCTCCGCAGGCTTACGCCTGGCGGACCTCGGCGCCAGGGTGATCAAAATAGAGCGCCCTGTACACGGAGAGGCAGGAAGAAAATTATCCATTAAAAATTTATGGGTAGATGACAGCTCGCTGCTGTTTCATACCATCAACAGAAATAAAGAGAGCTTTGCCGCAGACCTGAAAAATCCTGACGATCTCGCCCTGGTAAAACAGCTGATCGCCAAAGCGGATGTGCTGATACATAATTTTCGGCCAGGTGTGATGCAAAAGATAGGACTGGATTATGACGCGGCCTCGGAAATCAATCCCGGATTGGTGTATGCCGAAATTACCGGTTACGGAAAAGAGGGGCCATGGAAGGAAAAACCCGGACAGGACCTGCTGATGCAGTCCCTCACCGGATTAACTTTTACCACCGGCAATGCTACCAATGGCCCCGTGCCTTTCGGTATTTCCATCGCTGACATCCTTTGTGGTGCACAGCTGGTGCAGGGCATCATTGCAGCGCTCATACGCCGGAGCAAAAAGAAAACAGGCGCACTGATTGAAGTGAGTCTGATGGAAACCTTGCTGGACTTTCAGTTTGAGCTACTCACCACTTACTATAACAGTCAGCAGCAGCCGCTGCGGAGTAAGACCAACAGCGGGCATACCTTACTGGGCGCGCCTTATGGCGTGTACAAAGCAGCGGATGGCTTCATTGCACTCGCTATGATGGACATCGCGGTACTGGCGGAAACCGTTGAGTGCGCTGCATTGCAGGGCTTTACTACCAGTCAGGCCTTCGCGCAGCGCGATAATATTAAATCCATCCTCGCTGATCATCTGCATAAAAACACAGTAAAACACTGGCTGCAAAAGCTGCAGGAACGCGGCCTCTGGGCCATGGAAGTACTGGACTGGGAAAAAATGACTACCCATGATGCCTATCGTGCTTTACAAATGGAGCAGGTACTGCATGCAGCAGGTAAAGAGATTATTACCACGCGTTGTCCGATTCGTATTAACGGGCAGCGGCTGGTTTCCGGTAAGCCCGCACCTAAAGTAGGGGAGCATAATGAAATGCTGATCAGGGAAATGAATGAAGTGATAGTAAACAAGAAATAATGCTGTTAGACGATATACTAGTTATAGATTTTAGTCAGTTTTTATCAGGGCCTTCTGCCGCCTTGCGACTCGCGGATCTGGGTGCGCAGGTCATCAAAATAGAAAAGCCTGGTACCGGTGATATCTGCCGCCAGCTGTATGTCTCGGATGTAAGAATAGCGGGGGAGTCGACCATCTTCCATGCCATTAACCGCAATAAAAAAAGTTATGTGGCAGACCTGAAAGATGCTGAAGATATTGAAAAGATCAAACAGCTGATTGCGAAGGCAGATGTGATGATGCACAACTTCCGTCCTGGCGTCATGGAGCGCATAGGGCTGGACTATGAAAGCGTGAAGGCAATCAATCCCGGAATTATATACGCGTATTTGAATGGATATGGAAAAACGGGGCCATGGAAGGACTTGCCTGGACAGGATTTGCTGCTCCAGGCAGCTTCCGGGCTTACCTGGTTGAGTAACAACCAATCGGAAAACCCTACGCCCATGGGTGTGTCGGTAGGAGATATTATGGCCGGTACCCATCTCACGCAGGGAATACTGGCAGCACTGCTCAAAAAGAGCATCACTGGCGTTGGTGCGCAGATAGCTGTAAGTATGTTTGAGAGTGTACTCGATTTTCAGTTTGAAGTCCTGACCTGCTTTTATAACGACGGGCGGCAGTTGCCACAGCGCAGTGCCGTTAATAACGGGAACGCCTATATTGCCGCCCCTTATGGCATTTATAAAACCAGTAGCGGCTATATGGCGCTGGCGATGAGCAATATCCTGGTGCTGGCAGATTTGCTGGGATGTGCGCCGCTGAAACAGTTTACAGACCCGGCAGGATGGTTTAGCCGCAGAGATGAAATCAAGCAGGTATTGGCAGATCATCTGCCAGGAAATACGACGGAGCATTGGCTGGCTATCCTGGAAAAGGCAGATATCTGGTGTGCGCCGGTTATGAATTACGATCAGCTGGTACAGGAAGAGGCTTACCGGGTATTGAATATGGAGATTACCGTGCAGACAGGTAACGGTTTATCCATAAAAACTACAAGATGTCCTATTAGAGTCGACGGTAAATTATTATCTTCCGCAAAAGGAGCTCCATTACTGGGAGAAGATAATGCGGAAATAGACAGGATGTTTGGGCTCAAGGAATAACCGGGTCCCTGCACGCGGGACGCCAACAGAAAACCAGCGTTATGAAAATTGTCGACACCCATTTGCACATCTGGGACCTTAGCCGGGCAGCCTATCCCTGGCTGGAAAACGATACCTCGATCCTGAACCGCACCTGGTGCATAGCAGAGCTGGAGCATGCAAGAGCTGCTGCCGGCGTAACACATGGCATGCTGGTACAGGCCAGTGGCTGCCGGGAAGATACGGAGCTGATGATGGAAACCGCCCGTAATACGCCATGGATCAACGGCGTAGTGGCATGGCTACCGCTAACGGATACACGCCAGACACAGGAATTGCTGGAAACAACCTACCTGCAGGAACCTTATTTTAAAGGTGTCCGTCACCAGGTACATGATGAAGATGATACCCGCTGGTTGCTGCAACCTGCGGTGATAAATAGTTTGAAGTTTCTGGCCAGACACGGTATACCCTATGATTTCGTAGGGGTATTACCGGAGCACCTGGAAACAGCCCTGGAGGTGGCAGAGCGGGTGCCAGACCTGCGGATGGTGTTCGATCATCTGAATCAGCCACCGATCAGCACTGGTGAAACCTTTGGCCGTTGGGGAACCTTGATGAAAGCAGCCGCAAGGCATCCTAACTTTTATGCGAAGATATCCGGGCTGGGCACTGCCTCCGGGAATTTTGCAGGTCGTACTGCCGATCATATTTCGCCTTACGTAGCATATGTACTGGAGCATTTCGGCGCCGGGCGTTGCTTTTGCGGTGGAGATTGGCCGGTGTCTATGCTGGCAGACGATTATGCAGGCACCTGGCAGACCATCACACATATACTGGGAAGGCTTTGCAATGAAGCAGACCAGGAAAAGATATTATACGACAACGCTTGTCGTTTTTACAATTTATCCACCCTTTAATCCGGTACCATGGAAGTTGTCAATGGTATATTTTTTCATGCAATGGGCGCCTCTGGTGCAGCATTGTGCTATACGCCACAGAAGAAGGTCAGTGGCTGGTCGTGGCATACCTACTGGCTGTTGCAGGCGGCAGTATGCTGGCTGTTGCTGCCCGTGCTGGTGGCCTGGATCACCATTCCGCAGCTGATGCAGGTATTGCAGGAAGCGCCTGCCGGCGCTATGCAGCGGTCTTTCCTCCTGGGGATGGCCTATGGTGTTGGAGGTACTGCTTTTGGTATTGCCATCCGCTATGTGGGTTTTTCATTGACCTATGCCATATCCGTAGGTATTTCCTGTGTACTGGGTACTTTGTTACCGCCACTGGTACACGGCACCTTGCCGGAAATATTTGCTGCCGGCGGCGCACCTTACCTGATGAGTGGCGTGGCCATGGGCGCAGTAGGTATTGCCTTGTGCGGACTCGCCGGACGCAGTAAGGAAAAAGACCTTAGTGCGGGTGGGCCGTCAGGATTTTCGCTGGCTAAAGGATTGCCATTGTGTTTGCTGTCGGGTGTATTATCAGCGCTGTACGGCTTTTCGCTGGACCAGGGACAGCCGATAGCAGATATAGCCGCCCGTCATGGCGCCGGCAGTTTTCAGGGGAATGTGATTTATCTTTTTTCCAATACCGGCGCATTTTTAACTACGCTGGTATATTGTTTATATCTGCATACAAAAGAAAAAACATTTGATGAATATGCCGTTGCAGGTAACAGCAGGCTTACGTTGAACTACGCCATGGCTGCACTGACAGGCATACTCTGGTACGGGCAGTTTTTCTTTTATGGCCTGGGACATGTACGTATGGGGCATTTCAAGTTTTCCAGCTGGGCCATTCATATGATCATGCTGGTATTACTCAGTGCTGTCACCGGACTGTTTTTGAAAGAGTATGCAAACGTTTCCAGTAAAACCATGCGAACCTTATGGCTGGCCCTGGGTGTGCTGGTAGCTGCCATCTTATTGTTAACTTATGGCAACTATGTAGACGCTTAGTCGCCCGTTGCTACAGTATTTCCCGTTATGAAACCGCGATTACCCTTACATCCGCAACCTATCTATATTATTGGTGCCGGTGGTATTATCAACAGTGCCCATTTGCCCGCCTATCAGCTGGCAGGCTTTGTGGTAGCAGGAATATTTGATCTCTCTCCCGAAAAGGCTGCTGCTACTGCATCCAGCTTTAATATACCACAGGTTTTTTCTTCGCTGGAAGCGATGGTGCAGGCAGCGCCTGCCGGTGTGATGTATGATGTGGCCGTACCCGGATCAGCGATACTTTCCGTATTACAACAGTTACCGCCAGGTGCCAACGTATTACTGCAAAAGCCGATGGGCGAAAACCTGGAGCAGGCAGCACAAATACTGGCGCTGGTCAGGGAGAAGCAAATGCTGGCTGCTGTTAACTTTCAGCTTCGCTATGCACCGTATATCCTTGCTGCCAAAGAAATTATTTACAGTGGATATATCGGTACGCTGAATGATGTGGAAATTAACGTCAACGTATATACGCCCTGGCATTTGTGGGACTTCCTCTTTACTGCCGAAAGAGTAGAGATACTATACCATAGCATTCATTATATCGATCTTGTCAGGAACCTGCTGGGCAACCCGCAGGGGATGTTTGCCAAAACGGTGAAACATCCTGCCATGCAGCAACTGGCGTCTGTGAGGAGTAATATTATAATGGATTATGGAGATATGGTCCGGGCAAATATTATCACCAATCACTGTCACAATTTTGGGAATACACATCAGCACTCCTATATCAAGCTGGAAGGGGATAAAGGCGCTATCAAAATCGATTTTGGTGCGTTGATCAATTATCCGCATGGCATAGCTGACCGCTTCGGGTACGCCGTTACTAACGGAGAAGGACATACGGAGTGGAAGACGTTGGCCATAGAAGGCAGCTGGTTTCCGCATGCTTTTATTGGCAGCATGGCGCAGTTAATGCTGGCCGCTGAAGGCAGTATTGCGCTGCCGGATAATTCGGTGGAAGACTGCATCCATACAATGGCCTGCGTGGAAGCCGCCTACGCTGCAAGTAAGCTGCCCGGTGTGCCGTTAAGCGTTTTTGATAACTTATGATTGATTAGCATGGTAAGGAGATTATTTTTGTTGGTTGGGTTGCTGTTTGTCTTGCTGGCGCAGGGTTCGCCTTCGGCGGATTATTTTCACGCAAAGCAGCATAAGGGGCAAAGCAGCAAAGGGCCACATTTTGTTTTAGTAGATAGGAAGATTGGCATTGAATTTCTTTCCGGAAATATTTCGCCGAGGGTACAGTGGGGAATGGCGCGGCTTTCTGCTTCGTTGAAAAAAGCAGGCTACGAGGTAGTTATTGCCGGTAAGGGTTTTAAGGGAGACAGAATTGTAGTAGGTAATTGGAGTACACCTGCTGTACAGCTGGTGTTGAAAAATAGTAAACAAAGATTTGCTGCTCCGGGAAAAGAGGGCTATGTAATATCGGGCAATAATAATTTGCTGTTAATTGCAGGTGCGGATGATTCCGGGATCTTGTACGGCTGCCTCGAAATGGCCGACAGTCTTACGCAGCAAGGGCATCTGCCTTTATCGATCGGAAAAACCGATCAACCGCAGATGGTGTTGCGTGGCGCTTGTATCGGTGTGCAGAAACCTTACTATCTCCCTGGAAGAACAGTATACGAATACCCCTATACGCCTGAAACATTTCCCTGGCTCTATGATAAAAAGCTATGGGTACAATACCTCGATTCCCTGGCTGCCAACCGCATGAACGCGCTGTTTCTCTGGAACGGACATCCGTTTGCATCGCTGGTGAAACTGAAAGATTATCCCTATGCGGTAGAAGTAGATGACAGTACCTTCAGGAAGAATGAAGAAATGTACAGTTTCCTTACGAAGGAAGCAGATAAAAGAGGGATTTGGGTGATACAGATGTTTTACAACATTATTGTGTCGAAACCCTTTGCGGAACATCATCATATTAAAACCCAGGAAAGAGAGAGGCCTATCATCCCGCTGATAGCGGATTACACCCGGAAGTCAATAGCGGCTTTTGTAGAGAAATACCCGAATGTGGGATTGATGGTTTGTCTGGGGGAGGCCATGGAAGGTGTGGGTAAGGATGATATTGAATGGTTTACCAAAACGATTATCCCTGGAGTGAAAGACGGACTTTCCGCACTGGGAAAAACGGAAGAACCACCTATTGTACTGAGAGCACATGATACCAATGCACCGGAGGTAATGCAATATGCGTTGCCGTTATATAAAAATCTTTATACAGAAGCCAAATTCAATGGGGAAGCGCTGACAACACCACGTCCGCGCGGCTCCTGGGCGGAGCTGCACCAAACCCTGAGTAAGCTGGGTAGTGTACAGATTGAGAATGTGCATATACTGGCCAACCTGGAACCTTTCAGGTATGGATCGCCGGCATTTATTTATGAGTCGGTGCGCGGTATGCATGAAGTAATGGGGGGCAACGGTTTGCACCTGTATCCGCAGGCATCGTACTGGGACTGGCCCTATAGTGCCGATAGTGTACAAGGTGGGCGTCTGCTCCAGATAGAAAGGGACTGGATATGGTACCGTGCCTGGGCGCGGTATGCCTGGAATGATGAGCGGTCAAAAGCGGAAGAAGCAGTATACTGGAATCAGCTACTGGCAACGCAATATGGCTGTAGTGCAGAAGATGGCGCCAATATAGTAAAGGCTTATGATCAATCGGGAGAGATTGCGCCCAAGCTCCTGCGCCGGTTCGGCATTACCGATGGCAACCGCCAGACGCTTACGCTGGGGATGCTCATGACACAGCTCATTAATCCTTTCCGGTATGGTCTGTTTACGTTGTTGTATGATAGTGAGAGTCCGGAAGGGGAGATGATTATAGATTATGTTGATAAAGAAATGAAAGGCCTGCCGCATACCGGTGAAACACCACCGGCAGTGGCCCGTGAAGTGGTAGCACACGGAGAAGCAGCCGTAGCAGCCCTGGAGGCCGTGGCGCCACATGTTACGAAGAACAATGCTGAGTTTGCACGGCTCCTGAATGATATGAAATGTTACCGCGCGATAGCATACCATTTCAGTTACAAAGTAAAGGCTGCCATGCAACTATTGCGTTATAAGTATACGGGTAATATCGCGGATCTGGAAGCCGCATTGCCTGATCTGGCGCAGAGTGTGGCCAGCTATAAATTACTGGCAGATCTTACCGCAGGCACTTATTTATATGCCAACAGTATGCAAACTGCGCAACGGAAAATCCCGATGCGCGGTGTAGACGGCACTTTCAAACATTGGACGGAAATGCTGCCGGTTTTCGAAAAAGAATTAAACACTTTCAGGTATAAAATTGATTCGCTCAAAAGCAGCAGTGGTAAAGCTATTGCGCGGAAGCCGCTGCCGGAGCAAAAAGTAAATGCCAACACCCGCTGGGTAATACTTAAACCAGGCGCCATGCTGTATGGTGATACTGCTTTGCTGGTAAAGCAACTGGCACCTGAATTATCGGATTTGCTGGCCTTGCAGTTTAACTGGCAACAACAGCAACAGGGTGCTACTGCCGTGCAGTTTTCCTGTGTGGCGCCTGTGAAGATACTGGTAGGATTTTTCAAAACTTCCCGCGGTGCTTTTGTAACGGATACCACTTTTGCCAAACCTCCGGAACTGGAAACCAATGCTGCCGCAGATGATTATGGTCAGGCGGAGGCACGTATTACCAATGGCCTCGTCATCGATAAGCTGCCACCCGTGAATATTCATACTTACCTGTTCCAGGCAGGAACGCATACGCTGCGCCTGCCCAAAGGTGCTTGCCTGGTGCTTGGTTTCGCGGATGCCGCACAGCCTGTTCCTGTCTACGATGCGATGTTGAGTGGCGAAAATAAATCTAAAAACATTGACTGGTTATTTGAACGATAACTTAAAACAGTGCTCCATGAAGATGAGATCAGTAACAACTTTGCTACTATTGCTTTGCAGCAGTTTCGTATATGCGCAGGAGTTAAAGCTCTGGTATAATCAACCGGCGGTGAAATGGACGGAGGCATTGCCGGTAGGCAATGGCCGCATAGGGGCGATGGTGTTTGGGGGCATAGAAAAGGAACATATTCAGTTTAATGAAGAAACGCTCTGGACGGGTGGTCCGAGAAACTACAACCGGCCGGGCGCTTACCAATACCTCGATACCCTGCGACAGCTGCTGTTTCACGGTGACCAGGCTGCTGCGGAAGCCCTTGCAGAGAAAGCGTTTATGGGCCTCAAGAGTAATGAGGATGCTAAAGAAAGCTGGGTGAGCAAAATGAAGGCATCTAACAGTAATGACTACCCGGAGAATGCCTGGAAAACCATGAAGGTGCCTTCCTATGACGGCTGGGAGGCCGTGGGCTTCGATGGACTGGATGGTGCAGTATGGCTACGCAGAACATTTGAGTTGTCTGCCGCTGAAGCGGCTAAAGAGTTGGTACTCGACCTGAACCGGATTCGTGATGA
The DNA here is from genome assembly GCF_011752935.1 of Chitinophaga sp. Cy-1792. NCBI lineage: Bacteria > Pseudomonadati > Bacteroidota > Chitinophagia > Chitinophagales > Chitinophagaceae > Chitinophaga > Chitinophaga sp. Cy-1792. The sequence goes on from NZ_VWWO01000002.1 coordinate 865,567, forward strand.
AGACTTCACCTATGTAAATGGAAAGCTGGTAGGTTCCCGGAATAATACAGATCCACGTAAATACAAGGTGCCGGCCGGTGTACTGCATGCTGGCACAAATACGGTGGCTGTACTGGTGCTCAACTTCACCGATAAGGGTGGTATTACTGGTTATAAAGATACCAGTAGACATATCGGTCTGTATCTTCCTGACCAGTCTATTCCACTGGTATCTCTCCACGGGCAATGGAAATACTATATAGTAAACGATGAGCCGCCGGCAGTAGGGAAGTACCAGGCTAATTATCTTCCCTTCGGAGATATTTTCCTGACGTTTAACCATACCGGTACAGTACAAAACTATAAGCGTTCGCTGGACCTGAGCACTGCCACCGCCAATGTGACTTATAACGTTGATGGTACAACGTATGCCCGCGAATATCTCGTCAGTCAGCCTGATAAGGTGCTGGCGATGCATTTAACCGCCAGCCGAAAAGGCGCTATCAGTACGGTGGTGCGGTTAGGTAGTTCGCACAGGGCTATTATAAAAACAGATGCGAAGCAATCAATTGTCAAAATAACATTTAAAGTGCGGGAAGGTGTACTGACGGCCAGCAGCACACTATTCGTGAAAGCCACTGGCGGAAAGGTGAAGGTACTAGGCGATAGTATTGAAATTCAACAGGCAGACGCTGCCACTATATATGTAGCAGCTGCTACGAGTTATGTGAACTATAGCGATTGCAGCGGGAAGCCGGAAGTTGCCTGTCAGCAGGCTATCCGGGCGGTATCGGGGAAAACTTTTGAACAGGTGAAGGCGGCGCATATCCGGGAATACCAGCCATACTTTAATACGTTTGCCATTAATTTCGGTACTGCTGCAAACGATACGCTGCCTACCGATACAAGGATTACACGCTTTACACAAGCTGCGGATGCACCTTTCGTGGCGCTGTATATGCAGTATGCACGCTACCTGCTGATATCAGCATCGCGGCAGGGTACACAGCCTGCCAATCTGCAGGGAATCTGGAATGATCAGATGTCGCCACCATGGGGCAGTAAGTATACCACCAATATCAACCTGGAAATGAATTACTGGCCGGCGGAGTTGCTGAACCTCTCGCCCATGCAGGAGCCATTGTTTCATATGATCGACGAGCTGATGGTGACCGGGCACAATACTGCGCAGGCCTACTACAACGCACCGGGATGGGTATTGCACCACAATACGGACCTGTGGCGTGGCACCGCACCGATAAACGCTTCCAACCACGGGATATGGGTTGCGGGTGCTGCGTGGCTGTGCCAGCATCTGTGGGAACATTATCTCTTTACACAAGACACTGCATTTCTTCGCCGGCGCGCCTATCCTGCCATGAAGCAGGCGGCTGAATTTTTTAATGCCTATCTCGTAAAAGACCCTGCCACAGGATGGCTGGTGAGTGGCCCTTCGAATTCGCCGGAGCATGGCGGCCTGGTGATGGGCCCGACGATGGATCACCAGATTATCCGGAATTTATTTAAAGATGTGATTGCCGCGGGTAAAGTATTAGGTGTAGATAAAGACTTTGGAGAGATATTAACGGAGAAGTATAAACGAATTGCGCCGAATCAGATCGGTAAATACGGACAGCTGCAGGAATGGCTGACGGATAGCGATGACCCGCAGGATAAACACCGGCATGTATCGCATTTGTGGGGGCTGTATCCTGGTAATGAAATTAATATGGAAGAAACACCGGAGCTGGTAAACGCTGCAAGGCAATCGTTGCTGTTTCGCGGTGACGCCGCCACAGGCTGGAGTCTGGCCTGGAAAATAAATTTCTGGGCCCGTTTTAAAGATGCGGAACATGCCTATAAAATGATTGGCATGTTGCTGACACCTGCCAGCAGTGGCGCCGGCAGCTATCCTAACCTTTTTGATGCGCATCCTCCTTTTCAGATAGATGGCAACTTTGGCGGTGCTGCCGGCATGGCAGAAATGCTGTTGCAGAGTCATACGCGCTATATCGATATTCTGCCGGCACTGCCGGCGGAAATTCCGGACGGTACTGTTAAAGGTATTTGTGCAAGAGGAGGATTTGTGATAGATATGGAATGGAAAAAAGGGGTACTTGAAAATTTAAAGGTACGGTCGAAAGCCGGGCAACCGCTGGTACTGCGCTATAAGGGGAAGGTGATGGAACTGGCTACTACTGAAAATGGTGTATATTGTTTTAACGGCCAACTGGAAAAAATATAAAATATCCCCGACTATGAAACAATGGTGGAGTTACTTACTCTTATTGATGATCAGCAGTCCTGTATTGGCGCAGCAGCCGGATACTGCGATCTGGAAACATGCCAGATGGATTGCATACGAAAATATACACGATACGGCTATCATAGTACCACTGGTACACGGCAATGGTAAAAAAGCCTGGGGGCCAAGAAAGGATATCCTGCCACTTTTTCGTAGGGAGTTTACCGTTAGTAAACCGTTGAGACATGCAACCGCCTTTGTTTCCGGACTGGGGCAATATGAACTGACGATCAACGGTGTAAAAACCGGTGATAATTTCCTGGAGCCTGGCTGGACAGACTACCGTAAAGCATCCCTGTATGTCACCTATGATGTAACGAGGCAAATCGGGCAGGGGAATAATGCCATCGGCATGATGTTGGGAAATGGGTTCTATTATATCCCTGGTCAGCGTTACCGCAAGATGACCGGTGGGTTTGGTTTTCCTAAGATGATCCTGCGTTTGCAGCTGGAATATGCGGATGGGAGCACAGAAGATATCGTATCTGATGAAAACTGGAAAACAACGCCTTCACCAATATATTTTTCCAGTATTTATGGGGGAGAAGATTATGATGCTACGCTGGAGCAGCAAGGCTGGGATATGCCAGGCTTCGATGCGCGACAATGGAAACGCGCGTTGGTAGCTACTCCTGTGCCGCTTGTGGCGCAGGTAGGACCTTCCATTCACTGGGCGGCCAGGTGGAGTAATCCACGTAGCTGGACTTCCGGAAAAACGACGGTATATGATTTCAGACAGAATACTGCGGGCATTCCGCTGATCAGTGTTTGGGGAAACAAGGGCGATACTGTACGTATTCGTCCTGCTGAACTGATAAATCCGGATAGTACGGTATATCAGCAGGCGAGCGGATCTCCCTACTACCTCACCTATATCCTGAAAGGTAGTACGAAAGATAAGCCTGAAACATGGCATCCCCGCTTTACGTACTATGGTCAGCGTTATATGCAGGTGGAGTGTATCCCGGTAATAAGTGGTAAACTTGCTCCTGTAGTTGCGGAGATCATTAACCAGTCTGTCACCAGCGCGGGGCCTAAAATAGGATCTTTCCGCTGTTCCAATGAATTATTTAATAAGACGGATAGCCTGATAGATCATGCTATCACCAGTAATACTGTTTCGGTTTTTACAGACTGTCCGCACCGTGAAAAACTGGGCTGGCTGGAGCAGACTTACCTGATGGGGCCATCTGTAGCCTATAACTACGATGTGGCAGCCCATAACCGCAAAACGGTTTTTGATATGCAGCAGGCACAATACCAGGATGGGAAGGTTCCGGAGATAGCACCGGAGTTTACACAGTTCACTCCGCCTTTTGATGAGTCGCCGGAATGGGGTAGTGCTTCCGTAATTGTGCCCTGGAACAATTACCGCTGGTATGGTGATAAAGCCACGCTGGCAGCGTCATACGAAATGATGCAGGGGTATGTGGCTTACCTGCAGGGCCGCAGCATAAATAATATTATCTCTCATGGTTTGGGCGACTGGTTCGATATAGGGCCTGAGCGCCCTGGCGTTTCTCAGATGACGAAAATGGGTATAACGGCAACGGCTACTTATTATTACGATCTGACCATCATGGTGAAGGTGGCTACACTGCTGAAGAAAAAGCAGGATGCCGCAAAGTATGCCAGGCAGGCCGTGCAGGTAAAAGCAGCATTCAATAAAGCCTTCTTTGATCCGGTACGTTTGAAGTACGACTCTGCCAGCCAGACTGCCAATGCCATGGCCCTATATATGGACCTGGTGCCGGCAGGTAAGCGCAATGCGGTGTTGAATGCATTGATAACGGATATCCGTACACGAAATAATGCACTCACGGCGGGCGATATCGGTTACCGTTATGTATTGCAGGCCTTGCAGCAAAGTGATAAAAATGACGTGATCTTTGACATGAATTCCCGCGACGATGTGCCGGGATATGGTTTCCAGATAAAACACGGGGCCACGGCCCTGACAGAAAGCTGGCAGGCATATGAATTTGTGTCCAATAATCACTTCATGCTGGGCCACCTGATGGAATGGTTCTATGCCGGCGTGGCCGGTATTCAGCAGTCGGAGGAGTCAGCAGGCTTCCGGCATATTGTGATCAAGCCTTCTCCGGTAGGAGATCTTAAATGGGCTACGTGTAACTATGGAAGTCCGTCGGGCACAATTGTCTCTAACTGGGAAAAAACAGCTGATGCATTTAACCTCACCGTAGAAATCCCGTTTGGTGCAGATGCCATGATTTGTATTCCTGTCAAACCCGGTACTACTGTGACGAAGAACGGCGAGCGACTGAAAAAGGTTGTTGTTAAAAATGGCCGTACGCTCATTCCCGTTAGTTCCGGAAAATATGTATTCACCGTGCAGTAAAAACTATCTTACAAATGAAAATCATCTCCCTCAAATATCTTCTCTTATTAATATGCCTGTTGCAGCTGCAGTCAATACAGGCACAGCAGGATTTTAACAGCGGCTGGAAATTTTTATTGGGAGATGATAGTCTGGCCATTGGCCCGCAATACAACGATGCCTCGTGGCGGGTATTAAACCTGCCCCACGACTGGAGCATAGAAGGAAACTTTGCTGCCAGTCACCCTGCCACTACGCAGGGCGGTGCTTTACCTACAGGTATTTGCTGGTACCGTAAAACGTTTGCACTACCGGCCGCTGAAGCTGACAAAGCAGTAAGCATTGAGTTTGATGGCGTTTACCGCGACAGTGAAGTATGGATCAATGGGCATTACCTGGGCAAACGCCCGAATGGCTATATTTCTTTTGACTATGAGCTGACGCCCTATCTGAAATACGGAGCCCCGAACGTGATCGCGGTAAAGGTGGACAACAGCGGGCAGCCCAATTCCCGTTGGTATACCGGCAGTGGTATTTACAGAAATGTACGCCTGGTGGTAAAGGGCAAGGCGGGCTACCGCCGCAATGGTATTGTAGTAGATGCCCGTTATGTGTTGGACTCGCTTTCACATACCGATTTAGGATTTATTCGCGTACAATCATCTATATATAATCATACCGGAAAAAAAATTAAATATACTACAGCTGTAAAAATCAGTGATCCTGCTGGTAAAATAGTCGATTCGGTCATCTCCCCGGAAAACTACCTGGTGGATAAAGAAGAAATAATACGAACCACTGATTTTGCAGGTGCTGTACTAAAGCCATGGTCGCCGGATGCGCCGAACTACTATAAAGTGCTGACCATATTTAGTCAGGACCAGATGCAACCGGATACGGTAGTAACGATAACGGGTATACGCTCTTTCAGATTTGATCCTCAGCATGGCTTTTTCCTGAACAGCAAGCCATTGAAAATAAAAGGTGTTTGTCTGCACCACGACCTCGGCGCATTGGGTGCTGCGGTAAACGTCCGCGCCATGGAGCGGCAGCTGGAAATACTCAAGGCGATGGGCTGCAATGCGATCCGCACGGCCCATAACCCGCCGGCGCCGGAGTTCCTGGACCTCTGCGATAAAATGGGCTTCCTCGTGATGGAGGAAGCATTTGATATGTGGGAGAAGAAAAAGAACAAATACGATTACCACAAGGATTTTGCTGCCTGGCATAAGCGCGATGTAGAAGCAATGGTGCTGCGCGACAGAAACCACCCATCCGTATTTATGTGGAGCATCGGCAATGAGATCCGCGAACAGTTCGATAGTAGCGGTATTGCGCTGGGTAAGGAACTGGTGGATATCATCAAGGCGATCGATACCACCAGGCCGGTTACGGGTGCGCTGAGTGAATGGAATCCGCTGAAAAATTTTATCTATCAATCACATGCGCTGGATGTGGTAGGATTAAATTATCACCAGGAGGTTTATGAAGATTTTCATAAATATTATCCGGGAGAGATATTTTTAGGTACAGAGAATATGTCGGCCTTCGCTACCCGCGGGTATTATGACCAGCGTTCAGACAGTACTTATTTCTGGCCGGCAAAATCACCGCAGAAGATTGTGGAGAAGGGGAATCCTGATTATACCGTATCGGCATATGACCAGGTGTCGGCATACTGGGGCAGTACCCACGAGGCTACGTGGAAGATCATCAGGAAGCATGACTATCTTTCGGGATTGTTTGTATGGAGCGGATTTGATTTTCTGGGAGAGCCTATACCGTACCCATGGCCTGCGCGTAGTTCCTATTACGGTATCATAGACCTGGCGGGCTTTCCGAAAGATGTGTATTATATGTACCAGTCGGAATGGACAACGAAGCCGGTACTACATGTATTCCCGCACTGGAACTGGCAACCTGGCCAGGTGGTGGATGTGTGGGTATATTATAATAATGCAGATGAAGTGGAGCTCTTCCTGAATGGTAAATCGCTGGGTATTCAGTCTAAGGGGCCGGAAGATTTACACCTGGTCTGGAAAGTACCTTTTGTGGCGGGAACGCTGAAAGCGGTATCGCGCAAAAATGGCAAACAGGTATTGGTACAGGAAATAAAAACCGCCGGAGCGCCTGCTGCCATTGCCTTGCAGGCAGATCGTCCGGTTATTGAGGCCGACGGCAAAGATCTTTCCTATGTAACCCTTCAGATAACGGACGCCAAAGGAAACCCCGTACCGTACGCTGATAATCAGGTACATTTCACCATAGAAGGACCTGGCATTATTGCCGGAACCGATAATGGGTACCAGGCAGATACCATTTCTCTGAAAAGTCCATCACGGCAATGCTGGAAGGGGATGGCACTGGCGATCGTTCAGTCTGACGGAAAAAAAGGTACTATCCGTCTGCGGGCAACCGGCGCAGGTCTTAAACCGGCAGTAATTACTATCCGTCCGGAGTAGTAAAAAATTTACGCAATCGTTCCCGGAGATATTTTATACTGGAAATAGTAAAATGTTCCATCTTTATAGTGAAACCACACATTGACTAAGGTAGTAGTTGCCGCTATCTTTAATCCAGTGAAAAAAAGACAGCATCCACACTGTTTTTTTGTTGACAGAAAAACTGATGCAACATGAAAAAGGTATTCCGTGTTATGAATGGTGCCACCATTAATACGCCCCTGCGTTCTCTATCCGCTGCAGGTATGCGTAAGATAAATGTTACAACGACAATTATTTCATCTACCTTTAGTTGCGCACTTTTGCTTTTTTCGCTGCATGGTCATGCGCAGGCAGACCCCGCGTATGAAAAAATGCTGACTGAAAGAACCAGCAAGATCGTACAGCCTTTAGGTATTACAGACAGCTCAAGGTATCATACCGTGATGAACACAATCGTCCATCAATATGAAGCGCTGAATGACATCCATGAACAATACAAAAGTGCCGTTACTGCCATCAAAGGGGGAGGCGCCACCGGCGCTGCCAGAGACACTGCGATAAAACAGCAGGAAGGAATAAGAAATGCTGCCCTGCGCAAACAGCACCAGCAGTTTATAGGGAATCTGACTTCGGAACTGACTGTGCAGCAGGTAGAGCAGGTAAAAGATGGTATGACCTACCGCGTACTGCCGGTTACCTACGGCGCTTACCAGGACATGCTGCCTGGCCTTACTGCTGTACAAAAGGAACAGATCTATGCATGGCTGCTGGAAGCCCGGGAGCTGGCCATGGATGAAGGTACTTCAGACGATAAGCATAAAGTATTCGGGAAGTATAAAGGAAGGATCAATAATTACCTGGCTGCTGCCGGCTACGACCTGAAAAAAGAAACCGATGCCTGGCAACAGCGCCTGAAAGATAAAAAGAACACCAGGTAAAATAATCCATCATCCACGTTTGTCCTGACCTCATTGGTTTTCCACGATATAGATGAAATGATGAACTGCATGCGGACTAAATCCATCTGGGATGATAATGATTAAAAGGAGTCAGCCATTAACAGCACATTATCGGACATGAATAGCAAAGATTCCACGTCTTTGAAAAATGACCAGCGATTATAGCAGTAGTAACAGTATTCGCTGAGATGAAAACCATCGTAACTACAGGTAGAATTCCATTTATGAAATAATACTGCATGTCGTGTATACCGGCAGCAGCAAGGACTTTCGATTGTCTATTGATTCAACCAAACTCAACTCTTTGCTATTTTATTTTAAACAAACGCTAATGAATTGCATACGTTACTTTAAACCGTTGCTGTTACTGTTTTTATTAGCAGGCACACTTCATGTTGTGGCACAGGAACGCACGATTACCGGCGTCATTAAAGACCAGAAAACAGGTGAGCTGGTTATTGGCGCCACCGTCAGGGTGAAAAATAATACGATTGCCACCACCACCAATGCTGAAGGTAAATTTACCCTGAAAGTACCTTCCGGCGAATCCATGATCATGATCACGCACCTGGGCTACAGCTTCTATGAAGCCAGGGCGGCGTCTTTGCCGGCAGTTATTATGTTGTCTACCTCCGAAAAAAGTGTAGGCGAAGTAGTGGTGGTTGGTTATGGTTCTAAACGAAAAGCCGATCTCCTTGGCGCCATTGCCAATATCAAAGGCTCTGAAGTAGAAGACCTGCCAGTGGCCAACCTGGGCAGTGCCCTGATCAACAGGGTGCCGGGTGTAAGTGTCAGCTATTCTTCCGGTAAACCCGGTTCTACTACCAACATCAATATCCGCAACTCTATTAATTTCCCCGGATCTACTGCTACCACTACCCAGCCATTGTACGTTATCGACGGTATCATCGTCAATCCAACTACCTATAGTCAGTCGCCGAATCCGGATTTCTTTGAAAACCTGGATGCGAGCCAGATAGAAGATATTACATTCCTGAAAGATGCCTCTGCGGCCATTTATGGTGCTGCCGGTGCAAAAGGTGTGGTGCTGATCACCACTAAAAAAGGCAAGCTGGGCAAACCTAAAATTACCTATAACGGTTATCTCGGTAGTTCTACAGAAGCGGTGAAAACAAAAACGTTGTCGCCATACGAACACGGCAAATTGCTGAATGATGGCTGGGCCATGAACAATACCGCCTATACCAGCCGCTTCTCTGATGCAGACCTGGAAAAGTTAAAAGCGATGCCTAACCGCTCCTGGTACGATTACTTCTGGAATCCAGGAAATGTAATGCGCCATACGCTGAATGTTTCCGGTGGTTCTGACCGTGTAACGTTTTTTGCCGGTGGTAGTTATTATAAAGAAGATGGTAACTATGGTAATATCAATGTAAAGAAATACAGTATACGTGGTGCGATGGATGCGAAAATCATTGATGGATTAACAGCAAACATCAGTTTCTCTTCCGACTTCAATACAGAGTCCAGGGGTACCGCTAAAGGCGCCAATGCGGAAACTGATGACCAAACCATCCGCGCCCTGTACCTGACACCCAAATGGGTGCCGGTAACCGTACAGGGACTCCCGGTGGCTTTTAACGGCCCTAATCCTCCGGGCAACTGGAGCCTGCTGGCACTGCTGAACTCTGGCAACTACACCCGCACCAAATCCCAGGGCCTTAGTACCAATGCTTCCCTGGAATACAAGCCTAACTGGGTGAAAGGCCTTACCGCCAAAGTGCAGCTGGGATTGCTGAATCGTAATAACATGGACAAGCAGTACTATCCTTCCTACCAGGTGGCCAATGTTGTGAAGCCGGGATTTAGTAACAATGGCCTGTTGTATTCAGATTCCATCGATGCTAAAACCCCATGGGTGACTATAGCCAATAATGATCAGATGTCGGAAGGTACTACTGTGTCCAGCAGCTATCAGCTGATTGGAACGCTGAACTATGCACGTACGATCGGGCAGCATGATTTCGGTGTGCTCGTAGCCATGGACCAGAGCGAGGCACAGGCGCGCAATATTTTTCTTACCAAAACCAAACAGCTGGTAATGGGCGTAGACGAATTCTGGGCTTTCTCCGATGACCCTACCACCATTGCCTCTCTGCAGTCTGTTATCCGAAACCCGCAGGCAACACAGTTTGCGAAGCGTTCCTTTATCAGCCGCGTGAATTATTCCTTTGCAAATAAATACCTGGTAGAGTTCATTGGCCGAATGGATGCATCCTCCAACTTCGCGCCGGATAAGCGCTGGGGCTTCTTCCCGACGGTGGGTTTAGGCTGGAGGGTGAGTGAAGAAGAATTTTTTAAAGAGCGTTTTCCGTTTATCGATAACTTCAAACTGCGCGCCATGGTGGGTATTGTGGGAGAGGACCGCGTAGCCAATAAAACATATGTAAACAGGTTTACCCAGACAACCGGTATGTTGTTTGGAAATGCCAGTACCAACGGGCTCGACCCGAGTGTATACCCTAATCCGGAAGCTACCTGGGAAAAGGCCCGCACGATGAATGTGGGCTTCGATCTGAATCTCCTTAAAAACAAATTATATGTAACTGCGGATATCTATCACCGTTATACCTATGATGCTTTCAATCAGCTGGATGTAAGCGTGGTGCCGATGTCTACCGGATTGATTACCGCCGTTAAAAACTATGGTAAGGCGATTGCCTACGGTGGTGAATTTGCCATTGGTTACCGCGATAATATCAACCGTAACTGGGGCTTCTCTGCTGATATTAACTTTGCCATCACCAACAGTATGATACTGCAGCAGTATTATAGTCCTGCCGACCTTGGCATGTACGGCAAAAACTCGCTGGATAATCCTATCGGCCGTAATCCGAAGATCTACAACAGCAATAACTATGGTTATATCGCTACCGGCATAATCCGTACAGATGCTGAGCTGGCGGCTATTCTGGCGAAGAATCCGAATTACACCATTGGTGGCCAGAAGCCACAGGTTGGTTTTATGAATTATGCAGATGTTAATGGAGATGGTAAGATAGATGATTATGATGTGACCTTAATGTACAACAATGGTACTTCACCGGTGGTAGGCTTTGGTATTACGCTGGGTGTAAACTATAAACAGTTTAAGCTGCAAACAAACCTTAACCTCTCCGTAGGTGGTAAGGTGTTCTACGACTCAGAGGCGAGGAAAGCCCCCACCACCACACAGAACGGGCCTTCCTTCTGGAAAGACAGCTGGACGCCGGACAATCCCAATGCAAAATATCCGCGGGTAGATGCACCACTGATCAAAGAGAATTCCACCTTCTGGGCAGTGAACGGAACACAGTGCCGTATCAACAATGCCGTGTTGTCTTATAGTCTGCCTAAGGAACTGGTTAACAGGTATAAAATTCCTGATCTGCGTGTAATGCTCACCGGTACCAACTTATGGAGCCTGATCAATCCTTACAAATATAAAGATCCATACACCAGCAACTTTGCATCCTATCCAACGCTGCGTACTATTTCCATCGGTATAGGTGCCACTTTGTAAACAGATCTTTCTTACGTTAACAACCACGATTATGAAATTATTGAATTATATATCAAGATCATTAGCCATTGCAGGAGTCGGCACCGCCTTACTGCTGGCGTCTTGCAATAAAAATTTCTTTGAGATACCGGACCCTAATGGTATTGACGACTCCAAGATGTGGGAGAGTGAAGGGGCGGTGGGCTTATTCCTGAACAGGACCTATGCACTGGTGATCCCGCAATGGCCTACTATCGGGGGAATACACAATACCTCCGATGAAACCAATAACATCAATTCTGATTTTCTGTATGGTCGTCTGACAGAAAATTCTGTAACAGATATCGGATCATCTACCGGTATTACTACCAACAGGTATTCTGATATACGCAGATGTAATACAGGTATTGAAGGATTGAACAGCAGCACAGGCATATCAAAAGATTCCCGTAATATATTGAAGGCGCAATTCTTTTTCCTGCGTGCCTATACCTATTTCAAACTGGTACGGCTATACGGTGGTGTGCCGCTGGTATTACATGCACAGGGGCAGGCAGATGATGATTTGCAGGTGCCACGTGCCAAAACAAGTGAATGCATCGCGCAGATCGCCGCGGATTGTGATTCTGCCGCAGCATTTCTCCCCGCCACCTGGACGGGCAACGACATAGGACGTGCTACCAGGGCGGCGGCGCTGGCAGTAAAGGCAAAGGCATTGCTGTATTGGGCCAGTCCGCAGTTTAATATCGGCAAAGATGCTGCACGCTGGCAGGCTGCTTATGAGGCCAGCAAAGCGGCTTACAATGCAGGTATCGCTGACGGCTATACGTTGCTGGCTAATTATGGTAATCTTTTTATCACAGAAGATAATAAAGAGATATTAATAGTAAGAAAATATACTACCTCCAAAGACCTCGGCACCAACAACGAGCAGGTGACGCGCCCCAGCTCTGAAAGTAATGGTGGTGGCGGTTCTAACCAGCCTACCTGGAACCTCGTACAGGCATATACGATGAGCAATGGTTTGCCGGTTACTGATGCCAGATCAGGGTACAATGCTACCTTATACTGGCAGAACCGCGATCCGCGCTTCAGTGCCACCATTTCCTATAACGGGGATGTATGGCCGCTGAGCCAGAAGGCAGGCCGCATTCAGTATACCTATAAAGGGGTGCTGGAAGAAACAGGGTCTTCTATCGTTACCGGATTTTATTGCAAACGTATCTGTAACCCCAGCATCAGCGCTACGGCGGCGGCCTACAACTCCAACAGCGGTGGCGGCAGTGGTATGGACTGGATTGAAATGCGCTTTGCAGAAGTGATCCTCAACCTGGCGGAATGTGCCAATGAAATTGGCAATTTAGGAGAGGCGAAAGATATGGTGCGTATGATCCGCAAACGTGCAGGGATTGTGCAGGGGAGTTATGATTATGGACTGGATGTGGCTACAGACGTGGCTTCCATGCGCTCGTTGCTGCTGAATGAAAGACAGGTGGAATTTGCATTTGAAGGTATGCGCTACTACGATCTGCGAAGGACCCGCAACCTGGGCCTCATCACACCGCGTATGTCGATGATTCCTTCGCCTGTATCGCCGTATGTAGGCGGTACCGGAACGGATGCCACAAAAATATACCTGGATAAGGTATATCCTTCCGGTATCAAGCCGCGTGATACCCTCAACCTGAACAATACCGATACCTACAAAAGGGTGCTGGCGGTGAACCCGGCTTCCCTGGAAGGTACCAACGCGATTAGTCTGCCGGATAAATACTACGTATACCCGTTGCCGACAACTTTCACCAGAACGCCTATCATCCAGCAAACCAATGGCTGGCTGGGCGGCACATTCGACCCTTATCAATAAACGATAACTGTAAATAACATAGTTATGAAAAAATATTTTGCTGGTGCTGCCCTTATCCTCGGTCTCTTTACCGCCTGCGAAAAAAAGGTAGATCCTGTGAATGGAAATTTTGCCACCGTAACGCTGAATGGCGGTGATAAAATGGTGACAGGTCCTATGACTGTAAATCCTGGCGACAGCATCACCTTTGATTTTACGATTGCGACCAAAGTGCCGATGAAGTTTGTGAGCATACAGAAAAATCCGGTGAACCAGACCGCCTTTGTGGTACGCGATACACTTAAAACAATGGCGACTACCTACAGCGCCGTTAAGACACTGAAAGCGGATACGGCCAGCGGCCCTTTCCTGTACAGGATTGTGGCGCATGATTCCGCCGGTACGTATATTGGTTCCCGTGATATCGTGATTACTACCAATCCTGATTTTTATTATTATACCTACAAATTCCTGCGAGTGCCGGATACCACAGGTAAGGTAAATCCCTGCTATATATCTTTAGTTACGGGAGATACCTACAGCTATTCCACCGGAGCGGCCAACTCAGCAAAGATTGATCTGGGTATTGCCTATGATACTACAGGAGCCTATACGCCAACGAATACCGCCGATGACGTGAAATTTGTGGTGTATAATATGGATTCCGCACAGGCTGCCACACCGTATTATGATCTCAGCAGCTGGACAAAAAGCAAGACGCTTATCAACCGCACCAAATCGCCGGCCTTCAATACGTTGTTGTCTGGTGGAGGCTTGCGCAGCGCGGCAAAAACAGCTAACTTATCTGCCAGTAAAATCAAACGTATTGTAAATGTGGTGGCTGGTGACCTGATTTTCTTCCAGACAGCTGCCGGCAAAACAGGCTGTATGACCATCAACTATACAAATGGTAGTTCCGGTGCAGCTGATTCCTTCATAAATGTTGATATAAAAGTTGAACGCTAACTAATATCTTTCTATAATCTTCCGGTGAAATGAAAACAGTCGTAATGAAAAAAGAAGTTCTCCGTCTGGCATTGATGACAACTGTTGGTTTATGTGTTGCATCGAATGTAAAAGCACAGTATCCGCAAATCCCTGCTGAGGTGCAGCATGCGGCCGATTCCCTGATGCGTGCCACTACCAGCCACTCTGATTCGGCCTGGGCTGTTGCCTGGCCTGTTGTGCAGGAGGAGGCGAAACATGGCAGGCCCTATATTCCATGGGCTTCCCGTGTTGATGAGCTGCCACAGGCAGCCATAGCAGCATTCCCTGGCGCTGAAGGTGGTGGTAAATACTCCTTCGGTGGCCGTGGCGGTAAAGTATTTGTGGTGTCCAACCTCAACGATGATGGCCCCGGTAGTTTACGCTGGGCCTGTGAGCAGGGCGGTGCAAGGACCATTGTATTCAACGTAGCGGGCATTATCCGCCTCAAAACGCCGCTGATCATCCGCGCACCTTATGTCACCATTGCCGGACAAACAGCGCCCGGCGACGGGGTTTGTGTGGCCGGAGAAAGTGTATGGGTGAATACGCACGATGTGATCATCCGCTTTATGCGCTTCCGCCGCGGCGAAACATGGGTAGGCCGCAGGGATGATGCCATCGGTGGTAACCCGGTAGGTAACATCATGATCGACCACGTATCAGCCTCCTGGGGCCTGGACGAGAACATGAGCATGTACCGTCATATGTATAACGACAGCACCGGAAAAATCGAGGATAAATTCCCTACGGTGAACATCACTATTCAGAACTCTATTTTTGGTGAGGCACTGGATACCTGGAACCATGCCTTTGGCAGTACCCTTGGTGGCGAAAACTGTACGTTTATGCGTAACCTCTGGGCCAACAATGCCGGCAGAAACCCTTCTGTGGGCTGGAATGGCGTGTTCAACTTCGTGAACAACGTTGTCTTTAACTGGGTGCACCGTAGCATCGATGGTGGCGATTACCGCGCACAGTTCAATATCATCAATAACTACTTCAAGCCAGGGCCGGCTACGCCTGATAATAATGTAGGTCATCGTATCCTGAAGCCTGAAAGCGGCCGCAGTAAGCTGAAGTATAAAGTCTACGGACGTGCTTACGTTAATGGCAATGTCATGGAGGGACATCCGGCTATCACCAAAGATAACTGGAACGGGGGCGTACAGGTAGAAGAGCTGGGTAACGCCGGCGAATACACGGAATTCATCAGGTGGAATACGCCGCTGCCAATGGCATCGTTTAAAATTTTACCTGCAGAAGAGGCTAAAAAGTTTGTGCTGGCAAATGCCGGCGCCACACTGCCACGCCGTGATCCGGTGGATACCCGTATCGTAAAACAGGTGACTACAGGTAAAATTGAGTGGGACCCGAATGTAAAGGCGCCGGAAACACAGTTTAAATACCGCCGTTTGCCGCTGGACTCCTATAAAATTGGCATCATCGCGGATATAAGCCAGGTAGGTGGTTATCCGGAGTATAAAGGTACACCGTACAAAGACAGCGACAATGATGGTATGCCGGATGACTACGAAAAGAAAAAAGGATTGAATCCTAACAATGCAGCAGATGCATCGCAGTTGTCTAA
This sequence comes from Chitinophaga sp. Cy-1792, assembly GCF_011752935.1. Classification (NCBI taxonomy): domain Bacteria; kingdom Pseudomonadati; phylum Bacteroidota; class Chitinophagia; order Chitinophagales; family Chitinophagaceae; genus Chitinophaga; species Chitinophaga sp. Cy-1792. The sequence goes on from NZ_VWWO01000002.1 coordinate 881,515, forward strand.
ATCCGGTAGCGGCTATACGAATATCGAAGAATACCTGGATAGTGTAGTGCCGGTAGCCAATGTAACGCCTGCCAAATAAAGAATGATCATTAGATTTTTAATAGAGCAATGATAAAGGTGCGATTGTTATTATCAGAAAAGATGGCGCTGATAGCGGGTTTGTTCCTGCTATCAGCGGCTTCGTCTTATGCACAGAAGCAACCCAGACCCGTTCCGCCGATAGCCTTCGTGCAAGGCAGACTGCAATATGCGCCGGATTCCGCTGGTAACCGTATCCCCGACTTTTCGTATAGTGGCTACAAGGCAGGAGAGACCCCCATTCCGGAGGTTCCGGTGAAAGTGGTAGTGTCCCTGCAAAGTGGTGATGCTACCCGACGCATCCAGGCGGCCATCGATTATGTGAGCAAGCTGCCTCTTAGCAAAGAGGGCTGGCGTGGTGCTGTACTCCTGCAACCTGGTAACTACCTGGTAGAAGGGAGCCTGTTGCTGCATACCCCCGGTGTGGTGCTGCGTGGTAGCGGCTTTGCCGCAGGAGGTACTGTTATCACGGGCGCCGGTAAAGACCGGCAAACGCTTATCAGGCTGGCCGGTAAAGATGATAAGGTGATAAAAAGCAATACCACCATTACAGATGATTATGCACCTGTGAATACACGCACTGTGCAGGTGGCCAGCACCGCAGGACTACAGTCCGGCGACCTGGCGGTGATTACCCGAACAGGCACCGCAGCCTGGATCAACGATTTAGGTATGGATCATTTCGGTGGTGGCATCACCGCACTGGGATGGAAGCCCGGACAACGCAATATCAATTGGATAAGAAAAATCGCGGTGAACGACCATAACAGCATTTCGCTGGATGCGCCCTTAACGACTGCCATAGAAAAGAAATACGGATATGCCACCCTGACTACTTTCAGCTGGCCTGGCCGTATTGATAATTGTGGCGTGGAAAATCTCCAGCTGGTATCCGCTATAGATACGGATAATCCGAAGGATGAAGATCATCGCTGGATGGCCATCACCATGGATAATATTTCAGATGCCTGGGTACGGCAGGTTACGTTTACACACTTCGCTGGTAGTGCCGTGGCGTTATATGAAAATGCGTCGCGTATTACCGTAGAGGATTGTATTTCCCAGCAACCCGTATCGGAAATAGGAGGAGAGCGCAGAAATACATTTTTTACCGCCGGGCAGCAAACGCTGTTCCAGCGCTGTTATGCCGAAAATGGCATACATGATTTCGGGACAGGATTCTGTACCCCCGGCCCGAATGCTTTTGTGCAGTGTGAGTCTGTACGCCCGTATGGTTTCAGCGGCGGCCTCGATAGCTGGGCCTCCGGTGTGTTGTTTGATGTAGTAAATGTAGATGGTAATGCCATCAGCTTCATGAACCGCGGCCAGGACGGACAGGGCGCGGGATGGAATATCGCCAACTCCGTATTGTGGAATTGCAGCGCTGCCCGTATAGACTGCTATGCACCACCAGGTGCACAGAACTGGTCGCTGGGCTCCTGGAGCCAGTTTGCAGGCGATGGTTATTGGGGTGAGTCCAACAATAGTATTGAACCACGGAGTCTGTATTATCAGCAGTTGAAAGAGCGTACAGGCGTTGCCGATATATCCCGGCAGCTGATGCTGATAGCCACAGATGCCAGCAGCAGTCCTGCTGTGGCCGTGGCAGCACAGCTAACCAAAGCCGCCTATAACCCCGCCAAAACATTAAAGGAATTTATTTACGAAGCACCACAACGTAATAAAATCAATATTGCAGCCAATGGCGCAAAAACGATTGACCAGCTGGGAACTATTCCGGCGATGGAAAAGCCTGGTACGACAGCTGCCATACATATACAGCATGGCTGGCTGGTAAGCGATGGCGCGATCGCCAGTGGGGGCCGTATCAGCGTGCCCTGGTGGAATGGTAGTGCCAGAACCTATGCCAGGCAAGCTGCCGGTCCGGCGGTTACACGCTTCGTGCCGGGAAGGACAGGCCGCGGCTGGACAGACGACCTGCAAACCTTAACAGATACCATGCTCCTGACGCATACTGTATCCGTGGAACAGAACTATGGCCTCTGGTACGATCGCCGCCGGGATGACCACGAGCGTATACGCCGTATGAACGGGGAGGTATGGACGCCGTTTTATGAGCTGCCCTTTGCCAGAAGTGGCCAGGACAGCGCCTGGGATGGCCTCAGCAAATATGATCTTACTAAATACAATTACTGGTACTGGCATCGCCTGAAACAATATGCTGACCTCGCAGATCAGCGCGGGCTGCTGCTGGTACACCAGATGTATTTTCAACATAACATCATCGAAGCCGGCGCGCATTACGCCGACTTCCCATGGCGCACTGCCAATAACATCAACAACGTAGGATTTCCTGAACCCGTGCCGTATGCAGGTGATAAACGCATCTTCATGGCAGAACAGTTCTATGATACTACCCATCCGGTACGCAGGGCCTTGCACCAGGCTTTCATCCGCCAGAGCCTCGACAACTTCGCTGATAATAGCGGCGTAATACATTTTACTGCAGAAGAGTTTACCGGTCCCCTGCATTTTGTGCAGTTCTGGCTGAACACTATCCGTAGCTGGGAGGTGGAAAAGGGCAAGCATCCCATGATAGGCCTCAGTGTCACCAAAGATGTACAGGATGCTATCCTCAACGACCCGGCATTCAATAAGCTGATTGATGTCATTGATATCCGCTACTGGTATTACCAGGCCAACGGCACCGCCTATACGCCGCAGGGAGGCCAGAGCCTGACGCCGCGGCAGCATGCACGCTTGCTGAAGCCAAAAAGCACCTCGGCAGAACAGGTATACAGGGCAGTGCTGGAATATAAGCTGCGCTTCCCGGAAAAGGTGGTGCTGTATTCCGCCGATGCCTGGGATAAATATGGCTGGGCGGTGTTAATGGCTGGTGGCTCGTTGCCGGTGCTAACAGTAAAGGATAAGCGCTTTTTACAGGCAGCTGCAACCATGCAGCCTGTTGCCACTACCAACGGGCAGTGGATATTGTCTGACGACAATACCGGGATGATCATCTACACAAATAGCAATAGTATTAACGCAGATCTTACAAAAAGTACAGGCAGATATACTGTCTGCTGGATCAATACCAATACCGGCGAGCTAATGGCAGATAAAGCAGTAGTGCAGGCCGGTAAAGCCATACAACTGAACAAGCCGGCCAATGGCAATTGGGTCTTGTGGTTGAAAAAAATATAGATATGAAAAAATGGTTGCTGGCAGCAGGAATATTCGTAGGTGCCTCTGCGTTGCAGGCACAAACACCTTTGCCTTTAAAGGTTTCGGAGAACAGGCGTTTTTTTGAAACATCTGATGGTAAGCCTTTCTTCTGGTTAGGAGATACAGGCTGGCTGCTGTTCGTGAAATGTAACAGGGAAGATGTTATTAAATACCTGGACACGCGGAAGAAGCAGGGATTCAATGTTATTCAGGTGATGGTGTTGCATGATGTGAGAAAGGCGAAAAATGCCTACGGCGATTCGGCGTTGATCAATGGAGATATATCCCGGCCGCGGGTTTCAGCGGATCCTGATAACTATTGGAACCATATCAGCTTTGTGATAGATGAAGCGGCCAAACGTGGCATCTATATCGCGCTGGTGCCGGTATGGGGCAGCAATGTAAAATCGGGGTACGTAAACGCTGCACAGGCAAGGGTTTACGCGCGCTTCCTGGCGGAAAGGTATGGCAGCAAATCAAATATCCTGTGGGTGAATGGTGGTGATATCCGTGGTACGGAAGGACAGGAGGTTTGGAAGACAATCGGTGAAACACTGAAGCAATATGATCCTTCGCACCTGGTAACCTACCATCCACGTGGCCGCTATTCCTCTTCGGAATGGTTTAAAAATGCCGCCTGGATGGATTTTAATATGTTCCAGAGTGGTCACCGCACCTATGCGCAGGATACCAGCGCAAACGAAAAAAATCATTTCGGAGAAGATAACTGGAAGTACGTAGTAAAAGATTACCAGTTGCAGCCAGTGAAGCCGGTATTGGATGGAGAACCTTCCTACGAAAATATCCCGCATGGATTGCATGATAGTCTGGCTGCCCGCTGGACAGCCGCAGACCTGCGCCGCTACGGCTATTGGAGTGTATTTGCCGGCGGCGCAGGCTTTACCTATGGCGAAAATGCCGTGATGCAGTTTCACACCAAAGGCGATGCAGGCGCCAACTACGGCGTAAATATGAACTGGAAAGATGCGGTGAAAAGTGCTGGCGCAGACCAGATGCTGTACCTGAAATTACTGATGCTCTCCCATAGCTACTTCGATCGTACACCTGCACCGGAACTGCTGCCGCACAACAATGGAAAACAATACGAACACCTGGTGGCCACTAAGGGAAGTAACTACGCATACGTATACACGTATACCGGCAAACCTTTCGAAGTAGACCAGGCACAGCTGGGGTTTGTGCCTTCAAAAGCGCAGTGGTACGATCCGGCAACGGGTAATCCCCGTGATGCTGTTCCTGCTAAAACCGCAGCCATAGCGAAGTATACACCTCCGGCACGCAGGGCAGATGGCAGCGACTGGGTACTGATTCTTGATAAATAATTGTTCGTATATGCGTAAACGGATACTATATATACTGATCGGAATGCTGGCAGGCCTGACTTCCTGTTCCCGGCAGGCATATCTGTTTACAGGATTTCATGAGCCGGCTACAGATGGATTACGCTTACTGTATTCCTACAACGGCTATACGTGGAAAGATATGGATACCATATTCCTGAAGCCGCAGGTAGGCGGGCAACAGGTAATGCGCGACCCCAGTATGGTGCAGGGGCCGGATGGAACCTTTCACCTGGTATGGACCAGCAGCTGGCGTAATGATAAAGGTTTCGGTTATGCTGCTTCAAAAGACCTGCTGCATTGGTCTGCACAACAGCTGGTACCTGTAATGGAAGGCACGGACGCCGTGAATACCTGGGCGCCGGAAATCTTTTATGATAAAGCAAAACAGGACTACAAAATAGTGTGGGCATCATGTATTCCCGGCAAATTTCCGAAAGGACTGGAAGAAGATAGTAATAACCACCGGCTGTATTATACGGCTACAAAGGATTTCGTCAGCTTCAGCAAAACAGCATTATTCCTTGATCCCGGTTTTAGTGTAATCGATGCCGTTATAGTGCCACGGAAAAATCAGCCATATGTGCTGGTGCTGAAAGATAATACCCGGCCGGAAAGGGATCTCAAAGTGGCCACTGCTGAACAGCTGTCTGGCCCCTGGGAGCATATCTCTCCAGCCTTTACGACTAAACTGACAGAAGGGCCATCGGTAGTGAAAGTTGGCCATCAATGGCTGATCTACTTTGATGCCTATGGCCAGAAAACATATGAGGCAGTGGAAACGGGTGATTTTATTACGTTTCACCCGCCATCTAAAAAAATTATTATACCATCCGGACATAAGCACGGAACGATTGTGCCGGTAAAAAGAAAAGTAGTACGCGACCTGCTGAAACAACTGAACAAATCATGAAGCTGAACCCGATCAATTACTTACTGCCTGCCTTGTGTATGTTGCCGCTACTGGCCACTGCACAGGATACGGTAAGGTATACCGGAACCACGTTATCAAATGTAGATTACCACCATGGCCAGTTACCGCCGGCCATAGGTGTACATAATATCCAGGTATTACGTGCCAACAGGGCGGATACAGGTGTTACACACTGGACCTACAACCATGCGCCTATGCTGGCCTACTGGAACAATCGTTTTTACCTGGAATACCTGAGCAATCCGGTGGGAGAGCATGTGCCACCAGGCCGTACGCTGTTGACGTCTTCGGAAGATGGCTACCACTGGCAAACGCCGGTAGTCATCTTCCCGGAATACAAGGTGCCCGATGGTTTTGTAAAACCAGGGCACACAGATACCGCACAGAATACCCTTGCGGTAATGCACCAGCGCATCGGGTTTTATACGGCGAAGTCTAAACGCTTGTTTGCACTGGGGTTTTATGGTGTGGTGCTGGGGAAGAAAGATGATCCCAATGACGGGAACGGTATTGGCCGTGTGATCCGGGAAGTGAAGACAGACGGTAGTTTGGGGCCTATCTATTTTCTCCGCTATAATCATCAATTCTCTGAAAAAAATACCAGTTATCCTTTTTATAAATCTTCCAAAGACAAAGGGCTCGTTATGGCCTGTGAAGAAATCCTCCACAACGGTCTGCTGATGCAGCAAATGGTGGAGGAGTCGGACAGAAATGATACGTTGATCCCGCTGAGGAAGGATTTCAAGGCACTGAGCTATTATCATCTGCCAGACGGCAGGGCCGTGGGTTTGTGGAAATACGCGCTCACCAGCATATCTGCCAACGAAGGACAAACCTGGCAATACAATCCTACCCGCGCGCCCGGCTTCGTGAATGCCAATGCCAAAATATGGGGGCAGCGTACTTCCGATGCGCGATATGCCACCGTTTATAACCCTTCAGAATTTCGTTGGCCCCTGGCCGTTAGCACCAGCGCCGATGGACTGAACTATACCAACCTGCTGCTGGTAAACGGAGAAATAGCCGGACTGCGCTATGGTGGCGCCTATAAAAGCTATGGGCCGCAATATGTGCGTGGTATCCAGGAAATGGATGGGACACCACCAGATGGTAATATGTGGGTGACATACAGTATGAATAAGGAAGATATCTGGATAAGTAAGATACCCGTGCCCGTTACTGATAAACAGACCAGTGATGTAAAAGAGGTTTTTGCAGAGATGCCTGCAACAGCTGCCCTCCGTTACTGGAATATCTATAGTCCGCTGTGGTGCAAAGTAGCCATGGATGGTAATGCCTTATCGCTGGCCGATAGCGATCCCTTTGATTACGCTAAGGCAGAAAGAGTGTTTCCTCAAGCGAAGAAAACGGTGCTTTCCTTTGGGCTGACGCCTTTACAGGATAATACCGGCGACCTGGAAATAGAAGTGACAGATCCCAAAGGTATGCCTTGTCTGCGTTTGCTGCTGGATTCCACCGGTACCGTATATACGAAACAAGGATACCGCAACCGTGCCATAGGCAAGTACAAAGCAGGTGAGCAGCTGGCGGTTACACTGGAATTAAACACTGCCACCCGTTTTTATACGGTGAAGATCAATGATGGTAAACCTTCGCTGAATGTATATTTTGCACCGGTAGCCACGGTGAACCGCATCGTTTTTCGTACGGGTAAAACCGTTAGGTTCCCTGATGCGGATACCCATACGGACCAGGACTATGACCTGCCGGCGCCCGACAGCAAAGCACCCGAAGCCCGCTACCTGATTCATTACCTGAAAACAGCTACACAGCCATGAAAATGAAACTATTACTGATACTGCTGCTGTTTTCCGGTGTGGTTGCCGCGCAGTCTAAGCCTATGCTGCTGAAGTTTGCCGACTACAAACATTATGTTTCCTACTTCAATACCATGGAAGAGGAGAATATCAAACAGGCTATTCCAAATGATAGCGCCTGGGCATGGATGCAGGAGAATATACCATTGTTTGATTGCCCGCAGCAAAACTTTGAAGAGCTATTTTATTACCGCTGGTGGACATTGCGCAAGCATCTGAAAAAAACAGAAAAAGGATATGTGTTTACAGAATTCCTGATACAGCGGAGCTATGCCGATAAATATAACCTTATTGCGAGTGCGCTGGGGCATCATATTTATGAATCCAGGTGGCTGCACCATGCGGTGTATATGAATGATAACCTGCGGGTATGGTACAGGGCCAATAATGGTGGGCCTTTGAAGAAGTTACGTTTTTACAGCAGCTGGAATATAGATGCTATTTACAATCGTTACCTCGTTAACAACGATGTCGCATTTGTGAAAGATATGCTGCCGGACCTGCTACAGGATTACAATGCATGGGAGCAGGACAGGCGCCTGTCTTCCGGCTTGTTCTGGCAATACGATGTGCGTGATGCGATGGAGGAAACTATTTCCGGTGGCCGTAAAGAAAAGAATGCGCGGCCGTCTGTCAATAGCTATATGTATGGCAATGCCCGTGCATTGGCTGCTATGCTTGATCTTGGTGGTATGCCGGAGAAAGCGGCATTGTATAACGCTAAGGCAGATACGATAAAGCAGTTGGTGCAGGACAGGCTCTGGAATAAAACGCAACAGTTTTTTGAAGTGCTGAAAGAAGCGGATTCTTTATCGAATGTAAAAGAAGAAATCGGCTTTATTCCCTGGTATTTCCATTTGCCGGATACTGCCTATAACATTGCCTGGAGCAGTCTTACGGATACCCGTACTTTTTGTGCACCATTTGGTATCACTACGGCAGACCGCAGCCATCCTGCGTTCAGGAGTCATGGTTGCTGCAAATGTGAGTGGGATGGGGCCGTATGGCCATTTGCCACTTCCCAGACGTTAACGGCGCTGGCCAACCTATTGAATAGCAGTGGGCAGCCTTATATTGCCGACAGCAACTATTTTCAGTTGCTGCAAACCTATGTAGAATCACAGTATTACCGCGGCCGCCCGTATATCGGAGAATACCTCGATGAGAAAACAGGCTACTGGCTCAAAGGCGATGAAGAACGTAGCCGCTACTATAACCACTCTACTTTCAATGACCTGATCATCACCGGCCTCGTTGGGCTGCGGCCTGCTGCCGGAAATGAAGTCACCGTGCATCCGTTGCTGCCTGCCGGCACCTGGGATTGGTTTTGCCTGGATAACGTGCTGTATCACGGGAAATATCTCACGATCATCTGGGATAAATCCGGCAATAAATACAAAAAAGGAAAAGGCCTGAGTGTTTGGGCTAATGGTAAGAAAATAGCGGCTGCACCTGTATTGCAGCCCATCACAGGGAAGTTATGAAAACACGCTGGTACATCGTTATAGTATTGCAATTGCTGCTGCTGCCTGCTATGGCACAGCAAACGACAAAGGTATACCTCAGTGGCACCGGGCCGGATCATGCAGTCAACTGGCAGTTTTACTGCACTGCGGGCATGAATGCCGGCAAATGGACAACGATTCCGGTGCCTTCCTGCTGGGAGCTGCAAGGCTTCGGCAAGTATAACTATGGCTTTGCGAAAGACAGTGTCAGGGGCAAAGAATCCGGCCTGTACAAATACACCTTCGATGTTCCGGCACAATGGAAAAATAAGGCGGTCAACCTGGTATTTGAAGGGGTAATGACAGATGCAACGGTAAAGATCAATGGTAGATCCGCAGGAGCGGTGCACCAGGGCGCTTTCTATGCCTTCCGGTATGATATTACGGCTTTATTGAAATATGGTAAGCAAAATATACTGGAAGTAAAGGTGGATAAGCATTCCGCGAACGAGTCTGTGAATGCGGCGGAGCGCCGCGGCGACTACTGGATATTCGGTGGCATTTTCCGCCCGGTCTGGCTCGAAGTGTTGCCGGCTGTTCATATCAGTAATGTAAGTGTCAATGCGGGTGCAAATGGCCTGTTTTCCGCCAGCATAGCGGCTTCGCAGGAGGCTGATAGTCTGGCTGCTGCCATATACGACAGCAAGGGGCAGCTTTTCGGCAGTAGTGCCGGTACCAAAGGCCCGGCAGGGTTTGTGGTAAATGCCCGCTTTGCATCACCGGTGCTGTGGAATCCGGAGTCGCCGTATTTGTACAAGGTTATTTTCTCCCTATATAAAAATAAACAGCTGCAACATACGGTGAGCCAGACTTTCGGCTTCAGGACCGTAGAGCTGCGGCAACGGGATGGGATATACGTAAATGGTGTAAAAGTGAAGATGAAAGGCGTAAACAGGCATTCTTTCCGCCCGGAAACGGGGCGTACTATGAGCAGTAACAATAGTATAGAGGATGTGCAGCTCATTAAAGATATGAACATGAACGCTGTGCGCATGAGTCACTACCCGCCTGATGAGCACTTCCTGGAGGTCTGCGATTCGATGGGATTGTTTGTACTGGATGAACTGGCAGGCTGGCATGGCCACTATGATACACCCACCGGTACTAAGTTGTTGAAGGAAATGATGGTGCATGACCGGAATCATCCATCGGTCGTGATGTGGGCCAATGGCAATGAGGGTGGCCACAACCGCGATCTGGACTCGCTCTTTTATGCATGGGATATGCAACAGCGGCCACTGGTACATCCGTGGGAACTGTTTAATGGTATAGAAACGCAGCATTACAGAGAATATAATTATGGTATCGGCAATTATAATAATGGCCGCGAGATTGTGATGCCTACAGAGTTTCTGCATGGTCAGTTTGATGGCGGCCATGGGGCAGGGTTAGAAGACTATTGGGAAATGATGTGGCATGACCCGCTGAGTGCCGGCGGTTTCCTCTGGGACTTTGCCGATCAGGGTGTGGTACGTAAGGATTTGCATGATTCCCTGGATACAGATAAATTCCGCGGTGCCGATGGCATATTAGGCCCGCATCATGAGAAAGAAGGCAGTTTTTTTGCCATAAAGGAAATCTGGAGCCCGGTACATATTGCCCGTCGGGAAATAGCCACCGGCTTCGACGGTAGCTTTACAATAGAGAACCGTTACCACTATACGAACCTGAAGGAATGCCATTTCTCCTGGAAGCTGCAACGGCTCCAGGCACAAGAGGAAGTGATTGGCCTGGCGGTGGCACCTGATATCGCACCGTCACAGCAGGGAACGCTGCAACTGCATCTTCCTGCAGACTGGGCGACCTATGATGTGTTGCAATTGAAAGTTTCGGATAGCCGTGGCCGTGAAATTATGACACATACCTATCCGGTGCATCGTCCCGCTGATATGGTAACACAGCTGGTTCATCTCTCCGGAGATAAAAAAATAATTACAGAAAAATCAGACTCACTGATAAAGGTAAGTGTAGGGGATATTTCAATGGTGTTTAATAGTAAGTCAGGATGGTTAACTAAAGTTGAGAATGCGAAGGGGCTTATTCCTTTTGCGAATGGCCCATTGCTGGCGGAGGCCGTGAATAATTTTCAGGCGATTACTGTAATTGAAGAGAATGGGCAGGTTATTATTGAGTCGAAGTTTGACAGAAAGACTTCCTATAATACCCTTCGCTGGACGATCTATCCGTCAGGCTGGGTCAGATTGGACCTGCATTATTTCCCCGGTGCATATTTTACGAATTATATAGGTGCGAATTTTAGTTTTCCGGAGAAAGATATCACCAGCGTGACATACATGGGGGATGGTCCTTACCGGGTATGGAAGAACCGTCAGAAAGGCATGCAGTTAGGTGTTTGGGAGAAGCCGTACAATAATACGGAAACGGGAGAATGGCCATGGATATACCCTGAGTTTAAAGGCTATTACTCCAACCTTTACTGGGCGGAGTTTCACATGAAAGAGAATAGTTTCAAAGTGGTGAATGCCACAGAAGGCGTATTCCTGCGTTTGTTTACTCCTGCCTGGAAAACGGACCAGTGGCATAACTATGAACCATTGTTTCCGCCGGGAGATATATCGTTTTTACAGGGTATCAGCAGTATTGGTACCAAAACACAACGCAATGAAACCACGGGCCCTATGGGCATGAAAAATATTTATTACGACTATGAAAAGGAGCCTGCACGGGCTTTATCCATGACATTATATTTTGATTTTTCAGGAAGATGAGAAAGATAATTTTTTATATCATACTGTTGGTAAGCTTCTGTAGCTGGAATGTCTTATCTGCACAGGTAACGGTGACGAACCTACGCTGTGAGTCGCTGATAAATCCGACAGGCATTGATGCAGCCCTGCCACGGCTGAGCTGGCAGCTACAGGCCACCCAACGTGATATACAGCAAACGGGCTACCAGGTACTGGTGGCATCTTCCAAAATATTGCTGGACAAAAATCAGGGCGATATCTGGAATTCCGGAATGGTGAAAAGTAGTGCAACTATCCAGGTGCCGTATACGGGGCAGCCATTGAATAGCGGGCAGCAATATTTCTGGAAAGTAAAATCATGGACGAATAAGGGGCAGGCAGCCTGGAGCAGTACCGCCAGCTGGAGTATGGGCCTGCTCAGGCATACAGACTGGAAAGCTGCCTGGATAGGCTATGACCATGCGGCTGTATATGATAGCATTTCACAGTGGTCGCGGTTGTCGGCCCGTTATTTCAGAAAGACTTTTACCGCGAAAGCAGCCGTGAAACGCGCAACGGTATATGTTTCCGGACTGGGTGTTTATGCGTTGTCCATCAACGGCAAACGTATCAACAGCGATGGCCTCACACCTGCGCCTACCGACTATGGTAAAAGAATCCTCTACAATACATTTGATGTTACAGATGAAATAAAAAGTACGAATGCGATAACTGCTGTGGTAGGCAATGGACGCTATTTTAGCATGCGTCAGAACTATAAACCTATCAAAATTGCTACTTTCGGCTATCCCAAATTAATACTGCAACTCGATATTGAATATGTCAATGGCGAGCAGCAACGGATCATTACTGATGCTACCTGGAAACTGAATGTAGACGGCCCTATCCGCAGTAATAACGAATATGACGGCGAAGAATATGATGCCACTAAAGCCTGGCAGAACTGGGAGCAGCCAGGGTTTGATGACAGCCGCTGGTTACAGGCAGAGGTGCTGACACCGCCGGAGGCTTATCTGTTTGCGCAAATGATCCCGCCGGTAAAAATTATGCGAACCGTACGCCCGATTGCTATTAAACCGATGGGTAATAAAAGATATATACTTGATATGGGCCAGAACTTTGCAGGGTGGCTGAAAATGAAGGTGAATGGCAAACGGGGGGATACCGTGACAATGAAATTCGCAGAAAGTCTGCAACCTGACGGAGAACTATATACGGCCAACCTGCGCGATGCGAAAGTAACGGATAAGTATATACTAAAAGGTGGTGGTCCTGAAACCTGGCAACCCACCTTCGTGTATCATGGCTTCCGTTATGCGGAAATCAGCGGCTACCCGGGAACGCCTGTTCCGGCCGACTTCGAAGGACAGGTACTCTACGATGATATGGCTACCACAGGTACTTTTGAATGTAATGATACCATTATCAATGCTATCCATAAAAATGCATGGTGGGGTATTGCTTCCAATTATAAGGGGATGCCAATGGATTGTCCGCAGCGTAATGAACGCCAGCCATGGCTGGGCGACCGTGCCACCGGCGCTGGTGGTGAGGCTTTCCTTTTTAATAACGCTGCCCTTTACGCCAAATGGCTCGATGATATTGAAGACGCACAAACAATGGAAGGTGCCATCCCGGATGTAGCACCGGCTTTCTGGAAATACTATTCCGATAACATTACCTGGCCCGGTACTTACCTCATGGTGGCCGATATGCTGTACCGACAATATGGATATAGTTTCGGCATCAGCAGGCACTATGCTTCTATGAAGCGCTGGATGGACTATATGAAAGGGAAATACCTGAAAGCGGGTATCATGACCAAAGATAAGTACGGCGACTGGTGTGTGCCTCCAGAAGACCTTAGCAGTATTCACGCCAAAGACAGCACCCGCATCACCAACGGACAGCTGCTGTCTACCGCCACTTACTATTATCTGCTTGGACTGATGGAACGGTTTGCTACCATCGCGCAGCATCCGGATGATATCAGGGAGTACCAGGAATTGAGAGATACGGTGAAAGCGGCCTTTAATCAAAAGTTCTATCATGCAGATAAAAAGCACTACGACAATAACACCGTTACTGCCAATCTGCTGCCGCTGTATTTCGGCCTGGTGCCTGACGATCAGCGGGAGGCTGTGTTTAACAGTATGTATACGAAAATCAGGATTACAGATAAGATGCACATCAGCACGGGCGTCATCGGTACGCAGTGGCTGCTGCGCGGGCTGAGTAATTTCGGTCATAACGATATTGCCTATACGCTGGCCAGTAACGATTCCTATCCGGGCTGGGGATATATGGTGAAACATGGCGCTACCACCATCTGGGAGCTGTGGAATGGCAATACGGCCAATCCTGAAATGAATTCCCAGAACCATGTGATGTTGCTAGGGGATTACCTGATATGGCTATACGGAAATCTGGCCGGTATCAAATCTGATACGGCGCAGGTGGCATTTAAACGCATCATCATGAAGCCGGAGATCATCGATGGACTTGATTACGTGAAAGCGACCTATAACAGTGTATATGGAGAGATTCGCAGCAGCTGGAAAAAACGCATACCCGATTTCTCCTGGCAAATCAGTATTCCGGCGAATTCTTCTGCCCTTGTATATATTCCGGCAACCGACAGCGCTGGCATAACAGAGAGCGGTAAACCATTGACAAAAGCCACCGGACTACGTTTTCTACACATGGAAGGCCGCTATGCTGTACTGGAGCTTCGTTCCGGGATTTATCAGCTGCTGTCAACATTTAAATTTAAACAGGGGATAGTAAGAGACGAATTTATTTTCCGCAGTGCTGCTTTCCCGGAAAGCCATGCTGCCACCATCGCTGAAACGGATGATGGCCTGATAGCCGCCTGGTTTGGTGGTACGAAGGAAGGAAATAAGGATGTCTGCATCTGGACCAGCCACTTTAAAAATGGTACCTGGACAGCTCCGCTGAAAGTGGCCGATGGTGTATTGAACGATAGCACCCGTTATGCCTGCTACAATCCTGTATTGTACTACACACCGGAGAAAGAACTGCTGCTGTTTTATAAGATCGGGCCTAACGTTGCCGGCTGGACAGGCTGGATGATGCGTTCCCGCGATAATGGCCGCTCCTGGAGTACGCGTGAAGCGCTGCCGGAAGGCTTCCTGGGGCCTATAAAAAATAAGCCGGTATTACTCGATGGGAAATTAATCTGTCCTTCCAGTACAGAAAAAGATGGGTGGAAGGTACACCTGGAAATAACCACCGACTATGGTAAAACCTGGACGAAAACACCTCCTTTCAATGATGGTAAAACCATTACCGCTATTCAACCATCCCTGCTGACCTATGCGGATGGCCGCTGGCAGGTAATGTGCCGTAGCAAAAACAGGACAATAAACGAAAGCTGGAGCAGCGACCATGGCAAAACCTGGAGTCCGGTGGCCGCCTCCGCATTGCCTAATAATAACTCCGGTACGGATGCAGTAACGCTCGCAGATGGCCGGCAGCTGCTGGTATACAATCACGTGAAACCTGCGCCGGAACTGAAAAGTGGTAAAGGGGCCCGCACGCCACTAAATGTAGCCATCAGCAAAGATGGTAAAAACTGGAGTGCCGCCGTTGTGCTGGAAGATGCTCCTGTAAGTCAGTATTCCTATCCTTCTGTTATTCAGACGAAAGATGGGCTGGTGCATATCGTGTATACATGGCGCCGGGAACGTATTAAGCATGTGGTAATTGATCCTGCAAAACTGCAACTACAGCCTGTTGTAAACGAACAATGGCCTGGCACAATTGCCAATAATGCTGCCAGTTCCGCTGAAGAATAAATTTAAAATTTTGTTATGCTGAGATATATTTTCACTGCTGCTATATTACTTTATTTCCTGAAACCCGCTACTGCACAAACTTCTGACGACCATTACCGTAAACCACTGAAGCAGGTGCTGAGTGAAGTAGAAAAGAGATTTCATGTGAAGATCAAATATGCAGATAGTGTGGTGGCTGGTAAGTGGGTGAGTTATGCCGACTGGAAATATCGGCAGGACGCGGAAGCTACATTGAATAACATCCTCCAGCCGCTGGAAATGAAAGCGAAGAAGGATGGCGTTGCCCAGTTTAAACTGGGCAATTATGAATACTATCGATGGCCTGTAGCAGAAGGCTGGGCAGAGCTGGATCGTATTGCCAGTCAATATAACAGTCTGCAGGAGTGGGAGCAGCGTAAGCAGCAGCTGCAACCCTGCATGATGGCGGCCTTACAGTTATCTCCCATGCCGGTATCTCCAAATGCAGCACCAATTGTAACGCCCGTACGAAAATACAATGGCTATACGGTGGAAAATGTGGCGCTGGAAATTCTTCCCGGGGTATGGGTAAACGGATCTCTTTATAAACCTGCTAAATATTCCGGTAAGATACCGGTGATATTAAACCCGGAAGGGCATTGGGAAAAGCAGCGCTATCGCGCAGATTGTCAGTTGCGCTGTGCCGCCTTTGCCAGAATGGGCGCTATGGCATTCAGTTACGACCTTTTCGCATGGGGGGAATCGCTGTTACAGTTTAAGCCGGAAGACCATCAGCAAAGTCTGGCTATGACTATTCAGGTGCTGGGCGGTATTCGTATCCTGGATTACCTGTTGTCGCTGAAGAATGCCGATACTTCACGTGTAGGCATTACCGGTGGTAGTGGCGGTGGTACGCATACTACCTTGCTAACGGCGCTGGATAAACGTATTAAAGTTGCGGCGCCGGTGGTTTCCCTCTCCAGTTATTTCTATGGCGGATGCCCCTGTGAAAGTGGTATGCCCGTACATGCCTGCGGTGGCAGAACAGATAACGTGGAAATAGCGGCCATGGCTGCCCCGAGGCCGCAACTCATTGTCAGCGATGGTGGCGACTGGACAGATAAAATGCCGGAACATGATTTTCTTTATTTACAAAAGATGTATAGCTGGTATGGTAAAAAAGAAGCGGTGCAAAATGTGCACCTGCCGGCAGAGGGCCACGACTATGGTATCAATAAACGAACCGCTGTCTATAAATTCATGGCAAAGGAGCTGGGGCTGAATGCCGCCGCCATACTGGCCGCCAATGGCACTCCCAATGAAAGTAGCATCACCGTGGAACCGGAAAAAGCCCTCTACGTTTTTGGTGACAATGGTGAAAAGTTGCCAGCCCATGCTGTCAAAAGCTTTGCACAGCTGGAAGCGGTTTTTAAGGATGCCACGCTGGCGGCTAAACGAAATCAGCGTTATAAAATTGGTCTCATAGACCTGATGCTGCTCAAGCGTCAGAAACCCGGCGCTATTACCCTGGCTGCCCAACTAGGAGCTGACGGTATTGAGGTGGATATGGGCGGACTCGGTAACAGGCCTACGTTTGATAATAAGCTGCTGATAGATTCTGTCAGCAATCTTTTCCTGCAAACAGCGAAGGAAAATGATGTGGAAATATACGCGCTTGCCATGACAGGCTACTATGCACAGTCCTTTTGCGGCAGAGAGGAATATAAGCAATCTATTGCCGACTGCATTACAACCATGCAGCGTATGCACGTAAAAACGGCTTTCCTGCCATTGGGCGTGCAATGCGACCTGCGCAAGAACCCTGAAGTCCGCAATGCGGTAGTGGAACGGTTGAAGGTTGCCGGCAAAATGGCGGCAGATGCGGGAGTAGTAATTGGTATAGAAACCGCGCTGGATGCGAAAGAGGAAGTGAAGCTGCTGAAAGAAATTAATTCTCCCGCAATAAAGATCTATTTCAACTTTTCCAACCCACTAAAAGAAGGCCGCGACCTGATCAGCGAACTGAAGGTGCTGGGCCGCGAGCGCATCTGCATGATACACGCCACCAACAAAGACAGCGTTTGGTTGCAAAATGATCCGCAGCTGAATATGCCACTGGTGAAGAAAACGCTGGATGAAATGGGATGGAGTGGATGGCTGGTGATAGAACGCAGCAGGGACGCCGGTAACCCTCGGGATACGAAATACAATTACGGCGCCAACACCGCTTACCTGAAACGCATCTTCCAGGAAGAATAGTAAAATCCTCCATCATTATAATCAGTACTAACATTTTCCGGCAGCCGATGCCACGCTAAATTTAACTGTATTCAATAACTGCTTCTGCAACAACCAAGATGAAACGAGTGTGTACATTTTTGTTGGCAGTTTCTGTACTGATACAGTTACAGGCATATGCTGCTGATATCCACGTTAGTCCGGCCGGTAAGGATACCAATCCCGGCACCCGCGAGCTTCCTATGGCAACACCTGCCGCTGCTTTACGGCAGGCAAGGGAACTGCGACGATTGCATGACCCCGGGGCAAAAGGTGGCATACATATCATTATCCACGGCGGTACCTATCGTTTATACGAGCCCGTATTTATAAGGCCGGAAGATGGTGGAACGCCGGAGAGTCCTACTATTATTGAAGCCGCACCAGGTGAGGAGCCGGTGTTCAGCGGCGGACAAGCCGTTTCCGGATGGAAGAAGTTAGATTACAATGTTCCCGGTATCCAGCCTGCTGCCAGGCAGCACCTGTGGGTGGCGGAGCTGCCTTATAATCAACTGAGTCTGTCGGGCTTCCGGCAGCTATGGATCAATGATGTGAAGGCGGTGCGTGCCCGCGACAGGAACGGCGACAGCTTGAATCGTATTCTCAACTGGAACAAGGCCGATGAGTCGTGTGTGGTACCGCTGCCCAAAGCCTTGCGTAACGGGAGTATACAGGGGCTTGAAATGACTATTCAACAATGGTGGGCCGTTGCCAACCTGCGGGTGGCTACGATGCAGGCCGCGGGCGATTCCGCCACACTGCACTTTTTTCAGCCTGAAAGTAAAATCCAGAGTGAACACCCATGGCCCGCACCATGGCTGTCGAAAGAAACCGGTAACTCCGCTTTTTATCTCTCCAATGCCATACAATTACTGGACGAACCCGGTGAATGGTATTATGATATCAGCACCAGAAAACTATACTACTGGCCCCGCACCAACGAACAACTGCATACAGCCGTTGCCGTTATCCCGGAGCTGGAAACACTGATGCGCATTGAAGGTACCCCTGAATCGCCGGTAACGGATGTGCATATACGTAATATTTCCTTTGCACATAGCGGCTGGATACGTCCCAGCCAGCAAGGCCATGTGCCGCTACAGGCAGGCATGTACCTGCTGGATGCCTATAAGCTGAAACAGCCCGGCACTGCCGCAAAGGCTGGCCTCGAAAACCAGGCCTGGATAGGACGACAGCCCGGCGCCGTCACATTGCGCTATGCACAGCATTGCAGTATTACCGGCTGCAACTTTGAACATATGGGCGCTACCGGCCTTGATCTGAAACAGGGCACCCGCTACGATACCATTGCCGGCTGCCTCTTCAGGGATATTGCCGGTACAGGTATTCAGGCAGGTGTGTTTTCAGAAGAAGCCTATGAAACACATCTGGCCTATGATCCAACGGATGAACGAGAGCTTTGCCGCGATATACTTGTTACCAATAACCTCGTAAACAGGGTCGCCAATGAAGACTGGGGCTGCGTGGGCATCAGCGCCGGCTATGTACGCGATTTTCATATTACACATAATGAAGTAAGCGAAGTGCCTTATTCCGGTATCTGCATAGGCTGGGGATGGACGAAAGCAGTCAACGCCATGCGCAATAATAGCGTGTATGCGAATAAAGTCCATCATTATGCCAGGCATGTTTATGACGTGGGTGGCATCTATACGCTGTCGGCCATGCCCGGCACGGTGATCAGCGAAAACTATATCAACGATATCTACAAAGCACCTTATCCGCATGATCCCAAACACTGGTTTTATTATTACCTGGATGAAGGTTCCGCATATATCACGGTGAAGAATAACTGGAGTCCTGCAGATAAGGTGATGCGCAATGCCAACGGTCCCGGGAATCAATGGGAAAATAATGGGCCTATGGTGGCAGATTCTGTGAAAATAAATGCGGGCATCCAGGCAAACTATAAGCATCTGCTTAAAAAAATAATACCGGTAACGGACAACCAACCTATCAATCACTAACATTTACAAATATGCTTACCATTGGTATATTAGGACTGGGAGAAGGCAGCAGCACTATCTCCGCTGCCATCCACAGTAAGAAAGTAGAATTAAAAATGATTTGTGACAAGGATGTCGCGCTGTGCAGGCAACGGGCAGACGAGTTTAAAGCCTACGACTATACCACCGATTACCAGGAAATGCTGAATGATAAAACGATAGACATCATCGCCATTTATACGCCTGACCATCTGCACTATGAGCATGTGAAAATGGCACTGCTACACAATAAGCACGTAATCTGTACCAAACCTTTTATCGATGATCTGCGACATGGAGCGGAGCTGATAGCATTGCAGGAACGTAGTGGCAGGAAGGTTTTCGTAGGACAAAGCAGTCGCTTTTTTGAACCATTTAAAAAGCAGCGGGCAGATTTTGAAGCAGGTGTTATTGGTGAACTGATGACCGTGGAGAGCCATTATAATGCAGACCACCGCTGGTTCCTGGAGAAGAAGTGGGCGTTGGAAAAATCGTTTAAGTGGTTGTATGGCGGTTTGAGTCATCCGGTAGATTTTATCCGCTGGTATCTGCCGGATATTGCAGAAGTGATGGGGTATGGAATGATCAGTGCCAATGGTGTAAAGGCCGGATTAAAAAATGAAGATACCATGCATTTTATCTTCAAGGCGGCTGATGGCCGTGTGGCGCGGGTGAGCGGTTCCTATACCGGGCCTACACAGCCCACCAGCCGCGACAGCGGTATGAGCTGCGTACTGCGTGGCACGCTGGGTGCTAGTCAGGCCGATTACCACGAACTACGTTATGCCGTTACCGATAGTACCGGCGAGCAGCGGGTAATTACCTGGGGAGATACCCAGCTCGAGTATTATTTCCGCTTCCCGGGGCAGACACATCATGCAGGCGAATACCAGAACTATATCGAATATTTCGTGGATGCCATCGAACATAACTATACCGCCTGGCCGAATATACAGGAAGGTATTGGTACCGTAGCATTGTTGCAGGCAATGGACCTTTCGCTGCAAACCGGGAAACCGGTTGGTCTGAAAACTTTACTGCATAGTTATGGTTTGCCGGAGAATCTTTTAAGCGCGCATCTTTCCGGAGTGGCAGGCAGTGCTCATCATCAAGCTTCGGAGGTATGAACAGTATGCTGACAAAACTCCATGCCATCGATTATTGCATCGTTGCAGGCTACCTGGCTGTACTGATGGTTATTGGCTATAAGGCCAGTTTCGGGCAGAAGAAGACAGATGAAAACCTGTTTCTGGCTGGGAATTCTCTCAACTGGTATAGCATCGGATTTAATATGTGGGGTACCAATGTGGGGCCATCCATGCTGCTGGCATTCGCCAGCATTGGCTATTCTACCGGTATTGTGGCCGGAAACTTTGAATGGTACGCCTTCATATTCCTCTTCCTGCTGGCAATGGTGTTTGCGCCGCGATATATTGCCAGCAAGGTGACGACCATGCCCGAATTTATGGGGCAGCGTTATGGCGACGGTACCCGTAATATCCTTGCCTGGTATGCGCTGATAAAGATCCTTATTTCGTGGTTGTCGCTCGGGCTCTTTGCCGGCGGCTTCCTGGTGCGGCAAATCCTTGGTATTCCCATGTGGCAGTCGGTGATAGCACTGGTGCTGTTTGCCGGCCTGTTTGCCTTTGCAGGCGGACTCAAAGCCATTGCGCGGGTAAACGTATTCCAGATGATACTGCTGATATTGGTATCGGCCTTGCTGACGGTGATTGGCGTGCATAAGGTAGGTGGTGTTTCCGCCTTGTTCCATAAAGCGCCGGCAGGTTACTGGAACCTGGTACATCCCGCTAGTGATACGGCTTACCCATGGCCGGCGATATTGCTGGGCTACCCGGTGTCTGCCATTGCATTTTTCTGTACGGACCAGGCAATGGTGCAGTCTGTACTCGGTGCACGTAACCTGGAACAGGGGCAGCTGGGGGTTAGTTTCATCGCCTGGCTGAAGATATTATCGCTGCCGCTGTTTATCATTCCCGGCATTATTTGTTTTGAATTATATCCCGGTTTGAACGATGCCAGCGAAGCATATATGACGCTGGTTACCAATCTTTTTCCACCCGGACTGAACGGTCTTGTTATCGTGGTGTTGATTGCTGTATTGGTAGGAACGATCGGTTCATCGCTGAATGCACTCAGTACGGTATTTACCACAGATATCTATGCTAAAAAGATAAATCCTGCGGCCACAACGCAGCAAATTATACGCGTTGGTAGGATGACGGTACTGGCAGGGTGCCTGTTTGCCATAGGCATGGCCATCGCGATTGATAGTATCAAAGGGTTGAATTTGTTTGATGTATTCCAGGCGGTGCTGGGTTTTATCGCACCTTCGCTGGCGGTGGTATTTCTGCTGGCTGTTTTCTGGAAACGCACTGCCCGCAGGGCCGTGAATTTCACGCTCTCCTGGGGCTCGGCTATCAGTCTGGGTACTGGTATCTGTTATCTCTGGATATTCCCTAAAAATCAATACCCGGTGTGGCCACATTACCTGTTGCTTTCTTTCTATATTTTCCTTTTCTTGTTATTGCTGGCAATGATGATTTCTTTACTGGATAATACTATCTCCGACACTGCCACAGTACAACCGTCCTTACAGCGGCCTACGCGCCGGGTATGGACCTCCTGGATAATCCTGATCATGGTGATGATCTCCCTACATATCTTCTTTAATGGATTTTAAACCACGTTATATAATGAAAAGACCAGTCGTTCTCTTATTGTTGCTGCTAGGGTTTACGGAGGTGGCTATTGCTCAGAAGGCCCGATGGATATGGTATCCGGGTGATTTTGATATCTGGCTGAGTAATAAAGTGCAGAACAGAAGAACAGAAAAAGGTAGTTTTTATCCGGTATTCTGGAAGATGGACAGCCATTATGTGCTGGTAGAATTTCATAAAGTAGTGGAACTGAAAGAACCCAAGCAAATTGCCATTCATGCGGAAGGCACCTATAATGTAAAGCTGGATGGGAATTTAATACCCGGCACCCCTGAAAAAGTATGGGTGCCGGCAGGTAAACATAAAATTAATATAAAAGTATTCAGCCAGGCAACCGTGCCTTCTGTATGGATTGCAGGAAAAACAATCTGCAGTGATGCCAGCTGGCGCGTTACCATTGAAGATAAGGAATGGATCGATGAAACCGGTAAGGCATCGGATGTTTCTGCTACTACCTATCATTATGCCGCCACTGGTGAATTTGCGGACCCTATGCAGCCGCCATCGGC
The DNA here is from genome assembly GCF_011752935.1 of Chitinophaga sp. Cy-1792. Taxonomy (NCBI): domain Bacteria; kingdom Pseudomonadati; phylum Bacteroidota; class Chitinophagia; order Chitinophagales; family Chitinophagaceae; genus Chitinophaga; species Chitinophaga sp. Cy-1792. Next base: position 904,431 of record NZ_VWWO01000002.1, read on the forward strand.
GTATAAGCTGCCAGTGGTGCGGAAAAGCGCCGTTGCCACCACTTCAGGGCTGACTGATTTCGGAAAGGAAACATTCGGTTATATTAAGCTGCATGGCCTGCGTGGTAAAGGCAAACTTACCATTTACTATGGCGAAAGTAAGGAGGAAGCATTGAGTACGGCAGGCGCGGAAACGCTGGACCAGCTTACGGTTGATCTGCCTGTTAAAAAAGATTCCGTGATGCCGCTGTCGAAGGCTTTCCGTTTTGTAAATATAGTGAAAGAGGGAAACGTAGTCCTGGATTCTGTTTCCATGTTATATGAATATGCAGATCTTCCGGATAAAGGTAGCTTCAGCTGCTCCGATCCGGAGCTGAACAAAATCTATGACGTGGCGAAATATACCCTGCACCTGTGCAGCCGTGAGTTTTTTATTGACGGTATCAAGCGTGACCGGTGGATATGGAGCGGCGATGCCTACCAGAGCGACCTGATGAACTATTACCTGATGAATGATAATACCACTGTTACCCGCACGCTGTATGCCTTACGTGGTAAGGATCCTGTGACGAGTCATATCAATACTATCATGGATTATACGTTTTACTGGTTCATGGGTATATACGATTATTATTTATATACGGGAGATGAACAATTTATGCGTCAGAATTATGAGCGCATGAAATCACTCATCAGCTGGGTACTGGAACGCCGGAATAAAGACGGGCTGCTGGAGTGGCGTCCGGGAGACTGGATATTTATTGACTGGGCCGCAGGACTGAGCAAAGAAGGCGCTATCAGCTTTGAGCAGTTGTTGTTTGCACGAAGTCTGGAAACGATGTCGCTGTGCGCGAAGCTGGTCAACGATAAAGACGGAGCGGTCTATTATGGGGAACTGGCTACCACACTACGTAAGAAGCTATTCGATTATTACTGGAGTAGCCAGAAAAATGCGTTGGTGCATAGCCGTATAAACGGGCAGCCAACGGAAACGGTTACACGCTATGCGAATATGTTTGCTATCTTCTTTGATTACTTCGATGCTGCTCAAAAGCAGGCGGTTAAAAAATCTGTTTTGCTCAATGATGATGTGCAGAAAATCACTACGCCGTATATGCGTTTCTATGAGCTGGAAGCCTTATGTGCCATGGGGGAGCAGGCATATGTGCTGAAAGAAATGAAAGACTATTGGGGCGGTATGCTGCAGTTGGGTGCTACCAGTTTCTGGGAAGAGTATAAGCCGGGTTTAACGGGTGCAGATCACTATGCGATGTATGGCAGGCCATTTGGAAAAAGTCTTTGCCATGCCTGGGGTGCAAGTCCTATTTATTTACTGGGCAAATATTACCTGGGCGTAAAGCCACTCACTGCCGGTTATAAAACCTACCTGGTGCAACCGGAGCTGGGTGGCCTGCAATGGATGAAAGGCGCTGTGCCTACGCCGGATGGCAATATCCTGGTAGATGTCAGCACAAAGCAGATAAAAGTGCACGCACCGGCAGGTACGGGTACTTTGCGTATAAAGAGTAAAACAATGCCGGCAGGTAATGATATTGAGGTGATTAGTGCAGGAGATAATAATTATGAGATCACCATTAAGCCTGCGAGAGATTATGTTATAAATTATACGGCGTTATGAAGCGAGTGATATTGGTGGGGATATTAGTTTTGCGTATAGGCGTAGGATTTAGTCAGCAGCCATTGGTAGATACGGAGGAAAGTCCCTATGCGAAGCTGCGACCGGCTGCCATGCAGGCTGTACACTGGACAAATGGTTTCTGGGCGGAACGATTTGCCGTATGCCGGAATACCATGGTGCCGCAGCTCTGGCATACCTACACCAGCGATACCATCTGCTATGCTTTCGAAAACTTCAGGATCGCTGCAGGATTGGATACCGGGCATTTCAGAGGCCCGTCTTTCCATGATGGCGATTTTTATAAAACGCTGGAATCGGTAGCCGCCGTGTATGCCGTAACTAAAAGCAAACAGCTGGACGAGTGGATGGATACTGCCATTGCAGTAATTGGGGCAGCGCAGCAAAGCAACGGTTACATCTATACGAAAAATATCATTGTAGGTAAATCCGGTGGCTTTGATGACCGGCTCAGTTTTGAAGCCTATAATTTCGGTCACCTGATGACGGCCGCCTGTGTGCATTTCAGGGCTACAGGAAAAAAATCATTATTGAACATTGCCACTAAAGCAGCAGATTTTCTCATCGGCTTTTATAGTGCCGCCACACCGGAGCAGGCACGCAATGCCATCTGTCCATCGCACTACATGGGCCTTACAGAACTTTACAGGACTACAAAGGATAAAAAGTACCTGACCCTGGTAAAACAACTGGTTGATATCCGCGGAACCGTTGAGGGTACAGACGATAACAGTGATCGTGCGCCTTTCCGGGAAATGAATAAAGTAGTGGGACATGCCGTGCGTGCAAATTATCTTTTCGCAGGCGTAGCAGATGTATATGCGGAAACAGGCGACAGTACGCTGTTGCGGCCATTGCAAAAGATTTGGGAGAATGTGGTAAATAGCAAGATGTATGTTACCGGTGGCTGTGGCGCCTTGTATGATGGCGTATCCGTGGATGGAACTTCGTACAACCCTGATACGGTGCAAAAGGTGCACCAGGCCTATGGCCGTGATTACCAGCTGCCCAATTTCAGTGCGCATAACGAAACCTGCGCCAATATTGGCAATATGCTGTGGAACTGGCGTATGTTCCTCGTTAGCGGCGAGGCTAAATATATGGATGTGCTGGAACAGGCGTTGTATAACAGTGTACTCAGTGGCGTTAGTATGGATGGTACAAAATTCTTTTACACGAATCCGCTGGCCGCCAGCAGGGATTATCCCTATCATCTGCGCTGGGAGGGCGGCCGCCAGCCTTATATCGGCCTGTCCAATTGTTGTCCGCCAAACACAGTACGCACTATTGCGGAGGTGAGTGACTATGCTTACAGTCTGGATACATCGGGATTGTATGTCAATCTTTATGGCAGCAATCAATTGTCTGAAACCTGGAAAGGCAACCACTGTATACAATTGACACAGGAGAGTAATTACCCCTGGAATGGAAATGTTTTGTTGCAGATTACAGAAATTCCTGCTGAACCTTTTACTATCTTTCTCAGGATTCCGGGATGGTGTAACCATTACCTGGTAACGGTTAACGGTAGTCCTGTGACACAGGCATCACGCCAGCAGGGGTTTGTAGCCTTACGGCGGCAATGGAAAAAAAACGACCGGATAGTCTTGAAGTTGGATATGCCGGTAACGTTGCTGGAGTCCAATCCGCTGGTAGAGGAAACGCGTAACCAGGTAGCGGTAAGACGCGGGCCGCTGGTATATTGTATAGAATCGACGGATCAGCAGGCGGGTTCCGTCTTTGATGTGATGATACCCGCCAATATGCAGTGGCATACCGGTGAGCAAACCATCAACGGCGGCAAAGTGACCGTATTGAAAGGCCAGGCGAAGCGCCGGCAGTCGCAAAGCTGGGATCATACGCTTTACCGACCCGTAAATACGCATTATCAACCGGCAGCTATTACCCTGATTCCCTACTATGCCTGGGCAAACAGAGGCGCTTCGGATATGACTGTTTGGATGCCATTAATCAGATAATTATGAAGAAAATAAGCATTTTTATAATAATTGTATTGCTAGGCAGCAAGGTGTTCGCTCAGGAAAAGGAGGTGCCGGCGGCTGTGATGCAGGATATCTACGAACAGGTGAAAACGCCTTATAAATACGGGCTGGTAATTGCCCCTGACGGCGGCCGCAAGGCGGATTGTCCTTCTGTATTCAGAAAAGGGAAATACTGGTACATGACCTATATCATTTTCGATGGCAGGGGATATGAAACGTGGCTGGCGAAAAGTGCGAATCTGCTGGAATGGAAACCGCTCGGTCGGGTGCTGCCTTTCTCTGACAGCACCGGCCACGACTGGGATAAAAACCAAAAGGCAGGCTATATTGCCCTGCAGGATTATACCTGGGGCGGTTCGTATGAACTACAGTCCTATCAGGGAAAATATTGGATGAGTTATATCGGCGGTGATGAAAGCGGCTACGAATCCGGGCCGCTGGCTATCGGTATGGCCTATACGAATAAGGATATAACGGTGCCGCATATATGGCAGCGAACAGACCATCCGGTTTTAACCGCCACAGACAAGGATGTTCGCTGGTGGGAGAATAAAAAGCTCTTTAAATCCTGTATTATCCGGGACGACAGTAAAACAACCGGTCATCCTTTTGTGATGTATTACAATGCCAATGGCGATACCAGCGGCAACAAGCCTAAATACCGCTGGTTTGAACGTATAGGCATGGCCGTATCCGATGATATGCTGCACTGGCAACGTTATGAAACGGATCCGGTGATGAGCCATCCTGTGGGACTTACCGCCGATCCGGTGATCCAGCAGATAGGAAAGGTATGGGTGATGTTTTATTTCGGGGCTTTCTGGGATAAGCGTAAAGATGCCTTTAACCGCTTTGCTGCCAGCTATGACCTGGTACATTGGACCGATTGGTCGGGCCCGGACCTGGTAAAGCCGGGGGCTGATTTTGATCAGAAATATGCACATAAAAGCTTTGTGGTAAAGCATAAGGGGGTAGTATATCATTTTTATTGTGCGGTAGATGGTAAAGACAACAGAGGGATTGCAGTGGCTGTATCGCAGGATATGGGCAGCAGCAGGGTGTCTTTCAGTGCCGGTAAATAAACAGTTGCAATGAAGTATTTTTTCAGATGGATAATTTGTCTGGTTGTTGGTATACCTGCCTATGCGCAGCAACAGACCGTGAAACAAGCCTTTTTTTATCCAGGGGCCGAAGCAAAGCCTTGGTTGTTATGGTACTGGATGCATGCCGCCGTTTCAAAGGAAGGTATCCGTGCCGACCTGGCAGCCATGAAGCAGGCGGGGATTGGTGGCGCCTACCTGGTAACTATCCAGGATACCAGCGCAGCTGTGGATTTTGGCCCGGTGGCAAGGCAGCTGAGCCCGGAATGGTTTGCATTGGTACATTATGCCATGCAGGAAGCCAGTCGCCTGGGACTGCAACTGGGAATGCACCTTAGCGATGGCTTCTCCTGTGCCGGCGGCCCGTGGATTAGCCCGGAGGAATCAATGCAGCAGGTGGTATGGACAAAAAACTATATCTCTCCCGCAACTACTGCTATTAAGCTGGAGCAACCGCTTACGCGGGAAGGATTTTATAAAGATATTGCCGTATATGCTTACCCGTTAAAAGAAGCACCGTCTGTTATAAAACCAGCCGTAACCACCAGCACGGGTACCAGCGCTGATTTTCTCACCCTTCCAGGAAATAGGCAAAGCTTTAAATCTGAAAGCGATTGCTGGATACAATACAGCTACCAGCAGCCTTTTACCGTAAGGTCAGTACAGATCGAAACCGGTAGTAACAACTATCCGGCACAGCGGCTGATACTGCAAAGCAGCGATAACGGCGCAAACTTCCGTACGGTAATTAAGTTTACCGCGGCGCGCCATGGCTGGAAGGATAACGTACAGGGATATACGTACAGCGTACCTGCCACCACAGCAAAATATTTCCGGCTGGTATATGAAAAGGCAGGAGCGGAGCCCGGCGCCGAAGACCTCGACGCAGCGAAGTGGAAGCCCACGCTGAAAGTAACCGGCATCTTCCTGAACGAAGAAGCTGCCATCAATGGCTATGAAGGAAAAAACGGGAGCATCTGGCGTTCATCTCCCATAACGACTGCTACACAGGTAACCGATACAGATGCTATCCCCCTTGCAAACATCCTAACGCTGACGGATAAACTGAGTCTGGATGGAACACTTCGCTGGAAAGCGCCGCCGGGCCACTGGATGATAGTACGTATAGGGCATACCTCCACAGGAGAAGTGAACTATACCGGTGGCGCCGGCAAGGGACTGGAATGTGATAAGTTCAGCGCCGCAGCCATCAACAAGCAATTTGATAACTGGTTTGCAAAAATAATTGAAAATACCGATCCGGCTTTGGCGAACCAGGTGCTGAAGGTGTTGTATGTAGACAGCTGGGAGTGCGGTAGTCAGAACTGGACCGATCGGTTTCCGACGGAATTCCGGCAGCGCCGCGGCTATGATCTGATGCCTTACCTGCCACTGATGGCAGGCATTCCTGTTGAAAGCGCTGCTGTATCTGAAAAGGTATTGCATGATGTCCGGCAAACGATTGCTGACCTGATCAGTGAAGTCTTCTTTAAAACACTGGCAGCAAGGGCACATGAAAAAGGATGTCGGTTCAGCACGGAAAGCGTTGCCCCGGTGATGATGGGCGACGGCATACTGCACTATAAATATTCGGATATCCCTATGGGTGAGTTCTGGAATAACAGTCCTACCCACGATAAACCCAATGATATGCAGGATGCTATCAGCGGTGCACATCTCTATGGTAAAAATATTGTACAGGCAGAAGCCTTTACCACGCTGCGCATGGACTGGAACGAACATCCGGGGGCGTTAAAAATCACTGGCGACCGTAACCTGGCCCTGGGCGTGAACCGCATGGTGATGCATGTATTTGCACATAACCCCTGGCTTAACAAGCGCCCCGGCATGACGCTGGATGGTGTTGGGCTGTACTATCAGCGCGACCAGACCTGGTTTAAGCAAAGCAAAGCCTGGATTGACTATATCACCCGTTGTCAGTCGCTATTACAGCTGGGACATCCGGTAACAGACATCGCGGTATTTACAGGTGAGGAGCTGCCACGCCGCTCGCTGACGCCCGATAGGCTGGTGAATACGTTCCCGGAGATTTTTGGGGAGGCGCGTGTGGAAAGTGAAAAACAGCGACTAGCGAATAAAGGGCAGCCTATGCGCAGTATTCCGGAAGGGGTTACGCATTCCGCCAACATGGCCGATCCGGAGAAATGGATAGACGCCCTGCATGGCTATGCCTATGATAGCTTCAATCCCGATGCATTGCTGCAAATGACAGTAAAGAATGGCCGGGTGGTATTGCCTGGTGGTGGTGCCTACTGGCAGCTGGTTTTCCCGCAGCGGCATCCCTTAATGCCGGATGCAGGCCGCTGGTCGGTGCCGGTGGCGCAGAAGCTGTTGCAGCTGGCAAAGGCAGGCGCTAATATCCTGCTGGACACCAGTATGGTACAGGGGATAGGGTTGAAAGATGATGATATTATACTGCAACAGCTATTTAAAGAGATCTGGCAACAGGAAAATGTGCATCCATTGTCTGCCGCCGCTGCTGTACTGGAAGGGTTGAAGGATGTGAATGTCCGCGATTCCGCAGGGGCTATTGCCTGGACCCATCGCAGTACCGCAAAGGAGGAAGTCTATTTCCTAAGTAACCAGACTGCCTATACGCAAAAGGCCGATATTCGCTTCAGGTGGGAAGGGACGCCTACTGTGCTGGACCCTATTACCGGAGAAATGTACATGCCCGGGACTGTTATCAGCCTCCCGATGGGGACCCGCTTTACTGTTACGCTGGCACCGGCGCAGTCGCTTTTTGTTGTTTTTTCCCACGATACCCTGACCACAAAAATAAAGTACGACAAAAAAGTAGTGGAGCAACAACTGCAGCCAATAGCCGGCCCATGGCAACTGCAATTTGATACTGCCAATGGTGGCCCGGCAGCTCCGCTGCTACTGGATTCCCTCATCAGCTGGACACAATTCCCTGATCAGGCAGTAAAATACTATTCGGGTACAGCAGTATATCGAAGTAATTTCAACATCGCTACAACTCATCAAAAAAAACAAATTCATCTCTGTATAGACAGTATATTTAATATTGTCAAAGTGACAATTAATGGAATAGATTGTGGTACCCGCTGGACGCCGCCATATGAATTAGATATTACGAAGGCAATTAAACCGGGGACGAATAAAATAGAGATGACGGTTACCAATACCTGGCATAACAGGTTAATCGGCGATCATTATCTCCCGGAAAATAAGCGTATCACCTATACCACCGCGCCTTACCGCTTTAAAGATGAAACGCTGGCGCCGGCAGGTATTACCGGAAATGTACAATTGAAGATAGAATGAAGCTATTTACCTTAAAATATTGGCTGCTGCTGGTTTTGTGCGGCTTATGTAATGCTGCATCGGCGCAGTGGCGCCAGGATTATGATATTACCTGGAATACGCCCAGTGAAAATGCAGCTGCATCTATGCCTTGTGGTGGCGGCGATATCGGCATGAACATCTGGGTGGAAAAAAACGACCTGATGGTCTATGTGGCCAGGAGTGGCAGTTTCGATGAAAATAACGGTATGCTGAAAAGTGGCCGGCTAAGGATAAGGCTCAGTCCCAATCCTTTTGCCGGCAAGGTGTTTCAACAACAGCTTCACCTCCGGGAAGGTTATGTTACCGTTACTGGTATTAGCAATGGTGTTCGTGCATCCGTGAAGATATGGGCAGATGTAATGCAGCCGGTGGCACATTTTGAAGTGAATACAGATAAGCCGGTAGCCGTTACAGCGGCCTATGAAAGCTGGCGTTACCAGGACCGCATCGTGGCCCCAAGGGAAAACTTTGGTAACTCCTGGAAATGGGCGGCACCGAAAAATAATATTATCCGTAAAGACAGTATATCGTTTACAACAAATGGTGTGCGTTTTTGTCATCACAATACTGCCACCACCATCTTTGACGCCACTGTGGCCCAGCAGGGTATGGATGCTGTGAAAGACAGTTTGTATAACCCGCTGGCCTACCTGGCCGCTGGTGGTTGTTTCTATGGAAAAAACTTTGTGCCTTCCGGTACTTACGATGGCGTTTATGCCAATACAGATTTCAGGGGCTGGAAACTAAGTTCCCGCAAACCTGCTACCAGTCATCAGCTCACGCTGGCACTGGCAACACTGCAAACAAAAGATATCCGCCGGTGGGAGCAGCAGTTAGCCGCATTGATAGTAAAGGCAGATGATAAAGATATCATTGCCCGGAATATGGCTTGGTGGCGCGCATTCAGGAGCAACAGCTATATAGAAACCCTGCAGGCCAATACTTTTGAAATAGGAAGAAACTATCAGCTATTCAGGTATATGCTGGCATGTAATGCTAACGGTGAATGGCCTACGAAATTCAATGGCGGCCTCTTCACCGTAGATCCTGTGTATACTGATACGGCGATGAAGCTGACCCCTGATTACCGCAACTGGGGCGGCGGATTGCATACCGCGCAAAACCAGCGCCTCGTATACTTTCCTATGATAAAATCAGGTGATTGGGAAATGTTGCAGCCACAACTGAAATTCTATCTACGCATATTGCATAATGCAGAGTTGCGTTCAAGCGTATACTGGAACCATGCAGGGGCCTGCTTTACAGAGCAGATGGAGAACTACGGTTTGCCTGATTTTGCAGAATATGGGCAGAAGCGCCCGCCTTATTTTGATAAAGGAATAGAATATAATGCATGGCTGGAATATGAGTGGGATACGGTTTTGGAGTTTTGCCTGATGATGTTGGAAGAAGAGCGGTATACCGGTAAAGATATCCATGAGGCCATTCCTTTTATTGAAAGTTGTCTGCGTTTTTTTGATGAGCATTATCAGTACCTCGCCAGGCAACGTGGCAGTAAGTCCCTCGACGGGCAAGGTAAGCTGATTCTCTTCCCGGGCTCCGGTGCGGAAACGTTTAAGATGGCGTATAATTCCACATCTACCATAGCGGCATTGCGCACGGTCACTTCCCGGCTGCTGGAATTGCCGGCAGCCTACCTGGATACTGCACAAAGACGTCACTGGACGGAGTTTGCGAACCGTATTCCTGGTATAAACTATACCGATCAGTATGGCGTCACCACCATTGCACCAGCCCGTACATGGGAAAGGATTAATAACGTTGAGTCGCCACAGTTATACCCCGTATATCCGTGGGGGATATATGGTGTGGGCAAACCCGGACTGGATACGGCATTGAACACCTGGGCGCAAGACACCAACGTTATTCGTTTCCGCAGTTATGCAGGATGGAAGCAGGATAATATCTGGGCGGCACGGCTTGGCCTCCGTAAAGCTGCCTGGGAGCTAACGGAGCAGAAGCTGGCCTCCGGGCCAAGGCGCTTTCCGGCCTTCTGGGGGCCTGGTTTCGATTGGGTGCCTGACCACAACTGGGGTGGCAGTGGCATGATTGGTTTGCAGGAAATGTTGCTGCAAACAGATGGCAGGCGTATTTTGCTATTCGCCGGGTGGCCGGCAGATATAGATGTGAGATTTAAGCTGCACGCTCCTTACAATACCACGGTATCGGCTACACTAAAAAATGGTCAGCTCGAAAACCTGGTGGTAGAACCGAAGGAACGTGCAAAAGATGTGGAGGTTATGTTGCAGTAATCACGCGGGCGACTTATGCTGCTCATTATTCAGCTGGCGGTACTTCTTCGGCGACATCCCGATTACCGCCCTGAAGCGGCGGGAGAAATAGTAGGGATCATTAAATCCCATGCTCATCGCAATGTTTTTAATGGAACGGTCCGTGAAATCCAGCTGCTGACAAGCCTTTTGCATCTTCAGTTGCACAAAATAATCGATAGGAGCGTAGCCTGTTTTCTGCTTAAACAAATTAGAAAACCGGGATACCGAATAATTATATTGTTTGCCCAGATCCGTCAGCGAGATCTTGTCGTTGATGCGCTGCTGCATATAGAGGATGGCATTGTCTATACAATCGGATTTGTCTGTGAGCGTGGCCTCGTAATGACGGGTATTATAAATGAAAAGATTAATGAACTGCACCAGGCCCATGTTGGCATATACGAGGTTGTCCAGACTATAACCCAGTTCCAGCGATTGATATATTTTATTGAACAGTGGGAGGATGTCCCCGTTGTTTTTGATATAATTTGGCTCGAATAGTTTCTGGACGGCCTGCATGTTATTGAATTCGTTGAGCGCTTCACCGCCGAAGTGAACCCAATATATACTCCAGGGATTATCTTCACTGCTGCCGTAGGCGTGTTCTGTATTGGGTGGCAGGATAAAACACTCGTTGGGACCTACTTCATAGCGTTTCCCTTTTACCTGGTACCAACCATGTCCATCTACGCAGTAGAAGAGGAAGTTTTCCGGCAATCCTTTCCTGCGGTAGGTATAATGGTCTTTGGCCTTTGGATAATAGCCTGTAGAGCGTATATGCAGGGATTTAATAAGGTCGTTGCTCAGTACCCTGGATTTCAGTACGGTTTTAGGAATTTCTATCCGGTGGCGGCCGGTACCATACCAGATATTTTTGTGCGAGCCTTTTTTGTTCCCGCTCTCTTTCTCTGCCTGCTGGCTGCTGTTTGGTTGCATAAACGTGGTTAGAGTTAGGTGGTAATTGTGTATCCCGGCTAACGTGGTGCCGGCAATAGTAAAATACTAGTTATTAGGTAGATGTGCAAGAGAATTAAGGTCAAACCTGCCCGGCAGATTTTTTAACGGTAAAAACGCTCTCCCATTGGCAGCATCAATATTTTAATTATTTTGTGCCGGTAATAACCGATAGCAATGAAATATTTTCGCGAAATGCCGGTGTAGATTTTTGCCGTTATTGATATAAAATAGAGATAAACAACCAAAATTATAGGCGGAATATCCAACTGGTTCCCCTGATAAATTAATAGCATCAACTGTTTTAAGGTGCCAGCAGTTCCACAATACGACGAATCGGCCATATTAGAAAAGGTGGCTAAAGGCGATGAGGCAGCCTTTACATTACTTTTTGACCATAACTGGAACACAGTTTACGGGGTAGCGTTTGCGCTGACCAAATCGGCAGATATGGCGGAAGAGATGACCCAGGAAGTTTTTGTGAAACTCTGGCTGAACAGGGAAAAGCTGGCAGCAGTAGATAACCTCAAAGGCTACCTCTTTATGGTGGCACGTAATCAGATATATAACGCTTTCCGCAGGAAAATAAAATCCGTCTCTTTTACGGACCATTTAATGGAATATATACAGGCGGTGGTACCGGCCACAGAAAGCACGGATGCAAAGCTGCTTTCCAATGAACTGGAGCAACTGGTAGCTAAGGCCGTAGAACAGCTTTCTCCCCAGCAGCATACTATTTATTGTCTTAGCAGGTACCAGGGAATGAGCCAGGAGGAGATTGCCAACACCCTCCATATTTCTGTGCATACCGTGAAAAGCCATATGAACAAAGCGCTGCATACTATCCGGGATTACCTGAAAAACCACGCTGTTATTGAAATGGCACTCATTTCTTACTTCCTCACCAATGCCATTCGCTGAGGCCTGAAAATTTTTTTAATTTTTACTAATACCTGCTTCCTTTTTTGGTGTCTTTATAGATATGGCAACAAAATGTTGTCTGTTTATTAATGGACCATTCAAATTTCAATCACCTTTTCCAGCGGTATCTCAATGATACTATTTCTGTGGAAGAATTACAGCAGCTGATCGTTTATCTGCGCAGTGAAGCGCATGATGAGCAGCTATTGCTGTCGATCGAAGCGGCACTGGAAAGCCGTGCGTATGCCGGAGTAGCGGCTCCGGACAGGCGGGACAGGATATTGCAGCAGGTGCGGCAACAGGCAGGACTGGCCACAGTGGGTGTTTCCGGTGAGAATATGGCAACACTGCGGTCGGTACGCAGATGGAGTATGGTCTGGAAAGCTGCCATCGCGGCCACTTTCCTGGTACTCGCCGGCGCAGGGGTATATCAATATCTCCGGCCGGTAAAAAACAGCCATGAACTGGCGCAAAATGCCAGTGGTAAAAAAGAGGTGCTTCCTGGTAATAATAAAGCCGTGCTTACTTTGGGTGACGGCAGTCACATAACGTTGGATGATGCTGCCAAAGGCACCGTGGCTACGCAGGGAGGCGCTGCAGTCCTGAAGCTCGGCGCCGAACTGGCCTATAATTCCACTAAAAACAATGCAGCCCCTGTCGTATATAATACGGTGACCACCCCCCGTGGTGGCCAGTTCCAGGTGATGCTCCCCGACGGTACCAAAGTATGGCTCAATGCCGCTTCTTCGATACATTTTCCCACTGCTTTTTCCGGCAGGGAGCGGCTCGTGGAGCTGACCGGTGAGGCTTATTTTGAAGTAGCTGCCAGCGAGACCCAGCCCTTTAAAGTAATGGCAGGAGGTACAGAAGTGAAAGTGCTCGGCACCAGCTTTAACGTCAACGCATATACGGATGAGAGCAGCGTCAACACGACGCTACTGCAAGGTAAGGTGATGGTAGGATACCACGGAAAAAATGTGGTGATTAATCCGGGGCAGCAGGCACGTGTTACCGATGGTATTGAGGTGATCGCCCATGCAGATATTGCCACGCTCATGGCCTGGAAAAATGGCCGCTTCTCCTATAACAATGAAAACCTGCAGGGGATTATGCGCCAGATAAGCCGATGGTATGATGTGGAAGTAGTATTTGAAAATAATATAACAGATACCTATAGTATGGAAATGTCCAGGAATGTTCCCTTATCTAAATTGTTACATTTCCTGGAACTCAGCGGCGGCGCTCATTTTGTGATCAATGATAAAAAAATAATCGTGAAAAAGTAATACCAGCATCTTCATAACATAAAAACCTGATACAATAAAAAACCGGGTAGTGTTCGCGGCACTCCCGGTGGATTGTTGGATCAGCACAACTATGCAATCTTTTCCGGACTGGTTAATTGTTTACATCCAAACACCAACAAAAATATGCAAAATGTTCTTTGTAATTCCACTTTTTTGAAAGACTGTCGTGATACACAGCCATACCCGGGAAACCGGCTATGGGCCAAAATCAGATTGACAATGAAGCTGACTACGTTTTTGATATTGGTATTGCTCACCCAGGCACATGCCGCCACCAATGCCCAGACCATTACCCTCTCCTTAAAAGATGCCTCTTTACAGACGGTATTCAGAGAGATCAGCCAACAGGGAGGATATAATTTTGTTTACAACAATAGCCTGCTAAAACATGCCACCAGTGTAAACGTAGATGTTAAAAATGCCCCTGTGGAAGAAGTGCTGAAGTTATGTTTTAAACATCAGCCGGTTACCTACGAAATCATTGATAAAACCATCATCATCCGCCAGCCCGGCGCCAGTTCCGCAACAGCAGAAAATGACCGGATTTCCATTGCCACCGCTATCCGTGGCCGGGTAACCGATGAAAAAGGTGATCCGCTCATCGGGGTGAGTGTACAGCTGAAAGGAACGGCTACAGGCGCCGTTACAAAAGATAATGGTGAGTTCCTCATCAACGTCCCGGATAAATCTTCCGGTGTACTGGTATTTTCCTTTCTGGGTATGGACAGACAGGAAGTTGTTATCGGAAAAAGTGTATTCGTGACCGTAGTATTGAAGCGGTCATTATCACAGCAACAGGAGGTAGTCGTGGTGGGCTATGGTACACAGAAAAAGGCCACCCTTACCGGTTCCACTGCTACCCTGAAAGGCGAAGAGATGACGAAGGTTCCTTCTGCGAATGTTTCCAATGCCTTTGCCGGCCATATTCCCGGCGTAATTGCCAATAACCGCTCCGGACGCCCCGGCGATGATGCTTCCTCGCTGTATATCAGAGGGTTCAACTCCTTCAGTGGTGGCGTTGATCCGCTGATCATTGTGGATGGTATCCCGGACAGGAATATTGACAGGCTTAATCCTAACGACATCGAAAGTGTTACCGTGCTGAAAGACGCATCAGCAGCCATTTACGGGGTACGCTCTGCCAACGGTGCCATTCTCATTACCACCAAAAGAGGAAAGGCAGGTAAACCCAGCATATCCTATGAAGGCAGCTATGCCTTGCAGCAGCTCACCAGGATGGACCACCGCGTAAACTCCTGGCAGTATATGACCTACTACAATGAACTGAATGGATACCAGGGCAACACGTTGCCTTATACCCAGGCGGATATCGACAAATACAAAGCAGGCAACGATCCCAACTATACCAGCACCGACTGGCAGAAGGTCGTATACCGCCAGAACGCACCGCAAACGAATCACAGTATTTCCATCAGGGGTGGGAGTGAAGCAGTGAAATTCTTCCTCTCCGGTCAGTACCTCTCCCAGCAAAGTAACTGGAGCAACAGTGATGAAAACTTCAAGAACTATAACCTGCGCTCCAATATCGATGCATCTGTTTCTAAAAATCTCAAGCTGACCTTCGATATTGCCGCAAGAAAAGAAGAACGGAAATATCCAGCTATCAGCGCCGGCAGCATCCTGCACGAAGCAGTTAGTATGTATCCGTTTATCCCTGTACGTTGGACGAACGGCGATCCTTCTGCGGGTATCTCCAACGGCCGCAACCCTTACCTGATGATGTCGTCAGCGGCGGGCTACGACAATGTAACGGATCTTACCGTGCAGCCAAAAGTAGGCTTCGACTGGCAGTTGCCACGCATCGTGAAAGGGCTGTCGCTCAGTGGATATGCAGCCTTTGATTATCGCCTGAGAAGTGAAAAGAACTTCACGAAGCCGTGGGATGCCTATACGTATAGTCTTACTACCAATACCTATAACAACCAGAAGTCAAGCACCGCGATCCTCAGCCTGACGCAGGACGAAAGAATATACAGCGAGAATACCTATTTCTACAAACTCGCTTTCGAACGCGCTTATGGCAAACATAATATCAACGCATTTGTGGGTTATGAGCAAACAGTATCTTCCTATAAAAATACAGTTGCTTTCAGAAAGAACCTGGTAAGTGACCAGCTGGACCAGCTGTTTACCGGTAGCGCCCAGGACCAGAATGCTTCCGGTAGTGCCAGTCAGTATGGCCGTGAGAGTTACCTCGGCAGAATATCCTATAGCTATGCGGATAAATACCTGGCAGAAATCGTAAGTCGCTATAACGGTTCATTTAACTTCCCTAAGAACAGCCGCTGGGGCATGTTTCCATCTGCATCCGTGGGCTGGCGCATCTCTGAGGAAAATTTCTTCAAAGACAATATACATTTTATCGATAACCTGAAACTGCGTGCCAGCTGGGGTATCATGGGAAGTGATGCCGTAGCGGAATATATGTACCTGGCCAGGTATTCGCTGGTAAGCAATATGGCCTCGTCATATTCTGCCTATCCAAAAGAATACTATACGTATTTCGGACCTAATTATTCAGAAGCTACTGCGCTGTACCTGGCATCTGTTCCTAATACAGACATCACCTGGGAAAAACAGGATACCAGGAACTTCGGTATAGACGCCGCCTTATTCAATAACAAACTGAATGTTACCGTAGATTATTTCCGTAATCTCCGTAAAGATATCCTCGCACAAAGAAATGCTTCCGTGCCTTATTATTCCGGTCTGACGTTGCCGGCAGAGAATATTGGGAGAACGTTGAACAGGGGTGTTGACTTCATCGTCAACTATAACGATAAGGCCGGCGATGTGAAATACAATGTGGGCGTGAATTTCACCTATGCGAAAAGTAAAGTGCTCTTCCGTGATGAAGCGCCGAATATTCCGGACTACCAGAAATCTACCGGATTACCGATTGATTCATGGGTAGTATTTCAGACCAAAGGAATTTATCATACACAGGAAGAAATAGACAAATCGCCGCATATGGCAGGTGCTGCCCCTGGCGATCTCTGGATCGTAGATAAAAATAATGATGGCGCCATCACCTACGACGACCAGGTAAGGATCCCGGAATCGGCATATCCTAAAGTCGTATTCGGTATTACCATGGGTGCGGAGTACAAAGGACTGGCACTGGACCTGGTATGGGCCGGACAAACAGAAGCAAAGCAGCTGATACTGCCGCAGATGCAGGGCTCTGTAGTAGCGCCGCCACAATGGTTATACGATGGCCGCTGGACAGCAGAAAATCCTGATGCTAAATATCCGAGAGCATTTAATTCAAAAGATCCGCGAAACTCGGTGTATGCCGATTTCTGGCTGGTAGATGCCTCTTTCCTTCGTTTGAAATCAGCACAACTTTCTTATATCATTCCTAAGAGCTTATATAGAAATATTGGTATAGATAATATCAGGGTATTTGTAAGCGGATTCAATCTTTTCTCCATTGATAAGATGAAACAATTCAACCGCGACCCTGAAACCAATAACGTTACAGGCGTAAACTATCCGCAGACGAGGATTTACCGTGTCGGCATCAACGTTGGCCTGTAATTGATTTTTATAAGATTCCCGGACATTTAAACTTACTTACAGTGAAAAGAATATACTGGAAAATAGGTACCGCATTATTGTTTGCCACTTCCTTTTTAGTGGCCTGTCAGAAAGATGTATTGAATAAAGTACCGTTGGACTCCTTCTCCGATGGCTCCGTATGGAAAGATCTCAAACTGGCGGAAGCCTTTGCCGATTTTCAATACAATGTATTACCCGGCCCCGGACATTACTGGGATAACCTCACCAACCGTACCTGGGCATTGTCATCCGCCACAGATGAGGCTTATAACCGCTTCGACGACTATAATGCTTCCATTATGAACTCTGGTTCCCTTACGCCTGATAACCTGGGTAACTTCGATATATGGGCAGATACCTATAAAAGAATACAGGACTGTAATCTCTTTTTATCAAAAATAGATGGGGTTCCCGGCGATGCCGCTACCCGTAACAGGCTGAAAGCAGAGATTACCTACCTGCGTGCCTATGCCTATTTTAAGCTGATCAGTGATTATGGTGGTGTGCCACTGGTAACCAAACCTTTTGATCTCAACAGTAAATATGATTTTAGTCGCAGCAGCTTTGATGATTGTGTTGCATTTGTAGCGGCACAATGTGATTCTGCCGCTGCTGTACTGCCACTAAACTATCCTACCGGTGCCGCTGAATACGGCCGTGCCACCAAAGCCGCTGCCATGGCACTTAAATCAAGAGCTTTGCTATACGCTGCCAGTCCGTTCTGGAATCCCACCGGCGATAAAGTTAAATGGCAGCTGGCAGCAGATGCAGCCAAAGCAGTGATAGACCTCTCTGCCTTTCAGTTGTATACCGGCAGCTATGTAGGTGTTTGTACCGTACCTAATACAGAGCTGATCATGGTAAGACTTGGTAACAAGCAATACCAGTGGAGTTCTTTCCAGGGCGTGGAAATGTTCCTCGCGCCATGCGGCTACCATGGCTGGTCTTCCTTTGCACCTAGCCAGAACCTGGTAGATGCCTTCGGTACCGCCGATGGAAAAGATATTACCGATCCATCTTCCGGGTATGACCCACAGCATCCTTACAGCAACCGTGATCCCCGTTTCTACCAGGATATTATTTCCGATGGTATGCCTTATGGCCGCCCGGATTTCTTCCAGGACAGGTACAAAGCCGGACATTCCAACATGGCTGAAATGTACGAGGGTGGCCTTGATTCGCAGCAGGGATGGGATACCTGGAATGCAAGCATGACCCGCTACAGCTTCAGGAAATACCAGGATACTACCTTCAATTATAACGTAGAAACACAAACGAATAAAATTTGGGTAGTAGCAAGGTTGGGAGAGATTTACCTCAACTATGCTGAAGCGGCCTATAACCTTGGCCAGGAAGGCGTAACCCGTCAATACCTTAACCTGATCAGGCACAGGGCTGGTATCGTGAATGACCTGCCGGCAGGCCTGACCGGTACCGCATTGCTGGCGAAAATACAGAACGAACGTCGGGTGGAGCTTTGCCTGGAAGGCCACCGTTATTATGATGTGCGTCGCTGGAAGATAGCAGACGTAACAGAGAATACTCCTTTAGGTGGTGTGAAGATCATCAAAAATACAGATGGCTCCAAAACGTATACCTACATCAAGGTGCAGGACAGGAAGTTTAAAAAACAGCATTATTTACTGCCTATACCAAGAGAAGAAATCAGGAGAACCAACCTGACACAGAACGACGGGTACGAATAAGCAATCATCTGCCAGTCGGACAGGTGACCTGCTACGGCAAGAACCTGTCTGACTGGTACATAAAAGACATTAAATGAAAATACGGTTATTGTTACTGCTGATATGCTTTTGTAGTGAAACTAACGTGGACGCACAAACGCCGGCAGTGTTTAAAACCTCCGATGCAGCGTTGCAAAAGGCCTACGACTGGGCATTACAAACAGCATTGGGTTACCAGGGGAATCCACATGATCCGGTTGGGCCATGGTATGAAGCCGCACTGCCTTCCCGCAATGCATTCTGTATGCGGGATGTGGCGCATCAGACCATTGGTGCTGCCATCAGTGGTATGGGTAAAGCCAATAGTAATATGCTGCATGCCTTCGCCGCCAATATTTCTGAAGGTAAAGACTGGTGCTCGTACTGGGAAATCAATAAATATGGGAAGCCGGCGCCGGAAGATTACCGCAACGATACCGCCTTCTGGTACAACCTGAATGCAAATTTTGATATCATGTTTGCCTGCTGGAAATTGTATAAATGGACAGGGGATCCATCCTATATCAATGATCCTGTATTCGTGAATTTTTTTGATAATACTGTAGATAAATATATCCGGCACTGGCGTCTGCAGCCAGATTCACTGCTGGTAAGGCCGCCAAAGCTGCATGCTCCTTCACCATTCAATAACCAGGACAACTTCCATACTTGCAGGGGCTTACCCTCTTACGTAGAAAATGTAAGAGACCTCAGTGTGGGAGTTGATCTTATCGCAGCCATCTATCGCGGGCTGCTAACCTATTCATCCATTTTAACTATAAAGGGAGATACTGTAAGAGCTGCAATATACCGGCAACAGGCTGGTTTATATCAGCAACATATCGACCAATACTGGTGGAATCCGCAGGCTACCGGTTATTACACCTGGTATACGCATGCCGGTAAATTTGGGGTGGGAGAAGGCGAGGTTTTCCTGCTATGGTTTGATGCGCTGACAGATACCACAAGAAGCAATAAAACCATTGAGCACCTGCTGGCGGGCAACTGGAACGTGGAGAATATGTCGTACCTGCCGGTAGTACTCTGGCAAAACGGTTACTGGCAGGAGGGGCGTAATTACCTCCTGAAATTAACGGATAAGCATACACTAAGAAGAACATATCCTGAAGTTTCATTTGGCGTGCTGGAAGGCTTTATTCGCGGCCTTATGGGTATTTCGCCTGACGCTGAACATAATCGTATTACTACTTTGTATCGCGGTAAGCCAGGAGGTGATGCAGCCGTTGATAAATTACAGGTATTGAATAGTACCATTGCTGTAACGGAAACGGATAAACGCAGTAGTTTAGGTAATAAAGGAAATAGGGCAATTGTCTGGAGAGCTTCATTTGCAGGCGCCTATGGTAAGCTGCTGATAAATGGTAAGCAAACAACAGCCAGCCATTGGCAGGATAATAGAGGCCATGTTATTTCTTATGCGGACGTGGAAGTAGGTGCGGGAAAGACTTGCATAGCTGCCATTGTTAATTGATCAATGCTGATAATAAATGGAAAGGTTGTCTCTACCTGGTAGAGGCAACCTTTTCCTATTTTATTGACTGCTATTAGAAGTTGAACAGTGCGCCGATGCCCATGATACTAGGTTTATCGTTGGTGATACCTTTCATGTAGCTGAATTTCACTTCTATGTTATGATCTTCACCTACACCAAAGCGAATACCTGCGTTACCAACAGGGCCGGTGGTGCTGGATTTACCGCTGTAGCTGTAAGAGTTCTCGAAGCTGTCGCTGTAGTTTTCGTTGATGCTCTGGTAATGGTAGCCATAGCCGGCACCCACAAAGAAACCGAAGCGGCTCTCTACATCAGGGGTAGCGCCACAGCCGATGTTGAGGTTGAACATTACCGGCACATTAAACATAAATTTCAGGTTATTGCTTTCACCGCTGTAAGAGCCACGGTCGCTGCTATAACTGCCACCCAGTCCAAGGCTCAGCGGAACGCCTACAGAAACAGACATGTTATCTTTCTCAACGAAATTGAAGCGTGGAGAGTAGGTCAGGCCACCAACAGCAGAGGCATCGCCGCCAGTAGGTTTTGCTACGAATACCACAGCACCGGCACCGTGCATAAAGCTCTGGCCATAGGAGGTATAGCCCAGTACACAGGCGGCGGCTAACAGAATAAATTTTTTCAAGTTGTTAGGATTTAGTGATTATAATAATTGGATTTGCTCGTCATAGGTTGCTCTTTTTTAACAGTGCTGCGCAAAGGAAATATTATTTTTATCACGCGCAGCACGGGGTTATTAAAATCCCATGATCATGTGATCCTGCTCGATAAATATATTTATCTGAAATGTATAAATAGAATAGTATAAGATGATTTTATGGGTGTTTTTTTAGAATAAAAGATGAGTGTTATTTTCGTTGAAACTATTGATGCTATTGCGTTTTGCTATGATTTGTTGTTTTATGTTCTTTGTAAAATGATTTTGTTCAGATAGCGATTGCTGTTTTTTATATTCATCTTTTCTAGATGTATAATTATGCTTTGAAGAAATGAGATTGATGAATATTTATTAACTTTATTCATGCCTATGAATCATGAGATCACCTTTCCGCAGGATTTAACCGCATTTCTGGAATGGATAAAAGTAACCACAGAAACCTACTACAGTAACCTGCCTCCTGAAGCAGCCATGCATGGCGCAAAATGGCTGCCATTAACAGACATACAGATCGATGGGCTGGAAGAAAAGTATGCCATACATTTTGATGTGGAACACAGGGCGTTTCTAAAGGTATTGCATACACTGGATAAGAATTATGAGGAAGAGAAATATGAGGAGGAGACGTGGGAAGAGGAAAGGGTATTGACGCCGGAAGAACAGGCTAAGTGCGATTTCTGGCATCCACCTTATCGTCCTTCTCTGTTTTATAATTGGATCACAGAACCGGAGTGGATTGCAAGCCGCCTTGCCTGGATTGAAGATCGTTTTATTACTGATATACTTGGTGTTAACGGGTCGTGGTTGAAGTCCTGGGGGCCGTGCCCGGATGCTGATGAGGAAAAAATAAGCATTTTTAAAGCCTGGTATGAAAAAGCTCCCCGCTTTTTGCCGCTTACTGCACATACATTCCTGATGGCTGATGCCGGATATGGTCTGAAGCCGGTGTTGTCTGTATGGGGATTTGATACTGCAATCCAGGGGTGGAGCCTCCGGCATTATTTGTTAAGGGAGTTTGGAGATGAGCTTGGGTTGATGCATGTGGTACATGATTATGATGAAGAATCGGATTATACCTATGTTTATAAGGAACTAAACAGAGGTATTCCGGAACTGGAAGCGCTTCAGACTATTAAGCTAAATGACGCGGTTATTCACCACTGGAAAGAAGTGGTAGTTTATTATTGTTACCCTTTTGACAGAAAATGCTGGCAGGGATTCTGGGTAGAACCAGATTACCCAATTAAACCATGACAGTAAAGCAATAGAAAATCCATGTCTCGCGTTTAATCAGCTATCTCTACCTATAAAAGAATTCCCACATGAAATCGCTGCTTACGATATGCTGCTTAATTATCTTGTGTCAGGTTTGTGATGCACAGTTGCCAGGGCGCCGGTATATCTGGGATCTTACGGATCAGGGAATGGAAATGTCGCCCAGATTCCTTGATTGGATGGAATATAAGGATGGGTTGCGGATAATAGATAGTTTGTCTGTTAAGTACCGGAAGGGGGATGCTAAATCGACATTATTATGGATTTTTAATGGCCAGATTAATGTTTGCCTTTTTATTGTAAGAGAGCCTGCTGGTTCCTATGATTTTTATCGGTATAACATGAAAACAGGAAAAGAACTTTGCATTACGGATTTTTTTGAGAGAAATATACTCAATGGCCTGGTACGTGATAGCCTGTACTTTCGCAATTACTTTGGTTTCCCTTTAGAACCTATTTGTCTTTTTACCTGCGTATTATATAGTAGTAATTATCCAAAGCGTCCATTCATGTGTACCGTGCTGCAGGATTTCAGACGTAGTGACCGTGATTTTGCAAAGTCAGTATTGTATGCCAGAGACATGTATTAGTATAAAAAAACTACAACAACCGCTTCACCGCCACCAGTACCAGTAACAACTCCGGGTTAGTCACCAGCTGCTGCGTCAGCAGCCGTATGGCCTTGCTCATATGTTTCTCTACCATACTAACACTAATGGATAAACGCAGGGATATCTCTTTATAACTCAATCCCTGTTCCCGGTGCATCATATATACTGTTCTGCAGCTTTCCGGTAGATGATCGATCGCGACATCCAGCGCCTGCAGAGAGGAAATAGAATTTTCCTGTGTTGTCGTCAATAAGGCGTTTGCTTCTTCCTGCATATTTTCCAGCCACACCATATCGTGTTTCATTCTTTTCCTGATCACATCAATCAGCAGATTTCTGGCAATTGTTTTTAATAATGGCAGGGCTTTATCCAGCTCGCTGATGCTATCCAGCCGCTCCCATACCCGCAGGTAACACTGCTGCATCAGGTCCTGTACAAGATGCTGGTCTTTAGAGTAGTGGCTGAGGTAGCGGTACAGGTGGTCGCGGGAGGCATGATAGAACCTTCCGAAAATTGCTTCCCTATCCTGCATGTTTACCACCATAGTCATGCAAAGATAGGTGACCGTTTTCGTTACCAGGATATTACCAAATTGTTAACTCCCCCGGATACACGATTTTTTTGTTGAGGTAAGGGATCGTTGTTACGTGTAATGATTGAACGCGCAAAAGTTTATCATGGAGGATCATCCAAACTGGCAACGATATATAGATAACCAGCTAACCGAAGCGGAACGTATTTCCCTGACGGAAAAGCTGCAACATACCGATGACGAGATGCTGGCTGAGCAGCTGCTCCAGGGCTGGCCGGAAGCGGATGTACCGCCTATGCCGAAAGCCCTGGCTATGCAGCTGGACAACAGTCTGCAATACCTGCTGCCCCCGCAGAAAAGAAACTACCGCCCGCTGCTGTGGTGGGCCGCTGCCGCCATACTGATAGGCATACTGATTCACAACATATATCCACCGGCAAAACTTTCACCAGTAGTGCCGCCGGCCAGAGAGCTTGTAAATAATTCCAGTCATGTGCGCAAAATCACCCTGCCGGATAATACCCAGCTATGGATAACTCCCGGCACCCACGTTGTCATAGACCCCGCATTCGATGAAAAGAACAGGATCGTAAGTCTTGCAGGGGAGGGGTATTTCGAAGTGAGCCCCGGCAGCCATCCGTTTATTGTTAATACCGGGAGGATCACCACTACTGTACTGGGAACACACTTTAACGTGGAAGCCTATCCGAAAGAAAAGAATATCAGTATATCGCTGACTGCTGGTAAGGTAGCGGTACATGGGGCTGATAGTACCCTGCAGCTGAAACCGGGTACCAGACTCATTTACAGGAAGGCATCCGATGAGTTTGTCACCAGGAAATTTGCTGTGGAAAATGAAAGTAACTGGAAACGCGGTGCCCTCGTACTGGATGACCTGCCATTGGAAACGGCTTTCAGCCGGCTGGAAGGTCGCTACGGCACCACCTTCCGTTATACACCAGGAGCATTCAATGGCGCGAGGTTTACCGGTGTTTATGAAGCGGCCCCGCTGGAGGTTGTATTACGCAACATGGCCTTCATTCACGGTTTCCAGTACAAGATCAGGAAAGATACCATATACATACAACAGTACCATTAATAAAAAATGCTCCGCTGGCAGGCGGAGCATCAAAAACATGTGTTTTTAAAGATTACTTATGAACAAAATTAGACAATCAAGATCAATTCTGCCCCAAAAAAAATGGTGGCAGGTACTGACTATTTTTCTGCTGTTGGCCAGCTTTCGGGTGATGGCCCAACAGCCTTCGCTGAGCAGGCCCATTTCCGTGTCGCTGAACAACACCTCGCTGGCAGCAGTGATCGCGGAAATAGACCGGCAAAGTGAATTCTCTTTTTCCTACGACAAAAACTCACTGGCCGCTATCAAAGTGGCCACTATCCATAAGACAGGCGTTCCGCTGCAACAACTGCTGGAAGAACTGAATGCCACCTATGGACTGGCTTACCAGGTGAATGCCAATACCATCGCAGTGCGCCTGAGTGGCCCAAAAGGAAATCCAAACCACGGCAGTATAAGAGGCCGTGTAGTGGATTTTGAAACCGCCACACCACTTCCGGGAGCCACTATCCACCTGGAAGGTACCGGACTCGGTACCATCACCGACAATAAAGGCTATTACCAGCTGGATAATATCCCGGTATCTTCCTATAATGTCGTAATTACTTTTATTGGTTATCAGTACGGTAAGATCGACGGTGTTAAAATTGAAAAGGACCGGACGGCGGTATATGACGTGAAAATGCAGACCGGTGGCGCTCTAAAGGAAGTAGTAGTGGGAAGCGGCATCCGTAAGGTGAAATCTGTAACACATAGCACCGAGCAACAGCTGTTGCAGGAGATTCGCGGGTCTACCGGTGTGGTTTCCGGTATCTCCAACGAACTGATCGCCAAAACAGCCGACCGTAATGCTGCCGAAATTGTAAAACGTATTGCCGGTGTATCGGTGGTAGATGACAGATTTATTGTGGTACGCGGTATGAATGAACGTTATAACCTCACTTACCTCAACGGTAATATCGCGCCGTCAACAGAGCTGATGTCGAAAGCATTTGCCTACGACCTGCTGCCTAGTAGTGTGATAGATAAAATACTCGTATATAAATCGCCGGTAGCAGACCTGGTAGGTGACTATGCCGGCGCTGCCATCAAGGTTTTTACCAAGAATGCCGTGCCGGTAAAGCACTTCGATATGGGGCTGCAGCTGGCCTACAGAGAAGGGACCAGCATGCGGAATGTCAACAGCTATAACGGTGGTAAGCTGGACTTCATCGGTATAGACGATGGAACCAGGAAGCTGCCTGGGTTTTCTCCCGGTATCTTCCAGAGTAATAAGCAGGTGACCGGCCTTTCCCAGGAAGCCATGCTAAAAGGATTCAACAGTACATTATCTCCCGGTACCCGCTACAGTACACCGGATATGCAGTTCTTTGCCAACTATTACAACAGCTGGAAAATAGGACAGGCAAGACTCTATGACCTTACCTCCGTTACCTATACCAAAGAAACCATGGCAAGCGGCGTATACCGCCAGCGGGGCAATACCAATATGAACCGCCTGGCTTCCGGCGACTACGGGCAATCCTATGGCGACAAAAACCGTATCATCAACAGTCAGCAAACGATTGAAACCGGGAAAATTAATGTCCTTGAAAATCTGCAATTAAAATTAAACAACAACAACTCCGTCTCCCTGCAAAACTTTTTTGTAAACGATGGTAAAAGATTTACCGGGATCGACTATACGACGCCCAATACTATACCGGAGTATTACCGGCTGGAAACCTTCAAGCTGGACAAAATACTCTCCTTTCAGCAACGTATGCTGTATTCCGCCAACCTTAGCGGCCGGCATCTGACAGATACTTCCGGCAAACATGAACTGGTGTGGAATATTGGATATAGCTACGATCTGCAAAGCGTGCCAGACCAGCGTATCAGTCATTTTTCCGCACCTTTTTCCACGATAGATTCAGCCGCCTGGAAGGCTTTGGGCTCCAATGGAAACGCTTCCAATACCCAGGCAGGTATGATCTCCAGGTTATTTATCAAAAATATTGAAAACGTATATAACGTTTCACTGGATTATACTTTCCATATTACACCGGCCTTTTACCTGAAAACAGGTGGTTATGAGCTGTTCAAAACCAGGGAAGTAGGGCGCAGAACATTTCGCGTGAACAGGGCCGGATTAAGAAACGATGAAACCGTTCCTCCCTATGGCGACCTGGACTGGACGACCAACTACGGCTACAGCAACATGGACCTGATCCGTTTCCGCCCACAGGAGCTTTCCGGTTTATGGAGTACAAAATATTTTCCGCAGGACATGACAGGACTGGCCCTGTATGATGTTACTACACCTATGGACGCCTATACGGCCAGTGAGCAATACAACGCTTTTTACCTGATGGGCGACTGGAAGGCGGCGCATGAAAAACTGACGCTGAACGCAGGCCTGCGGTGGGAGTATGACCGCCAGCGACTTTCAGGTGCCAAAGTAGGCGCAGAAGGGCCCGGTTCCATTGAGGAAGTCAACGTAGACCATAAAAAAGCCATCCTGTTGCCATCATTGAACTTCAGCTACCGGCCACAGGAAAAAGTAGTGCTCAGAACAAGTTACGGCAGAACCGTCAACAGGCCCGATTTCAGAGAGATCACACCGTACCAGGATTTTGACTTTCAGAATAATGAAGTCACCGTTGGTACTTCCCATATCGTAACTGCTGTTATTGACAACTATGATGTAAGGGCAGAGATCTATCCGCGCAATGGCAATGAAGTATTCAATCTGGGTGCTTTTTACAAGCATATACAACATCCTATCGAGCGTTTGCGTACAGAACTGACCAGCAGCGAAGCGGGTGATGTATATGATTTTACTACGATTACCTACGATAACTCTGTTAGCGCCAATCTTTATGGCCTGGAGGCAGAGATTAAGAAAAGCCTGTCGTTTATACCGGGAAATGTTTTCCGCCATTTGTCGCTGGTGATCAACGGCTCCTGGATTGCCAGTGATACACGTCGTAGAAAGGTGAACAACAATTATGCTTCCGATACCGCCTGGAAGCGCGGTGGTCAGCTGCAGGGACAATCTCCCTATATTCTCAATACCGGTATTTTCTACGAAAATGCCGCTACAGGTACAAAGCTGGGCCTGGTGTATAACGTCAGCGGACCACGCATATACGCCAAAAGTATCCGTACGGCCACAGATACCTTACAGGTCAATACTTTCGACAGGCCCGATTTGTTGCAGCTGCCCATGCACCTGTTAGATATCTCGCTGACACAGCGCATCGTCCGGTCGCTGACATTAAAGCTCAGTATACAGAACCTGCTCAACCAGGATTACAGAATAGTGGAAGATCATAATTTCAACCAGCGTTACGATAAAGAGCAACCAGTGACAGATGCGAATGGACGAACCTACTACGTGGGTGATAATATCTATACGAAATTCAGTCCTGGCAGATATGTGCTATTGCAATTTACTTACGCGTTTTAATCATTAACTCTTATGAAGAAAAATATTCCCTGCCTGTTATGGGTGATCTTAATAATGGCTGTCGTAATAACCAGTTGTAGTAAAGAGGTGACACCGGAGCCAGCTGTGAGTAATAACGCTGGTATCAGTTTTTACAATGCCTCCTATGCGGTTCGTAAGGAAACGAATATAGGAATCAATTTTATCCTGATAGATAGTAAAGACACTACCTACAAGCCGATTTCCGATCTTTCCTATGTAAAATACCCCTATTTCTATAACAGCGAACAGTATGGCTATGCTTTTCCAATACTGAACCGTACGCAGTGGATACAACATATGCGGCTGCCGGCTGGTAATCATCAGCTGTATCTGCTGGATACTGCCAGGTTTGTGCTGGATAGTTCCCAGGTAACCCTGCGGGACCAGCGTCCGGTAGATGTTTTTTATGGAGATAAATATGGGCAGATGAAGACCCTTTTGCTCGATGATATTTTTACGCCTTCGGCAGATGCGGCAGGCGTACGGATAGTAAACCTCAGTCCTTCGGATAAGCGTGTATACCTCACCGTTAATGGTGATGTCCCTGCTTCTTTTCCTAAAGACACCTATTTCGGTGACCATACAGCTTTCCTTCCGGTGCCTGTAACGGGACTGGATACCCTGAAAATAAAGGTGTATGCCCAGGGTGATGACGGTAGTGTGATGACACGCAACTCAGTAGAGGTGCTGCCCGGTCATGCCTATACGCTGGTGATTACCGGCTATGATAACGATGCGCCTCCTTCCTATAAGGATCCCCGGACCGGTATAACTGTTGGTATTAACAGTGCTTTCAGTATCACCCCAATCAAAAATTACTAACATGAAGAAGTATTGTTCCATCATAATTATAAGTATTGTTATATTCCAGCTGCTGGGAAGTTCCTGTAAAAAGGTAGATGATCATGCAGCCATGGTATCGGCACAGCCCTGGCTGGCCAATAATTTCAGCAGCAATAAGTTTACCTGGACGTATCCGTCCATGGTTACAGTGGGGGATACGGTTTCCCTTGTGGGCAGGTTATTTCCTAAAGAACCTGGTACTACGATCACCGTGGGGGGAGTGCCGGTTACTATTGTTGATACGATGAAGCTGGCCGCAGTATATACCACCTATTCTTCCCAGCCGGAGCTGGATGTAGTCCGCTTTGTGGTTACAAAAGAGATGGGCCTTGGAACGCGTAGGCCCGTTACCGTTACAGCACACGGCGTTACTGTGACCGGACCAGACCTCACCATACAATATATCAAAGCCGGGGCAAACCGTACCGACTCTACATTATGGGTAGACAAGCTGTTCACCTGGCTGCCGGCTAACCCTGCCGACTATACGCGGAATTATGATCTCATGGTAAACGAGGTCCATGTAGATGGTAATGGAAATGTGCTTTTCGGTAATGCGCATGGCATCTATCAATATGCCGGCGGCGGCGTGAAGGAGCTGCTGAAGAATGGTGACCAGTTAAATGATGGCAGCGGCAACTTTACATTAAGGAATATTGTCGGCGCCACCATTTCCTTTGACGGGAATACTTTGTATTTCTCCAGTGCCGTAGTAGAACCTTCTGCGGATACGGTGGCCAACTATATTTTCCGTTTGTGTACCATGGATATTGCCTCAAAGAAAGTGACTACGCTGAACCGTACACTGGTGACGCGTTCCAGGGCGGGTACAAACGAATCGGGGGTAAGACTGGAAGGGCTACTATCGAAAGTGAAGCTGGCAGCACGCAACCTGGAAGTGGCCCTGAACGGCAATCTCTACTTTGTAAACTTCTATGCACCGGCATCTACAACCGATGATCAGAGCTACTGGTACCAGACAATCATCATGGGAGATAATACTGCCGAGCCCTGGTCGAATAATGAGTTTTACATCGGGAAGTCGGAAGCCGGACAGGTAACCATGATGGCTTCTTTTCAGTTCGGACCTAACCATCCTGGCCCGAGAATAGGCAGTAGTCAGTATTTCATTGACCCTAATGATAAATACCTGTATGCCTATACGCTTTCACAGAATTACAATTTTCAACTGGCGGTAATCGATGCAAACGAAGGGAATATGATTAAGGAGGTGCCTGGTGCAGGAAATCCGTTATCGAAATTTCTGCTACAATCCTATGAATGGGATCCTAAATATAAAGTTACGGGAATCATCGGGCTGGTAGCCTGTGATCCTACCTATCTGTTCCACCCGAACATGCAACTGACGGATGGTTCCGTATTGACCAGTTCAGCTTCATTGGTAAACTATGATTTGCTGAACGGATCCGCCTATTGCTATGCAGGTACAGAAAAAGGAATGGAGGGTTATCCACCCGCAGAACAGAACCAGACGCTGGGCCTGGCTAAATGGATCGATTTTACAAATGCATCCCTCATCGGGCAGGATAAAACAGGTGCTGTTTATTTCTGTAAAGGAATCGGTGATTATACAAATGGTGTTAGTATCTACAAAATCTATCCTAAGAAATCCTGATTTTTGAAATGGTTGTCTCAATAGCCATGGAGAATGGTTGCCTGTGGCAACCATTCTCTTTTTACTTTATAATGTACGCCAGAATGGTAAAAACGGCGGGACTTTTCCTGTTGTAACATGTATTTTGTATAGTCATTTAATGTAAATACCTGAATATTCTATATATTTGAACAATTTCGAAATAATTCCATTATTGACAGGGAACCAAAATTAATATTCATAATTTAATCATTGTGGGCTACACTGATAAAAAAATACATATTTCCGAGAACACAATCGTTCGGGAGATGGGCACTGGCGTTGTTATTTTAAATTTAAACACAGAGCGCTTTTATGAGCTCAATGAAATAGGTAAGCGCTTTTGGGAGTTAATAGCTGAAAATAATGGGTATATGGCTGCGGTAGAAATATTGCAGAACGAATATGAGGTGAGTACAGAAAGGCTCCAGGATGATCTCACCCGTTTAATTGATGACCTCAGTAAAGCTGCGTTAGTTGAAGTACGATGAACAGACATTGCTCCATCTGACAAAATCTCTAAAATCTTACGATCGTATGGTTTTCAGATCCCGTATGCTTGTTATGCTTACGGAGATGTGTTTAATAGTTACAAGTTTAAAAACGACTGAAAAGTTATTGTCACGTTTTTCAGGGAAGACCCCAACACCTGATGCAAAAGAAGCCTTCATTATCCTGGATAGATACCAAACTGCGTTTAACCTGCTAAAGCAATCTGATGGCTTAAAAGGGCGCTGTTTGTCACAGTCGCTTGTTATGCGGCTGCTATTAAAGCGAAAAGGGATTTACACCGATTTAAAAATTGGTATTACCCAGGTCAACGGGAAATTTGATGCACATGCCTGGCTGGAAAAAGGCGGTGTACTGATAAACGATCATCCATCTGTCATAGCCAATTATTTAGTTTTACCAGAAAACAGAAAACACATTCGCATAAATTAAAAATGAGTGGATTTATCGGTATATTGACGCATCAGCTGGACGATAAAGACGTTTCACTGTTAGATGTTGCTGCTTCCGCTTTTACTGCCACCTGCAACGATTATTCGGGTGCATGGTGCAGTGAAAGGGCTGGTTTGCGCTTTGGCTGGCTTAAAACTACCGCTGATACCGAAAACGAATATCTTCCTTTTACTTTAGACGGAAATCTCCGGATTATTGGAGATGTAAGATTAGATAATCGTGCGGCGCTGATACAGCAACTAGCCTTGCATGGCGCTACTGTCAGCACTTCCACACCTGATGCATATCTAGTTTTACATGCATTTCAGCTATGGGGGGAAGACTGTCTGCAACATATTTCGGGTGATTTTGCCTTTGCGATCTGGAATGAACAAACAGAGTACCTGTTTGCAGCCCGCGATCATTTTGGTCTTATTCCTTTTTATTATACTCAATTCGATGAAAAATTTCTTTTCACCAACTTTTACCTTTCATTAAAATACATTCCTCAACTGGTTTCGGAACTGGATGACAATGTCCTGAATGATTACCTGGTGAAGGGGGTAAACAGAAGTTTTGATCAAACTATTTATAAAAAAATAAAAAAACTGCCTCCGGCGCATCAGCTGAGTTACAACAAAGGGTCCGTAAGCATCCGTCGGTACTGGGAAGTGCCTGCTGCGTTTGAACCGATCAGATATGCATCTGCCAGTGAATATACCAGTCAGTTCTTTGAATTGTTTCAGCAATCAGTTAAAGATCGTACCCGTACCGATAAAGTAGCCTGTACTTTAAGTGGAGGGATGGATAGTTCTGCTATTACCGCTACGGCAAAAAAAATACTCGCTGAAAAATATGGCGATAACCATACGCTCATAGCTTATAATATCAGCTATCAACAGCTGGTTACTGAAAATGAAGGATTTTTCAGTAAGCTTACGGCTACTCATCTTAATATTCCTGTCAGGCACTATATAGGCGATGATTTTATCAGTAACATTGCGGCGCCGCTAACATCCTGGCTCCCGGAACCGGCGGGTGTCCCTGATGCTACTGCTGAATCCAGCATAATTTCAGATGCTGAAGGATTTTCACGCGTATTATTAAATGGGTTTGGCGGAGATCCCATGTTTGGAAGCCAGCAACATTTTAAGCGTACGCATTTCCTGTCACGCCTCTTAAAAATATATACCAGTAGCTTACTAAAAATCAGGAAAAAAGCAAAAGACTTAATAATAAAGGATAAAAAGGCTGCTCTGCCGGCCTGGTATGAGGAAGATTTACATAATTATAAAGAGAATAGCGTCTGTCCCCATTCGATTGTTGCGATGCTGGAAAATCCTTATTGGGCATGGGTTTTCGAGTCGTCTCATCCTGGGTTCACCGGCAATAAAATAAAGATAAGACAACCATTTTTTTCACTGGATCTTTTCCTGTATGTTGCTGCAGTGCCGCAAGACCTGCTTTACAAAAAGACTTTGCTCCGTATGGCGATGATTCCTTTGCTGCCGGAAGCTGTAGTACAGCGGCCTAAAACGCCTTTATTTGGAAATCCTCATATGCAAACTATAAAAGCAACTGAAATACAAAATATCCTAAAACAAAGCATAGCTGAATCAGGAGATTTTCTAAAAGGGAAGATTAATACAGACCTATTGTTGAATGAAATAAATAATACAACTATTTCTCCTTCTCCTGCAGTAGTGAATTTACTGCAGTTACTATCGTGGAATAATTATCGTTACAATAATCCATTACTTTAAAATTTACCAGGATGAACGAACAAAACACACCTACTGAAAAAAAAGTCTATCAATCTCCGGAATTGAAAGATCTGGGGAAAATTGGGGAAGTAACAAATACTGCTGGCTCTGGCGCAGTATCTGATGGAGGTTCATCACCAGGCTATACTTCTTAGTCCGATGCCTTCGACTATTGAGTTCTGTAATCTGGGGTATGATGAGTTTGCAGCGCTGAAAGAGAAAATTGCTTTTACAGCTTTGAGACTCACCCCGGATTCAGCTGCATTTGGTGAAAATATTTTTACAGGAAGCATCGCTGAAAACAGCAGGTGCTTCCTTTTTGAGTATCACGATAACCATGTGCCCGTAGTAAGTTTTATCATACTTCCTGCTGGCAGAAAGGTTTACTATCAATATGCAGATAGTGTAAGTCTGCAAACGGTGCAGTCATTGATTAAAGGAAATATTACCAAATGTTGCCTGCAGGAACAGGGGAATTTTTGCCTGCATGCCGCTGCTATGTGCATGGGTGATAAAGCCATTTTGTTTATTGGCCGGAAAGGTGCTGGAAAATCAACACTGTCGGCCTATTTGCATCTGCAACAACACGCGGTATGGTGCGATGATTATTCCGTGCTTCAACTACAGGAAAATTCATTTTTTGTATCTCAGGGGGAAACTGCATTAAAAATTAATCCGGAAATTGTAACTGCATTTAACATTCCTGCCGGACAGATCAAAAGTGTATTCGAATTGCCTGATCATTGGGATCAAACAAGTCTGTCGGCTTTGATCAGCAGCAAATATTATTTTAAGCGCCCTGCTACAGATAATGATATAAGACCGCGAAAGGTAGCGGCCATCTTTTTTCTACATGAAAGAATGCCGGCGCCACAAAAAATTATTACTCCTATAAGTAAGGTGAATGCATTTTCTATTCTGATGGATGAAATATTACTCCCCGGAATTAATTCCAGGAACTATTTGAATACTTATTTCCAGTCGGCGCTTCAGCTGCTGGAGATAGTTCCCTCTTACCATGTAAACTCCCCTGATGATATTTCACGCATTCATGAAGTTTATGAATCAATTTTAGAAACCGTTAGTTGAAAATGAATAATTTCCCTGGTAACTATTCTCTCTTAAAAGCAACTGGAAATTTCTTTAAAGGGCTGCCTGATTGTCTTGTAACCAACAAACAATCGGATATACTGCAACGTACTGCGGATTTCTTTCCTCCTGTTATTCGATTTGCCTTAGAATGCAGAATGAACCATGAGCAGCAGGTAGATTTACAATTTTGCATCCGCAGAGATGAGGACAATCTGCCTGCTATCTACAACTGGTTTCAGGCGCAATCCACAGCAGACGGAGATTATCATAGGTTACTCCGTTTCCTGGAAAAATGGATGGATACATCCTCCTGCTACCACCAGTATATACCGGAGATTTTTCTGGAAGCAGATGTGCTGCCTGCCGGCATTAAAACACCCCTGCTATTTTTTGAGCTACCATCTCATCTGTCGGGTAGCCAGGCAAAAGATACCTGCAGCGCTGTTTTAAATGACATATTGGGAGACAATCTTCCGTTTTCCAATATGCTGAATAAAATTATAGAGCATTGTTCCGGTACTGCATATGTTGCCTATTTAGGTATCCAGTTTTCAAGGGATGTTGCTGCGTTGCGGGTAAATGTA
Organism: Chitinophaga sp. Cy-1792; assembly: GCF_011752935.1. NCBI lineage: Bacteria > Pseudomonadati > Bacteroidota > Chitinophagia > Chitinophagales > Chitinophagaceae > Chitinophaga > Chitinophaga sp. Cy-1792. Next base: position 939,317 of record NZ_VWWO01000002.1, read on the forward strand.
AAAAATCTGATGGTTGACGAGATAAACCCATTTTTAAAAGAAATTGGATATCCTGGAACCGGTCCTGAGCTGGACAGCTATATTTCCCTTATTTACAACTATGCAGACAAGGTAACCTTATGTATTGATATCAGCGATAATGTTTTACCAGGAATCGGTTTTGAATGTTTCTGGAATGCGCCCCCACAAAAAGATGGGTATTGGCGCTATCTCATAGAGCAGCTGAATGCTTTGCAGGCATTTGATCACTCGAAAATTGATGCGGTACTGCAGTGGGATAAAGAAATATTTCCCGGACAAATCAAAGAGTGGCCCGAGCACTTATGGCTGGAATCATTGCAGCGAAAGGAGTATGAATTTGTGTTCTTAAAACAATGGATCTCCCATTTAAAAGTCTCTTATTCACCAGGGAAAAATATAGATCTGAAGGCCTACCTGGGGTATGAAAGCAAATGGAAAACCTTTAAAAGCACAGTAGCTGAGGATGCTGATGTTATGCAGCATTGTACCCATACCGCTATTGTGCAGGCCATAAGCAAGGGAACAGATTTTATCCTTTCTAATCAGCAACAGTCTGGCTGGTGGAAAGATTATTACGTATCCATAGGCACCAGTGATGAATGGGTAACTGCTTATGTTGCCTGTCATCTGGCAAGGTTGAATGATGCCAAATCTCAGCGGGCTTTACACAGGGCCTGGAAAATACTAAAAACCAGGTACAGGGAAAATGAAGGATGGGGTTTTAATGCGCTAATACCTACCGATGCAGATAGTACAATCTGGACCTGGCTATTCGCAGTTACAGCTCAGTTTTCACATGAATTCCCGACAGCCGGATTTAGTATAATGCATGCCTATCAGGATGAGGAAGGAGGCGTTATTTCTTATTCATTGAACGGCCGTGTTGGCAGAATCACCAGAGAACAGAATCATAACTACTTTAACGGATGGCAGATTCCGCATTTCTGCGTAACTGCAGCCTATGCGCTGGCAGGGGAGCAACTGGCCATTGAATATTTGTTAAAACACCAGAAACCGGAAGGGTACTGGTATAGCTATTGGTGGAAGGGCCCTGAATATGCCACCGCTATCAGTACGGAAGCGTTGTATAATAAAAACGCCGAAAAATACAGGGAAATAATAATTGCGGCTGTTAACTGGGCAATGAACCATGCACAGTTAGCATTAAATAGCCATCTTCCAAACCCGTTTAAATTGGCACTTTTACTAAAAACAATTTTATGTTCTCCAGCTAAAATAGAAAAGAAGGAATTACTATCCGCAATGGTCTGCCATCTGCTCCACACACAGGAGGCTTCAGGAAGCTGGCCTGCATCTGCAGAAATGAGGATGCCTGACCCAGATAATACCAAACATGAAGCAGATGAAAATATAAAATTTTTCAAAGATGAGAGAAAAAATTTTTCGACTATTACTATTCTCGATGCACTGCATAAATATAATGCGTATCAATATCTTCCTGTCACCCGTTTATAAATGAACCTTATTCCTTTTACCGGTATTGTTAATGGGATGGCCCAGAGGGGGATATTACGGCTGAATTCTCTATGATCAGGTAGTATTGAAAACAGCATATACCTCATCTTTAGCCTGATTTTTTGCCCCATCTGAAGCTTAAGGCCTGAAAAGTGAACCAGTTTGTATGCGCCTCTCAGGTTTTGGGTAATTTCTGTTGTCGTAAATAAACGATAGGAAACACCGTGAGCAGGAGAAACAGGTATGGGCAGCCCTATTATCTCTTCTATTGTACATATTCCTGCATGAAGGACAGGAGAAAATCCAAACTGTTTGTAATGTTTGTCAATTTCCTCCCAGTTAAGCCGCACGGAAGAACTTTGAATGATACAGGCCAGGTCAATTAAATATTTAAATTTATTCAATGATTCTCTTACCAGGTGATGGGAAGAAACGCATAGGAAATCATAAGTAGGCGACAATCCCTGGTGTAAAGTACCATCAATATCTGCATATGATTCCAGGTGCTGTACAAAGAAATCATATTGATGAAATTTTCCTGTATAATTATCCAGCAGCTTCCAGTGGAATTCAACGGAACAGGTATAACCAAGTTTATGCTTGTATGATGTGAAGCCAAGTTCTCTGTACCACCGCACATAAAGGGGCATCAGGTGTTCCTGGATAGGGTGTTTTAATTTGTAACCATTCGATAAAAGACATGCTTTTATTTGGGGCAAATCATGTTTGCTTACAAGGAAATCGAGATCCAGGTTCTCTCTCAGCTGGGGTGTTTTGTAATATCTTGCTGCGAGGGTGGTCCCTTTGTAAGGTATAACTGTAACGCCCCTCAGGTCAAATTCAGTCTTTAACTGGTTCCTGATGGCTATGTGATGGGACTGAAGCAGTCCGATCTTCATTACCTCTTTTTTCAGATTATCATATACCTGTTGATCTGTTTCAATTTGCCATGTTGTAATGACATCGTAAATAAATCCCCTGATATGATTTATTGAAATGATTTTATAAAACGATTCCCAGTCAATAGCTGTTGCTTTAATAAATTGGATTACTTCCCCGTCGGATTGAGTGCCAAAGTATAACCTGGTTAAAGCGATGACCAGTACCTCCTCATTTGAATAAATAGCTTTTAATGCATCAATACGCAGCATGTGCAGTTATATTTGTTGTGCAGCATGTTTAATCCAACGGAGATTCCAGTCGATTTCCAATGCTTTTTTTAATTCCTCCATGGAAAACGGGGGATTACTCTTTTCTAATATTGTAAACAGGTCACCCAGTGTAGTCACTGCTTTCAAATCGATGGTTTCCCTTTTCCTAAGTTCCTGTATTGCGGTTAATGCATTTTTAACGGACATTTTCCAGTAATTTATATAGACAACATTCAATTAAGCTAAAAGTTGAATGCGCAGCCATAAGTTTCTATCCACAAATATAATGCAGTTCCTGATGCAATCCTATGGGACGACAGGGTTATCCGTGACAACCTGCAGTGGGTGTTACGTCCCTGGTGCTATCTGTAAAAGTTTTGTTTTATTATAGTAAGAATCTATTAATTTCGTGTGGATGAAATACTAAAATTGTTAACCGATGGATTCTGATAAATCACGTATAGATACTGTCACGAAAGCATTCTTCAGCGCTTTTTGCAATAAATATGGCCCGGCGCCATTAGATAACCTGGCTGCCTGTTGTATCGATGAAATCGTGATCATCAAAAATACCCAGGGCAATAGCGAGATTTACAATTTCACCACCTTTGTTGAGCCACGTAAAGAGGTGCTGACCAATGGTACCCTGGTAGATTTTGAAGAATATGGGATATCCGAAACTACTGTGATAGAAACCCATATTGCACAACGTTTTTCTCGGTACGAAAAGAAAGGCGTTTTAAATGGTAAGCCTTTCTTTGGGAAAGGAACCAAGCTATTTCAATTCATCTGGAAGGAGGGAAGCTGGAAGATTGCAGCGGTGGTGTGGGAGGATGATAAATAAATGTACGTTTGCCCCCACATTCGTCAGCGGTATAGCAGAATTCAGTTCTCTGACTTAGCTTATATACCCGATATAATCATAGTTCGTATAGGTGTTGGCGTTATTTAACCGTTACTTTGCAAAAGGACCCTAATAATCGTAATAAAGTAATGGTATCTAAAGTGCCTCAGAAGCATCCGGCCTCGCAAGTAATTCCCGGGTATGATAAGATGAATGGGGCCGCAATAGCAATTAAGGATTATATCCATAGAATGATACCAAAAATAACTGGGAATTATAAAGGAACAGACAGAGAGTTGCTTCTCAAAGACGCAAAGGATCTAAGAGAAGCGGGTATACCTAGTGGTTATATGCTGAGATTAATTGAAGCTGCAAAAGCACAATTTCCTATTTCATATGCAAAGCCGCCAAGAGTTAAAAAACCATAAAATGGTAGATTTACATCATATTCCAAATATAAAAGACGCCAAGAGATTAATAAAAAACTTTATAGTCGATACTGGTATTGTAATAGCTTTATCACCCAATGCGCATAGAAATATTCGATCTGTAAGATTCGCTAACGCTAAGTCAGCGCGGGAATTACTAGCTATGGAAATATTACATTTGCGAAGGAATTCGTTTATACCGGTTGGTATCTTACTTAAACTGGTTGACATAAATAAGCAACGTTATCCTGATTCTTTTAAAAAATGATATAATGAATAATATTGAATTTGTTAATGCAATTAAGATAGCTGTTGAAGGAGCATCTATTTCAGGGATGCTTGAATTGCTTCGGGAGAATAAGGTTCCAAATGATACCGTTAGAAGATTGTCCGCGTTCTATAATTCTCTGGACGATAAAGGACAGAAACTAATTGAAGAAATAATAAAAGAATCAGTACAGAGTGCTGTCTTTGGTTTTTTCTGCGCGCTTGATGGGGTTAGGTCTGTTGAAAACGGTCCCGATAAAGGAACCTTGGAATTGCGTTATAAGAATGAGGTAAAACAAGAGGATATTCTTTTAAATGACTTTGATGATGAATTTCTTCATGATCTGTATAATACCTAATGGGTATCCATCTTTTCCATAATTTTAATCCAACATATTTTTCTGAAAGAAATCCTTAAACTTAGACTTGGTAAGCATTGTGTCGATAATCCGGTACAGTGCTTGCTTGTCTTCTTCTTCGAGCTGCTCAATTAAACGCAGCTTCTCCGCTATAGTTTTATCTTCTACTTTTACTTCGGTTGGAACCTTACCTTCCAGGTTAATCAGCTCATCTAGAATTACGCCGAATAGCTGCGCAATCTTTACTACGGCAAGTAAAGAAGGCTCTCTCACTTCATTTATCTAAATATTAATAATATTTATTACTATTTTTATTAATTCGGGTTCATTGAATTAAGTAACCATTTAGGCAACGTACTGGCAACGGTATCTGATCGCTCGCTCAATGGCAGCAGCATTGATCATTACGATCCGATCATCCTTAATATTTTAGGATACAGATTTGAGAAAACTGGATTATAAATAATATAAAATAAGATGAGAATAATTATTGCCACTTTGTCAATTCTTTCCTTTTTGATTTTTTCATGTAATGAGGTTGAAACAGGCAAAAACGAGGATGATACAAAGTCAAATGTCGATTTGCATCAGGTCGACGAGAAAATTTCATACAGTACTAAATTTGAAAAACAGAAGTTGGACATTAGAAACGCTGATACTATCGATTATAAAGTAGTCGTTTTCTATAATTCAGATAGTAATGAGGTTGATTTCCTGAGAAAGAAGTATGGGGATAGTAATTTTGACGAAATTATATTTGATAATTCAAATATTGCAGCTGAGGATACTCAGTATCTGGATTCTCTTAAGGTATATCAGATTGCTGATGTGAAGAGGACTTTTTATTTTAGAGCATTAAATCGTATTTATACTATTCGTAGGGATGATCTTAAAGCAGATTGGGGTGAAATTATTTTTAATGGGATTGATTCCCCTCATATTATCCGGAATGGTGAGTTAAGACAGAAATTTTCTAGCGTTTGGAAGTAGTTTTTGTAATTGGAATATGTCATTGGATTGTTAGTAATCGGCAGGCAGCAGGTTAGAGGATTCTTAGTTTTACCAGTTCTTTGAATGAAGTAACCATTTAGGCAACGTCCAGGCAACGGTATCTAATCGTAAGCGTGCTGTCTCGCTCAATGGCAGCAGCATTGATCATGACGACCTGATCATTTTCAGCGCACACGACTATTATCCTTTCGGTATGCTGATGCCTGGCCGTGGAGGTAGTCTGGATAACAGTTACCTGGGTATCACCGCGTGGGGGCATGGTTCCTGCCGGCCTGACAGTTAATAGTCGTACCGGTAATATGCCAACGGTATATAATGCTACATCCTCTATTACCTTCGAGGAATGCTTCTAATGTACAGGTTAATATAACATAAAAAATATGAAAAAAGCGTTTGCCTCTGTTACATTTTTTGTTTTAACAATGCATGTTTGTGTTGCTCAGCTCTATTCGGACGAAATGAGGTTTAAAAAACTGACCAATATCAAATTTCAAAATGTGGATGTGAAAAATAAATCGTATTCGGCTATTTTGAACGATAATAGTTATTTATGGGTAAAGTATGATGTGATTACAGATACAGAGGTTGATGGTGATTATACTTTTGTTTCTCTTCCTTTGAGTATTGAGGCATTTGAGAAAATTTCGAAAGGGCAGAATTATAACTATTTGTTCAAAAGATTAGATTATATGGCTACAGTTCTGGGATTTACGCCAAAAGAGGTGCAAGAGTTGAAGAATAAAATAACAGCAAATAAGCCTAAGTTTCAGAAGAATGAATGTATAATCATGTTAGATTTTGGAGAGGTATATAATGAGTGTGGAATAAAATTTAATAATAATCAAAACTCAATAGTTACGACATTCTTCTTTAGAAGATTATTATAAAGGATTTTATGAGGGAATTGGTGTGGGTTTTAATCCAACATATTTTTCTGAAAGAAATCCTTAAACTTAGACTTGGTAAGCATTGTGTCGATAATCCGGTACAGTGCTTGCTTGTCTTCTTCTTCGAGCTGCTCGATTAAACGCGGCTTCTCCGCTACAGTTTTATCTTCTACTTTTACTTCGGTTGGAACCTTGCCCTCCAGGTTAATCAGCTCATCTAGAGTTACGCCGAATAGCTACGCAATCTTTACTACGGCAAGTAAAGAAGGCTCTCTCACTTCATTTATCTAAATATTAATAATATTTATTACTATTTTTATTAATTCGAGTTCGTTGAATTAAGTAACCATTTAGGCAACGTCCAGGCAACGGTATCTGATCGCGGTGAATAATACCCTGCATTTAAGCCAAATTAGAATAGCTTGGAATGAATTTTACCAAGCGAATCAAGCTAATATGACTAGAGAATTGTAATTAGATCATGCAACTTCAATTGATCATTCTGTGGGGAATCAGTTTTTGCCATCGTTAAATACTGCACCTGTGCAGGATGCCGTGAGAATAAAAATTTCCATACCAGTAGCACCCGAATTAGGAGACAATCAAACAAACTAGATAATGAATAAAACATACTACAGATTAAAGCCAGAAGTTCCTGGAGGGCAAGCTATAAGAACAATTCTGAATAAGGAAGTTCATCCGCCAACTATTAAACATTTACATTTTGAGTTTGATGATTGGCTGGGGGGGGATTTGATTACGAGTTTTCCTTCTTTTTTGATTACTGAAAGATTATTGAATATATTATATGCTAATAATATAGGTGGTTTTATTGTAAATGATAATGTAGAATTTTCTTTTTCTGAGCTTTTTTTTGATTTGAATCCTGAAGGGAAAGATGTACCTGATTTTAAGTGGATTGAGGTTATAGGTACGGCAGAAGATGACATCAAATTAGATCAAGAAAAATATCTGAATGTATCAGCGAGGGTATTAGAAATATTAAACGGAGCAAACTGTCTTAAAAATTGTGAGGTTATCGCTATTTGATTTATAAAAAGAAATCCCTTTACCTTAAAGTCAACGAGTTATCTTGAAGCCGGCGATTCGGAGTATTAGATTTTAAATTCGCATTTAATGAATAATAATAAATTTATGAAATTTGATACTATATGGAGGGTTACATTATCTGTTGTAATTCTTCTTACCTCCTGTAAAGGTAGAAACCATGAATCTGATATTTTTACAAAAAATAAAGATGGATTTATAAAGGTGGCAGAATTTAGAGACTCATTAGTAAAAAGAGTACCCTCATGTTTTTCATTTAAAATAACTTATACAGGTAAGGAACTTTGGCAAGAGTGTGACTCGGCTAAACCGGATCCAAATATTCCTGAGAAATTTATTACAAATGATGAACGGATGTTTCTTATTAAATTTATGGAGCAATGTGATCTTAAATTCATAAGATATTCACCCCATTCAGTCAGATTTGTTTTTACTGGATATGAGCCTGCTTCCATCGTCAAAACGGATAATAGTTTTAATAATTTTAAAGAACTAGAGCTCGAACCTTTATTTTACCTAATCCCCTTTGGAGAGTTGAGGCCCGAGTAGTAATTGTAGTACTAATAGAAATAAAGTAGAAAAAGTATTTTTAGCAAATTTTGTCTAAAATATAGATTTGAAATTGTTGGTGAATTAAGAGAACTTGATTATTGAGTATCCATCCGGCCAAGTACATCTTGCAGTTCAAATCTAAACCCTTTAGCTTAAGAGAAAAAAGTTCATGAGCAAAACTTGTAAGGCAAAAATAGAACAGTTTATGAACGGGTATCCAAATGTTAACCTAAAACTTACAGAACTAAGTCAATAGTATGTTACAGATTGAGAATGTTTTTGATATAGCGAATTACCTAAAGGATAAGGGTTTTGATCTTGAGCCATGCAGTGAAGATGAGGTAATCTCATTAGAGATTCATTTTAATATTACTTTCCCGCAGGTTTATAAAAATTTTTTGCTGCGTATGGGTAAAGGGGCAGGTTCTTATATGCGTGGAACAGATGCATTTTTCAAAGATTTATTTTTACTGAAATCTTATGCTGAAGAAACGATAAGTGAGTATAATTTAAGTCCACTGCCAGCCGATGCATTTGTATTTTGGATGCATCAAGGTTATATCTATGCTTATTTTGTGGCGGAATGTGAAAATCCTCCGGTTACTGTGTTTTATGAATCCGGGAGAATAATTGAATTTAGTACCTTGTTCGAGTTTTTTAAATCTGAGCTTCACTTGGATGGATTTATCAAAATACCAGGTTAATAACCGATAGTTGGTTAAAACTTACGATTAATGTGGGCTAATTGAATCTATATATAGAATTTAGAAGATAACTTTAATCTTCCTGCACTTACTGAAAAGGATGCCAGGCATTATAATGAGCATGGTAATAGAACTACTCTAGATAAATTAATGAATTAAAATAAGTAAATGACTGCGAGCAAATTTATAGAAGAGTTGAAATCTCAAATTCCCTCAAATGATATTTTGGTAAAAAAGAAGATTTCTGCGTCAACTGTAGAGCGTAGTATTGACCCTGTAAAGAATTTAAATACTCAATCCGGGATAGTATTGACAGGTAATGTTGTAATTGAGTTATTGAGTAAATACGATTTATCTAAAGTAGAAATAGGAATGGTCGGATTTAGTAAAGCGGTAACTGAAGATGAATCATTTTATTATATTGGAAGTGTGGAAGTTGATTTATTGGTGATTAATAAATATTCTGGTATTATCCAGGTATTAGAATATGATCAGCCTAAGCATACTTTATGGGATTGTGCCCATAATTGTCCCGCATTTTTGGAAGCATTACTGATCTGCAAAGGGTATTTTTGGGAATGTCTTTTAGATGATGTTGTTTATAACGATGACGTCAGGAGGTCTGCTACAGTGGAGCAATGTGCCTATATAGCCGGAGGGGAAGCTTATTATGATTTTTATGCCATGCTTTTAGGACTATAATTTAGTTTTATTACTGCGCCTAAGGTTCTATATTAGAAAGCTAAACTGTAAATTATAAGATGAATGAAATAGAACGAACACTTCTTAAGTGCCTGACGAATTTTAATCTGAGGGATCGTCAGGAGTTTTTAGCTAATGCAGATAAGTATGCAGATTTAGTGACCGACAGGGAAATTCTTGAATATTTAAATAGTGGTTGGAGGCAAAAATTACTCGCCTCCTTCTGTATAGCATACAAAAGGCGACTTGATTTGATGGATGAAATTGTTGAATTTATTTTCCGTGATGTTACTGGAAAACAGATTAAAGGTTATCTGTTGTGCATACTTGTTTTAGTGCCAAGGGATCAATCAATTAGTATTTTGCTTAAATACAGGCATATGTATGAAATGTCATTGGAAATGGAATGGATAAATCAATCCCTTGAATATTTAGCGTATTATCCGGTAACAGGTAAGGAAAATAGGGTAAAAGACATGATGGGATTATTTATATAAAACGGCTATCTGAAATTGATTACAGTAGTTCGTATAGAAGTAAAGCATAGGAAAATGAAACAAATTAACCCCGAAGAATATGCCCCAAATAGATATACACTCTCTTATTTCTGTAAGCTAATTCAACAAGAGTTTCAATTATCTACTTTAATAGAGAAGAGAAAGTTGTTGCCATCTGCCATATACTCCTTTGCGCTGGATAGTGGACTAAAAACAAGCATAATAGATATTAGAGACTGGGAGGATTTTGAGATGGGGACTCATGATTATTCTATTAGTGATTTTGGAGAATTAATGGAAGAATCCCGGTGTTTTATGCCTGATGATGAAATTCTCTTCGTTTCTGATGAATTATTGAAGATTGATCAGTGCCTTGGATTCAGGTTGAAAACTTTTAATGCATTCGCTCTATGGTATGAGAAGCAATTTAATATGGAGTTCTTTCAGCCGAGTGATTATTTACTGTTATCCAGAGAATCGGGTAATATTTTATTGATTCATCATGAAGGGAAACTGATAACAATATTTTCTAAAGCTAACTAAGTTGTTGATACATTTTCCTTGCACTCATGTACCAGTTTATTTTATCAAAAAGGCCTTTAACAAGGAAATATGAAAAGAAATATAAAGGAGTTTTCAGACTATATATCATTTCATGCCATGTCTGAAGCGGAAATTTATCCCGTAGATAGATTTTTTTTGGAGCCATTTGTACCAGAAATACTGGCATTGAATGAGATTGAATTTGTTAAATATAATTTTGAAACATCTAGTTTTAATTATTCAATACGGTTGATGCTATGTCTTCCGGAAGTGTGGTCGAAATTTGATTATGATAAAATGATAGCCTTATATAGGCGTTTTGATACTATTTTTGAATTTTTAAATTTTATCATTTTTACAAATGCTTATCTGGAGGTTGATTTTATTCAAGAAATTTTGAATGATAATGTCATAGCAGAAGACATTAAAAGAGATATACGTACTTTTTTAGCAAGCATGTACCCTAACTAAATTAGACATGAAGAGGAATTATACTGGACACATTCCAAACTGGTTGGGATAAATTTGTTGGATTGGGAACGCATTACAGAAAAACTACTTGATGATTCCAGGACAACTCCTGCTTTAAAAGAAATAGATCAATTAGCGGCTTATATCGCTAAGCTTTGAAGTGTGGATTGGGTTGAATACAGTGAGATATGATTGCTAAGCTTATTATGGAGAAGAATTAAGTGTCCGAAGTACAAATAAATGTGGAAGAAAGAAAAGAATGTCAAAAGCTTTAAAGTAGATAATGATGCGAAGATTCGTAAAACTAAAATTTCTTTTAATTTTATTTCTGATTGCTAATATCTGTAGTGCTCAGTCAAAATCACGGATAATGGGTAATTGGAGATCAGTTCAAAAAATTGATAATGAATATATGGAACTCTTCATTTCAATGGAGAATAATACTTTTTGCCAGATTTTGAAGAATTCGAAAAATAATACTATCATTCATAAGAAAGTTTATAAATTCAAATTCCTGAACGATAGTGCCATTATGATGCAAAATAAACAGGTGAGAACTATATACCATTTTGAGTTTTGGGAGAATGATATTTTGCAGTTCAATTTTGGAAGAAATCGTTTGCTGGAATCTGTTCCTGTATTATTTACGTATTCGTTCAGAAAAGTAAAATGAACTTATCAAAGTGTATAGATGAACACATGCAAGCTTATCAATTTTTTTAGATGGTATTATGATAAAAATTTTAATAGAATAACTTGACTAATTTGCTACTGATGAATGATGACTGGAGATTTACAGCCCAGCGGATCACAAAATATAATCCCAGATACCGGAATGCTAATGGAGCATATACTAAAAATGAATGGACCTCGTTTTGTGATATAGGGAAATCATTTGATGGGGTTGAATTAACACCAGCTGAATATTTCAGGACCGAAGCACATTATATTGCATCTATACTGTTAATCATGCAACGGGCTGGATATTCCGAGGTTAGAGTCAGGAGCCTTGAAAAAACAGCTGTTGATACACGGTTGAATGGAGATCTTCTTATCAGGTATAATTCAGTAGTTGATGGTGAAATTATGGGGTTAGATGTATGGCCGACGATTGTACAACTGATTCTGCGGGAATATTTATGGGCGGAACTTGTTTGCAGCGCAGATTGTATTTTTCGATTTGGCTATGATTATTACATGTATTTTAATGGCATAGATATTCTGGCTGATCAGGTGCTTAAATCTGAAATTGAAGTGATGGATTTATTTATAGATTAGTATGTTTTGAAAGGCCATAAAACAGGTAATGATGATCCTTTGAAATTTTTTGAATAATTACACTATGCTATGTTTAAATAACCCGGAATTCATTAATACTTGCGAAGCCTATTCCAGGATGGGATATTGGATGTCCGATTGGTTGATCATTCCCTATATTGGTATACAATTATTGCCAGACAGTCCCATATCAAAGAAGATCTGCTTTATTGATTATAGCTACGTGGTGTTTAAAGACATTTTTGAGATTGCCGCAGGTGACAGATGGAAGCAAATTTTCATCAATGAAGATAATCGTGCAGACAACCTGACTGTTGATGAGCACATTATGATTGGTTGCTGGCAGCACCAGGTGGGGACAGAATGGAGGATTCAGTGCAAAAGTTTTGATCTTTTTGTGCCTGATGGTTATCAGCAGAAAGAGCGACAGGAATTTGTGCCATACGAGGTTGCTACCTATAAACGAAATATGGAAGAAGCAAAGCTGGATGCTTTTTATAATGTGGAGAATATCCGTCGGTTATTTAGTGAAATGCAACAATCCAAATAAATACGCTATGAGCCGTGTTACCAACCTCATTCTCACTTTTAGTACATTGGAAGATGTGAACGAAATCATACCAGAAATATCACAATATGAACCGGGCTTTTATATCGTTTCCGTGGAGGATAATAAGTTGCAAAAGGATTGGTATGGGGGAACAAAACGATTGGAATGTAATATCCTTATCGGAGCTTATAACGGCCTCGATCTGGCTGCCTTTCTCTTGTTTCTGCGTGAAAAAGTTGATTGGTACGCTGCCGACCTGGTGCAATTGATTGTCAAGGAGGAGGATGATTTTAAATTTAAGCTGATAGATCTGGTACCGGAATAAGTGATGTTTTACCTAATGAAAAGAAATAATTACTTCGATTTTATGTTGTCCAGGATCAATAATGTTTTTAAACCAGACCTGAAAACTTAGCATTGGCTTATGTTTCCGGTTCTCACCACTGGCTTGAAAAATTGTATCAATGAAAATTGCTGAAATACTGGAATGGATTGATCTGATAGAAAGACGTCCGTTAATGGTTTTGTCTGATAGTACTGTTGTATCATTGAAAAGTTACATGGATGGATTTGTTGATGGTTTGGGGATGGCTTTAAAGGTGCCAAAACTTAGACTTTCCATTACTTTTTGGTATCAGCAAAAAATTAATCTTCAATCTGATATGCATTGGATTAACCAGATACTTCATGTTAATGAAGGTAAGCCGGAGGCTGAAATAAAATCGGTTATTTTAAACGCTTTAAGAGATTACTTTATTGAGAACCCTGATGGGTACTTCGGCGCTGATTAAATAAATGTAAGACATCGCATGTATGTTACTTCTAAGTATTAACCATATCTGCGGCCTGTATAAAGGATGGATAGTATCATTTATTATAATAGATAAAAATAATATTCCTGTAGGGATATCCTCCCGCATTTCTTTTTTGTTATCTTTTCCAATTCTAATCTAAAACTTCGGATTATTTTTATATCCTTGTGAAGTTTCCATGCAATGAATCGGTATTCGCAACATCCTGACACACAGTTAATAATGTCCTTGCGAGAGGGCGATAATATCGCTTTTACTGAAATTTACAACCGTTACTGGAAGCAGTTGCTGGCCATTGCCTTTCACCATAGCGGTGATAAGATCATTGCAGAAGAGATCGTACAGGAGGTCTTTATTGGCCTCTGGAACCGCCGTAATGAGCTGTTTATCGATAATGTGGCTGCATATCTCGCCACCGCAGTCCGACTGTCTGTATTCAAGCAATATGCCCGCGAAAAGAGAAGGACTGCCATCAAAGAGCAGATTACCGATCCTGTTATCAGCAGCTGGGATGAAGAAAAGATTTATACCCGGTTCCAGCAGCAGTATATCCAGGGCATCATAGAAGAGCTGCCCGAAAAATGCAGGCTGGTATTCAAACTGAGCAGGGAAGAAGGCCTCAGTATCCCTGAAATAGCCCAGCGCATGGGCATCGCGGAAAAAACCGCCGAAGCACATCTCACCAAAGCCCTCAAAGTATTACGACTCCGCCTGAACCGCCCCTACATATGGGCAGTGGTGCTGGCAGAAATCTTCCGTCCTTAATATTTCTCTCCCAAAAAAATATTACCTGCACTAAGGGTAAAACAGTTCCTGTGGTACATATAAATGTAGCCATAGTGTCCATGTTATGAACCTGACCAACAAATGTCAGGACGACTATGCCATGTGAAATATTTTCCTGTAAAAAATAATTGTTACCACTAAGGGTAGCCATAAAGTTGTGGTACATATCAGTATAAAGCATAAAATCTATACGTTGAAGGATAACATATATCAGCTGATCGACAAATACCTGGATGGCACTATCTCGCCGGCAGAAGAAGCACGCCTGATGGCCTGGTACCAGGAGCATAGCGAGGCCGACGTGGAATGGTTTTCGGAGCATATAGACGAAGAAGAGCGGGTACGCTTACGCATGCTGGGACAGATACAACAACATATCTCCACACCGGCACCGGTAACGGTGGTGCATAAACAACGCTGGCATTATTGGGCCGCTGCAGCTGCCGTGCTGCTGGTAGCCGGACTCGCTACCTGGCTGTATATGCCGCCGTTACAGCATTCTCCGAAGCAGGCCCCTTTGGCGCAGGCACCAAAAGCCATTACACCTGGTGGTAATAAAGCGGTATTAATATTAGGTAATGGAGAGAAGATTGTGCTGGAAGATGCCGGCAATGGGCTGCTGTCGCAGGAAGGCAGCGTCGCCGTCAATAAAACGGATAGTGGAAGTTTACAATATAACGGCACCCGTCAGGCGGCAGGCACTGTATATAATACGCTGAATACGCCCTATGGTGGCCAGTATCGCATTATCCTGCAGGATGGCACCAAAGTATGGTTAAACGCCGGTTCGTCGTTACACTATCCTACGTCCTTTCCGGAAGGAGAAAGGAGTGTAACGCTTTCCGGTGAAGCGTATTTTGAAGTGGCACCCGATGCATCGCGGCCATTCACGGTGGCGGTAGCTACTACTGCTGAAAAAACCATGAACGTAAGGGTATTAGGTACCCATTTTAATATTAACGCATATCCGGAAGAAAAACAGAACCTCGTCACATTACTGGAAGGCTCCGTAAAGGTAGCGTATGATCAGGCCAACGCTTTGCTGGTACCCGGCAAGGTCGCTATGCTGAACAAAGCCTCCGGATCTATTCAAACTAAAAATGCCGACACGGAAGCAGCCATCGCCTGGAAAAACGGCTACTTCGTTTTTGATAATGAAAATATAGCAGGCGTCATGCGGCAGATCAGCCGCTGGTACGATGTGGATGTCCGCTACGAAGGCAATGTTTCGGGAAAAGCAATTGCCGGAAGCCTCTCGCGTACCAAAGATGTAACAGCAGTATTAAGTATGCTGGAACTAACCGGAACTGTTCACTTTAAAATAGAAGGAAGGAGGATCACCGTTATGCCATAAACAAATCAGCAAAACAGTGGTACGTAAAAAAACAAACCGGCAATGCGGGAACACTGCCGGTACTGTTAGCGCTTACCCTGTGAAATCTACTTTGAGCTATCATCCACATTAATAAACTCTAACAACCAAATGTAATGAAATTTTACATACCTGACGTGTGCCAGGTAATGACCGGCACTACGCGCAAAAAAATCCTGTTGATTATGAAACTAACTGTTGTTTTAATGATCGCAGCGTTAATGGAAGTCAGCGCCTCCAGCTATGCTCAGAAGGTAACTTTATCTGCCAGACAAATCACTTTAGAAGAAGTTTTTCGCCAGATACGCAAACAAACCGGTTATAATGTGTTGTGGGATGTCGATATTTTAAAAAGCGCCCGACCAGTGGCCCTCGAGGTTACCAACGCCTCCGTGGAAGAAGTACTGGGCAAAACATTTGCCAACCAGCCATTTACCTATACTATCCGCCAGAACACCATCGTAGTGACACGACTCCCGGAGCCGGCCGTGGTTACCGTTACCATCAAAGGACGCGTAACTGATACCAACGGACAACCCCTGCCTGGCGTGGCAGTACGACTCAAAAACTCCCAGCTGGGTACCAATACGCAGCCGGATGGTTCCTATGCGCTGAATGTCCCCGAAGCCAGTGGCATACTCACCTTTACCTATATGGGCTATACACCTAAGGAAGTGGCCATCGGCGGACAAACACTCATCAACATACAGCTGGAACAAACATCTTCCCAGCTGACAGAAGTGGTGGTGGCCTATGGTAAACAAAAAACACGTGACGTGGTAGGCTCCCTGTCTACCGTTTCCGCTGCTGGTGTGAAAGACCAGCCCACGGGTACTTTCCTGGAAAGACTCCCCGGTAAGCTCCCCGGCGCCCAGGTGGTTCAAACGACCGGCAGGCCCGGACAAGGCATGGATATACGCATCCGTGGCGCCTCTTCACTGACTTCCAGCATCAGGCCACTGGTGGTGGTAGACGGACAACCGATGGTAGGTACGCCTGACAATCTCAATAACATCAACCCGGATGAAATTGAAACTTTTACGGTCCTGAAAGATGCCGCAGCTACTGCGCTGTATGGTTCCCGCGCCGCCAACGGTGTTGTGCTGATCACCACTAAAAGAGGAAAGGCCGGCGCTACAAGAATTGATTTCAACTCTTACTACGGCAGTGCTTCGCTGATGCGCGAGCTCATACCTCCTGTCATGAATGCCCACCAGCTGGCTACTTACATGAAAGGTTTTTATGAAGACAAAATCAAATACGAAGGATATACCGGCGGCATCCCTGCCGTATACCAGAACCCGGACCAATACGGCGAAGGGACCGACTGGTACAGCGTGCTCACCAGAACCGCACCGGTACAGAATTACAGCATCGCCGTGAATGCCGGCAATGATAAGGCAGCGTACAGCATTGTAGGCGGCTATTTCGACCAGCAGGGCATCCTGGTGAACACCGGCTACAAACGCTTTTCACTGCGCATGAACGGAGATTTCAATCCGGGTAAGCGGGTGAAGATAGGCGTGGGCATCGCGCCATCGCTGCAGCTGGAACATAACAACAGGCAGGGTAATGGCTTCAATGTAGACGGACAACGCGCCATCTTCGCCTCTGCAGCCATGATCCCTACCATGGGCTCTCCCTATAATCCCGATGGTACGCTGGCATTAGGTATTACTGGCTTTGCCAATCAATTCGTATGGGCGAACCCGTTACGGCAGCTGCTCGAAGTGAAAGATGATGCCAACCGCTTACGCGTACTGGCGAATGTGTTTACCGAAATCAAAATCCTTGATCATCTCACCTTCCGCACATCCGGTAGCACAGACCTCGGCAGCATGAGCCGTAACAGGTTCATTCCATCTACTTCTATGGGAGGTTTCAACGCGGTGCCTATGGAGAATCCGCCGCCGGGAAATAACTCCGCCTACGGTGAAGTATTACAGAATAATGATTTCTCCTGGTTGAATGAAAATACGCTGACCTATAATCCGCAGATAGGTAAAGATCATTCATTGAACCTGCTGGGAGGCTTTACCATGCAGCGTTCTACTGGTTTTGCCAGCGATATGGTAGGCCGCGATTACCCGGATAATCGTATCTCTAACCTGAGTGCTGCTACGCGTATCACTACCAATACTTCCAGCTTCAACGCCTGGTCGATGGCGTCGTTCCTGGCCCGTGCCAACTATACGTATAAAGACCGCTACATGATCCAGGCAACGTTGCGCAGAGACGGGTCTTCCAGGTTTGGTGCCAACAATAAATGGGGAACCTTCCCAAGTATCGGTGCCGGCTGGATCGTAAGTGATGAACCTTTTATGAAGGATATTCCATATCTGAGTCTGCTGAAAGTACGTGGCTCCTATGGTTTAACAGGTATGGCCGAAATAGGTAATTACACGACCACTGCCCGCATTGATAATGCCAACTATACTTTTTCTACCGGCCTCGCAGGCGGAAAGGTGCAATCCACGCTGGGTAACAAGAATCTCGCCTGGGAACGTAATAAACAACTGGATGCCGGTATCGACATCGGTCTATTTGATGGCAGGGTGAATATCTCCTATGACTATTACAACAAACTGACCAGTGGCCTGCTGTTCGTAGTGCCGGTGCCACAATCTTCCGGCTTCTCCACTATGCAGGACAATCTTGGTGATATCCGCCAATGGGGACATGAAATTACATTGAGCACCAAAAATCTCGTGGGGGAACTGAAATGGAATACTGATTTTAATATCGCCTTTAACAGAAATATCGTAGAACGTATCGGCCTGAATAATATTTCTTTCTCTGATAATCCAACAACTACTTTATCCGAATTTACTGACTATCGCACATTGGTAGGTAAGCCTGTAGGGCAGTTCTACGGTTATGTGTTCGATGGTATCTTCAAAACACAGGCAGAGGTAGACGCAGGCCCTAAATACTACGGAACCGGTACCACTACTACTTCACAGATAGGTACGGTAAGATTTAAAGATATCAACGGCGATGGTAAAATTACTTTCCCTGAAGATCAGACGGTGATTGGCGACCCTAATCCTAAATTCATTTTCGGTTTCACCAACACTTTCGCGTACAGAAATTTTGATCTTAGTATAGCCATGTCCGGTACCTATGGCAACAAGCTGAAAAATGGTATGCAGGAAAGTACCTACAACCTGGACGGTGTGTTTAACGGACCTCCTGAGCTGCTGGACCGCTGGCGTTCTCCGGAGAATCCGGGCAACGGAAGGGTAGCACGTACGCTGGCAGGAACAACGGTGGCATACCGCACGGATAATACGTTGTTTATCCATGATGCATCACATCTTACGATCAACAATATTGCCCTGGGTTATAGTATCAGGAAATTTAAAACACCATTTATTAAAAGCCTGAGAGTATATGCTGCTGCGCAGAACGTATACATCTTCACCAGCTATCCTGGTAATCCTGAAGTGAGTGCCGGCGGATTGAATATCGTAACGGCGCAGGGGCAGGACCTCGGCGCATATCCGCTGCAAAGAACCTTTACGTTTGGCTTTAACCTTGGTCTTTAAAAATCAGCAAAAAATGAAAAAGATTTTCTGTTTTATATTATTGATCATCAGTCTGACTGAAATTTCCTGCAAGAAATTTCTGACAGAAAATGATCCCAATTACATCAACCTGGATAGCTATTTCAAATCACAAAATGATTTTGATCTGGCGGTGAATGGCGCCTACAACCAGCTTCGTGGGTTGTATAATAATAAGTCGGCCTGGACGATGGGGGAGATGCGTTCGGATAATACGCACTATGATTATAAATCTTCCGATCAGGCGGTAGCTACCACCAACCGCTGTGCGGTGGCCGATTTCCTGGATGATAAATACAACAACCAGACACCTGCCAAATGGAATGCTGGTTTCAATGTGATATCCGCAGCAAACGTTATCCTGGATCATATTAATGATATCAAGTTAACGGATGCCAGTCGCAATGTCATTGTAGGACAGGCGAAGTTCATCCGCGCGCTGGCGTATTTTGACCTGGTGCGTTTTTACGGTGGATTGCCGATCTATAAGCGTGCGCCGCTTACCCGCGATGAAACCTATATTCCACGTTCTTCCGCACAGGAAGTCTATGACCTTATCATAGCCGATGCCACCGATGCAGCTACCATGTTAGATGCACCGGCATTTCCACAGACAGGGCGTGCTACCAAAGGGGCAGCACTGACCCTGTTGGGAGATGTTTATCTCACCTTAAAAAAATATGATCTGGCAGAAAATGCCTTGAAGCAGGTGACGGCTATGGGATATTCCCTGTTTCCAAATTACGGTGATGCGTTCGCGTTAGCTAACAAGAATGGCCGTGAGTCTGTTTTTGAAATTCAGTTCAACACGGGCTTATCTGTGCCGCAGGCCAATACAGATGCATCTATCTATAACTTCCTGCCACGCATGGCCAATACGACGGTGGTGACAGGGGTGAACTACAATAATATCACCACGGTGGGCGGCTACAATACGCCTACACAGGACCTGATCAGTGCCTATGAGCCCGGCGACCTTCGCCTCGATGCATCTATAGCCATTGCAGAAGGAACGTTTAATGGCACCGATGATTTTACGGCAACTGCCGTTAAATCTGTGGTGAACTACGTAGCGCCGGCCGGCAAAACAGGCAGGCCATTTCCTAAAAAGTTCCTGCACGCACATACGATTGGCAACCAGTCCAACGACGACTGGCCGGTATACCGCTATGCCGAGGTGTTGTTGTTACTCGCTGAAAGTCTGAACCAGCAAGGAAAAGCTGGTGAAGCTATCGGTTATATCAACCAGGTAAGAACGCGTGCATTCGGCGATGCTACGCATAATATTACTACCACAGACCAGGCAACATTACAATCAGTTATTTTAAAAGAGAGAAGAGTAGAACTGGCTTTTGAAAATAAACGCTGGCTGGACCTCGTGCGTACCGGCAATGCCATTACGGTGATGACGGCCTTCGGTGTTAAACAGAAAGCCATGTACAGTTATTTGCAGCCGGGAAGTTATAATGTGACAGAGAACCGTTTGCTGTTTCCTATTCCGAATGCAGAAATGTTGCTGAACGACAAGCTAACCCCCAATCCGGGATATTAACTAAAAACTCACCATGATGAAAACGTTCAAAAGAAAAGCAGGTAATGCCTGCTTACGGGCTGCTATTGCCTGTTTGACAGCATTTGTCTGGGTTGTATCGGCGACGTCGTGTAGTCGCCATGAGGAGCAGCTATCGCTCAACAATAAGCCGGCGGAAGGCACCGGTGCCAAAACAGAAGCCACCTGCTGCTGGGTTGCCATTACCAATCAGACCAATCAGCAGATAGAGGTCTATGATCCTGCGGATGCCTCGTGGACAACCCCTAAGTGGACCTGGAAGCCCACCACGGCGTTGTCGTATATCCAGAGCAGTGAGATCTCACTCTGGGAAACCCCTACGGATATTAAGGTCCGTAACAACACCGTATTTGCGAATACGGCACAGGTGATCACGGCTACCTCTTACCGGCTGGCTACTATCGCCAGGTATACGGGAACGGGTACACGTGGCCAGAAGCTATGGGTGATGGGCTTCAACGACACCACCAGTTTACATGCCATGGAAATACTGCCTGATGGTAACTGTGTGGTGGCCAGCGCGGGTGCAGCCTGGCCGCAGGGATATATCCGCGTTTACTCCTCCTCACAACCATCGCCGAATCATGGTGTAAATACGCAGTACTATTTCGCTTCGGCACATGCACTGCTCTGGGATAATACCCACCAGGTGCTGTGGGCACTGGGAAATGAACTGCGTAAGTATGGCTATAATACTGCTGCAAGTGGCGGCACTATTACCAATCCGAAGTTACAGCTACTGGTGACGTATAATGTGCTGCCATCAGCCTGGGGACACGATCTTTCGGCAGATGTAAATAACTCCGATCAGCTGTTGCTGTCTACTAACGGTGGCGTATATATTTTTCATATCTCCACCGGTACCTTCAGCAGTATGCCTGGCGCGGCTCAGCAAACTTTCGTAAAGGCGGTAAGTAGTCAGCCCGGACAGAATACCCTCGTGGAAACCATCCCCAGTACGGGGTGTCCGGCTTACCCGGCCAACACCTGGTGTACTTCCGTCGTGAATTTCTATAATGCCGCCACCGGCGCTGCTACCGGTTCCCGCACTGTCAGCGGGGCCGCCATCTACAAAGGGAAAACATTCGATCCTAACTATTATTGATATATGAAAAAAATATTTCTGACAGGGGCTGCCTGTTGTCTGATGATATGTCAGATGGCCTGCAGTGGTAAATCGGGAGATGCTACATCTCCCGGTACTACCACCCCTCCGGTAACTGAGACACCACAGCCCTATCCGGGGCAGCTGCTTGCCCTCACCAACGACGCTACCAAAGAGCTCGTGCTCTATGATCCGATGGTGACCGACTGGAATACCGATGCCGCAAAAAAATGGAAATGGGTACCCACTACAGGCCTGGGCTTTTCTGCC
Source organism: Chitinophaga sp. Cy-1792 (assembly GCF_011752935.1). Taxonomy (NCBI): domain Bacteria; kingdom Pseudomonadati; phylum Bacteroidota; class Chitinophagia; order Chitinophagales; family Chitinophagaceae; genus Chitinophaga; species Chitinophaga sp. Cy-1792. The sequence goes on from NZ_VWWO01000002.1 coordinate 961,607, forward strand.
AGCGAAATAAAAATATGGGGCGGCGGAACAGATTTTAAGTTAAGAAAGAAGGCCTCCGGCCAGGATACAGCGGTGGCGGCACTTTGCGATAACAGTATGGCGGCACTGGTCGGCTTTCCTTCCGGACAACGCCTCTGGTCAAAGATTATCAACGCCAATGTGCATTCCGCAGAACTGCTGCCGGATGGCAATATAGCACTGGCAGCCTCTGATGGCAACTGGGTACGGGTATACGCCGCTTCTCAGGGTGCGGATAATGGCACCTATGCTGAGTTCCCGTTGTCGCAGGCACATGCCGTACTGTGGGACCCCGGTATCAATGGTATCTGGGTAATAGGGCAGGATGTAGCCACCAACGCACATATACTTACGGCACTGGCTGTAGGTGGCACCACGGCAAACCCTGTGCTGACGGAGCTGACGCAGTACCGTGTTACCTTGCCCAGCGTATGGGGGCATGAAGTGAGTCCGTATTACGGTAATAACAATCTGTTATGGGTGACCACTAACGGTGGCGAATATATTTTTAATAAGACCACCAAAACCTTCTCCACAGCGCCTACCACCAACCTGACTTTCGTAAAGGGTATCGGCAACCAGCCCAGCGGCCAGATTGTGCTGACGCGGCCGGATGCCAATAAAAACCCACGCCCGGCAGTGAGTTGCTCCTTGAACAACTGGTCTACCAGCACCGTGGATTTTTATACCTCCGGCGGACAATGGCAAGGCTCCCGCATCGTTAGCGGTGCCTGTTTCTATAAAGTAAAAGTAGTGTACGATAATTACCAGTAATGATTTGGAGTAGATTTATAAAGATGTGGACCTGCTGTTTAATCTTGCTGTACAGTAGCAGCTATAACGTCGCAGCACAGCAGGCCTCGCCGGCATTGATTCCGATGCCGCAGCAAATAACGATGACAGCAGGTCATTTTCTCTTTACCGCCAAGACGGTTATCCGTGCAGACGATGCGAAATCGCCGGCAGTGGCTTATTTCGTGAAACAGTTAAACAGCCCGCATAAAATTATCACCGGCAAAGCTGCTGCCACTAAGCCGGAACTGCTTATTACCAGTACCGGAGCGGAATTGTTGCCGGAAGAGGGCTACAGATTAACGGTAACGCCTGCACGTATTACGCTTGTCGCTAAAAACGCAGGGCAGTTTTATGGCCTGCAAACCTTGCTGCAGCTGCTGAACACCGCCCCGGAAAAAGGTTCGGTTGCTGGAATGATCATAGAAGATGCGCCCCGCTTTGGCTACCGTGGCCTGATGCTGGATGTTTCCCGCCACTTTTTCACCGTAGCACAGATAAAAGACCTGCTGGACCTGATGGCTTATTATAAGTTGAACCGTTTTCACTGGCACCTGACGGATGACCAGGGCTGGCGACTGGAAATTAAAAGTTATCCTAAACTCACCAGTGTAGGTGCCTGGCGCGTGCCGCGGATAGAATTCAGTGGCAATACCCTGCCGCCGCAACCTGGTGAAGTACCCACGGATGGCGGCTTCTACACACAGGAGCAGGTACGGGATATTATCCGCTATGCCGCAGCACGACACATCGAAATACTGCCGGAGATAGATGTGCCCGGCCATTCTATGGCTGCCATCGCGGCCTATCCGGAGCTATGCGTAACGAAGGATACCAGTATTAAAGTGAGTCCGGGTAGCAGCTTCGCCAAATGGTTCCCCAACGGTAGTTTTGAAATGTACGTAGATAACTCCCTGGACCCTACGGAAGATAAGGTTTATACTTTCCTGGATAAGGCGATGGGAGAAGTGGCGGCATTATTTCCCTACCCCTATATTCATATCGGGGGAGACGAATGTTATAAGGCATTCTGGGAGAAAGATCCGCGCGTACAGGCTTTTATGAAGGCACATCAGATAAAGGATGCGCACGCATTGCAATCGTATTTTATTAGAAAGTTGAATAAGATTGTCTTGTCTAAACATAAAAAGATGATCGCCTGGGATGAGGTGGCAGCGGGAGATATGAACGACAGCATCACCATCATGAACCGTTTTGGTGAAAAAGGCGCCGCGGAACAGATCAGGAAAGGAATGCATATCATACTGGCGCCGGGCGGCAACGGGCTTTATTTTGACTATGCCCAGAGTACTTCTGATCAGGAGCCATCGAGTCATGGCGGCGATGCGCCCGCCTGGAAAGCGTATCAGTATAATCCGGAATATGCAGGTTTGTCGGCAGAAGAACGTAAATTTATTATGGGTGTGGAAGCCTGTGTATGGACAGAAAACATACCGGCTGTAGCTAAACTGCAGTACATGCTGCTACCACGTATGCTGGCGCTGGCAGAAACAGCCTGGACGGATACTACCGCCAAAGACTATACGCGATTTGAAGAACGTGCGTTACCTGTGCACCTGGCGGCTTTCGATAAGGCAGGCATGAATTACCGGGTGCCCACTGCGTTTAATTATACCGATACAACATTCAGAACAGATACTTTCAGATTTGAAGAGCCGCAGTTGCCACTACCGGGAGCGCGTGTTTATTACACGCTGAATAACCGGCCGCCGGGCGACTACGACCACGTATATACGAATCCTGTGACGATCATTGTTCCCAAAGGAAAAGCGATCACGCTAAAAACCATCGTTATCACACCGGCAGGCCGCCGGAGTATTGTTACACGTACCGTACTGGATAATACCGGTGCCGCACCTGAAAAATAAATCAGCCTATGCAAAAGATTCGCTACCATGCTTTACTATTCGTACTGTTATTGATAGGTGCCGCCGCAGCCGCACAACAGCCCCTGCAACGCTTTGAAACCGTGGCTGCCAGGTTCCGTAACCCGGGTGCCGACTATGGCTCCGTACCTTTCTGGGTATGGAATACCCGGGTGACGAAGAACCAGATTGACAGCATGTTGCAGGACTATAGGAAAAACGATTTTGGCGGTGTGATTATCCATGCCAGGCCGGGGTTGATAACAGAATGGTTGTCCAAAGACTGGTTCGATTTATTTGAGTACGCCGTGCAGCAGGGGAAGAAGCTGGGACTGAATATCTGGATATATGATGAAAACTCTTATCCAACGGGGTTTGCCGGCGGACTGGTAGCAGATGAAATGCCTGCCGCCTATAACCAGGGACAGATGTTGTATATGGATGATACCATGCGATTGCCCGCAGATCTTTCTCCCTATTTTTATTTTTTAAAAGAAGATAATGGCAGATACGCGGATATCACCAATAATTTATCAGCAGAAAACGGGAAGACAGGGCATTACCTGTTGTTCAGGAAAGTAAACTATCAGCGTGGCAACAGAGGCTCTGTGGCTGGCCCTATCGGCGTATCTTATGTAGACCTGATGGCAAAAGGTGTTACTGATAAATTTATTGAAGTAGCCTATAAAAGTTATGAAAAAGTAATAGGACAGGAGTTTGGTAAATCCATTAAAGGCGTATTTTCTGACGAGCCTACCATCATCAATGAAGGGCGTAACTCCGTACGCTGGACGCCCGACTTGTTTGACCGCTTCTACCAGACCTGGCATTATGACCTGCGGCTGCAATTGCCTTCCTTATTCAAGGAAGTAGGCGACTGGAAACGTATACGCCATAACTATTATCAGGTACTGCTGCAGCTCTTCTTAGACCGCTGGTCTAAGCCGGTAGCTGCCTATATGAACAGTCATCAGCTTACCTGGACGGGCCACTACTGGGAACATGGCTGGCCAAGTCCCTATCATGGCCCTGACAACATGGCCATGTATGCCTGGCATCAGATGCCCGGTATAGATATGTTGTTTAACCAGTACAATGAAGATAAACCGGTGCAGTTTGGGAACATCCGTGCAGTAAAGGAATTGGGAAGTGTGGCTAATCAGCTGAACAAAACGCGCCGGCTTTCTGAAACCTATGGCGGCGGCGGCTGGGAGCTGACATTTAAAGATATGAAACGCCTGGCCGACTGGGAATTTGTACTGGGTGTGAATTTCCTGAACCAGCATCTTTCTTTTATGACGCTGACGGGTGCACGAAAATATGACTATCCGCCTAGTTTCTCCTATCACGAGCCATGGTGGACGTATTACAGCTATATTAATCACTATTACACACGGTTGTCGTACTTGTTGTCGCAAGGGCAGCAATACAACGATATACTGGTCATTGAGCCCACCACGTCTGCCTGGATGTATTATGCGCGCGATGGAGAGAACAAGCGTTTCTTCGATATCACCAAAAACTTCAATGACTTTGTAACACGGATGCAGCGTGCATTGCTGGAATATGATCTTGGATCGGAAAATATTATTAAAGATCATGGTAAGGTACAGGGAGCGCGTTTTGTAATCGGGCAAAGAGCTTATAAGGTAGTAGTGGTGCCGCCGGGCATGGAAAATATTGACCGCGCTACGTTTCAGCTGTTGCAGCAATTCAAGGCTGCCGGCGGAAAAGTAGTTTGCTTTGAACAGCTGCAATATGTAGATGGCGCTGCTGATAAAGCGCTCCACGATATAGGGAAAATATATGGAGCAAATATTAATCTATCTGCATTATTTAAAAATAATGGCTTTACTATCTCCCCGGAAAAAGGCGACAGCATTGGAGGAAATATATATCACCAGCGGCGCAGGTTAAGTAATGGTCAGCTGTTGCTGCTCACCAATGCCAGCATGACTTCCGCATCCGAAGCGCGGATTACTACCCGTGGACAGGATGTATTACAGCTGGATCTCCATACCGGCGATATTTCCCGCATCCCTTATACGGTACAGAAAGATGGGGTGCAATTCAGTTGCAGCATTCCACCGGCAGGTAGCAGTATGTTTTTTATTGCAGATAAAAAATTAGCAGGATATAAGACAATGCCACAGCCAGGCGCCTGGAATACTATCAGCACGCCAGTATCTACCATTCAGCGTGCCGCCGCTAACTCACTGACCATCGATTTCTGTGACCTGTATTTGCCGCATCCGGACACCAACTATGCGAACCTGCATGTAGGCGTGGCTTCCAATACGGCCTTTAAGCACCATGGCTTTACCGACGGCGTGGGCAATCCATGGAATAACCGCACCCAGTACAGGGATGCCATTACCCGCAGGGATACCTTTGCTACCGGTACCGGCTATACGGCAGTGTACCACTTTACCGTGAAACCCGGCGTGAACGCAACAGATTTTAAAGCGGTTGTGGAACAGCCGGGATTGTGGAAGGAGGTAAAAATCAATGGTGCCGTCATTCAGCATGAACCGGGGCAATGGTGGCTGGACCGGAGCTATGGTGTATATGCTATTGGAAAGTATGTCCAAACCGGTGATAATGAAATTGCGGTAACTGTGTCACCAATGAGTGTGTATGCAGAGATAGAACCCGTTTATGTCCTCGGCAACTTCTACCTGGCAGCAGCGGCAAAAGGCTGGGATATCGTGCCGCCGCAGCCGCTGGGATTCGGTTCCTGGAAGGAACAGGGAATGCCCTTGTATGGAAACGGTGTAGTGTATACGAAAACGTTTGTGGTGGATACAGTCACGGATTATGAAATTGTTTTAGGAAGATGGAACGGCACAGTAGCTGCGGTAAAGGTAAATGATTCACTGGCGGGTATTATCACGGGAGAACCCAATACATTAGTGATCGGGAAGTACATAAAACGTGGTGCCAACAAAATTGAGGTGACAGTAACGGGTAGTCTGAAGAATGTTTTAGGGCCTTTCTATAACAAACCTGTTCCGGGTTTGGTAGATCCGGGAAAATGGTACAATGTCAGATCTCAGCCTTCGGGCAGGGAGTATGATTTGTATGATTATGGATTGATGGATGATTATGACATAAAGATATTATTACGCTAAGGATGTGAGTGGATGCGAAATATACTTTATCGGGAGATAGCCCACCGCGCGCAGCGCGGAACCAACCAGCCGATACCGAAGGTATCGGCTGCAATATTTAACGCAAAAATTAGTATTCTTAAAATGTAAATATTACGCTTTCTCCGCGATTTTTTATAATTTGTCAATCTGACATTTAAAGTTCCGCGTTAAAAATTGATTATATGAAGCGTTTTTCCCATACCGCTAAGCTGATGTTCCTGTGTTTGCTGGCTGTAAACAGCCTGTCGGCGCAGGAGAGGAGTGTAACCGAACTATCTGATAACTGGAAGTTTTACAAAGGTAAGAACGACCAGGCCTACCAGGTATCGTTTAATGATGCAGGCTGGCAAACCGTGTCGGTACCGCACGACTGGGCAATCTATGGTCCTTTTGATAAGGAAATAGATAAGCAGAACGTGGCTATTGTGCAGAACAATGAGCGTACAACTTCGGAGAAGACCGGGCGTACCGGGGCTTTGCCGTATATCGGGGAAGGCTGGTACAGGAGGGCGTTCTCGCTGCCCCAATATAAAGCAGGCCAGCAGGTGCTTTTGCTATTTGAAGGTGCGATGAGCGAACCGACGGTGTATGTCAACGGGCAGGTGGCTGGCCACTGGAACTACGGCTACAACTATTTCTATTTTGATATCACCAGCCTGTTGCAGCAGGGCGGCAGCAACCAGCTGGCCGTACATCTGCAAAATGAGGCGGAGTCCTCCCGTTGGTATCCCGGTGCTGGTCTCTATAGAAAAGTAAGTGTTATCGTAAAAAATAAAGAGAGCATTGACCAGTGGGGCACTTATATTACCACGCCGATTATAACAAAAGATTTTGCAAAGGTAAATATCAAAACAAAAACCAGCGGTAAAGGCCTCAGGCTGGAAACCGTGATCCTGGATGCTGCTGGTAATACAGTGGTTTCCAATAGCACTACGGAAGCCTTTGGCGGTGAATTTGACCAGAACCTGCAGGTGCCGGCGCCTTTGCTTTGGAGCCCGGAAACACCGGTGTTGTATAAAGCAGTTTCTAAGCTCTATGCCGGCGATGTGTTGAAGGATGAAGTCACCACACCTTTTGGTATCAGGGAAATAAAATATGATCCGGCAACGGGCTTTTCCTTAAATGGCAAGGTGCGCAAATTCAAGGGCGTATGCCTTCACCACGACCTTGGCCCGCTGGGTGCGGCTATCAACATCGCTGCGCTACGCAGGCAGCTGCAAATCCTGAAAGACCTTGGCTGTGATGCCATCCGCAGCTCACATAACATGCCATCGCTGGAGCAGCTACAGCTGGCGGATGAAATGGGTTTTATGTTCCTGGCAGAGAGCTTTGATGAATGGGCGAAGCCCAAAGTGAAAAATGGTTACGCCAGATTTTTTGAACAGGATGCAGAGAAAGACGTAGTGAACCTGGTACATGCTACCCGTAACCATCCTTGTATCGTGATGTGGTCTGCCGGTAATGAAGTGCCCGACCAATGGGGTGCTGAGGGCGTAAAACGTGCAAAATGGCTGCAGGATATCTTTCACCGCGAAGACCCTACCAGGCCCGTTACCGTTGGCATGGACCAGGTAAAGGCTACCATGCAGTCGGGATTTGGCGCATTGCTGGATATACCCGGACTGAACTACCGTACACACCTGTACGAAGAAGCATATACTGCCTTTCCGCAAGGTCTCCTGTTGGGCTCAGAAACGGCTTCCACCGTGAGTTCACGCGGCGTATATAAGTTCCCGTTAGTAATAGCAAAGGATAAACAGTATGATGATCATCAATCGTCTTCCTACGACCTGGAATATTGCAACTGGTCTAATTTGCCGGAAGAGGATTTTATTTTACAGGAAGATAAACCATGGGTGATCGGACAGTTTGTATGGACAGGCTTCGACTACCTGGGAGAGCCAACACCATACGATGATAAGTGGCCTTCCCGTAGTTCCTACTTCGGTATATGTGACCTGGCGGGCATCCCCAAAGACCGCTACTACCTTTACAGGAGTGTATGGAACCAGGATAAACCTACCTTACATATACTGCCACACTGGAATTTTCCGGGAAGAGAAGGACAGGTGACACCGGTTTTCGTATATACCAGCTACGATAGTGCCGAGTTGTTTATCAACGGGAAGAGCATGGGCGTGCAAAAGAAAAATAATGCCACCCATCAGAGCAGGTACCGCCTGATGTGGATGGATGTAAAATATGAGCCGGGCACCGTTAAAGTGGTAGCCTTCGGGAAAGATGGCAAACCTGCCGCTGAAGAAACCATTGTTACTGCCGGTAAGCCTTATAAACTGCTGCTGGAGCCAGACAGAAATACCCTCCAGGCTGATGGTCGTGATATCTCCTTTGTGACGGTGAGTGTGGTAGATAAAGATGGTAATTTTTGTCCTACCGCTACAGCACAGCTGCGTTTCTCCGTGAGTGGCAATGGCGTGTTCAAGGCTGCCTGCAATGGGGATGCAACTTCGCTGGAACAGTTTCAGCTGCCTACTATGAAAACCTTCAACGGTAAACTGGTGGTGCTGGTGCAGTCTGCTGAAAAAGCAGGAAGCATACAGCTGAATGTTACCGGTGAGGGATTGAAAGCAGGGAAAGTAGATATCGTGGCTAAGTAAGTAACTGATGATATTGTAATAATAGTGATGGCGGCTCCCCGGAGCCGCCATCACTATTTCAGATTATCAGGAATGGCTGCTGTGGTCTGCTACCAGTCTTTTCAATATAATAAAAAAGGCCTCATTTTTTGTAGCATTGATATGGAAGGTCGGGTGCCTGCCGCTGTCTTTGATCACCTCAATGCCTTTGTCGACATGTGATAGCTTCATTATTTTATCCAGCCGTATTTTGGAGGTGCCTTCTGTGCTAATAAAAATAAGTTGTTTGTTGGTCAGATAAAGTTCTCCTGATTTGATTAAAGTCGGTACAGAAACTCCTTTGCGTACCACTCTATGTTCGAACCAGCTGACTTTTTGTGCCTCAAAAAAGCATTCTTCCTGGCGGCTTAATTCAATGTTGACATTCACAGGAGTTAAGGGGTGGTTTTCCAATTCCCACCAATGCTCAAGTTCTGCCAGCTTTTTTATAGTATCCGGATAATTTGATAACTCGATACCTAATTGTTGAGCTTTACTGAACAGTTCTGACTTAATGTATGGTGATAGCCTTTTACGTTTGTATATGCCTTCTACCATTGACATGAGTGCTTCTTCCCTTATATGAGCGTTAATAGTTTTGGCAACTGATGGCGACAGCTTTACTATTTGAGCGAGAGATACAAGTCTGGTAGCATCGGATTCGCTGTAGGTGCCATCTTTAATAGCTTCAGAAACGGCCTGCCGGTAATACTGTTCACCCATTTCTTTAAAGTAGGGCTGGAGTTGCTCTTCCGTCAGTTGTAATATTTCCTGTAGGTGCAGCAGGAGATCTTTCAGGTCTGGTAGCTTCCTGCGAAGACCGAAATTAAGATATACACTATAGAATTCAAGCATATTCAGTGAGAACTCTTTCAATGTATCAATACCATATCTGCTGTTGATGTTTTGTATTTGGGTAGATGATATTTTTTTAATATCATTTTCTGCCAGAAGATTATTGATTTCGATTACCGCATTTTCTTCAACAGCCTGTTTGAAAAATTTCTGGAGCGTGCTGGGTTTTCTTAGCGGATATGTCTGGAAAGGGGAACTAGTCATATGCTATTCATATTTTCTATAGGTTTCATACTGCGGTTCGTTCCAGTTACAAACACCGCCGTGCCAGGAGCAGGCGCCACGGCCGGTTGCGGAGGATGTACTGCCGTCACAACATCTGGTCACATAGCCAGTCACTCTTTTTCGTTCAGGATTAATTTTATTATGGTAAGTTTTTGCTGAAGTACTTCCTGCCTCCATGGCCAGCTTTAGATCTTTGACAGCCAGTTCCTGATTGCCCAGCTTATCGTAACATAATGCCCGGTTATATAGTAGCGTGGCATCATTCGGTGCGGTGAACAATAAATCAGTTAATATGACTAATGCCTGTTGGTATTTGCCTCCTGATAACAGTTTTAATGACTGCTCCTGCTGAACAGTAAATTTTATTGTTGCTATATCGCTTTTTTCCGTTTGTTGGACAGCGATAGAATCAAGATGAGATACCAGTTGATTTATTTGGTTGTCGCTCAGGTCTTTTTTTGCCTGGTGCTCTTTGAGCGACGACACGGCAGCATAAAACGTGACTTTACGTAAGCTGTCTTCCCGGGCGGTAAGGGCTTGTTGCTGCGTAATCGCTTTTTCGTGCTGCAATTGTTCCTGCCTCCTGTTGGTGTCTATGGCACTAAAATGAGAGACGGCCGCCAGGAAAGGAATGAATGCTATCGCATATGCGCCTCCTTTTATTTTGGTGGTAAACTTAAACCGTAGCTTCTTTTCAAGCCAGCGGTGTACACCAGGTAATAATCCCAGACCCAGTATTACAGCGAGCATGAATAGCGGGGGATGGGTAATATTTGCCAGTGCAAACAGAAAGAAAATGCAGGCAATGACAATACTTATCACCCTTTTCGTTTTGTTAAAGGGAGTTACAGTACTGACAGCTTTTTTAAAGTAATCCTGCTTAATGCTAAAGTCCCTGGGGATCAGATCAGGAATATATCTCATGGTTATTCAGGGTGGTTGATTCACATAACGGTTACTGAAAATTATGGAAAATTTTCGATAACAGTGTATTTTACCCTAAAATGAACAACATACAGGTTTATAAATTTATCATGTGATGATATTCGAAAAAATCCTGATAACATCAGCTGCTACTTCGAATATATTATTCGATCATCTGCCTAATAAAAAATCTCCATAAAAATCTGGTATCTCACTATTATAAATTGCTTGCGCTACATATTTATTATCATAAGACAGCTTGATGATTTCCGCGTCCACACCTGCTTCGCTGATCTGCAACACGCTATAGGTGGCCAGTCGGTCTGGCTCCCGGCTTCTGCCTACTGATCCGCAGTTAACTACCAGTAGCTGATCGTGTCGTTGTATATACGACTGATGGATATGGCCCATCAGTAACGCATCAACGCTTTTATCTTCCAGCATAGCTGCGGCAGTAGCGTATTCCGGCGCATAAATATATTCTTCGTTGCTACGCGGACTCCCATGCACCAGCAATATTTTCCTGTAGCGGTTACCGGTTTTAAAAGTAAGCTGTAAGTGGTAGGGGCATTGCGCTAGCCATCTTTTATTGGCAGCGGTGATTGTATGCTTGCTATAGGCGATGGCGGTATGTCTGCAAGCGGTTTCGTGTACATCGTGGTGTGGCAGCGGGATGACGGGTTTGTCGAAAGCGATGCGCTCATCATGGTTGCCAAGCAGGCAGGGAATATTCCTGTCACGGATTAAAGCGATTACCTCATTGCCCCAGGGGGCAAAATCCACGAGGTCGCCTAGGCAATAGATCTGCGTGATGTTTCTGGCGGCGATGTCCTGGAGTACGGCTTCCAGCGCTATAATGTTGGCGTGTATATCGCTGATGACGGCGATCTGTATCATGGGTTATAATTTCTCTTTTTTGGAAAGGTATACGATCATCAATGCGATGCCGCTCCATAGCAGCATCTGTAGCAGTGCGCCATGCCAGCCGCCGATGGTCCAGCTGAGGAGGCCAAAGAAGGTGCCCGTGCCCGCTCCGATGAAATAGGTGGTCATGTACACGGTATTGAGGCGACTATGGGCTTCCTCGTCGAGGGCATATATCCTGGTGAAGTTGGTGATCTGTGTGGCCTGTACGCCTATGTCCAGGAAGAATACAGCGCCTACCAGTACCGGCACTGATAAGGGAAATATTAGCATACACACAATACTTCCGATCAGGAGTCCTACCGTGATGTAGAGGTTTTTAAATACCTGGCCGCGGTCTGCCAGCCTTCCGAAATACGGCGCTACCAATGCGCCGCCAATGGCGATGATACCGAAGGAGCCGATGGTGCTGGACGAATAATTATACGGCGCCCCGCTCAGGTGGAAGGTGAGGGTGGTCCAGAAGGAGCAGAAGATACCGAAACAGAAGGCCCCCAAGAGTGCTGCCTGCCGCAATGTTTTGTAACGTTTGATCAGTTGCAGCGTAGAGGCGATCAGGTTAGTATAGCTGCCGCTGAACTTCGGTGCTACTGCCGGTAAAAAAAGATATAGTAAAATAATACTGATGATCACTAATACTGCGGAGGCAATGAATACACTACGCCAGCCCCAGAGGTCGGTGAGCAGGCCGCTGAGTATTCTTGAGCCGATAATACCACAGAGGATACCGCTGAATACAATACCAACGTTTTTACCCCTGTTTTCGGTGCCCAGTGTGGCTGCCATGGGCAGGATGATCTGCGCGGGAGAGGAGCAGATACCTGTCAGGAGCGCCAGGCTGTACAAAAGTGCCGGGCTGCTTACATTGGCAAATAATACCAGGAATACCGCCAGCAGTGTTGCGAGCGTGAGTATCAGCTTGCGCCTGTTGACTTTATCGCCCAGCGGCAGCAGGAAGAACATCCCTGCACCATAGCCTATCTGCGCCAGCATAGGGATTTTACCTACAGTCGTTTCCGTGGCGCCTATGCTGCCGGCAATCTGTTTGAGAATAGGCTGACTGTAATACACATTGGCCACAATGGTACCGGCGGAAAAGGACATCACCGGAATGGCATACTTACTTCTACTATCGGACATAAAACATGATTCGCTTGATACTGCAAACTTAGCTGGCCGGTAATGGGGAGAATTGTATATTTGGGTATATATTTTGTATTTTAAGTCAGATTGATATGAAACTTGTTCAGTTTGAGCCACTGTTTATACGGCATTTCAGCACGTTAACCTGGCCATTCCCATTGCATAACCACAATCATTATGAATTGATGTTTATTCGCTATGGGAGCGGGATACATGAGCTGAATTCCGTGAAAACGAGGTACGAAGGAGAGACCATATTTTTCCTCCTGCCAGAAGATAGCCACGACTATTTCATCGAAACGGAAACGGAGTTTAATGTAATCAAGTTCCTGCCAGGCATACTGAAAGGTGGTATCAATACTTCCTCCTCCGACTACTGGGACCACCTCCTCCACGACCTGGTAAGGAAATGGAAAGCCGGTGGCGCCGCGGCCTGTGAACCCAGCCACCTGAACCGCGCCAAGAAAATGATAAAGCTAATGGTAGCAGAATGGCTGGATAACAACCACCAGGCAACAGAGGTGCACACACATTTATTACGGGCATTGCTGCTCACGCTCGACAGAGGAATGGATACTGCACAAAGCGCGCATACGGGCTATGGCATTACGAAAATCGAGCGGATACAACACTATATTCACGCCAATATCTATTTTCCGGAGAAACTGACCATGGAACAGCTGAGTCACGCGTTCAGTATATCCGTATCGAGCCTGAAAGCCTTGTTCAAAAACAATATGGGCATGTCTTTGGGTGCATATGTCAGTTCCCTGAAACTGGAAGCCATCAAGGAACGTATGCGTAACAGTGATGCCACCCTCACGGAAATAGCGCAGGAATTCGGGTTTACAGATTCCAGTCACTTTACTCGGTTTTTCACGAAACAGGCAGGTGTGAGTCCGCTGAAGTTCAGGAAAGGGGAGTAGGGGATTGATGCCTAATTCCCATGAATATACTCATCCAGCAATATCACTTCCAGTAAGGTAAACCGGGGATATAGCGTATGATAGCCAAATTTGCTGGTCGTAGAATTTTGTGCCATAAAGGTGCTGTCGGTAAGGAATTTCAGCACCCATGTATCGTCTCTTTTTTTAAATACATCCAACAACGGAGGGCCATCCAATGTTTTTTGGACAGCATGACAGGAAGCGCAGTTCATTTGGAGTAGAGACCTCCCGCTAAGCACAGGTGACTTCACAAATTTTTCAGTTGAGAGCGGAGGGTTTTTTGTGGTATCACTATTAGGAAACGTAATTGTTTTTAACATTCGTAAGATCTGCTCTTTATTGGAAAGATTCCATCCCCGGATCTTAAAATTGTTTTTCCCGAAAGCCTGTGGAATGTGCAATCTTACATAATTTTCTGCAGGATCATCCGGTATCATCAATACGCCTGGCAGTCCGTTGACAGTATCGCTGGCATTTAAAACATGATCTTCCTCGTAGCCACCAATATTTAAATTATAAGGACCATAATCATAGAATAGTGAATCTTGCCCATTGGTAATCCCTTTTCTTTCCTCCTGATGAAAAGAATATTCGAAAGTCCGCCAGCCCACAGGTGTTTTAATCTGAAAGGGGCCACAGGAAAGTGGTTGCCAGTCGGTGGGGCCTGGGTTGCAGGCAGCCAGCAGCAGTATCAGGGTGATATAACGTAAACGCATAGGGATAGGAAGATTATTATATATGAAGATACTAACCCTCTTCTTAATATAAGTGCATTTTTCATTCATCCTACTTAATAAATTAATAACATACCCTTACTACCCCCATTACGCCAACTATTATACATTTGTTCTACTATCAACTCATGAAATCGCCAGCAACACACGATTTATTTAAGGAGATTTATCTGACCTACTGGGATACGCTTTTCGGGATAGCCAATAAGAAAATAGGTTACACACAGGACGCCATGGACATTGTCCAGGATACCTTCACCTATGTATGGCAACAGTTTCCATCGTTACAACTGGAAACGGCAAAGGCAAAGCCTTTCCTGATTACCTGTCTCTACTACCGGATATTCAATCATTTGCGCGCCAAAGGTGTAAATGAGAAACACCTGTTGCATTTCCAGGCTTACCTCGAAAATGAGCAAAGTGTCGATCCCCATTATACCGCAGGAGAGATTGAAGCGGAACTGGAAGCCGTTAACATCGCCATTATGGCGGAGCTGGACCGTATGCCGGAACGCATGAAACATATATTTATCCTCAGCCGCTATGAAAATAAATCTATTGAAGAAATAGCGGAATTGTATGAAATCGCCCCTAAAACCGTTAGAAATCAACTCAGCGATGCCATGCGCCGACTGAAGGATTTTGCAGACTCATACCCCGCAACTGCCCTGCTGCCGCTTATCTTACTGTTCCTGGAAGATTAATCACATTTGGTAACAATTCGTTAACCTGACCTACCCGGGATTTTTTTCGCTCCCCGATCTAACTATATGTATGGAGCCAAATCAACATCAGCTGAATATATTACTTGATCGCATCTACAACGGTACGGCAAACGAACAGGAGCGGGAAATTATCCGCAACTGGATGGTCGGGATGGATATCAGTGATACGGCCACTTCTGCCGATTTGCTGCAGGCCGCAAAACAGGATATGCTCCAACGTATCCTTGCAGAGGAACCTGCTGTAACGCCACCGACTATACGTAGTAATGGTTTCCTGAAAGCAATGCGCACCTGGAAAGCCGCTGCTGCCGTATTTGTGCTGGCACTGGCATCCTGGTTCCTGTTTAATAAAGGTAAATCTTCAAAGGAGCCGGTATATACTACCATCGCTGCTACCCAAAGAAATATCAAGCTTATTGAACTGCCGGATGGCTCACAGGTATGGCTAAACGCAGGCTCCAGGCTGGAATATATACCCGATCAGTTTAATAAAGATAAACGCTGTGTAAAGCTGACCGGGGAAGGGTTTTTCTCCATCGCACCTGATAAGGAACGCCCTTTTATCGTATCCTCCGATCATATAGAAACGCAGGTATTAGGTACTGCATTCAATATAGAAACCTATCCCGGCGAAACAGAGATCCGTATTGCGCTGGTGCAGGGCTCCGTTGCAGTAAAAGATATACATAGCAACAGCTATACGGTGCTGCATCCCAACGAAATGCTGCGCTATGTGCGGGCCAGCGGACAATCAGGGGTAGTCGGTTTCTCGAATAAAATGGGTGACTGGGTACACGGGCATATGATATTCGAAGAGCTGCCACTGGCTGATGTCCTGGACCGTATTGCCTATCGTTTTGGCATATCCATACAATACGACAGGGCGCTCGTCGCCAACAAAAGAGTAACAGGAGATATAAGTCCGGATAAATGGCAGACAGTACTGGACGACATTCTATTTATACATAAACTCAGGTATACCACCAAAAACGGCATTGTATATATAAGCAAGCGGTAATTACATCCCTTATTTAACAAACTAAAAAAATGGACCATAAGATTAACAGGAAACTGGTACAACACCGGTTCCTAAAGGCTATGCTATTGAGCTTACTTTTCCTGCAACTGGGAATGGCAGCACAGGCGCAGCTTAACAGCCTTCATCAAAAGGTGGATGTCAGGATGGACAATTCCAATGCACTGGCGATTATCACCGTGCTCAGTAAACAGTCGGGATGCTCCTTCTTCTACACTGCCGCTGAACTCGGTGTTGTCAAAGTAGCGGCATTCCGGGCCAACGGCACGCTGGGCAATGCATTGCAGCAACTGAAGTTGCAGGCACCGCTCGACTTTAAAGTCAATGGAAATAATATATCCGTACAGGTGACTACCGTTGCCGCCCCTACGAAAACAGATTCGCTGAAAAGACATCTGTTTAAAGGAAAAATTACCGACGCAAAAACCGGTAAACCAGTTGCACTGGTAGAAGTTTTTGCGCAGGAAAGTCATGCCAGTACCACTACCAACTTCAATGGCGACTTTGAGCTACAGCTGCCTGCTGCACACGACCTGTTCATCTTTACCAAAGCAGGGTATGCCAGCCAGGTGATTAACGGCAACGTACAAACGTTGCATGCGGTGTCGCTCGTACCTGATAACAGAACACTGCTGGGGGTAACCGTTTCTTCCAGGAAGCGCATGAATAACGAAGCTGCTGTATTGGATGAAAGAAAGAATGCAGCAACTGTTTCCGATGGTATTTCTGCAGAGAACATCGAGAAAACAGCCAGTATTACCACTGCACAGGCCCTGCAACGTGTATCCGGCGTAACGATCACCGATGATAAGTATGTAGCTGTGCGCGGCCTCGGCGACCGTAGCGTTATCGGTGAGCTGAACGGCATTCGCCTGGCTTCTTCAGACCCCGACAGAAGCACCATCCCGCTGGACCTCGTGCCGGCCAACCTGCTCGATAATATCGTGGTGTTCAAAACCATGACACCAGACAAACCTGCTGATGCTTCCGGTGGTATCGTGGAACTGAAAACGCTGTCCATCCCCACCAGGAAAACGCTGGCCATTACCGCAGAAGCAGGCACCAACTCCAATATCGGCCCGGGAGGTAAAGTAAACAGCTTCTATAACAGCGATATGGGTTTTTTAGGGGAGAAAATCAAAACGCATGACCTCCAGCAGAATTACCTGAGTCTGGATAAGCAATACCCTGGCGGACTCTCGCAAATACAACAACTGGCTTCAGGTGCAAAAAATGATCCTGCCATCTTATCTGAAATAGATAGAATCAACGGTATCATGCACCACTTCGATCCGGTGCTGACCACCCGCTATAAAAAGGCGCCACTGAATGGCATCTACAATATTACTTTCGGTAACGCCTACTCGCTGTTTAAACATCACCAGCTGGGGCTGATCCTCAGCGGCAGCTACTACAGCCGCTCCACAGATGTTAACAACGGACAGCTGAACCAGTATAGCATCTACCAGGGCGTAATGACCGGCAACCCGGCGATTGATGAATCACGGGTAATCCCTGCCTACATTACACCCAATACACCCAATCTGGGAAAGTATGTGGGTTATAAAGAAAATACAGGTACGCAAACACTGAACTATGGCCTCCTGGGAGGACTGGCCTACCGCTTTAACCCCAACAACGAAATCAGCTGTCAGTATATGGGTAACTGGGGCGGCGAAACACAGGCCACCAGCCTTACCGGACAGTATGCCTATGTAACAGGACTCACAGGGCCGGTATACAGCAACATATATTCGCTGAAACAAACCTATCGTACTTTCCGTACCTATAACCTGCAGGGAGAACATAAATTAAGCGATGGTAAACGCGCACCACGACTGAGTTACAACGCTGCTTCATCGCGGGCTACGCAGGATGATCCCGATTACAGGTTTATCAACCTGGCAGATTACCGCCCCGCTGGCGGAGGATATGTAACGGCACCCATTCCTGATGGAACCGGGTATCATTACCAGGGCGTCACGGATTATTATGCGCTGGTATCCGGCTATGTGAATGGTTTCGGCCCCTATGGCAAGATACAGGCCGACCCCAACGGACGCCGCTTCCGTAATATGACGGAAACCAACTATAACTACAAGGCAGATGTGACCTTTCCTTTCGGGATCAGTGGACTGGACCAGGCTTTTAAGACGGGTGTGAACTACCTGTACCGCGAAAGGAATTTTACTGAGAACGTATTGTCGCTGCCAGGTTCCAACTTCTCTACACTAAAACAATATCCGCTATACCAGGTATACGGTAACCTCGACAGGCTGGTGGGATATGATCAGATAGGTATACATCTGCCCACCGCATCTTCTCCGGAAGGTATGCCACTGACAAATGGTTTTCTGTATAACATCAGGAAATCTCCCAACAACTACACCGGGTTCTACGAAACCAGCGCCTTCTATGGTATGCTGGACCTGCACCTCCAAAGCAATCTTCGTTTAGCCGGCGGCGTGAGACTGGAGAAAACAAATATCCAGAGCAAAATCGATACTGCAGGCGTTTACATCGATCCATCGCTGTCTGACGCTGGTATCAACCTGGTCAATACCAACCCGGTATCTAAATATATTACAGAGTATAAACCTTACTATTCTGCCAACCTCACCTGGACATTGCAGGAAACCATGAACCTGCGACTGGCCTATGGTACATCGCTGGCACGCCCTGAGATCAGGGAGATGACCAATGTATTTGAGTTTGATCCGTTTCAGCAGGCGCTGGTAGTAGGGAATCCTAAATTAGTGAACCAGCAGGCCACCAGCTACGACTTCAGGTGGGAATGGTTTCCGCATAAAGGAGAAGTACTGGCAGCATCTTTCTTCGCCAAAGAAATACGTAACCAGTTAGAAAAAGTATTTATCCAGAATTCGGACGGCGTGAATGCGAAGTTTCCGGAATTCCCTACGGTGGCCTATCAGAACAACCCCAATGCCGGACATGTATGGGGGATTGAGCTGGAGATAGTAAAAGACCTGGGATTGTTATGGAAACCCCTCAACAACTTCTTCATCGGCTCTAACCTGATGGTTGCTTCCAGTTCTGTGCGCAAAAACAAAGAACGCCTGGATGCTGCGAGAATTATTGATCGCCAGTCGCCGGAAAACAGTCCGCTGTTTGAACAGGCGCCTTATTCCATCAATGGTTTCCTGAACTATACCAATAAAAAATCAGGTACAGATATCACTGCCACTTTCAATATGGTAGGAGAAAGGCTGATACAGGTAAATATGGACGGTTCTCCGGATTTGTACAGCCGGCCAATGCCTGTGCTGGACTTCATCTTCAGTCAGCAGCTGGCTAAAAGACTGGTGTTTAAAGGTTATGCCAAAAATATCCTCAACAGTCCATATGAAGAAGTATACAGCAACCCGCAAACGAACGGAAAATACTATGGTACCAGGTATTTAAGAAGAAGCTATAAAAGGGGAACCGAATTTATGCTTGGCCTTACCTATAACCTGTTCTAAAAAAGTGAATATGAGTATGACTACTACAAAATATTTTTTTCATGCGCTGATGGCCGGTATGCTGTTGCTGGGCACGGCCTGCAATAAGAGCAAGACCGACGTGCGGCCGGGCAACGAGCCGGATTACAGCAACATGGCTAAATCAACGGTAAGACTGATCACTTTCAACAAAACAGATCTGATCGTAAACAGTACCCGTGTTACTAACTGGTATGCAACAACGTTATCCAATCCGGTAGACCTGCCTTATCCGACACCGTATTTTCCCGCTTCCGGAAAATTTAACGGCAGCTGGTATCTGCCCCAGCAATTCCTGGATAATAAAGGTCAGGCCACCATTAAAGCCGGAAATCCCGGCGGTACGGGCCAGCCGGACTTTATCGCCGATTCTTTCCAGGTACAGGAAGATTATTACAAGCCCTGGGATTATTACCTGGGAACCAGCGCCGCCGCGAAGAATGGTATTTACAGTATGACGGCGGTACCGCGTAATACCGCATTGCCCGGAGATCCTACGCATATACGTATTCGCCTGGTAAATATTGGTATGGCTACCGGCAATGGTAGCGGTACTTTATCGCTGGCCTATGCGAATGGTACCCCTGTAAGTACTACCACTTCCGGTATTGCCAATCATAGCTGGTCTGATTACATAGAACTGCCTTATGGCAGCTACCAGTTCAAGGTGCTGATAGATGGTTCGGGGCTGCAAATACCCGGCAGGCCTGCCTTGCTGACCGATGCCGCTTCACAAACGAATTACTCATTAGGTGGTACACAGGTGTATTATGCGCCGGTACAAACCTTTCAGCCCGGTGGTGTATATACGATTGTAGTGGCGCAGATGTCCAGCGTGTATCAATACAAGGAATACCCGCTGTACCCTAACTGTTTCACTGTGGTCACCGATGTGGACCCTGCTGCGAACCTTACCTATGGACGCTTACAGCTGGTGAATGCGTTTGATGAATCAGAGAAAGGTATGGTCATACAGGTAGATGGCGTATCGCAGGTGCCTGTTACCTATGGTAACGCCGGCGGATATACGATACTGGTAGCGGGAACGCACCATATCAAAGCGACTGATGCTACCGGTAAAACGGCTATGGAAAAGGATATTACCATTCGCGGAGGCGATAACCTCACATTATGGGCCTATCCGGCTACAGATAACAGTATAGCCATGAGCGTTATACCAAACAATATGGGCGGACTCCGTAGCAATGGTACCAATGCTGACGGCTCCGATGGCGCCAATAACAGCTATGATCCGCTGAAATATAAAGTGCTGGTGCAAACACGTTTCCTCAATCTCTGTCCTGATTTACCTTATGTCAGCTTTACCGCTAAGAACGGGGCGCTGTTTACAGAAGCGATGTTTTCTGCCGCTGCCGCTGCACAGCAGCTGCAGCCTGGGTTAGCGCCTTCGGCAGTAACTGTCCCTTATCCCTATATCGATCTTGGCGTGGTAACAGGAGGCGCTGTGGAGGCTTATCAGTCGCAGCCAGGCGTATTACCTGGCAACCGCCTGATTAATGTGCCGGCACTTACTAAAATGGATTTTGTGAAGATGCCTGCCATGTATTTCCTGGATGGCAATGCCGGTGCGGAGTCAGGCGTATATACCGTGGCGTTGATAGGCAGAAACAACAGCAGCCAGCATCCCCGGATGATAGTAGTAAAACATAACCAGTAAATAAGAAAGCGATCATGACGCATTTTAATCATACAATGCCGTATAGCCGTAAGCGTTTGTACAGCCTGTTGGCTTACTGTTGCCTGCTGCTGATAATGGCGGGTTGCCGTAAAACAGAATACAACCTTATTCCCGATGCGGCCTACCTGCGTGTATTCAATAGTTTGAACTATGACGTAAACGTTACCACCAAAGATCAGCCGCCGCCCTTTCTCACCATGATCATTGATCCTGAGTTTGACGCGAACGGGCTGGTAACAGGTGGTAAGATCGTAGGCGACCACCTCGATCAGCGAAGCGCCTATGCAGGGCCTTATCCTGCCAATGCCGGCACTACTTCCTGGCGTAATACGGAATATCCTGGCAGCCAGAAAGTACTGGTAGGGCCTATCCTGAATGGTATCAACCTCTCCAGCTGGGCGCAGGTAGCTTCGGGCAAACACCGGGTATTGTTTTTCAGTCGCCCGATCAGCGAAATGTCTTTCTTCGGATTGCTGGAGCGGGAACGTAAAAACCTGCTGCTGGACAGTACCGTGGAATTTAAACCGGGAGAGATTTATACCATGGAAGTATTGCAGAAAACCGTATCGCAGCAATATCCTTTACCGGTGACTTTATACCTCCGTCAGGAACAGTTTACAAAGCTGCCTTTTGCGGATACCCTGCTGTATGCTAATGTATACAACCTGAGTGCCGAAGGGTATGCTGCCGCCAACCCGGGTATGAGAACAGCGATCTCTTATTACAATGCTACCAATAAATGTACGGCCTTCGGTGATACCATGAACCTTTACTATACGCTTTATAAAGATGATTGCGGATATCCGTATGTAGAAGGAACGGCCATCGGTAGTACGGTGATTCCCGGATTTAACAATATCTGGCTCGGAACGGTGGTTCGCTCACATAATGCAGGCACTGCACCTTATTACAGTATGCCCATGTTTGCAGCCTCAGATACGACGAAAGGAATACTCAGCCGCGAATGGGAGCTGCTGGTGCTGATGAAACCAGGGTTATTCCCTATGCCGGGCATACTACCGGTAACGGCTACACAGGGGATGGCCACCGCTAATCCTAAATACGGCGCCATCGCCTGCAGCAACGGCAGCGATGACGGCAGAGGTACCACTTCGGCCGCTGCCAGGAAAAGTATACCAAGAGTATCCAACAGGGATTACCTCGCCAGCTGCTGGCTGCCCAACCTGATACGGTATACCGCCTCGGGAAGCTATGCGCAGCGTTCTTTCGCTACTATCAGTACCATAGAAATCATCAATAACCAGGTGTATATGATGAGCGTGCAGCGTAGCTATGCGCCGCCAAATAAGTGATACAGCGCATGTAAGGTTTATGGTTGAAAATCTTCAATAAAAAACAAATGAAAAAACTACAATATAGCGGTTGGTTATTGGTACTGGTGCTGATGGTCTTCTCCTGTAAAAAGCCGGATTTTGAGGCGGAACAACAGGCCATGGCTGCCGGTACTATCAGCGACTATCTGAAAAATAATTTTGACTTTTCCCTCTTTGCTGCCGCAGTCAATAAAGCCGGACTGGCAGATAGCCTGGATAAGGCCGGCGCAGCCTATACGGTGCTGGCGCCCACGAATGCAGCCTTCAATAAAGATGGTGTACTCACGGCAGCCGATTTTGATAAATGGCCCGCAGATAGCTTACGCTACTTTGTCAGAACGCATATACTGCCTGTCAGACTCTTTTACAGCGATATTCCATTGTCTTCCGATAACCGGTACGACAACCTCAACGGGGCAAGGCTCTATATTTCCCGCTCCTCCGCGTATAATGCTGCGTTAGCGGTGAATGGCGTTATCGTACAAAGTCAGCCTTCCCTGAGTACTTCTGTGGCGGCTACTTATGGCGCTACACAACTGAACGGTGTGGTATATCCGCTGGGAAACACCCTGAAAGTGCTGCCCCAAACGGTGCAGGAATTCCTTTCTTCCCGACCAGCCTTTTCGCATCTCGTAGCGGGTTTTAAAAAATTCGGCTACTGGGATAAACTGGGCACAGATGGTCCGTTTACCGTGTATGCACCTATGGACTCCACTTTCGACCGCTGGGGAATCACGCTGGACAGCATCAGTAGAATGGATGCAAACAAATATGATCCGGTGGTATTTGGTGGTTATTTTCTGCAACCCAATCACCTGTTTGTATTGGATATATTACAATTACCACCTCCTTCAGGTATTAACTTCCTTGCTTTTTCGCTGGCGGATGCCAAATATAAATTAGTGATGGGGCAGCAGCCATTCGGTTTAGGCGTTGGCGTTGTAACGGCTGCTTCTGCGCTGACCTCCACACTGGTACCGGTGACGCCCTTCTGGAACCAGCCTTACGGTAACCAGGGTACGCCTTTCCTGGGAGAGACTACACAGGGTCTGGGCCTGAATCTCCTGAAAGGTACCTATATCAATTATACCTGCTCCAATGGCGTGGTACATATGCTGGGAGATATACTGGTATTGCCGGGTAAAGTAATTAAGTAAGAAGATAATATTCTAACAACAGCAATTCTTTATGAAGAAATATACTAACTGGTCATTATACTGTTTTTGCCTGTTGCTGCTATTGATCAGCGCATGCACAAAAACGGAGGAACCGCCAAAACCAATAGGAGATAAGCTGCCGTATTCCGGCAACGTCAATAAAAGTCTGGCACAGCTGATAGACTCCATACCTGAAGCATCCATTTTCAGTGCTGCTATCAAACGTACTACCATACAGCGTTATATGGATAGTCTGGCCGGAAAGAACCCCAATGGCCCCTATACGATGTTTGTGCCTTCCAACAAGGCATGGCAGGCCGCAGGGTTTACTGCTGATAATATCGGTACGGTTCCGGTAGCGACGCTGGATACGATTATCCGGTACCTGACCATACCCGGTGGTTTGCCGGCAAATACGGTTGATCTTACCGGGGAAACAAATTTCTATCCATTAATGGCCGGCGACAGAACACTGACGCGTTCGCAGGTGCCGTCACCATTCCTGTCGTGGACCAACATGTACTATTACTACAGGATAGCGGTAGGACTCACATCCGGCACATTAAGATTAAATGGCAGAACAGCCAGCAAGGCGCCGGCTATTCCTGCTATCAATGGCAGCCTGTTCCTGCTGGATACAATGATCGTGAAGCCTTTCTATGAAAGTTACCAGGTGTTGAATCATGATACCAGCTTCAGCTTCTATATGGCAGCCTTGAAGAAGAATAATGCCATCTATACTGCAAAAGGAATTATAGGCCAGTATAACGATACTTCTTCGCTGGTGTTGGCCATTGGTAGCAATACACCTGGTAAGGAACCTTTTGCTATTGTATTTGCTCCGGATAACAATGCTTTCAGAAAAGCCGGTTTTAATTCTATTGCAGATATCAATAATTATATAGATAAGTCTGCATTGGTAACTGCACCTGATTATACCCAGATGCGTACCAATATGGATTCTATACTGGTGAATCATCAGATACTGAGTAATTATAACGCGTTGAATCCTTTTTATACCTACATATATTCGATAGACCTGCTCAATAATATGTTCCTGCAACCTTTGAGCAATGCGCCATCAGCAGGGGCTTTGCTGGCTACCAATATCAACGGGCAGGTGGTGCTGCACCGGCAGGATTTCCCGCAGGGCCGCGCTGCCACTATTATAGCACCGTCGGATATCACTACGCTTACCGGTGTGATACACCGCGTTGATAACCTTTTATTGCCTACTCCATAAAAGAATTATAATGGAACCTAAAAAAATTATTACACGGCTGATGATGGGAGTGGTGCTACTTACTGCCTGCACCAAAGATAAAGTGCAGCCTGAAAACATATATGCCAAAACAGGTATTGCCGCCGTGGTGAACAGCAATTTCAGTTTATCGCTTTGCAGGTATGCATTGGTAACTACCCATTATGATGATACATTAAGTAAGCCTGGTCCGTATACTTTGTTAGGCCCGTCCAACGATGCTTTTACGGCAGCGGGCTGGTCATCTGGCGCAGCGCTGATACGTGCCACTGATTCTATCCGTGCCATGATGCCGTACCATTTTATTCGTGGCGCTATTAAGCTTGATTCCTTACCGATGGCTTTTAACCAGCCACTGACAGCCGGAAATGGACAGCCACTATATGTTACACACTGGGTGAATAGCCGGGATACCGCTATTGTGGTAAATGGTGTCAGAGTAAGCACTTTCGATAAGCCTGCAACGAATGGCCTGGTGAACATTACGGATGGGGTGCTTTACCCGATCGTCTATAACGATGTACAGCAGGCGGTTTCAGGTGATCCTGCCTTGTCGATGTTCAACGCTGCCATTATTCAGAGCGGCCTTGCAGCAGATTATAACACCGGCGGCCCCTATACGGTGTTTGCCCCGGTAAACGCGGCATTCAACGCTATCGGTGTGATGACGGTGGATAGTGTGTATAAAATGGATGTGTCCAAGCTGCAAA
This sequence comes from Chitinophaga sp. Cy-1792, assembly GCF_011752935.1. Taxonomy (NCBI): domain Bacteria; kingdom Pseudomonadati; phylum Bacteroidota; class Chitinophagia; order Chitinophagales; family Chitinophagaceae; genus Chitinophaga; species Chitinophaga sp. Cy-1792. The sequence continues at coordinate 987,265 of NZ_VWWO01000002.1, forward strand.
AAATCGTGAAGGCACATATCGCTACGGGAAGGAATTTTATCTATGATTATATCCTGAAAGCAGATGTAACCGCCAATACTTACCAGGAGCATATGCTCAGTGGCGCTATTTCTACTTTTACACTTGTGCCCGATCCCCTGCGTCAGGGCCGATTTGCAGGTATCACCCTGCAAACTGCTTCGGGGGCCAGTGTAAGCATCTCCCGAAAAAATATACTCGCAGGTAACGGCGTAGTACATAGCATCTCCGGGCTTTTAAATAATTAAACGATTTTTATGTTCTCACTGATAAATGAAAAATTACAAGCGCTATTACTGACGCTGGTCGTTTTACTATGCAGCCTGACTATCGCCACTGCGCAGCAAACGGATGGTAGTCTTATCGGTAAGGTGACCGACAGCACCGGCCTCGCACTGGCTGATGCTACCGTAATCGCAAAGCACCAGCCTTCCGGTACGGTGTACAGCACGCGTACGGATAAACTGGGGAGTTTCTATTTACCCGGACTTCGTATAGGCGGCCCCTATATCATTACTGTTAGTATGGTAGGAAGAAAAACAGTTAACAGGGACCAGGTGACTGTTCGCCTGGGAGAGCCTCAACAGCTCAACTTCTTACTGACAGAAGAACAAAAACAGTTGTCAGAAGTGGTGATCACATCTGCCAATACAAAAAATAAAGCCAATACCTACGGGGCCGGACAAAACATTACCCGCTCACAGATCAGCAGCCTGCCCAGCGTCAGCCGCAGTTTGCAGGACATGACCCGACTGGTGCCGCAAGGCTCAAAAGATAACGCTTTCGCAGGTACGAACTTCCGTTATAACAACATCACCATCGATGGTGCGGTGAATAATGATGCGATAGGCTTCAGTCCCTCCGCAGGTGGTATTACCGGTACTTCCGGCGCGCCTGGATCCAGTACCCGCACCAACACTATTTCCCTGGATGCCATTGAAGATATGCAGGTATACCTGGCGCCCTTCGATGTGAAGATCGGTAACTTCACCGGTGGTAGCATCAATGCGGTAACACGCAGCGGTACCAACACCGTAACCGGGTCTGCCTATGTTTTTGGCCGCAATGCCGCCACTACAGGGAATGATAAAACAGGGTCTTTAGGGAAGATGAACAACGATTTTTATGATTATCAGGCTGGTGTCAGACTGGGATTCCCGATTATAAAAAATAAATTGTTCTTCTTTACCAACGAAGAAATTACCCGCCGCCAGGACCCCGTGCAGCTCATGGCCGGACAGCCGGAAACCGCACAGATACTCAGTGCGAAGGATGCCACTGATATTCGTGACTATACACTGAACCACTACGGTAATGTCTTTGATCCGGGTACCGCCGGCGCCTATACGAGTTATTCTCGGTCGGAGAAATTTTTCAACCGTCTCGACTGGAATATTAATGCGCATAACCAGCTGGCTATACGAAATAATACCATCTTCTCCCGCGCCGTGAATATGGACCGCGACCAGATGGATTTTCGCTTCAGCTCCATGGCTTATAAACAAACCAATAATACCAGTGCCACCGTTGCGGAACTCAAGTCTTCCCTGAAAGGAAATTTTTCCAACAGCCTGATAGTGGGGTATACTACAATTCACGATTACCGTGATCCTTTATCGGACCCGGCTTTGCCGCAAATTCAGATCATGGGCCGTACGCCAGGTACTACGATCTATATGGGTACCGACAGGGAAGCAGCTATCTTCAACATGAAACAGCGCACCTGGGAAATTACGGATAACCTTACCTGGCACCGTGGCAAACACACGATGTTGCTGGGTACACACAATGAGTTGTACCATATCAGCTATGGCTTTGTCAACTCATGGAATGGCCGCGTAGATTATTTAAGTATAGAAGATTTTCTGAATAATAACCCTTACCGCGTAAGAGGTAGTTACAACTATAACAATAACTCCAGGGATTATATCCTCACGCACCCGGAAGCAGTATTTGATGTAAATATGCTCAGTGCCTACTTCCAGGATGAAATCAGTGTTACAGACAGGTTCCGTATTACGCCGGGCCTGCGTGCAGACTATACCTTCCTGCCACATACGCAGCCGCTGAGCGATCAGGTGAAAAATGCCTATACCGATACCTATTTTGGTAACAGTTACACCTATACGCCGCTGAACCAGATCAGCAATCATTACTTGGATAAGGTGCAGTTGTCGCCCAGGATTGGCTTCCGTTACGACATGACAAAAGATGGGCAGCTGGTGCTGCGTGGTGGCGCCGGATTATTTACCGGCCGTATCCCGCTGGCATGGCTGGGATATGCCTTCTATAACACCGGTATCAACTATGGCGCCTACGATCAGAAGGCCGACCAGCAGCCGTTTGCACCAGGATCTGATCCGGTGAAGCCCGGTAAAAATGGTATCGCAGATTTTATTGCCGCAAACGGAACGGATGTTAACAGCGCTAAAGTCGGCAAAACGCAGGTGGATGTAGTGGATAATAATTTCGTATTACCGAAAGTATTACGCGTAAACCTGGCACTGGATTATACTGCGGAAAGCGGCTATAAATTCGGGATAGAAGGTTTGTACACCAAAACAATCCATGATGTATTTTTCCAGCAGGTGAATATTAAAGACAACCCGCGGTATTACGGCTTTGACAGTGCGCATCAGTTTCCTGTGTATAGTGGCAGTGTGGACCCACGTTTCTCCAATGCCTATGAGCTGAGTAATACCAACCTTGGCTACAGGTATTCGCTGACAGGTACGGTGAGTCGCCGTTTCAATGGTGGCTTCAATGCCTCGGTGGCGTATACCTATGGTGGCTCCAAAGATGCATTCAATGGTATCCGTAACTCCATGGAAAGCAACTGGCAGCTGAACCAGGCGCTGAGTCCGAATAACACCGGCCTGGCATGGTCTAACTTTGACATTCGTCATCGTATACTCGTCAACGTTGGTTACCAGCGTGCCTGGAACGACCGCTGGACAAGCCGTATCAACTTACTTGTGAGTGCACAGTCGGGCAGTCCGTTTACCTATGGTATCGTCAATAACAGTATGCAGGGCCTGCCGCAGCAGGTGAGTGTGGCTTATATTCCTAAAGAAAGTGAGGCGATTCGTTTCTTCCAGGACTATACCACTACTGCCGGAGCTGTTGTTACTGCTTCGCAGCAGGCAGCAGATTTCAACGCCTATATCGACGGCAACAAATACCTGAGTAGTCGCCGCGGCGCCTTTACAGAACGTAATGCGGGCCGCACGCCCTGGAATACTACCGCCGATCTGCACTTCGCACAGGAGTTTTATTTCTCGAAGAGTACCAGGTTTATTACCCTTACCATCGATATTATGAACCTGACCAACCTGGTCAGCAGTAACTGGGGCAGGGTGTATTTCTCACCAAATACCTTTAACTCTACTGCCAGCGTAGGCCTGGCGCCTACGCTGTTCCCTGTGAAACAGAATGCAGGTAACTATCCTGTATATACGTTTAGTAATCCGGGTAATCCCTATGCAATTGATTACCTGAATTCAAGGGTGCAGGGGCAGTTGGGACTCCGTTATTCTTTCTAAAAGTATAGGTAGAAAAGACAGGGTGTCAAAAGTAATTCCATTACAGATTATGTTTGCCGGATTTGCAACCGATACCTTCGGTATCGGTTGTTTTGTTCCGCGCTGCGCGCGGTGGGCTGGCGCCCGTCAAACAAACTTTTGACATCCTGTCTTTTGTATTAAAATGCCTTGTATTTTATCGTAATAACGACATCGGATATACGTTTTGCGAGGTCTGCATCAGGTATTGTCAGCGACCAGGATGCGTTGGGGTCTGTATCTGCCCCCGGAACGGTGAGTCCTTCAAAGGGGAGATAACGGCCGTCGCTGAATTCATCCGGGAAGATGCCCATGTCATCAATGCCCCTGGAGATAATTATCTGCTCGTTTAAGCCGTTATTTTTGAATGTCGCGTTAAATACCTCATACGGACTGATAACAGCAGGAATAGAAACAGAAATGGCATGAATTTTAAGTGTACCACTGTTATTAATCCAGGTATTATCCTTTAGGATTTTAAAATCGATTTTCCCTGTTTGCTGGAATTGCGTGAATAATGCAGCGTAGCGTTGTTTCAGGGAGATCATTATTTCGGCTTCCTGCCTGCGTTTGTTATTATTCAGGTAGGCGGCATTCAGGCGGGCCACGGCCAGCTTCAGTGTGTCGGCAGCCAGCAGTCCTTTACGCAGGCTGTTCCAGGAATTAGCCGGTATGAAATTGCTTTGATCGTTCAGTTCATAGGCATAGGCCGCCTGTAGCCGGTGCAATGCCGCCAGCGCCAGCTGGTACACTTTAAAATACAGGCTGGATAACTGTCCGCTCATCCAACCATATAAATCTCCGTTGGTGAATTTTTTATGCAAATAATCCAGCATTTCCCTGCTTTGCGTGACGGCCAGCTGTTGTTGCTGTAGTCCTGCCTGTGCTGTCAGTAAGCGTTTATTCGCGGCCGTTATATCTGCTGTTAACTGCGCCACGGTAAAGGCTACATCAGATTCGTTGAAAGTCCATTCTTCAGTCCGGCGTGTATAACCTGCCTTGGTGCTGGTAAGGCCGCCCAGGTGGTCTTTTACAGTAGCCGTTTCCGTTAGTATCTGGGCGGCGGAATCAATGGCAGAACCAGGATGTGAGCCGCCATCCGCAAATCCGAAAATGGTGGGGATCAAATGTGCGATGGTAGCACCTTCCCGCAGTGCGGCAGCACTTTCCTGCAACTGCATGGCTGTCTGCATCTCCTGGAGTGCTGTTGCCTCCTGTGGTATCAGTCCTTTAAGGATGAGATTACGGTAATGTTGCTGCTCATATTGTGCCTTATCCAGACTGGCCTGTAAGCCCAGTATTTCTGCTTCGGCAGCATCTATCTGCGCCTGATAATTCTGCACAATGAAATTTTCCATGTTCAGCTGATGGGTAGCCTGTAATAGCTGCAGCTTTTCTCCATCATGTTGCTGTAATATTCCCAGGAGCTGATTACCAAAGCCGGCGGCCATTTCTATCACGGATGCTGTTACCGGCAGCAATTCCCTGAACCGGTAAATGCCCGTATTTGTCTTCAGGTTACTGTCGTCATATGGGTTGATGCCTCCATGCTGCATGGCGAGTTTCAGTCTGCCAGGGTTCAGTGGAGTACCGTATTCAGATGGATGTTCCTGCTGGCCATCTATATTCAATCCGTTGCGTAGCTTGTGTAGTCTGTCATCCACGAGGCTCCAGAGGCCACTTAAATTCTCATCCTGTTGCCAGCTGAAAAAGTACTGCATTTTATCCGGGCCTATCGTATTGGCACAACGGTTTCCGCCACGGTAGCCATAGAGGAGGTCCAGTATGGCAGGAGCGGTGCCCAGCAGGTCGGTGGCTTCGAAATACAGCTGTGTGGCCATACTCAGACTTTCCCACGTTTCCTGGCGGAATTCATTATCTCCCCATTCCAGCACATTACGGATATATTGTTCTACTACCCATTTTTTCTCATGGGTAAAAGTATTGTCTGTGGAACTAAAGAATGGATAGAACTGCCAGGCTTGCTGTGGGTTGGCATTACCGGCCAGCGGATTGAAGATATAGCGGTACCAGTTCATGGCGGCTTCATTCCACAGGTTGTTTCGCAGGTACTGCGCTATCAGTGCCGGCGCATAGAAAAACAATTCGGTTGCATAGAAACCATCGGTGCCGCTGAAAAGTAGCTGGGTAGCATTTTTAATAGCAGGAAGAATAACGTTATGGCCTGTACGATAATTACTGTAATCATACACCGCGTCAGTAGCTAATGGTGCTGCCTGTAATGTGGTATCCAGCGAAGCTTTTAGTCCATGTACCCGGAAGTACTGCTCATATAGCTGCGGGAACAGATTGCTGATGGTGACCATGTTGAAAGTCGCCACAGCAAAGGTATTTCCAACGCCGGCGTTATTATACTGATCTACACCGAATACCATAGGTTCCTTGCCTAAGGTTCCTGAGATAAGGATACTGCCCAGGTTTGTATTGGCGAGCATGGCCTGCATGCCACGGATAGCCTGTACACTGTATAGTACCCAGTTGCTGCCATGGCCATTGCCCGACTGTGGCAGGGTATTGAGTATATCGCTGCCTTCCTTGTAAAATTCATCAGCAAGATAAAATGTGCTGGTGCAGCTTTTCAGTACATCAAACAGTGAAAAGCGCGGGTAGGAGGCAACTCCCGCAAGTATACCATTTTGTTCCCATGGAAACAGGTATATATTGTCCGTAGTTTTCAATATCTGCGGAGCTACCCGTTCGCTGATGATGCCAGCTGCACTCATGTAGCGCGGCGGAAAGACAATGGCTGCTTGTTTTGGCCACGCATCGGCCACTATTTTACAAAAATCATAATAGGCGGACGATATCATTGTTGCAGGCACTTTCATCGACGTATCCAGATTGGTACGTAACGGAATTAACGGCGACAGATATACGTAAAGCGTATTGTTGATGCATAGTGGCACCGGCTTCTGCCAGTATGGCTGATCTGGTGTGAGGAAGGATTTTAGCGGGGTGAGGCCTGCGTTTGTATTCATCAGTAATACGCGGCTTGTACTTTGGGCATCTTCCAGGTCCAGGTCAAACGGGAAGCTGTCCCATGTAGCCGGTGATTGCCAGTTGCCACGTGTATCCTGCGTGATATAGTTAATAGTAGCGGTATGAAGATGATATTTCTTATTTTCTTTAGAACCGGGATCAGTGTCTGTTTTGGTACTTAATACAGACCAGAAGATGAAATATTTATTGTAGATATAGATAATACTGGCTTGTGATGCAGGTATGTTAATATCCACGGCTATCCATGGTGTAGGATTTTTCAGCTCATTATTGGTGGCTACCACTTCGAGATAATAATACTGCTGATGGGCAGTATTGCTTTTTGCCAGGAAGGTGATCATAAATTGCTGATCGCGCTCCCGTAAATAATAGTAGGCATCTACAATTGTTTTGTCACTGAGCTTCAGCCATTCATCTATATAAAACCCGATGGCTTCCTGTGCTACTGTATTATCTACATCCTGTTGCTGCAAATGATTTTTAAAATTATTAAATACAGGAGTGGCATCTGTTCTGTTATCTATCTGAAAATATTGCTGCGGATAATGCAATAGCTTCTGTTCTGCCTGCCATATCCTATAATCCAGCAGCTGAGCCCATTCTTCAGCGGTGATGGTCTGTAATGCTTTGGCCTGCACCTGTTCCTGACCATTGCGGCAGCGTTGCAGGTATGACTGAGCAACATCCGTTGCTTCCCTTACCGGCGCGATGTCCAATGCACCACCGGCGGAAACATCGTTCAGGAAATAGTCAGATACATGCTCCCAGGAGGCAATATCGGGCCATGCAGTATGCAGGCTCCATAATACAATGGGCACAAGTATATTCCTGTCTTTTTCCAGCCATGCGCCCTGTTGCTGCCGCAAGGCGTTCTGGAGAACAGTGTTTTTTGCTGCCAGGCCGGTAAGATAGGATTCGAAGGCAGTGGCAATATTGGCCAGTTGTGTAAAATCATTGCTGGTAACGGCATGCAGGTAACCATTGATGGTAGCCGCTGACAAAGCAGCAGTGGTAGATATCCTGAAACATGTCGCCAGTCTGGAAAGCAGGTGGATACAGGCTATGCCGCCGGTACTGTCTGCGATATTCCATGCGGTGAAGAGCGATTGTATATCTGCTTCCTGCCAGGAGGTAATGGCTGGTAAGGATGTCAGCATTTCTTTTGCAGTGAGTGATGTCTGCTGCATCAGCGCCAGCAGTGCGGTGCGTTTCTCTGCAATGGTCTGCGTATATACTTCCTGTAAATATAATAACGGCAGTATATGGTCTACGCTGTATGCAGGTGGCGTATCCTGCACTGGCTGCTCCGTTGCCAGTTTTCCGCTGAAAGTATACACTACACCGGTATCTGCTTTAAACCGATCAGCCATGAATACATAAGGCAGCCATGCTTCCAGGAAGGTTTTTGCTTTGGTGATATCAGCAGGCAGATGGCTATTACTAAAAATTCCATTGACAGCCGCATATTCCGGAATACCAGTTTTTGATATATAACCGGCAAAGAGATTATAGGTGATATCTTCATTCACGCCCCAGTAAACAGACAATTCATGTATCCAATACTTAAACATCAATGCGGGCAAATCGGTAGTATTGGCATTGTACGTTACCGTCAGTTCCTGTAAAGATGTCTGCAATACCGTGAACCACTTATCAAATGCGTCGAACTTCGCTTCGGCATTACTGGCATCAATGAATGCCGGGATGTAGGTAGCCAGTGAACTGCCGGCATCCGTGAGTTGCTTTTGTAAGAGGCATAACTGGTAGATAACCGTTATATCAGGCTGTTGAATATGCTGGATGTCCAGGTATTGCTTCAGTTGCACCACGTTGATATCGAGGCCGGCGGCGATATGTACCAGCTGCGCGATCAGGCCGGGATAGGATGTGAGGGCGGTGTTTCCTGGTAGTATATACCTGAATTGTTTATGCAGTACTTTGGAAATAAAATGGTACTGAAAGAGTGGTTGCAGTTGTTTGTCTATATCGGCGGTGGTAAAGTTTTTAGTACCTGTTTGCAGTAGTACTTCATTCAGGGTTTTAAAGTCCCATCCGGTTTTGTCTGCCAGCAGCAGGAACATACGGATGCGTAGCAAACGTTCAACAGAGATATTCAGAAACGTTCCCTGCTCGCCCGGCTGCTTTTGTGGCTGGTATTGCAACGGGGGAGAGCCGGCGGTATTGTAGTTAATAAATAACTGCTCCAGGCTTTTGGTATCGGTGTTGAGATAGCCATTATATACCAGTTGGAGCAACTGGTCCGAGCTGAGGCCGGTACACATCATCAGCTGGTCAGGTGTAATCGTGGCCGGTCCCCATGTATCCAGACCGGTATCGGGATTGCAGAGGATGTATATATCCGTTGCCGTTAGTCCCAGTTCTGCGTACACGGCGGCAGGGCTATTATATCCATCTGCTGCAAAGTGGTAGGCCAGTTCATGCAGCGATAGGCCCAGTGCGTTCAGGCCTGCCCGTATGCCGGTTACCGGGCGGTTGTAGGGCACAAAGGAATTCTTTCCGGCGGCAGCCTGCTGCCAGGAAGGATGCTGTTGCGGGATCGTTTGCCAGTTGTCTAAAGCAGCAGGACTAACGAGGTGCGCGAGTAATGAATTGATGACGCCCTGCAGGTAAGGCTTTACGCTGTTGGTGGTGTCTTCGTTGAGTTGCAGTTGCGCGATGTCCGGCCTTCTTTTCAACAGGGCAAGTACATCAATGAGTGGTGCTATTTTTTTGGGGTCCACCACGGTATATATCAGGTACAGGAGATAGGCGTCAGGCCCATACATGCTGTAGGCTGGTGTAATGTTGTTGAAAGTGGTTTCAGGAAATAAGGTCATGTAACTGACTTCTTCGTTAAATGCTTTTGACATATAATGCTATTTGAATGCTTTTTGGGTAGATGGATATCTTTATCTGTTTATCGGTGGAATAATAGTTTTCTTTGTGGGTTAGCGATGTAAATACCTTCACGGAATTTTCTGTTCGCAAAAGAGAAATGGTAAACCCCAGTAACATTATTATTTGCGTCCCATTGAGGAATAGACAGATGATGTACCTCGTACTTACTTGCCCGCTTTTGTGTTCTTCTTTCATATGCTGTCTTGGTAAACTGGTTTACTTTTGAATTTTCGGCGATCAGGTTTGTTTCTGTGTCAATCTCTTCATGTTTATTGCCACTTTGCCAGATCAGGTGTCCGCGGTCATGTATTTCAGTATTCAGGTTGGGCGGCATTTGTTTGTCAATGGGCTGTCTATCGGCCTTTATTTGGGCTGCAGGAAAAATTTTTCCATAGGCATAGAAGATTTTTCTGCCCGTATTGTTATCTATTGTAATATTGTGTGAATAAAATTCCTTATTGAAATCTATCAGATTCGTTACCTCATCTATTTCTGTAGTATTAACTAAACTTTCATTAATCCCTTTCTGATCCTTCATTTTTCTTTTGATGAGTTGGCCAAAGTCGCCGTTGTCTGTTTTTAGTATCTCGCGTTCAGTAACTTTAGCAACGATTCTGTCATAGCCGGTAAGGCCTTGGGCTGTCGCTATTGCTGCTGCCCGTTCTTTCGTTTCTATTGCTTTGAGTCGTAGTGAGCGTGTGGGAGGCTTGACGAATTTTCGTTTAGGCTTTTTAGGCACTGTTCCTTGCTGCTCCGCCACTATCCTTTGTTGCATTACTGCGGCGGTAACTGGTTTTTTAGTACTACGCGCAGTAGTTGTTTTTCCTTTTCTGCCGGCGTTTTTAGCAGGTTGCCTCTTCGCATTTCTTTTTTTTGTTTTGTTTTGGGTGGCAAATCCCAGCACATCAATATTTCCCACCGGGTCATTGCTCACAAACGCATAAAGATTGAGTCCATCAACGGGGCCGGCAGGATCAGGGCGTGTCCAGCGGCATAGCCATGGCGCATAGTAACGATAGCCATAGTAATACAGCCCGGTGAACAGATCTTTTTCCTGCTGGGAATATCGATATTCACGGGTGCTGTCCAGGTGCGCAGGATCGTAGCTGTAAACGGTTTCTCCGAAAGGATTGTACTCTTCGTAGCTAATCAGGCCTCCGTCTATATTTGTTTCCATAGAAAATACAGTAATATTTTCTACCTGCTGAAAACGATATATCGCCGGAGCAGTGATCTTTGTAGTAGCTGGCACCGTAAAATACTGCAGCAGGCAATCCCGCTGACTGGCGCCACCAATGGATATGCTGTGCATTGTATTACCGGTAGTGCTGGTAGTGCGTTGGTAGGTGCCGGTATATCGTTTATCCGTAAGGGTGAGCAGTTTTCCGTCAGCGTCATATTTCTCTGTCACTTTTCTTACCCGGATACCATTGCTGTACACGTAATACTCTGCGTCTGCCAGACCATCTTCCCTGGCTACAACTGTGGCGGAGCTGACGTTGCCGGTTATATTCCAGCTAAGGGTACTGCTATTTGTATCTGCCGTATTTTTCATATAGCCGGCAGCGTTATACGCTATCGTGAAATTTTCCTTACCAATAGTTAAACCGGTAATACGGTTAGATTTGTCCGCGATCGTAAATTGTCGCGTAAAACCATTGGCGCAGGTACGTTTAAGCTGCGTGAGGTTATCGCTTTTATCGTATTGATAGTTTTCTGTGTACTGCTCCAGTGATGCCAGGGAGCCTTTTTGTAGTTGTAGTCGACCGGTGGCAATGCGTAAACGATAAACGGCATCGTAGGTCCAGGAGAATACCGGATTTACCTGCTGATTATTAAAGAAGACAGATTGCTGCTGCGCATTCAATGCGGAGGTAACATGCCCCGCAGGATCATGCCAGAGCTGCAAATCCTGTATCAGCGTTCCATTGCGCGTACATTGAATGCCGGCCACTTCCAGCGTCAGCGGATCATGTTGCTGTTGGGTAAGAATATTATTCGCATAACTAATATGGGTGAGCAAACCATTGGCATCTACCTGTACATTAGTTAAAACAGGCTGTATACTACCTGTGCCCTGTACCTGTACCCCCGATTTCCGGCAATACCCCAGCGTACTATAGGCCCAGCTGCTGACCGTACCATCAGGCGCTGTACTCGATAGTAGCTTCCCCGCTGCATCATGGGTGTTAACGGTGGTGAAGACTTCCGCTTCCAGCATGTCATCAGAGAGTGTATGCCAGTCAGACGCCTGTTTATAATCTTTTTTGAAACGGAAATGCTCATTTACCGCGAAATGATCAAACGTCAGGGCATCTACGTAGGAAAGTCCGCCGTCGTTGTAATGCTTCCATAAAGTCCCCATCATGTTCGCTTCCATCGCTGCCGGATGATGCTCTCCATAGATTTTAATATCTACTGGCTGATTTACTGCAGGACTATACCCCGCGGGCGTCTGCACCGTAATACTTACCTGGCGTTGCAGGTTGTCGTAGGCAACTGTATGTTTGATACCCAATGCATCCCATTGAGAATGCTTCAGACCATGCACATTCGTATAGCCGTAGGTGATACCACTGTCGCTGCTATTGGTGTAGAAAAGCCCGGTGCTTACGGGATAAATATGTTCAATATTATAGGTAGCATTATTTTGTTCGGTGAAACGTGCATCCTGCTGCCACAGCAATCTTCCCAGTATATCAAACGACTGCCGGCTGACTTCCAGGGCGGGAGCTGCGGCGTTAATCTCTGCGGCCCCCAGCCTCGTTTGCTGCCAGTTGATAGGGGAGGTTTTACCAGAAGTATTATCCGCAATACTTAAAATGGCTCTTCCTAATCCATCCGACACAATGGTCGCTGGCGTATTGTAACAGGCTACCGCTTTTGTAACAGCGTCTTTCTCCTGCGGATTGTTATTCCACGCACCACTTTTATAATAAGGCGATTCGAGAATAGTATCATTTTCATCATAATCCCTGCTTTCCCATGCATTCAGCACCTGGCTGGCGGTTATAAACCCTTTAGGCGTAAGGGTGGATAGCAGTCTGCCGGTAGCATCATAGGTGAATTTTGCCGGTGTGGGCAGAATCCTGCCATCCCAGTCTGCGTTGTAAGTCCAGCTGTCGCTGAAATAACCCAGGTATTGCTCCTTAACGTTTCCTGCTGAATCATAGGTTACACGGCCGGAAGTCATCCACATGGCGCCCGTTTCTCCTTTAAAGGCTTTAGTTTCCAGGTGCCGGCCCAGTCCATCCGAATAGGATACCGCCCGTTGTACGGTAGTATCTTCGGCAGACTTGTATTCCGTGCGGGAAAGGACCATGGTAAAGCCGGGCAGCCACTGGCCATTATGCTGAGTGGCAAACTGATAATACACAAAGCTGGCAGCACCTTGCAGGTAATGCAGTGGATGGGCCATCACATCGCCGGGATCAGTGACCGGTTGCTGTTTAAAGTCTTGCAGCGGTTGGTCGCCGCTTTTACGAGATTTATCGATGGAAGCGGTGGCAATGATTTCGCCGCGGGCATCGAACAGTGCCTCGTTGTAATTGCCGTTGATATCTGTGATCCGGTAAGGCTGCATTACCCGGTAATCAATCGTAGCGCGGGTAGTGAGCGATATCTCTTTATTCAGCCACTGACTGCTGGCAATTGCGTGCAGGAAATATATATCATGGGTGATTTGGGTAGATGTATAAAGTGTATCTGTTATATCGACCCAATCATATTGCAGTTGTTTTAGCAGGCAGAAACCAGGTAACGCTTCATAGGTAGCACGCGCAGTACGAGTCCACCAGAGGCCGGCGTTATCCCGCCAGAAGCCCGCTGTTGAGAGTTCTTCGGGGTGTCCGTTGCCTGGTAGTATTTTATTGATATCCGTATCATCAAAGGCTAGGGTGGCGGTGTATTGCTCCAGTAAAACGGCGGGCAGTGGCATGTCTTCCTGCCATACGGCCAATTGTTTTTCGTCGGCCCAATAGTATTGGTGGTCGCAGGAGAGGAGGCGGGCGGCCGTTGTATCTCCTGGTATTCCTGAAGGCGGCAGCCGGTGCAGAAATCCTTTGTCATCGACTAGTTGCTGCTGCAGCGCTTCGTAGCGATAAATACCGTCAGCAGCAGGTGGGATACCGGTGATTTCAAACGACTCAACGCGTAACGGTACACCTATCCGGCGCGGTAATCCTGCGGTATCCTGGTTTTTTAACGTATAGGCATTACCGGTACAGTATTGTATGGCCTGTTCAGGGATCAGTGGGGTACGTCGCGGGTAGGTCAGACTGGCACTGCAAAGCGTATGTGTATATTGATCGGCCAGTAATATGCATGCATGGTGAATCAGCGGGTCGTCTGCACGTCTTTCGTAATTGAAGGAGACCGCCTGACAATCATAGCTGCGGTATACAGCCTTGGTGGCCTTTGTGGCTGGCTGCGTGCAGATCAGCTGCCAGCTGCTGCTTTCGGCGGTGAAAGGGCAGCTCATGTCATCGAGGCCATATGCTTCTTCATGCAGTATTTTTCCCGACAGGGCAGTTAAATCTTTCTCCTCAGTAATGCTAGCGGGGATAAGTTGGTAGTCGTTACCGCCATTAAAAAACTGCGCCTTCATCTTGTCTTCGTCCAGGCCATTACCCAGGTGAAACCAGGTTTTTGTCAGCGTGCCCGGAGTATCTGTTGTAATATCTTTTCTGGTAGTGCTGCCAAACCCGAAAAATCCATGCGATACCGGATCATAATAGCCATCGCGGTAACTATAGGCAACGCCGTAACTGGTGCCGGTGACCAGGTCTGTTGTTTGTTCTTCCGCCACTACTATGACCGGGAAGGGCAGCCTGGTATACCATGGCTCGACCAGCGAATATTGCAGGGAGCTTTTATACCGGATATCATGCGTCAGGGCGTTACCGGATATCCTGCTTAAAAGGAAAGGTTTGTGGCAAAAATCATCTGTTTTACCATTAAATTCATAAAAATAATGTGCGAGATCCCTGAAATTGCCATCATAAGTATGGGGGCTCAATTTAGACAATACCATACAAATATTACCTTTCCCGGTGATGGCAGTAAACCGGATCTGGTCTGTATCTGTCCATTCCAGCCCATTTTGAAAAGTAAATTCCTGCGGCGTAGAAAACGCCAGTCCGCCGTGGTTGAAACAAACAGTGATCCTGTCTCTAAAAATATAAACGATATCACTTGTGCCGGAACCGCTGACATCCGCCATTAGTAGCCGTTGTTGCAGGTTAATGTGGTACCCGGCGGTTATTGGCAATGACTGCGTAATGGGCGCACCGAAACGGCCATAACCTAAACAGGGCCATACCGTCAGCGTGTTGCCGGTGATCTTCACCCGATGGTTCATGCCATCACCGAAAATATTTTCGAAGCCATAATATATGTAAGGGTCGGGGAGTTGTTCCTGTTCTACAGCGTGGATATTCTCCAGGGACTGAAGGTCGGTACTCATACCTTCGAGCCCCAGCGACGCACGGTAGTGTAATGCCTTTGGCGTGATAAGCAATTCATCTGCGCGACTGGTGCCACTGAAGTCCAGCCGCTCCGTATAGCCGGCCATGTTATCCAGACTTATCTTCGGCATAGCCGTAAAGGGTTGCCATTGTCCCTGTTCATTCTGGGCATAGTAGCCGCTATAATGATCGTTGCTGTATTCCAGTTGAAACTGGCCGTTGCCTTCCAGGGAAACAACCTGCATGGGCAGGGAAGGGTCGGCAAAGCCGTTGGGCGCAGTGAGACTATCTTTCGGGACTTCATAAACACCATTCCCTTTTGCCCTGTAAAAGTAGAGGGTGTCTGCATTCCGGTAGAGCAGTCCTGGAAGCCCGTCGCGGTGAAGGTCCAGCAGGTGCAATGGCTGATTGAATATGGCCCCCTTGTCGTCCATAATCGGGGTGAATGTCAGCTGTTGCTGGCCGAAGGTGCTGAAATCCAGTAATATCGGTGGAAGTGCCTTTAATTGGTATTCATTTTCTTTGGTCCTGATGGCGCCATATTCCGTAACGCTTTTCAGTGTAGTGCAGGCCGCCGCATCTTTAACGGCAGTATAATCCATCTGCCACAGTGCGGTGATGCAGTTTTGTCCGGCGGTAGGTTCATCCGGGAAATCGTGTACTACTATGATATGCTTTACCAGGAACTGCGTATAAACGGCAAAACCTGCACGGTAATTACAGTTGATGTCTGTGCGCTTAGCTGGTATTTTCGAAGCTGCTGTAAACAGAAGGCTGTTCTCATTAAGCTGTACATCCAGCTGGCCGTAATCTATCCAGGCTTTAAACGCAAAAATATCATCTTGTCCCGGCTGGTGGTAATTGCCATAGGCAATACCGGTCATATAGATATTGGCATCCTGTGGGTCCAGCTGTGTGTAGGTGTATTGTATCATATTTCCGACGGCATCTGTATGTCTGGCGGCATACCAGGCAAAGATGTGGTCGGGATGCTGAGGGTCTGCAATGCGGGACGCCGGGGTGTCACCGTAAATGATGGAGGAATTGTCATTGAAGGTAACCTTCCAGTAAGTATTATTTTGGGAACTGTATCGCTGAATCAGGCTAAAGGTAGTCTGAAACCTTTCCAGGTAGGTATCTACTGTTACCAGTACACCATTTTCTGTGATGGTGGCCGTGCCGGCAAACACCAGTTCTGTATCATCAAGCGTATATATGTCTTCGTTGTTATAGCGGGGATAGGCCCTATTGGTTTTTATGCTGATGCAGGATTCGTTGAGATGAAAGCCCATACCCAGTATACCATCACCCGCTGCTGAACTGTAGCCGATATCCAGGGAAGGAGTTAGTGCCCGCGAAGCAGGTAACGGTATGGGGATGGAAAAACCTGCGTTGCCGGTATAGGCATTGGTGTGGTAGTGCTCATCTGCGGCCCTCACTGTACCGCCGGCAGCAGGCAGAGAAATGTCAGGCACCTTAACGGTGTTGAGCGAAGAAGTAGCTTTCATATAAAAAGGGAAGGACTTAGTAATGCTAAAAGTACCATGAGCCCGCTGGTTTTACAATGGTGGTTTTAGCGCAATGTTCCGGCGTGTTTTCACGGTTAAATGTCGGGGGTTTCAACAAGATTTACTGCTGTAGTTCTGGAGGAATAACGGTATGTAAAATAGAAAAAGACCGCACGGGATATTTCCTGTTGGCGGTCTCTTATCAGCCATTAATTATACGGGAACTTATGCATAATTATTGATGCTTTTTTGCTTCCGGAATTGTAAAATAGCACCAATAATAAATAGAATAAGTAAAGATAATAGTGTTTTACCAATCAATGGATCTGTCGGGCCCTGTGCTATTGGATGTCCAACCGGTACCCTGGTAAGGGTTTCATTAACGGTAGGAATTAATGACAGGAAGAAACTGAATGAAAGAAAGAAGTTTTCAAAAAAACGGGCCCTGTTGCTGCCTTGTTTTTTTGTGTGAAGGTAATAAGCAGCGGATATCAGGACTACAATCAGTAATGCCAGTATATGACCCGGATTCACCCCTTTAATACTAGACAACCCCAGGGCAGTGAGCGAGGTAATGAGTGTACAATAAAAGTAGATTTTACCGGTGAGTAGGGAGAGATCTATTTTTGCTGTTTTTACTAAAGAGATAACTGCGGAAATTATCGCTGCAACGCCTATGATGGTATGAAAAATACCTAAATGTGACAGTCCCATAAATTGATTTTTAAATGATTTGATATTGCAAAATTGCAATACAAACCGGGAAGGTATTTGGCAGATTGGTTCAATGATTTGATAATCCGGCTCAAAAAGAAAACCCCTTTAAACATTTATGTTTAAAGGGGTTTGGTACATGCAATGTTACACTTACTTCATATGATGCATTCTGTAGTTGGTAGGTGAATGGCCATATTTGTCATGAAAGCTTTTCGTGAAATTGGCGATGTCATTAAATCCACATTCAAAGGCAATGTCGGTAATACGTTGCGCTGTGGCTACCAGCAATTCTGCTGCTCTTTCCAGTCTTTTATTTTTTATATAATTAGCGGGTGAGTCATTATATAATTTCTTAAACTCCCGCTTAAAAGAGGATAAGCTCAAATTGGTTTTCGCTGCCAGCTCATCTATATTAACAGGTAGGAAAATATTGGCTTCGATAATCTGTTTAAAAGTATAGGTGGTAGTGGAGAACAGTTGAGAGAGAATTACCCGTATAGTCTCCGCTTGTTGTGTCTGCGATAGTAACAGAATGATTTCTTTCAATTTCAAAATTAAAATTTCATCATTGACGAGAAATGGATTTTCAAAATAGAAGAGTAATCCTTCAATATATTTTTGAATCAGAAAGTCATTGTTAACCTTTCCCCTTGACAGGTAGGTTGCCTGATGGCCGGGCTGAAAGATATACGGAATTTCCTTGTCGTAAACTTTTCTTAATATATCCGGATGGAAAGTAACGATGATGATTTCACCGGCACTGCCCGGAATGGTGCCGTGTATTTGTTTACCGGAGTTTAAACAGTTGAGCAGTAAAGAATGGTTAGCAGGAATTTCTAAATGGTCATCTCCTGATTGATAGGTCATCTCACCTTTTAACATATATAAAAAGCAAGCCTGTTCAGCCACGGGAAATGCATATTCGAAAGGTGGTTTTACTTCCACTTTTTGTAATAGTGTTTTCCCAAAGAGTTCTATTTTCTTATAGTCTAAAATCATTATCTCAAAAGATTGCTGTTGTGGTCCGCGTTGCACATGTTGTGCAGGTAACAGTATGGAAGCAGGGAAAGGATGGAAACTTTGATGCAATGCATCATTCAACAGGCAGCTAATTTAAGCAAAAATGTTGACTGAGCGATTGTAGTACATCCTGATAAACCTGTCCTTATACCCATATCATTAACAGAACAAAATAACAGCATGTCTAAACCCGATCCTTGGTGAATTGGCTCAAAGATTTGGCAAATCGGTCCAGCTGACTTATCAGGTATTTTATTAATATTTTTACAGAGATATACCTGTATTTGTCCGTCAGGATAACCACCCATCCTCTCTGCTACTATGATTTTTAACAATTAATATTAATTTTACTGGTGCATCAGTAAAAGGGGCTGATAGCAATATAGGGATGAATGAACAGGATTTACTGCAGCAATTAGCCCTCGGCAACCGGGAGGCATTCACAGCGATATACCAGCAATACCACGCAGGTATATATAATTACCTGGTAAAATTTACCAGGAATCCGGCCTTTACGGAAGACCTGGTCCACGACGTATTTCTGAAAGTCTGGGAAGTCAGGGCCCAGCTGGATATCAAAAAATCTTTTGACAGCTACCTTTACCGGCTGGCGCGCAATACTGCCCTCACACAACTCAACCGCATTGCCTTATATGATACCATCCGCGATGAAATTACGCATCGCCTTACGCTGGGCATCAATGAGCAGTCGCTGATGGATACCGTGGAATCCAGGCAATATGAGGCCTTGCTGCAGCAGGCGATCGACAGTTTGCCGCCCCAGCGCCGCGAGGCTTTCATCCTTTGCCGGCAGCAGGGCAGGAGCTATGAAGAAGCCGCCGCCATGATGAATATCTCCCGGAATACCTTCAAACAACACCTGTCGCTGGCCGTAAAGTCAATACGGGACTACCTCCTGGCCCATGGTGATATCGGGTTGCTACTGCTGCTGGTAGCGCTGAAATAAGAATTTTCAGATTTTTTTTAAATCCATCCACCCATTTGTTTTATTCATTAGTCTTATAGATATGGAGCCAAATAATTTTCCTGTTAAAGTGTTGTTGGAGCAATTTCTGGCCGGCACCATTACGGAGGCCGATAGTGAAGCGCTGTTTGCATGGCTCAGGGAAAATCCTGGAACAGATAATGCAGAAATGGAAGCTGCACTGGAAGCGGTATACCGCCAATCTTTCGGGGAGCCGCCTGCTTTACTGCCGGGAGGCACGGAACGTATCCTGGCTAAGCTGATGGACAGTACCGCTACTCCGGTAGTGCCTATACGCAGACGCTGGCAGCCATATGCCGCGGCCGCAGCGGTGCTGCTGCTGATAGGTTCCGCTATTTGGCTGATGAAGCCGCAGAAAAGTAAGGCGCCGCTGGCAGCTAATCAGCCACTGGTCGTTCCCGGCAACCATGCCGTCCTCACGCTGCCCGATGGTAAACAGATACAACTCGATAGTGCCTATGGTAATATCGTACAGCAAAACGGCCTTCAGGTTGCCAATAATAAAGGGGAGCTGGACTATAACGGGCATGCCGGCAATACAGAGCTGCATACGCTCTCCACACCTAAAGGCGGACAATACCGCCTGATGCTGCCCGATGGTACCGCCGTATGGCTGAATGCAGGATCTGCAATTACCTATCCTACGGCCTTCCATGGGAAGAACCGTACGGTGAAAATCAGCGGAGAAGCCTATTTTGATATTAAACAACAGGCAGAGCAACCATTTGTAGTAGATGTAGATGGTAAAGCCACCATAGAAGTATTAGGAACAGCATTTAACGTAAACGCATATACCGACGAACCAACTATTCGTACCACCTTATTACAGGGAAGTGTAAGGATGATACATCAGAACGCTTCAGCAGTGCTGAAGCCCGGACAACAGGCTGTTGTCAGCAACGATCAGCTGAATGTGGCCAGCAACGCAGATACAGAAATGGTCGTTGCCTGGAAGGATGGACTGTTTCGCTTTGATCATACCGCCCTCGACGAAGTACTCCGGCAGCTGGCCCGATGGTACGATGTAGAGGTGGTATATGAACATGGCGTGCCACATATTCCTTTCAGCGGTGAGATTAAAAGAGACCTCGGACTCAACGACGCCCTGACCATACTAAGTACTATGGGCGTGCATTACCGGCTCGAAGGACGCAAACTGATTATTATGCCGTAACATTTATTGTCATGTGTACCATACCTGATTTTTTGAACATTTAATGGCTATGGCCATCGCGCTTATGTTGCATTAAAGCTGTAAAGCTATAGGGGTAGCCTTGCTGTTATTCGCCAACAAACAGTTTATTACTGCTATTCCAATCATCTGAAATTATCAGTACCGGCATGATACCCGGTACAGGCTGAAAAGCTACAGGCGGAGCTTTGTCCATACTAAAACAAATTATTTTCATCAACCAGAATTACCATGAATCCAGCATCAACTATTCGCACACGGTCAACAGCCTGCCACCGGCCATTTAAAAGGCTGACCGTCATGCTGCTGATGGTCTTCTGCCTGGGAATTTCCCTGAAGGCAGGAGCACAAACAATCACCTACAGCAGCAAGAAAGCTACGCTGCAACAGGTGTTTGCAGAGATTAAAAAACAGTCCGGCTACGTCGTGATATTTAATCCGGACCAGATAGACGTCACTGTATCCGTTTCCGTAAATGCCAGAAACCAGCCAATAGCTACTTTCCTGAAATCCCTCTTTGCCGGATTACCACTGAAATATAGTATCGTAGGTACTACCATTGTGGTGATCCGGAAAACGGATGACATGCAGCATGCTACCCCCGAAGACAAAGCGCCCACGCGCGATGTCTCGGGTGTGGTATCTGACAACAAAAGCACCACTCCACTCATCGGTGTTACCGCAGTAATCGCCGCCAGCGGCAAAGGCACCCAAACAGATGAAAAAGGTTTGTTTACACTGAAGAACGTCAATGAAGACGATATCATCACCTTCACCAGCATCGGTTTTCAGAAAACTTCGGTTTCCGTTGCACGCCTGAGAACCATCTTCAACGTGAAGCTGGAACCCGCCACCAGCGAGCTGGACCAGGCAGTGGTACAGGCCTATGGTATCACCAGTAAGCGACTGGCCACAGGTAATATCTCCAGGATCACTGCAAAGGAAATAGAAAGACAACCCGTACTGAACCCGCTGCTGGCCTTGCAAGGGCAGGTACCCGGGTTACTCATCACCCAAACCAGCGGCTATGCCAGTGCCCCGGTGAAAGTGGAAATAAGAGGACGCAACTCCCTTGGTTCCAATTTTATCGGCGATCCGCTCTATGTGATCGATGGTGTGCCCCTGACAGTACTCGACCTCCCGGATGTATATCATCCTGATGGTGTCAGCGCCGGATATATGCAAGCCGGCATGACCGCAACAAATGGACAAAGCCCGCTCTTTAGCATGAACCCACGCGATATCGAAAGTATTGAAGTGCTCAAAGATGCAGATGCTACCGCTATCTACGGCTCCCGCGCCGCAAATGGTGTTATCCTCATCACTACCAAAAAAGGTAAGCCTGGCAAAACAAGTTTCGGCTTCGATGTTAACCAGGGTTATATAGATATTCCTCATTACAGGAAAATGCTGAATACACAGCAGTATGTGCAGATGAGAAAAGAGGCTTTCAAGAATGATGGCGTCACACCTACTCCTGCCAATGCTGCCGATATTACGGTTTGGGATACTACCCGTTATACCGACTGGCAGAAAACGATTCTGGGAACAGGTAGCCAGACAACCGTCAGCACCAGCTTGTCAGGCGGAGATGCCAGCAATACTTTCCGTATTGGCGGTAACTACAGTCGTCAGGTAGATGTACTGAGCCAGAGCGGGTCCAGTAAGCAGGCGTCTTTAAGCGCCAACCTGGGCCACCGCAGCCAGAACCAGAAACTGTCCGTTAACCTCGGAACACAATATTCCTATACACATGTAGATGCCATCTCCGCCAATCCAAATATTTTAAACCTGCCGCCGAATGCGCCAGGGATATATAACAGCAAAGGAGAACTCAACTGGGACGAATGGAATGCCAGCAATAACGGCAGTGACTTCCCGTTTGGTTACCTGTTGCAGACAAATGCGATGGAAACTAACCAGTTCAGCACCAACCTGGGTATCAACTATGAACTGGTAAAAGGACTTACGCTGTCTACTACCGCAGGCTTTACGAATATGGCTGCCAATACCAGCTATATCGTACCTATTGCTTCCCAGAATCCGCTGTTGAATCCAACAGGTATGGCCAACTTCGGCACCACAAAAAATACCAACTGGATCATAGAACCGCAGATCGCCTATACCCGCTACATCGGCAAGGGCGACCTGAAAATACAGGTGGGTGGTAGCTTACAGTCTACGATCACCGATGCAGTAACCTCCTTCGGTTTAGGCTACACCGATGATAATATGCTCAAAAGCATCAACAATGCACTGATCCAGCAAACTGCTGAAAACTATGCCCGTTATAAATATGCCGGTGCTTTTGCACGTATCAATTATAACTGGGACAATAAATATATCATTAACCTGAATGGCAGGAGAGACGGCTCTTCCAGGTTTGCGCCGGGAAGTCAGTTCGGTAACTTCGGCTCGGTGGGCCTGGCATGGAACCTCTCGGAAGAGCCATGGATGAAGGCAGTTCTGCCGGAATGGGTGAGCTTCATGAAACTGCGTACCAGTTACGGTATCACAGGTAGCGATGGCTCCATCGGAGACTATGCCTACCTGTCGCAATGGGCGGTGAAGCTTAGCGGCACGCCGTTATATCCGTACGACGGTGTACAGCCGCTGGTGCCTATACATGCCATGAACCAGCAATACCACTGGGAGTCGAATAAAAAATATGAAGCTGCCTTTAATATCAGCCTCCTGCAAGACCGTATCAACCTGGAAGCGGCCTATTATAACTACCGTTCCGGCGACCAGGTAACTGCCATCCCTACTCCGTCTTATACCGGTTTCAGCATCGTTACCGCCAACTGGGCTGCCGTAGTTGCCAACACCGGATGGGAAGGCACCCTCCGCGCCACACTGGTGGAGAAAAAAGATCTCCGCTGGACCATCAACTTTAATATCGCTACCAATAAAAACAGACTGGTATCTTATCCGGGTATTGAGGAGTCGCCGTACTATACCCTTTACCGCGTAGGACAGTCCCTGAGTGCGGAATATGTGCTGCATTACCTCGGAGTGGACCCTCAAACAGGGCGCTACACTTTTGAAGATCATAACAAGGATGGTCAGGCAATCTCCAATGGTGGCGTACCTCCGGGCACCGGCAACGACGACCGCTACATCGTACTGGATAAAAATCCTAAATACTACGGTGGTATGGGCACCGGACTTACCTATAAAGGCTGGAACCTTGACCTGTTCTTCGATTACAAGCGTCAGATCGGGGAAAATCCCTTCATAGTGGTGCCAGGAGCATTTGGTAACCTGCCGGTAGCTGCCCTGCACGACCACTGGCAGAAACCTGGTGATATCGCCGCCTATCCCGCCTATAGCAATTCCAACGGTACCTCTATTGGTTCGTCTGATGCCGCATGGATAAATGCCTCCTATCTCCGGCTGCGTAACATCGCTCTCAGCTATAGCCTCCCTGATGCAATGATGAAGAGAATGCATATGGCCGGCTGCCGCGTTTTTGTACGGGCACAAAATATTTTCACCATCACCAGCTACCCGGGTATGGACCCTGAAACACGGGATAGGTCCAGTGTTCCACCTTCCAGAACTATCACCGGCGGCTTTTCCCTTAACCTCTAAAATCAATGGCTATGCAGAGAAATCAGAGAAATATAGTTGTTGCCGGCAGCCTGCTGCTGCTGGGCATGTTGAGCGCCTGCAAAAAGCTGGTGACAGTGCCTGATCCTATCAATACCATTTCCACCGGGCAGGTATTCAGCACAGAAAAACAAGCCAATAGTGCGATAGCAGGTGTTTATAGTAAGATGATCAACGGTGCGAACGCTGGCAGTGCTCAGGAAATGGGACTGCAAGGCTTTTCCGCAGGATTGTCTACCATCCTCGGCGGGTTATCTTCCGATGAACTTTATAACTACAGGGGTACCGCAGATCAATCGCTCTACGGTATCAACACCAATAAACTGACCATCTATAACAGCGATAAGCCATGGTCTGCATGGAGATCGGCATATGATGCCATCTATGGCGCCAACTCTATCATTGAAGGAATAGCAGCCAGTAAATCCGCTAGCCTGAAAGATAGTGTGCGCAAGGCTTTGACGGGAGAGGCGAAATTCGTACGTGCGTTCAGTTATTTTTACCTGGTAAATTTTTTCGGAGATGTACCACTGGCGCTTACCATCGACTTTAACGTAACCGCTAAACTGTCGAGAGCGCCACAGGACCAGGTATGGAAACTGATTATTGATGACCTGAAAGAGGCTTCGCAGAGCATGCCTGCAGCTTATCCTACCGCCACCGGCGAACGTATAAGACCTAACAAATACGCCGCACTTGCCTTGCTGGCAAGGGCTTACCTCTATACCGGCGATTATAGCAATGCCGTTACGGCCGCCACAGAAGTGATTGACGATAAGGCAGATTATACGCTGGAAAGCGATCTTTCCCGTGTATTCCTGACCGGTAGCAGAGAAGCACTGTGGCAACTACAGGAAACTTCCACCAGCTTCTCGCTGAAAGGCGCCACGCCGGAAGGGTTCATCATGCAGCCACTGGTGATGAAAATATCACCGGCCACGTATTGTCTGACGCCTTCGCTGGCGGCTACTTTCGAGCCAGGCGACCTTCGATGGAAACAATGGGTAGACAGCACGGATAATACTACCGGCAACAACGATAAACCAGGCGTCACTTACTTCCCTGCCAAGTATAAGGTAGGACAGGCCACAGGTATACCGGGCATGCTGCCTACAGAATATTATATGGCATTACGCCTCGCGGAAGTATACCTTATCCGCGCAGAAGCCGCTGCCAACGGCGGCGCCGGCGGTATTGCCACTGCTATCTCCGACCTGAACATGATCCGAAACAGGGCAGGATTATCATCGCTGTCTGCCGGCCTGAATAAAGACCAGGTACTTGCTGCGGTAGCGAAAGAGAGAAGGACAGAACTCTTTGCCGAATGGGGACACCGCTGGTTCGATCTGAAACGTACTAAACTCATGCACGATGTGCTGGCAAATGATCCTTTAAAACAACCATGGATAGGCGATTATCAGGCGGTATATCCTATCCCTGTGCTGGAGATCAGTACCAATCATTTCCTCACCCAAAATCCTTTCTACTAAGATGAAAAAACAACTTTTCATATATGCGTTACTGTCAGGGATGATGCTGATGTCCTGCGGTAAACAGGATGTACTGCCCAGGCAGGCAGCAGCAGTGAATATCATGAATGCAGTAGTAGGAAGTTCCTACCTGGCCACCAATTTCAAGGGAGGACTGCCCTACGATTATTACTACACCTTCGTGCTGGGATATGCAGATGCATCGCTGCCGACACGCCACTACAGCATGAATGCAGGTGAGCAGCCGATATGGATCTACAACTATCCGGATACAACCGCTAAAGATGAGCCGCTGGTGAAGCTGAACCTTCATCTGGCAGCAGGTTCTATTCATATGGTATATGTAACGGGCACCCTGGCAAAGCCAGACACCTTACTGACAGAAGAATCATTACCCTATCATCCTGCCGGCGACAGTACTACCAGCATACGGTTTATTAATCTTTCGCCGGGAAGTGGCCCGGTGAAGGTTGTTCAGCGCGGCAAGAGCGCGCCGGAAGCTGCGTCGCTACCGTTTAAAACACAATCTGCATTTATCACCTATCCTGTCAATGCACACCTGGATGAATATGTTTTTGAGTTCAGAGATGCCGCCACAGATGCTTTGATAACAACGTTTACAACAACAGGGGTGCATTATCCGCCACCATCATCCGGACAACAACCATGGTTATACCAGAACAGGGCACTCGCGTTGATTGGTATACCCGGCGGAACAGGGAAACAAAAACAACAGGTGATGATCGTAAAATATTAACAACATTCAACAACCGCAATGAGTACGATATTGAAAATTGAGCGGCTCTCGCACCGGTATAGCAGCGCATGGGCTATACGCGATATTAACCTGGAAATTACAGAAACTGGTGTGGTTGGTTTGCTTGGCTCCAATGGGGCCGGCAAATCCACTACCATGAATATCCTCTGTGGTGTGCTGAATCAGACAGAAGGGGATGTCTATATCAACGACATCAGCATGAGAAAATACCCCGAAGAAGCCAAAAAAGAAATCGGCTTCCTGCCACAGTACCCACCGGTTTATGCAGACCTCACCGTGGATGAATACCTGACCTATTGCGCACAGCTGCGGAAGATGGAAAAGCATAGTGTCAGAAAAGCGGTGGAAGAAGCCAAAGAACGCTGTGGTATCGGGCATTTCAGCTCCAGGCTGATTGGTAACCTTTCCGGTGGCTACCGGCAGCGGGTAGGCATCGCACAGGCCATCATCCATAAACCACGACTGGTAGTAATGGATGAGCCGACGAACGGACTCGATCCCAACCAGCTGATAGAAGCGCGAAAACTAATCCGCGAAATAGGAGAGGACCATACCGTATTGTTGTCGTCCCATATCCTCAACGAAGTACACCTGCTTTGCCGTGAAGTAGTGATGATTGAAGGGGGCCGCGTTATCTTCTCCGATACCATGGATGCCTTTAATAACTACGTACAACCGCATAGTGTGCTGGTACGTATGGAAAATCCTCCTTCTTCCGGTGAATTGATGAAGATACCCGGCGCCGCTAAAGTGGAGTTCCTCAGCGACCGCCAGATACGAATTTATTTTGATGGTGATGCAGATATCACCGAAAGAATTATCACAGCCAGTGTACAACAAGGATGGCGACTACGGGAGATCAGTCTCGATAAAGGCCTGCTGGACGATATTTTCAAGCAACTATCTATTCAATCTCTCCAATAATATTCTTACATGAAGATGATATTTAAAATCGCGGGAACAGAACTGAGAAATCTTTTCTATTCCCCGGTAGCGTGGTTTCTTACAATTGCCTTTATGATACAATGTGGCGTCTATTATACGGGCGCATTATATCCTATGGCTAAATGGCAGGAAGTGCTGGTGCAGAATACGCCTAAGTTCAAAGACTTCGGTATTGCCATGACTTCCACCATCTTCCTGGCACAGGATGGCATATTCATGAACGTACTACAAAACCTTTACCTGTTTGTGCCATTGCTGACCATGGGCCTTATCAGCCGTGAAATCAACACCGGTTCTATCAAACTACTCTATTCATCTCCCGTAAAAATCCGCGAGATCGTTTTAGGGAAATACCTGGCAGTGATGTTGTATAACCTGCTGCTGGTAGGGATTGTAGGGGTATTTATGATCACAGGGATGATCAATATACAACATGCGGATTATGGTGTGCTGTTATCTGCCACATTGGGATTTTATCTGCTGGTATGCGCCTATACCGCTATCGGGTTGTTTATGAGCAGTCTGACTAACTACCAGATCGTATCTGCTATCGGTAGTTTTATCATCATCTTTGTGCTGAGCCGTATTGGTGGCCTGTGGCAGAAATATGATTTAGTAAGAGACCTGACTTATTTTCTTTCCATATCAGGACGTACTTCCAAAATGCTGCGTGGACTTATCACCACCAAAGACTTCGTATATTTTATCCTCATCGTATATATGTTCGTCAGCTTTACACTGATAAAGCTGAAGGCTGGCCGTGAATCAAAGCCCTGGTATGTGAATGCCGGCAGGTACATCGGCGTGGCAGTGCTGGTGCTGGTGATCGGTTATTTTACTTCCAGGCCAGGCTATATCGGTTACTGGGATACTACTGCTACCAACAGTAATACCATACATCCCAATACACAGCAGGTGATTAAAGAGATGAACGACGGGCCGCTGGAAGTGACCCTGTATTGTAATCTCTTCGGAACAGGCCTGCAGCGCGGTTTGCCGGAAAACAGAAATGATTACCTCTGGAACCTCTGGGAACCTTTCCTGCGCTTTAAGCCGGATATTAAATTCAACTACGTTTACTACTATGATACCCGGGATGGTGATAAGACCCTGGATATCATGTGGGGGGGTAAAAGTCATAAAGAGATAGCAGAGAAGATGTGCGATGGTTACGAAATCAAGCCTTCCCTGTTCGTACCGGGCCCTGAAGTACGTAAGCAAATCGACCTCTCGCCGGAAAACTACCGCCTTGTGATGCAGCTGAAATACAAAGGCAAAACCACTTTCCTGCGCACCTTCGATGATGCTACATTCTGGCCGGAAGAGCAGCAGGTATCCGCCGCCATCAAACGACTCACGCAACCGGCTATGCCTAAGAATATTTTCCTCATGGGCAACCTCGAACGCGATATCACCAAGGGCGGAGAAAGAGAATTTAACTACCACTCTATTGCGAAAACAAATCGCTATGCCCTGATAAACATGGGTTTTGATGCAGATACTATTTGTGCAGAAACACAGGAGATACCGGCAGATATCAGCACGCTGGTACTCGCAGATCCGAAAACGGCCCTCAGTGTCGCTACCATGGATAAGTTAAAGCACTATATCGATAACGGCGGCAATATGTTTATCCTGGGAGAACCAGGCAAGCAACAGGTTCTGAACCCGCTGCTGTCGCAGCTGGGCGTGAAGATGACCGATGGTACACTCATTGAGCTCTCCAAAGAAGAAATGCCACATATGGTGAAACCCTTCCTGACCAGGGAGGCTACGGACCTTTCCGGTGATGGCGTAATGCTATTGCTGAAGGAGCAGTTCAAAAAAGGGGAAGACAGTTTACCGCAGCTGATGTCAGGTGTTACTGCCCTGGAATGGACTAACGACAATGGATATACGGTAAAACCACTGTTGCAGACCGGCACCGGGAAAGTCTGGCTGAAAGCCGGAACCGTGGTAACGGATTCAGTGCCGCCGGTATTTAATCCCGCAGATGGTGACAGTCAGATTCCACGCTATACAACCATGGTTTCTCTCAGCAGAAACCAGCACAACAAAGAACAACGCATCGTCATTACCGCTGATGCCGACTTCATGAGTAACCTGCGCCAGGGTGGCGGTTTCCTCGGACAGAGTATCTACTCCTGGCTCGACTATGGCAAATTCCCGATTTATACGCCAAAGCCGAAGCCTAACGATACCCTGCTGCTGATAGGTTCTACCGGCGCAGGTATGCTCAGAATCGTGTATGTATGGGTGCTGCCGGCACTTGTATTGTTGCTGGGAACCGTATTACTGATCAGAAGAAAAAGAAAATAATTAAAACAGGAAGCAATGATTTTGCATACAGATGATCAGACAATTGAAGATCTCAGGATCTTCGGAAAGCGCGACAGCAAGGGGATCTATGACCTGTTCAATCAAACCCGGACAAGGGGAGGCGAAACGATCCTGAAGGAGATGTTCCGGAACCCATTGTCCGACAGGACAGCGATCAACACCAGGAGTAGTATTATAGCGCATTTCGCAAAAAACAATATCAGCTTTCCTTTCAATGCAGCCTTGTTCGATATGGCAGAAAAGTACATCGCTAACGCCGACGTACAAACGAAGAATGCCACCAGGAACGCTGCACTGAGTGAAAAGGATATCAACAACGGCGTATCGGCGGTGATAGCGCTGGTACAGCAGATCTCAGCATTTGTCAGCGATCCTGCCGTACAGCAGATCAAAGCCTATGAAGGAGAGCGCGCCGTTATCAGGGAATTACTGAACGATGCTGCGCTGGAACCGGTGCACCAGGAAAAAAACGGCAGTAAGCTTTCCTTCGCTGCCGTTACCGCCTACGATCTCCTGTTCCGCACCCGCGAACGTGGCCGCATCGAAAAGCTGATGCAGCAGGTATATCGCCTGGACGTATACCTCGCCGTAGCTGCCGTGGCCACAGCACAACAGTTCATTTTTCCGGTGGCGGTAGCGAAAGGCGGCGATATGCTCCTGTTGGAAGGTGTGTACCATCCTGGTGTTAAAAATGCCATAGGGAATAATGTACGTCTGCACCCGGGAGAGCATGTGATCTTCCTGACAGGCGCCAATATGGCCGGTAAATCCACCTTCCTGCGCTCGCTCAGCACAGCAGTATACCTGGCACATATGGGCTTTCCGGTAGCGGCAAAGCGCATGGAATTTGTAGTGCTGGATGGCATCTTCACGACGATCAACCTGCCGGATAACCTGGGCATGGGCGCCAGCCATTTCTATGCGGAAGTATTACGCGTGAAAAAGATAGCCGCAGAACTACATGCAGGGAAATCGCTGCTGGTGATCTTTGATGAGCTGTTTCGCGGTACCAACGTTAAAGATGCGCATGAAGCCACCGTGGCTATTACCGGCGCATTCACCGCAAAGAAAGACAGTCTCTTCGTGATCTCTTCCCACATTGTAGAAGCGGGCGACGACCTGAAAAAATTCCCCGGTACCGGATTCCTCTACCTGCCAACACGCATGAAAGGACATACACCGGAATATACGTATACCCTTGAACGTGGTATCACGGATGATCGCCATGGTATGATCATCATCCGCAATGAAGGTATCCTGGATATTCTGAAGAACGGCCGTAAACGTGCACTGGAACAATAAAAGAACAGCTATGAGTTTTAATATAGATAAACAGACCGCAGATGAACTGAACCTCATGGGTAAATACCGTAACGGTTCTGTATATCACCTCTTCAACCAGGTGAAGACGAGCGGCGGACAACAAATGCTGGACGAAGTGTTTCGCAGTCCGCTGGAAGACCCTGCTGCCATCAACGAAAGGGCGGCTACCTTCCAGGCTTTCCAGCAGGCTAACCTGGGCTTTCCCTTCGACGTGTCGCAACTCAGTATGATGCGCGAATACCTCGATGGCAGTGTTGCGGGAAATGCCGTCATTACTGTCATCGATACACTGATAAAAAAAGGGTTATCGTCGCTTACAAGGGATGAGCGCTACCGGAAAAAGGTACAAGGCTTGCAGGCTACCATCGTTACGCTGAAACGCTGTTTCCTGTTCCTGCAGGCACTCCCTGTTACTACAGAAAAATATGCCGCCAAAGCGGCTGTCATCAGTGATATACTGGCAGATAAGGAAGTGGATCAGCTGATGAATATAGATATATACAAGCCCTTATCCGTGAAAACCCTTGCCTACTATGATCACCTCCTGAAAGGCCGCCTGCTGGCAGCTATGGAACAGTTGCTGTCATTCATTTACGAACTGGATATGTACATAGCTGTCAGTGATGTGGCCAGGAGTAAAGGCTTTGCCTATGCGGTGGCCATGCCGAAAGAAAAGAACCTCTTTTCGGTGAAGGTATTGAGGCACCCTTGTCTGCAAGGGGCTATAGGCAACGACCTGAGGATGGAAGAAGGCAGTAATGTATTGTTCCTCACCGGTGCGAATATGGCGGGAAAATCTACCTGGATGAAATCTGTGGGCATCTGCATGTACCTGGCACATATGGGCTTTCCGGTAGCAGCGGAATCCATGGTGTTCTCTGTGCGCCAGGGTATCTGTTCTTCTATCAACGTGGCAGATAATATCCACCTGGGATACAGTCATTTCTATGCAGAGGTGGTACGCGTGAAACAGGCCGCAGAAGCGGCTGCCAGTGGGAAGCGGTTATTGCTCATGTTCGATGAACTGTTTAAAGGTACCAACGTGAAAGATGCCTATGACGGTACACTGGCTGTGACTGAGGCTTTTGCCGAGTACCAGGACTGCCTCTTCATTGTTTCTACCCATATCATCGAAGTAGGAGAGGCCCTGAAAGGTAACAGCAATATTCGTTTTGCGTTTCTGCCTACCGTACTGGAAGGCGGCCGCCCGCGCTATACATACCGTCTGCAGGAAGGTATTACGGAAGACAGGCAAGGTATGATGATCATTCGCAATGAAGGTATACTGGAGCTGATACGTTCCCAGGCATGTTAATATTCAAAAACCAATCAAATGAAGAGATGGATGCTTTCCGGGGCTGCTGTACTTTGTGCATTGTGTAGTATGCGCGTATCTGCCCAGGATAAAAAATTGTCGAATCTTACCAAAGAAGATTTTATTGCCGACTTCAGGCTGGCAGCAGAAATACTGAAAAAGCAACACCCCAATCCCTATAAGTTTATCGACTCCGCCAGCTTTCAGCGTAAGGTCGATTCACTGATGGAAAAGGCTGCCACAGCACCTGACGTGGTATCTGTGCTGCAGTATTCGCCGGTATACCTGGTGAGGGATGTACATACAAGCCTGAGTGTAAACAATGACCACGCAAAGGATTTGTATAGTATGATCAACCTTTTTCCTTTTCCGGTAGCAGTAGAGAGAGGAAAGATTTTTGTCAATATAAAAGGAGGGGCTATTCCTTATGGTGCGGAAGTGACCAGCATCAACAACATGGCTGCCAAGGACATTCTACAGGCATTGTCGACCCCGGCATACAGCGATGGGTACATCACCAGTGGTCTGGACCGCCTGTATCCTAATTTCCAGGTGATGTACAGCCTGCTGTCGCCACATGAACAGCAGTTCCAGGTAAGCTACATCGCACCTGGCAGTACAGATACCAAAAAGGTGACGCTGCCTTATGCCAATTCCACACAGGCTTTTCATGATAGCCGCATGGCGGTGCTGCCGGTAAACCTGTTGCAGCGTTCCTATGCCATCTACAATAACTATTACGATGATACGAAAACAGGATTGCTGACAGTGAATACTTTTGGTATCAATGAATCCGATGCCTATAAAGAGTTCAGCGAGTTTTTCAGGGAACTGAACAATCGTAAATACAAACAGGTAATCATCGATGTACGCAGCAATGGTGGCGGTAATCCGGCTATTTCAGCGCTGCTGTATTCCTTCCTGACAGACAAACCTTTCCGTAACGTTTACAATTACCGCACCCATACGATCGACATCGCCATGCCGGAGTATGCGATTGCGGAGAATGGAAGAAGATTATCCGACGAAGATATTCAGACGCAGAAGAATTTTCTTTATCAGCGGTTTGATAAAGACAGCACCGGGTTATATATCGGTAATGCCCGCCTGAGAGAAGGTTTGCTGGAGAATTTCCC
This sequence comes from Chitinophaga sp. Cy-1792, assembly GCF_011752935.1. NCBI lineage: Bacteria > Pseudomonadati > Bacteroidota > Chitinophagia > Chitinophagales > Chitinophagaceae > Chitinophaga > Chitinophaga sp. Cy-1792. Next base: position 1,020,609 of record NZ_VWWO01000002.1, read on the forward strand.
TCCGGATAAAGATGCATTCCACGGGAAGGTATATGTGCTGACCGGTGGTGGTACCGTATCTGCGGCTACCTATTTTGCATCATTGGTACAGCAGAATAAACGTGGTACCATAATAGGGCATGAAACAGGCAGTGGTGAAGCCGCTACTACGGCAGCGTGGTTCATGAAATACCTGATGCCACGTACCAAATGTATATTGAATGTGCCGATGTCGGAGTTGTATTTCTTTAATGCCAGCACAGATAAGGGCCATGGAGTGATGCCTGACAGGGAAGTGCCGGTGAGTAAGTGCGCTTCGTATATACAGGCCGGTAAAGACCCGGAAATGAGTTATACGATGGAGTTGATTAACAACGACAAATAGTGGTCTCTTAATAGTTGGAAGGGCGCCGAAAGGCGCCTTTTTTATTTGTCGGAAAATGTCATTTTGTTCCCGTGACAGGGAAAAAACCATTATTGTAAATATTTAGTAGCTGGAAAACCATTAAATTTCCATTGGAAATATAAGCCTCAATTAACCCGAAATATTATCACCATGGAAACCCCTCATTTCATGAAAGCGATGGTACTGGAAGCAGCCGGCAGTCCATTGGTACAGCGTCTCATAACAGTGCCCCATCCTGACGATTACCAGGTATTGATTAAAGTGACTGCCTGTGCTATTTGTCGCACGGATATTCATATTATTGATGGAGATCTTAAGCATCCCAAACTACCTTTAGTGCCTGGCCATCAGATCGTTGGAGTGGTAGCCGCTTTAGGCAGCCAGGTTAAAGACATAACGATCGGGCAACAGATTGGCGTGCCGTGGCTGGGGTATACCTGTGGTGAATGTGATTACTGCAGAAACGGGCAGGAAAATCTCTGCGATCATGCACGCTTTACAGGTTATAACATTGATGGAGGTTATGCAGAATATGCTGTAGCTGACCACCGCTATTGTTTTCCACTTTCAGATAAGCATTGTGGCACCTTCGGCGCCCCTTTGCTATGTGCAGGATTAACAGGTTACCGCAGTTATGCGATGTTACCGCCTAACGCTAAAAACATTGGTATATACGGTTTTGGAGGGGCAGGACATATCCTCATACAGGTGGCTATCAATCATGGGAAGTCGGTATATGCTTTCACGAGGCCGGGTGATATTTCTGCGCAGGCCTTTGCTACCAGCTATGGTGCTGCATGGGCAGGTGATTCCACTGAGACTTCCCCGCAGTTGCTGGATGCGGCCATCATCTTTGCTCCTGTGGGAGAACTGGTGTTGAAAGCCCTTAAAGACACCATAAAAGGTGGAACTATTATATGCGGTGGTATTCATATGACGGATATTCCGTCTTTGCCCTATCAGCTATTATGGGGAGAGCGAACTATTAAATCTGTTGCCAATCTGACCAGGAAAGATGGTGAAACATTGCTGGCATTGGCGCATCAGTTTTCTATTCAGACACAAACATATATTTTTCCATTGGAAGATGCCAACAAGGCATTGGACAACCTTCGGCTGGGGAATATAGACGGGGTCGCCGTTCTCGTTATCTGAAATACACTGCCAGAAATAATTTATTGCTGTTAGCGGATATAAAAAGGGGCTGACCCAGGAATAGGCCAGCCCCTAACGTCACACATTATGAATACTTATTTCCAGAGGGTATTTTGTACCATTTTCGGGTTGTTGTCGATTTCTGCCTGTGGTATCGGGAAGAAATCATGTTTGCCGGCAACATAATACTGAACGCCGATTTTATCGCTGGCGCTCAATTCCTGTTTCAGCAGTCCCCAACGTTGCAGATCGTAGAAGCGCTGTCCTTCGCGGGCGAATTCCAGCATACGCTGATGTCTGATTTCAGCCATCAGCTGATCTTGTCCGAGTCCGGCGGTTAAGGTACCCAGGTTGGCTCTTGTACGGATGGCCTGTACATAAGGATATGCCTCTCCGGTTTTGCCCTGCATGGTCAGTGCTTCTGCGAGTAATAACTCGATATCTGCATAACGCAATGCGCGCTCATTGATGCTGGTAGTATAGTCTGCCGCACCACTGGAACCGCTCAGTTCATTTTTTTGCAGGTAATTCTGGTATTTCTTATACATGGATTTGTAGCCGAATACCAGGGTGAAGGCACTGAATGGTTTCTGGTAGAATACCGCATTAGGGTAGTCCCACATGAGGGTAGCGTACATACGAGGGTCCAGCTCATTGGAGGTTGTTTTCTCCTTCTGGAACTCGGTGTATAGTTTGTCTGTCGGACTCACTTCAAACCATCCTGCTACTTCTGAAGGTGCAAATTCCTGTGCAGTGGTGGTTCCCAGGGTTTCATTGGAGTTTTCACCAGCCCATGGGTTGGTACCACCAACGTCTGCCAGCTGAATTTCAAAAACAGACTCGCTGTTATTTTTCTTAGCGGTGGTAAAGTTGTCGTTGTAATCCTGCATCAATGAATAGCTGTAAGGAGAGGTGGTCAGCTGTTTGAGCGTTGTTTCAGCATTCGCCCATTGTTTCAGGTATACGTAAGATTTGCCAAGATAGCCGATGGCGGAGCCTTTGGTGGCTCTTCCAAGATCACTGCCTGTTCTGGAAACAGGAAGGTCGGCAGCAGCTTCGGTGAAGTCTTTGATGGCTTGTGCCCATACGTCCGCTGCGGGTGATTTGGCGATAAAATAATCATCCTTGCTAACGGGAACGGTAGTACGAATAGGTACATCACCGAAGTTGGTTACGAGGATGAAGTAGTTGATACCACGCAGGAACTTTGCTTCTGCTATATAGGCTTTTTCCAGGTCAGCAGAGAGTTTTGCTTTGCTGATGTTCTCCATGATCTGGTTGGCGCGGAAAATGGCCATATAGGAGTTATTGAAAACGCTGGTAGCAGCAGCATTATCAGGTGTATTGGTGAAGGTCGACAGCTGGTACAGGTAACTCACGTCATTCCTGATGAAGAAATCGTCGCCACGGCCATTGGAAAGCTCCACACCACGAACACCCCAGTAACCACCGTTCACGTTTTTGAACAATCCGTAGGTGGCTGCCAGTGCACTTTTTACATCCGTTTCATCTTTCCAGAATGTCTCCGTTGTAATCTGGTTCGGGTTAGTGAGTTCCAGTGTATCGCGGGAGCAGCTGGCTAAAGCCATGATGGTTGCGACCGAGATAAATATCTTTTTCATACGTTGAATTTTAAGTAATTACAATGACAGTTGAACGCCGAGAGAAAAGGTACGGGCAAGCGGATAAGCAACATGGCCGAAGTCTACACCTCTGTCCAGGATACTGCCGGTTCTGCCGATGTCCGGGTTGAAGCCGCTGTAGTTGGTGATGGTGAAGAGGTTGTTGGCACTGAAGTAAGCCCTGATGCTGCTGATTTTTGCACGTTCCAGTAATCTCTCAGGAATGGTATAACCTAACTGCAGTGTTTTTAAGCGCAGGTAAGAACCATCTTCAAGGAAACGGGAAGACGTTTGTGCATTGTAGTTAGGGTCATCGATCACCGCTCTTGGAATATTGGTGTTCGTATTGGTAGGTGTCCAGGCGTTGAGGGTGGCACGGCTGTAGTTAAACTCCAGGTTCATGCCTTCCAGGTCCTGGCGCAGACCGTTATAGATCTTGTTGCCGTGTGTACCCTGGAAATAGACATTCAGGTCAAAATTAAAGGCAGCCACGTTTCCACCGATACCATATTCGAATTTAGGGAACGGACTACCCATGTTTACGCGGTCGCTGCTGCTGATAGCACCGTCGCCATTGGCATCATAGAATTTGATATCACCAGGTTTTGCACTCGGTTGTATCAGGTTACCATTCTTGTCTTTATAATCATCGATTTCTTTCTGAGACTGGAAGATACCCAGGGATTTGATCAGGTAGAAGGCAGCTACTTCTCCGCCAGCCTGTGTGAGGGTGGAGTTTGCACCGTGGTGGGTAGGCTGTCCGCCGAAGATCTGTTGTGAACCGGTACCCAGTTCAATTACTTTGTTCCTGACAGCGGAGATGATACCATTTACGCCATATTTGAATTTACCGATGGTATTGTTGTAGGCGAGGCCCATTTCAAAGCCTTTGTTCTGCAATGTACCGGCATTAACGGTAGGATTGGCAGAAGAACCGGCCGAACCCGGGATCGGAACGTTCAGCAATACGTCGGTAGTGGTTTTGGTGAAGTAGTCGGCGGTGAGGGTCAGCTTATCATTGAAGAAGCCTGCATCGAAGCCGATGTTGGTGGTTTTGGTGTTTTCCCATTTGATATTAGGATTGGCAAAAGCCGTCTGGATAGCACCGAACCATTTCTGCTGGTCTGCTCCGCTAACATAGTTGATATTGGAAGCAACAGCAGCGCTGTACTGGTAGTCACCGATTTCCTGGTTACCGAGTATACCGAAGCTACCACGGAGTTTCAGGAAGGAAACGGTGTTTTTATTAATGTTCCAGAATTTCTCGTTGGAGAGGTTCCAGCTGGCAGCTACGGAAGGGAAATTACCGAAGCGGTTGGAAGGGCCGAATCGGGAAGATCCATCACGACGGAAGCTGGCTGTTAAGCTATAGCGGTTGTCGTACGTGTACATGAGGCGGCCCAGTACAGAAAGCAGCGTGCTTACTTTACTGTTGCCCACTACAGTACCGATATTGGAGCCTGCATCCAACTCCTTCATACCGTCGGAGAGGTTGGTTTTGGAGGCCACCATATAATTATAAGTCGATTTCTGGTAGGAGTAACCCGCCAATGCCTGAATGCTGTGTTTACCGATCGTTTTATCGAAGTTCAGGGTGTTTTCAGCCAGTACCAGGATGGTTCTGTCTTTGCCTTGTGTAAGATCATTGGTAGGCTGACTGAACAGGGTTCCTACGTCATGTCTTTTCATATAATCCTCTGCCTCATTGGTAGCGTTGGTATAACCCAGGTTGAATTTATATTTCAATGATGGGAGGATGGTAAACTCTGCAAAGGCGTTGGTGATAATGGTAGTAGTAACATTGTTGATATCTTCGAGGTGCAGCTGTGCAACAGGATTCGCTACGTTTACTACGTTGCCGCTGGCGCCGGAGTAGCCACCAATGGCGGTGCTGTCGTAGATGCCGAATACCGGGATCATCTTAACGGCAGAACCAACCGGGTCGCCGCCTTGTCCGCCCCAGCCACCAGGCATGGTTACCCATCTTTCACGGGAGAGCAAAATAGTTTCGCCTACTTTCAGTCTGCCCTTGGTGGTTTCAGATTTAGCACGGATGCCATAGCGGTTGTAGTTGGTGACATCTACGATACCATTCTGGTCGGTATAGTTACCGGATACGCTGTATTTGGTAGACTCGCTGCCACCACTGATGTTCAGCTGGTATTGCTGGATCATGGCACTTCTGTAGATGGCGTCCTGCCAGTCGGTGCCGGCGCCTAATGTATTAGGGTTGGCGGCAATAGGGAGGCGTGGCAATCCGGCAGCATCATGTGCCGCATTACTTACGGTCGCCCATTCGGAAGCGTTCAGGACATCCAATTTGTGCGCGAGTTTCTGTATGCCGAAGTTGGTGCTGAAATCGATCTTAGGTTTTCCTGCCCTGCCACTTTTTGTGGTTATCAGTACTACGCCATTGGCAGCACGGGAGCCATAGATCGCTGCTGCAGAAGCATCTTTCAGTACATCGATCGATTCGATGTCGAGTGATGCAATGTTGCCAATGCCTGCTACGGGTACTCCGTCTAAAATGTATAAAGGATCTGCGTTGCCGAGGGTACCCACACCACGGATGAGGATACGCGTACCTGCACCTGGGTTACCACCCGCAGATTCTACGGTTACACCCGGAAGCTTGCCTTGTAAGGCCTGGGCTACGTTACTTACACCTTCTGTTTTAAGATCGGCAGCTTTCAGGGAAGCAATGGCGCCGGTAAGGTCTTTCTTCCGTACCGATCCATAGCCAATCACTACCACCTCATTCAGGCCGGCAGTGCTGCGTTTTAACTGCAAATTTAAAGTGGTGGCTGCACCCACGGTAATTTCTTTGGCCTCATATTCCATGGAGGAAATAAGCAGGCGTTCGCCTTCTTTTACCTCCAGTGAAAACTGTCCCTTTTCATCTGTGGTGGTTCCCTTTGTTGTTCCCTTAATCTGAACAGAAGCCAGGATTACTGGCTCGCCGGTACCTTCTTCTGTAATCTTTCCGGTAATCTTTTTCTGAGCGAATGCTGAAAAGCTGGCCATAATAAGGAAGAGCAGGATTGCATGCCTGATCCAGGCAGGTGGTGAAATGCTCACCCCAGTGTAATTTTTCATACGGGAATTTTTAGATGTCCGATTTTAGTTGATGATAATAGCTGATAATTATTAAATGTCAAATCTACATTTAAAAATCAGTGAGAAGATGGACAATTAAATTATTTAGATGGACAATGTTATTTTTTTTGAAAAAAAGACGGTACGTTGATGTAGGCGAATGCATTATAGTAGCATGAAATCGGTTGCATAAACTTGCAGGGATACTTCAGGTAAGAGCCCCCGTGTGCAGCGTAGAACTCCCATCCTCTACCGAAGGAGTCGGTCGTAACAAAGGGGGAGTACACTCGCTATTAGAAAATAGCCCCCGCGCGCAGCGCGGAACCAAACCAGCTGATACCGAAGGTATCAGCTGTAAAAAAGAATGGCAAATTTTCACTCTCCGCTGCTAAAAGCGCCCCCGCGCGCAGCGCGGAACCCTCCATCCGATACCGAAGGTATCGGATGAAAAAAAGAGGTAGGAGAAAATCTACATTCTCCTACCTCTTTTAAGAAAAATTAATTGTAAAATCAACAATTACGGATTCATAATATGTATCAACGCCTTACTTACTACATAAGTAGGCAAATAAAGCGTATTGTCTGTAGACGACGTCAGATTCGCATCTCTGTCGATCGCATAACTGAATACACCACCTTTTTTAACACCACCGGTAGGTTCCCAGTTGGCATAATCATAGGCACGGCCGGTACCATTTACCGGGTAGGTTACATCATACCATACATTACTTGGATATCCATTCTCTTCATAAAAAGAAAAACCTGGAACAAACTGTGTTGAGCTGATGTAAGGAGAGAAGGTGTTCCAGGTAGATTGTAAGGTAGATGCACCCCTGCCATAGGCTTGCAGCCATACATAATTTACCATGGTATACACTTTTTTAAACAGACTGTTGGAGCCGCTCTGATTCGTATCGAAGGTGAGCAGCTTACCGGTGCCGGACTTAGGCCCCAGGTAGGCAGATAATGCGGTGTAAACACCGGTCATGGTAGTGAGGGTGGTGCCGCTCGGGTTACTCTCAATGTCTACGTCGTAACCATCAAAGCCATATTTGTTGACGATACTATCCATGATATACTTCGCAGTGGCGGCATAGCCGGCTGTATTGGCAGAGGCGCCTGATATCAGGTTGAGATTACCGGTAACGATGACTTTCGTGCCTTTGTTGTGTAGTTTGTTGATCCATACAGGCACACTGTCGGCAACTGGTGAGGTGGAGCTGAAACAAAATACGATCAGTACGTCCATACTGTCGGGGATAGCGGAAAAGTTAGAGCCGTTCAATCCTGCGCCATAGCAGGGACCCTGAAAACGATAGAAGCCGGCATAAATCTCATGCTGGGTTTTCTTATACGCCTGTAAGCTGCTGTCGCTGGCGGTAAGGGCAGCGCTGGCGCTTTGGGCGGATACACCAGACTGTGTCGAAAGATTTGAGTCCGTCAGATTTTTCGTGCAGGCACTCAGGAGAAAGGTGGCGGAAAACAGACATGCAGCAATCATTGCTGTAAACAAAGGGCTTGAATTTTTCATTGTTGTTCAGATTGGGTTTTAGTGAAATATCGTCGATAGATTTACCCGTAAGAGAAATTGGCTCCAATGAAATGATCGTTGTCGTACTATCGTGGTGCACTATCCGGCCAGGGAGCATACGTGGAAAAAGCCGGAACCAGGGTTACTGCATTGCTTACTAAATATACTAAAAGTTATGAATGTATGTGTACTTGCCAGGAAAATTGTTTTGTGCCTGACAATCAGGATGATGTATTTTTGGATGAAACAAAGCACGGACTCATTATGACTGGAGAAAACAACCTTCGCCATTTGCTGAAACATATGAAACCTGAACTGAACAAAGGGACATATGTATTTTGTACGATGCCAGGCATTGAACAGCTGGATATAAGCCAGGCAGTGTTTGTATTCAGGGAGAAAGAAGGATGGACCGTCGTTCTGGAACAACCCTATGCGAAAATGCTGGGCTTGGAATATACTTTTGTGGCTGCCTGGATTACATTAACCGTGCATTCATCGCTGGAAGCGGTAGGACTCACTGCTGCATTTTCGCAGGCGCTGTCCGGCAATGGTATCAGCTGCAACGTAGTGGCGGCCTACCACCACGATCATATCTTCGTGCCTGCCGCCGATGCAGCAAAAGCAATGGCAGTATTAGCTGCTTTATCTGAACAAAACTGATTGTCTAACCACTTCATCTTTTTACTGTGAAACAAAATTACCTGGCAGATAAATTTCCTGTCTATCCACTGATAGCAATACCAACAGCTATTCATCCCTTAACGAACCTCAACCGCCGACTGAACGGCGTCAATATTTATGTAAAGCGGGATGATGTGATGGACATCGGCCTTGGTGGCAACAAGTTGCGTAAGCTGGAATACCTTCTGCATGATGCCATCAGCAAGGGTGCGGATACGCTCCTCACTACAGGTGGTATACAGTCGAACCACACCCGCCTGACCGCCACTGCGGCGGCCCGCGCCGGACTGGCCTGTGAGGTGGTACTGTCGCAACTGGTGCCTGTTAAAACGGCCAACTATAACCAGAACGGCAACATCCTGCTGGAAAAGATCTTAGGTGTTAAAATGCATATCGTTCCTGAAAACGGATCAGGGGCTGCCGTGCTGGAAGCCCGCCAGGCAGAGCTGACAGCACAGGGCAAACATCCATATACAATGCCGATGGGAGGCTCCAGTCCGATCGGCGCGCTGGGCTACGCCAACTGCTACCTGGAAATCATGGCGCAAAGCCAGGAAATGGATATCACGTTCTCGCATATACTATTGCCTAACGGTAGCAGTGGCACACATGCCGGACTGCTGGCCGGACAAAAATACGCCGGTCATACCGGCCCGCAGATTCGCTCCTATGCCGTGCTGGCAGATGAAGTCACTACTAAAAAGGCTACCCTGGAGAAAGCAAACGCTACAGCTAACCTGCTCGGCTATACGAAATCGATTCCGGCAGAAGAGGTATTCGTTAGCGACAGCGCCCGCGGAGAAGCCTACGGCATCCCCACGGAGGCCATGTGGCATGCACTGAAGCTCCTGGCATCCACTGAAGGTATATTCCTCGACCCCGTATATAGTGGCAAAGCCTTCGCTGGTATGCTGGCAGATATAGAACAGGGACGATTTCCGGAAGGAAGTAACCTGCTGTTTGTAATGACCGGCGGTACACCCGGACTCTTCGCCTACCAGGATTTAGTAGAATAAGTAACTTATCTTTGGGGACTTTAATTGTTAACCATTATGGAAATTAAGATTCATCAGACGAGAAACTATCCCGTAGCGGAATTACAGGGAACAGGTGTTTTGATAAGTAATACGGAAGATGCCCTTGACCTGCTGGGCAACCTGTACTATCAGGATGTGGAAAGGGTCATTCTTCATGAAGATAATATCACACCGGCATTCTTCGACCTCAGCACCGGTATTGCAGGAGAGATATTGCAGAAGTATACCAACTATAAAATGCGGCTGGCAATTGTAGGAGATTTTTCCAAATATCCCGGGCAGGCCTTCCGCGATTTTATCTTCGAAAGTAATAAAGGAAAACAGGTCAACTTTCTGGATACTACAGCGACAGCTCTTGTCAGGCTGAGTAGCTGATCCATAGGCCCGTTCCTGGGAAGTGCTGTTGGTAACTAACAGGAACGGGTATATGAAAATTTATCAGGGTTTAAGACGGCTAAGTAAGAAGCTGTTTACCTGATATGGATAGCGCTCATAGATGGCATTATCTTCATTAATCGTAAAACCATCCTTAAAATCCTTCACCGCCTCCTCGTATAGTTGCATTGCTGCTGTATCTTGCTGTAAGTAACCCATGCACAGGGCTTTATAGAATTTTGCATCTGAAAAGTTGGAGTACCGCTGTAATGCTTTATCAAAATAGGAGATAGCCGCAGCATATTCTTGCTGTTCATATAAGGTGATGCCCATATAGAAATTTACCAGGTGATGTACCATGCTGTCACCGAAACGTGCCTGTTGCCGCCGGATACATTCCCGGAAACAGCTGGCGGCGCTGTCATATTTATTGAGCTGAAGATAGGATAAGCCAATGTAGAAGCGGTATTCATGGTCCATAATCCCTATGTCGCCATTGACCTGGCTGGCCAGCTGAAAATCAGCGATGGCGGCTGTATAATCTTTCAGGAAAATACATTTAATAAAACCTCTGTAATCTATATATCGCGGCTGGTTGTATTTAACAGCGCTATCGAGGTAAGCCATGCCCACTTCGTATTTCAACGTTTTGAAGTACGGCATGGCTTTCTGCTGCCATAAAAATGCATCTTGTGGCAGTATAGCCAGCGCGCTGTCGAGATATACATTCCAGGATTGCGAATAAATAGCGTACTGGTAGGCGCCATTATGCAGGTATTTCTGAAGAATGCTGTCACGGGAAATGCTTGCTTTCTGGGCGTAGGAAAAGGAGGTAGCCAGTAAGAGCAGGCTAAGGATGATAAGGGTGACGGGCTTGCGCATGGGGATGGGGTTCAGTATTTTGGTCATACCCCTTTAAGGTACTGTACCATAAAGGGGTATTTTTATTTTATTGTAAGAAGATCAGGCATTGCCCCACTTGCGTTTCAGCCACGCCCTTATCGGTTCGTCGTATAGTTTCAGACTGGCATAACCCACGGAAACGGCTACTATAAATGTCAGCGCACCGTAAAGGATATTAGGGGTGGTTTCTGTTCTGGGGTGACTATTTACATACCCGGTGTAAATATAGATAAATGGATAATGGGTAATGTAGATAGGGTAGGAGATGTCTCCCAGGAATTTACATATAGCCGTTCCCGTTTTACTGCTGGTTTGGCCGCTGGCACCGATATAGATGATTACCGGGAAGAGGAACAGGATGGTCAGCGCCTCGTAGAGGCCGTTCATCCAGCGCTGTGTTTCGCCGCCAATGCGGGGTACCGACAGCAATATCACCAGCATCAGTGCGCTGATGAAAAAGGCATTGTTGATCTTTCCTGGCTTAATGGTACGTGATATCAGCAACCCTGCAAAGAAGGGGTACATCAGTCTGACAAATCCGATAGTCAGCTGTTCCTGGGTGATAGACCACCCACCGATTACATCGCCGTTTTTGCAGGTAACGCAGTAATACAGCAGGGCTGCTCCTGCCAGGAATACCAGCACGGACAGCGCTGCTTTGGAAAGCTTACGGAGTCCGACAGCATATAGTATATTGGCTACATATTCATAAAATAGTGACCATCCAGGCCCGTTCAGGGGGTGCATTTCCTGCCATCCGCGTATATCCATAGACGTGGGTACGGGTATTAATGTGAAGCCTATCAGCATAATGCCGATCACCTGCCACAGCGGTACGTTATGGATATTGGGAAAGGTAGGGGAGTCGGACCAGTAGAAGCAGATGGCGCCAATGATCATCCCCAGGATAACCAGTGGCTGCAGCCTTTCCAGCCTCCGCTTAAAAAAGCCGCCAATACTCATTTTCGTCCAGCGGTCGTCGTAGGCATAGCCGATAACAAACCCTGAAAGCAGGAAGAAGAAATCCACCGCCAGATAGCCGTGGTTAATTTTCATGTCCATTATACTGGTAGAATTGGCCTCACATACGTGCATGCCCACTACCATCATAGCGGCGACGCCGCGCAAACCATCCAGGATAGGGTAATGTGGCTTGCTGCTAAGTACCATAGCTTGTGGCTTACTGGTAAGAACCTCGGGTTGACTGATCATGTGGAAAATATAAACGCTTGTTTTAATGTAAATTGATGCCCACTGTTGGCCCTACATAGGCCGTCAGCCACAATATGTATATTTTTTGCTGGATTTTCCGCAGAAAATGAAGAGTGGAAAATAAAGGGGCAGGATGGCATGGTTAGGCTCAACTATTCTTACTGCCTGTTGTTATATAAAAAAAACTCCCCGCTTTTTCAACCGGAGCTGATGGGATACCTAACAGCAAGCAGCCGTACACGTTACTAATCAATTTCTAATATGGCGGGTAGTTTATCGAAAAATATATGATTAACTGTTTCTGTAATAGCAATCTAAAAATATATAATTTATAAAATATGATACTTGTTCCACTGATCGTTCCCTGCACATTAGAAGGTTCTAATTTGCGTGGATTTTCTATTTGACTAAGTTTGACATCGAAAAGCTCCCCTAATATATCTTCTCTATGCAATGTAATAAGATATTGCGTTTGTGGCTTGTGTTATGCATGAGCGTGGTCAGTGTGAATGCGCAGCAAAACAATCCGTTACCCGCTGCGGATTCACTGAAGTTGCCGCTTGACAGTGCAGAAAATCTTTTTCTGAAAAATAACCTCGCCCTGCTGGCACAAAGGTACAATGTCAACGTTCAACAGGCACTGGAAATACAATCACGCCTGTACCCCAACCCAAACTTCTCGTTTGCTACCGCACTTGTTGGCCATGATCCCAACATCACGCCAACACCTGCCAACAAACTGTTTCCTTCTCCCTTCTCTGAGGCTGGTGAAGCGTCGGCAAATATCAGCCAGGAAATAGTGATCGCAGGTAAAAGAAATAAAGCGATAAAACTCGCTAAATCTAATACCAGGCTGGCTGAATACCAGTTCTATGATTTGCTCCGGACGCTTAAATACACCCTGCGCACCGACTTCTACACCATCTACTACCTGCAACAAAGCGCCAGCGTCTACAAAGATGAAATTGATGGCCTGCAAACAGTGGTAGACAGCTATAACGGCCTGCAGAAAGAAGGGAAGTTCTGGGTGTCGGAAAAAGAGATCGTAAGGGTGAAAGCACAGCTCTATAGTTTGCAAAGCGAATACCAGGCACTGATAGACCAGATCAACAATACACAGAGTGAATTGAAACTCTTACTACAGGTAAAAACACTCACGTATATTGTTCCCCAGCTCGATCCCACACTGGCAGCCAATATCAATCCCCTGAAATACCCGCTGCCCGAATTGGTGGATTCTGCCTATCAACGCCGCACCGACCTGAAAATCGCCCAGCAGAATACGGAAATAAGCAAACTGAATTACAACTACCAGAAAGCACTCGCCGTTCCTGATCCTTCTTTCAGTATCAACTACGACAAGCAAGGCAGCTACATCAAAGACCTCTTCATGGCAGGTATCGCGATAGATCTCCCCGCATTCAACCGCAACCAGGGTAATATAAAGTCTGCAAAATTTGCCGTGAAAATGAATGAGATGACGGAACAAAGCGTGGAGAAAACAGTGGAAGAAAATGTATACCGCGCACTGCAGGAATCTATTGACGCAGATAAGCTCTATAAGAAAGTAGATCCGGCATTCCAGAACGACTACAGCCGGCTGATCAGCGCTGCCCTCGATGCCTATAAAAAGCGCACCATGGGCCTGCTCGATTTCCTCGACTTCTACGACTCCTACAAACAGAATACCCTACAGATAAACGCAATACAACTGAATAAATTGAACGCACTGGAAAGTATTAACTTCTTCACTGGCTTCAATTTTTTTAATTAAATAAAGACCGGCATCCCCATGCAAGCAATACTTAAACCATACAACGCCTTGTTACTGCTGCTGCCGCTGACAGTGGCAACACTCAGCTCCTGCGGCCACAAACAGGAACAGAAAACCGACGAGCGTACCGCCTACGTAATACCCGATTCCATCATGAAGGTATTGAAAATCGATACCGTCCGGATGACACCGGTGGTAGATGCCATCACCCTCACCGGTATGGTCGATTTCAACCAGGATAACCAGGTGAGCATCTTCCCGCCTGTCAGCGGTATCGTACAGGATGCCAACGTGCAACTCGGCGACGCCGTAAAACAAGGACAGGTGCTGGCGACAGTAAAAAGTAGTGAAATGGCCGGCTACGAAAATAGCATGGTGGTGGCAGAAACAAATGTTACCAGCGCCAAAAAACAGCTGGAAGCCACCAAAGACCTCTTCAAAAACGGCCTCTCCTCACAGCTGGACCTCACCGCTGCCCAAACTGCCTACGATCAGGCAATTGCGCAGTTGCAGATGCAGCAAAGGGTACTCAAAATCAATGGCAACAACCGCCAGGGAATCTATGTGGTGAAATCTCCCATCAATGGATTTGTTGTGCAGAAAAATATTACCAATAACACCGTCATCCGCACGGATAATGGCAATAATCTCTTTACCATTTCAGATCTGAAAAACGTATGGGTGCAGGCCAACGTCTACGAGTCCAATATCAGCCGCGTTCACGTGGGGGACCATGTAGACGTTACCACCCTTTCCTATCCTGATAAGGTTTTCAAAGGCAGGGTAGATAAGATGCTGAATGTGCTGGACCCCGCCAGCAAGGTGATGAAAGTCCGCATTGTACTGCAGAACGATAACTACCTCCTGAAGCCGCAGATGTTTGCCAGCGTGAACGTACTCAATCCTGTCGGAAAAAAGGCGCTCACCGTTTCTTCACACGCACTGATGTTTGATCATAGCCAGTATTACGTGCTCATATACAACGGAAAAAGTGATGTAAAAATCACACCGGTAGAAGTGCTGGGTGCCAATGGAAATGAAACATATATCGCTGCCGGCCTGAAGGAAGGGGACAGGGTGATTGCCTACGATGTAATCCTGATCTACCAGGCTTTAAACAGTTAACCGGCTACTCGTTCCGTCATATCATACTCCGTATCTTTTAATACAAGCAAATGACTAAGATATTAAGTCGGCTCATAGGGTTCTCGATAAAAAACAAATTCTTTATACTGTTCATCACTGCATTGATGATCATCACGGGTGTGGTTACCTTCATTCACATGCCTATTGAGGCTTTCCCGGATGTGACCAATACAGAGATTACCATCATCACGCAATGGCCCGGACGCAGCGCTGAAGAAGTGGAGAAGTTCGTTACCGTGCCTATTGAAGTGGCCATGAACCCGGTACAGAAAAAAATAAGTCTCCGCTCTACCAGCATATTCGGCCTCTCCTACGTAAAACTGATTTTCGATGATGATGTGAAAGATGCAGAGGCACGGCAACAGGTCATGAACCTGCTGCCCAACGCTAATCTACCGGCCGGACTACAGCCTTCTGTACAACCGCCCACCGGCCCTACGGGAGAGATCTTCCGCTATTCACTGAAAAGTACCTTCCGGGATGTAAGAGAGCTCAAAACCATGCAGGACTGGGTGATCGACCGCCAGCTGCGCAGCGTGCCCGGTGTCGCTGATATCAACAGCTTCGGTGGTAAAACAAAAGCCTACGAAATCAAGGTAGATCCCGGAAAGCTGGCCAACCTGGGCCTTACGCCACTGGATGTTTTCAATGCCGTTCAGAACACGAATATTAATGTGGGGGGAGATATGATCTCCCAGAATAACCAGGCTTTTGTGGTACGTGGTATCGGTTTGCTCAATGATATCGAAGAGATAAAAAATATTATCGTACAGAATAACAACGGTGTACCGCTGCTGGTAAAAGATGTGGCCACCGTGGAAATTTCCAATGTACCCCGACTGGGTTGGGTAGGAAGAAGTGACAGAACAATTGATAAAAACGGGAAAGATTCGGTAACAGACCAGCCAGATGTGGTAGAGGCAATCATCGTGATGCGTAAAGGGGAAAACCCTTCCGAAGTGGTGACTGCGCTGAAGAATAAAATCGATTATCTCAACAGCTCCGTTCTGCCGGCAGATACTAAAATTGTTCCTTACTACGATCGAAGCGACCTGATAGACTATGCTACGCATACGGTGCTGCATAACCTCATCGAAGGTATTGTGCTGGTGATTATCCTGATTTCGTTGTTCCTGTTCGACTGGCGAGCCACTTTCATTGTGGCCTGTATTATCCCGATATCATTGTTGTTCGCATTTATATGCCTGCACCTGATGGGGATGAGTGCTAACCTGTTGTCGCTGGGTGCGGTAGACTTCGGGATTATATTGGACGGAACGATCGTGATGGTGGAGGGGATATTTGTCGTCCTTGACCATAAGGCCAAGGAGGTCGGGATGGAGCGGTTTAATAAGATGTCCAAGCTGGGCCTTATCCGCAAGAATGCTGCGGATATCGGTAAGCGGCCATTCTACCTGAACGTTATCATTATCACGGCCCTGCTGCCTATTTTTTCTTTCCAGAAAGTAGAAGGTAAGATGTTCTCGCCATTGGCCAACACCTTAACCTTCGCACTCCTGGGATCATTGATTACCACGCTTACGCTGGTGCCGGTGCTGATCAGTATGCTGATGCGGAAGAATGTCAGGGAGAAACATAATCCTATCGTCCATGCCATGATGGGCTTTATGCTGATGGGTTTCATCAGGGCATTCAAGCGAAAGGAGCTGGTAGTGGCCATCGCCATGGTGGTGATGGTGGTGGGTATCTATTCGTTTAAATGGCTGGGCTCTGAGTTCCTGCCTGAACTGAATGAAGGTAGTATCTGGCTGCGTATTCAAACCAACTACAGTATTGATTTGCAGAAGTCGGTGGAGGTATCCAAACAGGCCAGGGATATCATTATGAAGTTCCCGCAGGTACAGTATTGTGTATCGCAGACCGGCCGTCCGGACGATGGTACCGACGTTACCGGTTACTATAACAACGAATTTGATATCCTGATGTTCCCTGAATCGCAGTGGAAGCCGAAGATCAGCAAGGAGGAACTGATCGATCAGATGAATAAGTCGCTGTCGGTCATTCCTGGTGTCAATCTCAACTTCTCCCAACCTATCATGGATAACGTAGAAGAAGCCGTATCGGGGGTAAAAGGAAGCATCGTGCTGAAGATTTACGGCGATTCCCTGAATTATATGGAAGGTAAGCTGGATGAATATTATAATGTCCTGAAAGATGTACGTGGGATAGAAGACCTTGGCATTATGCATAACATCGGACAGCCGGAGCTGGATATTAACCTGAGTCAGCAGAAGATGGCGCTGTATGGTGTAGCCACTTCCCAGGCCAATGCCGTGATCAGTATGGCCATGACAGGTTTGGGAGCAGGTGGGGCGCCGGCCAGCCAGTTATATGAAGGCATTAAGATTTTTGATATAAGGGTGCGTATGCCGGAAGAATTCAGGAAAACGCCTGCCCAGATAGGCGAACTGCTGGTGCCTACGCAGAATGGCAGCAAGGTACCTATCAAAGAGATTGCCACCATCACGCAGAAAACAGGTGCTGCATTGGTTTTCAGGGATGACAACCGTCGTTATGCCGCCTTGAAGTTCTCCGTCAGGGGGCGCGACATGGGTAGTACCATTGCAGAAGCCATGGAAAAAGTGAAGAAGAAAGTGAAGCTGCAACGTGGCTACAGTATGCAGTTTCAGGGGGATTTCGAAAACCAGCAGCGCGCGGAAAAGCGCCTGACACTGGTGGTGCCTATCAGTCTGGCTTTGATATTCCTGCTGTTGCTAAGTATGTTCGGTAATTTCAAGGATGCCCTGCTGGTATTTACCAACGTACCATTTGCGCTGGTCGGCGGTATCATGGCCCTTCATATTACCGGCACCAATTTCAGTATATCCGCCGGTATCGGTTTCATTGCCCTGTTTGGTATATGTATCCAGGATGGTATCATTCTTATAACGCGGTTTAAGGAGAACCTCGCCACGGTGAGGGGAGAAGCGCGGTTGTATAATTCTATCAAGCTGGGTGTGAATACACGAATACGACCGGTGATGATGACGGCCCTGATGGCGGCGATAGGGCTGTTTCCTGCAGCGATATCGCATGGGATAGGGTCCGAAAGTTCGAGGCCGCTGGCCAGGGTTGTAATTGGTGGTATTCTTTGCGCGATGCTGTTCTCATTGTGGGTATTCCCGCTGATATTCGGCTGGGCCTACAGGAAAGTAGACAAGCAACCTTACCGCGCACCAAGAGATGAAAACGGCCAGGTTTAATATTCAGTGTTTGTTAAAAAAAACCTTCTCTATTTTAGTAGAGAAGGTTCTTTATTTTTAGAAGGTAATATCTGTCCAGGCAGATCTGAATGCACCTAAGTCCCACTCAGCAATGAAGCTATCAAGTATTTCCATTTCTTCGGCATCGAACTCCCAGCTCCCTTCGAATAGTTTCAGATCCTTTAAAGCCAGGTGAGGTGGTACTGTAGTTAGCTGCGCTTCTGGCTTACCATGTCCAAACCAGTTATACAGGAAATCAGGATTAAAGAGATCATTTGGTTGATCGGTTTCATTCAGTGGTGTTATCAGCTTCGTACGTTTTCTATCGAATAGATAATTGTCCAGCATTTTCCCTGCCTGATAGCGCATCAGGCCACCAGGAGAACAAAGCCATGCAGGAGAGTCGGCCATTCCGGTGAAATATGCCGTAGGGTTTTGCGTCGATAACTCCGCTATGATCCAGTCTGGTATGCAGTTTCGTCTTTCATAGGTGTAAAACAATCTTTGTCCTGCTCCTCCTGGCTCTTCCTGATAACATACACGGGTATAACCACTCTTTTCCCATTTCTTCCCGTCTTCTTCATAAATGTATTTTGCTATTGCCGGCGCATCTTCCAGGTGCTCCGCAATTATGGTAATCTGTGTCCACCAACCCATATGCTGTTGATTAATTTATTTTTCCAGATGATTTACTCAAATTTAATTTCTGTCCAGGTAGATCTTAATCCGCCCAGGTTCCACTCGGCAATTAAATTGTCCAGTATCTCCCATTCTTCAGGTTCCAGCGGGAATATTCCATCGAATAGCTCCTGACTTATGATTAGAGATTGATCGTCAATGGCTATTTGCTGTTCCGCTTTACCATGCCCAAACCAATGGTACAGGAAGTCTGGATTACAAAGGTCGTTGGGCTTATCGAAATCATCGAGTGGTAGTATTAAATTCGTACGCCTTTGTTCCATTAAATAATGATGCTGTATTTTCCCTGCCTGATAACGTAAAAGGGCACCAGGGAGAGGAATGTCTGCCATTGCGGTGAAATAGGCCTGAGGGTTTTGGGCCGACAACTCCGCTATTAACCAGTCGGGTATACATTTTTGCCTTTCATAGGAATAATACAACTGATAGGTATAGAATAACACCTGTCCGGTTTCTTCCGTCTTATAACAGGCACGGTTATATTCTTTTTTCTTCCATTTGCCTGCGTCCTGATCATGAATGTATTGCGCTATTGCCGGCGCATCTTCGAGATATTCTGCAATAATTGTAACCTGTACCCACCAATCCATAAATTGCTGATTTAGCTGATATTTAATTTGTAACGTTGATGAATATACGTTTATCTGTAATTTATATAGATAAAAATGCATATTTTTAAAATGCTTTTTAAGATGTGTAGGCGAATTCCGGTGTGTATGATATTTAAGTTCAACCAGGATCTGTAACAATTCAAAACGAATCAACCCTTGAAAAACAAATTATTGTCCTGCTTCCTTTGGGTTATCATGTCGACCGCAGGTATCGGCAAAGCCGATGCCCAGCAAAACGCCGCCGTGTACATTTCCGATATCGACCACTTCTGGGAAGCATTCGACAGTGTACATACCACCGCAGATACCGCACTGCAGGTCGCTATCATGCAAAAACTCTATATTGATAAAGGCACCGCAGGACTGAAAGCATTTATGCAGCTCCGTAATTTCGATGCGGCCAGGCTGGTAGCCAGCATCCATAAATACCCTAAGTTCTGGGCTTCTGCCAGGCCCAACACCCTGAAAGTGCCGCCGGCATTGCCACTGATACAGGCTTACCTGGACACATTAAAAGCGATGTATCCTGCCATGCGCCCGGCACCGCTCTATTTCACCATTACCGCCGTACGTGCCGCCGGTGTAGCAGAAACAGGAATTGCACTGATAGGTACGGAAATAGCCACGGGTAACCGTTATACGGATGTTTCCGAATTTCCGGATAAACGCCTGGCCAACTTCTTCCAGCCAAAGGAAACAGATAATATCATACCTGTGGCAATCCACGAATACGTACATACGCAGCAGAAAGGGGAGGGGAAAGTATTGCTGAGTCAGAGTATTTATGAAGGCGCCTGCGATTTCATCACTGAACTGGTGCTGCATGAGCCGCTGATGCATTCCTACCTTACCTATGGCCGCCTACACGAACAGGAGCTAAAAGAGGCGTTTAAAAAAGAAATGTTCGGGGAAGAGTTGTCGAACTGGTTGTATAATGGTAGCACATCTGCCACCATGGGGGATCTGGGGTATTTTATGGGCTATACGATCTGCAAATCTTACTACCGGCACGCTCAAAACAAACAACAGGCAGTCAGTGATATCATCGACCTGGATTATACCAACCTGGAAGCGGTGAAGAAATTCCTGAACGATGCCCAATATTATAAAGATAAGTTCTGAAGATAACAGGGGCTTTTCGCAACGGTAACGCCAATATCCATACGAATTCGGGTGTTGGCTTTTTTTATGAAATGCATCACCGGATATTGTAACAGATAGGAGCCATAGAAAAGGCCTGCATGGGTAATGCAGGCCGTGATGGGTTTTTCAATCTGCTCATTTTATTGAGTTATATTGAAAAGTTTACAGACATCTTCGTAACTCATTTTCGTATAGTCGTAGCTGGCAGTACGTGCACCTGCTACTGCACCCGGGATGATAATATATCTCACCTGGTTGCTGGTAGAGGGGGATCCCAGTGGAACCACATCACAGATGACCCTGATCTTGTTAAAACTCAGGGCAGTTGAAAAATTGTATACCTGGTTGGTGCTACCGCCATTGTAGTAGGAGGTAGGGAGTTGTTTAATACTGCCGATGCCATCCGGGTCACTATATAATTTTGCGTACACCAGTACTACTCCTTTGTCAAGAATATCCTGTGTTACCTGGGTGGTGGACCAATCGAAATAGAACGTGTTTTTACCACTGCCATTGGAGGTGGTGGAAGCATTCCACGGATTGGTGGATACCCAGGCGGAATAGATCACATTAGCGCTGCCGGTTGCGCCGGTGGCTCCGGTAGGCCCGGTTGCACCCGTCGCACCTGTTGGGCCTGTAGCGCCATTAGTTCCATTGGTGCCATTAGTACCTGCTGGTCCGGCAGGACCAGGATCACCTTTTTTACAACTAAAAAGTAAAAAAATGCTGAGTGCGGTCAGTAGTAGTGGTAGTCTTAAAATTTGTTTCATATTTGTTTTTATGGATAATTTCATGATAGGAATAAATCACGCACTTATCTGTTTTAATGCAGCTTCTGCCAGCTTTTCCGCGTTTTTTGCCAGCGATTGCCGGAGGCCTTCATGGCTAATGGTACCAGTTGCGGCTTTAAACTCGGCGGCGATTACAAAAAGGTCTATGCTGTCGAAATGATGATGCGGGCCCCGTTTGTTGTATGGTGGACAGATATCATCAATTACATCGCTGATTAGCTGTATGCCCCCTATATAATCGGTGTTACGGCCGGCATTTTCACCGGTATACTGCATGGTTTGGGCGTTGCCAATAACCACCTGCGCAAAGGAGCGCGCCATCGTGAGTTTGAAGGAGTCATTGCGCCATGGATTAGGTTGAGGTTCAGTGAGGAAGTTGAGCATCCGCAAGCCCTGGTTGATGGTATCGTAGGATGCAGGCAGTAAGGAGCCGATAAGGGACTGGCGGGCCTTTTCATAGGCTTCACCGAAAAATTGTCCGCTTGCCCAATGCCAGTTTATATGTGGTTTGCCATAATCTTCCGGATTAGGAAAGCCGCCTTTAATATATTGGTTCGCTGTTGCAAACAGGTCTTCCGTTTTGGATGAAGTGTTGTTTTCCATGATGATTTGTTTTAGCATGAATAAGTGATGGCTGGCTTTGCCAGCGTGTTTGTCGGCATCAGCCCATGTCGCATAGTCTGAGTCTGGATGTTCATTCCTGGGAAGTTGTAAGCAATTGATTAGCCTGGTTTACACTTCCGTACAGATCCGCTTTTGTTGCTTATTGTTACATGCTGATGCGGGGTTAATTCTCTTTACTATTGAAACATTTAATAGCAAATTACACCAAAATCAACATCCGTATTTTGCGATTATTTACTAGTTTGGGAGCGGATTTCAGCAGGATGATTGGGTGAGGAAATAAGTGCTGGAATTACAGTGTTTTGTGAAGATGATATTCCTGGGAGATATCTTTATAAATATAAATTGCAGCTAATGGCAGATTTATCAGACGATTTTGATTTTAGTATTACGTTGGAGAAGGGCGGATGGATGACCTTTATGTGGTTCCGCGGAAACGGGTTCTACGAAGACGGTGTATCAGATGCAGTGGGAGCACCGCTACATGATTTAATGCAATTACTCCTTGCATTGCTCAATAACGAGCAGGAATATACGATAAGGTTTTTTTTGGGACAGGGTTGGACAGACTTAACGGTAACAAGGAATATGGCGCAACGTAACCTGATAAAAATAGAAGTGGTTACAGATGGGGATCAATTTCTGAGAAAGAAAATAATTGATACAGAAATTACGCAGTATCGCTTTATCATAATCGCCTATCAGCAATTAAAGAAAATAAAATTGCTACTGAAAGAAAGGCACTACGCAAAGAGCAGAATAGATTCCTTTCCTTTTGATACCTTTCAACAGCTATCGGACAAGCTGGCTGCCAGCCTGCCCGAAGTATGCTGAGATATTTTAAGGCCTTGTCCAGGTCGTTGTTCTGCCAAACATAGACACACCAATATAACCGCGGATATCCAGCGAATTGCCTTTGGGCGTCATTATACAGCTGTAGGTTTTACCGCTTTTAGGATCATAGATTTTACCATCCCGGTATTTGCCATCGCTGTACGTGAAATTGGTAAGCAGCACAACACCCACCAGCGGCCGGTTACGTAAACTGGCATCCTGATTTTTACTGTCTTTTTTAGGCGTTTTTCCATCAGGTTCATAGGTGTCCTTCACCCATATCAGCTTGCCGAAGTACTTGCCGCCATTTTCGTAAATTTCTATCTTCCCGTCTTTTTCCTGGTTAAACCACACACCCGTAATGGCATGTGCTGCATCCTGGGCAAAAGCCCCTGCCGTGGCCAGACAAAATCCGATTAATAATGCTAATGTTTTCATGGTTATATCTTTTTTAAGCGATGGACGAATCAGCAGAATATACTATTCTAAATTTACGCTTTTTTTCACTGTAACCGCCATTTCAGGAGATATTGTTAGTCGTGCTTATGAAGATTATGGTCAACTTTTAATAACTTTCCGCCTGAAATCGTTTTTATAACCCACTCCCTGAAAAATAATAATGAAAGCAGCCATCATTGACAACACCATCTTTATTGAAGACCAGGTCATCATCTTTCCTGTAAAAATACAGGTACTGCAAGCCATCCTGGGCCCCGGACGTCATGTTAAAAAGAAATATAATCACATTTATACCTGGGATGAAGCCGGACTTACCGCCTATGCAAAAGATGGGAAAGTCGCAGAAAGTATTATGCTTGATATCTCACCAAATAAATATGATTTCTCCCCAAAACAAACCTTTACCGATACCTTTCTCATCAATGGGGTAGATTATCCAGCATTCCTGGCAGCGCACGAAAGTGAGCTCAAACGTATTTCGAAAAATGATGATAGCGGAAGTGTTGTTTTGGGAGATAATGAACTGTGGTTTGATATAGACGAGGGGAAGATAGCAGCGCTGCAACTCATGCAGCGGGAAGCGCCGGAGGTGATCGATACAACAAAATATGAATATATTAAAGCAGCCGGAGAGAAAATCGATTTTAAGGATTTCAATTTCAAATTGGCTGTGGTGCAGGTGTTGATGTATGAAAAAGGGCTGCTACAGCCGGTTTTTGACCTGTATGATTTTGTAAAACATTATAGCGGCCGCCAGATAGATATTGAAGCGGAAGGCTACGCCTTTATTCCTGAAGTGACCCGCTGGTTTGAAGCACTGGAAGTAGATAAACGGCTGGCCACGGAAATAACCGATATCCAGCAGGATGGCGGCGATGAAATCTATGGCCAGCTGTTTCGTTTCTGGGATGGCGAAGACGATACTTTCAATATTAAAGACTTCAGCGATGTACAGCACTTTCCGAATCTGAAATCAATGTCACTATTCTATGACGGTGATATGGAACAGAT
Source organism: Chitinophaga sp. Cy-1792 (assembly GCF_011752935.1). NCBI lineage: Bacteria > Pseudomonadati > Bacteroidota > Chitinophagia > Chitinophagales > Chitinophagaceae > Chitinophaga > Chitinophaga sp. Cy-1792. Next base: position 1,044,925 of record NZ_VWWO01000002.1, read on the forward strand.
TAAATCGGCGCTGGAAGCGAAAGGCATTTCGGTGGGCGAATATTAAGCTATTGCTTTCTGCCTACAAATCGTATCACGCTGCTGAGGCCATTATGAAAAATACCTTCTTCCTGTAACACTTCTTTTTCTTCCAGCAGTATTATTTCGTAATGGGGGAAGTCGTGGAATAGCTCTTCGGTACTGAAAAGCATGGTGATGTCATTGGGGCCGCCTACCTCCGGATTTTTTTCCTTGTATTGCAGGTGTTGTTTGCTGTAGGCCTCAAAAATCACGATACCACCAGGTTTCAGGAAGGTGTTGCACAACTGGTGAAAGCCGGATTTTTTATCACCGGGGAAATGAGCGAAAATAAGTCCGATGGCGTCGAAGGATGCCGGCGGAAAATTCATCTCTCCGAAATCACCGGTGACATAGTCCAGCGGTACACCGTTTTCTGCGGCCAGTTGCAGGGCTTTTAGCTGTCCTTGCTCACTCTGGTCGGTACTGGTTACGCGCCAGCCGTTAAGGGCCGCAAAAACGCCATTACGGCCTTCGCCGTCTGCTGGCATCAGGATGGTGCCGGGCTTAAATTTCAACAGCCATTCTTCAAAGAATTTGTTAGGTGTTTTGCCGTAGGCATAAACAGGGCTGGCATAACGTTCTTCCCATTTGTTTTTATCACTGCCGGAGCTCATAGCATGAAGGGTTTGGTGTACTACAAATATACGGAGGAGAGGAAAAAGAAAAGTCTGGTGTACACCGGGGTGCACACCAGACCTGTATCCGGGCAGCTGTTAATACCAGGAAGGTTTATCCCCGTCTGTGCCGGGTTTGTTGATACCTAAGCTTTTGCGGTGGGCTTTACGCGGATGTTCCACTAAGTCTGTCACCAGTGCGGCGACGCTTTTCCTGGATACTTCCGTACCCTTGAAAGGCTCGCCTTTTTCGGTGGTTTCATAGTCTGTTTCATCGTTGTCGGTAAGCCAGGCGGGCCTGATAATGGTATATTCCAGGTCGGAGGCTTCTATCAGTTCAGCCGCTTTAACATAGGGCTTCAGGTACTGGCCTACCATACGATGGTTCCATTTCCCGAATTCTCCGGGAACCTCATCGTAGATACCCAGCGACGCGATGAAGATCAGTCGTTTTACTTTTGCCGCATGCATCGCCTTGATGATGTTGGCGGCCTGTTTATCTACTTCTCCGGCCAGGTTGGCATATACTACGTCCTGTCCTTTTACGGCAGGTTCCAGCTGATCATATTTGAGTACGTCGCCATGTACAATAATGGCGCGCTCTTTGGGCAGCCGGGGCAGTTCTTTCGGATGGCGCAGGAACAGGGTGAGTTCCACGTTCTTATCTTCCAGCAGCAGGGGAATGGCCTGCTGGGCGATTTGTCCGCCCGCGCCGAGGATCAGTACCTTACTCATAACCACTTAGTTTTTCAGTGAAGCCATATCGATAACGAAGCGATAATGTACATCTCCTTTCAGCAGACGTTCATATGCTTCGTTGATCTGTTGGATGTTGATCATTTCAATGTCTGCGGTAATATTGTGCTGGCCGCAGAAATCCAGCATTTCCTGTGTCTCTTTTATGCTGCCGATAGTAGAGCCGGCAAAGCTTAATCTTTTCGGGATAAGACTGAAAGCAGCGACAGGCAGCGGGAATTCCGGTGCGCCTACCAGCGCCAGTGCGCCATCAACCTTCAGTAGCGCCAGGTAGGCGTTGATGTCGTGTTCGGCGGAAACGCAGTCCAGTACGAAGTGCAGACTACCATGAAATTTCTTCATCTGCTCAGGATCTTTAGACAATACTACTTCGTCGGCACCGAGGCGTTTGGCGTCTTCAAATTTGGACTGGGAGGTAGTAAATACTACTACGTGTGCGCCCATGGCTTTGGCGAATTTGATGCCCATGTGTCCGAGGCCGCCGATACCTACCACGCCGACTCTTTTACCAGGGCCTACCTGCCAGTGTTTCAGCGGCGACCAGGTGGTAACGCCTGCGCACAGCAATGGGGCGGCGCCGGCAGGATCAAGGTTTTCAGGTACATGCAGTACATAGTTTTCGTCTACCACTACGCGCTCAGAATAGCCGCCGTATGTTTGTCCGCCGAGGTGTTTGTCGGGAGAGTTATACGTGAGTGTATTGCCGGGCTCGCAGTATTGTTCCAGTCCCTGCCGGCAGTATTCGCAGGTACGGCAGGAATCTACCATACAGCCTACCGCAGCGAGGTCGCCAACCTTGAATTTCTTTACATGGTCCCCCACTTTGGTGATGCGGCCAACGATTTCATGTCCGGGAACTACCGGATAAATGGTACCATGCCATTCGTTGCGTGCAGTATGAAGGTCGGAATGGCAGACGCCACAGAAGAGGATTTCTATTTCCACGTCATGTGGGGTAGTGTCTCTACGCTCAATCTTCATTCCTTCCAATGGCGCTTTAGCTGCATTTGTGCCGAATGCTTTAGTGTTTACATTACTCATTTTGTCAGAAGTTTTGTTGTTGTTTATTTTAAAAAGATGGAGGGACGGTATCATTTTCCGGTAACCACTATAACATAATTTCGCTCTAAGTGGTTGCAGATGCCATATGATTCATGGAAAAGGGCCGGGAACATGACTTTCCGCCAGATGGCATTGCATCTTTTATAACACAAAAATAGTCCGGGGAGGGCTGCAGGGGTTAACGATAATCAAACTAAATCCTATAGAAATCAAACAATTTCAGCACGGTAGGCCAGTGGCGCCTTGCCGGTATGCTTCTTAAAGAAGTTGTTGAAGTAGGTGGGGTACTCAAAACCTAATGCTATAGCGATATCTGCTACGGGCCAGTCGGTATTTTGAAGCAAAGCCCTGGCTTCTGTAACGATCCTTTCAGCAATATGCACGGAGGTAGGCTTGCCTGTCACTTCCTTTACGGCACGGTTGAGGTGGTTTACATGTACGGCAAGATAATCGGCAAATTCATGCGGTGTACGGATTTGCAGCTCCTGGCCTGCACTTACAGGAAACTGTCGTTCCAGCAGGTCCATAAACAGGGAGGTGATGCGGGCAGCCGCATTCGTCAGCCTGAAATAGCTGTTGCCAGGCTGTAACATCAGTGCTTCATGTATGAGCAGACTGATACAGTTCCTGATCAGGTCCGTTTTGAAGGTGTAGTTGTTGCCTTGCTGGGCAATCATCTTCTGGAAAATATTATGAATGAATTGCTGCGGCCCTTCGTCCAGGAAGAAAATGGGGGTACCGCCGATTTTGAAAAGCGGCGACTGCAGCAGACTTTCACTGATGCCACCGGATTTGAGGAATTGCTCCGTAAAGTAAATGGAAAACCCCGTCTGGTTTTCCGACAAGGTTTGCCAGGAATAAGGAATATAAGGTGTGCCAAAGAAAAGGGTAGTGCCGGTAATCTCAATGGCACGGTCTGCATATTCAATCAGGCTGGTACCGGTGACAAGGCAAATCTTATAAAAATCTTTTCTGCTGTAGTCTCTGATCAGGCATGGGTTGTCTATTTCGACAATAAAGAATCCCTGTTGCGTAAGTTCGAGCATAGACTGCTGATTGCAGGAGTAAGAAGTGTTGCTCATGTTGTAAATGTACACTATCCGTTTTGATTTAGAGAACAGGCCGGGATTATTATATCTTTAACCCGGTGCTAATCAAATTTGATAAACATCTTATCAAAGTTCAGGGTCATTTTATCGAACTGCCGGATAACATCCTGTCCGATATTGCCGTAAACGCCCATTGGCGGCAGGTTTTTGCGGAGCAGACTCACTTGCTTCAGCTCCACGGCCTTATTCAGGATATTGAAGGTATGATCAATTTTGTAGCCCCCGACCACCACTTTACCGCCGGCGCCCCCGAAGCTGATTTTAGTACGTCTGTAATGTCCGTCTATGTCTTTCTTGTATTTCTGGTAGAAATTATCATACAGCATTGTGCTTTCAGCACCGGTATCGAAGGTAAAATGCATATCATCTACATAAATCAGGGGCGTAAGCCCGAACATGGCCATATTGGAAGGCGCATCGATTTTTGTTTCCTGTCGTGGTACGTTAAAGTAGCCGTCTTTTGTAATCTGTATCTCTTTCAACGCCTCTATGACAGGGAAGCCCAGGATACCCTGAATCTGGTAGCTGATCTGCGGGAAGGTAAGGCCTTCATCTGCCAGCACAAGGAATACCACATTGTAGAAGCTGATATGCCCCAGTTTTAGCGAGTCGCAAACGGCCAGTTGTGCCGTCACCTGGTTGCCGGTAATCGATAGCACAGTGATGTCGGTAGGAATGAGTTGCATTTTCAGCTGCGTGGCCGCACTGCGGGAAATGGTGGACATATTGGCGCCGGTATCGAAGATAAAGCTCATGGTATCATTGGCGGTGGCCACTTCCAGGTTATTCAGACCGGCTTTATCTTTTGTCATTTTCAGATGATTATCGCCTTTAATACTCACCCGCTGCCGGCCTATGTTTTGAAGGGCGCTCCATATTTTCAGGTCATTTGCCAGGTCTTCTTTTTCATCTGCGCTAAGTAGTTTACCGCAACGTTGCAGTATATTTTCCACGGCATATTTGGCGCCTTTGTAGTCGTATAATTTTACGAGATTATCTTCTTCGGTTTTGTAGAGTTGCAGTTGAAGGGAGTCGGGCAGGGTATTGGGAGCGGCAGTTAGCTGGCGGATGGTTTGATTGGAATGGTCCAGCTTATTGAAAGCGTTGTCCAGTACGGCGGAAGCAAATAGTAGCTGGTCTTTGTTGAGCAGATCTTTGTTATTATCAAAAACCTCTTTTGCTTTAAAAAAGTTTTTGGTTTTGATGAGCTGATAGATGTCCTGGAAAGCGGCACTGTTGGTCTGTGCGCTTCCTTCTTTTGCAAGGAGGAAGAGAAGAAGGAAAAAGCTAATGCTGATGGTTCTTAACATACAATCTGGTTTTAAAAAAATATGCTATGGATGTAACTGTTTGTGTTTGGTTCCCCAGAGGGCCAGTTGCTCGATGATCGGGCGCATTTCGTAGCCTATCGGGGTCAGTTCATATTCAACACGCAGGGGTACCTCATGGAAAACAGTTCTGGTCACTAACTTGTTTTCTTCGAGCTTTTTTAGCTGGAGTGTAAGCATACGTTCTGTGATATTGGGGAGGCGCTGGCGTAGTTCGCCAAATCGTAACCTGCCACCCAGCAGGTAGCAGCAAATGGCGATCGTCCATTGCCCGCTGATCAGTCCTGCACCATAAACTTCCGCGCATTCATTTTGCAACGATTGCCTGTTGCCGAAATGTGTGGAGGTTTCCTTTATTTTACTCATACTTACACTTTTTATAGTAACGTACAATTGGTCGTAAAGGTACGAAATCGCCTGTAGCTACTATACTTTTGTACTGCCATGAAGGTAATGGCAGTTATTTAAAAAGTTTGTTAAAGTAAGCAGGGATGAAAACATTAGTAATAGTAGTACACCCGGATATTGCACAATCGAAGATCAACAGCAGATGGGCAGCAGCATTAAAGCAGTTTCCTGAGAAATACACCGTACACGACCTGTATGCTGCCTATCCGGATGAACAGCTGGACGTAGCAAAAGAGCAGGCCTTATTACTGGCACATGACAAAGTAGTTTTCCAGTTTCCTTTTTATTGGTTTAATTGTCCGCCGTTGCTAAAAAAATGGTTGGATGAAGTGCTGACACATGGTTGGGCTTATGGTAAAAACAGCGAATACCTGCTGGCGGGAAAAAAGATGGCACTGAGTATCAGTGCAGGTATTAATGAAGATGATTACAGTACAGACGGGCGATATAAATATTCCCTGGCGGCATTGACGGCCCCTTTCCAGATTACGTTCGAATATATCAGGGCAGATTATCGTCCGCTGTTTGCGTTTTATGGTGCAGAGCACCATGGTAGTGATGCCCGCATTGAGCAGAGTACCAGCGATTATCTGACCTACCTGGATGCATTGTGATAATGTGCTTCCCAATAGCAGGGAAAGTTTCTCTCCCCGCGCTGCGCGCGGGGAGAGAAACTCCTCCAACCGATACCGAAGGAATCGGTTGCTACATTCGCTCAGTAAACTATTTAATAAATGCAAACCATGCTGCGTGACTACGCAGCAACACCGCTATTCCCCATATCAGTACCGCCATGCCCAGCGCGCCCCAGGCTTTGCTGTTCTTCCATTTCCAGCCAAACAGGGTAGGTATCTCCCAATACTTAATTAATACATACATGATAAACCCTCCCAGGCCGGTGTATATCATGGGTAACATGCTATAACGTGTGCCGGTGAGGATAACACCTGTACAGAAACATAAGGTGAGCAACTGTATCCAGATAAAATTCGGGATGCCACAACGGGTGATGTCTTCTATGGATAAGGCGAGCAGCATTAATGTCAGGACGATACTCAGGACCAGAATGGATTCCGGGATGTTTACAGGGATGAGCACCATGGCGGCCCATACCAGCAGCGTGATGGTAACGTAGGCGGCTAAACGAATATCTTTTGTTCTGCCAACATAATGGGGGAAGGGAAAAATCAGCCTGCTGATGATACGTTCCATTTTCTGTAATGGCGGCAATGCAAAGATGCTGATCATTAATGGTACGATGATCTCATAGGCAAACCAGGGGTCGCTGGTATGCGTAAATGCCCAGCTGATGGCCGCCGCAGTGATCATTGCCGGCAGTGATACATATAAAAACGCCAGCCAGGAGCCGGCAGTATCGCCTTCGAAAATTTCTTTTATTAACGGACTGTAATATTTAAAAGTATATCTGCGTGTAAGGATAGCCGTTAGCTGCGACCATATAAAGAAAATCCCCAGGTGTATGACAATAGTGCGTATAACCGTTTCTGTTATAAGCGGCCCGAAATACACGCCCAGCATGCCAATAACCAGCATTTCCCAGCTCAGTGCACGGGGATTGAACAGCCACCGTATCAACGGCGTAAGATGTACCCGCAGCCATTGGAATATATTGGGAAGATATTTGCTGAGTAGCTGTATGATGGCTGCAGCGGCTACCAGGGCTGCCAGGCCCAGTAACAAACGGCTGGTGGTAAAAACACCCCGCAGTGCCTGTATCCTGGAAGGGTGGCTGATACTGAATTCCAGCCTGGCACTCTGCTGTAATTCCGCCGCCAGCAGATTCCTGGTGGTAGTATCCATACTGCCTGCCGCCGGCATATTGGCCTGCCAGTAACGTGCTGCGGCGCTATCGCCGGCCCATTGTTTCAGGGTGCCATACTGGTATAATACCAGCCGTTGGGCAGCAGGAAGGGAATCCAGTGTATGCGCCAGCGTTACCGCAGGATCTGTAGTGGAAAGTGAATACGCGCCGGTGCTACAGCAAAATAGCAATATAAACGTGATGAAAATTTTCATGGGGTAAAAATAGAGACTGACGGATAGATACGCCAGTCTCCCTTGAAATTATCCTTTAAGTATTTTAGCTTTTTCGCTGTCAAATTCTTCCTGCGAAAGAATCCCTGCATCGAGTAATTCTTTCAGGTCGAGCAGCGCTTTCTTTTTGTCGGCGATGCCATTGCCTTCCGTGGAAGGTGCAGTTGGAGTGGCAGCAGGTGCAGCGCTTGACTGTGGCGAATTGTACGAGAGCAGCAGCGTGGCAATTTCGTTGAAACCCTTGATGGAAGCATAGTCGATCGCTTTCTGTTCTTTTGTATTTACGACCGTTACATCAGCGCCCTGTTCCAGCAGGTATTTTACAATATCCTTTTTCCCGGCAGACGCAGCATAATGCAGGGCGGTATTGCCGGATTCATCCTGGATGTTGATATTGGCACCACGTTCCAGCAGCAGTTTTACCATGCTCAGGTGGCCATTCTTGGCGGCTACATGGAGCAGGCTCTCGCCACCATTGCTATAGCTGTGGTTAAAGCTGAAAGAACTACTGATAGAAAGATTGCTGGCCGTTTCCACCCATTCCAGGTAGCTGTTCATGGTGGTGGTGTTCTCCGTTTTCGGCTGACTGAAATTAACGTCTATGCCTTTGTCCAGGAACATGCTGACGATTTCCTTCTGGTTATTGGCGCAGGCATACCAGATAGGAGAGAGGCCTTCGCGGGAGGTGACCAGCACATCAGCGCCTTTGTCGGCCAGCAGATTGGTCAGTGCGCGGTTGGAGTCGTAGCAGGCAATGAGTAGTGCCGACTCACCGGCATGATTCGTATGGTTTAAGTCGGCATAATTATCTATCAGCTGGGTGGCAATAACCGGGTTTTTGGCCCTGACAGCCACCAGCAGCGGACTATCGCCGGCTTTGTTGGTGGTGTTGATATTGGCGCCGTTGTCCAGTAGCAGCTGTACAATATCTTTGTTGCGCCATGCCGCTGCGATCAGCAGCGGTGTTTCGGCATTGTTATTTTCCTGGTCTATACTGGCACCGTTGCTGATCAGCGCTTCCATGACTTCTTTTTGTCCGGTCAGGGCGGTGAGGTGCAGCAGGCTGTTGCCGCTATAGTCGTTGATATTGGTGCGGGCGCCTTTCTCCAGCAGGAGCAGGGCCGTTTGTTTTTGTTTTTGCAGGCAGGCGAAGTAGAAAGGTGTTTCCCCGTTATGGTCTTCGTAGTCCAGTTCAGAACCAGCGTCCAGTAAGAGTTTTACGAGGTCCTGGTAGCCATGGTGCGCCGCATAGTGAAGGGCGGTCCTGCCTTTTTCGTCGGTATATTTAACATCAACCTCATTATTCGCCAGCAATATTTCGGCAATTTTCCGTTTGCCGCTTTCGCAGGCAACAATAAATGACATGGACATGGTTACTATGCTTTATGTTTAAGAAGAAGCTCTACAGCTTTGGCTTTCAGGTTATCCTGGGCAGCCAGGTCCATTGCGCTTTTATCCTGATCATTGGTGATATTGGCGTCAGCGCCTTTTTCCAGCAGGAGCTTTACTTTTTTATATAATTGTTTGGCATCTTCCTGCTGATAGTTCACATTAAACGCGCAAACTTTGTGTAGCAGCGTGTTCCCTTTGTCGTCGCGGCGGTCGATCTCAATGGCGTCTGTTTCCAGGAGTCCTTCAAGCATGGCGGCCGGATATTCTGCTACCCAGTCCAGCGCTGCTTTTGGTACCTGGTAGTAGAGAGATGTCTGGTAGATATCTGCCCCATCTGCTACCAATGCTTTTATCAAAGCTACTTCCTGTTCTGTGCCGCGTTTGCGCATACGTAATGCGCCGCAGATAAGCGTTTCGCCGGCTTTGTTGGCCTGGTTGAAATCTGCAGGAGCATATTGGGCCAGCTTCTGATAGATAGGAACCTCACATACCTGGTGTATCAGTGCATAATAAAATGCTGATTCCTCATTTTTACCGGGCTGGTTAGGGTCTGCGCCATTTTCCAGCAGCAGGTCGATGTAGGGCAGTTTGCGGTTGCCTACCGCCAGGTTTAGCGGCGTTTCCTGGACGATATTGCCAGCGTTGGGGTCCAGGCCCTGACGGATCAGGTATTCCAGGTATTTGACGCCGGTATCGGGTTTGATATTATATTCCTGTACAATCTTGTAGAGGTAATTCTCTTCATAATTACTTTTATAATGTATATCACAGCCGGCGTTGACGAGGATTTCAATCACGGGTAACGGTACATTGGCGTTGAAAGCCAGTTCCAGCAAGGTTTTGTTCTCTACGGCGTCATTGATACTGTCTATCCTGCTAAAGAACGATTGGATGAAATCCAGCGTGGCGTCATCGTCGGAGGCGAAGCGGAAGATGCTTTCGAATACAGAATTGTTGAGACTTTCATATTCATACAGGTCTGTTTCGATGCTGCCGTTGGCGGCTAATCCGAGTAGGATATCAAATTCTTTTGCACGGGCTAACTGATCGAATACCCATCTTTTGTCGTGGGAGGCGAGGTCTTTTCCTAATTTTTCGCCCTGGTTAATCCGTTCTTTGGCGTTGGCCCAATTGCTTTTTTTCAGGGCTTCTGCCAGGCTATTCACATCTGACATGATAAAGATATGTTTGGGTTAATGTTGCTCCAAATTGGCTTGGAATACGCTTTCAAATGTAAGTGATAATTGGAAAAATACAAAGCCGGTAAGGATTACTGATTTATTAAGAAAGCTATTTTTGCGGAGATGACCTGCAGGCAAAGTTGTCAGTTGGTGGTGAAGTCCCTATCTTGCGGAAGAAGTTACCGCATTTTTAACGCTATACCTTGTATGAAACACTATTACCTTTTTGTACCCCTGTTGCTGGCAGCATGTCACGAAACCCACCCTACGAAACAATCGGCCCCTGAAGTGGTGCAGGACAGCGCAGGACATCGCCTGCTGCCGTCGCCGCCGGAGGTGATCGCCTATCAGCAGGCATTGGAGAAACTGGATACCACTGATATGAAAAATACGGTTGTGGCAGCAGATATGTTTGATCAGGCATTTACCGGGAAAGATCCTGCGTTGTGTGATGTTGCCTACGTGGTGTATTATGGTTTCTATGAAAAGATTTTTTCCAGTGTGGCAGAACATTTTACAGAAGATACCATTATTGGCAACAATGCCTGTATAGGGGTGGAGGATACGGCTGCTGTGGCAGTAAAGTACATTAACGCATACGAGAAAAATATACGCCAGTATGGTTTCCGTATTACCTGCAGTGAAGGAACTCCTTTTCTTGGCGAAGAAGGCGATTTCTTTGGTAAGCGCTTCTATAAACATCTTTCTAAAGAAATGAAAGCTTATCTGGAGCAGATCAACAGGGAGAATAAAAGTCCTTTTGAGGAAGATGCAGGCATTTTATTATCTCCGCAGGATTTTGTGGAAAGACTGGCCTGGTGGGATGCCTTTATAGAAAAATATCCTAAATTTTTATTGCTGGAGGAAGCCAGATTACAGCGTCGTACCTACCTGACTTACTTCCTGCAAGGAATGGACAATACCAGGCTGCTGGCCGATGATGGGAAAAGTCTGGACCCTTATTTTGAAGATGCCTATACCTATCTGGGACTGCATTACCCAAAAACCTACAGTAATTCCATCGTAAAACCGGTGCTGGAGGCGTATAAAGCGAACAATCCGGAAAAAGCCGGGAAACTGGTGATGGAATATGTATCCAAAAACGAAATAGAGTTTAATGAAACCTACCGGTATAAATGAGCTGCCAAAAGCGGACATGCTTTTGTGCCAAAACCGAACATATAATAAATAATTATCTATTTATAACGGTGATAAGCATACGCAGTAGCTGCTGGCATATTTTTAATGAGGAATAGGTTATATTTCTTGTAAGATGATAAGGACCTATTTTCAGGTAGCAGTAAGAAATCTGCTCAAGCACCGGTTATTTACCTTATTGAACCTGGCGGGCCTCAGTACCGGGCTGGCAGCCGCATTGCTGATAGGATTATGGGTCAATGATGAGCGAAGTATCGATCATTTTCATCATAACGACGGGCGTATCTTCCAGGTAATGGAGAACAGCAAGGTGGAGTCTGGCGTGATGACAGGCAACGGCACCTCTCCGTTGCTCGCCGATGCCATTGCCGCACAGGTGCCGGGCGCGGAGGCAGCAGTGCCAGTAACCCCGGAGAACTGGTTTACCAGATTATCTTTAACGCATGATAACCGCCTGGTTACTGCCACTGGTATTTTTGCCGGTGCAGATTATTTTAAGATATTTTCCTACCCTTTAATAGCTGGCGATGCCGCCACGGCGCTCCTTAAGCCGGAAGATGTAGTCGTTTCCCGCAAGGTGGCCGAAGCACTGTTTAAAAGTGTCAGCGCCGCAGTTGGACAAACGATCAGCTGGCAGCTGGCAGATAAAAAGCTTTTATCCGTAGTATCCGGCGTGTTTGAAGGCACACCGGCCAATAGCAGTATATCCTTCGATGTGGTATATGCATTCGGGCAGTTCAGGCAGCTGATGGGCATCAACGGTACCTTAGGCATACAAGCCAACGGACCATTCCATACTTACGTACTCATGAAGCCAGGCGCTTCGGCAAGTGGTGCTGCGCAGCAGATTTCCTCCATGCTGACAGCCTTTTCGCCGGAGGTACCCCGTGAAATGCTGATGGTGCCCTACGCTGATAACTACCTCTATGGCATATACGAAAATGGTAAACAGGCAGGCGGCCGCATCACCTATGTGAAGCTTTTTTCCCTGATAGCCCTGTTCGTATTGCTGATCGCCGGTATCAACTTCATGAACCTCTCCACGGCAAGATCAGCGGAAAGGATGAAAGAGATAGGCATCCGCAAAACGATGGGCGCCTCCCGATGGTCGCTCATAGGGCAATACCTCGGGGAATCACTCCTGATGGCCATGCTGGCCCTGGTAATCGCCGCAGGACTGGTGTTCCTGTTACTCCCGGAATTTAACCAGATCACCGGCAAACAGTTACGACTACACGCTGCCACAAAAGATATCCTCCTCTTTTTATGTGTGCCGTTCTGTACCGGTTTGCTGGCAGGTAGCTATCCTGCCTTGTACCTATCCGGATTCAAACCCGTACTGGTACTGAAAGGAAAGATGGTCAATAAAACAGGTCCTTTGCTGATGCGCAAAGGCCTGGTGGCTTTTCAGTTCGGGTTGTCCGTATTGCTGGTATCGGCAGTAGTGGTGGTTTATCAGCAACTATCTTATATCCGCCACAAGGATCCGGGTATGGACAAGGAGCATGTACTGCATTTCGAGGCAGAAGGGAAGATAGCTACCAGTATTGGTAGCTATCTGGATGCCGTGCGTGATATGAAAGGCGTGGAGCATGCCAGTGCAATGGTAGGCAGTATACTGGGTGGGCCTGGTATACCCATTAACGTTAAAACTAACGGCAACGAGCAAACGATCATGTTCCGCAACGTGAATGGAAGCTATGACCTAATTGAAACACTGGGCATAGGCCTGGTGGCCGGCAGGAGTTTTTCGCGGGCATTTCCTACGGATACAGCAGGTATATTGCTGAATGAGGCCGCCGTGAAGGTATTAGGACTGAAAGACCCGGTAGGCAGCCTGGTAGATCTTGGTGGTACACCACGTAAGGTCATCGGGGTGACTAAGGATTTTCATTTTCAATCCTTGCACGAAATTGTGAAGCCGTTGTTTTTTCAGTTCGATAATCAGGTACAGACCATTCTTATCAAGGTGAAGGGCAGTGAGGTACATGATGTGATCGATGCGCTGACACGCTTTAATAATACCTATAACCCGGGTTATACCTTTACCTGTAACTTCCTGGACAGCGATTTCCAGGCCCAGTATATTGCAGAAGAGCGCGTGGCAGTATTGTCAAAATACTTTGCAGTACTGGCAGTGGTGATCTCCTGTCTGGGTTTACTCGGACTGGCTATTTACACCGCAGAGCGCCGCCGGCGGGAGATAGGTATCCGTAAAGTAATGGGCGCCGGTGCAGGTAATATTGTTGTTTTGTTATCGAAAGATTTCACCGCCTCGCTCACAGGCGCCATGGTGGTAGCGATGCCGCTGGCATGGTGGATGACGGCCAGATGGCTGGATACCTTCGCCTATCACGTAGCCATGAATGTATTGTTAATCCTGTTGCCGGCAGCAGCGATGCTGTTACTGGCCGGTATTACTTTCGGCAGCCAGGCACTGAAAGCTGCGCAGGTGAATCCGGTGGAAAGCCTTGCTGCTAAAAATTAGAATAGAAGGGATTATTTTTTTATCGCTGCCGTTTGCTATCTGATTCCCCTTTATTCCGCAATGCCTTCGGCATTGCGGAATAAAGGGGTTTGTTTTTCTCCGGCGTAGCCGGAGAAAAACAAACCCCTGAAAAAAAGAAAATACTAGCTATATTTGCACTACGAAAACCTATGAGAATACTTGGTAACCCGATCGTTTATACCCCTCACGCATACACGTCATATCATTTCCCACTGGTCTTTTTAAGTTAAAATGTAAATAAATGAACAAGTTTGAACGACTAAAATCGGACCTTGAAACGACAGGTACCGGTAAGATGAAGGCATTTGGCACATCCATGTTACCCATTCTGAAAAGCGGCACCCTGCTTACTTTTATCAGGGCGGCCGACTATGAACCGGGGGATATTGTCTTTTGCAAAGTACGCGGACATTATATCGATGCGCACAAGGTAGTGAAGAAAGATGCAGGCAAAGGCTGGCTGATCGCCAATAATCATGGCTATGAAAACGGCTGGACCAGGATAATTTATGGAAAAGTTATCCTCGGAGAGTATGAAAAACGTATTATTTACCAGGCGAAAGCCCCGGTGAAATAATACCTGCAACAAGTATTTCTGAATTATTTTGAGCGCGTGATACGAATGTACCACGCTTTTTTGTTTATATACCTCCAAAAGCACAACAAGACCTGTTACCTGGCATTGTCATCATATTTTTTTGCTTTTTACTCTGGTAAATTTATACCTTGTATATATATCATTGTTAAATAATACCCATTTTTTAGCAGATATTAGTTTTATAACCAAGGTTTAATGTGTAGGTAAATGGAATAATATAAGTTTATTTATAAAATAATGATTTTTTGTTATTATTTTATACAGCGATAGTACGGTCCATGAAAACTTATGATGTTATTTGAAGTGCCAGACTTGAAATGCCACAATTATTCCGCGCTATGATTCATATAAAGGAGGAAATATGAATATTTATGATGCCGAATTAATCGAACAATTACAAAGCAGTCAGGTTGCCGCATTTGACGAATTGTACTGGAAATATCATGAAGCGGTTTACCGCAATATTTTCAAGTTCGTGAAAGAAGAAACTGTTGCCCAGGACATCCTGCAGGAAGTGTTTAGTCGCCTGTGGGAAAAACGTTATGATCTGAAGGCGGACCAACCCGTGAGCGGCTGGTTGTTCGTTATCAGCTTCAATCTATCTATCTCGCATATACGAAAACGTGCGCGGGAACTGGCGGTACAACAGGATTTACTGTCTATGTCGGACGATGACCCGACAGCCATCGACAGCGCCCGCATGCAGGAAGAACAATATGGCCTGCTCATGAAAGCCATTGATCAGCTATCCCCACGGAAAAAAACAATTGTAACCCGGTGTAAATTAGAAGGAAAAACCTATGCGGAAGTAGCCTCAGAACTAAATATCTCACGCCATACCGTGAAAGAACACCTCTCTGATGCCATGTCTATACTCAATGAATATATGCAACGTAACGGCAACCAGAAATATATTTTACTGCTGCTGTTTTTCCTCAATTTCCCTGACGGTAAATAACTTTTTGTATTAAAAAATAAAATATATTAAGTTTTTGTAAAAAAATCCTGAAAACCGACCCCCCATTTTTTTAAGTCGCGCGTATTTAGTTTATAAACCGTCACGATAGTGAATAACAGAAAAGCATATTTACAGCAATTATTACAGGAAGATAGCTGGTCATCCGAGCAATGGGACTGGATCAGGGAATATCTCGAAGGAGATGATCTTTCTGAATTGCAGGAAATTGCAGAACAGGATTTTCAGACAGACCTCCTACAGATGAAGGCTACACTCGACAGGGAGTTATCCCGTCAGCTGCTGAAAAATATTCACGAACGTGCAGGCATAAACGAAAGCTCTTTCAGAGGTATATTCAGCCTGCGTTTCAGAAGAATCGCCGTAGCTGCCGCCATCTTATTGCTGGCAGGCACCGCAGCATGGTTCGCGAAAGATATGGGCAGGCCACAGCTGATCGTATTTAATACTACCGACGACCGGAAAGTGCTCACCTTGCCGGATGGCTCACAAATACAGCTGGAAAAGGCTTCCAGCATCAGCTATACCCAACATTTCGGCAGCAGCAACAGGGAACTTACCCTGACAGGTGAAGCTTTTTTCAATGTTAATACAGATGGTAAACATCCGTTTGTTATTAATACCGCTGCCATTAAAACAACTGTACTGGGTACTTCATTTAATATGTCCGTACGGGAAGGTGAAGCACCGAAAGTAGTAGTGGTGTCAGGTAAAATACAAGTGAAAGCAAAAGCTAAGGGAACAGCAACTGAAGATAATGCTGTCATACTCACAGCAAATAAAGAAGTAGTATTTAATCTATCAACCAATGAACCGACAATAATAGATGGAACCGATGATGCCCGTTTCTATGCCATGAAAAGTGCCGGGAAATTCTCTTATAAAGATGTCCGCATCAGCGATATAGCAAGAGATATTGAAAGGCTGTACAATGTTAAGATCGACGTGAAGGAAAGTCTCGCAGGCTGCCTGTGGAACGGTGATCTGTACCCGGCAGAAGGACTGATGCAAATGCTGGATTTCCTGACTGCGCCTAATAGCGGATCAGTGAAAGTTATTGCCAATGAGAAAGAGTATATGATTACGGGTAGCTGTCCAAAATAACCAAAAGAAGTACTGGCGTTAACCATGCACCATTCAAATTCAATTTGAATCAGCAGCAGCATTAATTTTTGACGCTATAAAAATATTCCTGAAAAAATCCATGATTTTTTCAGGGCGGGTAAACTATGCCCACAACAAATCTAAAGCTTGTCCCATCCGATATTTCAGGGGATGTATATGTTGTTTTAACAGGGATGTTATTTAGATGCTATTGAGAATTTATCAACCAATTTTAAATACAAGGACTAATATGAAAACACGACGCGCTATCTCTTCCTCAAGCGGATAGGAATCCTGATTATATCTCATTAAAAGCTAACTGCAATGCAGCAAACCCGCTATTGCCTAGTTCTCACAAGGAGCCGGAACGGGAACCTATTACCCTTAATGTCTATACAACTCTGAATTATGGTGAAGAAAATCCGACACATTGTTTATTGTCTGGCCCTGCTGCTGACAAGCCTTTCGGCAAATGCGGCCACGCAGGACCTGCTGGACAAAAAAATTTCGATTCAGCTACGCGATGTGTTGCTTCGGGATGCGCTCGAGAAAATCAGCTCCGTGGCAGAAGTATCATTTGTATATACCAGCAATGATGCACTCAATGCCAATAAGGTAACGCTCAATGCCAACAATGAAAAGATAGGCGTACTCCTGTACAAGATCCTGTCGCCCTACTCGCTGTCATTTAGTGTGATGTACGATCGCATCGTTATCCGGAAAGACAATCGCAACAACAGTATCCCTACAGAAATTTCCTCGAATGTATGGAAACTGCAACCACGCACCGTAGATGTAAAAGGTGCGGTGACCGATGCTAAAAACGAACCGCTGCCCGGCGTTACCATAGTGGTGAAAGGCACCAGCCGCGGCGTAGCCACCGATGCCAAAGGTGAATTTGAACTGAAAAAAGTAGGCGCTGATGCGGTACTTGTTTTCAACTTCACCGGCTATAAAACAGAAGAAGTACCAGCTTCCCAGTTTGCAGGCGGCCATCATATCGTTACCATGAAAGAAAAACCTACTCACCTCCAGGAGGTGGTCATTACAGGCTTTCAGAGTATTGATAAGAGTAAATTCTCCGGGGCGGCCACCCGCCTCAAGGCAGAGGATGTACGCATCGATGGCTTGTCGGATGTAAGCCGTATGCTGGAAGGACGTGTGGCCGGCGTGGCCATCCAGAATGTCAGCGGTACCTTCGGCGCCGCTCCCAAAGTACGTGTACGCGGTGCTACCTCCATCAATGGCGACAACAAACCACTCTGGGTAGTAGACGGCGTAGTACTGGAAGATGTGGTGAACATCAGCAACGACCAGCTCTCCAGCGGCGACCCTACTACCTTGCTGGGCTCCGCAGTAGCCGGACTCAACTCCAACGATATCGAAAGTTTCGATATCCTCAAGGATGCTGCCGCTACTGCTTTATACGGGGCCCGCGCCATGAACGGCGTGGTGGTGATCACTACCAAAAAAGGTAAGGCAGGCCGTCCCATGGTTTCCTACAGTGGCAACTACAGCACACAGCTTAAGCCTGATTATAAAAATTTTAATATCATGAATTCTGCACAGCAGATGTCTGTGCTGGCAGAACTGGAAAGAAAAGGGATACTTACTTCCGATATCCTTTCCCGCGCCGATAACGGCGTTTTCGGGAAGATGTATGAAAGTCTGAATGCCGACCAGTGGGGCCGCTTCCCATTGCAGAATACCCCGGAAGCCCGGAAGGAATTCCTTTTGCGCTATGCCAATGCCAACACCGACTGGTTTGGCCTCCTGTTCCGTAATAACTTCGTACAGGAACATTCGCTCAGTATCTCCGGTGGTACCGATCGTTCACAGTCTTATTTCTCTACCAGCTACTTCAGTGATAATGGCTGGACGCTGGCAGATAAGGTAAACCGCTATACACTCAACTACCGCAATACCTATAAACTCTCTGATCGCCTGACCACCAACTTCTCCACGCTGGCCTCTGTGCGTCAGCAGCGGGCACCGGGTGCGCTCACCCGTAGCAGCAACCCGGTAGAAGGAAAGTACGACCGCGATTTTGATATCAACCCATTCAGCTATTCCCTGAATACCAGCCGTACGCTCACTGCCTACGATGATAACGGTAACCTGGAATTTTTCAGAAGAAATTATGCACCATTCAATATCATCAACGAACTGGAAAATAATTACATCAGCCTCAATATGATGGACCTCCGCCTGCAGGGCGACCTGGCCTGGAAGCTGACTAAAAATCTGCGCTATGAGTTTACCGGTGCTATCCGCTATGTAAAATCTTCCCGTGAACATCAAATCACAGAGAAGTCGAACATGGCCAATGCCTACCGTGCTGCCGACAACGCCACCATCGCAGAAAACAACCGCTTCCTCTACCGCGATCCGGACAACCCCGATGCACAGCCGGAAGTAGTACTGCCCTATGGTGGTTTCTACAACCGCACAGAAGACCAGCTGGTAAACTACGATTTCAGGAATGGACTGAACTACTCCGATACCTTTAACGTAAAACATCAGCTGAACGTGCTGATAGGCCAGCAGGTAAAGGCCGCTGACCGCCAGACGGCCAGCAACACCGGTTACGGCTACCAGTATGATAATGGCGGCCAGCCATTCCTGGATTATAAGATCCTGAAGCAATCTATCGAGAGCAATTTTCCATACTACGCGATGAGCCGCGACTTCGACCGCTTTGCGGCCTTCTATGCCACGGCTAACTATGCATTTGATCATAAGTATAACGTAACCGTTACCGGCCGTTATGATGGTTCCAACAGACTGGGTAAATCCAGCAAAGCCAGGTGGCTGCCTACATACAGCGCCGCCGCTTCCTGGAACATCGAGCAGGAGCCATTTATGCAGCAGCATACTAAAATTGACTACCTGACATTACGCGCCAGCTATGGTCTTACCGCCAGCATGGGCCCTGCCACCAATTCCAATATTGTATTCCAGACGGTCAATACCAAACGTCCGCATTTATCAGAAGTAGAATCTGTTATCCAGCTGGCGCACCTGCAAAATGATGACCTCACCTGGGAAAAATTATATACCACCAACATCGGTATCGATGGAGGCCTGTATAACGGTCGTATCAACTGGTCGATTGATGCGTATACCCGTAAGAGTTTCGACCTCATAAGCAAAATAAAAACATCCGGTATTGGCGGCGAGCTGTATAAAGCCGCCAATTACGCGGATATGGACTCAAAAGGAATGGAAGTGATGATCGGTGGTGAACCAATCCGTAAAAAGGAGTGGGGCTGGAAAACCAATGTGACCTTCGGTTATAATACCAACAAGATCACCAACGCGAAGAATATCCCCGCCATTTTTGACCTCGTTGTTGCAGAAGGGGGTAACCTCCAGGGCTATCCGGTGCGCAGCCTGTTTTCTATCAAATACCAGGACCTGTCGCACTACGAAGGAATCCCTGACTTCATCAACGAAAAAGGAGACCTCTCCAACAACGTCAACCTGCAAGACCTCAGAACAGGTTACCTCGTATATGAAGGCCCGGTAGATCCGCCTATCACCGGCGGTTTCTCTAACACCTTCCGCTACAAAAATCTCTCCCTGAATATTTTCCTGACTTATCAGTGGGGTAATAAAATCAGGCTGAACCCGGCCTTCAAAACGGCCTATTCCGACCTGGATGCGATGCCTAAAGAATTCTACGACCGTTGGGTAACCCCCGGTGATGAATCCAGAACGAATGTGCCTTCCATACTGGATGTATTTGAGCAGAGCCTGATATGGGGAAGCTATCCCTATAACAACTACAACTACTCCACAGAGCGTGTGGCCAAAGGTGATTTTGTACGATTAAAAACCGTTTCGCTCACCTATAACCTGCCTGCCGGTTTTGCAAAGAGAATAGGCTTCAACAGCCTGTCTTTCAGCGGAGCGGCTATCAACCCGTGGCTGATCTATGCAGACAAAAAACTGCAGGGTCAGGATCCTGAATTCTTTAACTCCGGTGGTGTGGCACAGCCTATTCAAAAGCAGTTCACCTTTTCTGTAAAAGCCGGCCTCTAAAAACTCAATCATGAAAATGAAAAATACAACGTACAGCTATCAACGTAGTAAATGGGGTAAAGCTGCGCTGGGATTGGCAGCCATCGTATTGCTTGCCGGTGGTTGCAAAAAATTCCTGGAACAGCAGCCAGACAGTACCTGGACAGACCTGGATACGCCTGCAAAGGTTTCCAAACTGCTGGGTACTGCTTACCCGCAATCCAGCTATATCGTCATGTGTGAGTCGAAATCGGATAATGTGGAAGATAAAGGAGTAGGGGAGCTGGAGAAGCCCAATAGCAACAGTTTCCTTTTCCAGGATGTGGAATCGGTGGAAGAGGATTCTCCTGAAGCCTACTGGGCAGCAGCCTATGCTGCCATAGCCGCCGCCAATCAGGCGCTTGTGGCATGTGCTGCCGCCACAGACACTACCAAATACCAGGCGCAGAAAGGGGAGGCACTCGTAGCCCGTGCCTACGCACATTTTATGCTGGTTAATCTTTTCTCTCAAATATACGATCCGGCTACCGCCGGCAATCAGCCAGGTATTCCCTATGTGACAACACCTGAAACAGTGGTCAATAAACAGTATGAGCGGAAGACAGTTGCCTATGTGTATGAGATGATAGAGAAAGATCTGCTGGCAGGTCTCCCGCTCATCAAAGACGATGCCTATACCGTACCACGCTACCATTTCAACAGGGTTGCTGCCAACGCTTTTGCATCGCGTTTCTATCTCTTTAAAAAAGATTATACAAAAGTGCTGTACTATGCTGATCAGGCATTTCCCGGAGAACAGCTGGCCATGCATATGCGCCCCTGGAATACCAAGTATAGCAGCATGTCGCCGGCCATGATCCGCGACCTCTATAACAATGCAGCGGAAGATGCCAACCTGCTCATCGCAGAAACCAAATCGCTGGCAGGCAGATATATAGGCCGCTACCGCTACGACCTCAGCTGGAACAAAGAACAGGAAATCATCGGCAGCAATATTACCGGCGGCAGGTATGCCTATCCCGTGTACTACTATGGTACGCAGGATTACTTCGTGCCCAAGGCCACAGAATATTTCGTGAAAAATTCTGTGAACGCCACCATCGGACAGCCTTATATGATGAACGTACTGTTTACCACGGAAGAGGTGCTGTTTAACCGCGCAGAAGCCAATGCCAATATGGGTAACGCGGATGCGGTAATAAAAGACCTGAACCTCTTCGCCAGCAAACGTATTACTAACTACAACGCCACTACGAATAATATTACCCTGGCCAAAGTAAAACAATACTATGGTGTAAGTGATGATAAAGCAGCGTTGACGGCCGCCATACTGGATTTTAAACGTGCAGAATATGTACAGGAAGGAATGAGATGGTTCGACATCCTGCGTTATGGCATAACGGTAACACATACCACCAGGGATGGCCATCAGCTGGTACTGGCGCCGGGCGATGATCAGCGTACGTTCCAGCTGCCACAGTCGGTCGTTAACAGCGGCCTCGAACTGAACCCAAGAAAATAAAATATCTGTCAACCAATATCTGGTAATACTATGATAAGAATTAAATGGCTCCTTTTCATGTGTACATTTTGCTGCCTGCTTTCCTGCAACAAAAAAGATGACATGAAAATCATCAATGATATCCCCGGCCTGGGCGGTGATACATGGAAAGCGTCGGTGC
Organism: Chitinophaga sp. Cy-1792; assembly: GCF_011752935.1. NCBI lineage: Bacteria > Pseudomonadati > Bacteroidota > Chitinophagia > Chitinophagales > Chitinophagaceae > Chitinophaga > Chitinophaga sp. Cy-1792. The sequence goes on from NZ_VWWO01000002.1 coordinate 1,066,940, forward strand.
TGGATAAATACCTGTACGACACACTTACCGTGCCTTTCAATATCCAGGTGAAATATAAATGGGACCAGTTCGAATTTGATGTAAGTAAAACACTGGTGCCGCCTAAAGAAGAAAAAGTTATTCCTGTTATAGAGTCTATCCGCAAGGTATGGATCAGCACCTATATCGCTGAAACAGATTCCATATTCATGAAGAAGTTCTGTCCCAAGTTCATTATCCTGTCGGGCAGCGCCAGCTGGAATTCTAATGGTACGATCACCCTCGGTACTGCCGAAGGTGGCCGTAAGATCGTGTTGTACCTCATCAATGAATTCCGCACCAAAACAATGGATGGCTATCAACTCGCTGATTCTGCTACGGTGAAGCAAATGTTTCATGTAATAGAGCATGAGTTCGGACATATCCTGCACCAGAATGTGATGTACCCGCTGGAATACAAGCGAATCAACCCCGGACTCTATACCGGTAACTGGAATAATATTTCAAACAAGGAAGCCAACCAGGATGGATTTGTTACTGCCTATGCCATGTCAGCTTTTGATGATGATTTTGTGGAGATGGTATCTACCATGCTGGTAGAAGGTAAGGCGGGTTTTGACAAGATAGTGAACGGCATTCCTGCCGGTACCAGCAGCAGCGGCACTACGCAGGCTGCGGCCCAGGCAATGCTCCACGCAAAGGAAGCCATCGTGGTAGACTACTTCAAGAAAACCTGGAAAATAGACTTCTATAGTCTGCAAACCCGTACCAGAACAGAAATCGAAAAATTACTGTATTAAACCAACGAAGGATGAAAAAACTCATAACCTGTATACTCATTGGCATGGCAGCACTTTCTGCCTGTAAGAAAAATACAGACCCCATTTTCGATACCTCTCCTGACGACCGCCTGCGCGATACGCTCAACAAATATCAGCAGGTGATTATGTCGGCGCCCTATGGCTGGGAAACAGTGATATTTCCCAAAGGGGGAGGAGGCTATACGTTTTACATGAACTTCACGGATAGCAACAGGGTACAGATGTATGCCGATTACAGCACCGCATCCCTGCAGGAAATGAAGGAAAGCAGCTGGCGATTGAAGGCATTGCAGCAACCGAGTCTGCTCTTCGATACCTATTCCTATATCCATGTGCTCAGCGATCCGGATGCAGCTATTAATGGCGGCTATTATGGCGCCGGCATGGTGTCCGATTTTGAATTCGGACTCGCCGGCATTTCCGGTGATACCATTCTGCTGCGTGGCCGTTTTAATCACACCCTCGCCTATATGGTGAAGGCAACCAAAGAAACGCAGGATGCCTATAATCAGCATAAGGTGGTGCGCCCGCTGAGTGATATGCATGGTATGCAAACCTTCTTCCAGCGGCTGACAACTTCCGAAGGACAATATGATATTCAGATCAATCCCGCCGGGCGTTCCATCGCTGTTGGCTGGGTGGATAACGGAAAATATGTATTACGCGCCAGCAGTTTTGCCTTTACCGGCAGTGGCATCGTAATGGCTAACCCGTATGATACCAGCAATAGCAAATTCCCTTTCCATAGCATAGAAAATGTAGTATGGGGCAACAAATCCTTTACCTGTACACTGGATGGTAAAAGCGCAACGGTAACAGAAACAGCGTTGCCGCTGGTAGTAGATAAGGAAGCGCCGATGAAATGGTACAATGAAGCTAAAGATGCCGGCTCTTACTGGCAGTCTTTTTCCGGCTGGCATGTCAACGGTGTGGAGGATGCCTATTCCATCACGAAGTATACCCGCTTTTATTCGCTTGCGTACTGGCCTGCATACCAGGATGACATAGACCTGATGCCATTGATAGTAGTTAATGCAGCGGGTACCAGTGTCACAATAAACTATGGTGTAGGTATGGAAGGCCCGCCAACCGTGGATAATAATGGCTTCATGCATTTCAGCCTGTATGGTTACCTGGGCACCAAACCCTCTCCTGCAACTTATATCAACAACACGGAGAATAAATTTTACGATGCTGCAGGGTTTTATTTCGTGCAGCTCCAGGCTGGCTATTACGCACAGGTAAGCGCAGCAGATGGTAAAGCATGGGTTATATGGCAACGCTAATTGTATTGAAAATTCCCAAATAAAATGAAATGAAAAAATTTACAATCACACTCCTTACCAGTCTGTTTTTGCTGATAGCCTCCCGGCTATCGGCACAAACGGATATCCGTATTGGGAACGACATATCCGGGAATACCTATTCCGGGTACCCGTGCCCGTTACAGGACTATTACGAGGGGTCCAAAGCCCAGTACCTGATCCTTGCATCAGAGCTCAGGGCCGCAGGAATGGTGGCCGGAGATATTTCCGGTATGAAAATAAATGTTATCAATAAGAATGGGGTTGGTGTTATTGAAGGGTACAGCATCAAGCTGGGTACCACCACGGTATCTACCCTTTCGGCCACCACCTGGTTGCCTGTATCGTTTACAGGAAGGCCTGCTGCGGATTATTCCCCTGTTCTCGGGTGGAATACTTTTCAGTTTACCATGCCTTTCCAATGGAACGGAACAGATAACCTGGTGGTAGACATCTGTAACGGACAGAATCCCATGCCCGATGGTACCTGGTATACCGAAAATCCGGAAGTGCCATATACCACCGGCCTGAGCTTCAATGCGTCGCATACCTACCGCGTTGATAATACGGATGATGTCTGTTCCACCACCGCTACTTCCAACAGCGGTGATCAGACAACCAGGCCGAACCTCACCTTCATCTGGACTCCGGCAACAGATTGCGCCGGTACACCAACGGGTGGTACTGCCAATGCAAGTGCCAGCTTTGTTTGTGGTGGTAAATCCTTCGACCTGAGTATTACCGGCTCCACGGTTGCAAGAGGTATTAAATACCAGTGGCAGCGTTCTGCCGACAACAACACCTGGGCGGATATCCCCAATGATACCCTGGGCCTTGCTACAGAGAAACAAACTGCTACCAGTTACTATCGTTGCAGGATTACCTGTACCAATAGCGGTATGGTGTCTTACAGTACTGCGGTGCTGGTGACTTCCCCGGTACTGGTGCATGGTACTAATTTTACCATCAACAAAAACCTGCCTACCGGCGGTACTAACTTCGCCTCTTTCAATGATGCCTACCAATACATGAAATGTGGCATCGACGGGCCTTGCGTGTTTGATGTGGTTGCCGGCAGCGGTAATTACAATGAACAGCTGGTGTTTAATGCTATACCAGGGGCTTCCGCAGCTAATTATATCGTGTTTAACGGCCACGGGGATACGTTGACCTATAACTGTACTTCCGCCAACAGGGCCATCTTAAAACTTGACAATGCAGCGCATTTTACTTTCAGTGGATTAGTGTTTAAACCCCAACAGGGAACAGGTACCACCTACGGATGGGGTGTACATATCCTGAATAACGCTGATACCAATACTATCCGTAACTGTACTTTCATATTGGATACCGCCAGCACAGCAAGTAACTATGCCGGTATCGTGATCTCTACTTCTACTACTTCTCCTACCACTACCGGCGATAACAGCTGCGACAGCCTCAGCATCATCGGTAATACCATCTTCGGGGGCTATTACGGTATCACCGTAATGGGCAGCTCCAATGTGCCTAACAGCAATGTGCAGATTAAAAACAACAAGATTACAGACTTCTACTACTATGGTATCTACTTCGGTGGCGCTTCCCTGCTTACCGTTGCAGAAAATACCCTCAGCAGGCCTGTAAGACGTACTGTTACCACCTTCTATGGTATCTATGGCTCCGGCCTCAATACCCGATGTAAAATCACCCGCAACACCATCACCAATCCTTTTGGTGCGGTGCCAACAAATACCAGCTCTTTCTATGGTATCTACCTGTCTAACGTAGATACCTATACGACGCTGGAAAATGAAGTCAGCAATAACCTGATCTATAACCTGACCGGGGTAGGTACTACTTATGGTATCTACAACAGTGGTTCAGATAATAACTGGTTCTATCATAATACGCTGTCTATAGACGGTGCTTCTACCAGCACCACTACGTACGGGCATTATGGTTATTATCAGTCCGGACAGACAGACGGTGTTGAGTTTAAAAACAACATGGTGTCTGTAACCCGTTCCGGTGGCGGTGCCAAGTACGGTATCTATATCAGTACGGCCACCAGTACCATTATCTCCAATTACAATAACTACTATAATCCAGGTACCAGCGGTACTAATTTTGTTGGTTACTGGGGGGCGGCAAAAGCTACGCTCAACGACTGGCAGGGGGCTTCTTCGCAGGATGCCAAATCCTACACGACCAATCCTTTGTTTACCAGTCCGGCTACCGGCAATTTCATACCCGCCAACGCCAGCATTGACAATAAAGGAACACCTTTGCCGTCGGTTACCATCGATATCCTGAATCAGCCGCGCAGTACTACTACGCCTGATATCGGGGCTTTCGAATTTACACCGCCGCCTTGTACCTCACCACCTACGCCAGGCACTACAGCGGTAGATAAATCGCCGGTATGTGCAGGTACAAAGATCGCACTGAGTCTGACAGGTAATTCTACCGGGTTAAGTCAGACCTACCAATGGCAGTCAGGCACCGCAGCAGCAGGGCCGTTTACCAATATCGGCCAGCCACTCACCAATCCGGATACTATCTTCGCGGTAAATGCATCCGCTTATTATCGTGTAGCCGTAACATGTAGTGGCAACACTGCCTACAGTACACCGGTAAGTGTAGTCGTAAACCCTGCACTGGCGGCCGGTACCTATACCATCAATAAAACACAACCTAACTCCGCTACCAACTTCGCTACCTTCAACGATGCCAAAGCAGCCATGAACTGCGGTATCGGCGGACCGGTTGTATTCAACGTGGTACCGGGCACAGGTCCATATAATGAACAGCTGATCCTGGATTCTATCCCGGGCACCTCTGCCATCAACACCATTACATTTAACGGTAACGGTAATACGATCGCCTACACAGGGCAGATCACCGATGAAAGAGCTACCATCAAACTACGTGCAGCCGATCACGTTACCTTCGATAGCCTGGTGATTGATGCGCGCGGTACCAACTACGGTTATGGGGTGCATATGCTGAAAGATGCAGACAGCAATACTATCAGCCGTTGTGTGATCATCACGGATACCGTTTCCACTTCTTCGAACTATTGCGGTATCGTGGTGAACGGAATAGACGGAGGTACCACTACCAGCACCAGCAACAGGTGTGACGGGGTAGTGCTGAAAGGAAATACCATCCGCGGTGGTTACTACGGTATCCTTATCTATGCAGAAGGTACCAACTACAGCAAAAATGATTCTATCGTTAATAATACTGTTCGTGACTTCTACTCAGATGGTATCAAAACCTATTATCTCCAGAATGGAATAATAGACAGAAATAATATCTACAAGACAGGTCGTCCGAACGAAGCATCCACTGTATATGGTATCTCCCTGGATTATTCCAGCGGTGCCAGTGTGGTGAGCAATAACAGGGTCCATAACCTCCATGATGGCGTATCCGGCAGTACCAACGGCGCCTATGCCATCAGGGTATATTACAGTACCGGAGATGCCAATGCACCTGTTAAAGTATTTAATAATGCTGTATACAATATCTATGGTGGAACCGCTTATGGCATCTACGATTATTATGCTAATTATGTAGATTATCTGCATAATACCATCGTACTCGATGATAATAACGTACCTACTACTTCCGCCTATTATGGGTTCTACCATTCAGGTACAGTATCAGGCATTAACCTGGTCAATAATATCTTTAAAGTCAGCAGAGTAGGTACCGGCGTGAGATATGGCCTGTATTATTCTACTGCGGCGATGGTGAAATCTGACTATAACGCTGTATTTGCGAAAAATTCCGGTACCACTGCTTATTGGGGTTATTCCGGTAATAATATTGCCACGCTGGCTGCCTGGAAAACGGCTACCAAACTGGATAGTAATTCCATCAGTATAGAACCTGTGTTCCAGGATGTGACCACTGGTAGTTTACAGCCGGTGATTTCTCCGCTGGATAATACCGGTAAGCCGGTGGGTATTGCAAAAGATATCCTGAACATTACCAGGAGTACTACCACACCGGATATAGGTGCATTCGAAATATCCGTTCCGGATTGCGTACATCCGGTAGTGCCGGGTACTGCTGTGCTCACGCCTAACACGCCTATTTGTATGGGCAATTACGTGCGCCTTGATCTGAACGGCAACAGCACCGGCGGTCACCAGACCTACCAATGGCAACGGGCTGTCAGTGCAACAGGTGTATGGGAAACATTTACGGATCCGCAGTTTACACCAGTAGCCAGCACACCGGTAACTACTAAAAAGTATTTCCGTTGTATGGTAATCTGCGGCGGCACTGATACGGCTTATTCTACCGTTGTCATGGCCACCCTCAACGATCCTTTGCTGAAAGGAACCTATACCATCAACCCGGCACTGCCTACCAGTACCACTAACTTCCAGACCTTTACCGCAGTAGCTTCCAAGCTGGAATGCGGTATCGCAGGAGCTGTTGTGTTTGAAGCTGCCAGCGGCACCTATAATGAGCAGGTAACCATGCACTATGTTCCTGGTGCATCCGATACAAGCAGGGTGACCTTCACCAGTGCCACCGGCAATGCTGCAGATGTTATCCTGACCTATGCCGGTACATCCGCATTGAACTATGTGCTGGATATGGATAGTACGAGCTATGTTACCTGGAAAAATATCACGGTAAAACCAACAGGTACCACCTATGCACGTGCGATCATGCTGGATCGTGGCGCAGGCTACGACAGTATCCGCAACATGGTGATTACACTGCCTGTAACAACGACTACCAGCAACAACAGCAGTGGTATTTACGCCAATGCAGTATATGGTAAACAAAACGTCATCATCAACAATACCATCAGTAACGGTTCTTACGGTATCTACTGGAATAGCAGCAGTAGTCCGCGTACCCCGAGCCTGAATATCGATAGCAATACCATTACTGCTTCACGTGATTATGGTATCTACGCCTACTACAGTGCCAATACCAGCATCTCCGGTAACAAGGTTACCATGAATGCCTCTCAGGGTGCAACGCAGTATGGTATCTATACCAGCTATAACGATACCTCACTGACGGTGGCGAGAAATAAAATAACGATTACCAATGCCGCCACCAGGGCTTATGGTCTGTATCTCTATTACCCGAATATCTATGGCCCTAAAGCAAATATTTCTGCCAACCAGATTAATATGCGCGGAAATACCAATGATGTTTATGGTGCTTATTTTTATGAGGGAGATGGTTGTAATATCGTTAATAACGTAATCAACGTTCAAACGTCCGGTACCAATTCCTACGGTTTGTACAGCTCCTACAGCAGTACTACCAACATGTTCAACAATACGGTGCTGAACAGCTCCAAAAGTACAACAGGTAGTAACTATGCTGCCTATTATACCACATCTTCCAGTGACGGCGGACTGAAACTGAGAAATAACATCTTCGCACACGACAGCAGCGGACGTGCTTTATATCTCAGCAATGCCACCTATATCAATGCGGACTACAATACCCTGTATACGAATGGCGCCGCGCTGGTACGCCAGGGTACTACGGATTATACCAGCCTTGCTGCCTATCGTACTGCTACCAACCTGGAAACGAGTGGTATCGTTTATAAACCTGCATTTGTCAGCAATACCGACCTGCGTCCGGATGTAAACAATCCGGAAGTATGGGCTATCCATGGCCGCGGTGTACAGGCAATCGATAATGGTGTGGATATCAATGGTGCACATCGCCCGACAATACTGACGGAAGGGGTGCCTGATATGGGTGCGTATGAATTCTACCCGGCAGTGATACCTCCGGTATTGCCTGCTACACCTGCTACACCGGCAGCAGGTACCACGCAAACCTGGATGTTTGGTACAGATACCGTGGCTAAAATAACCTGGAGACCAGGTGTGGCCGTACCAACGGATATGACTGTACGCAGATATTCCGGTGTGAAACCACCAAACGTGCCGAAAGATTCTACCTATATGTATTTCTATACAGATGTAGATGCGAATCCTTCCTCGGATAAATGGGAATTTGAATATAAACAGTTCTATGTAGACTCCTGGCAGGGCTTTATCAAGCGGGAGAAGAATATCAGACTGGCCATGACGGATACCGCTAAGGTATGGTCTACCGATACACTGAGCACAGTGGATATTGTGACCAATGTTATTAGAGACAGCAGTCTGCATTACCTCGATCTCTTTACCGGTCTGGAAGCCAATACCACGCCTGTTAAGCAGATCATCTCAGCGCCGGATAGTTCCAACAGGGGAACACAGTTCTGGGTAGCATACGGACATCACCAGTTTTTTGGAACCAACAATTTACAGGAGATGGTGCTGTACCTGAATGCCCAGGATTCCGCCAATGTAACGGTGCGTATCAATGGTACTTCATGGGAGAAAATCTACCATATACCTGCCAATACCACCATCACCTCCGACCTTATACCTAAGCTGGGTCTAAACGACGCCCGCCTGTTGGATGAAGGATTGTCTGACAGAGGTATCAGCATAGAAAGTGATGTACCTATTGAAGCATATGCACATATCTATGGCAGTGCATCTTCCGGTGCCACCATGTTATTGCCGGTAGGAACCTACGGTTATGACTATGCCACTTTACAGTCGTACCAGGAATACGACAATAATTGTTACTCCTGGTTATACGTAATGGCCAACTATGATAATACCACAGTAGAGATTACGCCTACCGTGCCTACTTTGGGCGGACGTACACCTGGTGTGCCATTTACCATCACCCTGCAACGTGGGGAAGTATACCAGGTATTAGGCGCCATTCAATCCGGTTCGGTAGGATATGACCTTTCCGGCAGCCACGTAAGGTCAGTGAAGAATAGTGCAGATGAATGCTGGCCAATAGCCGTATTCTCCGGTAGTAGTCGTACTACCCTTGGATGTAGCTCTTCTGCGGGTTATAGTGGCGACAACGCCATACAGCAAAACTTCCCTTCACAGGCATGGGGCAGGAAATACCTGACTTCTCCATTCTCGAAGGCTGCTGCTGCCAACACCCAGCTGATGAGCATCTACAGGGTACTGGTGAAAGATCCGAATACCATCGTGAAAGTGAATGGTGTCAGACAAACGAACCTGTCGCCAAATAAATACTATGAATGGGAAAGTACTACCGCTGAAGTTATTGAGGCAGACCAGCCGGTAATGGTGGCGCAGTACATGTTATCTTCCAGCGTATGCGGCAGTAACAGCTCACTGGACGGCGACCCTGAAATGATCTATCTCAGCCCGGTAGAGCAGGGTGTCAAAAAGATCGGCGTATACCGTAATACACAGGAATCTATCACCGTGAATTATCTCAACGTGATCGTACCTACGAACGGTTTAACATCACTCCTGATTGATAACAGTAACGTGTTCGACTATACGTACCCGCATCCGAATGCGCCGGGATACAGCGTGGTAGTAAAACGCTGGGGAGCAGTAGCCGGGCCTACCAAAGTAACGTGCGACTCTGCATTTACCGCCATCATCTATGGTGAAGGCAGTGTAGAAAGCTATGGTTACAACGCAGGTACCCTGGTGAAAAACCTCAATATCCTGAATTCATATACTAACGTCAACAACCCTACGGCATCTTCCAATTCCTACACCTGCGCCAAAACACCGTTCCGCTTCTCAATGCTGATACAGGTGAAGCCGGATGAAATCAACTGGAAGCTGAGCCAGGTGCCAAACCTGAAGCCACATGCCGATGTAATACAGACCAACCCGGTACCAAAAGACAGCATCAATGTAGATGGTAAGATTTACTACCGCTATGTGCTGGACAGCGAATATGTATTCAGTGCACCCGGACTGTACTATGTACCAATCCGTATCACGCACCCGGTGTTTGAAAGCTGCAGCAATACCTTCGAAAGTATGTTGCAGGTGAAGGTAATCCCTGCGCCGGTAGTGACGATCACACCGAACTATAACAACTGCCTGGAGGATATCGCCACCTTTAACGGCGACGCACATACGAGCAATGGTGTAGGCATCGCTTCCTGGAAATGGGACTTCGGCGACAGCACTTACGCCTACTCAAAAGATACCACCAAGCTGTACAAGACGCCAGGCACCAAACAGGTGAAACTGAGCATCGTAGCGGCGGAGGGATGTATCGGTGATACCACCGTTCCGGTAGATGTATTTGCCCCTGTTACCGTTGTGCTGGTGAAAGATTCCATCATGACCTGCCAGGGTACTGATGTTACCTTCGAGGTGAAAGACCCGCAACCAAACGCACAGTACAACTGGTACGATGCCGCCACCGGCGGTAACCTGGTACATTCAGGAACAACATTCACGATCACCAATATTCCGCACGACACCACCCTGTATGTAGAAGGTGCCAGCCAGGGATGTACCGGCGGCGCCAGAGCAAAAGCAGTGGCGGTGGTGACACCACAGCTGACCAAACCGGTGCTGAAGCTGGATTCTATCGGCGTGCACTACATGCACTTTAAATGGAATGCCGTGCCTTTTGCAACAGGTTACCTCGTATCAACAGATGGTGGTATTACCTGGGTGAACCCATCCAGTGGTCCGGAAGGAACAACGCATGAACTCAACGGTCTTGAACCTGCGTCAGACCACTCCCTCCTGGTGAAAGCCCTGGGCTGTGCCGACCAGGTTTCTGATCCTGCGGCAGGTAAAACATTACCGGATGGCATCTTCATACCTAACACCTTCACGCCAAATAATGATGGTAAGAACGATGTGTTGCTGGTATATGGATATATCATCAGGGATGTACACATGAGCATCTTCAACCAATGGGGTGAAAAAGTTTTTGAATCAGTGGGTCAGCAGAAAGGATGGGATGGAACATACAAGGGTAAACCGTTGCCTTCGGGTGCATACATCTACGTATGCCGTATTACCCTGACGGATGGCACCGTGACAGAGAAGAAAGGAGTTATTAATCTGGTCCGCTAACAGTTAAAATTTTTGACGATGAAGCGTATCCTTTTAATCATCATCAGTGTATGGCTGTTCAGCGCTCCGGCGCTGGCAGCCGGCCACTGCTGCCTTCAGGGAATAGATAGTATCCGGGAAAGAAACCGGCCCCTGAAAGTTTTTCCCAATCCGGTACAGTCACACTGGACAGTACAGGGATTGAAGGCAATCCAGCAGATGGCCCTGTATTCCATCGGCGGACAGCTGCTGAAATACTGGACACCCAACAGCAAACAGGCTGCCATGAGTACTCCTGAACTGGTAAACGGAACTTATCTCCTGAGGGTATCCTTCGCAGATGGTACCAGTGCCAGCCAAATCATTCTCAAGCAATAACCCTGATCACATGCATATGAAACAGATCATCTACCTCATTCACCGAACCATCGCCTCCTGCGGGAGGCCATGGCTGGTGTTACTACTGTTAGTGTTGCAGTTCGTGGCCATTAAAAGCCAGGCCCAGAATCTCTCCAATAAGGGTAAGGAATTCTGGGTTGGCTACGGACTTCACCAGTACATGGAGCCAGGTCAGGCCAATGATCAGCAAATGGTGCTGTACCTGAGCGCTGATAAGCCCGCCAACGTAACCGTATCTTATGGACCTACCTACTCCAAAACCTATAGTATCCCCGCCAATACTGTGATCGCCTCCGATCTTATCCAGAAAGCGGGTGTAAACGATGCCAGGCTGTATTCACCGCCACCGGCTTTCGGTGGTACCGGTGGAGAAGGTACTTTCGTTAATAAGGCCATCCATATCGTCAGCGATGTGCCTATCGTTGCCTATGCGCATATTTATGCCACTGCCTCCTCAGGCGCTACCATGCTCATGCCCGTGGAAACATGGGGATACTCCTATATTTCTGTGAATAGCCAGCAGTACTACGGTAATAACTGCTTCTCCTACATGTTTGCTATAGCCAAAGAGAATAATACGGTGATTGAAATTACACCTGCAGTACCTACTCGTAACGGCCGCCTGCCAGGCGTACCATTTACCGTGACACTGAACAAAGGAGAGCTCTATCAGCTGGTAGGACAACTGGATGGCGGTCCTAACAGCTCCAAAGGGTATGAACTCACCGGAACCACTATTAAATCTGTTGCCAACGCCAATGGCGAATGTTTTCCGATAGCTGTATTCTCCGGCAGCAGCCGTACCGCTATCGGTTGTGGTACAAACGGATCCAGCGGTGATAACGATATCCAGCAGGTCTTTGGTTACGAAACATGGGGTAAACGCTATCTGACGGCTCCTACCGCAGTAGATAATAACCCGATGGGACGCCAGAATAATATCTATAAAATCGTTGTAAAAGATCCTGCTGCCAATGTTTATAAAAATGGGGTGCTTTTCCCTAAAACTGCCTTACTACGCAATTCTTACTATGAATATGTTAGTAATACGGGAGATTATATAGAGTCTGATAAACCGGTGCTGGTAGCCCAGTATATGTCGTCTGCAGGTTCCTGCAACAATACAGGCGGCCTTGGCGACCCGGAAATGGTATATATCAGCCCGATTGAACAGGCGATTAATTCTGCAGGGTTCTACCGGAATACCATGTGGGGTATCACGGTAAATTATCTCGCCCTGGTACTGCCTAAAGATGGACTGAAATCCTTATTGGTAGATGGCTCCAATACCATGGATTATGTCTACGACCATCCCAACCGCGCGGGATTCTCTATCGCTATCAAGCGCTGGGGCGCCACCACCGGGCAGTCGAGGGTAACCTGCGATTCCGCCTTTGTCGGAACGGTATACGGCCTGGGTTCTGTGGAAAGCTACGCCTATAACGTGGGCACACTGGTCAATAACCTCAATGCCGTAGGGGCCATACACAACCAATACGATACTTCAAAAACACAGAATGATTTTACCTGTACAAATACACCGGTAGAACTGTCGATACTGATGGCCTACCAACCTACCAAAATGGTATGGAAACTCAGCACCCTGGCAGGTGTCATGACCCCTGCCGCAGACGTTACCGACCTGGCGCCTGTTACAAAAGGACAGGTAATGGTAAAAGGTATTCCCTACTATAAATATACCCTTCCCGGCACCTACACCTTCAATACACCGGGAAGCTATGATATCACGGTATTATCTACGCACCCCAGTATTGAAAACTGTAACAATACAGAGCGCGTAGGGTATACCATCGAAGTAAAGAATACACCTGGTAAGAAGCTTACCATTGATTATTCCGGATGTACACTTGATACCATTACGTTAAGGGGAGATACCAGTATAGCAGATAATAAAAAACACCGCTGGTACTGGACCTATCCGGGTAATGTGAAAGATAGTGGTCAGACGGTTTATAAATTGTTCCCCGCAGGTACTTCAAATGTAAAACTACTGGCCATCAGTGGCGACGGATGTCTGGCAGATACCGCATTTGACATTACGGCCTATCCTAAACCCACTGCCAGCTTCAGCGCTGATGTTACAGCGCTGTGTGCTGGTGGCAATGTGAAATTTACCGATAACTCTACCTTCAACGGCAGCAAGCCAATAGGGCAGTGGTACTATAGTTACGGCAATACCACGCTGAAAGACAGTACCGGCCTGCCGCTATCACAACCATTTAACACGCCGGGTACCACTACGGTAAAACATGTGGTCAAAGTAAGTGAGCAGTGCGTCAGCGATACGGTGACAACACAGGTTAGCGTATATGCGATACCGGTAGCGGCGTTCAGCTCACCTACAGCTTGTATCGCCGCCGATGGTATCGTACAGTTTACCGGCACGCCTACCATCAGTGATAATACAGTTATCACTACACATGCCTGGAATTTCGGTGATGCAGCTGCCACACCAGCGAATCCGAATACCGCCGCAGTGCAGAGTCCTGCGCATACCTACGGCAGCGCGGGCACCTATACAATCAGGTATTCCGTTACTACCGATAAGGGCTGTACGAAAGATTCTGTACTGACGACAAAATTCAAATTCAAGCCTAAGCTGAGCTTTGCTGCACTGACACCTGTATGCCAGAACATTACAGGAACGCTGAAAATTGATAAGGCTGCTGTGCTCAACGGGGTAACAGGTACAGGCGTTTATAAAGGCGCCGGCGTAGATGCTGCCGGTAACCTGACACCTGCCAACGCCACCGTAGGCACCAATACCATCTGGTATGTATTTAATACAACGGATGGCTGTGCCGACTCCATTTCCAGCAGTATTGTCATCAATCCAAAGCCACTGGCCTCCTTTGCGGCATTGCCTGCATGCCTGGGCGCCGCAGTGACAGTTTCGCCTGCCAATCAACCGGGAGTTGCCAGCTACAACTGGAACTTCGGTAATGGTAACACCGCATCATACACCAATGCCAATCAATTCGCTGTTAATTATACCAAAGACTCCACCTGGCAGATTGCCCTGGCAACTACCAGCAACATGGGCTGTATCAGTGATACCTTCAAACAGACAGTTACCGTATATCCGTTACCGGTAGCCGGATTTACCAGTCCGCAGAAAGTATGTATGCCGGATGGTACTGCTGCCTTCACCAATAATTCTACGTTGAAAGGTAATGGTAACCTCAGCTACGCCTGGAACTTCGGCGAAGCCGGCGGGACATCTTCGGATAAGGATCCTGTCTATCATTATAAAAACTTCGGCCCGGTAAACGTATCCCTCACCGCTACTTCTGATATGGGTTGTGCCAACAGCATAACGCAGCTGTTCAGCGGGTTCTTCGGACAACCACAGGCTGCCTTTGCAGTTGCTCCCGATACTTTATGTCAGGGTACGGATAATGTTTTCACAGATAAGAGTACCGACAATACCAGCAATATAACTTCCTGGAGCTGGCAGTTTGGCGATGGTACTACCTCTTCTACCCAAAACCCGACGAAAAAATATACGGACCCCGGAGAATATGGTGTACAGCTGCTGGTAGAAAATGCGGCCGGTTGTAAATCCGCACCATTCAACAGCACGGTGATCGTATACCTGCAACCGGTGATAGATGCAGGGCCTTCGTTTACAGTTACCCAGGGTACGCTGATCCATTTTCAGCCTACGGCCAATGACTCTGTGAACCTGCTGTTCCGCTGGGAGCCGGCAGCTGATTTTCCAAACCCTAACAGCTTCGCGCCACAGCTGGTAGCCATGAAAGATGGAGAATATACGCTCACGGCTATAGGAAAACATAACTGCTCTGCCTCCGATAAGCTAATCGTGAAAGTGCTCAAGCCGGTGACACCACCAACTGCATTCTCACCAAACGGCGATGGTATCAACGATACCTGGATCATTAAAAACCTGAGCGACTATCCCGGTGCTACCGTAGAGGTGTTTAACCGCTATGGTGCAAAAGTATTCTCCAGTAACGGCTATAATACGCCATGGGATGGTACTTCCAAAGGTGGAATGCTGCCGCTGGGAACATATTACTATGTCATCCGGCTGAAGAATGGATTCCAGCCGCTGACAGGCTATGTGGCGATTCTGAAATAACACACTAACACTAATAAATACTGAGTAAATGAGAAAGAATTTTGCTGTATTGTTCATGCTGTTAAGCGCCATCTTTGCCGGTAACCGGCTGATGGCGCAGACAGACCCGCACTTCTCCCAATACTACGTATATCCCTCCTGGTTAAACCCGGCATTGACAGGTGCGTTTGATGGCGACTACCGCATAGCGGCCATCTATCGTACACAATGGGGAAATATCAGTCCGTTCAAAACTTATGGTATTGCTGCTGAAGTGCCTACCAATAAAAGTATCAACCTGGGTGCCAGTGTGCTTAACCAGGCTGCCGGCGATGCGGGATACAATTATACCACCGGCTATATCAGCGCAGCCTATACCGGTGTTAAGCTGGATGCCAGCCACTATCATCAGCTGACCTTCGGGTTGCAGGCAGGCTTCATGCAACGTAAGTTTGATCCTTCCAAGTTCAGCTACGGCGAACAATGGAACCCCATCACAGGCTATAACCCTTCTAATCCATATACAGACGGCGTTTCCCGTACCAGCGCAGGTTCTTTTGATGCCGGCGCCGGTGTGCTCTACTATGACGGCACACCCGGAAAAGCCTACAATATCTACGGTGGCGTATCTGTAATGCACCTCACCAAACCTACAGATCAGTTCAGCGCCAACGGCGACGCACATATTCCCATGCGCTTTACGGCACATGCAGGTGTGAAGCTCAATATTGACGACCGTTTCTCCGTAACACCAAACGTATTGTACCTGCAGCAGGGATCGGCATCTGAGAAGATGCTGGGCGCCTATGCACAGTATAACGCAGCACTGGAAACAGATGTTCTGCTGGGCCTGAACTATCGTATACAGGATGCTTTTACTACGCATGTTGGTTTCCTGCACAAGAATATGATGCTGGGGGTGAGCTATGATATCAATACTTCTGATCTGTCGAAGATGGCCAGGGGTTCCAACAGCTTTGAAATCTCCCTCACCTTCATCGGAAGAAAGAAAGTACGTACACCGGGAGTAGATTTTGTTTGTCCACGATTGTAATCAGCCTTAATCATGAAGAAAATAATTTTTACTACTGCAACAGCCCTGTTAATGGCCATCACGGCCCAGGCGCAGCTGGCATATAATTATCTGCGTGCTGCGGATGATTATTATAAAAAGAATGACTATAACTCTGCGGCTACCTATTACGAGAAATACCTCTCTGTAAAAGGAAAGGCTATCCGTAAGGAGTCCTACAAACCATATGTGGCCGTATCTGCGACGGCAGTAAAACCTGCGGCCAATAAGGTGAGCAATGAACAGGAAGCTACCTTTCGGCTGGCAGAGAGTTACAGGCTACTGCACAATTACGAAAGGGCAACGCCTTATTACGCCAGCGTAATGGAAACCAGCCTGGAAAGTTATCCGCTGTCTGCCTACTATTACGCCGTTTCATTAAGGGCGCTGGGCAAGTATGAACTGGCCGGACAGGTATTTCGCCAGTTCCTGGAGAGATATAAAGCAGATGATAACTTCACCACATCTGCCAACAGGGAAGTGGCCAACCTGGATTTTATTATTAAAGAGAATAATAGAAAAGACCTGCATCTTTTTAAGATGATCAAAGCGCCTGCCGACCTGAACACTACCGGCGCCAGCTATGCACCGCTGTGGCTGACTTCAGGAACGCTGCTGTTTACCTCCACCAGGCCTCTGGAAAGCGCACATAACGGCACTTATATTAACCGCATCTATACGGCAGACTATGAAGCCGGAGAAACGAAAAATATCCAGCTCTTTAAACTGGAACAACCAGGAGATATACATCAGGGTACTACGGCTATCTCTCCCGATGGACAAAAACTATATCTCACCCGCTGGCACATCGATCATGGGCAAAAAATCGCTGCTATCTGGGTATCAGAAAAAAATAATGATACCTGGAGCGCACCGGTTGAGTTAGATAGTATGGTAAACATACCCGGCGCAAACGCCCAGCAGCCCTTCGTTACCGGAGACGGGAAATACCTGCTGTTTTCCAGTGACAGGCCCGGTGGTTACGGCGCTTTCGATTTATGGTATGCTACCCTCGATGCCAGTGGTAAACCCGTTGCTGTCGCCAATATGGGGGAGACAATCAATACCGCAGCCAATGAACAGGCGCCTTTCTACCACAGTACCACCGGCACGCTGGTGTTTTCTTCCGATGGGAGAGTAGGGATGGGCGGATATGATTTCTTCAGCAGCAAAGGCACACCCGGTAACTGGAAAGCTCCGGTGAATATGGGTGCTCCGGTGAACTCCGTAAAAGATGATATCTATTTCGGCAGCAGAAGCAATAACCGTAATCTCCTCGATGATGTGCTGATAGGAACAGACAGGGATGCGGCCTGTTGCCTGGAATTGTTCTTCCTGCATAAAGACCGTGCACCGCGTCAGTTAAGTGGTTCCGTGGTTTCCTGCGATGGCGGACAACCTGTGCCAGGAGCTACCGTCGTTATCAGGGATGCGGCGCATACGGTGCTGGCCACCTTAACTACCGGCAGCGATGGCCGCTATGCCTTTACATTACCGGAATATCAGCCACTGGATATGCAGGCTAACGCTACCGGCTATACGGAAGGTAACGGGCAGGTACAAACGCCGGAAGATCCGGATGTGGAAACCGCTGTAAATCCTGTGATCTGCATGACGCCACTGGTGACGCCACCTGCGGCTGTTGTAATGGATAACGTATACTACGATTTCGATAAGGCTTCGTTGCAGGAAGCATCGTTTGCATCGCTGGATAAACTGGTGCAGATGCTGAAGGAACATGCCACCATGGAGATAGAGCTGGGGGCACATACAGATAGCAAGGGTAGTGATAGGCACAACCAGCGCCTCTCTGAAGCACGTGCCAGGAGCGTAGTGGATTACCTGGTCAGCAAAGGTATTGACCCTGCAAGGCTTACCTGGAAAGGCTTTGGTGCCAGTCAGCCAGTGGCGCCAAACACTCTGTCTGACGGCAGCGATAATCCGGAAGGACGCCAGCTCAACAGGAGAACCACCTTTACGGTGCTGAAGCAATAACCCATCACCTAAATCTAAAGTCACATGAAAAAGATTGTGTTTACAGGCATGCTGCTATTGAGTATGGTTGTTGTGTCTGCACAGCAGCTGCCCCACTACACGCAGTATATCATGAACCCTTTTATTATCAATCCTGCACTGGCAGGCATTGAAAATTACTGGGATCTGCGACTGAGCCACCGGCATCAATGGGCAGGCCTCAACGGCGCCCCCGTGACTACTTATATGACTATTCAGGGCCCGCTGCGTAAGTCGGACTATGCACAGGCATCGCCTACCGGCTTCGATCCGGAAGGAGAGAACCCCCGTGGCCGTGGCTACTGGCAGGATTATACCACCCCGCCACCACATCCCGGCGCCGGACTTACCATCCTCAACGACCAGGCTGGCCCTATCAACCGCTTTTCCATCACCGGTGCCTATGCACATCATATCAACCTGTCGCCACGCACCAGTATCAGCGCCGGTATAGGACTGGGTATGCAGCAGATATCCATCGATACCAGGAAAGTAGAATTCTATGATCCGAATGATCCGGTACTCGGTACCTCAGGGATTATCAACCGCTGGCGCCCGGATGTAAGTTTCGGGCTGTGGCTCTATTCCGCCGATTTCTTCATCGGCGCTGCTGCGCAGAACATCGTGCCGCAGAAAGTAGGCTTCACCAACGGTAAGGTGGCCGGGGATTCTGTCTACGGCGGAAAACTGATACCTCACCTGTTTATGACTACCGGCTACCGGTTATGGATAAACGATGACCTGACCGTACTGCCATCGGTAATGGTGCGGATGATTACTGCCGCACCAATCAGCTTTGATGTCAATGCCCGCTTTATGTACCGCGACCGCTTCTGGTTCGGGGCATCCTACAGGATACAGGATGGCGTGGCCGGTATGTTTGGGGTAAATATCAATTCCCTGATCAATATCGGTTATTCCTATGATTACTCAACATCCTCGCTGAATACCGTCAGTAAAGGATCTCATGAGATTATGATCGGATTTTTACTGGGAAATAAGTATGGAGATACCTGCCCCAGAAATGTATGGTAAGAGAATTTAATCAACCAATAAACAAATCAAATCAAACAAAAAACAAAAGATCAATTATGAAAAAGTTCAAAAACTTTATGCCCTATGCCCTGCTGCTGTCTGCTATCCTGTTTGTTGTTGCCTGTGGCAAAGATGGTGCTGTAGGTCCTGCCGGCCCTGCCGGAGCAGATGGTAAAACCGGTGCACAGGGTCCTGCCGGATCTCAAGGTAGTAAAGGTGATACCGGAACTGCAAATGTTATCTATTCTGCATGGCTCGATCAGGCTTTTGCACCATTTACAGATACCGCAGCAAATGGTCGTGTAGATACCACCGGCTGGTACTCCGTAATTCAGGCATCCAGACTCACAGCAGCCATGCTGGGTAAATGCGATGTACATGTATACATGAACGTGAATACACCTACCCAACCGGTAATTGTATCACTTCCAAATTACGACTACTTCAATATTGGCTTCGACCTGCGTGTAGGCGGCATCGTTATGCAGTCCAGCATCAAGGCAAGCACTTTCACCTACCAGGGTGAAAAAGTATTGCAGTACCGTTACATCATTATCCCTGGTGCAGTTGCAGCCCGTGGTGCCATCGACTGGAATAATTATGAACAGGCTAAAGCCTACCTCAAACTTGTGGACTAAACAACAAATAACATCTTGAAACAAAGGTCCCTCTTTCCAGGGGGACCAGCATTTTTCCCGACAATTATTTTGAAAAGTTTAAAGCTTGTTAATGGTGTATGGAGAAATATAATCACCTTTCGGATCAGGAGTTAGTCCGAATGTATCTCGCAGGCAATAACCCGGCCTTTACTGCTTTGGTGCTAAGACATAAAGACAGGATCTTTACTACTATTGTACTGCTGGTTCGCGACAAAGCGCTCGCGGAAGACTTTTTTCAGGAGGTATTCATTAAGATTATCAATGCCCTGAAATCCGGACAGTATACGGAAAACAACCGTTTTTGTCCATGGGTGATTCGTATCGCCCACAATTTTTGTATCAGCCATTTTCGTAAGGCTGAAACCCGCAACAAGATCTTTATCCGCTTTAACGATGCAATCGGTGATAGTAGTCACTATACCGACTTTGGCCCCGAGCAGAAGCTGATAAACACAGAGCGTTACCGCGAAATAGAAGAGATGCTGGACCGGCTGCCCGCCTCTCAGCGGGAGGCGCTGATACTGCGTTACTATGCCGGGCTCAATTACAGGGAAATGGCACAAACAGTAGGTATTAGCATTAATACCGCGTTGGGTCGTGTCCGTTATGCCCTCATGAACATCAGGAAACAAATGGCTACCGAAGAAGTAGCCGTATGCTAAGAGAAAATTATCTGTCAGGATGATTGGCTGATATATAAACAGGGGATTAACTAAAGAGGTGTAGATTGCTTTTTAGTTGGTCCCCTTTGTTACTTGATAACCTCCTCACGATAGCTTATATTACGGCAAATTACACCGTATTGAAGCCTGTATTATTATCATTGCTCTTGTTGATGGCCAGCCGCCATGCCAGCGCCCAGATGGATTTTGCCGTAGTGGCAGATAAAGATGGTTATGTCAATGTCAGACAGCGGCCAGGTGCAGATAAACCTGTAAAAGATAAACTGTACAATGGTGATGTGGTATTTGTAATGGGAGGCGAAGGTAATAGCGATTGGTGGGAAATAGACTATTCCCGTAAAAAAGATGATAACGGTAACGGCTATGTGCATAAATCGAGATTGAAAATGATTGCCGGTATGCCCGCAGGTAAGGCTACCTATAAAAGTCTGGACAGCCTTGTGTTACAGCTGGGGAATATTAAAGTGGTGATAGTAAGAATACCCTTTGTGGCAGCTCGGCATAAACTGCATTATAGTAATCAGCGGCAGCTGGACAGGATCGATGGGCTGGACTTTTGGGGTACTGATGGTGGCCTTCCCCAGACAGCTTACAAAGCTATTACCATTATCACTGGAAAGAAGGAATATAAATTGCCGGCAGCGGCATTGCAGTCTTTATTTAATCCCAGTCTGCATATGGTAGCCATTCATGAAGATGCGGCAGCTGAGCGCCTGTATGTAAGTTCCTATAACTCCGATGGAGCCGGTGGTTATACCGTGCTGTGGTGTATAGAACATGGAAAATACCTTTTCCGGCGGGCTTTTTATGGGTTTTAGGGAGATGATCAACACGTATGCTTTCATAATTCCAAAGATTTTCGCATCTTGATGCTTTTTTCATACTGTATCAACCATGCCAACGATGTTGTCAGCCACGCCGAAAGTGGCTCCCGTTAAGAAAAACAGGGTCGCAAGTATCCTCACTAACCTTACCTTCTGGGTATTGATCGCCATTGCGGCCGGTATTGCGCTGGGCGTGGCTGCGCCCGCAGTAGCGGTAAAAATGGAATTTATCAGCAAATGGTTTATTCAGCTGATCAAGCTGTTTATCGCTCCCATCATCTTCCTGACCATCGTACTGGGCATCTGCGGCATGGACGACCTGAAAAAGGTAGGTTGGATAGGACTTAAGTCCCTGCTGTATTTTGAGGTGGTATCTACCATTTCGCTGGCATTGGGCATCATCATGGCACTATGGCTCAAGCCCGGAGATATCGACAGATCAGCGATAGAAGTATCGCGTAATGCCCCTGTGGCAGCCCCGGCTGCGCATTTCGACTGGATGGCCTTTTTCCAGAGTAATGTCACTTTACAGGTACTGCTGCTGGCCCTTGTGATAGGTATTTCGTTGAATTTTTACAGTAAGAGAAAAGTGGTGATTGATTTTTTTAGTAAGACCTCCCACTATGTTTTCACTGCCCTGAAATATGTGATGTACCTGGCGCCGCTGGGTGCTTTCGGCGGAATGGCCTTTACGATCGGCAAATTTGGCCTGCACACCCTGGTGCCATTGATTAAACTGATGGGCGTCATGTACCTGACCATGGCCATCTTTGTATTTGTATTACTTGGACTGATCTTACGCTATTATAAATTAAGCATTTTCAAATTCCTGCGATATATCAAAGAAGAGCTGCTGACCGTACTGGGTACCTCTTCCAGTGAGTCGGCCCTGCCATCCATTATGCAGAAGCTGGAAGCAATGGGTTGCCGCAAATCCGTTGTAGGATTGGTGATTCCTACCGGTTACTCCTTCAACCTGGACGGTACATCTATCTATCTCTCGATGGCGGTGATCTTTGTGGCACAGTTATATGGTGTACATCTGGCTATACCGCAACTACTCACCATTATGGGTATACTGATGATCACTTCCAAAGGAGCTGCTGGCGTTACCGGCAGTGGTTTTGTGGTGCTCGCCTCTACGTTGGCGGCTACACGTGTATTGCCGCTGGAGGGCCTGGCATTTCTGGTGGGTATAGATAAATTTATGAGTGAGGCCAGGGCTATCACCAATATCATTGGTAATGGGGTGGCAACAATCGTAATTGCGAAGAGTGAAAAGGAATTTGATGAACCGGCAGAAAGCGTCTTGTAAGCCGCGCTATTTGAGGAGCCAGGTTTTACCTATAAAAGTAAGCAAGGCAATCGTCAGAAAAATAACCGCAGCCATAGAAAACAGAATAGCGCCAGGATATACGCCCATCAACGTAAGTAGTTTTGCATTGGTGGGCTGGTCCGGGTTGTAGATGACGGTAACTTTATCGCCTTCCCGCCATCTTCCGATATTACCTGTTATCTCCTTCAGGTAATAGGTCTGCTGGTCGGCGCCGGTAAATGCGAAGGTGGCGTGGTAGTCGTCGCCGTCGCTGCCATTTACTTTTATCTCACTGATAACCATTGCTGTTGCTTTATTGCCTTGCTGAACAAATTGAAATCCGCTTTGGAAAAACACCAGCGCAACGATAGCAGCGAGGATGCCAATGATAAAGGAAGAAATATTCATATCGCTTATTTAGCAGTATGGAGAATGGAATGTTATAAAGATAATGGTACAAACAGGATTATTTTAATAAAAATACTTCCCCAAGGTAAGTAAGGAATGCAAACCAAAGGAATGGTGCGGCCACAACTGCTGCTCCTATGGCAACAGGATATATACTCATCAGGTTTATAAACTCCACCTGCGTAGGGACGTCCGGGTTATAGATGACCATTTGCTCATATCCTGTAACACTTTTGCTTTTATCACTGGTGTCTGTTTTGAGATGATAGGAGCGGTTACCAGCATGATATTCCAGGGTAGTCTCATATTGGGTGTCTCCTTCACCATCTACCTTGGTGGTAACATAGACAACGGTGGCAGTTGTCTTAATCCCTTTCCGTACAAATCTGTAGCCCCTGCGGAAATATACAAGGGAGATACAGGCTGAGATAATTCCGATGATCAGTGGAATATTCATGGTTTTTCGTTTATGCCAGATTCAGTACATGTAAACAAGTATATATTAAAAATGGAGAAGCGCAAAATAATAAAATGACGGCTGTACCATAAGTACCTGTTAATGAAGCAATCTTCGCCCTTGTTGGACTATGAGGGTCATATACGACCACCGTTTCCTCACCGATTTGCCAGTAATGATCGCAGGTATCCATGCCCTTGAACGTATAGGTGTCTCCGTTATTGGTGGTAAATTTAAATATCGGTATATATTGTAAGTTACCATCGTTGTCTATCTCAGAAATGATATCAATAACGCTGGCGGTAGTACTGGTGGCGGTTCTTGTGAAATTATACCCGTCCATAAAAGAATAGAGTGCAATGAGCAATAGTATGCTGCCAATGAGGATGCCTGATGTCGTTAACATACAAAATAGGTATAGGTTAAGAGGGATATTTAATTATTTTGAATATAATATAATTATAATAATTTGTTCAAAATATTTTTGAGAAGACAGGGGAAGTATAGGAGAAAAGCCGCTTGGTCAACAACTGCGGAGTTGATCCTGATCTTTTTAGTGGTTATTTGATCTGGCGGTGAAGACTATTGCGAATGTTATCATTGCTATTACACAGTTTACCACCACCGGTTTATATAAACCCATTACAGTATATACTTTGGCCCGTTCGGGTTGATTCGGGTCATATATGATATCCGTGATTGCATCGGGTTGCCAGCGGCGTTTCGGCCCGCCCTCCCCTCTGAACGTATGTACTTCACCCTTATCTGTTGAGAATTTGAAGGTAGGAACGTACAGATGGCCATAGTCAATGTCTGGTTCTGATTCAATAGCTATCACCGTTGCAGTAGCTTTTACGCCCGCTCTTACAAAGGCATGGCAGTCCAGGAAATGATAGAATGCGTGTAATAAGAGCCCGCATCCGAGTAGGATGCCAAGTGTAACAAACATACAACCAGGTGGAGTTTACGACAGTGAATTAAGTGTTATCAAAGTAAGTGTAAATATATTATGTGAATTTTTAATTTCCAAAGTTGGGGTCCTGAAAAAATGAAACCGCCGACTTTACCGCCGGCGGTTGTGTAAAAAAGGGTATTGAATATTTTAGTCTGCTTTTCTGAACGTAAACTTAGAGTTCCAGTAATTATCAGAACCGGAAGTAACTTTCTGTGTGCTCAGCAGGCCGGTAGTAGCATCATAGGTATTCACAACAGTCATGGTTTCATTGGAAACAGTACCATTGCTGTTTTCAGTAGATTCCATTTTAATGAAATTACCTTTAGACGCAGGAACGGTCAGTTCTTCCTGGTAAGTACACAGGTAGAAATATAAGAATGGATTTCTCTCAAAGGCGAGCTGGAAACCATTCGGTGTATCCTCATAGTAATACGTTCTGCTGTAGTCAAAGGAGGTAGATTGCTTGGTAGGAATATTCAGGTAATAGTAAGAATAGGATTCTTTGGAAAGATTATTACCGGAAATAGTATACTCTCCATAGTTGAGCGACTTGGAATCAGCATTGATAACCGTGTCTTTGCTGCCATAGGTTACTGCAAAGTTATTGCTCATTCTGTATACATCACTATCCATTGTTTCTACTCCCGGAGCATGGCTATAGATGGTTATTTTGTCGCCATTGTAAACCACACTATCCAGGTACGTTACCTCGCTGGTGGCTGGTTTCAATTGTTTTACCTGTTTGCATTTTCCATCAGTACCATACACAAATACGTACTGGTATTGCCAGGCACCATTTTCCTGCTGGTTGCTATAAACGCTCTGGATAATATTATTTTTGAAAACAAAGCTATCTACGGCAAGGCCGGTATTCACATCGATAATTGTGTTAGGCAGATAAGCAGGAGCCGAAGAAGTGTTATCGTCTTTTTTGCTACAACTGGTAAGTGCAAAGGCCAGTATCGCCGCGCCTGCGGCAAATTTTAACATCATTCTTTTTTTCATGAAGGATAAGGGTGTTATTGAATAATAAAGTTTATCATAGTGTTCCTCGTAGGTTGCTCAGTCATCTGTTAGGCTGGCTCAGGGCCAGCGGGTTTATTAAAATATTGGAATAGGTGCTGTTTTATGCGGGTGTAAATATATTATCTAAATATTTAATTTTCAAAGTTAAGACCCTAAATAGCGTATAAATACGTATTATCTTTAACGTTAGTCTTATCTTGTAGTAAGAAAGATGGCAGTACTAACGGCCGGTTGCTGCCATTGACAGGCTCAGCTTATCATGTGAAAGATATCGGTAAGGATCTTCTCTTGTGATTTTTTAGCCGGATGCCCTATTTTTGCACCAAATTTTAATCAGATGAAAATACTATTGACCGGCCTGCTCCTGTCAGTCTCCCTGTTTGCAAATGCCCAGGATTACAAGGAACCATCAAAGGAAAGCCAGGAATATGGCGTTTACAGAAGTAAAGTAACGATACCACCCTACGGATTACCCAAAGTAAAAGCAATGGTATCAGGCCTGGAATTGGAAGGCGATAATGACTACAACGAAACCGCCGCCCTCACCGCCAAAGCCTGGAATGCGCTTAGCTTCCGCGAGAAATTTACCTACTGTATGATCCATGGCGAAAACTTCTCCCAGAATTGTGACGCAAGCCCTCCCGTTCAGGACGAACAAAAGAAAGTATTCGGGCAACTGCCATCCGCATTCGGAGAGTTCTCCTGGAGCGACAGACAGCTCAAATTCTTCAACGATAACCAGGACTCCGTACTTGCGCTGATCAGGGAATCAGTGAACAGAAGCAAACGCGTTGGCGTCAACTATAAAGAAGCTATCGTGGCCATGAATGCCGTTGAAATGATCCCCTTCCTTGAGGAAGTATATCTGAAAGACAAGAAAGACCATGATATCCTCACTATCTTCCTCCTGCTGATGAAGGAAAACAAATATGCTCCTTTCCTAAGTTCTGTATCTTATAAAAAGCTTTATGGAAATGATTCAGACTATGGCACCTACATCGATTTCAACAGCGCCAACGAAGCATTGATACTCCAACGTGTAAACGATTTCTATAAAAACTATAAAAAATGATCCGCTACCTGCTGATCATTGCCTCCCTGCTGGGCAGTATGCACACCACTGCACAGCAGCCGGCATTCGTTACCATTCCGGCTGCCCGCTACGTCGTTGGCGACAGCAACTCCATCAATAATCCAATACGTACCATCGTGCTGGATTCCTTTCAGATATCCGCTACTGAAATAACAAATGAACAGTTTGCAGCATTTGTACAGGCCACGGGGTATATTACGGATGCTGAAAGGAGACACGACGCCATGGTGTTTGAACCGGGACTGCCAGAATATAAATGGATAAAGGACAGCACTGCCTCCTGGCGCTTTCCCAATGGCCGAAGCAGGGGAGATATCACCGAAAAAATGAATCACCCTGTAACAACTATCAGCTACCGGGATGCAGTGGCCTTCTGTGAATGGGCAGGATACCGGCTCCCTACACTCGATGAGTGGGAAGTGGCTGCCAGGGCGGGAAGTCGCACGCGGTACTTCTGGGGAAATAACCGCGATGAAATAAAACGCTATGCCAACCTCTGGTACGGGCGTGATCACCTCACCGCCGATA
The DNA here is from genome assembly GCF_011752935.1 of Chitinophaga sp. Cy-1792. Taxonomy (NCBI): domain Bacteria; kingdom Pseudomonadati; phylum Bacteroidota; class Chitinophagia; order Chitinophagales; family Chitinophagaceae; genus Chitinophaga; species Chitinophaga sp. Cy-1792. The sequence goes on from NZ_VWWO01000002.1 coordinate 1,094,519, forward strand.
GCAGCGACGGCTTCATGTATACCGCGCCCGTTGGTAGTTTCGCACCAAACCCATGGGGCCTCTACGACGTCTACGGCAACGTATTCGAATTCTGCCAGGGACACGCAAAGTTTGATAAGCCCGGTAGTAAAGTTGTACATGCAAGGGGCGGCTCCTGGTGGTGCAGCAAAAACTCCTGTAATTATTTTAACTCCGTTGATATCGGTACCGTACATCCACATGCCTCTTTCAGTAATCAGGGCTTCCGTGTGGTGAGATAATTGCCTGGATTCGGGGTTTAAGGTGCCGCTGCCTTATTGGTAGCATTTCGGGGTTTAAGGGGTTTTGCCGCTGCGTCAGCAGCGGCAAAACCCCTTGTTAAATTCAAAAGGGAGTGCCGAAGGCACTCCCTTTTGAATTTATAAAAAAGAAAAAAAATTATTTAGCATATATCGTCACAGTCTTTGCCGTAGGATTATAAATATAGCTGAACTTACCAGAATTCCTGCTCAGCACAGACAACATCTCCTGCACATTCTTCCCTTTACTGACACTGGAAAAAGTAAGCTGTCGCAACAAGCTGTTATTGAAAATAATCTTAACATCATACCACCGCTCCAGTCTTGTTGCCAGGTGCTCAAACCGCTCGTTCTCCACCACCAGCATATTGTCTTTCCAGGCGCTCTCCTGTATTTCTCCGGCGCTATGCTTTATCTGCGACCACTGGGCCTGGTACATCCCCGGATGCTGCGGGTCTTTATGGAGGATGATCTTCTGACCGGATTGCAATACAACACTGGTGTTGCCTTGTGGCTGCATATAGATCAGCTGGATGCAGCCTTCTGTCAGGCTGGCGCTGATGTTATTGTCTTCCGGATAGGCGCAGAGGTTAAAACTGCTGCTGCCATAGGCTCTCAACGTAATGTTGCCGGTAGTTACGGCAAAGGGAACATCAGGAATCCTGCTGACATCAAAAAAAGCCTCTCCGGATAATAACAGGTGACGCTCTTTCTGGCCATAATCATTTTGATATAGTAAGCGGCTGCCGGCATTCAGGTTGACCACAGAGCCATCAGGAAGGGTAGCCCGGGTTTTGGTGCCACGTATAGCACTGATCTCATGGGCAGGTACCGGCCGGATGAAATGGAAAAATAAAGCACCGCCAGCGGTAAGCAGACTGATAATAATTAACGAAATCAGGAAGACCAGCTTGCGGCTGCGCCGGGTTTTTACAGAGAGGACCTCCGGTTGTTGTAAGGAAATCTCCGGCACCCTGGCAGATAATAACATCATCCATCTTTCTCTGTCGAGTTCATTGGAGGTATAGGATTGAGCATGCCAGATATTATGTAAGCCGTTATCGACACGGGTATCTGCGTCCATGCAGGCCGACAGGAGACTCAGCTCCGACAGCTCATCAGGAGTAGCAGCATTGTTCAACTGTTTTGCCTTTAATATCCAGTATTTGTTAATTGACATCTGGCGGCATGAATTTATTTGACCAGGTATGGCATGATGCAGTGATGTAATTGCTCTGTAATCAGCGCCAGTTCGTAATCTACGGTACGGGTGGAAATATTTAGAATAACGGCGATTTCCTCATGCCTGAATTGCTCCTCTCTCGCCAGTACAAAAATCAGCTTGCTTTTGGATGATAATCCCCGCACTGCCTGATTCAGCACCGCCTGAATTTCTGCTTTCATCCGCTTCTGGTAATTGCCCGGGCCGGTGCTTAACATCGCCGGTGTTACCTGCATCGTCTCAAAGGCACAGAAAGATACTTTATCGCGCAACTCCAGGTAATGCATACATGCATTACGGATGATCATATACAGATGCACTTTCAGGTTATCAATCTCCAGTAAAGTATGACGGTTGTTCCAGACCCCTGCCAGGATATCGGCAGTGATGTTTTCAGCGATGGAAGCGTCCCGCAGAAACGCGGTGGCAAACCTGGAAAGGCCAGGCATCAAATGCAGATATAAGGCCTTAAAAGCCTCTGTATCGTTATGTATTGCTATATGTTCCTGCCACTTTCTCAGCATAAAGCGAAATCGGCCCAAGATAGCAACTTTATTATTAAAATAACAGGGGCTGCACAAATATTAATATTAAAAGAGAAAAAAATATTATCGGCCGCGGTTTAACAACGTCGTGGCCGCTTCCAGCAAGAGGCCAGCCATTTTTGAGGCATTATATCCGGTGGTGATCAGCTTATATCCATTGCCTGCAATCTGCTCCCGGAGGGAAGGGTTATTTTTTAATATCAGGATACCTGCAGCAATATCGGCTGCATGATGGGAACAAAGCAGAATATTACTGTTATGTGTAAAAACTTCCTTAATCGCAGGGGTATCGCAGGTCAGCACAGGCTTTCTCAACGCAGCATAATGATATATTTTATTGGGTATTACCATCGCTGTTTTTTCCCCGCTCCCAAAAATACCCAGTGTCATATCAAACCGGTTGACCGCATTATTCAATGCATCGTAGGGCATCCATCCCAGGAAGCTCACATTCGACAACTGATGGGTAGCAGCATAGGACAACATCTCTTTATATTCAAATCCATTTCCTATCAGCTGAAAACGTATATCCGTGTGATCTTTCAGCAGCGTCGCAGCAGCCAGTATCTGCCTGACTCCCTGTAAAGGAATAAAGCTGCCGTAAAATCCTACTGTGAACAGGTCGCTCTTGTCTGCTGCAGCCGGATAGAAATTATTAATATCTACCCCCACCTGTATTACACGCAGCTTCTCCGCAGCGATGTCAAAGGTGCGCTGGAAATAATCGCCATGGGCCTGTGTATCACAGATGACAAGGTCTGCATATTTCAGGGCCAGACTATCTTTCAGAAAGTTCTTCCGGGCACGGATACTTCCGGGCCTGATTACTTTATAGTCGAATACTTTTGACTGGTAACGGGAGATTAACGGATCGAAGATGATGGGCTTCTTTGTGAAGAAACGCACCCATGGCACATCTGTATGCGTAAAAGAAGGAAGAAAAATCACATCCGCCCGGTTACAGGCGCGCTTCAGCGCAGGAATATTCCACCTGGAGCGCTTCCTGAAACAATATTCTTCTACCGTAACCCCTGGCAACGAAGCCAGCCCGTCCAGTAAAATACGTGTACGATTATACGAAGGATCATACTTTCCGGCGAACAAAATTCTCATGTCCAAAAGTAATGGCAATACCTGGAAATTTAGTTCATAAAATCTTTAAACAGAGAGAATTTCCCGATAATCGCCCGTATCGGGAGGTCTAGCTCCGAATGAGCCACAGCAAAGTGTTAACTACTGTTAAGTAGTGTTAAGGAATTACCCATCGTTAAGGATTTTTTAGTAGACTTGGCCAACTATATGACGAAGCACTTGCGAAACTAAAAAATAGGGAAAAGCCTTATGCGAACTAAAAAAACCAGGGTCCTCGAACTCAACTTCGAAAGAACGTGGAGGGGCGGGGAGAGGCAAACTATGTACAATGCGGAAGGATTCCGTAATGCCGGACTGCACGTGGAAATCCTCTGCAGAAAAGGATTCCCGCTGGAACAAAAAGCCAGGGACGCCGGCATGAAAGCAAGGTCTTTCAAAAATATTTTTGGCGTGATCTTCTTTCTTATGCTACATGGACATCGATACGATATCTTCCATGTACAAACATCACATATACTCACTTATGTGGTGCTGACCAGGGCCTTTCACCGGGGAAAAATCGTATATACCCGGCGTATAGACTTCGTGCCCAAAGGCAGACTTACATTGCTGAAATACAAGCTGTGCACCCATGTGGTGGCTATCAGCAGCGCTATCCAGCAAATCGTTACCAACTTCGGCGTGAAAAATGTTACGCTGATCTCCAGTGTGGTAGAACCTAAACCGCTCAACAAAAAAAGAGCAGAAGACCTGCTCAAAGACCTGAACCTCTCTCCGGATACCAGAATCATCGCCACCACTGCGGCGCTGGTACAGCACAAAGATCCGTTGAACATGGTGGAAGCAATCAGACACTGCGCTGAAAGCCACAAAGACTTCGTATTCCTTCACTTCGGTAATGGGAATATGATGGAGGAAGTGGAAGCCAGAGTGGTCGACTACGGCCTGCAGGACCAATATAAGCTGATGGGCTTTTATAAAGATGTGGAAGACTTCTTCAGCGTGATGCAGGGCTTTACCATGAGCTCCGAAGAAGAGGGCCTTGGCAGCAGCGTGCTGGATGCCTTCATCTACAAGGTGCCCGTGGCTTCTACCAATGCGGGCGGCCTTAAAGACCTGGTCGGCGACGGCAGGGCATATATGTGCGAATCCAAAAATGGTCAGGCCCTGGGCAATGCCATCGATAAAATCCTGCGTAATCAGGCTGAGTCAGATAAAAAAGTAGAACAGGCTTACGATTATGCCTATACGCAGCACAATAACGAATATATTACCGCACAATACCTTGATTTATTAGGAATCACTGCTATAAATGTACCGGCAGATAAGCCCGCAACGATCATGGGAATGCCAGTGCTGAACCACTGGCAATAGCGATCTTATCCTGTAAAAAAATTCATAGATAGATTAACTGTAAAAAAGGTATCTTCTCTTGCGGAAATATATTTTTGCCGCATGAGAAGATATCTTTTATTCCCTATGCTACTGCTGGGCACAGTGCTCAAGGCCCAATCCCCCGACTCTGCCAGGGCAAGGATGATGCGCCAGGAAGGCCCTGTTGCGGGCAAAAACACCCCCTTAAATCAAATTTACCCACTATTTATTCTGAATGGAGTTGTCAGTGATTCCGCCAGGATTAATCAATTGAAACCAGAAGAGGTGATGTCGATAAAAGTGCTGAAAAGCCCCTCCGCCACGAGTATCTATGGTGAAGCGGGTAAAAATGGTGTGGTATTAATCAGCACAAATGCATTTGTAAACGGTAATATCTATAAAATACTCAGCCCATATTCTGCAAAATATAAAGAGATAGGTACCTGCAATGATTGTATGGTATATATCCAGCACAGCAAGATCGTTGGAGACGCTGTCAGGGACGAGTATCTGAGCGAATTGGAAAAATCAAAGATCGATAGTATCACTATTCTTGAACAGCCCGTACTCACGCAGCAGTATAACGTTGCAGATAAAAAATACGGCGTTATTGTCACTTACCATCCTAAATAGACCTATCTAAAAAGCAAACTGTATGCGTAAATATTGCTTCATACCTGTATGGATGCTCCTGACTACTGTAGCCGTGGCACAGCAGAAAACAACTGACCTGGAACAAAAAACACCTGTGCTGGCAAGTGGGGCAGATACGGTCAGGCCTAAACAAATAATAATCTGTGGCCCTTCCCGATCGACTGTTATCAATAGTAAGGTTGATTCCGGTGGTGGTGTCGGGTTTCGTTGTTGCAGGGCCACTATCAGCAGCGATCAGCCGCTTTATGTGTTAAATGGAAAAGTCAGGGACTCCCTGAAGCTGGAAACGATTAATCCGAACGATATACTATCTATCAGCGTTCTGAAAGGAGATACGATAGCCGCAATATATGGTGCCAGAGGCGCCGCTAACGGCGTGATCATCATTGATACAAAACCTTATGTGAATAGTGGCCTTTATGACCTGCTCAGTAAATATTCAAAGAAATATAAAGCCATTGGTAACTGTCCGGATTGCACGGTCTATATACAGTCAGACAGGGTAATAAAAGATGAGGAGAAGGCCGAATACCTGCGCCGGTTGCAGCAGGGAAAAATCGGGAACGTAGAAGTGGTAGAACAACCTGCCCTGCAACAGCAATATAATATCACCGGCAAAAAGTACGGGATCATTACTTCCTATAAAACTAAATAGCTTTAAAAACCTGGTTTTTATTCATGAAAGCATTTTTGTTGGTTCCAATGCTGCTATTGGCTACCATGGCTGTCGCACAAGAGAAAACAGTCGATACTACACATCAACGTGTTGATATAAACGCCTATTTTGATGCGGATGCAACACCGCTGATTGTCATTGATGGAAAGAAAGTACCCGTTGATTCCTTGAAGGAACTGAATCCTATGATTGTTCAGGGGATTACCATTGTGAAAAAACAACGGGCAGGGAAAATATACGGGGAGGAAGGTCGTATGGGGGCAATAGAGGTAGAAACAAAGCCTTACATTATGAAAAGCGCCCACGATTTACTGAGCAGGTGCTCAGTAAAATACCGTAAAATCGCAGACTGCAGTGACTGTCTGGTCTATTTAGATGAAAATGGAATAGTTGCTGCACCTGCGCTGGCAGGATACTTCATGAACCTGACACACACTAAAAGAATCAGGAAAGTAAAAATTATTAAACAACCCCTGCTGGAGTCAAAATATAAGGTGTCCGACAAGCAATATGGAATTATTGTATCTGTCGTAAAAGATAAACATAGGAAGAAGATGACCTGATTTTCGGGTTAACCCTCATCTATACACGTAATCGCTGTATATGCCAACATGATTGGTGCATTTCCGGCCCCTTTTTTGCTAAAGCCTGCCCGTCCGGATACACATAAGCTCCGGTTTTTTTGCTAATATTGCGGGAATTTTAACAGTAACAGACAAAACTATATCTGAAAAACGGTAGGAAACCTTTGCTGTAAACCCAAAGTGAATAATATTTTATGAAAAGTTCATTCGTTTGCAAATCACTCGCCGCATCCCTGGGCCTGATGCTGGCATTCCAGTACAGTAACGCACAATTTGGCAACATCCTGAAAAAAGCCTCTGATAAACTGGAGCAAAAAGCCAATGATGCCATCGATAAAGGCGTGTCAGGTACGAAATCTGCCACCACCGCAGATACCGGAACTATTTCCACCGGTAAAAAACGTATCTCCATGAACAGTGTGTTCGACTTTAAAGCCGGCGACTCTGTACTGTACGCCAGCAATTTCGATAAATTCAAGGCTGGAGCCATGCCGCCAACCTGGAAAACCAATGGTAGCGGACAACTCATGAAATCCGGCGAGGTAGCCGGTACCTGGCTCGAAATGCAGAACGGCGCCTCCTACAAACTCAATCAGAACTATAAATTACCAGAGACTTTTACGGTAGAATTCGACCTCCTCACCAGCTGCGATAAAATCACGGATATCAGCCCGGTAGCCTTCGGGTTCGCCGAAAACAACAGCGTGGCCTCCTTCAATGAAGGCAGTATCGCCGTCACCGAACTGGAGTTCTACAACAACAATAAAGTCACCAGCTTCGCCAACCCGGTAGATAAATACATCTCCACAGAATATGATCTCAGCAAATATGCAAATGATAAAGTACACGTTTCTATCGCTATAGACCATGCACAGATGAAAGTCTACCTGGATAAAACTAAAATCCTTGACTCAAAAATGTTTAAGGATGATGTACGCAAATACTTCTTCGTAAGCGCTCCGCTCAACGCCGAAAACGATGCGAAAGTGTATATCAGCAATGTGGTGATCGCTAAATAACTGAACAAGATATTTTTCTTAGTCCCCTGATCCCGATGAAGTCGGATCAGGGGACTATTTTGCTTTCAGGCCGGGCGTCAGCCCCCGCGCGCAGCGCGGAACCACCAAAGCAATAGCGAAGCTATTGCTTTAAAAATCAAACGCAGATCCTGGTATCTATCTCTTTATAAATAATATCAATATTGTTAACCATCCTTATCATCTACCTTTATAACTGATAATTTATTGACACACCAGACAAAAATTACAATTATGAAGATCACCGCATTGGAAATTATCAGCAACGACATCAATAAAGCGATTCACTTTTATCACGAAATACTGGGATTTGAGCTGGTAGCTTCCAGTCCTGAAAAAGCAGTCGTGAAAATCGGTCATACCCTCTTTACTCTTAAACATGATAACCAGGCGAAGGGCGTTTACCACCTTGCATTCGATATTGCCAATAACCACCTGGAAGAGGCACTGCACTGGATTGCAGCCAAAATGCCCGTGGTAAAGGATAAAGATCACAATGAAATAACAGGTTTTCCTGCATGGAATGCAAAATCCTTCTATTTTTATGATCAGGAAGATAACCTGCTGGAACTGATTACCCGTTACGACCAGCATTCCCATAATAGCCAGCCCTTCGATCAGCATGCTATTATCGGTATCAATGAAGTTGGTATCTCCCCGGCGGCACCGCTGGTACTGGCAGAAGACCTGGTTTCCAACCACGGGCTTTCCTGGTTTGCCAAAGGTCCGAAACTGGAAGAATTCTGTGTAGTGGGAGACGAAGAAGGTATGTTTGTCATCAGCCGTGCCGGCAGAAACTGGTACCCTACCGACAAGCCCGCCGGCCATATTCCCCTTCGTGTTTTAGTACAGGCAAACGGCAAGGAAAGTGAGTTTAGTTTTGCGTAAACCGTTTTAACCTGAAATCCGGATAGCCACTGTCTTAATAGGCAGTGGTTTTTTATTGCCCCCACAGATGAACTGAATGTAGCGACTATACGTTATCTTGTAAGTATTACTGATCATCATAACTACCGATATGCCGTTTAAACATTTCTTATTCAAACGTTGGGGCATTGCGCTGCCACTCTGGAGCCTCATCTGTCCGCTGATAGGCGTTGTGCTGATAATGCTCGCTGCCACGCAGGATAGCGGATGGTTCGCAGTACTGATGGGTATTTCGCTCATCACCATCGTACTGGCGGCGGTACATCATGCAGAAGTAGTGGCACATAAGGTGGGAGAGCCTTTCGGTACCCTTATCCTGGCGCTGGCCATCACCATCATTGAAGTGTCGCTGATCGTTTCCATTATGCTGTCCGAATCCATGAACGAATCTACCCTGGCCAGGGATACGGTTTTTGCGGCTATCATGCTCATACTGACGGGCATCATCGGGTTTTCACTGCTGGTAGGTGGCTATAAATACAAGGAACAGGCCTATATTAAACAGGGGGTAAGTGCCGCTATGGCCACGCTGACGGCCATTGCAGTGCTTACACTGGTGCTGCCCAATTATACCGTGACCACGCCAGGCCCAGTTTATTCTAACAGCCAGCTCATTTTTATCGCCATTGTATCATTGGTATTATACGGGGGATTTGTAGCGGTGCAAACAGGCCTGCACCGGGATTATTTCCTGCCGGAAAATCCTGCTGAGGGCGAAGAAGCCCATGCGGCGCCTCCTTCCACAGCTACCACCATCCTGAGTTTGCTGGCCTTGCTGCTGGCATTGGGGGTAGTGGTGCTGATGTCTAAAAAATTATCGCCTACCATCGAGCATATCGTGCTGGACCTGGGCGCGCCTAAAAGCCTCGTGGGTATTATTATTGCGGCGGTCATCCTTTTGCCGGAAGGAACGGCTGCTATCCGCAATGCCTACCGCAACCGGCTGCAAACGAGTCTGAACCTGGCGCTGGGCTCCGCCCTGGCAAGTATAGGACTCACCATTCCTGCTGTAGCCATCGTATGTTATATCGCCGGTTTCAGGGTAACCATGGGCATCGATGGCAAATCCACGCTGCTGCTGTTACTCAGCCTTTTCACACTCAATATTTCCTTCGGCGCCGGTCGTACCAATATCTTACAGGGCATTGTACAACTGGTCATCCTGGCCACTTATCTCTTTATTACCATCGTACCATAACAGCATAAAAAAGGGCGACCAAAAGGTATTTTATAGCGGGTGCTCTGCTGGCTATAAAATACTCCTGGTCTGCCCAAAATCCGAATGGCGATAAAACAGATTAGTTAGCTGACATTTGTTTGTACAATGTGCTGTCAATTACACATTTATCTTTCCCTAATGAATAATACCTGATAGAAAATTTAATCGGAAGGCATTCAGTAGTTTGTATTTTATTGGAATCTATATTGTTTACGGCTATATGAAAAATATTGCCATCTCTGAAGATAGTAGGAAGATGTCCTGCACCAATAGCATTGTTAATCAGTTCACCTTTTTCATTTCTCCACTGTGTCAGATATGGTCTGAGACCTGCAACCCCGCTACTATCCATTAACTGTATAACATCTTCGCAACCATTTCCTATATATTTTACAGGAACACAGAAATTTGCGGGAGGACAAATTATTATCTCAGGCCCTTTTGCATTTTTTTTGCAGGAGAAAAACAGGCCGGCAGCCAGCACCAGCAGTACAGTCGAGGTTTTCAGCAATTTCATTTGTACGTAGATTTTGGTGATACTATGTTATTTAGTCAGATAATAGCTCTCTACAGTTACCCATCATCCCTTCTTAAACGAAGTATAATCACCAGTAGTTACAGCTAAACGGTATTTTTTATTTAGCTAGATGTTTTTGCGGTTGTTTTATGCTGATATTCAATTATTTACTGCTACTTAATCTCGATTTCACTTCGTCCTTTTTTGCCCTGGAAACCGGCACCTGTGTTCCATCCTGCAAAAGCAGGTAACCGCCGGATTCCTTTACCAGACTGCGTACATACTTCCTGTTTACCAGGTGCGACTGATGTGGTCTGAGAAAGCCATAGGGCAGGAGCAGCCCTTCATATTCCTGTATGGAACTGGCTACCGTAATTTTTTCTCCGTTGCTCAGGAAGAAGTGCGTATAGCTGTTGCTGCTCTCACAACGGATAATTTCACCAGTGTTCACAAAGCGGGTTTCTTTCAGAGAGGGCAGGGCTATACGGAAATCATCCTTTGGAAGCCCCTGCTGTAGCAAGTCTACCAGCAACCTTAATTGTTGCTGCTGGTTTTTGTTATGAAGATTATCACTTACTTTTTTTACGGCCATGATCAGCTCCTCCGGATCTACAGGCTTGAGCAGGTAGTCCATGGCGGCAAACTTCACTGCCTGCACGCCATATTGGTTGAAGGCCGTCACAAAAATGAGGGCAAAGTCCTTGCTTTGTAATTGCTGCAGCATTTCGAGGCCATTGGTTTCCGGCATATGGATGTCAAGAAACACGAGGTCCGGCTGATGCCTGTTGATGAGTGCAATGCCACCGGCAGCGCTGTCGGCGCTACCGGTGATGTTTACACCCGGACAATACTTCTCCAGCATCCTTTGCAGATTCAGGATATTATTCGCTTCATCATCTATAATAACTGCATTTATCATTTATCTATCCAGTTTTTAAGCAACAGCAAACACCTGGTGCCATTGTTGTCTGATTGAATATCCAACTGTATTTTCAGGGGTTTGTAAACCCTGTTAAACAGTGCGATGCGGTTGCGGGTAAGTTGTATGCCATGCCCGCCGGTAGCCTGGCTGGTATTATATCCTGCGCCATTATCGGTGATGGATATACGCAGATCTTTACCATCCTGCTGAAAATTGATCGACAGTAATGCCGCTTCCTTACGCCCGGCCAGCCCATGCTTGATGGCATTTTCGATCAGCGGTTGTGCGAGTAGCGGCGGTATCTCCAGGTTATTTACATGAATGGAGGGATCTACCTCAAACGTATACACGAAACCAAACCGTAGCACTTCAAGGTCTATATAATTTTTCAGATTTCTTAGTTCTTCCGATAAAGGTATCAGCTCATTCCTGCTGGTGGAAATCGTACTTCTGAGCAATCGGGAAAAATCTGCAAAATACCTGTTGGCCTGATCGATCTGGTGGTTGTTCATTAAGCCCTGTATACTACTCAGTGCATTGAAGAGAAAATGTGGGTTCATCTGTGCCCGGATAGCCTGCATTTCCAAAGATTTCATCCGGTGTTTACGCCGTGCATTTTTCAGCAACAGGTATAGAATGACGGCAATCAGCATCATAACGAAAATAACAATGATCAACGGTTGCTGGTACCAGGCGGGCCCGGTGCTGAAGGAATAGGTACTCACTTTTACTCCCTGTCGGGCATAACGTACTTCCACCCTGTAATTGCTGTTGGGCTGCAGGTGATCAAGTGTCAGGTGATAGCCACAGGGTTTCCAGTTTAAATTAAACCTGTTATTTCTCACCAGCCGGTATTCCAAAGGAATGATCGTTCCGCTGGAATCCCTGTCTGTGCGGTAAAAGAAGTTGATGGTGCTTTCCGGGATATTAAAATTTGTATAGGTAGCTCCTTCACCCGGAAGATTATTATAATCTTCTTCAGGCCTAAGCAGGGTTTTTGCAGAAGCCGGTCCTCTTTCCACAGCCATTAAAAATGGTTGCAGATTTATCATCGCACGGTGCACATGAAATACCAGGAAGAGTACCTGCTTATTGTAAAACTCAATCGTGATAACATCATCTTGTTCCAGATGCCGGTGATAGGAAAGGTGGCCCATAGTAGCACACGCTATCGTCATATCCGTCACCAGTCGTCCGTCGGCATAAGAAAATAGCTGCAATAATGGAACTAACGGTGCGGTGGTATCCTGGTTCCGGCTAACCTTCACCATAACATCGTTCAGGTACATAGGAGGATAAGATACCATATGCGGCCCGCCTGACTTAAGGCTGGTATTGCAGATCTGTACTGCCCCTATCGTGAGATCCGGGCCAATCATCTCTACATAATCGACATGTGCAGGAAGGTTGCCGGGTACAGGCTGTGATCCATGCTGGGTGCCGATGTAATTACTGGTAATAGCAATATACAGGCTATTATTCTGAAATCCCAGCGTACTCATATGGTCTGGTACTGTCTGGGCTGCTGCAATACAGGTATTTATTATCAGGATAAAAAACAGGACAATTTTTTTCATTACGGATAAATTTATAAAAGTTTTATTGCTACCGGTAACGATGTAAAATTAATTGGATATATCCGTGTCGGTTATAAGACCTTGAATCCTGTCATTTCCGCCTTGAATCCGGAAGGGCATAAAAAAACGCGGACTCGTAACGAGCCCGCGCTTTTTGTGACTGATTGTTATAATTAAACGCTACTTATTTTTCGCATCCCACCAGAGTTTGGTGCCGCCGTTATCCGGGCCACCCAGGAGTTTAACACCATCTGCTACTGTGGCAGGGTTGGTGGTATACTCGTTCTGCGGGAATGGTAAACGGCGGATCTGTACCGTTGTATTGATGGTACCACCGCTGTTGTTATGTGCCACCGGGAAGATCTGCGGATAGCCGGTACGACGGAATTCCGTCCACGCCTCCTGGCCTTCAGGGAACATCGCGATCCATTTCTGCGTAATAACACGCTCCAGTTTCTCTTCTGTACTACCGCCTTCGTTCCATTTGATGGTGATCTTAGATGGACTGATCGTATCGTTGCTATGGTTTTTAGGATCTACATAACGCGCGATGATGCTGGTATCATTGTTCAGATAGGTGGCATCGCTGACGCCCCACTGTGCAAAGGAAGTACTTACGCCTTGCTCATAGAGCTGTTGGGCAGATCCTCCTGTATTTGCCCAGCCATTGAGGGTTGCTTCTGCACGCAGGAAATAGACTTCCGCAGCGGTCATCAGCTGCACCGAAGTCTTTTTGCTGAAGAACGGTGATGCGCCATCGCTTACATTCAGGTTGGAATATTTCACATAATCATCTTTCACATTATTGCTGGTAACACCACCTACGCGGATACCAATATATTGGGAAGGGAAAGATGGGTCAGTGGATTTATCCAGGTATTTACTGATACGCGGATCTTTGTACCCATTCAGGAAACATGCCAGCGAGGCATTGATACGGATATCAGCCCAGTCGGTGGCAATGAACACCAGTGGGTTGGTAAAGCTGCCGGTAATTTTTACGTTCATGTTATCGCTGTTGTCAGAGATAACGCCGCCGTTAGCCGGGTTCAGGGCTTTTTCACCTTCTGTTTTAGCGGTAGCCTTGTCTACATAGTTGATGTGTGTAGCCAGTCTTAAACGCAATGAGTTGGCAAAACGGAGCCACTGTGCAAAGTTGCCGCCATACACGAGGTCGAACTGACCGAAATCGAAAGGCAATGCCTTGCCGGAGGTCAGCTGTGCCTGCAGGTATTGTGTGGCGGTGTCTAGCTCCAGGAAGAAACGTTTGTAGATATCCTGCTGGCTGTCGTAAGGAATGGTAGGTGCATTCTCACCTACGTGGCTATACGGAATCGGGCCGTAAACATCGGTGACACGGCTCATGCCGGCTACTTTTACGATCAGGGCCACGGCCCATACCGCCGGATAGTTTTGTTCAATACCAGTGGCTTTCAGCTTCATTATCGGCGACATGATATTCAAATACCCCACTTTGTAGGTTTCGCCATTCCAGCCATTTACCAGTGCATAGTTGGTGTTGTTGATACCACTTGCGAAAGGTGTTGCCGACATGAAGTAGCCACTAAAGATATCGGCGTTCAGGTTCTGTTGCAGCTGATAGGAGTTAGGATCTCCACCACCGGAAAAATTGATGATAGACATCTGTGCCGACTTCAGGAACAATCCCAGACCATTGAAATCGGGGCCCAGCTCTGATCCGGAAATACCGGTATTATCAGTATTGTATTTTTCAAAATTCTTCGTACAGGCGGTGAATCCGGCTACCAGCATTAACATCAGCGCCCACACACCTTTCACTTTATTTGGAAATTTCATCTTGTTCATTTTTTCAGTGATACCAATTAGAATGTAGCATTCAATGTCAGACCATAGTTGCGGGTGGCAGGTAACATGAACGCATCTACGCCGCCAAGTCCGTTTGCAGTAGACATGGTCTGCTCTGGATCAAATGGCGCTTTTTTGCTGAAATAGATGAGGTTACGACCTGACACAGAGAATTTCAGCGTTTTGAGGAAGGTGTTATGTAATGGAATCATATAGCCCAGTGCCGCCTCTCTCAGACGTACGGTGGTGGCGCTGTACATATATTCTCCGGAAACACCTTCTCTGCCGCCTACTACGGAGTACCAGTTGGCTGCGTCTACAGTAGTTACTGCCTTACCGGTTTCGTCTACACCGTTCACTTTCACACCGCCGGCATCTCTGGCATCACCAGTCGCTTTTGATACGCCATAGCCATCCAGCATCGCCTGGGTAACAGACATTACCTGTCCGCCAAATTTACCATCGATCAGGAAGGAGAAGGTGAAGTTGCCAAAGGACAGGTTGTTGTTCCATCCCAGCTGCCATTTGGTATTACCGTTGCCGAGGTATACCATGTCGCCGCCTTGTTTTACGGGTTTGCCATCCTGGATCAGGACACGGCCCTGGGCATCTTTCTGTAATACGGTACCATAGATGTCGCCGAAAGAACCACCTACTTTAAACTGGGAGGCGTAGTTGGCGCCGGAAGCTCCTGATAAGGTGAAACGGTCTACCTGTGGCGATAAGGAAATGATCTTATTCTGGTTGGTAGCGAAGTTCAGCCCTGTATTCCATTGCAGTTTGTTTTCTTTAGGGAATACATCATAACGAACCATTGCCTCCACACCCTGGTTCTGGATGTTACCGGCATTGATGAATACGGTATTGTTAAGTGTTGCCTGTGGTGCGGCAATTTCCAGTGTCTGGTTGGTGGTATTTGTTTTATAGTAGGTAACGTCGAAGCTTAAACGGTTTTCGAGAAAACGCCATTCGGTACCCAGTTCCAGCGATTTGGTCTTTTCTGGTTTCAGGGCAATGAACGGATTGGCTGTACTTACTACGATATTACCGGAAGTACCCAGTTTAGCCAGTGGCGTATTACTCTGGTAGGCCAGCGGGCTGTTACCTACAATAGCATAGGAACCACGCACTTTTGCAAAGGAAATAGCCTTAGGCAGGTGCAGTGCCTGTGTCAGAATAACGTTCAGACCCGCAGAAGGGTAGAAGTAGTTCATCTGAGGGGTAAACGCCAGGTTGGACGCCCAGTCATTACGGGCAGTCAGGTCCAGGTAAATCCATTCTTCAAAGGAGATATTGGCGCTGGCAAATACAGACTGCCATTGGCTGTGCTTTTGCTGGGTGGTACCTGATTGGGCACCGTCCAATGTATGCACGTTCTGGATGGTAAATACATTTGGAATGAAAAGACCGTCTTTTCCGGAATTGAAGTAGTCGCCATCTGTTTTTACATCACGGATACTGGTACCAACTAATCCATTTACACTGATTTTTTTACCAGGGAAATTGAAGTTGGCAAGCAGGTCGCCATATTGCTGGGTAGTGGTGTTGTTGGAATAGTTATAACTACCGTTGGCAGATGCCAGTACCTGTTGTGTACCAGCATATATTTTCTGTTCGTATTTATCGGAGATACGGTCAATGCTTCCGCGTGCCTGCACATTCAGCCATTTGTTGACATCATATTTCAGGCTGGCATTTGCCAGGATGCGGTTGCGGTTGAGCGAATTGGTATTGCGGTTGGTAATCCACCATGGGTTCTGCTGTACATCTTCGTTGAAGAGCCAGTTCTGTGTCATCAGGTAGTTCCTTGCCGGATCCGGTGCTTCAAAGGTATTTTTATATTGGGTGATGTCCAGGCTACGTGGAAACAGGTACAGGCCTGTTAATGGATTGAAATAGTAACCGGATAACGGCATATTGTCAATCTTCTGGGTCATATAGTTTACATCGGCAGTAGCGGTCAGCTTGTTGTTCAGGAAATGACCGGTTTCTTTAAAGTCGATGTTGTTACGGGCAATATTATTACCTGGCTCAATACCTCTGCCGGAAACGTTGGCATAGGAGAAGTAGGTCTGTGCCTGCTCGCTGCCACCGGAAAGACTTACTGCATTGGTAAACAGCTGGCCATTCTGGAAGAAATCCTTCAGGTTATCGCGGTTGACAGGGTTGCTGATTTTTGAACCCCAGCTGGTGGTGCTGCTGTCTTTTGTTTCTGCATAGTTATTCTGAAACTTAGGCAGAGAAGCCGCTTGTGATAAGTTGAAGCCGGAGTACAGGCTCACAGAAGAGTGCCCGGATTTTCCGGATTTGGTGGTTACCAGGATAACGCCATTAGCGCCCTGGCTACCATATAACGCGGCCGCAGAGGCGCCTTTCAGCACGGTGATGTTTTCAATATCTTCCGGGTTGAGGTTGGAAATCGGGTCGCCACCATCGTAGGAGTTACTACCGCCATAAATGCTGCTTGGCTGATTGGAAAGGGTATTGTTCATCGGTACCCCATCTATCACATACAGCGCCTGGTTAGAACCTAAGCCCGACTTGCTGCCACGAAGGATTACCTTGGAAGAACCTCCCACACCGGAGCTGCTGGTGGAAATCGTAAGACCAGCCACTTTACCGTTCAGGGTATTAATTAAGTTCGGATCTTTTGCTTTGGTAAGCTCCAGGCCATTTACCTGCTGGGTGGAGTAGGTGATGGATTTCTCCTGGCGGCGTATACCCAGTGCCGTTACTACCACACCACTCAGCTGACTGTCCTGTGGCGCCATCCTGATATTGATAGTCGTGTTATTGCCAACAGTTATCTGTTGCTGGGCGAATCCAACATATGTAACCACCAGTACATCGCCGGGATTGGCTTGCAGGGAAAAGGAACCCTGGATATCGGTAGCGGTGCCTTTACTGGTACCTTTGACCTGGATAGATACCCCTACCAGCGGTTCTCCATTGTCGCCGGTAATCTTTCCTGTTATAGGCCCCGCTGCTGCAGCGGTTTCCGTGGCTTTGGGCCTGGGAGAGACCACGATGGTTTTGTCTACAATGCTGTAGGTAAAGAGTTTATTACTGAGGCAGGCATTCAGGACTTCCGTCAATGATGCCTTGTTCATATCAAGATTTACGGGTGCTACCTTTTGCAGCATCTTTTCATCATACACAAATTCATAGCCCGTCTGGCGACTGATACTATTGAATACATCATAGAGCGGGAGGTGTTTTCCCTTGATGGTAATGCTTTGTGAGAAAGTTTTGGCGCTCAGGTTTAGCGTGAAAACAAGTGTCAATATTGCGGTTAATCGCATAGTCAATAATAGTTTTCTATGCAAATGCCCGCCCTTTCTGCGGACTTTGCAGGTACAAAGGAGTTCCATACTTTTGTTTTGTGTGGCGTTAGAAATTCAATTTTTTAGTGCAAATGGAAATTTGGATGGCCGCATTCAACCGGGAGCATTGGCGTGCTTCCGGTTTTTTCGTAACCGGGTAGAATCATTCACGTTTTCATAACTGTTATTTTTTAATCATAAGTGGATATAAATAGTTACTATTCCTTCACAGGTTTTACCTGGATTTTATTATCGCTGGCCTCAAACCGGACCAGTTTGGTTGTTGATAATATCTTTAATAATGTGCCGGCATCTTCCCTGCGGGATATCACTCCTGTCAGCCTGACATCGGCCAGGTCCCCTTCATAACTGATATCTACATCGTACCAGCGGGATATCTGCCGCATGATTGTCTGTACGCTGGTATTACGGAAACGGAATTTCCCTTCTTTCCAGGCCAGTACTTCTTCCAGGTCGGCAGCGGCTGTTTCGAATTCATTAGCCTCGTTCAAACTCGCGCCCAGTCCTGGTTTCAGCGTCAGGAATTTATCTTTGTACAATACTTTTACCAATCCGGATTCCAGGGTGGTTGTCACGGCTTTTTCGTCGTTATAGGCCATGATATTGAAGCTGGTGCCTAATACCTGTACCGACAGCTGTTTGTTGCCGTTTACTTCCACGAAGAAGGGCTGCTGTGCATTGGCGGCCACCTGGAAATAGGCTTCTCCGCTGATCTGTACGCGGCGCTCGCCTTCCCTGAAGGCGGTAGGGAAGCGAATACTGCTGGCAGCATTGAGCCATACCTTGCTGCCATCCGGGAGGCCCAGCTGAAACTGGCCGCCTCTGGGCGTTACCACGGTATTATAGACCACCTGTGCTGATTTGCCGTTGGCATTATAGGAAAGGCTGTTGCCCGTATTTACAATGGAAGCATCGCCCTGGGTGGCAATGTTGCCGGTGTTGGCGCTGTCCAGCGACACGGCTTTGCCATCTGCAAGGATCAGCATGGCCTTGTTGCTGCCCGGTTGCATAGGCTGGCGCTTAAAGGCGATTTTAGGAGTAGAAGGCTGCTGCCGGAGTTGATAGTAATAACCGCTACCGGCGATGGCCAGCAGGGCCACAGCGGCGGCGGCATACCTCCAGCGGGAGAGGTGGTGTACCTTCTTAGGTGCGGGGGCTTCTTCCTGCTTGCCCAGGATGCTGGCCAGTACGGCCTGTTGTGCGGCTGGTGCCCAGTCACTTGCAGGAACGCCGGTACGCAGGGAGTGCATAATGTCGTCCTGCAGCACTTCATCGTAGTCACCGGTCGCCAATAACTGTTGCAGCCGCTCCAGCGCTTCGGCTGTGATACGACCGCTCCTGTACTGTGATAACAGTTGTTGAACTTCCTTCATATTATATCAGTTTTCCCGGTGGATGTAAGGTAAAGACGTACAACTCCTCCGGAAGGAGTAACCGTCCTGAAAAAAAATTTTTCATAATAGTTGAGAATAGGGAATTATCTCCTGAAAGCCAGTATCAGTAAGAGTATTGGCAAAACGTCGTTGTTGACGTTTGCCTGCACGAAGGATCGTACAGACTGGGATGCCAGGCTCATATGTTTTTTTACTGTATGTATGGAGATGTTAAGTTGTTGTGAGATTTCTTCGTTGCTGAAGCCTGCCATCCTGGCCTGGTATACTTTCCGGCGTTCCGGTGGCAGCGACGATACTGCCCTGTTCAGGATGCCGCTGTATTCATGTTCCAGCAGCCGGTGGTCGGCATCTGCTGTGGCAAGCGGCTGTTGCTGCTGATGTATGTCGTATACCTTTATGCGCGTCAGCCTGCGCTTAAAGCTATCATATATATGGTTGCGGGTAAGTATGAAGAGGTAATCCCGGAAATTTTTTATGCCAGGTAATCCTTCTTTTTTTATCCAGATCTTCAGAAAGATGTCCTGTACCGTTTCCGTGGCCAGGTAGGTATCCTTCAGATATACCATGGCCACATCATATACATGGTTACTGTAGTGATTAAATATGATGGTATATGCATCCGCATTTCCTGCGGCCACTCGCTCAAGTAGTGCGGTCTCGTTTGGTAAGTCGATGATTGGCAAAGGTTCGGTTTATATCACTTACTAATACAATCTTCGTCATAATTACAATGGTAAATTAATAATAAAATAACAAAAACAGGAAATTTAGTTAAACGTTTTAGCTATCCGGTGTGCCTGGGTTCCCGTAAACCGTTGCTGTACTGCGGGTACATAAAAATGAAAAACCTTCCCTAAATGAATAGAGAAGGCTTCCTGATGGTTTAAAGTCCGAACAGCCGGACAAATTATATAAATTTTACTGATGTTCGTCTGGCCAGATGCTTGCCTGTACTTCGGAGATATGCTGTTTCTGTAGCAGCAGCATACATAATCTTGATTGTCCGATACCGCCACCCATCGACAGCGGGTAAACGTTTTCGAGGATGTTGTGATGGAAGTCGAGGCCGGCACGTTCGCTGCAGCCTTTCATTCCGAGCTGGCGGCGTAATGCTGTAGCATCTACGCGGATACCCATGGAGGAAATTTCCAGGGCCCGATCCAGGATAGGGTTCCAGATGATCAGGTCCCCATTGAGGCCATTGAAGCCATCTTCGTTGGGAGTCGTCCAGTCGTCATAATCCGGGGCCCGGTCGTCGTGCACAAGGTCGTTGCTCAGCGGCCCGCCGATACCGAAAATGAATACGGCGCCGTGTTCCCGGGCAATCCTGTTTTCACGCTCTTTGGGCGTCAGCTCCGGGTATAGGGTCAGCAGCACTTCACTATGTATGAAGGTCAGCTCCTCAGGAAGTTCCAGGATGCTGTCCTGGTGTTCGCGCAGCATCGTATTGGCGCTGCGTACACTGTCGTAGATCGCCGTAACGGTATCGCGGAGGGTTACCAGGTTACGCTCTTCCTGCCGGATAGATTTCTCCCAGTCCCATTGATCTACATAAAAACTATGTACCGGGGAAATTTCCTCGTCGGCACGAATGGCACGCATATCGGTAACAATACCTTCTCCGGGTTGTATGCCCAGTTCGTACAGGCGTCTGCGTTTCCATTTGGCCAGGGAATGGACGATCTCTACATGATGGTCTATGCCTTTGAGATTAAAT
Source organism: Chitinophaga sp. Cy-1792 (assembly GCF_011752935.1). Lineage (NCBI taxonomy): Bacteria > Pseudomonadati > Bacteroidota > Chitinophagia > Chitinophagales > Chitinophagaceae > Chitinophaga > Chitinophaga sp. Cy-1792. The sequence continues at coordinate 1,115,425 of NZ_VWWO01000002.1, forward strand.
CTCACCGGACGCTCCACGCCGTTGAGGTCATCATTTAACCCGGTACCGGATTGTACAAACAAGGGTGCATTTACTTTCGTCAGGCACAGGGCCTCGCAAAGTGCTGCGGAAAAGTGGTCCTTAATCCGCGAAATAAGTTGTTCCTGTACCAGTAATTTGCCTGGATACTGTGTTTTGGTGAGGGCACTCATTTTAAATTGCTTTTTTCACTGGTATGTTTGAATAATTTCTGATCAATTTTTGAATTGGTATGACAAAATTCAATAAAATAATCTAAAAAGTAAAATATTTTCAAGTAAATAATTGAATTGTTAGTGAAATGACAAAAAATGAACGTGATTTTGCAATTTTGGTAAAGAAAAAGGGATAAAATGATAAAAAGCCCTCGGGAAGCGATAATCGGATCGGGAAACGCATTGATCGTATCCGGAATTTATTATGCCCGCAACAGCCCAAAAGCTGGTTCCACTGTTTATCATCATCTACCTTTGCAGGCAATCAAAAGATCTGGATGTTAGCGTGAACCGTACCAACTATTTAAGAGTAATCAACCTGGGCCTATGCCTCGCCACTATGCTGCTAATGCTTATACCTGCCGGAACCTATGCGCAGCAGGCATCAGGCGTGTTATCCGGTAACCTCTGGGATAAAGATAGTTCCCGTGTAGCCGATATCGTTACTGTTGTTGCCACCGCAGCAGACAATAAACAACCTTTCAGCACTGTCAGTGATGAGCAGGGACACTTCCTGTTCAAACAACTGCCCTATGGTACCTATACCATAGGTATATATAGTATGCGCTACCAGGCAGCGCCGCTGACCATCCACTTCCACAAAGACCAGCCACTGGAAATCATCGTAACGAAAAAAATAAAAACATTATCTGAAGTATATGTAACAGCAGCGGAATCAAAAGGACTCAGCACGGCCTCCGTTATCGACCGCAAGGCCATGAGCCACCTGCAGCCCTCCAGCTTCTCCGACCTCATGGAACTATTGCCTGGCGGCCGCGCCACTGATCCTAAACTGACAGCCATGAACCAGGTAAAACTCCGGGAAACTGGCGGCGGCGGTTCTGATTTTAATATCTCTTCCCTGGGTACCGCCTTCCTGATAGATGGCGCGCCAGTCAATACCAGCGCCAACCTCCAGAGTTCATCCGCCTTCGTTTCAAACGATCCTAATAGTGGCAAAAGTGCTGTTAACGCCGGTGTCGACATGCGTAATATCTCCACCGACCAGATCGAAAGCGTAGAAATCATCAGGGGAATTCCTTCTGTTGAATATGGTGACCTCACCAGCGGACTGGTAAAAATCAATCGCGTCAAAGGGGCCACAACACTGAATGTACGCATGAAAGCCGATGGGTTCAGTAAACTCTTTGCCGTAGGAAAAGGCTTCGACCTCCCCGCTCAAAAGATGACACTCAACTTCGACCTGGGCTACCTGAAGGCTAAAGCTGATCCTACCAATAGCTTCGAAAATTATAACAGGATCAATGCCAGCGTAAGAACAGAGAAACATTGGATCACCGACAAACGACTGATTAAATGGAATGCGGCACTCGATTACAGCACCAATATCGACAATAAACGCACCGACCCGGATAACAGCTACGCACTGACGGATAAATATAAATCTACCTATAACTCCTACGGTATCAGCAGCAGCATCCGCAGCCAGGCTGCCAACCGCAACGCCCTGTGGCAATCATGGGAAATTGCCGGACAACTGAACTACCAGCATAACAGAATGGATATCACCAAATGGATGCAGGCTAAATCTGCCACCGTATTGTTCAATTCATTAACTGCCGGTGAACATGATATCATGTACCTGACGCCCAGCTATACTTCCTATTTGTTAGTAGATGGCCAGCCACTGCTGGGATTCCTCAAAGCCCAGACAAATCTCCAGTTTAAGGCTGCAGGTGCGCAGCATCAGGTGAAAGTGGGCATGGAGGCCAACTATAGCAAGAACTTAGGCAAAGGACAACAGTACGATATCAATTTCCCACCTACAGAAAGCATCATGGCCCGCCCGCGTGCCTTCGACTCCATCCCCGGTATGCTGAACGTTGCCGGCTTCGCTGAAGATGCACTCACCTGGCACCTCGGCCGCCATACTCTCGTCGCCGCCGGCGGTGTAAGAGCTATGACACTGGCTGGCATGGACAGTCGCTATGCACTGGCCAATAAAATCTACCTCGACCCACGTGTCAATACCCGGTGGACATTACCCAATTTCTATATCAACGCAAAACCTTTAACAGTGACACTGGGCGGCGGTTATGGCCTGCAAACAAAAATGCCTACCACTGACCAGTTATATCCACTGCCACAGTACCTCGACTTTGTACAGCTGAATTATTTCCATAATAATCCTGCCTACAGAAGAGCCAATGCAGTAACGTATATCAACAGCAGAGTGAATTACGACCTGCTGGCAGCAGTCAACAAAAAACTGGAATTTACCGGCGATATCACCTTTAACGAAAACAGGCTTAGCTTCAGCTGGTTCCATGAATATATGAATTCGGGCTTCAGGTCTGTATCTGCCCTGAACTATTATTCCTATAAAAAATATGACGTCAACTCCGTAGATGCAGCAAAACTGGACCATCTGCCGGAATTATCAGAATTTAATTATGAAACCACCGGCCGCTATTATGGTACATCGAAAACTACCAATGGCAGCAAACTGATTAAAAACGGGGTGGAATTCCAGTTCGCATCCAGACGTATAACGGCAATCAATACACGTTTCACTGTAACGGGCGCTTATTATCGCACTACCTATAGTGACAACCAGCCTACCTATAAGATAGATCAGCAAGTGGCTGTTAATGGCAATATTGCACAATATATCGGTGTGTTTACTGATCCTGATGCCTCCATCAGGGAACAGTTCAATACAAATATTATGGCAGATAGCTACCTGCCAAACCTTGGACTGATCGTATCTGCTTCCGTGCAGAATCTCTGGTTTACCAGCAGCCAGACGTCCTACAAATCAGGTGTGCCGGCCTATTATATTGCACCTGATGGTAAATCATATCCCTTTACCAGCGCAAGCTACACCGATCCGCAAGTGAATTACCTGGTAACGAATTACAGCGGAAGCGCCTTCTTCAAATATGTGGTGCCCATCGATTTACAGGTAAACCTGAAGGTGAGCAAGGAATTTAAGAAAGTAGGCGTCATCTCCATGTTCGTTAACAGACTGCTTACCTATACACCGGATTATACCAGTTTCGGTACAACAAAAAGAAGAAGTGGCCTCAGCAGCCCTTACTTCGGAATGGAAATGAATTTCAAACTCTAATTGATATAATATTATATGCGTTTAACTAAACTGTTTTTTGTATTGCTGACTGCCGGCGCCTGCACATTTGTTGCCTGCAAAAAAGACGGCATCTCTATCAGCAAAACCAACGTTGCCGTAAGCTTGCAAAATCCACAAGGACTGGAAGGGGTGAAAACTTCCAATTTGAATATCATCTTCAAGGAAGTGAACAGTGGAGTGTCTACCACCTTTACCATTAATAATGCTGCTGAATTATCCAAAATCGTATTGGCAGAAGGTTCCTATAATGTAAGTCTGGAAGGTGATATTGAATATAACGCGGATGGCGTTACCCAGACGGGAAAGGTACGCGGCTTCCAGCAGGGTGTAGTAGTAAAAGGTGGTTCATTCGCGCTTAATCTCTCCTTATTCCTTTATAACACAGGGGCTAATTTTGTATTCAGAGAAATATTCTTCACCGGTACAGTTACGCCGGAAGGTAAACAGTATAATGGAGATAAATATTTTATCATCTACAATAACTCTGCGGATACCTTATACGCAGATGGACTGGTGATCGCAGAAGCGGCCTTCCTCTCTACTACCAAACGCGCCTATACGCCGGATATCATGAAAGATACCTTCAGCGCAGGTTCCGTGGTAATGATCCCTGGTAACGGTAAAGACTATCCGGTATTACCGGGCAAACAAATCGTTATTGCCAACAACGCAATCAACCACAAGGAATATAATGCCAATTCAATGGACCTGACCGGTGCTAATTTTGAGCTGACATTATTGTCTTCTATCAACGTAGATAATCCGCAGGTGCCTGATCTTATCAATGTTACCACCGCCATGACCATGCATAACAGGGGCTTCAAAAGCTATGTGCTGGCTCGTTTCCCTGCCGGCGTAACACCCATCAGTTTTAAAGCAAATAACTTATATACTTATTCGTATGTAAATGATGCCGGCGGTACTACCAAATCTACCGGCTATACCATCGCCAACAACTGGATCCTGGATGCAGTGAATCTCTCTATCCCATCTGATTTTGCATGGATCTTAACTTCTCCTGCACTGGATATGGGCTGGTCGTACTGTGGTAAAGTAGATGGTGATAATAACCGTTATGGTAAAGCAGTAAGACGCCAGGTGCTGAGTACTAACCCTGACGGACGTGTGATTTTACAGGATAACAATAATTCAACGCTTGACTTCGATCCTGAAGTTAAGCCTTCATTAATGCCTTAATTGAATAATGAACTGGCAAAAAACAATATACATCTTTGCTTTCCTGGGTCTGCGCTTTACAGCACAAGCCCAGGATTCCACTTTAGTACCGCTGGCTAAGGAACAGACAAACGTGACAGCATTGGGAAGGGATCAGCTCTACGCAAGCCCGGCACTGAAAATTTATCAACGACAGATTAGCTACGCTTCGCTGGTGGCATCCTACCGCAAATACACGCAAGACCTATACCTGCAGCAGGAGGGGAGTGGACAGCAGTATTTTTCCCTGCAGGCAGAAACCTACCAGAAAAAGGTGAAAAACCTCACCCTCTGGGGAAACGCTGCCTACAGCAGTGAAACGCAATATGCCGTGAAATTCAACGAAACGGCCGATTATCAGCTGGTTTATCCCTATGTCATGGCAGATTCTATCGGTGGCGACCTGAAAGCAGAGACCTATTCCTTCTCTGGAGGACTAGCAAAAACGCTCGGACAATACCAGGTAGCAGGCACCGTAGGCTTCAGGGGACAACAATCTTATCGCTCCAGGGATCCTCGCCCGGTCAACATCTCCTCCGATGTCAATATCGATCTGGCCATCTCCCGGAAAATAAATAACAAATATGCAATCGCGGCAGATGTGCTGCTCAATAAATACAGTCAGAAAAACAAACTCTCTTTCGTAAGTGAACTGGGGCAACCCGTTGTGTACCACGATGCAGGACTGGGAGTGTACAATAAGCTGCTGGTAGGCTCATTACTGAATGCCTGGTATAACGGTGTCGGCTATGGGTTTTCCTTAAAGATCAGCCCGACGGATTACCGCGGGTTCTTCGCCGGATTCGATCTTCACCAAAGTGATATAAAAAAACGTACCTCCAAAAGCGGCGGCAACGATATTTATGAAGTAGGATCTGTGGAGGAAAACAATATGGGAGGTAATGCCGGTTATCTGCTGGAGCAGGGCCAGCACCATTTTATTGTGCAGGGATCAGTGAATATGGTGGAGCGAAAGGGAATAGAAGCCATCTTTGATGTGCAGAATTCAGAAAACAACATCAACAAAATATCCTCGTCTCCACGGTACATACACCAGTACGAAACCTATCATTTCAGATCGGTGTATGGTCATACGGGTGGTTATCTCGACTGGTACATCGGTGCGCAGGCGCGCTACGAAGACCATACGCAGCGCTATGTTTCCCCGGACAGAGAAATGCTGTACCAGCAACTGACTGCCGGTGGTGATATCACCCTGCGCAAACAACTGGGTAAAAAGGTGCTTACGCTCTCTGGTAAGCTTGAACGCCAGGAGAACCTGGGTAATGATTTTTATTGGAGTGATGTAGACCAGAAAACTGCCATTTATTCCATGCTAACGAGTAACTTTGCGTACTTAACAGCGTCTGGTCTTAATTATGGCGGAAGTGTCCGGATAGATTTTCCACTGAAAAATAAGCTTTCCTGCTATATTAAAGCTGCATATGAAGGTCGCAATGCCATTGGCAGACGCGATTTCAGCGTGATGACAGCTATTCAATTTTAATTGCCAGCCTTAGTGCTATGAAAAGAAAATTTATCATCGTGGCCACATTGGTGGCATTTGTAACAGGCAGTAGTTTTCTTGCGCAGCCTGATCCTTCAGCTGCATTGCGTGCACTGTATGAAAAGCCGGTGTCTGAATGGCCGAAGCCGGATATTGATGCAGGGATCGTATATGCAGAGTTTAAGCCATTGCCAACCGTAGATACCAGTTATTTCAGAATTATTGCACAGCCGAAAGTGAATCTCGGTAAGCTGTTATTCTTTGATCCGATATTATCCAGCTCCAACCAGATTTCCTGTAGCAGCTGCCATGATCCGCATTTGTCGTGGGGAGATGGCAGACGTGTGTCACTTGGTACCGACCATCTGGAAGGTACCCGTAACACGCCCTCACTGCTGAACGTAGCGCAGCGCAAATCATTCTTCTGGGATGGCCGCGCCGCCTCCCTGGAAGCACAGGCTGCCTTTCCTATCCAGACGCACCACGAAATGGATATGAACATCGAAAAGCTGGGCCCTAAACTCAGCCAGATAAAAGCCTATCAGAAGCTCTTCAAGGAAGCTTTTGGTACTACGCAGGTAACACAGGAAATGATCGTAGGCGCCATCGCCGCTTTCCAGGAAACCATTACCAGCCGTAAAAGCCGTTTCGATAAATTCATGGAAGGTGATTATAAAGCACTTTCTGACCAGGAACTATATGGTATGCATCTCTTCAGAACAAAAGCAAGATGTATGAACTGCCACAACGGTCAGTACCTGACAGATGAGAGCTTCCATAATATCGGCCTGACTTACTACAAGCGTAAATACCAGGACCTGGGCAGATATGAAATTACCCATGATGCCAATGATGTAGGCAAATTCAAAACGCCATCCCTGCGCGATGTGATGCATAACGCACCATGGATGCACAACGGCCTGTTCAACGATATTACCGGCGTAGTCAATATCTACAACAGTGGTATGCATATGATTGATCCAAAGCCGGAGCAAAAGGCGCAGGATAGCCTGTTCCCTTATACAGATCCTATTCTGCATAAACTGAACCTCACTAAGGATGAAATCGGCGCTATTGTGGCGTTTATGGACGCCATCACTGCAACCCAATACAAAATGCAACGGCCGGAACTGCCAAGAGACTAACGTTTTTATTATAATGAAAGCCCCGGAAGGTCACTGACTTTCCGGGGCTTTCCTATATAATAGCTGTTGTTTACAGGTTCATTCCACCACTTACTTCAATACGTTGCGCATTGATCCATCTGGCTTCTTCCGTGCAGAGGAATGCTACTACGCCACCGATGTCATCCGGCAGGCCTACACGGCCTAAAGCGGTATGAGCAGCAATCACATCATTGATTTCTTTATTGTCTCTCACTCTGCCGCCACCGAAATCGGTTTCAATAGCGCCTGGTGCTACGGTATTGGCAGCGATGCCACGTGCGCCGAGTTCAGTTGCCAGGTACCGGGTAAACACTTCTATGGCGCCTTTCAGTGAGCCGTAAACGCTGCTGCCGGGAGGCGTGAAACGTGCCAGGCCGGAAGAAATATTGATGATACGGCCACCGTCGTTCAGGAAAGGGAGTGCTTTCTGTGTCAGGAAGAATACCCCTTTGAAATGTATGTTGACGGCGGTATCAAACTGTTCTTCTGTGGTAGATGCCACAGGCGCATATAAGGCTGTACCGGCATTATTTACCAGGAAATCAAAATGATTGCTGTTAAAGGTTTTGTTTAATACCGTGCTGAATTCTTTAAAAAAGGCATCAAAAGCGGCCACATGAGAGGTGTCCAGCTGTAAGGCGGCTGCTTTACGGCCTTTGGCTTCAATGGCTTTCACCACTTCGGCTGCATCATCAGCCTTGCTGTGATAGGTGATGATAACGTCGATGCCTTTATCTGCGATGGCGAGTGCCATGTTTTTGCCTAATCCTCTGCTTCCCCCTGTTACCAGGGCAATTTTGGTTCTGGTAGTCATAACAATATTTTATTTGTATAAAAGATTTCTGTTGCCAATTGTTCAATAATTGTTGTTATCAATCGACTACACAAATGTCTGCCGGTTTTGCCGGATCATTGTTACGCTATTCAATCCATGGTTTGCAAAAATCAAATGCCGGGCTGCTTTCTGAAGCTGACCGGGGTAATGGCCGTTTGTTTCCGGAAGAAGTTGGAGAAATGCGCCACTTCTTCAAAGCCAAGTCCATAGGCTATTTCAGAAATGCTCAGGTCTGTTTGTTTGAGTAGTATTCTCGCTTCCTGGGTAATGCGGTGGCTGATGAGCTCGGTGGTGGTTTTCCCGGTATTTTCTTTTAATACTTTATTAAGATGATTGACATGTACGGCTAAACGATCGGCAAAGTCGCTGGCAGTGCGCAGCTCCATCCGCTGATGTGGCGGCTCTACCGGAAACTGCCGCTCCAGCAGCTCTATGAACAGGGAAGCGATACGGTGAGCAGCATTATGGGTAGGGTACAGGGCGGTCATTGGCTGTAGCTTCTGCCCGTAGTGAATGACTTCCATTACATAATTTCGCAGCAGGTCATATTTATAGGCATAATCGGAAGATATCTCTTCATACATCTTTTTAAAAATAGCGGTAATGGCTTCCGCTTCCTTCTCCGATACCTGGAACACCGGATAACCGCCGGATTTGAAGATGGGGAGGTCGTCCAGCACAACGCCGCTTTTGCGCGGCAGCATGAAGTCATGGGTGAATATGCAGAAATATCCCTGCTGGTCATCGTCCAGGGGCTGGTAGTTATAAGGGATCTTCGGACTGGCAAATAACAGCGCGTGCTGCTCGATTTCGATCACTTTGTCTGCGTACTCTGCCCTGTTCCGGCCGTTGATCATACTGATCTTATAATAATTCCGCCGGTTGTAGGGCATGCCTTTATTGGCTTTCACCGCGGCCACGGTATCTGCCGTCTTGAATACATTGAAATGCCCGATCTCATTACTGATGCCCTCGGGTACCACGCCTTTATATTCCCTGTAAAAATCTTCCAGTGAGGTCGTTTCCATAAAACCGGTTATTTGCGAAATTCAAATGTAGGGAAATTTATGGGGGCATCTGCGGGTATTAACAAAACCCTGCATGCTGCAGGCAAGGGCAGTGGTTGTTTAGCTGAAAGCCAGCAGTGCTATGCCTGCCAGGATGATGACCGCACCGATCATACGGCGGGTGGCATCTTTTTCTTTCAGCAGGTTGACGCCAAAGAATACCCCGATAACGATACTCAGCTCACGTACGGGCGCTACATAACTTACCGGCGTGGTTTTCATGGCAATCAATACCAGCAAATAGGAGACGGGTTGCAGGATGGAAACCATCAAAGCGGCCTTCCAGTGCAGCTTCACCGAAACTTTTACTTCTTCAGATTTTCGTATAGCCACCGGCGTAAGTGCCAGCAACGGCAGGATCATCGAACCAAAGCTGATGAATAAGGGAGAAATATGGTAATCGGCAACGGCTTTTTTGTCCCACAACGTATACCCGGCAATGAAAATGCCTGTCAGCAGGCCGTAATTGAGTCCGGTTAGTACTTGCTTGCTGCTTCCGCTTAGTTTTAATCCTGTTAGTAAAATCACACCAGTGATGATCAGCACAAAGCCAATATAGGCTGGTATGCCCGGTCTTTCCCCGAAAAGCAGGATAGCGCCCGTTACGGAAAACAGCGGCCCTGCGCCCCGCGCCACAGGGTATACTACAGAAAGGTCTGCCTTGTGATAGCCTACCTGCAAGGCGATATAATAAAAGATGTGCAGCAGTCCGCTGCCAAGGGCCAGCCAGATGGCGGTGCTGGTGATCTCTACTTTGGCACTGCTGATCTGGTAGATCAGTACTGGTGCAAATATTACTGCTGAAAACAAAGATAGTAGCCAGAAAAATGGCAATCCTCCCTTCACCTGTTTGGTGATGAGGTTCCATAAGGCATGTATGATGGCGGCTATTAAAACAAGGATCAGGGAAAGGGTACTCATGATGATGTATTATGCTGGCACGATGAAGATAGGCTACGATTGTCTTTTGACAAAACGTATAATTACCTGTATTTATATTACAATAAAATATATATTTATTATTTTTGGGTGTTTTTTGTTTTTTAAGCAGATGATTGATTGTAATTTATAAATTTTGTGTAGATTTCGTTCATATTTTTATAGTGAACTGTGAAAATGTGCAAATAGGAAAAATAGCAATGCTTTAAAAATTCCTCTTTGCAACTGCTAGTATGAGAACAGACAACAAACTCTCCTGCGACGGACAAACATGCATGTTGTGCCGGCTATCCATGCCCGAATGGAAAACTGCGGTCAGGCTACAAGTAAAAAACTATCGGTTCAAAAAAAATGAAACCATCTTCCGTGAAGGGGATCCGGTGGAGGGCATCTACTTTGTCTATGATGGGATCGTAAAAGTACATAAACACTGGGGCACCGACAAAGACCTCATCGTCCGCTTTGCCGGCAAAGGTGAAATCCTTGGCCACAGGGGCATCGGCAGCACCGAAAACCTTTACCCGGTTACCGCCACAGCCATGAGTCCTGTTACGGTTTGCTATGTAGACATGCCCTTCTTCGAGGCATCCCTTAAAGTAAACCACGAATTCCTGTACCAGCTGATGCGCTTCTATGCACAGGAACTGCAGGAAGCAGAACGCTATATGCACGGACTTGCACATCTTCCCGTAAAAGCACGACTGGCAAATGCATTACTGCTACTACACACAAAATTTGGTACTACACCGGAAGGATTTATCAACCTGCCTTTAACCAAACAGGATTTATCTGCCTACATCGGCGCTACCTATGAAACTACCTTCCGTGTATTGCAGGACCTCATCGCCGCCGCACTGGTCAGGTCCGATGGCAAACTACTCGCTATCACCCAACCGGAAGCATTGCAGGAAATCCTGCGGGCAGCGGGAGCATCGGGAACGATTGCGTAAATAAACACGCCTTTCTTAGTGGCATTTACTATTTTGATGCGTGGAAACGAATACCACGCTATGATAAAATTTTTTCTCGTACTGCTACTGTCGGCATGCACGATAACACTGCACGCACAAACAGCTACCAAAACGGTGGCACAGGATGGTACAGGCGATTATACTACCGTACAAGCCGCACTGGACGCAGTTCCGCTTCACAACCAACAACCGCTGGTCATCTACATAAAAAAAGGAATTTATAAAGAAAAGCTACACCTGGATTCTACCAAAGACCACATTACTTTAATAGGGGAAGATGAAAACAATACCATCATCACCTATGCAGACCATGCCGGCGGAAGAGCCCCCAACGGGGATTCTATACGTACTTTCACTTCTTATTCCTGTAGTATCAACGCATCGGATTTTCGCGCCGAACACCTTACTTTTCAGAATACTGCCGGCCCCACCGCCGGACAGGCAGTAGCACTGGCGGTGAAAGCTGATCGCGCTTCGTTTATCCATTGCCGTATGCTGGGCTACCAGGATACACTGCTGGCAGGTAGTTACGGGCCTACACGTCAATACTACCGCGAATGTTATATCGAAGGCAGCATCGACTTTATTTTCGGATATGCGGCAGCGTTATTCTATAAATGTCATATCCACAGTAACAGGGACGCCTATATTACCGCAGCTTCCACCATACAGACACAATCCGCCGGATATGTTTTTAAAGAATGTAAAATTACGGCAGACAGCGGCGTAACGAAAGTGTACCTGGGGAGGCCATGGAGGCCGTTTTCGAGCGTTACATATATTAACTGTTACCTGGGTGGGCATATACTCCCGCAGGGCTGGGACAACTGGGGCAAAACAACCAACGAACAAACTGCACGCTATGCCGAATACAAAAATTATGGCCCAGGCGCAAATACCAACGCACGCGTGAAATGGGCCAGGCAACTGACTAAAAAAGAAGCCGCCGCTTTTACACCGTCATTTATTTACGGAGACTGGAAATTTAAATTATAATGAGATTATCACATTACCTGATAGGACTGCTGGCAGCATGTCCTGTCGCACTGCACGCTCAGCAGCAGGTTTCTAAAGTATGGGTGGCCGACAATGGAAACGGCACCTATAAAAATCCGGTGCTGTATGCCGACTATTCCGACCCGGACGCTATCCGTGTGAATGATGATTTTTATATGATCGCATCCAGCTTTGATGCTGTTCCCGGACTGCCTATCCTTCATTCTAAAGACCTGGTCAACTGGGAGCTGACCGGACATGCATTATTACGTCAGCCACCATTTGATCATTTCTCGCAAACGCAGCATGGCAACGGTGTGTGGGCGCCCGCTATCCGATACCATAATGATGAATTCTATATTTATTATCCTGACCCGGACTTCGGTATTTATCTTACCAAATCTAAAAATATCAATGGACCATGGTCAGCGCCTGAACTGGTAGTTGCCGGCAAAGGACTGATAGACCCCTGTCCGCTCTGGGACGACGACGGAAAGGTATACCTGGTGCATGCCTACGCGGGTAGTCGTGCAGGTATAAAAAGCATTATCGTCGTAAAACAGCTGAATGCGGAAGGCACCAAAGCTATCGATGAAGGTGTTATGGTATTCGACGGCCACGATGCCAACCCTACACTGGAAGGCCCGAAGTTGTATAAACGTAATGGATACTACTACATCTTTGCGCCCGCTGGTGGCGTATCTACGGGATGGCAGCTGGTGATGCGTTCAAAAAATATTTACGGCCCCTACGAAAGTAAAATTGTGATGGACCAGGGCAATTCAAAAGTGAACGGCCCGCACCAGGGCGCCTGGGTACAGACACAGAAAGGGGAGGACTGGTTCCTGCATTTCCAGGACCAGGAAGCCTATGGACGTGTGATACATTTGCAGCCGATGCAGTGGGTCAACGACTGGCCGGTGATAGGAGAAGATAAAGACAAAGACGGCAAAGGTACGCCGGTGGCCACCTGGCGCAAACCGAACGTAGGTACTTTCCCTGTCGTTACGCCTCCTGATTCAGATGAATTTAATACGCCTGCCCTGGGACTGCAATGGCAGTGGCAGGCCAATCCCGCTGCGGGATGGGCTTTCCCGTCGCCAGCAAAAGGTAGCTTACGCTTATTCGCTGCACAGGCGCCGGATTCAGCACGCAACCTCTGGGAGATTCCGAATGTATTACTGCAGAAATTCCCGGCAGAAACATTCACGGTTACAACAAAACTAAGCTTTACACCTCGACTTAACGGCGATCGTATAGTCTTTACCGTTATGGGTGCCGACTATGCCGGGTTGTCGCTTGAAAACCAGGCAGATGGCGTATATATTACTTCGTTGCGCTGTCTGAAGGCCGACAGGGGCAAGCCGGAAGAAAAGACTACAATTTCCAAATTTACCGGTAAGGATATTTACTTCCGCGTAACCGTAAAACCGGGGGCGCAATGTCAGTTTAGTTACAGTGAAGATGGCATGAAATTCAAAGATGCCGGAGCGGTGTTTACAGCGGTTCCTGGCCGCTGGATTGGTGCTAAAGTTGGCCTGAGCTGCTACCGCACCGTTAAAACCAATGATGCCGGTTATGCTGATGTTGATTGGTTCCGCGTTACGCCCTGATCAACTTTTTCACCCGGAAATTTGCCCGCACCGCAGGTGCGGGCAAATTTCCGGGTTTTATCGACCGCCGGAGGCGGTCGATAAAACCCGGAAAAAATTCTACATCTTTTCTTCCCACTTAATACCCCATTTATTCAACAATACCATAATCTCCAACAACTCTTTCCCCTTCAGGGTTACCTCATATTTAAACTGACAAGGCCAGGTAGTATGAATTTCTTCTTTTTCAATCAGCCCTTCTTCCAGCATTTCTGCTATTCTTTTCCCTAATACCTGATCAGATAAGGTCGGGAAGATCTTCTTCAGTTTACTGAACTGACTGATACCTGCGTCTATACAAACCAGTAACTGCATCTTCCAGCGAAGTCCGATGCTGGTAAGGATGCCATTGATCTTGCAATGTCCGGCCAATACCTTCAGGTTTTCAATACTGCTGGACGTTTCTTTGATATTTGTTGCCATGACTATTTTTTTAAAGGGGTGGCTCACTTTAGGGTGAGTCATTGGCCAGAACACTGGCTACTGCTACTTTTGATGAAAATAGATTTTATGAAGTTACAGAAAGAATTACGGCTATTAGTATTGGTATTATTGATAGCCTTATCACAAAATGCCTTTGCACAGGCAAAGTATGATAAACCCGTATTTGTATTGGTACACGGCGCCTGGCATGGGGGCTGGTGCTGGCAGGAAGTAAGTCAGCGGCTGACGGCACAGGGGTATAAAGTATATACACCTACGCTGAGTGGATTAGGTGAGCATAAAAATACGCTGAATGAAAGTGTAGGACTGGACACACATATCAGCGATATTATCAACCTCCTTACCATGGAGGATTTACATAATGTAGTGCTGGTAGGCCACAGCTATGCAGGCGCAGTCATAGAAGGAGTGGCAGATAGCATTCCCGGGAGGTTAAGAAGCCTGATTTTTCTGGATGCTATTATAGCGGAGAATGGACAGAGTTTGCATGAACTACAGCCAGCAGAAATGCAGGCTTCCGAGCAAAGGAATATTGATGCGAAGCAGCCACTGGCCCCATTCCCGGTGCAGATATTCGGTGTTACAGATCCTGTAAAGGCTGCCTGGGTGACTGCCAGGTTAACTGATCAGCCTTTTTTGACCTTCGCGCAGCAAATTAAACTGCATCATGCGTTGGGAAATGGTTTGCCCAGGACCTACATCGCCTGCACCAATCCACAGCTGCCTATTATGGCCAGGATGAGTGAAAAAGCCAAAAGCCTTGGATGGCAACATGTTGATATGAATACCGGCCATGATGCGATGATCACAGATCCGGCAGGACTGTCGAAGTTATTGTCAAAGCTGGCGCAATAGCGGTTGCAATAATTATTGTGGCTGTACCATCCTTGTTTGCAGGGCAATAGATTTAAAATCCTTCACAGGCCTTTTCGACTCTATCAGCTGTAACAGCAGCTCTGTGGCTACCTGCCCCATTTCATACGCGGGCTGTTGTACTACGGTGATAGGTGCGTGAAGTAATTCAATCAGTTCGGAATTGGAAAACCCGGTGAGTGCCATATCCTGGGGGATTGCAATGCCGGCGCGTTTCAGGACGCGCATACATCCTGTGGTGAGTTTGTCGGAGGTGGCAAAAATAGCTTCTGGCCGTGGACTCGCCTGTAATAACTCATGGACGGCAGTTTCTACTTCTGTCAATAACATTCCGCCATGAAAGCAGTATTTTATTAAAGCAGGATCAACAGTGATGTTATGCTGTTGCAATGCCGCCAGGTAGCCGCCTACACGATCTTTCGTGATGCTCAGGTGCTCTGAGTTGGCTACACAGGCGATGCTGTGGTGTCCTTCCGCCAGTAGTTGCATGGTGGCATTGTAAGCGCCCTGGTAATTGTCTACCATCACTTTATGTGTAGTAATATCTTCTACTGTTCTGTCGAAAAATACAATAGGCATCCCGGACTGGTGCATCCCTTTCAGGTGACTCAGGTCATTGGTGGCACTGGATACGCTGATAAGGAGTCCGTCTATACTCCTGGAAGCCAGGTATTGTAAGGTGCGTATCTCTTTCTCAAAGTTTTCATGGCTTTGGGAGATGATGACCGTATACCCTTTTTCATTGGCGACCGATTCAATCCCATTAATGATCTGGGAAAAAAAACTGTTGGCGATCTCTGATACGATCACGCCAATGGAATGGCTTTTCCTTTCTTTTAATGAGAGTGCGATCGGATTAGGCTGGAAATTCAGTTTCGCAGCATATTCCATAACAACCTGCTTGGTGGCTGAGCTAATTTCATGACTGTCGCGCAACGCACGGGATACCGTGGAAGTGGAGAGATTCAATGCTTTAGCAATGTCTTTGATCGTGATGGCTTGGTACTTCATTTCTTTTACAGCACGGGATTACAGGAGTTTTTCCCCGTCGTGAATGTAATGATTTTTCCGGGAACGATTGCGTAAATAAAATTCCCTTTTAATAAATAGTTATGTAGACTTGTGATGAGCTATATGCTGCTAAAGTCAGTCATAGTATAGTTTAGACGAGATATATCAACCACGTTGTCAACTAAATCGCGCGTATAAAAATTTTTGCTAAAACTCATTTGCCAATAAATTTCACGAATTACGTTATGAAAAAATTTAGCCTGATCTGCTTTGTACTGTGCTGTATCACCAGCTGGGCCATGGCTCAGTCGCGGACCTTAAAAGGGAAAGTGACGGATGCCACCACCGGTGAAGCATTGCCAATGGTAAGCGTGCAGGTGAAAGGAACGAGTACGGGTACTCAGACAGACCCCTCTGGTAACTTCACCCTGCAATTGCCAGATGGGAAAACCGAATTATTATTTACCTACCTGGGCTATGCCACGCAAACATTGCCGGCAACACCAGGTGTAATGAACGTAAAACTGGAACAAAGTAATAAAAAACTGGATGAAGTTATAGTGGTAGGGTACGGCGCCGTTAAAAAGCGTGACCTTACCGGATCTGTTGTTTCCATCAAATCGGAGGAGCTGCGTAAAGTGCCTTCCACCAACGTGATGGAATCGGTTCAGGGTAAGCTGCCCGGTGTGGATATCACCCGGTCTTCAGGTTCAGCAGGTGCAAAGGTAAATGTGACAGTACGCGGTAACAGGTCTATCTCCGCCGGGAACGGCCCGCTCTACATCGTAGACGGTGTGCAGTATGAATCCATAGAAGATATCAACCCGAATGATATCCAGTCTATGGAAGTGCTGAAAGATGCTTCTTCTACCGCCATCTATGGTTCCCGTGGTGCAAACGGTGTCATCATGGTTACCACCAAACGTGGTAATGCCGGCAAGCCCCAGTTGAATGTCAGCTCCTATGCCGGCGTTTCACAGGTAAATGGCTACCCGGATATGATGAACGGCCAGCAATATGTTGCCCTTAAAAGAGAAGCGAACAGGACCATCGGCAGATGGAACAGCATCGCCGATGACAGCAAAATATTTAATTCCTACGAATTAAATGATATTCAGAATAATATCTGGACTAACTATGCTGATCTGCTGATCCACGACGGCTTACAGCAGGATTACCAGGCCAGCGTGGCAGGTGGTTCTGATAAAACAAAAGTCTATTTCTCTTTCGACTACTTCAACGAAAAAGGTATCCTGAAACTGGATGATCTCAAACGCTATTCTACCCGTCTTAATATTGATCAGACGATCAATGATGCCATCAAGGTAGGCGTGCAGAGTCAGATCACCTATTATAACCAGGGACAGCGCCGCGACCCGATGAACCAGGCCAATAAATACCTGCCGCTGGGAAGTGCTTTCGACTCTACCGGCAAGCTGGTATTATATCCTAATGCCTATTCTGCTATCAACCCATTGGCCGACGAACAGCCGAATGCCTACGAAGATAACACCCGTACTACCCGCGCACTGGCAAATGCCTACCTGGAAATACGCCCGGTAAAAGGCCTGATGCTACGTTCCAACTTAGGTGTGATCCTGGAGAGTAGCCGTGAGGGCGTGTTTATGAGCCAGAACTCTATCGCCCGCTCCACCGCTACCGGTAGCCGTGCCCAATCTATCAGTGCCAACCGCCGCTATCTCAGCTGGGAAAATGTGGCCAACTACGCCAAATCCTTTGGCGGCCATAACTTCGACGTAACCGCCGTAACAAGTTTACTCACTGATCAGCGCGACAGCAGCATGATGCAGGGCGACGGACAGCTCCTGCCAAGTCAGCTCTATCACGCCATGCAGAACAACGTGAGCGGTATCGCCATCCGCAGCGCCTACCAGCAAAATAAACTGATCTCCTTCTCAGGCAGATTAAACTATAATTACAGAGGCAAATATCTACTCTCATTTACCGGAAGGTCCGACGGTTCCTCCAAACTGAGCCCCGGCAACAAATGGGCGTTCTTCCCTTCAGGAGCGGCAGCATGGCGCGTGATCGATGAAAACTTCATGAAAGGACAAAACACCTTCTCCGACCTGAAAGTGCGCTTTAGCTATGGTATCGCCGGTAACGACGCGGTAGCCCCTTATTCTACCGTAAGTAATCTTTCCAAAATACCTTTCTCCTGGGACGACACCAACGCGGCCATTGCCTATGGTATCGACTCCCGCGCAGGTAATCTCAACCTGAAATGGGAACTCTCCGCTACCAAAAATCTCGGTATCGATTTCGGATTACTGCAAAACAGGATCTCCGCCAGCATCGATATTTATGATACAAAAACAAGTGACCTGCTGCTGCAACGCACACTGCCTACTTCTTCGGGTAACAGCTCCGTGATGCAGAATGTCGGAAAAACGAGGAACAGAGGGATAGAAATCGCAATTAATACAACCAATATTTCCACCGCAGCCTTCAGGTGGACTTCCAATATCGTTTTCTCCCGCAATAAAGAGGAAATCGTAGCCCTGGCGGATGGCAGTACCAACGACGTTGCCAGCGGATGGTTTATCGGCTCTCCGGTGAAAGTGTACTATGATTATCAGAAAACCGGTATCTGGCAAACCAGTGAAGCTGACCTCGCCGCCAAATTCGGTTACAAACCAGGTGATATTAAAGTGAAAGACCAGGATGGTAACGGTGTTATCAATACCTCCGACAGGGTCATTATCGGTGCACAGGTGCCTAAATGGAGCGGTGGACTGAACAATGACTTCAAATACAAAAATTTCGACCTTAACATCTACGTATATGCACGTATAGGCCAGTGGATCAATTCCGAATATGCTGCGAAATATGATCCGCAGGCCCTGGAAAATAGTGCGCCGCTCAACTACTGGACTCCGGAAAATCCAACCAACGATTATCCACGTCCTAATGCTAGTCTGAGCAAAAGCGGAACACCATTTATCACCACACTGGGTTATAAAGACGGTTCTTTTGTGAAGATCCGCAATATCTCCCTGGGCTATACTTTCTCACCATCCGTGCTGAAATCTTTACACCTCAGCAATCTGCGTGTATACGTAACCGGTAAGAACCTGTTTACGTTCAGCAAAGTGAAGGATTATGATCCGGAAAGAGGCGGAGACCTGAGCAACCCATTGACAAAAATGTACGTAGCAGGATTAAACGTAGCGTTTTAATTTCTTAATCAGCAATTATGAAAAGGTTTAATAAATATATTATCATGGCGGCGCTGGCAGGTTCTCTTGCCGCCTGCAACAAACAACTGACGGAATACAATCCAGGCGGTACCACCACTGATGCGGTATTTTCCACCCCGGAAGGTTTTGAGTCGCTCGTAAATGCCGCATACACCTATAACCGCTGGTGGTACGGTAAAGAAGAAGGTTACCAGCTGTCTGAAATGGGTACTGATATCTGGACCAGCGGTACCGGTGATAAATATCCTGATATAACGAACTATAATAACCTGCAAGCCAGCAACGCTGTCATGAGTGGCCTCTGGAAGCAGTTGTACGCCGCCGTAAACCTCTGTAATGCCGGCCTGGGAAGGATCGACAAAGCAGGACTTACGGAGGATAAAAAGAAAGTGCGCTCCGCAGAACTACACTTCCTCCGTGCCTTCTACTACTGGCACATCGTGGAAACCTGGGGAGGCGTGCATTTTACGCTCGAGGAAACCAAAGGTGTTGTAACCACTGCCAACAGAACACCCGTAGATACTTTCTACGCGCAGATCTTCCGCGACCTGGATTATGCCGTAGCTAACCTGCCCACTACCACCACCGATTACGGTCGCGTTACCAAGCCGGCAGCAGAAGCCTTCGAAGCAAGAATGTACCTTACCCGCGGCAAAAACCAGGAAGCGGCAGACCTGGCAGATAAAGTGATTACCAGCTATGGTTTCGCCTTACAGGCCAAATATGCGGACCTCTGGCGCATGGATAACCTGGTCAACAAGGAAGTCATCTGGGCGGTGAATTACATGAAGAACCTCGTGTTTGATGATCGCCTCGATGCAACCCTGTTCCCGAACGGGCACTCCCGTGGCGCCAACAACGGCCACCTGATGTTTTGCATGAAATATGATGACCAGAAAGGCATGACACGCGATATCGCCAATATGCGACCATTTAACCGTTACATGCCTACGCTGTTCCTGATAAACCTCTTCAATGAGAATGCAGATTCCAGGTTCGATGCTTCTTTCAAACAGGTCTGGTTTTGTAACAACCCGACTGGTAGCCTGAAACTCGGCGATACTGCCGTATACTGCAGCAAATACCCGCTACCGGCTACTACAAAATATACCCTCTACGACCGCAATGCCGTATATGCTGCCGATGGTGCCGGAAAAGATCGTACACATTATATCTCCCTGAAAAAATTTGATGATCCTACCCGCGCTACCATGAACGAAGAAGAAAGTGCGAGAGATGCCTTTATCATCCGACTGGCAGAGATGTACCTGATAGCGGCAGAAGCACAGTTTAAACTGGGCAACAGCGCCAAAGCGGCAGACTATATCAACGTGAT
The DNA here is from genome assembly GCF_011752935.1 of Chitinophaga sp. Cy-1792. Classification (NCBI taxonomy): domain Bacteria; kingdom Pseudomonadati; phylum Bacteroidota; class Chitinophagia; order Chitinophagales; family Chitinophagaceae; genus Chitinophaga; species Chitinophaga sp. Cy-1792. The sequence continues at coordinate 1,136,003 of NZ_VWWO01000002.1, forward strand.
CCGCAAACGTGCAGCCATCCCCGGTAAAGAAGCAGATATGGTTATCAATGCATCAAATATCAGCCTCGACTTCATCCTCGATGAAAGAGCCAGGGAGCTGTCCGGCGAACAATTACGCTGGTTCGATCTCAAACGTACCAACAAGCTGGGCGACAGGATCAATACCTACAACCCGGATGCAGCGAAGTTCTTCCAGTCTTACCATACCGTAAGACCTATCCCGCAGGACCAGATCGACGCCGTTACCAACAAGGATACCTTTAAGCAGAACGAAAAATATAACTAGGAGACCAACGCTATGAAATTATTACAGATTTTACTGATATCGCTGATAGGGCTGATGCCAACGGCCTCCAAACCGACTATCTTCCTCATTGGAGATAGTACCATGGCCAACAAACCGCTCGAAGACAATCCGGAAAGAGGCTGGGGACAACTCTTTCCTAAATTCTTCGAAGACGGAACGGATATACGCAACTTCGCGGTGAATGGCAGAAGTACCAAAAGCTTTATCGATGAACACCGCTGGGATACCGTATTGTCGCAGCTGAAAAGTGGCGACTATGTATTCATACAGTTTGGCCACAACGACGCCAAGAAAGAAGATAGCACCCGCTTTGCAGCTCCATTCGGCGCCTATAAAACAAACCTGGAGCGCTTCGTGAAAGAAGCCCGCGCCAAAGGCGCCATCCCGGTGCTGATCACGCCGGTGACACGCCGCAAGTTTGAAAAAGGCCAGCTGGTAGATACCCACGGCGACTACCCGGTGGTAGTACGTAACGTAGCGAAAGCCATGAGCGTGCCGCTGATAGACCTGCAGAAAAGTAGCTTCGACATGGTAAACGCCATGGGCGATTCCGCTTCCGTAAAAATGTATAAAACAATTCCTGCCGGTCATTACAAATCATTACCGGAAGGTTTTAAAGATAATACCCACTTCACCGAATACGGCGCTACTAAAATCGCCGCGCTGGTAGCTGGTGCAATCACCGACCTGAAACTGCCACTGACGGCTTATCTGCGTAAGACACCATTCCAGGGCAAATATGCCTGGCAGCTGCCGGTGATCTATGTGCCTCACTTCAGACTCGATACCTTCGATATACGCAAATTCGGTGCTAAAGCAGACGGCTATACGCTGAATTCAACAGCCATCAACGACGCCATCAACGCCTGCAGCAACAAAGGCGGTGGTGTAGTTTTAGTGCCTGCCGGCTTATGGGTAAGCGGTCCGATCGTATTAAAAAGTAATGTTAACCTGCACCTCGAAGCCAATGCTGTATTGCAGTTTGCCACCGATTTTGACCAGTACCCGCTGGTGGCTACCACCTACGAAGGCGTGGCCGCTATGCGTTGCCAGGCGCCGGTTTCTGCAGTAAGTCAGGAAAATATCGCTATCACCGGTAAAGGTATTATCGATGGAGGCGGCGACGCATGGCGCATTGTGAAAAAAGATAAACAAACCGAAGGACAGTGGAAAAACCTCGTACGCAGTGGCGGCATGTTAGGCCCCGACAGTGTTACCTGGTATCCATCTGAATTATCTTACCAGGGTGCACAAACTAAATCACCCGGCGTGATCACACCGGGCAGCCAGCCTGCTGATTTCGCAGCCATCAAAGATTTCCTGCGTCCGAACATGGTGAGCATCAGTCTTTGTAAAGGTGTGCTGCTGGAAGGTGTTACTTTCCAGAACTCCCCGGCATGGTGCCTGCACCCGCTGTTATGTGAAAATATCACCTTACGCGGCATCTACGCCAAAAACCCTTGGTATGCGCAAAATGGTGATGGGGTAGACCTGGAATCATGCAGCTACGGCCAGATACAGGATTGCACTTTCGATGTAGGCGATGATGGTATCTGTATTAAATCCGGTCGTGATGAACAGGGCAGAAAGAGAGGTAAGCCTACAGAAAATCTCATCGTGAACAATTGCACCGTATACCATGCGCACGGCGGATTTGTAATTGGTAGTGAGATGTCTGGCGGAGCCAAAAATATCTACGTATGGGATTGTTCTTTCCTCGGTACCGACATCGGCCTGCGTTTTAAAACAACCAGAGGCAGAGGTGGTGTAGTGGAAGATATCTATGTAGCACGTATTAACATGAAAGATATTCCGGCAGAAGCCATTCTGTTCGATATGTATTATGCTGCCAAAGACCCGGTGCCTTTGCCTGGCGAAAAAAGAAATGGTCCGAAAATTGAATCGCAGCCGGTAACGGAGGCTACTCCTGTGTTCCGTAATTTTTATATAGAAGATATTGTTTGCCAGAGCGCGAAGAAAGCAGTGTTTATCCGTGGTTTACCGGAGATGCCTATCAGCAATATCAACATGCGCAATATGACAATACAGGCAGAAGAAGGTATCAGCTGCCTGGAAGCCAGTGGTATTCACTTCTCTAACGTATACGTACATACGAGTGCGGGAAAAGAAGCACTGGTTAAACGTAATGCCAACGATATCACCTTCGATAACTGCCGTTATCGTGATGCGAAACAAAAAAGCAATGAGGATCATGCGTTCTAAAGTTAAACTGATAGCTGCAGTCTTATCACTGCAATCGATGTATGCCTGCGCCCAGAGCGGTGCGGCAGGAATGGCGGCCACCTGTATGCGGATATGGAAAGACTCCCTTTCTGTAACGCCCGGTGTACCGGTTAGATGGAGCTATGATGAAGGCGTAGTGCTGGAAGGCTTTACAGGCCTGTACAAACGTACCAGCGACCCAAAATACATGGCTTATATCAAAAAGAGCATGGACCTGTTTGTTGATGAATCGGGACATATCCGTACCTACAAACTGCAGGATTACAATATCGATAATGTGAAGAATGGCCGTGTGCTGCTCACCCTCTACAAAGAAACTAAAGATCCTAAATATAAGCTGGCAGCGGATCAGCTCCGCGAGCAGCTGCGTGGGCAACCACGTACACACGACGGGGGCTTCTGGCATAAACAGCGCTACCCCTGGCAAATGTGGCTGGACGGACTCTATATGGGCGAACCGTTTTACGCGGAATATGCGGCCATGACAGGGGAGAACAGCGCTTTTGATGATATCACCCGCCAGTTTGTACTGATGGAACAACATGCCCGCGATGCAAAAACGGGGCTGCTCTATCACGGCTGGGACGAATCCCGCGAGCAGAAATGGGCGGATAAATCGACCGGACAATCACCCAACTTCTGGGGCCGCGCCATGGGATGGTATGCCATGGCACTGGTAGATGCACTGGAATATTACCCTAAAAATCATCCGGGAAGAGATAGCCTGATACAGATATTGAAACGTACAGCCGTTGCCGTTAAAACATACCAGGACCCCGCCACCGGCTGCTGGTTCCAGGTGCTCGACAAAAAAGATGGTAAAGGGAATTATGTAGAGTCTTCCGGGTCCTGCATGTTCGTATATGCGCTGGCGAAAGGAGTGAGGTTAGGATACCTGCCTGATTCGTATAAGGCAGTCGTGAAAAAAGGGTATAGTGGTATTCAGCAACAGTTTATTCATAAAAACCCGGAAGGGGACCTGCGGCTCTCCGGTACGGTAAGTGTAGCCGGACTGGGAGGAAACCCTTACCGTGATGGCAGCTATGAATACTATCTCAGCGAGAAGGTAATCGACAACGATGCCAAAGGAGTAGGAGCCTATATCCTTGCCTCCAATGAAGTGGAATTAATGCGCAAATAGCAAAAAGAACGATCATGAAATTATCCAAAGGACTGTTGGCTGACTTACGCCTTCAGCCTGAGTTACAGGTGCCTGACGCAGCATTGCTGGCACTCCCCGAAAAAGTATTGCAGTTTGGTACAGGTGTATTGCTGCGTGGTCTGCCGGATTTTTTTATCGACAAAGCCAATAAACAGGGCCTGTTCAACGGCAGGGTAGTAGTTATAAAATCTACATCTAAAGGAGATACCGGTGGTTTTGAAAAACAGGACAACCTCTATACGCAGTGTATCCGTGGTATAGACGGTGGCAGAAAAGTATCGGAGGATATCATCAATGCAAGTATCAGCCGCGTACTCACGGCCACCACACAATGGGAAGAGGTCCTGTCTTGCGCTACCAGCAAGGATATGCAGCTGGTCATCTCCAATACTACTGAAGTAGGGATTGCATACGTGGAAGAATCTATTCATAATAATCCACCGGCATCATATCCCGGTAAGCTACTCGCTTTTCTCTACAGGCGTTACCAGCATTTTAATGGTAGCGAAGAAAGTGGTATGGTGATCGTTCCGGCAGAACTGATCGTCGACAACGGCACGCTGCTGAAAGCGACAATATTGCAACTGGCAGCCTATAACCAGCTGCCCACGGACTTTATCACCTGGCTGGAACAGCATAACTATTTCTGTAACTCTTTGGTAGATAGTATCATTCCTGGTGCTGCCAATATTGATACCGGCTATGAAGATGAGCTGCTGATCATGACGGAAGTTTACCGCCTCTGGGCGATTGAAACTGACAGTCCGCGTGTGAAGGAAGTATTATCTTTTGCTGGTGCAGATGCCGGTGTTGTACTTGCTCCTGATATCAACGTTTTCCGGGAGCTGAAACTGCGCCTGCTGAATGGGGCGCATACACTGAGCTGTGGCCTTGCTCATCTGGCAGGCATCGATACGGTGAAGGCCGCTATGGCAAACGATTCCATGGCTGCATACATAGAGGGTGTTATGCTGCACGAAATAGTGACCGCTATAACAGACAAGCATATACGTCATGATGCGGCGGTACGCTTTGCGGTAGCTGTGCTCGATCGTTTCCGTAATCCGTATATAGAGCATAAATGGGTGAGCATCTGTGCCAACTATACCAGCAAACTAAAAGCAAGGGTGGTGCCGGCACTGTTACAGTACCAGCAACATACTGATCATGTACCTGCGCTGATGGCATTAGGTTTTGCTGCCCACCTGTTATTTATGAAATCGCCTGCGGCAGATGATCCGTTTGCTGCTTACTACGCAGATTTATGGACACAGCATCCTGCAGAGACAGTAGCAGAGAAGAGCCTGTCTGATAGCAATGTATGGGGAACCAACCTGAACACAGCGGTACCCGGGCTCACAAAAACAGTTACCAACATGCTGCTGGCATTACAGCGGGAAGGTGTAAACGCCTATCTGGAAAGAGTAGCCGCAGAGATAATCATATCATAGCAAATGAAGCACACAGTTTTAAAAGTACATCCTGCCGATAATGTGATCGTAGCACTGAAAGACCTGGAAGCCGGTACCAGTATATCGTATAACGGTACTGAATACACGCTGAAGGAACGTATCGCAGCCAAACATAAATTTACTGCCACCGACCTACGTGCAGGTGATGCCATTACCATGTATGGCGTACTCGTAGGCCGCGCCAATACAGATATCCCTGTTGGTATGCGTATCAGCACCACCAACGTACACCATGCTGCCAACGGCTATTCTTTATCGCCGGAAAGGAGGACTGCATGGCATCAGCCAGCGGTAGCGCAATTCCAGGACCGCACCTTCAACGGCTTCCATCGCGCAGATGGCAGCGTAGGTACGGCCAACTACTGGCTGGTGATTCCCATGGTATTCTGTGAAAACAGGAATGTGGAAGTACTGAAAGTCGCCATGCTGAAAGAACTGGGCTATGCCAAACCTGATAAATATGCCGGCTTCATGCAGCAGCTGATCGCGCAGCAGCAGGCAGGAAAAGGCACAGCCGCCATCCTCGAAACAACGTATACGGAGGCTGCTGCCCATGACAACAGCACTCGTATCTTCCCAAATATTGACGGTATAAAATTCCTCACGCATGAAGGCGGCTGCGGTGGTATCAGACAGGATGCACAAACGCTTTGCGGCCTCCTGGCAGGGTACATCACCCATTCCAACGTTGCCGGTGCTACGGTATTAAGTCTGGGCTGCCAGAATGCCCAGATCAGTATGTTGCAGGAAGAGATCGCAAAGCGTGATCCTGCCTTCGCAAAACCGCTATACATCCTTGATCAGCAACAAACCGGCACGGAATCCCTGCTGATCACCAACGCCATAAAACAAACCTTTGCAGGACTGATGCAGGCCAATGAAAACGGCCGTCAGCCTGCCCCGCTGAGTAAGCTGTGTATCGGCCTCGAATGCGGTGGTTCTGATGGCTTCTCCGGCATTTCTGCCAATCCTGCCATCGGCTATACCAGCGACCTGCTGGTAGCCCTGGGTGGATCGGTAATACTGGCGGAGTTTCCGGAGCTCTGTGGTGTGGAACAGGAAATGAGCGATCGTTGTGTAACCACCGGCGATGCCGACCGCTTTATTTCGCTGATGCGTACCTATGCACTGCGTGCAGAAGAAGCCGGATCAGGCTTCGATATGAACCCCAGTCCGGGGAATATCAAAGATGGCCTCATCACCGACGCCATCAAATCGGCCGGTGCCGCTAAAAAGGCGGGCACCTCTCCGGTGGCTGCCGTACTGGACTACCCCGAAAAGGTAACGAAGCCGGGGCTTAACCTCCTCTGCACGCCAGGCAACGACGTAGAGTCTACCACCGCAGAAGTAGGCAGCGGCGCCAATATCGTATTGTTTACCACTGGTCTGGGTACGCCTACCGGCAACCCTATTGCGCCGGTGCTGAAACTCAGCAGCAATACCAAACTATATCAGCATATGCCTGATATCATAGACATCAACACCGGTACTATTATCGATGGGGAAGAAACCATCGAAGCAGCCGGACAGCGTATACTCGACTACGTGATAGAAGTAGCCAGCGGAAATATCCAGGCGAAATCAGTAATCAATGGTCAGGATGATTTTATACCCTGGAAGCGTGGGGTTTCATTGTAATATAAATCAGAATCACAGATGAGAAAGAAGTTCCTGGATGAGAATTTCCTGCTAAATACCCGTACGGCAGAACAGCTGTACCATGATTTTGCCAGGGATATGCCGATAATAGATTACCATTGCCATCTGCCACCAGCACAGATTGCAGGGGATACCAGTTTTGCAAATATCACACAGGCATGGCTATACGGAGATCACTACAAGTGGCGCGCCATGCGTATCAACGGTGTACATGAAAGTTACTGCACCGGTGACCAGACGGACTACGACAAGTTTGAAAAATGGGCCGCCACCGTTCCCAAAACGCTGCGTAACCCGCTGTACCACTGGACGCACCTCGAGCTGCAACGCTACTTTGGTATCAACGACATATTAAATGCAGACAGCGCCCGCGCTATCTATGACCATAGCAGTGCTTTGCTGCAACAACCTTCCCACAGCGTGCGCAACCTCCTGCGCAGCCGTAATGTGAAAGTGGTTTGCACAACCGATGATCCTGCCGATGACCTGCAATATCATCAGCAGATGAAAGCGGAAAACCTGGATATACGTGTGTTTCCGGCCTTCCGCCCGGATGCCTCCATGAACGCCGATAACCCGGATAATTACAACCGCTACCTGGATAAACTGGCCGCAGCAGCGAATATCAGTATCCATACCTACGACGATTTGCTGCAGGCGTTGCAGTCGCGTCACGACTTCTTCGCCGCCAACGGCTGCACGGTTTCTGATCATGGTATTGAAGAAATCTACGCCGACGACTATACGGAAAGTGAAGTTCGTGCGATCTTCGGCAAAATCCGCTCCGGCAAAAATGCTACGTTTACGGAATTGCGTCAGCTCAAATCAGCACTGCTGTTCGAACTGGCCGTGATGGACTGGCGTACCGGCTGGGTACAGCAATATCACCTGGGTGCCCTGCGTAATAACAACTCCCGCATGATGCAGCAGCTGGGTCCCGATACCGGCTGGGATTCCATCGGCGATTTCAGTCAGGCCCGCGCATTGGCGCGCTTCCTCGACCGCCTGGATACCAAAGACCAGCTCACCAAAACCATTATCTATAACCTCAACCCGGCTGATAATGAACTGATGGCTACCATGACGGGCAATTTTAATGATGGTAGTATAGCCGGAAAGGTGCAATTCGGGGCCGCCTGGTGGTTTTTAGATCAGAAGGAGGGAATGACCCGCCAGATGAATGCGCTGTCAAATATGGGGCTGTTATCGCGCTTTGTGGGTATGCTGACAGATTCCCGCAGCTTCCTCTCGTATCCGCGTCATGAGTATTTCAGAAGATTGCTCTGTGATATGCTGGGAGAAGAAATGGAAAAAGGAGAAATACCGGATGATATCCAGCTCGTAGGAAATATGGTGCAGGATATCTGCTATAATAACGCCAAAACATACTTTGGCTGGTAAAGATTGTTTCTGTTACTTTTAGTTTTTGCGTTAAGCAGCCTCTACTCTGGAGGCTGCTTTTTTTTCGCCACGCAGGCCTTCCTGCGTCCTTTGCAGAAAAAAATCTGTTATGTTAAACAATCGCGATTCTGCCTGCGTTAACGCTCCTAAAAAATTGTTATGCCTTACCTTCAACTTGATGTAAACGGACACTATTCGCTGGATGTTAAACGCAGATGGGCTAAGCGTATGGGAGATACTTACGCGGAGATTATGACCACAGAAGTCAGTCGTATTACTGTAGCCTTGCGGGAACTGGGAGAAGGGGCTGTGTGGCGCTGTGGTAAAGCAGAACCGAGGCAGGTAGCTTTATTAATGTGTGATATTCGCCGTGGCCGCACTCCTGATCGCAGAGGCCGCCTGGCAAAGGCATTACTGGAAGTATGTACAGAAATGCTGAATTTACAGGCAGATAGCCTGAATATAGAATTTACGCAGCATAGTGGTGATGAAATGTACCATCCATTAATGGGAGGCTTTAGCGACGACTGGCGCGAAGATGAAATGGATACGCCTGATAATATCGAAAAAGCCGGATAATGAATTATCCGGCTTTTACAAATCACATTCATCGGGGGGATGATGATTAAAACCAACTTTTATTCCCCAAAGATTTTTTTCAGTTCTGCATTTAAGCCGTCACCGTTACCAACTTCCTTGAAGATTATTTTACCTGTTTTGTCAAGTAATAATTTGGTAGGAAAACCGGTTACTGCATATTTTGATACGACATCGTTTTTTGCTTTGTCATAGTTGTTTAATACATGTAACCAGGGAAGTCCGTCCTTTTTTACGGCCTCTTTCCAGTGTTCTACGGCTTCTTTCAGGTCACTGGCTTTTTCATCTGCAACAGATATTACTTCAAAACCTTTGGCGTGATATTTTGCATATAATTCTTTCAGATGTGGATTGCCTGCCCTGCAAGGCCCGCACCAGCTTCCCCAGAAATCAACCAGTACATATTGGCCTTTTAAAGAACTCAGGGATAATGGTTTACCATTAATATCCTGTTTGGTGAAATCAGGGGCTTTAGAGCCTACAGTGGTCATTTTTGTCCCCTGGATTTTATCCGCAATGTACTTACCCATGGCGGATTGCTGTAACGCAGGCGTCAGCTTTTTGTATGCTTTCTCATAATCTGCCAGCTCATAGTCTTCGTACATGCGTTGCAGTAATACCAGGCTGATATACGATGTAGGATTGTCCGCTATAAACTTCTTATGAATAGCAGTAATGGCATCAGCTGCTGCCTGTGCTTCTTTCAGCAGTGGCTTACGCTCATTGCTGTCTGCCGGCGCGCGGAAGGCAGCTGCTTTTTTGCGCAGCTCCCAGGCTTTGGCGGTGTATGGCAGCGTTTTCTCTTTCAGCTTATTATATTCATCGTTGAGTTTGTCGCCGGTTACCTTTGCATTGTAGATCTCCGATACATCCCCAACAATGGTAACTGGTTTGTCGCTGATGAAGAAATCCAGGCCCGGACCCGGCATGAACATGCCTCCTTTTGAATATTCATATTTGGCGGAAGGACTCGAAGAAGAGATCATGACGAGCGCAGGTCCTTTACCAGCATATTCCCCACTAAACTCAAAATGATCACCCTGGTGAACTTTGGCCGTATCTGTTTTACGATCCATACCCACTAAAACGCCGGTATAGAGCCTATAATCTCCTTGTCCTTTAAGGTCGGCAGTAAACTTGTACTGCGTGGTCTGTGCTTTGGCAAAGCCAGCCAGCAGTAAACCGCCGGCCAGCATAATGCTAAATTGTTTCATGGTTGGTGTTTGATTAAAAGCTTGTCATTGGGATAGAAGTCGCTTTCTTAGGTGCCCCTGCTTTGGTACCTTTTTCCAGAACTTCTTTCACTTTCACCGCAGTTTCTTCAGAGAAGCCGGTATATCTGTCCAGAATTTTTCCTTCAGGGTCTACCAGGTACATGGTAGGGATACCGCTGAACTGGAATTCCTGCATAGTTTTATCTTTGTTGTCAGATAATAACTGCATCCATGGCATGTTTTCTTCGCTCATCGCTTTTACCCATGCTTTTTTATCAGTGTCGATAGAAATACTCGCTACTTCAAAGCCACGGTCTTTATAGGCACTGTAAAGTTCTTTTACGTGAGGAATTGCCTGTCTGCAAGGTCCGCACCAGCTGGCCCAGAAGTCTACCAGCAGGTATTTGCCTTTGTATTGATCAAGCGATGCCAGTGAACCATCAGGAGTAGGATATTTCACGGAAGGCATTGGCTGACCTGTTTTCAGCTTCATTGCCTGCTTCATATTGTAGATAATGGTTTCTTTCAGCTGTTTAGCTTCTGTTAACCATGGATATTTCACCATCAGTACTTCCAGCAGCTTCATCGCTTTGTCGTATTTTTCACCGGCTTCAGTACCAGCCATGCCGCGGATGGCATAGATCAATACCGGCCTGTCCTGGTAAGCCCGTTGCAGCACTTCCTGGCGCTGGTTATAATCTTCATTGAAAGGACTATACACTTTTCGTGTATCCATGTATTTCTGCCATGCACTGCTATCACCGGCTTTCTTTGCATAGTATTGCATGTTGTACTCGTCCACAGAACGACGGTAGCCTAATTCATTGTTGAGTACCGCCAGGTTGATGAAGTTGTTGTCGTAAGATCCCTCTACATAGTTATAGTGCGGGATTTTAACTTTATATTTCGCGGTATCATAACCACGCAGTTCCATTTTAACATCGGCATCACTCCAGAAGCTTGCACGGTCCCAATGGAAGGCATCTACTGTATATACGCCCTGGTGGTCTTGCTTCAGGTTGAATTTAAAGGTGTTGTCTGCACCCAGCAGGCAGGAATCTACTGCTACCGGCTTGCCGGACAGCGATTCTTTCATCAGCCATACTTTATGCTCCTGGTTCTTAGGATCGGTGAATTGAACGGTACCCTTTACGGTAATAGCTTTTATTACCTTGTTCTGCTGTGCCTGTACTGCCAGTGAGGTTACTGACAATGCCAGCGGCATCCACATTTTATAAACTGCTCTTTTCATTGGTGGTATGTTGTTTGTTTTTTATTTATTTAGTGTAATCCGGGTTCTGGTCAAGGTTTGGATTAGTGAAGATTTCCCTGCCAGGAATCGGTAATAGTGCATGTGTAACTGGTTGCCCGAAAGACTGCAGCCATGCGTCACGTTTTCCAAAACGTTGCATATCCTGCCAGCGTAACCTTTCTCCTACAAATTCTCTTCTGCGTTCCTGTTCTATCTCGCTTAAAAATGCGGCTGCATTGGCGAAATCTGACACCTGTCGCGTGCTGGCGTTACGTGCCGTTCTTAACTGGTTATACCAGGTTACGTTAATGGTTCCTTTCCGTGCAGTGGCTTCTGTGGCTATTAACAGCGCTTCAGGATAACGGCATATAGGGTAGGAATTGTTGTATTCCTGCGGAAATTTGGTGAGGAAATAAACGCTGTCTAATATGCTGCCTCCTTTGCTTCTCAGGAAGAAACCTCTTCTTACGTCATTCTTATCATAAGACTTTACCAAATTAGAATCTATCCAGCTATTACCATTTCCAGCTTTGGTGCTACCGGCATTTTTTCCCGGGCCGAAGTTGTATGCAAGACCATACTGATCACTGGAAGGTGATGTCATTTCGTTCAGGCGAAACAGTGATTCGGAAGTATTAGTACCTGATACGAAAATGTCGCCGAATTTATTTGTCAGGCTAAGTTTACCTGAATTGATTACCGCAGTAGCCATGCTCAGGGCTTCATCATTTCTGCCCTGGTTCAGGTAAATTCTTGCCAGTAGTAGCTGGGCTGCCTGTTTTGAAGCACTGGTGCCGATCGTATAATCGGGCAGCAGGTCTTTCGCTCTCAGCAGGTCTTTTTCTATCTGTGCGTTCACTGCGCCCAGCGAATCTCTGCGGGGGCGTGATCTTGGGTCTTCGCCTCCATACACCAGCACAACGCCGCCAAAATGCTCTGATAATAACATCCAGGAGTATGCTCTCAGGAAATAAGCCTCTCCAAGAGGGGTACGTATAGTGGAATCTCCAGGGTGGGCATCGCCAAAACGAATCGCCATATTAGCAGTAGCTATCGCCGTATACGGTGCCTTGTACATGAAAGTCAGGCCATTGTCTGTAGGCAAAACATTGTTGGCTTCCCAGGTAGGGTAGGCAATGGATTCCACATCGTCAGACATGATGTCCTGGTAACTGTAGTAGAGATAAAATGCATTGGTATTGGTGATGGCCAGCTTGATGCCATTTACGACCAGGGGCAGATTGCTGCTGCTGATCTTATCGAAGGAAATTTGTGTGTCCGGCGAAACGCTGTCCAGTTTGGCGCTGCAGGAAAACAACGATGTCAGGCCTGCTGCAAGAGATATATTTCTGAGTATATTTTTCATTAGTGAGATGATTAGAATGATAAATCAATACCTACAACTGCTGATCTCGGATTTGGCAGGTTAGTGCTCACAATCCCTGAATTGGCGGCTGCTTCCGGATCAAAGCCGATGTATTTGGTAATGGTAAACAGGTTCTGTGCAGATGCATATACACGCATGTTGGTGATCTTCGCTTTAGTCAGCAGTTTGTTCGGTACAGCGTAGCTCAGCATGATATTACGCATACGGATATACGACGCGTCATAAACAAATTGCGTGGAAGGGCGATAGTTCCAGTCAGAGGTTTTACCTGCGCCATGAGGGCCGGTGATAGCGCGTGGCACATCTGTCTTGTCATTCGGCTTTCTCCAGCGTTTATTCACGATGTCAAATTTGTTGATCATCTGACCTGTATAATCTACATCGTAGTTGCGCAGGTTCTGTTCATAGTAATCATACACTTTGTTGCCCACTACATAGTTGAAGAGTGCCTCCAGTGTAAAGTTTTTATATCCCAGTGTGACGGTGGTGCCGCCAATGAATTTAGGCATGGCAATAGGTACAGTGATCATGTCATTGGAATCCCATTTGCCATCTTTGTTCTGATCTTTATAGACCATATCGCCGGTCGCAGGGTCTACACCCAATGATTCATACACCTGTACGGAGCCTACAGACTGGCCTACTTTGGCTTTAGACATCGGCCCGCCAAAGATGTAGGTACCATAGTTGGTGAGGGAGTCTTTCAGCGACAGGATTTCATTTTTGTTGATGTTCAGGTTGGTAGATACCTTCCAGGTAAACTTGCCAGGTCTGCTGCCATAGCTCAGTTCCAGGTCAATGCCCTTGTTACGGATATTACCGATATTATCAGGAATAGCTGCTGCACCGAATACCCAGGAGACATCATTTTTGCTCATCAGCCCATCGGTGGTTTTATTGTAATAGTCGAAGGCGATATTTAACCTGTTTGCCAGGAAAGCCGCATCAATACCGGCATCTACCTGTTTGGTCCTTTCCCATTTTATTTCAGGATTACCGATGGTAGCATTAAGCTTCAATGCAGAAGTACCCATGTAGGAAGAGGCCAGCAACAGGTTTTGTGCATCCCAGTAGCCTACTGCACGCATGTTACCGCTGATACCATAGCTGGTGCGTAGTTTCAGCTGAGAAATCAACCTGCTGTCTCTAAGGAAGTTTTCACGGGCAAGGTCCCAGCCGCCGGAGATAGATGGGAACCAGCTGTAACGGTGATCTGACGCCAGTTTAGAAGAACCATCACGGCGGAGAGAAGCGTTCAGCATGTATTTGCCTTCCCAGTTTACACCACCGCGAAGGAATATCGCATCAGAAATTTCTTTGTTGGAAGTATTGTAACTGCCTATAGTACCTGTGCTGCCATAGGTAGCGGCCGCACCTGAGCCGGTGATACCGTCGATGATAGGAAAGCCCATCACATCATAGCCCAGGGTATTCAGTTCGTAGCTGTAAAAAGTATAACCCAATGTACCGTTTACATTCAGGTGCTTCATCTTTTTGTTATAGGAGAGATAGTTGTCGAAATTGTAAGACATGTTATCTGATCCTGAAAGCTTGGCCTGTCCTTTGTTAAAGGTGCCCAGGTAACTCAGCGGGGAGTAGAAGTCGCGGGCGAGCGAGTTGAGTTTAGTCAGATTGAAACCACTGTGAAATTGCAGGTCTTTCGTTAACGTCACATCGCCGCCCAACGAAGCCACATACTGGGTACTCTTGTTTTTATTTTTATTATCCAGCATAACCCCCAGTGGATTCTGCTGAGAACCTACGTAGTAGCCCAATGTGCCATCTGCATTATAGATAAGTCCTTCAGGTGTATCCGGGCGTACATTGAACGCTGATACGATAGGGTTGTTGATGCCTTTGGTAGTGCCCTGGGTGATGGTGAGGTCACCATTTAATTTCAACCAGCTGTTCACGATCTGGGTGAGACTCATTTTACCGGTATAGCGTTCGAAGTTGCCGGAACCCATCGCAGCATCTTCGCTGTAGTGGCCTAAAGACATATAATAGGAGTTCTTTTCTCCACCACCGCTCATGCTGGCTTGTATGTTGTTGATCTGTGCCTGCTTGTTTTTAATACGGTCTATCCAGTCGATGCTGCTGTTGCCCATTTTCAATGCATCTATCTGTCCCTGTAATTTTATCTTTTCATTGTTCAGCTGACTGATCTGGGCAGCGGTAAGGCCGGTAGGATCACTTAACTGCGTATTGATATCGCCGATGCGGTTAGTGCGTGCGTCGTCAAAAGCGCTTTTATACTCATCTGTAGTGAGCATGCGCCTGGAAGTAGGAACATAGTTTTTACCATCATAGGCATTGACACTAAAGGTAGGCTTGCTGTTCATCTTACCTTTTTTGGTGGAGATGATGATCACACCATTGGAGCCTCTGGCGCCGTAAATAGCCGCTGATGCTGCATCCTTGAGTACTTCAATACTCTCAATGTCCTGCGGATTGATGCTGTTGATATTGATGGCATTGTTTTCTACCACCAGTCCGTCTATTACCAGCAGCGGATTGGTGCTAAGCGCGCTAACGGATTGTGCACCGCGGATCTGCAGATTGGGTGATTGACCCGGAGTGCCGCTGGTTTGTGAAACAAGAAGTCCGGCAACGCGTCCCTGTAGTGCTTTTCCCACATCACTTACGATGTTTTTTTCGGAAGATAATGCCTGTGCGCCCACGGTAGATATAGCATTGGTAACCGTAGCCCTTTGTTGGGTACCATAACCTACCACAACAGTGCCTAACAATTCCATCGCCCTGATTTTCATAAAAACTGGACCTTTGCTGATCAGGCTGGCCTGTAGGATAACGTTCTCGAATCCAACGGAGGAAATCTGTATCTGCGCATTGGCAGGAACATTCAGTTCAAACTCACCATTTACATTCGTGGTGACACCTTTCAGTGTACCTATGACTTTTACGGTAGCTCCCGGAACGGGCTGACGGGTGAGAGAATCCTTTACGGTGCCCTTTAGCACCTGTTGTGCCGCTGCAGTGAAGCTGCTCGCACATAGTAGGGATAAAAATACTAGCTTTCTCATCTGATTAGTTGGTTGATTTTTATTATGGATACCACTAGCTGGAATAGGCTACCAAAGTACATTTACACTTGATAGTTTTATCTTTTTTTGGACGTCCGCCGATAAAAAATGTACAATCAGGATTCCTGAAGGGACGAAAAATATTCCTGGGCCAAACAGTGGATTAACGGGCACTTTATAGTAATTTCATCGGGTCGGAACATGAATTATCACCGCGAACCATACCGTTACCTGATACATGGCGCCATCTGGATGTCGCTGGTATTACTCTATTGCTACCCGCAACTGCGCGCTGGATGGCGTACTACCTTCTCCATGGAATATACTGTTGTCAGGTACATCCTGTATGGGTTCATTAACTTTAACCTCTTCTATCTGCTGGTTTTCGGTCTGCTGACAAAACCCATTCAGCAACGGCAATACATCCGTACGATTGCCTATGCGCTGGCAGCCGTTATTGCCTGGTGTTTCCTGAAATATTTCATTGGCAGTACCTGGTTTAAAGACCTGGTCATTCAGAAAGCAATGGCGTTAATAGGCCGGCCTAAATCATATTTTACTTTTGCAGAATATTTTAAGCAGGCCTTCAAAACCGGTCTGGGCGTAGCACTGCTGGCAATAGGATATGGATTGTTTCTAAACAGGCGTAATACGGAACTGGCAGAGCAAGGGCTGGAATCGGCGGTAAGCACTGCCAGTATTCGTTTTGAACGGATGCACCGCGGCTCTCAGCTATTATTGCAACACTTGCAGGCGCTGACCCCCATCCTGGAAGAAGAGGCCACACGCAGCGAAGAAGGCGTCAGGGCCATATTGCTGCTTTCAGAGCTACTGCGTTACATGCTCTATGATAAAGAAATCACGGAAGCGAAAGTAGACCTGAAAAAAGAACTGTATTTCTTCCAGCACTATATTACTTTAAGAAAATATCTTTATCCGCATCAGCAGCTCGACCTGGAAATTAGCAGTGGTAATGAATCAGCCACGCTGATAGAACCACTGCAGATGCAGGCCGCTACAGAAGAGCGTTTGCAGCAGTTATCCGGCTTTACGGGAAATATTCGTATTACCGTTTCCATCAAAATGAGCCAGGCAAATCTTGAAATCAGACCGGTAAAAGAATCCATGGTCGCTTATTCCTTCCATACAAAACTTTATCATGAGCAGGTCTGAAGTAAAGGAGTTTCTGGGGCTGATGCTATTGTTCATGCTGGTGTTATATGGTATGAACTTCCTCACCATGGCGGTTTTTACAAAAGAGAGCTTCCGCTATCTGCATATAAGGATAGGCATCCTCGGCTTTGTCAATTTCTTTCAGTTTTATATCTATTACAGATGGGGTGCGCAGTTGTTGCTGGTGCAAAAAAGCTGGAAAAAATTTCTTCAGCTGGTGATACCAGTCATGCTCGCTTTTAATCTGCTGAAATACCTGCTGGCTTTTTTTGTCTTCAAAAAAGAAATGCTATATCAGGGTTACCGCTTCGATACTATTTCAAAAGTGAGGATACAGCTATATAATTCTTTTCCTTCCTTCTTCATGGATAATACCTGGACAGCCCTGGTCATCCTCATAGCTGCCCTGTCGCTACAGCTTTTCATCCGATGGCTCCGGGAAGACCAGCGCCGGGCACAGCTCGAACAACGCCGCCAGCAGGCAGAATCCGGCTTCCTCAAAATGCAGCTGAATTCTCATTTCCTCATCAATAGCCTCAACAGCATCTATTCCCTTGCACTGGCAGGGAGCCCTGAAGTAGTCACAGCCAATAAAACGCTCACACATCTCCTGGGCTATATGGTAGAACAGCCCAACGGCATCGATTATCGTTGCAGCATCTATGAAGAAATGGATTACCTCTGCGACTTCATAAAACTACAGCGCCTCCGTACCGGTATGCCGGAAGGAATACAGGTCCACTTCGATCGCCAGATGCCAGATAAACACATCGCGCCGATGCTGCTGGTGCCCTTCGTGGAAAATGCATTCAAACACGGCATCACCAATCAGGCCGCAAATCCTGTAACTATCAGTATTTCCGGAGATAATCAGCAAATGAATTTTACGGTGTTTAATATCAAATCAAGATATAACAAAGATAAAACCGGCGGTATAGGACTGGAAAATGTTCGCAGAAGACTGGAGCTCA
Source organism: Chitinophaga sp. Cy-1792 (assembly GCF_011752935.1). Lineage (NCBI taxonomy): Bacteria > Pseudomonadati > Bacteroidota > Chitinophagia > Chitinophagales > Chitinophagaceae > Chitinophaga > Chitinophaga sp. Cy-1792. The sequence continues at coordinate 1,153,886 of NZ_VWWO01000002.1, forward strand.
TCTATCCGGGGCAGCATCAGCTGGATATCATCGAGCAAACGAATTCCTATCAGATTTCTTTAAACATTCAATGGTAAGCATATGGCTTTAAAGTGTATAGTGGTAGATGATGAGCCATTAGCAGTGCAGGTACTGGTATCTTTTATCAAAAAGCTCCCTGAGCTGGAACTGCTTCACAGCTTCAATAACCCCATGGATGCCCTGGCCTTCATGAAAACAGCGGAGGTAGACCTGGTATTCCTCGACATACAAATGCCGGAACTCAGTGGCATCGAGTTTATGCAGATACTCCAGAAAAATGCGGAGGTCATTATCGTAAGTGCGTACGATGATTATGCCATCGAAGGTTTCGAGCAGGATGCCATCGACTATCTCCTGAAACCTGTCAGCTTTGAACGTTTCCTGAAAGCAGTACAACGCGCCCAATCCCGTAAAGCAAGACCTGCAGCGCCTTTGCCGCCACAGGATAAATACATTTTCATCCGTACCGACAAACGCATCGTTCGCCTCGATGTGAGCGAAATCCTCTTCGTAGAGGCACTGCGTAATTATGTAGCCATACAAACGCCTAAACAGAAGATCATGACCCTGCAAAACCTGCGTAGCTTCGAAGAGTTGCTGGGCAACCGTTTCGTCAGGGTACATAAATCCTACATCGTAGCACTCGATAAAATCGACAGCATAGAACGACAACGCATTTTCATAGGAACCCATAACATTCCTATCGGTGAAGCCTATACGAAACACTTTATGGATGCGCTGACATTCCCTAAATAAATAAAACAAAGATGGCTCCAGCCGCAGGCTGGAGCCATCTTTGTTTTATAGCGGGATGCCGAAGGCATCCCGCTATAAAACAAAATAAAATAGAAACTAATTCCTCCGGATTCTACCACCACCACCACCAGCAGGTGCCGACGGCCTCGAAGGCTGCGCTCTCGGCGGCGTACTGAAATTCTGCTGACGCATACCACCACGATCACGCTGCATCTGTATCCTGTTCATATTCTGTTGCTGCTGTGGCTGGGCATTCTGCCAACGGTTATTTTCACGCTGCTGCCAGTTGTTATTCTGCCTGCGGTAGATGTTACCGTCATTGTCTGACATGATATTGTTGCTCTGTCCCCGCGATGGACGCGCTTCCGGTCTGGCCGGCGTATTGCCTGGTAACCGGTTGTTGCCACCGGGATTGGCAGGCTGGTTATTGCCTGGTAGTCGGTTGTTACCACCGGGATTGGCAGGCTGGTTATTGCCTGGTAACCGGTTGTTACCACCAGGATTGGCAGGGTTGCCCGGCAAACGATTGTTGTCGTTCCTGTCTGGCCGCGGATTACCTGTGTTATTGCCAGGCAACCTGTTGCTGCCGCCCGGGTTCGCCGGATTAACGTTGCCTCCGGGCAGGCGGTTGTTGTCGCCACGGTTAGGAACACCGGTATTATTGCCTGGGAGCCTGTTATTGCCACCCGGCATATTGTTGCCTTGTCCTGGCAGGCGGGAAGGCCTGTCAGAAGTGGTGATGTTCACCCGGTCGCGGTACAGGTTGTTGCTGACGCCGGGGCGGCCAGGGCCAAGATTACCTGGACGTACCGGCCGGTTTACATTGAGTGGCCTGTTGTAGTTGATGTTAGGCCGGTTGATCTGCCAATGCGGACGGCCATAGTAACCACCGTTATAACCCCATGGTCTGAACGGTGGCCTGAACAGGGGAGGACCAAACCACCCGCCGTAATAACCGCCTGTCCAGTAACGGAAGTTCATCCAGCCGAAGTTGAAAGTCCAGCCAAAGCCTATATTCCAGCCTGTCCAGGGATTATAGCTCACGCCAAAACCCCAGGTGAGCGGCCTCGGGAAATACATGGAGCCCCACCATGGACGGTACCGCCAGCCGGTACCCCATACTACCGTAGGGCCGTAAATATAGGTATTGAGATAACCAGGCGTATAGCCGGTATAGATATAATCTGGTGTTACCTCATAGATGTAAACGTATTTGGTGTTGTAGGCCTCACTGGATGCCGGTATTTTATCTACATCCGCAGGCCGGTCGGTACTGATTACCCATGGCCCGTCCGGTGAAGTGCTGGTAAACCATACGCCATTGTCTACGGCATAATACCTGGCGCCTGCACGCAGCACGGTGATGTTGCTGTTTACTGCCAGCTGTAAGCTGGTACCTTCTATCTGCTGGAATTGCGGCGTACCGTCGTAGGTGACGCTGGTGCCGGCGGTAGACCTGTCTACGCGGGCAGTCTGTGGAATTTCGGCGTCAATAACGGCTTCTTCTGCGGCCTTGGTGCCCGCTACGCTGGCCAGTACACCATCCTTTTCGGAGCCATCCGGTATTTTTGCGAAATCTGCCGGCAGCTCATCGCTGGGTACATACTTCCACGGGCCCTGCAGGGTAGCGGCTTTATACCATCTGCCCGACAATAGCACATATGTCTGGTTATCATTAATATTCTTGAAGATATCTTCGAGTGAATTATCTGCATATAATAAACTCGTACCCTGCAAATTCTTAAAGGTGGCAGGGCCATCGGTCTGTATCAGCTCTGCCGGTGTTGTCCTGACGATGATCTGCTGCGGGGTAGGGTTGGTATATTTAGGAATGGAATCGTTTTTCTCTTTGGCCTTTAATTCCGCATCTATGGCCCGGATGGTGGAGGGCAGGTTCCTGTCTACCACATAGCCGTTTTTTACATTGGTAGAAGAATACCAGAAATTTCCACCATAGAGATAATATTTTTTATCAGTCGGGTTCAGGACGATAAGGTTAGGAGTGTTAACAACTCTTTGCATGTTGAGGTCCTTGTCGGCCTGTAGTCTGGGCTCTCCATCCATGATTACCAGCATGGATGGTTTTGTCTGGTAGATGATCTCCGGAGGGTCATTATTCAGATTGACATCCCGTATCTGCTGCTCGGAACGGATGGAGGTCATCAGTTCATCGAGCGACATGGTCAGGTCCCATTTGGGTACTTCAGACTCCAGCAAGCTCGATATCTGCAACAGTTTATTATTGTCTGTGATGTCCGGAATTTTGATCCTGGATACGTTCAGGGTCTGTAACACAGCGGTGCGGGAATTTTTATCGGTGTTCAGCATGGCGGTAGCCCATACCACACCAAAGATAGGCTCTGATTTAGCCGTTTCTCTTACCGACACTGCCGCACGGAAGGACAACATATTACCCTGCAGGTTTTCGGGCTGGGGCTGATAAATTGTTACTTTGCCGCCGTTGTCCAGGGGAATCTCTTTTGGCCAGTTGATTTCCTGCGCATTGGCCGAAACCAGCCAGCAACAGCAGAAAATCCACATCAGAAAATGAATGCGCATGTTAAGATGTTATCAGTTAGGAACACCATGTACCCACGTTTGCAGGTCCATGTTTCTAACTTTAACAGCAGCGGCCGTACTATAGTTTACTTTGTTAACGCGCTCTGCCCCTGAAATACCTGATCACATAAATGTTTCAGCTCTACCATCCTTGCATGCCTGCCGTCGCTGTCGAGATAGAAGGTCATCAGGAAACCGGCGTACTGCGCATCATTATTGACCCAGGGAAAGCTGCCGAATAAACCCGGACTGGTTACCGTATGGTCTTTCATCACCCATTCGCCATAGCCGTAGCCAAACTGGCCGGCTTCTGCCGGACTATAGGCAATCGTCACCTCCTGGCTGATTCGGTTCGCCTGCATGGCTGCCAGGGCTTCCTTACTCAGGATTTGCTTCCCTTCAAACTGACCCTTGTTCAGTATCATCGACAGAAACTGGATATAGTCTGCCGGCGTACTCCGTGCACTGCCTGCGGGCTGCGGCACCGGCTGGTCGCCAAAATTGGTACTGTTCATATGTAACGGATTGGCGATGCGTTCCCGGAAGAGGGTACGGAAGTCTTTACCACTGATTTTCTCCAGCACCGCCGCTGCCAGCTGCAATCCGATGCTGCTGTAGTGAAATACTTTTCCTGGCTGGCCTTCCATGGGCAACTCACTGATGATCTGCACAGATTCTTCCATGGTAGTGGCTTTCCCCATTGTTTGCTGCTCCTGGCGCAGGGGAGGAGCTTTTATGCCGGTCAGGTGCGACAGGCAATCACTGATCGTAATATTTCCTTTCCCTGCGGGAGATAGTACAGGCAGATATTTCCCGATAGTATCTGTCAGCTTCAGGCGGCCTTCGTCCACAAAGGTCATGACCAGCGCGGCACTGAGCCACTTGCTGCAGCTGGCAATCGCCATCTGTGTATTCATTGTCAATTCACCAAGGTTCGGTTCCATCCCCTGACGCCTGGCAATCATCCGGCCCATGGCCTGCTGGGTAGCATTCAGTCTGCCGGCAGAATGGCTGTACACTACTTTCCCATCTTTATAAAGTACTAATAATGCGCGCCCTCCCATGAGCGGCGCTGCCTGCGCCAGCCAATTGTCCAGCGGTGTGAAGTCCTGCGCAAAGCCGGCATAAAAACACAGCAGCAAAAGCGGAAGTAAGAAAAATCTTTTCACGGGGTAATGATTTAGGGAGAAACCAGATTTAATAAATCGAAAATATCGTATTATTTTGAAGGCATGGTTATAGCGGACGTTTTTTTCGTATATGCTATATTTGAGACTTAGGATGATGTAATTTTTGTTGGTAAATCAGTTTTATGAATCGAAGAATTAAGCTTACCGGCTTGCTGCTATGTGCTGCCTCCGGCCTGATGGCACAGGAGAAGTATGAGCTGAACAGCGGCTGGAAATCGCATCCGGCAAAGGATGTTAAGGTAAACGGTGCCACCCTCTCTACGCCGGGATATGCTGTAGGCAGCTGGGAACCCGCTACTGTTCCGGGTACGGTGCTTGCTACGCTGGTAGAAAATAAAAAGGTGGCTGATCCCTTCTACGGGATGAATAACAAAAATATCCCCGATATCTACCATACCGGAGCCGATTACTATACCTGGTGGTTTGTAAAAGACTTTAACGAAGCCCGCCCTGATGCTGATGGCCAGGTATGGCTCAACTTCCGCGGTGTCAACGATGGCTGCGATATCTACCTGAACGGACAAAAAGTAAATGCTGCCACGCATCGTGGTGCTTACCTGCGCCAGACATATAATATTACCAGGTTGCTCAATAAAGATGGCAAAAACAGGCTGGCGGTGATCGTGTTTCCGGGTCTGAACCCCGGCAATCCTAACGGCGGCCAGGGCGGCGATGGTACCATCGCCCGCAATGTAGGCCCGCAGTATACCGCAGGGTGGGACTGGATCCAGCCTATGAGAGACCGTAATACTGGTATCTGGGATAAGGTAACCATTGAAAAAACCGGCGCAGTGCGTATCAAAGATCCGCATGTGGTGACGATAGTGCCTGGTACCCGTATGCCGCAGGGCATTCAGCAGCCTGCTACCATCAAAGTGGCGGCTACTCTGGAAAATGCCGCTGCTACCAACGTTACCGGCCAGCTTAAATATGTATTGAATGGTAAATCGATTCAGCAAACTGTAACCCTTGCCCCGCAAGCGGTTACCACGATACAGCTGCCAGACTTCCAGTTAGAAAATCCTTCCCTCTGGTGGCCGGCAGGCTATGGCCCGCAAAACCTCTACCAGCTGCCACTGGAGTTTGTCGCCAACGGCAAAACCTCCGATAAACTATCGGTAGAATTCGGCGTCCGCGAAATACAGACTTCCTGGAATACGTATACCCGTAGCCGTGAGGTAAAGGTAAACGGCCAGCGTATCTTCATAAAAGGTGGTAACTGGATCACCTCCGATGCCATGTTCCGCTTCAGCAAAGAAAGATATGATGCGGAAATACGCTTCCACCGCGATATGAACCTCAACCTCATTCGCATCTGGGGCGGTAGTCTTACGGAAAGACCTGAATTCTTTGAAGCCTGTGATAAATACGGCCTCCTCGTATTCCAGGACTTCTGGATGTCGGGAGATTGCAATGGCCGCTGGCTCGACCCTCAGAAAAAGGAAGACCAGTGGGTACGCCGCCAATACCCTGACGACCACCAGCTGTTTATCGCCAGCGTCGCCGATCAGGTGAAAATGCTCCGCAACTATCCATCGCTGGCATTCTGGTGTGGTGGTAATGAAATCACCCCGCCACAGGATATCCTCGCTGCTATGAAAGACAGTATCCTGCCTGCCCTGGATGGCACCCGCTATTTCTTCGATTACTCCAACACCGATAGTATGTCGTACAACTTCATCGGTGGCAATGGTGATGGCCCCTACGGTATTCAGACCGTGGCGCATTTCTGGGCAGACCGCACCTTCCCCTTCAACTCTGAAGTAGGATCGGTAGGCGTCGGCGATTATGCCTCCCTGGAAAGGTTCCTGCCGGAAGCCAACAGGGTAGCGCCTACGGAAGGTGATAAACAGGTAGACAGCGTTTGGGAATACCATAAATATATCGGCTATGGTAAGAGCATTGCACCTTATGGTGCTGCCAGGAACCTGGAAGACTGGGCCAATAAAGCGCAGCTGGTAAATTATGACCAGTACCGCGCACTCATGGAAGGTTTCAGCGCTCATATGTGGGACTGGTACACCGGTGTGATCATCTGGAAAACACAAAATCCATGGACAGCCTTACGCGGACAGATGTACGATTACTACCTTGATCCGAATGCTTGTCTGTACGGCTTGCACAGCGGCAGTAAGCCTTTACATGCCATGTACAATCCGGTAGATAAGCAGATCATGGTGGTCAATAATACCTTCGAATTCCACCGCGACCTCATGCTGGAATGGGTAGCCTACGATATGGACGGCAAACCCCACGACCTGGGCATGCAGTTCCTGGAGGCAACGCCATCTTCTGTGCAGCGCCACCTTGATATCAAAGCCATGGTAGAGAAAAACGGTAACAGCAAAGGGATGTTCCTGTCGCTGCGACTCCTCAACCTGGAAAAAGAAGTCATCGATGATAACTTCTACTGGCTGCCTGATGCCAGCGGCAATTATTCCGGCCTGCAGGAATTACAGCGCGTATCGCCCACCATTACGGCAGTACGTAAAAATGATGAAGTCGTTGTTACGCTGACCAACGCGGCCAATGGCCCGGTAGCATTTTTTAACAGGGTGTCATTGGTAAATAAGGCAGATAAAAAACGTATTCTCCCTGTATTTTATTCAGATAATTATATATCTGTTTTACCGGGAGAATCAAAAACCATTACCATCAGCGGCGACCGCGTAAAGGCTGCCAAAGATGCTGTGGTGGAGGTTTTTGGACAAAATGTCGACAAGGTGTATGTCAACATAAAATAAGCAGTAATAGGGCGATAGCCCAACGTGCGTAGCACGGAACCCACAAACCAATAGCGAAGCTATTGGTTTAAAAATTCGCGATAATCTACAATGGAGGCCCAGTGACGGGCCTCCATTTTTAAATAATAAAAGACTTTTTAAATTCTTTTGATAAGTGGTCATAATATCCCCGGAGATTTTTATATTTTGTCCACCAGATTCAATTTGAGTATCAGTTATGAAGAAACTATTATTAGTGTTCCTGGCAGTAGCGGGATTATCGAAAGTAACCACTGCCCAGGAAGCCAAACCACGATTCTGGGACGATGTACAAACGATCAAAGCCTATGACAAAATTTATGCACCACCGGCAGATCCCATTCTTTTCATAGGTAGTTCCTCTATTCGTAAATGGGGAAATGTACAGCAGATCTTTGCACCGCAAACCGCCATGAACAGAGGTATTGGCGGAGCGATCGTCAATGATATTACCTTTTATCTGAATGATATCGTATTTCCATATCACCCTAAAGAAATTGTGTTGTATGTGGGGGAAAATGATGTTCCGGATGCAGCCAATACGGCAGATACTATCTTTAACCGTACAAAAGTGCTGGTAAATGCGATCAGGGAAAAATTGCCAACGGTTCCGCTGGTGTATATTTCCATGAAACCGAGCCCATCCCGTGTGAAGTGGATTGAAAAAACAAAGGCTGCCAATGCGCTGATCCGCAACTGGATTGAAAAGCAGCCGCATTGCACCTACGTGGATATTTTCCCTGCCATGCTGGATGCCAAAGGCAATACCAGGCCTGAACTCTTCATCGGCGACCTGCTCCACATGAACGATAAAGGCTATGCTATCTGGAATGCAGCGGTAAAACCATATATCGTAAAATAGTGTTATAGCAGCGGCATCAGCATCATTAAAGGCTGATGCCGCTTTTTTATGTTAGCACTCCTTTTCATTAATTTCTTGTTACCCACTATGCGCGCATTTGAATTTCAGGGTATATTTGTGCTCCTATGCTGAAGGATTTACGGCAGATTTCGTCTGATTATATTCACTATTGCTGGAATGCCATAGTAAACGTTGGGATTTATCCTGGCATGCCGTTTATTGAAGTAAGAAGAACAAAATTGCTCAACCTCCTGGCAATTCCCTGTATTCCCTTCATGCTCTACTTCTGCATACTCAACTTTTGCCAGGGACGTATTACCTTATCTGCCTTTAATCTTACTACCTCCGCCAGTGCCGGCATGTTGCTGCTCATGCACAAGTTCCGTAAATACCTCTGGGCACGCACCTGGGTAATTATGGCATGCGCCGTCATCTACGCCTTTACAGGATTTGTTTACCATAACGGCGCCGAATACTTTCTCCTGAATATCCTCATCGTTACCATCCTGGTAAATGACAATACCTGGTATATTGTAATCGTCAGCATACTGATCATACTCGTATTTGTAGGGATCGTTTATTTCCCGCAACACCTTAGCTGGGCTGATCCGGTCCCGAGACAACGTGTATGGCTGAATGTGGTGGTGTCGCTGGCATTCCCTATCGTAGGGCTCACCTTCTTCAAACGTATCCAGTCCGATTACCAGAAAGAAATGGAAGCACAGCGCCAGTCGCTGGCCAATATGAATAAAGACAAGGAAAAGCTCTTTTCTATCGTTGCCCACGATGTACGTAGCCCGCTTGCCACGCTGGAAGTCCTGCTGGACATGTTCCTGAAAGGAGAGTACCCCGAAAAAGATATGCGGGAAGCCATTGAAGTGCTCCACGAAAAGGTAGCACAGCTGGGCGGCTCGCTCGACAATGTCCTGCGCTGGAGTAGCCGCAGCATGAAGGGTATTCAGGCTTTCCCGGCCAATTTTCCGCTGGAGCCACTGGTGGTAGAAGTCCTGTATTTCTTCCGCCTGCCCGTGCTGCAGAAGAAGATTACCGTGGAGCTGCAAATACCGGACGAGCTGAAAGTATATGCCGACAGAGACCAGGTTTCTGTTATTCTCCGCAACCTGCTGAGTAATGCACTTAAATTCAGTTTCCAGGGCGGTACCGTCACTATCGGCGCTAACCCCAACCACGAACAGGTGGCTATCAGCTTCCGCGACCAGGGTACCGGCATGACACCAAAACAGATTACCGACCTGTTTTCCTACCGCCAGCACCCCGAATATGGCACCAACGGTGAACGTGGTACAGGGCTGGGATTGGTGCTGTGTAAGGAGTTTGCCCAGCAGAACGCAGGTAGCATAGGGGTGGAAAGTCTGCCCGGTAAAGGCACCAGTTTTACGATTAGTTTACCCATTGCCCGCAGTGCCGATGAATTCGAAGATGATGAAATTTAACAGTGTATAAAATACGCTTATAAAATATTTTTTGCAATTATAAACGCTATTTAATCATTGGTATGATTTTTTTTACTATTTTTCACCCTTCAAAAAAATCTATGTAAATAGAGGGCGATACGGATGGGTATCGTCTTTAGATATATTATTTTGCTTATGAGGATACGGGCCGGACTTATTCTTATACCGGCCCCTCAATTAACGGCTTCGGCTAAACGTCCTCCAGTTTTATTACCGCTTGTAAGTCTGTAGTTACATTTACTGTATGGCTATTGCAGCCAGTTCACCTAATTTTTTATATTCAATCCGGCTCATTTGCAGCTTTCATAAACTTTTGGAAACGGCATTTGTTTAGGGCTATTGTACGTGAATTCTGTTGCAATGGAAAACAGTAAAAATATGATTACCCGCCTGCTGGCCTCCGCAGGTATAGCTATTAACGGTAATGATCCCTGGGATATCACCGTCAATAATGATCATTTTTATCCCAGTGTATTGAAACATGGCTCCATGGCCCTGGGAGAATCGTATATGGCTGGCTGGTGGGATAGCCCCCATCCTGATCAGTTCATTACGCGCATCCTGAAATCGCGGCTGGAAGATAAAATCCGTGCCAGCTGGCAGCTCAAAAGGGATATCCTTATCTCCCGGATCTTTAATTTCCAGCACCCGGAGCAGTCCTTCAAAAACGGCCGTAAACATTACGACCTGGGCAACGACCTTTTCTCCCACATGCTGGACCCCCGCATGACCTACACCTGCGCCTTCTGGGACCAGGCAGAGAACCTGGCCACCGCTCAGGAAAACAAACTGGACCTCACCTGCAGAAAGCTTCACCTGCAACCCGGTATGCGCGTGCTCGACATCGGCTGTGGCTGGGGCAGCTTCGCCAAATTCGCTGCCGAACGCTATGGGGTACACGTTACAGGTATTACCATTTCAGAAGAACAGGCCCAGCTGGCAGCAGAACGTTGCAAAGGGCTGTCGGTAGATATCAAAGTCATGGACTACCGCAGCATGCAGGAAAAATTCGATGCCATCGCCTCACTGGGCATGTTCGAACATGTAGGCTACCGTAACTATCCCGCCTATATGAAAATGGCCAGGCATTGCCTCAAAGATGACGGCCTTTTCCTCCTCCATACCATCGGTGGCAACCGCTCACATACCATGGCAGATCCCTGGCTGGATAAATATATCTTCCCCAACGCCAATATCCCGTCTATTGCACAGATAGGGAAGTCGGCAGAAGACTTTTTTGTAGTAGAACACTGGCAGAACTTCAGCACCGACTACGACAGAACGCTGATGGCCTGGCACCAGAATTTCAATAATAACTGGGACCACCTCTCCGGAGCTTATGATCCTGTTTTTAAAAGAATGTGGGATTACTACCTGATGTCGTGTGCCGGCTCTTTCAGGGCACGGTATAGCCAGCTATGGCAGGTGGTACTGTCGCCACATGGTGTGGCCGGCGGTTATAAAATAGCATCACGGGGGACTTCCTGAAATAGCTTATTTTCATATCTCCGCTAATTCGCTATTGCTTATGGCTGAACGTAAGAATATCCCGGCGCATATCAAAGGACTGGATGATGCCGCTGTACTGGCTTCCCGTAGAGAGAACGGAACGAATGAATATGCCACAAAAGAGAAAAACAGGCTGCTGGCATTGTTGTCGGAATTACTTTCCGAGCCCATGCTGTTGTTGCTGATAGCTGTTACCATTATATATTTTATCCTGGGAGAAACCAGCGAAGCCTATTTCATGCTGGCAGCAATCCTGGTGGTTTCCGGTATTTCCATCTATCAGGAAGGCCGTAGCAATAAGGCTTTGGAGGCGCTGAAGAAAATCAATCAGCCACTGAGCCAGGTTGTCCGCAAAGGGAAAATTATCAGTATCCCCACCGCAGATATTGTAGTGGGAGATGTGATGGTAGTGGAAGAAGGCAATACCGTTAATGCCGATGGATATGTGTTACATGCCAATGATTTTTCTGTCAATGAATCGGCACTAACAGGAGAAGCATTCACCGTATCTAAAACGCCGGAAGGGGATAAGGACCTCTATAGCGGCACACTGGTGGCCTCCGGCCTCGCCTTCGCGAAAGTAGAAAAGGTGGGCGCTCAAACAAAAATAGGGGAGTTGGGTACCTCCATATTAACGATAAAAGATGAGCCTACCTTATTGCAAAAACAAATTACGCACTTTGTAAAAGTAATGGCGATCATCGGGCTGGCGGTATTTCTGGCGGTATGGGGATATAATTTCTATATCAGTGGAAGCCTGATAGATAGTTTGCTGAAAGGCCTCACCCTCGCCATGTCTATACTCCCGGAAGAAATCCCTGTTGCCTTCACCACCTTCATGGCATTGGGTTCCCGGCGGCTGATGCAGCTGGGGATCATCGTAAAGAAAGTACGCACTGTAGAGGCGCTGGGCAGTGCTACGGTTATATGTACCGATAAAACAGGCACCATCACAGAAAACAGTATGCAGCTGCATGATGTGTATGCCACATCCACGGGTAAACTATACGAAAAAGATGACTGGAAAGACCCTGCAGCAACGGAAGTGATTACTTATTCGATGTGGGCCAGTGAGCCCGTCCCGTTTGACCCGATGGAGAAAACGCTGCACAGTGTTTATGGAAAAGTAACCACCTCCGACCTCCGTCCTAAATTCAATATCGTACATGAGTACCCGTTAGGGGGCACGCCGCCCATGATGACGCACGTCTTCGCAGACAGTTCAGGCAATCGGTTTATTGCTGCCAAGGGCGCTCCTGAAGCCATTATTACCGTATGTGAGTTACAGGGAGAAGACAGGAAGAAGGTAGTTGACCAGTTGAATGCCCTCACCAGTCAGGGTTACAGGGTGCTGGGCGTAGCGCGTTCCGGTTTTAACGGCAACGACTATCCGGAGTTTCAGCAGAGTTTACCATTTACCTTCCTGGGACTGATTACTTTTTACGATCCTCCGAAAGCCAATATCAAAGCAGTATTTGATAAATTCTATGCCGCTGGTATCGTGGTGAAGATCATCACCGGCGATAACAGTGCCACCACCAGGGCCATTGCAAAGCAGGCCGGACTCCGCAATGCGGACGAAACAATAGATGGCGATGTATTGATGCAGCTGGAAGAAGACCAGCGCCGCCAGAAGATGGAGTCGGCCAATATCTTCACACGCATGTTCCCCGAGGCAAAGCTGGCAGCCATTAATGCCCTGAAAGCAGAAGGAGAGATCGTAGCCATGACCGGCGACGGTGTCAACGATGGCCCGGCGTTGAAAGCCGCCCATATTGGTATCGCCATGGGGCAGAAAGGTACCGAAATCGCCAAACAGGCGGCAGCGCTGATACTCAGCAATGATGACCTTTCCGGCATGGTAGATGCCGTTGCCATGGGCCGCCGTATCTACAATAATATCCGAAGGGCAGTATTGTATATTGTAGCTATTCATATACCGATTATCCTCACTGTGTCCCTGCCACTATTCCTGGGATGGTTATACCCGAATATATTCACGCCTATGCATGTCATTTTCCTCGAAATAGTGATGGGGCCTACCTGTTCCATCGTATACGAAAATGAACCGCTGGAGAAAAATACAATGTTGCAGCCACCGCGCCCCATCAATGAAACGTTTCTCAGCTGGGAGGAAATGGGCAGGTGTATTCTCCAGGGCCTCGTGATTACCGCCGGCGTACTGGGTGTTTACCAATGGGCTGTTCATCACGGATTTGACGAAATCCGCACCAGGAGTATGGTTTTCACGACGCTGATCATCGCCAACATCTTCCTGACAATGGTCAACAGGTCTACCTACTACTCCTTTATTACCAGCATGAAAAATAGAAATATGCTGATGTTGGGCGTCATCACCGCTACCGTTCTCTTAACTGCCATCATGCTATATGTGCCAGCTGTAGCCAACCTTTTCAGTATTACCGCCCTAAGCGCCGATCAGCTCCTGGTTTGCCTGGTAGTTGGAATGATCTGTGCCGTGTGGTATGAAGGCGTGAAATGGTATAAGAGAGGTAGAAGTAAAACAAATGATTCGTTTTGATAATAATCTAGATAAACAAATATCCGCTACTACCAGATGGCCGCAGCCCTTTTTCCCCAAATCAGGCGGCATTTCCAGGGAATTAAATCATCCTGCGACAGAATTATTGATTGGTAATAGGTAAATTTAAGCGTTATCCGGGATTTGACTGTGAAAATGCGTATCCTGATAATAATAGATGCCAGGATACAATTTAATCAGAAATGGAAAAATCATTGATCTGCAATTTAGTTACCGAACTTAGTATTTATGATCCGGAGGAAATTGATATCAGAATTTTAAATTTTGATACCAGTACAACAACACCTTTTGTCGATTTAGTAATTAAGATATCAACTGTTGAGGAAGAAAAGACAGGGGATTTGAGAATACAGTTTGATCAATTGCATGCTGCCTGTATCTCTTTAATTCCTGCAAATGACATATTTTATTCGGATGACCATCCGTTACTTTGGGATTACAATGATTTGCAGGCAAGTTTATATTTTACCGGCGTCTCAGCCGATGTGTATAAATTATTTTGGGAGGTCAAACAAATTGAAAAACGGTTATATGGCCACTATCAATATATTGATCGCTATTTAAATAGTGAATTGGAAGTTGTAAAATTGATGAAAGCAGGTAGAGGTTTATTTGCAAATGGTCCCAAAAAGTTGTTGCAGGAGATGGCTAAAGTCCTGGCAGATAACGTATTGAAATTCTCTCTTATCAGTGAACGGGAACCCAGCCTGTGTGATGGTACAAGACTGACGGCCAAACGCCAGTATCCCTCCGCTTTGTTAGTTGGAAATTCATATTTCATTGCCAACAAAATTGATGTAGATTTCCTGAAGTATCAGGGATAGCAATGTACTGGTTAACCAGGTAGTAAAGTACGTTTATATAATTCTTAGGATATGAAGATTGTTATTTTAATTGGAATCCTGTGCTGCAGTTTTAATGGCTATTGCCAGAAAGATTCAATTCCAAAATTTGAAACCTCGGGAGAACAGGAGGATTATTGGGCTAAAAAGACATTTCAAGCCGGGGAAAAGATGAAGTATGAAAAGTATAACGGGGTTGTGAAAAAGGTAAATGCTACTACTTATAAATATGGTTCCCAGGTTATTAATGTCAGTGGTACAGAGGCTATAAAGCAGTTATTTTCACTTGGTTTCATCTATCCTTCATTGATTGCCTCGCCGTCAGACCACATTGCGTCATCGCCAAATAAAGAACATTCGCTCAATGATACTTTTCGTGCGGATACATTTTATGTTGGAAATTTTGAAGAGTTAAAGTTTTTAGAAGAATCCCCCAAAATGAAACGCTTTACTTGTTGGGTACAGTGGAAGGGTGGGTTGGCAAATCCCCTTGTATTTCTTTTTGAACTGGAATCTGAGTCGGCTGATAAAACTGGAAACTGGAAAGATTTCATAAAAGGGGCCTCCCTTACGTTCTTCAAACAAGGATGGGTAATTATTTAAACAAGGAAAGTTATAACCATTTTTCCGGCATCCATTTGTTAAACTTATATTTGTTTGGTTTCTTAATTAAATAAACACCGGAACCCAATATCTATCATTATTTCAGACAACCCAATATGATGAAGTACATCAGAATTTTCGTAGCATGTCTTTTACTGGCCACTGCCATCCATGCCAATGCCCAAACGGACACCAAACCTTTGACCAT
Organism: Chitinophaga sp. Cy-1792; assembly: GCF_011752935.1. NCBI lineage: Bacteria > Pseudomonadati > Bacteroidota > Chitinophagia > Chitinophagales > Chitinophagaceae > Chitinophaga > Chitinophaga sp. Cy-1792. Next base: position 1,169,236 of record NZ_VWWO01000002.1, read on the forward strand.
CGGACAATCAACAGTTTTATTCTCAAAAATCCTGAATGAAAACAGGAATATTAATATCTACTTACCGGAAGGTTACAATGCCGCAGATACCACCACCTATCCTGTTATCTATATCCTGGATGGAGGTATGGAAGAAGATTTTTTTCATATAGCCGGTATTGTTAGATTTAATACCCAGCCATGGGTAGCACGTTTTCCTAAATCTATCGTTGTTGGTATAGAGAACGTAAACAGAAGGCGTGACTTTACCTTCGAGGTTCCAAACCTGGATTTTCTTGAGAAGGAAGGTTTTCAGAAAAGCAGCTTCCCACAATATGGTAAGTCCGCCGCCTATATGGATTTCCTGGAAAAGGAATTGCAACCTTTTGTGAAGCAAAATTTTCATGCACGTGCGTATAATACGGTTATCGGCGAATCGCTGGCGGGGCTGCTGTCTACAGAAATTCTGCTGAAACGTCCTTACCTGTTTAATGACTACATCATTATAAGTCCGAGTCTGTGGTGGGGAGAAAGAAAATTACTGGCAGATGCAGCAAATCTGATGCAGAAAAATCTGAAAAAACCGGTACGTGTATACTTAGGTGTTCCTAACAAAGATGAAGACCTCCGCATGTATAACGTAGCAGTTTCTTTACATGAAATAGCCGCTAAACAAAAAAATATCAGTATCATTTTTGACTATATGCCGGAAGAGCTGCACTCCACAGCGATTCATCAGGGCGTGTACAATGGATTTAAGAAGTTATTTCCTAAAACGGCATTTTCGAAATAAAGGTTAGAAAAAATAGTACCTATGAGATGGTTGAGAAAAGGAGAACGCAAAATCGCATATTTATTTGCAGGAGTTGCATTTGTGCTGCTGGGCCTGTTTAGTGGCTTTGATACCTATAGAGATTATCTGGTACTGCGGGATGGAACGGTAGTGAAGATGCAGCTTGCAGATAAGCCTGCTGATTGCGGTACAAATAAGGGACATAGGCAGGTGAAATTTTCCTACAATAATGAAGTTTTTAAGAAAACGGTTACCGCAATTTTTTGTAAACAGAGTACGGTAGGAGATTTAGTGGAAATGAAATATTTGCCCGGTAGCAAAAGAATATTGTTTAAAACAGAACAAACCTTTCCTACTTTTTGTGTGGATGGGGGCTGGATTATATTCGGCCTGTTCGCTATTGCTTCCTGTTTTATCGGCTTGAGTACGCCCTATGATTGATAAGGTAAAATGAATTTAATAAAAAAGCGCTTCGATCGAAGCGCTTTTTTAATTTTAATCAGATCTATTTTTTGAGTCCGATCGCATATAAACTCCCGCCGCCGGCCACAAACACCTTGTCGTCTGCTACTACAGGTGCAGCAGTAAAACTTTCCAGTTTATATAACTCCTTCATCACGTATTTGGCGGTACTATAAAACGAAGGGTCCTGTCCATTGGCAATATGCATAAAGCTGATATTGCCGCTGCTGTCTAATACGCTGGCGGCATTAGCTTTACGGCCTTTGGTGTCAAACTGGTCGAGTACTTTGCCGGTTATATTGTTTAGCAGAAATAACCTGCCGGTGAAATCGCCATAGCAAAGGATATCCTTGCTGAGCGCGGGCGCGCCGAATACATAGCCGCCACTTTTATGCTTAAATATTTCCTTGCCATCAGCTGCGTTGATGCAGAGCATCTGGTAGCTGTCGGAAGTTCCTACATAGATGCGGTTATTCGCCTGAACAGCAGGGCCTACAATCCAGGCATCGCTTTCCCTGTACGACCATTTCAGCTTACCATCGGATACATCGAGTGCGTATAGATTTGCATCACGGGTGCCTATGTAAAGGGTATTGTTGTATACCAGTGGGGTGGCCTGAATACCTTGTAATACGCCATGGTAAATGGTGTCAACTTTGCTGGCGAAAGACCAGTTTACTTTCCCTGTCTGACTGTTAAGCGCGTAAATATTCCTGTCCCAGCTGCCTGCGAACACCTGGCCGTTATAATAGGTCAGGCCTGCATGTACCGGGCCTGCTGTTTTGTGCTGCCATACCAGTTTACCATTGGTTTTGTCTACCGCATAGATACTGCTGTCGCTGCTGCCGAAAAATACCAGTTTGCCATCAGTGGCAGGAGAGGAGAGGTATAGGTCGTACTGGTCTTCCATTTCCTGTGATAGCGGCTGCATGGTCCAGTAGCCTTTACCGCCTATATGTTTTTCGCCTTTGGTAGCAAAAGACCAGCGCTGTTTGCCGGTGCCGGCATCTACCGCATAATAATGCCCGTCGTAGCTGCCAAAATATACCTGTTTATCATCTGCCAGCAGGTGTGTGCCGATGCCGGCCCCTGCCTGGAACTGCCATTGCTTTTTGCCGTTATTTTTATCCAGTGAATATAGTTTGCCGTCCATGCCGCCGATGATCACGCTGTTTTTAAAAACGGCAGGTGTGGTGAAGAACTGACCGGGAATGCTGAATGTCCAGCTGACATCCCCGAACTGACGGTACTGGGCCTTGCTAATGACTACAGACAGGCATAGGAAGAGAAATAGTATGCTTCTTTTCATGAGTGGAAATTATTTGGGATAACAGGAAAGATAACAGAATTTCTGATTAAGTACTAACTTACTATAGTAAATAAAACCATGGCTTATGAAAATTAACCGGCTGGACCACCTGGTACTAACGGTAGCGGATATAGCCACCACCGTTAAGTTTTATCAGGAGGTATTAGGTATGGAGCCCGAAACCTTTGGCGCAGGCCGTACCGCACTTAAATTCGGTAACCAGAAAATAAACCTGCACCAGCGTGGCAAAGAAATAGATCCTAAAGCTGCTTTTCCTACACCCGGATCGGCGGATCTATGCTTCATTGCTGATACTCCCATTGATGAAGTGGTAGCGCTGCTGAAAGAAAAGCATATTACAATCCTGGAAGAAAAAGTTCCCCGCACCGGTGCGCTGGGGCCTATTGTCAGTGTATATTTCAGAGATCCTGATAATAACCTGGTAGAAGTAAGTAATTATCTCTAACAATAAATAACCCGCGCCGTAATACGGGCGGGTTATTTTTATATACTAACGTAGACGGGCCTACGCTAATAATGGTTTGTTGTTTTTATAGCTGATGACGGTCAGCAGTCCTCCTGCCAGCACGATCAGGGCACCTACCCATGGAGTGGCATTCAGTCCAAGTGCCGGTATATCTGTTACCTGTCCGCCAACATAGGCGCCGATGGCGATGCCCAGGTTAAAGGCGGATATGTTCAGCGAAGAGGCAATGCCTTCCGTGCCAGGAAGGTATCTGCCTGCCAATTGTACGATATATAACTGCAGTCCGGGTACAGTGGCAAAAGATAAGCCGCCCATGAAAAACAAAGTGATGACGGCGCTGACCGGGTTATGTGCGGTGATGCTGAACAATGCCAGAACAAGTGCCTGCAAAATGAACATGCGTATCAATACTCTGGCAGGGTTGGTATTACTCAGTTTACCGCCGGCGATATTACCAATGGCAATCGCGACACCGTAGATGAGCAGTAATAAACTTACCGCGGCCGGACTAAATCCGGTGGTTTTTTCCAGTAATGTTGCCAGGAAGGTGAATACCACAAAGGTGCCGCCGTATCCCAGTGCAGTGATGGCGAGTACCAGCAGTATATGTCCGTTCTTCAATACCTTTAGCTGGTCTTTCAGCTGTAAAGGCTGGTCATTTTTCAGGTTGTTGGGCAACAGGAGTGCTGTTGCCGCAAAGCCAACCACGCCCAGTATGGCAACGCCCACGAAGGTAGCTCTCCATCCGAAGTGCTGGCCGATGAAAGTGCCCAGCGGTACCCCTACTATGATGGCGATGGTAAGCCCCGCAAACATAATGGCGATGGCTGTTGCTTTCTTGTCTGGCGCTACGAGCGTAGCGGCAATGGTGGCACCAACCCCAAAGAATACGGCATGGGCAAATCCGGAAATAAACCTTGCTGCCAGTAATAGTCCAAAACCAGGCGCAATAGCGGACGCTATATGGCCGAGGATGAAAAGTCCCATCAAGGATACCAATAGCGGTTTCCTGGGCATATTTCCCGTTAAAACGGTAAGGATCGGCCCGCCGATGGCAACGCCCAATGCATAAATACTCACCAGTAAGCCAGAGGTGGCTACGCTAACTTTCAGACTTGCTGCTATGGTTGGTAATATGCCCACCGCCACAAATTCTGTGGTGCCTATGGCAAATGCACTGATCGTTAATGCCCACAACGCAGCCGGAAGACGCTTGCTGTTAGTGGTGCTATTGCTGCTGGCCGGGCCTGCTATATGAATTGTCTGTTCCATTATTTTCGCTTTTATTGTTTTGCCGGAACAAAATTAGAATAGTGAGTATTATTATCATAATTAGATAAATAGTATATTTGCATCAGAAAAATAATAGTTTATGTTGTTGAATTTTGAATGGTTTCGTACTTTCAAAACCATATATGAGACGGGTTCACTGACGGCAACAGCCCAAACCCTGTATATATCGCAGCCAGGAGTAAGCCTGCACCTCAACTCACTGGAAGCCTACGTCGGCCATAAGCTGTTCGACCGCACCGCCCGCAAAATGGTGCCCACAGAGCGCGCTAAAGTCCTTTATAACTACATTCTTGAAGCCGTAAATAAACTGGAACAGGCAGAAGAGCATTTCCACAAAAGTGCCGCCTCCGGCCAGTCCACCATCAGCGTAGGAATGTGCCTGGAAACATTCCAGTTTACGCTGGAACAATACATTTCCTCCCTGCCTTTTAATATCAATATCAAATTCGGTGAATACCCGGATATGCAGCAAGACCTCGACCATGGCCTGCTGGACCTGATCATTACGCCCCAGAAAGGCAACCAGGCCAACCTGGAATACAAGGCTTTTTCAAAAGAGAAGATCGTGTTGGTGGCAGGAGGTGATCAGGATATCACGGAATTTACACAGCTCATCTATGCTAAAAAAATCAATGAAGCAGAACAATGGCTGAAAGATAAAATCTGGTATACCACCGCAGCGGATATGGAAAATATGCGCAAGTTCTGGCACTTCAATTTCAATCGCCACCCGGATTTTCGGCCTAATTATATTGTGCCCAATAAATGCAGTATAGTAAGATGTATGAATGATAACAAAGGTTTTGCGATTATTCCGGATTTCCTTTGTCGCCAGGAGCTCCACTCCGGCAAACTGAAACTTGCCTGGGAAGGAGATAAAGTGATGGAGAATACCCTATACTTCGGGCGACGTAAGAAAACCATGTACAGCAAGGAAATTGGCATGATCGAAGCATTGTTCGAAGAACAGGCTTCTCTCTTCTCCAACGAAGAAGTTGCCATAGAGGTTATTTAGTCCCGTACTCGCTCTACTTAGTAGAGGGGAGCCGCTATCTCTGATACTAAAAGAAGGGGGCCCTACCGGCGGTGGGGCCCCCTTCTTTTTTACTCCAATGCCGAAGGCATTGGAGTAAAAAACTTCAAAAGCATAAAATATCGAACTACAACTGAAACGTCGGATACATCAGCTGATAATTCCTCAACGCATGCGTCGTCGTAGAGCCATAATGCCTTCCGATAGGAATAGATATTTTATTGATCTCTATCTCATTGCTATTATACTTTTCTATCTTCGGAATGGACACAATAAACGACCGGTGTATCCGCACAAACGTTGCCTCCGGCAGCTTTTCTTCCATTTCTGAAATAGAGTGGTAGGTCTTGAAGACTTCCTTGCTGGTATTGATCAGCAGGTAATTTTTCTGAGATTCAAAATACAGGATATCATCTAAATAAATCTTCACCATCTTCTTATCACATTTGATAAAGATAAAGGGAGATTCTTTCTCTGTTGCTTCCTGCTTTGGCGCAGGAGTGGGTTCTGCTATCTGCTTGTCCAGTTTGATGAAGCGGTTGATGGCTTTCAGAAATCTTTCAAACGGAATAGGCTTCAGCAGGAAATCTACTGCATCCAGGTCAAAACCATCTACGGCATATTCTGCATGGGCAGTGGTGAAAATCACATTGGGTGCAGGTGTCAGCGAACGGATGAAATCTACACCGGAAATACCGGGTAGGTTGATATCTGTAAAAATCAGGTCTATTTTATTGGTATTTAAACAGCGCATGGCCTGTGTGCCACTGGTGAAAGTGCCCGCCAGGTGCAACATTTCTACCCGGCTTATGTAAAGCTGAAGCAGGTCGGCAGCCGGCTGCTCATCTTCGATGATAATACAGTTAATACTATTGCTCATGCGTTTCTAATTTCAATTTCAAATACACAAAATAACTATCCTCGTCCTGGGAGATTTTTAAGATATGATTTTCTCCATATATCAGGTTCAGTCTGCGTTTTACATTTTCCAGCCCGACACCGCCGCCATTATGTAGCTGATGTCCGGAATGTCCTAACACTGCGCTATTCTCAATCCGCGCTGTCAGCCATTCTTCGCGGATGGAAATACTGATGGTGATCCAGCTGTCGCCATGCTCATTGGGCATGCAATGCTTAAAGCAGTTTTCCACAAATGTCATCAGGATAAACGGCTCCATATATTTATTTTCCCGGGCGCCTTCTACATGAAAACTAATCTGCTGGTACTGATTGAAACGTACGCGCTGTAGGCTGATATAATCTTCCAGGTACTGAATCTCCTTGTCGAGCGGTACACTGCGGGTGTTGATCTCATAGATGGAAAACCGCAGCAACGACGACATCCGGCTCACGATCTCTGCTGATTCCGGAGAGGTTACCAAAGTTTTTGCATATAAAGTATTCAACACATTAAAGATAAAATGCGGATGGAACTGATTACGTAATACGATCAGCTCCGCCTGTGATTTCTCTTCGGCCATACGCATAGACCGGTGTTGTTCCCGCATCCAGTTGTAAAATAATTTTACAGAGAATGGAATCGTCACCACAAACTGCAGCTTGAATACGCTGTAGATAAAAGGTGCAGCACTTAACAGCGGCTCTTTCTTCCAGTCTGTCAGGAAATACTCAAGTATAAAGGTATTATCCAGGTAACGTTGTATTACAGCAAAGAAGAGGATCAGCGGGATATAGATCAATATAAACAACCATACACGCTTGCGGAATAAGAAGCGTTCTACCAACACTTCCAGTACAACGGTGACGAAAAGTACACGCATAGGCAAACTGATGATCTCGGATGCAAAAGCATTCCGGAAATCATGGTCGGGACCAGCCTGTATACATCCGAAAATTATCAGGTAAAGCACCCAGTAGATGGCATATACACTCTTCTTCCCCAGCCGGGAACGTGGGATATCAATCATAATTGCCTGCAAAAATACCATTTAAGCTAAAGAATAATCGCCAAACGACCATTTTTTTATACGAACGACGTCAAATCTTATACTAAATGCAGCTTTTTCCGGCTGATGTTTTATGTCATAGTAATAGTGCTGTAAGTATAAGCGACTTCTTTATTGATGCGCCTTTACATAATTTGCCACACTGAATTTAAAAGTTCCACTATACGATATTCCACTATGAGGAAAATGCTGATCGCCGGACTGATGATGTTGTGTTCCACTGCTTACGCCTATGCCAGGCAACCTGATGTCTACCCGACCAACTGGTGGACAGGGATGAAACATAATAAAATACAGTTACTTTTAAAAAGTGAGGATTCCGAATTTAACAAATCGAAAATATCTGTTAATTATCCCGGAGTTACCATTACAGATACCCATACTTTCGAAAATGGGAAATACCTGGCCATTGATATCACGATCAGTGATGCCGCCATGCCAGGGAATGTGGATTTTATCTGCCTGAAAAATGCAAAAACCACGCAAATCAGCTGGCCGTTAAAAGCCCGCAAAGGCACGCCAGGAAAAGACTTCGCGCAAGGTATCTCCCAGGCCGATATGATCTACCTGCTCATGCCCGACCGCTTCAGCAACGGAGATCCTTCCAATGATAAAGTACCCGGACTGAAAGATCAATCGCTCAACCGTGCCGATTACTATGCACGTCATGGAGGTGATTTCCAGGGAGTTATCAACCACCTCGACTACTTCAAACAATTAGGAATTACTTCCATCTGGATGACACCCGTAATGGAGAATGATATGCCTGACCGCACTGAACACGGTTATGCCATCACCAACCATTATAAAATAGATCCGAGATATGGTGGTAATGCCATGTATAAAAAACTGAGCGATACCCTCCATCAATCAGGTATGAAACTCGTACAGGACGCGGTTTACAACCACACCGGTACTTATCATATGCTGGTACAGGACCTCCCGGCGAAAGACTGGCTCAACCAATGGCCTGTTTTTACCGCCACCAATGCCCGCGAACAAACACTCTTTGATCCCTATGCCTCCGCTATAGACCGCCGTCGCATGACCGATGGCTGGTTTGTAAAAGAGATGCCGGACTGGAATCAAAAGAACCCATATGTAGCGAATTTTATTATAGAGAATGCCATCTGGTATGTAGAAGAATTCGGGGTAGATGCCATTCGCGTAGATACCTATACCTACAATGATGCCCAGTTCAGCAATAACTGCAACCAGGCACTGATGGAAGAATATCCCGCCATCAGCATATTCGGTGAAATACTCGTGCAGAACGTTCCTAACCAGGTATATTTCGTACAGAATAATATCAATACACCTTTCAAAAGCAACCTGGAAGGAGTTGTCGATTTCCAGTGCCTCTTCAACGGCATCGCACCCGCACTGACACAGGAACCAGACTGGAATGCCGGTGTTGCACAGCTGTATAATGTACTGAGCTACGATTATTTATACAAAGATCCCACACATAACGTACTTTTGCTCGATAATCACGATCTTGACAGATTCGCCAGCCGTATCAACGGCGACGTAGCAAAACAGAAAATCGCATATACCTGGCTGCTCACCGGCAGAGGTATCCCGCAACTGTACTACGGTTCAGAAGTGCTGATGAAAGGAGAGAAAAAACCGGATGGGCTCGTTCGCCTCGACTTCCCCGGAGGATGGGCAAACGACCAACGCAACGCGTTTACCGGAAAAGGTATGAATGAAGATGAACTGGCAGTACAAAACCTGGTGAAAAAACTGGGTACATTCCGCAAAACTTCTTCTGCCCTTACTCACGGCAAATTAATGCAGTACGCGCCTGAAAATGGCCTGTACATCTATTTCCGCTATGATGACCACCAGACCATCATGTGCGTGATGAACACTGCTAAGGAAGCAAGAAAGATTGATGTTAATTATTATAATGAACGAACAGGCGGATTTTCATCTGCCAGAGATGTCATTACTGATAAAGCATATAAACTGGATAATAGTTTAGAAATCCCTGCCATGCAGGAATGGGTACTTGAATTGAGCAAATAAAATAATTACTGATGCCACTTTTTTGTATTACTGATAATAAATCTCACCCAAATTCTACTTACGTTATGAAAAAGTTTTACAATCGGCTTTTCGTATGTGCGTTACTGTTACTATGCGGCATATTCTCCGCCCAGGCACAGGCGCAGATCACCGGAAAGGTAACCGATGCCACTACCGGCGAATCCCTGCCTGGAGTGAGTATCCAGATCAAAGGTACTTCACGCGGTACCCAAACGGACGCTCAGGGACATTATTCCATACCTGGTAGTCCAAACACTGTGCTTGTATTCTCTTTCCTCGGAAAAATACCGCAGGAAATAACTGTAACAAACCAGCAAACCATCAATGTTCAACTGGGCGATGATAAACGTCAGCTCCAGGAAGCGGTGGTAATCGGTTATGGTACTGCAAAGAAAAAAGATGTCTCCGGAAGTATCACCACCATTTCTTCCAAAGACTTTCAGAAAGGTAATATTCAGTCGCCCGATCAGCTGATCGTTGGTAAGGTAGCTGGTGTGGCCGTAACCTCCAACAGTGGCCAGCCTGGCGTAGGTAGCACCATCCGCATCCGTGGCGGTTCTTCCCTCAATGCCAGCAACGACCCGCTCTATGTAATAGATGGCGTGCCTTTAAGCGGCGGTGGCATCAACGGTGCACCAAATCCATTGTCACTGATCAATCCTAACGATATCGAAAGTCTTACCATCCTCAAAGATGCTGCTGCTACTGCGATCTATGGCTCCAGAGCTTCCAACGGTGTGATCATGATCACCACCAAAAAAGGCGCTTCCGGTTCACCTAAGATTACTTTCAATACCAATATCGCTGTAGGTAAGATCAATAAAATGATCGACGCCCTCAGCGCCGACCAGTTCCGCCAGTATGTTGATTCACTGGGAACACCGGCACAGAAAGCGATGATGGGTAATGCCAGCACCAACTGGCAGAAAGAAATCTATCGCACTTCTATCTCCAATGATAATAACCTCAGCATCGCAGGTGCTATCAAAAATATGCCTTACCGCGTTTCTGCCGACTTCAGCAACCAGACCGGTACACTGATCACCGATAACCTGAAACGTTCCTTCCTCAGCGTGAACCTGAACCCTCAGTTCTTTGACCATCACCTGAAAGTGAACATCAGTGCCAAAGGTGTTATCAGCAATGCACATTACGCTAACCAGGGTGCCATCATCAACGCAGTACAATTTGATCCTACCCAGCCGGTATACGACTCTACAAGTCCTTTCGGCGGCTACTGGGAATGGTACTCCAAAGATGCAAACGGTAATGTTACACTCAACCCGAATGCACCAAGAAACCCGGTATCACTGATCCGTATGCAGGATAACAACAGTGAGGTGAAACGCAGCTACGGTAACCTGGAACTGGATTATAAATTCCACTTCCTGCCTGAATTACGTGCTAACTTAAACCTGGGCTACGATGTTTCCAGAGGCAGCGGTACTACTTTTGTTCCTGCAAACGCAGCACAGAATTATACTACCGGCGGACAAAACAACTACTTCCTCCAGAAGATCAATAACAAGGTAGGAGAGTTCTATCTGAACTATGTGAAAACACTTCCTTCTATCAAAAGTAATATCAATGTGCTGGCAGGTTATGGCTACTATGATAACGCCACTACCAACTACAACTACGCCAGCTTTAACGCAAAAGGTGATACAATCGAAGGTAGCACACCGAAATTCCCTTTCGATATACCACGTAATACACTCATCTCTTACTATGGTCGTCTGATCTATACTTTCGATGACAAGTATATCATCACAGGATCTTTACGTACTGATGGTTCTTCCCGTTTTGCGAAAGAAAACCGCTGGGGCGTTTTCCCTGCTGCTGCCTTAACATGGAGAATCAACAGAGAGAAATTCCTGGCAGACAGCAAAACCTTCTCTGACCTGAAACTCCGTCTGAGCTACGGTATCACCGGTAACCAGGATGGTATCGCCAACTACTCCTACATGGCGATCTATTCTACCAGTACCAACGCCAGCCAGTACCAGTTTGGCAACAACTGGTATAACATGATGGCGCCTGCTGCATATGATAAGAATATCAAGTGGGAACAAACTGCTACCTGGAACGGTGGACTCGACTATGGCTTCCTCAACGACCGCCTGAGAGGTTCAGTGGACGTGTATTACAAGAAAACAAAAAATCTGCTGAATACAGTTCCTATTCCAATCGGTTCTAACTTCTCTAACCAGATCCTGACCAACGTAGGTAACATCGAAAATAAAGGTGTTGAACTGAACATCGGTGCTACACCGATCCAGAAAGGTAAACTGACCTGGGATGTGAACTTCAACCTGACCTATAACAACAACAAGATCACTAACCTGACTGCTGTTAATGATTCCAGCTTTGTTGGAAACCTCACCGGCGGGATCACCGGTGGTACCGGTCAAACCATTCAGATTCACTCTGTTGGCTACAATACCTTTGCATACTATGTTTACAAACAGGTATACGATGCAAACGGCAAACCAATCGAAGGTGTGTATGAAGACCTGAACCACGATGGTGTGATCAACGAAAAAGATATGTACCGTTACAAATCTCCTGCGGCGAAAGTATTCTTAGGCTTCAGTACTTCTGTGGCTTACGACCGCTGGACACTCAGTACATCGCTCCGCGCCAGCCTTGGTAACTATGTTTACAACAACGTAGCATCCAACTTCGGTGTAAGAAGAAATATCCTGAATCCGCTGGGACTGCTGAACAACAGTACTACCGATATCTACAATACTAATTTCTATAATAACCAATACCAGTCTGACTACTATATTCAGAATGCTTCTTTCCTCCGCATGGATAACCTGAGCCTGGGTTATAACTTCGGCGCGCTGTTCAGAAATACTGCTCATCTGCGCCTGAATGCTACTGTTCAGAATGTGTTTACGATTACGAAGTATAAAGGACTTGATCCTGAGGTGAATGGTGGTATTGACTATAACTTATATCCAAGGTCCAGAGTATTTACACTGGGAGCTAATCTTGAGTTTTAATTAAAAAATTTAGCAAGATGAAAAAGAACTTTCTCAAAATATGCATCTTCATGGCAGTTGTTGGTTTGAGCTCCTGTACCAAGGACCTGGACAGAACGCCTACCAATGCCACTACATCTGAAGTAGCCTATTCCACCATGGATGGCTACAAACAGGTACTCGCCAAAGTATATGGCAGCTTTGCCCTTACCGGTAATACCGGTACCAGCTCTTCTGATCTTGCAGGTATCGATCCGGGACAGGCCGACTTCCTCCGTCTGTACTGGAATGCACAGGAATTACCTACGGAAGAAGCCATGTGCGTATGGAATGATCCGGGAATTCCAGACTTCCATTACATGAACTGGACCAGCAACAACGTGCTGCTGGCTGCACTCTACAACCGCAGTCTTTTCCATATCACCATCGCCAACGAATTCCTGCGTGAATCTACCGATGATAAAATCGCTTCCCGTGGTTTTACCGGTAAAGATGCCGACGAAATCCGTACCTACCGTGCAGAAGCCCGCTACCTGCGCGCCTTCGAATACTGGGTGCTGATGGACCTCTTCGGTAATCCGCCGTTCGTGACAGAAAAAGATCCTATCGGTAAATATATCCCGCCACAGACCACCCGTACCGAACTGTTTAAGTATGTGGAGTCTGAGCTGCTGGCCGTAGAGCCACTGGTGATGAAAGCAAGAACCAACGAGTATGCACGTGTCGACCAGGGTGCTGTATGGGCACTGCTCGCACGTCTGTACCTCAATGCAGAAGTATACCTCGGTAAAGGCAACACCAAATACACTGAGGCAATTACTTACTCCTCCAAGGTAATCACCGCAGGATACAGCCTGAAAAAGAATTATAACGAGCTTTTCCTGGCAGATAATGATGTCAACAATTCAGAGATCATTCTGCCAATTGCATACGATGGTGTTAAAACACAGAACAACGGTGGTACTACGTTTATCATCAACGCTGCTGTCAATGGCGACATGAACCCTGCCTCCTTCGGTATCCCTGGCGGTGGATGGGGTGGTAACAGAAGTACTTCTTCCTTACCATTAATGTTTGGCGATTACAGCGGTGCTACCGACAAAAGAGCCATGTTCTACGGTACCAAACTGGATATCGACGACGTGTCCCAGTTTGCAGAAGGTTTACGTGTAACCAAATTCAGGAACGTAACCTCAACAGGTACTACTCCTTCTGCGCCGGGTGGTGCTTACTGCTCCGTAGATTTCCCGCTGTTCCGTCTGGCAGAACAATACCTGATCTATGCAGAGGCGGTAAAAAGAGGTGGTACCGGTGGAGATGCGGCTACCGCTACCACTTACCTCAATACCTTACGTGAACGCGCCTACGGAAATAAGTCCGGCGACATCACCAGCTATACACTGGATGATGTTCTGTCTGAGAGAGGAAGAGAGCTGTACTGGGAAGGTTTCCGTCGTACAGACCTGATCCGTTTCGATAAATTCACTTCTTCCAGCTATGTATGGCCATGGAAGGGTGGTGTGAAAGAAGGTAAAGGAGCAGAGTCTTTCCGTACACTGTATCCGCTGCCGGCAACTGACCTGACAGCCAATCCATCTCTCCATCAGAACACCGGTTATTAATCGTAGTAAAATCAACACGTTAACATGAAAACATCATTTTCTAAATATATTATCGCTGGTCTTTTTGCTGCGGCCCTGTGGTCCTGTAAAAAAGATGAGATCAAAACTGTTGCCCAGCCCGGCACCGCGCCTGCGCTGACAGCTTCTGCTGATACAGCCATATTGCAGAAGGACCATGTCACAGATGCAGCTGTTGCCTTTAAGTGGGATCGTTCCGACTTCGGCTTCAGTGGTGTCGTGAAATACAGCCTGCAATTTGCCAAAACAGGTACCAGCTTCGCCAATGTGAAGGAGGTTGCAATCGATACACTGGCGAAAACCTTTACCGTAGGGGATCTGAATACCATTGCCAACGCACTGGAAATAGATAATGGTGTACTAACGGGTATGGATGTACGCGTAAAAGCATATATCAGTGCCAATTTTGCACCTGCCTACTCCAATACCAAAGTGCTGGTGGTGTCTTCCTACCTGGACCTGATCGATTATCCGTCTATGTACGCGCCTGGCGATTACCAGGGCTGGGACCCTGCCTCTGCTATAAAGCTGGCGTCATTGAAGTCGGATAAGGCCTACGAAGGTTATGGTAATCTTCCAAATGCCACTGCCAGCTTCAAATTTACTTCCGAAGCCTCCTGGAATGGTACCAACTATGGCGGTACCAGTGTAAATAATGCTGGTGTATTGTCTGCCACCGGCGACAACCTCAGCATAACCGGTGCAGGATATTACTTCATCCAGCTGGACCTGGGTACCAACGCATGGTCTGCCACCAAAACAACCTGGTCTATGACCGGTGATGCCGCTGGTGGATGGGGTAACGACCTGGAGCTGACCTACGATGCTACCAAAAAAGTATGGACCGCCACCGCCGACCTGACCGCCGGTGCCTTCAAATTCAGGGCTAACCATGCATATGATATTAACTATGGTGATAACAAACCTTCAGATCCTTTCCTGAACAGGGATGGCGCCAATATCAACGTTACGGAGGCCGGTACTTACGAGGTAACACTCAACCTGAGCATTCCGGGTAACTACTCCTATGCACTGAAGAAAAAATAAATTTTGTAGTGGGGTAGATGTGGATCATCTGCCTGAATATTTATAATTAAGGGTAAACGGATCAAAGGGCTGTCTCTACGTTGTAGGGATGGCCTTTTGATTTTTTATTTGAGTATAGATAAATATTCGGGCAGATTGACCTAAATTTGCGGCCCCAATCCAATATGGATCAGGCGTTATTTTTGGGTTAATTTCCCGGAAGGGAAAAGAAACGCTCAGGATAGGAAAAATTGAACAGATACGTTCAAATCTTGCTACAGCATTGTGTATGAGGGAAATATATTCCCCGTTATACAATGATTTTCAAGGGAGAAATACAGGAAAGTTTCCATTTTTCTGCCCCGACTGTAACATTCTGAGAACCAAAATTGTAATTTAGCGGGATGGTTGTGTCTTGCTGCTACCTGCGTATAGGCATAATTGATATAATTTAAAAACGGCAAAATGGATTCCAGCAACGGACAACCGGAGAAACCAGTCGTGTCCAAAGGACTTGATAATTTCTTCTTCGACATATACAGTATATTCCAGTTTATAACGCGGTTCTTTAAGGAAGCGTTGCGTCCTCCGCTGGAAGTAAAGGAGTTCATCCGTCAGTGTTACCAGGTAGGATATCGTTCTCTGGCACTGATTACCATGACAGGCTTCATCACCGGTCTGGTATTTACCAAACAGTCCCGTCCATCTCTTTCTGAATTTGGTGCCACTTCCTGGCTTCCTTCGCTGATAGCGATTGCAGTGGTAAGGGCCCTGGCGCCGTTGGTGACTTCCCTGATCTGTGCCGGTAAAGTCGGATCTTCCATCGGTGCCGAGCTGGCATCCATGAAAGTGACGGAGCAAATCGACGCCATGGAAGTTTCAGCGATCAATCCCTTTAAATTTCTGGTGGTAACCAGGGTGCTGGCTACCACTGTATGTATACCCGTTCTTGTTTGTTATACCGGTCTGGTAGCAATGCTGGGATCATACCTGGACGTACATCTGAATGAACATACCAGTTTCATTACTTTTTTCCAGGATGCATTCAAGAACATCACCTTTATGGATTTTGCCACCACCACGGTTAAAGGCGTTATGTACGGCTTTACCATTGGTATTGTTGGCTGTTTCCAGGGTTACAGGGCTTCCCAGGGTACGCAGGGCGTAGGTAAGGCTGCTAACGTTTCCGTAGTAGTGTCTATGTTCCTCATCTTCCTGGAAGAAGTGGTTATTGTTCAGGTGGCAAACGCATTTAGATAGTATGAAGAACTTCACGCCCAATATCGACTGGAAGGAAAAAATGATCGAGGTCAAGGATCTTTACAAATCTTTTGGCAGCAACCATGTATTGCGTGGCATCGACCTCCAGGTATATAAAGGGGAAAACGTAGTGGTACTCGGCCGGTCAGGTACCGGTAAATCAGTACTCATCAAAATAATGGTGGCATTGCTGTATCCCGATGCCGGCCAGGTAAATGTACTGGGACAGGAAGTGCCGACGCTGGGCATCCGCGAATTACGCGAGCTGCGCCTCAAAGTTGGTTTCTGCTTCCAGAATGGTGCCCTCTACGATAGTATGACGGTAGGAGAGAACCTCGCATTTCCGCTCAAACGCAATAACCCGGGCATCAGCAGAAGCGTCGTTAAAGAAAGGATAGAATCTGTACTGGATGCTGTCGGCTTGTCACAAACGCTGAACCAGATGCCATCAGAATTATCCGGCGGTCAGCGCAAACGTATCGGTATCGCCCGTACGCTGATACTCCGCCCGGATATCATGCTCTATGATGAACCTACAGCCGGGTTAGACCCCATCACCTGTACAGAAATCAATAACCTGATAAACGAAGTACAACAACGTTTCAATACCACCTCCATCATCATTACCCATGATCTCACCTGCGCCAAATCCGTAGGAGATACCATCGTTGTAATGAAAGAAGGCAAATTCATCAAACGCGGACCTTTCGATGAAGTGTTCAAATCAGATGATGAGCTGATCAGGGAGTTTTATGACTATAATTTTATTCAGTAATTTATGAAAGATACAAGCAACAGAAGGGCTGTCATTGTAGGGATATTTATCCTTGTTGGTGTCCTCATTTTTATTGCTGCCATCATTACCCTTGGCGGACAAAAGAAAACTTTTGTTTCTGCTGTACAGGTAAAGGCAGTATTTAAAGATGTGAACGGCCTCTCCGAAGGTAACAACGTTTGGTACTCCGGTGTGAAAGTAGGAACAGTGAAAAGAATCAACTTCGTTAAACATGACGAAATCCTCGTAGTGATGAACGTGGAAAAAAGCGCTGCCAAATATATCCACAAGGATGTAGAGGTGAAAGTTAGCTCCGATGGTTTTGTAGGAAACAAAATCGTAGCCCTCTCCGGCGGTACTGATAAAATGCCTGCCATTGAAGACGGCGACCAGCTCAACGTTGCCGCCACCGTTAGCACCGATGATATCATGAATACCCTCCAGATCAACAATAAAAGTCTTGTTGAAATCACCGGCAACCTGAAAGTGATCACCAAAAAAATTGCTGACGGACAAGGTAGCATCGGCAAACTGCTGAACGACGAAACCCTGTATAATGAGTTAAACACGACCATGGCGTCGCTGCAGAAATCTGCCGCCAATACCCAACGCCTCACCGAAGGCCTGGCTGCCTATGCAGGTAAACTGCAAACAAAAGGCTCCCTGTCCAATGACCTCGTGACAGATACCGTTGTATTCGCCCATCTGCGTAGCACCATCACACAGCTCAACGCTGTTGCCAACAATGCCAATTCCATGGTGGAAAGCCTCAAAGCTACTTCTGCCAGTCTCAACAACAACCTGACAAACAGCAATACTCCTGCGGGCGTACTGCTCAATGATAAACAAACTGCCGATAACCTGAAAGCGACCATCCAGAACCTCAGTACTTCCACTGCCAAACTGGATACCAACATGACCGCGCTGCAACATAATTTCCTGCTCCGTGGTTATTTCCGCAAACAGGCTAAAAGGGAAGCAAAGGCTGCTAAGAAAGCCGCTAAAGAAGCTGCCAAACAACAATAACAGCGCATGATGGCTGTCAGCAGTTATTTAAGTACTTTTGCTGTCTGACTTTAATTCCAACATGAACATCAGTATCAACAAGTATATCAGTGACACGGGCTTTTGCAGCCGGAGAGAGGCCGACAAATTTATAGAACAGGCACGTGTCACCATCAATGATAATATCGCCTCCAAGGGAGACCGCGTTCAACCTGGCGATGTGGTAGAGGTAGACGGTGAGCCACTTAAAAAAAAGAAAACCACCGTCTACATCGCCCTGAATAAACCCAAAGGTATTACCTGCACCACCGATACAAAGGATAAAACCAATATCGTTGATTTCGTCAACTATTCCTCCCGTATCTTCCCGATAGGCCGCCTGGATAAGCTCTCCGAAGGATTGATTTTCCTTACCAACGACGGCGATATCGTCAATAAAATCCTCCGCGCAGGTAATCAGCACGAAAAAGAATATATTGTAACAGTCGATAAACCCATTAACCTGGAATTTGTCAAAGCCATGAGAAGTGGTGTCCGCATCCTCGGTACCACCACCTTACCGGCATTTGTAAAGCAGGAGGGCACCAACCGTTTCAGAATCATCCTTACACAGGGACTCAACCGCCAGATCAGGCGCATGTGTGAGGTCCTGGGCTATAACGTAACGGCCCTGAAACGTATCCGTATCATGAATATCGCACTCAAAGACCTTCCCCCGGGTAAATGGCGCTATTTTACCAAAGATGAAATCAATACCATCAACACCATGGTGGCCACCAGCTCCAAAACACAGGGTGGCGGCAATGATGCCGGTGGCATGGATGAGTAACAGCAGACTAACCTTTTTTTACTATGGACCTGAACTTTGATTCAACCTACCAGGCAGCAGTGAAAGTGGCCGGCCCCGTGGCTACCCATTTTCAGCAGCATATGGCTACAGCATTGGAAAACGGCGAAGAAAAACTCGCCGCTGTTCCCACTCCTAAAATTATTGAACGCATTATAGACATCGCCTTCTGGGCCAGCCTGCGCCGCGAAGAAGGTAATGCAACCCGGATTTCACTGGCTTTCCTGCAACCGGAACACTCCGGCAAACCGCTGCGCTTTGCACACAGACTGCCACTGACCCCCACCATACTTACCAAACTGGCGCCAGGCGTAGAAAAACCTGGTGTACATATCGGCATCTGGTATGAAGGGGCTGAGCTTTACATCTGGGGAACTACCAATAAATTGCCTAGCGGCTGCTTTGTACTGGATGTAGCCGAACCTGGCCTGCTCGTTGTAAAACAAAGACGTCTGCTGGGATTGGGTAAGTTCACCAACATCGCCATGCTGAAAGGTGATCAGGTGAAAATTGTAGATGAAGGTTGCAGCATGAAAAAAGATGTGCCGGAAATCCTTAGCTCCCTGCTAGGTCACAAAACATCTCCTATCTGGAATAATACGACCAATGTTTTGATCCAGATAGCGGTATCTATGCGCAGCCACGGTAAAGGAGGGATTTTGCTGGTAACGCCGGCCTGTAACAACGGCTGGAAGGACTCCATCATTCAGCCCCTGCAATACCCCATTTCCCCGGCGTTTGGTGGCCTGGCAGACCTGATAAAACAGGATCCCGGTAATGCCAGCGAAATCTTCTGGAAAAATGCAGTGAGAAGGGAAGTGGAAAATATATCCGGACTTACTGCCGTAGATGGCGCTACCATCATCAACGACCGCCAGGAATTGCTGGCCTTTGGCGCTAAAATCACCCGTTCCTATAATTCAACTGTTGTAGAGCAGGTGATTATGCTGGAGCCAATACAGGGCGGAAAACCACAGGTACTGCATTCCTCCGCCATCGGCGGTACCCGCCACCTTTCAGCAGCACAGTTTGTACACGACCAACGTAATTGCCTGGCACTGGTAGCCTCCCAGGATGGATATTTTACCATCTTCTCCTGGTCGCCGACCGTACAAATGGTGCAGGCCCATCGTATCGATATCCTGCTGATGTAATTAAGATTTTACTTTATAGGCGCGGATCTTCAGACAACTGGGAGCGGTAATGCCGGTCACCTTGCCTGTCTGGGTTAAAAGACCGGTGGCCTTATCTCTCCTGAAAATGATAATATCATCGCTCAGCTGATGCGCTACCAGCAGGTAATTCCCGGTTGGGTCTATCACGAAATTCCTGGGATGATTACCGCCGGAAGAAATGCTGGAAATGCGCGTGAGTTGGCCGCTACGGGCATCTGCCTTATATATCACTATAATATTTTCATCTCCCCTGGTGCTAACGTACAGGAACTTACCATCGGGGGAGCAATGAATATCCGACCCGCCATAATCTCCCAAACCAGGTATGTTATGTGCAGCAATTGTCTGGATACTATCTAATCTGCCATTGGTATATTTATACGCCACTACATTCCCGCTGATCTCTTCTACACAATAACCAAACTTTCCATTTGGGTGAAACTCAAAATGACGCGGGCCTGCATGGGTGGCCGCAGGCGTGAATGCGGGGGTGCTGGCTGTCAGTGGCGTGCTGCCACTACCCAGTTTATACCACCAGATGCGGTTGGCGCCCAAATCAGGCGCATATACATATTGCTGGTCAGGGGAGAAGCCGACGGAATGAACATGCGATACCTCCTGGCGTACCAGTGTGCCGGTATAGTTGATTTTTATGGGCTGGGCAGTTTCGCCGATACTGCCATCCGGCAATAGTGGGTGTATACATAAACTGCCACCAGTATAATTGGCGTTCAGGAGCCATTTATTAGCTCTATCAGCCATCACATAAACGGGATTCTCACCAAAGCTGGACTGGCTGTTAATGAAAGCCAGGCTGCCATGGATGCTGTCGAAGCGGTAGGCACTTACCGTGCCGCCGTCGGGTATCCTCGACTCCGTGGCTGCATATACGAAACGGCCGTCAGTGGAAGTATTGAGATAGGAAGGGTTCACCACATCGGTGACGCTGCTGCTTTTTTTCAATGTCCCGTTTTCCGGGTTAAATTGATAAATGTAGATGCCCTCCTGGCCTTTGGCTTTATTGTAAGTGCCGGCAAACAGGTAGTACTGTTGCGCATAGGAGGCGGCAGCGGAGAAAAGGAGTATCGCGGTGCAAATCAGTTTTTGTGGACGTGGCATATAGCGGAATTCTTATAAGTCGTTGGCCACAAATATATTAGAATGCCCTTTTGTTTCATAGCAAAAGGGCCGGTTTTTTCAATTTTCAGGGATCGCATTTTGATCCATGAAGATGTATTCCCAGAGATGACCATCCAGGTCCTGGAAGCCTTTGGTATACATCCATCCATAGTCCTGCGCCTTACGTGGGATGGTGCCGCCGGCGGCCACCGCTCTGCTGGTGATCTCATCTACGGCTTCTCTGCTCTCCGCTGAAAGACAAAGTATGGCTTCTGTAACTTGTTTTGCATCGGCAATGGGTTTGTTGGTGAAGGTCTGGAAGAATTCTTCCACGATCAGCATAAAATATATGCTGTCAGAGATCACCATACAGGTAGCTTTATGGTCGGTAAACTGGGGATTGAAGGTATAACCCAGCTTGGTGAAAAATGCGATAGACTGCTGTAAGTCTTTCACCGGTAAGTTCACGTATATCTGTGGAGTCGTCATAATCAGCTTTTTGATGCTGGTACAAACATACTTGGAGTTAAATCAGTATACGCTGTGTTTTAGCGACAATTTCAGGGTAAATCCCGACAGGGCGGGTTGGGGAACATGTAGGTAGCCTGTTAAACCGCCAGTGTTGCGGTTCGCGGAGCAGTCATCACCTTTTCGATTGCCGCAAACAGTGATTTTCGTGGCAGCGGTTTTACAAGATAATTTTCCGCGCCTGCATTCAGAAACCGCTGTTTGTCCATGTCACAATTGTTGCCGCTTACGATGATCACATGTGTTTTAAAAGACATATTGTTGATTTCCCGGAGGATTTCATGACCACTCATATCTCCCAGAAATACATCCAGCAATACTACATCCGGTCTCCATTCGCGGAAAACGGAAAGGCCTTCCTGGCCGTTCATGGCTTGTCTTACCTGTACCGGGGTATCGTCAAAAAAGCGTTGCAGGTATTTCTGGCTGAAGGTATCATCATCAATGGCGAGCACTTTCATGCCTGCAAACAGTTGCAGGGAGCTGGCCGGAATATTTGCCGGCGCATTACTCCGGACCATCGGCCAGGAGAGGGTAAAGGTACTGCCTTTGCCAACTTCACTTTCCAGGGTGAGCGTACCATCTATACTTTTGGCCAGGCTGCTGGCCACATAGAGGCCTATGCCCGTTCCGGGGAGGTAGTTGTTCTGCTCCGTTTCATAGAGGTCGAAAACCTTCTTCATCTTTTCCTGGCTCATACCCTGTCCACGGTCTTTAATGCTTAACAGCAGGCGACCCTGTTCGTGAGAGAGGGTAACGGTAACGACGGTATTATCACGGGTAAATTTGATCGCATTCAGTAACAGGTTGATGACGATCTTATTCAGCCTGTTTTTCTGGGAAAGAATAAATACGGGTATATCTTCTTCTGCTTCGCAGATAAGTTTGACGTGTTTGCTGTTAGCCTGGTACTGGAAGGATTTTACTATTTCCCGGAGCCATGCCACTACTGCAAAAGATTCTGGCGGCGTGCACTGTTTAGACTCATTGTCCAGCTCCAGTACATTGTTGACCACAGACATTGCATAACCGCTGCTGGCATTCAGGTCGCGGATATATTCCACCAGTGCATTGTATTCATTTTTCTTTTCTACTTCCCTGGTGAGTACTTCTGTAATGCCGGTCAGGGAATGGAGCGGGTTCCTGATTTCATGGCTCAGGGCCTTGCTGAGAAAGGTCTTCTCCTGCAGTGCTTTTTCCAGCGCTTCATTACTGTTGCGCAGTGCCTTGATAAGGCGGATGGAATAGTTCTTGAAAAAGGCGACCGCACAAATGGTGAGTGCCAGTAATTTAAAGGTGCAGTAGTCTTTGAGCAGGTTGATGTCCTGCTGTACGATATTATTGCCGAAAATATCCGTGTGTTTGCTGATCCTGATGAGTACCAGCGTTGCAAAGCAGCAGCTGATGCTGGCAACCAGGGAAGGTGTTTGCGTGAACACCAGCAATGATACGATGATCAGGAATACTACCAGCATGGATTCGCCTACTACCATACCTTTTCCTATCTGCAGGTACAGGGCCATGCCGTTGTGCAGGGCCAGGAAAAGGATATTGGCCAGGGTGGTACACCTGATTAAGTTTAACACCGGCAGGCACATAAAGGCAATACTGGCTAAACTTCCTGCCACCATTACAGATAAATCATGCGTGAATGTGTACAGCAGTGCACAATTGACGAACATAAAAAATCCGGACAAAATACTGAGTGTGTTGATAACACTGATACTATCGCTGTTGTTAGCAGCCATGGCTGCTGTAAGCGCATTTCCGCTTTCAGGTTTTCGTGTAACAAGCATGGAATCTGGTTGAGGGTTCACATTTCTTCGATGATAGTTATGTTTGCTCTACAAAATTCATCACGAAGTTTCAGATCGCTATAATAAAGAATCTACACATATCTATCAATAAACGAGAAATTGCGGATTAGGTATTTCCAATATTTGTTAATCAATTGTTAATCTGCTGGATCGCCGAATGGTATTGTGTTTTGACGGGCTCATACATGGCAAAATAAGCGTATTTAACCGGTGGGTTTCCTCCGGCTATATCAGTATTTTTATTGATTATATTGATAGTGTGAAAAGACGGAAATCAGAATTTCCCGTTATCATTTTTCCAGAAATTCTTATGCGGAATATCCTGTATAGTATCCCAGTGTTCAGCGATTTTACCATCCTCCACCCGGAAGAGATCGAAGAATGCACTATGTGCATGGTCCATATCTCCTTCACTGACAACCAGCACAAAATTGCCTTCACCCAATACTTTATGGATACGGTCGTAATGCATGGTAACACCATGACTCGCCCAGTCTGTAAATGCGCGTTGTAACCCGGATAAATTATCCGGGATACCGGGGTTATGCTGTATGTAGGTATCACCGTTGAAATAGCGGGGGAGCTTGTCCATAGTGCCGCCGATAAGCACCTCTTCTACGAAGTGCTGCACGAGATCTTTATTGGTGGCGGTTTTGTCGAGGTCTTTCAGCTCTGTACTGCCATCTGTCATGCTATGACCGCTCGGGTTTGTAAGTGCAGGTGTTTTTTGTAAGTTATCCCAATGTTCTGTGATATAACCATCTTCAAACCGGAAGATATCGAAGCCTATTTTTGGCCCGAAAAAATCATAGATGGTATGGGCAAATACATATTCATCATCCTGGAAAACCCTTACGGTATCTACCTTTGCAGATTTCGGAGGAAGTTGCTGTAAATACTGACCAAAGCCACTGAGGCCATCGGCAGCGCTGAGATTATGTTGCTTGTAATGTTGCGGATTGATGCATTGAACAGGTTCGGCAGCGCCGGTTTCAATAGCTTTCAGTAATGCTCTGACCTGTTGTTTCTGGGTGCTTTCCATAAAATATAATTCAGGTAGATGATTAAATGATCTGCATGTCTTCTTTATACAAACATCCTGTTGTGAAGGTTGCGATTCCCGGGAGTAGGTTTATAATGCCAGTTATACTGCAAAATTAAACCACTTCAGCGGATATACGCTGCCTGTCACCTTTTTTAACGATAGTTTTTACACTTATCATACGAAGTGGCTGCTGTAAATCCGGTTATGGCAACCACAGCATTATCTACCCGGAAAAAGAAATATTTCCGCAGTCGTACGCACATGCCCGCGACTTATTATTTTTGCTAAAACCCTTCCACAAATGAAAAATCTCTGGCTATTTGCACATATCTCCCTCGACGGGATGGCAGCAGGCCCCAATGGTGAAATGGACTGGATCCATGTTGATGAGGAAATCTTTGATTATGTGCATTCATGGGTGAGTCAAACCACCACTGCGCTTTATGGCCGCAATACCTACAAAATGATGGAATCCTACTGGCCAACAGCCGGCGACAAGCCTAATGCCTCCCGCCACGACAAGGAACATTCCGCCTGGTATATGAAGGCTAAGAAATATGTCCTTTCCAATTCCATGGCGCCGGATGATTATGGTAATGTACACATCATCAATGGTGACATTGTACCAGGTATCCAGGAAATGAAAGCATCTGCCGATACTGATATCATTTTATTCGGTAGTCCGGGTGCCGGCCATTCGCTCCTGAAACATGACCTGATCGATGGCTTTATGTTATTCGTTAACCCGAAAATCATCGGCCCGGGTATTCCTGTTTTTGAGCATCAGCAAAAACTGAACCTGCAAATGAAGGGTGCGCATACCTTTAATAGTGGCGTTGTTGCCTTACGGTATCACAAGTAATGATGTATCTGCATAAATATCATTTCTTATAGAAATGTTAACTATCAGCAGCTCCGTAATTTAATCCGTACCTTTGCACTACTTCAACGCAAAGATTGTCCCACTTCCCTGTACACATTGCACCCCCAATTACCATCAGTTCGTATTGATTAACTTAAAAAATACTGAATATGAAAAGACTGGAAAACAAGGTTGCCGTTATAACCGGCGGCGCAGGAAGCATCGGACAAACAACAGCAAAATTATTTATTGACGAAGGCGCAAAAGTGGTGCTGGTCGACCTCGACGAAGCCGCACTGAAAAAAGCTACTGACACACTTGGCCCCAATGCCGCCTATGTGACCGCAAATGTTACCGTGGCAGCTGACGTGGAGAAATACGCCAAAGAAGCCGTAAAGAAATTCGGGAAGATTGATATCTTCTTTAACAACGCCGGCATAGAAGGGGCGGTAGCCCCCGTAACGGAATTCCCGGAAGATGTCTGGGATAAAGTAATGGCGGTGAACGTGAAAGGCGTTTTCCTGGGCTGTAAATATGTATTGCCACAGATGAACGATGGCGCCAGCATGATCATTACATCTTCTGTAGCCGGACTCGGTGGTTCTGCCAATTTCGTGGCCTATGTGGCCTCAAAACACGCTACTATCGGGATTATGCGCACTGTAGCGCTCGAAGCGGCAGCCAGGAAAATCCGCGTAAATACTATTCACCCATCGCCGGTAAATAACAGGATGATGCGTAGCATCGAAGAAGGCTACGAACCTGGTAAAGGTGCGGAAGTACAGAAAGAACTCGCTGCACAAATTCCACTGGGCCGCTACGCGGAACCGGTAGAAATTGCAAAGCTGGTTCTGTTCCTCGGTTCCGACGACAGCCAGTTCATCACCGGCGCCCAATACGTTATTGACGGCGGCCAGAATGCCAAATAGCTCCTTACATTTTATACCAATCAATATTAGCGGTGCTCCCAACAAGGGGCGCCGCTTTTTTGTTGAGCTAAAAACGCTCGTCATGAGAAAGCTGGTTTCTTTTCAGTTTATTACCCTCAACGGTTATTTCGAAGACGCTGCCGCCAGTACGGCCTGGGCAATCCAAAGTATGGAACAACGGGACTATGCACTGAATAATATGGAGGCAGAAAATATACTGCTATTCGGCCGCATCACCTACGAACATATGATTGCCTGGTGGCCGACGAATGCCGCCATTAAACAGGATCCGGAAATGGCAGCCGGCATGAACAATGCAGAGAAAATTGTTTTTTCCAACACGCTTAAAAATGTTAGCTGGCAAAATACACGTGTTGTCGGCGGTGATATCACCGAAGAAATACGACGACTGAAAAATACACCAGGAAAGAATCTTTGTCTGCTCGGCAGCGGAAGCATCCTTACACTTTTTGCTGCGCATGATCTGGTAGATGAATTTCAGCTGATGATCAACCCGGTGGCGCTGGGCAATGGCCATAGCATCTTTAAGGGGCTGGCCCAACAGCTCAACCTGCAGTTGCTGTCGTCCAAAGTGTTTTCAAATGGGGTGGTTGTGCTAACGTATATACCCGTACGTAAATAATCTCCGGAACGAAAAATCCCGCCGGAAGTTATTCCAACGGGATTTTCCTGGGGTTATAATAAGGCTTGGGGTCAATGGACAATTTGGGGTTAGCTGGATGCCGTTGTTTGGGGGATGTATGGATGATGTTTCAGGGTTATAATGGATGTAATATTTTTAAGACTAGCCTCGGTGCATACGTTCGTGATGGGCTCTGGCTTCACCGCCGCCACCACGAGGTCCGCCGCCACCGCCGCGCTGCATACGCATGGCCTGCTGCTGGTGCTGCTGTGGCGCTCTGCCTTCGTTGTTGCGCTGCACCCTCATGTCATGCTGCTGCTGTTGCCCGTTAAATGAATTGTGTGGCTCGTTGTTGCCGGCATTGTGACTGGCAAAGTTATTTGCCGTGTTATTGCCTGCACCTGGCGACATATGATTACCTTGTACATTCGTTGCCCGATCGTGGGTATTGTTATTTGCCATCACCCGGTTGTTGTTATTGTTCATCGGCTGTGCACGTTGCTGCATGGCAGTGTTTTCGCGTGAAACCTGTGCCTGCGTAGGTGCCACTCTTTCCTCACGGGCCGCCATTTCCTCATTGCGGTTTGGCCTGGCTGTAACGCCGCCCTCTCCGTTATAACTTGTGCGGTTATTGTTGATGGTGGTATTGTTGTTGATCACCGTCACATTTCTGACATAAGTGTTGTGAACGACAGTAGTGTTTATATTGGCGCAGGCAGTATTGTAATGATATACATTGCCACGCCACATACCACCTTCAAAACCTACCCCTCCATAACCAAAGCCATAGTTGATACCGCCGTAGAAGCCAATATGAGGTCCCCAGTATCCGGCATGCCAGGCATAAACGCCGCCCACAAATCCCCAGTAACCAGGTGTCCATAATAACCGCGGCCTTGGAGGCATTACCCAGGCTCCCGGTACCCAGTAATAACCGTCAGGCCCATAAGCCCAATAGCCTGGCGTCCACATATAACCATCGCCCGGACACATAGGCTGTGTATAGATCGGTAATGCCGGTGGACCCACATGAATGGACACGCCTACACTTACCTGTGCATTTACTTCATTGATTCCCAATGATAGTAATGCTATAATGAAGGATGTAACTAAGATTCTTCGCATAAAATATGGATTGCAAGATGGAATTATGACTTGGAAGCAATGTAAAGGTTTAAAGCACCTGCCGCCCTTTAGGCTAAAACCGCTCTTTTTAATCTACTTTTAATTATTATATTTAGACCAGTCTATCGACTGTTTCCATGATTAAGAAAACTATACTGATTCCACTGTTATTGGCTATATGCTCTTTTGGTCAGGCACAGGATTTTATGTCGCTGAATGTGAGTAACGGTCTTTCCAACAACCAGGTCAACTGTATCTATAAAGACAATAAAGGATTTATGTGGTTTGGTACCATGAGTGGGCTAAACCGCTTTGATGGCTCCAACTGCCGCGTGTTCCGGCATAACCCGGCAGATTCCCTTTCTATCAGCGACGACTACATCTCCAAAATCTTTCCCGCTCCCGGCAATCAACTCTATATAAAAACAAGAAATGGCGATGTGGTGTATAATCCCGGGAAGGAACAATTCATAAAAGCAGCTACCTGGCTGCAGCAATATGGCCTGCCAGCCAATGGTATTACTGCCATCAGGGAGCTTAAAGGCAATTACTGGTTTGCGTACGACAGCGGACAACTCGTTCGCATGGATGAAAATAAACACCTGCTGCCCCTGCAGGTACATCATCCTGCCAATCTCTCCATCGCTGATCTGGCTATCACCAGCGATAATAATCTGCTGGTACTCTCGTATAACGGAGATATTGAAAAGATAAACTGTAGTAATAACACCCTCATCTACCGGAAAAATATTGTCCCGCTGCCGGCAGATAAACGTCCGCTCTCCCTCAGCATTTTTGCAGATGCACAAAACGATTATTGGATCTACATGCCCGGCAATGATTTCGGGGTGATGTACATGGACAATAAAAACAATACCACGAGGTATTTCAATTCCCGCAATGGCGCCTTAAATAATGATATCGTCAACAGTGTTGTACAGGATGAAAAAGGACGTATCTGGATAGGAACCGACCATGGTGGTATCACCATACTTGATAAGGAAAATTTTACCTCCCATTTTCTGGTAAACAGGGAAGATGACCTGAAAAGTATTGCCGAGAATGCCGTGTACTCACTATACAAAGATAACCTGGGCATTATCTGGTGTGGTACCTATAAAAAAGGGATCAGTTATTATGGAGAAAATATGCGGAAATTCCGCCAGTATTCCCGTCAGTATAATGACCCTCATAGTTTGGAATACAACGACTTAAACTGCTTTGCTGAAGATAAAAAAGGAAACGTATGGATAGGTACCAATGGCGGCGGACTGATCTATTTCGACCGGCAGACCGGCCAGTTCAGGCAGTGGAAACATTCCGCTGATCCTGCCAGTATCAGTACCGATGTTATTCTGACGATGTATGTAGATGAGGATAATAGTCTGTGGATTGGGTATTACTTCGGCGGCATGGACCATTTCGTGAATGGAAAAGCAATACACGCCGTCCCTAACCCCGCAAATCCTAACAGTCTTGCAGGGAAAACGGTATGGAAAATCTACCGCGACAGTCAGCATAATTTCTGGGTCGGTACCCTGGGAAATGGTCTCGATCGCTTTGACCGCGAAAAGTGGACCTTCTATCATAATAATGTGAGCATGCCCAACTCTGTGCATTCAAATTTTATTTCAGCAATGACAGAAGACCCTGCTGGTAATCTGTGGATTGGAACAGCTTATGGTATTGACATGCTGGACAAGGCAAAAGGGGTTTTTATTCATTATCTCCGCGAAACACACGGACTGAGCAATGATAATGTCAGCACCGTACACAGTGATAAATACGGCAACATATGGGCAGGTTCCAGGGATGGACTCAGTGTGTTTGATCCGGTAGAACAACGCTTTCGTAATTTCAGGATGGAAGACGGTTTGCCGGATAACAATATCATCTCTATACTGGAAGATAAGGAAGGACACCTGTGGGTAAGCACCAGCAATGGGCTGTGTAAGCTCACTGTGCGCATGGAAGCCGGCAACAGGGTGACCGGTATCAGTTGTCGCAATTTTAATAGTAAAGATGGGTTACAGGGAGATGCCTTTAACGTAAACGCCGCGCTGCAACTGAGTTCTGGTGAGCTGATCTTCGGGGGCTCCGATGGTTTTAATCTCTTCGACCCGGCCATGATACGGCAGACAAGGGAAGAGCCACCACTGGTATTTACGTCCCTACAATTATTTAACCGGGTAATAGGCGTCGGCGAAAAATTACGCAACCACGTTATCCTGAGCGAAGCACTCCCTGAAACCAAAGAGATTGTGCTGCGCTACAACGAAAATGATTTTTCCCTTGATTTCGCAGCGCTGGATTATATCAACACCGACAAAAACAAGTATACCTACGTCTATAAACTGGAAGGTTTTAACCGGGAATGGCAGGCGGCCGATGCGCGATCTAAACGTATTACCTATACGAATATCAATCCCGGTGATTACGTGCTCCACCTGAAAGCCCTCAACGACGACGGCTCCGATAACTGGAAAGGCATCGCGTTGCGGATCATTGTTCAGCCGCCATTCTGGGCTACTTCCTGGGCATATATCGTGTATGTATTGCAGTTAGGTGCTGCTTTATTTTTCCTGCGGAGATGGGTATTGCAACGTGCCCATCGAAGGTTCGCGCTGGCGCAGGAACGTAAAGAAGCGCAGCAGTTACATGAGCTGGACATGCTGAAAATCAAACTGTTCACTAATCTGAGTCATGAGTTCAGGACGCCGGTATCCCTGATCCTTGCACCGCTGGATGAGGTGATCCGCCACGAAAAAGACCATGCCTTTAAGCATAAACTGTACTTAATCAGAAGAAATGCACGCCGCCTGCTTAACCTTGTCAATCAGCTGATGGACTTCCGTCGCATGGAGATGCAGGAACTGAAACTGGACCCTACGCCGGGAGATATAATCGGATTTATCCGGGAGGTGGTGTACAGCTTTACAGACCTCGCAGAACGGAAACAGATGGAATTCAGCTTCCAGACAAATACCGAAGCCCTTTACACGACCTTTGACCATGATAAGATAGAGCGCATATTATTCAACCTGTTGTCCAACGCCTTCAAGTTTACCCCTGCAGGCGGATCGGTACATGTTTTTGCTGTGGTAGAGCAGGGGGATGATGATTATGCCATGCTGCAACTGAAGGTGGAAGATACCGGCATCGGTATTCCTGGTGAGCGGCAGGAAAAGGTATTTGAGCAATTTTTCCAGAGTGATGTGCCGGGAGGTTTTGTAAGTCAGGGCAGCGGGATAGGTTTAGCCATCACCAGGGAGTTTGTGAAATTGTTCCGCGGCACTATTGAGGTAGAAAGTGAGGTTAACAGGGGAGCTGCTTTTACGCTTCGTATACCCTTAACAGTTACAACGCCGGTAGAAATTACTGCAACACCTGCCCCCCTTCATGCAACGGATCATACCCCTCCTGAGCCTGAACCATTGCCAGCAGTGGCAGATCAAAGTCCGGATGGTAAGGCCACCGTTTTACTCGTGGAAGACAACGATGACTTCCGGTTTTATTTAAAGGAGAATATGAAGGAGTATTACCATGTCATTGAGGCTCAAGATGGTATGGCTGGCTGGCAAAAGGCATTATCTGCCCATCCCGACCTGATCGTCAGTGATATAAACATGCCGTTAATGGATGGTATTTCCTTGTGTGCCAAGATAAAAGGGGATAGTCGTACCCGTAGGATACCGGTCATTTTGCTTACCGCTATGGCGGCAGAAGAGCAGCAGTTAAAAGGGCTGGCACATGGAGCGGCAGATTACCTGGTAAAGCCTTTCAACTTTGAGATTATGCTGTCGAGGGTACGGAAGGTACTGGCCAGTAAACCCGCCCAGCCGATGGTGATCGTATCACAGCACCCGGATGCTGCCGGTGCCCTCAGTGCAGATGAGAAGTTCATGCAGAAGACACTGGAAATAGTAGAAAAGAACCTGTCTAACCCTAATTTCTCCGTAGAAGAGCTGAGCAGGGAGCTGTGTATGAACAGGGTATCTGTTTACCGCCGGATATTTGGCATTACCGGGCAGCCACCGATAGAGTTTATCCGTGGGGTACGTTTGCAGCGTGCTGCCCAGTTGCTGACCCGCTCTGATATGAATATCACGGAAGTGGCGTATGAAGTCGGCTTTAACAATCCTAAATATTTTACCAAATACTTCAAAGTAGCCTATAAGATGCTGCCATCGGCCTATGCGGCGGCAAACAGAAAATAGCACGCAACAGAATGATACCTCCGGGGATACATCTGATACCCCTGTTGCGCAACAAGAACAGCCCAAAGAATACACATTGGCGGTACCTGTGATATACAGGTAAAGTATACTTTTATCCCATCGTTATGAAAGTTATCCAACTATGAAGTGAAAGCCAAAATCAAAAGATCGCTCATTTATTAAATTTTAATTCTCCACGTATGAAAAGAGCCAGTATTACTGGAAGATCATTCCTGTTGGTATGGTTAATGGTCAGCTGCTGTGCGTTGCTATCGCCGGTATTTGCCCAGCAACCCGCCAATACATCACCCAAATTAACAGGTATTGTTTCCACCACACAGGGCCAGCCCATCCCCGGCGCCTCCATTTATGTGAAAGGCACCAAGCTGGCCGTAGCCACTGATGCAGAAGGTAAGTTCAGTATCGCTGCCACTGCCGGTCAGGTACTGACCATCAGTTCCATGGGCTACCTGACACGCGAAGTAAAAGTTCCCGGTCACCTGAAAGTTGATGTTCAGCTTCAGGAGAACCCTAACCAGCTAGGCGATGTGCTGATCATTGGTTATGGTACCATGAAGAAAACAGACCAAAGCAGTGCACAGGTTTCTATTTCTTCTGCCGACATCAACAAAACCATTAACACCACTATGGACCAGGCCATTCAGGGCCGTGCCGCCGGCGTTTATGTAACGCAGAACAGCGGTCAGCCTGGCGGTGGTATCTCCGTTAATATCCGCGGGGTAAGTACCATCAACGGTACTACTGAACCCCTGTACGTAATTGATGGGGTACAGATACAGCCAGCGCAGGTATCTTATGGTGTAACAAGTTCCACCAACGCCCTGGCAGGTATCAATCCTTCGGATATTGAATCGATGGAGATCCTGCAAGGCCCCTCAGCTACCGCTATCTATGGTACCCGCGCTACAAATGGTGTGGTACTCATTACTACCAAAAGAGGTAACAAAGGCGGACTGAAAGTAGGTTACAATTACCTGTACTCTCAGCAGCAAACACCTAAAACACTGGATGTGATGAGCTTACAGCAGTTTGCTATCATGAACAACGAAATTGCTACGCTGCTAAACCGTACGCCTACGCCGGAATTTGCCAATCCAGGCGTTTTGGGAAATGGTACCAACTGGCAGGAAGCCCTGTTTAAACCGGCACCGCTGCAAAAGCATCAGCTGACAGTCAGCAACAGTGTCAATAATACCAACTACTATATGTCCGGTGAATATCTTTCGCAGGATGGGGTAGCCATTGGTTCTAACTTCAACCGTTATTCCTTCCGCCTCAACCTGGACAACCAGGCGACGAAATGGCTGAAGCTGAGTACTTCGCTCAACTTCTACCAGACAAAAGAAAAATTATCTACCACCAGTGAAGATGTGATTCATAATGCCATCAACCTGGCACCTAATGTTCCGGTGAAAAATCCGGATGGTACCTGGGGTGGCGCTACTACCAATGAATTTGGTACCAATGCACAATATGCACCGGTAAACCCTGTGGCTATCGCTTCCCTGGTAAATAATACCCTGAAAAAAAGTGGCGGATTAGGTAGTCTGGGTGCAGAAGTAACTATCATTCCGGGCCTGGTTTTCCGTACCACCTTCAACGGTAACTTCGAATACCAGGATGGTTCCATCTTCACACCTACCTATACGCTAGGCTATAAGGTGAATGAGCAGGCCACCATGACAGTTTCTACAGGTAAAAACTTTTACTGGAACCTGAATGAACTCTTACAGTATAATAAGTCATTCGGTAAACATGACCTGGGGGTAATGGTAAGCCATGAGGCACAGGCCTGGAACTATCAGAGCCTGAATTCTACCCGTACCGGTTTTGCCAGCAATTCCATTCCTTCTATCAACCTGGGGAATGCTACCGGACAAAGTTCCGGTGCCGGAAAGGGTAGTGGCGCCCTGGAGTCTTACCTCGGACGTATCAACTACAGTTACAAAGACCGGTATATTGCGCAGCTGGCCGGCAGGATGGACGGTTCTTCCAGCTTTGGTATGGACAACATCTGGGCTTATTTCCCCTCTGCGTCTGCGGCATGGCGTATTTCACAGGAACCTTTCATGAAGTCGGTGAGCTGGATCAGTGAGCTGAAAATCCGTGCAGAGGTTGGAGAAACCGGTAGCAGCAATACCAATGGTGGTCAGTATAACTCCCTCGCAGCAACTACCACTCCGTTTGGTACGGGCTACAGGATCGGACAATACGGTAACCCTGCTTTACAATGGGAGCTGACCAATACTAAAAATGTTGGTTTCAACCTCGCGATACTGAACAACAGGGTGTCGCTGGAAGGTGATTTCTATATCAGGAAAACCAACAATCTCCTGATGCAGGCTACCATGCCGGCATATCAGGGCACCAATGCCGAAGGTGCTATCGGTTCGCCATGGCTCAACGTAGGCTCCCTGGAAAACAAAGGTTATGCGCTTACCCTGAATACGGTGAACATGCAAACCAAATCAGGTTTTGTATGGAAAACAAACTTTAATATCTCTCATGTAAATACTACCGTTACGAAACTGAACACGCAATTTGGCTTCTTCACCAGAACGGCCTGGTTCATGAACAACTTTACCGAAAGGACCGCTGTCGGACAAGCACCATGGCTCTTTTACGGTTATGTATACGACGGTATCTTCAAATCTGTGGACGAAATTAAAAACAGTCCGATTCCTACACAGTCCGATGGATCCAAACTTCCTATCAACAAGGATAACGGTGTATGGGTAGGAGATATTAAGTATAAAGATCTCAATGGCGATGGTATCATCGATTCACGTGATCAGACGTATATCGGTAGCCCATGGCCGAAGTTTACTTTTGGTTTCAATAACAGTTTCTCCTACAAAGGATTTGATCTGAACGTACTGGTTACGGCGGTGAGCGGTAATAAAATCTATAACTACCTGCGTTTCGAAAATACTAATCCTGGAAACATCAACCTGGGCCGGAACCTGCTGGCTGAAACCTTTAACTACGCCCGTGTTACAGATGATGGTGATAAATCTACGCTGATCAACAGCGGTACCAATGTGCCACGTATAACCGGGTCGGATGTAAATGGTAACAGCAATCGTTTTACTACACTGTATGTAGAAGATGGTTCCTATATCCGTATTAAAAATGTGCAGCTGGGTTATAACCTGCCGTCGTCACTGTTGCATATGCAATCAGTTATAAAGGCATTGCGTGTATCCCTGGGGGTGCAGAACCTGGCAACTTTCACGAAGTATAAAGGCTATGATCCGGAAGTGGGTGCTTATATCGGAAAAGAATCACAGGTGTCTTCCAACCTGATAGGGGTTGATGGTGGCCGTTATCCGATCACCCGCACCTATTCTGCCAGCATCGCTGTTGATTTTTAATACCGTTTAAAAAAGATAATCATGAAGTCTATATATCATAAAATATCCTTTCTACTCATCGCAGCGGCTGCCGCTATGGCTGGCTGTTCTAAAAGTTTCCTGGTACGTCCGCCGGAAGATGCGATCGTTGATGCTAACTTCTACCAGACTTCCGATCAGATAATGGCTGCTACGGCTCCTTTATACAACGTGGTATGGTTTGCCTATAATGATAAGGCCTCCCATGGTATCGGCGACGGACGTGGTGGTGTACTGATGTCGGGCTCCTATGAGGTAGATAATATCCGGATGCAGACCACCGATGTTACACCGGAGGTTTACAGTGCCTGGAGTGCGTTCTTTAATGTGGTGGCGCAGTCTAACCTGACGATCAACAACATCACTAAATATGCAGGACCGGCAGTACCTGCCAATATTAAAAATCAGGGCATTGCAGAAGGCCGCTTTATGCGCGCTGTTGCCTATTCCTACCTGACTATGAACTGGGGCGCCGTGCCGCTGATCAACAATAACCTGGATTACCTCAACGATACTACGCTGACGCGTAATACGGAAGAATCAGTATGGGAATTCATCATCCGCGATCTTCAGTTTGCAGTGGCTAACCTGCCGTCAACGGTTTCTCAGAAGGGCCGTGTGACCAAATGGTCTGCAGAGGGGATGCTGGCAAGGACCTACCTCATCAGGTCCGGTTTGAACCAGTCCGGTACACGTAAGCAGTCCGACCTCGACAGTGCAGCATTGCTGGCGCAGGATGTTATCAATAACAGCGGTGCTTCGCTGATGGCAAATTATGAAGATCTCTTCATGACAAAAAATAACAACAACTCCGAAAGCCTTTTCTCGCTGCAATGGAAATATGATGGCGACTGGGGATCACAAAACAGTGTGCAGGCCTATCTCGCCTATGGCGGTGAAATCACCAGCTTTGGTGATGGATGGGGAGGAGATATCGGGGCTTCGTTGGACCAGCTGAATTTGTATTCACTGAATGATAAACGCCGTAAGGCTACGTTTATGCTGCCGGGTGATCACTATTCCTATATCCATCAGGCGGTAGATGATCCGAACAGCCCGGGTAAGAAAATTATCCAGGAGTTGCAGGTGCCTGAAAACCAGACAGGCTACAGTGCAAGGGCATGGGTGAAGAAATATGTGGTGGGCCGTCCGGAAGATAATGACGGTAAAGTACAGTTTATGCGTACAGAGGTTTGTACTTATATGATGCGGCTGGCAGAAGTTTACCTGATCTATGCTGAGGCGGTATTGGGCAACCAGGCTTCCACCTCAGATGCCGTGGCTGTGAAATATTTCAACGCGGTACACAAAAGAGCAGGTTTACAGGAAGTTACAAGTCTGACCTGGGATAATATTTATAAAGAGAGAAGATTGGAATTTGGTATGGAAGGAGTGGCGTGGTATGACCTGGTGCGACTGCATTACTATAATCCGACCAAAGCATTGAGCATGATTGCATCGCAGGACAAGGGTACTTACCGTATCGTTCCAAATGCGCTGACGAATGCTACCACCTGGACGATTACCAGTGATCAGCCTACGACTTACCCGGTATCTGAAAGCAACTTCCGTCTGCCACTGCCTGCACAGGAACTGAGTCAGGCGCCTAATCTGCGTAAAACGCCGGTGCCTTACAAATTTTAATCTTTCTAAAACACAACCGTATGTCTTATCATCCTAAGAAAATATATAAAGGAGTGAGCAAAGTCATGACAGGATTGTTTTTTGCAACACTCCTGCTGCTGGGCTCCTGCAAAAAAGACAATGACGTTGCCGGTCCGCCGGTGATTACTAAAATTACCCTGCTCGATTCTACCAAAACCGACAGCACATTTGTGACGGCATTGCCCGGAACCTTGCTGTTGGTGACCGGTAGTAACCTTGCCGGCCTTACATCCGTTAAATTTAATGGTCAGGATGCCTATTTTAATCCCACGTATAATACCAATACACACCTGATCATCACCATTCCGGGTAATGCGCCCACAGAGGCTACTGACCCGAATGTGCCAAACACAATTACTTTTACGACCGGTCATGGTGTCACCACTTATACCTTTAAGCTGATCGTGCCACCACCTTCCATCACGGCTATTTCCAATGAAAATGCATTGGCGGGCGACTCTGTCTATATCTATGGTTCCAGCCTGTACCTGATCGAAAAAATAGGATTGCCGGGTGGCAGAACCGTTACTGATGTAGTAACAACACCGGCAGGTACCTATGTTGGTTTTGTAATGCCTGACCTGGCAGATGATACAGGCCGCCTGGTATTATATGGAAAGCTGGGGACAGCTACGTCAGACGGGCCTTTAAACGATCATCAGAGTGGTGATGTGATCAGTAACCTCACCAACGAAGGAGAAGCAGGCGAATTGCCGGTATTTAACTGGGCATGGTGGGGCGCCAACAGAACGAATGATGCTACTATTTTTCCTGGCACCAGAGGATATTATCTGCAGAGTGTGTTTGGTGGTGTTAGTACTAATGATGGAGCCTGGTGGACAGCCAACCGTGGCGGTATCTTTAACGCTGTAAACGTAATCCCGGCAGCAGCGAAGACGCAGCCCGCAGCCAATTACGCGCTGAAGTTTGAAGTGAATACCAAAGAACCATGGAAGGCAGGCGTAAACATACTCCGGTTTGGCGAAAGCTATGCTTACCGCTTTATTCCATATACCAATGCTTCCAATAAAACATTTGATACGCAAAACAAATGGCAGACCGTTACAGTGCCGTTATCATCTTTCAGGAAAGCAGATAATGGAGTAGAAGGTACCGGCATGCCGGCCGCCTCCGTAGCGGATGTGCTGGATGCGGGAGGAACTGTGACATTCACCTATCACATTATTTCTGAAGCAGATCCAATTGACGTGTATAATACTGCCTACGACAATTTCAGGATTGTGAAAATCAAATAGGTGGGTGATAGAAAACGTAGAAGTGCCGGATGTAAAGGGGCATCCGGCCTTTTACCTTACTGATAAAAGTTACTTACATGAGCAAGAAGAAATATACAGTGCTGCTGCTGGTAATGGCCATGGCCAGTGCCTGTGGCAGGGCTTCCACACCAGCTCCGGTTACAACACCTGGTAACGGTGGCGATACTACGAAAATAACTACGCCTGCCGATCCGGCAACCGCTGCCACCATAGGCTTTTTTCTGAACAACTGGCACCCCAGGACTTTTACTGCGCCGGATTATAAAACCGGTACTGTTCCTGCCACTACAACCACTGAGGTGTTGGTAGATGCTTCCACCATCGTTTCCAAACTGACCCCCACCTTATTCGGTAATAACGCCAATCCATATATGACGCAGATGGTAACACAATCTACGCTGATGGGACATATTACCAACCTGCACCCGGGCATCATCCGCTTCCCGGGCGGTAACATCAGCAGTGTTTACTTCTGGAATGCAGCACCAGGCAACCCGCCGGCAGATGCTCCGGCTAAAATCCAGGATGCCAATGGCAATGCCACCGATCCGGGATATTGGTACGGGAATAACGATGTTGGCTATACGTTATCGTTGACTAACTATTACAATATGCTGCAACAAACCGGCAACGAAGGTATCATCACCATCAACTATGGTTATGCAAGGTATGGCACCAGTGCTGATCCTGTGGCCGCAGCGGCCCATCTGGCGGCCGACTGGGTGCGGTTCGACAACGGGCGTACCCGCTACTGGGAGATCGGGAACGAAAGCAACGGCACCTGGCAGGCCGGCTATAGAATAGATCCCGCTGCCAATAAAGACGGACAACCGGAAATTATCACCGGGGAGCTCTACGGAAAACACTTTAAGGTATTTGCAGACTCCATGCGCAAAGCCGCTGCAGAAACAGGGAAACAAATTTATATCGGTGCACAGATGCTGGAAACAGCTCCCGCCAGCTGGGCCAACAATACCGATAAAAACTGGAATAGCGGCCTGTTACAGCAAAGTGCCAACAGCCCGGATTATTATATCATCCATAGTTATTTTACACCTTACAATACCAATTCTACCCCTGCGGAAATACTGGCAACAGGCACCAGCAATCCTAAAGGTATGGCCGATTATGTAGCCCAATGCTGGCAAACCGCAGGCACTACGCCTAAACCCATTGCCCTGACAGAGTGGAATATTTTCGCTACCGGCTCCAAACAGATGGTGTCGCAGGTGGCAGGCGTACATGCCGCTATCGTACTGGAAGAGCTGATGAAACGTGGCTACGGTATGGCCAGCCGCTGGGACCTCGCCAATGGCTGGAACAACGGTGATGATCATGGTTTGTTTAGTCAGGGTGAAGCCGCATCAGGGGAAACAAAGTGGACACCACGCCCGGCCTTCTACTATATGTATATGCTGCAAAAAACGCAGGGCGACAGAGTCATCAATGCCAGCGTTACCAAAGGAAGTGCTGATATACTGGCGTATGCCTCCACCTTTACCGGCGGGCAGCTACAGGCAGTGTTAGTCAATAAGGGTAGCACTTCGGAATCGGTGGCACTAACCTTTAAGAACTTTAAAACCGGCAGCAGGTACTACTGGTATACCCTCGATGGTGGCAGTACCACCTTTTCGAGAACAGTATCTATTAATGGGGAAGGCCCTGCCAGCGGAACCTTCGGCGGCCCCGCCAGCTATACTACCATAAAAGCATACGGCGCAGACGCCGGTCAGGGAATCAAGGTAACCGTACCGCCATTGTCTGTAACAATATTACAGATGGAGAAGCAATAACAGATATGAACAGCTGGACAGAAAATCTTATCCGCTACTGGCGTTCCGAACAGGTACAGCTGAACGAAGGAACGCTGATAGAAATGATCAGTGAAGCAGAAGAAATATTACATTTCCGCTTTCCGGGTGAATTCAAGGAACTATACCTGCAGATGGACGGCTTTGCCGCCATTGGAAAAGGGCTGCCATTCAGTATGTGGTCGGTAGACAGGATACTTTATGAGCATGCACATCATGCAGGCCCTTTTATCGGTTTTGCAGAGCTGATACAGCACCCGGTAGTACTGGGCTTCCGGAAGCAGGCCGCCGGCATATATTTGCGCGATAAACCGGAAGCGCCGGTGGCGGCGTCTTTCAGGGAAGGGCTTGAACTGATCGTGCATCATTCTGAGTTATTGATACACTGAGGGTAATTCCGCAACAATACATCACCATTGGCTGTTTTATGGCATAGAATGCTTAACAGTACCATATGAAAAAGGTAGTACTAATTACGGGCGCTTCTACCGGCATGGGCCGGGAAACTGCTTTGCTGCTGGCCCGCAGCGGATATACCGTTTATGCAGCTGCCCGCCGCACCGCACTGATGCAGGACCTGATCCCGGAAGGTATACAGGTATTATCCATGGATGTAACCATTGATGCCCAGATGGTGGCCGGCATCGACACCATCATCACCCGTGAAGGGCGGCTGGACATCCTCATCAATAATGCGGGATTCGGCTCTTATGGCGCCATAGAAGATGTGCCGATGGCCGATGCAAAGTACCAGCTGGATGTTAACGTATTCGGGGCTATGCGGCTGGTACAGCTGGCGTTGCCATATATGCGTAACCAGGGCGGTGGCAGGATCGTCAATATATCATCTATTGGTGGTAAGATCGCAACGCCTTTCGGTGGCTGGTACCATGCCAGCAAATTCGCCCTGGAAGGACTCAGCGACAGCCTGCGGAATGAAGTGAAGCCTTTTAATATAGCCGTTATCGTTATAGAGCCCGGCGGCGTGAAATCGGAATGGGGAGATATCGCTGCCCGCAGTCTGATGAAGGTTTCCGGCAATGGCGTCTATAAGTCCATGGTAGAACGCTTTGCGAAGGCTTTCGAAAAAACCATGCATAAAAATGCAGACCCGATGGTCATCGCGCAGCTGATAAAAAAAGCATTGCAGGCAGACAGGCCTAAAACCCGCTATCACGGAGGTTATATGGCCGGGCCTATATTGGCCGCCAGGAAGATTTTCGGTGACCGTATGATCGATAACGTGATCAGCAGTCAGTTGAAATAACCCGGAATGAGCTATCTTACGGGCATCTGTAATTATTATGAATACGCGCGTCGCTAAATTCCAACAGCAATTCCAGGCACTGGCAACTACCCAACGCAGGCTGGAAGTTCCTGCAAAAACTATCCTGCTGCAGGAAGGGCAGGTTTCCCATAAATATTTTTTTATAGAGAAAGGAGCTATCAGGGTATGGTTTAATAACAAAGGCCGGGATATCACTTTTCAGTTCTTCTTCGAAGGCGAAGGGCTGGCATCTGCAGAAAGCTTCCGTAAAGGCACACCCAGTAAAGTGACCATCGAAACCCTGGAACCTTCTGTTATCAGGGTATTACACAAAGAAGATTATCAGCGGGTGATGCAGGAGCTGGGAAATGATCCGGCATTTTTAAGAGAGATGATGGACGTGATGTTTGAACGACAGCTGAATTATATGAACCATTTTATGTCCTTTATCCGGGATACACCCAAAGAACGTTACCTGAACCTGCTCCATGAAAATCCTGCCTTGCTGCAAAGAGTGCCGCAGCATTATATTGCCTCTTACCTTGGCATTACCTCCGTATCACTGAGCCGTATCCGCAACAGCATTCTCCGGCAGAAAAAATAAGCGGGAAAGATCTTAACAAATGTTATCGTCTGCCTGTTGCTCCTGATGGATCTTTGCAAAAACAAGTATCACTTATGAAAGCAGCAATTATTCATGCATACGGAGAAATCCCCCAGTATGGCGACATTAAGCAACCTCAACACATAAAGGACGGTCAGGCCATCGTATCTGTCAATGCCGCTTCTATCAAAAACCTTGATAAAGGTATTGTGGCAGGAAAACATTATTCCAGGCCTTATGAAAACTTTCCGGCAGTAGTAGGCCTGGATGGAATTGGTACCCTGGAAGACGGAGAACGTGTATATGCCCAGGCGATTGCTCCATATGGTATGATGGCAGAGTATGCCCTGATCAATAGAAATACAGCCATTCAGATCCCGGATAATGTAGATGATATTACGGCGGCAGCATTGCCTAACCCGGCATTGTCGGCCTGGTTTTCACTGGCCTGGCGGGCAGCGCTTCAGCCTGGCGAAACCGTGTTTATTTTAGGTGCCACTGGTGTTACAGGAAAAATAGCTATTCAGCTGGCAAAAGCGCAGGGCGCAGGAAAAATTATTGCCGCCGGCCGTAATGAAGCCGTACTGGAAACCCTGAAAGACCTTGGCGCCGATGAAACCGTTTCCCTCAATGGCAGTGAAGCCGATATAAAAGCGCGTATCCAGCACCAGAAGAGTAAACACCCCTTTGATGTAGTGCTGGACTATGTATGGGGGCATCCGGCAGAATTATTACTGGATGTACTGACTGGTCACGACCTTCATGCCGTTGCGCACAGAACAAGATATGTACAGGTAGGAGAGATGGCCGGCCCTGTGATCCGTCTTTCGGCCGCCGCATTGAGGAGCAACAGTCTCGAATTATATGGGGTGGGCGCCGGCAGTGTGCCTAAAGAAGTGTTGAAAGAAGCCTTTACGCGTACTTTACCAGAACTGTTTCAGCTGGCAGCTATAGGTAAACTGAAAATTGATACTACACCGGTAAAATTGCAGGATATCGCCAGCGCATGGGCGAGTGCTGACCAGGCAGGAAAACGCATGGTAGTGATCCCCTGATTGTCTATATTAGAGGTGATAATTTGTTCGGTATTCACCAATAATTCGGAATTGTATGACGAGGGAAAGTTATTTACCACTAGACAACCCGGTATGGCATTCATTACAAACAGTTCAACGTTATTTTGCCCTGGGAACGGAGCAGATTCAACGCTACAAAACGGATGTGCTGCCATTTATGGGCTTTGATCCCGAAACCTTTACCACACTGGAAGAAATCAGGCCATGGCTGGCACCGGGAGGAGAATCATTATTTATCGTAGGGGAATTACCTGCATTGCCCGA
Source organism: Chitinophaga sp. Cy-1792 (assembly GCF_011752935.1). NCBI lineage: Bacteria > Pseudomonadati > Bacteroidota > Chitinophagia > Chitinophagales > Chitinophagaceae > Chitinophaga > Chitinophaga sp. Cy-1792. The sequence goes on from NZ_VWWO01000002.1 coordinate 1,212,991, forward strand.
ACGCTGGTCGTTGCTCAACGAGCTGGTTTGCCTGCAAATGGTTTGTGAAGAAAAGCCGGAAAAAGATAAGAACGAAGGCAGGGAAATTATTGCACTCACCGCAACTGATAAAGCAGCCATGCTTGAATTTGTTAACCAGGTGCAGCCAGGATATTTCCTGCCCGAAACACCGGAGCTGGGAAATTACTTTGGAATCCGGGAAAAAGGAAAACTGATTGCAATGGCCGGTCAGCGGATGCAGATGGCCGGACTCACAGAGGTGAGTGCCGTAGTTACCCATCCGGACCACACCGGAAAAGGCCATGCCACCGCGCTGGTGAGACACCTGTGCCGTGTTATTTTTGATGCAGGGGATATTCCGTTTCTGCATGTTACAAAAACAAATGCGAGAGCTGTTGCTATTTACGAACAATTGAAATTTAAGGTGAGAAGAGAGATTTCCTTCTGGAAGGTTGCCGTGAAATAGATTTAAATTTTCAACGCAATAATAAAGGGTGTATCAAAGCAGGTTGCTTTTGGTGCACCCTTCTTACATAAAAAAAGGTAGCGTCTTTGAAAAGACACTACCGTTCCTAAGCATAAACAAATTAGCAATCATCAAAAGTTAATTCCCTTCGCACTACCGGCTTGCGGGAAATAAGCTATTTAATCGCAGGTGGAATATAACGGAGGAAATACTGTTGCTGATATAACATAATCTACCGGTCATCTCCGCATAGAAATGTTATAAGTTAACGCTTGTATCTACCTACACTGTTAAATGTCAGGGTGAAAAATCTTTCAGGAAAGTACCGGTTTTTAGTACTTATTGTACCGTTACTTTTATTGGTTGATGATGCTGCTTATGTAACTGCTTTGGAATTTCTTTTATATCATTTGTTCCTGGTTATAACGCGACGATTTCTTAATAATGGTCCTTTGTGTCTTTTTATCAACAGTTACTAACACAAAGAATTATATAATGTTTAAAGTCTTGTAAAAAATATCATGCTCCTGTACTCTTATCTAGTGGTTAACGAATGGTATAATCGTTTATATGTTATAACGATTATCAGGTTTAATATCAATCATTTTATTGCCACATAATATTTTTATTATCTTAATATTCTTATTTATTAAGATGTATACCTTTGACTAATCCCTTTACAGTATGTAGTTGAAATGTATTGTCTTATTTTTGCGTCATGGATCAGTTATAATTATATCATGCTGTTCTGTGCTATATTTTCACATTATTCACGCTTTTTTGAGCATCTTTGAAAGAAAAAAAAACGACCTATGGAATTGGTAACGCCAACTCGTTGTCCCCAGTGTAACAGTAGTGAATTTACGGCTAAGCCAGTGAATGCCGATTGGGATGGCAGGAATAATCCGGATTTTGATCTGAGTAAGTGGGAAGATGATTCGACGCTGGTGGAATGCAATTATTGCCATACGCAGTTTATGGCGAAAGGTGTCAGGAGAAGTTTCGATTACCGCCAGCAACCGGCGGCACCTCCGGTGGAGTCTAATGATTTGGTAAGGGGCGCTAAATCTGTCCTTTATAAGATTATTGGCTGCTTCTTTTATTTTTTAGCTTTCATATTTGGATTAGGTGTTGTGGTGAATTTATTCCAGATACCATCATTAGTACCAGAACATAATTATGCTACCATTATCGCCGCATTTGTGGTGATGGGTCTGATGGCAGCGGGATTTTTTATTGCCGGACGCCGTATGTGGCGCGCTTGATAAGTATATCTCTTTTGAAAAATCCTGCACATGCTGCGGGATTTTTTATTTTCAGCTACTTCGTTTTTTAGCAAACAATAGGATCATCAATGCGCCAAACCATGCGCTGACGGCCGCCCACCACATCACCTGCCGGTAGGCATGGATGAAACTCCGGTGATATACTTCTGTGACGGTACTACGAACGGCAGGCGGTAGTCCGGCCGGGGCAGTAGCATTTCCCAGGTCGGCGGTCTGTGCAAGGATAGCCTTTTGCTCCGCCGAATTTACCTGTAAATGTTGGATATCGCGGGCTACATCTCCCGAAAAATAAACTACGGCCAATGCACCCAATACTGCTACGGCAAATACCGCTGCTATCCTCGTGATGGCATTGTTGACGCCACTGGCAGTACCGGATAAATGACTGCTGACAGCCCCCATCACCGTAGCCGTCAATGGCGCCACCGTCAGCGACATCCCCAGTCCCAATACGAATATCCCAGGGAAAAATGTTTGCCAGTATGCACCTGCGCCGGTGGTCTGGCCCACACGCGATAACAGAAACAGCCCGAATCCGGCGATTACAGGGCCTGCAATGAGAAAATAACGTGCCCCCCACTTATCGGCCAGACTCCCTGCTAACCGCGATAAAAATATCATCAGGATGGTAAATGGGAGGAAGGTAAGGCCAGATTCCAGTTGTGTATAGCCCTGTACCTGTATCAGGTTCAGACTCAGAAATAACATGCCACCGCTCAAACCCGCATACAGAAAGAAGGTTAGCAGGTTGGTACTGCTGAAAACACGGTTGCTGAATAAGGTCATTGGTAGCATCGGGTACCTGCTTCGCTTTTCCACCATCACAAAAAGAACGAGCAATATCACGCCGGTGCCGATAGTGCCATAGATCTGCGGATGCGCAAAACCCAGTGTGGGCATACGCAGGAAGCCGAAGGTTACTGCTGCGAGTCCGCCGGCAATCAATAAAGCGCCGGGATAATCGATGGTGGAAGGGGCTTCGGTATCTCTTGTTTCCGCTACTTTGGCGGCAAGTATCAGCCAGGCAATGATCCCGATGGGCAGGTTGATGAAGAAGATCGCCCGCCACAGGCCTGCATCGGCGAGGGCGCCACCCAGCGCAGGGCCGCCCATCGTCACCAGCGTGGTAACGGCAGACCAGGTGCCGATCGCCCGGCCACGCTCATCTTCGTTGATGCTGGAAGATATCAGGGCCAGGCTGCCGGGAATCATCAACGCACCGCCCAGGCCCTGGATAATGCGAAAAAATATCAGCATACCCGCTGTGGAAGAACAGCCACAGGCAGCGGAACCCAGCACGAATATGGTAATACCGGTCATGTATATACGCTTACGGCCTAGCCTGTCGCCCAGGCTCCCGCCGATTAATATCAGTGCCGCCAGTATCAGCATGTAGCTGTTGATGACCCAGAAAAGCGCTTCTGCCGTAGCATGAAGGTGCTTTTGCAACGAAGGAAGTACCACATTTAAAGCCGTACCATCGATGAACGCCATCGCGGATGCCAGGATAGTGGAAACCATTACCCATCGGCCTGCTGTACTGTTGAGTGAAACGGTAGACATAATTTTTTAATACTGAAAAAATTAACAGGAATAGGTGCTATAATGTTCCATCTGCGAGCCTTTTGATATTAGAATACGGTAAGAATATATGCTGATGGCCGCTGACGGCACCATCTTTGTGACCGGTTGCCTCATGTGGAATAAATTTATAGAAAATGTGGACCACCTGCCGGGATTTATCTGGAATCTATCGCTGGCAGGCATCGCTGTACTGGCCGGATTAGTACTCAGGTATTTACTGGCTTTTTTTGTAAAGAAATCCGTTGGAAAAACCAGCGAATTTTCCTTGATTCATAGTATTCTGCTGCGGCTGGGAAAGGCATTCACCTATTTCCTGCCTGTGCTGCTGCTGAACATGAGTATCCCGTTGATGCGGCTCAACGAAAAGTATACGCTGCTTTTAGGCAGAATCGCGGAGATAGCACTCACCATAGGCTTTGCAGCTATTGTCATTGGTGTGGTACATGTCATGGAAGATTATATCTACAGCAGTTATGACCTGAAAAAGTCCAATAACCTGAAGGAACGCAAGATCAGGACGCAGCTGGAATTTATCCGGAAGCTGCTGATTGGGATCATCCTGGTGGTGACGGCCTGTATTATCCTGCTGAGTTTTGACAGTATGCGTAAGCTCGGCGCAGGTCTGCTGACAGGTGTGGGCGTAGGTGGTATTATCATTGGTTTTGCTGCGCAGAAATCGCTGGGCAACCTGCTGGCAGGCTTTCAGCTGGCCTTTACGCAACCTATACGGATAGATGATGTACTGGTGGTAGAAGGAGAGTGGGGGCGTGTGGAAGAGATCACACTGACCTATGTAGTGGTGAGTATCTGGGACCAGCGCAGGTTAATTCTTCCTATCAACTATTTTATAGAAAAACCTTTCCAGAACTGGACCCGTTCAAGTGCTGAAATCCTGGGGACTGCATTTTTCTACCTGGATTATACGGCGCCGCTGGATGCTATCAGGGCCGAGTTTGAAAGGATCGTACAGGATTCGCCGTTATGGGACAAGCGTGTACGTACCATGGTGGTTACGAATATTACGGAGCGAACCATGGAAGTACGGTGCCTGATAAGTTCGTCGAATTCCGGGAATGCTTTTGATCTGCGTTGTATTATCCGGGAGCAGTTATTGAAATTTATAAAAGATAAGTATCCTGAATGCCTGCCAAGGACGCGGGCAGAATTAAAAGAGGAAGAAATGCCGCGTTTAGGCTAAACCGTTATAGCAAAAAAATCGTATATAAATCCATCGCATTAATGCAGTCCGACTGTATATTTGCGATGGATTTTTAATTTCACTTATGAAACTGAGCTGCTACCTTTCTTTGGGCCTATTGGCTGTTGCGTCCTGCAAAGCGCCGCTGAATCGTGTTACGCGTGCTGAAAATCTGCCCCTTCACGAAGTTGAGATCAATACCACCCGTGATACCGTCCTGGTATTGCCGGAGGGTTTAAGAATCACCATTCCTGCCGGGGCGCTGGCTTCTAAAAATAATCCGGCAAAGCTGGAGCTGCTGGAAGCCTTAACCATAGAGGATATGATCCGGGCAGGGCTCACCACAACCACCAACGGGCACTTACTTAGCAGTGGCGGCATGTTCTGCATTTTGCCGGCTAAAGGAGAGGAAATCAGCATTAAAAAACCACTTACGGTGGAAGTCCCTGCTTCAAAGATTTCCGATGGTATGCAGTTATATCAGGGTGTTGGCATCAACGGACAAACGGACTGGAGATATCCTGAGCCAATAGTAGATAGTGATAAAACCAGCCTGGCGATAGGGAAACTCCTGTTCCGGCAGAATTGTGCATCTTGTCACGATCCGCTGAAACGGGGTACCGGACCGGCATTGTATAATGTAATGGAACGCTGGGACCATGATACGGCAACCGTTTATACCATCATTAATGATGGGAATTCCTTGTTTGGGAAGGATATGCGATGGGAATGCCTGTTTACTGAATACAACAAAACGGCGATGACAGTCTTTCCTGCTTTAAGCAAGTATGAAATAAACAGCATCCTGGAATATATTGAGTTTGTGGGAAGGGATGGGAAAGTACAGGAACCTCAGCAACAGTCATATGCTACGCAGGTATGTGATCCCTGTACATTTGCAAGAATGCAGGCGACAAAGTTTAAAAAGAAATTGAAGAAGAATGGTGTTGATGTGGATGGTAATGATAACGAAGGTTTTGTAACGCGCACGGACCTACGTACTGCTGATACGGTGTATGGTTATGGAAAAATAAGTATAGCCGGGCAGGATCAAACCGGGCAGGAACAAAAAGCAAAATATTATACTGTTAAGATCAATAATTTCGGTTGGAAAAACGTAGACGAGGAAACACGCAGTATTGCTGCTACCCGTGCCTGTAAATTAAGTGTAGCACTGACCCAGCCTGCAGATCCATCTTTACATATTTTCCTGGTAATACCAGATGACAGGATTTTTTCACTTGGGGGCTTGTTAGTTGATGGGAAGTCTTATGGCTTTTATGGCACAGACAGTCTCGTTTATCTTCCTATAAATAAATCTGCCTATGTGCTGGGAATAGCCGAAGCGGGCAACAAATTTCTCTTTGGTATGACACCTTTTACAACACAATTGCAGCTTGATCTGAAGCTGGATGTAAAGGAATCTGATCCAAAGGTATATGAAGAAGCGATAGCCAGGATTGGCGCAGATAAAGGTTTATCGACAACCGTGAATAAAATTACGGCAGATGGGGATTTTCCGAAACCAGCTCCAGGTGCGAGCTTAGAGGAAAAATATGCCTATTGGAAACAGCAGGCCGCAAAATGTAAGACAGGAGAAAAAATAGATTAACGCATCATAATTATATAACGGATTTTATCGGTAGTAATTCTCCGCGATCTCCATCGCAGGCAGGATAAGACATCATCATCTCCCTGGAAAAATCATTTATACAAATATTTTAGTAAGATGATTTTCAGGAAATACTACTGATCAGATAGATGACCAGGAATATACTCATCAGTACAATAAAACCAGTCAGGAGTGTGATCAGCCCGGAGGTGTGCTGATAGCTGCCTGTTTCCAGTTCTTTTTTAACAGTAAGATAGCGTTTATAGGAGAAAACAGCAGTCAGCATTCCTGCCACAACGATGATGACACCGGCAATGCCGGAATAGCCATGTGTAGGTATCGTATATGCCTTGCCAAGTGCGAGGGATATCTGCTTTATGAAGAGGGTAAACTTAACGACCACAAAACCGAATGCCATCATGCCAACGGCAGTGCGAATCCATGCCAGGAAGGTTCTTTCATTGGCCAGATGATCGCTTGGTCCGCCTTGTTTTCCCTGCTCCATGTTTAACGTTATTTTATGTTAATGTATAGAGAAATTACTGAATTTCAACGATTCAGACAAATTGCTGGCGGGAATATTGTCGTACTTAGAATAAGGGTTATAAGTATTACAGTTTTTGCATGAGAAAGGGAAATTATTTTACAGGCACCAGCGGCCTGGTTTTGCCATTTAAGAACAAAGCGTTTTTTCCGGAAGAATACAAGGGAATGAGCCGCTTGGAGGTATATGGTAAGCTGTTTAATTCCATTGAAATAAACAGCTCCTTTTACAATTTACCTATGCCCAAAACCATGGAACGCTGGGCAGCTACTGTGCCGGAAGCGTTCCGATTCAGCTTCAAGCTGTGGCAGGGCATCAGCCATGCACGCGATCTGAATTTTTCTGCGGAAGATGTCATCCGTTTTTTACAGGTGATTAATGGGGTAGGGGATCATAAGGGTTGTCTGCTGATTCAGTTCCCGCCATCGTTGCGAGCGGGCGCCATTACGAAGGTGAAAGAGCTGCTGGAAGTATTCAGGGCTGCCGAAGAAAGCCAGGGCTGGCAGCTGGCGATGGAATTCAGGCACCAGTCGTGGTACCGTGATGAAACCCGCACCATGCTGGGCGACTATCAGGCCATCATGGTTTACCACGATAAAAGCCAGGGCGCCATTACCATGGATGACCAGGAGTCAGATGTAATCTATGTGCGTTTCCATGGGCCGGAAGGCAACTACCGCCATAGCTACGACGATAGTTACCTGTATGAATATGCGCAATATGTGCGGGAATGGCTTGATGCCGGAAAAGATGTCTACGCTTATTTCAATAATACGATCGGTGAAGCAGTCAGTAACCTGGAAACACTAAAATCGTATGTGCTTGCCCGTTAGTGGTGGCTATTAACTGCCGGGATCACGCTTTTGCCGATCAGGTCGATGGAATGCAGCAGTTTTTCCTGGGATAGCTTAGCATTGTCCATCTGGAAGGTAAGGCGGGAAATGCCGCCCAGCGCTTCTGCATGCCGCAGGATTTTCTCTGCTACTTCAGCCGGACTCCCTACCAGGAGGGCGCCGAAAGGTCCTGTCTGCGCATCAAACTGGGCGCGGGTAACCGGCCCCCAACCTCTTTCCTGACCTATTTTAGTAAATGTTTCTGCGTAGCCGGGGAAGAACTCATCCCTGGCCTGCTGGGAAGTTTCGGCGATATACCCCAGCGAATGGAGGCCTACCTTCAGGGTTTCAGGGGCATGACCTGCCTTGCGGCCTGCTTCCCGATAGAGGTCTATCAGCGGGCGGAAACGATGCGTTTCCCCGCCAATGATGGCTACCATCAGGGGGAGCCCCAGGGTACCTGCCCTGGCAAAGGATTGCGGCGTTCCGCCTACTCCCAGCCATATAGGCAAAGGCTCCTGTACCGGGCGGGGATAGATGGCGACATCCTGCAAAGGTGCCCTGAATTTACCTTTCCAGCGCACTTGCTCACTTTCGCGGATAGTCAGGAGTAAATCAAGTTTCTCTATAAATAATTCATCATAGTCGTGCAGACTGTACCCGAACAGCGGGTATGCTTCTACGAAGGAGCCGCGGCCTACCACCATTTCAGCACGGCCATGTGAGAGGATATCCAGCGTAGCAAAGCTTTGGAATACCCTTACCGGGTCGGCGGCGCTCAGTACGGTTACAGCACTGGTGAGCCTGATGTTTTTTGTCTGTGCAGCAGCCGCTGCCAGGATCATAGTAGGCGCCGAATCGAGGAATTCCTTGCGGTGATGTTCCCCGATCCCGAATACATGCAATCCTGCCTGATCAGCCCGGGTGATCCTGGCCAGCAGGTTGTCCATTTCTTTCATGTCTGCCGCGGCATCGTGTGCGCCGCTCTGTGATTTAGTGGCAGCGAAGCTGTCTATTCCAATTTCCATATCCGGTGATTTCTTGATTAATGCTATTTATCAGACAGCCACTGAGGCAAAAATGTTTGCTTATTGGATAAATTTCCGGAGTGCGGAAATAGCACTGCCGTGCATGCCATGATGATAGATGCAGAATGTCACCGCATCATCGATACTGGAAATAGTATGGCCAAAGGAGGTTGTCCATGTGGTATACTGCTGGAAAATACCGTTCTGCTGGTCTTTTTCCAGGTTGTCGATGGTATTTACCATCAGTTCTTTTACCAGGGCAAGGGTGGCCGCATCCACAGGCCCCTCGGGGCGGGTACCTCTTTTATAGCTTTGAACAAGCGTTGCCGGTACAATGGAAGTATTGCCGGTGGCACTATACAGGATCATGGCATCGGAGGCAACGAGGTGTGCCAGGTTCCAGATGATGTTGTTATTAAAACCTGCGGGGATCAGATTCAGTTGTTCCTCGGAATAATTATCAAACAATTGCAGTGCCTGTGCATTGGCTTTTCTGAGAAGATCAATTTTTGTGTTCATAGTGAAAGTAGTTGTAAGATGGATTACAGGATCGAAAGGTAAGGATAAAACATGGCGCCACAAAGGACAATAAACACCCGGGAACTGCCAGCAGCTCCGGGGTACAGACAAACATCCTGTTGGTCATCTTCTTTAAAAACCGATCTCAAATAAATACCACATGGTATTGCTGCGGTGTTCTGCGTGCATGGTATAGCCATAATGCAGCTGTTTGAGCATCTCCACTACCGGCATCAGTGGTGCAAAGGATGCCCAGCTGAAATATACTTTCCCGCCGGGGAGAATATGGTCTTTGGAGGCCGTGAGAAAGCGTTTGAGGATACTTAAAGGTGGCGCGTCCTTGCTCCATATATCATCCAGGATGGGAAGGTTGCCGAATATATAATGGAAGCGGCCTTCTACATGGTCGAAGATGTCTGTATGGATGGTGAGTACGCTGTTGCCCAGCTGGTGAGCCTGACAGTTGAAGCGGGTATTTTCCAGTGCTTTGACACTGACGTCCGTTGCTACAGCTTTACTGGCACCGTTTTTCATTGCGGTGACGCTGATGATGCCGGAGCCGCAGCCAATGTCTAAAATCGTACATCCGTCGACGTTGGGCATATGTTGCAGTAGCAATTGGGTAGAATTGGTGAGTTGCGGGTCCGGGGCAAACACGCCGTCTCTGACCCAGATGGGAATGCCGTTATTGGGCAGTTCATAATCCGGATGATGCAGCAGGTATTTCCATGGCACAGGTTTTTTGCAGATGACCATTATTTTCTGGTAGATGCGAAATGGTTTATGGCGGAGGTTTTCCGAGAGCCAGGCGATAATTTCCTGCTGATGGCGGCGGTATTCATCGGGGTATTGATCGAAGAATAAAGCCAGTGAATTGAACAACGACGTATAGTCGTGGTAGTGAATGCTGGCCGGAACAGTGAACGTAATCGGCTGCATATCCGCCACAGCATTGCTGAGCCGGTTGGCGGTAGGCTCGTATGTTTTATTGATCAGCTGATAGAAAAACTGTTTCAGCGCGCCATAGTCGCCCTCCTGGCCATTGACCACCACGATCACCATACCGTCGTCGGAGAGGGCATCGTACATTTTACGGATGGCTTTGCGCTGGTCTTTGAAGTAATAACATACATGGGAAGCGATGATGACATCGTACTGGCCGCTCAGTTGTACCTGTTCCCAGTCTTGCCGGAGGAGTTCCACGCCTGTGGGGAGTTTTAATTTAATGTTATCATTTTCCACGATGGTATACTGTTGGAACTGTTCCAGGAAGGCCAGGGAAAAAACCGGTTGTGTTCCGGCGCCGATTTCGAGGCATGCCTGGCGGGGGCTTCTGCCGAGAATTTTCCTTATAGCGTCAATGATGACGGGCTTTTCGTCGGATTGGTCCAGGAAGTTATTGAACCACTGGTGATTGAATGGCATCGCGTCCGGGGTCATAGCAGGTTTGTTTAAATGGAATTTCGGTTAAAGTGCTGCAACGGTCTGTCAGTTTTACTACAGAAAATCTCCAAAATCAAATAATAGTATTGCAGGATAAAACATCCAAATCCTCCTATCAGATGAAGTCAATTCTCTCCATTTGCTGTTTACTGGCCCTTCAGGCAGGCAGCGCTGCCTATGCGCAGGAACATCCGTATAAAGTATCCAATACTTTTCATATCAAAAGTGAAGGCGGCTGGGACTATCTCGCGGTGCATGAAAATAATTTATACGTATCTCACGGTACGCAGGTCATTGTACTGGATAAAGCCAAAGGCGATTCTGTCGGCGTAATTCCTAATACCACCGGTGTACATGGTATCGCCTTTGCTAACGGTAAAGGTTATACGACCAATGGTAAACTCAATAACCTGACTGTTTTTGACCTAAAAACAAATGCGGTATTAAAGCAGGTAGCAGTAGGAGAAAAGCCGGACGCTATTATGCTGGATGCTTTCAGTGGTCATCTGGTAGTATGCAATGGCAAAAGCGGAAACCTCAGTATTGTGGATCCGGCAACAGACCAGGTGGTAGCCACTATTGCGCTGAACGGTAAACCTGAAACAGCCGTATCTGACGATAAAGGAACTGTTTTTGTAAACCTGGAAGATAAGAATAGTATAGCCGTGGTAGATATGAAAGCCGGAAAGCTGCTGCATACCTGGGCATTATCTGCCGAAGGCCCTACCGGACTGGCATTCGATAAACAGACCCGCAGGTTGTTTGCCGGCTGCGATAAACAACTCGTGGTAGTGAATGCCGATAATGGTAAGATAGTAAAGACCCTGCCTATAGGGGAAGACTGTGATGGTGTTGCCTTCGACGAAGCTACCAAAACCATTTTTGCTGCCAATGGCAGTGGATCTGTTACCATTATCAAAGAAGAAGCAAAAGATAATTTCAAAGTAGTGCAAACATTGGCCACTAAAACCGGTGCCCGCACGATTACCCTCGATCCGCAGACACACATCGTTTATCTGCCTACTGCTGAATTCCAGCAAGGTAATTTCGAAGGAAAGCGTCCGCCGATGGTACCAGGTACCTTCCAGGTGCTCGCTGTTAAATAAAACCTAAACCGGGAAAATTTATTTTGTGGTCTCATGTAGTCTACTATATTTGTGGACTATTGACTATCTTTTAAATTTTCCCGGTTATGTCCAAAAAGCCTTTACATTTCGACACATTACAGGTACACGCTGGTTACCAGCCTGACCCCACCACCCATTCGGCAGCAGTACCTATTTACCAGACCACTTCCTACACCTTTGACAGTGCAGATCACGCGGCAGACCTGTTTCAGCTGAAGCAGTTCGGGAATATCTATACCCGTATCATGAACCCGACAACGGATGTTTTTGAGAAGCGTGTAGCAGCCCTGGAAGGTGGAGTTGGTGCACTGGCTGTGGCTTCCGGACAAGCAGCGCAGTTCATTGCCCTGCATAATATCCTGCTGCCGGGAGATAACTTCGTCACCTCGTCCTACCTCTATGGTGGTACCTATAATCAGTTTAAAGTAAGTTTCAAACGTATCGGTGTTGATGCGCGGTTTGCGGATCTTGATAACCCGGAGTCGTTCGAAGCACAGATAGACGAAAATACCAAAGCATTATATGTGGAAACCATCGGCAACCCTGGTTTCGCCATTCCTGACTTCGAAAAACTGGTAGCTATTGCCCGTAAACATGACCTGCCGCTGGTAGTAGACAATACCTTCGGCGCAGCAGGTTACCTGGCGAAGCCACTGGCACATGGTGCCAATGTAGTAGTGGAAGCCGCCACCAAATGGATAGGCGGCCATGGTACCAGCATTGGCGGCGTTATCGTAGATGGCGGCAACTACAACTGGGGCAATGGTAAATTCAAACAGTTCAGCGAACCAGATGATGCTTACCATGGCATGAAGTTCTGGGAAGTATTCGGTGACCATAGCCCATTCGGCAATATCGCCTACATCATCCGCGCACGTGTAGCAGGTCTCAGAAGCTGGGGCCCGGCATTATCGCCACAGAACGCATTCCTGTTTATTCAGGGGCTGGAATCTCTTTCCCTGCGTGTACAACGCACCGTCGATAATGCGCTGGCACTGGCACAATGGCTGCAGGAGCAACCGCAGGTGGAGTTTGTGAACTATCCGGGATTGCCAGGCAACAAATATCATGAACTGGCGAAAAAGTACCTCCAGAACGGCTTTGGTGGCGTACTAAGTTTTAAAATAAAAGGCGGTACCGCTGCAGCTGATAAATTCGTACAGGCGCTGGAGTTAATCTACCACCTCGCCAATGTAGGCGATTCTAAAACATTGATCATCCATCCTGCCACCACTACGCACCAGCAGCTGAGTGAGGCGGAACAGCGCAAAGCAGGCGTGGAGCCGGGATTACTGCGTATATCCCTGGGCGTTGAACATATTGAAGATATCAAGGATGATATCGCGCAGGCTTTTGCTGCAATATAAAATACGATCGTAATAAATTATATGGCCCGTCTCTATTTAGTAGTGATGGGCTTTTTATTTTGTATATTTAGTCAAACCTATACCCGGATGAGATATCTTCCTATACTAATCATAACATTGCATTAAATGATTAATGCTGCAATTAAAATCTGAATTTTTGTGGAGAATAGTTTGATAAGCTATCGTAGCAATAATCTGGAAATATTTCCGGAAGAGATAAGGGGATATACAACGGTTACTTCGCTTAATCTGTCTGATAATAAGATCCGGTTTTTACCCGAATGGTTACCTGAGTTGCAGCAGTTAAAGGTACTATATCTGGATAATAATGAGATAGAAGATATAGCTGTATTGACTTTGTTGCCTTCCCTGGAAGTGCTTTACCTGAATAACAACCGACTGAAAGTTATCCCGGATAAAATTGCTGCGTTGCAGCAGTTGCGCAGGCTTTTTGTAAACGGCAACCAACTGGAATATCTACCAGATGCTATTACGAAGCTGTCGAAGCTGGAGTTTCTGTTGGTGGTGGAGAATAAAATAGCGTCATTGCCTGAAAATATTGGCGATTTAGCTAACCTGGAAACGCTCAATCTCTTTGATAATAATTTGCAGCATTTGCCGGATAGTATAGGCAACCTGCGGTCGCTAACATATTTGCAGTTAAGTAGCAATCAATTGATCGTTTTGCCGGTTACTGTTGGTCATCTGCATAAATTAACCAACCTTTCTTTATTTTCCAATCAGCTGAAAGTTTTACCGGAAAGCTTACAATATCTGCCTGTTTTGAGGACACTAAATATTGGAGATAATAAGATTACGGCGCTCAATTACCTGGCTGGCTCAATAGAGGAGTTGAGTATCTATAAAAATCCACTACTATCTATTAACAATACGATTTTTACGACACTTAAGGGGAAGCCTTCCGGTTGGTTATTTGCAGATGTAGGACAGAATACATTGTTATCGCTTCATATCGCCATGCCTGGGAGGCAGGTGAAGCTGGCAGATCTCCAGGCACGGAAAATTCATCCGTTGGATTTTCAATACATGCCGCAGGAGCTGGTTAAACAATGGCAGCTGGAGCGGGACAGCATTTTTTGATCACACCTGCTTCACACCGCGCATATTTTCATTGGCCCATGCTGCCAGGTTATACAAATGCGGTTGCAGGCTAAGGCCTTTGTCAGAGAGGCGGTATTCCACTCTGGGAGGGATTTCTGCAAACATTTCCCGGATGATCAATCTATCGTCCTGGAGGTTTTTCAATGTGGTGGTGAGCATTTTCTGTGAGATGCCGTTGATCGCCTCAAATAGCTCATGGTAGCGCATCGGCGATTCCTTTTGCCCCAGCGTTAGTATAATCATGGTGGCCCACTTATTACCTATCCGCTCAAAGACATCTCTCACCGGACAAAAATCTACCTGCTCATCATTCCTTGAAAATATTTTCATACTAACTTATTGTTTTTCAATAATGCGCACCTTCCCGTGCGTAACCTACTTCTATGTGCCTTATTGTTTGATTATCAATGTATTAATAACTTGGAGCTGTAAAGTTACGAATATAACTCCTGCGCAGGAATAATACACGTAATCATTCATCATCCTAAATTACCTGATATTAATACATGAAACTTACTTATCGCATCACCAACTGGTTATTTATTGGTTTAATGCTGGTCACTTCCTATACAGACTTTACGCGGATGGCTTTTGTAGCTGATATGATCCGGCACCTGGGTTACCCCGGTTACCTGCCACTGCTGGTAGGTACTGGTAAAATAACAGGAGCGGTGATCCTTGCCGTTCCGGGGAGTTTCCGCCTTAAAGAATGGCCATATGCCGGTTTCTCTGTACTGTTTATCGGGGCGGCTGCTTCCCATGCGCTGGCAGGAGATGATGCCGGAAAAATAGCCGGACCATTGTGTATGGAAGCGCTCCTGCTGGTTTCGTATATCGCTTTCCGTAAAACGTACAAGTTATCATGATACCTTGAAAACCGCACTGATGCAATATTGATGCGGTTTTATCATTGCCTGATAAGATTATTGCAACTGGAAAGATACCGCATTATAACAGTAATGCATATACGAAAACAGGAGCAGGGAGCTGCAACTCCCTGCCACCCGGCATTTACAGCAACAATATTTTACAGGTTAATAGTCGGCGGTTACCAGCGATTCGCCGAGTACGCGCATAAACAGGTCTTCGTTTAACAGGTCCCTGATGGATTTGATAATAAAGTCGGGGGCGTAACCAAAATGCTGAAGGTCTTCTTCTTTGGTGACGCCGGTAAGTGTAAGTACGGTAGTAAAGCCCATGGAGCCGGCGCCGAGGATATCCGTGCCCATGGTATCGCCGATCATGACGGTTTCGTCTGTGGTGAGTTGCAGTGCTTTTCGGGCCATGCGCATCATCACCGGACTCGGTTTGCCAACGCTGAAGGCCTGTACGCCGCTGGCACATTCCAGCATGGCTACCAGTGCGCCGCAGCCGGCGCGGTATTTACCATCGGCAACGGGGCAGTTGGGGTCAAGGTTGGTGGCAATCAGTTTAGCGCCTTTCATGATCATGTTAATGGCCTTGTCTACCGATTCCAGCATGATCGTGCGGCCTTCGCCAATGATGACGTAATCGGGCTGATCGTCTACTATAGAATATCCTGCATTATATAATTCGGTAAGCAGTCCGCCTTCTCCAATCACATAGGCTGTACCGTTTTGTTTTTTGGAGGCAAGATAGCGGGCAGTAGCCATGGCGCAGGTGAAGATGTCATTTTCTTCTACATCAAATCCCAGTTTGTTGAGTTTGTAGCAGACATCCCTGCTGGTACGCTGGCTGTTGTTGGTGAGGAAGAGAAAAGGTAATCCCTTTTTTCTGAGGCCGTTAATAAAATCTACGGCACCCGGAATCGGTTCGCTGCCTTTGTAGATTACACCATCCATGTCGATAAGAAATCCCTTTTTTTTCATAGCAATTCGATGTTGGTTAATAGCTTATTGTTAATGATAAATAATTACCTGGCCGAATAACTATGGAAAGAATAAAGGCAAGAATGCTGCGTAGATACAGCGTAATGGGGAACAGATCTGAGAATGACCTGACGTCCACTAAGATAGTAATTATTTCTTTATCCCAATATGAATTTTTTATGAGCAGATAGGCTGAGGAGATCGTATAGTCGTGCAAGTTATTAATATGACTTTTGTTCACCATCAGGTTTATGCGCGATGATGATTAGTTCTGGCTGATTTCCGTTTATCCAACGGTGCTGGTACCCGATGGAGAAACCCTGCTGTTGCAGCAAGGGTAGTATATCATTGCCATGATGATAATAAATCATGAGCGTATCGCCGGAAGAGGAGGTTTGCAGGGCCGACTCCTCATAATTTCCTTCCATGGTGCTGAGATAGAGATAGCCACCGGTATGCAGGTGATGATATGCCGTAACGATGAAATCAGCCGTTTCCTGCTGGTTGAGATAGGGGAGTGCAAAGCCGCAGATGATGGCATCAAAGGTAACGCCCATGCCTGCAATACTACGTATATCCGCTACCGTGAACAGGGCGCCGGGATTGTTGGCTGCGGCCAGCTGCACCATGGCGGGCGCCAGGTCTATACCATGCCATTGGAAGTCGGGGCGCCGTGCCAGCACATACCTGGCGATATTGCCGGGGCCACAGGCCACATCCAGTATGCTGGCATTGGGTTTCAGCTGCTGGCATAGCTTTTCCAGGCCATCCCCGTAATGGCTGACGTCCATATATTTTTCCTGGTAAATAAGTGCCCGGCGGTCGAAGACATCCGCAGCTGCTGAAACCTTTTTCATATTATCTTCCTGAAGATAAAAAGAAAATACGAGGGAAATGTTATCAGCTCACCGCCTCAAAGGCCGCATCATAGGAAACGATGCCTGCAGGGGTATTTTCCTTGAAAGCCAGTGCCTGGAAATATTCTGCCGGAACACCAGGATAGGCCAGTTCAGGCGTCGTTTCAAAACCAAAGCGCTGATAATAGAAAGGGTCGCCGAGGACTACGCAACCATTGGCGTCCAGCACTTCCAGAATGGCCAGGGCAGCCTTGATCAGGCTGCTGCCAATTCCATGCTGCTGGTACTCCGGCAGCACCGATACCGGTCCTAATCCATACCAGCCTGTATCTCCGGACGAAACCCTTACCGGAGAAATGGCCACATGCCCGATGATCTCACCCTCCGCATCCGCTACGAGTGATACGGTCAGCTGCTGGTTGTTCCTCAAGGCATTGACGATAAATTGTTCGGTGCCACTGGTGTGTTCCGCTGTAGCAAAGGCTTTGCGGGTAACTTCGTGAATAGCGTGTGTGTCGCTTGCGGTTTCCTTTCTGATATTGTAGTTAGGTGTACTCATAAAAATTCCGATAAAAAATAAAGTAGGAAGGGCTAAACAGTGCACTATCGTGTTGTATAAAGATACTTTTATAAAACGGATAACCATCGCGATTGTTAAAAAATTACGTGGGTCATCCGAATATATAATTTCAATTTACATATCATCAGATACACTGGTATAGCCCTTCTCAGCTGATCCTTTTATGTCAGGGAAGCGTATTTTTTACGGAAATGAGGCGGAATTTATCCCAGTCCGCCATGAATACTTACGCCGATAATCATCAGCACAATTAAAGTGATGATCACGTACATTTTATCTTTCTCTAAAATAAATCCTATCAGGGAAAAAATTACGCGGAGGATGGGCGTAGCAAAAAGCAGCATGATACCAAGCAGAATGAGGGCCATGCCTTTGCCGGCAGCCAGGTCGCTGAACATGCCGCCTAATACTTCCAGTATACCGCGGTCCTGTTCTACGAATGTTGGATAATGTACTATCTCCTGCCCGTGGTTGATGAGGTAGAGAATACCGCCAATGATGGCAATGGCCATGGATGACCATACGCCGTAGCGCAGCAGCTTACCGATGATCAGCTGCAGGTCTTTATCTTTTAATACTGGTGTATTTGTTTCCATATGCAAAAAGATGAGGTGAGTGAATTAGATTTTACCGGTGGCACCGTTATAGATCATCTGTAAAGCCAGCAGCGTAATGATGATGCTGAAGAAAACCTTGAGTTTTTCAGGAGAAGAACGGATGAGTATGCGTGCGCCGGCCTGTGCGCCCAGCAGTACACCGATCATAACGGGCATGCATATACTGGGTTGAATATAGCCGCGTTGCAGGTATACTACCGCGCTGGCAGTGGCGGTTACGCCCATCATAAAATTACTGGTGGTGGTAGATACCTTGAAAGGGATACGCATGATATTGTCCATAGCGATTACTTTCAGTGCGCCGGAACCTATGCCCAGCAAGCCGGAGAGGATACCCGCCACGATCATCATGACAAAGCCGCCGGCAACGTTTTTGGTGCCGTAGTGAATGATTTCGCCGGAAGGAGTAGGGTAGCTGCCATACAGTTTCAGCTTTTGTGCCAGCGGACTCGATTCCTGTAAAATATGCAGGGCCTTTTTCCGGAGGGAGTTCATGGCCGAGAAGATCAGGATACAGCCAAAAAGTATGGCGATGAAATGCGTTGGCGCAAAGGTGGCGATGAGGGCGCCTACCACCGCACCAATGGTGGTGGCTATTTCCAGGAACATGCCTATGCGCATATTGGTAATGCCTTCGCGGACATAGGCAGCGGCGGAACCGGAAGACGTTGCAATAACAGATACCAGTGCTGCGCCGATGGCATAGTGAATGTCGACACCAAGAAATACGCTTAGTAATGGAATGATCACGACGCCGCCACCGAGGCCGGTCAGTGATCCGATCAGTCCTGCTGCACAGGCGCCTGCAAACATGATCAGTGTAAATACAAGAACGGTCATAAAAAAAATATTAAAGATTATAATCCAGGAGGGCATCGAATGCTGCCAGTGCGGCAGTTTCGTTTTTGCCGGCCACTGCCTGCAAGAGTTGTTCGTGGAGGATATGTGTTTGTCCGAATTGCACGACGCTGCCTTCATCCCTTCGTTGGAAGGAGGTACGCAGTACGTGGCTGAAGCTGGCGAAGAGGTCGGCCAGTACGCTGTTGCTGCTCGCTATTGCCAGCGTGGTGTGGAAGCGGATATCCGCGTTGATGGCGGCTTCATAGTTATCTGCTTCTACGGCCAGGCGCCTTTCATGCAGGGCCTGCTGCATGTCGCGAATATGGGTGGCTGTATGGTTTTTAATGGCCAGCCGGATAATCTCCCTTTCCACGATGGTACGTACCTGGTTCAGTTCTTCCTGAGCGGCGCGGCGCAGTCGCTGCTCCAGTGGCTCTTCCAGCTGGGTGCTGTCGTTTACGAAAGTGCCGTTGCCTTGCTGTACAGTCAGTACCCCATTCTTTGCCAGTGTTTTGATGGCTTCCCGGATCGTAGAGCGACCTACACGGAAGACGGCCATTAATTCCGGTTCTGCCGGAATCTTATCGCCCTTTTTCCATTTGCCCAGGGATATCTGCTCCTGCAGTCTGGCTATCACCTGGTCTGCCAGTTTTTCTCTCTTCGACATACATTTAAACATCAGATGTTTGACAAAGGTAGGGTAGAAAATTAAACATCTGATGTTTATTTTTTGTAAAATCAATGATTTGGGTAGATGTGATAATGTAATTATAAATATATTATATGTGTAGGTGTTTGTATTGGGGGGATTTGGGAGCAGGTATACAGGTCAACAAAAAATCATCATCTGCATAAAAAAATAAAGGGCCCCCTCGCAAGAGAACCCCTTATCGTATTCTGATTCTAAATTCCCGTAATTACTTGAGCTTAGCGGTCTGCTCGTCAAAGTACTGCTTGGTGAAAATCACATCAGGCAGATTGTTGTACCAGTTAGACTCATGCTCGATAGACAGCATACCAGCGAAGTTCTGACGTTTCAGTTCCGCGAATACTGCCGGAATATCAATTACACCTTTGCTAACAACAGTATCTTCCGCTTTGGTATAACCGAATTTGGTGATGTCTTTCAGGTGACCACCATAAATATGTCCTTCCAGTTTTTTCAGACACTCAACAGGGTTGAGGCCATTACGTGACCAGTGACCGATATCAGCACAGGCGCCGAGGTTCTGATGACCCTGGATAGCTGCCAGCACAGAGTCAGGAGACCAGTATGGATTTGGGTTCGGGTGATCGTGGATAGCCACTTTGATGCCATAGGCGCCAGCCAGACTATCAACCATATCCCACTGTGATTTGATTGGTTCGGAGGTGATGTAACTCAGACCAAAATATTTCGCGAGTTCAAATGCTTTGATCCATTCAGCTTTGTTCTGTGGCACAATAACACCCATGGCTACCATGGAGATACCTTTCTTGCCCAGCAGTTCTTTAACCTGTGCTTTTTCTGCATCGGTCATGTCGCCACCAAACTTACCTTTCATACCAGCGCCCAGGTCCTGGCCCCAGAAGGCTTCAATGTTTTTAATGCCTGCACTGTCCACCTTGTCAATAGCCTGCGCAAAGGTGAACATGCGGAATGTCCACATTTGTACGCCCAGTTTGTAATTTACACCAGCTACAGCAGCAGCTGTATCAGCATGTACGGTCGTGGAATCGGTAGCGGACTTGTCGCTGTTGCCGTTGTTGCAAGCTGCAACCGACGCGGCACATAACATACCCAGGAAAAAGTTGGAAATTTTTTGCATGATGCAAATTGTTTTGTTGATTAAAGTACGTGGATTATTGTTGGCTGCTGTTGGCTCCTGGTGCATCCCCGGTTGCCCGGAAAACTGACCTCGCTGGCAGATGACCAAAACTACGGTCTCTACTCACCGAAAATTAAACAGAAAGTAAAAAAGTAGTGCCTTGCAGATTGTAAGATATTGAAAATCAATTAAAATTAGTTCACTGTCTGGTCGGAAAAAGTAGTGCTTTTCGTATTGAAATCTCCTGATGCGCCTGCTTCATTACCGATTTTCATCACCATTTTTTCAAATTCCTCCCGCTTTCCGACGGCCTTATTCCGCGTTTTGGTGCGGTAATTATAGATGGTGCTCACGGAGTAACGCAGGAACTCAGCGATCTTATTACTATCGGTAATGCCTAAACGAATCAGGGCAAAAACCCGTAATTCCGTGTTCAGCAATTCTCCGCGTTTTACGCTTACCTGCTCTTCCGGCAGCAGCAATAAATTGAACTCCTGGATAAAATTCGGGTACAGTCCCAGGAAGATACGGTCGAAAATTGCATAGAGCCCTTCCACCTCATCCTCGATGATATGGGTAGATTTTAATACCCTGTACAGCTCCTCCAGCTGTTTACCGATGGCCAGCTTATTCAGATTTTTGCGGTAGGTCTCCAGTTTATCTATATAGGTAGAGCATAAATCGAGAAACTGTGTAATGTATACTTCCTTGATATGGTTAGATTCAGATAATTGTGTATTGCTTTCAGTGAGTTTTTTATTGGTGGCGGTAATTTCTTCGTTCAGGTTCCGCAGTTCCTGTGTGCTGATGTCGAGGGCTTCCTTGATACGGGACACCTTCTGCATCTGCTTATAAACATATATCAGTGAAATAACCAGGAACACGGAAAGAGTGCTGATGAGCAGCAGATAGAGCTGCAGTTTGCCGTGGGCATCCGCTTCATTCGCCAGGTATTCGGTATTGATGATGGTATATAATTCAGATATGCTGAGGGTGCGGAATTTTATATTACAGAAGATGGCATCTTCTATCACGGATTTGGTAAAAGTATAGGCCAGTTTTATATTTCCTTCCTTGTGGTACATGATGGCAAGGCCTTGCAGACTGGCATTATCTTTAATGGCGGTTTGCACATCGATGATGGCGGAGCGGGTGAAGTATTGCCGGGCGAGTTCATTATTTTTCTGCTGGAGGTAACTGACGCCGAGCAGGTAGGTCAGCATGGCTTCTTCCGGCTTGGTTTTAGCCATTCCGGGTTGGTCCAGCGGCAGCAGGATGGCCCTGGCTTCTTCGGGCTGGCGGTTGATAACCGATTTCACTGCCAGGTTGATTTTATAGCGGTTGCTGGCAGGGTCGAGGACAGACAGGAGGGAGTCGCGGTAGGCGATGATCCTGCTTCCCTGGCTTTTATCATAGCCATTGGCTGCCCTGTGCTCATAGAAAGATAACCATGCCTCGTAGTAGTCTGCCCGCTGGTTGCTGCTCAACCGGGTCACCGGAATGGTTTCCAGCAGCTCCTTTGCTTCCAGGAACTTATCAGTAAAGGAATACAGGTTGCTGAGTTGCAGCTTGGAGGTAATGATCCAGTCGCTGACATGGTACTGGTCGGCGATGGCCAGACTTTTATTTACATAAGCGATGGCGCTGTCTATCTGGTATTTCTGGTATTCTTTAAACAGGCGGGTATTGAGTTCTATGGTAACGGCAGGCGGTATTTCCGGGCTCAGGCTCTGTTTGATGGCAAGTATCGTGGCTTCTTTCTGTTTGGTAATGGCGGGCTTATCCGCGATGGCCTGCTCCAGTACCGCTGTCAGAGAATCGGATACGCCGGTAGCCTGACTCCGTACGCTGGCAAGAAGTAATAAGAACAAAAACCTGATTTTCACAATAATCTTCATTTTTTCAAAGTCTCCCGATGTTGGCACGGCGAATTAATCCGCAGGTCTGCAATTTTATAAAAAATTACTGATTAGGCGGAAGTTAAAGTATAACCGGGAGAAAGAAAGTGGGGAAAGTTACATTCTGCAGTGCATCTGGTAGGTCTTAGGTGTAATGCCTTCCATTTTACGGAATACGCGGATGAAGTAATTGGCATCACTGAAGCCGCAGTAATCGCTTACCTCCTGGATGGACATGGCACTGTTTACGAGCAGTTGTTTGGCCATCCGTATACGTTCCCTGTTAATATATTCCACGGGTGTGATGCCGAATTGTTCCCTGAACCATTTAAAGAAGATATTCCTGCTCAGGTATGCTTTGCGGCTGAGGGCATCTATGGCGATTTTTTCGGTCAGATGGTCCTGTATATAACTTAATACGAAATTGGCCCGGTGGCTATTGGTGTCCGTAGCCTGACTCGCCTCCAAGCTTACCTGCTCCAGGTACTGGCTTTGCAGTAGCCGGATCAGGAGTTCTTTCAGGGTGAGGTCTGCGAAGATATTCTTTGCGGTGTCTTTGCTCTGGCATACGCGGATCAGTTTACTGATCAGGTCAGAGATTTCGTTGTTATGCTGGAAATGGTACTGGTTGAACTGCAGTTTCCATTGTTTATGTTCATCCTGACTTTTATGAAAAGAGTTCAGGTAGATAAGTGTGTCTTTAATATACTCCTCGTTAATGGCCAGTGCGATGCATTGGGTAGGATCTGCCAGGGTGGCCTCGGGGAAGTCGATGATCATGGTTTCATGTGGTGGCAGGATCACCGTTTCTCCGGGGAGATAATCAAAGGAAGGTTTATCGGAGAGGTGCATCACTTTTTTGCCGCGCACCATGCTGGTAACGATAAGCTCATTGAAGGAGAGCGGGATATGATAGGATGACTGGTGTGTTTCGAAGATATTAAGTTCGCAGTTAACCAGATTGAATATACGGCGGTTTTCTACCAGTGTTTCCAGTTGGTTGATTGCGGTGGTGGTGACTCCCTGTATGAGATGCTTTATGGGCATTTGCTGCAGTCTTTGTTTTAAGTTACGTAAAATCAGGCTTTTATCCAAACTCAGGTATAATTGTGCTATTCTTTTGGAGGATTGTCCCGCTGAATTTGCCAGCAAACCAGCAATTTTATATAGAGGTTCTGTACAGCTATTTTGTTATGGTAACTGTAGCTCCTTTCCGCCATTTAAACTAAAGCTTGTATTCATAACAGATTAATTAAGTATATAGTTAAACACCACCTGGTAATTTTGAGATAAAAAAATGCCTTACCGCCAGGTAAGGCTTTCTTATTTAAAGGAAGGTACGTCTGTTTTACAGGAAGATATGTCCTCGGAGTGCGAACACATGTACGGGGCCTCTGTCTTTGTTGTAGCCGGGGTGACTAACAAACTGGTAGTCGAAGCTTACCTGGAAGAATTTGGTAATGGTAGCATTATAGAAGGTTTCCAGGATATTTTCGTGGCCGTAGTTCAGTTGTCCGTCGCCGATGATGAAGCCGTACCCGCCGGCGGCGAGGAAGTCGCGGTGTTCTTTGGAAATACCGTTGATCGCATTGGCGATACCGCAAACATCGTTGGGACGTTTCCAGGGGGCGCCTTTCATACTGAGGCCGGCGGTGAGGGTGCGGTCAATTTCTGTAAAAGCCCAGCTGGCGTATTGACCATCATTCCATCCTATCCGGCAGAAGAAGCCGAGGTTTTGGGTCAGCTCCTGATCCATGTTTATTCCCACTCCGTATTTATGTCCGCCGTAGGTGGTATTCTCCGACAGTCCTCTGAAAACGTTGAGCAGGAAGGTGTCCTGGTTATGTACGGCATTGATGCCGTCTTTATAGGCAGGTGCTTTGGACCAGGTGCCGGTGCCGAGTAACCTGATGGTGCCGCTGCGTTTGCCGAAGTGCAGCTGGTGTTGCAGTTCTATGGATTCGGAATGTGCGTTCCTGTTATACTCCATCAGGTGGTAGTTGGCAATTCGTGGAACGGCTACGCTGCTGATACGTATGGCGTAGGTAGGTTTTACGAATTCGGCTGCCAGTCCTTCCGTATAGCCGCGGGTGTTGGCGGGATAGTCCCAGGCACCGTTTGCCCACATGGCCCAGTTGAAAAACTGTACGCGTGGATCTTTGGCGTAGGCGTTATCATCAAAGAAGTCGGCGATGGAAAACTTCCCTGCGTAAATAGATATCCTGCTGTCGGGTACAAGGGCTGCTACCTGGTTGACATCATCTTCCTGCCAGGTGTAGGATGTTTTCCCTAAAGGGAAATGTTGTTGCAGGTAGGCCCGGGCGATGTATACTTCCGGTTTGGGGTCCCCGATACGATAGGTTTCGCCGTTGAGGGCGCCGGCAACGCCTGAAGCGGAGCTGAGTCCCCGGCCACCGGTTACTTCGGGGTTAAAGATCAGCGTAGCATTTTTCCAGAGTTTCCGGCCAATGAAGAGGGTGGCTGTCTGACTTACGGCAGTAGGTTCTACGCTGTCGGCCAGGCTGTTGATGCCACTATACGGGGATTTGAAGCCGGAATGTTTTTGTCCGATAACGGTAGTCTGGAAATGGAAGGACCAGCCACTATGTTTCACCGTGGTATCCTGGCCGATCTGGGCGTTTGCCGCCGATACGAATGCTGATAGTAAAATGATAATTGCTAAGGTCCTGCTGTGACGCCTCATGGGTGCAAGGTTTGAAAATCTCCGGGGATATATGTTATTATCATTCCATCCTTAATTTACGGGTTTTTATCCAATAAACCTTTCGTGTATGGGTGGCCGTAGGCTTTCCGGATGAATGCGCAGCAAAAATAGGCGGGGCAGAAAATAAGTACCGTTAGAGCGCGTACAAAAAAAGATTAGAATTTCCTTAAGACAGGATTTAAAAAAGCTGAACCCGGACGAGTCCGGGTTCCTGGATGCAGGTTGTTGTGAAATCCTGCATTAGATCACAGCTTGTGTTAATGATCTGTTGTTTATTTACCGTAGGTTAAAGAAAAGCGACGTAATTGGTTACTACTTTTGTTGCTTTTGTTTTTCCAGTAACAGCGTATGTACGCGGTCATATGCCTGGAAGGTATGTATATAGTTGCTCAGTTTGGCGTTACCGTAATTCAGCGGGTCCGGCATCCGTACGGGTTTATCGACGGTATCGCAAAGGAAGGAGCCGTCGGTGCCGAGATTGACCTGTGCGGCGCCGTGGCAGCCCTGGCATCCGCCGATGCTGAGGAATTTGTTATTATGAAGGATATTACTTTTTTTATCAAAAGGATGGCCTATGCTGCTTCCATGGAAGCTGGCCAGAACTGAATCAGATTCCACTACATAGTTTGCCAGGAAGAAATTTGCTGAACTGACGGTGGTATCCGGCTGGCCCTGAACCCCTACGAGGCGGTAGTATTGCCAGATCGATCTGGGATTACGTTTCTTCAGTTCCTGGTGTACATATACCGTAGAAGCGGCAGTAATGGCGGCAATAGGGTGCTGGCGTGGATAGTTTTTATGGAAATTGTCGGTCTCATGGCCTTTCTTGTCCAGTTCCACATAGCCCATATAGCTGCTGTCTACATCTACCTGTTCAAATGTGGCAAATACAAAATTGGGATAGTTCTTAGTTTTATGAATGATGTGGATGGCAATCAGGGCATATCTTCTGTTGACCGCCTTTGCCTGGCCATTAGGCCCGTTTTCATAGGTCAGTACTGTTCTCATCAGGTACCGGTTACTATCTTCTTCCGGGGTTAGTTGCCTCCAGGCGGTTTTCACTTCCATAGCGCCTTCCAGACTGGTGCCTACAGTGGTGCCGCAAGGCAGGCAGAATATTTTTGCAGAGTCGGGCAGATCGCAGTTGCCTATTGCACCTTTAAAATAGGCGGAATCGAGTGTTATATTATTGGCGGTTTTACTGGTGGCGGAATCGAGTTTTTCTTTGGTGGGGTAGTGGTCTTTGATATAATTGAATTCATCCCTGTTGGCTTTGGCCTGGTAGAGCACCTGGTATTTTTTGTAGTATTTATATACCTGTGCATATACGTCGCAGGAGCCAATTTCATTGTTTTCGTCGAGGTTGTTGAACAGGTTGGTTTTTACACCGGGATCAGCCAGGATAGGTTTGCTGTACTGGTAATAGGGAACGGTATCGAAGTTATTCATGACATCATTCCAGCGTCTGAGTTCAACGCGGTGGGCGTAGGTTTCCCATACCAGCAGGTCTGGCGCCGGTGCAGCATCTTTGTCATAATCCCAGTTGGTATCCGGGAGGCCGCGACGGAAGTTGGAATTGGTCGTATAATACCTGGATTTCCAATTGAGGGCAAAGAATTCGTTCCAGGCGAAGCTGATCAGCTCTTCCTCGCTGGCGTTGGGGCTGCTGAGGTCTTTGGGAGGGTAGGGCACGAAGGTGATGTTGAACTGGGCGGCAGCTTTGGCAGCAGGTGCAGCAGTAGCGGTGCTGGCAGCAGTAGCTTTGGTAGTAGCCCGCCGTATGCCGAAGAATGCAGCTCCCAGTACCAGCACAAAAATAATGGTCGTGAGGATTTTTTTCATTTCTTAGTGATTATGGTGAGGAAAATAAAGACAGTGCGTATATTTTTTATGTCAGTATTTTGGCGCGGATGCGACTTAATGTTTCCATATTGATGCAGAGATAGGAAGCGATCAGGCTGAGTGGCACCCGTTGAATGATTTCGGGGTAGAATTGCAGCAGGAATTTATATCGGTCTGTAGCTTCCCGTTTGCGCAGATTAAAGGCGCGTTCTTCACTGAGCATATAATAGTGTTCCAGTAGCCTGGTATATACATGCCGGAAGCAGGGATGTTTTACCAGTAGCATATGAAGGTGGCTGTGCGACAGCGCTGCGCCTCTGCAATCTTCAATGGCGGTGATGGATTCTTTGGATGGTATTTGCCGGAAGAAGCTTTCGACCGCAATCACAAATTCATTCTCTTTCATAAACCAGGTGGTAGCGGTATACCTGACTTCTTCATAACTACTGTATAGCAATCCTTCATGGAGAAAGAGCGCTTTTTTACATATAGTGCCGGCAGACAGCCAGGGTGTTTTTTTGGGTACGTAAACGGGTTCCAGGCATCCAGAGAGATCGGTCAGGAAATCTTCTGTCATCGGGTGAATGTCAGAAAATATAGCCATCATTTTAAGAGGCAGCTCCATAAGCAAATGTACAGGTGTATTCGGCATAGATACTATGCCGGCTGTTAACGAAAATTGTTGATCAGCTGATTACTGGTCAGAAACTTTATGCATGGCGAAATGATGTTTGCGGGCCTATTTTGAGGCGGGTTGTAGTTAGGACTACTTCCTTATTATGGTTATCCGAAACAAATAAACGATAGATATACGAAAATGGTTTTGACTTATGTCAAATAATTAAAGACGTGCGGAAATTGTATTTTATATTATTCGGGCAGATGGTAAAGCCGGTGGTCGCGATCGCTATTGTCATCTGCCGGAAAAATATATGCGTACCAGTTATAACAGCAGATGCGGGCATCTGCCAGAAAAAAAATGTATTTTTATAACTATATACCTAAAGAAATGAAACCTATACTGACGCTAATAATGCTGCTGATAAGCGCGCCGATGTTTGCGCAGCAGAATAACACAGACATGATTGTACAGGAAGGAAAGATGCTGTATCGCAGTGAGATGGCCTCCTGGAATGGTACTGACCTGATGCTTGAAAAGTTTAAAGGGGCAGATCTTGAAAAAATCGGTGGCTATTTTTCTTATGAGAAAAACAGCAATGAAATCAACTGTGTCTTTTTTAACAGGGATGCTGTTCCTAAAATAATATTTGCTGTAACCTTCGACAGTACACTGGAAATAGTAAACGCACGTGTAAATAATGAGGAAAGAGCTGCCACAAAACTGGAACTGGAATACTATGCCATCCGCCAGACTACCCTCGAATTGGTGAGTAGTGATTCGTTTTTTCTTCATTATAAGAATACAAGTCTGAACATCATACCCATCATTCACAACAAAACAAAAAAGGTATATGTATTAACAGGGCCTAAAGAAAATGGTGCCGTGCTGATAGGAAATGATTACCTGCTGACCTTTGATGATAAAGGATTATTGCTGGAAAAGAAACGTCTGCACAAAAACCTGATACCTATTGGATATGCAGAAAAAGATAAGGAAGTCGTGGCTACTATGCATTCGCATTTGCCTGAAACAGGTGACTATATAACGGCAACGGATATATGTACTTTGATGTTGTATGAAAAAGTGGCCAGGTGGAAGCAGCACTATGTAATTTCCGCTAATTATGTGTCTATATGGGATTGTTACCGTAATCAGCTGTATGTGCTTACCAAAGAGGCCTGGGAAAAAATAGGTACTAAACCATAATCATTGCATAAAAGTCCGGGCCTGGTGTCGGACTTTTATGTTTTTGTTACTGTAAACCGAAGGCTTTTTTAAAGGCAGAGACATTTTTTTCGTCATCACTTCTGTCTAATACCGCAAATACCACAGATTTGAAGCAGCGTGCATATTTTCCGCCAGGCTTGAGGAAAGCAGCAAAATAAGCAGCAACGTCTGCAGGATTGTTTTGAAATACGCCACAGCCCCAGGCTCCCAGCAGCAAATGTTCCATACCATGGTGCAGCATCAGGCCCAGCACTTTTTCTGTTCTGGCCATCATGACCGCAGGTACTTCCGCCATTTCAAAAGGGCGCGTATTGCGGATAGCGCCGGCATTTGCCGCCGGACTGGTAATGATGGACATTGTGTATGGCTTTTCCAGCAGTTCCCCATGATCGTTGCGGAACATCACCACCTCCGGGCTCCAGATCATCAGGTCGGAATACAGCAGGGTAGGCTGACTTCTGTTGTATTCGTACATGTCAAAATTCGCCATCAGTGATCCATACAGTGAGGAGGAAAGCGCCAGACTTTCTTCCTGTGCCACCGCACCACCGAGAAAGCCACCACCGGGATTTCTGGCAGATGCAAAATTGAGACAACCTGTTTTCTCTCCCAGCAAAGCCAGACGGCTGCCGGCTTGCAACACAGTATTGTTTACCACAGTAATTTCGGTGTCGTAATTCAGTGCAGCCAGTTTGTTTGTATTAGCATTCAGTAGCTGATCCAGTGCTGCTGGTTGGTAGAGATGACTGTTTTGAATGGAGTCGTCAATCTGTTTTTTTACATCGATGGTGGAATCGCCTGCCTGATAAGTGCCTTGCTCGATAATCCTTAATGTTTCCTTCGCTTTTTCTACTCTTGTTGACTTTTTCATAAGAGGAATAATTGGGTTAATAAACTATTTTCGGGCGCAAAGGTATAAGAATATTTTAATAATATATATATTCCAGTCAATGATTTTTTATATAAAAAATGCTCCGTACACACGTACAGAGCATTTTTCTATACCATTCTTCCTGCATCAGGAATTTATCCATTCTTCACTTGTTTTCACATCCGCATGACGAGGGAAAACCTTCTGCAATAGCGTCTGATGAAGGTCTATATCCATATCAGCACAACCATCAGATAATACCGTCATGATATAATCTTTATCAGCACCTTCGATCAGTGTCGATAATACTACGCCACTGGTGATGATACCGCACATCACGATATGACGGATGCCTTTGGACCTTAATACCAGTTCAAGATCGCTCCCCGCAAAAGCGCTGAAGCGTTTTTTTACCACTACCGGTTCATTGTCTTGCGGTGCCAGTGCCGGCGCTATTTTCATGGTAATTGCCGGATCAATATCCCCATACATTTTAGGAACCTGGCTAAAGGTTTTGTTTTCCGGATGAATTTCGTGATACCCTTTTCTGAAACCTACCACCACATATATTACAGGGATATTATTTTCCCTGGCATGACTGATAGCAGCAGCTACCGGAGCAATAGTAGCAGCAGCTCCGGGCAGGTGGGACAGCATTTGTTCCTGCATGTCCATGACGAGCAGGGCGGTGTTTTCTTTGTTTTGTGCCATTGTAATTTATTTGGAGAAATGATTAATCATATTTGTTCTGCCATGGCCGGCGCCGGTTGTCTGATCGAACGGTGCAGGTATTTGTAGAAGCAGGCTGCGATGATGATGGCGATGCATCCCTGGAGTAGGAGGCAGTACTGCGGATGTATCATTTTTGCCAGCCATCCGGTCAGTACGCTGCCTAAGGGCAAGGTGCCAAAAGTACTCATGGCAAGAAAAGATACTACACGGCCACGCATATACGAAGGACTGACCATTTGTACCACCATGTTACAGATGGGTAGTGCAGACATAATCCCGAAGCCACAGAGGAAGCAGAGTAATAAGTATAAAGGCAGGGATGTTACAAATCCCATGATACATAGGCTGGCGCCCAGCAGTAAAAGATTTACAAAGAGTATTGGTTTGAGGTTGGTAGTACCTTTCTTGCTGGCCAGGTACAATGTACTTAACAATGCGCCCAGCCCGGAAGAGGCATTGATATAGCCATAGATGGCGGCGTTGCCTTTAAATACATCTGTCGCGAAGTAGGGCTGTAAGGTATCGTAGGTGGCCACAAAGAGGCAGAGTGTTGCGGAGAGTAGCATCATACTGCTGATTTCAGGATCCCTGATGGTGAATGCCCATCCATCCCTGAAGTCCTTCCATGGATGTTTCTCCTTAGAGCCTGGTGCTACTTTTGGAATTTTCATCAGGTTAAGGCAGACAATTACTGCGATGAAGCTGATAGCGTTGGAGGCAAAGCATGCCGTGGCGCCAAATCTGGCCAGTACAATACCGGAAAGTGCCGGTCCTGCGAGCCTGGTGAAATTGTTCAGCGAAGCATTCATGGCAATAGCCCCGGGCAGTTCTTCACTGCTGGGAACGATATCATTGACCATTGCCTGGCGGGCGGGTATATCGAAGGCATTGGCCGCACCCAGTAGTGTGCTCAGTAATAATATCAGCCATACGTAGTGGTAGCCCAGGAAATAGACCGCCGTTAGTGCTACGGCCTGGAGCGCGGAGCCTACCTGTGTAAACATCAGTACTTTGAACCGGTCGTGGCGGTCTGCCACGATGCCACCTGCCGGCGAGAGCAACATGGAGGGAAACTGTTCTGCAAATACTGTCAGGCCCACCCATAACACAGAATGTGTGATGGTATATACCACCCATACTACGGCAGTACGTTGCATCCACATGCCAATCCTCGATATCAGTTGTCCGGCAAAAAACAGGCGGTAATCCCGTGAGCGGAAAACTGAAAAAGCATTACTTATCTTCATTTTAGACTAAAATCAAAAAATGGTCGAAAAAAAATCAAAAAAAATCAATGCAGTCCGGTACAGAAATTATGGCAAAAGGTATGGAAGATGGTAACCGGGTTAAGGTCGGTACCGTGCAGGATGAATTCCCTGTTAAGGCCCCTGATGGAGGCCAGGAAGATGAATATGGCATGGTCCAGCTCTTCGTTATTCATTTTCCTGATCTCATGGCGGTGCATGGCGCCGATGAGCACTTGTAACAAAACGTTTTTTTCTTTTTGTAAGTATACTTTATGGACCTGTAGTTTGATGTCGGTGTATTTACTGAGCATTTCATCGTCCAGGCTGGTCTCGGTGGCCTTGTAGAGGGCTTTCCGTTTTCTGACCATTTCATATTTTACCATGGCGAAGGCCTCCAGCTGTTGCAGCAGCGTTTCTTTACTGCCTACCTGGCGAATGGTTTCCAGGATGATTCCGTTCATTTCAGCATCCAGTACGGCGGTGAAGATCTCTTCCTTGCTTTTGAAATAGTAGTACATAGAGCTTTTCCCCATGCCGGCGGCTTTCGCCACGTCTTCCATGGTGATGCTCCAGAGGCCAGACTGCTGAAAGAGTTTCTGCGCTGTGGAAATGATAATATCACGCTTATTGCCTGCCATTCAGATATGAAATCTGAACAAAGGTAATCTTTTTGGACTAAAATCAAAATCTGGTCTAAAAATTAATTTCAGATGATTTTTTTCAGCGGGGTCTGCAATGAACTTATACCGCAGGGAAGCGGGCTACATTTGTTTTGACCCTACGCGGACCCTACTGACTGTATCATCTATCTAAATATAACTATCTATGACAAAACTTTACCCACTACGCAAATCCCTTTGCTGTATTTTTTTCCTGCTGTTGTTAACCTTACCGGCTCTGGTAAAGGCACAGGTATATGCCACTACGCAATCGAACGGCGTTACCGGATTATGCCTGCTCTGCGGCGTCAGCAACCCTAACAATGCAGTAGATAACAGCAACCTCACCGATTACTCCACGCTCAACATCACGGCGGGATTACTGGGGGTGAGTGTTTACCAGACCCTCATCTTCCCGACTGCCGGCGGTACCTGCGATTCGCTGGTAATAACCCTTGGCAGCGGCAATGCGGTACTCTCCGCCAATCTTTTCGGCGGAGTAACCGTACAAACGTTCAATGGCGCCACACCCAACAACGACGCGCATATTATAGACAGCAGCAGTATACGACTATTGCAGAATAATACACAGGCACAGGTGCTGCTGCACCCGGGTGTCCCCTTCGACCGTGTAAAGGTGACGCTGAACAGCAGCACTCTTGGATTACTGAATGCACTCAATATATACTATGCCTACCGCAATCCGGGCCAGCCGGCAGCACCGGTCTATACCACGCCTTCCGGATTTGTGTGCGGCCAGCAAACGTTATCCATTCAGAATTACGTAGCAGCTAACCGCTATGATGTACACACCATTTACCGCGACCTGTTCGGCAATACACTGAAGGATACTGCCTTCTCCCTGTCGAATACACCCTATGTGCCGGTACTGCCTTATTATAATTTCTCCTATACGCAAACAGATATCTATGTAACAGCGGTGAACCCTTTCACCGGCTGCAGATCAGACAGCGTCCATGGCTTGCTGTTCTTTGGTGGCGCCGGCGCCAAAGCGCAGACAGATGCTGATACCGTAGTGACCTGCAAAGGCGTACCGGTTACGCTGCATGGCTATCTTGCCAATAATACACAGGCGAATGTGTTATGGTATAATGCACCGTCCGGCGGAACACCATTATACAGCGGCAATTACTATACGGTTAGTCCTGATACCACCACCACTTATTATGTTACCACCGGATTTGTATGCGAATATCCGGTACGTGTGCCCGTTACCGTTATTGTAAATAAATTACCTGCGCCGGTATTTACATTGCCGGTAGGTGTACAGTGCGGGGATATTTCCGTACCGGTACAGAATTATCAGGCGGGTATCAGCTATAAGATACACCTGGTTTATACGGAAGACTTCGGCCCGGTAACAGATACCAGTTATATTGTCAGCAACAGCGCCAATATTCCTGTCAGGGACCTGATTGGCTACAGGATTACCAATGCCATCCTGACGGTGCAGGCCACCAATGCTGCAGGCTGCCTTTCTGATAGTGTACAGGGATCGCTTTATTTTGGGGGCCATGCGGCCTTGCCTTCCGTGGATGCAGACAGTGTAAACCTTTGTACAGGCGATAGTATTACGCTGCATGCCTTTATTCCGGGTACTGCCACACCGCAGGTACGCTGGTACGACGCTGCCAGTGGCGGCAATTTGCTGGCTACCGGTAACTACTATACGGTGTCGCCACAGGCTACTGCCGTTTACTATGTTACTGCGGCTTTCGCCTGCGAATATCCTGTAAGACGACCAGTGAAAGTTCAGGCCAACAACTGTATCAATAAAACGGCGGTAAATGGAACAAATCTGAGTTTTAGTCGAATGGCCATAGCCGGCGACCTGGCACTATATCCTAATCCAACTTCCGGACTGGTACGCATAAACAATCTGAAAGACCCTGCAGGGGCACAGCTGCAAATTTTTGATGCGGGAGGAAACCTGCTACAGACGCAGTTGTTGAGGAATAATACTTTCGTAGTGGGCGGTCAGCCAGGAATCTACCTGATAAAGATTATTCAGGCAGATGGCACTGTCTACACCGGAAAAATTATATTACAATAATACCTGGAAAATAAAAGCAGAAACGTCTCTACCTGGTAGAGACGTTTCTGCTTTTTATAACATCAGTGCAGCACAGCAACCTGGATACTGATAATGGCTTTTAGATAAGTTGAATGAATTGTATTAAATCTTATTTTATTTATTTTTTAATATTTAAAATATTGCAGGCAGATGATTGGTAAAACCTTTATCCTCCGCATTTTATCTAGCCACATTATTATACTTTTTAAAAAAGAATTATTGATATTTTATATACCCACTGATTAATTGAACCTGTATTTTTTGTTAACTGAAATTTATCCCGCTATGAAAGATGAAGCTTACTACCCTTCATGGAAAAACGTTTCCCAATACCGTCAGTACCTGAATTATTTTGGTCAATACCTGCGTTATGGCGACTGGAAGTCGGTCCTGGCTTCCTTGAGAATGGTATTACTGAACGACCCCGGCAACAGGGAATGGTACACCCGATCTGCAATGGGTCGGTTTAAGATCAGAAAAGGTACCACAGATTTTCAGTTTATCAATTACGCCTATGAACACCAGGTAAGAGATTTTCTGAAGCAGCAGGTAGTTGCCAGACAACTGGATGTTTTCATTGATATTGGCGCCTGCATTGGGGAATATGATGTGTGGCTGGCCGCACAGGGCGTACATTGCATCGCATTTGAACCGGTAAATCATAAAGCGCTGGAAGAAAATATTCAACTCAATAAACTGGCAGGAAAAATCAGGTTATTTCCCTGCGGACTTGGCAACACACAGGAAAAAGTGAATTTTAAAATTATGCGTACTGTAACAGGATCAAGTTATGTAGACAGAGAAAATACAGCGGAAGGGAGCATTCCGATAGAGCGTTTGGATGACCTGTTACCCGGACTGGACATAGATTTGCAGCAGCAGATAATTGTTAAGCTGGATGTGGAAGGTATGGAAACAGCAGTACTGGAAGGAGCCAGAAATTTTATCAGTAGCTGCCGTCATTTGCGTATTATTTTTGAACGGTATGAAGATGATAATACCGTTAATAATAAACTGTCGGCGCTGGCGGACTTCAGGTTTGAACGTGTAGACAGATTTAATTATCTCGCCATAAAACAACAAAAAGGCTAATCTATAAGCACTTAACTCCTGGGAAATATAAAGTCGCCAGGCTTTTTATTTTCCAAGCGCAGTTTTTACCGCATCCAGTAAGATAGACTTCGAGACAGGTTTTTTAAGGAAACAGGTGGCGCCCAGCCCAAGACCTTTTTCCTCTTCCAGGTGGCTTTCGAAGCCAGTGAGCAGTATCACCGGTATTTTAAATTTATTGGTAGACAGATAACCCAGCAGCTGGTATCCGTCGAAATTAGGCATGGAGATATCTGATACGATCAGGTCGAAGGAGCTTTGCGCGATTTTCATCAGGGCAACGATGCCATCGGAGGCAATTTCCACTTCGTAGCCGTCATCTTTGAGGATGCGGGTGATCAGGTGCTGCTGCAATGCTTCATCTTCTACAAGCAGGATTTTTCCTTTAGATGGTGTAGCCGTTTTTGCTACGAGGTCGTTCGTCGGTTGCAGCTGGCGAAGCAGTTCATCCAGGGAAATTGTGGCGTAGGTAGAGGCAGTGTCGGACATGGCATAAGGTATCACCAGCTCATTGCCGTTAACGATAGCACCGCAGGAATATACCACATTGGGAACATAGCCTTCCCGCTCGTTTTCGTTGGGAATGATCAGTGGCTCACTCAGGGCACCGATGACGATGGTAGGGTCGTTGATATCCAGCAATACTGCACCCAGACAATACCTGCGCATCGTACCGACGCCATGCGTGACTACCAGCCATCCCTGCGGCGTTTCAATGGGCGACCCGCAATTGCCTATCTGTATAAACTCCCAGGGGTATACGGGCTGCTGGAGCATGTGGGCATCTCCGAAAACATTCAGGTGGTCGGAATACATGATATAGTTGTTGACACCATCCACACGGGCCAGCATGGCATAACGGCCATTCACCTTGCGTGGAAACAACGCCATGCCCTTGTTCTGAACATTTTTACCATGAATAGGTATAATACTGAAGCGGTAGAAATCCCGCGTCTGGATGAGCCTTGGAGAAATTGCCCTGCCATCGTAAGCCGTATAGGTGGCATAATAATTTACCAGGCCATCATCTCCCGTAAATCTCACAAATCGCGCATCTTCAATACCATTGGACTCCTCCGCCGTTATCGGGAAAATAACCCGGTTGGATATACTGGTATCTAACGAAAAATGAATTTCGTAATAGGCATCGCCAAAGGCACGTGCTTCTTCCAGCATCTTTTTGTCTTCCGCTTCCAGGCCTTCACCGGTAAGACTTTCCGTAATAGCCGTATTTAATTCGTAATAGTCAAATTCATTGTTGAGTTTTCTGACAACATGTTCGATGATGTTGGGGTTGAAGTTTTTCTCCTGTAACTGTGTCACCAGTTCATTTTTTTCATACACATAATGTTTGATGACTTCCGCTTCTTCCACCAGCCGGGTGGCGTGCCTGATTTCCAGGTTGTTCTCTTCATCCAGTATGCCTCCCCTGAAAACGATGGAAGACACATGTCCTTCGCCGGTAGCGCGGAAACTGATGATCACACGTTTTTGCCCCAGGCGCAGGCCCGATTGATCAGGGTCTTCCATGATAGATGGATTAAAGAAGGCTGCCGATTCAATAGAATATTCCGAGGTGAAATAGGCGCCGATCAGCAGTTGTTTATTTTCAGAGAGGGCAAGCATGTCGATGATCCTGCCGTTGAGCAGCTGGCATGCCCGTTCAAAATGCTTTTTGTATATTTTGGAAATGTTCCTGTGCCTGCCTGCGAAGTCGCGGAGTGTCTGGTTAAGCACCAGCGCAGCGGCCGGTTCCGGCATGGCCTTCACTTTTTCCAGGATAGAGATAATCCTCGATTCAGGGGATGGATAAAAAAAGCGTGTGATAACACGTTTGGGATCGCTCACGAAAAGCACTGCCTTTCTGTTGACTTTTATACTCATAACCAGCTAAGATTAAATGAGTAACAAAGCAGGTCTTTTAAAGGTTTAAGTTTAGCCGCCAAGGATAGAATGCTTATATTTAACAGTAATAACCAAATACAAGGAGATGGACCACAATGCACGTATAGCCGCTTCCTGGGAAGCCAATGCCGGTAACTGGATTGCCACTATCGACCATGCGGAGATAGAGAGCCGGAACCTGGTTACCAATGAGGCGATATTGCAGGCGGTTGTATCGGCCGGAGTGAAATCTGTGCTGGATATAGGTTGTGGGGAAGGATGGCTGACACGGGCCATGCAGGAAGCGGGTATGAATGCTTTTGGCGTAGATGCGGTGCCGGCCCTGATAGAAAACGCCATCCACAAAGGAGGGGCACACTATGCCGTGGCCACCTTCCGGGAGCTGGGCGAAGGCAAATTATATCTTCCTGTAAAAACAGCAGCAGCGGTGATCAACTTCGCTTTGCTGGACGAGCTGGACAGTGCTTTTGTGCTCCAGCGTATTCATCTGCTGGTGCAGCCCAATGCTAAAATTTTCATACAAACCCTGCACCCGCTGACCATGGCCATGCAGGGCGACTATATTTCCGGTTGGAAAGAAGGCAGCTGGAACGGATTGAAAAGGGATTTTACCATGCCCTATGAATGGTATTTCCGTACGCTGGCCGACTGGACCACGCTTTTTCATGCTTCCCGCCTGAAGCTCGACAAAATCCTGGAGCCCCTGCACCCGGCAACGAAGGTGCCGGCATCTATCATTTTTCAGCTGGAATGCTGATCCTTGTCAGCAGCATGTTTGATGTATGCCTGAAGTATGCTGCTAGTATTCTTTGTGCATAATTTTGCTGACATGGCTGGCGTCTGTTAACCCAAATTCCAATGCTATTTCTTTCAGGCTGAACCTGCCTGCTGTCAGGCGTTGTCTGATCAGCGTATTTCTGTATTGCTGTATGTAATGACTCAATGTGGTTCCCGTATTGCGCTTAAAGAAGGGGCCAACGTATTCTGCCGACAGGTTAAAATGTGCGGCGATGGCAGGGGCTTTCAGCAGGTCGGGCTCGTAGATGTTTTTATGGATATAGCAGTATACCGCCTGCATATCGCGGCTGCGGTTACCGGTAGCCTTTAATTCCGGCATATTTCTTTTCAGGAGTTGTGCCAGTGAAAGGATTTGCATGCGTAGCAGGTCCTGATTGGCGAGGATATCCTGTTTCAGGCTACTGACTACCTCAAACAGCAGTCTGGCCGTGGTTGCATCGGGTGCTGGCAGCAGGTAGCCTGCCTGGTGCGTTTCCCGGCTTTTGAGCAGGTATTCCAGGTCTTGTACGGGAAGCCCGGCGCTTTCGTACAGGTATGCGTCAGTAAATTTCAGGTAGATAAAGCGGGTAGCAGTGGTAATGTGGAAGAGGTGATGATCTTCAGGGCCCAGGAGATAGATATTGCCGGGCTGGTAGGGGGCTGACACGTCATTGATCATGTGTAATCCGCTACCGTGCTGAATGTATATCAGTTCGTAGTGGTTATGATTATGAACAGGATGGTGCCATTCGGATAGCTCAAAATCAGATACCAGTACCGGTTCAAACTGCTTATAACGCTTCATGTCGGAAAATTACAAAATATTATTAGAATTATACAAAATCGCCGGTAGGTCACTGCTGATCTTTGTGTTACGAAAACGATATGACATGAATACAGGCAGGAACACCGCATTAGTAGTAGGCGCCAATGGCGTTATAGGCACGAATCTGATCAATTACCTCGGGGAGCTGGGCAACTGGGATATTATAGGGTTATCAAGGCGTGGCGGGCCTGAAAAAGGCCATACCCATTATGTGGCGGTAGACCTCCTGGACCCGGAGGACACCCGTAAGCAATTATCTTCACTG
Organism: Chitinophaga sp. Cy-1792; assembly: GCF_011752935.1. Taxonomy (NCBI): domain Bacteria; kingdom Pseudomonadati; phylum Bacteroidota; class Chitinophagia; order Chitinophagales; family Chitinophagaceae; genus Chitinophaga; species Chitinophaga sp. Cy-1792. The sequence continues at coordinate 1,252,473 of NZ_VWWO01000002.1, forward strand.
ACTACGGTAACGCATATATTTTATGCTGCGTACCAGGACAGAAGTAGCTGGGCGGAGCTGGTAGCGCCGAACCTGGCCATGCTGGTCAATACCGTAAATGCAATAGAGCCTGTCGCAACGCACTTGCAACATGTGGGTCTGATGCAGGGATATAAAGTATACGGTGCACATCTGGGGCCATTTAAGACCCCTGCCAGGGAAACAGATGCAGGCATGCATATGCCGCCGGAGTTTAACATGGACCAGCAGCGGTTCCTGGAAGAAAGGCAGCAGGGAAAGGCATGGAGCTGGTCGGCAATACGTCCTTCTGTAGTAGGCGGTACTGCGGTAGGCAACCCGATGAACCTGGCCATGGTCATTGCCGTATATGCCACTATTTCTAAAAAGCTGGGTATACCGTTGCGTTTCCCTGGAAAGCCCGGTGCATATGATAAACTGATGGAGATGACGGATGCGGGATTACTGGCAAAGGCCACTGTTTGGGCGGCCACCAATCCGCAGAGCGCCAATCAGGCTTTTAATATCAATAACGGCGATTTGTTCCGGTGGAATGAACTCTGGCCTAAGATTGCCCGTTATTTCGATATGGCAGTAGCGGAGCCGCTGCCAATGCCATTGCACACCGTTATGGCCGATAAAGCAGGCCTGTGGCAGGAAATACAGCAGGAACACGGTCTGGATGCCTATAGTTATAAGGAGTTGTCGTCCTGGGGTTTTGGCGACTTCGTTTTCTCCTGGGATTATGACTTCTTTGCGGATGGCAGTAAGGCAAGAAGAATGGGTTTTCATGAATATGCAGATACAGAAAAAATGTTTTATGATTTGTTTGATGAAATGCGCAGGAAGAAAATTATTCCGTAAGGCTTAAATACAGAAGGGGAGAAGGTCTGGCGCTTTTCCGTGATTTATTTAAATGGTGATTATTTTATGATAGATATCAGGTAATTTCAGGAACAGACATTTAATTTTCACCCTAAAAATTTTGTTTATGAAACCTGTAAATTCTAAAAAAATGCAGCTTGGTGTGATTAAAATTGCACCCCTTCAACAGAATGCATCCGGCGCGCAGGCAGTAGCAGCAAGTAATTCGAGCTGTGGTCATATTTGCCCGACCGTTTGTTCACTCAACTGTACGACTGGTCTGGTATAATACTTTTATCATCAGTTGTTAGATAATTAAATCATCTCTCTAAAAAAAAAATTATGAAAGCGGTAAATGCCAAGAAGATGAAATTGCAGGTAATAAAAATTGCACCACTGAGCAAAGTGGCGTCTGGAGCGCAGGCACAGGCGTTAAGCAATTCCAGCTGCAGTCGTGTTTGTCTGACCATCTGTTCTTTTAACTGCACAGACCTGATATAATACAGCGGCAGAAAAAAATACGCGTCTTTCTACCAGGTAGAGAGACGCGTATTTTTTTGTGTGCAGGCGAATTTCTCAGAAGCTAAGATCAGTCAGTAACCGGTGGGCAAAGGCGCATTTGATCAGCATGGCTGTATTTCGTGCGTTTAGTTTACCCATGAGGTTGCGGCGGTGACTATCTACGGTATCGGAGCTGATAAACAGTTTGGCTGCAATTTCGAGATTGGTATGACCATCAGCGATCAGTGACAATACTTCTTTTTCTCTTTTGGTGATATGCAGCGAAGATTTGATGTTTTTTGCATGCGCTTCCAGTTCCGGGGAGAGAAATATTTTCCCTTGCAGGACGGTGCGGATGGCGGTGATGAGTTCCTGTTTATCGGCGTTTTTGATCAGGCAGCCGCTGGCACTGTTTTCCATCATTCGTTCGATGTTGTTGTCATGCTTGCTGTAACTGAGTGCAAGGATGCAAACGGAAGGGTATAACTGTTTGATGCGATGACATAAATCTGCGGAGTCCATATCGGGTAATGCGGCATCAAGCAATACCAGGTCAACGGGGTTTCGGGCGAGAAAGTCCAGGCATGATCTGGCTGTTCTTGCTTCTCCACTGATGTCTATACCGGCTTCCAGGTGCAACAATGCTCTCAGTCCTTCCAGGATCATTGGATGATCATCTACAATAAAAAGACGAGCCATGGTTTTTCTTTGTTTGCTGTGAAGGCGGGCTTGCGATTTTGTGGCATAGCCTTATCGGGTTATCTTAAAAAAGGTTTCATGTGCCAGTATCTAAGATAGAGAAAAAATATTTTAGTGCAATAACATTACATGATGAGCATTGCTTCTGCCCATCCGGGTCTGATGTCCGGGTTTACAAAACTGATGAGTGAGAGGCCGATACCGCTGATCCCTTCCAGCATATTGTAGCTGGTCTGGAAATCAGGATGCTGATAGTATTTATATCCTGCGGCGCCATCTGTCCATCTGCTCTGATGAATGGTATGCTGGTACCAGTGATCTGCATTTTCCAGGAGTGCGGCGTTGTTGTTGTAAATGCCGGCCTGTTGCAGGATGACGGCGATGCCTGCGCTGCCGTGACAGAGGCAGGCGTCGTAAACGATACCGTTTTCCTGGTTGCGGTGGGCCGCGATATTATTAAAGATCTCATAAGCGATAGCGGTCCATTCCGGTTTTTGCATCCGTATGCCGGCGTCTTTGAGACTCACAGCGATGCCAAGGTCGCCATAGCACCATCCCAGCCGGCTGTTGGTGTCTCCTGCGGTGATATCCTGTTCGTCTATCAGCACGGGGAAGAGGGAGTGGCCGGGATCCCGGTCTTTATTGCGGGTGCTGAGCAGCCAGTTGACAGCGCTGGTCACCATTGGTGCGATCATATCGCGGGCAACACCTTTTTCGTATATCCGTGCCAGTATGGAGATGATGGCCGGGTTGCCATGTGCGAGGCCGAGGTTAAAGAGGTTACGGTGCTTATTATCTTCTGAGGTGGCGGTGGTAGAGAAGAAGTCTTTCCAGGCGATGCCTTGCGGCAGCTGGTGAGCCTGTGCATGGAGTCCGAGTACCAGTTTCTCCAGTTGTCGCCTGGCATGGGCATCCGGCAGTCTTTTCAGAAAATACAGGGCAGCTCCCAGTCCCTGGTGCAGGAAGTCGATATGTTGCTGGTTCAGGTCAGCTTCCATAAATTCGGCCAGGGCCATATCTATTTCTGCGAAGGTTTCGTCAAGGTCGTCCTGGTCGATATAGCCACATTCAGCCAGGTGGAGCAGCTGCCAGGAGATGCCGGAGAGTCCGCTGCAGTGGGAGCCGTCCAGCGTTAAATTGCTGATGGCCTCCAGGCTGCGCTGGATGATATGATAGGTTTTGTCCAGGAAGGCTTCATTACCGGTGAGCTGATAATAATACGCATAGAACAGGGCAGCGCCGCTGTACCCACCCAGCAGACCCGGGTATTCCGTATTGGCGGAAAAGTCGTCCAGGGCTATGCTGATACGCTCCAATATTGCTGCTGCCATTCTTTTATTCTCCATAAAAAATATTTTCTCTGTTGAGTATAGATAAAAAGGCAAAACATGTACCTGACTATGTACATGTTTTGCCAACAGATTATTAATGAATATAGATGGCCATGCCATTCGCTGCAGCTGATCCGTGGGATCAGAATCTGCAGGAGTCGTCGCTGCAAACAGGAGCACCCATGCTCGTGTTGGCGCGGCAAACCGTAGAACAGAGGATAGTGCAGGTACCGGCTGTCAATGCCTGTGCATCAACTTTTACGGTATTCAGACTGGCTACCTTGATTCTGCCCAGTTGCAATTTTTTCTGAGACTGTTTTTTCATAAAACGTGATTGATTACATGAATTTAAGTAGGATCACTGCTTTAGTGTCTGCAGGAATCATCGCTACAGATAGGTGCACCCTGGCTCAGACAGGCAATTTTGAATGAAATGGACACCACACTCACTGATGTATCAATGAACGATTTGCTGCCCATCGCAGCCACTTTTATTTTGCCTAAGCTCAATTTTTTAACTACAGCTTTTTTCATAAAAACAGGTCTGTTTTTGGGTGATCAAAAGGATTAGTTCTGATTAAATACAGGTGTCTTTAGTGATCGGAGGTGTGCATTTAAAGTTGCTGCAACCGATATAGGTAGGAGCTTTAGCATCACCATTGTGGCTGTTGTCAAGTTTGGCCACCTTGATCTTGTTCAATGTCAGCTTTTTTGCTGTTGTTTTTCTCATAACCGTTTTTTTTGGAAGATTAAAAAATGAATATCGTGGGCGTAGGTTTATTTCGAGGATTTAAATTTGTTGTACTTACAGGTGTTATCGTTGTTTTATAAAAGTAGCAACAAACTGAATTGCAGTGAATCACGGAAAAACGTGATTTTTTGATAGATGTTTAAACGTATAATATCCCGGTTTTACGTGATGTTCCGCCAGCGCATTAACATTTACCTTCAGTATCTATCAATAAATAACCATGATTTCTGCAGAAAAATTTTTTGCGGTACGTACACCATTGTTACCGGCCGACTTTATCCTTCGTTTATCACAGCTTACACCGGAAACCCTGCCCGCCGCCATGAAGGAGATATTCCAGGACCCGTTCATGCAGGATGCCATCTATATTGCTTCTCCTGAGCTTTTCCAGGAAATGAAACGATGGCTCGATGGCGACTCACTCCCGGAAAAGGAAGAAACCAAACTAAGCACGGCATTATACCGCTATGTACTACGTATGAGCTCCCGCTGTACACCCTACGGACTCTTTGCCGGCTGTGCCACGGGTACCGCCAATGACTATACGAAAATATCGTTATCGGCACCGCAACAGCACCGCAGGCATTGTCGCCTCGATATGAACTACGTAGCAGAACTGGCTGCCAGTATTGTCGCCATTCCGGAAATTAAAGAACAGTTGCTGTTCTACCCCAACAACTCATTGTACAGATCCGGCAACAGGTACCGCTATGCGGCCTATTCCATTAAAAATAAATTCCGTAACTACTTCCTGACCGCCGTCAATAGCAGTGAATACCTCGACGCCATGCTGGAAACAGCTGCCGGCGGGGCTACGCTGGAGGCTATACGACAATCGGTAGTCAGTGAAGAAAATGATATCACCTGGTATGATGCCTCCGCATTTACAGAGGAACTCATCGCCAACCAGCTGCTGGTAAGTGAGCTGGAAGCCACGGTTACAGGGGAAGAGTTTTTTAGGCGGTTATTACGCCGGCTGGCAGAAATCCCCGCAGCAGCAGAAATACTGCCGGCACTAAAGGCCATCGCGCAACAGCTGGAAACGCCCGGACTCGCCGCCTATATGGAAATCAGCAGACTGGTGAAAGCGCTGCTGCCGGGCACCAGCAGCAAAGACCTCTTACAGACAGACTTATTTTTAAACACACCCCAGGCGCAGTTGTCTGAAAGTCTGCTCGCAGACCTGAGTACACAGGCCGCCGCATTGATGCAGCTGTCAAGGCCCGGCGCCGGGGAAGACATGGAGAAATTCATTGCTGCCTTTTCAGCGCGCTACGAAGACCAGGAAGTGCCACTGAACCTGGCGCTGGACACCGAAGCAGGGATCGGCTACGGACCCCAGGGTAACGGAGCCGACCATACGCCCTTGCTCGACGACCTGGTACTACCCGGCGTCGCCGGCACTGATACCATCCAGCGCTCAAAAATGCTGGAATACCAGATCAGGGAGCTGCGGGAAAGTGCGGCCCATGGCTGGCAGGAAATACGTATTACGGAGGAGGGCCTCGCCAGACTTTCAGAAAAAAGTACAATACCCTTCCCGGGAAGTATGTACCTGATGGGTAAGCTGATGGCTGCCAGCAATGATGCTATCGATGCAGGCGACTACACCTTTGATATGAGCGGCATCAGCGGGCCTTCGGCAGGGAACCTGCTGGGGCGCTTCTGCCATGGGGATGCAGACCTCAGCGGAAAAGTAACAGCCGCCCTGAGAAAGGAAGAAGCCCTGCAACCTGATGCGATCTACGCAGAAATCGTACACCTGCCGGAATCACGTACCGGGAATATCCTCATGCGGCCACGGTTACGCGACTACGAAATCGTGTACCTGGCTGCCAGCGAGGCTCCCAGGGAAATGCAAATACCTGTCGACGACCTGATGGTCAGCATCCGGGGCGGAAAAGTACGGCTACGTTCCAAACGCCTCAACAAGTGGATCATACCGCGCCTGAGCACCGCACATAATTACCGCAACGGTCTCGGTATTTACAGGTTTCTCTGTGAACTGCAACACCAGGACTACCGCACGGGCTACTCCTGGCAATGGCTGGTGCCGGACGACTGGACCCGCCTGCCCAGGGTAACCTACGGTAAAATAATCCTTAGTAAAAATACCTGGACCTGGCGTAAAGATAAAGCTACGTTTAACCGTGGCCGTTATCAGGAAGAAATCAATGCCTTCCGGCAACGCTGGCAGGTGCCGCGGTTTGTGGTGCTGGTGGAGGGTGACAATGAATTGCTCCTTGACCTCGACAATGCGGCCTCCTGTATGCTGCTGGGTAAATCCATGGAAAAGCAGGACAGGCTCATGTTGCAGGAATACCTACAGACGCCGGACCAGTGCTGGGTGACAGGAGACGCTGGGAAATACACCAATGAACTGATCATTCCGCTCTTTAATGATGCCGGGGGCATCGTTTTGCCGCCACTGCCACCACAGCAGGATGTCGTACAACGTACGTTCGTTACCGGTAGTGAATGGCTGTATGTAAAGGTATACTGTGGTACCCGCACCGCGGAAGATATGCTGAAAGAGGTAGTGCTGCCGCTGGTCGCCGGACTACAGGAGGATGCCGTTATTGATAAATGGTTTTTCATCCGCTATACAGACCCCGACCATCACCTGCGCCTGCGCTTTCACCATGGCTCCCGTAAAGGATTCTGGGCGATCGTACTGGAACGGCTGTACGAAAAAATGAGTGCCTCCGGCAATACGTCGCTGGTGAGCAGGTTACAAACGGACACGTATACACGTGAACTGGAAAGGTACGGTACCACAACGATGGATTTCAGTGAAACAGTATTCCATATAGACAGTGACTTTGTGCTGGGTGTGATCGACTTGCTGGACGATGAAGCCGGAGAAGATTACCGCTGGCTGATGGGGGTGGCAGGTACAGACCAGCTGCTGGATATATTCGGGTTCAGTCTGAAAGAGAAAGCACATTATATGCAGCAGCTGCAACAGGGATTTTTTCAGGAGTTTAAGGGAGATAAAGACCTGATGCAGTTGTTGAATGATAAGTTCAGAAAAAACCGGGGAGTGATTGAGCCAGCATTGAGTGGGGAACTGCCGGAAGTGGTACTGCCATTGTTCGCGCAGCGTAGCAACCGTTTGCGGGAAGCCACCGCTGCCAGTAATAACTTCGACAAGTATCAGTTGCTGAGCAGCTATATTCATATGTTTCTCAACAGGATGCTGCTGGCCGGACAACGCAGGCATGAGCTGGTCATCTATCATTTCCTGGACAGGTACTATCAGTCTGCTTTGGCAAGGGCGGGTAAGCAGCAACCAGCAGCACGTTAAGAGGGGATCCGCGTCGGTCATATTTCTAAAAACCCATATAGCTAACAATAGGTGGGTGTATTTCGTTAATATGTAAAAATGGTAGGAGAACCGGTAGTTTATATACAAACACTTTCCGGTACTCTTCTGATCTTTGCTATGCATTTCGGTTAAAAGATCTGCAAGCATTGCATCTGATTGTTTACATATTAAACCTTATTAAAAATGAAAACTAGAGTACTTGGAAAAAGTGGCCTGGAAGTTTCCGCGCTGGGATTGGGTTGTATGGGCCTGAGCTTTGCCTATGGCGAAGCAATGAACAGGCAGGACGCTATTAAATTATTACGCGATGCCTATGCAGCAGGCATTACCTTTTTTGATACTGCTGAAGCCTATGGGCCTTATGATAATGAAATACTTTTAGGCGAAGCCTTCGAAGGTATACGTGACAAAGTGGTGATCGCTACAAAATTTGGATTTAAAGAAGGAAAGCCACCATTGGGCGTTGATAGTCGCCCTGAAAACATCAGGGCAGTGGCGGAAGCCTCTTTGAAACGTCTCAGAACCGATTATATCGATCTCTTCTATCAACACCGTGTAGATCCTGCCGTACCAATGGAGGATGTGGCCGGCACTATCCAGCAGCTGATAAAAGAAGGTAAGGTGCGTCATTGGGGTATGTCGGAAGCCGGTGTGGGCGCTATTCGTAAGGCACATGCCGTACAGCCGGTAGCTGCATTGCAGAGTGAATATTCCTTATGGTGGAGAGAGCCTGAAGCTGAGATTTTCCCGGTACTGGAAGAACTGGGTATCGGGTTTGTGCCTTTCAGTCCGCTGGGCAGAGGTTTCCTGACAGGCGCCATCAATGAAAATACGCACTTCGATGCCAACGACTTCCGTAATACGCTGCCAAGGTTTGCAGAAGAGAACAGGAAAGCTAACCTGGCATTTGTAGAACTGTTGAAATCCATAGCAGCCGCCAAAAAGGCAACAGCTGCGCAGATAGCCCTGGCATGGCTGCTGGCACAGAAACCTTGGATCGTACCTATTCCGGGTACTACCAAACTGTCACGACTAAACGAAAATATCGGCGCCGTAAACCTGGAGCTTACCCCAGCCGACCTGGAAGCTATTGAAAATGCGGCCGCCAGCATCAATATCCAGGGCGCCAGGTATCCTGAGGCAATGCAAAAAATGACCCAGCGATAAGTTGGTTATTGATAAATCACCGTAAGGTAAATAAGTAAAATGAATCTGGCAGAGGGATTAAACCCTTTAGCCGGATTTATTTTTTATAAAAGAAATTTTATTATGTAGATTATAGCATGATGAAGTCGTTTTTATTTCTCTGCCTATGTTTTCTGCTGGTGAATGTTTTGCCGGTTGCTGCACAACAAACTGATGCTACAGCGGTAGCACAATTGCAAAGAGCGATTAGCAAGAATATAAGAGTGCCGCGAAGTATGGCCGAAACCTGCGTTGAGCCTGTTTATGCCACAGCTAAACTGATGTACAGGAATGGAAAGCTGCTGGATACCATGTTGTTTGTAGGGTCGGTGTTGCCTGACTGGAAGGCTTCTCTGACGAGTTTATTACCTATTTATAACGAGGCAGACTGGAAACATATTTTTCCTGCCAGTGCGAAGCAGCAGAATTTTGATATCTACCTGCCTTTTGTATGTTATTTTCCGAAGTATAATGGTATGGAGGAATTGTTGGCGTGGAAAAAAATGTCGCTGCTGGATAAAGATATCGCAGCTTCAAAAAGTACATTTCCCTATTATTCCATGAACATCGTAGATGTGAAATCGTATGGACCTATACCTTAAGCACCTGCGCAATATTAGTTCATCGTCCGGTAGGCATTGGGCGTACTTCCTACGCGTTGTTTAAACAGCCTTGTAAAGTGCTGCGGGTATTTAAATCCTAATTCGTAAGCAACCTGACTTACGGATTTATCCAGATCAAAAATCCTTTCCTTTGCCAGTTCAATCACTTTGGACTGTATATACTCCTGCGCGGAAATGCCTGTTTCCTTTTTGATCATATCACCGAAATAGTTGGCAGAGAAATGTAATTCCTTTGCACACCAGGCAACGGTTGGCAGGCCAATGCTGACAGGCTTGTCGGAGTTGAAATAATCGGCGAGCAATCGTTCGAATTTTTGAAGTACGCCGCGGTTGGTAGTATCGCGGGTAATAAACTGACGGTCGTAAAAACGGATGCAGTAGTTGAGGAATAATTCAATATTGGAAACGATGAGCGTTCTGCTGTGTTTATCGATCGCATGCTGCAGCTCATACTGGATCTTGAGAAGACAGTCATATACAATCTGTCTTTCCTGTTCAGACAGATGTAATGCCTCATTTACATCATAGGAAAAAAATGAATATTCCTGGATATGTTTGCCTAAGGTGGTGCCGTTCAGGAGTTCAGGATGGAAGAAGAGAGCCCATCCTTTAGGCTGATAGTTTTTGTCCTGGCGCTGTACGGTAAGCACTTGTCCGGGGCCGGTAAACACCAGGGTCCCTTCCTGGTAATCGTAGAGATTACGGCCGTATTTCAGTTCGCCACATTTCACTTCCTTCAGGTAGATGCCGTACAAGCCAAAATTGTATGATTTAGTTTCGGGCCAGGGCCTGGCTTTAGACAGGTCAATGACCGTTACCAGCGGATGCAGGGTGGCTACGCCCCGAATATCGTTGTACTCTGAAATACTATCGAGTTTTACAATCTCTTCCATGGGAAATGCTTAATACTGCTAAATTAACCTTTATCGGTCATTTATCGGTTACTGGCATGTCATATCGGTAATATTGGTAGATAAAACCGTAGCCGGTATACAATAGCCCTGTTAATTATAAACTTAATATCTTTTTGAATTGTTACCCAGTTAATTGTGAAGATATAACAGGAGCTGATACTACCTGTAGGTCATCTTCCGGAAAAAGTAAAAATGGTAAAAATTACAGTAATTGGTATACTGGCTACAATCGGGGATATGCTGAAATTTGTCCGGCAAATGTTAAAGCAAAAACTATGGAATCATATTCAGATAAGGGCATTCCAGCCCCAGAAGAATGGTTTACCGGTCGTGTATGGATAAACATGACCGTGAAACCTGAGGACGGCTATAATGTAAACATTGCCATTGTAACCTTTGATCCCACGGCCCGGACTAAATGGCATACGCATACTTCCGGGCAGATATTGTTTGTTACGGAAGGCCATGGCTATTACCAGGAGAGAGGAAAGCCTATCCGGCTGATCATGCAGGGAGAGGTGGTGAAAATACCTAAAAACGTAGAACACTGGCATGGCGCTACACATCATCATCCGATGCGGCATATCGCCATCATATCTGACTACAGTAACGATACAACTACCTGGCTACAGGCCGTGACCGAAGAAGAATACAATGCATTTGTACACCCGGCATATCCTGTACTACAGCATTTATCAGCTGCGGCCAAAGAAAACCACGACCAGCTTTGGGCGGGATACAGATCGCAGACAGCCATCACAGATCCTGAACTGAAAGAGCTCTTCGGTAACTTCGCTTTTGACGAAGTGTTACAGCATGATTCCATGGACCTGAAAACGCGGCTGCTGGCTATTATGGCAGCCACCATCGGGTGTCTGGCAGTGAGCGAATTCCGTATGTTCGTACATGCAGCCCTGAACAATGATATTACACCAGTAGAAATCCGCGAGGTGGTATATCAGGCGGTGCCATATGTTGGACTGGCGAGAGCGATCGATTTCCTGCATGCTATCAATGATATCTTTCAGCAGAAAAAAATATCCCTGCCATTGGAAAACCGCGGTGTTACCACGCCGGAAACGCGTTTTGAGAAAGGGCTGGCATTACAAAAGGCAATTTTCGGTACCAACATCGAAAATATGTACAAGAATTCGCCTAAAGACCTGTTGCATATTCAGCAATTCCTCTCCGCCAACTGTTTTGGCGATTATGTGACCAGGAAAGGACTGGATATAAAGACCAGGGAGCTGCTTACCCTGTCTTTCCTCGTAGGCATGGGTGGCACGGAAGCGCAGATAAAAGGGCATATACAAGGCAACGCCAACGTGGGTAACGACCGCAAAACGCTGATCAGTTTACTGACGCAGTTGTTACCATATGTAGGTTATCCACGTACACTCAATGCGATTGCTTGTTTGAATGAAGTGCTGCCACCAGCGGCGAAAGCGGCGCAATAATATTTCGAAATATAAAATATAAATGGCCTGTTGCTTCTGCTTCAGGCCATTTATATTTTATAGCGATTTAATGAATTTTACCAGGTTATCGCGATCTGCTTTGGATAGTGCAGCAAACTGGTTTTTGCTTTTCTCTCCTTCGCCGCTATGCCAGAGGATAGCCTCTTCCAGCGTTCTGGCTCTGCCGTCATGGAGGTAATACGGAGTGCCATTGGTCTTTTCGAAGAGTCCGATGCCCCATAGTGCAGGTGTTTTCCATTCGCTGCCATTAGCTTTGAAATCGGGGCGCCCATCGGCAAGGCCGTCGCCCATGTCATGCAACAGGAGGTCCGTATAGGGGTGTATACGTTGATTGCTCAACATAGGATAACGTGTATCCACACCTGTTAGTACGGTTGGTTTATGGCAGTTATCGCAGCCAATAACGGTAAAGAGTCTTTCCCCGCTTTGTACCTGTGGGTCCGTAGTATTTCGGCGGGCAGGTACGGCCAGTGTCTGGAGATAGTATACGGTGGCATTCAGTATTGTATCCGGTAACTCGGGATCATCTTTCAGGCCATCGTATTGTGATTGCCCGTAGCAGCTTTCCTGGGGAAATACGCTGCTGGTAATGCCCATGTCCTGCTGGTATGCAGCGGCTGTCTGTGTCAGCAGGGTAGCGGTATTGGCTTTCATGCCGAAGCGACCCAGCATTATTTTCTGTTGTACCGGATCATATACATAATTGGGTCTGCCGCTGATACCATCCTTATTCTGATCATTTTCATCCGCGTAGGAAAGTATTGTAGACTCAGGAATTAACTGCAACAGGCCTAAACCAAAGAAAGGAGGGGCCATGCGCGGTGATGTCATGAGTCCTGCGGGTAAAGGCAGATACGGATTTTGTAATGTATAGGCGGGCTTGCGCAGCGTCGTAACACTATGGTCCGCATAGGTAAATACTTCTTCCGTATACTGGATGTTTACTTTGGCTTCCGGTGTTTTTCCGAAAACGGCAAGGTCCTGCAATTGCAGTCCGAAGCCGGGAACAGCCAGGGGGCCACCATTGACATCAGTGCCAGGAATACTAAGACGTATCAGCATGGAAGAGGTAACGGTACCTGTGGTAGGATTACCTTTTCCGTCGTTATGATGGCAGCTTTTGCAACTGACATTGTTGAAGATAGGCCCCAGTCCGCTGTTAATAGGGGCTGGTGCGGTAACGAATGTCTGGTCAACGGCTTTATCTCCCAGGTCATGAATATGCTGATCATAAACGCTGAGTCCTGGTACACTGTTGCCAAATGCTTTGCTGGTTTCATCAAATACAGTGGCGATACCGCCACTCAGCCTGGGATCGTAATCACCATCGGCGAAAGTGGCGGGTTTGGTACATCGGATCAAAAGGGACGGCAGCATCAGTAATATTGCTGCCAGGTATACTTTTTTGATTCTCATGAATCTTTATTGTTGTGGATGTTAATCCTTGATATTAGTTTTGATATATGTCATCAGGTCGCCTTCCAGTGTTGCTTTCAGGGTTACGATGGCAGTCATGGCTTGCTGTACCTGCACGCGCTGAGAGATAATCGCCTGTTCATAAGGGAGTGTGATGGCGTTGAAGCTGCTGATGGCTGCTGCAAACTGTTGCTGAATTTTATTGTCCAGCGAGATGTTTTTTGCCGCTACCAGTTTGTTAAGTCCGTTGCCCTGGTTACCCAGGAAATTGCCCATGTATACGTTATAGGCGCCCTGGATATTGTTTTTGAAGTCTGTAGCTGAGTTGCCACTGAAAGGTGATTCCACTATTTTAGGGTCCTGTGCATCATAAGGTTCTTTCATTTTACCTTCACCCACTTCGCCGCAGATATCTGCGAGTGCAGTAACGATGGCAACATATACGTCCAGTTTTTTGGCGTAGGGCTGTGTGCCGGCGCCTGCATTGAGTACTTTGCTGGCGTAGTTGTCTGTTGTTGTCCAGCTATCGTACAGCATGGCGCAGGTGGCTTTCAGGTCGGTGGTCAGACTGGTGATATATTTCTTCTGGCGTGCAGTGATATCTGCTGCCTTGCGTTTACCATCGCGGCCCCAGAGTACATATTCAATAGGGTGGTAACCTCTCAGGGAAAGTGTACTCAACAGGGCGATGTCTGATGGTTCCAATGCGTTGCTGCTGTTAAGTAAGGAGTCCATCTGTACATAGTCTACCGGCCATGTATCCATGTTTGGATCATAGCTATCATCTTCTACGGGGCCAAGCAGGTAGCCTTCGCATTGCTCCCATGTGCTGCGCATATCGCGCCATGCCTGCTGTGCGGCGGCAAGGTTGGCATCAGTTGCATTCTGGTTCAGGGCCGTGACTACATTGTTGAAGTTGGTGGCTTTATCTTTAAGGTCCGCATATCCGCCGATAGCGGTTTTATTTACAAAGTCCTTTAATACGGAGGTTTCCAGTGTATTGAAATCTTCTGTGGTCGTATTATTACTGCTGCTTTTAGAGCAGGAAGAAATGATAGTAGCGCAGACAAAAATTATAGCGAAGGTTTTTTTCATGGTTTTCGTATTTATATATGGATGATAAGATTGGTGGGTGTTGTTTCTGTAACGAGCACTGGTAGCGGCTTTTCGGCTGGTCCTTTGGTTACAGTTCCCTGTTTGCTGAACTGACTGCCATGTAAACTGCAATAGTAGCCATTTCCCGTAGCCACCAGCTGGTTGTCGTGATGGGTGCAGCGAAGCAGTAATGCGCGGAAAGTGTTGTCCGGATTTTTTTGCACTGCGATTTCATAATCGAAGTTTTTCGGACTGATCACCTGGAAGCTGTTACTGTTAAACAGGGAGAGCGGTACTTCAACGCGATTGTTGACGGCGCTGGCTGTGAAACCCTTGCTGGCAGTGCCACAGGAAGATAGCAGGTCGGCAGCAGAAAAGGTAACTGCGCCTAATAAACAGAACCTGCAGGCTTCTTTCAGAAAACCTCTTCTGTCGTTTTGCATGGATAAAAGTTTAGGGTGACTTAATCAGAAAGAATAGCCAATACCTACATTGAGGAAAGTATTGCTCGTTCTGTAAGGTACACGTGCTGGGCTTGGATTGATGACCAGGTCCGGGTTTTCGTCGCCGGTATGCATTAGCCTGACATCCGCCTTTATGACAACATTTGGTATCGGCAGATAGCTGAGGCCAGCGATGAGGTGTTGTTGTTTTAGCGTACCATCGTAGATACCATTATCTGGGATAGCTGCGTTCAGGTCGAACAGTTCATATCTTGCAAAAACATTAAACTGCTGTTGTTTCAGCTTTTCCTGGTGTTCGAATATATTGTAGGCAATCTCGCCGTAGGCGCCATACATCAGCTTACTCACGTTTTTTGCATAGGCTTTATTGATGTCAGCCGCATCCGGGAAGGAGATGATTGTGCCGAGTGCTTTAAATGCAAACCCGTTATGGTTGTACATGATGTCGGCTTCGCCGAGATATAGCGGCAGACTGAAAGCGCCATGCGATAATTGCAGGCTGTCCGATTTGCGGGCGTTCAGGCCGTTGGTACCACCTGTATAGCCGGATACCTGGAAGCGGAAGTCTTTCCAGTAATATTGCAGGGAGGCCGTCAGTGCGATGTTGTTGGCAGTGGCGCCCATGCCTTCTGCGCGTCCATCCACGATACCGGTGCCATGTGTGAAATCGGCGTCATTGAGGCCATTCAGCAAGGCGATGGAATAATTCAGTGGAAGCGTGCGTGCGTGGCCATAGAAGCCGATGCCCAGTTCACGCCAGGTGGCAGGAATCACGTAAGTCTCTACCAATGGTCTTTCTACACCATTGAAATTGACAGGAAGATGGTTTTCGTTGAGGATACCTATGCGAGGCACAAACAATCCTGCTACGAAATACTGCCTCGCGTTGAGGTTGAATTTCACATACGCCTGTTCCATGGCTATTTCACCTTTGAATCCGCCGTTGTTGTCGGCACCAGGTGCTACTTTGGCGTTTTCCAGTTCCAGCTCACTGAAGAAGGAAATTTTTGAATTAAACTGATGGCCTACAAAAAGCACCGCTCTTTCCAGGGTGGCATGTGCCATCTGTTCGTTGAAGTCGCGCTGATAAAACGCAGACCCATAGCCGGAAATTACTGTTTTGTTTTTTGATGTTCCTGCAGTCAGCGAATCCTCACCTGTGTTAAGTACCAGCCGTTGTGCCGGTGTGATCGTTTGCTGTGAAAAGAGAAATTGAAAGGGTAGAATACAACCTATCGCCAATAGGGGTATGGCTCTTTTTAGTGTCATATACAAATTTGATTGGCTGCAAATTTCATTTTAAAAATAAAACTATGTTTACGCGATACGGAAAATTCAGGAAAGCATAAATGGATTACTTTTTATGCTGTTTAGGGAGTAATGGCAGGAATATTGTACGAGGGTGAACGTGTAGTCGGAATAGTTAGTTGTTTTATGAAGATTGATTAATGTATATTATTTAAATATAATTTGATTTTTTAGAGAGATAGCTGGTTCGAATTATCCAATAATTTTGAATTTTCTCTGAACTTGATTTTTACCATAAAAGGAGCAGGGATAGGTTGGAATGCTACCTGAACAGGTGGTGTTTGTCTTTCTAAAAGAACATTATATTTGACATAATCTTTTCCATTCACCGCACATAAATTTCCCAAAGATGAGAATAGCTATATTAGATGATTATCAGAATGCTGTGAAAGACCTTGACTGTTTTAAATTACTTGCCGGCCACGAAGTGACGGTACTGACTACTACAGAGAAGGATCCTGCATTACTGGCAGCAAAGCTGCAAGGTATAGAGGTATTGGTACTGATAAGAGCCCGGACGAAAGTAGGCGTAGCCTTGCTGGACAGACTACCTGACCTGAAGCTAATCAGCCAGACGGGCAGGAGTTCTGGTCACGTGGACCTTGCTGCCTGTACGGCACATAATGTGGCGGTAGCAGAAGGTATCAGTTCGCCGGTGGCGCCTGCAGAGCTGACCTGGGCGCTTATCATGAATGCTGTACGGCAAATACCCAAAGTTATCGAAGATTTTAAACTGGGCCGCTGGCAAACAAATATTGGCAATACCATTGATGGAAAGATTATCGGTATATGGGGTTATGGAAAGATAGGTAAGCTGGTTGCCGGATATGCCCATGCATTTGGTGCAAAGGTACTGGTATGGGGCAGCGAAGGATCCCGGCAAAGTGCTGTGCAGGATGGGTTTGAGCGGGCAGCTACCAAAGAGGAATTTTTTCGTACAGCCGATGTAGTTAGCTTGCAACTGCAACTGAATAAAGATACCGCCGGTATTGTTACCGAATCTGACCTGATGCAGATGAAACCCACTGCTGTTATCGTAAATACGAGCAGGGCAGGACTGATAGCACCGGGTGCATTACTGAAAAGCTTACAGGCCGGACATCCGGGCTTTGCCGCCATTGATGTGTTTGAAGAAGAACCGATCTACGATATCAACTATCCTTTGCTGAAAATGCCGAATGTTGTGTGTACGCCACATATAGGTTATGTAGAGAAAAGCAGTTACGAACTGTATTTTAGCATAGCTTTTGAAAATATACTGCATTATGCATCTGGCAAACCAACGAACATTGCCAATCCGGAAGTATTGGGTTAATATAATCAGGCTATGCTACTATGTGTAACATAGCCTGTTGTTTTTATAATAGTTCGATATATCCTTCTGTTCCGTTGAGGCGTATCCGTTGTCCGTCTTTAATCAGCTTTGTGGCATTTTCCGCGCCTACAATCGCCGGCAGGCCATACTCACGGGCAATAACTGCTCCATGTGTCATCAGGCCACCCACTTCTGTTATCAATCCTTTGATGCCTACAAAAACCGGTGTCCAGCTAGGGTCCGTGAAGGTAGTGATTAATATATCACCTTCTTCCGGGTTGGCGTCTTCCAGCTGTAAAATTACGCGTGCACGACCTTCAACAATACCGGCAGAAACAGGCATACCAACAATGGCATTCGCAGGAAGATTTTCGCGTTTGTACGTTCCCGTTATAATTTCTCCATCGGAGGTCATGACACGTGGAGGCGTCAGTTTTTCATATTTTTTGAAATCGGCCTTGCGCTCGGCTATTAGGGCGGTATCTGCCTGTCTGGTAGCTACTACCTCGCGGAGTTCCTGGAAAGAGAAATAATAGATATCGCTGACATCCTGTATTACGCCTTGTTCCTGCAACAGAACAGCTTCCTGCAACAGGGCCTGTTTGTAGATCCAGTACCTGTTGACGATCGCATATTTAGGGTATTCGCGGTAACCTACCAGCGTGCGCACCAATGCTGTCATCCGTTTCGTTTCCCTGACTTTCTCTTCACCATCTGGTAATTGCTGCAGGCGTTCCAGTATTTCCGCTTCCTTGCTGTGTGCTTCCTGTTTGCCCTGTTCAAATTTACGCGTGCTTTCTCCTGCCGGAAAGTTCCGGATATTGCTGAGCAGCAGTGGTATAAGTGTAGCGGGCTTTTCTAGCCAGCGGGTGCGGGTGATATCTATTTCGCCAACGCCACGCATACCGAAGCGCTCCAGGAAATGTTCAACAGCAGTTTTTACTTCCTGGCCGCCTTCATATGCAGGCAGCTGCTCCAGGAAGTTATCGTCGCGTACCTGTTGCAGATAGCTGATAACAGCAGGGTAGGGACGTATGCTGTCGGCCACATCCAGCAGGGCAAGGCCCATTTCGGAAGTGATGTTATTGGGGGCAGACTGTGCCAGGGTATCGGCCACATTTTTTTCGCCCAGCCAGTCATACATATTATCGTTGATCCAGGAAGAAGCGTTCATACCGGTGAGTATCACGCCCAGACTCTCCTGGTCCATCATATCTTCCCGCATTACTTTTATATCTCCTAGGATAAAATCAAATAATTCAATTCCCGTATATCCGTGGATGTTATCTTTTAAATTGTTAATGCTGTCCCGGCTGTTACTGATTAGTTTATCTACCACCGCAGGTTCATAATTGTGCAGGGCCTGGTAGTCTACCACCGATGTGTTGCCTCCTGCTATTGCTCCGTCCTGTGCTTTGATGAATCCTGGCTTTTCCATGACCTGCTGCAACGCAGATTTAATCAGGGGATCAAACCTGCCTAAAGTATTAATGATAACGTTTCGACGGGCAGGTACTGCCAGGTCTGCTGCCACATCAACAAAGAGTCTGCCTGCTGCGGTGTACATAGGCCGGCCGGTGGTCATCAGGAAGAAGGATAATCCCAGTGGCTTCATGGCATCGGTCATCATCTGGTTATGTCCGACGGAAATAAAGGCATGAGGCTCATGGTCGTTGGTGGCGGGGATGGGGAACAGCGTGGTAATAGGCCTGCTCTGAACGATATAGAACTGGTTGTTGTCGGCGCACCATTCGATATCCTGCGGCTGCCCGAAGTGTGCTTCTATTTTGCGGCCCAGTTGTTCCAGCAGGAGGATATTGTCGTCGGTTAAAGTGGCTGTAGTGGCGAGGGAGGGCGGTATGGATACTTCACCGGTGCCACCTTCTGCCGCTGGATAAGGGGCGATAGCCCGTTCTTTGCTGGCAATCTGTTTGCTGATGATGGTGCGATCTTTAACACGGTAGTTATCCGGTGTGGCAATGCCTGAAACAAATGCTTCTCCCAGTCCGTAACCGGCATCTATGGATACGACCTTTCTGTTGGAGCTAAGCGGATCGGCGGTAAAGAGTATACCTGAAGTAAATACCTGTATCATCTGCTGAACAATAACGGCCATACTGATTTGGCGATGACCGACATTATTTTGCAGGCGGTAGATGATGGCGCGGTCGGTATAGAGTGATGCCCAGCATTTGCTGATATAGTGGAACAGATTTGTTGTACCGGATATATTGAGATAAGTGTCCTGTTGTCCTGCAAACGAGGCGGATGGAAGGTCTTCGGCGGTGGCGCTGGAGCGTACCGCAAAGGCCGTGTCGTTATTGAATGCCTGTAACTGTTGTTCAATGGCGGCTACAATTTCCTGCGGGATGGGCGTATGCTCAATGGCAAAGCGGATGGCGGCGCTGGCGTCAGCGATGGCTTTGGTGTCGGCAGCAGTGAGTTGCGACAGCTGTTCCAGCAATGCTGGAAGGTTTTTATTGTTGTCCATCATCGTGTGCCAGGCATCCGTAGTGATGCAAAAACCTGGTGGTACGTTGATGCCGCTGATGTGGCAAAGTTCGCCCAGGTTGGCGCCTTTGCCGCCTGCCAGTGCGGTCATGGACTGGTTTAAATCCCGGAGGTTGCGTGTGTACCTGCTGATGTTGTTCATGGCTGTCCTGCTTTATGATTATTTACTGTTGAGTTTTTCGGTGGTTTTATTCATGAGTGCGATGGCCTGGGAGAAATAGGCTGACAGCACCTGTTGTTCTTTTTCGGAGAAGGTGGACAGTAAAGCTATGGTATGACTCCTGAAGTCTCTGTACAGTGGTTCGAGGAGGGCCATGATCCTTTTGTTGTCGGGTACGATGATCACTTTTCGGCGGTCATCTTCGGCGAATTTCCTTTTCACCAGTTTCTTTTTTTCCAGCCGGTCTATTAGTCCGGTTACGGCTCCGGTGGTGAGTCCGGTAATGGTGGCGATTTCCCCTGCTGTCATCTGGCCTCTTTCCAGGAGGAAGCCCAGGTATTTATGGTCGGTGCCCGACAGGCCGGCTTTGCTGGCAACGGCTTCATGTAGCTGTAGCGAGGTGTAGGCGTATGCCTGGCTGAGTTTCCGTATTTCTCTGGTGGCTGGTGATTCCATTATTTATTTTATTAACTAAATATCTTAGTTGCTAAGATAATAAAAATCAGACAGATCAGAGAAAATGAAAAATAGCCACCAGCTTGTATTGCTTTTTTGTTTCTAAGTATTGTAACTATTAACCCCAGCCAGCCGTTTAGCTACAAATTCCATTAACAACCAAAATTCGCCATGAAAACTTTAAGTTACGTAGCATTATCGGCACTCTTACTGTTGGCCTGTTCCAAAGAAAAAGTCGACCCCAGTAATCCTAAAGGCGGTCAGCAGTTTGAATTATTTGTGGACCATTACACCTCTGGCTCCGATCAGAAAATTTCCCTGAATGGGGATCGGAAAATTTCCTACGGTACTTATCTTCAAAAGTTTCCGGAACGCGAACCTGGCTATACTTATGTAGTGAAGGCGAAAGTGGTGGAAGCGCCCTATGGCATGCAGGATGCGCCTTCTTACTGGTTTGAATACGAGAAAACGATCCGCAAGGAAAAGTACCTTGGCAAGGATACATTCACTTTGGCCGCTTTTGCCTGGTATGGTGAGGCTAATGGATTAGTGTTAAGGAAAGAAAATGATAATATCCTGTATGGCAGCCAAATACTAATCCCTGCAGACAATGCAGCAAAAATTAGCCTGGATTCGGCTTATAATAGCTGGCGTGCAATGGCAGGTAGTGGCTATACCTCTAATCCTAACCTGTTTGTGCAGCACACCTCCGATAACAAAGGTTATATCGTGTATAAAATAAAGTAGTGAAATATATATCCTTAAAAAATCCGGTAAGCGTTTACCTGAACAGTAACACTTACCGGATGTCAAACCTTCTCATTCCAGTGATAATTCAATACTAATAGCTCAGGTATGACTCTTCTTCACCGCTTATTTCATTACTGGCTGGTTTATTGAGTTTTTTGTAGATGCCCATCAATAGTAATGGCGCAGCTAACTGGCCCACAAAAAGGCCGGTATGTTTCTTTCCCAGACATTGAAGGAATAATGCGGTAGTAATGGATGCAAATGCCGCCCAAAGAAAAGTTTCTGACGGAACTTCCGGTACCCGAATACTCATTGGCTGTACAATTTCCTCTTCCGGGAAATGTTGTTCTGGATTATTTTCCATTTTACTTTGGATTAACAGTGAATGATACTGATCATAGCTAGTCAGGCTATGCATCACTTTCATCCCCACTAAAATTATACCTTTCCGGTGGTCTTTTGTTTGTCTCTCTGATTGTGGCTAAATTGCGTCGTAATTGATTCCTGACTTCTATATCCAGTGGAACAGATGCCACACTTGTGGTAACAGTAGACTTTGGTTGCTAAGTGACTTCATCATTTAACTACGAAAAATGATTTAACTTAGTTCCAGTTGTTAATGATCACATGCAGATAACAGAACAAAATACCCGGATTCCGGCATTTGACCTGGAGCCGGATGATATCATCGGTAGCCCGCATTTCAGAGTTTATAATTTCAAAGGCCATATTCCGCGGAAAGAGTTGTTTCTGCCGCACCGTAAAAATCACTACCTGGTAGCTTTCATCAGAAAAGGCGGCGCCCGCAAATGGATAGACCTGAATCCTTATCAGACGTACGATAATTCACTTTATTTCACCGGGCCGCACCAGGTAATTGTAAAAGAGGCTTCCAATGAAATCAACAGCACCGGTATTGCATTTACAGAAGAATTTCTCTCTTTCCAGGAAAATGCAGGGCTTGGTCAGCTGCCCATCATACGAAATCCTTACAGTCGCCATGAGCTGAAGCTCCTGCCGGAAGATGTTGTATTCGTGGAAGACATGCTGACGAAAATCAATGAAGAGTATCATAAAGGCGGAGAGTGGCAACGC
Source organism: Chitinophaga sp. Cy-1792 (assembly GCF_011752935.1). Taxonomy (NCBI): domain Bacteria; kingdom Pseudomonadati; phylum Bacteroidota; class Chitinophagia; order Chitinophagales; family Chitinophagaceae; genus Chitinophaga; species Chitinophaga sp. Cy-1792. The sequence goes on from NZ_VWWO01000002.1 coordinate 1,274,714, forward strand.
CGTATGCTGAGTGCTTACCTGACAGTATTATTGACCTATTTAAGCCGTTTATACAACGAGCAGTTCCATAATGAGGCTGTTACGCCTGATAAATTATTATTGAAGCGATTTCAGGCCCGGATAAACGAAAATTACAGGGAAATGCATGAGGTAGGTGATTATGCGGCACAGCTGCATATATCTGCCGGGCACCTGAGTGAAGTAGTGAAGGCGCATAGCGGAAAGCCTGCTATCAAGCATATTCATGAGCGTATTACGCTGGAAGCCCGGCGTTTGCTTTTTCATACCCATCAGTCGTCCAAGGAAATCGCCTATGACCTTGGTTTCGCAGATGCATCCTATTTTAACCGCTTCTTTAAAAGGGAAACCGGGATGACGCCGGCAGCATATCGCAGCTCCGTCCGTGAAATGTACCATTAATACCGGTGGATGTGTTCCTGCGATGCCCGTTGCGGCATGTAGCTTTGTACCGTTAAATAAAATCATATGAAAACAGTACTGATAACAGGCGCAAACAGAAGCATCGGTTTTGAAACAGCCAGGCAGTTATTACAGCAGGGCTATTTTGTATATCTCGGGGCCAGAGATATTGAAAAGGGCCGGCAGGCTGTTCAGCAGCTGCAAAGCGAAGGTTTGGAAAATGTAGCCGCAGTGGCCATCGACGTAGACGACATCGCATCCATTAAAGCAGCCCGTGAAACGCTGGGTAAGAAAATTACCGTTCTTGATGTGCTGATCAACAATGCCGGCATACTGGGGGGCTTTCAGCAATCCCCGACAGATATGGATTTGCAGGTATTGAGAGAGGTATTTAATACCAATGTTTTTGGTGTGGTAGCAGTGACGCAGGTATTTATGAACCTGTTGCAGGCAGCGCCACAGCCAAGGATTGTAAATGTTACCTCCGGCCTGGGCTCTCTGACCAAACACAGTGATCCTGCATGGAAATATTACCAGGTGAAGCCTACGGCCTATGTTTCCTCCAAAGCGGCCCTCAATGCCTATACCATCGTATTGGCTTATCAGCTGCGCGATACTGCCTTCAAGGTAAATGCAGTAGACCCGGGCTATACCGCCACAGATTTCAATAACCACCACGGCACCGGCACGGTGGAAGACGCCGCAGCAAGGGTAGTGAAGGCGGCTACCTTAGGTGCGGACGGTCCTACCGGCCAATTTTTCAGCGATGATAATGCACCGGAAGGTGGTATCAGTCCATGGTAATAAGTGATGATTTTTACCCGAAAAAGCGGAATACGGCCTCCAGGCGTATTCCGCTTTTTCGTTTTACACCATGCTAAACATTCAGCGGTTGACGGACGTTAAAACATATGCATCTGATCATCATCTACCTAAAAAATAATTAATGGTATGAAGCACTCCAGCGACACCCTCCGACTTGTATATCCGCAATGGCAGGGCGGTGTGATAAACTCGCTGCTGCCTGAACTGGACCCTGACGATGCAGCCACAGGTTACTTCCTGGGGGCACAGCTGCTCAGCTTCCTGGCACCGGATAATGGCCAGCGGACAGTTGAAGTGCCGGTATCAATGGATGTCAGCGACAGGAAAACAGAGAACGGTATTAACTCCAGGGCTGTTATTATCAAACAGATAAAGGCTGCACTGGAAATTTTACTGGAAGAAAACCCGTCCGGTATTGTGACGCTGGGTGGTGATTGTGCCGTCAGTGCAGTGCCGTTTTCTTACCTGGGAAAAAAGTATGCAGATGATGTGGCGATTGTATGGATAGATGCCCATCCGGATATTAACCTGCCCGGAGATCCCTATACCGGATTTCATGCCATGGTATTATCGGCATTGCTGGGTTTGGGAGATGACAGCATCGTAGGATTATTACCGGCTCATTTTAAACCGGAACATACACTGATCGTTGGCCTGAGAAGCTGGGACCATCCAGGTATCAAAGAGCGTCAGGAGGAGTTAGGCATTAAAGGGCTGGCTCCCGCAGCAGTAGCCGGCAGCAGTGCGCCGGTACTGGACTGGCTGAAGGCAACAGGCAAATCAAAAGTCCTGATTCATTTTGACCTGGACGTACTAGACCCCAAGGAAATAATTGCAGCCGTTGGTACAGACCCTGAAGGGCTGAAGATAAATGAAGTAATACGCATCATCCGCGACATTGCGGCAGCCTATGACGTAGTAGGGTTAACAGTGGCAGAGCATATGCCGCGGGTAGCCATCAAATTGAGGAACATACTGCGGCAATTGCCGCTGTTGAATGATGAGGTAGACAGTGAATAAAAAAGTGAAACCAGGCGCATGAATCATGCATACACCTGGTGTTAATATTTAGCTGCGTACAAACCAGCGGTTGGCAGCAGCCTGTAATTCGCCGGTATCCGCCTGGCTATCCGTAGCCCATGCGACAATGCCATCGGGGCGTACCAGCAGGGCCATTACACCCAGACTTATTTTTGGCGTGGCAGCCACATACTTCAGTTGCGCCGCATATTCCGTTGCAATAGATTTAAGCTGGTCATTATTGCTGAAATCCAGCAGTATGCCGCGTCCGTCGCGCATTATTTCGCCGATGGTGGTACCGTCTTCGAATTCGAAATTAGGTACGTTGTAGCCGGTCATGGGATGGTGACCGCCGAGATCATAATGTGTAGATACACCCCAGATGCGGCTGGCCATATAGGTAGCGCCATCGGGGGTATTGATAAGATCGCGGAGAACGGCGTATAGGGCGCGTGCATGCGGATTGGGGTGCATGACAGCTACCTGTGCCCGTGACCAGTCCAGTACCTGTTCACCTACCGGGAAACGTTCGCTGAAATAGGTATCCAGCAGGCCTTCCGGCGCTGTATTATGTATGGTAGCGGCGAGTTTCCAGCCCAGGTTCATGACATCGCCGAGCCCCAGGTTAAGTCCCTGGCCACCTAGTGGAGAATGTATATGTGCAGCATCGCCTGCCAGCAGGATGCGTCCCTTACGATAGGCCGTTGCCTGTCGTGCGCGGTCTGTCCACAGGGTGCCGTTATGCATAGCCGTTACCGTTATATCGCAACCGGATATACGACGCAGCACTTCCTGGAATCGCGCTGCTGTCAGCGGTGTTTTGGAAGCATGGAAGGCGCCGCCGTCAAAGTCCTGCATCATCAGGTAACCGGGCTGGGATTGGAAATACAATCCCTGAGGGGTGATAACGCGGCCTGGGCGCAGGTTTTCTGCGCCGGTAAGTTCTACCTGGGCATTGTATCCGGTAAATTCGGGCTCTGTGCCTGCAAATTCAAAACCAGCGGCCTTTCGTACTATACTACGGCTACCATCGCAGCCTACCAGCCATTTTGCATGGAAACTTTCTTCGCCGGACCAGACAGTAACGCTGTCTGTCGTTTGCCGGAAATCAGTGACAGGATGATCATATAGAACCGTGACGCCCAATGCTGCTGCGCGGCCGGAGAATACCGTTTCCAGTTCCTGCATTTCAGACATCAGCGCAGGCTCATTGGAGCTGGGTAGACGGAATTTCAGCTGAGCAGTATCGATATTGCTGTGCAATAGCGGAATGCCGGCGAAGTGGCCAGACTGCCGTTGCGGAGCAGGGCCGTTTTTAGGCACGCTATGCGGCTGTTTCATGCGCTTGTGAAGCTGTAGCTCTTCGAGCAGTCCACGGCGGTGCAGGGCTTCAATGGAGAGAGAGGACAGGCCTCTGATGCCAAAAGGTATTTTCTTCAGGGGATTATCCTGGGGGATTGTCTTTTCTAAAATCAGTACAGCACATCCGTAAAGGGCCAGTTCACCGGCCAGGAAAAGCCCGACGGGGCCGGCGCCGGAAATAATGACATCGTACTGTTGTTGATGGGATGCGGTTTGCATGGTTTCTATTGTAGCTTAATGTATGATTGATGCCACAAAATTCCGCCATACGTGGGAGATAGGATTGTATAAACGCGACAAATTCGCGGTTCAGGGGTTTTGCTGCTTTTTATGCCTGCGGGCAAAAGCGGCGGGTGTGGTACCGCTATAACGCCTGAATTCCCGGCTTAGGTGGGCCTGGTCTGTATAGCCTAGTTCTATGGCCAGTCCGGCAAGGTTGGCATCCGGGAAATGCCACAGGTGGTTGCGTACCTGTTCGAAGCGCATGAGCCCGGAAACATCTTTAATCGTGCGTCCTGACGATTGCTTGAATTTCCTTTCTACGGTGCGCACGCTGGCATGTGCAGCGGCGGCCACTTCGCTGACTGCCAGGGTGCCTTTGCCGGAGCGCATGGCGGCGCCAGCTTTAAATAGCGTCATGTCTATGGCCAGTTGCGACATATGCTCCAGGAAATATTGCTGTAGCAAAGTGATGGCAGCTTCCGGTTGTTCATTGCTAATAAGTTGCTGTAGTTGTGCCTGCAACGTTTCGATAGGGTGGGAGATCAGTTGTATGCCATTGTTGATGGAGGGTACCCCCAGCATGTCGAATACCGTCCAGGGGTAGCAGCGAATGCCCAGGATGTCGATGCGGTTTTTCGCAGACTGGTATACCGGCTGATTCAGCAGCCCCATGATGAAGGGGGAAGGCAGCTGTTCCAGCTGACCCTGGTCATTGATATTGGAGAGGTCGCCGAAATAAAAGATGATCTCCGTATAGCCATCCGGCAGAATTTCATAGCTGGTGGCCTCGTCGGGATAATCCCTGCGCTCATACCAGAAGCAGCGGATGGTATCTTTCAGCTCCTCCGGTGAATCAAATTCCTGGTGTGTATGATAAAGTAACATATTAGCCGGGTTGTAATCAAAAAAATACAGGCATCTAACCTGAACGCATATACTATGCAGAGATATTTTGTTTTTTGATAAAGTTATTTTTGAATGCCGTCGGGCTGAGGCCAGCATGTTTTTTAAACAGCCGGTTCAGGTGACTGGCGTCGCTAAAGCCAAACTCATAAACGATTTCATTCATCTTCATATCCGTGAACTGCAATCTTGTTTCGATCAGTTTAATTTTATAGCTGATGATATAGTCCTGCAAACTGCGTCCGGTATGTTGTTTGAAATATTCGCTGATATACGTCGGTGACACGTTGAATCGCTGTGCGATTTTTTCTGTTTTCAATTGTTCCGGATCGTATATGTGCTGATGTACGTCTGCCAGCAATTCCAGTGCAGTATTCGATTTGGGAGTACCTGCATGACAGGTGCCCAACATTAACATATTTCTTGCTGCAATGGTGATGATGGTATTGATGAGTTGTCTGATGACGTCTGGCTGCTGTGGGTGCTGATTGACATGTTCCCGGATAAGGGCCTCTACCAGGGCTCTTACCAGTGGTTTGTCGGTGATATTATCAAGAATGCAACCGGGAAGATGATCATAGTTGTGGAAGATAAATTCCAGTTTTTGTATCCATTCCTTGCTTTGGGTTTTGAGATAACTGGTATTGAACCGGATAAAGAAGAAGCGGGTCATAGCGGTTATTTCAAATCCATGTGTGTCTTGCGGGAAGATGAGGAAGAGTTTATCCTTACTGTAGGGTAGCCGGTGTTTGTTGATGATCTGCGTGCCGGCGCCTTCCAGCACGAATACCATCTCGAAAAAGGTTTTCCGGTGTTCACGGGCTTGATATTCACTGGTTTCCAGGAGGTCCAGCTCATAAGGCTGATGCAGATTCCTAATTTCCATACCCACAAAAGTACAAATCATTCCAATGATTGTACAACATTTACTGCGGAGATCGGGCCAATTTTGTTTATCATAAAACGAAAGAAAATGAACACAATAAGTTATTTGTTATTAAGACTTGGAATTGGTGCCAGTATGTTTGGCCATGGTTTGGTAAGATTACCCAAGCTGGAGAAATTCAGTGGCTGGATGATGGGGACATTTGAAAAGTCAATGCTGCCGACAGCCCTGGTGAAGCCTTTCAGTTATGCCCTCCCTATTGCTGAGTTCCTGGTGGGGTTGTTGCTGATTGCGGGTCTCTTTACCCGCCAGGCGGCCGTGTTAGGTGGTATTGTTATGCTCAGTTTAATATTTGGTACTACTATGATTGAAGGCTGGGATTTTCTGACCGGACAGCTGGTACATCTTGTCTTTTTTGCGGTGCTGTTGCAGTTTATCTCTTCCAATACCTATGCCCTGGATAATCTACTCAAAAAATAAGGGTATATAAGCTATTAAAAAGCGCGTGAATATTATATTTAGGCGCTTTTTTCTTTATACTATAATTATTATAGTTACAAGCTTATTTTTAGTTAAATTTGCCGGTAATAAAACAAGGCTTCATGAGAACAGAATGTATAGGCGATCACGTAAAGCTTAAAGGCAAATCCTATCCTTGTACGGTGAGTCTGACGATGAACCTGGTAGGTGGTAAATGGAAGGCGGTTATCCTTTATCATCTTAAAGATGGGGAGAAAAGATATAATGAGTTGCGTAAAGAGATGCCTGATATTACGGAAATGACACTGAGTTTGCAGTTGAAGCAGCTGGAGAAAGATGGTTTAGTGGCCAGGAAAGTGTTTGGTAAGAAGCCGCCAATAAAAGTGGTGTATGACCTGACTGCCTTCGGGAAAACCTTTGTGCCGGTGCTGGAAGCCATTACAGCCTGGGGAAATCAGGTAGTAGTGGAGCAGGGGGAATTTGTGAAAGGGTAGTAGTTAATCCTATGATTCCGCTATCTTACAATACCGGAGATTACCTTCTTTCAAGACATGCAGCGCTTTTTGAGATACGTTCAGGTATTTTTCTTTATCGATGTAAAAATCGTCATTCCCATCTGATGAAATATTGATCCATATGAATTCCGGTACGGATTTGCCATCAGGATTCAGGTCATAAAAAATGTCGTAAAATGAAAATTCTACATTTTTATTTGCTGTAATACCGCTGATATTGTTGTCTAGAAGGCGATGGTACATGCTTTCGGTAACCAGGAAGCAAGGAAAGGATTCTATCAGGTCATCTCCCAGCCAATCTGCAAATTGAAAATGTAAGTGTTTAATAATTGGTGGGTGACCGGGTTTGTCTATGATTGTATTTGGACCAAGCCCTCCTGGAACTTCGGGCGTCAGTCTGAAACGGTTTTCGGGCATTTTGATACTTTTAAAATTTAATCCGGTCACTAACTAAACCATTTCTTTTCTGTTTCTTCTGCTCTCACCCATCCAAGTATACCAAATTCTTCATCGTCAAGTTCTTTGAGTGTGCCAGGGAATATCCGGCTATCATCCTTTGCGTAGGAGATACCATCAATTTCAACAAAATCATTTGAGGGAGGTGTCCAGCCGTCATGTATTGTTCTTAATACACAGCCATCACAGTATTGATCTGATTGGTCTGTCATGATATCACAGGACCTGTTTTTGCAGTAGGAGATAGCAGATCTTAATTCGTCGGCTGTCAGTTCAAATGTTTGAAGAAAGATTTCAAGCGAAGTTGCGTAAGACGCATGGAATATAGCACTATAGACGGTCAGTTGCCGGTTTTTTAAAACCGGTTGTCCAAACCCTCTGCCTTTATTTCTTTCGATATGTTCCATGGAGAATCTTAGCGTTTAAGGTACACTGGTATTAATAAAACAATTTAATCAATTTTGTGAAGTTTCCGGCGCTGTTTATGGTATCAATCAGTTCGGGGATCGTGTCTTTAATAACCCAATAGGCCTCATGTCTGCTAACATGCACTTCCAGTTCATGTTGTAGTGCCGATAGGCTAACCTCCTGACTAAACGTAGCATTTACATCAACTCTCTGCATTGGCTGGAAGTATTTCAGCGATTCCAGGAATGTGGCTGGCGTGACTTTGTTCGTGCCATTAATAACGTATTGATGTCCGGCTGCATCGTAAATGGTTCCTGAGTTGTAAAATCCCTTATGTCCTTTAGAGATCAATCCAAATTTTTTTTCTGTAAAAACATATATAGGAGCTTCTTCCGGTTTAACGATGATAATTGGAAAAATCATTTGCATTAAATAGGTAATATTAATTTAGGTGTCGAGCAAAGTCATTGCTGATGTTTCTTTGTTTAAAATAGTTTTTTACTACACAGGTATAGCGTCCCTAAGTTACCAAAAATTTAATACCCTGAATACTGGCTTTTCAGGTTCCTACGCCCTAACTTTAAAGTAAATCCATCAAAACATGAAAACACTATTCAACTTATGCCTCACTGCGTTACTTTCCATTGCCGGGATATTTACCGCGTCTGCACAGTCTCCTGTAATCGGGGCCTGGACTGCCGCCAATGGCAGTGATACTGCTGTGCTGCTGGTAACGGAAAGTTATTTTACTATTACGACCTATAATGCCCAGGGGGTTAAGTCTACCCTTGGGGGTACCTGGGAAGGCACCAGCGACGCCTCTGCAGCGCTGCATATCGAATTCAATACCACCGATAGTACCCTCGTTGGAAAGCGTGTAGACGCTGACGTATCTTTTAACGGAGACCATTTTGGCACCACTATAGGTGGAAACAAAACCAATTGGAGCCGTGTCGACTATGGCAACGGTACCCTGGCAGGCTTATGGCAGATTACCGGCCGTGAAGTGAATGGCACCATGAATGCCATGCAGGCTGGCGCCAGAAAAACAATTAAAATACTGAGTGGCAGCCAGTTTCAATGGGTAGCAATCAATACGGCCACCGGAGAATTTTTTGGTACCGGCGGTGGTTCCTATACGTTTGAAAACGGCGTATATACGGAGAAGTTAGCCTACTTTTCCAGGGATAACAGCCGCGTTGGTAGCACGCTGCAGTTTAAAGGCAGTGTAAACGCCAACAAATGGGACCATAGTGGTAAGAGCTCCCAGGGAGCTCCGATTCATGAAGAATGGACAAGACAATAACAATCACAGTTTACAATAAAAAGCGAAAGCACCTCATTTTGAGGTGCTTTCGCTTTTTATAACCGTTATTACAATTGTATCCTGAGTTTACTACTGATACCGGTGGCCTGGTCAATAATCTCTTTAGGGTAACCGGAGATTTCCAGCAACTTAATCGCATTCCTCGTGGTCAGCTGCCCTGTTTTCAGTTTGTGATCAAAGCTTAACTGCCCTTCGGATACTGTTTCTGAGAAATGATACAGCTCGTAATCAGCGGAAAGCATGGCAGACAATTCAATATCATGTGTGGAAACGAATACGATGTTATTGTACTTGTTGAGATAGGAGAGAATGGCGCTGGCAGCGGCGATGCGCTCAACGGTATTGGTGCCTTTAAAGACTTCGTCCAGGATATAGAAATTTTGTGCCGATGGGGTTACTTCCCGGATGAGGGAATGCATAACTTCCACTTCCTGGAAATAATAACTCCTGCCATCCTGCAGGCTGTCATCAATGCGTATGGAGGAAAACAGCCGGAAGAAAGGTGTACGGAATGATGTTGCAAAACAGGTATGGATCGTTTGGGCCAGTATGATATTCAACGCAATGGTGCGCAGGAACGTAGTTTTACCAGACATATTGGACCCGGTTATTAAAACACTTTTGCCGTTTACGGTAATGTCATTAGGAACACAGCCTGGTATCGGCGGGTGGCAAACCTTAGTAGCTTCCAGGGTACGCGATACAGGCAGGAAATCAGGTGTGCAGGAGTGCGTGTCGCCGGCGCGGAGAGAAGCAATGGAGATACAGGTGTCTATACTGCCGATATAGTTGAAGAGTACCAGGATATCCGGTTTTCTTTTGCGAAGTTCATCTACCAGTGCATAAAAGGCGAAAAATTCTACCAGCAGAAAGGCTTTCAGGTATTCCAGCAGATAGGCGAATACCTTTGTAAGGTCGTCGCCGCTTTCACCATGGCCGAAATTGATAAACAGGCTTTTGCGACGGAAGGTTTTCATTCGTTGCAAACTTTCTATGGCAGCAGTATTGTTAAATGGCAGCTGATGGCCGGATAAGTTGTGCGCCTGTTCCATTAAAACAGCGAGTTGTGGAACAGACCTGATGAAACGTGCGGTGTTGTTTTTATTCCAGTAATGCAGGAATACGTTAAAGAACAAAGGAATTGGAAGACCTATCAGTAAAAACGGATAGAACGGCGACAGGACCAGCATCAATAGCATGGCAGCGAGTGAAACCTTCACCATATTGTACCAGGATGGCCGGGAAGGAATGTCATCTTCCAGCAGAGAAGAGATATAGGCGGCATCATTGTTTTGCAGTGCCGTCAGTAATACCTGTGCTGTTTCCCGTTCTGTCGTGTTATTTGTAAAGAAAGATACCTGTTGTTCCAGCAGTTGCAGTCTGGCGGCATCGTTGCCGGGTTTGCTCATCAGATCGTAAAGGTATTGCTGCCCCACCGGTGTGAGCGTACGGTCTGCAAAGCAGAATACTTCATCAAAATCGATATCTGCTTTTGTCTGGTCAGACAATACCTGGAAATCATTGCCAGAATTTACATCCAGGAAACTCCTGATCCTGCTGAAATGGAAAGGGCCTTCCTTTGGTTTTCCCCATTGCTGGCGTATACGGAGCAACTGCTTGCTTTTAGAGCGCCTGAATTGATTGGTATAGAGCAACACTGCACCGAGTGCAAAGAACAGGAAAATCAGGAAGTATGGCATAAGTCCGTCAGGGGTATTAAGATGGGCAAATATACCGGAATTGTTTAATGTCCGGAATTAAATAAGTAAGGGCATAAAAAAACGGAATGGCTGTTGGGCCATTCCGTCTGAAATATATTGAGTAAAAACTAAGCTTCTACTGCTTTACTTACCTTACGGTACACAAACTCGTGATAGATGTGCCTGCGGCAGAATCTTCCCGGGGTATCGGAGTTGATCAGCTTCACGTACAATGCTTTTGGAACATCGAGGTATTCGTAGCAGCTGCCGTCCTGAAACTGGATTTGCAGGGTGGTTTTTGTGTAGCTGAAGTCATGGATCATGCTGGCTGCGATAGTGGCGGTATATTCCGGCAGCGCTGCCTCAATGGTTTCAGGCGCGATGCTTACCAGGAAATGGTATGCCTCGATCAGCTCTTTACTTTTAGCTTCTGCTTCGAGCTTTTTTTCTTCTTCCAGTCCTTCGAATTTATCAGGATGCCATTCCTTCATTAAATTTCTGTAGGAAGATTTTAATTCTTTCAGATCTGCGGTTTTGGCAACATTCAGCAGTCTTCTGTAGTCAACTATTTTACTCATAATGTATGGTGTTCAGAAAAATAAACAGGCTGATCATTATGAGCAGACTACCATTTATTGAAATCGGCTGCAAAATTACGGCTTTTTAATGTAATTGAAATGTCAGATGTTAAATGAAATGTGATAAATCATCCGGGGCCATATGTTTGCTTTTGAAGCTACTTTAGTGCCTGCTTTTGTTTGTTGTATTATTATATTTAAATATATAATATTGTTTATGTCTGTGAGATGCCTAAGTAGAACCCTTCTTATTTTACAGGAATAGAAGGTGATAGTACCTTCCTGAACCGGACATAGAAGGGTTCCGGCTTTTTCCTGTTAGGGCCAATTATCGTGAAGCCCGAATCGTTCTGACGACAGGGAGAAAATTGAATCATATGCGGACTGTTTGCAAAAGTTAATTCACCGATGCCTTCAAAACCGCAGGTGCCGGCATCCCAGTGGCCGCAGGTATCGTCCAGCAGCTGGGTGCGCATGTTGGTGCAGAAAGTTGAATCCGATTTAAATACGATAACTAGTCCGGATATACGTAGTGGATCATCTTCCAGTAACGACAGGTCGGTATGTGCGCTATCAAATACATAAGTGCCGATGTGGGACAGTCTGCAATTATTCCTGGCCTCTTTTTCGGTCATGCCGCAGGAAATTAATGTCAGCGTGAATATCCAAAGTGATTTGTACATAAGTAAGGAATAAGATTTTAGGGAACTTTTAGTTAAGGGTTACTACAAAGGCCATTGGTGCAAATTGTCAAGGTCAATGAGCACTTATTAAAAATAGCTATTACATCTATATAAAAATAACAAGCAACAGAATTTTCCTACATTGCGACTATTATGCCATCTATGCCTATAGAAGAAAGTGAATTATATAAAACAATCAGGAATGTGTTTATTGCCAGCCACTATGGTCTGACTCCCGCACGATTCACCATGAAGCCTGCCTGGAAATATGCTTATTATAATGCCGCTAAAAAGAATGCAAACGGACAGGTAGTATTTAAGGAAATAATGGTAGGATTGTATATCATTCTGGCGTTGCTTTCCCTGGCAGTAGTCGTATCTCTTATCGCAAAGTTTTATCCGGCTACCTTCGCCGCTGTAGTATTACTGACCGCATTACTGGTAAGCTGGAGATTTGTTCCTGCAAAAACACTTGTATTTGACAGCGAAGGTTTCGCTATCGCGGATGTACAGTACAGATGGAGCGATTATGATGGCGTCTATATGGCTGTAATGCTGCATGATAGAAGCCGGGAGACAAATCTGGTGATGATAAAAAATGGTCAGCCGGCAGCCTATATTAATGTTTCAGGTTTTGGCGACATGTGTAAAATAGCTTCAGGTGTCAGGGATTTTCAACCGGAGCGTTATAAAGATTTGTTGTAGAGATAAGCCTGTTTTTATTTTACGCAAACGATTGTGTTTGCACTTTTATCATTTCTTCCTTAAATTACCAGCTGCTCCCAGTAAATCAGCATGCATTGACAGATATCAACCAACTAGACGAGAAGGCATTGGTGGCCCTGCTCCAGGCCGGCCAGCAGGCTGCTTTTGAGAAGATATATGCACTTTACAGAGAACGCTTGCTGGGGTATATCTTCAAATTAGTAAAGATAGAAGAAGTTGCGGGTGAAGTTTTACAGGAGGTATTTATCAGGGTATGGACAAACCGTGCGTCCATCGACAAAAATTTATCTTTCAAATCTTATATATTTCGTATAACCGAAAACGTAGTATATGACTATTTTCGGAAAATAGCCCGCGACAGGAAGCTGCAAACAAAGCTGGTGGCCGCTGCCACTTCGGATTACCGCCACGTGGAAGAAGATATCATTGGCAAGGAAGAAAGGCAGTTGCTGCATAATGTCATGGAAGAATTACCACCAATACGCCGTCGTGTATACCAGCTCCAAAAACTGGCAGGAAAATCATATCAGGAAATCGGGCAGGAATTAAATATAAGCAGCTCTACTGTCAGTGATCATATTCAGAAGGCCAATAAATATATCCAGCAACGCTTACGCGCTATCAGATCTACCTATATTTTTCTCTTTATCTGGATCTGGCGATTTTTTTCTTAACTTTTTTTGCGACAGAGCAGGGATTTTATTCTATTCAGACGTATTAGCTTGAAAATACGCGTGTGAAGTCGCCAGTATCAACCAAAGATCTATTCGAAAAATACCTTAAAAATGAATGCAGCCCGGAAGAAGTACAGCAGCTGCTGACCTGTTTCCAGGAAGGGGATATGGAAGAAGATTTAAAATCCCGTATCCGTGAATACCTGCAGGCAGGAGAGCCAGCCGCAGTGCCCGCATCCATGCTGGATATGGCGGACGGTATGCACGAAAATACCCTTACTACGCTATTTCCACCTGTCCGGCTATACCAGCGAAGCTGGTTCCGCTATGCAGCGGCAGCAGTATTGCTGGGCACCGTCATCACCACCGGGTTACTTATACGCCAGTCGGGTAAGCATGCGATGCTTGCCGGCAATATCCGGCCAAAATCGGCCAGTATCAGGCCTGCACAGTACGGGGCCATGCTGACGCTTGCTGATGGCAACACCATTGCGCTTGATAGTGCCGCCAACGGTGTAGTAGCACGGCAAAACGGGGCCAGTATTATTAAATCCAACGGAGCAGTGGCCTATGAACAGGGTACAACTGCCGCTCAGAAAGAAATTATCAACCAGGTGGTTACGCCCAGAGGTAATCATTACCAGTTAGTATTGTCTGATGGTACGAAGGTTTGGCTGAACGCCGCTTCAGCGATACGTTTCCCGGCAAACTTTTCCGCAACGGAAAGAAAGGTGGAAGTAAAAGGGGAGGCATATTTCGAAGTGGCCTCCAATCCCGCCAAACCTTTTATTGTAAAAGTCCTTTCTTCGAAAGGGGAAAGCGAGATACAGGTATTGGGAACGCATTTCAACGTACATGCCTATGACGACGAAGCTGCCAGCACTACCTTGCTGGAAGGCCGCATTAAAATAGTAAGCGGCAAAGCCTCCAAACTCCTCCATCCCGGCCAGCAGGCCGTTATCGGAGCCCCTGAACAAATCGTAGTCAATAGCAGTGTAGATCCTGACCAGGTCATGTCATGGATCAATGGCGTATTTATCTTCAATCATGAGGATATACGCACCGTCATGCAGCAAATCAGCCGCTGGTACGACGTAGAAGTAGTATATAACGATACCCATGCCGGAGAAACATTTTCGGGGATTGTCGGCCGCGATAGTAACGTTACACAGGTATTGAAAATCATGGAAGCCAATGGACTTAAATTCAAAATAGAAAATAAAACCATCACCGTATTGTAAACTACGGGCCATAAAAAACAGGAAGTGGATTCAGCACTTCCTGTTGTAACGCAGGCCTGAGTTTATAACGCTTAGTATCGTCAATTTTTCATTCCTACAAATCAAAGTTATGAAATTACAGGATGTCACGCGCTCCATCCCCTGGAGAAGGCGTGTGTTTAACACTTTTATTGCCATGAAACTAACCGCAGGCTTGTTAATAGCCAGTTGCCTTCAGGTAAGTGCCTACAGCTATGGCCAGACAGTAACATTGCATGAGAAAAAAATTTCCCTTCAGAAGCTTTTTCTAAAGATTCATGAACAGACAGGCTACCAGGTTTTCTATAAAGACTGGCTGCTGGACAATGCAGGAAAAGTCGATATCAATGTAGATAATATGCGACTGGAGCAGGTGCTGGCCATCTGCTTTAAAGATCTCCCTTTGTCCTATACCGTATCTGATAAAAATATTGTTATCAGGGCAAAACAAGCCACAGACAATAAATTGCCGGGCATCGACCAGCAGACACCTGTTATCCGGAAAGGGATAGTGAAAGATGAGAAAGGGTTGCCACTGGTGGGTGTAACCGTTAGCGTTAGTGGCACCTCCAAAGGCACTATTACCAACGAAAAAGGAGAATTCAGCATTGCTGCTGACCGTGGTGATGTGCTGTTATTTTCTATTCTCGGGTACAAAAAGAAAAGCATCACCCTTGCCGATAATAGCGTAATCTCCATTTCCCTTGACCTGGACATCGTTTCGGCAGGAGAGGTGGTGGTAGTGGGATACGGCACACAGAAGAAAGTTAACCTGACCGGCGCCGTGTCATCCATCAAAGGCAGTGACCTGGACCGCAGGCCTGTGCTGAATGCAACACAGAGCCTGGAAGGACTGGTACCGGGATTGAATGTTTCCGTAGGCTCCAGTACCAAACCGGGTCAGAGCTATAACCTGAATGTAAGGGGGGCCGGCAACCTCGCCGGCGGCGATGGGCCACTGGTATTG
This sequence comes from Chitinophaga sp. Cy-1792, assembly GCF_011752935.1. Taxonomy (NCBI): domain Bacteria; kingdom Pseudomonadati; phylum Bacteroidota; class Chitinophagia; order Chitinophagales; family Chitinophagaceae; genus Chitinophaga; species Chitinophaga sp. Cy-1792. The sequence continues at coordinate 1,290,125 of NZ_VWWO01000002.1, forward strand.
GTAGATGGTATCCCTATGGACCTGGGCTCCGTTAACCCGAATGATATAGAATCGATTTCTGTGCTGAAAGATGCTGCCGCATCAGCGATCTACGGCGCCCGTGCACCTTATGGCGTTATACTGGTGACTACCAAAAAAGGAAAGGCCGATAAAACCGTAATCAGCTATTCCAACAACTTTGGCCTGACAAGACCGGTAAATCTGCCTGAAATGGCCAATGCATATGACTTTGCGGTTTACTTCAACGCTGCCTGCGCCAACGCTGGCGTGGCCCTGCAATATTCAGACGCCAAGCTGGCACAGCTGAAAGCATTTGTAGAAAATCCCAACGCTAATGTAAACCCATGGCCGGAAGCGAAGGACAACTACCTGCTCAATTTCGAAAATACACCTAACGGTGTCGCCAGTACGGATTGGTTTGCCTTTAATTATAAACCCTCTTCTTTCCGCCAGCAGCACAACCTGAGCGTTAGTGGCGGTAATAAAACTACCCAGTATTTTGTTTCCGGTGGTTACTATGGCGAAGGTGGAGTATTACGTTTTGCAGATATCAACTATAACAGGTACAACCTGAACAGTACTATTACCTCACAGGTGACAGACTGGTTCAAACTGAAGCTGAACAGTAAGGTCACTGCTGATAAATATACCGCGCCGTTTTCACCGGGCGGGACTTTCGAGCAGAATTACTTTCACGATCTCGCACGGTTCAGACCCAATGTTTCTCCCTATGACCTGAATGGACATTATAACGAGCTTTCTCTCGTGCCTTATCTGCAGTCTGGCTCATCCTACTCCAACAAGATCTTTACGCTGATCGTACAGCCAGGTATAGAACTGGAGCCCATCAAAAACTGGAAGATAACCGCTGATCTGAATATTAACAGGGGAAATACGGATAATACAACATTACTGTTGCCAGGAGTTCAATATGGCATCGACGGTACGCAGCGATATGTCAACCGCTCTGAATTTGGTATTCCTATTGGCGGCAGTTATGCGCGGGGACTTGCGACAAATCTTTATCTCTCCCCCAATATTTATACCTCTTACCGGTATACTCCATCCCGTGATCATGAATTCAATTTCCTGGCGGGTTTCCAGCAGGAGGCATATGATTTCACCAGCCTGAGTTCTGCTGCAACGCCGCTGATCAGTTTTAATACACCGGGTATCAATTTATCAGGTGTGCCGGCAACCACTTCTGAAAGCCGGTATCATTGGTCTACGCGCGGATTTTTTGGTCGTATAAATTATAATTATAAAGAGAAATACCTGGTAGAATTTAATGGCCGGTACGACGGATCTTCCCGTTTTGCACCATCCAGCCGCTGGGGCTTCTTTCCATCAGGGTCTGTGGGTTATAATATCGTGAAGGAAGATTTCATGGAGGGGCTGCATAAAGTGTTTGATAACCTTAAAATACGTGCTTCTTATGGATTGCTGGGTAATCAATCCGGCGCCGGTATGTATTCTTACATTCAAACGATGGGTATCTCCAACGTAGGCATTAATGGTGCAGGGCCGCAATGGTATTTCCAGAATGGCCGGGAAGCCAATATCTATGCGCCGGCAGCCTATAACCCGGGCGTAACCTGGGAAAAGGTACAGGTGAAAAATCTTGGTATTGATTTCGACCTGCTGCAAAGCCGGCTCTCGGGCACCTTTGAGGTATATCAGCGCGATACCAAAGATATGTTAGGGCCCAGCTTCGATATCGCTGATATGTTTGGCGCTGCCGTTCCTTCCAGCAATAACGCCAATCTGCGTACCTCAGGATGGGAGCTGACACTCAACTATAAAGGAAATATCAGTAGTGATGTGAAATTCAGCGTAGGTGCTGTGTTGTCTGACAATAAATCTGTGGTGACCAAATACCAGAACCCGACAGGATTCAATCCTTCCGTCACTTTCTATAACGGCAAGCAGCTGGGTGAAATATGGGGTTACCGCGCTTCCGGCTTAATTCAGAATGATGAGGAAGCTGCTGCATTTAATGCTATGGACCATTCGTTTATCAGCACGCAGCCATGGAAGCCGGGAGATGTAAGGTATATAGATCTGAATGGCGATAAAAAAATCAACAACGGCGCCAATCGCCTCGATAGTATGGGCGATATGACCATTATCGGTAACGCCAGTCCTAGGTATGCCTATGCGTTTACCGGTACTATAGACTGGAAGGGCCTGACATTGTCATTTGTAGTACAGGGCATCGCTAAACGGGACTACGCGCCAACTTCCAACGATGTATATTTCTGGGGTTACAGTTCCTATGCTCAGGTGACGGTCTTTAAGCAGCACCTCGACTATTGGACACCAGAGAACCCAAACGCCTATTACCCTGCGCCATATACGAATACCGGCGGTGCAGTCGGCCCATTTCAGTATAAAAGTCAACAGGTGTCAGACAGGTACCTGCAAAATGCAGCCTACCTGCGACTGAAGAACGTGACGTTGAATTATTCCCTGCCGGCAAGGCTGATCAGCAAAGCACATCTTTCAAAAGTATCTGTGTTTATGTCTGGCGAAAACCTGTTGACATTTACGAAGCTCAGTAAGATGTTTGACCCTGAAACGCTGAATATCTCAGCAGTTGGCACAGGGAAGTCATACCCGTTAACACAGGTTTATTCTGCCGGTATGAATGTCATTTTCTAATTTTCAAATTTCCAACAATGACTATTTCAACATATAGATATCTGCAGCTGGCGGCGGTTTTTGCTGTATTCACCTCGATTGGTTGCAACAAGGATTTTCTGAATAAATCACCGCTGGATACATTGAGTACAGACCATCCGCTGGCATCCACCAATGAATTACGACTATACGTAGACCAGTTTTATGCCTCCTCGCTGCCTGCGCAGCCGACAGGAGTAAATGGCCCCGGTATTGCTTTTAATGATGGCTTTGGTACTGATAATATGGGCTTTGGCAATACCCCGGATGCCAGGATGAGCGGCGCTTTGTCACCTAATGGTGCAGTCATATCCGGCTATACCACTATCCGCAGTGTCAACTATTTCCTGGAGCATTATACCAATGCCCAGGGCGACCAGGCTTTAATCAACAACTACCTGGGAGAAGCTAAATTTTTCCGTGCAATTACTTATTTCAACATGGTGAAAAACTATGGTGATCTGACCTGGGTAAATAAAGTATTGCCTGCTGATGCCAGTAAGATGGAAGTGCCCCGTGATCCGCGTACACTCGTGATAGATTCTGTACTGGCAGATCTGGACCAGGCCGCCGCGCTATTGCCGGTACAGTCCACCAGCAGTACCATGCGCATACATAGAGATGTGGCACTGGCGTTGAAATCCAGGATTGCATTATATGAGGCTACCTGGCAAAAGTACCACAAAGCGAAAAACGATGCGTTCTTTACGCCCGGTATTACAGACGAAAAAATCCGTGATTATTTCCAACAGGCAAAAGCTGCTGCCAATGCGGTGATCACCAGTGGCCGCTGGAAAATATATAATACCGGAAAGCCGCTGAGCGACTATCAGAATTTATTCATTACTGCTGATTTATCTGCCAACAGTGAAGTGATGTTATGGCGAAGATATAATGTCAGCGATCTTATTGGTAACAGCGTGGCCAAATATGTTTCTACCGGAGGTGCAAATATGGGTATTAGTCTTTCTTTGGTAGATGACTACCTTACCATTAACGGAACTCCTTTTACCGGCATTGCCAGGGCCAATGCACAGGCAGTTTATGGAACGGAGCTGCTGCCTTCCATCAGGGACCCGCGTTTATCGCAGACAGTAGTCGTGCCAAAAGTCCAGCAAATGAAGCCGGGTACCATTGCACCTGCCTATCCCGCATTGAATGGCACCAGTTTTAATATGAATACTACCGGCTACCCGCTGGCTAAATTTTTGTCGTACAACGATGCCGTGGCCTATACCGATGATTTTAAGGATCAGACGCCCGCCATTGCTTTCAGGTATGCAGAAGTACTGCTGAACTATGCAGAGGCTGCGGCAGAACTGGGGGACGATGCCGGTGCCATTGCAGCCGTACTGAAACCTCTCCGCGATCGTGCAGGCATGCCCGTTATGAATGCTGCGACAGAATTTAACAGTGACCCCAATTATCCATTTCATGATTTAAGTCCGCTGTTACAGGCCGTAAGAAGAGAACGGCGCGTAGAGCTGGCATGTGAGGGATATCGCCTGGATGATATTATGCGCTGGGCTGCTGCCGATGTATTGGTAAAAGGCAAAAGGCCGCTTGGCGCATTGTTTACCGGTAGCGACCTTGTTCAGCAAAATACTGCTGCCGGATTTTATGGTAGTTCCCTGTTGATCTACGATACGCCGCCAGCAGGCAAAAAGGTAAATCTTTACCTGTCTGGAAACCCCGGAGATGCCCTGCGATATATCGATCCATACAAAGCGGCCGCTCCCAATGGTTTTGGATTTAATCTCAGCAGGGATTATCTCCTGCCTATTCAGCAGCGCCAGTTACAGCTGACAGGCTTTAAATGGGTACAAAACCCGGGATGGTAATTTCTTAACGTCAAAAAGATCATTATGTGTAACTTGAACAGATATACGAAAATCATCCTCGCAGGCTTATGTGTGTTGTCCATGGCCACTGCCTGCAGGAAAGATAACCAGCCGGTAAAGCCGGCACCATCGGCATTTACAGCCAGCATCAAAAACGGTGGCACTTTTACAGCCGCAGGAGGGAAGGATACCGTTGTTATCACCGCCGGCACTGATGGCTGGTGGGTAACAATTCCGGGTGCAGGAACTTCCTGGTGCACGGTAACGCAGACATATGGCGCAGGAAATTTCCTGCTGCCGGTAACCATTGCAGCCAATACCACCGGAGCGCCGCGTCAGGTCGTGATTACCCTCAACCCAAGTTATAATTTACCCAAGGTAGATATCACCCTTAATCAGTCTAATTAATTTTTTTAAGTTGATAAAACACTAACGATGAGACTACAAAACTGGATGGGCGTTTTATTTGCGCTGACGATATCCGCGACAGCTGTAGCACAGAAGAGACCGAATGTAATCATTATCGTTTCTGATGACCACGCCTATCAGGCCATCAGTGCGTATGGGAATAAGCTGATAAAGACACCGGGCATCGACAGAATTGCGAATGAAGGTACCCGGTTTGACCGGGCTTATGTCACCAATTCCATCTGTGGGCCCAGCAGAGCGGTGATATTAACCGGGAAATATTCCAATAAGAACGGCTTTACGGATAATGAACATTCCCGTTTTGACGGGTCGCAGAATTCATTTATTAAAGAACTCACAAAAAGTGGCTATCAGACAGCCTGGATAGGTAAATGGCATCTGGAAACAAAACCACAGGGATTTACTTTCTGGGAGATCTTACCGGGGCAGGGCCAATACTATAATCCTGATTTTATCCGGATGGACAGCTCCAAAACGCGTATCTCAGGATATGCTACCAATATCATTGAGGACCTGGCCGAAGACTGGCTCAACCAACGTGATACCTCCAAACCATTCTGCCTGGTTATCGGACATAAGGCCACCCATCGTGTATGGTTGCCCGATACCTGCGATATGGGAATGTATGACCGTATTAAATTCCCGTTGCCGGCCACCTTCTACGATGACTATAACACCAGGAAAGCCGCAGCCATACAGGATATGTCTATCGCCAAAACCATGATCATGGGGTATGATCTGAAGATGTTCGATTCTGATCAGGCAGCAGATAAAGACGGTAATATCAATCGCATGAATCCGGCCCAGCGCGCATGTTTTGATAATTATTACAAGGCGATTCATGCCGACCTGGATGCACAGCATCTTAGTGGCAATGCCCTCACAGAATGGAAGTACCAGCGTTATATGCGCGACTACCTGAGTACGGCGGCATCGTTGGACCGTAATATCGGCCGTACATTGGATTATCTTGATAAACACCAGCTGACACAAAATACCATCGTGATCTATTTGTCGGATCAGGGGTTCTATATGGGAGAGCATGGCTGGTTTGATAAACGCTGGATGTATGAAGAGTCCTTCAGAACACCAATGGTGATGCGCTTTCCGGGTGTATTGAAGCCTGGTAACGTTAGCCAGGATTTTGTGATGAACCTGGATATTGCACCTACCGTTTTGGATGCTGCCGGCGTTAAAATTCCTGCAGATATGCAGGGAGAGTCGTTCCTGCCCTTGCTGAAAGGCACTGAGAAAAAAGGCCGGGATGCCATGTATTACCACTATTATGAAAATGGAGAACATTCGGTATCGCCGCAATTCGGCATCAGAACGAAGCGCTATAAACTGATACGTTATTACAAACGCGTAGAGGCATGGGAGCTATTCGATCTGGAACATGATAAGTCCGAGTTGAATAATATATATGGCAAAAAAGGCTATGAGGCTATCACTGCGCAGCTGAAAAAGCAATTATCTTCCCTGATAAAAAAGTATGAAGATGAAGAGGCAGCAGCGTTGATGAAAGTGGAACCATAATAACGGTAAAGTATATATGAAACAGCCTCCGGAATCCTACTTCCGGAGGCTGTCTGTTTGCAGGGATTATTTCATAATTTGTGCCCGTTATGCATTCAGTACCTATGGAAGAAAGTAACTTGTATCAAACCGTCAGGAAGAAGTTTAATGTAGAGCTTTCCGGTCCTTTCGGTGACAGATTTGAAATGAAACCCGCCTGGAAACATGCCTATTATAATGCAGCAAAAAAGAATGAGCTTGGACAGGTCGTATTGACGGAGTCTAAATTACCCTGGTATGGGTTAATGCTGATTTCCCTGTTTTTTGGAGTACTTGGTTTGTTAAAAGGGCACTATCCCATTCCAATCGGAGCCGGGATCGTTTTTGTAATTGCATTTTTGCTGGCATTTTTTGCCCGTCAGCGATCATTGATATTTGATAAAACAGGCGTGATCGCATCGGATATACTATACAAGTGGGAAGACTTTGACGGCGCCTACATCGTAATAGCTGGCGTCCAGAAGCATCCGAAATCATACCTGGTATTTAGCAGGGATGAGCAGCCGTTGGTTTACATTAATGTATCTTCTTATGGAGACCAGAGTACAGTAGCAACACCGGTCAGGGATTTCCAGCCGGAGCGTTACCGGGCGTCAGTATGACCAGGTAGATAACAGTGTTTGCAGATATATGCGAAGATGTTTTGCAAAATGACGGCCTGATGGTAATATTGTGTAAACAAAGCTACTATGTCATTAAATCATACTGCCTTATTTCCTGCCGATCGTGCAACTGCGGTCAATGCGGCGCTGGAAAAAGCTTTTGGCAGTGCCGTGGTAAGTGAATCGGTCCTGCTTACAGGAGGATTGTCTGCGGCCGCTGTATATAAGATCATGGTGGATGACCGGCCATATGTCATGAAACTTGCCATTCCGGGAAATCATACTACCGAGGTATCCTTTGAAAGAATTGCCCTTGCAGCAAAGGCGGGTATAGCGCCCTCCCTGCATTACATCAATCCGGAAGAAGGTATCATTATCAGTGGGTTTGTAGACAGTAAGCCTGTCAGACATATCTTTGGTGGTACCACGCTGGCTGAAAAGCTCGCTGAAGCAGTAAAGAAAATTCATGCTATTCCCTATACGGTTCCCGGCGACGATATGAAAGTTACCATTGATCAGATAGTGGAAGGCTTTCGCCAAAATAAAATGTTGACCGGCCCAATACCAGACGAATGCCTGGCGTTATACGAAAAGGCAAAAAGAGCCTATCCATGGCAGGATGCAGATAAGGTTTTCAGCCACAACGATTTAAACCCTTCCAATATTCTTTGCGACGGAGCAAACATCTGGATCATCGATTTTGATACCGCCTTTCTCAACGACAGGTATATCGACCTTGCGGGTGTGGCAAACTTCTTTATCTATAGCCCGGAGCAGGAAGCAGTTTTCCTGGAAACCTATTTTGGAGTAGTTACTCCCTATCAGACTGCCCGTTTCTATGTCATGCGCCAGATCAGCCGGATTATTTATTCATTGATGATGCTGCAGCTTGCAGGCCAAAACAAGGCCGCAGGTCATGAAGTTGATCAGCAAATGGAAAGTGTTTTCCTGAAGGATATTGGTCCTTTGATAGGGTCGGGCAAATTGTCGCTAGCCACTTACGAAGGTCAGCTATTATACGGCAAGGCATTGATGCATGAGGCGGTGCTGCAAATGCGGAGTGAAAGATTTGATGAGGCACTGCTATTGTTGGAGAATAACAAATAAGCGTAACGTGGGGCTATCCGTATCGGGACAGCCCCACGGCCGCTTTATACCTGGAATAAGTATGTCTGCAGACAAATTTCTATAAGTCTGACTAGAACATCGGATGGGAATTAGCAGCATGATCAGGAACATCCTGTTGTACATCCCAATGTTCGGCAATCTTTCCGTTTTCCAGCCGGAAGATGTCAATGGTGGATCTGAACTTTCCATCTGGTTTTACATTCCTGATATGAAGGAAAACGATGTCGCCGTCTGCGGCAATATGCTGTACATCGATTTTGGTTTTGGCAGCCCCTTTAAACCAGCCTGCGGCAGCTTTCTTAAAGGCCGCAGCGCCATCTGCAACACCAGGATTATGTTGTATATAAGCCGGTAGTATATACTTGTCTACCGCAGCAGTATCTTTGTCGCCAAACATTTGCTGATAAAATGCAAGTACCACTTTCTTATTTTCTTCCTGAACGGTTGGTGTTTGATTAACTGTCTGGATGGTAGCGGGTGATGGCTTTTCGTTTGTATTACATCCGGTAACAAACGATCCTGTTAATAATGTTAGCCCGTATATGATTGATTTTCTTTTGTCAGCCATTGTTGCTGTGTTTTAATTGTAGTGAAAGATGTATACTGTCCTGATAGCCGGGATCCTTCTTCCCTGGCAGATCAGGTAATATCGGTTATGTTGTGGTACTTTAGCCAGCGTCTGAAACGTTCTGCATTTTCCGGAGTAAAATGTACCACTTTTCTGGTTGTCAGCAACATGGTAAATATTCCGGCTGCTTCTATAAATTTCACGATTTCTGTTATACCCCAGCCGAATCCTTCATAATACGATCCTGAAATTTCCTGGAGTGGTTTGTGATTGCCCTGTTTCGCATTCATTTCAAATGCTATTTTGATTTATTATGGTGAAAAAAGGGGACTGGTTTTGTCTATCGGTTTGCGAAAAGCCAATTGGAGTTGTCCCGGTTCTGGTTACTTTTTAGTAGATTTGAATGATACTGATAATCCGACCGGACAGGATTTATTCATAGGTCACAATATCCGGGAGTTCAAGGTTGTTCTATTTAAAATTTACATAATTCCATTAAACCAGAAAAGTTATCATGATGCCTGACGATCATTCATACTTTAGTTAGGCATGATGATGAAAAGGTTTAAGGGAGCTGAGCCACAAAGTTCCTGTATTTGGTAATAGTAAAAAAGCAGTTTGACGCCTTTATGCATTAAATAGTGGTAAAAAAGAAGTAAAAAAACGAAATTTTCATTTACGCCATTCCGAACTTTTTGCCCTGAAAACCTGATAGGTAGGGCAATTGCATGGCAGAGCCTCCCGTATCCTTCATGAGGTAATAATATGTTAACATTCCTGCTTTTTTTAAATTTGTATGGCAGAATCTGAAAATATCCCCATCACATTTTAATGAATGTCCAACGGTTATTAGGGTTCATATTTACATTTTTCCAACTGATATTTTATCCATCTAACGATAGCACATGGCAAATCACCCCGTACGGAAAATGGACGAATTCCGCCTTGAACTAAAGGCAGAACATGAGGTATTGTATTATCCCCTTGAAGGTAATCAGGAAATTATTAAACCGCATAGCCACAATTTTTTGTTACTGGCACTCTTTGAGTCCGGTAGCGGTGAGCATACTATTGACTTTGTCAAACATAAGGTGCGTTCAAAGCAATTGCATATTGTGTTTCCTGATCAGTTGCATAGCTGGAAACTGGGAGAAGATACCAAACTCCACCAATTGATGATCGATAAGGCGGTATTTGATAAAATCATGAACGCTTTTCGTTTTAGTTTTTCGGTGTATAAAAATACCCCTGTGTTCGACCTCACAGATGCCGAATATGAAGCATTGTATAAAGAATTCATATTGCAGAAAGAGGCACTCGCTACTGAGAATACATTTAAGGATGTTATTATAGCAAGACTGTGGCTGATAGCACTGATGACCAGTGAAATCGGTGCCCGTGTATTTGATGACCTGACGGTATACCAGGCACAGCCAATCATTGTGGATTACCTGGCGCTGGTAGAAAAGCACTTTCTTGAGGAGCGTGGCATCGCATTTTATGCAGGCCTGCTTAACATTACAGCTAACTATCTCAATATCCTGTGTAAGAAATATTGCCTTGTTAAGGCTACAGACCTCATTAAAGACCGTGTAATCCTGGAGGCTAAACGATTGCTCATCAGCGGTCTTTCGATCAAGGAAACGTGCTATGAGCTTAATTTTTCTGATGTGCCATATTTTTCAAGGTTTTTCAAGTTACAAACCGGCAAAACACCAAAGGCATTCAGGAACATGTATATCCCATCCTGAATAAGGCCTTTACGACCTGATTTATAAATTGTCCAAAATTTTGTTGTGCCGGTACAAAAACTTCAGCCTGCACCGGCAGTAACTTTGCACAGCAATTCCTGGTGGCTTTCCCGCAACTAAGAATCCTGAACAGCCCACTCGCGGGCGTATGTGTTTTTGTGGTTACTAATTGTTGAAAAGAAAATCCCGGCCAGGGAAATACAACAATTAAATCACGCACAATGAATACACGGCAATGCTGGTATAGGTTAAACGGAAGTATATGGAGCCATAAAAACGGTGTTGCGGTATTCATTGCTCGTTTCATGTTGCTGTTAACCATGTTGTCGGCCCAGGTGAAATGGGCTGCTGCACAGCAACAGCAAATTGATTACCGGTTTGTTACTGATACCGTATTGGTAGAAAGAGGAACAACTTTTTCCAATAAACTGGTTATTACCAACCATACAAAGGATACGGTTCATTTATCTGGTCGGCTCAACGAAGCATTACAAAGGAGTATGCTGAAAATACCGGCAGATATTACGATTGGGCCTGGAGAAAGCCGCACGTTTCCTGTTAAATTTCTTGCAGAAAGCAATATTATTCAGGAACAGTTACAGGAATTCAGTGTAAGTTTTATAAAAACGGAAACGAGATCACAAGTAGGTAGTCCTGCCATTTTTTTTACTAAACTGGAAGTTGCCAGAAGCATTGTAATCGGAACTCCCTCCGCGGAGGTTTATCTCCCCGTCGGGCAGCAAAAGACGGAACTTTCGTTACGGCTGTTGAACAATAGCCTCATATCCCAGACCTTTTCGCTTGATTTTGAGCAGGTACCGGAAGGTTTGGAAATCAGCGGAGAAAAAGGTCCGGTTTCTATTAAAGGGGGAGAAGAGCTGATGAGATCTTACCTGATAAAAGACAAAAGGGGTACACGTCATGCGGCAGATTTTTCTGTTATCATCAGGGCTGTGGACGCACAGGGAATAGTACTTGACCGCAAAGCGATCCGGGTCATGTCTCTTAGCAACCGCAGAAGCCTCGGCAGCCCTGAAAAGGGGGCCTATGGTGCAACTATCCCCAATACTGTTTCGGTGAATTACCTGAATGCAAACACTTACTCGTCTGTACAGTTGGCAGGCAACGGAAATTATGAACTGGGGGAAAAAAAGCACCTGGCTTATAACCTGAATGCTGAATTCTTTACCAATGGCGGAAACAGTGTGACGATGTACAACTCCTTTGTGGATTACCAGACCGGGAAGCTGGGTATCAAAGCCGGTAACATTTATGAAGATCTTGATTTTAATGTCAACGGTATTGGCGCCAAAGGTTCCTGGTTCCCGGATGATCACCAGCGATTCAATGTATACGGCTTGAAGAACAGTTACCTGTTATATGCAGATCGTATAAATCCCGGAACTGGTGGTAATACCTTTGCGGCTGAATATCTTGATGGTGATCGTTCTCATGAAAAGACAAGGGTCATTGCGCTGTATAACGACAACGTGATGAATGCTGTAAAAACAAATTTACTGTCGGGTAAAAAAGCATTTTTATTAAATGATAAAAATGGAGCATTGCAGGTGGAAGGTGGTATCAGTTCGGAAAGATATAGCAATTTCCATGGCGAGGTGCATAATGGGTTTGCACTTGGCGCTGACTATTCCTATAAAAATGCCGGTCTTTTACTGAATACACGCCAGTTTTATGGATCTCCTTTCTATGGTGGAATGCGTAGGGGTATGCTTCAATCAGAGAATATGGTTTCTTATGGATTATCTGAAAAGATGAGTGTAAACGGAAGGGTAAGTATATTGGATAATCGCCCCAAATACCTCGTGCGCCAGTTCAACGACTACCTGATGCGTACCAATTCGTATGGTAACCAGATTTATGAAATTGGTTTCAGGGTTAGTCCTGCTCCACATTGGCAGCTGGGGGTAAATCCTTACTATTTCAGGCAGTCGCTGGAACCACGGAATTATTTCCCTGGTGATAGCCTTGCCGGAACTATCTGGCATTCAGGGTCTGCGAGGGCTAAACTGAACGCGTCCTATTCTGCGGGGATGCACCATGCCAGTTTGATAATGGATCAGGGCTATACTTATCAGCATACAGCAGGCCATCCTGCGGCACCGTTTTATTCGACGCGTATCAACCTGGATTACAGTTATAGCTATTTTGGTGTGGATGGTTTTTACCAGCATAATCCCTACTACCTCTCTGATGTATTGGTGAGCCAGACTGGTGCGGTCTATAATGTTTTTTCCGTTGGGATGCGGTCACAGTTCAATGCTATAAAAGATAAATTAGGGGTTAATGCAGCATTACGGTATTACAACTACGGTTACAACAACAGTCAGAATTATGTATTGAATGTAGATGCACACTATTGGCTTCCGGATAACTGGGCATTTACTGCCAGCGTATTCCTGGGTTTAAACAAACTAAGCCAATTGAATATGTATGACCCGCAAAGCGGTCTCAATCCATCTGTGCCGCAATATACCGGCGATCAGGCCAGTCTCCTTACCTCGCGCAGGATCAGTATCGGAATTTCCAAAAGGTTCGGGAAAATACAGCATACGGGCGAAAGAAGACTAACCCTGATTTATTTTGAAGACAGGAATGGAAATGGAGAACAGGATGCCGGAGAACCTTTGGTGAGCGGACTAATGGTAAAGATAGATGACCTGGCCGCTGTAACCGACAAAAATGGCAGGGTAACCTTTGATGCCCCTGCAGGTAAGGCATATATACCAGCCATTGTTTCAGATGAAGGCTGGACACAGTCCGGAGACTATTCCATCTTTCTGGCCCGTAATAGTACCATGCGTATTCCACTGGTAAAGTCGGGAAGACTTTCCGGCCAGCTGCAAGCAATTGCAGGCTCCCAATCGGGGATAACGCTGAGCGGTATTCGCATCAGGGCAGTAAACGCTTCAGGAAAGGTTTACCAGACATTCACAGACAACAAAGGGAATTTCAATTTTTACCTGCCGGAAAACAGTTATAGCGTTTCTGTTGATACAGAAGGATTGTCTATTGTCGTAGAAGGCGGCAGCCAGCAGGTGGCGGTACAAAAAGATATTCCCGGTTCTGTCATCTTCCCATACACCAATAAGCGTGTAGAGGTAGATATTAAGAAATTCTGATGGTAATCATATAGTTATGCAGACGATACCGGAATGCCGCTATTTATAAATTGTACAAGAATGGTCATTCCCTGTACAAAAAGAACGGTGTTATAACATGTAATTTTGTATCGTTCGAGAGTCAAGTAAGAATTAAAAAAACAAATAAAAATGAAAAAGCAGATTTTGGCAATGGCTGTATTCGCAGCCGGACTGATGATACTGGGAAGTGGTACCGCCAAAGCGCAGGCGACACAGCAAGTTATCGTAAATGTGGACCTGAAGGAAACGATGGGTATTTTTCCTGGCACAGGAGGAACTTCCATCCCCAATTTTGAATTTCAAAATGCTGAAGACTATACAAAAGCACAGGACAAAGAGAAAGACAAACAGTTGCAGGTGGTGAGTACCGAAGACTATAAAATAACAGTGCGTGCAGAAACACCCACTTTTAACTCCACACAATCTGCAGCAACATTGCCTTTGAATATTCTGACAGTAGCAGCAAGACAATCCAATGCTGGTTCTTTTCAGAGCAGCATCACCCCGACAACCACTGACCAGGTGATTTTCACTGGTGGTAAGGCAACAATAGGTGAGGATTTTGACTTCAGCTACATCATTACACCTAACCAGACGATGATTGAAGCACCAAAGGAACTGTATAATGTAACACTTACCTATACTGTTTCTGCAGAATAATATGTAATAGAAAAGGTTGGTATCTAAAAATTACCAACCTACTTTTTTCACTGGTAAAACCATTATTGGTAAAGTAAATGAATAGCAAAAATCTTTTCAGACTGGCTACTCCGCTACTTTTTTCGATGATTATCCTTGCGGATGCCGGCAGCGCCAGTGCTCAGCAGATTTCCATTTCACCCGCACGGATTACCTTTCAGGGAGACCCGGGACAAACAGTGAGCGAGACAGTGCTGATCAGTAACAGTGGCGAAACAGACTTTGAGTTTATTGCCGGTATAAAAGACTGGAAACGTGATTCCATGGGCACTAAGCTATATCAGCCTTCAGGAACGCTGCCTCACAGCAATGCCGGGCAGGTACGTCTGGATGCGACGAATTTTACAGTAGCACCTCACCAGAAAAAGGTGATAACAGTATACATGGATATTCCGCAAACTTCCGGTGATAGCATTGCCACTAACAGTATGCTTTTCTTTACGCAAACGAATCCATCGGAGCGTAAAACACCGGATAATAAGGGTATCGGAATAAAAATAGGGTATGAGTTCGGTATCCAGGTTTTTTACAATCCATCTTCAGCCAGAAAAGGAGAGCTCGAATTTGACAGTATGAACTATTCTGAAAAGGCAGAAGGGCAGCAGGTTTCCATGCTTGTCATCGGCTATCATAATACCGGACAAATCAATAAGACTGGGCAATTAAGGGTAGAACTGACCAATAAGAATACAGGTGAAGAAATAAAGTTAAAAGCAGCTCCGGTAGCGATAATGCCACTGGGCTACCAGTATATCCAGGTTCCATTACCTGAAAACCTTCCTAAAGGACAATATCTGGCCATCGGCATGTTGGATGCAGGTGCGGGATACCGTTTAAAAATCGCAGAAAAGAATTTTGATGTCCGGTAGTATAAGACACATATTGTTGATGGCGCTAAATACAGCGGTTTTTCTGCCCGTTTCCGTACTGGGGCAGCAGGCTACTATTTCCATTGGTACAACCGAATTAAGCGCAGGACACGCAGGCGTAACAGTCCCGGATATAGGTGCAGTGGGTGCAGCTCCGAGACTGATCCTGCGCTCAGAAGGGCCAACGCTGACAGGGGCTTCGGGAGAGATACCGCTTAGCCAGGTACGCGTCACACCGGTTCATAACAATACCGAACAGGGGACCGTATTCCTGAGCCAGCGTCAGCAGGAGATTCGCCTGACTTCCATTGATCCGTCAGGTGCGAAATATGATCCTGTATTTGTGCGTTTTGACATCGCAAATCTCAGCGGATACGCCTGGAAGGCAGGTAAATACAGGGCAGAACTTAATTGTGGAATTAGCAATGGTGAAGGTAAAGTTGCATCAAAGGTAATTACAACTGCACTACAGGTAAATGTGGACCCTGTGATAGCTATACAGCGGCAACCTACGGTCATCAGGCTGCATATAAATGAGGCGCAGCAGTACATAAATGGATATGTTTCTCCTGGCTTCGATCAGTTGGGAATCACGCATACCGTTCCCCTGAATGTTAAGGTGAGTACCGATGCGCCATTTTTCAGCTATACAGGAAATAATGGAAAAGGAAATACCAGGGCTGCTGTTAGTGGCCTCCACTATCGGGTAGACGGGGCCGGAGCAACTGGGCCTGTTGCACTCTCTACCTCCGGGCAACAAGTGTATGCCCATAAAGAGGTACCAGTTGGCAACCAGACAGACCTCGCGCAGCGTTTTACGATATCTGCAGAAGATCTTCAAAAATACTTCAGTGAACCAGGGACCTATCGAACAAACCTGAATATCCAGGTAGCCGATGAACCTGCTGCTCCTGCCATTACGAAAACGATCGCCGCACAATTGGAGATAGTGGTTGATGAAGTAATGGCTTTTGATGCCGGAAAGATCGTGAACCTGTCCATCCAAACGATGGATGACTACAAAAATGGGGTATACGCGGAGATGTACCGTCACCTTATACTTACAGGTAATATCACGGCCAATCTTACGGTACGTTCGCTTAATGCTAACTTCACTTCGCTATCGGGTAGTTTTCCGGTGGGGTACCTCACGGTAGGTCCTTACCTGACTTCGAGTGTTATACGGACTGTACAGGTATCAACAAGTGATCAGTTGCTTATTCAGCGGTATAATCCTAACGGAACAACTTATATAAGTCTTAAATATAGTATCCTGGCAGACAAGACCCGGCTACTTATCAGCAAACCAAAAGAACAATATTCGGTAACGCTTATCTATAGTGCAGTCCCTTATTGATGTCAGGATAAGTGTTTTATTGTGGTTGTAAGGATGCCGAATTAAAATTGAAAATTTTAAATAATGCATTAGCGTTTTTACAGACAAGGAGATTAAAAAGAAAAGTCAACGGGTAGTATATTAGCCCCACCCGTATATGCACGCCAAAATATACAGTGATTTGGAAAAATCCCCGCCCATGGTGTTTGTCATCTCAGATTTCCCTAAATGTTAAAAATGAAAAGGAGGTAAAATATGTCCCGTGCGGGACTATTGCTGGCATTGTTTTGGTATTGCTCCCTACTATAGCAGGTTGTGAGTCAGATTCCCCGCCAGAATAGCTCCTGTATTGAACGGATTTGTTATGTGATGGTATTTATGTTTTGTTTAACAGTACATGTTTATTGTTGTAAATGTTTTAACATAGAACATACGATATGTACGAATTTAATTTCCCCCAGAAACAGGTATATGAAAAGTATAAAAATATTCCAGCACACCTGTACCCCGCAAAAAAAACATCAGCTTAGTATCAGGACAATCAAAGAATTGCTGGGACATGTGCCAGAAAAGCTGTACCGCCCTCACCGCGTAAATTTTTACGTAATGCACCTTTATACAAAAGGTAGTGGTACTCACCAGGTAGATTTTAAGAATGTTGAAGTGAAACCCGGACGCATGGTTTTTATTTCAAAAGGACAAGTGCACAGCTTTGATCATCATGCAGATTATGACGGTTATGCGCTTATGTTTACAGAAGATTTTTTTGGACGCACAGACTTTTATCGTCAGTTTCTTGATAAGAGCACATTGTACAATGATCCGTTGGCTCCTTCATATATCGACACCGGAGACCGGTTTAATGAATTATGCTGCCAGTTCGACTATATGATAGCGGAACAAAAAAGACATGAAGGAGAAATACAGGAACTGTTGCTCCATAATTATCTTACCAATGTATTGCTGATTTCGGAAATAAAGCATGGCCGACGTGGCAGTACAATTTTAGCTCCCGGTAATAATGATCTTGTTACCAGGTTCAAAAATCTTGTCAATGAACATTTGCTGGAACAATGGCCAATAAAATATTACGCGCAGGAATTAAATGTTACCCAGCGCACATTGGAAAATGCGTTTGTTAAAGGGGAACATACTACGCCCAAGAAATGGCTGATGGAAAGACTGATACTGGAGATCAAGCGGCGCCTTTGTTATGAAGGAGATATTCCAATTAAAAGTCTGGCAGATCTGCTAGGCTTTAAAGAAGTATCCAACTTTGTTAAGTTCTTTAAAAACGAAACAGGTGTTACTCCTGTTGAATTCAGAAAGCGTTTGAAAATTCCGGAAAAGCATTAAAGCTATACGTTTCGTAATTATACAAGAGTATTTCGTTTTTCCATAACAAAATATGCTGACAACAATGCAACTTTGCATCATTGTAACGCTTTTTTTATCTACATCTTTTAGCTATTGAAAAACAGAGCCCACAGTTTTTTTAGATAGAGTGTAGTATTTGTTTGTTTTCCGCAAGTCAAAAATCGGTTTCCTTAATGGAAACCGATTTTGCATTTAGGCAGTGTCTACTTTTGTGTTTTCAACTCCACACGTTTTTGAAAGGAGTGGGTTATCTTCTCTTTGGTTTTACTAAAAGTGCAATACTCACCAGTGATGCGATGGTGCATAAGATACTGAACCAGTCGCCCCATTTGTTATATAGCGTAGGATGATGTTGTATGTCAATATTTCCAGTAAGTATGGTGGGAGCTCCGTTATCGCAATTGGCTTCCTGTAACACCCTGCCGCAATAATCATTGATTGTCAGCCTGCCAAGCCTTGCATTTCTTATCATACTGAAACCACCTTCCACGCTTCTCATGACTGCCATGCGGCTATGCAGCCATCCATCCCGCACAAAGTCCCAGGCAGGTACGTATATCACATTACAACCTGCTTTACCATACCTGCCGATAAACTGCTGAAAGTCCAGGTCTTTACAAATGGCTACACCTTCCGTTTTGTTATCCCTGATAAAAATCCCTGGTTCTTTTCCTGGTTTTATACTATCCAGTACTTCTCCCGCAAACAGATGTACTTTCTGATAATCTTCCAATAGTGTTCCATCCGGACCTATTACCCAGGCGCGGTTTTCGTAATAATTTCCATTTTGCTGTGCTATGCATGCCACCATGCTGACATGATGAGCAATCGCAGTATCCTTAAACTGTTGAAGAAAATACTGGCGACGGTTATTGTTTACCGTAAACATCTTTTCAGGAAATACTATCATTGCTGCTCCCTGATTTGCCAATTCTCCGACATGCCGGAGGTAAAGATTTGCCAGCGCCGAATCCTTGTCTTCGGCTTCTTTGTAATAAGCCTGTTTATCTATTGCGACCATCCCTACGTGTAATGGATTGGTATTTGTTGTTTGATTTAAGCGCATAAGACCCCAGGCCATTGTTGTTATTAGTACGCCGATCGTTACAATGGAGAGTCCGCGGATAGGTTGTTTTAGCTGATACCGGTAGATGATTAAGGCTATTGCGGCAGGGATGAAAGTAACCAGGAAAGAGATGCCCAGCATGCCCGTGAGTGCGGCTACCTGCACCACAGGTAAGAAATCAATTTGCGTATAGGCGATACTGCCGAATGTGCCATCCGGAGAAGTCAGGAAGGAGAGGTACTCGACTGCTGTCACCAGAACAGGAAATGCAAATACGGTGGCCCAATGGGAATACTTAAGCATTAGTTTTCTTACGGCTATCACCTGTAACGCGAAAATGAGAGGATAACTAAGGGTGAATACGAATACCAGCGGCAAAGGTAAAACACTGTGTAAATAAGGCACCCAGCTAAGTCTTCCTATCAGGTATCCTGCAAAAGCCAGTAAGAATGTCCAGCTTCCTGAAAGACGTAATGAAAAGTAAAGTATGGGGATGGGCGCCAACCATATTGGCCACCAGGTATGTGCTGATAAACTAAAAGATAAATACCAGCAAATGCCGGCAAAAAGCACTCCTGCGGCTAATAATCCTTTGGGAACCGGTTTTAAGCCCGACATGATATATGTTTAATATTATATTCAAAGTTATGCTGATTTTCCGGCGCAGCATTGTATATTTTAGACAGACTGATGTTTGATGAGGATATCCGCTATTTTATTATCTTCTTTTTTGAACTGGGTGGGAGTGGTGCCGGTAAACAGCCGGAAATCGCGGATAAAATGCGCCTGGTCGAAGTAATTGCATACATGACTGACAGCAGTCAGGGTATTGTTGGTTTGCATAAACCTGACCGCTTTATTGAACCGAAGGATTTTATGGTAATACTTCGGTGTATAGCCTATATTTTTCAGAAAGATCCGCTCCAGCTTTTTATAATACCAGCCAGTTTGCTGACAGATATGATCGATAGATGTATCGTCCTGGCTTTTACGGAGCATATTAATGGCCATATTCAGTACTACCTGATCGGTTGGTGTATTTCTTAAGGCGGCGCTTAAAAGGGTGTCTAATGCCTGTATTCGAAGGTTATCATTCGGGAAGTCCGCTAACTGCATCTCCAGGGCCTTTACCGATGTTCCTAAAATAAGTTCAGCCGGTAAAAGGACATTCAATAAATCAGATACCGGGAGGTTGGTAAATGCTGCCAGTCCGCCGGGCTTGAAACGCAGTCCCAGCATGTTTGTTTTGCCAGTGCTTTTTACATAAAAAACCTGGTTACGTTGTCCCATTATCACCGGGCCGCTTAACCGGGTGCCCTTCGGGTTATCGGGTGTTATTAACCAATCAGCAGGATCCTCAAAATTAAAGATCAGTTCCACCCGGCCGCCGGGTATCAGGCGATCTGGTGTATCCATGAACCGGTCTGGTGCATGTAAAACCCAATAGCATTCAATTAAGTCAGCCAGTCGGGCGGAGGGATAATATTGCTGGTAATGAAGCATATAACCGATAAAAATGCATTTCTCCGGGGAGGCTATATCAAGGTACAAAAATCCTGCAATTTACTGCGATGGCAGCGGAGCATCTGCCTATCTATTTTTAAAAGTAAAATTTGTTGGAATAATAAAAAATCTTAATTTTAGTGTACAACATATCTAATACACTATGATACGCTTTGAAAACTTCTGTTTTGGCTATAAGCCAGGTGCATTGCTGTATCGGAACCTGGAGCTTTCTTTAGAGTCGGGCAAGATCTATGGCTTGCTTGGGAAAAACGGGGCGGGTAAATCGACCCTGCTGAAAAACCTGACCGGGCTGCTTTATCCATCATCGGGTAATGTGTCTGTAAATGGTTTTAACCCATCCGGGCGGAAGCCTTCTTTTTTACGAACGATCTATTTCATACCTGAAGAAGTACATGTGCCGGCACTGACAATCAATGCCTATGTTGCTCTTTTTGCCCCTTTTTACCCCGCTTTTGACCGGCAGCTGCTGGATAGCTACCTGGACAAACTAGACGTAGTAACAGCGGAAAAACTAAACAAACTTTCATTTGGTCAGCAAAAGAAATTCATCATTGCCTTTGCGCTTGCCTGCAACACCAGCGTCTTAATCATGGATGAACCTACTAACGGGCTTGATATTCCTTCCAAGAAACGTTTCCGAAAGCTGATCTCTTCCACGATGCAGGAGGACCGCCTTATTTTTATCTCTACCCACCAGACCCGTGACCTGGAGAACCTGATAGACCAGGTGATCATTGTAGATAATGGCGAACTATTGTTAAATGCACCTGTTGACCAGATCGGGCAAAGGCTGTCATTTAAAATAGTGGAAGCGTCTTACGCGGAGGAGCAGGTTTTATATGAAGAGGAGAATATGTATGGCCGTGCCGTGGTGATGGCCAACACCGGAGGGGGAGAAAGCCGTATTGACCTGGAGCAGCTGTTTAACGCGGTCACCGGAAATCCGGTGATGGCAAAAGCAATTTTTAAAAATTAACCTCATAATAGTATGAACGATGTATTTAGCGCACGCCGTTTTGGATGGCTGATGCGCAAGATGTTCCTCGACAAAACAGCACCTGTCTTCGGTACTGTATTATTATGTTTCACTATTACATTAATATTCTACGTTGTGACCCGGCTGCTGCAAGGTCTTGCGGTGGCACAGAATGGGGCATTTACGACCGGGCTTTCACTGGGGGGCACGCTGGTGGCTTCTGTGGTCTTTGGCAACTTTAATAATAATGCAGTGGGTACATCTTTCTTAACCTTACCTGCTTCTGTTTTTGAAAAGTGGTTATCGGGGGTGTTGATAGTAGGTGTCCTATATTTTTTCCTGTTCCTGTTTTTTTTCCGTTTACTGGACCTGGCCTTTGTAGCACAATTCCATCATACACTGAATCCCCATTCGGCCTACTATAAAGAGCAGTATGAAAGCATACAGCTGCTTTCCTACACGGGCAGTACTGCGCGCGGAAATTATATGATGTTCTTCAATTTTTCCGGTATGATGATGCTGGGCTCACTCTTCTTTAATAAAGCAGCATTCGTGAAAACGGCCTTGCTAATTTGCAGTTTGGTTATTGCTGCCTTTTTGCTGAATTTGCTGGTCATTAATCTGCTGATTAAAAATGTGCAGATTGCGTTTCCGTTCTCTGTAGTATGGATATGGGTAGGTAAGGACCGCGCCGCACTGAATCTTCCACCGGAAAGCGAATTCCGTATCAGGATTATTTTCTGTTATGTACTACCCATCATACTTTGGGGACTTTCACTGCTTAAATTAAAAGAAAAAGAATTTTAAAATATTTTGATGGTTTTTAATGATAGGACGGCTTTATATCTTCAGATCGCACTGTATATGTGTGAGCAGATTCTCCTGAAAAAGTGGAAGCCGGAAGAAAAGGTGCTTAGTATCCGTGACCTGGGCGATTTAATTGAGATCAGTCCCAATACGGTGCAGCGCGCCTATGATTTTCTGCAGCAGCGTAACATCATCATTAATAAACGTGGCATAGGTTTTTTTGTGGCACCTGATGCAGAAGAACATATCCTGCTGTTTCGCCGGGAACAATTTATGGAGAATGAGTTACCGGAAATGCTACGCAATCTCTACCTGCTTAAAATTGACATGAAACAAGTAAATGCGCTGTATGAGGAGTTCGTAAAAAATAACTTTTTAAACAAAGAGTGATGAAACTTACGTCAAAAATACTTATTGGTTTGCTGCTGCTGTTATGCTGTGGTATCCTGCTTTCTGCCTCCCTGTTTAAATCTGAATATGAAAAAAATGATAAGGGAGAATTGTATTTTTTATATGGCACGATAGCAGATCAACCTTTTAGTCACCTTGTGATAACAGGTGGAAACGTTTCGAATATTGTATACGAACCTGGTGCTAAATCCTCCGTAAGAGTGTTTAAGCGCTGGAACGGTTATCATGATAAACGGATTGCCACGATAGTGCGTAATGACACACTTTTCCTGGATTTTCCTGCCGGGTATGCAGATTTAAATGAGAAGATGCAGCTAAAAAATACAAGTATCGTTCGCATTTTTTCACCTGAGTTGAAATCAGTAGATGCCACCAACACGAACCTGCAGCTATTGAAGCTGAAGCAAAAGACGCTGGCAGTATCGATTGGCGGAAACTCGAATTTTGAAGTGGAGAGTATGATTGCTGATTTTGATGATATTTCCATAAAAGCGACAGACACTACGGGAATTGTGTTTGAAATGTCCCCGGATTTGAAGAAATCGGGTAGCACCGTATTACGGCAGGGTGAGATGGAAATAGCTGCTGATAAAAAGGGTTGGGATGCCTTTCATATCAGGAAGCTGTCTGCCATTGTATCAGGCCATTCTTTTGTTGATGTAGGCCATGCACAGATTGATTCGGTTGATTTTCAGGTTGCTGATTCATCGGCGATTGTGTTGTCCGGCGGAGCGATACAGCAGCGTTTGCAGGGGAAGTAGTAGTGTAGGAGGGGGACAGTCAGTAAGGAAATAAATAAGCGTGTAACTGATATTTAAATAAAAATAGAAGCCCGTCTCTATGGTGTAGAGACGGGCTTCTATTTTTATTCTATGAAACCCGGAGCCTTTTACCGGGTTGTTACTATTTAATCTTACTGCACGATCACGTTTACGGTGGCTTTCTGGCCAGTGCTCATCATCAGGATGATTACATAAACACCACTTTGTGAAGGCATTGTGACCTGGTTGGTTGATTGCACCGATGTAATTTGCTGTAGGGTATTACCTGTAACAGTAGTAATCAGCAATCTGGCGCCTTGTAACTGGGCATTGGTATAATTACAGGTTACTTTAACGGTGCTTCCTTTTGCGGCAGGATTAGGATATGCTTTTATGCCATCTGAAACCGCACCGGTACCGGTTAAGGTAAGTGGGCAACTTTGTACGATATTGCCATTATTGCTGGTAGCCATTACATAGTAGGTGCCTTTCAAAGCGGTTGATTCACTATAATAAGCATTCGTAGCGCCATTGATAGGTGTACCGTCTTTATACCATTGCCATTTATTGTAATTGTTGCCTGTATTATCAAAGACCAGCACGTCGGCCCAATGCTGCCGAACCATTGACGCTACCAGGTTATTGAATGTATTAGTGACAGCTGTTGCGGCAAAGTGATTCCCATCACCTGCCTGCGTTGCGGTAACAACGCTGCTGCCCGGACTTACAGGGGTAAGCGTGGTGCCGTTCACAGTTGCAATACTGGCATCGGCAACGGAATAACTTACCGGTAATCCACTAGTGGCAGCTGCGGTTAACGTAACTGTAGCGGGCGTTCCATTACAACCCATTGTAAGATCCTGTGTCCAGGAAATGGTTTGAGGCGCTTTGGTAATGGTGAGATTATTACCTGTAAATGAAACGGTATAGTTGTTTCCTGCATTCAACGTACCTTGATTGATAGGGTACACGCCGGCATCCTCACCCGTAACTCTGCCCAGACTACCACTGAAAATCTGCTGGTTATCTCCGCTTCCATAGCCGGTTACAGTATAGGTATATGCAGGATCTCCTGTACCATAGACTTTCGTTTTCGCATCGGCGATGACTGTCAGGATAGCTTTACTGATGGTTAAGCTGCCATTTGCATAACTGATGTTGTAATTCCCTGATGATAGTCCGCCGGGCGTGATGACATAACTATTTACATTGGTAGCTCCCTGGGAAGTACCACTGTAGGTAACAGTACCACCAAGAGCAGCGGCAGTTTCATTGTTTACAAATCCGGACCAGCTAACACCGTTGCCACCGCTGTATGCTATACCATCATATACTTTAGATGCGTTGTTGGCAGTAACAGTCAATGTCGCTTTGCTGATGGTTAAGTTGCCATTTGCGTAACTGATGTTGTAATTCCCTGATGATAGTCCGCCGGGCGTGATTACATAACTATTTACATTGGTGGCTCCCTGGGAAGTGCCACTGTAGGTAACCGTACCACCAAGAGCAGCGGCAGTTTCATTGTTTACAAATCCGGACCAGGTAACACCGTTGCCACCGCTGTATGCTACACCATCATATACTTTAGACGCGTTGTTGGCTGTAACAGTCAAGGCAGCCTTGCTGATGGTTAAGTTGCCATTTGCGTAAGTGATGGCATAGTTGCCAGATGATAATCCGCCCGGCGTAATCACATAACTGTTTGCATTGATGGCCCCCTGGGAAGTACCACTGTAGGTGACCGTACCACCAAGTGCAGCGGCAGTTTCATTGTTTACAAATCCGAACCAGGTAACACCGTTGCCACCGCTGTATGCTACGCCATCATATACCTTAGCAGCGTTGTTGGCTGTAACAGTCAAAGCAGCTTTGCTGATGGTTAAGTTACCATTTGCGTAAGTGATGGCATAGTTGCCAGCTGATAATCCACCTGGCGTGATCACATAGCTGTTTGCATTGATGGCTCCCTGTGAGGTGCCACTATAGGTTAAGATGCCGGCAAGGGTAGTAACGGTTTCGTTGTTTACAAAACCTGAATAGGTAACGCCGTTGCCGCCGCTGTATGCTACACCATCATAAATTTTGGTACTGTCTTTCGCGGTGACAGTTAAGGCAGCCTTGTTGATGGTTAAAGTGCCGCTGGTATAAGTAATCGTATAGTTCGCAGCAGACAAGCCTCCGGGAATAATAAAATAACTATTAACGTTTTTGGCTCCCTGAGAATTACCGGTATAGGTAACAGTGCCGGTTAAGGCTTTAGCTGAATCTTCATTATTTACTAAGCCGCTGTACAAAAGCCCGTTGCCACCGTTGAATGACAAGCCATTATAGATCATGGTACTGTCTTTCGCGGTGATGGTTAATCCAGCTTTATTGATAGTTAAGGCGCCGTCGCCATACACAATGGTATAGTTGACTGCAGCAAGACCACCTGGTGTAATCACATACGTATTTACATCTTTTGCTCCCTGAGCGGTGCCGCTGTAAGTCAGTGTACCCGTCAGGGCAGCGGTGGAGTCATCACCGTTTATGAAACCCTGGTAAGTGACACCATTGCCACCGGCAAAAGCCAGGCCATCATAGGTTTTAGTGGCACTATTCGCGCTTACTACCAGGTTAACTTTGTTAACAGTTAACGCAAACACTATATCGGCAGCCGGTGCATAAATGGCGTTACCGGCCTGGCTTATCGTAATATTCACCGTCCCGGCTTTCTTAGCCCTGATTTTCCACTGATTGCCATCTGCGGCATCCTGGTATACTTCCGCAATATTGTTATCGGCAGAACTTAAAGATACCGGTAATCCTGAACTGGCAGCAAGTGCTCTTGTGAACACGGTACCATAACTAACGGCAGTATCGGTCAGGCTGGTGATCGTCTGGCTAAACGGTAGTTGCAGCTCATAGGCACCCTGGTCAATCGTACTGGCCTTACGGGAATTGCCGGCAAGATCTAAAGTAGCTGTATCATATACATTGTAAATACTGTCGCTGCCTGCATTCACAGCAGGACTGGCAGGTTGTAAGCTATAATCACCATTTGTGAAAGGTGCCGTATTGAATGCCGGACTGTTTACAAACAGCGGGTCTGTATTGGTGATATAATTGCCAGCATTTGGAGAGGCTCCCTGTATAGTACTGTATTTGCTGGTGTAGGCACCTGCGATGCCGGTATTATTACCGTAAATGATACTATTGTAAACAGCAGTATTACCGTTGCTACAGTAAATGCCAGCCATGTTATTGCCACTTAGAGTGCTATTAACCAGGTTGAAGCTACCGCCGTTTACGTTAATAGTCCCTCCGGAACCGGAAGAATTACCGGTCAATTGTGAGTTAAGGAAGGTTATTGCAGCGCTGTTAGCAGCATAAAGGGTTGCAGCTGCTCCATATTGAACAGCAACACATCCTTTTACTACTGCCTTCTCACATACTACCTGAGCGTTGGTATTGGCAGAAATTGCCCCACCATTGGTAAGTGTAGTATCTCTTAAAAATTCACAGTTATAGAAAGATGCCACACCGTTTGCATTTACCAGTATAGCACTACCAATACCTGATGTTTTATTATCGTTAAAGGAGGAGTGGCGGGCGGAAACAGTAGCATTTTGACCAATCAGGAATGCGCCGGCTGTGTTAGCCGTACTATTATTCCGGCAAATAACATTTTCCAATGTCAAATCCGCATAGCTAGCATAAAAAGCCCCACCAGAAGCGGCGGTATTGTTCAAACAACTCACACGCCTGAGTACCACCGTTCCCGAAGGATCTGTCGCACTACTATAAAAAGCTGCTGCTCCGCCAAAACTATTATAATTATTAGAAAGGATCACATCTTCAACCAGCAGGGAGGCGCTTCTGGCTATCAGGCCACCGCCTGTGTTCAGCGGCACATTTACATTATTGATCGATACATTGCCGCTGTAATTACTGTATCCGTCAGCAATGGTAAATCCGCTCAAGACCGCTGCTCCCATGTCGCCGGCGGCGATCACTACATGGTAAGCATTATCGCTGTTGGTAGCGGGATCTCCTAAATTACCACTTAACACCGTAGTATTGGTGGTAAAATCCCTGCCGGTAGTATCTGATTCTGTACCGGCAAATCCGCCAAATACTTTCACATCTTTTACCAGCAAAAAGGCATTACTCCTGTCGTTGCCTGCCGGTGCAGTCGTTGCCTGGCTGGCTGGATACTTAGGTAAATAAGTGCCTTTAGCTACCCATATTTGTTGCACAGTACCGTTGGTGGTACCGTTTAAAATAGCGGCAGTTCGCAAGGCGTCTGCCAGTTCTCCCGTCGCATTGGCCCAGCTGCTACCATTACCGGTACTACCTTTTTTAACATACAGGATACCGTTGGTAAGTGTAATCATTTGGATATTCAGCTTGCCGGCTACATAGGTAATACTATAATTATCTGCAATGAGGCCATTAGGTACCAGGTTATAAATGCCTACGCCGGTGGCCGATTGTGCCGTTCCGCTATAAGAAAGTGTACCGGTTAAGGCAGTAGTGGAGTCATCACCATTTACAAAACCTGCATAGCTAACGCCGTTGCCACCGCTGAAAGGAATACCGTCAAAATACTTGGTACTGTCTCTGGCGGTTATTACTAATGATGCTTTCGCAATACTGATATTAAATGGTGTAGTCACGGGGTCGTAGGTAGCATTACCCAGCTGGTTTGCAATAATAATAACATTGCCGGCTTTTTTAATATGGGCTTTCCATTTGTTGTTGTCCGACGCGTCCTGGTATACATTCACTATACTGGCGTCGGCGGAAGTATAGCTTACCGGCAGACCTGAGCTTGCGGTAAAAGTTAATTCAACATCAGCGTCACCATAGGTTTTGGAAATATTGCTTACCGCAATTGTTTGCGCTGTCAGGGCTTTTTCATAGGCGCCTATATCAATAATGCCGCCTGTGCTGAAATTGGATACACGTGGAGCGCCGCTCAGATCAACAGTCGAAGCGTTGAGTCCTGTAAACAGTGCATTACTTCCCGCATTTACCAACGGGCTACTGGCTTGTACTGTATAAGCACCGCCCGTAAAAGCAGTACCGGTAGCGAGTGAATTGGTAAAGCCCGGGGAGACCGTACCATCCGGATTATGTAAGCTGATATCTGTTGCCACACCCTGCAGGAAGCTGTACTGCGCCGTATAGGAACCTCCGTTGTCGTTATAAATACCGCCACTGTTATCGCCGATAACCGTATTGTAAATGACACCCGTGGATTGTGAATTGAAAATAGCGCCGCCACTACCGTTCGTGGCAGTGTTGCCGGCAATAGTCGTATTCACCAGTTTAAAACTTGTGGTGAAACAAAACAAAGCACCTCCTCCGCTATTGGAGTAATTTCCTGAAAACAAGGTGTTGGTATAAAAGCCGGAAGATTGGCTCTGATAAATGGCGCCGCCACCGGCTGTTGCAGTGTTACCTCGTACGGCCAGGTAGTTAGCGATGATATTGCTGCCTGCTGCAACATAGATGGCGCCACCATACCCGGCAGAAGTGTTACCGGTTATTGAAACATTGTTGAATGTTTGTGTGGAATTACTGACTGAATAGATGGCACCACCATAAATTGATGCCGAGTTGCCCGTAAAACTTGTATTTGAATAGGAACAGGCGCTGCCATTGAAAGCGCATAGTGCACCTCCGGCATTTGCACTGTTATTGCTGAAGGTAACGTTAGTAAAAGTGGGATTGCTGTTTATGTACATGAAAACAGCCCCGCCATATCCGCTAGCATAGTTATTGATAAATGTGACATTGGTTACGGGAATGCCAGCCTGATTTGTAAGATAGAGGCCCCCGCCATATTGCGCATAAATAGTAAAATTATTGGCCTGGGTTTGATCGCTATAGTCATTCGCATAACCATCCGTAATGGTGAGGCCATCTATCAGCGCCGAGCCTAAGTTGCCATATCCTGTTACTACGTGAAAGGCGTTATCGGTTTTTGTGCCTGGCGTGCCTATGTCACCGCTTAGGGTGGTAATGTTGGATGATGCATCACTGCTTCTGCCGGTGAGACTCGTTTCCGTTCCACCAAAATGACCATAGATCTGTACATCTGGCAATAAAGAAAATGTTATTCTCCGGCTATTTGCTGTGCCTCCATCTACCTGTTGAGAAGGGTAATAAGTACCGGCGGCTACCCAGATCTGCTTTACAGTGCCGGCGCTACTGTTATTCAGCCTTTTAGCATGTGTCAACGCCGTGTCCAGCTCGGCAATGGCATTGCCCCAGCTGTTGCCGGAAGCGTTGCCTGCACCGCCTTTTTTTACATACAATACCCCATTGGCATCCGGCGTTTGTGCGTAAAGGTTAGTGGTGCTTAAAATCCACCAACAGAAAATACTGAGTAAAGGAAATGTAGTGAATCGTGACTTGAGGTGGCCAGATAAATGATAAATAGTTCTTACTGATAGTAGGGATATAACTGAATTCATGAATACTGTCGGCTAGTGTAAAGGGAATAATGCAGCAAAGTTATAAAAATATCCCAATTTACTATATGAAAGAAGATGGCCGGAAATCAGGCATTTTAGCGTTATATCTGATAGTATGATGATTGATGACAGAAAAACATATTTAATGTAATATGTTGATAATCATAATTTTTTATCGTTGAGAGATGGTTTTTCACGAATGCCACGACTGACAAAAGAAAAAGCTTATCTGTACTTCTATCTCATTAATGCTTATATTAAGCATCAAAAATCAGCCTAATAAAGACTATGGTAGTAAATGACCTTATTCAAACAGCGATAGAAGAAATCGAAAACCAGCATTGGGGTGTCACAAAACAGTTCCTGGAAATACATGAAGTGGTCTATAAAGATAATAAGCCCAAAGTTGAAAACGTAAAAATTGATGAGGAAAAGGGTCGTGCAATAGTATACTTTTCTATTGTAGGCCAAAAATTTTACCTGGCCATATATCTCGATACAAAACCAGCAATTGCAGTAAGTTGGATAGAAATTGAGCCCAGATATTCCATTTATTTCAGAGCGACTTCAGAGGTCCTTGATTACAACGAACTTTGTGCCATGACAACTTTAACACCGACTAATGGGTGGAATAAAGGGGATAAAAGAAAGTTTGGGGAACTTACCTATAAGTTCAGTTGCATCGAATTTCTTATTAACGGGACTCCTGATGAGTTTAAGAATAAGCTGGAACAACTCTTGGATTTTTTGGAACAGGATAAAAAAGGTATTATCGACTTAGCACATCATGCAAATGGATATATACAGACGATAATAATTTTTCATAATGGCAATACAATGCTTGGTGGGCCAATGATTGATAGAAAGAATATAACGCGCATCAGTGATTTAAATCTCGAAATTAATTTCGATTTATATGCAGAGGGTAAATTTTATAAGTAATAGTCAAAATGCCCCAATGTGTATATTTTATAGTCCTGGGCAATTAGAAAACTCCGGGCAGTAGCCTGTAATGTACCTTGGTGCAGTTTGCAGTATACCCAGGTAGGTTTATAGCCAGGAACTTCTCTTCAGCAAGCAGCCGCCATATTATCACTATGGCGATAGGAGTGAAGGCCAGTAGTCCCCAAGAGGAACCAAGTCCTATTGGCGTGCCGTACAACATAACAGTGCCTCGCTATCCGTAGGATGCCTTACGCTGGCATAGGGGCCGGTGGAGATCACCTGCTGTGCTGCGGCTACTTCAATCGTGGCTGATGAAAAAGTACTTCCTTAAAAACAATGAATATAATATAGAAGTCTGCTGCAATGAGGATATCCCCGATGATGATGACAAAAAAGAAGCCGTCTCTTGTTTTGAGACGGCTTCTTGTTGTCAGTAGTGAATCAAAAGCCCTATCGAATTATATAACAATCGGGCATTTATGGCAAGCTTTATTAGTCTGCTTTTCTGAAGTTAAATTTCAAATTCCACTGATCTCCATCTCCATCGGTGAGTTTCTGTGTTAGCAGGAAGCCTGTTTCAGTACTATAGGTATTGGTCGCCTGATAGGTATTGCTGCTGGTGTTACCATTTGAAAAATCGTTATAGGTATATTTAGTGTAATTACCCACGCCCAGTGGAACGTCCAGGAACCCATCATAAGTTACCATATAAAAATACAGGAACGGATTCTTCTCAAATGCATACTGGAATCCATTCGGCTTATTGTCGTAGAAATAATTATAGGTATTTATGTACGAATTCTTATTACTACCATCCAGATTACGATAGCCATACACCGAATTTCTGGTAGTCAGGTTTCCGCCAGAGAATGTAAATTCCGTATATTCTACATATTTAGTATTGCCATTGGTAACTGAGTCTTTGCTCCCCTCGAACATGGCCTGGTTATTCTTCATGGCATAAACGTTCGTATTTGAATTGGGATTATCCGCTGATTTTGAAATCATGGTAATTTTATCAGTACCGTATGCTACACTATCAATGTATTCCACCTGATTGTTTTTAATATTCACATACTCTACTTTCTTGCACTTACCATCAGTACCATAAACAAAGCTGTACCGATAACCATAGGAGCCATCCGCTGCCTGGTTTGTATATACACTCTGAATTATGTTGTTCTTAAATACAAAGCTATCCTGCACTCTTCCATTGTCGTTATCTATTACCGTCTGTGGCAGATATTGCTGAACAAAGGGGGTATTATCATTATTCTTGCCACAGCTGGTTATTACAACCGCAAGGATCGCTGCTCCCGCAGCCATTTTTAGCATCATTCTTTTTTTCATAAGTATTTAGTAATTATTATAAATGAGCCATTCCAAGGTCAGGGAATGGAGGGTATTAGGTTTATAGGTATGGAACAATTCGCTCTTGCATAAAGAACCGCATGGTTTTTCACAGGTAAATCATCCCTTAAGATTCGTTGTTAATTATAGAAAAGTTGTTGCGGCTTTAGGGTGATGAACCCTTGTTGCGGAACTTCAAAGATGGTCTTTGTCTTATATCCAAGCAAGTCGGCAAACATATTTTCCGGGAAACCGTTAATGGCATTATTGTACTCCAACACTGCATGGTTATAAAGATTTCCGCAACTGGCCAGCGTTGCCTCTACCACCATCCACTTCCTTTGCAATTGCAGGAAACTATTGCCGGACCTTAGTTGGGGGTAATTATCCACCTCTCCCATGACTTGCTTCAATACGTTGGTAATTTCACTGTTGAGTTCCAGTTTTTTCACATACGACGTATTAAAGGAAAGTGCTCTCGCATGTATTCTTGTTAATTTGATCAGTACATCGCACTCATAATACATATGCGTTTTTAGGGTATCTACGATCTCTGGGATTAAATCGTAACGGTCTTGTAAAGCAGCATTCATGCTTCCTGTTGCATTGTCCACTTCGTTTTTTCTTCGAACAAGCTTATTACAGAAATATATTGCAGGCATTGCTACGAGACCAACTGCAATCAATGGAATATCCATATTTCAACTCCTTCTTATTAGGTAATTTCTTAGTTAGGTATAGGAAACAGCATAGGTTTTACAGGATAGACAAAGAATGAATTTTCTATCAATATTGACATTGACAACTTTGTTCCCGAATACACTTTCTGAGGTCCAATGACATTACAATTGTTTTACGGCCTCAAATGTGGGCAAAAAAATTATTCGAAATACTGTCAGTATATAAGGTCTGGCGAATAATCTATCAAATATGGCTATCAGTAGAGGAAATTATCGATGACTGCTGATCGGATAGCCTTACTGCAGGCAGGAGGGTATTCTGTCTCCCCATAAACAATTGTGTACTTAATTCCTAAGCTACAAATTGGCTTTAGTCTACATATTTAATGATAATTAAGATGAAGTATAATAGCCAGGTTATAGAGGATAATATCATGGAAAGGGATCTGCCGGATATGTATCTCCACAAAATCGATACTTTGAAGTTGAAGCGATCTGTAAAAATGCTGTATCATAATGGGAAGCGGCATAGACATCCCACTCAGTCCCTCTTACCGGGACGAATTACTCCAGTTAATCAATAACAGAACGCTCCAAAGAATTGCTAAAAAATCAGGTATTCAGACATTGCAGGCAAACTCCTTCAATTCCTTAGTGGAAGAAACATTACATGGCATTGAAAGGATAAAAATGGTCCCATTATTATCATTGGGCGTAGCTGTCAGCTGAGCATTCATCATTGCTGAAAATGTTTTGCACAATGTAAGTCCAAGGCCTGTGCCTTTCTCCCTGTTTGTACCTGCCGTACTACGGCCCAGCTCAATGATGCTGGGGCTGTTGAACCGTTGCAGCTGTACCTTATCCAGACCAACACCTGTATCTGCTATATACAGCCGGACCTGATGCAAGTGGTGTTCAATTTTGATATTGATACTCCCTCCTTCGGGGGTAAATTTTATGGCATTATTCAACAGATTTCTAATAATTAAAGTAAGCATATTCAAATCACCGATAACCTGAGCATGGCGGTCCTGAGAGAAAGAGAGGCGGAGGTTTTTATGAGATGTATCTCCTTCAGCAGCACCCAATAACTCCTGTACCAGGCTGCTGATATCCAGTACTTTTATTTCTGGTTTAAACCCTTGCATTTGGCTATACGCCCAATTTAAAAGGTTTTCCATCATGGATGAGGTATGGCCCAGGGTCTGGCCCAAACTGAATGTGTAAGCTTTGAGTTTTTCTTCTCCGAGATTTCCAAGTTCCAATAGTTTGGTAAAAGATATTAGAGAATTTACCGGGGCACGCATGTCATGACTTACCATCCCTAAAATGCGATCCTTGACTTTCCCCAGCTCTTCCAGCTCCACTTTTTGCGATGATACCAGGCGATTCAATTGCCGTGTTTTCCGATGTGCGCGGTAAACCATCAGGGCCGCACCCGATATGGCTAATACCAATAATCCCAAAAAAATAGCGAGGTTCCGATTGAGCCGTGTCTTGGTTTCTTCCTTTAGAATCTTCTCATCCCGATACTTTCTGTCTAGATTAGCGTTTAGGCGTTGCCGTTCCAGTTCATTCTCCTTCTGCAATTTTTCCTTTTCCAGAAGCGACTGTTTTTGCAGGAAGGCCAGCTTTTCGATTCGTATTTCCTTTTCCTTCAATTCCAGCTGTTGCTTTCTTTCTCTTGCCTCCAGGGTCCTTTTTTGAAGGGCCAGACTCATTTCATGCTGCTGGTTCTTATAATCATTTTCTTTGACCAAAAAATCCAATTTCAGGCGTTTACGGGTAATTTCCCGTTCCTTTTCTTCATTAAAAATCTGATCCCGAAATTGAATATAGGTTTTAAAATACTCCAGTGCTTTTGTGAATTGTTGTTGTTTTTCTGCTGACTTGCTTAATGCGAGATAGGCATCTCTTTGCAGGGCCGGAAAATGGTTCTCCTGCCCAATTTTCAGGGCCTCCGTGAGCAAAGGGGGCACCTCCCGATATTGTGCCCGTTCGATATAGAAGTCGGCCAGGGCCAGAATATCCTGCGCATACTCATTTTTATTATATAGATGCCCATTGTATTCCATAGCCTTATGGAAGGCTTCCATTGCTTGCTCTGTGGTTCCATTTACACTCAGAATCTGAGCACGAGTATGGTAAATGGTCCCCAAAAGCGAATAATCATCCAATGGATTAGCCAAACTTAATGCGACATCCATGAATTTAAGGGCCATCTTTAACTTTTCGGTCTTACCTATCCCTAAATCCTTTTCATCAGCCAGGAAATAATTGTTACCCAGATAGGCATTACAAAGGGCTAAACCATATTCATTCCCTTCAGATTGTTCAAATACCTTCATGGCCAGTTCTACATAACTAATAGCCATCTTATACTGTTCCAGGCTATTATATGCAGCAGCGATGTTAACATAGCAACCTGCCGCATCCAGCTTGTTTCCCAGCTCATTATAACCGGCAACCGCTTTCATATTAGCGCTTAGCGCCTTATCATAGTCGGACCAACTGGCATACATGGCGCCGAGGTTGTAATAAATATCTGCATACAATTGTTTCTCTCCAACTTCCAGGGCCTTCTTGATTCCTTTATTATAGATTTCCTCTGCCTGAATATAGCTTCCATGTCTTTGATAATAGAAGCCCAGAGAATAATAGGCACTAACAATAGCGGATTGCAGCTTCAGTTTTTCAGCCAGTTTCATGGCTTTGGCAACATAGGCTTCTACTTTTTCCGTTTCACCCAGCTTGCCATAGCTCTTATAGAGCCTGACGTAGCGTTCCAATTGGTTTTTGTCCTCCGTTCCGGACTGGCTATCTGCCAATAAAAGGCTGTCAATTGTTTGTTTGACTTGTTGTTGTTGGGCAAATCCGGTTTGAAAAATAATCAGACAGAATAATAGGGAATAGTGGCGCAATTTCATGTTCAGTTTTGGGATTAAAAAGGTGGCGCAAGATACACATCGGCGCCATAAAAACGATACCTGGTCAAAACTTTTTTTGAGACACCCCAATAAGTGTAATGATGTAGCACCTGTTTATACCAATAGGCATATATTAATCGCTGCTCAGTGCCTTTAATACTCCAGTAACCTGCGGTGGCGTACTGTTTGTGTACCTGTAGAAGTGCGGGCCATTAAGTGGAAGATCAAAAGTGAAAAAAAGATAGTGCGGTCGTGGGTTCCGAATTAAAGGAACGTAAACTTTGCGCCTAAACGCAAACATGATAGAGGAAGTAATAGCGTAAAAACAAAAAACCTGTCTCTACAGAGTAGAGACAGGTTTCCAGTGATCCCGCTGGGACTATATCAAAGGCTATACTAGCGTCACTTTTCACGGATTTAAAAGCTTGTGTATCCGAATTTGTATCCTTCTGGATAAACTTACTTCATGTCGGATTAAAAACTCATACTCAATTTCATACAACCATTATCATTTTTACATTAAAAAATGTTATTGGTGAGTTAACCTTTTTTTATTCACATAACTAAGACATTTCCTGCACAACTACTCATTAATTTTCACCTGTAAAGAAGATGATTGCGATCAAAATGCAAAACAATTAAAATGACCGACAAAGCTTATCGAGAATGGCTGGTGGAAATTAAAAACAAGGTAAAACAAGCCCAATTAAAGGCAGTATCCAATTTCAATATAGCTTTAATAGAACTTTATTGGGAGCTAGGTAAGGAAATTATCTCCAAACAAACTGAATACAAATGGGGGGAGAATTTTCTGGAACAACTGTCTATCGATCTCAAAAAAAGTTTCCCCCAGATAAATGGTTTCTCTCGCAGAAATTTGTATACAGTCAGACAATGGTATATATTCTTTTCTCATCAATTTGAATTTGTGCCACAGGCTGTGGCACAATTGCCCTGGTCGTACCAGCGACTGTTAATTACTAAAATTAAAGACCTGGAAACAGTAGTTTTATATGCCAAAGCCACCCACAAAAATGGTTGGTCCAGGAATCAATTAGAAATTAACATTAAACATAATTATCATTTAAGACAAGGAAAGGCAGATCACAATTTCGAATCAACTCTTCCTAAACCACAGTCTGATCTGGCAGCAGAGAGTATTAAAGATCCATATCATTTTGATTTTCTCGGATTGGAAGAGAATGCGCAGGAGCGAGAGATTGAACTGGCCCTAACGCAGAAGATTACTCACTTTATGCTGGAGCTAGGAAAGGGTTTTGCTTTTGTTGGCCGTCAATATAAATTAGAAATCAGTGATTCGGATTATTTCCTGGATTTGTTATTTTATCATCTGCACCTACGCTGTTTCGTAGTCATTGAATTAAAGGCAGGAAAATTTCTACCTGAATATGCTGGCAAATTGAACTTTTATCTTTCTGCGGTAGATAGTAAATTAAAACACGTAACCGATAGCCCATCCATCGGAATAATATTATGCCGATTGAAAGATAAAATAGAAGTGGAATATGCACTTCGCGATTTAAATAAACCCATAGGTATTAGTTCTTTTGAGTTATCAGAAATTATCCCTGATGACCTTAAAACTCAACTGCCCACAATTGAAGAAATGGAAAGGGAATTAATGGACGAGTAAGGTATTTTTCCTTATTTGGGATCAAGTAATATTCTTTGCTGATAAGCCTTTACCATAAAAAAGGATACACAAAAACTAAACTTATTTACTGTATCCGTTTTTGTATCCTTTAAGATTCGTTTCGTATTATTTACCTTTCCATGATAAAACAGAAAAGCCGCTTAAATCCTACGATTCAAGCGGCTTTAACTTCCTTTGATAATCTTGTTTGTGATCCCGCTGGGACTCGAACCCAGGGCCCATACATTAAAAGTGTATTGCTCTACCAACTGAGCTACGGAATCATTTAATGATGTTTGTGTTTCATTGTTGGGACGCAAAGATAGGGAAAACTATTTCATAATCAACTTTTTATAGAAGTTTTTTTAAAATTTTATATCAAGCTCAGCTCTTCTGCACATGATAACCTTTCTCTCCATAGGGCGTCAGCTCCATCATAACAAGGGTTTCCAGCGTTTTTAGCGCCGCTTTGACATCTGCCTGAGGGTCGGCGTCAACTTGCAGGATTTCTACGATTTCATAGGCAAATCCACCTTCTCCGAGTGTATTCCAGTCTTGCTGCAACCCGGTATTGGCATGGTTGCCACTGATCAGCTGCACGCGTAAGCTATTCCAGGCACGGTCTACGTCCATGCTGCTGCCAATAAACATTTTGTTGTTGTGTAAGTTCCGAAGCTGATAAACGCCTTTGCGGAACTCCATTTCCCTGAACTGTTGCTTTAGTGCTTTTTTGGTACTCATATCGGTTTTAACTGCTGATCAATAAAATGTTTTGCTTTGTGTAGGAAGTCGTCGTAGCTGGTAGGGTAGCGGCGGTTGAGGTACAATAGCAACAGGCCTGTGGTGCCCGCCAGCATGGACTCTTTTCGAAAAGCCACTTCCCTGGCAGGTATCAGCCCTTGTGATATCATTAACTGCCAGTCGGCGTTGGTCAGCTCTTCCAGCAAGGATGTTACCAGCTGCGTCGTGTCGCCGCTGCCACTGATATCGCTGAGCTTTTCATTGAAGAATAATTCAAAGATGCCGGGGTATTGAATGAAGTACTCCATATAAGCCATGGTAACAGCTTTCAGGTGCTTCGTGCCTGGTACCTGCTTCTGCGAGTGCTCCTGCGCATAGGCGATGCATTCTGCCCGAAAGTCATGCACACAAAGGAATACCAGGTCTTTGGCATCTTTAAAATAATTATACAAGGAAGCAAAGGAATAACCTGCTCTGTCCGCAATATTGCGGACGCTCACGCTTTTCAGGCCTTCACTTTGCAAAATCTCTTTGGTGGCGGCGATAAAATATCCCCGTACCCGCTGCTCCTGCAGCGCTTTTTTTCCTGCCATGCTGCAAATATATTGAACACTGTTCAAAAATTGAAATAATGTTCAAAAATAGGGCAGACAACCATTCAGCTGCCCGCAGCAACCACTAAACCAAATATTTTGCAGAAATACCGCAGGATGTTTATTTTGTCAGGATCAACTATATGCATACGCGAATAATGGAAACAGGAACAATGGCTGCTGCAGGAAAGGAAACAAAAACCCTGCAGCCAAAACAACATTACGAAGTATTGGACGGACTCCGTGGGATTGCTGCCATCACGGTAGTATTATACCACTTCATGGAAATGTTTATTACAGATTTTAGCAAGAACTTCGCAGGACACGGCTTCCTGGCGGTGGATTTTTTCTTTTGTCTGAGTGGATTTGTGATCGCATACGCATACGACAGCCGTATCGCTACCATGGGATTGAAAAATTTCTTTGTGGCAAGGATCATCCGGCTGCATCCGCTGGTACTGCTGGGGTCTGTACTGGGGCTGCTGGCATTTCTCTTCGATCCTTTCATGGCCGTACCTGCGGGCTATCCGGCAGGTAGAATCATTTTGCTCTTCATCACTTCTGCACTGCTAATACCTTTTCCGGTAATGGCTGAAAGAGGTTTTAACCTGTTCGGACTCAATGCGCCCGCCTGGTCGCTGTTCTGGGAATATGTAGCCAACATCATCTACGCTACGGTGCTTTATCGCCTCAGTAAGCAGGTATTGCTGATATTGGCGGTGATTGCTGCCGTGGTGCTCTGCTATGCCGGATTTAGCGCAGGCAACGTCATGGGAGGCTGGGGGAAAGACACCTGGTGGCATGGTGGTGCAAGAGTGGCCTGGTCATTTCTGGCAGGAATGCTGATATACAGGTATCAGTTTATCATTAAAAATAAAATAGGCTTTACCGGTGTATCCGTTTTATTGCTGGCAGCACTACTGATGCCGGTCTTTAAATACAATGCACTGGCAGAATTACTGGTGGTAATTGTTTACTTCCCGCTGCTGGTCGCATTAGGCGCAGGATGCTTACCTGGTTCATATGCCGGTGCTGCCTGCCGGTTTTCCGGAAAGATTTCCTACCCGCTGTATATGACGCACTATGCGGTACTATGGATGTTCGGTAATTATTATAATCTGTATAAGCCTGATACGACACAGGTTTCCCTGGTGATCATGTGTGCTATTCCACTGCTCACTGCATTCGCAGTGCTGGTTATGAAAGTATATGATGAACCTGTCAGGAAATACCTGACCGCTTTATGGAAGCGTAGTAGATAAGAACTTAAGAATATAGTTGTGCCGGTAGAAAAACGGGAGAAACCGGCACAACTGTGATGCATTGATCTGTTGCGAATTATATATCTGTTTTGTTGCCTCAACATTACAGTAGGAAAGTTGTTATTCAGATGCAGGCGCTTTTCACTGTAATGACGTAAGATTAGGATAATAAAAATTTTAAACCATGGCAAAGGAGAAAACCACTAAAAAGAACAATCCGGAAAATGAAAATCCTCCCTCACCTGTCCCTCCGTATGTAAATAACGAATCACTCTGGGATGCCATCCTGGATCAACATGAGGATTACCCGGAAAATGAAGATGATGAACCGGCGGATGACAATGCCGGAAAGGAGGGAAAACCTTAATTTAACTGATTACTTGCTGGCATGTGAATAACGCGATAGATGGTTGGCTGTACCAGCGATCATCATTCTTTTATGCGCTTATCCTGCAGGAAACCACCGCCTGGCGGACATGTAAATTGCAGCTATCTTATTCCCGGGAACTGCTGTCTGGCTGCTTGCTGGCCGGGCATAGCCTTGCTGCATTCCATAGAAAAACGGTATGCAGGTTAGTTAGGGGAGGGTGTTCGCCAATACTGCTAAAGTTGTATTATTGTAGATAAATACATTCGCTGAATGAAACGGAAAATTACTGATACAAGAGAAATCTATCAAGGAATTTTTGATATCGTAAGGAGTATCCCTGAAGGTCGTGTAAGCAGTTATGGTGCGGTTGCCAAAGCAATGGGACTGAAATCAGGCGCCCGCATGGTAGGTCGTGCCATGGGTTTTGTGCACGACGTAAAACCGGTGGTACCTGTCCAGCGTGTAGTAAACACTACCGGCACACTCAGCGGCGATGATGGTACCCGGCAAAAAAAGCTGGAAGCAGAAGGGGTGAAAGTGAAAAACGGAAAAGTGGTCGACTACCGCAAGCTCTTCTGGGACCCATTGCAGGAAATGAATCTCTGATTATTGAAACCGGACTACATGTAAAAAGGGCGCTCTCTACCTGGTAGAGAGCGCCCTTTTTCTTTTATCGCGTCTGTTATCTTACCATAGGAAGATATTTTTCCCTGTTATCTATGATTATCCAGACATTGATCGCCGCCAGTACCAGCGCCAGGGGGAGTACATTCGGTGCCTGGTAGATGGCCGTGAGCACAATACCCACCATGATAGGCAGAATAATAATCGCTCCCAATGCCCTTGTTTTACCAAAGATGAACAGGAAACCACCGATGATTTCAAAGATGCCTGTCAGCGGCATCAGCCAGCCGATCGTCATAAAAGCAGCACCGGCTTTTTGCATCGCCTCCGGCAGGTCTTTTGGAGGTGGCGGTGGCATGTAATTGAAAAATTTATTCAGTCCTGCATTAATAAAAAACAAACCAAATATGAGGCAGATAATAAACAGAATGGTTTTCTTCATAAAGATGAATTGTGTAGGGTTTTTGTGGACACCAAAAATAATAAAATAAATCAGCCATTTTGTTTTTCTGCCAGTAACTGATCCAGCTGGTTCATACCCATGGCAAGTCCTTCTTTGAATTGCATCTTGATAATGGTTTCCAGATGTGCCAGTTCCGCATAGGTAATAACAATTTCCACCAGGGTATGGTCGCCTTTCGGTGAGAAATGCACTACCCAGTCAGATGCCGGCAACTCAGCGTTGACGTTGCCTTCCGCATCAGTAAAGGCATACCATGCGGCATAGGACTGCTCCGGCTTTATGCTGGAATAATCGGCAATTGACCAGTGCTCTTCCCCCTGCGGACTCACCATCGCATACAGCCACCTGCCACCTTCCCGGAAGTCCATGCTCTTTGTTCTGGCTTTCCAGGGTTTAGGGCCCCACCATTGGTCCAGCATATCGCTTTTCGTATAGGCGTTCCATACCAGCGGTACAGCTGCCGCAAATTCCCTTTGAATGGTAATCATTTTTTGCGCCTTATCTACAGTGAAATCAAATGCAAGATTCGGGTTCATATGTTTCATTTTTTATTGTTCAGATAGTTTTGATTGCTATTCGCAACCTTTCAGTTGCAAATATACGCAACTAATTGGTTGCGCAAAATATTTTTTACCAAACAGGGATAGCAGGTGATATGGAGATTTTAGCTATTATTGTGCCTCATTTGTACCGGAAAAGTCCGGTTGACTTAACCCATATTTTATGTTGAATTACGCGAAAAAAGCTATTGCTGTAGTAGCAGCCATTACCTTTAGCATGACAATGTTTGCCCAGAAACCCGGCGCTGCAACAGATTACCTGCATGTGCCCGGTCCGCTGAAAATCGGGAATAATGCCTATCACCTGGCATGGTCTT
The DNA here is from genome assembly GCF_011752935.1 of Chitinophaga sp. Cy-1792. Taxonomy (NCBI): domain Bacteria; kingdom Pseudomonadati; phylum Bacteroidota; class Chitinophagia; order Chitinophagales; family Chitinophagaceae; genus Chitinophaga; species Chitinophaga sp. Cy-1792. The sequence goes on from NZ_VWWO01000002.1 coordinate 1,332,638, forward strand.
CACATCCTGCTGCAAACTTTTACAAACAGGAGTACATCGCCCCCGGCGACAAAGTAGAAAGATTTAAAACACTGGTATCGGTGGATGTACTGACAGGCACCGCCACTCCCCGTGATCTGGCTGCAGCCAAAGTGGAAGAGCTGAAGAAATTAAAAGCATCAAACCCTATCGTTAATTACGAAATTTATGAGAACGAAGGAGAGATATTGCTGGATTTTCTTTTAAGTGCCAATACCCCTGATGGTAAAAAGGTGAGCATCATCGAAAGAAATGTATACCGTTATACTGCCCTGAAGGACAATACAGGTACAACAGGTGTACTGCTGTTGTCGGTAGCAGAAAGGGCATACGACGATAATATTGAAGCTTTTCTGAAAAACCTGAAAGGCAACAGGAATACATTACTGAATGCAGTAGGGAATTACCCGGTTCCTGCTGTCAGTCTTACTAAATAAATATTATTACACAGCTACCGGCAGGAAAGGCGGGTAGCTGTGTTTTTATGCTTCCTGCGCAATTCCCCCCTTAATAGTCGCAATCGCCCACCTGTTTATTTTTACGGGCAAGCTATTTTTGTTAAACGTTAAATTATTGACTTTAACCACCTGTAAATTATGAAAACTACTCGTGATGCGGCCGCCAGGGCTGAGTTATTTGATCGCATTCAAGGACTGGATGTCAACGCTGTGGCGCAATGGGGGAAAATGGATGTCAGGCAGATGGTGCAGCACTGTATCATGTGGGAAGAGCTGTCGCTGGGACGCATTAAAACAAAACGCTCCTTTATAGGCAGGATCTTTGGCCGTGTGGCACTCAAACGCATGCTGAATGATGCTATTCCTATTGGCCGTAACATGCCTACCAGCCCGGAAGTAAAGATCGTATCAGCGCCTGCGGGCGATTTCTCCATTAAAAAGCAGCAGTGGATCGGGCTCATCGAAGAAGATGCCCGCACCAGGGATGGTGGCATTATTCATCCATTCTTTGGTAAAATGACTAGGGATGAGATGTGCCAGCTATCTTACCGACACGCAGACCATCATCTGCGGCAGTTTAACGCCTAAGCATAAACGAAGAAACTTACTGCCGGTCATCTGTATAAAAATATTTTATGCAGATGACCGGTAGTTATTTTTATCTACTCTAAAATATTCTCCCGGCATTAGCATTACTATAACGGTATAGGCTGTATTATTGTACAGGCCGTTTTATCGCGCCAGTACAAGAATCGTTAAATTAGTATTAAGCCTATGCCGGTAAAGAAATTTTTGTCCACCATCCTGATCATGGCCCTAAGCCTGGCAGCCTTTGCACAGGATACCGTACAGGTAAGTCTGCATTTCCTTATTGACAATAAGAAATACGATAGAATTCTGCAGGAGTATGCGCCGGCATCCAGGGATTATTCGGCCCAATCGCTCTATTATATTGGCCTGGCTTATTTCAGGACAGACGACGACAGCAGTTGTATTGTATTCCTGGACCGCGCCATCCAAAAAGACAGTACCATTGCAGAGGCATGGTATGTCAAGGGTACAACGCTTAATTATGATGGCAAATACGAGGAGGCACTAACTTGTTTTCAAACCGCCATCCGGCTATCCCCGAATGATGTAAATTCCTACACCGGAACAGGAAATTCGTATTATGCATTGAATCAGCCTGACCTGGCGCTGGCCGCCTATCAAAAGGCCGCTACAATGGAAGATTGCCCTGATGTGGTATATATATTGATCGGGCAGGCGTATGCCAGCAAAAAAGAAAATGATAAAGCGTTAGCTGCATATAAGGTAGCATTGGAAAAATTTCCGAGACAGTCAGCATCCTATCTGGACGCACTTTACAATATAGGATTGATCGAATCATTAAAAGGAAATGATGACGAAGCGGAGCGCAATTTCCTGGAGATACTGGACATAAATCCCGATGACTACTCAACATACCCCCGGCTGATACAAATCTATTATCATCAGAAAAATTATGCAAAGGCAAAGCCTTACCGCGACAAGCTTTATCTGGCAAAGGAAAATAACCTGCTCCAGGGAAGGCTGGCAGATAAATTCTGTTTTGAGCAGTTCGACTGGAACGGCTACCACGTGCAGGTGTATGAGCGCTACCAGACAGAAAGTGCCAGTCAGATTTTTTACAAGCACATATTTTATCTGATTGATGAGAAGGAACAGGTTGTGATGACAGTACAAACAGAGTATTCGCCTTTTTCTGCAGCAATGGGAGGTTCCAAATATCTCTTATGTGCCAGCAAAGGCAATGCACATATCAATCCGGGTATAGGATTTAATGATAATATGAAATATGCAGATGTAAAAAGTGCTGCATTGAAGCTGATGGAACGGTTAACAAAGGAAGGACAAAACTAACATAAAAAAGGAGCTCATATGAGCTCCTTTTTACTATCGTTACCACAGCTAATCATTTAGTCCCTTTCCGTCCAGTATGGCCCCGATTGCCTTTTCTACCCTGGCTTCCCGGGTTTTGGAGGTTTTAGGTTGCGAGAAGTGAAACAGATAGGCACGTTGCCTGCCAGGTGTCAGGGCTTCAAAGGCACGTCTAAGGTTCGGATTTTTATCCAGGCGCTGCTGGAACTCTTCCGGTACTTTATAATCCGCTGTTTTTTTCATTACCACTTTCAGTCCTGCCTTTTCTATTGCTATTGCTTCCTGGATGTACGTCTTCAATGTCTTTTTCAGTTGTTTGATTTCTTTGACATTGGTAAAGCGTATCTGGCGGCCTGCTTGTACGTTTTCCGACTGCTGAATGAGTATGCCTTCCGGATCCTGCATCAGTGCGCCTTTGAAAAGTAGCAGTGCGCAATATTCCTTGAAGCCATGGATGAGCACCACATTGCCACCTTCGTAGCTATAGCAGGGCTGGCCCCATTTCAATTCTTCTGTCAGTTTGGTGTCGAGTACAATCGAGCGGAGCAATTTATATTCCTCCTGCCATTGGGAGGCTTCGTCAAAGAAAAAATCAACCTTAGGATTCATAGCACGGTGGTTTATATATTAGTGATCAGCTTTCTGTTTGCTGGTCTGAAATACCAGGAGATTAAAGTTAAAGCTAATAACAGTAAAGATGGGTAAATTTTATCGAAACCATCATGCACCATGAAGTGGGAGTAGAGCGCGCCGGTAGTGAGAAAGAACATACCAGCATAGGCCCATTCCTTCACCAGTGGGAAGCGTGGTACCAATATAGCGATGGTGCCCAGGATTTTCCATATACCCAGCAGCTTCAGGATATAAACCGGAAATCCCAGTTCCGTCATAAAATCGTTTTCGGCTTTCATGCCGCTCAATTGTACATATGCTGTAGAAACGAGTCCCAGCGCCAGCCACAGGGTAGCTATCCAATAAATGATCTTTCCGGTCTTAGTGTTTGTCATAGGTGATTATTTTACTTTGCTAAGTATAGATTCGAGACGATTGTGTGCGTAGTTGATACCCTGGCTGAAAGGCATTTTCAGGTTCTGGTCGCGGAGGTCTGCCGTTTCATAGATGACGTGCATGGTGAGTTTGCTGGTGTCATTACCAGTAGACTCAAACCTCAAGAACTCTAGGGTAGGGCCGAATGGTGCATTCTCCATTTCAAAGGTCCTGACGATTTTTTCATTCTCTGTGAGGGCATGTATCACGCCATTTGCACGAAACACCGGTGTGCCATGCTGGTCTTTGGTTTCAAACTGAAAGCTGCCATGTTGCCTGTTTTCCAGCTTTAAAACGGCGGTGCCCATCCATTGTGTGATGATGTCGGCTTCGGTGTAAGCTTTATACAGTAAATCTACCGGTATTTCAAATTCCCGGGTAATGGTCAGATCCTGGCGGCCTTCTGCGGCTGATATTTTGGTTTTCAGTTCCATGGTAGTACCTATTTTTTGGGTTTGTAATTTTTCATGATCTCTTCGAGTTTATTGAATTTCGCATCCCAGAATTGACGGAATGGTTCAAGGAAATCAGCTATTTCTTTCATTTTATTGGGATTTAAGTGATAGTAGATTTCTCTGCCGTTTTGCTCCTGCTTCAATAACTCGCACTCCGTGAGTATCTGCAGGTGCTTGGATACGGTGGGCCTCGCCGTATCAAAATTGGAGGCTATAGCTCCCGCTGTCATCGCCTGTGCTGCTACCAGTAATAATATTGCCCTCCTGGTAGGGTCAGCTATTGCCTGGAAAACATCTCTTCTTAAATTCATTGTGTAGCCATTTGACTACAAATATATATGTAGTCATTTAACTACGCAAATTTATTTTGGATCTAGGCAAGTTGGAAAGTGATATTTTTGAAAAGAGATCTATTTGTAAACTCAATCGGACGGACCATGACACTTAAAGACAAGCAGGTATTTATAGTAGGTTACGGCGCCATCGGCAAGGCACTGGCCGTATTTTTACAACGTAGGGGCGTTGACGTTAAAATAGCAAGAGGCCGTATACAGGAGGAAGGGACTTCCCGGCAACAGATATCGGTGCAATTGCCGGACGATACCATCGTGGAGGCAGCCATCGACGTTTTGCCGCTGAAGGCCTTGCAGGGGCAGGACGGCGTGCTCGTATTAACGACCAAATCTTTCGGAAATGAAACCCTGGCGGCAGCGTTGAAAACGATGCAGGTAAATATGCCGGTAGTGATACTGCAGAACGGACTGAATGTAGAGCAGTCTTTTGAGGGCTCCGGCTTTGAAAACGTATATCGGTGTGTGTTATTTGCCACCAGCCAGCACCTGGAAGGGCAGCGGGTAAGATTTAAACCGGTAGCGGTATCTCAGGTGGGCGTTATTAAAGGAAGTGATGTGTTGTTATCCGAAATAGTGGCGCTGCTTTCAACGCCGGATTTCCCTTTCGGGGTAGCCAGGGATATACAGCCGGTCATCTGGAAAAAAGCGATTGCCAACAGCGTGTTTAATTCTGTCTGCCCACTGTTGAATGCTGATAATGGCATTTTTCACCGTGATCCTGCTGCCATGGCCATCGCGTCGGAGATTATCGCAGAATGTCTGCTGGTAGCTGCTGCCAAAGGCGTTTTACTGGAAGCGGGCGATATTGAAAATACATTGTTGCAAATTAGTAAATCCTCAGACGGACAGCTGATCTCCACCTTGCAGGACCTCAACAACGGGCGACCTACAGAAATAGACACCCTGAATATAGCCATCGCTCAAATGGCCACAGCATTGAATATGGCCGATAAGGTACCAAGGACGGCCATGTTGGGGCAGCTGATAAAAATCAAATCGGCGTTGGTACAGCCGAAATAAAATGCTGGACATCTCCCGATTATTATAAAAAATAAAGCCTTCTCCACCCGGAGAAGGCTTTATTTTTTATAGAAAGTAATGTTACAATGCTACTTTTTTATTGCGGATGGTCAGTAAAACCACGGTGGTGATAATACACAGACTCCCGATCCAGTCGATGGCAGTAAAAGAAGTATTGAGCCAGAGCACTGCCAGTATGGTAGCGGAGAGTGGTTCGGCGGTGGCGAGCAGACTGGATTTCTGGCCGCCAATGATTTTTACGGCCGTCATGTAGGCATAAAACGGGATGATGGTGCCTAAGATCATGAGGTATACGAAACCAATCACTGTTTGGAAATCCCATATGCCTGATACGCGCCATGGTGCGTGAACAAAGCAGAAGGCGATTCCGCCGCAGAGCATGCCCCATCCGGTAACAGTGGCGGCATTGTATTTCTTCAGCAGTTCAGCAGGTTGCAGGGTGTATATCGCCAGCGCAATAGCCGAGGCGATGCCCAGCAATAGCGCCGTAACAGAAATGGATAAGGTATGTACGTTGCCATGTGTTACCAGCAGGAAGGTGCCTATTACTGCCAGGGAGATTTCCAGCAGTTCCGTGAGTTTGGGAACAGCTTTCTTCTTCAGGGCAAGGTATACCACAATCATTACCGGCCCGGTATATTGCAATACCGTGGCAGTGGCGGCATTGGAGTACCTGACAGCGGCAAAATAGGTGTATTGTACTGCCAGCATACCCGTGATGCTGAATACCAGCAGTTGTATGGCACTGGATTTTTCCTTCCAGATATCGTTAATGGGTGCTTTTTCTACTGTTTTGGCAAACAGCAGGAGGCAGGTACCTGCTATCAGCAGTCGTACTGTTATCAGCCATTCTACATTGAGTTCCTTGTTCTGGAGGAGGAACTGTCCTACGTTTCCTGAAACGCCCCAGAGCGATGCCCCTGCAATCGCCAGTAGGATACCTTTCAGACTTTTATTTTCCATTTCCTGTTGTGACTTTAATCCTGAGCTGCAAAATTATCTGAAGCAGATGAATTATTTGCATCAATATCACGTCTTAACCAATTTTTGGCCTGATCCGGACAATTTTCAGCCACCAGTAATCATATTTACGGTAGCTGGCGGTTCTTTTCCCAGCCCCTCAGGGGTTGGGAAAAGAACCGCCCTTTTGACACCGCCTGCGGCGGTATCAAAAGGGCGGTAGAAAAATAACATAGTTTATCAACCACCAATCAACCTGGCGATCAAAAAAGCACAGGCTGCGGCAATGGTACCAATAACGGCCACGCGGATACCACCTGTAAGCGGGTTCAGACCGGTAAAGCGGCTCTTCACGTAACCAAAGCTAAACAGGCAGATAATGGTGATGATGGCAGAGATCTTCAGGCCTTCAATGCCGCTGCTGACAAAGAAATAGGGCATTAGTGGTATTAGTCCGCCGACGATATAGGACACCCCAATATTGAGCGCGCTTTTGGTGGCGCGTCGTGGATCGGGCTTTTCGAGGCCCAGTTCATATTTCATCATGAAGTCGGCCCAGCGGTCTTTATCGGTGATCAGTTCGGCGGCTGCTTTTTGTTGCAGGTCTCGGCTAAGGCCTAGTTCCGCGAAGAAAGTTTCTACTTCCTCCCGTTCTCTGTCCGGCACCGTTTCTATCTCTTCATATTCTCTTTTTAATTCGCTGGCGTAATGGTCCTGCTCTGTTTTGCCGGCGAGATATCCACCGAGTCCCATGGCAATGGAGCCTGCGGCAATTTCCGCCAGTCCGGCCACAACAATAAGGTTTACGTCCTTTACAGTGCCGCTGAGGCCCGCTGCCAGTGCAAATGGCACGGTAAGTCCGTCAGACATCCCAATTACAATATCCCTGAGCAGTTCCGAACCGGTGAAATGCTTTTCCTGGTGCTGGTGAGTCATGCGATAAGTCAGTTTTAAATCTTAGGATCAACGATAACGGGCATAAATGTAATTATTATTTTATTTGTGAGCAGTTGGGCTGTAAAAAATCATATCCGCTCCTCTTTTGTTTGGATGGTTGGTATATTATTTATTTTTCTGCAGATAAATACTTTGCTGCAAATGTTTTTGTGTAATCTTTTATGATTTCCCTCACTTCCCGGAATGCTGCTGTAATCTCTTCTTCCGTACCGGTGGCCTTTGCCGGGTCGGGGAAGTTTTCATGGAATAGCTGTGCACTGGTCGGGAAATAGGGGCAGCGCTCTTTTGCATGGTCGCATACGGTAATAACGTAGTCGAACGGAATATTCATGTATTCGGAAATGTTATTGGAAGTGTGAGCGGAGATATTGATGCCATCTGCTGCCATGGTGGCTATTGCGCGTGGATTGACGCCATGTGTTTCCACGCCGGCGCTGTAAATTTCCGCATTGTTTCCGGCAAAGTGACGGAGGTAACCTTCGGCGATCTGGCTGCGGCAGCTGTTGCCGGTGCATAATACTAATACCTTTTTCATAAGTAATTTGTAGTAATTGTAGTAGTTGTTTTTTGATTATTGTATTTCCGGAAGCGTGTACCATTTCTTTCTGAACCAGTAGGCGACATTTACCAGTGCGATCAGGGCAGGTACTTCTACCAAAGGTCCTATTACACCGGCAAATGCCTGGCCGGAGTTGATACCGAATACACCGATAGCCACTGCTATGGCGAGTTCAAAATTGTTGCCTGCGGCAGTGAACGCAATAGAAGTATTACGGGCATAATCTATTCCCAGGAGCTTTCCCAGGAAGAAACTCACCAGGAACATGATGATAAAATAGATCATCATCGGAATGGCTATTCTTACGACGTCCATCGGCAACTGTAGTATCAGTCTGCCTTTCAGCGTGAACATTACTACGATGGTAAACAATAGGGCGATCAGGGTAATGGGAGAAATGGTTTTCAGGTATTTTTCCCGGAACCATGTTTCGCCCTTCCAGGCGATCAGGGAATAGCGGCTGATGATGCCTGCCAGGAAAGGAATTCCAAGATAGATGGCGGTACTATAGGCAATTTCACCGATCGTAATGTTAACAGTAGCGCCCTGCATACCAAATACAGCAGGAAGCCAGGTGAGGAACACATACGCATATACGCTGTAAAACAGTACCTGGAAAATGCTGTTGAGTGCAACCAATCCTGCCGCATATTCACGACTCCCATCGGCCAGTTCATTCCATATGATGACCATAGCCACGCATCTGGCCATCCCGATAAGCATCAAGCCTGTCATATATTCCGGGTAGTCGTGCAGGAAAATGGCTGCCAGTGCAAACATCAGCAGGGGGCCTATTACCCAGTTGAGCAGGAGAGAAACAGATAAAACCCTGGTGTTACGGAATACTTCCGCCATCTGCTCATACCTGACTTTTGCCAGCGGAGGATACATCATCAATATCAATCCTGCCGCCAGTGGAATGTTTGTGCTTCCGGAAGAGTAGTGGTTAATAAAAGTTGCAGACGAAGGAAAGAAATAGCCAATACCTGTGCCTATGGCCATTGCCAGGAAAATCCACCAGGTAAGGTAACGGTCGGTAAAACTCAGTCTGCGTGGTGCAGATGTGTATGTTGACATAATCGAAATTTAAAATTCCTGGGGGAGTGTTAGCAGCAGCCCGGAGGGCAGCAAGCGTCTGCTGGTTTTTCTGCATATACTGTTATGCTGAAGATGCCGGCATTGCCGTTACGGAATGCGGTTATTTCCGTTTCGTTCAGGTACCCGGAAAGGATATCATCAGGGATGGTGATTACTTTTTCCTTTTGTACCGTTATATTCTTAAAGCCATTGTCATTGATCAGCCGGAGGTATTCTTCTTTTGGAATGGCGCCGGATACGCAGCCGGCGTACATTTCTGCAGCCTCTTGAATAGCAGGGGGCAGTGTGCCTGTGAGCACGATATCTGAAATACTGAAGTGGCCACCGGGTTTCAGTACGCGGTAGATTTCCTTCAGTACATTATTTTTATCAGGGACGAGGTTAAGTACACAGTTGCTGACGATGACGTCTGCTACATTAGCGGTTACGGGCATATGTTCAATATCTCCCTGGCGGAATTCCACGTTGTTGAAGCCGAGTTTTTCTGCGTTGGTGCGTGCCCGTTCTATCATGGCGGGTGTGAAGTCGATGCCGATTACTTTTCCCGTTTCACCGGTTTCATGGCGGGCGATGAAGCAGTCGTTGCCGGCGCCGGACCCCAGGTCAATTACGGTGTCGCCTTTTTTAATCCTGGCATATTGTGTAGGCAGGCCGCATCCCAGTGCCAGGTCGGCATCGGGATTATACCCTTCCAGTCCGGAATAATCATCGCTCATGATGTTGTATACTTCCGTGGAACAGCTGCCTGCGCCGCAGCAGGAGGCAGCGTTGATGGCTTTGTCCTGGGCGGCAATTTCCGCATATTTCGTTTGTACGAGCTGTTTTTTCTGTTCGTCTGTATGCATAAAAAAAGCTTTATTGTATTATTGCAATATTACGATTGATTAAGGCAAAAAATTTTTAGCAGCAGTTTCCCTGCGGATCTACATCTTTAAAGAAAGCGTTAAACAGGCTTTTGTACTGTTTCCAGACCGCAGGATTGATGCAATAGCATACACTGGCCCCTTCGATGCTTCCCTTGATGATACCGGCGGTTTTGAGCTCTTTCAGGTGCTGGGAAGTGGTGGCCTGTGCCAGCCCCAGTTCATCTACCAGGTCGCCACATACACAGGCATTCTTTTTTACCAGGTATTGCAGGATGGCGATACGAGCAGGGTGCGCCAGTGCCTTCGCCATGGCGGCAATGTCGTTCTGTTCCCTCGTAAATAAATCTGCTTTCGTCGCTCCCATATACCTTCTTGTTATCGCAATATTACGATGGTTGTTCCGGATTACCAAGAATATTTTTGCAGTCTATGTAAAAGCGCCGCCAATCGGTATTTCCTCCTATCTTTAGTATTCACGTGTTTAACTGATGAAGAAACTGATGGCCTTATCGGGGCATTGTCTGCTCGAAATTGCAGCCGGACAAAAGAATCCTTTTCCGCGGTCTAAAAGGTCGCCGGAATACTTGGTATTACTGGTTCATGAAGGCGTGGGTAGCTGGCAGGCCGACTTTGCAGCCTACCCCTTCAAAGCGCCGGCGATACTATTTGCCACGCCACTACAGGCGGTACAGGTAAAGGCTGCCGGCGTACTGTCGTGGTCACTTATAAAGTTTCACAGCGATTTCTACTGCATAGAGGCCCATCACGAGGAGGTGGCCTGTAATGGATTACTGTTTAATAATATTTATAAAGATCCGTCTGTATCGCTTACATCATCTTCCCATATAGCTTTTAAACAGATATTTGAGCAGATGGAGGAGGAGTTTACCGGCGGACACCCCTCCGCTATCGTGTTGCGGGCATACCTGCAGCTTGTACTCGCGAAGAGCAGTACCTACAAGGTTCGCGAGGAAGCGGTCATTGCATCAGCGGGGCGTAAGGATGCCAGGATGGAAGCCTTCCGCCAGCTGCTGGACGAGCATTTTCTTACCTTACATAAACCTGCCGAATATGCCGGCCTGCTGGCCATGACGCCGAATGCACTCAGCAAAAAAGCCATTGGCTATTTTGGCAAAACGCCTTCTCAGCTGATACAGGAGCGCATTATCCTCGAAGCTAAAAAGCTGCTGCACCTTACGCAGCTCAGCATAAAAGAGATTGCCTTCCGGCTGAAGTTTGAAGATGAATACTATTTCAGCCGCTATTTTAAAAAGGCGGTAAGCGAATCTCCCCAGGCTTTTCGCAAAAAGGTAGGTATCTCCGAAGTGGCATATTCGTCCAGCTAACGTCCATATACGTCCATTTTATCGGGTGTGGCACTGCGGTACTTTTGTTGCAGATCAAATTGTTCTGTATATGAAAATGCTGATGATATGGTTAGCAGGCCTGCAGCCCCGGTTTATCAACTTTATGCGGGTGTCCGTCTTTATAGTCATGGCCTGGATCGGCGGGCTGAAAGCCTTTCACTATGAGGCTGACGGCATTGTACCGTTTGTGGCCAACAGCCCGGTGATGCGTTTTTTCTATCATCACCCTAACGGCTATACGCAATATAAAAACCCGGAAGGGAAGGAGGTTGCCAGAAATATAGCATGGCATGAATCCAACGGCACCTATGTATTTGCATGGGCTTTGGGCACGGTGATTGTGGGCATCGGCACACTGGTGTTACTGGGCATATGGTTGCCGCGCATAGGATTGATTGGTGGTTTGCTGACTTTTGGCATGGCGCTGGTCACGCTTTCTTTCCTGGTGACCACACCGGAAGTTTATGTACCCAGTCTGGGAGGCGATTTCCCTACAGCTGTCCATGGCTTCCCTTACCTTTCAGGGGCAGGCAGACTGGTATTAAAAGATATCATGATGATGGCCGGAGGACTGATATGTGCCTCAGATGCCGCAAAGAAAATATTGTTACGGTAAAGGAAATTACTGGTAAAAACACCTGTTATCATGCAGGTGTTTTTTTAGTGAGATAGTAAAGCCATTATTTTATTGCAGTTATTATAGAGATCTGTAGTAATTTCAATGCTATGAAAAACCGGACCTCCATTGTACCAGCATATGTTGTTGTATTGACCTTCAGTATACTTACCGCCTGTGGTAGCCAGCAGCAGCAGGAATCAAAGCAGCAATTACCCGGCACTTCGCTGCCTGCGCAGTCCGATAGTGTTACTCCCAGAGATAAAAGTATGGCCGATACCAGTGGCGACGAACAACAGTTTCGTATAGTCCTGCAGGCCTTGCAGCGCGCCGTGAAAACGAACAATCGGGATACTATCCGCCAATACCTGCGTTTTCCGTTGCAGACAGCCATGCAATGGACCAATGACGATGTGAAGGCTGGAACGGTAGATAAGCCTGGCGGACTGGTGAGCGCGGCAGATTTTAATAAATATTATAACAGCATTTTCCATCCGGATGTAGGCAGGCTGCTGCCTGAGGCCGGGGAAGATAATTTGCAGGAAATCGATGCGGATTCGCCGGAGGATTATTATAAGACCTTGCGCAGGGTAACGGATAAGCATTCGCACCTGTACGAGGTGTATCAGCAATATCCGGAGAAAAATACCCAGGCGGAAAGCTTTTTCGGGTTTGTATTTGGCAGGGTAGATGGGGAGTATAAGGTGATTGCCTATTATGGCAAATGGCCGGTGAAGGATTGATGCCGGAGTGTAAAAAGACTGGCTCTATTTAGGGGCGTTGTAGTTACAGTCCGAAAATTAAAAGCACCATTTTACAATAATCGTAATAAAAAAACCTGCGACGTGCGCAAGTTTCTTTATTACGGATAAAGTAACCAGCAAAACTTTAATTATTGGCAACATACTGTTGGTAGTTGTCCAGGATAGCCTGCCATCCTGCTTTTTGCATTTCTAATGGATTTTCAGTTTCCGGATCGAAGGAGACGTTTATGTTCGTTTGTCCGTCGCCGTTAGCTTCGAAAAGGACATTCACTTCTCTGCCATCCGGCATGGTATAGGTAAATGATTTTCCGGGAATAACTTCGTTGTAGGTTGCTTCAAAATCGAATCCGAAGCTACCGTCTCTGGCCTCCATCCTGGCGCTGTATTTTCCGCCGGGAACCATGTTGTTGGATGCGGAAGGGCAATGCCAGGAAGGATCTGCAAAGTTCCATTGGGTGATGTGTACTGGTTCATTATAGTAATCCCAGGCTTTCTGCGTATTTACAGGAACGGAAGTGGCGATGATGATTTTGTTACTCATAAAAAATATAGTCAGGGGTGAAGAAATAGTTTATTGTTTGTGGGTGAGTTTTTCCAGGAGCTGGTCCAGTTTTTCCAGGGTAGCGGTGAGGCCTTGTTCCATGCCCATCTGTACTACTTTTTCGAGGTCGGCCAGGGATTTATAGCTCACAATAATTTCTACTACTGCGTTGTCACCTTTATCGGAGAAGGATACACGCCATTCAGCACGGGGGAGTTCTTCGTTGATGTCGCCGGCTTCATTGCTGAAGGCATCGGAGGAGGTATAATAATCGATGGGCCGTATGGTGTGGTATTCCGTGTAGCCCCAGTATTCGGTGCCATTCGGGTCAACCATGGCATAGTGCCAGTGGCCGCCTTCGCTGAAGTCCATGGATTTTGTTTTGGTAGTCAGCGGAGCGGGAGCGAACCATTGGTCCAGCAGTTCTGACCTGGTATAGCAATCCCATACCAATTGCCTGCCGGCCATGAATTCGCGTCTGATGGTGAGCTGGTTGTTCTGCTTATCGGGGATGAAGTCGAATAATACTTTGTTTTTCATGAAGGCTTCTTTTTGATAGTTGCTAGCAATTGATCGAGTTGATTGAAGCGGCTTTCCCAGATTTTCCTGAATTGTTCCAGCCATTTATCTATCTCTTTCATTTTATCTACTTCGAGTAAATAATATATTTCTCTTCCTTGCTGTTCCTGTTTTACCAGTTCGCATTCCGTTAATATTTTCAGGTGTTTGGAGATTGCCTGCCTGGAAGTATCGAAGTGCTCGGCAATGCTATTCGGTGTCATTGCCTGCAATGCTATCAGCGCTATGATGGCGCGTCTTGTAGGGTCAGCTATCGCCTGGAAAATATCTCTCCTCATGTTTTTTTTCTTAATTGTTTCAAATATGAAACCATTTGATTGCAAATATATGTGCAACCAATCAGTTTCGCAAATTTATTTTTATCTGCCTGAAAATAGAAATGTAAGAAGATATCCCCCTTACGCCTATACGACGAAAAGGGGGATACTATTTCTTCCTGGAAATGATGTTACAGGATTAAGGCCGTAGCTGTAAAATTTTATAGCATAGTGGTATCAAACCGAATGAAACGGCTATAAAAATAGCAACACGAAAATAGTTGAGTGTTTGCCAGCGGGCAACCCGTGCTGCCAGGTCTTTCACTGCTACCGGAGCAGTCGCCATTTTTTGAAAATCCATGATATTGGGTGCGAAGTATCCGATTGTCCAGACTCTTACTGCAAAGTGAACCGCGAATAAGAGCAGCAGCCAGTTGCGTGCAAAACTGATCTTCCAGCAGAAGATGATGGCGAGCAGGAAAGTAAGTTCATGTAAAGAATGGAAAACGATCCAGAAATTTTTCAGGCTGGTACCGCGCCCATCCAGTAAAAGGTTGAAATGTGCAGGCGCGTTGCCAGTCCATTTAGGCACAAATATCAGCGTCTCGAAAACCTGTGCGCCATTCATCATGAAATAGATGAGCGTTGTTACAAAGAGCCATATTTCTGCCCTGTTGAGATAACCTGTGGTGATATTATCCATGATCATCAGATTTAATTTTTGTGTCGAAAGCGAAGTAATGAATACTTTTAAATATCGAATCCGATATAAAAGTAATGATATTAGTGCATCTGCCAAAAGAATTCCTTCTTTTTTAACTATATTTATGACGAATCCGATATAATATGAGTGAATTGGTAAAACTGGTAGCGGCCTGGGAGGAATATACCAGCAAGCATACAACCGCTACCGCAGTGGAATTCTGCATGGACTTCCTGGCGAAAGAGCAGCATAACCAGCTTTTCGGTGGTATCACCCCGCCTGACCTGGATACGCTGTTTGCCAAGCTGATAGGGCGACTGGGCGCCATGCAAACGGCCTATTCAAAAATGGCCCTGCAGGAACTCCCTGGCTTTGAGCTGGAATGGTTTTACTTTCTGAATACGATCTATCACCTGAAAGAAGTGAATAAATCGCAGGTAATACAGTACAATTTTACAGAGCAGACAACCGGTATTGATACCCTCAATAAATTGAAGAAACTGGGCTATATCACCGAAAGAACGGACCCGGGTGATAAGCGTGCAAAGCTCGTCAGCCTGACAAAAGCCGGTGAGAAAATTCTGGCGAAGGCATATCCGCTGCTATATAAACCAACGCTGCTCATGTATGATGCGATCGATCCGAAAGACAAACAGGTAGTCGTTAATATTCTTAAGAACACAGAAGTAGAACAGCAGGAAATTTTTACCAGCGGAAAAAACAAGTCTATTGATGAGCTGCTCATCGCGGCACTGGGAGAGCAAAAACTGACCCGTCTGAAAGCAGAACAGCAGCAAAGAGTGAATACCTACGCCCGGACCAGTCACAGAAAATGAGTGAGATAAAATATATCAGGGTTTTCCGGGAATGCTGCTATGATTACTGGTGCAGCGCTGGCGGTTGATGGTGGTGTATCTGCCGGATAAACCCTGAACTTTCCATGATAAATGTATAGGCGTTGGCGTTAGTAAGCATATATTGATTTTCTTTATATTAGATGACCGAATTTATTATCGCCAACGCTTATTTATCAAACTATTCCTATGGGTCTATTCGATTTCTTCAAGAAGAAAAATACGGCTGCAAGCGAGCCACCAGCAGGCAGCAATAATCAGGAGGCACTGTTTGCAGCCGAGGTATTTCGTACTATTCCGCGATATATTTCCAAACCCGGTGCAGCAGTAGAAGCGCTGTTATTACATCCTGAAACAAACGAGCCTACCACGTGGGCAGCACTATACCCGGAGCAGTATAATGCCTGGAAGGCAGTAAAATCACTGGCAGACCGGCGTGGAATTATCTATTCGTTACTGGATAACCAACTGGGGCAAACGCTGCAGCTATGGCAGATCATGGAGCGCTTCAACGACGACAGGTACCCGCAGAAGGCGCTGGAAATGAGCACAAAATTTATGGACGAAGAACAGGAGCAAAATCCTGATTTTCATAGTGCGATGGCAAAAACATATTTTATCCTGATGCAGTACGAAGACGCACTTCGTCATTGTGATAAGGCCATGGCACTG
This sequence comes from Chitinophaga sp. Cy-1792, assembly GCF_011752935.1. Lineage (NCBI taxonomy): Bacteria > Pseudomonadati > Bacteroidota > Chitinophagia > Chitinophagales > Chitinophagaceae > Chitinophaga > Chitinophaga sp. Cy-1792. Next base: position 1,348,723 of record NZ_VWWO01000002.1, read on the forward strand.
GATAGCACCAGTATCAGAAGCAGGCGTATTTATGCAGATGTGCTGCATGTTACAGGTAAACATGCGGAGGCACACGCATTGTATAATGAAATATTGAACGGGAAAATTCCGAAAGATAAGGAGATGTCGCTGTCCGTTCAGGACCTGCTTGGGTTTGATGGCGACTTCATCAACTCGCCCGTATATGCGTTTGCGTGGTTGAGCAATGGCCAGGAGATTCCGGATACTATCTGGGACTGGGCCAACGAAGAGTTTTATTACAGCCCGTACTTCCGTTCTCAATATGGCTACTGGCTGATCCGCAAGCAGGAAACCCTGCGTGGATTTACCAAACTGTTTTGCCTGGTACAGGAAATGCCATGGTGTAAAGAGGCTGCCAGGAACTGCCATAGCATCATTGAGCAGATGGGTATGAAAGAGCAGATGAAAAAGGAGCGTGCCTGGCTGGAAGAGGTGATGGCATAGGGGATTATTACCTACTGTATAAATGAAAAGACCTGCAGATTCCGCAGGTCTTTTCGTTTATACGGCTTACTGCATTACATTGGCAATAACCTGTTGTAGGCGCCTGGGATCATTCCGGTGTGCTTCTATCAGCCCTATATTGGCCAGGGTAAAGTGCCGCAGGTAATGGTTCGGCGTATCAAGGTGATTGCTTTTCTTACTTTTAATATTCGTGCGGATTGCGCTGAAAGACCTGAAAATTCCCCATGGAACACCCCACCAGCCAAGGGTTATCGTTTTTGTCAATGCATTATTGTTCAGGGTGTCCAGACAAGACGGGCAGCCTACATGGACCTTCCTTTTATATTGTGTAAGAATGATAAAGCTCATTACTTCTGCTGTCAGCGTGGCATTGAGTGTATGGGTGCTGCTACCACAAACCGGGCAGTTAAGGTGATTGATCAGGTTGCAATACTGATCTATTTCTTCAATTGAATAGGTTTGTTGTTGTGCATCGAGTGCATCCAGCAACCGGGAACTCATGCCGCGTTTCTTTATTTCCTCTTTTGCGACTGCCAGGGCTTCAGGTGTGAGCCCGTCGGCATTGGTGGTGACCAGGTGTGCCAGTTCTGTATCAGACATCTTTGCATAACGTTCCTGTACAAATTTTATATCAATTCCGGTACTCATAGGGATAGTCAATTTTGGCAAAAGTACATTTTTAAAATGCCATTTTCGCCATGTACCATATACGTTATGCCAGGGCCGTTTCTTTATAAATTATTTTTTGCTATAACAGGTGTAACTGTATAACCCTGCTTACGTAAAGCGCAGATAAGTCCCTCGTTATAGCATAAATGCCGTATGCCAACGGCTATAAAGCAACGCCCCCGGGCAAATAGCGAGGGTAACTGCTTTAACCAGCTCATATTCCTGTCATGCAACAAATCTGCATTTAGCGGAGGAGCCGGCTGCTCTAACTGGTAGTCAAGTTCCAGCTGGCGGTATTGCCGGACCAGGGTGCAGACAGGTGACGCTGTAGCATCTGCCAGCATTTGCTCCATCAGTGTTATTACCAGATCAGCATATAATTTTGAGTCACTCGTAGTTGTTGAAATGTCATTCAGTATGCTGGTCTGATTTTCTTCCAGTCCGATGATTGGTTTATTATTTTTCTGGCCCTCTTGCTCAATGAAGTCATCCATTCGCATATTGAAGCTATCGGGATCAGTTTCACAATAACTTTTAATATAGGAACGATTGAGCGTCAATGCCGCGTAAACGGGCGTCATGCTGTAATAGCTGGAATCTTCTGCCCTGGCTGTGAATTGCTGGAAAATGGCTAGCTGTGCGGGTTTTAGCAATTGCTCCCATTTTTTCCGATCATACTGTGATACGGGTGTATTATCAGCCAGCTGATTTCCGGAGAGCTTTGTTTCCAGCACTACTTTATCTGCGTGTTGCAGCAGTTGCATAGCCTTTGGATATTTTATAAAGAAAGAAGGACTTATTTCATGAAAGGTACCAAACAGGTAACTGGTGTCCCGGATGTTTTTTCCGGTCACCTGCCACAATAAGGTAGGTGTTGGCTGTTGTGCAGCAATAGGGTTGGTGTTAATCATTAATATCACCAGTATTTTCATACCAATAAAACGAGCGGATATCGGCCACCGCTGCGGCATACTATCTAATCTTTTCATAAGGGAAATCCTGTCCCGGATTATGGGCCACAAAACCTGTGATCTTACCCTGTGGGTCTCTTGTATAGGCTATCTGACAATTATAGGATTTGAAAAAGAATTGATCTGTCTTCTCTGCGTACATTTTTTCTGGTGCAAGGTTGGTCCAGGTAAGGTACAGATTTCCGTCTCTCACGGCTACATTTGCTTTAAAGGCAGGCTTATCTTTCAGCTGGTACTCCCCGATGTAGGGCAGCATGCTATCTGTTGTGAGTGCCACGGAAGGGCGTGGTATATAGTAGTTGGGATCATGATACAGGATCCTGTGCAGACTGATGGCATAATCTTCAAATCCCAGCATTTCATTGCGCAGCAGAATAATGGAAACGTGGTCCTGCGGGATTCTTTTAAAATGCGACTGGAAGCCCCAGATACCACCGTTATGTGCCATAAATTTTAATCCGGGTGCAAATTCGATATACCATCCATAGCCATAATTACCTTTATAGGGTGTAAATGCTTCTTCCTGTGAGGCCTGACTGATAATTTTATTATTGTACATGGCCTGGCTGAAGCGATACAGGTCGGCTGCGGTGGTATACATTGCTCCGGCAGCATAGGTAGCGCTGGAGTCGCTCAGGCGGGCTCTTTGCGGTGCTTTCAGGTCCAGGGTATCATATCCTGCAGATTTATACAGACTGGATAAATGCCTGTAATCGAATCCGGAATGCGTCATGCCAGCTTTTTCAAAGATGACCTCACGTACCATCTGCTCATAGGATTTTCCTGATACCTGTTCGATAATATAGCCCAGTATCATGTAGTTGGAGTTGCTATAGCTGAACCGGGTATCTGGTAGAAACTCCAGCGGTTTATCGGCCACTATTTTCCAGAAATCCCGCTGGTGGAAAGGTTTGTCTGCGAGATTGGCGAGATAATGCTGGTCAGTGAAGTTGTAGATACCTGATGTATGGGTCAGCAGATTTTTGATGGTGATCTGATTGCCGTACCGGTAGGAGGGGAAATATTTACTGAGTTTATCCGAGAGGTCGAGCAGGTGTTGTTCCCGTAGCCAGAGGATAACCGTTGCGGTAAAAGGTTTGGTGGTAGATCCTATCTGGAAGACGGAATTGGTATCGTGTGGTATTTGTTGTTCGTAATTTCTCCAGCCGTAGCCTTTAAACAGCAGGATGCTGTCGTGGCGTGCAATCAGGGCCACACCATTGAAGAGGTGTGCGTTGGTGGCGGCCTGCATCACTTCATCCAGCTTTTCACTATCTGTCTGCGCCTTCAACGAATTTACGATCAATGAAACAACTAAAAAGAGTATAGCTTTTTTCATAACAGGGCGTTAGATAATATAGGCAATCATTTACCCTGCTGAAGTTAGTGTACAATTGTTTCCGCCGGCGTTAAATAAAACATAAAAAAGGGGCAGGGAAGATCGTTTGCATCCGAAACAATTGTTTGTCAGGCTGATATAACTGTGACGGCCCTACGGTAATCTGGCAGCTAATTTCTCAGGCATATATTTTAATACCTGGTGGATGAATTTCCATTTGATACCAGGTACGATGGTGAAGCCAGTGCCGGCGTTTACGATGGCGCTGGCGATGAAGGCGGGCTCCATCAGCAGCGATTCCGGCAGGTCTAGCCCGGCGGTCATCTTACTACGTATATAACCCGCTACGATGACATTTACGATCACCTTTCTGGCAAACAGGTATTGGCGCAATCCGGCCAGGTATTGGGTAAACGCTGCTTTAGTACTGCCATACACGAAATTGCTCTTTCTTCCTCTCACACCGGAGAGGGAAGAAAGTCCGATGATCCGTTCCAGGCGCGTGTTTTCGCGGTCACTGATGATGATATTGATAATGGAAACAGCGCCGGCATAGTGGACCTGCATCATGCGGTAACTGCCTGCCCAGCTGATCAGCGCTTCGTCGTTGGTGACCTGGAAGCCGGCAGCATACACGACGATATGTGGTTTTGCCGGCAATGATGCATAAAACTTTTCATGTTCCTCAAATGCAGTGGCATCGAAGTAGCAGATAGAGAGCTGGCCGGTGGGCGCATTTCTTGCCGCCATAAATGCGGCTATGTCAGTAGTGCTGCGGGAGGCGGCTATCACCTGGTAGCCTTTATCCAGGTAAAGGAGGATGGCTTCTTTCGCTACATCGGAATTGGCACCGAGTACCAGAACAGTTTTGGGCATAGAGTCAGTTATGGATAGTAAAAATAGGGAATAGAACGGAGGCACCAATGCCTGCTGCATTATTAAATTGAAAAACAACTATGCATGGTTCATCAGGGTTTCCTTATTAGTTGTTGCTTTAGCAGGCAGATATGCCAGCATGAGCGCCACCATGAGCAGACAACCAATACCTGCACTGAGGCCGTAACGCAGGGCGAGGGCATATGTCTGCGGCACAGGTCTGGATTCCACTACTGCAAAGAAGATCCCGCCAATGATACTGATACCCAGTCCGGAAGCAGTTTGCTGAAAAGTAGAGAAAATACCGGAAGCCGCACCGGCATCTTCCACCGGCACATTATCTAACACAATATTTAACAGAAACGGCAGTACCAATCCATTTCCCAGGCCATACAGGGAGATGAATAATACCGTCAGGTAAGGATGCTGCGGGTCAGTGCCCACAAATATATGCAGCAGAAAAGCCAACAGGATGATGAGCAGCCCCATTTGCAGGACACGCCTGCCGTAGGTTACCAGCAGGCGGGAAGCCATCACAGAAGATAACATAAATAGCAGTGCATGTGGAATAAAACAGGCGCCACACGCCAGCGCTGAAAGCCCCAGGCCTTTTTGCAGGAATACCGCCATCATCAGTAAATAGGCGGTATGTAGCATGAAGTGAAACAATACTGCCAGCAGGCCTATATTGAACGCGGGCTGTTTGAATAGCCGGAGGTTGATCAGTGGTTGACGGCCGGTCCTCATTTTTTTCTTTTGCAGGAAGATAAAGACAGCCATCAGTGCAATTGATAGAACCGGCAGCCCCAGGCTCCACCATGGCCAATGCTGTTCTCTGCCTTCGGTAATGGCATATATCAGACATCCTAATGATGCCGTCAGCAACAGTGCGCCGGAATAGTCAAATTGTACCTGTGTTGTCTTTTCTGTTTCATGCAGATACCGGTGAATGGCCCACATAGCGGCTATTCCTACCGGCAGGTTGATGAAGAATATCAGCCGCCAGCCTGCAATGAGGAAAGCTGTTTCCGCCAGATAACCTCCCAGCATTTGCCCGATGATGGCAGCAATACTTAAGGTGATGCCGTACCACCCGATGGCTTTGGCCCTTTCTCCGGCATCCGGGAATAGAACCTGTATCAGGGAAATGGACTGCGTGACCATAAAAGCGGAACTTACACCCTGTAAAAAGCGTGCAATATTCAGCTGTGCGGGCGTCTGACATACTCCACAAAGGCAGGAGGTAAGTGTAAACCAGCACATACCCCAGAAAAAAACTTTCTTTTTACCAAGATAATCACCTGCTCTGGCGCCTGTGATCAGAAAACAGGCACTTCCCAGCAGATAAGCAGCAATGACCAGCTGAATTTCGCCATCAGAGGCATGTAAACCTGATTGAATGGCAGGTATGGCAATGTTGATGATAAAGATGTCGATGACATAAAGTAGTGGTGCGGTCAGGACAATAAGCAGTGCATACCATTTGTTGATGGTAGAGGTAGTGGGTGTCATAAAATTATTATAGTGGGTTAGGGGAGAGAAAGTAATCAGCTGTTTGCCTTTTCGAATTCCAGCAGCCAGCTTTTGCGCCAGATGCCACCGCCATAGCCGGTGAGCGATCCGTCGGTGCCAATAATACGGTGGCATGGGATGAGAATGGAAATCTTGTTCATACCGTTGGCATTGGCCACTGCACGGATAGATTCCGGCCTCTTCATATCAGAGGCAAGGCCTTTGTAGGACTGGGTAATGCCGTAGGGCACCTGCTGCAATGCCTGCCATACCGACTGCTGAAATGCAGACCCCGGTGTAAACAATGGTACAGTAAAGGTTTTGCGTGAACCTTCGAAATAGCTTGCCAGTTCCGATTCTAACCTGGCAAAGTGGGGGTTATCGCCCTGAACAATGGTGGCATTAAGTGTTTTAGCAAGATATTTGAATTCCGTTTCCAGCATTTTCCTGTCTGTAAATTCGAGCAGGCAGATTCCTTCCGCTACGGCGCAGGCATACATTGTACCTAAAGGCGTTTCCAGTCTTTTGAGATCTATTACTCTTTGGGTTTTGCTTTTTTTGGGAGATACGCCGAATATGTTTTTAAAGGAATCACCGAAACCACTGAGCGATTCAAATCCTGCATCATAAGCCGCTTCTGTGACGGAATCGCCCTGCTGGATCTTCTTAAAGGCAGCGTTGATCCGTAACATACGTTGGTAAGCATGAAAGGTGATGCCGTGGTTTTTCATGAACCAACGGCGGATATGGTGTGGCTCAATGCCTCTTTTTATCAGGTCTGCGTCTTTGTATTTTTTGCCCGGGTCAGCAGCAATATCCTGCAGTAGCAGCCGGATCTCTTCCGGTGTCTGGTTAAGCATTTCCAGTGGCTGGCAAACTTTACAGGGTCTATAACCTTTGAGGATACATTCTTTTGCTGTGTGGTAGAATTCCACGTTTTCCGGTTTGGGTTTCCGGGCGCGGCAGGAAGGCCGGCAGAAGATCCCTGTTGTTTTTACGGCAGTAAAAAACACGCCTTCAAAGGTTTCATCCTTTTCAACAGCAGCCTGGTACATTCGGTCAAAACTCAGTTCCATTATCGATCATTTAAATTTCTTCCACAAAAGTATCGGTACCATGCCCAACAGACAACCGGAAAATTGACAGGTATTTTTTTTGTGCGCCAAAAATAATGAATGAGTAGTGGGTATTTATATATACTAAAAATTCAATATTATAAGTCGTTCCCGGTAGTAAAAACCAAGCAACCAAACAGGGTAGTAGCCAATGGGTTGGAGTAGATAATTATGTTTTCCACTCCATTATCAATGGAGTCTGACAGGAGGACGGGCTCCTGCGTTGCTTCAAGCGATCGGATAGTTGCCCGGATGCTGTTAGCCACTACCGGGTCCAGCGCCGGATTGTTTGCCCTGATAGTAAATACCTCCATAAACTGCCCCCTTTCCAGTTCAAACCAATGGTAGCAGGATGAACTATTTAAGGGGAAGAACTTCGATGCTATTGCCGGGTGTTGCGTTAACAGCAGTAATCGGATTTTTTCCAGTCGTTCTTCGTTTGTCATTTACACGAATATACTGTTTATGCTGCCTCTTTGTATTAAAAGAAAAACCCCACGCTGTACGTGGGGGCTAATGTCTTTCTATCTCCTTAAAGAATGCCGGATGCTAAATCCATTTCCAGGTATAACCCGCTCCCGGAGCAGATAATATGGTGGTTCTCTCTACAACATAATAGGCGCCAAATAGAATACCGCTGTAAAACAGGTTGCTAAGGATCGTGCCTTTCAGGAATGGCAATCCCATGATATAGCAGGTCAGCAAGCCATTTGACGTATGTGGGTACATATTGGTACCGGCCCATACGCCGAAATTGGATACCAGGAAGAACAGTATTCCTGCGCCTATGCCCATCAGCGCTATTCTGGATACTTTGATCGTTTTACCAAACAACAGGGCAGAGAGCAGTGGCACGATGGCATATACGGCATATTGCCAGTAGAAGCCATCATAAAACCATACAAAATGATCGAAATAGGCGGCGTATACAATGTTGTTGATCAGGAGATCACTGATCCAGATAGAAGCAATAGGAATGATAAAGGCCCATATTTTCTTTGCAAATAGCGCACCGCCGAAAATACCTATGGCCAGCATAGGTGCAAAGTTGGGTGGATGGGGCAGGAGCCTGGATACCGCCGCGAGCAGGATAGATACTGTTACGGTGAAGAAATTCAGTGTCAGTGTTTTAGTATTCATAACCAGCGTTGCTGTTTTGATAAAAAAATAACAAAGGAGGTTACCGCAATGTTCCGGTAACCTCCTTTGTTTATGCTTAGGCCTGTTTCATTAATTGAATGACCAGGTGAAGAACGTACCTGCAGGGAAATGCGTATAATTCTTGTAGTTAGCGCTTAAAGCTGCTTTGCCGCTAAAGTTGAATACACTGGTGTTGTTGATCAGGAAGTCCCAGCCATACGCCTTGATGGTATTCAGGTATACTTCGCCGGTGATTGGATGCACTGCGATGTTGTTGTAAACGATGTTGGCATTTTCTACCATTGTTTTAGCATCTACCATAAATTCGGTGGTATTTAAGCTGAAAATATGGCGGTAGATTTTAGTGCCGGCGCCGCTGAAATACAGGGTGTCGCCTTTTGCAGTGATACCAGGGGTAGCACCGAAACCAGCGCTCAGGCTACCTGTACTGATTTCATTTGCCTTAATCAGTGAGTAATCCCTGTAGTTGATTTTAGAAATTTTAGATGGAGAACCGGTGGTAGAAACATAGATATTGCCGTCGCTGGCTTTCACTACACCACTAACGGAAGCCTTCATGTCCAGGCCATAGCTCAGGGTATCTTTATTTGCTTCCACTACATAAACTTTAGTGCCGGCGGCAGCAAAGATTTTGTTGTTGGATACAGCCATGGTCATTTTTGATGCAGATTTGGAACCTTTGATAAAGGTCAGCACTTTCGTGGTAGAATTAAATCTGTATAAACCATTGTTGTCGCGGATGATGATATTCTCTTCGTCCAGGGCTGCCACGTGGGTAGGCCAGCTGAGGGTAGACAGCTCATCATTGTAGGCCGCTTCTTTTTTCAGTGTTTCCGCATTGGCAACTACGAGCAGGCCGTCGTTGGTAAACCCGGTACCCACTGCGTTCTTCTTGCCATTCTGTGAAATGATATAGATTTTATTACGCAGGATGAACAGGTCTTGTGCTACGTTGCCCAGATCGCTGCTATTCACTCTGAAGTAAGCGCTATCAGTTACCACACCTTTAGGGCTGATGAATACCAGGGATCCGTTTTCGGTGGTCATGTTACCTTCGTTCAAGACGAATGTACCGAATTTGTATTTTCCGTATACGGTGATGGTAGACTGTGAAGTCACCTGCTGACCATTTTTAACGGCTGTCAGGCCGATGGTATGATCGCCCAGGCTGGTTGAAACAAATTTGAAGATAGAATCGGTTACTGCTGCATCTTTTCCATCTACAGACCATGCAAAGGTGCTGCCTGCATCCGCTTTTGCCTTGAATGTCAGGGTGTCTTCCTGTGCTACGCTGGTCTGTGCCTGCAGATTTACAATTTCCGCTGCACCAGGTGTAGGTAATGTTGAGTCTTTCTTAGAGCAGGATACGGCTCCGATGGCAATGACTGCCCCCACTGCTAATACGCTTTTTTTCATACTTTTTTGTTACTGCTTGTTTGTCTCTAGATGAATAGTTGGTGATATAAGAAGGAGTTAAATAACTCCAATAAATACTTATTGTGTAATCGTTGCAATATTATTTCCCAGCATATGCAGGTCTTCGCCGCGGCCTACTTCTGTTGAGTTTTCGCCCAGCCAGCCGTTTTCCTGGTTTACGCCGCTATATATTTTTACGAAGTCGATACCCGGGAGATTTACTTTTTTACCATTTTTATCGATGGCCCAGTCGATATCAATTCCTGAGTTGTCATGAGCGTTCGGGTAATTGTCTACATAGCCATAGCGGTATGCATACAATACAAAGTAGCTGCCTGCGCCGCTTTCATCGATACCATTGTTGGCCAGGCGTATACCCTTGAACGTTAGTTTGTCGTCTTTCACCCATGCAGGATAGTAGCTCTGGTTATGGTAAGTATTTTTGATCTTATAACCTTGCTGTCCCTGGTTATCTGTCCAGCGGATATAATTGCTGATGGTGGTATAGCCGTCTGTAACTTCGCCGGGTGTTTCTGTTGTAGGGCGGTAGTAGGTCATTTCGTAGCTACGGAATGTCCTGGTGTCCAGTTTGGCGGCCACGGCATTGCTGTACCATGGCTCGTTTTCAGCGCCGAAGTTGCCACTGCCTTTAATCTCGTACCATTCATCGTCGTCAGGTTTCCCGTTTTTATTTTTGTCGTAGGCTACCATGATAATGCCTGGCTCGCAGCTGCCGCCGAAAGGTGCATCCGGGCGTGGGTTGCTGTTGGCGCCAAAGGCGTTGCCGTAAATTCTGAAATCGCGTCTGCCGGCAACGTTGACGATGGTATGGTCAAATCCAAGCACCACGTAACCGCCCCAGCCGCCTAAGGTGATCAGGTTGGCATCTTCTCCGATCAGTTCTTTACCTGCTTTTGTTACCATGGTTTCGTAGGTATCACCTGCCACATATTTAGGCAGGTCATTTACAAACTGGCCAGGGGCAGGGAGGAAGTCGAATACCTTTGCTGTATATGGAGATTGCGGATTTGTTGCCTGTTTCGCTGTGATCAGCATGGTATCCACCAGGGTACCGGAGGAAACCCTCAGCTGATAGGTGCCTCTGTCGACCGTACTGAACTGTGCGGTAGTGGTGCTGCTGTCTGTCAGCCTGTAAAGTGTGGAAGGGCCGGATAACACTTCCCATTTCAGGTCGGTTTTGCCGGCGAATTTCTGGGAGGCTTCCAGCGTTAAAATTGAATTGGTGCTGATCTCCCAGTTGAGGTATCTTCCGGTGGTAATGGTTACCACTTTCTGGATGATGTTACCGCGGTTAAATGCCATTACGATCAGGTTGTAAATGCCTGGATCGGCAGGCGCCTGAAAGTTAAAGGAGAGGCCGTTAGCTGCACGCTGGCCATTGACGAGCCATACCAGGGAATCTACTTTGTTGTCGATGGTAGGCTTCAATAACAGGTCATTTTTTATCACCACATAATATGCCGAATCCAGTCCTGCTATTACAGGTGGTGCGTCCGGAATTTCTGCATCCTCTTTCTTGCAACTGCCAATTAAAAATAAAATGCAGGCTGAGTAAATGAGCGATTTTAATTTATTATTCATTTTGTCAGATTGATTGTCATTAGTAAATCCCTGGTTAAGAAAGCCGGGCATTCATTTAACTTACCGTATTACAATGTCACGGAGACGTTGTCCATACAAACATAGGCTGGCGTATTTAAGCCATAGGAACCACTGTCGTTGCCTTCAAAGTTGAATTCAACGCGTGTAACGGTGCCTAAGTCTGAGATGTCGAAGTATTTCCATGTAGTAACCGGACCTTCAACAGCAACACCACCACTGTACCTTGCCAGGTATATTTCAACCGGGTCGCCGTTATTGGTAGGGGTACTGCCATTAAAGCCATAGGCCAGTAATTTCAGGTAACCTGCTCCGCTGGCAACATTTTTCAAAGGTTTTGAAAAAGTATTACCGTTCAGAATCACACCATATGTGTACGAAGAAAGGCAAACGTACATGCCGTTTACCTGTCCGCTTCCACTGGTGAAGTTCATGGTAGGGCGGGTAGCATAGGTATTATTGTAGAAGTCTACATATCCAAACATTACAGCGAAATTGCTGCTGCCACCATAGCCGCCGTTTTTGGAGCCACTGGTACCGCTGTAAACGCTGCACTGATTGAGATAGGAATACCACCAGTCGCCGGTTTTGCCTGGTATGTTGGCCTGGTAGTTCCAGTCGGAAACAACAAAGCCGCCATCCCAGTAATTTACAGGCGTAGCGCCGCCGGCACCTTTGATGGCAAATTTCAGATTACTAGGTGAATGGGTATAGGGCGCAATCTGCGTGCCTCCCCAGGTAGCATATGCATTATCACCATAGGAGGTCGTGTCAGCCATATAGCTGCGACTAAGTCCTTCGAAGGTGATGGTATAAGTGGTCGACAATAAGGATTTTGCTCCGGCAGCACTGGTTTCCACCGATTGGGCTGGCACCGGTGACAAATCATTCTGCTTGGAACAGGAAGCTGCTACAAATACTACAAAACAAAGGATTGCAGCTGACAGGGTTTTACTAAATCGGGTTCTTTTCATTTGTTGAAAATTTTGGGTTTGATATTAAATCGGGTAGCCCGGCTTTCTTTAATTTTTGAGGTGTTTGTCTAATATCGAACCCACTTGCAACATGCGTCCTTCGTCCATATTGGAGTCGACCATGGCGCCGCCTGCATTGATATAATCCTGTTCAAAAGGATAAATCACTCTCTGTACTTTCACGAAGTCGATACCCGGCAGCTGTACGCTTTCTCCGTTTTTATCTACGGCGAGATCTATATCGATATTGAGTGTTTGCTGGAATGGATTTCCACCGGTTACGTTCCTGGTAATGCGTTTACCTTTACGGATAAACGAAGTTTTCCATCCGTCGAGCATCGCTGTTGCTTTAGTGCTGAAGTCGGTGACAGCAAGGCCGGGAAAGAACCCTCTGGTAGAAATATTTCCGTCAGCATTGACAGAACTACTGAAGGTTTTGTTGGTAATTATCTGGCCACCAACAGGCGTAGCCTGGTTATCTTTCCAGCTGAGGTAGCTGTATATTCTTTTGGCATCTGTTGTGGTGCTGTCGTAGGTAAATGTCATCTGGTAATCAGGCATATCTTCCAGGCCGAAGTCAGCATTTTTGATTTCATACCACTCATCTTCGTCAGGCTTTCCGTTTTTGTTACGGTCATAGGCAACGTAAACAGCCGGTAAGTCCAGTTTGGAGTAGGTGGCAGTTACTTCCAGGTCAGGGATGCCGTGTGCATTGGCAACGGTATGATCGAACTGGAAGATGGCATAACCGCCCCATGATCCTAACACTAAGCCTGGCGCAGTATTCGCCTTTCTCATGTCACTTGCTTTGGCAAGGAAGGCATTATATCCCAGCTGGTATTCATCGCCGAACTTCCAGTTTGAAGCCGTGCCGATGATAGACCAGTTAAAGTTTTTAGCCGGTGAAGGAGCATATTCCAGTACCGTATAGGCGTTTTGGTTATACTGTGCAGCAGCTACAGCAATGGTACGTGTAGTCGTAGCTGTTTGCTTGCCTGCAGTTGCACGGAGTTTCAGTTCGAAACTACCGGCTGTGGCAGAAATAAAGCTCAGGTTACGTTGTTTGCCTATGACAGAGTCATTGATAGACCACTCATAGGTATAATCAGACCTGTCCGGGCCGGTAACGGTTGGCGAAATATCCAGCACTTTTCCCATGGGAACCGCCAGCTGTTTATCTATCGACAAGCTAATTACTTTCTCTACAAAAATTTTAAATGTCTGCTGGTCTGTACCACCTTTATTATTTGCTTTAAACGTAATATCGAAATTGCCGGATGCGGTAGCCTCAAAAGTGTAATTGACCTGTCCGGAAGCCATTTGTTTACCATTTACCAACCAGGCATAATCATTGCCTTTCACGTTGGTAATGTTGGGTGCCAGAACAAATTTATCACCGATATTCAGTACGATGGTATCTGTACCCACACCGGAAATCGCAGGGGTGTTGTATTGTTCTTTCGTGCAGGCAGTAACGAAAAAAATAACTGCTGCCAGTGTGTTCAGCAATAAGGTCCTTTTCATATAGTTGATTTCAATTTGTAATATTTGTATCAGGTAGATGATTATGATTTTGGTAATAGCGCGAAGTGGGCAGGGATATCACCCGTGCGAACACTCCATTTCTTTTTTCCTTCTTTCGTGAAACAGTATAGAATACCTGGGGAAACATAGTTACCCGCGTCGGTTACATAAATATCTTTGGTTATCGGATTCACCATAATGCCATAGGGGATTTCAATCTCCTTGTCAGTGCCATCTGTAATGAAGGCGTGGCTCACCACCTGATGGGTACGTGTATTAACGATGGCATAGGTAATGACATTGGAATAGGTGATGTAACTCCATTCGGTGCTGTATACATAAAGTGAGTCGCCGTCGAGGTAATAGTTGCTGACAGCAATCGGAATGGTATCTGTCACTTGCTGCTGTGCCTTGCTGATAAAGAAAAGCCGGGATGGCAGTGTTTTGTAATCACCTCTGGATGTCACCCACAGATCGCCGCGCTTATCTGCGAGGATATGATGGAGGTTATAGGCTACGTCGATACGTTTATCTTCTGTAAAGGTGCCCATATCTATTACAGAAACCGTTCTTTCATAGTTACTCGTGTTACCTGCACCCATGTATCCGCCGGAGTTGGCCACATATATTTTTCCATCTACTATTTCCAGGCAATCGGGCTGGAAGCCAACAATACATCTGTCTACAACGGTTAGCGTAGCCGTATCTACTTTTGCCACATATCCTTTCTGTGTGTAGTTGGGGTTGATTTGAATAGGGCCGGCATAGGAGGTGATATAGGCATACCCTTTATCAAACTTGATATAACGGCAGTTGGGGATGTCTATCTGGCCAATCCTTTTGGCGGTGCGTGCATCCATTACTTCTACCTTGTTAGATGCATTGATCACCGCATACAGCCTGTTGCCATAGATGGCGATATCATTGCCTACATCTCCCAGTTCCTTTGGTACCGTGGGGTTGATGGCGGCATATATATTTCGTTGGTACTTGCCCGTAGCATAATCAAAAAAATCCAGGGTACTTTTATTACTACCCATATTCCCTTCATTCAGCAAATAAAATCCTGCGGCGTTATCTTTGGAAGATGAATCCACCGTTGTATCCTCATTGATGAACACGGCTATATCTTTCCGGCAGGAGGCGAAAAGTGATAGCAGTACGATAAAGAATAAGGAATACTTTCTCATAGTTCAACGGATAAGATGAGTTTATAATTTCGTTTAGGCATCGGGTAATTCGAGACTACCTCATAATCCTGGCTTAAAACGTTATTCAGCTCGGCAGCAATCCTGAAGCGATAGCGTTTGTACTGAAAGTTTTTTGATGCCGACATATCACTGGTGTACCATGGCTGTTCGTAGTTCTCTACTGTATTGGCAGAGTTCTGGTAGCGTTCCCCTACATAAATAAAGCTGTAGTTGAGCCGCCATGATCTGTATTGCAGACATGTGATCAATGAGCCGCTGTTCCAGGGTACATAAGGGATCTGACCTCCCCAGGTTTCTTGCTGTAGTGCCGGACTTTTTCTTTTGGTAAAATCCTGTGCCTGCTGATAGGTGTAAGTGGCCCTGACATTGAGCATGATCTCTTTAGAAAGGGTAAATGCCCAGTCGGCGATGAGGTCGAGCCCCTTTATCTCCACCGTACCGATATTCATCATCATCCAGCGGTACATACCATTTCCCTTGGGTACGGCTACTATTTTATCGGTAACCTTGATATAGTAAACATCCGTTTGAATTTTCCATTCGTTGAGTATCCTGCTTACTGGATTTCTACGGTAAGCAAATCCCAGATCATATTGGTGGGTAAATTCCGGCTTCAGACTGATATTCCCGATATCGGTATAATACAAGTCATTGAAGGTGGGCATACGGAAGATATTTTTATAGAATGCCCTTATGTTGAAATCAGCTTCGGCAAAAGGTTTATAAGTGATAAAGTATGCCGGTGTGATTTCGCTTTTTCCGGGAGCTGAGGCTGCAGTATCACTTTGGGATTTATTGCCCCTGGTCACCTGCTCGTTGATGAACGTACCTAAAACGCTGCCCTGCATTTTCACGGGGCCAAGGTCGGCAGCGCCTGCGAGGGCGATCAGCGAGGTAAATCTTTTAGGAAACACAAAACCATCCAGGTTGGAGCTGAGGGTATTGTACTGGAAATCTGTAGATAAATCGACATCTATTTTTTTGGAGATACTGTATTTATTGGCCACAGATCCGTACCATTCCTGCTGGTGGAAGGTGTTGTCTATATACATCAGGGTGGTATCCGGGTTGAGGTAACGCATATAGTCGTTGGCGTATTTGCCGTTTACCTGTATATCATATCTTTGGGTTACATTCTTCTGAAACCCGCCCTGCACGAAGAAGTTGCGGTCCCATTGTCTTTGGGAGCGTTTCCATACGTTGTTGACGATTGCACCGGGAATGCCTTTTTCTGCATCGTAGTAATACACTTTCGCGTTCCATTGTCCGCGGTCGATATTTCCATATAATCCGCTTTCTATTCTGTGTGCGTTGATATCTCCGTTTTGCCTTATAGCTGTTGTATCCCAGGCGGTATGGCCTGTTTTTGCATATACTCTTTTGTACCGGAAGGGATATTTGCCGGAGGCGTTGATCAATTCACCGGAGAGGGAATAGTTAATTTTCGGTGTCAGTTTCTGTTCAAAAAGGATGGAGGGGTCTACCAGATCGAAAGAACCCGTTTTGTATACGGCCTTTACATGGGTGGATTGCAGGGAATCGAAGACAGGCTTGCGGCTGCGCAGATAGATGGTTCCTGATGAGCCATAGTCTTTGGCGGGCTGGAATATCTCGCTTTTCTGGCCATTGTAGACAGAGATAGATTCGATATTGTCCATAGAGAATTTACCGAGGTCTACCTGGCCATTCTGGGCGTTGCCCAATTGTATACCATCGTAGAAGACGCCCATATGGTTGGTGCCCATGCTACGCATATCAACGGTTTTGAGGCCGCCGATGCCGCCATAGTCCTTCACCTGGACGCCGGCAAAATACCTGATGGCGTCTGCTACAGAAAAGCTGTTTAAACTCTTGAGATTTTCACCCGTGAGTTTTTGTGAAGGAATAACTTCTTTGTAAACGTTTGTAAGTACAGTAACACCTTTCAGGTCTTTTACACGTAATGAATCCACCTGGGTGGAGTCGCGGTAATGATGCTGTGCACACAGCGGCATACAAATAAAGGTTAAAAACGTTATCCCTAACGCTTTTAATGCATTGAACATAAAGGTTTGACAATTGAATCAGACAATGACCAGTCGCGGCCATGGAATGAAATGCTAATAATGCTGAAAAAATTCAGAGTATGCTTTACTCAATTCCCTATCCTCGAGGGTGTTGAATCTGTCTGCAGTGGCAGGTTTCCTGACTTATTCTCACTTTGAACGGCCTTCCCGTTTTTATAAAATAAAAACAGTGGCAAGTAGAACTCAAAGTGTTGTAACAGAACTTACAGTAGCGGGTCTGCTCAGGATTTGCACCTGATTCCCTATTAATTCCGGCATAGAGAGTACTATGCTGAAAACCATTGCGGGGGCAAAGGTACAATTAAATATTTGAATTTTAACAAAATGCTAACGGAATGGCGGAAAGTGAACTGTTATGGTGGCATTATTGCAGGTGTTTGTGGGAGTATGTGAACCACCGGATTTTAGTTGTATTTTGGGAGAGGGAAAAATAGGTTCGCTATGAAGCTTAAACTGAATACCATCATATTTTATGTGCAGGACCCGCAGCGGCTGAAGATCTTTTACCGGGATGTACTTGGTCTTACAGTGGTAGAGGAGGATGATATCTGGGTGTTATTGCAGGCGGGTGAAGTTTTCGTGGGTTTACACAAAATAGGTCCGGCATACGCCGATAAAATGACAGCGGGCCATCAGTTTGATAGCAATACAAAAATTGTTTTTGAGCTGGATGAAGATATTCAATTGGTACGAAAGCAATTACTGGAGCAAGGGGTTCCTATGCGGGAGCTGAAAACATTTGATAATTATGATTACTGGCTTTGTGATGGTACTGATCCGGAAGGGAATGTATTCCAGCTGAAATACAGGAAACAAAATCTGGCATAAAATGGCTGTAGTATACTTATCGGGGTTGATTCTCCTTATGCTGGTGATAATATTTCTTGTAAAGTCATTGTTCATTAACCCCTATTTACTAAAGAAAAACCATGCCTTTACGACGGGTATTATAGTTAAAATTGAGCCATCCAATGAGGGGGCACCTACCATCCATTATGAATTTACGGTAGATGGCAAGGTTTACATGGGTTACATGGGATTGGATATTTATGCAGATGTTTATGTGGGCGGGCAATACGAGGTAATGTATTACCCACCTGATCCTACTATAAGTGAGTTGCAGGTTTAGTGTTTTGTATTGTTAATTTCTTCTGCTCCAGAATGGCGCATCCTGCCATCTTCTTTCCTGGAGGTATTGTCCGGTAAGCATTTTAAGATACGTAGAGAAGGCGGTACTGATGGCCCAGTCATACGCCCGGAGTGCGTCGTTGTCGCCATTCAGGTGGTCAGCGATGGCATGGCCTGCATAATAGCCGCTTTCCAGCGCGGAGGTGATTCCATAGGAAGAGATAGGGTCGTAGGAATAGGCGGCATCGCCTACTGCCAGCCATTGGTGGCCGCTACGTTGCTGCAGGTAGCCGGTTGCGGCGCTGGCTATTGTAAGAGGCGTATCTGTGGCAGCGTTACCTGTTATCAATTCGCTGATCATAGTGGTAGTGGCAGCGCTTTGCAGCAGGTCTTTGCTGCTGCGTAAGGTAGCAGGTAGCAGGTCGGTGTCGGTCATGAAGCTTAATACCAGCTGTTTTTCAGTTAGGGGTGCAGCGTACCACCAGCCTGTCTGTACGGCTTCCAGGTAGGTGAACTGCTGTATACTTCCGGGCAAAGTGATACAGGTGGTGATGCCTGCCAGCCTGTCCAATGAGTTGCGTTGTATGCCCAGCTTACGGGCAACACGGGCTTTACGGCCGGTAGCATCTACGATAAATTTGCAGGTAATGGTTTGTATTGCTTTATTGGTAGCTATATAGGTGACATGCCATTGGCCGTTATTAAAGTTGGCGGCAGTCACGGTACAGCCAGGAAGGTATTGCGCGCCACGGCGGGTAACTTCCGCGGAGAGCTGTTCTTCGAAGATATCCCTGCATAGATGCCATCCCCGGGCTACGGTATTGGCAAAAAATGATTTATCTACCGGGTGTTCATCTCCCCATATAAACCTGTTGCCATAGCAGGTAAGATGACTGGGGTGGTGCAGTAGTGTTTCCAGCCCGGACTTCTTAAACAGGTGCCAGGATTGAGGGGGGATGGTTTCGCCGGGTTTTCGTACAGGCGTTGCCGAGGCCTCCAGAATGAGGCATTCGTAACCCCGGCTGCGTAGCTGCAAAGCAGTGGCGGCACCTGCAGGGCCGCCACCGATAATTATTACTGGAATATTCATCCTGCTTACATTTCGTCTCTTCTGAATGGTTTGCGTTGCAGTATTCTGAGCTGACTGGCATCTACGCCGGCGGCAGTACGCAGGATAGCTCTTGCTTTCTGCAGTAATGGCGGCTGTGCATGCTCTGCAATGAGTACCTGATCGAAGGTAGGGTCCTCTGTTGTAAAGCCAGGGCGCCCGGTTTCCACCCATAAGGTATTCGGGAGCGCCGGATTGGCCATATCTGCCTCGAGTTTAACCTCTGTTATAATCCCCAGGTAGTGCCATTTCTCCACCATCCTTGCCAGCTTTGGCAGGTATTGTGTGCCCAGGTCACGCAGCCAGTCCTGGCGGTAGTCGAAGTGCTTGAGGCGTTGGTTGATATTGAGGTTTTTATCTGTCAGGCGCTGGAAGGAGGATTCAGACAGTACCTGGTTAGGAACCCTGGCGGCCCAGAAAGAAGGAAGCATCAGGTAGGTGGTGGTATCATAGCCCGATAAGCAGCTGGCTTCATCTGTTTGCCATGGAACGCCCAGCCAGCGTGTCAGCGAGCCGGGGCCGCTGCCATCGATAGGGCCATTGGGGCCAACAGCTACTTCAGGTGTGAGTTCTTTACCATAATCATCTTTGGGTTCTACATTTTCAGGGAGGAGTTTAATCCTGAAAGGCTCTGCCCAGAAGATACGCTGACGGAAAGGCCAGGTGATTTCAATACCAGGATGGAAGGGGCCACCGAGGCATTCTTCCAGCGGGGCTTCGATGAGGGCCTGTATCTGTTGTTCCAGTGTGAATTTGTCGAAATCGGTTCCTGCTTTGTTCCCTACAACAAAATGTCCCTGTGCCCACTGTGCCATTCGCTCGTATTGCGTTTTGGTCAGTGGCAGGTCTACATTAAACACATCTTCATAATCACCGAAAGCATCGCCATAGAACGGTGGTATTTTTACGGGTGTATAATCCTTATTTTCCGGATCTCTGTACCATTGGAAAACCTTGGTGCGGAAGTCGCGGTAAATAGGGTCAGGACTCATCAGCTTCGCAAAATTTTCTGCCATGAGGTAGTCACTGGGAGAGTTTTGTCCGAACAACATATAGAACCCGTGGTTAACCCATTGTGTCTGCACTGTTCTGGAGATGATCGGATAAATATGTTTCCAGAATTCCAGCTGTGCAGGCTTAGGAATTTCACCGCTTTGCAGGAATAAATCTTCCACTACATCGTACATGGTTACTACCGCAAACAGGCCTGGGCCGAAGTTGGGAGGCGTTACGGCTACCATGGCAGGCTTAACCTGGTAGGTAGCGTTGCCGATTGTAACGGATGCGAAAATGGTGCCATCAGCGGTGTCGTCATGCCAGCCAACGTTGTTGGCGAAGGTTGTTGGAGGCTCTTTAAAAGCAGAGGCGGAGGTGCCATCGGCGGGGATGACCAGCAGGCGGCCCTTATCATCTGTCCTGATTTCTCCCAATGGAACATTGATATCATAGAAGTACCCTTCATTGAAGAGTACGCCGCTTTGATTGATACCCTTGATTGTTTTGGGTTTTGGTAAGATGTTTAATTTGCTTCTGTCGGTTTCTTTGATATTCCGATGTTCGGTAGTTTTAGACTGTTCATCGGGGAGATCAGCAGCATTTTCGAAATCATACCAGCTGGATTTTCTATTTGCCAGGTTTACGCGCCATTCGATAGTTGTATTGGCGTCTGCTGTAATTTCCTTTACAGGGTTGTTGTTTTCATCAAAAGCGTATATACGAAAGCGTGGTACCTGCTTTTTGATGCGTCCCTGATTGTCTTTATAGCCATTTTGGTGAGGAGGCTCTATGCCCGGCACATCTGGTGCAAGGAAATATTCATCGGAATTGCCGACTCTGGCAATACCTAGCGGGGGATAGATCGCCATTCTGGCGTATTCAGCTTTTTCTGCCATAATATTGGTTTTATTGAGGTTTATTTACGTGCGGTGTGTGGTTCTGTCAGGGGGATACCGTTTCTGTCGCGGCGCAGGCGGGCGCCTTCTTCATACACTACTTTCCTGGCATCACTGATACTGCCTATGGGTGTATGTTCTGCCAATGTATGCCATGGATTGTAAGAGAGATTTTCACCATAGGTTACCTGGCCGGGGGCGTCAATGTCCTGTTGATGTAAGATCAGTGTTGCAAAGAGCTGAGGGGCGGAAATATTTTCCGGCCAGCGCACCATTGCTTCATCCAGTGGCATGCTAGCCTCATCTGTTCTGAATTGCAGGTAAAAGCCCATGCGTACCTCTTCTTTGATCAATCTTTGTTTCAGTTCATCCCTGAGGTAACCAGGGTTATTGGTTGGGATAGCCGGGCCAGGACCTACGTTGATGGGTACCAGTTTATATTTTACGTAATCATTCGCTCCGAATGCATACGGCAGGCAGCTGCCATAAACTGCCGTGGCGACACTCGTTTCCGGCTTTTCCATTGCATCCAGGATTTTTGCTGTTTCTTCGTGGTCTTTCAGGTAGGAGTCGTAGTCGCGAAGTACCACTCCGGCATAGGTAAATTCGCACATGTCTTTTGCTGTATTTACAAAAAAGACATCATGGTTCTGTAGAATGAAATCGGCCGTTAAGGCGTCTGATTCGCTCTCCAGTAACTTTTTACCGTCAACACCAAATAGTTTGATACCAATGCCGATGGTGGTTTTAAAATCGCCTAACCCTTGTTTGGTATCGCTTGAAAATCTTACCCAGGCATCCAGCTGGTCGTACTTGAAAATGCCAATACGGCGATGTGCCGGCACTTCTTTGCTTACTACGAAAGTAGCTTTGACCATGCCATGTTGTTTGGAAAATACAGGACGCCGTACCGGGCATTGACCATCCAGTGCTCTTGGAAACTGGATCATGTCAATAAACATTTCCTTTAAACTGCTGGTAGGGTCTACATCGCAATTCACGGCCTTCTTACGGCCCGAATTGTCCATGGGGTTTAATGCGTGCATAACGTAAATCAGGTTTTGTTTTAAGTAGATGATTGTGTTGTTAAACGACGACTATGAGGGGGGATTTGCTCTAAATGAAAATGCAATAAAATTCTTTGGTTATTCTGATAGATCAATATTACAGAAAATAAAATTTCTTCCAAAAAAAAGTTAATCTTCCTAACAAAATATATTCATCTGCTTAAATAAAAATAAAAATCCTTCTTCGCGTGAAGAAGGATTTTTATTTTTATTTATCAATTTTATCAGAAGAAATATCTCACGCCTAACTGCACCTGGTAAGGGTCTCCACCAGGATTGGCAATGCCGCTGGTGTTGATGTCGTAGGTGTATTCGCGGGTATCTTTGCTGAAAGCGGAAGCGCTGTACAAGGATGTGTTACCGAAGTTGTGGCTGGCGCCCCATTTCTTATTCAGCATATTGGCGAAGTTGAATACATCAACAGAAAACTCAAAACCGCTGGTCCTGGAAACCTTGAAAGATTTTTGCAGTCTTAAATCCAGCGTGCCATAGAAACCATTAACACCACCGTTTCTTTCAGCGATCTTGCCTTCGGATTTTTCAATATATTTTTTGAAGCTGCGGCCGGCGCCGGAGTTCAGCAGGTTGAGCAGTCCTGTTTTAACAGCAGCAGCTGTATTCGGATCATTCGGATTAAATACATAGGCCAGGTCGTTGGTGCCGCTTACGAAATCCTGGTTGCTGTTTACACCAGACAACAGGCTGTAACGGGTACCGCCGATACCGGAGAAACGTACGCTGAATACAAATCCTGCCACAGTAGGAGAGGTGCCGTACAATACTACCTTATGACGGAACTGTAAATCGGAGTAGGTCATTTTACTCAGGTCTCGTGGATCATCTGCCACCGGCAAACCTAAAGTAGCACTGTTGGCAACGTTACCATTGTAGGAGGAGTTGTCTTTGGAATCGTTCCAGGTATAGCTGGCGGTGATGTTACCATCTTTGTAATAGCGATAGTTGACATCATACACAAAAGTATAGGTATTGTTTTTTCCTTTGCTGGTCAGTTCCAGTACTCTTCCGAAAGCGTTGCTGATCCTGCCATCGAGGTAGTTACCACTACCACCGCTGGTATTCATCTTTTCCAAAGGAATATATACACCTCTGTTAGCCTCTGCAGGCATAGTAAAGAATGGTTTTTCCACCATATTTTTATCTATGTAGAAGTAGTTGTTGCGGCCGTAGGTGAGGTAGGCAGAAAGGCCCATTCTCAGTCGGCTGGTAATATACCTGGTATAATTGATATTCGCTTTGTAAACGATCGGTATTTTGGCATCAGGGCCGGTATAGTTGATGAGTGGCAGCTGGTTGGCGGCGAAAGTAGGTACGGTAGAAAGATCTTTTCTGAAAGCAGAGAAATCGGGAGAAGGGATATTTACTGAACTGGAGTTCAGGTTAACCGTTCCGAAATGTCTGCCGTCAAAGGTCAGGTTGTTGATCAGCATGTAGTTATTGATATCAGAGCTGAATACCCCTGCACCAAATTTGAGATAGTCTGTATGTTTCTCGTTGACGTCCCATGTCAGCTGAATCCTTGGCTGTGTTACAAAGGATTTGATGCCGTTGCTGGTGTTCAGGCCAAGTGCATCGTGTAAGGCCTGATTGAATGGCGCCTTAGGGTAGGTAGCCATATCAAAACGCAAGCCGGCAGTAAGGTTCAGGCCTTTACCCAGACTGGTCTGCAACTGCCCGTAAATACCGCCATTGAAGATAGTGGAGATCACACTTGGGTCAGCCACCAAAGGTACTTCGCGGTAGAAAGCATACGGTGTATTGTTTTTGAAGGCATCCATGCCCCTGTATACATAGCGGCCGTTGACCTCACTGCCATACAGTGA
This sequence comes from Chitinophaga sp. Cy-1792, assembly GCF_011752935.1. Classification (NCBI taxonomy): domain Bacteria; kingdom Pseudomonadati; phylum Bacteroidota; class Chitinophagia; order Chitinophagales; family Chitinophagaceae; genus Chitinophaga; species Chitinophaga sp. Cy-1792. Next base: position 1,372,699 of record NZ_VWWO01000002.1, read on the forward strand.
TTTGGCATGGGTGTACATCATGTCCACACCGAAGGTATAGTTAACTTTTTCAGTATTGTAATACAGGTTGTCTGTCAGCTGGAATACATTGTTGGTAAAGCCTTCCTGTCCGAAGCGGTGACCACCAATCTGTATGGTGGTAGATTTGGTGGTACCGTTAGATAATACAGAAGTTACTTTTTCAACGATTGCTCTGGGTAATGCGCCAGGTAACTCATCGTTCTGACGGCTTGCCTGCCAGGTGTAGAGGTGCTGTGCCTTTAATTCGTTGGTCAGCTTTGAACTGATGGTAGAGCGGAGTGTCAGCAACAGACTGTTATCCTTGTTGAAATCGTTGCCGGTAGACTCATACAGGTCGATGGCATTGTTGTCTATCAGGCCCAGTTTGTTGATGTCGTTGGTGTAGTTATCCCTGATGGTCAGGAGATTTTTATCGTTCAGCTGCCAGTCTAAGCGAAGGAAGCCTGCGTCGGACTTACGTGTTTTTCCGAAGGAACCATATTGCGGATGTTGTGATACACCATATTTTGTTCTGGCGATATCTACAAAAGTATCCAATACGCTTCTGGTGATATTATATACCAGTTGGTCAGATGGAGATTGTACGTCAGCGATTACCAGGGAGCGGTTATCTGTCTGGTGGTCCCATGCAAAGAAGTAGTGTAATTTATCTTTGATAATAGGGCCGCCGATAGAGCCACCGAACTGATAGGTAGAGTAGTCGTTGTTTCTTTTGTTGCCACGGATATCATAGGGGCTGGATAACCAGTTGGCGCGGCCGAAGCCGAATACTGAGCCGGAAACCGTGTTGGTACCGGATTTGGTAACAGCGCTTACGGTACCGCCACCTGATCTGCCCAATGTAACATCGTACTGGTTGGTGACCACTTTAAATTCACGAACCGCTTCAATGGAGATAGAATAAGGGGCGCCACTTCTGGAGGTGGTAGGACCGGCAGAGGTAGGGTTCTTTGCAGTCATACCATCAATGGTATAATTAGTCCCTGATCCCAGCTGACCACTGATACTGTTACCGTTGCCGGTGAGTGGGGATAAGGCTGCCAGGTTAGCGAAGTTTCTGCCGTTGACAGGAAGTCTGTTCATGTCGGTTGGCGTGATGGTGGTAGCTGCGCCGGCATTTACGATCGCTTTCTTGTTAGAGGTAGAAGTAATCGTTACCGCTTCCAGGTTGGAAACGGATGGCTCCAGGTCGAAGCTTACCTGCAGGACATCCCCCTGGTTGAGGGTATAGTCCTTTTTTTTCTGAGAACCAAACCCAATGGCTGATACAGTAATGGTGTAAGGTCCACCAAGTGGTAGTTGTTTAAAGGTATAGAAACCTTTGGTGTTGGACTGCGTTCTGTTGGTGAAACCTGTTGATTCGTTTCTTACAGTAACAGAGGCGCCGGGGATCAATGTACCGTCCTTTGCTTTGATCTGACCGTTGAGGTCAGCAAGCGTGGATTGTGCGATGATGTTGGTTGACGTTAGCAAACCTAACGCGAGGAAAATAGTACAAATCAGGCTTTTCATTTACTAAGGGTTTTAAACTAAGGTGACAAAAATAGGTGGCCGGTTTGTCGGGAATATTACGGCCACGTTAACAAAACATTAACTCTCTTGTTCGTATAACCGTTGCAGATAGTATATGCTGAAAATCGATATGGTCTTGGGCCGGGTTGTCGGGCTGCTGCAGTGATTTGTGTCTTTATGCCGGTGGTCGCTGCCGGGGTTGTGCTAACGGTGAAGCAGGTACGAATTTATTAATTACCAGGTAAGAAATATGCTCGCGGCTGGTGTTTTGTTGCTGATATGATATATTGAAATTATTATTTACATAATGATTTGTGTCAGTCTATATCCCTGACCTGTTTGAATATGATGACTGAATAAAAAATTACCAGTCAATTTTATCATAATCCGGACTTACCGGTAAGTGTGAGATATCCAAATTAGTTTCAGGAGATATTCTCCATTTACCTTCATGAAATATAGCCATATCAATTGATCCAAAGAAAAGTTTGGCAAAGGCAACCGGGGCAGCATCGGCAACCCAATATAGGTTATTAAGAAAGTCATGGAGGTAGAAATTGCCTTTGTCATCAAGGTATATTGGTCCACAGGTTTTAATGTGCCCAACATCATGCAGTTGTACGCCAAGAATCAGGGAGTAATAGTAAACGTCCGACTGATTGTTTTTGTCCCATTCGTTACCTGTGAGATAGATATCTCTTTTTACATTATTCACAAAACTTACATCGTTAAGTTGCTTAATTCCAGGTATCTGATAATCGCCATAGACTATCCCTGCACTTTTGATATGGAGTTCTCCGAATTCAGAAAGAAATGCCTGTACGTTCTCAGGGTACATATGAAATGCCAGTGTATTAGCCAATGTTGACCGTATATTCCGGCCTTCATACCATCCGGCTGCTTTTAGAACCATTTCCAGGTTTTCAGGTGTATTAGGTAGTAGCATAGCTGCAATATATTTGATTATATTATAAAAAATTAATTAAGGTTCCGCCGGTACAAGACGCTTATCCCCCATATTTCAACGCTGACCGTCTTTTAATTCTCCGGTCCTGAAATTATTTGTTCCTTTGTTCATATGAGAAAACAGGGCTTGTCGACATATTGGAAGTGCCAGCTTTTCGGCTGGGGTGCGGCTTCGTTGTACTGGGCCTTTAAAGGCCTTACCGGCGAAGGTTTTATGTTGTCGCTGGCGGTCTGCTTTTTCATCACCGACATGTTATGTTACATAGGTATTACCCATATTTACCGTGCTATTGCGCGACATGCCGGATGGAACCAGCTGGGGGCGCAACAATTGCTTTGGCGGCTGATCCCTGCTGTCATTATCATGGGGGTGGTGTTCATGGTGGTTACCATTGCGAAGCTCTATCTCCTGAAATACTGGCTGGTACCGTCTTTCCACCCGCCATTCCGGGAGTATGCTGCCATGGCAGCAGAACCTACCTTTATTGCCGGCGTAAGGCTGATGGCTATCTGGCTGCTGGCATACCATCTGTACCATTACTCGCAGCGCGAGATCAGGATAGCTACAGAAAAAGCAAAACTGGAGCTGATTACCAGCGAAATGCAGTTACAGCAGCTGACAGGGCAGCTACAGCCACATTTCCTGTTTAATTCCCTGAACCTTGTTAAATCCATGGTCAGGAATGAACCTGAACAGGCACGCCGTGCGATTGACCTGCTGGCATCGCTGTTACGGTCATCCCTATACGAAAAAGATATGGCCCTGATTCCTTTTAGTGAAGAGATGGAGATTGTCGGGGATTATCTTGAATTACAACAATTGAGATGGGGAGAAATATTACGTATAACGCACCATTTGGCGGCTGATACAGAAGAGATAAAAATTCCCCGCTGGAGCATTCAGACGCTCGTGGAGAATGCTGTCAAACATGGTATCATGCAGCAACAGGATGGGGGCGTGATCCGCATCCATGCGGCCCGCCAGGAACCGTTCCTGATGGTCACCGTCACCAATACCGGCGCCTGGAAACCTGCAACAGGTACAGGGATCGGACTCCAAAACCTGCGTGACCGGCTGGCATTGCATTATCACGGTGATGCTGCGCTGGAAATACATACGGATGAATTAAATGTCAGTGCTACTATTAAAATACCCTTGCATGCGAAAATATAAAGTACTGATCGTAGATGATGAAAAGGCCGCGAGGGAAGAGCTTCGGGAACAGCTGGAACCTTACTTCATGCTGGAGATCGCCGGCATGGCGCAGCATGTACAACAGGCAAGGGAAATTGTGGAGACGCTTCAGCCGGATATTATTTTTCTGGATATAGAGATGCCGGGGCTGTCAGGTTTCGACCTGTTGCAACAGCTGCCAGAGCTGCCCGCCATCATATTTGTCACCGCCTTTGATCAATATGCCGCTAAGGCCTTTGATGTAAATGCGGTAGATTACCTCCTGAAGCCAATTCGTATGGAACGCTTTGCCTTGGCCATGGAACGGGTACTGGAGCGTTTGTTGGCCCGCCATCATGACCTGCAATACACACGGCCTGTATTTATTAAAAACGGAAACAGGGGAACGCTTATCCAGCCGGCAGACATACACTACATCACTGCAACAGACAACTACATCACCATCGTTACCGACACGCAGAAAAGCGTTATCAAAAGTTCATTGCAACAGTTTGAGCAACGCCTGGACCCAGCCCTGTTTTGCAGGATCAACAGAAACCAGGTAGTAAATACCAGGCAGATCGACTCAACGAAAACTTTGCCGAATGGAAGTATGCGCCTTACCATGAAAAATGGTACGCTCCTGGAAACCTCTGTCAGACAGGCTTCCAGGTTAAAGCAAATCGCACGTTTACCTTAAACACAAAATGCTTTTTACATGAAATATTTATTGCTGCTGCTCCTGCTGAGTGGCGCCAGCCACTGCTATGCCCAGTACCCGGGCCCCGTTTACGATAGTCTGCGTACATCCATGGGAAATCACTATCATATAGAAGACAGTATACGCATCACTTCCCCGCAGGGAATAACCCTAACGGCTACACTGGTAAGGCGCACAGGACTTACTGAAAAAGTCCCAGGCATTCTCTTCTATACCATCTACACCAGCCCGGAGCGTTCGTTGCGGGAGGCGAAGTCCATGGCTGATCATGGGTATGTAGGTATTGTTGCCAATGCCCGGGGGAAGTACCTTGGCAGGGATAGTATCCGGCTTTATGAAACGGAGTGTGAAGACGCGAATACAGTCATAGACTGGATTAGCCGGCAGCCGTGGTGCAATGGCGCTGTAGCGATGTATGGCGGCAGCTATTCCGGATTTGCCCAATGGGCCGCCACCAAAAAGCTACACCCTTCGCTGAAAACGATTGTGCCTTATGTGGCGGCCATTCCCGGACAAGGCCTGCCGATGGAAAACAACGTATTTCTTACAGCCAATTATCAGTGGGCCTTTTATGTTACCAATAACCGTTTCACCGATAATATCGTTAATAACGACAATGACCGGTGGCAACGTATGCGCGGCCGCTGGTACAATAGTGGCGCCGCCTTTAACCGGATAGACAGTATTGATGGTACGCCTTCTCCCTGGCTGCAGCAATGGCTCCTGCATCCCGGTTATGATGCCTACTGGCAGGCGATGGTGCCATGGCAGCAGGATTTCGCACATATCAATATTCCCGTACTGACCTTTGAAGGTTATTATGATGACGGACAGGTGTCGGGCCTGGAATACCTGTATAGCCATTACCGTTATAACCCATCTGCGGAGCATTACCTGATTATCGGCCCATACGATCATTTCGGAACTCAAACAGGTGGTACGGCATTGCTGAGAGGGTATAAGGTAGATAGCGCCGCACTGATCAATACCCGCGAAATTACCTTTCAATGGCTCGACTATATTCTCAAAGGAGCCCCAAAACCTGCCATACTAAAAGATAAAATTAATTTTGAAGTAATGGGTGCCAATAGCTGGCGCCATGTTCCGGCCATCGCAAAGATGCACGACTCCATCTGGACTTTCCACCTGGATCCGCATCGTGAAAAAAAGTTTCACCGCCTGACTGCCGGAAAAACCATGAAAGGTAGTATTAAACAAATCATAAATCTGGCAGACAAAACACAATCATCTTCCTACTACCCATTCCCGCTGGAACAGACATCCTTTCCGGGAAACGGGGGATTGGCTTTTGTCAGCAAGCCATTGCAGCGGAATATGATTATCAGTGGCGCTTTTGCAGGCAACCTGTACGTTAAATGCAATAAAAAGGATTTCGATTTTCATGTGGCCTTATATGAAGTGAAAGCGGATGGTAGTTATTTTCAGTTGTCCTACTTCCTCGCAAGGGCCAGTTATATAACGGACAGGACTACACGGAAGCTGCTGACACCAGGAGGTATCGCACACCTGCCTTTTGACCGGTCACGGATGATCAGCAAATTACTTCCCGCCGGCAGCAGTATCATGATAGTAGTAGATGCAGACAGAAATCCTTTTGCACAGGTGAATTATGGAACAGGGAAGGATGTCAGCACAGAAACCGTTGCCGATGCCGGTGTGCCGCTGGTGCTGGAATGGCTTTCGGAGAGTACGATAGCTATTCCGGTACTCATGCCATAGGATAGCTATTGGAAAATGAGGAAATGTTTTTCATACCCCCAGCCATCTAATGCCGGTAATTCCATTACTGCCGAAGGAATTATGCCATCAGGAAATTCAAACTTACAGACTGTTTTCCATCCGTGAGGTATTTCGTCAAATGGTTTGAAAAACTGCTGGCTGATTTCTTTGAGAATGATCCTGCATTTGGTGGTTTTATCGTTATTAAGAATTTCAGAAAAGCAATGCCCTGCCGGAATATCATAAGCTGAATAACTACAGAAGAAAATGATTTCGTTGCGTGCCAGTTTCATCGATCCCAGCACTTCAGCAAAGAGTGGTAGCACCTTTGGGCTTAGTTTTCCTGAAATTCTTACATGTATATTTTCCATTACAGCTTTTTATAAATAGGCCGCTTTTATCAGTTTCGTTATATACTGATTGAAGCCTTCCTTTTTCACGCCGGTTATTTTCTCCAGGGCAGCGAAATAATTTGCATCTCCATCTTCTTTCTTACCACAACTTAACAATGGTAAAACTGCGGGAAATCCTTTCTTTTTCTCAATCTCCTGTACGATCAGGGCATTTAATACGTATGCCACTTTTAATGGCTTGCTTCCTTCAGAAAAATTCTTCAGATCCATGTACTGGGATTGCCAGTTGGCATTGGGATTGTTATTGATATACGTTTTAAAGATACTTAAAATCTCTGTCCACGTATAGCCCCAACTGCCGCCATATAGATAGGCACAGCCTTCGTCGACGGGTCTGTTAATTACATCTTTGTCAAGTACAATCCGCAGGCGGTCGTGCCACATATCATGCGGGTCGAAGCGTTGGGGATTAGATGTCCATCCATTTACCAGCAAATCGGTATTGTTTTCCCGGGATACCAGCTGATTATTTTTAATGCCGTTGTAATTATATTTATAGTCTACACCCACCAGCTGCAGCACTTCTGTAAAATTATCGCAGTAGTAGAAGTCTGCCACTGAAGATGGAATATTCAGTTTTTTGTTGTAGAGATCGAGGTGTTTTTCAAATGCATCCGCGCAAGAAGTATACAGCGTATCCTTAAAGTAATAAGTGGTATTATTTATTTTCTGAGATTTCCAGTGAGCTGTGTTTTGTTTTAAGGGTGAATAAAAATAAAAGTTATTATTGATTTGTCGGGCCATTATGCTGTAGTTCCCACGCAGTAGGGGTGTATTTTCATTAATACCAATATATGATAGCTGTAGTATGAAATTATTATCATCCAATGGTACAGCATTGCCCAGGTAGCATTTATAAAAGTCGTTATCTTTCAGGGTGATGTTTTGCCGCATTCCTTTCATTTCGTCCAATAATGCGGAAGTGGCGAGTAGTTCTGTTTTAAGAATATATTCATTTTTTATAGCCGGCTGGTCTGCTTGCGCCAGGAAGCCATTCAGTGAACGGATCAGGCGTTCCCTGACCAGGGAGTCTTTTGGAAGCACAATTCCTTTCGGGATAATTACCGACTGACTATGGGCCCGGGAAATAAAATTAATCAGGATAACAGTGGTTATCAGCCAGTTTCGTGTTGAATTCATAGGAAGCAATATATTTTACAAACAGGTAAATGATTAAAAGAGGATATCCTCATAAGCTGTTACAGTAATATTGGTATATATAAGAATAAGCAATCATCCGGTGGTAAACAAAATAATTGCGATCCTGATAATTTTGCTGCTAAATTTATCCAGATAGAATAGTGAATTTCAATACAAAAAACAGTAATTGGGGTAGGAGGTGTGGGAGAGAAATCAAATAGCTTTGCTGAAAAAAACTATGGAAACTCCGGCTACTCAAATGGATGCAGCAGAAAAACAGTTGATTCTTCTTACACTGAATGATTACCTCGAAGGCCGTCCGGTATTAGATTTGGAAAGACTCCGGCGGGCATTTCACCCAAATGCCTATATCAGGACCACCATTGAGGGGAAATTGGTACAGTGGGCATTACCACAATACCTGGACCTGGTTGGCAAAGCAACTGTACAGGAATGTCAGCCTGAACTTATTTCGTATACCTGGGATGGTGATACTGCCTCGGCGCAGGTACAGCTGACATTTGCGACCTTCCGGTTTATCGATCGGTTTAACCTGATGAAGTTAGGCGGCAGATGGCAGATTGTCGATAAGGTATCTTACCGGCAGGAATTATAATTCTGCAATATGATGCCGCATAGTAATCTGATTTTAGATAAAACACCTGTTTCTGCCTGAGAAACGGGTGTTTTGCTTTCCCGGACAGTCCCTGAAAGAGCACTTCATATTGCCGTATATCCGTTGCATAATACCGCTTTGATATTATCAAAGCGCGCCTTAACTTGTTGCGAGGTAACCAAGGTAATCAGTGCCCCAATTCCCAGTTATGAAAATTTTAGCGCTCCTGGCCAACATATTATTAGTTTGCTATGCATTTCCTGTTCAGAGTCAGTCTCCCTACATCCTCAATGGTTCCGCCACGCAAACCAGCTGCAATTGCTATGTACTTACCCAGGACGTCACCTTCACCAGCGGCACTGCCTGGAATAAGAATAAAATCAATCTGAATCAATCATTTAATTATGTTTTTGATGTATTTCTCGGCTGTAATACCGATGGCGCCGATGGGATAGGGTTTATTTTGCAGACAAAAGGTACCAATCTGGGGGCAAACGGGCAGGGGATTGGATTTAAAGGCATATCTCCTTCGCTGGGTGTAATCATTGATACCTACCAGAATTATGATGAAAATGACCCTCCGTATGACCACGTTGCCATTCAGATGAATGGTGTGTCGGATCATAATAGTCCTAATAACCTGGCGGGGCCGGTTACGGTACTGCCTAATGTAAATAATATTAAAGATTGTAAATGGCACCTGTTCCGGATTAACTGGGACGCCACTACGAAACACCTGGAAATAAGTGTAGATAATCAGTACCGTTTAAGTATAGACAAAGATTTGGTGAATGATATTTTCGGTGGAGATCCTGAAGTGCTATGGGGTTTTGCCGGCAGTACCGGCGGCTCGCATAACCTGCAGCAATTTTGTGCAGCCCTGCGGCCTGAATTCGGATTTACATCGCAGCAGATATACTGCGAGGGCACGCCGGTAACTTTTACCGACAACTCCAGTTCTTTTGGTACTATTACCCGCTGGTGGTGGGATTTTGGCGATGGTACGCAGTCTTCGGTAGCCCAGCCTGCGCCGCATGATTACCCCGCAGCCGGCAATTATACGGTGAAACTGGTTATCCAGGATAACAGCGGCTGTATTTCTGATACGTTGAAATCCCCTTTTACGCTGGGCTCTTACCCGAAGGTAGATTTTGGTCCCGCCCCATACTGTTTAGGTGCTAATCAATCGATGACCGATGAAACACAGGTGACAGTAGGTACGCCCGCGACCTGGAGCTGGCAATGGGACGATGGCACCAGTAGTACCGGTAGCAGTCCGGCGCCTCCATACACACAGCCAGGGCCACATGCGGTGGCGCTAACGGTGACGACTACACAGGGCTGTAGTAGCTCCGCCACCAAAACAGTACTTTTCAGTGAAACGCCTGATATTACCGCCACAGGAAGTAATGTTTGTCTGGGTGTTGCTACAGATTTCAGCAGCACCAATGAAACGCCGGGGATTGCCATTAGTAAGTATGTATGGAAATTTGGGGATGGGCAGATGGGGATGGGGCAGTCGTTGCAGCATCAGTATGCAGATACCGGTCTTTACCAGGCTACGATGTATGGTCTCAGTAGTGAAGGATGTGCTTCTCCGGTGGTACCGGTGCCGGTGAAAGTAAACAACGTATATGCGCAGGCGGGGAAAGATACCATTATCGCAGTAGGGCAGCCACTGCAACTGAGGGCCGGCTGGACGCAGCCAGGTGTCACTTACCACTGGCAGCCGGCAACAGGACTGAGTGATCCTTACAGCGACCATCCTGTGGCTTACCTGCAAAGCGATCAAACCTACGGGCTGACACTCACTTCTCCGGAAGGCTGTACTGCCACGGATTTTATCCATATTAAAGTTTATACCGGGCCGGAGTTTTATGTCCCCAATGCCTTTACGCCCAATAATGATGGCAGAAATGATGTATTCAGGGCGATAGCGCCTGGTGTGCAGCATCTCGACTTCTTCTGTGTCTGGAACCGCTGGGGACAATTGGTTTTTAAAAGTACCGACTTGCCTGGCGGCTGGGATGGTACGGTGAGGGGACAGCCAGCACCTGCGGATACCTATGTATGGATGGTAGAGGGAGTAGATTATCTGGGGAGAAGATTTAGCAGGAAGGGGACGGTAACGTTGATACGTTGAGGTTAGACTTTCAGGTTATAAAGGAAAATGGTGTCTCTACCCAGGTAGAGACACCATTTATTGTTGTGTGGAATGATGAATAGGTTTACCCAGTACAGCATCCAGTGGATAGATACGTTCCTGCGGAAGTTTTGCTGTTGCTTCCTCCTTTTTGCCACTGCGGATTAACTGATGTAAATCCCGGGAGTGGTCGCTGATATCTGTTATCGATGTAATGTGAACGTATATACGATTGTTGGATTGATGGTTTCACAGGATGAGTTCCTGTAGGGAGAAGAATAGTACCACTTTTTAAGGCTTGATAAGTTTGTGTGTAGGGTTTGTATCCTTCTGGATTAGCTTACTTTGCACAAAAGCAATTTTATAATTAAAAATTATAATCATCTACATTTACAATCCTCGATTGTTAAGTATAATGTTAGATGGTATAATATTGTGCCTATATCTTTCAAAAAATTTAATTTCATCTCACCAGACTTGATTTAACAGGTATTCTGTATTAGGTTTTTGAGTACTTATAATATCACTGGAAATATATAAATTAGCTTATTACATAAAAATATAGTCCCTATTAATGACCACTACGAAATTAATACTAAAACCTATTTGCCGTTTAAGTAATGAAATTTTTTATATTCCCGCCTATCAAAGAGGATATCGCTGGGGGCCGGCACAAGTTATAGCTTTACTGGATGATATTTGGAGATTCCGAGCAGAAAAAAAAGATACTCCTTTCAAAGAAGTGTTCTATTGTCTACAGCCACTGGTTGTTTCTCCCTCCCCTCAAGGATGGATCGTCATTGATGGACAGCAACGATTAACAACCATTCTATTGATCATTACCTACTTACAAACCCGGGCAGATGATCTTGACAATATTAAATTTTCAATCTCTTACGAGACAAGACCTGAAAGCCAGAGCTTCATTGAGAATATTGGCGATATTCACCGTGAGGATAACATTGATTATTATCACATGAGCGAAGCATTTAATTCAATTAAAGCTTGGTTCAAAAGTAAAGGTCCGAATACCAAGATCAACTTTCAACAAACATTTCTAAATGATGATGATGAAGGAAAAAACGTAAAGGTAATATGGTATCAGGTTGATGAGTCAGAGACAGCCACTCATATTGATATCTTTACCCGTTTAAACATAGGGAAAATTCCCTTAACAAGTGCAGAGTTGATAAAGGCTTTCCTGTTACAAAAAGAACATTTTCCAATAGAAAAGGCTGATGTAAAACAAATCCAGATCGCAACTGAGTGGGATTATATCGAAAGGATGCTCCAACGTGATGAATTCTGGTATTTTATCTATGATGCAGCTGATACATTTAATTACGAGAACCGTATTGAATATATATTTGATAGAATGTTTGATCGACAAAAAGACACTGATTATTATCATACATTCTATGCATTTATCTCTGAAGAAAACCTGGTCAAAGATAGTAACGGACAAGTTGACATAGGTGCTATGTGGATCAAGGTAAAACAATACTTTCAGGTCCTTGAAGATTGGTTCAGTAACAATGAGCTATATCATTTGGTTGGATATCTCATTTGTTGCGGCTATCGAATGAATAAACTAAAAGCTGATGCAGATAAAATAAGTAAGGATAAATTTAAAGAAATCCTGAATGAAAAAATAAAAAATACTGTCAATTTTCAAATTGTCAATCTGGAGTATAATAATGATCGAGCCGAAATTAAGAGATTGTTGTTACTGTTCAATATTCAGACGCTTCTGAAATCTGAAGGCGAGAGCAGGTTTCCATTTGATTTATTCAAAACTTATGACTGGGACATTGAACATATCAACTCTCAAACAGAAAGAGATATAGATAAACGCTATAGGAAGGACTGGATGGCCGATATCGTGAAATATTTTACAGGTCTTAGTATAGAAGTAATCTTACAAAACAAGAGTAAATTGGATGACTTGAAAGAAGATGACGGGAATTTTTGTAAAAGGATTCTCGAACTTTATTCCATGGACGCTGTTAACGAAGTGATGTTTTCAGAAATAAAACAGGAAATAGCTAATCGATTCGATGCTGATTTAGATGACCGCAATAAATACATAGATAGCATTGGGAACCTTACACTCCTGGATTCGGCCACAAATCGTAGTTACAAAAACGCATTCTTTCCCATTAAGCGCCAGCATATTATTGAAAATGACAGCATAGGAAAGTTTGTGCCTATTTGTACTAAGAACGTATTTCTAAAATATTATGCAGATCGCCTTGGCGATGTCATGCATTGGAAAGAAAGTGATGCATTGTCATACACTAATGCCATTTTTCGTATGTTAGAAAATTATCTTCCCTCACAAGAAATGTAAATCCCCATGCAATTAAGTGAAATAAAAATTAATGAAGGAAAAAGGTTGTCATTTTTTCAATTATTTTCCACGCAACAATTGAACATTGAAATACCGATTATTCAGCGTGATTATGCACAGGGACGAAAATCTGCTAAAGAAGTAAGATCGCAATTCCTGACAACACTTTATAAGTATCTGGATGAAAATATTCCCAACAGGGATCTGGATTTTGTCTATGGTAGTATTTCAAGGCCTGTTAAAGGGGCGCCTACATTTATTCCACTGGATGGACAACAGCGTCTTACTACCCTTTTTCTGCTTCACTGGTATTTAGGCACCTTGAGCGGGAACGAACAAACATTACGTGAAAACTTGCTGGATGGCAATAGGTCCCGATTTTCATACGAAACACGTGCCAGTGCCCGTGAGTTTTGTGATGCACTGTTGTCAAGTATTGTTGATTTTGGGCCATTAGAACATGGTAAATCATTATCCACAATTATTACAAATGAAGGTTGGTACTTTGAGTCATGGAGACAGGATCCGACAATCCAGTCTATGCTCACTATGTTGGATGCAATAGATCAAAGGTTTCGAAATAAACCGGACTTCTTTAACAGGCTTATAAAAAGTGAGCCACCTCTAATTACCTTTCAATTTCTCGATATTGGAGAACTACATCTTACAGATGACCTCTATATTAAAATAAATTCTCGAGGCAAGGAGCTAACACCCTTTGAGAACTTCAAGGCAAAACTGGAAAAAGAAATAGCAGAACTGTTTAAGGGTGAGCCTAAGCATTGGTCGTTCCAGTCCGGAAAGGGTGAAATGAAATTACTAACCCAAGACTACTTTTCCCATAGCATTGACACAAAATGGCTGGATTTTTTTTGGGCTCAATCATATGAAAATGGGAAGCCAGTTTTTTCTGATGACTACATCATGAATTTTATCCGCGTCATACTCACTAATGAGTATGCCTGTAATAGGGATAGTGTAGATGATAATTTGAGAAAATTGGTGGGTACACAGGATATCAAAAGTGAAGCCGGTTATAAAGGAGTGGCGAAAGGTGTTTCTTTCTTCAATTATAAGGATTATGGAGTGCTGCAAGCTCATATTATTACCGCTCTTGTAGCTTCGTTTGATAGCTTACTAAAGGTAACTGAGATAGATGCTGCCCATATGCCGGAAGATCACCATTATAACCATTGGTCGGTATCCCGGAAGGCATTCATTCATGACCTCAGAGCGACTGATAGAATTAGATTTCACGCATTCCTGACGTATATTTTGAGGGGTTTTGAAACCAGCGGACTTAAAGAAATGATGCGGGTTGTCTATAACCTTACCGAGAATAGTGATTTCGACGATTCAAGAAGTTTAGCGAACGCCTTGAAGGAAATTAGAAAATTATCTCCCTATATGCCAGATATTCTGACGCACTTAGCAGGAGGAGAAGCGGAGATCAGCTCTTTCTATGGTCAACAAATAGAAGAGGAGAAAATCAAAGCCTGTCTTATACTCAAAGGAAATCCTTGGGCTACTGCTGTGTTGAGTATCGAGAAGCATTCTTTTGTAAGAGGTCAGATAGGCTTCCTATTAGAATTCAGCGGGATACTTGAGTATTATAACAGGAATAAGCATTGTAATTGGAACGATGAAGAAGATAGTACATTCCTGAATATATTTAATAGCTATGTGGAAAAATCTACCGCACTGTTTGATTATCTCAATAACAGAAGTAACGCTTCAGAGGAGGAGTATCTGTGGGAAAGGGCTATGCTTTCCAAAGGTGATTATTTGATCACCGCCGAATATTGGAGAAAAAATTTTCTCCATAGCTCTGCTAATCTTCGTGATTATAGCTGGAAACGACTTTTGCGACTAAACGGCAGGCAGGACAATGACAACGAAGTGCAGACTGCACGCAGAAAACTTGTAAAAGAATTACTCGACGATAATCGATTTGATCCCAAAAATTTCCAAGATTCCTGTCGGAGATTTATTGCAGATATTCCTATGGGATGGCGGGCTCCTTTTGTAAGAAATCCCCGCTTGATTAAAGCTTGTACACAGGGTTTTATCCGGGTAAATGATAGCGATCAAAGAATCCGTCTTTTGAAAACTAGTAAGTTGACTTATCATTATGAATTACTTACTTATCATTTATTTACAGAAGAAATGGAGAACTGTGACTTCGGTCCTTTTAAGGCCAATTATACAGTAGACTATGGAGAAACAGGTATACCAAAGATTACGCTTCGAGGAATGATCTATAGTAGTAAAGAATATGGTATTGATATATTTAATAAAGACCATCTTCATTTAAATTTCAAGGTATTGAACAGCAATTCCGGTGATACATCTGCTTATGATAGCGTGATCCTTGATGCTTTGGAGAAAGCAGACTTTAAATATCCAGACACAGAAAATGGAGGATATTCCCGGATGGAGGAAGTTAATACAGTTATGGAAAGATTACAAATGCTCTGTACTCATCTACATGAAATTGTAAAATGAAACCCAAAAAGGGAAGTTCATTCCGAATAGCCAGCTTCTACCAGATTCCTTTTCCTGACTTACTTTCATGGCCCATAAAGTTTTAAGTCTCATGTTTGGGTTTTGGTTGGTTTGCTTATTATTGACTTGTGATTTCAGAAAATTTGTATTGATAAGACTTTACTAGAAAAAAGGATACACTAAAACCAAATTGTTTTGTGTATCCTTTTTTGTGTTCTTTCAGATTCGATGATTTACCTTTTTACCGGTAAACCAGGATAACAGCGGCTGTATTTCTGATACGCTAAAATCCCCTTTTACGCTGGGCTCTTACCCGAAGGTAGATTTTGGTCCCGTCCCATACTGTTTAGGTGCTAATCAATCGATGACCGATGAAACACAGGTGACAGTAGGTACGCCCGCGACCTGGAGCTGGCAATGGGACGATGGCACCAGTAGTACCGGTAGCAGTCCGGCGCCTCCATACACACAGCCAGGGCCACATGCGGTGGCGCTAACGGTGACGACTACACAGGGCTGTAGTAGCTCCGCCACCAAAACAGTACTTTTCAGTGAAACGCCTGATATTACCGCCACAGGAAGTAATGTTTGTCTGGGTGTTGCTACAGATTTCAGCAGCACCAATGAAACGCCGGGGATTGCCATTAGTAAGTATGTATGGAAATTTGGGGATGGGCAGATGGGGATGGGGCAGTCGTTGCAGCATCAGTATGCAGATACCGGTCTTTACCAGGCTACGATGTATGGTCTCAGTAGTGAAGGATGTGCTTCTCCGGTGGTACCGGTGCCGGTGAAAGTAAACAACGTATATGCGCAGGCGGGGAAAGATACCATTATCGCAGTAGGGCAGCCACTGCAACTGCAGGCCGGCTGGACGCAGCCAGGTGTCACTTACCACTGGCAGCCGGCAACAGGACTGAGTGATCCTTACAGCGATCATCCTGTGGCTTACCTGCAAAGCGATCAAACCTACGGGCTGACACTCACTTCTCCGGAAGGCTGTACTGCCACGGATTTTATTCATATTAAAGTTTATACCGGGCCGGAGTTTTATGTCCCCAATGCCTTTACGCCCAATAATGATGGAAGAAATGATGTATTCAGGGCAATAGCGCCTGGCGTGCAGCATCTCGACTTCTTCTGCGTCTGGAACCGCTGGGGACAATTGGTTTTTAAAAGTACCGACTTGCCTGGCGGCTGGGATGGTACGGTGAGGGGACAGCCAGCACCTGCGGATACCTATGTATGGATGGTAGAGGGAGTAGATTATCTGGGGAGAAGATTTAGCAGGAAGGGGACGGTAACGTTGATACGTTAAGGTTAGACTTTTAGTTTATAAAGAAAAAAGCTGTCTCTACCCGGGTAGAGACAGCTTTTATTGTTGTGTGGAATGATGAATAGGTTTACCCAGTGCGGCATCCAGTGGATAGATACGTTCCTGCGGAAGTTTTGCTGTTGCTTCCTCCTTTTTGCCACTGCGGATTAACTGATGTAAATCCCGGGAGTAGTCGCTGATATCTGTTATCGATACTACCCAGTCATTTACATAATGCTCAACAGCAATACCTGATAAGCCGATCTGAATACTTCTGTAGTCAAGATTTTGCATATGGATGTCTTTCTCCGGGTCCCATTGGATACGTACGGGTGCCTGTTTCATGGCTTCCTGCCAGGCGCTTTCGCTGCCGTGTAACTTTGGTTTGTAGTGGGAGAGGCAGGCATTGCCGATGGCCCATTCAAATCCACTGCGTTTGATATTGATGGCAAGGATGTGTTCCTGTCCTTCTTTTGTACCCCACCCGGCGCGGTACATCATCCACAGAAAGGAGGGCTTGATCCAGGTCATGCGGTCCATTTTAAATGGTGGTATGAAGCGCTGGTGTTCCACTGCGAGGATGCCAATCTTTGGTGAGTATGCCTGGTATACGGTGATTGTTTCTTCGTCATAGACGGCCCTGATTTGTCGTTCTAACATGGTTGGGTATTTGGATAATAAAAATAGTCGTGTTGGTGAAATAACAGGAAGCGTAAGGAGCAATGTAAGCTGGTCAGGGATAGCGGTGTAGCTGGTTAACGATACCTTATTTCAATGGGAGCGAAATTATATAATTTTTGGATATTTATGTAGTAACGTGCACGTATATATGGTTGTTGGATTGATGGTTTCGCAGGATTATATGAATATATCTCAAAAAAAGTCGATGCTAATTTCTTTTACCTACCATATTCGTTTATTTTAGTCGACATAATACAATAAAATTTTTATCCCTGGTATGGAAAAAACAACGTTTTGGGAGATTATTGAAGAATCTGTTCATGTACCCGAAGAATTTAAAGCCGACGAGCTTCAGAAATCCCTTGCCCGTTTCTCATTGAATGATATAGTAGATTTTGAGATGATACTGAGGGAATTGATTATAGCACTTGATGATTATAAAATCGTGGGTGCACAGAAAATAATTGCTGGTTCTGTCAGCGACGACAGCTACCTGTACTTCCGATGTTGGATAATTAGTATGGGCAGAAAAGTTTTTGACGACACCTTACTGCATCCTGATTCCCTGGCGGATTTCGTTGATAATTCAAAGTTTGCTGAATTCGAGGAGCTACTGTATGTGGCAGATAGCGCTTACCAAATGAAAAGTGGAGTTGTGGCAGATGCGGAGAACCTTCCCAGGGACATTGCTTTTGAGAAAGGTCTGGACTATGATTTTGGCGCATATAGATTGGAAGGAGGAAGATCTGCCTCTATTGTACCCAAAACTCCGGGCGGTATTTAAATGATAACGGTTATGGATAAATGTAAAAAAGAGACGGGGTACCAAATTTGGCTACCCGTTTGAAGTGGTGATCCCCGTAGGACAATTCCCGAGCTTGTTTCATGATAATTTAGAGGTACTTAAACAGAATCAAATGTTTTAACAAAAAAGCCTTACAATATCGTTATTGTAGGGCTTTTTTACTAAAACCAGCTTCAAAAGTAATTACCTGAGTATGATATTCACACTATCTGTTCCCCCTTGTTTTCTTGCTGTAAATCTCTTTCCATCACTGGCGTAATAATAGTTGAAAATCGTATTCTTATAGTTATAGAACCCCCAATTGTTATAAACCTTATAATTAGTAATACATTTTTTCACATATGGAAGATAATAGTCAAGATATGTAGAAGGGTCATCAAAAAGAATAGGCAAGTCCACCCCCATAGAGCTGCCCACCATGTAACTTATTTTATCCATGTAGGGAAAGAACCATAAGGTGTTAAATGGACTATTCATATCATTGGTCGTTAACTCAATTTTATCATCCAGTGTAAGTTGTCCGGCATTATTACGGAATTGTTCGAGTTTCACAGGCACATCGGGGTGAGTATCGTCGTAGGAGAACTGGACTAATCCTGTAACTATCCCCGCATCCATAGAATAAATTGACTCTATGCGATTATTAGTACCGTAAGTCAAAGAATCATACGCTGTTTGCAATTTACCGTCTGATAAATCTCCGAAATAAGGGTCTGAGGCATTCCTGCCCCCGCCAGTGGTTTTATATGACACCCGGCTTACGTTTTCATTAGTACCATAAGTAAATATAGCAGAAGCCATCTTAAAGGTACCGAGAAAATAGTAAGAGGCAACGACATTCCCGATTCGGCCCTTACTGTCATAATTTACGGAGAAGTCGGCCCCTCCCTTGTAAGGATAGGAAAAGCCCGACAACAATTCACCTGTGTACGTAAAGTTCATTGCGTAGCCCATAGGGCCGAGAATACTGGTGATTGATTGAACTTTGGGAACATCAGGAGTTGAGTCATTATTTTTTTTACAAGCTACAAGGTAAATCATTGCAAAAAGCAGCAGACACAGGATTCTGTTCATTAATTTCATAGTTTAGGTTAAGAAGACACAAATTATACAACTAAAATTATTCGTACGTAAGGACTGCCTTATGTGAAATACCAAAAGACATTTTCAAATTGTCTGGCAGGTTAATCATCGGTATCGTAGCTATTTATAACACCCCAATGACTGTTCCACTCATATCAATCGCCAATACTGTTTAAACGCTTTTTCATAGGCGATAGGTTTTGTATTGGTTAATTAACAGCCAAATCTAAAGACTTTTGAATAATAATTAAACATTGTGCAATTTCTTCGTATCATAATTCTCAGCATGGCTGGGGTTATATTTCAAGCTTACAGGAATAGTTTGAGTTCAAATAATCGACCCACTAACAATAACGCGATGTGTAATAAGTTATCTTGTAACGGAATCGAATAAACGAAATATTAAAGGATAATTATACTGATACAATTTACTTATAACCTGGTAAAAGTTCTTTAGCCTAATGAAGTATGGGGAATATGAGGTTATATAATCGAAGCTCGACTAAAAGCCTCAAAAACATCTACTGGAAAGGGTTTTAAAGATTGTCTGTGATCCCGCCGGGATTATTTCGACTTTATTTCATTGATACGAAATATATTCATCTATCTTTCTTTTAACTAAATATTATTTTCAATATTCTATAACAATGCTTAGGCATCTGATAATTTATTTTTATCCAGACCCACTCATTTTTTATAGCGTAAATTATAACGTAATTATATTTCCGCTAAAGCTGATTTGTAACCAAAAGGATGTGCGGAAAGACGGCACCAGTATTATTTTTATCTAGCACTGTTTTTGAATCGAAAAACGAACTTTACTTAATACTGAGAATTGGTATTCTTCCGTCTTCCTGGAACCGTAAACGATTAAGCGTGGATGACAGCCTTCTTACCGTTATCGTAGCCTCTGAATAAAGAGAAGTAAACTGTGCGCCTAAACGCACAAACATTATAGAGGAGATTATAGCGTAAAAGCAAAAAACCTTTCTCTACAGAGTAGAGAAAGGTTTCCAGTGATCCCGCTGGGACTCGAACCCAGGGCCCATACATTAAAAGTGTATTGCTCTACCAACTGAGCTACGGAATCAGCAGTGATTTTTTCATCATTGCGGGCCGCGAAGATAAGGAGTTGTTTTTAATTGGCAAGCATTTTTATGAAAAAATCTGAAAATATTTTTCTAGATACTATTGGGATATCTATTGAGTAATAACACCAAAAGCAATACTGTAGGGTATATCCACGAAAAATGACGTCGCAGGAAAATTAATTTTCTTGTAGAGAAAAATAGACTGATCACACATGTTATCCAGAGTAATGGCAGGAATAACGGTATCGGGAGTACGAACAAAGCGAATATCATTCCGAATTTATCTGTGCCATAACAGTCGTCGTATTCCCGCTTCCATAAAGGGTTTAGGTGTTGTGCCTTAATAGCCTGCTGCCATTTATCCTGATCTCCGAATTCCTGTATCGTCTTTTTCTCTTCGTCAATGATATAGTAAGATGAATCTGCTGATGCCACAATAAACCCTTTGTAGAAATAAAAATGCTTAAACGAAAGACTGGTGGTATCCATGGTAAGTGTTACCCAGCCTACTGTTACGCCATCATGTGCCAGGATGTTATGAAAGGGAGTATCTTCTTCCCAGGCGGAGAGTCCGCCGGCCAGGCAACGGCCTGGAATCATGAAAAGCAATAACAGTAAGGATTTCACGAGTATATGACGCATAAGGAGTAACAATGTTTGCTGCGAAGATATACATTCGTTGGGTTTCTATGCCGACATCTTTAGTGAAAAATCGCAATACAGGCCGCTCCCAGGGTAAGTCCAATCAGCGCGTAATACGCTGCTTTCGAAAGATCCTTCTCTGCAAATATGCCATTGATAACGGTTACTATCAGAAAGGCCACCGTCTTGGGAACCACTTTATAGTAATTTATATTCGGATACTTCAGCATCACCATCAATACACCTGTAACCAATATTGTAATCCCTAACACGAGTCCTGCTTTGCTGCGCGGGCCTGCGCCGCGGGTAGGCCATAGCAGCCCGAGATAACCGACATAGATGGCAAAGGCCGCAAAATGAATGAGCAATAAGATACTAAACAGCATAGGATTGAGATTTTCTGGTGGTGTAGAGGTAGTATGGGCCAACAGTCAGGCAGATCAATACTGCTGTAAGGTGTGGGTAGATGGCAGCAGCAGGATGCAGCGGATTACTCAGTACCACGATGAAGTCTGTGGTAGGAATGATAGCACAGCAAAGCATTAACCAACCCAGACTCCGGTATTCTTTGTTTAGCAGCAATACCGTCGTTAATAGCCCAAACGCGAAATCGCGGATGCCCTTGATATAGTGAAATTCGAAATGTTCGGTAAGGCCGGTATGGATACCAAAGCCAGCTTCTGCCTGTTCAGGTACAAGAAAGAACCGGAGGCCGATGAACATCAATAGTAATCCGGTGGCCAGGGAAAGGAACCATGCTGTTTTCTGTGTGATTGTTTTCATAGCTTGTTGTTTTTGACAATACAAAGCTATGAAGCGGCTATTCTGGGTTCGTTAACCCAGGTTAATAAATCTATTTTGACAGTCTTTTCCTGATACGACTCAATGATGGCGGCTGTACGCCTACATAGGAGGAGATATAATATTGGGGCAGGCGCTGTGCCAGCGAGGCGTAGGTATCCAGGAACTGCAGGTAACGCTCCCCCGGCTGATGGGTATACATCGAACGGACTTTTTTGATAGCCTCTACATATAAAAATTCACAGATCAGGCGACCAAATTTCTGCCCTTCGGCCACATGGGTATACAGCAACTGCAGATCATCATAAGAGATAACCAGCAGGGTAGTGGGCTCAATACACTGAATAGCAGTTCCTGACGGACTCTTATCCAGAAAACTGGCGTAATTACAGGTCCATTCCTGCTCTTTGTTGAAGTCTACCGTCAATTCTTCACCATCTTCCTTTGTAAGCACATATCTCAGCAGCCCCGACTGAATAAAGGCTGCTTCCCGGCATACCTGGCCTTCCCGCAGGAAATAATCCCCCTTTTGATAAGTTCGGATGATAAATCTTTGTGAAACCCATTCTTTTTCTTCTTCGGAAAGATGTATGAAATAGCCGATATGTTGTAGGAGATCCTGATGCATGGGGGATGATATGGTTTTATTTCTCCTTAAAAATATATATTTATGGAGAGAAATTTACCAGAGAGAAAGAAAATTTATGGAAATCCAATGTGGCAAATACACGGTTAAAATAGTGCAAGACCATGACTATACGCCAGGCTCGGCAGATAATGTCCGGGAGTATAACAGGCACTATTTTCCAGATCCGGATTACACAAGTTCGCTGTTGGGTATTGACGTGTATGAAGACGATAATCTGCTGGATAGCGCGCTTATCGGAACGAATGGCCAACGTGTCTATGAAGGAGCTGTTATTGTGGAAGAAGAGCGGATCATCTTTAGTTCTGCTGATCGCCTATATTGTTTATCCGTACCTCAGCTGGAACCGCTCTGGACAACGAAGGCAGATACCACTTATTGTTTTGAAGTATTCAGGTATGGCGCTGATTACATCGTTCATGGGGAACTGGAAATCACCCGCATTGATCACAATGGCAATATCTGCTGGCAGCGGTCAGGCGCCGATATATTCAGTACACCGGAAGGAATAAACGATTTTGTGATGACAGATGAATATATCCTTGCCCATGACTGGCAGCATAATTCATACAAATTCGATTACGACGGAAATGCCATCGTCTAACTAAAACTATTTAATAACCCAACGATCCGCATGGCTATACGATCCCTTATCCACCGGGCTTCTGCCTCGCTCAGGTCATCTAAAATGCCGGCATTATCTAAATTAAAATCTTCATAAACATCCCGCAGAAACTCTGCTTTAATTTCATTCATCCGGGTCGTATTAGCCTTGTCAGCGCGGCCTGTTTTGGATAGCACACTGTTAAGCCTGTTCTCCGTTATATATCCGCTCATTTCTTCCACCAGAAACGACAGCTTTTCCGCACGGGACGTGACCTCTGGTATCAGCGACCATTTCTCCGCTTCATGGAATTTCTTTTCTTCGTCGAACTCCGGATTTTTTATTTTGATGATGGGCCGTATATCCATTTCCGTTAGTCCCATATGCTGCAGCGGCTTCACAACGATGCCCTCGATAAGATTATTGTCCAGCGTCGGTAATTGCAGCTGCGCCGGTACGGCAGAATTGATCCTGGTATTGAAATTCAGCGCCTCATTCAGTTTGCCGCTAAAGAGAATCTTCGCATGGAAAATGCTATACTCCTCAAAGTAAGCAACAGACCTGGCATAGTCCAGGTACTGCTTGGCGCCTGTGTCATCATTTTCCATCGCAATGTCAAAAGCGCAGAAATCCACTACGGGACTGTAATACACGCCAGTCTGTATCGCCTGGAACTGCGGATCAGCAACGACATCCGGGTGAGGATATCTCCCGCCAAACAATTCTCCGTAAATGATATACCTGCTGGCAGGAATATCCTGTGCCAGCTGCTCAAACACCCGGATAATGCTGTCTTCCAGCCTGGCAGCTACCAGCTGAAACCCGAAGAAATCATCCGTCCATTGCAGATAATCCTTGCGTTTGGCGTACAACAACCGGTGGTTCTCATAGACAAAACTGAAATTAGCACCGTGAATTTTCTCGGTGACCACCCACTTTAATTTATTCAGCTCATGCTGACTCTTCTCCGATAAATTAAGCCCTTTCAGGCTTTTGGGCATTTTCTCGTATTCAGAATTTTTGTTCATGATCTGCGGCTATGGCTTTTTGACAAGGCGAAGGTACTGCTTTATGTACCCCGGCAATATCACCGGAATCAGGGATATAAATAAACATTATCATCTTTTCATATCTTTAAAAACTTAAACTTTTTTTATCATCAGCTGTTCTGGTAGTATTAGTAAGATGATGATTTTATAAGAATCAACCTGTTACCCGATTCCACTATCTTCATATTTGCGTATAACAAATTAGTTCCGGCATAACAACCTGCAGCAATCATTCTAACCACATTAATCATCCATATGGACTTCGGCTTTAATGGCGGTGGTATCTCTGTTGGTAATAATACCCCTATTATAGACAGCATTGCAGCACAAGGCATGATACTTACCAGTGCCTATTCTCAACCCAGCTGTTCCCCTACAAAGGCCACCATCATATGGGGGAAAACAATGGCTCCCAGCCTCAGAACGTAGGCTTCGACGACTTCCGTGGCTTCCTCTCTGTATCGGATATGTATACCGAATGGCGCGACCCTACCTATAATCCGGAAGTAGCGTTGAGCCCTGACCGTTATAAGTATATCGAAGACCTTCCTTTCAGCAAATATGATGTACACTCCGCCAAAGGTGGGAAAATTGAAGAAGTAAAGGAGATCACGGTAGATAATATTAAAAACCTCGACCAGGACTGGTGCAAGTATGGGGAAGATTTCCTGAAAAAACAGGCCGGCAGCAAAAAACCATTCTTCCTGTATTATTGTACCAGGGCAGCACATTTCGATAACTATCCAAACAGTTATTACGAAGGCAGGTCTGCTTCCCGCACGGTTTATGGCGATGCAATCGTGGAGATTGATGATGTATTCGGCAGACTGATTAAGGTCTTGCAGGAGACTGGTGAGCTCGAAAATACCCTGATTCTCTTTACTTCAGATAACGGCCCGGAATCAGAGGTGCCGCCTGCCGGCAGAACAGCTTTCCGCGGCGCAAAAGGTTCTACCTATGAAGGAGGAGTAAGGGTACCTACTTTCGTATATTGGAAAGGAGTCGTGAAACCCCGTAAATCTGACGGATTGTTTGACCTGGCTGATGTATTGCCTACTTCCATGGCCATTGCTGGCAAACCGGGGGCAGAGGTGTCAAAGCTGGTTCCCGCAACTACCTATATTGATGGCATTGATCAGTTGTCTTTCCTCGCCGGCGATAATAGCCAGAGCAACAGGAAAAGCGTGTTCTACTTCTGGGATGATAAATTATCTGCTGTAAGGGTAGATGAATTTAAATTCATGGAGCTGGCACAGCAGGCGAATGCAATCACGCAACGCGGCTTTAACGGAGGCTTCAGCGGCGGACTGGTACAGGCTTTCGGTTCTATCATGTTTAACCTGTATACGAATCCACAAGAAGATGAAACAGTGGGTATCAGGCATATCCCGCTGGGTGTTCCTTTACAAACTGAATTCCTCCGCTATAGGGGGGTATTGAAAAAATACCCGGGCAGAGTACAGATTTCAATACACTAGGTTTTACGCTTCATATATGGTTAAAAAGCAGTCTCTACTCAGTAGAGGCTGCTTTTTTTTAATGTTGTCATCAGCAGGTGGTAGTTACCTCAAACTGTGAAAGAACAGCGCCTGTCAATAAGTTCAGTATTCTTATTTCAATGACAGCCGTGCCGCCGAGGCCACTGGAAGCTATTACCTGGCCACTGTAAAAAGGCTGCCAGCTGCCAATAGTAGCACCAGTATTGGTGTAAATGGTGACCCGGTATTCGATCGGGCCTCTGGCGCTCCAGCTGGCATCTTTGTTTACCGCAATACTCCAGGAGTCGGAGGATGTCTGGACATAACTTTTACAGAAGTACTGTGCCTGCGCTTTAACTGCCACAGAAGCTACTACCAGCAGGAGAAGAATAAGGATCTTTTTCATTGTAAATGCGTGGTTTGGGTTAAAAAGAATGCTCGCGAAATAACATCCGGCCACTGATATAAAATGGCAGTTGAATGGAAAAGACCTTTTAATTTCTGCTGCAATACTGCTGCAATTACAAACGCTATATTTCAGCTACTTCCTATATCGATTGCAATATTTCTATCAGGTGATGATATTGCAACCCAGCCATGAGCAATAGTATCAGCGCCAGTGTCAGTTTTACCATCCGCCTGCTACGATTAAATT
Source organism: Chitinophaga sp. Cy-1792 (assembly GCF_011752935.1). NCBI lineage: Bacteria > Pseudomonadati > Bacteroidota > Chitinophagia > Chitinophagales > Chitinophagaceae > Chitinophaga > Chitinophaga sp. Cy-1792. Next base: position 1,398,850 of record NZ_VWWO01000002.1, read on the forward strand.
TTCGCTCATTCCTTTTTAATACATCATTGGTATTTTTTATCATAAATGTTGTTTTAGTTAAGATTCATTTTTATCACCTTGGGTACCGGTACTATCTTAATCCCGGTTTTTGTTCTTACCCTTACCCTGATGGTAACTCTTTCTCCGGCTGAATATCCCGACATTTTTCTAATTGTTTTTTCTATAATGTTCCGGCGTTACGCCCACATTTTTTTTAAAGAAGGTAATGAAATAGGATACCTGCTCAAACTCCAGCTGGTGTGCAATATCCGTAATAGGGTCGGCGGTATAGTGTAGCAACCGCTGTGCCTCAATGGTGACCCTACGCCTGATCATCGCACCACAGGATAAGCCTTCCTGTTGCTTGCAAAGCTTGTTCAGGTAGTTGGTGGTGATGTTCAGGCATCCGGCATAAAAAGATGGTGCTTTATGTAAGATGAAATGCTCATCCAGCATGGATTTGAACTGCCTGATTTTTTCTTCCCGTATATTCCTTTTCGTTAGTACTACTTCCGCCGGACGCTCACGATCAAACATGCAAAGCATGATATTCAGGTAAGAACGCAGGATGCTGTCCCTGTTTTTATGTTGTTGGTTAGATTCCAGCATTACTTGTTCCAACAGTGTATTCCAGGTTTTATGCTGTATGGTATTTAATGGTAGATGCCCGCCATTTGCACTTTCGAGGAAGGCAAAGCCAGACAAGGCATTGTTATTATATCTTACTGAAAAAAAATTTGCAGTAAAACAAATCATGTACCCTTTTAGCTTTGCTGTCTTCTGCCATTGCATAATACTACCTGGCCTGGCACAGATCACAGCAGGAGTGGAAACGGCTATCGCCTGTCCATCGATGGTAATGCCAGGTCTTCCTTTTTCTGTCAGTAACAGAACATAAAAGCCCAGTTTGACCGGAATACCTGTCGGGATAAGCTTTTCAGGAAACTGATCCATAGTTGCCGCCTGGAAATTTTCATTTTCAACAGGAAGTATACACGTTGTAATTTCTCCGGATTTCATACACAACCAATTAAGAGATCAAAACAGGTAACTGATATGCACCATGGCCCTGCTGCCGGCTTTCAGCGTATTGTTGGCCAGTTGCTGTGCGATAACAGGCTGCCAGTTGGCCCCCAATGAGATATTGCCCATCGTCACTTCCAGGCCGGTAGTGCCCATCAGCGTATAGCCGCCGGAGTTATCGACTGCATATTTTTTTGCTTCTGTATCCTGTGCAGCGGTTTCATACAACATACCGGCATTAGGCGCTACCGTTACTTTACTGGTTGCCCTGATCTTATAATAGGCCAGCAGGTTGGCGGTGAACTTGTTGCCGTAGCGGTAATCGTACCGGTTGCCGGTATTGACCTTATAACTCACGTTGGCATTGATGCCGAAGTCCATCAGCCGGACGTCATACATGGCATTGAGCGTGAAGTCGGTGCTGGCGGTGCCCAGCTGAAAATTATTAGGCGTGTCTTCATTTTCCTTATGCTCCGCGGGTTCATATTTACCGGTAGGCAGCTTTATGCCGGCGCCCACCCACAGTGATTGTACCAGTAATTTATTCCCTACGGTCTGTTGTTGGTCAAACAGCTGATAATAGCCTACAGCGGCGATGTCGCCAGGGCCGGAGCGGCGAAGGGTCGCTCCCTGGTTTTCGCGGCTGTTGAAATTGACAGGTACAAAGCCTATTACCCGGAACCGTTTGCCAATATTCCATCCTCCCCAGAGCTCTGCTGTCTGATAGGTTTCCGCAGTGGTAAGATAGGAATGCGTGCCGCCAGGCCCCAGGTGCGATGTCAGTGTTTTATATTGGTACCTGAGTCCTACGAATTTTTGCTTAAAGTCTGGCAGAATACCGATGTAATAGCTGCCAACGCCGCAGCCGCAGATGTCGCAGGCATACAGTTTATAGCTGGTGAGGAATATAAATGTAAGTAATACAATTATTTTTTTCATACAGATATTTTTTATGCAGATCAGGGTGTTTCCTGGGAAAACCGTTTGTCTGTGATGAATTTTTTATCATTAAGTGTATTCAGGAAGATCAGCAATTGCTGTTGTTCTGTTGCTGACAGCGCGATGCCTGGCTTGTCGCCGGTTTTCAGGATCGGGTCCAGTGTAGGCATGTCCGTTATCTCCGACGTATAGTGCGTAAGCACACCTTGCAAGGTATAGAACCTGCCATCGTGCATATAGGGCGCGGTATAGGCCAGGTTGCGCAGACTCGGTACCCTGAAGGCGTACATGTCTCCCGGTTTCAGCGTAATGGCGAAACGGCCGGAATCGTTGTTAGGGCCGGGGCCGATACCATTATTCCGGAACGAATGATCTGTAAACAAAGGCTCGCGGTGGCAGCTGTTGCAATGTTGCTGAAATAGGGCATAGCCGCGGCTTTCATCAGGTGTAAAAGTGGTTTGCCCTCGGCGCACACTATCGTATTTAGCCTGATCACTCACTACCATCACCATAAACTGCGACATGGCTTTCATCATAGTGGCAGTGGTAATATCCTTGCTGCCAAAGGCTTTCCTGAATAGTTCAGGATAGGGTGGCGTGGCTTTCAGCTTTTCCAGCACATTACTTACCTTTTCGTCCATTTCTACAAAATTGCTGATAGGCGCCACCGGCTGAAGGTCGAGGTCGAAGATGCCACCATCCCACATAAACGTAGTATTCCATGCCAGGTTCATGATGGGCGGCGCATTGCGGCTACCAAGACGGTCGTCGATACCATGACTGATATCATGGCCATGATGCGTGAACGCGGAGCTTTGAAGGTGACAGCTGCCACAGGAAATGGTGTTGTTCCTTGACAGCCGGGGCTCGTAAAATAGCTTGCGTCCCAGCTCAAAACCTTCACGCGTTACCGGATTGCCGGCGAGATGGTACACCGGCAGGGGAAACCCTGCCGGTTGTACGAATCCTTCAAAAGCGGGTGTAGTAGCCTTATCCCGGCTACAGGACCAAATCAGTAAAGCCAGTAACGTGATATACCTATAGCTTTTTTTCATACCGCCCTGATTTAGTTTTCGGTATGGTCATGCGTAAACATATTGGCATAGTTGCCGGCTACGATGGTGCTGAAATTGGAGAACATCACCGTGGGATTGCTGGCAATGCTCACATTGGTGGCGCCGTTGAATACTTTCAGTATATCGACCATCAGGTGAACGTTCGCTTCACGTCCGGCGCGGACTTTTGCTACGCCGGCTTTGGTGAGGTCCACCTTGATGGTCTTGATGTTATTGATAGTCGGTGCGCTATAGCCACCGAAGCCACCTATATGGTAACGAAACTTACAGTTGCCGCTGGGATCCGCCGGGGCAGCAGGAGAAGAGCCTTCCATCTTAAAGAAGATATAACCCATATTCCATTCCCAGTACATGCCCTGGTCCATGCCGCCGGAAGGGTCCAGTACGCCGGTTCTTTTGGCAACGTCCATTACGCTGCTCAGGCTATCTACTCCCAATACAAAACTGATAGCAGTATATTCTCCTTCAGGTACGCGTACTTTCACGAACTGTGAAGCGCCATCTGCCTCTGATACGAGGAAGTAGCTGCTGTCTTTCGGAACTGTGTATTCAATACCCTTATTGTTGGTGGCTTTGATATTGGTGATATAATATTTTAAAAAATCGATTTTGAATTGTTCTCCCGAAGCATTGGTATAGGTGCCGGTACCCAATTGCAGATTTTTATCTCCCACAATATTGTCAAACTGAATAGACAAGGTCGCTTTGGCGCTACTGCCGGATGGGGCAGTGGTATCCTCTTTTTTACAGGCGCTGAAAGTCGTGATTGCAATAAGAGCGGTAGTCAGTAATATGTTGATGTGTTTCATGAATAATATGTTGAAAGGTGCAGGCAATAGCAATCCCTTTCTGCATGTGGATGCAGATTTTTTAAAAGGAAACTGTAGTCGGATATCCGCCAGGATATAGCGCAGGCAGATAAATGCAGATGATCATCTGCAGAAAAAAATAACAGGTATAACTAAAGGAGATCAGGCAATAGGAGGGCGAAACACGGCAGAAGGCTGATCTATGGGGTATCCTATAGATTGTGGATGATAGGGTATATCATGTTGGATATTAAAAGCAGGTGCGAGGAGGATGTCGGAATGCAAAGCTGTACAGTATTCCAGCTTGTTCTCCAGTTTGCGCTCAGGATTTTCCTGGTCTTTACGGTCTTCTTCATGCATCTTTTTCGCCAGGTGACATTTACCATTACAATGCAGCTGGGGCTTGTTCCTGTTTTCACAGAGGTTGCCGGCGATATAGTCCTGGTTGAGATAGTAGTCGAGCAGTACCACATAACGGCCAGACAGCTGGCAAAGCCAAACCATCATAAAAAGCACTGTTATGAGTTGTTTCCGCATGATCAGATTAAAATTGCTACCAGGTTAATGCTGACTCCTTACTATTCAGCAAAATATGCTGGCGCAAATGTAGTACCTAATTGGTTAATAGCCTGCAATAAAAGCGGACAATAATTACAATAAACGGGAATTTCTCCGGAGTAATAGCAACAAATAAATATCTCTCTATACCGCTATCAATATATTCTATTTTGATAATAAAATAATTTGTGTACTTTGTACACATAAATTTTTTCACATGAGTTTTCAAGAAGACCTAAAGCAACTTTTTGTTGAGGAGCGGGAGATACCGGAAGAATTCCGTATTTCAGAGATCCATCAGCGCGAGTACTTAGTAAATGGCGAAATGAGGCAGTGGGATGGGCCGGTGAGTGAAGTATATTCTCCGATCAATATTCCTGGTGCCGAAGGGCTGAAGCGCAAGCTGATAGGCACTTATCCGCTTGGTACCGAAAAGGAAGCCTTTGAAGCGCTGGATGCGGCCCTGGCTGCATATGACAATGGCCGTGGCGAATGGCCTACCATGCGCCTGGACGATCGTATCGACTGTCTTTCCGTATTTGCCCGAAAGATGAACGAGCAACGTACACTTATCGTCAAGCTCATTATGTGGGAGATAGGGAAATCCTATGCAGATTCCATCAAGGAATTTGACCGCACCATTGAATATATAAATGCCACCATAGATGCGCTGAAAGAGATTGACCGCAGTTCTTCCCGTTTTGAGATCAGGGAAGGCACGATTGCCCAGATCCGCCGTTCCCCGCTGGGAGTGGTGCTGTGCATGGGTCCATTCAACTATCCGCTGAATGAAACCTTTACCACGCTGATCCCGGCTTTACTGATGGGGAATACCATCCTGTTCAAACCGCCGAAACATGGTACATTATTACATTACCCGCTGTTGCGTGCTTTTATGGAGTCGTTCCCTAAAGGGGTGGTAAATACGATTTACGGCCGCGGTGCCGCGGTGATCCCGGGTATTATGTCTACCGGCAAAATCAATGTGCTGGCCTTTATCGGCAGCAGCAAAGTAGCCAACGACCTGCGCAAGCACCATCCCAAACTGAACCGCCTGCGTGCAGTATTGAGTCTGGATGCTAAAAATGCCGCTATTATCACCGAGCATGCAGACATCCAGGTGGCCGTAAACGAGTGTATCCTCGGTGCATTATCGTATAATGGTCAACGTTGTACCGCCATCAAGATCCTCTTTGTTCACCGTTCTGTTGCGGATGAGTTCAACGCCAGGCTGAGTGAGGCCATTGGCAAAATGAAATTCGGTATGCCTTGGGTGAAAGGAGTACAACTCACGCCAGTGGCTGAACCAGGAAAGCCTGCGTATATCCGTGAAGTACTGGACGACGCCATTAAGCACGGTGCTGCGATCGTCAATGAAAATGGTGGCGCTACGGCGGAATCATTTGTATTCCCGGCGGTGGTATACCCTGTCAACGATAAGATGAAACTCTACAGGGAAGAACAGTTTGGCCCGGTAATACCTGTGGTGCCTTACGATGAGATCGAAGAAACGATCGAATACCTGATAGAATCCCCGCACGGACAACAGGTGAGCATCTTCAGTAATAATCCTGAAGAAGTAGCAACGCTGATAGATCCGCTGGTAAACCAGGTGAGCAGGGTAAATATCAACTGCCAGTGTCAGCGCGGCCCGGATGTGTTTCCGTTTACCGGCCGTAAAGACAGTGCAGAAGGGACTTTATCGGTACATGATGCGCTGCGTTCCTTCTCTATCCGCTCGCTGGTTGCCACTAAAATGAATGATACCAATAAACAGTTACTGGAAGATATCCTGAAAGAACATAGTTCGGATTTCTTAAGTACGAATTATATTTTCTAAAAGAGAAAAAGTTTGATCAATGCCCTGCGCGAAGCGCAGGGCATTTTCTATTAGCGCTTTTTATCTCCCCGGTTTCTTCTTACCGAAACTGCTACTCCTGATTATTTCATACACATAAAGCGGTACAGCCCATCCCATCCAGAAAAGCGGCACGCTTACTTCTGCAAAGCTGCCCAGCTGCTGCATGACAGGCAGCCTGCTGGCAAAGCCTGAAACCAGGAAAGCCACCGTGATGATGTAACTCCTGATCATCCATTCTTTATGTAGCTTAAATTGTTTCCTGACTGCCATCCAGAAGGCGATAAAGGTAGCGCTGATCCATACAGACGCCCATACCTGTAAGGTGAATGCATAGGCCCAGCTCAATGCATAGGCCGCAGTGGAAGCCAGTACCAGCGCACAAATGCTGCTTACCAGAACTGCCAGCAGGTAAATATAGCCAACGGCCCGGTGCAGGAGGGGGCTGTAGTTTCGCAGTTTGGGCCAGAACTGTATGGCTCCGCTAAGCAAAGATCCGCCACCGGAAGTAATATGTGCGATGAGAAACCACCGCACCGGAAAGTAGCGGCCCAGTGCTTCCCGCGTCATGGCCAGGTATGGATCTGCCGGATGCATGAACAGCCAGGCCATAAAAAATATGCTGATCCATATCAGCAAAGGAATGATGTCTGTGAGGCTGAAAGGAAAAGGTTTTCTGATCGTCGTTGATTTTTGCATTGCCAGTCGTTTTTGTCTGGGCAAATGTCTGTGGAAGCGGCTGGCCAGACAATACCCGAAAAAAGATTCGGTATGATCCGGAAAGTATTTTTATGCAGGATGCTGTACCTTTAAAGAGATAACCTAAACTGTATGTATACACGAAAAATAGAACTGGACCCTGACTGTGGTATCTTCCTGGCGATGCAGGTATTGGGTGGTAAATGGAAGTGCTGTATCCTGGATGCGGTGGGCAAGGGAATTTCCCGCCCCAGTGATATTGCCAGGTATATGCCGGATGCTGCTGCACGGGTGATAGAAATGCAGCTGGCAGAGTTGCTGGCTTTTGGTATGGTAGAGCGGTTTACGGAAGATGTTTATCCTAAACGAAGTACTTACAAACTCACCGCCCTTGGCGAAACGATGTTACCCATCCTGGCAAGTATAGACAAATGGGGCATCGACCACGCGGACCTGATAAAGGAACGTATGGGTATGCAGGCAGCAAAAGCTGTATAGTTGTTTAGCCATTCAGTAACTCCGTAGGTGCATGGCCGTACTGTTTCTTAAAGGCATAGGAGAAGTGCGAGAGGTCTTCAAAGCCCAGGTCCAGGTAAAAATCGTTGGGGCGTTGCCGTTTGTTGGTGATCAGGAAATATGCCTCCTGTAATCGGCGCTGCTGCAGCCAGCTACGCGGCGAAGTATTAAAGATTTTCTGGAAATCACGCTTGAAGGTTGCCAGGCTACGCCCGGTAAGGTAGGCAAAGCGTTCCAGCTTCACATTGAAATGATAGTTCTGCTGCATGAATTCTTCCAGGTTGATTTTATAAGGTTCCGTAAAATCAAACAATACACGCTTCAGGTTTTTATCATACGCAAACAACAGCATCAATGCTTCTTTCTGTTTGATATGCAATAATTCAGGCGATTTATTCTCCAGGAGGTCTTTGTATTGCAGCAACGACTCCATGAAATACTTTACATGCTGTGCGTCGGATAGATCAATAAAGGCAGGTGTGATCAGCTTTTCTTCCAGCTGATAATCTTCCTGGTCGCGGACTTCCTGCAGTAGTTCCTCATTGAACCAGATAGACAATGATTTAAATTCCTCTTTCTCGGTCGGGTTTTTAGCAAACTTCAACAGCTGGTTTTTCCTGGCCAGGTAAACATCTCCCTTACGCAATACCTTACGGACGGTGCCATCGTTCAGTTCCATTTCCCCTGATACTATCATGGAAAGTGTCTGATGCCGCACAAACTGCTCGCCCTCGCGGAAAGCGGTGAAGTGACAGGAGTAGTTGATATAGTTATTATGATCAGTCATATTTTTATTATTCATGATAAGCGAGATACCGCCGAAGGCAGTTGCGAATCCAGCATCGAAGCGAATTTACAAATGATACCTTCGGTATCATTTGAGTGGCCCCGCGCGGAGCGCGGGGCCTTTATTCCACATTATCGTAATCAAATATAAAACTTATATCAGGATGGATTTAGGTTCCAGGTATTCTTCGAGTCCGAAGGTACCAAACTCCCTGCCGATACCAGATTGTTTGAACCCGCCGAAAGGCGCCAGGGGATCATGTTTAAACCCGTTTACGCACACTCTTCCTGCGTCTATTTGTGCTGCCACACGTATGGCGCGCTGTTCATCCGCGGAGGTAACGTACGCTGCCAGTCCGTAGGTGGTATCGTTGGCGATGGCGATGGCATCAGCTTCATTTTCGTAAGGAATGATGGACAGCACCGGGCCGAAGATTTCTTCCTGTGCGATGCGCATGTCGTTGCGTACGTTGGTGAAGATAGTGGCTTTGACGAAGTTGCCGTTTTCGAGTCCGGCGGGCTTGCCGGTGCCGCCGGCGAGGAGTGTGGCGCCTTCATGGATGCCGATGTTGATATAGGACTGTACGCGTTCGTACTGTTTCTCTGATACCATCGGGCCTACGTTGGTATTCTCATCGGAAGGGTTGCCTACCACCACTTGTGCGGCTGCTGCTTTGGCCAGCTGGTTGACTTCTTCGAGTCTGGATGCCGGTACCAGCAGGCGGGTAGGGGCAATACAAGCCTGGCCGTTGTTCATATAGGCGCCAAATACTGCCTGTGGAATGGCTTTTTCGAAGTCGGCATCGTCAAGGATGATGTTGGGCGACTTACCACCCAGTTCCAGGGTTACTCGTTTGATGGTGTCAACTGCTGTTCTGGCAATATGCTTACCCGTTACAGTGGAGCCGGTGAAGGATATTTTGGCGATGTCGGGGTGGGTGGTGATGGCATTACCAACTACATTTCCCAGCCCGTTTACTACGTTGAAAAGGCCTTTGGGAAGTCCGGCTTCATGGAATATTTCTGTGAGCAGCTGCGTTTGCAGGGCGCTCATTTCGCTGGGTTTTGCCACTACGGTACAACCTGCTGCGATGGCAGTGGCCAGTTTGCTGCAAATAAAGCCGTTGCTGGCGTTCCATGGCGTGATGATACCTACAACACCAACTGCGGTCAGTTGTACCATTGTATGGCCCGCTTTGCGCTCAAATTCGAAGTTTTGCAGTGTTTCAATCAGGCTATCGAAATAGGAGAGCGAATATTGCGTACTCATGGTACAGAACTGGCGGGTGCCGCCATATTCCTGTATCATCACTTCTGTGAGCTCCGGCAATCTTTTGCTGACAGCTTCACGGAGGTTATGAAGTAGCTGGATGCGTTCCGCAACTGAAGAGTGGCGAAAAGTCTTAAATGCTTCCTTAGCGGCAGCAACTGCCCGCTCAACATCCGTTTCGTCGCCGAGTGTTACCTGCCCGAGCAGCTGGTGGTCGGTTGGACTAACAAGATCAAAAACCTGTGTGCCGTGTAATGTTACGAACGCTCCGTTGATGTAACCTTTATCTATACTTTTCATATTTTTTTGTTTTTACTGGTACAAAGTTCAGGTAGAAACAAAAAATATGCTTTGTTGTACAGCTCAAATTTACTTTGTTGTACGGCTCATGATTTAAGCGGGCAGAAGTATGATATATTAGTTTAAAATGTTATTGATATAGCCTTCGCAGGGATTTTCCTTTGGTACTACCTTACAGGGGTTACCCATGACGAGTGAGTATTCCGGTACATCTACGTTGACGTAGGAGTTAGGCGCTATCAGCACATTGGAGCCGATATTGACATTGCCAACGATCACGGCGCCGGTGCCGATCCATACATTGTCGCCGATGGTAGGAAAGCCTTTGAGCTTACCCCTGTTGGCCTGGCCAATGGTCACGTTATGGGCAATATTGCAGTTTTTACCGATAATGGCTTTTTCATTGATAACAATAGTTCCGAAATGCCCGATATAGAAGCCTTCTCCTATCTGTGTGGCAGACGGGATCTGGATGCCATATCTGAAAGAATACTTCCTTCTCAGCATACTATAAAACAAACGTTTAAGGGAAAATTTACTGCCTTCCGAAGATTTACGCATCAGGTACATATACCTGAAACCCGGTATGCGCAAGCCTTTGATGAATCCTTTTGTACCTGATAATCCGCCATAGCGGTAGAGATCAGCTTTGATTTTTCTGTTCATGGTTTTTCAATGCCCGTCGTAGGGGCGTAATGGTTAAGATATGGTAGGGGTAAATATAGTCATTTTATTTTTATACAGATGATCCCCTGTAATGCCTGTATTAACAGGTGTTACAGGGGATAGCGGGCCAGAGCATTCCTTTATTAATTGGCCCTGTTTCTTTCTTCTTCGTTGCCGAAATTACGTTGCTTCACGTTGATTAATTTATTACCCAGTTTATACGTTAGCCCTATACGGAATCCCCTCGTGTCGCCATAGCTTTGGACGGTATTTTTAATGCCATTGGAATAATAGGCGATGAGTGGTTTTTGAGCGTTGAGCAGGTCTTCCCCGGTTAAGGTTATCGCCAGTTTTTTCTTTGCCAGCAGGAACTTTACCGATACGTCGAGGATGTTGAGGGTGGAAATCTGAAAGATCTGGTAGCGGCCAGGCAGCTGTAGGGCATAATTCAGACTGAGGAAGCATGATTTTGATTTGTTGAGTGTAAAATCATTATTCGTATAGATATACCCGTTATAGCCATCTATAGAACTTACATTACTCACCCTGGAGCGTACACGCTGATAGTTCACATTGAAACCGGTGTAGCTGGTCCACCAGCTCCACTGGCTGAAATTATAATAGCTGGAAATGCCTGTCTGGCTGGTGTTGGCGTAATTCAGCGGGGTTTGCCTGGTAATATTGGTACTGCTGTCGGTAATGGATAAATCCTGGCTGAAATTGCTCACGGCAGAATGGTATACGTTTACGGTCCAGTGCTGATGCAGCATATACGAAAATTCAAGGTTGTTAATATAGGATGGTTGCAGGAATGGGTTCCCCGCTGCATAGAAATACGGGCTGCTGCGAACAATAAAAGGGTTCAGGTAGTCGAAGTCCGGCCGGCGTATGCGGCGGCTGTAATTCAGTGAAAAGGTATTTTCCGTGTTGGGCGTATAGGTTATATAGGCGGTAGGGAAGAATTGCAGATAGCGATTGGTGTTTGTCTGGTTAAGATTTTGGGAGTAGCCGCTGGTTTGTGTAGCTTCAATCCTCCATCCGGCCTGGGTTTCCCATTTGCTGCTGATCTTTTTACTGGCAGAAAAATAAAGGGCTTCATTGTATTCTTTGTAATTAAACATATTTGACTGTTCGCTATTCAGCACCGGGCTGCCGCTATGAAGGTCAAATACGGTAAGGTCATTATTGGTATTGGTAAGGGAGAACCTGCCGCCGAAGCTGATGTTAGCCCATTTGTAAGGAATGTCGGCATCTGCTTTAAAAGCAATGTTGTGCATTTTATTAATGTTGTTATTATTGGCAGCGAAGAAACTACCCGGAATTATCCCTTTGTAGGGATCTAGCTCATTGCCGCTATAGCTGCGGTTATCACGCTTGTCGTAGCTGAAGAAATCCAGATCCGTGCTGAAGGTTTTTTTGCCGGAATCCTGTGTGAACACCTGATGCCAGTTGATGGCATGCATAACAGGTTTATTGCCGGCCGCCACGTCTGAATTAATATAGCCATTGACGTTACTGCTGCCGTATCGGGTAGTAAGCGGCTGATTGGTGGAGTTACGGTCGGTAAAGCTACCCAGGTACCTGATGCCTGTGGCCCATGTCGGTGTCAGCTGGTAATCCAGGCCGAAACTGGCGCTGCTGGTGTTGTCGGTGGATTTATTCTTTACCACCTGTTCCCATAGTTCTTTAGGATAGAAAACCTGTGACGTACTATTGGTAAGCAGTTGCTGTTGTCCTTTATTGAATGATGCCTGCAAGGCCAGGTGGTTATGGTTGTAGTTGAATACTCCCTGTACATCGCTGCCACTATAGGTTTTCTGTATGTAGGCGGCGCCTATGCTGGCATTCCAGGAATTGGCCCTGGCCTTTTTCAGTCTGATGTTGAGAAGGCCATTATTGCCTTCTGCTTCGTATTTGGATGGGGGAGTGGTAATAACTTCAATGCTTTTGATATTTTCTGCCGGAATGGACTTCAGGAAGATGGCGAGATCTTCTGGCGTCATACGTTGCAGGCGGTCATCTATCATCACCAATACCGCTCCTTTGCCAATAATGGAGATATTGTCCTGTTGTACTCTCACGCCAGGCGTGGCCTTCAGGGCATCCACAGCGGTGCCGCCGGCAGGCATGATCGCATTTTCTACGTGGAAGATCGTTCTGTCCACTTTTTGTTCTATCATTTTTTTTCTGGTGGAGATAGTAATACCTTTTAGTTCAGTGATTTTGGCAGCAGGAATGGAATCAGTGGCAGCAGCGGGTTGCTGTGCGTACACATAGGAACAGGAAAGATTTGCCAGCAGTATCAGGATCATTTGTTTCATGAGTTGCGAATTAAGTACCCCACAAAACTCAGCGGAATAAATGCCTTCTACTACTTTTATCGACAAACCCCTTCCGTTTTTCTACGAACCCGGTATGGTATCTTTTTGGAAATGAATAGCTTTGTAAAAATTGTAGCAATGAAATACCTGGGAACTTTATCAAAGAAGAAAGAAGTGATGGTACACTGCCTGTTCTGGTTACTGGCAGCGTATTTTACTTTTGTAAAGAACCCGATACAGGTGAAATTCGTTGTGCCTGACCTGTTTTATGGTACTTACCTGGTGGTGTTTCTGGCCACTTTTTACTTTCATTACCTGGTGGTGATGAAGCTGGTATTCAGGAATTTCAGCTGGTGGCGGCTGGTGGCTGGCCTATTCATTTCTTACCTGTTCTTTACCGGTATGCGCTGGCTGACGGAGCAGGTAATCACGGACATACTTTTCGATCGTATCAACTATACCAACCCTGCTTTTTTCAATTATATGCTCGATAACCTGCAATACAGCAGTATGCCGGTTATCCTCAGTTCTTTCCTGTGGCTGGGTATTTATGTTATCCGGTTGCTGGAATATAATCAGGCTATCCTTGAAGAAAACAAGAATACGGAGATTAAGTTTCTCAAAGCACAGATCAACCCGCATTTTATTTTCAACACCCTGAACAATATCTATTCCATGGTATATTTTCAGTCGGATAAATCACTGCCTGCCATTGAAAAGCTCAGTCAGATCATGCGTTTTACCACCTATGAATCGCAAAAGGAAAAGATACGGCTGGCGGATGAAGTTGAATATATCAAAGCATATATTGAGCTGGAAGAGCTTCGCCATGCCACCACAGCATTTGTAAATTTTATAGATAATGTAGATGATGAATATATAGAAATTCCTCCGTATATGTTGTCGCCATTGGTGGAGAATGCCCTGAAGCACGGGGTGGCCTCTGCGAAAGATCCTATTACCATTACCCTGCACGCCAGTAAGCAGGCATTGAAGTTTCACGTTGAAAACGAGATCGGTACCCAGCAGAAAGATAAACTGGGCGGGATAGGGCTGGACAACCTGAAAAAGCGCCTGCACCTTTATTATCCCGGTAACCATCAGCTGCAACTGAGCAGCAGCAATAATAAATTCACTGCACAACTATCAATCAAACTGAGATGAGAAAAAGAATCAACTGTATGATACTGGACGACGAGCCTTTTGCAGTAAAGCTGATCGCGGACTACGCCTCCAAGGTGCCTGAACTGAATGTACTGTATGCCGGCAGCGACGTATTTAAAGCCATGGAAATACTGAAGGCCGAAACGGTAGACCTGGTGTTCCTCGATATACAAATGCCCCAGCTGACAGGGATTGAACTGATGCAGCTGTTTAACCGCCAGCATAATTTTATTATTACCTCTGCCTACCCGCAATATGCATTGGATGCCTATCAGTTTCATGTGATCGACTTCCTGCTGAAGCCCGTTACCTTTAACCGTTTTTATCAGAGCGTGGAGAAGTATTTTCGCTGGCAGGAAACCTTTCAGCAGCAAGCAGGTAATACGGAAGAGTCACTTTTCGTAAAGGCTGACCGTAAGCACTATAAAATAGCTACCACTGAAATCATTTATATTGAAGGTTTGAAAGATTATATCCGTATCCATACGGAGTCTGACAAAATTATGGTGCTGGAAAACATGAAAGACATCCTCGAAAAGCTTCCCCGGCAGCAATTTGTACGTATCCATCGTTCCTATATCATTCCGCTCAGTAAGATTAAGGTCATAGAAGGGAATCAGATCCAGCTCACGGATGGGACGTTTTTACCCATAGGTGAAACGTACCGTAAGCTGGTGAGTGAATGGGTACAGCGGTAATGTAACAGCAGGCAATCACCAGGTAAAAAAAGTACAAAGCTTTCTGCCGGAATGGGTTTAATTTTGGTAAATGGAATTGCTGGGTGTATATATCAGGGACATCCGGGAGAAGGCAGGGTACCCGGCATCGCAATTTGCCGGCATTAGCCATATTCCCGCGCCGGCGTTGCTTCGCATGGAGCACGGACTACTGCTGCCTACCAAATACCAGCTGCTGCAATTTGCAGGTCAACTTTCCTTATCAGCCAAATCATTATTAACACAACAACATGCCGCACTGATAAATAGCGGTGCCGGCAGCCGTATGGCTGCGCTGAAAAAAAGTTTCCGGCAGTGGCAGTCAGCAGGCGTTGTGCTGGAGTGCTTTCCCATACCTGATTATCTTCGTGCTGTTATAGAAAGTATCGTATATTTTGAATGTTCCGATAATGCCTGTCAGACGGAAAAGATTCTGCCCGATGGGCATGCGCAACTCATTCTTAACCTCAGCAGTGCTACTGCTACCCTGATAGGACAGCGCGACCAGCCGGTAGATCACCCGCAGGAAAGCAGGATGCGCCGCATCATCATTCGTTTTCAGCCGGATGGTTTATTTTCCTGCACCGGCATTCCCCAGGAGCAGCTATTAAACCAGGCCTTTAATGCCGCTGCCATATTCGGTGAACCGGTTAATATCCTGGTGGATGCCCTTCAGAAAACTACAGACACTAAGCTGCATTTGCCGATGCTCCTGCAGTTTTTTAGCGGCCGGATGGGAGCAAGCGGGAAATTTCCGGTAGAAGCGTCGGTGATACGTTATATGATCGAAAACATCGGTCAGCCACTGGCTTTGCTGGTAGCGAAATCCGGCTATTCACAGAAGCACCTGATCCATCTCTTTCGTATGTTCGTTGGCGTTACCCCCAAGGTAATGCAGCAGATCCGCCTGTTCTTTAACAGCATTCAGGCTGTTTCCATGTTGCCTACTTCCAGGCTCACCGGTTTCAACTGGAGTGAAGCCTATGCTGATCAGGCACATTTCAACCGGCAGTTTACCCGTTTCTCCGGATTTACGCCTACAGCCTATCTCAATACCGGCTGTACCTGCCCGCGTATGGTGCAGCTCTGATCAGGTAAATTCCATTCAAAAGAATCGCCGGCCGCCTGGCGACCTTTGGGAAAACAACAATCATGAAGCATTTGCATAGGTTTTACCTGCTGACAATGGCCATTATGGGCATGACTATCCTTCATCATTTTTATGGGAGCCTGATCTACCCGCAGCATTTCCGGATGTATACCGCATTATTTGCAGTACCGGTAGTGCTGGCAGAATGGATAATATACAGGATGTACTCCCGCCGTGGCAAACGGCTATGGCTGGTATTATTCCAGGTAATTACGATCATATTCCCGGTATTGTTTATCGGTTTATACGAAGGCATCTATAATCATGTATTAAAGAACATCCTGTTTTTTGGCGGGCTCAGTACCGCCGGTTTATTGAAGCTTTTTCCTCCGCCCATGTACGAAATGCCGGATAATTTCTTTTTTGAGTTTACCGGTTGTTTACAAGGTTTTTTACTGATAGCTGCGCTTGTTTACCTGGTGAGATATTACAGCGATCAGCGGCAGATGGTCCATCCGCTATAAAAGATAAAAGGCGGATGTCTTACCGGCAAGACATCCGCCTCTGCCTAAAAATCAGCTAATATCTGCTGGTAATCCGGTTGAAACCCCGGCATGGCGGTACCTTCCACGCGGAAAGTCCTGACCGTAGTTGTACCTACATAGGCATTGAAGGCGGCTTCTACAGGCGCCGCAATGAATTCGGTTCCCTGGGGCCAGTCGGCCAGCCGGCCACCGGAGGCAATGGCCAGGTATATTGTTTTGCCATTAAAGCGGCATTTCCGCCTGAAATTTTCATCATAATCATAAGTAACGCCAAAGCGTACCAGCTGATCGATCCAGGCCTTTAAAACGGCCGGCATGCCCAGGTTGTACATGGGAGTACCGATGACGATAATATCAGCCTGGCTGACATCCGCCACTACCGCATCAGCATAGCGGAGCAGGGACTGTTCCTGTGCGGTGAGCGTGGCCGGATCTTTATAAAAAGCGCCGGTCAGTAGCTCATCCGGGAAGGGAGGAGGTGATTTTGTCAGGTCTCTTTCGGTTAAGTCGATGACTTCACGGGACAGTAACCTGTCTGTGATGGCGGTACTCAGGCCTTTACTGTAGGAGGCAGCGCGTGGACTGGTGGTGATATGTAATACCCGTTTGTTTGTCATGGTAACAATTATTTACTCCCATGACGATCGGCAAAAGCAAATGGGGACATCTGTATAAAAAAAATAGAGGACGCCCCCTATCAGGACGTCCCCATTGTATGTCACCCGCTATGTATGAAGGGCTAATAGATATGTGCTGGTAACAGGTGAAAGCAATGATTAAAGCGCACTCAGAATAGCATCTGTGTACGTTTTATTTACGTTGCCTGCAAAAACCATGATACCGGCTTTGTCTGGTGAAGGGTGCCATTGTGCGAAGCTCACAGCAGTGGCCTGGGTGTTGTAATCGCGCGACATACCATCCATTACTCTGGCATTGCCTAAAGTGGCAGACCAGTAGTTAAAGCGGGTGGTGTTGTTGCTGAAATAAGCCATATCCATCACAAAATTCATCTTGTTGCCGAGTACGGTGTCTCTGAACGCAGGTCCAGGAGCGCCACCTGAATAAACGGCACCAGTATAGATTTTGGAGGTGCTGGCAGAAGACTGCGGACCGAAGTATTTACCCAGTTCCTTGATCAGGTTCCGATAATTGGTATTATCGGTGGCACCATGTTCGACGTCGAGGGAAATACCGTCCAGTCCGACGGTGTTTACACAGGTATTAATAAACGAAGCAAACTGCGTGTACGTATAAGCGGTGCCGTTATACGTAGTGAATGGGGTAGTGGTGCTCCAGGAGGCAGCATCATCTACGTTCATCAATACTTTTACGCCGCGTGCACGCAAGGTCTGGATGTCGGCCAATACCTGTTTTTTGTACTTGTAGATACTGTTTACCATCCATCCGGTGTTGTAGTTGACGGTATCTGCCAGTTCCCATAGGGTACCTTCAAATACAACAACGATGTTGGCGCTGTCGGTGAAATTGAGGAGAGACATGTAACCCTGGCTTACCGGTGTAGCATCAAAAGCATAATAGGCTACTTTGTTTTTGCCGGTAACAGGCAGGGCGGTAACAATGGCAGCTGCTTTTCCATTGATGGGTTGCAGCGTGCTCTCATTTTTGGAACAGGAGTTAAAGGCTATCAATGATATCATTGATAGCGCCATTACAACGTGCTGAATTCTCATAACGAGGGTGTTTTATGGTGAATTAATCGAGGGCTACACGATTAGGGCTTACTATCCCACCATAATTTTGTTCCGCCATTGTCTGGCCCTTTGAGCGTTAATACTGCTCTGTCGTAGCCAGGTTTGTTGTTCGACTGATACTTGCTTGGAATTGGCAGCCTGCGGATAAATCCGGTGATCAGGCCTCCACTGTTGTTTATTACCACGGGGAACAATTTAGGGTAACCAGTTCTTCTGAATTCTGTCCATGCTTCTTCTCCGTCAGGATAGATAGCGATCCATTTCTGTGTGATGATGCGCTCCAGCTGTTTTTCAGGTGTGGCGGCATCATCCCATTTGATGGTGATAGTGCTGAGGTTGGCGTCTTTCAGTGGAACATCGTTGGCACCGGCAGTTTTTGCCTGAGGGTCCACATAAGGCGCAGCGGTAGAGGTGTTGTCATTTTCATAGTCGGCAGACGATCCTGCGGCCCATTCTGCAAAAGAGGTGGTAATACCCAGATGATAGTTATCACTTACCTTTCCTGCGCCTGTCCAGCCATTGAGTCCTGCTTCGGCCATGAGGAAGTAAGTTTCTGCTGCACCCAGCAGTTTACCTTTACCGTCTTTAGGATCGAAATAGTCTGCTGCTGCGGCTTTGGCCAGTGGAATTGAATAGCCGCCGTAGCGGTTTTTATCATCTATGGCCACACCATTTCTGATGCCGATATATTTTCCGGCAACAACAGCCACGGTGGCAGGTGCCACCATATGAGGCATACGCGGGTCGCTGTAACCATTCAGGTAACTGGTGAGTGGTGCACCACTGCGGATATCGCCCCATCCAACAATTTCGTCTATTGGTGAACGTTGTCCGAAATCGATGATGGCATTGTCGGCATTAGCAGTGATAAGACCACCACTGGCCGGATCCAGCGCTTTTTCGCCCTGGAGCTTTGCGGTCGCTTTATCTGCATAGATAATCCTGATGGCCAGTCGCAAACGAAGGGTGTTTACCAGTTTCAACCATTTGGTAGGATTACCGCCATAGATGATATCTGCTTTGTTAAACGCTGATAGTACTGTTTTTTGTCCTGTAGTAAAAGGTTTTAGCAGGGTGGCAGCAGTATCCAGGTCTTTAAAGAATGCATTATAGGCATCCTGTTGTGAATCATAGTCTACAGAGAGATCGGCATTGGCCTGACCATATTTTGTGTAGATGATGGGTCCGAAAACATCTGCTGTACGATGACAGGCCAATACTTTAATGGTTTTGGCCATCGCATCTGTGAAGGAGAAATCCACGCCCTGGTAGGTGGCCGCCAGTCGCTTATAATCACTGAGGGGTTGCAGTACATTGTTGTAGACAACGTTGTAAATATCGACGTTCCAGCCATCCATCATGAAATAGTTGGAGTTATTGATGCCGCTGTTGAAAGGCGTAGGCGTCATCATATATCCGCTGTAGATATCAGCATTCAGATTTTGTTGTAACTGGTAGTCGCCGGAGGAAGCAGGAACAATGTTCTTCTGCGTATTCACCAGTGGCAGGATGATCTGCTGGAAATCGGCCTTGAATACATCTTCCGTAACCCCGGCCGGGTTGGTGTTGAGTGACTCGAAATTTTTTGTACAGGATGCCAACAGCATGGCTGTCATCATCACGTAGCAACTTTTATATAGCGTAATTTTCATGTGAGCTCTTTTTTAATAGGAACGAATGATTTTTCATCTTACCTGCACTATTACAGTGAGGCTTTAATGCTGAAACCATAGCTACGGTAGGTGGGCAGGCCAAATACATCTACACCCACACCACCCGGGTTAACAGCAGCTACCTGCTCAGGATCAAACGGCGCCTTGTTGTAAAGGAAGAAGAGATTATTACCAATAGCGCTAAAGCGGATCTGTTTAACCAGTTTGTCCAGTTTCAGCGTGTAGGATATAGAGAACTCTCTCAGACGTACCGCTGTGGCATCGTACATGTAAGCCTCTGAAACAGGGCTTTTACCGCCTATAGACTGATAGTAATCTTTGGCGTCTACCACTGCCGTCACTGCTTTACCGGTTTGGTCTACTGCGTTGGCAATAGTGACTTTACCGCCATTATCGCGGGCATCTCCTGTTCTTTTGCTAACACCCATCTGGTCGAGCAGTGCTTCTGTAGTGCTCAGCACTTTGCCGCCAAATTTTCCATCCAGCAGAATACCGATAGAGAAATCATGGACGTTGATGGTATTGCTCCAGCCAACGATTGATTTAGGGTTAGGATTGCCCAGGTAAAGGTTGTCGGCAGACATGGGCAGGTTGTTGGTACCTACTACGATATGTCCGGCTGCATCTCTTAGAAATCCACGGCCATAAATATCACCGAAGGAGCCACCTTGTACCAGGAAGCCTGAACCGCCGCTCAGCGAATATTTCTGATCAGGAGAAGGGTTGGCAACTACAGAGGAGTTGAACAGTTCGAGCACTTTATTCTTGTTGTAAGAATAGTTGATCGTAGTGCTCCAGCTGAAATTGCGGGATTTAACGGCATTAAAGGTCAGCGCCGCTTCCATTCCGGTGTTCTGGATATTTCCTCCGTTTACGTCTGCAGTGGTACCTGCGCCAAGACCTGGAGCAACCGCGATATTCGTGAAGAACTGATTGGTGATATTGGATTTATAGTAGGTAACGTCCAGGGATAAACGATTTTTCAGGATGCTCCACTGGGTACCGATTTCAAGCGATTTATTCTTTTCCGGCTGCAGGTAGTAACCGGCCACATGTATAGGATTACTTGTTGGCGGTGTAGAGATGCCTGCATTGAAGGTATACAGCGGACGTGTTCTGAACGGATCGATATCATTACCCACAACGGCGTAGGATACACGAACTTTCGCGTAGTCGAACATGTCTGGCAGGTTGAAGATCTTACTCAGGATGGCGCTTAAACCTCCGGAATAGTAGTTGAATCCTTTGCCGGCGGAAGGAGTATAGGCCAGGGTGGAAGACCAGTCATTTCTATCGGTCAGGTTAAGGAAGAGTTTTTCCTTGTAACCCAGTTCCACGGCGCCGAAAACTGATTGTATCTGGCGGCGGATAGCGGTATTCTGGTTGACAGCCCTGGAAATATTGCTCCAGTCGATGGCTGATTCGAGGAATACGTTCGGAACAGTGAGTGCACCGCGTACATTGGTAGTGGCGCCCTTCTGGTCCTGGATAGAAGTACCCAGGGTTGCACTGAGGGACAGATCCGGATTCAGGTTTTTATTGGCCTGTAATACAAAATCGCCGTACAATGTCTGGTTATTGGTATGGTTCACATTCAGCAAACCGTTATCGGCAGCGATCGTGGTTTGTGTAGTGGCGTAGGTATTACGCTGGAAGTTGTTCTGATAGTTGTTGTAGTTACCTCTGAGCTGTGCGGATAACCAGTCGTTGATAGTATAACGGAGGTTCAGCGCGGTATAGAGGTTTCTGTTTTCGTTATCGGTAGGGTTGCGGTACAGTACCCAGTAAGGGTTCTGCTGGTAGTCCTGTCCGGTGAAGCCTTTATCTGTATTGATATCCCACCAGTTTTGTGCCATCAGGTAACGGGAGGTAGAGAAGAACTCATAATTCTTGTACTGGTTGAAATCGAGTCCTCTCGGGAAAGCGTATAACCCTGTGAGTGGGTTGAAGTACACACCCGGGTTGATACGGTTATGTGAATTTTGAATGGAACCCATAAACGTTCCGTCTACGGTCAGTTTATCGTTGAGGAACTTACCGGATTCGCGGAAGGTCAGGGTATTCTGTTTGAGGGTATTGGTAGGTACTATCCCTTTGTTGTCGGTATTGGCATAGGAGAGATAGTTGGATGTTTTATCATTACCCCAGGTCATGCCTACACTGTTGATCCAGGTCATACCTGTCTGGAAGAAGTCTTTGATGTAGTTGGAATTAGGCATGGTGGCACCTTTGGCGCCCCAGCTATCTTCGCTGCCTTCGGTGGTGGCGGTAGCGGGGGTAGACTGGCCGTAGGTAAACTGTTCTTCAGGGAATTTGAAGGCCTGGTCCATGGTCAGGCTGCTAGCCACATCCACTTTAGAGATACCAGCTTTCGCTTTTTTCGTCGTAATGAGAATAACACCGTTACTACCCTGGCTACCATAAAGAGAGGAGGCGGAGGGGCCTTTAAGAATGTTGATACTCTCGATATCTTCCGGGTTGATGGTACTGAGGATGTCGCCACCGTCAGCAGTAGAGTTATACCATCCGGCATCGGCGCCACCAGTGGGATTGATGAGGGGTAAACCGTCGATCACATAGAGTGGCTGGCTGTTGCGGGTAGATTTATCTCCCCTGATAACGATACGCACGGAACCGCCTGCACCGCCGCCGGTACGGTTGATCTGTACGCCGGAAACCTTGCCACTGAGGCTGTTAAGTACGTTGGTGCTTTTAACGGTATTCAGTTCCTGCGTACCCAGCGATTGGGTAGAATAGGTCAGGTTGGCACTTTTCTTACCCAACCCCAGCGCTGTAACTACCACAACCTCACCAATCTGGCGGCTGTCGCGGTTCAGGGAAAGGCTTAAACCTTTGTCTGTACCATTTACCGCTACGGTTTTGGTTTCGTAGCCGATGAAGCTGATTTCCAGCATTCCGCTGCGCTCTTTGAGGGCAATGGTGAAACGGCCGTTCTCATCTGTGGTGGTACCGGTGGCAGTACCTTTCACCTTGATACTGGCGCCGATCAGCGGCTGGTTTCTGTCGTCGCTGATACGCCCGGTAACAAGACGGGTGGAGTCCTGGGGAGGCGCCAGCTCATCTCTTTGTTTGATGATGAGGGTTTTCTCTACCAGTGAGTAACTGAATGGGATACCCGAAAAGCATTTCTGTAATACATCGTCTATCGTACTGTTGGTGACGCTGAAAGACACGGAGCCAGTCTGGGTAAGGAGGGATTCATCACATACCAGGTAATAACCTGTCTGTTTTCTGATCTCATTAAATACCTTCTTCAGGGAGGCATTTTCCACGGTAATGGATACGTGCTGGGAGTATCCGGTGGCGCTTACATGCAGACTGACAGCTAACATAAAAATAGCAGTCCACTTCATTAAAAGGAATATTTTGAACCTGCGGTGCCGGGCATAGGAAGGCCAGCTGCAAATGTTGATTTTTTGCATACATTTGTATGGTTGAGTTAAAATAAATAGATAAACGAGTCTGTTTTAATACTTAACACAGACCAGGAATGTGAGCGCATTGCTGGTCTTTTTTTTAGAATAACATAGATGAACTTTCTACATGCGCAGTTAATTTTGGGTGAATCAATAACGTGAATAACAAGTTTGGTTGCTGTGTGTAAAGCGATTTAGTCTTTTGGCATAATTACAAGTTTCTTTCCTTCTAAGCGGCTGCGTACACCCATTCCGCGGAGTACATTCAAAGCGCCTGATAACGGGCCGTTGCGGCTGATCATACCCATGAATCGTTGTTCGGGCAGGTTACCTTCGTAAACAATTTCCAGATCGTACCACCTGGCCAGCTGGCGGGTGATACTTTTTAAGTCGGCGTGTTCAAAGCTGAAGTATCCATTCTTCCAGGCCAGTGCATCTTCTTCATTTCCGGCCATGGCCACCATTGTTGCCTGATTTCGGTTGTACCGCCCTTCTTCTCCGGGTTTCAGGAGCAGCGGTGTATTGTTGTTCCAAAGCTGGACAGCGCCCTGTAGCAGTGTGGTACGGATATTTTCTTCATCCGTATAGGCCATCACGTTAAAGCGTGTTCCGAGTACTTTGATATCTATCTCATTGACTGTTACATGAAAAGGTTTGCTGGCATTGTCGGCTACTTCAAAATAAGCTTCTCCTTTCAGGTCTACACTGCGTTGTGGTTCCCTGAAATCTGTCGGGAAGTGCAGTGAGGAGCAGGAGTTGAGCCATACCCTGGAGCCATCCGGCAATACTACCACGAATTGTCCGCCAGGCGGAGTGGTGATGGTATTGAATTCTACCGGGGCGTCCTGTTTTCCTGATACCTGGTATACCACCTGGCCGGTACCGTTTTTTTGAACGATGATGCCCGACTGACTGAGGATTACGCCCTGTTTGCTGGAATCCAGTATTACCTTTTCGCCATTGGCCAATGTCAGAATGGCTTTGTCGCCTCCGGGAGCCACATCGTTTTGAAGAACTTGTGCCAGGTCGCTTTTCGGATGAGCTGTTTTACCATGATAGTAATACAGTGTAGCCGTAACAGTTAGTACGGCTGCTACTGATGCGGCAGCCCACCATTTTCGTGTGATAAAAAATACAGGGTATAAAGAACGCCTGCCGCTGAGGGCCTGCGCCTGTATCCTGTTATATATTACCTTGCCCAGTGGACTTTCAGCATCCGTTGTTGCGGGCAATTTTTCCCAGTCATTATCAATGAGCGCTTCCAGACTATCCCAATATTCATCGGAAGCCAGTAAGGCTTCCAGCTGCTCTTTTTCCGCTGCACATAAATTGCCAGCCAAATACTTATCCAGTAGCGTTTTAAATGCTTGCTGCTGTTTCATAAACTTATAATCATCGGCCTACTATTATAAAGACGCAAAAGAGAAGAAGGAGGGGACAGGTATTTTAAATTTTTTTTTTGTGGAGATAGAAGAGCGGTAGTATTGTTTATTTATTTACTTCAAGATATTGACGGATAGAGCTTAATGCGCGTACGATATGTTTTTTTACGGTTTCCCGGACAATACCGGTACGGGATGCGATCTGGTCGTACGAGAGGCCTTGTTCACGGCTTAGTTTAAATACCTGGCGGCGCTGGGGCGGCAATTGTTCTATGGCTTTGGATATCAGGGCGGCCGACTCACGTGATACGGCCATTGCGTGTGGCAGCTGACTTTCGTCTGTACTAACCGGAATGTTACTGTCTAATTCAATAAGAGAAAGTTGATTTTTACGAAACCACGATACTATCTCATTGCGGGTAACCACGCGAAGGTAAGCGTCCAGATGTTGTACGCCCGCAATGGTATTGCGTTTGAGCCATAATTTAATAAAGATGTTCTGAACGAGGTCCTCCGCTTCCTGGGGCTGTTTCAGATAATTCAGTGCTATGTTGTATACCTTTTTCCAGTATCTGTTATACAGCTCACGGAAAGCATCCGGATGTCCCTGGGCTAACAATTCGCATAAATCTTCTTCAGATAACAAATTGTTCATCGCTCTTGCATTTGTATAAACTGAACAGTAATAAAGCTAATGAAAATGAAGTAACAAAAAAAATTGTAACACCCACAATCATAAGAATTTAAAAAAATGGCATGAGGTAAAATATTAACTATTCTTCATCCCGTAAATAACACATAAATAGCATACTGTGGCCAATTTTAAGCTATTTTTAAGGTGAGGCTGATTTATAGGGTATACGTTGGCGTTAGTGGCGGCTGAATCTGACAGAATAATTGTCAGAATGATATTTATAAATATTGGTTATCAAATAGATATCTTAATGTTTTATTATTAAACAATAGAAAATAATCCATCTTTCATAATTATATTTGTGTAGATGCTATTATTATCTTACCAGCAATTAACCTTTATTCTTTTCTTCCATGAAACAAATAGCTGTAGTACTGCTCTTCATTATTTTTAGTAATAACATCTCCGCACAGTCAGCCAGCGATTTTAAAAAGCTGAACTGGCTGGAAGGGAAATGGATGAAGACCAACGTAAAGCCCGGCCGCTCCGGCTATGAAGAATGGCAGCGTGTTTCCGCTACTTCCTGGAAGGGAACAGGCATCAGTATGCGCGGACAGGACACCACCTTTGTAGAAAAATTGCAGCTGCGGATTAAAGACAATTATATATATTATGTAGCCGATGTGGCAGAAAACAAGGAACTTACCTGGTTTAAAATAACGCATATTGGCGCCAATGGCTTTACCTGTGAAGACCCTGCACACGATTTTCCTAAAAAGATCGTGTACGAACGAACTGGCAAACAACTAAAGGTAACAACATCCGGAGACGGTAAATCGATTGAGTTTCTATTTGAAAAAGAATAATAAAAATTATTCCCTATCCCTAACCACATGCGCCTGAAAGAAGCGATACTACTGGCACTTCTGATTGCTGTTACTATAGCTACATCGGCTTCATCCCTTCTTTAAATTGAAACTGTCTTTGTAACAGACCATACTAAATGAAAAGCAGCCAGCGATTTTAAGCCGGTTACGCCGGGTTTTTATGAAGATAATCAGTATATAGTTAGTAAAACCTGTAGCGGTGAATTCGGAGGAACGGTATATTTTAAAAACAAAAGTACCGGGATAGTATCTTCGATAACAAGATTACCATATTCTGCTATAAATAATGTATTTAAGCATTTGCTTAAATACGTAAATAATGCTACTTTGCAGGAAATATCTTCGTATGAGCGAGCATACCTGTATTCGTGAACAGGCAAACCCGGCACAGATAAGGGATTGCCGCCAGAAAATAGCTGCCGGTGAGGCTGCCTTTGCCCAGCTGTCGGGGATACTGGCCCTGGCTGGCAATGAAGTACGCCTGAAAATACTGTACCTGCTGGAAGAAGAAAAAGAGTTATGTCCATGTGACCTCAGCGATATACTGGGGATGAGCATCCCGGCTATTTCCCAGCACCTGCGTAAAATGAAGGATGGACATATCGTGCAAACACGCAAAGCCGGACAAACAATTTTCTATTCCGTGAAACCGGAACACCTGAAGTTATTGCGCCCGTTCTTTAAACTCATTGATCAGTTAAATACGGTGGCATCATGAGCAACGGAAAGAATACCAAAGCACTCCTCGGCTCCGGAATATTACTGGCACTCACTTCGTCTTTATGCTGCATAGCGCCGCTGCTGGCGATCATCGGCGGGGCAGGAGGGAGCATGGCCACATTTAGCTGGGCAGCACCACTGCGCCCCTATTTACTGGGCGCTACGGCCCTGGTATTGGGCCTCGCCTTTTACCAGGCGTATAAAGCCAAACCAGTGAGCGATTGCTGCGCAGTGACGGCAAAGAAAAGCTGGCTGCAGTCTAAAGGCTTCCTATGGACAGTTGCCGCCATGACGGTACTCCTGTCATCCTTTCCTTATTATGCAAAATATTTGCAATCGCCTGCACCGGTAGCCAAAGCTGCTGTAACGAATACGAATCACCTGCAACAGGTAGTATTACATATTGCAGGCATGGGTTGCGAAGACTGTGAAGGTCACGTAAACAAGGCTTTGCAGCAGCTGCCCGGGGTACACCAGGTTCAAACCAAATATGACAAAGGGATTTCCACCGTTACTTTTGATAGTCTGCTGGTATCTTACCAACAACTGGCTACGACGGTGGAACGTGAAACAGGTTATAAAGTAATGCAACAAAATTAATACTTATGTCTTGCAGCGATATTCAATTAAATTCTCTGCTTACCTGCCCTCATTGCGGGTTTCAGAAAAATGAAGTAATGCCGGTAGATGCCTGCCAGTATTTTTATGTATGTACTGGTTGTCAGCAGCGGCTGCAACCCAAAGCCGGCGACTGCTGTGTGTATTGCAGCTATGGTACGGTGAAATGCCCACCGATGCAGCAAGGCAATTGCTGCTGCTAAGGATGGACTAGTGCGAGATTACCTTCAGCGCCAGTTCCAGGTCCGCGTCATGTTTGGTCACGATATCCATCGGGGTGTAATGCACCACTTTATCAGGCATGATGCCGCGGCCATATACCGGATGTTGCAATACGGATACCACCCGCAATAAGGGGAACTCTACCCCGATATGGGTATGCGGTAAGGTGAGGTACTGCATAGCTCCGCCACTGCAGCCTTCTGAGCCGCCAGCGGTTTCTCTCCCGATAAAAACAGCCTTTTTACAATATTGACGTATAGCCGCTGCCGTATGTGCTCCGGAGGAAAAGGTGGCCCCGTCAATTAATACGATGAGGTTACCATTATAATGGTCTGTAGCAGCGATAGCCATTGGACGCAGCAGGTCTGTAAAGCCTTGCCGGAAGGCCATTTGATAGTGACCTGATTTTTTAATTCCCAGCGGTTTAAAGCTCTCGTTATAACTCTCGCTTCTTAATGAATCGAACCAGGGGTTAAACCTGGTGTTGCCGGGATCAGGTACGCGTGCCCAGAGATCACCCACCATCCGGAATGTGCTGTCGGCGAGATATGTCAGTAATGTCGCGGCAATCCTGATATCACCACCGGTGTTATGTCTCAGGTCGATGATAAGGTTTTTGATGTTCTTTTCACGGATTTCTTTAAATGCCTTACTGAATATAAGGGTGTCCTCATATTGATAGCTATGTACTTCGAAACTGGCTGTGGCAGTGTTATCCAGGAAACGTAAAGGTAAATAGTCTGTATGGGTGGAAGTATTCCATTGCTGATAATTATCCACCTCCTTCACCGTTTGGGTAACCGCCGTGCCGGGAGTTACTGTTTTAACCTGTCCTGCGGCTGTTTTCAGCGTAATGGTATATGGTGGGTGCAGGTGGTAATATTTATTGCAGGCATCTTCAAAACCATCATATTCACTTAAAAATAATTCCTTGAAAGTCCGGTTGTTGCCATCTGCGGCGTATAGGTCGCTCCCATGCTGAATAATATCCGGCACTTTCACGTTGTTGATACTTAAAATCTCATCACCGGTATGCAGTTCTGCTGCCTGGAAGCTGGTTATCCATGCCCGGTTGTTTTGTACCAGTACCTGGAAAGGGAGCCTGGGCAGCACGTCGGCACTGGTGGGTTTGTAACCTGCCGAATTTCTCAATTGGGTATGGCCGCATTTTAATGCACTGATGAGCGGATAGATAGCGGCAATAAATTCATTTTCCGATAATGGCTGCTGAATAGCGTTAGCAGTACGTTTATAGCACTGATGGAAGCTGTCAGGAGCGGTATACAGGCCGTAGGCAGGGTGGATTTCCTTAATGGCATGATATAGGATATCAAGGTCCTGTTGCATATCAGCAACGGAAAGTACATGCTTGTCTGTTGCCTGTTGTGCTTTTCCGGGTAATGGGAAAAGGGAAATAATCAGTAGTATGTATAGGATGCCGGATCTCATAATATTAATTGCTACTCCAATTTAACAAAACAGCAGGGATTCTCTGAAAATATAATTCATGCAGGCATCTGCCGGAGGCATAATATATTTTTAACAAAAACCTCCTGTATATTATCACCTACTTTGCATTTCCGCCATAGCAGGCTATTTTAAGTGTTTATCTCACTCCTCATGGAAAACAACCTGTTAAAATCCAGGCAACATTTTGAAGCACTGGATGGATTACGCGGACTGGCAGCTTTATCGATTGTCGTGTTTCATCTGTATGAATTTCTCGTTCCCGACTATACGAAAAGCCCCATCGGTCATGGATACCTGGCGGTAGACTTCTTCTTTTGTCTCTCAGGTTTTGTGATAGGTTATGCCTATGATGAGCGTGCGCCCAAACTGGGCAACCGGCTTTTCTTCCTGAACCGGCTGATCCGCCTGCATCCGATGGTGATCTGGGGAAGTGTGATCGGTTTGCTGGGCTATCTTTTTGATCCTTTCACCGGCGCAGCCAATATGGCGGAAGCAGGTGCCGGCAAGATAGTGCTTGCCTTTGTATGTTCACTGGTGCTACTACCGTTTCCCTGGCTGCCTGGCCGTGGCGGCGGACTATTTCCGTATAACACCCCAGCCTGGTCGCTGCTGATGGAGTACGTCATCAATATCGTATATGCGCTGGTGTTAGTGAGGGTTTCCAAACGTGTTTTGCTGGTATTGCTGGTTGGCGCTGCCGCCTGGCTGATTGCCGTGGCCCGTCTCCGGGGCTGGATCATCACCGGCTGGGACCAGTCTACCTTTTTCGATGGTTTTGCCAGGGTAACGTTCTCCTTCCTGGCCGGGCTAACCGTTTTCCGCTGCAACCTGATTATTAAAAACAGGCTTAATTTCCTGTTGCTGGCGGCCTTGCTGACAGGCATGTTTGTGTTCCCGCATTTTAATAATGACTGGATCACCGAGATGGTGATTGTGATGGTGATATTCCCGCTGTTGCTTGCGCTGGGCGCAGGTATGCAGGTGACCGGATTCCTGGAGAAATGTTGTGTGTTTACCGGCAGGTTATCCTATCCGCTGTACATGACACATATCTGGGCGGTATGGCTTTTCGGCAATTACCTGTATATAGGGAAGCCGACGCCTGTAGCGGCCAATATTGCTGCTGTGGCCGTATTTTTCGGGACGGTGCTGTTGGGGTACCTGGTACTACGTTTTTATGATGAGCCGCTCAGACGCTGGTTGTCGGGCAGGTTACAGTCGAGCTATAGACCTAAAAAAGAAACGGCCACTGTTGGTGTTTAAAAGAATAATATAAAAAAGCTTCTCTTACCAGTAAACGTAGTAAGAGAAGCTTTTTTATTTAATTCGCTTCCAGTATTTTAATGATGGCGGTATATCCTGCCTGCTGCGCGTGTTGCAGCGGTGTGACGCCTCTGCCATCGGCGATATGCATATCACTTCCTGCGGCTTTCAGTATGGCTACTATTTCCTGGTATTTACTGCTGCCGTCGCCGAGGATGATCGCTTCCAGGAGGCCTGTCCATCCCAGCCGGTTGATGTGATCCACAGGAAAGCCTTTGGTATTGGCGAGCAGCCTGACTGTTTCCACGTGGCCTCTTTCGCAGGCTGGAATGAGCGCGGAACCACCGTAGCGGTTAAAAACATCAAAACGGGCGCCATGTGCCAGAAAAAGCTCCAGCATATCGTTTTGCCCGGTGGCGCCGGCAAAGAGGAAGGGACTGTCCAGGATCTCATCCTGCATATTGACGTCCGCGCCATGTGTCACCAGTAATTTAGCCATTTCATATTGACGGCCATGAACGGCCAGCAAGAGGAGCGTGTGGCCTTTTTCGTCCTTTGTGTTGACGTTGGCGCCACCCTGCAGTGCCTTTTCTACTGCTTGCAGCTGGTTTCGTGATACCTGTTCAATAAGTGTTTCGGGTGTTTGTTGTTCCATATAATTTACAGTAATCGGCTTTCCGCCATTCGCCGGTAATGATAACGTGAGTAGTAACAGGATTGTTTTCATATGTTACCCAATTATGGTATTTGCAATCATGAACAAAGGTAGGCCGGCATCCCCGGCGATAATGGCACTTATTATAACATTGCGGGTATATTTTATAACTATCATCGGTATGACTGCAGCGTCATTCCGGAAAAAGAGCCGTATTTTCGTAAGATGAGTACAGTAGCTACACTTTCAGGAAAGAATAACGTTACCCTGAAAGCCATTGAACAACGTGACCTTGAAGAAATGGCCCTGCTGGCCAATGACCCCGCCATTGCGGCCAATCTCCGGGATAGTTTTCCGTCTCCCTATACAATGCAGGATGCGGAAGCTTTTTATGCGCTTATCCAGGAGGGAAAAATTAACCATGCATGGGGTATTTATTATAAAGATAAAATAGCGGGTGTTATCACCCTTACACCACAGCAGGATATCTACCAGCATTCTGCTGAAATAGGTTACTGGCTGGGCGCCCCATTCCACGGCAAAGGTATCATGTCTGAAGCGGTGTCTTTACTGACGGCTTATGGTTTTGAAGCCATGCACCTGCTGCGTATATACGCCGGCGTATTCGCCTATAATAAAGCCTCGCAGCAGGTCTTGCAGAAGGCAGGTTATCACCTGGAAGCAATAAAAAAACATGCGGTAATAAAGAACGGTGTATTACATCATGAACACCTGATGGTGAAGATGAATATAGATGAAAAAAAACAGGGATAATGGTCTGTTGCTGATAGCCGGTTTCAGGAAATTCACTTAAATATTTATTTAATGAAATTATTCAGTCAAGGTGTTTATGCTGTGCTGTCAGGCCTTTTCCTGCTTGGGTTTCCAGCTAAGGCGATTGCGCAGGATACAATAAAAGCAATTCCTAAGCGCATTCGGGTAGAAAAGGTTGCCTGTAAAGATGAGCATACAAATCGGCAGGGATGTAAATTAGTCATCAGCATAGATATGGGAGATACGGTGCTGTATTATGGCCGTGATAGTTATTTTCAGGGAGGCATACCGTTTATCTCCGACAGCGCCAGGATGGCCATAATAGAACAGTTGCTCTGTTTTAGAGGAGATACCACCACCTGCTGTTTCCCGGTAAGGAAATTTTATTATGAGTCTATCGAGCGTATTTGTCATCCCAAAGCGAAAAGCACTACCTATTCTACGCAGATTGATGCATTGTTTATGATTAACAGGATTGTTTATCCCGAAGGCGTCAGTCTCTGCAGCTGTCAGCCTGTAGTAATGAATCCAAAGACGGGCAAAGAGATGAATAACCAGCATGCTTTCGTAGCAGCGTATTTTGATGTGTATGAGCGGTGTTTAAAGCTGGCAAGAGAAACAGGCAGCCTGAAAAACTCATTTGCTTTCAATACAGATCAATATGCATGGCTGGACGCACAGACGGTTCCTGATGAAGTCCGCGAGAGAGCAAACAAGGAAAATGAGCGGATAAGGAAAAAACACTATCAGCAATAATGATATTCAGGCCTGGTAGGGTATCTGGGGGGAGATCTTATTAATAAATTTCTATTATTACCATTTCCTGTTTATTAAAAATAAAGGTATCACCTGCTTTTTTATTCAATAATACCCGCGCCAGTGGCGATAAAGGGGAGAGGAAAAATACCTGCCGGTCATCTACCTGCTGCTTACCTAAGCCAGCTGCAATAAAAAAATATTGTGCTTCGCAAACGATCAGCGCACCTGTCCGGGCAGTGGTGTAATGCATGTCTGCCTTTACTGTTTTCAGCTGGGCCAGCTCTTTGAGATTTTCTGCCTGCTGGCGGGTGTACATATCTTTTTCTAGATGTCCCATGGCACGACCCGTTTCATATTTATCACCGGCAGAGCTTTTACTTTCATTATTGGCCGCTTCCTGCGCATTGTCAATAGCAGCTTGCGCCGCCGCAATACGGTTTTCTATAATCTGCTGCCCCAGCAGCTTTAAACTGTTTTTAAATCCGATCATTTCCTGCGCGGCCATATCTTTATCGTAATTAGCGGTTAATTTACATAAAAACACGGATAGCTGGCTTTTCCAGGTAAGAAATACCCGGTGTGTCCGTAAACAAATGACCCCAATCGTTGTTTTTACTGTTAGCAGAAAACGCTGATAAGGCAATGGTATTGCCAGCTCTCCAAAGCATTGAACAGATAGCAGTAGTCGACCGTATTCTTTCCTAACGAAAATGCACACACTATGAAGTTTTCACTATTGCTAACCGTGATGGTTGGAACAGCTACTGTATTAGGAAGCTGTAATGGCGGAAATACCAGCCAGCCAGCCACCACCGGTACCGACACCACCAAAGTAGCTGCTGATAACGGCTTCCCTCCCGGCCCAATTCCCAATACGGTTTTAACAGATGAATATATCAGGAATCTGGCTACAAGTATTTATGGCTGGGGATGGCCTATGGCCAATATCAATAATCGTATTATTCTTTTCAATAAGCTAAGGAACCCGATTTATGCGGGTGGGGTGCTGCCCTTGGCTCCGCCCAATCACCTTTGTATGCTAACAGATTACGTACGGCCGGAAGAACGTGCAGTAGCCTGTCCGAACCAGGATGTGGTGTACGGTTTTGGAGGACTGGACTTAGAAAAGGATGCGGTCATTGTACAGGTGCCGGACTTCGGCGACCGGTTCTGGGTATACCAGGTCTGCGATCAGCGAACAGATGCTTTTGCGAAACTGGGAAAAATGTATGACACAAAACCGGGATTCTATCTGTTGGCAGGAAAAAACTGGAATGGCAAAGTTCCCGGAGAAGTGAAGGATGTATTCAGATGTACCACCACCTTTGGTATTGTGATTCCCCGTGTATTCCAGTCGGATGATCCCGAAGACAAGAAAGCCATTCAGCCATTGATTGCTAATATTACCATGTACCCACTGAGCGAATTTGATGGAAAGATGAAGACCACAGACTGGACGAAAACAGAGAAGACCCCGCCTGATCCCAATGGTGGTAATGCAGAAACTAAATGGGTGGACCCGGAAATCTTTTTCGATCAGTTGCCTGGCATCTTAAAGGATGTGCCGCCACAACGCGGAGAAGAAGCGCTGTATGCACAAATGCAGGCACTCGTAGATGGCATGGCGAAAAATCCTAAGTATAAGGAAATTGCTAAAAAAGCGGCCGTTGAAGCAGAGAAAAACCTGGTACAGCCATTGTTCCAGTTCGTAAATGTCGGTTATCCTGTAAAGTATAACTGGACTACACAGCGCAATGGCGCTCAGTTTGGTGTAGATTATCTGACACGTTTGTCTTGTGCCAAGGCAAACATCTTCGTAAACAAACCTAATGAAACCCGGTACTTTTACCAGGACCTCGATTCCATGGGTGGCAGGTTAAATGGCTCCAGCAATTATACCGTTACCTTCCCTAAAGGTGAACTACCGCCGGTAAAGGGTTTCTGGTCGCTGACGTTGTATAATGAGCATCACTTCTTTGAGCCTAATGCCCTCGATAGATTTTCACTGGGTACCAAAAATAAAGGACTGAAAGAGAATCCTGACGGGTCGCTCACTATTTACGTGCAACATACTTCCCCTGGTGCGGATAAGGAAAGTAACTGGCTGCCTTCACCCAAGGCACCGTTTTCCTTGTATGTACGTTGCTACTGGCCGGAAGAAGCTGTTATGAATGATAGCTGGAACCCGCCTGCTGTTACGAAAGTGAAATAATTTGCTGAGCGCGCTGAACGTGCTGATAGCGTTATGCTGTCAGCACGTTTTTTAATTTACGTCCATTCAAAAAGTCATAAATTTAACGCCGTAGATTGGTTACCGCGAAATTGTTATATGATAGATTTTGAATTATTAAGACAGCACGTAGCTAAGTACATTCAGCTATCGGCAACAGAATTTGAAACATTTATCACAGATTTTCATCCCAGGAAGATTAATAAGAAAAATTTCCTGTTGCGGGAAGGAGAGATCTGTAAGTATGAAGCATTTGTAACGAAGGGCTGTTTTCGTATCTATTATCTGGATGAAAACGGAGACGCACAAATCCTCTATTTCGCCGTAGAAACCTGGTGGGCAACAGATATAGACAGCTTTATTCATCAGCGCCCTTCCATACTGAATATTGAAGCACTGGAAGATACCACTGTACTTGTCATCAGCAAAACCGATAAAGATAAACTCTATGAAGCCTTGCCGAAAGTAGAAAAGATGTTTCGTATCATGAACCAGCATTCCCTGGTAACCTTCCAGCGACGTGTGATTTCATCGCTGGGTAAAACGGCGGAGCAACGGTACCTGGAGTTTGTCGAAAAGTATCCTGCGCTTGAGCAGCGACTCACACAGCAACAGCTGGCGGCCTATCTGGGCATCTCTCACGAATTTTTAAGCAAGATCAGGAAACGACTGTCACGCCGATAAATGATTTTTTGAACCAGTTCAATTTTCAGGAGATCCGGAGAAGATAATTTGCACACATAAATTTCTTTTATGAAAACAGCACTCCTGATTATTGATGTACAAAATGATTATTTCGAAGGCGGCGCGCATACGCTGGTAAACCCGATGCCGGCAGCGATGCATGCACAGCAGGTATTGACAGCTGCCAGGCTGCGGCAGTTACCAGTGGTGCATATACAGCACCTGGCCATTAATGAGGGGGCGGATTTCTTCCTCCCTGGTACGCCTGGAGCGGACATTCATCCGCTGGTGGAGCCGGCATCCGGCGAAATGTTGGTCATCAAGCATTACCCGAATAGTTTCAGGGAAACAACTTTACTGGAATACCTCCGCGGTGAAAATATCACAGATCTGTTGATATGTGGTATGATGACAGATGTATGTATAGACGCTACCGTCAGGGCCGCTATGGATGCAGGATTTACCACTACTGTAATCGGTGATGCCTGCACTACCCGCGACAGGGAGTTGTATGGCAAGCCGGTTGCTGCGGCGGCAGTGCATCAGGCTTACCTGGCCGGTATGGCGGCGCTCGGCGGATTGTATGCCCATGTAATTACTGCCGCTGAATTCTGCGGAAACCAGTAAGGTGTAAACTATAAGACCCTCTCCGCAAAGCAGAGAGGGCCTTTTCTTATTTGTCCATTGTTCTTGTAATCTTATTTCACATCCCACCATACGCGGGTAGTCATATTATTTTTGGCACCT
Organism: Chitinophaga sp. Cy-1792; assembly: GCF_011752935.1. NCBI lineage: Bacteria > Pseudomonadati > Bacteroidota > Chitinophagia > Chitinophagales > Chitinophagaceae > Chitinophaga > Chitinophaga sp. Cy-1792. The sequence goes on from NZ_VWWO01000002.1 coordinate 1,435,053, forward strand.
ACTTTACTGAAGTTTTCAGAATTATTGGCCGCTTCTGAGGTAGGGTAGAAGTACCTTACCGGGAAGCTCGCATTCTGTTGCTGGCCTTCGTAGATATCTGCCGGCAGTTGCGGATAATCCAGTCTTCTGAACTCTGCATAGGTTTCGTTCATCTCCATGAAATTGGTGTTCAGGTATTTCTGTAAACCAATCTGTGCCAGGGCGTTTGCGCTGTTGAAGGCGTAGCTTGAACTGGCCAGCAAAGTATTGATGGCATTGGCATCCGGCTGGGCGGTGATACCTGGTTTTTTAGCAACCGGGCTACCCAGGTACAGACTGTAATACCAGGAGATAGACGCGCGAATGCCGTTCTCATAGTAGGTTTTGGCGTCGCTGGTGCTGATCAGGTTCTGCTGACGTGCTTCTGCCAGTAAAAAGCAGACATCTGCCGCACTTATAACAATACCTGTAGGTAAATTGGTATTACGTGTAAACGTTACCGTATCTATCACTGCTGCTTTGGTTACATCAAATGTTCTGCTGCCAACAGAAGCAGGTAACCCAACGATAGCGGTAGTGTCACCTTTGCCGAAGAATATCGGCAGACGTGGATCGCCGGCCTGCTGCATCTGGTCTACCACAAATTTTGGCGCATACTGATAGGTCAGGTTTTCGTTGAGTGCACGCAGGATGGTGTTGCTGGAACCGCCGTACGACTGGTTACCAATCAGCAACACCGCATTATCAGCGTTGTCCGTAATCAGTGGTTGATTGTTCTGCATCAGGTCTGTCAGTTCCTGTTTGGCCCTGGCCTGATCTACCGCTGAAATACGCATGGCCAGGCGCAAACGCAGGGAGTTGGCCATTTTCACCCAGCGGCTCAGGTTACCCTTATACAGGATGTCCTGTACTGCCAGTGATTTATGGCTTTCATAGAGCGTGGGCTGCAGCTGTGCAGTACTCAGGTAATCGGCTGCTGCTTTCAGATCATCCAGGATACTGTAATAAACAGTTTGCTGGTTATCGTAGGCAGGGTAGTAGTTGACAGGTTGTCCGTACAAGGAATTCTGCGCGGCAAAACCATCTTTATAGGGGATGTCGTCAAAAAGATCGGTGGCCTGGCCGGTAGCATAGGCACCGATTACTTTTGCGAGGTGGTAATAGATTTTATATTCTTCCTGTTGTGCCGCGGTAAGTTTGTATTTGTAATTGTTTTCGATGGCAATTACATTGAGCATTTTGGTAAGATAATAGTTGCTCCACTCGCCTTTGTCGCTGGTGACACGATAGAAATTACCACTTACAGGATCCACGGAAGATGCCGTCAGCTGCATCATCGGTGCCAGGAAGCGGAAATAGTTGTTATAGGAAGATACATAATCCTGACGGATGGTTGCATCGATAGCAGTAGGCAGCAGGTATTCGATTTTGGTGCTGGTAAAGGTTTCCGGGTTGTTGAACAGGTCGTCCATATTCCGCTTACAACCGGTAACTGCCATGGCCACTAATAATCCTGCGATCGCTGATTTCTTTAAATTCATAACGGTTGTAGTTTAGAAGTTTACTTTAACAGATCCACCGAGGTTCCTTGCAGACGGGAACGCGGTATATTCGAAATTGCTGTTCACCGCATCGGTACCGAGTCCGCTGTTTGGTACTACATTCGGTAACGATTTGTAGAGATAGGCCACGTTACGTGCAATCAGGGAAATGGTCACTGTCTGCACTTTCAGGCGCTGGCAGATATTCGCCGGCAGGCGGTAAGCCAGGGATAACTCTCCCAGTCGGATATAGTTGTTGTCAAATACCGCATCTTCTGTTCCGAAGTTGCCATAACGGCTGTTGTAGTAGTTGGCTGCGGAAACAATGATATCATTGGCAGAACCATCCTGTTTAACTCCCGGAACGATCATACCATCTGTACGCAAGGTTTTACCTGCTGGTGGCTGCTGGCCATCCTGCAGTCGGATATTTTTACCCTGGTCGTTGGTGTAGAAGGCAATACCACCATGTTCTGTGTCGCGGCCATACAGGGATTGTTTAGATACACCCGCGGCATTCATCAGGATATTGGAATAGGAAACGATTTTACCGCCATAGCGATAGTCCATCACTACTGTGAAGAGGAAGTTTTTGTAAGAGAAATCATTGATGAAGCCACCATACCATTTAGGTAAGGCGTTACCCATGTTAGACAGTGTTCCTTCAAAAGTCCATAAACCATTGGCATCTACAACGGGAAGGCCGGTTTTAGCGTCTCTGGCAATTTTGTTCATGTATATGTCATATGGGGCGTTGCCTGGTACGGCTTTGAATACTGCACTGAATGGGTTGCCGATCACTCTTTCTTTGATCCCGTCGGCAAGGGATAATACTTTTCTTTTTATCGTAGAGCCGTTGAGGGTAGTCTGCCAGCCAAAGGCATGACCTCTCAGTACGTCCGCTTTCAGCTGGATTTCCAGCCCTTTGTTGGACATGGAGCCGGAGTTGATACGGATGCTGGTAGCGCCACTGGATGGTGTTACGTTTACGGCATTGATCAGGTCTACGCCTTTATTGCTGTAATAGGTCAGGTCGAGTGTCAGCCTGTTTTCCAGCACGGCGGCTTCCATACCGAATTCCAGGGAATAGTTCTTCTCCGCCCTGATATCCAGTGGTGGCACGCTGGCGTTAACACCTGTCATTACAGCGCTGGTACCATCCGGGCGCAGGTAAGAGGTGTAGGTATAACCTTCGTTGGCAAAGTAGCGGGAAGGCACGGTATTGCCTACTTGTGCATACGAACCGCGGAACTTCATGTAGTTGATGATTTCCGGCAGTTTCACGGCTTCAGACAACACATAGCTCAACCCTACAGAAGGATAGAAATAGCTGCGGTTTTTGGTGGGCAGCTTGCTGGACCAGTCGTTGCGGCCGGTAAGGTCCAGGAATAAGTAATCGCGGTAGCCCAGCTGTGCGGAACCAAAAGCGGCCATATAACGTTCACCGCCGCTGCTGCCTCTTGGAGGGTTGTTGTCGTTGGCTTTACTGTTATTCAGGGAGAAGATATCCCGGAAGCGTAATCCTCTGGTATAGGCGGTATTGGCGTATCCGTACTGGTCATCAAAAGAAGTACCGGCAGTAACACCCAGCTTGAAGTCTTTACCCAGCGATTTGTTATAGGTGAGCAACGCTTCGGCGTAGTTCCTGTAGTTATTGTCGATGGTACGGGAATAGCTGCCCTGCTGATCGTTGATGTTGGTAGGATCTGATGCCTGTAGCCATTTCTCTTTGGATTCGCTGAGGATATAGTATCTGTCGGTACCATAGCGCAGGCGCAGACTCAAAGGTTTGATGATCTCAATGGTAGCAGTGATGCTTCCAAACAGCTGCTGCTGGTTGGAGGTATAGAGATTCTCGCGCTGGTCCCAGAACAATGGGCGCAGGATATTATCGCGCAGGTTGCCGGAGATTTTTTTAATAGAGTCGGTGAGATAATAACCCAGTGCGTTTTTATAATTGCTTTCATACAGAGAGGTCAGCTCATTCCTGGGCATAGGATAGTTGGACGCTCTGTCTATACGCTGTGGCGGGTTCTGGTTGTCGATATTATTGTACATCAGCTGTACATCTACCTTTACCTTGCTGGACACCTGGTAGCCACTTGCCAGCGACACGGTGTTGCGGCCCTGTTTCATTTCCGGCAGGAACCCGCCGTAGTTGAAGTTGGTCAGAGAGAGCCGGAAGAAGCCTTTGTCGGAATTGCCGTTTACACTGGCGCGGTTGCTGTTGGTAAAGCCATCTTTGAAGATGTCTTTGAAGTTATCTGGTTGTCCTACCCATGGACGACGCTGGCCATCCCACCATTGTACGGTACTGCCATCCAGTTTAGGGCCGAAGTTCAGCGTGGAGGTACCCGTATAGATAGGCGTGCCATCTGCTGCGAAAGACGTAAAATACGGTGTTGTTCCGGAGCCGTATTCGTTCTGGTATTTAGGCAGAAAGGCGCGTTGGTTGTAGGTATAGTCGCTATAAACTTCTACGCCTAAACCTTTTCTGCCGCCTTTACCTTTTTTGGTGGTAATAACGATTACACCGTTGAGGGCCTGTGAGCCATAGAGTGCAGCGGCGTTGGCGCCTTTCAGCACGGTCAGTGACTCGATGTCGTCCGGGTTGATATAGTTCAGGAGGGAACCTTTTGCGGTTCCGCCGCTGCCGCGGCCAGAAAATCCGTCGTCATTGTCATTAACGGGGATACCATCCAGTACGATGAGCGGGCGGCTGTTTCCATCGATTGAATTGATACCGCGGATATTGATGCGGGTACCACCCATAGGGCCACCGGCCATGCCTACGAGGTCTACGCCCGGTAATTTACCTACCAGCGCACTACCGATATTATCGGCACCTGCATGCATGATCTCTGCCGCTTTCACTTCACTGACAGCATAGGTCAGGGAACGTTTCTGGCGGGTAATACCCATGGCCGTTACTACTACTTCATTCAGCCCTTTGGTGTCTTCCTGGAGGATAACATCAATATGGGAGCGGTTTTCTATGGCAACGCGCTGTGGCAGGTAACCAATAAAGCTGAATACCAGCGCCCCTTTCCCATCAGGAATAGAGAGGGTATAGGCACCTTGTGCATCGGTAGTGGTGCCGTTGGCGGCGCCCTCTACCTTAACGGTGACACCAATCAGCGGCATACCTGTTTTGTCTGTGGCCCGGCCACTGACTTTCTGCTGCTGTGGCGTTTCTGCGGCGGGAAGGATAATCACCATATTGCCCTGCATGATCTTAAAATCAAGCCCGATGGGCGTAAGTACACCGCTAAGAATTTCCGGCACCGTTTTCTCTGTTACCCGGACGCTTACCTTATCTGATTGAAGCGTCAGTTTGTTGTTGTAAACGAACGTGTAATTACTTTTCTTTTCAATACTATCGAGTAGACTGTTTAAGCTTACATCGGCATAGTTCAGGGAGAGTTTGACCTGGGCATAACCTTTGGCAGCCACTTGCATGCAGGCTGCGCAAATCAGGAATGTAGTCAGCTTCATAAGCAATAAAATCTTTTTAATTGCCTGCTTTTTCTTCATTATCTTTAGATTCTGGGTAATAAAATGCCATTTACATCTCCCGGTGTTCAAGCAAGGAGATATAGTAAATAGTGTTCAATCCTTTCGGGCAGGGAGTGGGCCAACACTTCCTGCCTTTTTAATTAGAATAGTTGGAATTTTCTTACAGCATACGTTCTTTTTTGCGTTAGTAAATATGTACTCCCAGGCTGTCTGTCCTGTATTTAAAGCCTGCCGAAAGTTGCAGTGCCTGCAGTACCTGGTGGAGGTCTTTATCTTTGAATGTTCCGGTGATTATTTCATTGTCGTACCTGTTGTTCTCTATCCAGATATTTACCCCATACCATCTTTCTAACTCTTTTATTATATCTGGCAGATTTTGTTGTTTAAATGATATACTGTTACTCATCCAGCCTGTTTCAGGAGGCGCTCCAGTGGCGGAATCGGTGGTCATATTGCTCACCGTAAAACCAATAGGTGGTGCAGCCGGGTCTGTATTTTTCTCTGTAGTAGATATGGTGGCTTTTTGTCCGGGTAATAACAGGATTTTTCTGCCGGCGCCTTCTTTTAGTTCTACTTCCAGCTTACCATTTATCAGCGCGGTTTCAACAGTGCCCTGCCCCGGATAGGCCCTGATGTTGAGTGTGGTACCCAATACACGTACATCTACACCGCTTACGTGCACAATGAACGGATTGTTGGCATCACTCATTACATCAAAATAGGCTTCACCGGTAAGCGTGACTTCTCTTTTCCCTTTTACCGCTTCGATTTTACTATCTGCATTCAGCCAGACCTTCGTGCCGTCTTCCAATACTACACTGGTACGGGAACCCGGTTTGGTAGCGATTTCCTTTGCACTGATGGTTTTTATAGCGGGAGAGGATAAGAAATAATGTTTGCCCGACCATACCATCAGCGTGCCGATAACCGCTGCTGCGGCCCATTTGAGGATAGATCTTATAGGGTACTGTTTTGCAGGTACTGTTTCATCTAATGTTAACTGCGACAGTCGCTGCTGCAATAACTGGTCCTCTTCCGCCGGCGACAATACGGCTTCGCTTTCCAGCTGCTCCAGCAGGGAAACACTATATTGCAGGGAAGGATCTGCCTGCAGCAGCGCAGACAGTTCGTCCAGCTCCAGTGGCGTAGCCTCTCCGGCTAATTTTCGGGTTAGTAAAAACAGGACTCTTTCATTTTCCATGCAATTAAGGAGTGGTATTCTGTAAGAAACCCCTAAAGAATTTCAAAAAAAACAAAATCAGATCAGGTAAGGGTAATTTACCATCATCATGCGAGCTTCTTTTATACGTAAATTACAGACGTAATGACCAAAATCGAGATTAGTGATCTGATCGAACGGATCGTCGTGTGTGATGACCAGCAGGCGTTTAAGCTGGTGTACCAACATTATTTCATACGCCTTTTCAGGTTAAGCTATTCTATTGTGAAGCTGAAGGAACTGGCGGAAGAAATTGCCAACGATGCCCTGGTAATGCTATGGACAAAAAGAAGCCGCCTTCCTGCCATTCATAACCTGGACCTTTACCTGTATACCAGTGTAAAGAATGACGCCATTGCAAAACTCAGCAAAGAACAGGCAAAGTATACCACTGATATCAGCACTGCCATCGGAGAGGACCTGAAAATTACCGCCGATCCTGAAAAGCTTATGATATCTGCTGAGATGATGAAGCAGCTGGCAGACGCCATTGCCAGCCTGCCACCACGTTGCAGGCTGATATTTAAACTGATTAAGGAAGATGGACTGAAATATAAAGAGGTAGCCACACTGCTGGATCTGTCCGTAAAAACGGTAGAAGCACAGATGGCCATTGCCGTACGTAAAATCCTTGCCGCAACGCAATTGCAAACAACCACACAAAAATTACCACAGTTATAAAACCAGTCGGAACCCCTAACAGCAGCGCCTATCCAAAAGTCAACAACAGCCGTTGATGTTGCTGATCAAAAAAATAGCATAATTATAAAAAAAGCATTCTATTTTTCCGGTCAATAAAACAGTAAGCAATGAGACTACGAAATTGGATGTCTGTGTTATTCTCTCTTGCAGTTACCTCCACTGCATTCGCACAGCAAAGACCCAATGTGATCATTATCATTTCTGATGATCACGCGTTTCAGGCCATTGGCGCCTATGGCAACAAACTGGTTAAAACGCCCGGTATAGACAGGATCGCACAGGAAGGAACAAGATTTGACCGTGCCTATGTTACGAATTCCCTATGCGGCCCAAGCAGAGCTACCATTCTCACCGGAAAATATTCTCATAAAAATGGTTTTAAGGATAACGACCACTCCCGCTTCGATGGCTCCCAGCCCTCCTTCATTAAAGAGCTGACCCAAAATGGCTACCAGACCGCCTGGATCGGTAAATGGCACCTGGAAACCAAACCACAGGGCTTCAGCCACTGGGAAATCTTACCCGGACAGGGACAATACTACAATCCCGATTTTATAGAAATGGATAGCTCCATTTCACGTGCCAGCGGATATGTTAGCAACATCATTGAAGATAAGGCAGAGAACTGGCTGGATCAGCGCGATACTACAAAACCTTTCTGCCTCGTGATAGGACATAAGGCCACCCACCGCGAATGGTTCCCTGATACCTGTGATCTGGGCAGATATGATGGTATTACTTTCCCGTTGCCAGCCAACTTCTACGATGATTATAATTCCAGGAAGGCAGCAGCAGTACAGGATATGACCATCGATAAAACCATGACCATGAGTTATGACCTGAAGATGTTCACCAACCAGGAAGAAGAAGATAAGTGGAATAATACTAAACGTATGTCGCCCTCACAGCGCAGCGCTTTCGATACCTATTACAATAAGATCCGGGAGGAGCTGAAAGCAAAAAATCTTTCCGGTAAAGCATTGGTTGAATGGAAATTCCAGCGTTACCTGCGCGATTACTATAGTACAGTAGCAGCCCTGGACCGCAATATCAGCCGAACACTCCAATACCTGGATAAACACCAGCTGACAAAAAATACGATTGTTATTTATATGTCTGACCAGGGATTTTTTATGGGAGAACATGGCTGGTTTGATAAGCGCTGGATGTATGAAGAGTCGTTCAGAACTCCGATGGTGATGCGTTATCCGGGTGTTTTAAAGCCGGGAACTGTCAATAAGGATTTTGTGATGAACCTCGACATTGCGCCTACCATCCTGGATGCAGCAGGTATGAAGGTGCCGGCTGATATGCAGGGTGAATCCATGTTGCCATTACTGAAACATACAAAGCAAAAAGGCAGAGAAGCCATGTATTATCATTATTATGAAAATACCGTGCATCATGTGTCGCCGCAGTTTGGTATCAAAACACAGCGCTATAAACTTATTCGCTTTTACGAACGCGTAGATGCGTGGGAGTTATTTGATCTGGATACGGACAAATCTGAAATGCACAATCTCTATGGCCAGAAAGGCTATGAGGCTATTACCGCGAAGCTGAAAAAGCAGCTCTCGGATTTAATTACGAAGTACGACGATACAGAAGCTGCCGCTTTGATGAAAGTGGAGGTTAAATAACGGTAAAGGTTATACGAAGTATAACAGAATATATTTCATCATCTTTATTAAAGAAGATAGTATATGCAAAGAAGAGATTTTGTGAGAAAATTATCCGGTGGACTGATATTGCCGGCTATGGTAAATTCACTGGATGTCGGCTCCCTGTTTCAGGGGCCATCTTTCGCAGATAAACTCCTGCCGGCGGTTAAGAACGGTGGCTTTATGATGGATGATTACTGGATCTGGGATCCTTCCGTAGTGAAGGGGGAAGATGGCCGCTACCATATGTTCGCCTCCCGCTGGCCGAAAGCAGTGGGCTTTGGTAAATGGGTGACCAACTCAGAAATCGTCAGGGCTGTGGCTGATACGCCCGAAGGGCCTTATACTTTTGCAGAAGTGGTGATGTCGCCGAGGGGAAAGGAATGGTTTGATGGCAGGTGTACTTTTAATCCGCGTATCACAAAATACAAAGGTCAATACCTGCTGTATTATGTTGGCGTTACCTATGATTTCCCGATGCCCGAAGATGCAACGGATATCTGGGCCAACGGTGTTGCGCAGCAGGCCTGGATGCATAAACGCGCCGCTGTAGCTGTTTCCGACTCCGTAAAAGGACCCTGGAAAAGGATCAGTCATCCGCTGATGAACCCGCGCCCCGGTAAATGGGATGCCTCTATCATTTCCAATCCTTCGCCGGTAGTACGCCCTGATGGTGACATCTACCTGATGTATAAATCCAGTCCGCATGGTCCTGAACCACCGCTGATGCTGGGCGCCGCGCTGTCGAAACATGGATATGAAGGGCCATATGAGCGCCTTTCAGATGCCCCTGTGTTCGATTTTAAAAGTACAAAAGAGAATGAAAGCGATGTGGAAGATCCGTTTGTATGGTGGAACAAAGACCATTATGAACTGATCATGAAAGACCGTTTTGGCAGGATATGTGGTGAAGAAGGTGGCGGTATTCATGCTACTTCCAAAAATGGGGTAGACTGGAAACTTTCTGATCCTGTGAAAGCGTACTCCCGTACTGTTAAATGGGACGATGGTACTGTTACGCACCAGGCGAATTTTGAACGGCCATTCCTGCTGTTTGAAAACGGAAAGCCCACCCATCTGTTCGCGGCCACTGGCTCAGGGCTGCGGCCTTACCAGGTAGATAAAACCTGGAATATGGTCATTCCATTGAAGCACTAACTTATAAGACTATACGTAATTAAAAAGCATAAGCCTTCCGGAACTCTTCCGGGAGGCTTATTTATGGAGGTGCTGCACTGAACATTTCTTCCTTCATTATTGTATTTACTGGAAAACACAGACATATGATTTATGTGGAGAATGAGTATGCAACCCTGAAAAGGGTAGTGCTGGCAGCGTCAGAATTCGGTTATGCGAGAAAGGTACGGGAAGATGACCTTCGGTTTTTGCCGCCGGCATCTGTCAGCGATGTGGAAGCACATATTGGTATGGACTTCAGCGAAGCTCATCCGGAAAAGCAGCGGCGTTGGGAGCAGGAGCGCCTGGACCTCCGGCAGGTACTGGAAAAATATGGTGTGGAAGTACTGCATCCCAGGAAGCTGACAGCAGCAGAAAAGCAGGCTGCCGGCGATGATGGCTACGCTAATTTCTTTGTACGTGACCCCTTTTTTACGATAGGAAACTGTGTGATAGAAGGCTCCATGCGTTTTCTGCACCGCCGCCATGAAGTGCTGCCGGTACGCAATATCATGAACACCGAAGTATTGCCGGCAGATTGTACCTATGTGGCTACCCCGCAGCCGGCTATTGCCGCTCCTGACGATACCACGTTAGGCGAAGGCCCCTTCCTGGAAGGAGGGGATGTCATCGTACTGGGAGATACCATCCTGGTAGGCAACTCAGGCCTGGCGTCCAATGCTGCCGGCGCCGCCTGGCTGAAAAAGTTTATGGGAAAATATGGCTACAAAGTGGAAATGGTGCGGTTGTCGCCCAATATCCTTCACCTCGACTGCGCCCTGGGGCTCATCCGCAACGGCCTGATGGTAGTTTGTGAAGAAGCGTTTATTGATGGTTTACCGGCGTATTTTAAAGACTGGCAAAAGATCAGGGTGACCATGGAACATGCTACCATGCTGGCTACAAACGGATTGCCCGTATCCCCGGAAGTATATATCACCGATCCGGCATTTTCCTTTATCGGTGAACAGGTAGCCGCATTCGGTATAAAAGTGGAATACATCGAATTCAGTATCAGCAGAAGCTTCGGTGGTTCTTTCCGCTGTAGTACGCAACCACTCCTGAGAAAGGGCTGATCCTTACACGCCCACCTATTTTTGCCTGCCGATGTTCGCTTTTGAACAGCGGGTGTCTTATATTTGAACAGCATCACCAAAATCCCTTTTCTCAAGATATTGATAATCAAACCAAAAAATCCTGGTATGCTATTGTAATGCCGATAGTAAATAAATACTTGTAGCATATGTTGCGTAATTATTTTCGTATAGCCTGCCGAAATCTGCTCAGAAGCAAGGGATTTACTGTTATCAATATCCTTGGCCTTGCGCTCGGCATGGCAGTGGCTATCCTAATAGGGTTATGGATTACCGACGAAATATCATTCGACAGGCAGTTTCCCGCTGCTTCACGGAATGTACAGCTGATGCACCACTGGAACAACAATGCTTTTCATAAAATCTCTACTGAATCAGTAATGCCTGTTCCGGCAGCCAATGAACTACGTACAAAATACGGCAGCTACTTTAGCTATGTGGCGTTGTCAAGGCGTGCCTGGGGACGTATCTTCAGTGATGGCAGTAAGAAGATCACCCGCAATGGAATGTATGCTGAAAAAGACATTACAGGCATTCTATCGCTGCAACTATTAAGTGGTAGCACAAAAGAACAGGAGGAGCCTAATACCGTGCTTATCAGCCGAAGCAGTGCCCAGGCGGTTTTCGGCTCAGCCAGCCCTGTGGGCCAGCTCCTGAAAGTCGATAATAAGAACACCGTAAAAGTAACAGGTGTTTATGAAGATTTCCCCCGTAATACCAGCTTTTATGGGGTAGATTTTATCCTGCCATGGAGTTACCTGGTGGCAGACCAGTCATGGGTGAAGCGTGCTGCCGACTACTGGAACGACAACTCTTTCACCCTATATGCGAAACTGGCACCCAATGCCGATTTTGAAAAGGCCGCTACTGCCATTAAGTATATGCTACGCAACCGCCCCGACAGAAACGACAATGCCGTAGTGTTCATGCACCCTATGCTCAAATGGCACCTGTACGATGAATTCGACCATGGCGTAAACACGGGCGGCGCTATTAAATACCTGCTGATATTTGGCCTGGTAGGCTTTTTCGTACTGGTACTTGCTTGTATAAATTTCATGAACCTGAATACGGCCAGATCGCAAAACAGATCGAAGGAAGTGGGCATAAGAAAGGCAATTGGCTCCGGCAGAAAACAGCTGATCCTGCAGTTCCTGGGAGAAGCCGTCATGATGGCCGCCATTTCCATGATCATTGCGCTGGTACTGGTGTATTGTACGTTGCCTTGGTTTAACCAGGTGGCGGAAAAAGAGATTCACTTTCCTTTTATCAGCCTGTACTTCTGGACTTCGGTGCTGCTCCTGGTAGGTTTAACCGGCATTCTCGCCGGTAGTTACCCAGCATTCTATCTTTCTTCCTTTAATACCATCAAGGTCCTTAAAGGTGCTTTTAAACCCGGGAAGCAGTCGGCATACCCGCGTAAGTTGCTGGTGATATTTCAATTCTCCATATCCGTTGCCCTGATGACAGGTACGGTACTGATTATTCAACAGGTTAACTATGCGCGGGAAAGGCCCTTGGGCTATGAGCAAAACGGGTTGATCAACATAGCCATGACCACCCCGGATTTATACGGGAAATATGACCTCCTGCGCCGCGATTTAATCAGTTCCGGAGCTGCCGTTAATATGGCGGAAGCCTCCAATCCGGCAGGGACCATCTTTTCGCACCTCTCTGGTTTTGACTGGCCGGGAAAAGAGGAAGGACTCAATCATAGTCTGGGTGTATCATGGGTGACACATGATTTTGGCAGCACAGTAGGCTGGAAGTTTGTTGCCGGGAGAGATTTTTCGCGCAGCTTCGCGACAGATTCCAGCGCTATTATCCTCAACGAGCGTGCTGTGGCTTTTATGGGCCTGAAAGACCCGGTAAATACGATGATCCGCTTCAATCAGAAACCTTATCTTGTGGTAGGAGTGATAAAAGATGTGATTATGGAATCGCCTTTTGCGCAGGCAGCGCCTATCGTATTTATGATGGATTATAATAATGCTTCTGATATCACCATAAAACTAAATCCAGCCTTAACACCACATCAGGCATTAACTAAAGTTGAAAAAATATTTAAGCAATACAATCCGAATGCACCCTTCGATTATCGTTTCATCAACGATGAATTTAACAACAAATTCAAAGCAGAAGAGAAAGCAGGCCGGCTAACGCTCTTCTTTGCCATACTGGCTATCTTTATCAGCTGCATGGGCATTTTCGGACTGGCTACCTTCATGGCCGATCAGCGGACGCGCGAAATTGGTATCCGGAAAGTATTGGGTGCTACTGTCCTGGAGCTCTGGGCTACTATCTCCGGGGAATTCCTCGTACTGACAGTTGTCTCCTTTGTTGTAGCCGCACCTTTGATATGGGTATTTATCGAACAATGGTTAAATGGATATGAATATCGCATGAAAATATCCATCTGGACTTTCCTGGTTATTGCCATACTAACGTTGATGATTACACTCTGTACGATTAGCTATCAGGCACTGAAAGCTGCCATGGCCAATCCTTCGCGGAGTTTAAAAACGCAGTAGCCCTGTTGGATTATTGAAACAACGCAATAATAAATGGCAATGAAATCAAACTGATCGCCAATATTAATCCCGTATACAGGTAAAGTGGTGTTCTTGTTGACTTTTCATATTGTTGTTGCAGATGTCCGATGAATTTTTTCTCACCACAGGTATTGCACTGGATTTTTACATCCTTATAGCTGCTTGGAAATAGTGGGAGAAAGAACAGGTGTGTATATTCTCTGAATACATTAACATCCAGATCAGCATCCCCGCAGTTCTCGCACACATGATCGTGGTTAGTAGCATTGTGGATATGCGCCGTCAGTTTGCCACGTAGTAAAATCATAGAGATAAATTTTTATGTTCAGAAGATTATAGCAAAGGTTATTGTACCAGATTAAACCCTGTATAGGAGTCATAATCACGATCAATATCGTTGATTTCTCCTTTGTCCAGCATTTCTTTTAGGTCTTGTCTGGTAAAGGAAAGTTCTTCCTCCTTAGTGAAGTAATCTTCCGGATTTAACTTGCTGACCACGCCATTATAGGCGAGTTTGTTGTGGTATACATAAACGCTATCTCCCTTAATCTCGCATACACGAAGAAAGTAATAAGTGGTAGCTGTGCTTTCGTTCTGCCGGATGGTATATACGTCACCAACTGCCGGATTGGAAAGCAGCCGGGTGTTCTTATTATGCGTAATGTTTATTGTTATTGGAGCTGCGATACACATGGCCAGAAACAGCAATGGACCTCCATACAGGTAAAAGGGTGTCCTGCTTTTCTTTTCATATTGCTGCTGCAATTCAGGGATATATTTCCGTTCGCCGCAGGTTTTGCAAAACATTTTGGTGTCTTTACAACCAAGTGGAATGATTGGTAAAAAGAGAAAATGGAAATACTGCCTGTAAATATTTATGCCGATGTTGAATTCGTTACAGTTGCTACAAGCATGATCGTGATTGGTTGCTTTCTTGATACGGGCCCATCTCCGGCCATAGAGAAAAAATACGAACATAGGATTCTCGCTTAATGCGTAGGTAATAGAGATAATAAATAATAGCTAAAGCTAGATAAAATAACAGAAATTTTAGCAGGTGATTTTTGGCGAATACCTTTTATAAGCAGAAAGAGGCGCTATCAGCGCCTCTTTCTGCTTATATTTTTTAGTAATCGGGAGATTGTTTTTTTATCCAGATGATCACGGATTGATCTTCAAAGCATCTGCCCATTTCAGTTTTTCCGGATATCCCCATCCTGGTTTCGTAGGGTCACAGAAGTCGTTGTAAAACTTCATCGTTTCAAATAGCTTGCTGCGCATAGCCGCTACCTGTTGCTGGTAGCGTGGTGCTGCTGCGAGGTTGTGCTGTTCCAGCGGATCATTATGCAGGTCGAACAGTTGCTCCGGATGCGCGCCGTTAACATTATAGAGAATATATTTCATACTGTCTATCGTGATGGCACGTTGCAGGTTGGAGTAGGTGGTGAATATTTCCTTTCTCCCTTTGAAATTATTACTGCTAAAGGCTTTGGCGAGCGATTGTCCTTCTACGCTGGCAGGCGTGGAGAGATGATTTAAATCACATAGGGTAGGGAACACGTCGTTCAGGTAGCAATAGGCATTTATGCGTTTATTGGCTGGAATGCCTGGCCCTGCAATGATTAACGGTACCCGCATGGAATGATCATAGAGGTTCTGTTTGCCGAGTAAGCCATGTTGCCCGACGGCGAGGCCGTTGTCACCAGCAAAGACAATGATGGTGTTTTCGAGCTGACCACTTTTGCGCAAGGCATCCATTACGCGTCCTATTTCGTGATCTACTTCTGTGATCATGGCGTAGTATTTCGCAATTTCCATCTTAACGCTGTCGCGGTTACGGGGGAATCCCAGCAGCACTTCATCCCTGACATCCATTTCACCGTTGTTGAAAGGGTGCCTGGTCATGAAATTTGCCGGCAGCGGAATTTTAGATGTATCGTATTTACTGAGGTATTCTGCCGGCGGTGTACGTGGGTCGTGTGGCGCGGTAAAGGCTACGTACATCAGGAAAGGCGCTGTATGCTGCTGTTGCAGGAATTGTACGGCTGCATCGGCATACATGACCGAAGAAAATTTTTCGCCTTGAAACCGCTGTTTATAAGCGCCGGTAGTATCATAGTGTGTTAGCTTCGGGGAGATATGGCCGCCTTCTTTTTCTGTATGCATACCGCCGAAGAAAATATTTTCGCCGGTTCCGAAAGACCTGTTGAAGGAGGCATAATCGCTGTGCCATTTTCCAGTCTCGAAGGTCTGGTAGCCATTGGCACGGAAGTATTCAGGGAAGGTGATGTCTGCCGGTGGTATTACGCCACCATCCTGATGTACATGGAAAACGCTTCTGCTGCTGAGGAGCATGGCTCTGCTGGGAGCACATACCGCACCACCGAGGGAACCCATAATATGTGCCTGTGTGAAACAGGTGCCGGATTTCAGCAGCTGGTCCATATTGGGCGTAATGATATCAGGATTATTTAGTGCGTGAATAGTGCTGAACCGCTGGTCGTCCGTAAAAAGTACCAGCACGTTATAGCGTTTGGATTGGGCTTGCAGGCCGGTGGCAAGACACAGGAATGCCAGTGCAGTAAGCCATGATTTTCGTATATGCATAAGCGACAGTTGATCTGGCTAACTTAATGCATACTATGTAAAGAATTTGGTATTATATTATCCGAATATGATAGGATCAGGCAGACAAAATGTTAATTATAATTTTGGTCAATGTAATATGGCAGCCCGGACAGGCTGCCATATTACATGTATATACGAAAGAAACAGGACTATTGCAGTTTATCCAAAACAGGATGGTCAAGGGAAGTCAGTGTGTTTTTTCCAGGGGTCAGCAGCTCCAGTACAGCGATTGTATTTTTCCCGGGCTTCAGCCAGGCTGCCGGTACATAAAGTGTTTGCTGAGGTCCTATCTTCCAGTACCTGCCGAGGTGGTGGCCGTTGACCCAAACCACGCCTTTGCCCCAGCCACTCATATCCAGGTAGGTATCTGCTGTTTTTTCAAGCGTGAAAACGGCGGTTTTAACAGCCGGTGATTCCGAAGCAGCCGAGTTGTTTTTTGCGACAGGCATATCAGCGAAAGGCAGTTTATACTGGAGCCAGTTATGAACAGGCTTGCCATCCAGTAGTACGGCATGGGTAATACCTTTATTATTTTCAAGGAGATAATTACCGAAGTTTATTCTGCCGAGATTTTCCACCAGTATATCCAGTGTTACTTTTCCATTGGGAAGATCGATGCCGGTGCTGTCCTGGCTGAGTCGGCGGTCCAGTACGGCGCTGCGTTTGCCGTTGATGAATATGATGGCATAGTCGCGCAGCTCTTTCAGTTGCAGCGAGGCTTTACGGCCTCCGTCTATGGTTGTTCTGTATAAAACAAATCCATATGCCTGGTCCAGTTTTTCAAACGTTAACGGATCTACGCTTTTTACTGGCGCCGGCAGCTGACTGAACAGATCACTGCTACGTGTAAACGTCACCGTTGGGAGGGCAGCGGCAGGTTTTGCGGCAGGTACCGGTGGTAGCGTAGTACCAGCAGGCAGGTGTCTGCTGATGATTTCCCGGAATTTCATAAACTTAGGTGTAGCATTGCCGGCTTCATCCAATGGAGCGTCGTAATCGTAGCTGCTGACTTCCGGAGCGTAGTCATGATTGCCGCTGTAGTTGGCGCCATTCATATAACCGCGGGTGGTGCCACCGTGGAACATATACATATTGATCGAGATACCGGCTGTCAGCACACGTTCCAGGCGCTGCTCAAATTTTTCACTTGGAACGGTATGGTGCGGCTGTCCCCAGGAGTCGAACCAGGCAGGATACCATTCAGCAATATAATAAGGCCCTTTGTCATTGTGGCTGGCACGTACAATGGCTTTTACCTTCGCCGGGTCATCGATACCATTTACCGCCGGCAATAAACCGGGCAGATGTCCTTTTTCTACATCAGATCCGGGATCACAGGTATACAGTAAGCCATCAAAACCCGCGGAGATAAAGAGTTTGCGGTTCTCATCAAGGTAGGTAGTATTGGCGGCGTAGGCACTTTTTTCATTGGCCATCTGTATTACATAGGAACCGTATTCATTTTCGATCTGGGTCATGATGATATTACCACCATGATTGATTTGCATGGCGGCTACCTGTTTACCTATGGCATGAATGTACTTGTTGTAGGCAGCAATATATTGTGGTTCCATGCTGCGTACCTGGAGTCCGGGAAGGTTTTGCAGCCAGTAGGGATAGCCGCCAAACTCCCACTCTGCGCAGCCGTATGGACTAGGACGCAATATTACCCAAAGGCCTTCTTCTTTGGCCATTTTAATAAAGGTAGCTACGTCGTTGTTGCCGGAGAAATCGTAATGCCCCTGCGTTGGCTCATGGAGGTTCCAGAACACGTAAGTGGCAACGGTGTTAAGCCCCATCGCCTTCGCCATCTTCAGCCTGTCGCGCCAGCATTCCCGTGGAATACGCTGGTAGTGCATCTCTCCGGAAATCATCTGGAACGGCTTGCCATCCAGCAGAAAAGTAGAATCGCCTAATGCAAAGGTATGCTGGGCTTTGGCAAGGTATCCCATTAACAATATGCTGCCTAGCAGCAGGAATTTCTTCATTGTTCTGATAATTATAACAATAAGATAGGGCGATAAATGTATTTTATACATTTTTTTTGACAACTGGTAATTTCAATCGTTTGCTATTGGTAGGATGATTACAGTTTTATCTATATGAAATAAAAATAATACTTTAGTAAGTCAGGTCAGATGCAACTATTTGAAGTCTGTGGCAGGCACCTAAAATTTAAAGCAGGAATATAATGATAATACCAACAGTAAATATTTTCAGAGAAGTAGTAGTAGAAGGCTTTTCTATCCCCGGTTTCGTTCATAACGGCAGCTATTATTTTGTAGATATTGATGTTTATGCAGATGGGAGAGTAGAATGCTGGCAATTTGAGGATTTTGAACATTTTAAAAATCATGTAAAAAATGACTGGGTAGCCGTAGGCATTCCTGAAAATAAAGCGATAGACATTCATGGCCTGGGTGTCTGGGATATCAGTAATGGTACCTGGTTGTATAATGAGGATAGCTATATTGAATATGTATGGTCGCTGATAGAATTATTAAACCCTAAGCTGGAGAATATTTTTAAATATAGTGAAAAGATCGTGAAGGGTATTAGTGTAGGAGAAACCGGAAAGGGTACTAATTACAAGGAAGTACCCAGGACTCCACATGATTTTTTCCCGCCAAGACTTACCGGTGAAAGTCTGAACATGTTTTATTGTAAAGAGCATGTATACCATCTCATCAAAGTGATCGTATTTCCTGATCTTACTATTAAACTGGATCGTATGGAAGTGCCTGTAAATATGAGTTTGGAAGACTTTGAGGCACTGGTTGCCCAAGGTGTAATTGTTACAGCACTCCCGCAAAATGCAAAAGTACATATATATGGCCTGGGTGAATTTACGGCCACAAGGTGTCAGTACCACATAGATGCACACGATAAAATATTGGAGATTAAAGATATTATCAGGGAATTAAAAAAAGAACCATCTACGGTTAAAATATGTATTGCTGCATATGATGCTTATTTGAACCATCCAACCGCTGAAAATAAAGAACAGCTCCGCATTGCTTATGAAAATGTTCCTGAGCACCACCGTATGTATGTCGGAGATATGGATACCAAAGACATCGAAGTAAGAATGATTATTTATGGTGAGCAGGAAATTGAAAACTGGTCGCATTACCAGGTTTCAAAAGCAATAGGAGCAGCGCTGCCCACTATAACTTTACCTTCCCCGCAAGACGATCAAAATAAATAGACCTGTTCTGATTTTCTACGCTACATGCTTTGTATAATTTATAAAAAAAGCTCTCCGCCAATAAGTGGCAGAGAGCTTTTCTCATTCTGATGGTAGCCGTTGTAGGTTTGTTTGGTGTAATCGATGCGCGAATGTAGTTTTTACTTAAATCATGGAACCCGAATCATACACCTATCTATTCTGATAGTTATTGATTTTGAATTTTACTATAAATAGTTTTGTAACTATAAAAATTATAGTACATAAAATTCAACTCATATGACAACATATTCCAACCAGGACGATACCGCTACGGCACAGGATAAACCACTCGTTACCATTGTGGGTGTTTTAGGCAAACAGGGACTTAGTACTGCGCGCACATTGCTGGCATCAGGTAAGTACCGGGTACGCGGCATCACACGCCGCACCGATTCAGCAGCAGCCCGGCAGTTAGCCCGCATGGGCGCAGAACTGGTAAACATACCACTCAATCTGGGACATAAACCGGCATTTGTGGAGGCGTTCAAAGGTGCTGATTCCGTATTCCTGATGACGCCCGATATTGCGCCTCCTGCCACACATGAATTCCAGCTGGGAAAAGAACTGGCAGATGCTGTAGTAGAAGCAGGCGTACCACATGTCATTTTCAGCAGTCTTGAAAATGTAGATAAACTGACCAATGGTAAAAAGTTCGCACCGCATTTTACGGATAAAGGAAAGGTAGAGGCCTATATCCGTACGCTGCCCATCAAAAGTTCGTTTATCATGATGGCCTTTTTCTATACCAACCTGATGGAATTTTATACGCCGGTGGTAAAAGGAGATACCCTTGTATTTCCTGTCTATCTGCCACAGCACTTCCGCGCACCATTTGTAGATCCGCTCACAGCTACCGGCCCGGCTGTATTGGAAATTCTCTCCAATCCGGACCATTACGCCGGACAATCACTGCCGGTTATTGGTGATATGATTACGCCGCAGGAAATGGTAGATACCTTTGTAAAGGTGACAGGAAAAAAGGCCGTATATACATCAGCGTATTCCCGCAAAGAGCTGCTGGCCTGCTTCCCGGGCTTTGCTGCCAATGAAACACTGGTGCAGGAACTGACCGGCATGGTGGAATATGCAGTGGAATACGGCTATTATCAGGCAGACCGTGACCTTTCCTGGAGCAGGAAAATAAATCCTGCCATACTGAACTGGGAACAGTTTCTGATCCATACCGCCTGGCAGGGAGAAAAACTTTCCTATTAAAGTATTGCATTTACCGGAAGCCGCCTCCTGCTATAGGGATGGCTTCTCCTATTATAAGACTGTCTGGAGTTGTAACGCAGATGCAACCTTTCAATGGTCCGGGTGTCTTTATAACCGAATAACTTACCCCTGACCACAAACTGCCATATATGTCAGCAGCTGCTATTAAATCAATCGGCATATTTGTATTATGCCTGCTTTTTTGTGAAAACCTCTCTGCCCATAATGGCAGCGTTGCCTATGCTTATCCCGTTGGGAATATCAAGGTAGACGGGGATCTTTCCGACTGGCCGAAAAATATCCGTACCTATAAAATAGGCATCACGCCTTCGGATACGAAACCTAAAAACGATGCTGATTTTTCCGGCTATTTTCAGGTGGGTTATAATCTCGCCAATCAATCACTCTATGTTGCATTTACCATTACAGACGATGACTATGTGGAAGATACTTCCAAAACAGTGCGCTGGGATACCCAGGACGGCCTGGAAGTGAGTCTGGATGCACGCCACCTGATCAGTGGATCAGGTGTGGCTTCATTCATGTACAGTAACACGCTTCGTACGGTTAACAATGCTTTTTATGATGCCTTTGCCAGCAAAGCCAGCTGGGATATGATGGAAGTAGCGATGGTGCGTCATGGAAATACCCGTATTTACGAATGGCGGATGAAATTAGGCAATGAATTGGCAGTAGGTAAATCTATAGGGTTTGATTTTCATGTATATGATAAAGATAGCGACGGCAGCTTCTCCTGGTCTGCATGGGGAAAGGGCGAGGCTAAGTACAGAAATCCGAATAGCCTGGGTGATATCGTGTTCCTCCCTGCCGGTAAAGATTTGTCTGCCATTACGGGAAAAATAACCTGGAGCAGCCCGCAGGACGTGAAGTTGCCAGGCCTGCTGCGCCTTATTGCTGTTGATCATCCCGGCCTATGGATAACAGCAGCAGTGGATAGTCTGGGTAATTACACCGTGATGGCGCCTGCCGGAAAGTATCAGCTCGCCCTGCCAGATCCTTATTATCAGTCAGCGGATAAAATATATGCCGTTGAGCAACCGGTATCGGTCAACGTTACAGGAAAGCCGGGACAAAAAGTCGTGGCGCCTGATTTTCGTATATCCGCTGCCGTAGTACCGGACCTGATCCCGGAGAAAGGCGTACTGCAAGACTTTTCCGCTGCCACTGCCGGCAGGATAGACCATTTTATTGAAACCTACCAGCAATACTATGGGATACCAGGTGTTTCTCTTGCCCTAATAAAAGATGGAAAAATGGTATACCATAAAGTATATGGTGTCACCAATACCATGACAGGAGAAAAGGTAAACGACAATACCCTGTTTGAAGCGGCTTCTGTTACAAAGCCGGTATTTGCCTTTGCAGTGGAAAGATTGGCAGAACGTGGCGTGATTGATCTGGACCGGCCGTTATATGAATACCTGCCTAATAAAGATATTGAATATGACGACCGGTATAAGCTGATGACCGCCAGACATGTACTCACACATCGCACCGGTTTTCCAAACTGGCGATGGATGAATAAAGATGGCAAACTGGACCTGAAGTTTACACCCGGTACCGCCTATAACTACTCCGGTGAAGGCTTTGAGTACCTGAAGCTGGTGGTGGAAAAAATCACCGGGAAAAAAGTAGAGCAGGTATTACAGGAAGAAGTACTTGGCCCGATAGGTTTGTACCATACATTTTTCTCAAAAAATGATTCCTTACAAAATGTGGCGGCTTATGGTCATATAGATAAAATACCTACCCCGAATGACCTGCCGGAAAAGCCGGGCATGGCATATTCCATGTATACCGAAGCTGGTATTTTTACAAAATTCATGTTGTACCTGCTGGAACAGAAAGGGCTGACACCGGCCACTTACGACAGCATACTATCCCGACATTCGGATTATCCTGCCAGCGAAGCGCACTATCTGGATGGCCCTGCTTATATGGGTATGAGTCTTCAGATAAGAGAAACACCTTTTGGCAAAACCTTTGGTCATGGTGGCAATAACGGGGATTTTAAATGCCGGTTTGAAGTGTATAAAGATTTGAAAATGGGATATGTTATTTTTACAAACTCAAATACATCTGATGTATTACTTGAAAATATGCATAGATTTCTGGTAGAAGGAAAAAAGACTACACCCTGATAATGAATGTAGATCTGACAGAAAAACTTTTTAAATAAACATGGACATCTTCTGGGAAAAAGTCGCCAAATACCATCCGCTGTCGGAAGAAAGCCGGCAGGCATGGGGGAAAATCATTACAAGGCGTACCTATAAACGTCATGAAACCCTGGTAGCGGAAGGGCAGGTGCCCCGTGTGGTAGCATTTGTGGAACAAGGGCTGTTTTCGCAGTATTATACCGCCCCCAATGGTGATATCGTTATCAAGCGCTTTTTCCCGGAGACGTACCTGGCAGCTTCTGTAAGTGCATTGCTGGTGCATGGTCCCAGCCAGTTTACGATCCGTGCACTGGAAAAAACTACGGTGCTGGAGTATAATTTCGATGAATTTAAAAAGCTGACGACGCTCTACAAGGATATGGCCGCGTTATATATCCGCTATCTCGAGCTTCATTGGGTGCTGGAAAAAGAACCACAGGAAATATCCCTGCGTTATGATACGGCGAAAAGCCGCTATGTCGCTTTCCTGGAGCAGTTTCCCGCACTGGAACATCGCCTGAAGCAACATGAAATCGCTTCCTATCTGGGTATTACGCCTACGCAACTGAGCCGGATACGTGCTGAGCTGTAATTTTTTTGAAGTATCAACATATGTAAATGTTTTTGAGATCTTCCTGTCCGAATTTTGTTTTCATAAAACATACAGCTTATGAAAAAGACAGATTACCTGGAAGATCAACTCATCAATCAGGCTACCGTCTTCCATCCTGGCGAGGGCGAACGCCTGGAGCTCGCCGGTGCTTCCTTTACCTTTAAAGTGACCAGTGAGATGTCCAACAACCAGCTGGGCATATATGAGATCAAACTGCCACCGCATACCGTTGGAGCCCGGCTCCATTACCATCGTTTTATGGATGAAACCTTTATTGCACAGAAAGGAATACTGACGGTTTATGCAGGCGGGGAAATACATCACCTCGAACCGGGATCAGTGGCCTATGTGCCACGTTTTACCCCACATGGCTTTGCCAACGATACAAATGAGGAAGTGGTGCTCACACTTATCTTCAATCCGGCAGAGAAAAGAGAAGGTTTCTTCCGGGGAATGGTGGATATTCTCAGCGAGCAACCTGTAGACCCGAATAAATTTCTGAAGCTCTATAATAAGTACGATAGTTTTCCGGTAGATGTCAATAATGTTTTGCCCGGAAAATGAGTACAGGTAAGGAAAGAGCCGCGATGCAGTCTGATAGGTTGTGTCGCGGTTTTTTATGCCACACAACTAATCCCGGTCAATAATAGTTATCTGTTTATTAGTTATTTTTAGATAATAAAGCGATAACTATGGCTTACGATAGCAAGCTGGCAGATCGTGTCAGGGAATATTTAAGTAAGATCCCCGGGCTGAAGCTGGAGGAGAAGATGATGTTCGGAGGACTGGCCTTTATGATCAATGGCAAGATGTGTGTTAATGTTTCGAGAGACCAGCTGATGTGCCGGTTTGATCCTGCCATGACAGAAGAGCTGTCGCTCAGACTTGGTTATGAGCCCATGATCATGAACGGTAAGGAGTATAAAGGCTATTGCTATGTGGACCCGATCGGGTTTAAAAGAAAGGATGATTTTGAATTCTGGCTGCAGTGTTGTCTGGATTTTAATAGCCAGGCTAAATCTTCCAAAACGAAGAGTACAAAGAAAAAGTAACCCTGTGCTTATCCTGACTAGATCTCAAAGACCAATATCTCTCTGTATTACCTCTATGATATTGGCATATTGCGGTATTTCCTTCCCACTGAGTCAATTTTACCATTCATGTAAAGTTTTTTAGCTTTTTTGAGTTAATGCTTTCGATTGCAAAGCCAATTTTATATTTTGGAGGAAGCAATCAAAATCCACGCGATGAATCACAATAACTCAAGAAGGAGCTTTCTGAAGCATGCGGCGCTGGCCACCCTGGCCACTGCTACTCCCGGCCTGCTGATGGCCGCAGCGAAGCCATATACCCGCAAAATCGGGCCCAATGAAAAAGTAAATATCGCCTTCATCGGTATAGGTAACAGGGGTGGAGAGATCGCCCAGGCCCTTTATAAAACAGGGTTGGCAAACGTGGTGGCCCTCTGCGATGTAGATATGGGTGCACCGCATACCCTGGAAGTAATGAAAATGTTCCCGGACGTACCTCGGTTCCAGGACTTCCGCCAGCTATTCGATAAAATGGGTAGCAAAATAGATGCAGTATCTATTGGTGTACCTGATTTCTCCCATTTCCCGATTACTATGATGGCTATTGGTCTTGGTAAGCACGTATATGTGGAGAAGCCGATGGCACGTACCTTCAATGAGGTAGAGCTGATGATGAAGGCTGCCCGCAAAAATCCTAAAGTGGTGACCCAAATGGGTAACCAGGGACATTCTGAAGCCAATTATTTCCAGTTTAAAGCCTGGAAAGATGCTGGCATTATTAAAGATGTAACGGCTATCACCGCCCATATGAACTCACCGCGGCGCTGGCATGGCTGGGATCCAAATATTACCGCCTTCCCGCCTGCAGAACAGGCGCCTGCTACCCTCGACTGGAATATCTGGCAGATGACCACACAGGGACATTCCTATAACAAGGATTTTGTAAACGGGCAATGGCGCTGCTGGTTCGATTTCGGCATGGGCGCACTGGGCGACTGGGGCGCACATATCATTGATACGGCCCACCAGTTCCTGGATCTTGGCTTACCATACGAAGTTGATCCGGTGAAACTTACCGGCCATAATAATTTCTTCTATCCGATGTCGTCTACGCTGGCATTTAAATTCCCTAAAAGAGGAAATATGCCTGCCCTGGATATCACCTGGTACGACGGCGTAGACAACCTGCCGCCAATTCCTGCAGGTTACGGCGTACAGGGACTGGACCCTAATATTCCACCTCCAAGTAACGGACCTATCGCGCCATCCAAGCTGAATCCGGGTAAGATCATTTACAGCAAGGAACTGACGTTTAAAGGCGGCTCCCATGGCAGCACGCTGTCTATCATTCCGGAAGAGAAAGCAAAAGAAATGGCGGGTAAACTGCCGGAAGTGCCGCAGAGTCCTTCCAACCACTTTAAGAACTTCCTGCTGGCTTGTAAAGGAGAGGAGCAGACAAGATCTCCGTTTGCTATTGCAGGGCCACTCAGCCAGGTATTTTGTCTGGGTGTACTGGCGCAGTGGACAGGTGAGAAAATACAGTTCGATCGTGAGAAGAAAATCATTACCAATAGCAAGCATGCCAATGAACTGCTGGTTGGTCCTCCACCAAGGAAGGGCTGGGAGCAATACTATAAAGTTTAAGGAAAGGGGGCCAGGCCCCCTTTTTTATTATATATTGTAGGAATGTCTATCCAACAAAATTTATAATAAATCACCATGGAATCATTTGCAGATGATGTGTAAAAAAGCTGCCTGCTCCTACTTTATCAGTAACTGCTTTTACAATGATAGCTGCTCCTTCCGGGATTTCCAGCATAGCAGCGGCAGTGCCCATCTCTGTTTTTACCCAGCCGGGACTAACGGCATATACGGAGATATTCGTTTCGCGGAGTGCTTCCTGCAGGTAGATGGTTATTAAATTGACAAGTGTTTTTGAACTGTTATACCCAAACTTTTTTACGTGATAAACAGGCGATGAAGTTGCTGCCTGCAGTTGAATGCTGCCAAGTTCACTGCTGAGATTAATGATACGGCCCTGAAGGCTTTTCATCAACAATGGCAGCATGGCTTTTGTAAGCTCCAGGGTTCCCCATACATTAATATCATAAATAGCTTTGAATTCAGCTACATCTCCGCTGAGAAGAGTATTTGACTCTCGTTCTGATCTATGGGTATTGACAACATTGGTGACAGCTGCATTATTAATCAGCACATCCAGTTGGCCGTACTGGTTGTTAATCCATGCATATGCTGCCTGTACCTGTTTCGGATCACTGATATCGAGGGGGATAAATGCGGGGCTTAGTCCTTCCTGTTGTAGTTGTTGGAGGGCTTCATTTCCTTTATGGCTGTCACGGCAGGAGAGGATAACAGTAAACCCTTTTTTAAGTAGTTGCCTGGCCGTTTCCAGGCCGAGTCCGCGATTGGCGCCGGTAATAAGTATAATTTCAGATGAGGACATATCCATGTTTTTATGCCTCAAATCTCTCCCAAATCCCAACAGGTAAAATTGTCTTTGGGCAAGAAAAGGTATTCATTTAGTGTATACGTGCACGTAGTCTGCTTAAAGAAGTAGGGGTTACGCCAATATACGATGCCAGGTGCTTCAGAGAGATGCGCTGCATGTATTCCTCCTGTTTCATTAGCCGGTCATATCGCTCCTGTGGCGTGTCCAGTAAAAGGAAAGTTGCCCTGCACATGCTGCTGACCAGTAGCTTCTCCATCAATTTACGACCGAATTCCTGGAACCCAGGTATATCGCTGTATAATTGCTGGAGATGTTCGTGGGTAATGCTGTATACTTCACTTCTTTCCAGCGACTGAATATAATACCTGGAAGGCTGCCGGGTAAGGAAACTGGTGGGTTCGGTTATTACCGTGTTTTCAAATACAATCCAGGTGGTAATATCCTGTTCTTTCTCTGTTATTGCATATACACGAAAACAGCCGGCGGCAATAAAGGAAATAGTATCGGCAACCTGCCCCTTCCGCAGGAGGATAGTATCTTTTTCTATTACCTGGTAAGAAAAACAGGAGATTATCTGCTCCAGTTCGTCTGCAGGGATATCGGTGTAGCTGGAAATAAAATCGCTGATATGCTGCATGGGAAATATTAGTGCTATTATTTTTTAGCAAGATAAAGACCATTTTTAGATAATTTACCAACTTTGACAGCGCAAACCAGGATCTGTATGAATGAGCTTATCAAGATTTATAAAGTAGATATTACGGAGGCACAAAAAATCGCGGGCCAGATTAATGAGCCGCATATACATCGTTATGAGGAGCTGCTAATAGGCACTCAGGGGCAACTTGAGCATTTTATAGACTTTGAAACCGCTCTGATAGATGCTCCCTTCGTATGCTTTATTACAAAGGGTAAGACGCACCGGGCCAAACCCAAACTTAAAAATGGCCGTTGTGAAATATGGGTTATCAGGTTTCAGAGCGAGTTTATTGCCGGTACTACCTTCCAGTTGTATTCTTCGTTCCATAATAATGCAAACTTCACCATGAAAACGGATAACTGTTTTGAGCGGATGGATGTTTTATGCAGATTAATGTATGAGGAATATAGCCAGCCGGGATATGATTTTTCTGTGCTGAGGCAGCTATTAATGGCGCTTTTTGCCATTATTGAGTCTGAGCGGAATAAGCAGCAACTGAATACCGGCGAATCCAAAAGAATCCAGTGTGCTACCTTCCGGAATTTCCTCCAGTTGCTGGAAACCCATTATAAGGAGGCCCATGATGTGAGTTTTTATGCAGAAAAGCTATTTATGAGTGTACGTAATCTCAACCTGATCTGCCAGGCGGTTCTGCAACAGAGCCTTTCGGAAATTATAGAGACGCGGAAGCTGACGGAAGCCAAAAATCTCCTCATGACCTCGGAAATGACGGTCGCAGAGATCGGCTATGAGCTGGGCTTTAAGGAAAAGACCTATTTTACCCATACTTTCAAAAGAAGGACAGGACAAACCCCCACGGCATTCAGAAAAAAGATGGAAGAGCTGATTTCCTAAAAACATAACAGTTCTTCCGAATGTTATTACCGGCAGGATGACACAATGCAGGAAATTTGTGTTGGAAAATCATTCTTTTCTAACCTTTTAATACCCTAAGAATGCAAAAGTATCAAAACGAGACTGCCGAGCTGGAAGCACTGTATGCTTTAGCCAGAGAAGAACAGCAAACAACCAAAAAACAGTTTTTGATCTGGGCAGGTGGCGATGCCCCCAATCAGCAAGACCAGTTATACCACCAATTTAAAAACCGTTTTCCGGGAATTGATATTGAGATTATCGTCGATTTATCTAAATACCATGATTTAAAAGTTTACGAGCAACTCAATGATGGTTACCTGGAGGCAGATGTAGTGATGCTCCAGACGATGAATGATTTTGAGAACTGGAAGAAGATGGAAGTCCTGGAAGCGTTTAAGCCGGCCGGTTTTCAGCATATCAGGGAGGGATATTCAGATCCTGACGGATACTTTATGGGCGCCTTTATCTTCGCTTTTTTACCGCAATATGCAAAAGAAGGAGTGGGTTTTGTACCTAAAACCTATCAGGATTTTCTGACGCCGATTTTTAAAGATAAACTGGTATTAACCCCTCCGCATGACGATGATGCGGTGCTGTATGTCTTTGATCACATTATTCAGAAATACGGTGTAAAATTTCTGCAGGAACTGAAAAAGCAAAATCCGGTTTTTGTGCGTGGAACAGCTGCGCCGGCAGCTTTGGTAGGACAAAAAGGATTTTTAGGGAATATCGTCGGTTACCCGACCTACCCTGATCAGCCTTCACAATCATTTATCCCGGAAGATGATTTCTTTATCACCTGGCCACAAAGAGCGGCCATGTTTAAACTGACAGAGAACAAAGCCGCTGCCCGACTGTTTCTGGCATATCTGGCAAGTTATGAATTCCAATCCGGAAGGGGCTCCTGGTCTACCCGTACCGATGTTACGGAGCTGGGTGGCTTACAGCCAATTCAGCACTATAAAAATACAGATCCCCTTGACTTTATTAAATGGATGAGAAACCGCAATCACATCCATGAATTACGTTCCCTGTTCACGGAAATATTTGGAAAAGTAGAAGGGGAGTCGCCATTGAAAGATCCGAGCCTGATGAGGGTATATTACAATACGTTGTAAAGACATGGAAAGTCCCGGGGAAATAATGGCGGTTCAGTTGATGGACCGCCATTGTTGTTTATGCGATGGATTGCAAGAAATATCTTTTTTTCTTATAATTAAAGCATATTAATAAATACATTCAGTTTTTTTAAAGATTGTTTTTTGCCCAGTCTTCAATCCATCGGTACTCTTTTTCCTCACCACGTACAGTATGAATATGTAGATGAAATAATGTATAATGAATCCGATAACATTCCAACCGCTCTTTTAAATTGATTTCCATTTCATGCGATCCGTTCAGTTCTTTCCAGATCCCGAAGTAATCCGGATTCGAATCATACGACCAGGGCTCGTTTAGGTGTATCAGATCGTAAAGAGGATCTCCATATAACATTTCCGCCCAATCCAGTACAGCTGTAACGCAATGGTCTTTGCCTATTAAAAGGTTGTCAAATCCGAAATCACCATGAAGCAAATATTTCTGATCCGGCAGATATGGAAAAAAGGCGCTCATTTTTTTAATTAGATGTTCAAAGAGGGGAGCGTTCAGCCATGATTTTTCTGCTAAAGTTTGCCAGGTAACATTCATTTTGCTATTATGAAATGACAACAGAAATTCCTGCCAGCTATTGAAGATCCCGATACCATTTTCATTTATATATCCCCATCCCGTTGATGTGCCTATATCTACCTGATGGATATTAATCAATTGCCGGATAGTAAGTTTTGACAAGAGCAGTTTGTCCTCCGGACCAGCCATTTCCATTGCACTGTCAGAGGTGATTCCTTCAATAAATTGCGAAATACAATAAAAAATTGTGTCGTTGTAATTCCCTATTTCTAAAATAGCAGGTATTGAAATACGGGGTGGCTGGTTAAAGTGAGTAAAAGCAAATTCATCCTTTCTAAAATCCCTTTGATGCTTACTGAAACGGATTATATACTCCTTATCCTGGGAGCTGAAATAGAATGCATTTGACCACCAACCATCCGCAATATGTTTAACCAGACCAACATTTTTCAATTTTTTATTCAAAAAGGCCTGCACTTCTGATAATTGTAAGCTCATTATTTTTTCAATTGATGAATATAGGTGTTTCCGTTATCCCACGAAGTCTATGCCAATTTATGTTTCTGATTAAATTATTTTAACTCACCCAAAGCTATTTGCCAATGTATTGTTGTACATCATGCTCATTTACCTACGACCTTTTTTCGATGTTGAATTCCCCATTGGATCATTTCATCAACCATGGGTTTGAGGCTGTAGCTATAGGGGGTAACTGTATACTCTACTGTTATGGGGTAAGTGTCGTATACGTTTCGGGTAATAAGTTTGTTGGCTTCCAGCTCCTTTAATTCTTTGGATAACATCCTGGTGGTGATCCCTTCTACACTGCGTTCCAGGTCCCGGAACTTTTTGCAGCCATTATACATTGACATCAGGATAGGTAGCTTCCATTTTCCACTGATGACATACAGGGTATCCTGGATGTACTTTATTTTTTCAGCTATGGGCATTTCCTTTTTAATAGACATGCAATAGTGTTTATTAATGAATTAGTAATTCGGATATAGTCATTTTTTATACCAATGAATTGTTGCTGTTTGAACAGCGCCATTTCATTATACGCTCATATATGGTGATATACTTTAGTATACCGGTATATAATGTATATCAAATGTACCATAAATTTGATCTATCAAAAAATCAGATTTATGACAACAACAATTTTTAAAAATGGCATGATTGGAATAGCACTGTTATATTGCTCGCAGGTGTGGGCCCGGCAATCCGGTGATGGGATTGCTGTTGTAGCTACGGCAAATCATGTGGGTCTGGCTGTTCGTGATTTAGATGCTGAAAAGGCCTGGTATGAAAAAGCATTTGATATGACTGTAGAACAGCATTTCGATCTTCCTGCTGCAAAAGTGAGAACGGTCCTGTTGCGTGCGAAAAATGGCCTTGGAATTGAATTGATTGAACGCCAGGGCGCAAGCCGGCCCAAGGACTTCTCTGATCCGCTGGATGCCTCCGCTACTTTGGGGTATGGACATTGGGCACTGACGGTGGGGGATGTAGATACTGCTTTTAGCAGACTGATAGCAGTGGGTGCATCTCAGGTCTCGGCCCCTGGTCCTGCAGTACAACCTGGTTCCAGGTTCGCCTATGTGAAAGACCCTGAAGGCAACCTGATCGAACTTATTCAATTATCTCCTAAAAAGTAATATGATGTTAGGTAAAACAGTCCTGATCACCGGAGCCAGTTCCGGTATCGGAAAATATACGGCTATTGCGTTGGCCAGGCAAGGTGCGACAGTCATCCTTCATGGAAGGGATCACGGACGGGTTGATCAGGTACGGCGCCAGGTCCTGGCTGAATGCGGTCATCGGAACGTTGATATATTGATTGGAGATTTGTCTCTGATGAGTGATACGGTGAAAATGGCCACAGACTTCAGGTCCCGGTACGACCACCTGGATGTGCTCATCAACAATGCCGGGGCCATGATGGGGAGGGAGCGCGAGGAGACTGCCGAAGGTCTGGAATGTACTTTTGCTATTAATTTGATGGGCCCCTGGCTGCTAACCAATCTGCTACTTGATTTGCTGAAAGAAAGCTCTTCGGCCCGGATAGTGAATGTATCTTCTTCTGCTCACCGCCAGGATGCCAGGCCGGATTTCAATGATTTGCAGAGCCATAGAAATTATGCGCCGTTAACTGCTTATGGCAACGCTAAACTATACCTGATCCTTGCTTCGCAATGGTTATCCAGGAAGCTGGTGGAGGATAAGTATCAGCATATAACGGTTAATACACTGCACCCGGGAGCGGTGGCGACCAATTTCTCCCGGCAAAGCGACCTGGGTTTCGTTCTTAAAGGGATGATGAAGCTGGCCCGCAGATTCTTTAAAACGGCCGAGCAAGGTGCTGAAACACTGATCTACCTGGCCAGTGCCCCGGAGGTTCAGGGGATTACCGGGCATTACTTCGTGGATAAGAAGATGGCTGTCGTGAACAAGAAATACGATTCGATTACAAATGAGCAGATCGTATGGGATTATTGCGAACATTTAACCGGTGTCCGGTACTAAGTCTGCCAGCGCCCTTTTCTTTCTTCCCGGGCATAGGTTTTTTAAGCCACTAAACGCTTTATTGGTAATACTTTGCTAGAAAAAGGATACATTTTTTTATGTATCCATTCAGATTCGTTTTGTGTGATTTACCTTTTGTTGGTAAAAACGGAAAAGCCGTCCCTACTCAGTAGAGACGGCTTTAGTTTCCTTTGATATTCCTGTTGTGATCCCGTCGGAGCTGGATATTTGGCTATCTCATCTCCAACTGAAACTAAAACTTTGTATAGCTGATGACGGTATTATGCGCAACGCCTATATAGGCTACATTTCCAAACTGCCTGGTAGGGTAGCGATCTTCATCATAGGTATAACTAATGCCAGCAGTGGCGGTGCCAATCAAATTAACCCCCCAATATTCTACAGATACTCTGGGATTGTTTTTTGAATACATGGGTAATCTTACATTATTCATAAATGGTAATATACCGTTTGTGTAATAGGTAGGATAATCATCGTACACGTAATCTTCCTTATAATAAGTTACATAAGCGCCCGTATTACTGTCCAGGCTATCTGATTTGAAGTTGACAACATTTCCGTTGCTATCATATGTTCCTGTTTGTTTCTCGAACAAATACATTTTGCCACCGGCATTGCGCTTGTACGTGTATATTCTTTGTGGCTGGGTTTTATCATCGTAAAATAATGAGTCTACCTGAAAAATTTGATTGGAGACATCCATCCACTTTATTGCGGAAATTCTGTTTGCTGCGTTATACTCAATTGCTTTGGTGTATAGCTGTGCACCGTGGCTTGATCCGTTAATACCGGTTAACTTTCCATTTGTATAAATAGCATCATTTTGATATTGAAGATCAAAACCATCCTTAAACATTGTTCCCGACATTACATGTTTAAGAGAATCATAGGAGAATAAATATTCTTCTGTTGTGGCATTATTGGAGCCATACTGATAGGCAATGGTACTTACATATTTTTGCTTATCGTCAGGTGTATCGCCTTTGTCTTTTTTACTGCAACTACTCAAACAGAGCATAGCGACAACACATGATAAGATGCTATACTGCATTCCTGGCATTTTCATAGGTTATAAGTCTTTATTTTTTTTGTGGGCGCTAATATAGGTACTTATTGAATAAGTATTAATCAAAAGAATGGTATGTTTTTTTTGATAGCTTGAAATGGCCTGCTGGCCATGACCCGGCAGCAGCGTAGTTACTAAAAGGAAGGACAAGGCGGGTAAATCAACCTGTCAAGCAAAATGGAAATGCGGTACAGTATTCATTATTTTAACTCACGACATCGTTCAATGCCTGGAAGATATTTAACGGGTATTCTGCCAGCCGATTACATAAATAGAGATACCACTCTTTTCCATATACGAAATATAATTTGGTAGGATATCCTTCTGCTTTTAATTTTTCCAGTTGGGGTGTCTGTATACCATACAGGCTCTCGAATTCATAGCGGCTTTTGTCCGGATTGTATTGATGAATCAGCTCTTTTGCTCTTTGTTGTATTTTATCATGGTGGGTAGCAATTGAACAGAGGTGGCCGGCAGTGAATAATTGAGCAACATAGTCAAGGTATACTTCATCTAATTGTTCTCCTCTGGGCATAGATAGATGGGGCGCGGTTTCAAATGCACCTTTTACGATCCTGATGCGGCCGGGCTCTTTCAACAGTTCAGTGAAATCTTCTTTTGACCTGTAAAGATAGGCCTGCAGTGTTATGCCCACGTTGGGGTATTCCTTCACGGCCCGTTTATAGGTCTTTATAATGGCATCCGTCCGGTCTGTCCCTTCCGCGCTAATGATGACCTCTGTTGTATGTTGGGCGGTCTGTGAACATATTGCCATCAGGTTGTCAAAACACAGCTCTTCCGAAACAGCCAGTCCGATATGGGAGAGGTCAAGAGAAACCGTGGAATGAAGATTTTGTTGGCGGATCTCCTGCGCAATCTTAATAAATTCATCGGTGGCCTGGATAGCCTCCTGTTCATTCCTGGTGCTTTCGCCCATAAATTCAATGGAACATTTAAATCCTTGTTGGTTCTGTTGAACCACCTTGGCAATAGTTTCTTCCATGTTTTCACCACCAATATATCGGTCAGCTGCTTTTTTCAATACATTAAATAAGACGTCATTCCCTAACAGAAATTCCTTGGCACGTTCATCTAACGCAGCTTTTTTCAGCGCTGCCGAGCCTATACTTAATAAGTGGTCCATAGATTTTTTGTATTTTATTAATGAGATTTAATGGTATTATTTGAGAAACCGGAGTGTCCTTTTCACTAATGTCCATAGCAATTTAATAAACGAAGCGTATAAATTTTCATATACTTCTTCAAATCCTGGTAAAATAAAATTATCCGATGGTATTCCCCCATTATCCAGGAACCGTGAAAGATTAAGCGTGGATAACAGTTCACCGGCTCAATATGGCGACCCGCCTGAAATTAAAGAGGAACAACAATGGTAACATCAAAATTTAGCACATTATCCCTACATTCGCTACTCCGGTTCGGCTTATTTGTAAAATCCTATAGAGACTGGCATATTACCCAATCATTACTACCTAAATTATAGTGTAATAAAGAAAAGTATGTCATACGTGTGCTTTCAAACTTTCCGTGCGTCCACTGGAATATTGAAAGTCCCAATGGTCACCGTTCCGCATTTAACCGATTAAACCAGAAGAAAAAAAATGTATGGGTAATTATATTCTTGCGTTAGGAAGGGATCTTGATCCGACTGTCCCTGTTTTGAAAGCCGCTCACATTTCCGATTTGGATAATGCGGAGTTAATGACCTATAAAAAAGTACTGCAGATTAATGATAATTTACCCGAATCATCGTTGATGGCTGTGGCGGAAGCAATGCACAACTACCCTCATTTGAAGTTAACTTTTTATAGTCATGCAGATATTTCCAGGATAGACTGGCGTATCTTTTCCCACGTCCGGTATCTGTCAATCGGCGGGATCGGTAATTGGAAAGATATCGATTTTTTGGAGCAGATGCCATTGCTGGAATCATTGGATTTAGTGGCGCCATTAAAATGTACGGCTTCTCTGTTACCAATAGCGAATCTCTCCTGCTTGAAACGACTTAGTCTAAACGGCATACAAAAAGACGTAAATAAAATTGTCTGGTCAAATGGCCTGGATTCATTGGGTGTATGCGTTGGGAAGTTAAAGGATGCTGCATTTTTGACTAACATACCGTATATAAAGAATCTAAATATGGGCGCCACACAGTTACCGGATTATAAAGTAATATCAGACATAGCGGAGTTGAGCGTTCTGAATTTGAATGCCATGAATGGTTTTGGGGAAGAAGCGGCTGTTAGTTTACAGCAACTCCGGGCCTTGAAGCTGCTGAATATATCCATGTGCGCCAAACTCAAGTCAATTGACTTTGTGGCTGGTTTACAACAATTGAAGAAATTACGCCTGAGCAGTATGAGAATAGCTACCTTTCATCCATTGGGCCAGCATGAAACATTACAGGTCGTCTCCACAGATGCTGAAGCACCAACAGATAAATCTTTAAAAGGGCTCTATCATATACCATCGCTGTATATCGGTGGACGTTTCCCGAAGGAAGAAATCGCAACATTCCGGGCTGGATTTACAGGTAAGGATGCTTTTATTGGTGGCGTGCGGCTAAAAGGAGGATTGGAGGCAAATAGTTTCATATATAATTCCAGCGATGTGATAGATGTGTGATAGGTAAAGGAAAGGGGGCCATGCAGGCGTAAATTGGTAATACCGAAAGCTGCCAACGAACGCTCCGGCTTTCAATACAGTCATCGCGAATCAGTCAACTGACCTGATGGTGTTACCGAAGATGTGTTGTATTATGTTCTTGAACTATAGCTATCAGTAGTAATAAAAAGTTCACTCTTTAGATCAACGCAATGATTTAAACGCTTTGCGAAGTTCTGCCGTAAGTAATTGTGGTTGCTCCTATATATATGATTTAATAACTAAAATGGAGATATAAAAAAACCGCTCATAAGAGCGGTTTTCCCATTTGAGGAATTCATTAATCAGAGATTATCAACTTTAGCCTCTATCACAGCTTGAATGTTTGCCGGAACTGCTGACAGGAGGTCATATCCTGTTGCCGCCTCTATTGCATCCACTGAGGTTCTGTAAGTTTTCCAGTCAGTATTCAAGGTATTTATATTCGGCGTATTTACTGCAATTACCCGGGTAGAGCTGGAAATTCTGGCGAGGTCGCCATTTCCATTTGGCAGTACCACTACCACCTTCCAAACATTACTTGGCACGGTAACATTTCCATTGTTGATTGTATTTGCGCTTCCATTTGAACCTGTTCCTCCGGTACCATAGCTTCCCATGATCACATATGCCTCATTACCGGCAGTAACCAGAGAGCGAACGTAATTTTCCATGTTCGCCCACGTCTGTTGGTTGTTTTGGGGCGCCTGAGGTATCATATTACTCATAAGGAAAGTGGCGCTATTGGCATCAACTGTAGAAGTTCTGTCTGCTGAAGGACAATTGTGCCCCCTATCAAAGCCACTACCAGAATAGGAGTTGGCGCCAACTTGATACCAGCCTGAAGGTAATGTTGCATCTGCCCTGAAATTATCCTGCCTGGCAGCGCTTCCAAGATCAGCTGAAGCAATATGCCAGCTTACCCAATTAGGCTCACCTCGTACACTATTGTATGATTCGATATAATATTTCTGATCCTTCAGGTAGTTCTGCGTTAAAACGATGCTGGGCTGTGCATTGGAAGGGTTGCCCAGTAACAGATTACTATCGTCAGCACTTGTAGTGTCCGTATCTCCAGTAGTTACGATTACATCATCGATGTTAATACGATTCGAGCCACCCGATATTTTCCGTATAGACAATCTGTAACTGCCTGCAATATTTACTGTAAAGGTGGCAATTTGCAATGAAGATGAACTTGTGGTGATGGTGCCTCCTGTCTGGGTATACGTTGATCCTCCATCGGTACTTACCCATAGCTGCCAGGTACTACTTCCATCACTACCATAAACAGCATGTGAGACTTTAATGGTTTGAGCGCCGCCAGCGGCATTGAAATTCATGGAAATTTGTCCGGTATTTCTAATTCTTACAGAAGCAACCCCATTCCTGGGATCAGATGATGTGTTTCCAATTAAAGCATCATCAAAATACCAACTGCCAGATGTAAGGCTCACATTTGCCGCTGCATAAGCTGATTTGCTACCGGTTTCGAATGATTCACTTAAGGTAGTAATGCTTTCTGTTCTTGCAATATTAGTTGTGACCTGGTTAGATTGCGGCTGTATAACTGTATCTTTCTGACATGATGCCAGGGAAATGATTACAAGTGTTGCCAGTAGTACAAATTTAGTGCTCATAGTTTTGTTTTTGAAAGCACCTAAACTATCAGTAATAAGTGTAGTTTTTATCGCAGTAATAAATTCTTAATCTAGAAATCATATTGCATGCAAATAACTACAATAATGTTAGTGCCTATTTAGGACTATTACACTGGGGAGATAGAAGAAAACAGCTATTTCAGCAGCGGGATCACAGCAAAAAGGCGACTTTAAGTCGCCTTTTTGCTGTGATCCCGCTGTGATCTCAAAAATAAGCCCAAGGTAAGCCACAGTGGCTCATCTAATATATTACATAATAAACAGGTGCCCGAATGATTTGCCTTTTTTTAAACGGCTTCGAGATCTTTCAGCATTTTCGGTTTTACCTTTTTATCGTTCTAAGATATTTCTGTGCAGTAGTAGCAGCCTGATTTCACCAATATTGCAAACAAAGATATCAGCACTATATTTGAAATCATAGCGCTGTATTGCTAGGCTTCAATTTCTATGCTTTCTAAAAATTCAAATTGGGATCGGCCGTCAAGCTCTTGTATTTTATAACTATTAAATTTGTTGTTATGAATTTCCCAAATCAATCTCTCTTCTTCGTCATCATTTACTACATAAAACATTCCAGTAATATAGGTGTTTTCTAAATTAGCCTTAAGTACCTGTTTTAGGCAAAACAAAATTTGGTACTGGAGGTAATCTATTGCAAAACTCCGAATATGTCCACTATAAGCTGCATAGTCTCTATAATTCATAAAATTGTCCAGAATACGCCACCCTTTCATGTAAAGGTCAGCCTGATCCCTTGATAAGCCATAATCATATGCTACATTCACCGACTCTTCAAGTGCAGCGCGAAACACTGGCAACTGCTCATCAGAATAACAAACTAAATGTCCTGATATTGAAATAAAATTTCCCATATTTTAATTTTTTCCAAGTCCAACAACAACTTTTCTTCCTCTCTTTTCAATCAAATCTTTCGTATACTGGTCTGCACCATTATAGCGCAAAATTAGCGCTTCCTTACCAGTTGGCTTTGCATATTCAATTGCCCGATTAATTGATTTACCATGATAATCTATTTTTTCTTATCCTGAAAGCATCACAGTAAGAACGAATGCTTCAAGCTCAATCCCAACAAAGGTCTACCAGGAAAAAGGATACAGTAAATCTAAAATTATTTATTGTATCCTTTCAGATTCGTTTTGTATGATTTACCTTTTATTGGCAAAAGCAAAAAAGCCGCTTAAATCCTACGATTCAAGCGGCTTTAATATCCTTTGATTGTTATGTTGTGATCCCGCTGGGACTCACAACATAAATCCAGCGTTAGCCACAATGGCTCAATCGTACTACCCGAGCATTTCCCATCGCTTTGAGATCAGAAAAAAGCTGGCGAAAGTTCTCACCAGTTTATTAATTTAACAATAGTATTCAATATGAAATTTCCAGTTAATGCTGGAGGTAAAGGCTCTAAGTGGTCTCAAGTCATTAATAATGGACAGATTCCAAATAAGACAAAAAATTTTCAAAACCAGTAGCACGGTCAATTGCTTCATCATCAGCCATTCCTATAAAAGGGACTTCAATAAACGACTTCGCACTTAATCTGATTCCCAATGCAGTGTCGCCTCCATCTGAACCTATAAAAAATAACCCAGGTGCAAAATCGCGAACTAAATAATCTTCATTAGCCTCTATTAATTCCTCTAGTGGCCAAAAACGTACGTATTTTCCATCCTGACCAATCCTCCCTTCTCCTCCATTATATTCACGCATAAATTCCACATATTCCAAGGGAAGATCAACAGGAATTGCTTTCAATATTTTTTGAAACAATGCATTTTCAAGCGGCTGATTTGGCGAAAAATGAACTAAATAACTGTTAAAACCGATATTCATATTAATATTTCTTATATCCATTCATAATGCGCTGTAAGTTATTTCAAAATGTTGTATACTACTATGTTCCAATCTTATAAACGGAATTTTGTTAGCACTTGTTGAAGTGCAAGCCGGTTGAATGCAGCATTAAGTGGAAGGTCAAAAATCAAAAAAAGGAGACAGTACGATTAATAGGTTTTCCCATGGTTTAACCTTTCTCTGAATTTAAGGAAAAATGGTGATAGTATCACAAGGTCTGACGTTTTATGGATAGTATCAAACAGGCCGATCTGATATCTTTCTTTTTAATTCATCACAGTTTCCTTTCGTATTGGAGCCTTCGTTATTGCCTCAGGACAATGGTTACTAAATTTTCCAAATCATATGATTTATTCCATTCTCTATCAATTTTCTTTGAAACTAAAATAAAATAACTGGTGGCCCACTTAAATGCCAATCCGAAGCAACGTTCCCACATATTTAGTATAAATATCTTTGCTCTTTTATTTTTGCAGGATAAGGCAATGATAATAGATATTCCATATCTATTTTATTCCAAAGACTTTGCATAAATTGAGCATCAACCTGCTTATAGTTTCCTGTAAAAAAAAGTGTTAACCCTTCATAAAAAAGTTCCACAATTTTCACCATCGGTTGATTCGAATCTGCAATTTCTTGAATAGGAATCTGAATCGGATAAGCTTTTAATTTATCTCCTTTGACAATTGTAGGCGAATATACATGAACTCCTGCAGGACCAAATCTCCCTTGTTTAAAAAATGTCAGCGTAAGACAAATATTCCAAGTATCATGTATAATAATTTTTTTAGGGGTTAGTATATTTTCTTCAATAAAACTCTCAAAATATTCTCTCACCTTGAAAGATAGTGGCGGCCGAATATCTTTAGGGCCAGTCTGATTAATACTAAAACTCCCCATTTGTACTCACAATTTAATAACTTCATTAAACTTCTTAACCTGTTTACAGCTTTAGGAAATTTCGAACCTGCTAAAAACCTAAAATGATCCACTAGTTGTACTATTCTATCGGATTTTCTGGCAGAATATAGCCCTAAAACGATTAGCAGTAAAAATAAAATTTAATACTTCATTTCCAAACCAGCGGCTAAAATACGGCGTTTAGAAATTGCTTTGCATATTCGTATTGTTAACGTGGGGATGAGTTAAAGAAAAGTAAACTTTGTGCCTAAACGTAAACATTATAGAGGAAGTAATAGCGTAAAAGCAAAAAACCTGCGACTAGCGCAGGTTTTTTGTGATCCCGCTGGGACTCGAACCCAGGGCCCATACATTAAAAGTGTATTGCTCTACCAACTGAGCTACGGAATCATTTAATGATGTTTGTGTTTCATTGTTGGGACGCAAAGATAGGGGAAACTATTTAATAATCAAGTTTTTATAAAAGTTTTTTTTAAAATTTTCCTGCACCGTAATCATCAGCTGTTTTTAATAAGCTGTTAAAATAGATAGAAATTTTAAATTAATGATACGACATTGATGACTAATCATTAAATTTGGTAATCGTTGAACCTTTAAAAATTGTGTCATGATGA
Source organism: Chitinophaga sp. Cy-1792 (assembly GCF_011752935.1). Lineage (NCBI taxonomy): Bacteria > Pseudomonadati > Bacteroidota > Chitinophagia > Chitinophagales > Chitinophagaceae > Chitinophaga > Chitinophaga sp. Cy-1792. The sequence continues at coordinate 1,476,454 of NZ_VWWO01000002.1, forward strand.
GAAGATTCGAAAATAAGGTGGCCTTTATCACAGGTGGAAACTCAGGAATAGGCAAAGCTGTCGCCATACTGATCGCCCGTGAAGGCGCCAAAGTAATGATCGTCGATATCAAAGAGAATGCCGCAGCGCTGGAAGAAGTAAGAAAGGAAGGGGGAGAAGTCAGGTTTTTTAAATGTGACGTATCGAAGCCGGAAGAAATGGAACAGGCAGTAAATGAAACAGTGAAAGCTTTTGGCAGCCTCGATATAGCGCTCAACAATGCCGGCATTGTTGATGCTTCCCCTATACACGAAAAATCAATAGAGGAATGGCAACGTGTCATTAATATTAATCTCAGCGGCATTTTCTATGGCCTCAAATACCAGATTGCACAAATGCGTAATCAGGCAACGGGTGGCGCCATCGTAAATATGGGCTCCATTATGAGCCAGGTAGCAGAACAGGGTATCAGTGCCTATGTTTCTTCAAAACACGGCCTGGTAGGCCTCACCAAAGTAGCTGCACTGGAAAATGCAACTAACAATATCCGCGTGAATGCCATCGGACCAGGATATATAGAAACACCGTTACTGCTGGATAACAGCGCCGGCGGCAACGATTACAGAGCGTATATGGAATCTAAACACGCTATGAAACGCCTGGGTAAACCGGAAGAAATCGCGAAAGCCTTCCTGTTCCTGGCTTCTGATGATGCCAGCTTCTGTACAGGCGCCTACCTGCCCGTTGATGGCGGCTATTTGATTCAATAACTATTACGGCTAAATGAAAAAAAGTAAAACTACCTTAAGAAGAACACTGGGCATCGTATTGGTCCAGACTTTCAACGCTGTCTATACTAAGTCCCAGGACTATTTTAAGGAGTTTGGAATGACATCCCAACAGTATAACGTACTGTCTATCCTGGCTGAATCGCCGGAGGCTTTATCTACCTCCGCCATCCTGGAGAAAATGGTGGAAAAAAATGCTGGCGTATCCAGGCTGGTAGACAGACTCCTGGCTAAAGGCCTGGTAAAAAAGAAAACCAGTAAAACGGATAAACGCCTGATAGCTGTCACACTCACCCCTGAGGGCACACAGCTGCTCGCCGTTATGAACAGCAGACTCGAAGAAATCGATCAGGTGTATAGCGCCCTGACAGACGCAGAAACGACCGAGCTAATCAGGCTCCTTCAAAAAATCAGTTAATTCAATTCTTATTTATAGCCAGGGCAGAAACAAACATGTTTCTGCCCTGGCTATTATCTGATACCCCGCAATTCCTGCCTTTCATCAAATAGGTGTAATATCTACGCTTTTTATTTCTATATTTAAACGGTGAGCAATAGTGCTCCTGTTGTTGGTAAAATACTATCGGTTTCGGATAAACGAATATGCTTATGTCGTCAGGGATTGCCTGTAAGCGCCGCTATTCATAGAAACAGCATTTAAAAAATTCCACGTAGAATAATATGATAATGAAAAAGACATCTTTCCGGTTGGCAGTGATACTTTTATGTTCCTATCATACCGGGTATAGCCAAACGTCCAATGCGCTGAAGCTCTGGTATACCAAACCAGCTACTGTTTTTGAAGAAGCTATGCCTGTCGGCAACGGAAGGCTGGGGGCCATGGTATATGGAGGCGTAACAGAAGAGCAACTATCACTCAATGAAGCGACCCTTTGGTCTGGTAATCCCATCCATGCGGACACCATCAATCCCAATGCAAAAAATTATCTGAAGCCTGTGCGTGAAGCGCTCTTCAATGAAGATTACAAGGAGGCGGAACGCCTGGTACACTTCATGCAAGGGCCATACACGGAATCATATGCGCCGCTGGGAAACCTGCGCTTCGCCTTCGATAACAAAGGAGCCGTAACAAACTATAAACGCGAACTGGATATTCAACATGCCATCTCGAAAGTCACCTATACCATCGATGGAACGCAATATACCAGGGAAGTATTCGCCTCGCATCCGGACCAGGTCATCGTTATTAAATTCACCGCCACCGGAAAGGATAAACTTAACTTCAGCTGTAACTTCGATAGTCAGCTCAAAGCCGCCGGCAGTGCAAAGAATAATACCCTTCAGCTAACTGGCTGGTCGCCAATACACGCCGAACCCAGCTACAGAGGAAATATTAAAAATGCGATCGTATACGATACCATCAATGGTATGCGGTTTATGGCCGCGTTGAAAGTAGCCCAAACCGACGGACAACAATCCGCTGCAAATGGCACATTGCATATCAGTAACGCCCGCGAAGTGGTATTACTACTCTCCATGGCTACCAGCTACAACGGCTTCGATAAGAACCCCGGCACTAATGGGCTGGATGAAAAAGCTTTGGCACAACAATATCTTGCCACTGCCGGCACTAAAAAATATGATGCTTTGAAATCCAGGCATACAAAGGATTTCAGCAGCCTGTTCGATAGAGTATCTATCAACCTTGGTGAAGAAGAAAATGAAAAGCTCTCCACGGTAGATCGGCTAAACCGTATCGCAGCAGGGAAAACGGATAATAGCCTGGTGGCATTGTTCTATCAGTTCAGCAGGTACTTACTGATCAGTGCTTCCCGTCCTGGTGGTATCCCGACGAATCTGCAGGGAATCTGGAACGAATTGACCCGCCCACCATGGAGCAGCAACTATACCACTAATATCAATGCGGAAATGAATTACTGGGGAGTGGAAAGTGGTAACCTGTCGGAACTGCAAATGCCATTTTTTGATTTATTGCAAAGACTAACCGTTACGGGTGCATCCACCGCTAAAAACTTCTATAATGCCGGTGGATGGGCCTTGCATCATAATACTGATATTTGGGCACTCACCAATCCTGTCGGTGATTATGGGGAAGGTGGCCCGCAATGGGCAAACTGGGCTATGGGCGGCGTTTGGATGTCCACCCATATCTGGGAACATTACCAGTTTACACAAGACAGGAAATTCCTGCAGCAGACCTACCCGATTATGAAAGGCGCGGTGCAGTTTTGCCTGGATTTTCTTACTGCAGATAAAAAAGGTAACCTGGTAACCGCTCCATCTACTTCTCCCGAAAATACCTTTATTACGGACAAAGGCTACGAAGGGCATGTGTTATACGGTGGTACTGCTGATCTGGCCATGATCCGGCAGTTGTTCAATGATTATATAAATGCCACCCGTGTGTTGAATACGGATGCCACCATGCAAGCGCAGGTAGCGGCAGCGCTGGCAAAGCTGTATCCTTACCAGGTAGGTAAGGCAGGCAACTTACAGGAATGGTATTACGACTGGAAAGATGTAGAGCCGCACCATCGCCATTTGTCGCATTTATTTGGCGCATTTCCGGGTAATACGATCACCACTTCACAAACACCTGAGCTGGCCGATGCTGTCCGAAAAACGCTGGAATTCAGGACCAACGATGGTACCGGATGGGCCATTACCTGGCGTATCGCGCTCTGGGCACGACTCCAGAATGCCGAGCGCGCCTATGATGCCGTGAAGAAATTACTGCGTCACGTCGGACATGATGCACCTGCCCAATACGATGGTGGCGGTGGTATTTACAGCAATTTCCTTGGCGCTCACCCGCCTTTCCAGATCGATGGTAATTTCGGTGGTGGTGCCGGTATAGCAGAGATGCTCCTGCAGAGCCACCAGGGATATATTGAGTTTTTACCAGCCTTACCAGATGAATGGCCTGCCGGAGAAGTGAAAGGCCTGGTGGCCAGAGGCGGATTTGTAGTAGATATGAAATGGCATAATAAGAAGATCGACAGCGTAACTATTCTTTCCCGCAACGGTGGTATCTGTAAAGTAAAAACAGCTGATGGGTTTAAAAACATCAACACACAGGCAGGGAAATCTTATAGGATCATCTGATATTAATATTGTTTTAATAAGAAGAATATCATGGATGTCTCAATAGCAATTCCATTTCAGATTTTGTTTGATGGATTAACAACTGATCTCTACAGCCTAGAGATCAGTTGTTAAGTTCTCTCTACTGAGTAGAGACGGTTTGCTACCGCCAGTAAAATGACTTTTGACATCCTCGTTTTACTAAATATCACCAGGGTATTTCTCCTGTTGCCGGATTATTTTCTTCACTAAAGAATTTTCCTGTTGGCCCATCTTTGTCGAGCAACGCGTATTTTACAATGCGTGCTCCGGCAACATCAACACTGCCAGGCCCGCGTTGACCATTGAAATCTGTTTTTGTATATCCCGGGCAGACGGCGTTTACTTTGAAGTGGCTATCCTTTAGCTCGTATGCCAACACAACGGTGTACATATTCATGGCTGATTTTGAAGAAAGATAAACAGCACCTTTGTAGTCATAATACTTGTAGGAAGGGTCGCTATGCAACGTAATGGAGCCCTGGCTGGAACTTACATTTACAATACGTGGTGCAGCAGATGCGCTCAATAAATCAATAAATGCCTGTGTAACTCGTACTACCCCGTAAAGATTTGCATCGTAAGCTGCTTTGAACTGTGCGATGGTGGCATCCAATGCCGACTGCGGATAGCCACCATAAATGCCGGCGTTATTGACAAGTATGTCCAGCGTTTTTGTTTTTCTGCCAATCGCTGTACGGGCATTTTTTACAGATTCGTCATCTGTAATATCAAGCTGGATAGCTGCTGCATTGGTTAGCCCCTCTGCCAATAGTTTATTTACTGCTGTTATACCGTTCTCTAAATTGCGGCTGCCGAGGTATACATAGATCCCTTTATGCGCCAGCTGACGTGCAACTTCAAAGCCAATGCCTTTGTTTGCACCTGTTACTAATGCTGATTTCATTTTGTTTAAATTAATGAAGCAAAAGTAGGTGGCTGAAAAAGAGGGAAGATGGACAAATCGATTTATTACCTTGACGAATCTTGCTGGCCTTTTATAAACGCACTCACGCTTTTTCCCGTACATTTTTTGAAAAATCGTGAAAAGTAATCGGGATCATTAAAACCGAGCTCGTAAGCCAATTCTTTTACAGAAAGGGAAGAGTACTGTAGTTTCCGCTGTGCTTCAATCATTAAGCGGTTAGTGAAAAAGTCTTTTGGCGAAACACCTGCATATTCTTTTACAATCCGGTATAAACTGTTGGGAGTTAGCGCCAGTTTTTCGGCGATTACATTTACAGATGGTTGTGTTGTAAGATGGGTTTCTACCATTAGCTTGAATTCAATAAACTTGGATAGATTGGGATTCAGGATATTTGCCGGTGCTGCGTTTTTGAAATAAGCACTATTCAGCTCTGTTAACAGGGAGTTGAGGTAAGATAATACTATTTCTGTGTCTGTCGGATGTTCGTCTATATAGAGAATCTGATTTATTATTTCAAAAACGTTGCGCACTCTCTTCCTGGCAGCATCATCAAAAGTGATGGTTTGTGTATTTAAAGGATTAACTAAAAAGGGAAATTGCTGGGGGAGAAGTGCTAAGGTGTTTTCATCAAATAATACTTTGAAATAGGTAAGATCAGCAGTTTTTGCAGGGGGAATAAAAACCTGGTTAGGCATGGCATAAAGGAGCTGTCCGTCGGTGAGCGTGATGTCCTGCAAATCCAGGTTGTAGGTAATGGTGCCGCTGTCAATCAATACAATGAAGTAAGCAGAAAGTCTTCTGGGTTGCAGGATCTTTTGCTGCATATCAGCAGCAGGATAAGGGTTATCGTTTGAAACAATCTTTATACTCATACCTGGAACACTTTATGAATGATCATGCAGTAGGTAAATATGGTACAAAAGGAACGGCAGATACTTTTTAGCCGCCCCTTTAGAAATCTAACGTAAGTGCATATACGCTTTTTACGGGTACTTCAAATACGCTGGTTTCCTCATACCGGGAGGCTACAATGATTTTAGTAGCAGTACCTTCCTGTTCAAAGAGCTGTTGCACCAGTTCGGGATTATTGTTATCCTTGGAAAGGTGCGACAGTAACAGGTGGGTCATATGTGCGGGACGGTGTTCGCGGAAGAGTTCCAGTGCCTGTGTATTGGAAAGGTGTCCGTGACCGCCGCGGATCCTGTTTTTCAGGAAATAGGGGTAGCGGCCCTGCTCCAGCATGGTTTCGTCGTAATTGGCTTCCAGGAAGGCGGCATGGCATTGTTTAAAATGGTGTACCAGTCGCTCACACGGGGCGCCGATATCTGTAAATACACCAATTTTAATATCTCTGCAACTCACTACAAAACTATGTGGCTCTACGGCATCGTGGAATTTCTGAAAAGCAGTAACTTCAAGATGGCCGATGGTAACAGGTTCGTCGGCATTAAAGCGGCGCACCAGCGATTCTTCAATGACCACACCGCCGTGGGTCATGGTATTGGCAGTGATATATACGGGGAGCTTGTGCTTCTTTGATAATACGGCTATACCTCTGATATGGTCAGAGTGTTCATGGGAAACAAAGATGGCTTTCACCCGGCTCATGTCCAGCCCCAGACGCTTCATGCGGCGCTCTGTTTCGCGGCAGGAAATGCCGGCATCAATCAACACCGCCTCTTTGTCGTTGCCCACATAATAGCAATTTCCATTACTACCGGAATTTAATGATGTAATATATACTGACATGATTTTGCAAAGAAACCTGATTTTTGACAATTCTTAAAATCTAATCGTAAAGTCAAGATAGATGCAGAATTAAGCAATATCACACCACTTTACGCTGGTTTTTTTGGCTTAATTTGCCTGTTTGGAAACATGCTAACTTCTTTGAACTATGATCAAACCATTTAAGGTTGTTGTTGCTGCTATGCTGTGCGCTTTACATGCTTCCGCACAGGATACTGATCCCGCACGATATCCGCTGATTCCTTACCCACAGGAGATCAGCACCGGAGCCGGGAATTTTTATATTAACAAAAACACGCATGTTGTGAGTCCGGCTATTTTTGCCAATGAGCTCAAACAACTGCAGGGCATCTTTACACAGTATACCGGCAAAGCCTTGTCTGTAGCTGCTAAGGCGGCCAATGGCACCATTGTGCTGGTGCAGAACAAATCTATCACCGGAGAAGAGGAGTATACCCTCGATATCACCCCGGAACGCGTTACCCTTGCTGCCCGCACCAGCACCGGTATCTTCCGCGGTATCGAAACTATCCGCCAGCTCCTGCCACTGGATGCCCGTGAAAAAGGCGCTTTCTTCCTGCCTGCCGCTCATATTAAAGATCATCCTATGTATGGATGGCGCGGTATGCACCTGGACGTAGCCCGACATTTCTTCTCTATCAGTTATGTGAAGAAATACATCGACCGTCTCGCGCTCTACAAAATGAATAAGCTGCACCTGCATCTTACCGATGACCAGGGCTGGAGAATCGAGATAAAGAAATACCCGCTGCTGACGCAAAACGGCGCCTGGAGAGAATATAATAACCAGGATTCTGTTTGTATAGAGAAGTCGAAAGACAACCCTGACATGGCACTGGATACAGAGCATATTATCCATAAAAATGGTAAAACCCTGTATGGTGGCTTCTATACCCAGGCACAGATGCGTGATATCATTGCCTATGCGGCAGCACGTCACGTAGAGATCATTCCGGAAATAGATATGCCGGGCCATATGATGATGGCCATCAAATCTTACCCTTTCCTGGCCTGCAGCACAGAAAACGGCTGGGGGAAAACCTTCTCCACGCCAATATGCCCTTGTAACGAAAGCACCTTCAAATTTGCCGAAGATGTATTTACAGAGATAGCAGCCCTTTTTCCTTCCCAATACATCCACCTGGGTGCGGATGAGGTAGAAAAAACCAGCTGGGAGAAAGCACCGCAGTGCGCCGAAGTGATGAAGGCCAATAACCTAAAAACCGTAGAAGAACTGCAGAGCTATTTTGTAAAACGTATGGAGAAATTCTTTAACTCCAAAGGCAAAAAGCTCATCGGATGGGACGAAATCCTGGAAGGTGGTATCAGTCCTACCGCCGTGCTGATGTACTGGCGCTCCTGGGTGCCTAAAGCGCCGATAGAAGCGGCAAAACATGGTAATAAGGTGATCATGACGCCAGGTAACCCACTGTACTTCGACGGGGTTCCTGACAGAAATTCCATCTCCAACGTATATCATTTCGAACCGGTGCCTAAAGCACTCACCGCAGAAGAAGCGAAGTTCATCATCGGTGCACAGGCCAACCTGTGGACAGAATGGATTGCTTCTGAAAAACGCGCCGACTACATGGTGATGCCTCGTATGACCGCGCTGGCAGAGGTTTTATGGACACATCAGCAGCGCTACGACAGCTACCTGCAGCGTCTCAATACCCATTATACCCTCCTGGATGATATGGGTGTTCATTACAGAATGCCGGATCTGGAAGGCTTTACAGAGGATAATGTGTTTGTAGATAAAGGTAAACTGGAAGTTATCAAACCTGCGCTGAAAGGTATTACCGTAAGATATACCACGGATGGCAGCATTCCTGATGCCAACGCCACTGAACTGACCGGCAGCCTGGAAGTTACCCGTCCTGAAACGATTAAGCTGGCTGCCTTCTCCCGTTATAACAACAGGGGAGACATCTACACCCTTAAATACCGCCAGCAGAACTACCTGCAGCCGGTAAGTACAAACGGTGTACAGAACGGTTTACAGCTGGATTACTTCAAAGGAACTTTCAAGAGCGTTACCAAAATCAAGCAGGACAAAGACAGCACCATGACCACGCCCAACATGTTCATTCCTGTGGAGCTGGGCCAGGGTGGCAAACCTTTCGGTGCTAAACTGCACGGTTACATCGATGTGCCTGAAACTGGCATCTACAGCTTCTATCTGACTGTTGATGACGGAGGTATCCTCTACATCGGCGATAACGAGGTAGTTAATAACGACGGCTGGCATGCTCCTATGCAGAAAAGCGGTCAGGCGGCCCTACAGAAAGGATTACACCCCGTACTGGTGTCTTTCGTGGAAGGCGGTGGTGGTTTCACCCTCAAGCTGGAATACAGTCTGAATGGCGGTAAAATCCTGCCGGTGCCTGATTCCTGGTACAAACATTAATGCAATAACGGTAGCCCGTTTCTCATAAGCAAAATAGCCGTCTCTACACGTAGAGGCGGCTATTTTTTTATCTGCATAAAATCTTATTTATCATCTTTGACATGTTTCTCATAACTCTTGATATTCACCAGGAATACCAGTAGAATGATCATTACAACGATCAGCATTACATAGGCGATCATAAACGGCATGTTATAAATGGTAAGCGGCATCAGGTTGGGCTGCTTCTCGCCGGGCCTGGAAAATGGGGCTTCCTCTTTAGGCGCATTGCTGGCCTCGTCCTTGATATAGGCCAGTATATCCCGTATCTGGTCGTCGTTCAGGTCGGGATGGTCAGGCATAACGATCTGCGCATTCTGGTTGAAAACCTCCAGGGCAGCTTTGTCGCCGGACTTCACCATGGCCTGTGATCCTTTTACAAAGCTGATGATCCATGCTTCCGGATGCCGTTCGTCTACACCTGCCAATGCCGGCCCCGTCAGCTTCTGGTTCACATTATGGCAGGAAGCACATCTCGCCTGAAACAGCATTTTACCATCTTTGGGATCTGCCGCGAATGCGGTGCTTAAAAGGCAACACCAGATAACGGTAATGAATATACGCCTACATTTCATGTTGTAATTTTTTTATGTCAGACAACAACTGATCTACTTCCCTGGCAGCCGTACCGTTATAGAATCCACGGATACGTTGCAGTTTATCTAGCAGTACCAGCCTGTCGCTATGGATAAAATCCGTTTCCCCGCCATCGCCGTCTGTGGCGGTGATATATAAACCCTTGCGGGCAAACAGGTACAGGGCTTTTTTATCTCCCGTCAATAATCTCCAGCGGGGGTGCAGCACATCGTATTGCAAACTATAGGCATGCAATCGCTGTGGTGTATCGCGTTTGGGATCTACCGTAAACGATAAAATCAGTACAGAATCACCGGTAGCGTTTTGTACGCGCTGGAGCTGCTCCATCATCTGCGGACAAACTTTCGGGCAGCTGGTAAAAAAGTAATTTGCCACCACAATTTTGTCCTGCATCACCGCATTGGTAACGGGCAGGCTGTCCTGATCCCGGAAGTTGAATGCTGGCATGGCTGCCGGCGTTTTCTCATCGCTGTTGATGATGGTGTTGCCTGCGTATACGGGTAGATGACCGAATTTATGTTCCAGCACGCGTACGATGCCGTAAACAAGTAATGGAACGACAATAAGCACTGTCAGAAAGACTTTCCACGAACCGGTCATATGTGAGCGTCTGATATCCATGCTTATTGTTTTTGTACAACAGGAGTAGGGTCAGTAGGAATATAAGGCGGTGCTTTCCTGCCTGTATTATTCAGCGCATCGCTGATAGCGGGCAGGTAGGCCAGGAAGATGATCAGCCCCATCAGCAGCAGCCATGGCCGGAAGGTATCCAGTACGGGAATGCGCTTCTCTTCGTGCAGCGACTCACTCTCCGGAAATGCTATCTCCGGCTCCATAGTACGCTTGCGGAAGAAGGTGCCAAAGAATACAATGAAGTACAGGAACCCGGCCACAAACATGATGCCGCCACCTGCAAGGCCCAGCATACTGGATATCACCCAATACGGATGAAACTGGTCGCTGGCGGGGTTCAGATAAGTGAGCCCCATATTGGTGCGGCGGGGTTCTCCCATCAATCCTCCCCACATCAGGCCCACAGAGAATATTAATACGCCTACTGTCCAGAGATAGGGGATGATGGTATTGATGACCGGCAGAAAGATTTTTTTGCCTGTCAGCTGAGAACATAGAAAGATGGACATCCCAAGGATGGCCAGGAATACGGGGCCGGCCACGGTCAGGTGGAAATGCCCCGGTATGAAGGAGGTATTATGAACCACGTTGTTCAGGGAGTAAGAAGCATTTACCAGGCCGGTGAGTCCACCGAAGATGAACAGGATGAGTCCATTGATCAGGTAGCCGAAGAGGAAGACGTCTTTCCGGAAGAAAGGCAGTTTCCATATCCAGTTGTAAATGCCTTTGGCACCACGGAGGCGTGCGGCATATTCCAGCGAAGCCGCTATGGTGAAGGCGGTGATAAAGCTGGGCAGTGCCACCCCGAATGTCAGTAAGGACTGTGTCAGTTTAATACCGCGGCCAATGGAAGGGTCTCCGAACTGGTGGTGTACCCCGATGGGGATAGACAGCAGCAGGAAGATGAAGAATGCGATTCTGCCGGCGGTGCCGGAGTATAGCTTGCCACCGGCCAGCTTTGGCAGCATGGTATAGAACATGATATAGGAGGGCAGGAGCCAGAAATAAACCAGCGCATGGCCGAAGAACCAGAAGAGGGTGCGTGCCAGGGGCACGTTAACGCCGGCGGTCCAGCCGAGGCTCCAGGGCACCAGTAAAATCAGTACTTCATAGGCAACTGCCAGTGTACAAACGAACCATATGGTGAAATTGACCAGCGTGCCGATTACAGCCAGCGGCGTATTGATGGTTTTATGTTCGCGTTTCCATCTCACATAAATAACAGACCAGTCGAAAAATGCCACCCAGGAACCTACGATCAGCATGGCTGTACCAATGTAGAAAGCGGGATGGGCCTTCAGCGGCGGGTAAAAAGTATATAGCACAGAGGCTTTCCCGGATAACATGGCCCATGCCGCCAGCAGCGTACCGATAACCATCAGCCACATCGACAGGGCAGTAGCTTTTTTGCCAGGTTCCTGTTTAAGATAATAGGCTATGGTAGCGTGTCCGAAGGCCACTGCGAAGAAGGTGGTCAGCACAATGGCATTGATAACGCCATGAAGGGTAAGGCCCTGGTAATAGTCCAGTTTGGCTACAGCCGACTGATGGATAACCCCTGCGCGGTAGATCACCTGCATCAGGCCGTGGTAGATACCGATGGTGAGTAATAATACCGGAACAAATAATTCTACAAGAATTGTATTTCTTAAAAACCTGCTTACCTGCATAGTTTACTTTTTTTTCGGATAGTTGACAATAATTTCCGCCTGCATGTTCTGGTGGCCGGTGCCGCAGTATTCGTGGCATACCACCTTGTAAACGCCGGGTTTATCAAAGTGGATCGTGGTTTTGCTTACGCCTCCGGGGACAGCCATTAGGTTTACATTTTTATTGTAGATATCGAAGCCATGGACCACATCATGGGAGGTAACGAACAGGTCTACATCACTGCCAACGGGGATATAGGCTATAGCGGGTTCGAAGGTCCACATCCTGGCTACATAAAAGATCTGGTAGGTCGATTTGTCCAGCTGTTCCACCCGGGCCGTTTCGTAGGTTTTATCGTAGGGCAGACATTCGGTAACATCGGCCTTTTTGGCGCCCAGTGCGTAGAACAGGGAGAATATGAAGAGTCCCATCACGATCAGGGAGGTGATAATGATTCTTTTCTCAAAAATGTCGATCATAAGCCCGTGTTTTTAGATCCTGGATAACATAAGAAAGTAGATACCGAACCAGATGATCAGTCCGAGGGTTATCAATAGGGCGAAGAAAGCGATGGCCCCGCGTGGAACGAATTTTTCGGAGTTTTCCTGCTGTTGCATACTTTCGGTTTTGGTTTTTACACGTTACGAGTAATAACCATCAGCAGCAGGGAATTGTTTATATGGGAGATTTCTCTTATTTCGGGAAATATATATATGAGAATTTGGGGTAATTATGTATTTTTGCGCTCCATCTGAAGCATTTTAATAGTGATATTTAAGATACACGCAGATCCGGTACCGTACTAAAAAGGCTTCTCAGGGCCTCCAAGGCGATACGCAGGGTCTGCGTTTTTTATTTATGGATGTTTCAGTACAGGGAATGATTCGATGGCGGCATCACCGCCGTAATTTTTTTCTTCCGGTTCCATATTTTCTTTGGTCCATAGTTTCCAGATGCCTACCCGGTTATTTTTGAACCGCACGCCCTGTTCTTTCAGGCGGTTGCCGGCAAACCAGGTAGTGATGCCATAGCCTTCATTTTTATAAAAGAGCCCTTCGAAGGCTGGATTACCATTTTCACAGCGTTCGCGGCGGAACTCAAAATCTCTGTCTATACTATAAAAAATTTCATAGCGCAGTATATCGTGATCGAATCCCCTGGTAGAGAGCAGGTGTTTATCATGATACTGTTCCACTACCTTGTGGGTACTATCTTCATTGTAGGAGTAGGCGATACTGTCTGGCGCCATACCGGCCTGTTCCAGTATAGTACTTTTGGTATGCTCATACCAGTGCCGGTGGGCTACGGCTGTTTGTTGGCGCTCGCAGGCAGCAAATATCGGAAGCGATAGAATAAGAATTGGTAACCTTGGTTTCATCAATGGTTTTTTAATGGGCCTTACACAAATTATATTCTTTTTGGATAAACGGTTATTAATCTCCACTATAATTACCTAGTTTTCTGAAATCTTTAACAAGTATACGTTCCCGTTATGAAGTCAATCGTCCATATCTGCTGTGGCCTGCTGTGCCCGTTAGTGTTGAAAGCCCAACAGCAGCAGGCGCCGGCTTATCCGCTGGTTACCCATCATCCGTACTTTAGTGTATGGTCATTTAATGATACTCTTACCGCAGGTCCTACCCATCACTGGAGCGGTATGTCGCAGCCGCTTACTGGCAGCGTTACCGTCGATGGTGTCCCATACAGGGTATTAGGGAGGATGCCAGATTATTACCAGGACTTACTATCTGCCGAAGGCGAAGTAAGATATACTACCAGCACGCCTGGTGGCGACTGGGCAAGTACCGCGTTCAGCGATGCAGGATGGGACAAAGGCGTTATGCCTTTCAGTGATCATCCTGGTGGTAAGGAAACATCATGGAATAGTCCGGACCTCTACGTACGCCGTACTTTCGACCTGGCGCAGTTGCCCGATGGTCCTTTGTTCCTGAAGCTGCATCACGATGATAATATCACGGTGGTGTTGAATGGCAAAGAGATTTTTAGTAAGAATGGCTGGAATGGTCGTTTTGATTATTTTCCGGTTAATATCGATAAAGGGCTGCTGAAACGCAAGGGGAACCTGTTGGCAATACATGTCCGCAATACCGCTGGTGGAGCATATCTCGCTGCAGGACTTTCTTCCAAACAAAAAAATGTGCAGGCAGATACGCGGGTTGCGGATCAGCGTGCGGTGCGTATCAGCGCTACACAGACCGCCTATGATTTCCGTGCCGGCGGGGTAGATGTACAATTGAAATTCAGGTCGCCGTTGCTGATGGATAGTTTGCCGCTAATGTCGCGCCCTGTCACCTATGTCACCTACGAGGTGAAGGCAAATGATGGGAAGTCGCACCAGGTAAGTGTTTCCTTTGCCGCCTCCAAAGATTTATGCCTGGAAGATAAAGCTGCAACGGTAACGACTACACGTTATACCACCGGTGGATTAGCCGTATTAAAAGCCGGGACTGTTGCCCAGCCGGTATTGCAGAAGAAGGGGGATGATATACGTATAGACTGGGGATATATGTATGTAGCGGCGAAAACCGCGCCCGGACTGAAATACGAAGTAGCGGCCTTGTCGGGCAACGGCAAGGAGAAGGTGCCGGCAGCGCCCAATACCATGTTGCAATTTACAGCAGCGCTGGGAGCAGTAGGAGCGGCGCCGGTTTCGCAGGTATTTTTAATAGGGTATGATGATATAAAAGCCGTAGATTATTTTGGTCAGCAGCTACAGGCCTGGTGGCGTAGGAACGGTGTGGTGACCATTGACCAGGAACTGGTGGCCGCTGCCAATGATTACAGCAGGATCATGCAACTATGTGACAACTTCGATGCGCAGCTGCATACCGATGCCGTGAAGGCAGGAGGCGAGGAGTATGCAAAGCTTTGTGAGCTGGCATACAGGCAGAGTATTGCAGCGCATACGCTGGTACGTGGGCCGCAGGGAGAGCCATTGTTTTTGTCTAAGGAGAATTTCAGCAATGGCTGTATCAATACGGTGGACCTGACTTATCCATCGTCGCCGTTGTATTTGTTGTATAACCCTGAGCTGATGAAGGGGATGTGTAATGGTATCTTCTATTATTCGGAGAGCGGAAAGTTTGCGAAGCCTTTTGCAGCGCATGACCTGGGTACTTTCCCGATAGCGGGCGGGCAGGTATATGATGAAGATATGCCGGTAGAAGAAACCGGGAATATGCTGATCGTGACGGCAGCAATAGCAAAAGTTTCCGGTAATGCAGACTATGCTAAGCAGCATTGGAAAACATTGACCACCTGGGCGGATTACCTGCTGGGGGCTGGTTTCGATCCTGCCAATCAGTTATGTACCGACGACTTTGCCGGTCATCTGGCGCGAAATGCGAACCTATCCCTGAAGGCTATCGTGGGTATTAAATCCTATGCTATGCTGGCGGAAATGCTGGGAGATACGGCAACGGCTACACGCTATGCCGACAGCGCTGCCGTGATGGCAGCGAAGTGGGTGTTACTATCAGCCGACGGTGATCATGCGGTGCTGGCATTCGGTCAGCCCGGCACCTGGAGTCAGAAGTACAACCTGGTATGGGACCGTGTGCTGGGTTTCAATATTTTCCCGGAGAGCGTATATCGTCAGGAAACGGCCTGGTACCTGGGACATCAGCAGCGTTATGGTTTGCCGCTGGACAGCAGGCGTACCTATACGAAATCTGACTGGATCCTCTGGACCGCAGTGCTGACAGGTAACCGCGATGAATTTGAATCACTGATAAAGCCTGTTTACCGCTATGCAACGGAAACGCCTACACGCGTTCCTCTTGGCGACTGGCATGAAACCACAGATGGAAAGCAGGTAGGATTTCAGGCGCGCAGTGTGGTGGGAGGGTATTATATGAAGATGCTGGATGCGAAGCTCAACGGGAGATAGGCGTATTTTGGGCTCTGAAACCCTTTATTGCAGGGTGTTACCAGACATACAATTATTCCTTCTGAGATAAAACCTTAAAAATGAATGAAATAAATTTGGTAAGAATTAAATAATTTCTATCTTTGCACTCCCGTTACAAACGAGGGGTGATTGATTCCGTAGCTCAGTTGGTAGAGCAATACACTTTTAATGTATGGGCCCTGGGTTCGAGTCCCAGCGGGATCACAGAAGGCGACTTAAGGTCGCCTTTTTTCATTTAAATCCATCTGCTAAAGTAGCACTACTGATATTTCTCCAACAAATTTGTACTAAGTCGCACAAACTAATCGGGTACCTGTTCGGGTACCTCCTTTCGTGATTTATCCTTGTGCCCGAATGCTTTTTGTGTGAAATTGATGAAATTCAATATGTTTTTTAAATCTTCTTTTCAAGGAAAAAAAACTGAAAACTGTGAAATATTAATTTATAACTTAGGATTATGATTGAAGCGGTAGAGGAAAATTAAGTGATAATACCCCTGTAGCAATTAGACTGTTTAACCTTACCCCTATCCTTAATATTTACTGTCGATAGTCATAATAACTGATCTTATACTTTATGCAATTCTGTTTCGGATTATGAACCGCGTCTATATGCGTATTTTTTAGATTGTTAATTCTCTATAACTATTTACTTATTCCCTTTTGAAACAGTTATTCTTCTTTCTTGTAATCCTATTGACAGCAATGATTTGTTACGGGCAATCTATTGCTATGCCTGAACGCAGAAAATCGATCGTGGTTTCAGTTGGGTCACTGTTGGCTGTAAGGCTTTTATTCCGGTAAAGGTTTACCAGTATGGAAAGCCCTCCAATATTTTTGTTAAGCCTGTTGTTTTCCATAATAAGAAGCCACAGGAAGCTACACTGTTGATACCACCATTAATCGCAGTTGGCATTGCCAGAGATTAAATTCGAAGAATTTAAATAGATTCTAAGCTCTTTGTAAGATATAAAATGGAGTAATACACAGAATGCACCAAATCGAAGTGATGTTCATGTCCAAGCAAACCGTAAATATAATTATAGTGTTGAAAAGAAGCGCTCAGGATAACAAATAAATTAAATATCATTTGTATGCAGATTTATGTTCACGACTTCTATTGGGATTACATCGAAATTGAAAATTCCGCTGACGAAAACGATTTTTTTTATGAACTAAATATTTATTATAATTTTTCTGAAGAGGATCCTGGGGATAGTTTGGAAGATCTTGAATACTTTCATATTCTGGTTGGAAATCCCATAGGAATAGCAAAATATTTATCAGCCCGGCTGAAAGAAATTTCTAAAGAATCTAATTTCTTTTTTGGCCCATTATTAATAATGAAAAATGACGATAAAGAAGAAATGAAGAATAAGGTAAAAACAGCACTTCAATCTATAAGAGGAGGTTCAGAAAAGGAGTTAATCCTCAAGGCAATGAGATCGTTTGATTGGGAATGGGCGTCAAATCCGGAAGTGTTTAATAAGTTAATTAACTCATAAAAGAATTATATTTTTCTTCTAATTCCATTGAAACAAATGCGACGTATGAAAAGTTTGGTGATAACAGATGTGAAGTTGCAATATCTAATGTTCTTCAGTCTTCCCCAACCAATTATTCTTGTGATGATTAATAATTCACAAATACCTGTATTTGGAAGTGATTCTACTGATAATGTTAATTATTCCCCTGAAGAAAAGTTACAAGATTTAAAAATAGAAGAAGTGTCTAAGGTGACTGAAGGGGTGTGGTTATGGATGAGATAGAAGAAAGAATTGGTTCATTTTAATGGGGGGCCGTATGATGCCTCCCATCGAATTACCAATGTTGAAACGAGTAGGGATTGTGCTCTTCAGGGGTTATCAAATAAGTATAAGCCAGCTCAGATATCTAGCTTCAAAAGTTTAAGCTACAAACCCAAGTATGAAAAGCTATGGCGGGAATATATTATTAAGTCGCAAGTCGCAGTTGCAGCAAAGTCCACATCTGCTACAGTGGTTTCTGGTACTATCAATTATAAAGCTGCTGACCCGCTAAAAGTTGACAAATAGGGGCAAGATTAAATGAAATTAGGAATATGAATGCTATAGTTAAATATCTTCTAAGTTTTTTCTACAAAGAAAATAGTAATGAGATATACTGGGAAAAAGTAAAATTTGTAATAATAACTGTTGCAATTTTCCTTGTCTTCGTCTTTTTTAATTTGAATAGACTTTCCAGATTAAAGAAAGATCGAAATGGATATGCTCACTATACAATAGGCTACACCACAGGAAGGTACAAAAACATTAGAAGTCCAAACCCTGGTGTGAGTTATGTATACTATGTTAATGGATTAAAATATTCTCGTTATCAATCTTACCCTATGGATATGGATATTGTAACCGAGGATGGAAAATATTTCGTATTGTTTTCAGAAAAAGACCCCTCCAATGCTGAAATATTACTGAGATTTAAAGTGCCCATCAACACAGGTAAGCCTCCTGCAGCAGGCTGGTCTGCGCTTCCCAACAGTACAGAATAGAGGTGCTCAAAAATCCGCATTATACACCATATTCTTTTTCAGAATTGTTCGTAGAAAATCCTGAAAATTATTTTTTTGTAATAGAAGACTGACCTCGAAGGGAAATTAAAGCCATGGAAAAATAGTAAATTAATTATTTCCTTCTTTACTTTTGACCTGCCTCTTATTGCTGCTTTCAATCGTTTTGCGCTGCGACGTAATTGTTATATTTTGGGAGGATAAAAATTAATAAAATGACGCTACTGGAATTAGTGATCTATTTCAGAAACGGCGGAACCTATCAGGAATTTTGCCAAAATCTTTCATTGGATAAGGAATCAGAGGTTATAGAGATTTATGTGGAGGCACCCTATGGGTTTCATAATAAACTTGGATTCTTTTCTATAGAAGAAACTAAAGGGAGCCTTAATTATAATTCGAACGGAAGTGATTACATGAATCTTTTTGATTTCTTATATTTTCTTGATACGATTATGGAATCTATTGAATCAAATTCTAAATTAACAGATGAGGATTTAGCTTACAGGCTCTTTGAATATGCAATCAAGGATGCATAGACCTTTTAATGGGATGATTCCGCCGTGTTTTGGCATAAAATACAACTTTGGAGTGAGCGTACTTCCAGTTATAAGTTCTTTCCAATCCGATACAAAGTAAGCTAATCCATAAGGATACAAAAAAGGATACAGTACATTTTTAATACCCTGAAAGCGACGGTTTATAAGCCTTGATATAGTCCCAACAGGATCACTGGAAACCTGTATCTACAGAGTAGAGACAGGTTTTTGCATTTACGCTATTACTTCCTCCATAATGTTTGCGTTTAGGCGCAAAATTTACTTTTCTTTGTAAAGAACCAAGTTTACTTTAATAAGTGAATAGTTTAGTTGCTTGCAAGAGTGCCTGGGTCAAAGGAAGAGTTGATGATGGTTCATTATATTTTTCTTGTTATAGAATTATTTTGTTACCCTTGAAAAAGGATCTATTTTCATTCAAGCCGAAATAAAATAGCCTATCAGTGGTTTGATCCTTTATATAGATGCTATGAAATTAGTTGTAGTATTTCTGGTCCACGTTTTTTTGAATGCATTAATAACCACACCTTATCTCTGCGTTACTATGCATAAACTATATGCCCGTAATAATATAGTAGCATGATCCCCGGTAGATTCAATCCATGCGCTGCCACTTACGAGAATAATAATTTTATGAAAAATGAATAAATGTAAGATTGGGTTATTAATTGGGGCAATTTTGATAGGTATTCTGTCTGTAAATGCCTGTGCACAAGGTGGTGGAGGTTATACAATTTCCGGAAGAATAAAGGGAATAGGAAATACAAAGGTATTTTTGACAAATAAGCCTTATACGTTTACTAGTGCCTTTAAAGTGATAATCTACGATTCCTGTTTTAGCAAGGACGACTATTTTGTCTTCTCCGGCAAACTTGACGATCTGAAATTTTTGTCTATTGAGGTGCCGTCTGTCAGTAAGTCCAGGTTTTCGTTTATAGGCGAAAATAAAGATATTAAAATTGAAAGCCAGAAAGATGCTATTCACGCAGGAAAAATTGTCGGGTCACCCCAAACAACCTATTATAATTACTACCTGGATAGTATTTATCGACCCACAAAGAGAAATGATAACCGAATTATTGACAGCCTTGCCGCACTAAAGGATTCCGCAAAGTCGATGGAGCTGGTAAATGCGTATGAGCGTATGATCAATCGAAGAAATGAAGCAATTCTCTATCAACTAATTTCGGAGCATCCTGATAGCTATGGTCTGTTATCTGAATTCAATGAAATTTCGACTTTCATACCGAAGGACACTGCCCAGAAGTACTACTCAGTTTTTTCAAAAAAACTCAGGCAAACTGAATTAGGCAAACGGCTAAATTATGAATTATTCGCCTATGATAATTTAATCAAGATAGGAAAAAAAATACCGGATTTCTCCTTGCCGGATACTGTCCAGCGATTACAGGGCTTATCCGCGTTTAAGGGAAAATATGTTTTACTTGATTTTTGGGCGAGTTGGTGCGGCCCCTGCCTGGAGGAACTGCCACACTTAAAAAATATTTACAATCAGTATCAGACCAAAGGATTCGAAATTGTGGGTATATCACTTGATACGCAAAAAAAGTCCTGGATAGAATCGATAAAAAGAAATGATATACTATGGACCAATCTATCTGATCTTAAAGGGAGAGCCGGCAAAGTGGCGCAGCTGTTAAAAATAGATGCGATACCAATGAAATTTCTTGTAGGGCCTGATAGTAAGTTATTGTTGATTAATCCCACCCTGGCAGACATTGAAGGTTTTTTGTCTACGCTGCCATAAGGTTTCGGCATTTGTTGAGGTCCCAACCGTATCGCTAAGTTGAACTTTTTTATGTCTCTGCATTAGATCATTGATTATAACCATTTCAATACTGACAAATCTAACAACCTGTCTCTACTGAGACAGGTTGTTAGATTCGGGTTTCCCGTACTTTTTATGTCCTGCTCCATTAAAGTTATTCACCTGAATAGAAAATTAAACTTCATTGGTTTTACAAATAATTTCAATAGCAGCAATTTTTTGTCACTATTCGAATTAATAACGATTTTTAAATCTGACTATTTCCACTTCCACAGACTCCCATTCCTGGTAGTTAATTCCTCTAATATGCCACGCAATACCAAATCATGCAGTATTTCGAAAGTTTCACTTTTGTGTATGCCTGCGAGTTCACTGAATTCTTTGGATGTAAGCGATGGGTATTTAGAGAAAAGTGCTGCTGTATTTTTGTCGTAAGCGCTTTTAGCGGCATTGGGATGCAATTTTAGCACTGCTGCTTCGTATTGCGCATAAGGCCGCACGCCATAAACAAATTCTTTCTCCCCGTTGGCTTCAAAAAACAGGGAAGGAAAACCCCGGACGCCATATTCCCTGGCTAATTTCAAATCTTCCTCAAAGGATAATTTTGCGGATCCTTCATAATCAGATTTAAACTGGCCTATTTCCAGCTGTGCATATTGCGCGGCGGCAGCAATGTGTTCCCACCTGGTGATATTTTTTTTCTCCAGGAAAACCATTTCCCTGATTACCCTCAAAAACAAAATTGCCTTCTCATTATCCTGCAGCTGAGCTGCCTTAAACGCAATAGATGGGGGATAGGAAGAGGCTAGTGGGTCTTCCAGCCATACATCTCCAACAATAGGCATATCATAGTATGCACTTACTTCATCCCAATGGTGTGCTACATCCGATGGTTTACTGATCCCCCCGCTGTTATAGCTCCAGTCAGGGAGTAGTCCTCCCATGCGATAATCAATAGAAATGATATTGCCGTACTCCAGTTTTAATTTTCTAAGCTGCGGTTCAATTCCCCAGCAACTGGAGCAGATCGGGTCGGTGAAGTAAACGACCTTGAGCGGTTTTGTTCCCGGTATTGCAGCAGTACCCGCTAATTCTTTATTGTCAAATGCCGGTAACTCACAGGTGCCGGTAACAGGGTCGCACAGTAGCGGATTAGGTTTTATGGTATTGTCTGACATTTTTTATTCATTTGCCGTCAAAGTTATTACCACATTAGTTTATTATTGCTATAGGTTACCCGGAGGAAACTACTTATCCAATTGGTAACCATTAGGAGTTTACCTATTTTTAAGGCCTAATAGTGTGAGGGAAAATAATTATGACGAAGAAAAATCAGACGGTAAATAATACCCGTATTTGTAAAATCAGGATTACGGCCATTAAAGACACGATGGAGATTCTTTCCGGCAAATGGAAATTTCATATCCTGGGAACCCTGCTGGAAGGAGGTAAGATGCACTTTATGGAATTACTCCGTGAAGTAGATGGTATAGCAGCGAAGATGTTGTCCAAAGAATTACAGGATATGGAAATGAACCGCCTGGTCAGCCGCACGGTACTACATACCAAACCCGTTACAGTAGCTTATGAAGTGACGGAATACGGTAGAACCCTACAGCCTATCATCGATGAAATCGCAAAATGGGGAACGGCATATAGAAGCGCCCTTTATGAAAAGCCCGTGTCATTATCCAAAGAACAGTAGACATAACAGTCAAAAGATATTAAATCCGCTTGAATCACAGTTTTTACGCGGCTTTCTTGTTTTTACCATTAAAAAATAAATTATACAAAACGAATCTAAAAGGATACTACGCCAGCTCTCTTTGATGCACCATTACCATGTTCCGTTCATCATCGTATAATAGGATTGAAATACCATCGAAGCCGTTGCGCTGAAGGTAAGGGATATCTACCTCTCTGCCATCCAATAACCTGATAAGTCCATTATTTTGTAAGAATCCTTCGGCTTCATCTTCATAATCGATATTGTTGAAGGTACATACCACTACCTCAAATATCTCGTTACCTGCTGCATCTTTATATACTTTATCTGCATTGCGTGGAGGCATTTTATGAAGGTCCCATTCATTGTTAAACAGGTTGTCATAGCCATGTTTGCTACCATCAAAAAGTAGTATTGTTTCCCCGGTGACCGCATCTTCTGCATAAATTAGCTCGGGGGCCTCCGTTGTATTTGCAATAAGGCCGTTGAAGTTGTTGCCATAATTGCGGCGGTGCGCTTCCAGGTGGGCTTCTTTTTGCTTCACTTCCCAGGTGAACAGTTCGCCGTAGAATTTTATCCTGAACTTTCTGCCACCTGTGGAAGATTGTAATTGCCCACGCCATTCTACGTCATGGATTTTTTCGAAATAAGCCGGATTAGCTTCTGTCGCATACGGGGCATAAAGATCGGGTGCTGGTCGATTGTTAAACTTCATACGGAATGGTTTTGTAGGTCCTTAACAACTTTGCGAAACCACCGAAATGATCCTGGTTATAATGGGACAGGACGGTGTAATTCAGTTTGCTAATACCCATTTTCTTCATGTATTTTTTGATCTTATCCGCCTGGGCATTCCCAATTCCGGCATCAATCAGCACCGCTTTTTGTACAGTGCCACTCAAATTCACATTGTTGTCGATCGCCAGCTTTAGCCAATAAAGTCCGTTAGCAGGCACCTGAATATAGGGATTTTTTTGTAATGCTTGTTTTAACAGATAATCAACCCCGCATCACCTGTACCAACAGCTAGCTGGTTAATAACGGACTATGATTTTGTCGCCACATCAGGCAGAGATATTAACCCACAGGTATGCATCTCCCTAAATGTTATATAAAAAATGCAAATGCATGATTTTCTACAGGGTTTTACTGAAATTTGTACCAAATAGCACCTGATATATGGATGAAAACAGGTCAGTGAATCTGGAATGCGTTTACAATGTGCTTCACCTCATTGAGCAGCATTATGACCAGGATATTTCCATAAAGCAACTGGAAGCGGTTTCTCACTATTCCTACAGAAATATTCAGCGCATCTTCAAATACACCTGCAACGAAACGATAGGTGCTTATCAGAAGCGTATCAGGTTGGAGAATGCCTATAAGTTAATGCTATACACGAAAGATAGCATTACTGATATTGCGTTTAAGGTTGGTTTTGAAAGCCTGGCTTCCTTTTCAAAGGCATTTAAAGAATGCTTCCACTGCTCCCCAAAAGAAGCGAAACTGAGTAAAACGCTTTTATTCAGTGATGCCGGCATCCAGCCCGTTGAGTCTGAAAGCTCCCTGCAACCTGAGATTATTTATTTCCCACCTGTGAAGGTCTGTTATGAAAGCGCTTTTTTGCCATATGAGTATACAATGATTGAACAATTATGGGAGCGATTCCTGGAAAATGAATTTCCTGTTTCCACTGCATACTATGGAATCATAGCAGATGAACCATTAATCACATCAGAACTGAAGTGCAGGTATGATGCCTGCGCCACTGAACAGCCGCCTAACAGGATACTTCCTTCAAAAATGATACTAGGTGGCCGTTACGCGCAGTTTATTCATAAAGGATCCTATGAGACAATAGAAGAAACGTACAAGAATATTTATGCAGGCTGGATATTGGAGTCAGACCTGGAATTTGGCCATACGTCCATCATTGAACATTACATCAGGCATCCAGACAATACCGAGGCTATTGAGGATCAGCTGACAGGCATACTTTTACCACTTAGGTAAGATTGTCAATTTCGGACAACAATGCGGCTGCTCATTGCAATAGCTTTGCTGTATTCTAAAATACATCTTACATACTTAATTATGCGTAAAATGGAAAGCCTACTGCTTCTGCTACCGTCCATGTTATTTTCATGTACCAAAGAGGTTAGTACCCAGCAGCCTGTTGACACTACTATCGTATATACTATGCCGGAAGAATCCAGTCCGCATGAAGGTACATGGCTTCAATGGCCTCACCAATATCAATACGGTAAAACCTACCGGAATCGTTTGGATCCTACCTGGGTAGCCATGACAAAAGCGCTGGTACAAAGCGAAAAGGTTCATCTCATCGCCTATGACAAGACGGAACAGGAGCGTATAAGTGCTTTACTGGAAGAGGCTGGCGTGCCTTTGAATAATGTAGATTTTCGGATTTTTCCGACTGATGATGTGTGGATCAGGGATAACGGTCCCATCTTTGTAAAAGATAATAATGGCCAGATCCTGATTGAAGATTGGGGTTTTAATGGCTGGGGAAGAAAAGCGGATTACAGGAATTGTGATGCTATTCCCGGGAAAATCGCTGCAGATATCCACATAAAATCAATCGACCTCAATACCACAATGATTAACGAAGGTGGTAGTGTAGAAATTGATGGACAGGGAGTGCTGATGGCATGCAAAAGTTCTGTTCTGAATGCAAACAGGAATCCGGGTATGACCCAACAACAGGCAGAAGATATCTTCAGTAAATACCTGGGCATCACCAGGTTTATCTGGCTGGAAGGTAAGGCAGGATTGGATATTACAGATATGCATATCGATGGTTTTGCACGATTTGCAAATGCTTCCACGATTATCACCATGAATGCGAATGACCTGGATTATTGGCAGGTGCCAACAGCGGATATAAGCAAATTATACGCCGCTACCAATAAGGCGTCTGTTCCTTATAAAATCGTGCAGGTACCGCTTACCCAAAATGAAGTGATGACTACCTATGGCAAGAACCTGGGAAAAGCCTCCTATATTAATTATTATATCGCCAACAGGGTAGTATTGGTACCGAATTATAATGATCCCAATGATGCAGTTGCCATGGGAATTATTCAGCAACTCTATCCGGACAAAAAAGTGGTAGGAATTGATTGTCGCAATCTGTTTGCCAACGGAGGTATGATCCATTGTGTCACCCAGCAACAACCATTGCAAATAAGTTCGACTAAATAGTGTTACATAGACATGCAAGCGGTGCAACCACTGCAGATCTGAGCAAATGCCGGAGGTTATCAACCGGCCATTTGATCTTCATACCGGGCCCTGTTATAGTTTGCCTTATTTTACAATTTCACTTACCAGGATAACAGGCGTCACATTGGTATAGTTTGCAAAATCTGCAAGAATCGCGTCCCTGTTTGGAGCGATGGCTGCCTGGTATTCACTTAAACTTTTTACATAAAAAGTGCCGATAGCCATATAAGGTAAAGGTTGGTTAGGAACGCCACTCGAAAGCCCTTTCTCAATAGTATATTTAACAAGATTTGAGCCTAGATAGCCTGCTACCGTAGGCATGTGCTTAGTCTCATAGTATTCCATATTGAAGGTTTTGCCTTCTGCATATGGGTACATGACGGATATCTTAATTAAGCCCTTTTCAGCCATAGTATTGTGTTTTTCGAATTTTCCGGAACGCTTTTCCTGGCTAAATGCAACAAAAGAAGTGGTTAACAGCAAAAATGATAGGGTAAGTCTAAGTACCATGATTAGTTAGATTTGAGCTAAAAAGTACTTAATTTATTTTGAATATTAACGGGAATCAAATCCGAAAGGGTCTGATTCCCGTTTTCAAAATAAATTCTATGTCTACGGCTATACGTAATTTTCCAACTTTTTCAATATAACAAATGCCAGATATTTAACCACTTTCTGTAAATTTGATTTTAGAGATTGCAAGACCATATCTTAATCGTTAACTTTTTATTATTAACCCGTAGCAGAATTTTATGAGTATTAATGAGTATTTGAACCGCATTAACAGTGAATCCCAGGCAATATTTAAGGAGTCAGTAAAGGAAGAGGAGTTGTTTGAAAAGGCCCATCGTATGTCTTCCTGTGTTTTTACATTCGCACAGATATTGACAAATACCAGCGAAAACAAGATGCTGACTACTGTCAGTGAACTATTGGAAGCAGCATCAATGAACATGTCCTTAGGGTTTTACCGGCAAGCATTTTCGACACTGAAACATGCGCTGGAGTTAGGACTCGGCGCTATTTACTATTCCGTTTATAAAATGGAGGAGTATGACTGGCAACAGGAAATAACAACTGTTGACTGGCATAAAATAATGGATAAGGACACCGGTATTCTTTCTTCACGGTTCGCTAAAGCCTTTTATCCTGAGATGGAAGAAGCCGTAAAGCACTACCATGAATCCGTAGCTGTTTTATACAGAAAGCTGTCTGAAGGTGGTTTGGGTAATTCGGAAAGATGGGACTGGGGTTTTGATGGTATTACCCTGAGATATAATCCTGCACAGTTGAAAAAGTATTTCGCGCTTTCTGCTGAAGTAGCTGAAGCAATTTTATTGCTGATGTTTTGCCGCTATGCCAGAAATCTTTCTATTGAGCAGCTGGACTTAGTACCGGGAGAAGTAGATCAGATCCCTGCTATTCGGAGAGTGCTCACCGGAGAAGAATAAAAAGCAGGTATCTGCATATCTGTAAAAAAATTTATTATTTTCTGCCAGCCTTGTCACATTACTTCCTCCACCGGTGTCTCTATGTATATAACAAAACCCAAGGAGGAATTTATTATGACACATCGTATTCCGAAAGCCACCCTTCCTGCTGAGCTCAGGGAGCATATGATCAGGCAGTTTGGCCGCATTCCGGAACCAGTGGAAGTGGTATGGCACAACCCTAAAGTAGGTGCCGCTAGTCTGGAAATGGGAGGCCGGGTAATGGAATGGGATGCCTGTGACGAGCATCTCAAGTCATTTGCACATATGGCAGTGGCGGCCATGATAGGCTGCAGCTGGTGCCTGGATATCGGGTATTTTCAGGCTATCAACAAAGGCCTGGACCTGCACAAAGCCAGCCAGGTGCCATGTTGGAGGGAGTCAACCGTATTTACACCACTGGAACGCGCCGTGATGGAGTATGCGGAGGCAATGACGAGCACTCCGGTCGCAGTGACCGATGAATTGTCGGCAAGACTGCTGGCACAGTTAGGTCCGGCAGCATTGGTGGAGCTGACAGCCCTCATTGGATTTGCTAATTTATCTACGAGGGTAAATACCGCCCATGGTATCAGCTCCCAGGGCTATTCAGATGCCTGCGAAATTCCTTTGACTAAACGTACCGGCAAATCCGGTGTAGTATTGAAATGATAAACCAGGACCCTTTTATTACCCACCGGAACCTGTTGTTCACCGTCGCCTATGAGATGCTTGGCTCGGCGACAGATGCCGAAGATGTACTCCAGGAAACATGGCTCCGGTGGGATAAGGTCGATCAATCCCAGGTGCTTGAGCCGCGTGCATACCTTATACGTATGGTCACGCGGCAGGCGCTTAACTGGATGCGGACGTTGTCGCGCCGCCGGGAAGACTATGTAGGAGAGTGGCTGCCAGAGCCACTCCTGATTAACCCTGAGGTGGCAGATAAACTGGAGTTGTCTGAGAATGTTTCCATCGCCATGCTGATTGTGCTGGAGAGCCTGGGACCTGTAGAACGCGCTGTATTCGTATTGCGCGAGGTTTTTAATATATCCTACGACGAGATTTCCCATATCATTGATAAGCCTGCCGTTACCATCCGGCAGATCGCGAAAAGGGCGCGGGAACATGTGGCCACCAGGCGACAGCGTGAACCGGTAAGCAGAACGGAGCAACAGCGTGTGGTAGAGCGCTTCCTGGCCGCATTACGTACCGGCCAGCTGCAGCAACTACTGGAAGTATTGGCACCGGATGTTACACTGGTGGCCGATGGTGGCGGGATTGTACCTGCAGCTAAAGCGCCGGTTCATGGAAATACGGTGATAGCCAATCTGCTCCTGCGGGCCAACCGGGAGATGACCGCAGCCACCTTATGGCTTAATGGTGAACCGGGAGCCAGTATTGAGGCCAATGGTGGCTTTGCCGTAGCCAGCTTTGTGGTGGAAAACGGGAAAATTACCCATATCTATGCGATAGCAAATCCTGAAAAGCTCACCAGACTAGATAAATTAGCAGAACTGGCCAGGTAGCATTACCAATTTTTATGATAGCCCGATTTTTTAATTATTTTTACGTTTCAACTAAAATCGGGTTGCTATTTTGTCGCGGAAACCTACTAATAATGAGTGCCAACTATTGCAGGGATTGACTTCAGGGGATACAGTACACTATTCTTATGTATTCAGGGAGTATTACAGTGCGCTTTGCCATTACGCCGAATCTATCATCGGCGAGCCCGGTCATGCGGAGGATATTGTACAGGATGTCTTCGAGAAATTGTGGGAGAAGCCCAATACCTTCGAAGATCTCCGGCATCTGAAGGATTACCTTTACAAAGCTACCCGTAATGCTACCCTTAATTTTCTTAAAGGAGCGCAGCACCGTGGCGAACGCCAGGCGAAATTTCTCTCAGAGCAGGAAACGTCCGGAACAGCAGAAGATATGGAAATCATCCGCACAGAGGTTTTCAGGGTCATTTACCGGGAAATAAGCAATCTGCCCGAGCAATGCGGCAAGATCGTCCGCATGAGTTATATAGAAGGACTCAAAAACGAAGAAATTGCGGCCACGCTTTCGATTTCCCTTCAGACAGTAAAAAATCAGAAAACCAGGGGCATGAAGCTATTGAGAATGCGTTTGTCGCCGGCTGTCATCACTTTATTCCTGTTATTTTCCCACCAATCATAATTTTTTTTCTTTTCCTTTAGTACGATCGGGATACCATGTTGTAATAATATAAACAGTTAGGACATGGTGTCTTCTTCAAACGATCCTTTTTTCATTGCAGCATTGATTTCCCGCTCCCAACAGGGCCTGCTGACGGCCACGGAGCAGGAGCAGCTGGATGAATGGATCGCGGCCAGTGATGAAAACCGGCAGTTATGGATGGAATTGAACGATGCTGATGTACAACAGCAACAGGTACGGGCGATGGCGCGCTTTGATGAAGAGGCCGCCCTGGCGCGTTTTCTTGCTGATAAACCTACGCGGTCGAATATACGAAGGATGATACACCATAGCTGGAAATGGGCTGCAGCCGTGCTGCTGCTGGTGTTTGGCATCTCTACCTATTTCTTTCTGACTCATCCCGGACAAAATACCAGGTGGTTCAGCCAAAAATCGACCCAGCAGGATATCCTGCCAGGTAAAAATGGCGCTATCCTCACCCTGGCAGACGGTACGCAACTGGTGCTGGACAGTCTGGGTGAAGGCAGGATCGCCACCCAAAACGGTACGCAGGTTTCCCTGGCCAACAATGAACTGAAATACGATGCCACTTCTGCCACAGATGAAACGGCCTATAATACAGTAACCACTCCTAATGGCCGTCAGTACCATGTTATTCTTCCGGATGGAACGGAAGTCTGGCTGAATGCCGGTTCATCCATACAATATCCTGTCGCTTTCAAGGGACGGGAACGCAGGGTGAAAATTAAAGGAGAGATTTATTTTGAAGTAGCCAGTAAAAGCTGGCAACCCTTTGTAGTGGAAGCTGACCAGCTAAAACTCGAAGTACTGGGGACTTCATTTAATATCAACTCATATGATAACGAAAATACTGTCCGCACTACATTACTTACCGGCGCTGTAAAAGTAACGCCATTGCCCGGCACTATGAATGCCCCTAAGGCCCAGGTACTCGTGCCTGGTCAGACAGGGGTTTTGAGCAAACCGGATGGAGCCGCAGGAGCAGCACTCACTATAACGGAAACGCCTGATGCAAGTAATATTATAGCCTGGAAAAATGGCCTCTTTAATTTTGATGGTCAGGATTTATACAGTGTCATGCGCCAGCTGGAACGCTGGTACAATATCGATGTACAATATATTGGAAAACCAGAGAATGTAATCTTTAAAGGAAAAATGCACCGCAATACCAACTTGTCTGATGTGTTAAAAGTCCTGGAAACAATGGACGTTAATTTCGAATTGAAAGGGAATACTTTATATGTAAAATAGCGCGTCTTAGAAATAGTTGCTTAAATGAAAACCGGAAGTGCTCGCGACACTTCCGGCGGATGTTCAAGCAATGTAATAACTACAATCAGGTTAAGGACTGTTTATTTTTTCACTTAAACATGCCGTCCCAGCTGACCGGGACGGCCTATGCAAAGCTATGCTAAATATTTTTTATTGCATACGGGTTCCCTATATATGGAAACGTGGCTCAACCAAATCGCTGTTAGTCATGAAGCTAACATTCTTCCTCCTTACCGCCGCTCTGTTACAGGTTTCTGCCAGAGGCTTTTCTCAGAACATCAATTTTAACGGCAAAAACGTTGCTTTGGAAAAAGTTTTTGCTGCCGTAGAATCACAAACCGACTATGTTTTTCTTTACAAAGCATCCGCCTTATCTGTGGCGAAACCTGTCACCATCAGCGCCCGGGGAATAGACCTGGGCGCCTTTCTCACCAAAGTTTTTGAGCATCAGTCGCTGACCTACAAAATCGTCGATAAAAATATCCTGGTGTCTCAGAAAGACGCCCGCCCTGTATCCGTTGACCAGCCAGCTGATACAGCGAAAACAAAACAGGAGCAGATAAATGTTTTTGTCTTTTCTTCTGGTTTCACGCCACTGGGCAGTGCTACCATCAGCAATCTGTCTGACAAGCGTAACTATCTCACGGCAGGCAGTGGCTCCGTGAAGTTTCCGGCAAAGGTGGGCGACCAGGTACGTATCAGCTACATCGGTTACGTAGACCATTTTTTTACCATCACAGACCAGATGATGAGTGCTAAATCCTATAGTACGGAGATGATACTCTCCCAAAATAAACTGGATGAAGTACAGATCACTGTGCTGGGTACTACCAACAAAAGAACCGGTACAGCCAATATCTCCACGGTGAAAGCCAGCGATATTGAAAGGCAGCCGGTCGTGAATGTGCTCGACGCACTCGCCGGCCGCGTACCGGGCCTGCGCATCGGACAGGTAACCAACACCGCATCCAACAGGAAAGTAGAACTCCGCGGTAGGAACGTATTGAACCAGGATATGTTCTCCGACCCACTGTATGTAGTGGATGGGCTGCCGATTGCTACGTTGTCTGTAAATCCGGCTGGAAATATGCCTGTTAATGGTGGTTATTCCATTTCTGAAAATCCATTGTATATGATTAATCCACTGGATATTGAAAGCGTAGATGTGCTGAAAGATGCGGATGCCACTGCGTTATACGGTTCCAGGGGAGCAAACGGTGTAATCCTTATTACGACCAAGAAAGGCAAACCCGGTCCAACCCGGTTTAATGTCAGCTACTCCAAAGTGTTTTCAGGCGTGCAACGCTATATGAACCTGATGAACACAGAACAATACCTGGCCATGAGAAAGGAGGCTTTGATGAATGATGTTGCACTGCCTGCGCCCGACAGAACTCCTGATCTCTCTGTCTGGGACCAGAAAAGCTACACCGACTGGCAACGAACCTTCTTTAAGAATGCACAGTCTGATGATGTGCAGCTGTCTGTAGAAGGTGGATTGCTGCAGAATACCTACCGTGTGAGCGTAGGGTATACCTCCACCACGGAAATGTACAACAGTGGCAGGGGTAATGACCGCCTGACATTAGGAGTTTCATTCAACCACCGCAGTCCTAATGGTAAGCTGATGGTAGATCTTTCTACCAATAACAGCTATTCCAATAATGAATCTGCTGCCACGATTGACTATTTTTCCCTTCCTCCCAATGCACCCTGGATTTATGACAGCACCGGCCAATATAATTTTATTCCTTACAGGATACAGAATACCAGCAATTATCCATTCCAGGGTATAAATAACTGGGGAGAGAATCAGACCTTGAAAAGCCAGATGAATGTGGGTTTTACCTATGAAATCATCAAAGATCTGACAGCTGGTGTCCGTGTGAGCGGTGAATTTTTCAGCAATAAATCCGGGTACTATTTACCTGTTGCCGGCAAAGACCCGATTACCAATCCTATCAGCTTCGCCATGTATGGTATAGGTTTAGGTAAAAGCTTGCTGATAAGGCCCAATATCAACTATGTTAAACTGTTTGGCGGCGCTAAATTAAATGCTTCCCTGGCGGCCGACTATAGCTACGCAGACCAGGATGCAACCTCTATCATGGGGCTGATGTTTTCTAATGATAATCTCATTAAAAGCTATGCAAATGCGCAGGTATTACAGTCATCGAATAACTACGCCCAGCTGAAAGTGGCTTCACTGCTGGCGACCATAGGCTTCGACTGGGAAAATAAATATATCATCAGCCTTAACGGCAGAAGAGACGGCTCTTCGCGTTTTGGTAGTGGTGCGAGATTTGGCAACTTCGGATCAGCAGGGGTATCGTGGATTCTGTCTAATGAAGAATGGTTTAAGAACGCCGGCCTGAAATGGCTGTCATTTGCCAAGCTCAGATCTACCTATGGCGTCATGGGGAATGCAAACATAGGAGATTATCAGTACCTCTCCCGTTGGTCAAACACTTACAATGGTGTGTATACCAAGCTGCCTGACTATGACGATCAGACAATTTACACCCTCGTACAACCGGTCAACCAGCAATATAGCTGGTCGAGCTCCAGCAAGTTTGAAGTAGGCGCCCGTCTTGGATTCTTTAACAACAGGTTGAATGTTGAGGGTAACTTCTACAACAACCTGGATGGGAAGCAGCTAACAAGTATTACCACACCTGAATTTACCGGATTTTCAGCTGTAATGGGCAACTGGCCTGCAGTTATCCGCAACAGGGGAGTAGAACTGATGCTGGATGGAACTATCATTAACACAGATACCTGGGGCGTAACTGCACGTTTCCATATCAGCAGGAATACCAACACGCTGGTCGCTTTTCCGGGACTGGAAAATTCTCCCTACAAGGATATGTATAAAATCGGGGCTTCTGTAACAGCAAGGGCATATTCTCACTATATAGGCATCAACCCTATGACAGGAGTACCTGAATTTGAAGATTACAATGGCGATGGTATCAGACAACAAGGAGGTGGCGGTGTTAATTATCCAGATACCAAAGTGGACGACCATTACAAAATTATTGACCTGAATCCTAAGTATTACGGAGGAATGGGCTTTAGGGTAGATTTTAAACGCGTATTGTCGCTGGATGCACAATTTAGCTACGAAAATTCACTGGTAGCAGACCAGCTGAGTGACATGGGTTATGGAACCAGAAGTAACCGGGTGTTGTACGATGAAATTGTAAACAGCCACTGGCAGCAGCCAGGAGATAAAGTGCTGTATCCTAAATACACCACCACGAACAGTAATAGCTTGTCAGGTTCTGATGGCTACTATGTGAAAGGATCTTATCTCAGCCTGGATAATCTGAGTCTGTCGTACCTGCTGCCGGCTGCATGGGTAAAGCGGGTAGGTATGAAGCAGGGAAGTGTATCCCTGAATTCTTCCAAGATTTTTAAACTCTCGCAATACAGGGTATCTGATGTTGAATTAGGTCTGACGCCGCAGATCAGAAGGATTGCCGCTAACCTGAGATTAAGTTTCTAAAATCAATCGTATGAAAAGAACTGCTTTCAATATAATAGGATCCGGTATTTTATTGTCAGGCCTCTTGCTGGCTGGTTGCAATAAAATGCTGGATATAAAAGATCCGATAAATTCCATTACTACCAACCAGGTATTCCAGAGTGATGAACAGGCATCTATCGCGTTAAACGGGCTGTATTCCTATCTGATTAACGGGGGTGTAAACGAATCCAATTCTGAGGATATGCTGGGCGCTGATCTGTATAGTGCCGGCGGAATTACGGTGGCAGCCGCGCATTCTGCTGATGAATTGTATCATCCTGCACTGGGTGGAGATTACCTGTATTATGTGGAAACAACCAACAAAATTACATTACAGAACCTGGGCTATTCTACAAAAATATGGCGGTCGGCATTTAAGGGTGTCTTCAATGCCAATGCCCTGATACAGGGTACAAGAGCTGCTACCTCCAAGCAATATACGCCGGAATACCGTAAAAGAGTGCTGGGCGAAGCACTGGCAGTACGGGCTATGAGTTTTTTCTACCTGGTAAACATCTTCGAAAAAATTCCACTGGCATTATCTATTGATCATAATGATACGCAGGGCCTCCCTTCCGCTACACCGGCTGCTGTTTACCAGCAGATCATCAACGACCTCGAAGAGGCGTCCGGTTATCTTTCAGAAAATTATGAAGGTAATAATGTGGAGCGTATCCGGATTAATAAATGGTATGTAGAAGCAATGCTGGCCAGGGTGTATCTGTATACCAAAGATTATGAAAAGGCCTGGCAACATGCGAATGCAGTGATCGGCCGTACAGACCTGTTTCAACTGGAACCGCTGAATAATGTGTTCACCATCGCCAGTAAGGAAGTTATTTTCCAGTTAAAGCAGAACAATACAATGATAACGAGAGGTAATGCCACTCCGGAAGAATTTGTCCTGTCGAACAGATATCTCACGCCCATGTTGCTGAATGCCTTTGAAACAGGCGATAACAGGAAAACAGCATGGACCCTGCCTGTGGATGGTGGGCTGCCGGGCTCCTTCGCGGCAAAGTATAAAATTAACAGGAGCAACTTTGCTTTTAATGGATACAGGTCTGAATACTATGTGGTGATGCGGCTTGCAGAGATGTACCTGGTACGTGCAGAAGCAAATATGCTACGGAATGCCGCCAATAAAAACGCGACTATTGATGACCTGAATACTATCAGACGACGTGCCGGATTGAATGATCTGCCGTATACCTTAACAGACCAGCAGACAATTGATGCCATTGCGCAGGAAAGACGCATAGAGCTTTTTGCTGAATGGGGGCACCGCTGGATG
This sequence comes from Chitinophaga sp. Cy-1792, assembly GCF_011752935.1. Taxonomy (NCBI): domain Bacteria; kingdom Pseudomonadati; phylum Bacteroidota; class Chitinophagia; order Chitinophagales; family Chitinophagaceae; genus Chitinophaga; species Chitinophaga sp. Cy-1792. Next base: position 1,511,918 of record NZ_VWWO01000002.1, read on the forward strand.
GACCTGAAAAGAACGAACAAGGCTACAGATATTCTTGGTGCGATATCTTATAAACAGCCATGGAGCGCACATGAACTGCTTTATCCTATTCCTCCGGAGGAAATACGCTATGCCAACAATCTCTCCCAGAATGAAGGTTATTAGGTAAACATGATCACTATTAAACTGAGTAAGATGTTTAAATCCAGCTATAATAAAATTTTGAAGACAACTGTTTTCGCCGGAATGATGCTGATATTAGCAACTTCCTGTAAGAAAGAACAACGGCCGGAAATCTATCCCGCATCTTTGACGATTGTCAATGGGATCAATGATACGCTGTCGGTTTTATCTGCCTACTTTGGCAAAACGCAACCCGCCTTATACGGGAAACTGGCTTTTATCAATAACTGCAGCTCTTTCGATTATGCAACTGATAAAATGGACCAGCCGGTTACGCTATATAGAAATTACGATACACTCAATGCACCTTTTGTGAAAACCAGCCTCCAACTGGAGGCTGGCGGCATCTTTACACACTTTGTTTATGGTAGTCCCGGCAAGGTGAAACAGAAAACGGTAAAAGAGCAATTGCCACATCATAGTGTAAACGATAGTGTGGCTTATCTGCGGGTTATCAATCTTTTTGAAAACAGATCAGTAGATGTTGTTCAGCTGGAGCCTGTAGCGGAAACCATGGTCTCCGATCTCGCTTATGAGGCACTGTCGGATTTTAAAAAGGTTCCTGTGAATGTATCTGTAAAGAAATTCCGTTTTGAGGTAAGAGATCACGCAACAGGCACGGTGCTGGCCACTATGACAGAAACCAACAGCCCTCCGGGATCTACTGTGCAGAATACCATGTGGCTGTTCAGACCGCGGACAATGATCGTAACAGGAACCTGGACGGCTGAAGGCAATTTTGTCGCCAAGGCAAAAAGTATCGGTCATTTCTAAACCCAATTTTTAATTCTAAGCAACTTTATATGCAACCTATATTAAAGGTGGAAAACCTATCGCATAAGTATGCCAGTACATGGGCCATACGCGAGATAAATTTTGAGATCAATGATACCGGTGTGGTAGGACTGCTGGGCTCTAACGGTGCCGGCAAATCCACTACCATGAATATTATCTGTGGCACCTTGCTGCAAACGGATGGCAATGTATCTATCAATGGATTAAACTTCAAGGACGATCCTGTCGAATATAAAAAGCAGATTGGCTTTTTGCCGCAGCAGGCACCGCTGTACCTCGACTTCACTGTTCAGGAGTACCTGGAGTATGCCGCGCAGCTCAGGCTGATGGACAGACGTTTGATCAAAGGGGCTGTGGATGAGGTGCTGGAGAAAACTACCATTACACAGATGAGATCACGCCTGATTAAAAACCTCTCTGGTGGCTATCGTCAGCGGGTAGGCATCGCGCAATCTATCATTAATAAGCCCAAAATGGTGATCCTCGATGAACCTACCAATGGCCTGGACCCTAACCAGATCATCGAAGCCCGGAAGCTGATCCGTGAAATAGCACAGGACCGCGCGGTATTGTTGTCGTCGCATGTGTTATCGGAAATTAACCTGCTCGCAAAGGAAATCATCATGATCGAAGCCGGTCAGGTAGTATTCTCCGACAGCCTGGATGCTTTCAATAATATCCTGCAACCCAATACCATGGTGGCCAGAATGTTGCATATGCCTGCACCCGAAGAATTGCTGGCGCTGGAAGATGTACAGAAAGTAGAGATGCTGCCCGATAACCGTTGCAGGATCTATTTTCTTCCCAACGAAGACCTGGCGGAAAGAATAGTGAAAAAAAGTACAGAGAAAAACTGGCGCCTCACGGCTATTCACACAGAGTCTTCCGGTATGGACGATGTGTTTAAACAATTATCATCAAATTCTTCTTCAATCCTACACTAATGAGAGCAGTTTTTAATATAGCGCGGGCGGAATTACGGTATTTTTTCTTTTCTCCGATTGCATGGTTTGTATTGATATTATTCCTGATGTCCAGCGCGGGCATCATTATGGGAAACCTGACGGATATGGCAGTACAGCAGGATGCCTTCCTGGAACTGCAGGGAAATGCTTTCCCGGGATTTCTCAATTTGCCGCTGACAAAAATAGTGATCGGGAAGGGGATCGACACGGTAATGATGATCTTCTTTCTGTTCATTCCACTGCTGACAATGGGCGTGATCAACAGGGAATATGCCGGTGGTACCATTAAACTGTTGCATTCATCACCTTTGAAAACACGTCAGATCATCCTGGGCAAGTTCCTGGGCGTATACAGCTTCGTATGCATTATGATCCTGATATTCATGGTAGAATTAACCATCCTGACTTTTTCCATTAAGGATGTAGAGTTGCTGCATATACTTTCTATGTTACTGGGTTTCTTCCTGCTGGCGGCTATGTACGTGGCAATAGGTATGTATATCTCCAGTTTAACAACTTATCCGATTGTGGCTGGCATTGGTACTTTTGTAGTATTGGTAGGGCTCTCGGCATTGGGCCTGGTATTCCAGGGTACAGACTATTTAAGGGATATAACTTATTTCCTTTCCAGTTCCGGAAGAGCAGAAAATTTGTTAGCTGGTCTGATTACCACCAAAGACCTCCTCTACTTCGTCAGTATTATTGCCCTGTTTATCATTTTCACCATCATTAAGACCAAATCTGTTACAGAGTCGAAGTCGTGGCGTGTATCAGCTGGCAGGTACCTGTCGGTATTCGTGATAACGGTAGTGATCCTCGTCGTTTCTTCCCGTCATGGACTGATTGGCTATTGGGATGTAACCAGAGGTAAAACCAATACACTGCATGAAAATACACAGGGTGTATTGAAAAAACTGGATGGGTCGCCGGTTAAAGTAACGCTTTATACCAACCTGTTAGGTTATAACCTGAAAGATGGGTTGCCAAATGCGCGTAACAGCTATTTGTGGAACTTCTGGGCGAAGTACCGCCGCTTCTACAATAATATGGAGTTTGAATATGTGTATTACTATGATGTTAACAAGGGAGATAGTTCTATATATCAAATGTTCCCTGGTAAGTCGCTGGTAGAAATAGCAGAGAAGTACGCAGAAATGAACAAAACAGATCTCTCTTTATACAAAACACCGGCGGAAATAAAGCAAATCGTGGATTTGGATGAAGAGGCCAAAGGTTTGCTCATGCAGGTGGAGTATAAAGGGAAAAAGGAGTGGCTGAGAACCTACCAGGACCCGGAGATTTTTCCAAGTGAAAAGAATGTTTCCGGTACACTGTTGCGTTTAATGCATGATACTACTCCTATTTTTAAATTTTTGTCGGGCCACTTTGAGCGTTCGCCACTGAAGTCTGGTGAGCGGGAATATGGCAATCATACTGTCAATAAATCAAACCGGAAAGCACTGATCAACCTGGGCCTGAATTTCGATACTATTACAGCCGTAGGTGCCGGCGCATTCCGTTCTGAAGACGTGCTGGTCATCTCTGATCCTAAATCTATACTGGATAAAACTATCATTGACAGCGTAAAACAGTATATCGACCGCGGTGGAAATGCTATGTTCTATACAGAACCCGGCAAACAATTTATCATGAACGCTATCCTGAACCATGTAGGCGTGAATGCAGAGGAAGGTACTATCGTGAGACCTAACCCGCATGACTTGCCAACTAAATTTGGTGGATTGATTTCCAGGAAAGGGATAGATATGGCAGATGAGGAGAAATTTTTCTATTTCAAAAATGGTATTGTAAATGCCTGCTATACCGCTATTACCGGGGCAAGTGCCCTGACGTATTCAGATACCAGCGGATTTAAGGTAGAACAGATTACCACCATAAAAAATGAACCGGGTACCTGGGTGGAAAAAGGCCTGCTGGTGGTCGATTCCGCAGCACCGGTATTCAATGCAGCGGAAGGTGACTACAGAACAGAAGCACCTTATGCGGTGGGACTGGAGCTCACCCGGAAAATCGGTAACAAAATGCAGAAGATTATCATTTCCAGCGATGCAGATATGATGTCTGTTATCAGAGGGGATGGTCAGGATTATGGCAATGCATTCTACAGCTATGCTGTAGATAATGAATATCCTGTTTATCACAATTTCGCGCTGCCGAAGGATATATGGCTGACCATCAGAAAAGCCCCGGCGAAAACAATGAAGATGACCTTGCAATATATAGTGCCTGCCTTTATCCTTGCCGCAGGTATCGTGATATTGATAAGAAGAAAACGCAAATAGCGGGAGACTTAATTGTTTTATAAAAAGTATAATTATGTATTTGCAGACAGATACGCAGACGATAGATGACCTGCGCTTGTTTTCGAAGGCCGACACTCCAGGTATATACGATATATATAACCATTCCTTTACCCGTGGCGGTCAAACCATTATGGAAGCCATGTTCAGAAAACCGCTGAACAACAGGGATGCCATCATTAGACGGATCAATACAATCGAGGCTTTTGTGAAAATGAATGCCACCTTTCCTTTCGATGGTGTTTTGCTGGACCAGGCGGAGAAATACATCTCTTTTGATGATAACCCGGATGGTGGCACAAAAGTCTCCCTCAGCGAGAAGGAAATACAGCATGGGATTATTTCAGTAATTGATCTTTTTCACAGGCTCAGACAGTACCTGGAATCCCCGGAAATAGCCTCGGTGAAAGAGCTGGAGGACGAACGAAAGGCAGCTGCCGGCCTGTTGAATGATCCTGCATTTATACCGGTGTTTAACGAAAAGCCCAATGCGAGGATTTCGTTCGCCGCCGTTACCGCCTTTGATGTGCTGATACGCAATAAAGAGAAACAGAAGGTATTACAGTTGCTACAGTTTATTTATCATATCGATGTATATGTTTCTGTTGCAGCGGTTACACGTAAGCATAATATGGTATTCCCGGTGGTACACCCGAAAGGTACCAGTATTTTAAAAGTGGATGGGGTTTACCATCCACTTTTAAAGAATGCTGTTGCCAACAGTCTTCATATGACACCTTCCCGTAACCTGGTATTCCTTACCGGCGCCAACATGGCGGGAAAGTCTACCTTTCTGCGCTCTTTTAGTACTGCTGTTTACATCGCTCATATGGGCTTCCCGGTAGCTGCTGCTGCTATGGAGTTTTCGGTGATGGATGGTGTATACACTACTATCAACCTGCCGGATAACCTGGGCATCGGTGCCAGTCATTTTTATGCGGAAGTATTACGGGTGAAAAAAATCGGGCAGGAACTCAGCGAAGGGAAAGCACTGTTTGTACTTTTCGATGAACTATTCAGGGGTACGAACGTAAAGGATGCCCTGGAAGGTACCCTGGCAGTTTGTACGGCCTTTACCAACCGGACAGACAGTAAATTCATCATCTCCTCTCATATCATTGAAGCGGCAGATGAGTTGCGGAAAAAAGAGAGTGCCGCGTTTTATTTTCTTCCTACGGTAATGAACGGATCGGTGCCTGAATATACCTATACCTTACAGGAAGGTGTTACCAATGATAAGCACGGTATGATCATTATCAATAATGAAGGTATACTGGATATTCTCCGGAAGGGAAACAAAGGCGGAAAACGGTTAAAAAAGCAATTATGAGTTTTAAAATAGATCGTCAGTCAGTAGGGGAACTGAACCTGATGGGGAAATTCCGGCAGGGATCAGTATACTTTTTATTCAATAAAGTCAGGACCCGTATCGGGGAGAAATTGATGGATGACATGTTTGCGCATCCGTTAAATGATGCTGCCGCCATCAACACGAGGGTAGCAGTGTTTGGATTTTTTGAAGCCCGGGCTATTACATTTCCTTTTGAACCTGACCAGGTAGCGCTGATGCGGGAATATATTGACGCTACCGCAGATAAATCGCAATGGGCGGTGACGGCAGACCTGCACCTGCAGAAGTTCCTGGCTGCCCTCACAAAAGATGGTCGTTTCAAAAATACGTTACTGCAGCTCCAGGCAACGATCGTTACACTGAAAAAATGCTATGGGTTGCTCACATTGCTGAAAATGGAAAATGGTCCGTTGCAGGGCCGTGTGCAGGCCTTGCTGGCTATCATGGAGCAAAAAGATATCCGCAGAATCGTGGACAGCGACATCTACAAGAACATGTCGACCCAAACGGTAGCTGAATATGATTTCCTGTTGCGCAACAGGTACAACGCCGCCATGAAAGATGTGTTGCAGTTCATTGCTGAAACAGATGTATACATCGCCGTTAGTAATGTATCACGTGAACGACATTTCTGTTATGCCAGGGCTGTGGAGAAAGAAGAAAATATCTTACATGCCCGAAACCTCAGGCATCCCTGTATATTGAAGGCTGTCGGCAACGACCTGACCATGCAGGAGGGGAGTAATGTCGTGTTCCTTACTGGCGCCAATATGGCGGGGAAGTCGACCTGGATGAAATCCATTGGTATCAGTATGTATATGGCGCATATCGGTTTTCCGGTTGCCGCCGGTGAAATGGTTTTTTCCGTACGGGAAGGCATTTTCTCCAGTATCAATGTGGCGGACAACATTGCGATGGGGTACAGCCATTTCTACGCAGAAGTGGTAAGGGTGAAGGACGCCGCGTTGGCAGCGGCTACCGGCGAACACCTCCTGCTGATGTTTGATGAATTGTTTAAAGGTACCAATGTGAAAGATGCCTTTGACGGTACACTGGCAGTGACAGAAGGATTTGCCGAATACAATAACTGCCTGTTTATAGTGTCTACCCATATTATAGAAGTTGGTGAAGCACTGAAAGATTTACCCAACGTGCAGTTCAGGTATATGCCTACCGTACTGGAGGGAAATGTGCCGAGGTATACCTATACCTTGCAGGAAGGCATTACCGAAGACCGCCAGGGCATGATGATTATCGAAAACGAAGGTATTATTGCGCTGATCAATAAAAGGTAACCTGCCTGATTAAACCGCGGCTGCATGCCGCCTGATTTCTACTTATTAAAACTACAATTAGCATGAAGCAAATATTTGCCTCAGGGATACTTATGTCCCTACTTTCCACTACTGCCATGGCTCAGGTACAGCCATTTACGGGCTTTTCCAGGCAAGACCTGAAAGACGATTTTAAATATGCGGTGGAGCTGTTGAAGAAACAACATCCCAATCCATACAAATTTACCGACACTACCACCTTTAACAGAAAGATGGACTCCCTGATGAACCGCCTGGATAAGGACCCTTCTCTGTTAAGTGCTTTACGGTATTCGCCTGTACAGTTATTCAATGATGTGCACCTGAAGCTGGATTACGAGGAGGAGCGTGTTATTGGTATTTTCTATGGTATTAACCATTTTCCACTGGCTACCACTACGTTTAAAGACAGGATCATTGTGAATGCCAAAGGAGAAGTAATCCCATTTGGTGCAGAGATCCTGAGTATTAATAAGATGCCTGCCACCAAAATTCTGAGTGAAATCAACTATGCTACCTATAGCGATGGTTTTATCAAAACAGGGGCGGAGCGCACAACAACAAACCTGAGCTTGTTCATCAGCCTTGTCTTTCCCGAATCTACCAGCTATGAGGTCGTATATAAGGAATATGGCGCTAAAACTACCAATACCATACAATTAAAAGCCGTTGACGCTAAAACCGGGTACCATAACAGAAGCCTGGGAGAGCTGCCTTTTAATTCCTTCCTGAAACGTGCCTATGTTACCAAAGAATACCAGGACAAGGAATCTACCGCAATCCTCACCGTACTCACATTCATGCTGCAGGAAAATGCGATGTATAAGGAGTTGAGTGATTTTTTTGCAGAAGTAAAGAAACGCAATATCAATAACGTTATTATCGATATCCGTTCCAATGGTGGAGGTAATCCGAATATGTCGGCACTGCTGTATTCCTTTGTGGCCTTACGTCCGTTCGATAATGTTTTCAATTACCGGACAAAAAACATCGAACTGCACGATTCCGAAAACCTGTTGAATGGATATGGTACCAAGATGAGTGAAGAAGAGGTAACGCAAACCGCTAACTTCCTCAGGCAACGTTTCGATTACGATAGTGCCGCCGGATTTTACTATGGTAATGCACGGCTGACAGAAGGTTCTATATCCAATTATCCACCGGATAAAAATAATTTTAAAGGTAACGTCTATGTGTTGACCAGCGGAGGAACGGTAAGTGCGGCCACCTATTTTGCTGCTCTGGTGAAGAACAATGGCCGTGGCATACTGGTAGGCTCCGAAACCGGCAGCGGTGAGGCTTCTACGACCGCAGCATGGTTCAATACCTATACACTGCCTAAAACAAAAAGTAAGTTAACCGTACCTATGAGTGAAATATATTTTATGAAGGCTAAACAGGATAACGGGCGGGGTTGCCTGCCCGATAAGGAGCTGACGTTTGAAGCGTTTCAGCAGTATATCCGTGCCGGCAAAGATCCGGAGATTCAGTATACGATGGATCTCATCAAAGCCGGAAAGTAAAAGCCGAAATTATTACCCCAGCCCCCCCTCCTGATAACCAATACTTAGATGAAAAAGCCTTGAAAGAAATTTCTTTCGAGGCTTTTTTATGCCAGCTACGTTGATTTTTTTGTCCTGACAAATGCAGCGATGAGCAGTGAAAAAATCAGTCCGGTAATCAGGCCACCGAAAATACTTGCGATAATATAAGCACGGATGTTCAGCCTGGTATTAGCTTCCAGCTCACTCATTCCCTGCGTGTTAATTGCAAAATTGCGCATATTTGTAAAGAAATCCGGCGATAATAGATTCATGGCGATCATCTGACTAAGCGGACTAAGCAGGATGACGAAGAAGGTTAATATCATGCCTGATTTAAACGCTTGCTTAAAGGAAATGCTGTCATGAAAATATTTCTTTCTTTTGTCTATGATGGCGGAGCGATAAAGGAGAAATGAAGGGATCAGCACCATTACCGAAACCACAGGCTGATAGGCGATTCGGGTAGAATGAAATCCTAGTGTCTTTTCCAATGTAATCCATGCAAGATACATAGCAAAAAATATCACCGCCCATTTGCCTTCAATTTTATAGGTTGCCATAGGTCTCATTTTTTGTCCATTATTTGCATCCATTCTTTTATAACCGCCTTCAGGTCATTACTTTTGGCTTTTACCTCTGCCATGCTGCCAAACCTGGCATAGGCCTTTCCTTTAGGAGCAGGTTCGAGTATAGGATGGCCTGTCAGTATATCAGCCTGATGAAATACCAGTACTGCCTGTTCTTTAACGCGGGGACTGATGGTCGCTATGTCGCCTTTGTAGTAAAAGCTGGGACCACCCCATTTAACTTCTTCGGTAATGGAAGGGTCCACCTCCAGGATGAGTTGTCGGAGAGCCTTCATTTCTTGTTTTTTCGGATGATTGAGGTCGGAGAAGAAATCATCTGCTTTAATTGTCTTTGCCATAATAAAATCGTTTATGTCAGCAATAACCGGAATTGCCGTGTTGAAAATAATATAGGTCAGTACAGACTTCCAGAAAGCTGTCCGGTTCAGGTAAGAACGAAATTAGCTGGCAGTGGGGACAAAAAAATTTACAAATGTTGAAATGGAGGAATTACTTTCCTGCAATTATCCGGCTTAACTGTGTGGCGGTTATGCCAAGGTAAGATGCTATATGATATTTTTTTAAACGGGAAAGGATGGGCTTGTAGGTTTCCAGGAAACCTTCATATCTCTTAGCGGCAGTGTCCGTGCGAAAGGAAATCTCCAGTGGTTCTTTTTCGATTACCCAGTGTTTTTCGAGATAGTTAATATAAAAAAGTGCGAGGTCGTTATGACGCTCTACCAGTTTTCTGAAACTGGCAAAATCATATTCCAGTACTTCCGTTTCTTCTATCGCTATAATAGAGAATCGGCTGGGAGTTTGGGTCATGGTGGCTACCACAGAGGCTGCAAACCTGTTTTCCGGGAAGAAATATTTTATTATCATTTCACCTTCATCCGGAAAGTAGGATTGATAGGCAAGCCCTTTACAGATAAAAGATACCTTGCCCGGTACCTGACCTTCTTTGATGAGGTAATCATGCTTCCCATAAATTCGTGGCCGCAGCAATGCATCCCAGTCTGCTGCTGCCTCGGCTGATATGGGGTAGTATTTCCGGATTTGCTGAAAGAAAATCTCCTTACTCATAAATCGCTGATTGTATTAAAATATAATACAAATCTCCAGGAAATACCAGCAATAGATGAAGGCTAAGCCGACAAAAAGTGGGGAGAATACGACACACGTTTAAATCCCCGGCCAGACTTATTTATTTCCTGCCTTGCCCATAAACGAAAATATCTCATCTGCCGCTTTCCTATACCCACCAGCGGCTTTAAATGATGCATTGATCTTTTGGATCGCTTCGCAATATGCGGGATCGGCTATGACTTCATTTACCGCATTTTTCAGCAGATCGGGCGTAAGCTGTTGTACATCCAGGTTGATAGTAGCGCCCAGCGATGCAGCGCGTGCCGCCAGTAAGGGCTGGTCTGCGCCTAACGGCAGACAGACAAACGGCACTTCATTGCTTACCAGGTCACTCATACTGTTCATGCCGGCATGGGTGATGGCCACAGTCGTGTGTTTGAGCAATGCATTCTGTGGTACATAGTCCCGCACGATGAAATGGTCCGGAAACGCCATGGTATCCAGGCTGGCACCGTGGGCTGTCATTACAACTATTCCGTTCCAATCCCTGAAAGCTGCCAGGAACTGTTCGTACAAACTGGTGTCATATACGCCGAAAATGGTTCCCAGGGAGATATACAGCACACGTTTGCCAGACAGTTTTTCAAATGGGAAATGGAGATCTTCCTGTCTTTCAAAAACCGGTGGCCCAACGAAACGGCAGCTCTCATCCAGGTAAGCTGATGGTGGGGCAAAATATCGGGAGGTATATACGAGTTTTAACGGACTGTTATAGAGCATCATTTCCATCGGATTCTCCGGCATGGTAATGCCAAAGGCTTCTTTCAACTGCCTCGATACCGCGTTGTAATTTTCTGATATATCGGGTGGGAGTATACTGGCTGGCATGTTCCTGAACCGGTCCAGTCCTGCAAAGACGGCCAGCGAAGAAACGGAAGGTATTCCCAGCATCTGCACCATGGCCGCTGTAAAAGGAAATGCCGCAGAATGGATAAGGTAATCGAATTTTATCCCCGTCGTCTGGGTTAATATATCTGCAATAACGGAAGGAGCTTTGCTTGTTACACTCAATAAACCGCCGCCGGAGCTGGATTTGCCGCCACCCTTGAATATATCGAGGTCTTCATTGTAGGCGAAAAAAATGGCGCCGGCCGCTTCGAGTTTCGCGCGGAAATATTCCGATGCAAAATAATATACCTTTTCGCCGCGGCGGGTTAATTCATGTACGAGTCCTAATGTAGGATTGATGTGCCCGTGTGTGGGCATACCTAAGAATAATACGTTCGACATATTATTGATGACGAACGTCAGGCAGCAATATTTTGGCTACCCGCAATATTTCTCCAGGAATACCTGCCCGGCATGTTCCTCATGCATCCAGTGCAACATTTCCATGGACAATATGGCTTCTTCTTTAGCCCTATGTTGCATCGCGTGCTGATATGCTGCTAAGGCAGCCTTTAAATCGTTATCCTTATCACCGGTGAGGTGCCCGCATAACTCCAGCGCATCCAGCATGGCGAGGTTGACGCCTTCTCCGGATGGCGGCATAACATGTGCTGCATCGCCCAGCAGGGTAAGGTTTGCGAAAGAGGGCAGATTTTCTTCCAACGACATGCAGTATTGCGGACGCATGAGCATAGGTAGCTGCATGTTTTCAACGAGCGATAGCCAGAGCGGGTTCCAGCCAGGGAATTCAGTGGTAAACCAGGCACAGGACTTAGCTTTATCTGAGATATCTGGTCGCCAGTCTTCCGGTTTTTTCATACTGACATAAAAATCTATACTACCATCACCTTTGGATGATATGTGCAGAAATTTCTCATCTGCATAAACATAGATTTTCCCGCCTTTTAATAACTGGTTCACTTCCGGAATAGTATTGGCAGCATCAGGTACATTGCCCTGAAAAATGATAGTGCCTGCATAAACGGGAGGTGTTGTGAGGAGATAAGGCCTTATCCTGGAATTAGCGCCATCCGCACCGATAACGATATCGGCCATGTCAGTGCTGCCATCTTTAAATTGTAACAGCCATTGGTTGCCGGCTGCCGACATACTTTGAAATTGCTTATTCCACGCTACTGTGCCTGGTTGAAGAGCGGCCAGCAGGATATTTCTCAGATCGCCGCGGTCTATTTCCGGTCTGGCATATTCACTGTCGAAATCAGTACCGGTGGCCGGATTATTATGCTCGTCGTACAGGATGTTGCCATCTTTGTCTATAACACGGCCTTTTTCAGCGCCTGGCCGGTAGTACGCTTTAAAAGCGGGTAAGAGACCTGCCGCTTTCATCGCCCGTAAACCACCGTGGTAGTGGAGATCGAGCGTGGCGCCCTGCACCCGTGCCGCTTCATTTTCGTCTCTTTCATACACCTTAACGGAAACGCCTTTCATCTGTAGCAATCTTGCCAGTAATAGTCCGCCCGGGCCACCACCTATTATAGCAATATTTTTATTGTCAGTTAACATATTGTGTGATTTATAATTGCAAAGGTAGATGTACATTTATGTATAAAATAACCGTTTTTGATATAAAAATAGTCGTAAATGAAATTATCCATTGTAGATACAGGATCAGGGATAACCAGGGAATTTGCCCGGGCTATTGGTGCTACTGTTGAGGGAAGGTTTATCTATATCCCTGCCAGTAAGGGATCCGGCTATATCACCGGTTTTTCATGGGGGAGAGATTTACGTATGATGATCCGTTATTACCATCTGAAAAAAGATGTGATCATCGAAAGAACAAATAAACTGGCAGAAGGGCAGGAGGATATGGTATTCCTGTTGAGTGGGGTGTTTCCGGCGCTGAAGCAACAAGACAGGTCGTTAATGCCTGAAACGGCCAGCATCATGATTTGCAGACATGCCGTTTCCTCTGTGCTGGCAATGCCTGCCAATACCATTTTTGGCAGTATAACGATTGCAATATCCAGGGAACAGCTACATCAAATGTTTGGAAGTATTTCCCATCCTATCGTTTCAGATCTGTTGACCGCCGGTGAAAACTTCATTATGGAAACGGGTATGACATCACAGATTATTAAAACAGCAGGAGAGATGCTGGCACAGCCCATTCCGGTGGAAATGGAAAGCCATTTTTATAGATTGAAATGCGAAGAATTATTGTGTTATGTGGTTGCCATGTTGATGCAGCGGGAGGAAGTACCATCGGGTAGTATACACATGGATGATATAAAGGCGATATATGCCATCAAAGATCATTTGCTGCGGCACCTGGATACATCGCCACAAATTGCTGAACTGGCCAGAGAAGCAGGTATGAGCGAACCCAAATTAAGAAAGATTTTTAAACAGATATTTGGCAAGGGCGTTTTCGAGTATTATCAGTCGGCCAGAATGAATGAAGCAGCAATTTTATTAAAAGAGAAAAAAATGAACGTATCCGAAGTGGGCTACCACCTTGGATTTACCAATCTCAGTCATTTTTCAAGGGTATTTGAAAAGCATATCGGTATTAAGCCAAAGAAGTATGCTGCATCCCCGGTCAGCTAATAACCATCGAAATAGAGCACATTGGAAACAATACTGTCAGGTGCATATTTCATATAGCCATTCCAGTTATCAGGCAGCATGGATAAAAGAGAATCTACCGGCTTGTTATGCTGATAGTATATAGTAAAATTGCCTCTCAATAGAATTTCCTTTGGATTTTTACCCTGGTAGGTGACTTTGGAAATATTATATACGTTTGCATTTACAGCGGAGCTGTGGGCTTTCAGAAAAAATGGCTGTAGCATCTGGAGATAATATTTAGCCGTTTTGCTAACCTGCAGGCTGGCAATATATGGCATTAAAACCTGGTACGCCTGAATGTTTTTTTCTGCTTCTACCTGGTGCAATTGTTCAACAAAAGGAATGCGTGACCAGTCAACGACAGTACAGGCTATCACTGTATCCGGTTCGTTTTTGTACATCCGGAGCGGAAGATCGATGCCGGAGTTATCGAACCGTTTGGACCTGCCAGCGATGATTCCCGGAATATACAGGTCGCGATCTGTATTATTAATGATGGTCAGACCAAGAAAGGTCCGTTTTAAATTGGCGGTGTCTGTATAGTCTCTGACAATTGCCAATCTTACCGATACATCTTCCTTTTGGGCAAATGATGGCAGGCCCGCTACTAAGAGCAGGAACAGGAGAATGATTTTTACTTGCATAAAAAAGAGCATTACCAGTCAGTACATGCATACAGCCATGCGCCATAACGCTGCCAACATATGATGTAATGAATAGAAATTAAGTGTGCAGGAATGCCTGCCAGGTAACTGGTTTTAACTATTGTTCACTATATAAAATTGCATTAGCTGAAATGCAATTAATTCAAGTTTAGGGAGAAAAAATCATAAATTCAAATTGCAGGAACAGACAAATTAAAAGAATTTATCCAGCAGATTTTAAATCATTGATATAGAATTTTTTCTACATATTATTAGAGAGAAATAAATGCTCCGGTTGTCCTAAGTTGCGTAGTGTTAACCATTTAACGTTACCCTTATATTTCTATACTTTTTAATTCTGTCAACATTCTGGTGAAATTGTTAACCTACTATGATTTAATAATTACCTTTCCGTGAAATCCATTGTCTACACTGTGTTCTAAGGAAATTCCTATTCAAATTTGCAGAGCTAAAAATTATTTATGGCCACTGCAAAAAATTTTACCCAACTATTTTTTTCAGCATTTCTTGCAACTGTTGCGCTGGAGGCCTCCGCGCAAACGATCAAAGGTCGTGTAACGGATGCCACCACCGGTGAACCACTGGTAGGCGCTACCGTGGTACTGAAAGGCGCCTCCGCGAAAGCTGTTGTGAAGCTGGACGGAACATTCCAGTTCAAAAACCTGAAACCGGGAGATTATGAACTGATGGCTACCTGTTACGGCTATACTGTTATCAAGGCAGGCCCGGTGCATGTCAAAGGAGACAATGATTTCCAGGTAGTTGACATGGCTGCAAAACCCCTGCAAAGCGACCTTTCCGGTATTTCGGTGCTCGGTAGCCAGCATGGGGAGTCCGGCGCCAGGAACCTGGAACAGAAATCCAACCAGGTGGTGAATATCCTGTCGTCCAAAACATTGCAACTGCTGCCGGATATCACCGTCGCCAACGCCCTTCAGCGTGTAAGCGGCGTTACCATTGAAAAAGGTAGCTCAGGAGAAGGTCGCTACCCAATTATCAGGGGTATGGATAAGCGTTATATCAACACGCTGGTAAATAATATCAAAATCCCCAGCCCGGATAATAAAAGCCGCTTCATCCCGCTGGACCTCTTTCCATCGGAACTGCTGGAACGACTGGAAGTAAGTAAAAGCCTGACACCTTCGATGGAAGGGGATGCCATCGGCGGTACCATCAACCTGGTCATGAAAGATGCGCCCGCTTCTCAATTACTCCAGGTGAACTTCTCCGGAGGATATAATAATATCTTCGCTGACCAGCCTTTTCAATCCTTCTCTACCAGCACCATGAACAAACGTTCTCCCAACCAGATCAACGGTGCTACCTATGCAGCAAAGGAAGCTGAATTCCCGCTCGGTCACATGAACTATACGCCTAAATCAGGCCCCATCAATACCACTGCCGGCATCACCATCGGTAACCGCTTTGGTAAAAATAAAGCGCTGGGCGTCATCCTCTCCGGCAGCTACCAGAACCAATACCGCGGTACCGCCACTTCCGTGTTCAGCACCGCCACCACGCCAAATGTCGATAACATCCCTTCATTCGAATACCTGAGAGAAAGAAAATATTCTACCCTGACACAACGTATAGGCGTAAGCGGTAAAGTCGACTACCACTTCAACCAACGGAATAAAATCTCCCTGTTCTCTACCTATGTCCACCTGGACGACAGACAGGTTCGTCTGTCGTATGATACTACCAACGCCATCAACCAGACGCTCTCTTATTCTACCAGAAGCACCTGGCAATATCAATCTATCTACAACGCTACACTGCAAGGGGAGCATCAGCTGACAGGGTCTTCAAAACTGGACTGGTCTGCTGTTTACTCCATCGCAAAAAATTCAATTCCTGATCAGACATCCTTCGCACACGGCGGACTCAGTGTAGACAGAACAGGCAAAGAAGTGAAACTCAACGGCGACGATATCCTGAATGCCATGAACCGCAGCTGGATGCAAAACAGCGATAAGGACCTGTCCTTTTATGCCAACTATACCAAAGAAACAAGATTGTTGAACCGGTTTTTTGAATTGAAAGGAGGGGTGTTATACCGTCACAAAACCCGTGATAACTTCTACAACTACTATACCCTGAATCCGCTGCGTATCAATGGTAACAACCAGTTATATACTTCCGTGGACTCAGCTAAGTTTACTTTCATCGGTACAGACGCTACCGCACAGCTGAACGGTAACAACTATACGTTCAACGAAGATATCACCGCAGCTTACCTGCAGGGCAAATGGCAACTGACAACAGCCCTGGAAGCACTGGGTGGTTTAAGAGTAGAACATACCCGCCAGCATTACAATACACAACTGCCTCCAACTGCCGACTACAAAGACGGTACCATTACCTATACCGACCTGCTGCCTAGTCTGCAACTGAAATATCAGCTGCAGCATAACCAGACATTACGTCTCTCTTATTACAAAGCCATCGCAAGGCCACAGTTCTCTGAACTGATCCCTGATGGCCCGGACAACTACGAGCTGTTCAAGGAAAGAGGTAACCCTGAAGGGTTGCAGCACTCTACCGCACATAACTTCGACTTCAGATATGAACTGTTCCCGGGCAAAGCAGAGCAACTGTTACTGGGCGTATTCTACAAAAGAATAGATGACCCGATCGAATTGTCGGTAAGAAAATTTGGTTACAACTCACAGGTCTTTGAACCGGTGAACATCGGTACTGCGGCTACCAACTACGGCTTTGAAGCGGTATTCGTTAAATACATCGGTTCCTTCGGTATCTCTGCCAACTATACCTATACGCACTCCAGCATTACCAACGACAGCATGCTGTATAAGTACAGAGACCCGCAGTTAGGTATCACCGATAAATATATCGCTGAAACCAGGCCTATGCAGGGACAGGCCAACCATATCGGCAATCTTTCCCTGTTGTACAAAAACACGAAAACAGGTACGGACATCCAGGTGGCGATGGTGTATACCGGCGAAAGACTCGCTATCCTGAATACCTACGCCGGACTGCATTACTGGCTGCAACCAACTACGCAGCTGGACCTGTCTTTCGAGCAACGCCTGTACAGGAGACTGACCTTCTACGGTAAAATCAATAACCTGACGAATACACCTACCGTTATGGCTATGCACCTGCCTTACAACAGCTACCTGGCCAAAACCAGCGTGCCTTTGAGCCAGCAGTCAAGCCCTGATAGCAAAATTGTTGTGCAGAAAGACTATTATAAAACATCCTTCTTATTTGGCTTCAGATACAAACTCTAATACAGCTGTATGAAACATCGCATTTTTAATATCATTCCTCTCGCAGCTATGCTGATTGGTGCAGCTGCATGTAACAAGGTGGCAGATAATAAAGAATTATATAAAGCTCCGCTGGCTATCGCTGCACCTGTGAGCGATACCGCCTGCCTGGGCTCCGATCCGCTGAACAACGCCATCAAAGGCACTATGCTGGCAGGTAAAACCTATACCGTATGCGGAGATATCTTTGTGAACGAACATGACACACTGATCATTCAGGAAGGGGTGACCATCAAGTTTATGGGCAACTACGGACTGGGCGTACGTGGCACCCTGATTTCACTGGGTACCCAGCAGAAACCTAACCTCTTCACTTATCCTGGTATACAGAAAACGGATACCTATGGCGCTGATCCCAACGCAGACCCTGCGTTGCGTGGTAAATGGATCGGTATCATCGGCGGGCCTACCTGTCCGCTGATGGTGATGAAATGGACGCGTATCGAATTCGGTGGTGCCGCTATTCCGGCAGCGAGTGGTATCCGTCAGATATATACCAGTCCTTATCCGCTGTTCTTCCAGAACCCGAACGGTGTTTTTGTAATGGAAGATTCCTGGATTTATGGCAGTGTGGACGACCCGCTGCGTATCCTTGGCGGTAAGGTGTCTATCATGCGTAATACCTTTGAAAAATGTGGTTATACCGGTGGTGAGGCGATGAATGGTAAAGCAGGGTTAAGAGGCGACTTTGCCTATAACCTCTGTATCGGCATGGCTACCAACGGCCCTAAGCTGTCGAATGCCGGCGCTATTGCGGGCGTGCCTAACAGCAACATGAGAATGTATAACAATACGATCATCAACTGCGGCTACAGAAGGTCTTCTGCAGGTCGTGGCGGCTCTGTCAACTTTGAAGAGGGCGCTGGTGGTATGGCTTACAATAACCTGATCGTTAACTGTAAATTCGGTGTACGCGTGGTACAGAACCCTATCGCTGATACCGCCAACCTGAGCTACGGTTACAACTATACGTACGCGGATTCTGCTGCTGTGGCCAATAACATCTATCCGTCCCTGGCTATCAGCGTATGTATCAGTAAAGCACCAGCTACCGACATCCCTTCACCGGCAACGTTTTTACCTGCCGGCTGGACACCTGGTACCGCCTATACGGCCAATGCCGCTATCCTCGGTGCCAATAACCCGCAGTTCGTGAACGGACCTTGCCCGATGCCGGCAGGACTCAATCTCCGCGATATTTCCTTTGTAGGGACCTATGATTTCCACCTGAAGCCAACCTCTCCTTGTATCGGTAAAGGTTATATCGGCTTTTCCCCAAGAGCAGACGTGCCGGTAGACCCAGTATATGGCGCTACAGAAATTACGCCGCCGGGAAAAGATATGGGCTGCTATCAGTTAAACGGTTACGGAAATAAACATTGATTTTAAATTATTGATCATGCTGAAGAATACATGTTTTTTATTGCTGGGATTAGCCCTGTATACCCAGGGTATCAAAGCCCAGGACAACAAACCTTTTATTGCACCACCTTACCTGCAGATAGGCTACCAGCCTGCTCCGGGATCTATGGAGCTGCTCTGGCACAGCGCCGACAGCAGCGCGGCCTGGGATGTGGAACTGAAAACAGCCGGTACCACCAGCTGGAAGAAAGCTGCCCGCCCGGAAGCTACCCGCGTGGCGGTGGCCAATATCGGTACACACTTCGTATACAGAACACTGGTGGCCGGCCTTCCTGCCGGTAATGATTTCGATTACCGTGTACTGAAAAATAAAAAGGTGGTATTCACCGCTACAGGTAAAGCGCCGAAAGAAAAAGACCAGTCTTTCCGTTTCGTGGCTTTCGGTGATATCGGTGCCGGCACACCCAGCGCAAAAGCGCTGGCACTGCGCGCCTATGAAGCTAAACCTGACCTGGTGGTGGTACCGGGAGATATCGTTTATGAGAGAGGGTTAATATCTGAATACAGAACTAATTTCTGGCCGGTATATAATGCAGATGCTGCTAACACCGAAGGTGCACCACTGATGCGTTCCATTCCGTTCGTAGCGGCAATGGGCAACCACGACGGCGATACCAGGGATCTCAACAGCTACCCGGATGCATTGGCCTACTATGCTTTCTGGGATCAGCCGCTGAACGGATTACAGGCTGCTGAAGGCAGTGCCGTAGTACCTTTCATCAAAGCAACGCCGGAGAATAAAAAAGCGTTCGAAACCGCTGCTGGCAAAGCCTACCCGGTAATGAGCAATTTCTCCTTTAACTATGGTAACATACACTGGACTTTTATCGATTCAGATACCTATGTAGACTGGACAGACAGCGCTTTGCTGAAATGGGTGGCCAACGACCTGCAATCAGCGAAAGACGCTACCTGGAAGATCGTCGTATTTCACCATCCGGGCTTCAGCTCTTCCAGAGACCATTTCGAACAACAGCAGATGCGGTTGTTATCACCCATCCTGGAAGCGGGTCAGGTAGATGTTGTGCTGAATGGCCACGTACATAACTATCAGCGCAGTTTCCCGATGCACTTCGCACCGGAGAAAAAAGGAACCTTACTCGTAGGAGGGAAAGATAATAAAACCATCCGTGGCCGCGTAGTGCCTGGCAAATGGACACTGGACCATAACTTCGACGGACATACGCAAACAAAACCACAAGGCATTATATACCTGGTAACAGGCGCCGGCGGACAGGAACTCTACAACGAAGATCAACAGGAAGATACTGACTCATGGCAGAAATTTACCTATAAGTTTATTTCTTCCATTCACTCTTTCACCGTGGCAGATGTCAATGGCGGTAAACTGACCTTCCGCCAGATTTCTGAAGAAGGAAAGGAACTGGATACCTTTACCATTACGAAATAATGAATGAGGGTGTCTCGACGGGAATTCCATTATAGCCTACATTTTTTGCCTTTGCAACCGATCTCTGCTCAGTAGAGATCGGTTGTTGGGTTCTCTCTATTAAATAGAGACGGCGGGGGCGCCAGTCAGGTTATGGTTGAGACATCCTTATTTTACCAATGAAATGAAAAGGTATGGAGTCCTTCCTTATATTCATAATAGGGAGAGATACCTGAGGCGATACATATCTGCTTTACAATAGATAGGCCTAAACCATTATTGTCATTATTGACTGCATCTTTATAAAACCTGGAAAAAAGCTTTTCACTGTCTAAAGCCCCGCCGTTGCCGGTATTGGAGACATGCAGTACATTACTTTCCTGCACGATACGGATCATTCCACCTGGCCTGTTATGCCTGCTGGCATTGCTGAAAATATTATTGAGCAGGATCTCCAGCAGATCACCATTCATCTTTATAAAAACCGGTGATACTACCAGGCTATACGAAATATCACTATCTTCCCAGAGCTCTTCAAACTGACTAACTTTTCGTTGTACCGTGTGGTGCAGTGAAAGCTCCTGCTGATCGCTGAACTGGTTGTTTTCAATCTTTGTAAGCAGCAATAGCGACCGGCTTAATCCCGAGAGTCGTGTAACTGCGCTATAGGCTTCTGCCACCAGTTCTGTTTGTTCTTCGGTGAGGTTGTCCTGCTGAATCAGTACATCCAGCTTGGAGCGTATGATAGCCAATGGTGTCTGGAATTCGTGGGAAGCATTTTCCGTAAACTCCTTCAGTAGCCGGTATTCCTTGCTGGCATTGGCTGTTACCAGTTGCAGCTGTTCATTCATAATACTGAACTCCTCGATATTACTTTTTTTGAACTCTACTGCGCTGGTGTTATTCAGTCTGAAATTTTTTAAGCTGTTGAGCGTACTGTAAAACGGCCGCCACAAACGCGATACAACAAACCGGTTTACAATGGCCAGCATCAGTAACAGCACCAGTATCATGGCCATGGTTAGCAGCATGACGGTATAGGTGATGTGCCTGATACCTTCCACAGGCTTACTGATGATGATCTTGTAGTGTTGCTGATCAAGGGCGACAAAAAAGGTGAGGGTATGTCCGATATGTTTCCTGCCTTTAACGCTGATGCCATTTTCTACATTGGTAATTCTGGGCGCTGCAACAGGTTCGTTGGATGGTACGATCGAAACCTGTGTATTGTCGTACGGAGAAGGCGCCGGAAGGGCATGGTGCGTTTGTACGTAAGCGTTAGTCTGCTCCATGGCATAACCCAGGCTCTCATCCAGTTCATACAGCAACACTTTTTTCGTCAGCGTATAGCTGGCAATACCGGAGAGAATAAAGAGCAGGGTGAGAACGATAAAGTTATGCCGGTTATAATGTACGATCAGCTTCATGCGGGCAGCGTTTCATCCACGATGAATTTATATCCCATGCCATAAACGGCCTTGATATAATCCGGGCAACCTTTTTCCATGAGTTTTTTCCGGAGATTTTTGATATGTGTGTAGATGAAATCGTAACTATATCCCAGCGAGGCGTAATCTTCCCAAAGATGCGCTGCGATGGCTTCTTTGGTGATGATACGACTTTTGTTGCTGATGAAGTAGAGTAGTAGTTTAAATTCTTTTTTAGTGAGATGAATATCTGTTGTACCTACTTTTACTGTTTTGTCGAGGAGATCAACTGTTATTTTATCGAATGTGACTGCATTGTTTCCATCGAAGTTTTTCCTGCGGATGATAGAGTTGATGCGGGCAGTCAGTTCGGCAAGATGAAAGGGCTTGGTCAGGTAATCATCCCCTCCCAGTTGCAGGCCGTTGATTTTATCATCCAGTGAATTTCTGGCGGAGATAATAATAATGCCGGCCCCGATTTTTCGTTTTTTCATCACTTGTAGTAAATCCAGCCCGCTGCCACCTGGCAGGTTGATGTCCAGTACAATACAGTCATAGTCGCTACTGGACAGCATGTCTTGTCCTTCGTTGTAGTTATAGGCAACATCACAAAAAAAGTTGCTTTGCTGGAGGTAACTATGTATACTTTTGGTCAGCGACTGCTCGTCCTCAATTATTAGTAATCTCATGGTGTGTAGGCGTAAAGCTGCATTTGCAGCAAATACAAAATTGGGTAAATAAGCAGTAGGAATATGTTAAGTTAGCATGAAATTTTATGGTAGAATTTCTGGAGAAACCAATGCCGGAATGTCCGATAGCGAACATCCTTTTGTACCGGGAATGGACATATGCGTTTTTATTTAATTTTTAATTAGTTAGATAGAATGGCATTATATGGAGGCATTTTCTTTGGAAATACCTTTTGTAAATACTGGCATTATGCTACGCAACTACTTTAAAATAGCATGGCGGAATCTCTGGAAGCACCGGTTGTTTTCAGTGATAAATGTTATCGGCCTGGGCCTGGCTATGGCGATGTGTCTGCTGATCATCATTCAGATACAGGCGGGCTTTGAGCGGGATGGGTTTCACCCTTACCCGGACCGCACTTATCGTATACTCACGGACGTTACTGCCAAAGATGATAAAACCTATTCACTGGCCAGTACGCCGCAGCCATTGGCTGAAAAGCTAATGACAGAGCAGAGTGGGATAGCAGCCGTGGCCCAGGTAATCCGTGGGTTTGGTGGTTCTTTCAGTAACCGGGTGAAGTCTTTGCCTGCCTGGGGACATTATGTAAGCCCGGATTATTTCAAGGTATTCGGTTTTCCGCTGGAAAAGGGGCAACCTGCTGTTGCGCCCTATACAGTTGTATTGTCGCATGAAACAGCCGAAAAATTCTTCGGTGATGCCGATCCGGTGGGTAAAACCCTCGAAACGAAAGACCAGGGCGTATTTACGGTGAGTGGTGTGTTTGCACCACTAGGCAATAAACAAACCCACCTGGATGCGGATATCGTAGCATCGATGGCTACCTGGCCCTTGCTTAACCCCACCCAGGCGCAGGACGACTGGTTAAACTATAACGCCTATACGTACGTATTGCTCAACAAAGGAACGCCGGTTTCCCAGCTGGACAACATCCTGGCGGAGGTACGGGCTGATAATAGAAAACATGTTGATTTTACTGCCTATAAAGATCACCATTTTGAGTACCAGCGGCTGAAGGATATCTCTCCTGATTTCCGGGGGCTGATCAATAATCCCGGTGTAGAACCCTGGTTTAAGCTCCTGGTAAATGCGATTATGGTGTTGGTGATCATCTCCCTGGCCATATTTAATTATATCAACCTGACGCTTACACGTTCTTTAAGCAGGACCCGGGAAGTTGGTGTACGTAAGGTGGCCGGCGCTACCCGCTGGCAGCTGATCATGCAGTTTCTGACAGAAAGCACGCTGATTGCCTTTTGTGCATTGCTGATAGGTGTACTTGGACTGTACACCATGAAATCGTTTATTCATGCCCGTTGGATGATCTGGGAAGTGCAGCATCCTGCAGTATTATGGCTGTCGTTCGCAGGTTTTACACTTTTCACCGGACTGATAGCGGGTACTGCCCCGGCCAGGATCATGTCGGCGGCTAAGCCGGTGGCCATTCTTAAAGGAACACTCGGGCCTGCGGGTTTCGGGAAGATAGGATTACGTAAAGCCCTTATCGTAACCCAGTTCGTAGTTTCCCTCGTATTCATGGTATTTACCGCCATTATGTATAGCCAGTTCCGTTATATGGCTACAGATAATGACAATTTCAACCGTAAAGGTATCCTCAATATACCATTGGCAGATGGTACCAACTACCGGCTGCTACATAATGAGGTGGCTCATTTGACTGGGGTAAGCAGTATCGGTGCCACTTCGGCGCCATTAAACGAAGGAGCGGCCCGTACGAAGCTCACGCGCAACAGCCGCACCAAAGCAGGCATGGACCCATTGGATGCCTATACCTATTCGGTAGATGCCGGCTTTATCCGTAATATGAAACTCTCTTTTGTAGCAGGTAGCAACCTGCCGGAAAATGATATGGATACCGCTAAAGGACATTTTGTAGTCATCAATGAAAAGGCCGTACAGTCGCTGGGGTTAACCGATGCTAAAAGCAGTATCGGACAAACGATCCTGCTCGACAGTACCGAAAAAATCGTTGCCGGCGTAGTAAAGAATTTCAACTTCATGCGCTACGAAATGCCGGTGGTGCCACTGGTGCTGCAATATGATCCTGCTGCTTTCAAAACATTATCCCTGCTGGTACAGGCTGGAACGCCGAAGGAGGCCATCACGGCATCTTTACAAAATATCTGGAAGCGCCTGTACCCATACGAACCTTTCCAGTACAGCTGGTACGAACAACAGCTGTATGACCGCTATATGGAGAATGAAGACCTGAAACTCTTTGGTATCATCATTATGATCGTTTTTGTGATCGCTTCATTGGGTATGCTGGGCGTAGTAACCCATACCACAGAAAAGCGCGCCAAAGAGGTGGTGATACGCAAGATAATGGGAGCAGGCATTGTACAGGTGATGCGGCTGTTGTCCTGGAGTTTTGTGAAGCTGATCATCATTGCCACCCTAATAGGTTTGCCACTGGGCACCGTGCTGGGATCCTTATTCCTGCATATTTTCACCTGGCATGCTACACCGGGCATCGCCATTTATGTGGCTTGTATCAGCAGTCTGGCCGTTGTATGCTTTTTGACGATTGGGGTACAGGTATACCGCACTGCCTTGCTGAATCCGGCACTGGCATTGCGGCAGGAGTCATAAATAATTTTTTGTGTAATATTTCAGTGAGTTGACAAGGCGGCTAATGGCCGCCTTGCGTATGTAGAATTATTTGTATATTTGTTGTAGACCCTGGAACAACTATATATTTAATCCCTATATTTTTAAGAAGATGATCAGGTATCTCAGCAAAATTGAGCAAGACAGATATTTTTATCTGGGATATAATCTCGCTTTTAACTCCACCACCAAAAGAAAAAACTGGAACAACATATTTGCATCATGGATGGAAGCTGCCCGCAGCGGCCATAAAAGGGCCCAGTTTTATGTAGGTACCTGCTACGACCACGGAAATGGAGTCAGAAAAGACCTTCAGGAGGCCTTCAATTGGTATTTGAAAGCTGCCCGGCAAGGGCATATGGAATCCCAATTCAATATTGGCTTTTTTTATAAAAACGGAGATCTGGGAACGAAGGATTACAAAAAGGCGGTCAAATGGTACACATTGGCAGCTGTCCAGGGAGATACCGAAGCACAGCGGGATTTAGGCTACTGCTACTTTTATGGCGAAGGAGTAAAGGAAAACCAGCAGACAGCTGTTTACTGGTATAAACGTGCGGGGCAGAAAAATGATGCCAAAGCCTTATATAACCTGGGACTTTGTTATAAGTGGGGGGATGGTGTCAAACAATCTACCCGCTGGGCAAGGTACTATTTTGAGAAGGCAAAGCACTTCGGGCACGAGCAGGCCGAGGAGCAGCTGAACGAGTTAAGCAGCTGGTGACGCCCGTTTCATAAGGCGTGCTAACCCTTACCACCCTACGAACTTTTCAAGATCCTTTACTTTTCTTAATCCATTCCCTATATTTGTCGTGTTATAAGTGCTGTCAGCAACTAATCAGGAGGTACATACCAACAGGAAGTCAACCGCAGTGAGCAATCAGTCATCAGTAATACGCTGCAGCAGCCAACAATTTGCCAGATATAGGATTTGCCTACTATTCTTACATATCAGGATAATGACCTGCTTCAGCGCATCGCCAGCGGTGATGAACAGGCTTTTGCGGTATTCTTCCGGGAAACAGCCCCGTTGATCCGTGCGCATATTTTCACCATTTTAAAAGAGGAAGAAGACACGCTTGAAGTATTACAGGAAACATTTATGCGTGTGTGGCTCCAACGGGAACGGCTACCTGCTATTGAATTCCTGCTGGCCTATATTAAACAGATTGCGGCCCGGAGATGCTTTACCCTGCTGCAAAAGCGTTTGCTAAGGGAGAAACATCTGCCACCGGCCCCCGAACAGCTGAACAACGAAAACGAAGCAGAAGAAATGCTCGCCTTTAAAGAGTCGCAGCAAATACTCAACAGTGCCATCAATGAATTACCGGATCAACGCCGGCAGATATACCTGTTAAACAGGTACGAAGGACTTACCAGTTTAGAAATAGCCACCAGACTACAGCTATCGCATAGCTATGTCCGGAATGCGCTCAGCACCGCCAACAAACAAATAAGAGAAAAGCTCCGTAATGCAGGTAAATACCTGCCATCGTTTTTCCTCTGAAAATCCGCTGAAATTTTTTTTTAAAGAGATAAGTACAAGCAGTTCACTACCAGGGTTAAGTAGTGGAAGGCTAATTTTTTATTCATGCAGTATGACCGGATAAATTACCTGCTACAGCAATATATAGCAGGAAATATGAATGAACAGGAACAGGAAGAACTCCGTCTCTGGATGGCAGATGATGCCAATGAGGCGGCTTTCGTGGCTGTTTTCAGCAGCATGACAACTGATCCGGCCACTATAAAGCCTTATGATAGTCAGCTGGAGACTGTCTTACAACAGATCCTGGCCAGCAGCCATCAGATTACTCCTTCCCGCACGATGAGGCCTTACCGTTGGTGGGCGGCCGCTGCGGCAGTGGCACTACTCATTGGTGGCACATGGCTGCTATGGCCAGCTTCACCCAAACATTTGCCTGTGGCTGAATTAGCGCCAAAAGACATAGCTCCCGGCCATGCCGGCGCCATCCTCACCCTCGACGATGGCTCCCAGGTAGTGCTGGATAGTATGGGCAACGGCGTCGTAGCTAACCAGGCAGGTACACAGGTGGTCATAAAAAATGGCCAGCTCCAATACGATGCTACCGCCAATAACGCCACCGTAGTCTATAATACCATGACCACCCCCAACGGCCGCGTATACACGCTGATGCTGCCGGACGGATCAAGAGTATGGCTCAACGCTGCCAGCAGCCTGCGTTTCCCAACAGCCTTCACCGATGGCCACAGAGAGGTCACGCTCTCTGGTGAGGCTTACTTTGAAGTAAATGCCAACGCACACCAGCCTTTTACGGTAGTCGCCGATAATATGAAAGTAGCGGTACTTGGTACCAGCTTCAATATACAGGCATATAAAAATGAGCAGGTACAGGCTACCACACTGATCAGCGGAAAAGTAAAAGTAACCGCCGACAACGAAACACAAACATTACAGCCCGGACAGCAGGCCACACTCAGTGATAAACTCCAGGTCAGTACAACCGCTGACCTCTACCAGTCTGTTGCCTGGAAAGAAGGTGTATTCAGCTTCGACGGCATGTCACTGCCGGAAGCCATGCGCCAGATAGAAAGATGGTATAACATTACCGTGATATATGAAAATGGAATTCCTGATATCCATTTCGGCGGAAAGGTAACTCGCAATGCCTCCCTCCATGATTTGTTACATATCCTCAGCAGAGCAGAACTCAAATTCAGACTAACAGACAACAGGCTAATTATTATGAAATAAATACACATAAAATTTTTTGCCTGAAAAAACAAAGCCGTTCCAGGGTGAGAGCTGAAACGGCGGAGTCCAGGTATAAAAACCAGATACAGCTTTTATTAACCAAAACCTTAACAAATCTATGAAATTAAGGCCAAGGGAGAAATATTCTCCCGGTGTAATGCTATTGTCGCGCAAAAACGTGTTGTTTATGAGATTCCTTGCCGGCTTCCTTCTTGCTGGATGCTTACAGGTCCATGCCAGAACTGCCGCCCAGACAGTTACGCTTTCCTGCAGTAACCTGTCGGTGAAGAAAGTTTTTGAGAGAGTAGAACGTCAGACAGGACTCGTCCTGTTCTACAACGAAGACATCCTGTCGGGTATCAGACCTGTTACGGTAGATGTCCATGCTATGCCCGTAAACAGTTTCCTGTCGCTGCTGTTCGGGAAAGAACCGATCTCCTGGGAGATCGTAGGAAATAATATTTCCCTTTCCCGCGCAAAGGTACCGTTACGTGTACTCGCTGTGCCCATGCTGACGGATAGCCTGGCGCCGGTAAACGGCGTACTGACCGACGAACAGGGAAAACCAGTACCAGCGGCCACTATCCGCGATAAGGAAACCGGCATGACCTGGTTTTCTGACGATAAAGGGAATTTCAGAATTACTTCTGCCTGGCGTAACCATACCTACCAGGTTTCCTGCCTGGGCTTCCGCCCGATGGAAATCAGGCTGGACGCCAGCGGACAGCCTATGCGTATCGTGATGGTAAGCCTGGTGAATCAGCTCAATGCCGTAGCGGTAGTGAGTACCGGTTACCAGACCATCCAGCGGGAACGTGCCGCAGGTTCCTTCTCCACTGTATCGGCTGATGATCTGAACGGCAAGCTCCAGACCAATATCATGGAGCGCCTCGAAGGTATGGCCCCCGGACTCACCACTTATCGTGGCACCCCGCAGGTACGTGGCGTATCTACTGTAAATGGTAACAGTGCCCCGTTATATGTGGTAGACGGTGTGCCTTATGAAGGCTCCATGGCTGCGCTCAACCCCGCTGATATCGAAAGTGTCAATATCCTGAAAGATGCCAGCGCAGCTTCTATCTATGGTGCAAGAGCGGCAAACGGTGTAATCGTTATCGTTACAAGAAAGGGTAAAACAGGCGCCACTACCATTTCATACAATGGTACCCTTAAAATGACGCCATTGCCCGGCAGAAGCTATATGAACCTGATGTCCAGCAGAGAGCTGGTGGATTTTCAGCAGGAAATGTTTAACTATAACTCCGGCAGCCCGAGCGCTATAGATCCACGTAAAGGCATGAACGACGTATATGCGTTGTTGTATAAACGTAAAGCCGGTACCATTTCAGAAGAACAGCTGCAACAACAGCTCGACGTCTATAGAAACCAGGATCGTTACGATCAGGTACTGGACGAACTCGTACGTAAGGTAAGTCTGCAACATCAACATAACATCAGCATCTCCGGGGGATCAGAAAAATATAAATTTAATCTCTCCGGAAATTATCTGGGCAATAGCCCATATGAAAAAACACAGGGTAACCCTTCCCGTTATGGCTACAATCTCCGTAACCAGTTCAACCTGACCAAATGGTTTAAAATGGACGTTGGCTTACTGGGAAGCTATACCCGTGAAGATTATAATAATGGATTCTCCGGGTATAATAACCTTGTTGGCGGACTAAACAGAACTAAGGCATCTTACTATATGCTACGCAATGCCGATGGTACACCCGCACAATGGATTGGCGCCAAATCACAGTATGAGATTGATCGCCTGAATAGCCTGAGGCTCCAGGATGAAACCTATCGTCCGCTGAATGAAATTGGCAGGACTCACCGCTATGCCAATACGAAATATACGAACCTGAACATCGGTGCACAGTTCAGCCTGGCGCCGCACCTGAACCTGGAACTGCGCTACCAGACGGAAAGAACAGAAGGATATACGAAACAGTACTTTTCCAAAGACGCACTCACCGTAAAAACACAGATCAACGACGCCACGGTGATAGATAATACCGGCAAGGTGATCAACTATATCCCTGTTGGTGGCCAGGTAAGCGAAATCCGCAACGACATGAACTCCTATACCATGCGCGGCCAGCTGAACTATGCCAATATCTTCCGCAATAAACATGAAGTGAATATCATCGCCGGTGCAGAAAGAAGAAAGATCGCTAAAACCGGCACCGATATTTACAAATACGGCTATGATGATTATAACCTGAACTATAAGCCGGTAGATGAACTGCTGCTGAGCACCTATATCTATAATACACAGGCCCTGTTCAAACAATTCAATCTGGCCCGCGCTGAAAAAGGATTCTCTGTTGCGGACGACAGGTTTGTATCTTTCTATGGAAATGCTTCCTATACCTTCGACCGGAAAATTACTGCCACCGGAAGTATCCGCATGGACCAGTCTAACCTTTTTGGCACCGACCCCCGCTATCAGTATAAACCGCTATGGTCTGCCGGCTTGTTGTATGTAGTGAAGGAAGATGCCTATGGCTGGCTCGACAGGCTCGCTGTCAGAACAACCTATGGTATCAATGGTAATATCGCCAAAAAAGGCGGCCCATACCTGATTACAAAAGACGATAAACAAACAAACTACTGGACAAATGAATTTCAGTCGTATGTTGTAAGTCCGCCAAATTCAGGCCTGCGCTGGGAAAAAACGAATGTGACCAACATCGGCATCGACTTCTCTGTCTTGGAGAAAAAGCTCAGCGGTTCCATTGATTTCTATAATAAAAGTACCAAAGACCTGTTAGGTGACCTGACCGCTGACCCAACCATCGGATGGGACGCTATTACCGTTAACTATGGAAGTATGTTTAATCGTGGGGTAGACCTGAACCTGACTGGCCGCATACTGCGTACAAAAGATTATTACTGGAATACAACGGTCAACTTCAACTACAATAAAAATCAACTTACCAATTTAGAAAATTCACTGAACGATATCTACTACTACCTGAACGGCCCACAGAACAGGATCGGTAAACCAATGGGGTCCTTGTACAGCATACGCTATGCCGGCCTTGATGAAAACGGCCGCCCGCAGGCATATACAGCTGACGGAAAGATCGTGAAGTCTTTACAGGACCTCACTGTTAAGGATCTTAAGTATGAAGGAACTTCCGTGCCGCCATATTCCGCTTCCCTGCTGAATACCATTGGTTACAAAGGATTTGAGCTGTTCTTTATGTTCACCTATTATGGTGGTAGTGTGATGAGAGACGTGAAAACCACCTATCTCAACATGTTGCCGGAGCTGAACTATACGTATAACATGGAGCGCAATACGCTTAATTACTGGAAGAAACCAGGGGATGAAAAGAATCCTGATATGGGCCCGGCTTACCAGCGCGGTGCTTCGTATGTAACTACCTTCCTATGGGATGCAGCAGATAAGCATGTCCGTAAAGCAGACTATGTCAAGTTAAGAGACATAACACTGAGCTATATACTGCCTGCAAAGCTCGTGCACAAAGCAGCATTCCAGTACGTGAAGCTAAGTTGTCAGGTCCAGAATGCATGGCGTTGGACTAACAATCCTCAGCATCTTGATCCTGAAGTATGGGATGGTACTACGTTATCTTCTACCCGTGGTATTCTTCCACCGGCAACGTATACCATTGGCCTTTCTGCGAATTTTTAAAAAAGTAATGATCTATGAAGAAGATAGTAATATTATTGATTTCTATTAGCGTTGTGGCGGGACTTTCTTCCTGTCATAAGTTTCTCGATATTAAACCCAAAGGCTACACGATACCGCAGTATTATGAAGACTATGCCAAGCTGATGAACAGCATGGACCTGGTACGAGTATCCGCTGCATACCCCAACTACCTGACGGATGATGCAGCAGCAGGAGAGGATAATGATGTGACAGTAGGCGCCAGCTACCTGGATATGTCCGACTATAAAAAGGCATTATATTCCTTTCAGCCGGGCGCCGTATTTTCTGCCGGCAGCATGGATCCGCTGTGGGAGCCCGCTTACAGCCATATCTATACTTACAATATCGTGATAAATAATATCATGGCAGTACCGGATGCTACCGATGGTGATAAAAAGCAATTAAGGGCGGAAGCGTTGGTAGGACGCGCATTGGAATTTCTCAACCTCGTCAATGCCTATGCAAAACATTATGATCCCGCCACCGCTGCTACTGATTACGGTATTCCATTGGTGCTGAGCGAAGATATAAACGCATCGTATAAACGAAATACCGTACAGGAAGTATATGATAAAATCAAAGCTGACCTGGAAGAAGGGCTGAAAGACTTACCTACAAAGCCTAAGAACATCTTTCGTCCGTCTAAAAGTGTGGGTTATTCCTTCCTGAGCCGCATGTACCTGTATATGGGCAGGTATGATGATGCCCTGAGTAATGCCAGGTCGGCATTGGCACTCAATAATAACCTGCTCGACTACACGCTGTATACCAATATCGATGGTATAACCTTCGGGCGCGTTTGCCTGACCAGCGATAACACCCAACGTTTCCCGGACGCCAATCTCAGTTCTGAAAGCATTTGGGTAAAGCTTGGAAGTGCCTCATCTTCTTCCGTGAATGCAGCAGTATATGCAAGCGACGACCTGCAGCAGGCTTTTGGCCGTAATCTGCCCGCTAATGCCACGGATATGCGCTGGCAGCTGTTTTTCTGTCATGGACAAAGTGCCTTCGGACTGGATGTAGTGAAATTCCCGGGCCGTCATCTGTATGCGCCGTATATAGATTTTAATCTTGGATTAAGCAGCGGCGAGATTTACCTGGTAGCGGCAGAATGTGAGGCACGTGTTGGCGATAAAGACCAGGCGCTTAAATACCTGGATGCTATCCGTAACAAGCGTATCAAAAATAATCAGCCGCTGGTGGCAGCCTCTAAAGACGAGGCCCTGCAACTGGCTTTGGATGAGCGCCGCCGTGAAATGTGCCTGGTAGGATGCACCCGCCTGATCGACTTGAAACGTTTGAACAAAGATCCCCGTTTCGCTAAAACGGTGACGCATAAACGTGGAACGGTAACCTATACACTGGCGCCTAACGATAATAAATATATCCTGCCGGTACCACCAAAAGTATTGGAGTTTAACCACGACATGCCATTGTACGAAAGATAATCGCTATAAAATATTTTTATGAAGATGAAGAATATCCGGATATTCCTGCCGCTGTTGCTGCTGCTGATCAGCGTTTCCGCCCTGGCACAGGAAGGTATCCAGTTTAATAATATGAGTTTTGCCGACTTGAAGGCAAAAGCCGCAGCAGAGAAAAGGCTGATCTTTATTGACTGCTATACTTCCTGGTGCGCACCCTGCAAATGGATGGACCAGAACGTATTTACGCTGCCGGAAGTGGCAGCGCAATACAACGCGAAATTTATCAACGCACGTTTTGATATGGAGAAAGGTGAGGGGCCTGAACTCCGCAAACAGTATAACGTAAGTTCTTTTCCTACCTACCTGTTTATCGATGCCACAGGTAAACTGGTATACAGGTCGGGCTCCCGCATGACGGCTGCAGAATTTATGGCAGTAGGAGAAAATGCCGGTAACCCGGCGAAGAGCCTCGCTGCCATGCGTGAAAAGTATGATGCCGGTAACAGGGAAATGCAGTTCATGCTCGACTACTTCGATGTATTGCAGGATAACGATCGCCAGGCCGCTTCGCAGCTGGGAACAGAAATCAATGCCACCTTCCCGGAGAAATACCTGGCCACTCCTGTTGGCTGGAAAGCCATACAGAAAACAGCGTATAGTGCAGAAGACAGACTGGGTGCATGGTTTATGCAACACCAGGGCGACTTCAAAACGATTGCCTCCAAAGGCGCTATCGACTCGCTGTCAGACAGAATGGTCGCCTATCAGTTGTATAGCTATGTACGTAATAATAACGACAGTGCATTTCTTCGCCGCGTGAAATATTTCACCGGATCGAAAATGCTGAGTCGCCAGAAAGATGGTGTGATGCAGGAAGCAGAATACCTGCTGGCCCGTGAGCGTTATGCCGATTTCAATAAACTCGCAGCCAGGTCCCTGAAAGGCCTGCTGAAAGATGATGCGGATAAACTTAGTTTCCTTGCACGCCGGGCAGAGTATAAAGGTGAAGGACAGCCTGCCGTACAGCAGATCGCCTATGAAATGGCGAAACGTGCAGTAGTACTGCAACCGGGAGAATATAGTACCCAGAGTACACTGGCGCAGCTTTGTCTGACTACCAGGAAAAAAGAAGAAGGACTCGCTGCTGCAAAAATTGCGTATAGCCTTGCAGGTACCACCAAAATAGAGGGATTGGTGAATAAGCTGATCGCTAAGCTGGAAGCGTTGTAATACTTATATAGAAGCGGAGGTCTCATATATTAACGGGTGATAGCCCACCGCGCGCAGCGCGGAACAGACCAACCGATACCGAAGGTATCGGTTGCAAAAAATAAAATTATTATAGAGACCTCCGCATTTTTTAATTGAATAAAAATTCATCTGCAAAGACCCACGCATGCTTGCCTTTTCCCGGATGCCAGGCCGGAATAACAACTGGTGTCATCACTATCTTCATACAAGATACCTGCGTAGTCGCAAACGTGCAATCTATATTCATGGCCGTAACAGGATCATCTTTTTTATTCGGAGCAGGAATCACCTTCTTCAGCAACCGTAGATGCTGTGCATCACTGCCACCCCATATTTCCACCTGTTGTGGCAGGAAGATATAGGAATTAATGTTATGGATAGTGCCTATGGTCACTGATCTGACAGGTACTTGCTGTGGAAAGCTAACCATTGCTTCCAGTTTGTTTTTCGTATAGCCGATCCATTTACCATTGCCGAAGTCTGTACCGCCTTTCTGTCCATCAATCAGTGTCTTGCCGCCTTCGGCGAGATAGGTACCTTCCGGTTGATTGAGCAGCAGCACACTGTCCGGAACATAAGTCGTTTTGCTGAACGACAGCTGCAGCGGATCACTGGCATACCAGCCCTTCTTGCAGGCAATAGCACGTATGGTCATATTATCCGTAATCACCAGGCTATCTTTAAATACCGGCGACTGCGTACTGTCAGGTGGGGTGCCGTCAGTAGTATAACGTATTTCAACTCCTTTTACCGGATGCTGCATTTTTAACGTCATGGTATTCCTGAAAACCGCTGCTGTATTCAGTACTACAGGCTGATTGAGTTTCAGTTGTTCCCCCTGGTCGTTGGTAAACCCTCTTACGATATTTACCTTACTGAAGTTTTTTTGTACCTGCGCGAAATCATTTGCCGACAGGCTGGTGTTCCACAGGAAAAGCTCCTGTAAAGCAGGAGCAGACTTCAACTGCTGCAACTGTTGCTGTGTTACCGGCGTACCGGATAGGGAAAGACTTTTCAAATGAGGCAGCTTAGCCAGTGCTGCCAGTGTATTCCCTGTAATATTGGTGAAGCTCAGGTTGAGCACCCGCAATTCTTTGAATTGAGCTAGTATATCCAGGTCAGCATCCTGTACCGGCATTTTCTGCAGGTGCATTTCTATCAGCTGCGCCTTCAGCGGTAACAACTCACTGACAGACTGAATATTGAATTTGTCTTTGTTGTACCAGTTCGCTACCAGCGGAGCGGCATGTAACGATATCGGATATACGACGCGGTAATTATTACTCAGCTTTTGTACCAGTTTATCATCTGCGGCAGCAAAATCATATACTGGTTCTGGAGAAGCAGATGGCTGTAAGCGGGTGGTGGCCAGCATTCGCAGACTATCATGCGCTGGCAGTGACGCAACAGCTGCTTTAAAATCTGCACCATCCCTGATCCAGTAATAAAGGATATTAACCTCTTCATCGGTGAGCTGCGACTTACCGGCAGGAGGCATATGTTTTTTATCATCTGTAGGTAGATGCAGGCGTTCTATCAGCAGGCTTACCGCAGGGTTGCCCGGAATAAACAATTTTCCGCTTTTGCCGCCTGCCAGCAGCTGTTGCGGTAATTCCATGGAGAGACCACCTTTTGCTTTGCCGGCATTATGGCAATTCATGCATTTCTCTTGCAGGATGGGTTTTACAAGATGTTCATAGGCGAGGGCTTTCCCGAAAGGCACGGTGCTATTGCGCGGTGTCACCGGAGCAAGCACGAAGTTATTGCCATGTGTGATGTCGGCGCCCCAATGGCCGGTCAGGAGCAGCAATATAACCGTTAGTATGGCGCCGGTTTTCGGTAGCCAGGCCTTTGCATATCCACGCAGCCAGTACAGCGCCGAAGCAGCCCATAAAACGGTCATGCCGCCCCATTTATGCCATTGGATATTTCCATCGCTGGTATACCCATCTTCCCGGGCGAGGAGCAGCCCCATGATAACGGTAACGCATGTACTGAGCGCCGCCGCCAGGAGCAGCCAGGAAGTGAACTGTATTTTCCACTGGTTGACAGCGGGGTCACGGAGTTGTATGAACAATAACAGGGCGCCCAGCATGAGTAATACAATCGGGAAATGTAGTACCAGCGGGTGCATGCGCCCCATCACCTGTAACCAGGCTGGTACAGCGATGTTGCTGCCTGCAATAAATAACACCAGTGCAAAGCTATTGGCAGCAAATAGAAGCTGACTGCCGGCATCCTGCCATCGGATACGATTCCATTTCATCATACCCTCCTGAGTTTATATGGATACACTTTACCGGCGGCCCATTGTGCCACGTAAAGGTTTTCATCATTATCCACGCATACGTCATGCGGATGAACAAAGATTTTTTCCGCCTGTTGCATCGGTTGCAGCTGCTGTCCGTTATATACCGGCGCAGTACCGCCTATGTTGGATACCACACGGTTGTTTTTGTCGAGAATGGTAACAAAACCGCTGCCGCTGATATTCATATCAGGAGAGCGTAATACGGCAGCGTACAGATGATCGCCTTTGATCACCGGCCGGCAAACACATGCACCTGGCAATGCTATTACTTCCTGTAATTGTCCATCCATGCTGAAACGCTTGAAGCAGTTACGGGTACGGTCGGTGATAAGCAGGGTAGGAGCGCCGTTGCGCTTGTCGATGCAGATGCCATGGGCATTATCCAGGTGTGCATCTCCTTCGCCTCTTCCACCGAAAGTATGCAGCAGCTTGCCATTGCGGTCGTAATGCATGATGTATTGCGCGCCATAGCCATCGGCGATGTAAATGTCGCCGTTGTCGGCTATCGTCGTTTCTGTCGGTACAAATTCTTCTTTCTTTTTGTAGAAACCTGTTTCGACGGGATAGTCGATGGTCATCAGGATTTTCCCGTCCATCGTGGTTTTATACACCTGGTGTTTATCTGTATCGGTGATGAACAGGTACTCTGTGCCATTTTCGTTGCTGAGCGTTAGTCCGTGTGCACCGGGAAATTCATGTCCCCAGTATTCCAGTAGTTTACCGGATTTATTGTAGATGAGGATGTTGTTTTTTGTTTCATTGGTGAGCAGGATGATGCGGCCTTTTTTGTCCTGTACCATCTCGTGGCAGTCTTTCACCGGATGGCGGCTGCTGTCGAGGTTTCCCCAGCTGGTGTCCAGTGTGTAGCGCATGCCCTGGTGGCCGTAAACAGGGCCTTTCGGACGCGCAAAGAGGTCGCGGGAAATATAGAATGATGCAGCAACTAACGCTGACGACTGTATGAATTTTCTTCTCTCCATTAATATTTATTTATTAGGCCATCAGTCCCGGTATAACTTTCCCGGCAACATCTGTGAGGCGGTAACGGCGCCCCTGGTGTTTGAATGTGAGCTTTTCGTGGTCGAGTCCCATAAGATGTAGTACGGTGGCATGAAAATCGTGTACATGCACGGGGTCTTTGGTGATATTGTAGCCAAACTCGTCGGTTTCTCCATATACGATACCTGGTTTTACGCCACCACCGGCCATCCATATGGAAAAGCAGCGTGGGTGGTGATCACGGCCGTAGTTGTCTGTTGTTATTTTACCCTGGCAATAATTTGTTCTGCCAAATTCACCGCCCCATATTACCAGTGTTTCATCCAGCAGGCCGCGTTGCTTAAGGTCTGTGATGAGTGCAGCAGAGGCGCGGTCTACGTCCATGGCTTGCCCGGCCATGTCGTTAGGCAGGTTGCCATGCTGGTCCCATCCCTGGTGGTAGAGCTGTACGAAGCGTACACCATTTTCCGACAGCTTTCTTGCCAGCAGGCAATTGGCTGCAAAGGTGCCGGGAACAAGACATTCGGGGCCATATAGTTTGATGATATCGTCAGATTCTTTGGAGAGATCGGTGAGTTCCGGAACTGCTGTCTG
This sequence comes from Chitinophaga sp. Cy-1792, assembly GCF_011752935.1. Classification (NCBI taxonomy): domain Bacteria; kingdom Pseudomonadati; phylum Bacteroidota; class Chitinophagia; order Chitinophagales; family Chitinophagaceae; genus Chitinophaga; species Chitinophaga sp. Cy-1792. The sequence continues at coordinate 1,550,116 of NZ_VWWO01000002.1, forward strand.
CATACGGTAGGCCATCTCATATTGCTGGATTTTGGTGCTGATCTCAGGGTCACCAAAGTCTTTGTACGATTGATCATTGAGTGCTGCCAACTGATCGAGCATCTGGCGGCGGTTAGCCATGTCGATACCATCAGGGTTATTGAGGTATAACACAGGGTTATCGCCACTGCTGAATTGTACGCCCTGGTGAATGCTGTCGAGGAAGCCATTGGACCATAGTTTGGAATACACGCCCTGGCCATTGCCTTTACCGCGCGAGAGTAACACACAGAATGCCGGCAGGTTTTTGTTTTCGCTGCCTAGGCCATAACTCATCCAGGAACCAAAGCTGGCACGGTTTCCCTGCTGTGCACCTGTCTGGAAAAAAGTAAGGGCAGGGTCGTGGTTGATCGCCTCGGTAAACATAGATCGTACGATGCAGATATCATCGACAATTTTAGCCGTATGCGGGAAGATATCGCTTACCCATGCACGGGCTTCTCCATATTGTTTAAAATCGAAATGAGAGCCTACCAGCGGAAACGACGACTGGCCGGCGGTCATGCCGGTAAGTCTTTGCCCCATCCGGATAGATGGCGGCAACTCCTGGCCCATCATTTCGCGTAGTTTGGGTTTATAGTCGAAGCTCTCCAGTTGCGAAGGTGCGCCGTTCTGGAAGAGGTAAATAATCCTTTTGGCTTTGGGTGCAAAATGTGGCATGCCGGGAATGAAGGGCGCCTCTTCCGCACTGCTGCTGTTAAACAGGCCAGGTATCAGCAAAGAACCTAAGGCCGCGCTTCCGATGCCTAAACTTAGCCGCGACAGGAATTTACGGCGGTTCATGTTCAGGTGATGCTCCAGGAATTCGTTTTTCATCGTGTCAGTTTTTTAATAGAAAATGATGGTGTAGCGAATAAGATCATCACCAGCTTATGTCTTGGACAATGTTTCTTCCAGGTTATAAATGGTGGTGATAACCTGCATCATGGCCGCCCAGGAGGCCTGGTCCAGGTTCGTTGCCATCGGGTATTCTCCGTGGTGCAATAGTTTGGCAGCATTTGCGGGCTGCTTTTTATAATAGTCCTGTTGTTGCTGGTAGTATTTCAGCAGGGTGGCTGTTTCGGATGGTTGTGCGGTGCGACAAACAATCAGATGAAAGGCCTGCTGAATCTGCTGCTGGGTGGCGCCGCCCTGCTGCATTAGGCTGGAAGCCAGTACCCTGGAGGCTTCCAGGACGGTAGGGTCGTTGAGCATCATCAGTGCCTGCAGTGGTGTGTTGGTGGCAGCGCGTTTCACTTCGCACTGATCACGGTTGCTGGCATCGAATATCATCATGGAAGGCGGTGGTACTGTTCTTTTAATGAAGGTGTACAGTCCGCGACGGTATAGGCTTTTGCCATGGTCCTGCCGGTAGGTGGCCAGCTGTCCGCGGCCGGAGGTAGCCTGCTCCCAGAGTCCTTTAGGCTGGTAAGGTTTTACGCTGGGCCCACCAACCTCGTGTACCAGTAGCCCGCTGCTTTGTAGTACAATATCACGCACGGTTTCTGCCGGCAGCCTGAAACGCGGCCCCCTGGAAAGATAGATGTTCTCCGGGTCGGCTTTCAATTTTTCCGGGGTGATAACGGCAGACTGCCGGTAGGTGGCCGACATCACCAATTGTTTCACCAGTCTTTTTATATTCCAGCCATGTTGCTCAAAGTCCGCTGCGAGCCAGTCGAGCAGGGCGGGATTGGTAGGCAGGTCGCCCTGCATGCCGAAGTCGCCGGTACTTTTCACGATGCCTCTGCCAAAAAATTCCTGCCATAACTGGTTCACGTATACACGTGCTGTCAGTGGGTTTTTAGCGTCAAACAACCAGTAGGCGAGGCCCAGCCTGTTAGCCGGATAAGCCGTATTGCTGAAAGGCAGTATAGCCGTTGGCGTGCCTGGCATTACTTCAATGGTAGGGTTGTCGTAGTTGCCACGGCCAAGGATATACGTTTTCCTGGTGGTATCTCTTTCGCCCATCACTGATACAATCAGCCGGTTGGTATCCTGCTTGTTGAGGAAATGCAGTACACCCTGAAGATCTTCTTTTGAAATCTCCATAAAAGGCTTTTTAGCATAGGTTTCAGGGCCGCCAACAACAGATTCCAGTCCTACTTCCTTTACGTTATTGAAGAAGGCAAAAAGCTGGTAGTATTCCTTTTGTGAAAAAGGATCATATTTATGATCGTGACAGTGGGCGCACTCTATGGTTACGCCGAGCAGACTTTTCCCGAAGGTATTGGTGCGGTCTGTCACGTATTCGATACGGTATTCTTCATCTATCACACCACCTTCTTCCGTAATTTTATGGTTGCGGTTAAAGGCGGATGCCAGCAGTTGTTCCCGGGTAGCGTTGGGCATCATATCCCCGGCGATCTGCCAGGTCACAAAATCCTTGTAGGAGAGGTTGGTATTGAAAGCGTGTATTACCCAGTCGCGCCATGGCCACATACTGCGGTAGTTATCGTCCTGGTACCCGTGAGAATCTGCGTAGCGGGCTACGTCCATCCAGTGGACAGCCATTTTTTCGCCGTAGGCGCTGTCCTGCAGCAGTTCATCTACCATTCGTTCATAGCCATTGGCGCTGGTATCGCGGGCAAAGCGCTCCATTCGTTCAGCCGTGGGCGGTAGTCCGGTAAGGTCAAGGGAGAGGCGTTTGAGCAGTCGCTCCTGGTCGGCAACGGGATTGGGGGAGAGCCCTTTTTCCTTCATTTTCGCCAGCGTAAAGGCATCTATTTCATTGCGGGCCCATTTAGGGTCTGTCACCACTGGTATCGCTGGCGACACCGGCGCTACAAAAGCCCAGTGAGGCTTGTATTTCGCACCCTGTTTGATCCACTTTTCTATCAGCTTCACTTCAAAACTGCTGAGCGCCATATTGGAAGATGGGGGTGGCATACGCATGGAGGTGTCTGTGGAGCTGATGCGCTGGAATACCGCGGAGGCCATGGGGTTTCCCGGTACCAGGGCATGGGCGCCAGGCGCATCGCGCAGCGCTTTGTAGGCGCTGTCGCCAATATCGAGACGTAACCCTGCTTCGCGTTTGTTGGCATCGGGGCCATGACATGCAAAACACTTGTCGGACAGAATAGGCCGGATGTGGAAGTTGTAATCCACGATCTCCGGCATTGTTTCTGCCGAATTATCCTTTGCCGCCGGGTGGTTACAGGCGGTACAAAGGGTGAGGATGCAGGCTGCTGCCTGTACATAACGCTGGAACATAATAGCTGTAGATGATTGTTCACTATGAATCTTAATATAATACTTCGTCCTGTTCTGGTATCGCGGTCCTGGTGTCGGAGGGAGCTATGTTATTTTGTCCCCTGGTTGATGTTTTCTTCTCACTTTCTAGCTAGCCAACAATAAGTTCATATGTATGAACATAAACAAATATAACGGTTCAATTTGCAATTCAGGCGAAAGGGGATATTTTTTTGATGAACGGTAGTCAGAAAACAGAGAGAAGCCTGCCAGGAGGATCTCTCAAAAGATAGTATCAGCAGGAAGCCCCGCGCGCAGCGCGGGGCTTCCTGCTGATACCGAAGGTATCGGATTGCCCAATCCATTATAGCATAGTATATGGTTATTAAACTAGAACCTGTCTACTTCCATAATTGCTGCTGCAAAAGCCGCTGGCGCTTCCTGCGGCAGATTATGGCCGATGCCTCCCGTTAGTGTTTTATGAAGATATTTACCGGTAAATTTTCCTGCGTAGGAATTTTCAGGTGGATGTGGCGCCCCGTTGGCATCGCCTTCCAGCGTAATGGCTGGTACGTTGATAGCAGGAGCAGTGGCTAATTTGCGTTCAAGTGCATCGTACTGGGTTTCTCCATCCGCCAGTCCTAATCTCCAGCGGTAATTATGTACCACGATCTCCACATGGTCCGGATTACTGAATGCTGCCGCACTTCTGTTAAAGGTGGCCTCATCGAAGTTCCATTTCGGAGAGGCCGTTTGCCAGATGAGTTTTGCAAATTCATTGGTATGCTGTGTGTATCCTGCTTTTCCTCTTGCTGTAGCAAAATAATACTGGTACCACCATTGCTGTTCTGCCGCAGGCAATAATGGTGTGCCGGCTGTATCCCTGTTTCCGATCAGGTAACCGCTGACGGATACCAGCCCTTTGGTTCGCTCCGGCCATAGGGCTGCGATAATATCCGCTGTTCTTGCGCCCCAGTCGCAGCCGCCGATGATAGCCCGCTCTATCTTTAAGGCATCCATCAGTGCGATGATATCGGCAGCAATCGCTGATTGCTGGCCATTACGCATTGTTTTTTCAGAAAGGAAGGTAGTACTGCCGTAACCCCTGAGATAAGGAACGATCACGCGATAGCCTTTGGCTGCAAGGATAGGTGCCACTTCCGCATAGGTATGGATGTCGTATGGCCATCCATGCAACAACAATACCACAGGACCATTCGCCGGGCCAGCTTCGGCATAGCCTACATTCAGTACACCGGCATTTATCTGTTTTATATGCTGGAAAGATGCACCACTGTTGTTGCTGTTATTGGTCTTTTCTGTTGCTGCTGTAGCGGTATTTGCTTTTGCCGCAACTGGCAGTCCGAACAGGGCCAGTTCTGATGCTACCAGGAATTTTGCTGCGCTGCTGAGGAAGTTACGACGGTTGTATGTATTTGCTGATGACATGATAAAGGGTGTTTTACTGTGATGATGTAAAAGTACCTGGGAGCGGGCATGTCATCCCTACCGAACCCGCTGAACCGGACAAATAAGGGGGTGATTCCGGCATGGCAGGGAGGGAAAAAAGAAGCCCGTCTCTACAGCATAGAGACGGGCCGGTATATTCCTGATGCGTATTATTAGTTGGTGTAGCCGGTATTCTGCGTCAGCACGGCACCGGTATTCTGGGTGATCTCGGTAGAAGGAATAGGCCAGAGGTTGTGGTAGGTCTCTATGGACAAACCGGATTTAGGATTGTACCTTTTATCACGGTCATAGAGCAGGCCCATCCTGGTAAGGGTTACCGCCCTGAATTCTTCCATATACAACTCACGGAGACGCTCATCCAGGATATAGTCGATATTCATTTCAGCGGCGGTAGCTGGTGTGGCTTGTGCCCTGTTACGGATAACGTTGATATCATCTGCTGCTTTCTGGTTATCGCCTTTTTTAAGATAGGCTTCTGCCCTTAATAGGTAGGTTTCTGCCAGTCGTGCCATATACTTCTGCATAAACAACCGGGAAGCGCCATTCAATAATATACCGCCGAAAGGATTGGTGGTATTGGTCAGCACAGAAGGTCCGGCAACAGCAACGAAGTCTCCTGCTGATGGCGACGTTTTCCTGATCACCGGATAGAAATTACGGATAGTATCCCTGTAATCTGCCGGTTGTACTTTATCCTTGTAGCCATCTTTTACGTACCATTTGCCATAGTCTGGAGAAGTGGATGGTACACCGGAAATGCGGATATCTCTTACTATATTATTGGGAGAATTGCGGATATCTCCCGGTGTCCAGATCTCATAGAAAAAATGCGAGGTAGGTCTTATCCAGCCAATACCATTGGAAGAAGTACTGTCTACAAATTTAGCATTGAAGAGCACCGACATCTTAGTTTTGGTAACCGATTCCACAATTCTTACCCCTGTTAAGCTGGGAACCACTGCCCAGGCGGTCTGGTCGCCAACGGAGGCGGAGTTGTTCAGCGTAGTTTGAATGACCAGCAGTCCTTCGTGGTTGCCGGTACTGTAGTTCTGGTTATTGTATTCAAACAGATCGCGGTAAACATCTCCCTGTAAATTAGCTCTTCTTCCAAACCTGCCGGTCATCAGCGACACGCCAGGAAAGCTGATGACATCCGTTGCGCTCTGGATGGCGCCATCATAATCTTTTAAAGAGATCAGTACTTCTGTCAGCACATGTTTGGCGATTTGTTTGTTGACAGTTCCATCCGGTACCTGGTTGATGTCAGACAATAAAGTAATGGCCTGCTGCAGGTCTTTTTTGCACTGGAGATAAACAGAATCCCTGCTGGCGCGCGTATAATCATAGCGCGGCGCGGAAAGTTCGTTTAGCTCTATCGGTACACCACCAAAGAGATTGGCCAGGATATTATAGGAATAGGCCCTGAAGAACAATGCCTGTCCGAGAAAACTATTTTTATCTGCATCACTCAGCTGCTTGGATTTGCCGGCTTCAGCAATGATAACGTTTGCATTCGTGATGATCTTGTAATAGGCTGTCCAGATGCCCTGGGGAATAAAATAGCTGGGCACCATGGTCGCTTTATAGGCATTCAGTTTGGCAGCAGGATCATAGTCGGTGGCATTATAGGCAAAATCTGTCGCGTAATACAGCCCGAAATATGTGTCCAGGTTGATATTGCCCATAAAGATATTTCTTACACCATTGTACAGGTTATTGGTAGCCTGCTGGTATTGTGTAGATGTCTGGAGCGAGTTGTCCGGTGTATAGATAGATAAAGGATCTTCGTCCAGGAAGCTTTTGCTGCAGGAAGATAATACTGCACCGATGCCAATAATATATAAGAGGAATCTTTTTTTCATGTTAATGAGTTTTCGGGTGAAACATTAAAAGGTCACGTTAACGCCCAGTGAGTAGTTCTTCATCACCGGGTAACCGTTCTGGTCGAGGCCCAGACCGCCGGGTATCCTTAATCCCAGCGAGGAACGCTGACTCGCAGGAGGGTTGGATTCCGGGTCCCATCCGTCCCATTTCGTGATGGTCAGCAGGTTTTGTCCGTTCAGGTATACGCTGGCGGCTTTGATAACTTTCAGGCGACTCAGCAATCCTGCTGGCAGTGTATACGTCAACGTTACATCCTGCAGGCGTATAAAGCTCCTGGACATATAAGGGCCAAAGTTTTCACCCAGTGTGGCCACATAGGCTGCAATGCTTCTGTATCGGGCATTCGGATTGTTAGGAGTCCAGTAGTCGTACACAAAACCATTGTTGTTTCTGATATTGTCAGGGTTCAGCAACATGATACCCGGCGCGCCAAGGTACCCGTTTTTGCCTCCCTGGATAGTATTGATAAAGAATTTCAGCTGGAAAGCCTTGTACTGGAAGTTGTTGGAGATACCCAGACTATACGAAGGATCCAGTTTGCCCAGTATTTGTTTATCATCTGGTGTGATGACGCCATCGCCGTTTCTGTCATCGATTTTATACTGACCGGCTTTGAACCCTTGCGCAGCAAGGCTCGCAGGGATCTGGTCGGCGGTCTGGTACATGCCGGTAATTTTGTAGTCGTATACAACGCCGTAAGGCTGGCCGATAAAATAGCTCAGGATGGGGTCTGCGCCATTGATCAGGTCTTTGCCGGTACCATCGATATCTACTACTTTATTCCTGTTACGGAAGAAGTTGGCCGTTACTTCCCAACGGAAATTTTTATTGGTAACAGGTACGCCCGTGATATTTAATTCCTGTCCGCTGTTTTTGATTTTACCGATATTGATCAGGAAGCTGTTGAAGCCGGTGATGGTAGGCGTAGCCCTGGAGTTCAGCAGGTTAACGGAGTTAGAGAAGTATACGTCCAGTGAACCGAAGAGGCGATTATCTAACAGGGTGAAGTCTACGCCTGTGTTAAAGGATTTGGTGGTTTCCCAGCGCAGCGCGGAGTTAGGCAGCTGGCTAAGGTAAGAGCCGAGTTGTGCGCCGCCGGAGCTGCCGTAGAGGTAACCGCTGGCTAATCCAACGTTCATCTGGGCTAGTGTCTGGTACCTGCCAACGGTTCTGTTACCGGTAGAACCATAGGATACCCTTAATTTCAGGTCGTTGATCCAATCGGCGGATTTAAGAAACTGTTCTTCCTTCATGCGCCATGCGAAAGCGAGCGACGGGAAGGTAGCCCATTTGTTCTGTGCAGAAAATCCGGAGAAGCCATCTCTTCTTACCGTACCTGTCAGGATATATTTTTTGTCGAAGGTATAGGAAAGACGCGCCATCTGGTAGAGCGCCTGTTCCTGCCATGGCAAAATGTTCATATCATTGGATACGGTCAGGCGTGCAGGGTCTCCCACGTCCAGGCGGTTGTAACCCAGCGCCCCGTTGGTGATACCACCTGCGGAGGTGCTGGTGCCATCATGCATATTTTTCTCTGCACCGTAGAGTAAGGTAAGGTCTACACCATGTTTGCCGAAATCTCTTTTGTAGGTGAGGATGTTATCGATGGTCAGGAAATAGTCTGTCTGATAGGTTTTGTAGGCGGTGGCTTCTACAGACGGGGCATTATAGTTAAACCTGTTGGTGTAGATATAATTGTTCCCGAAGTTGATACGATAGTTCAGCCCTTTGATGTAGGGGATATCGACGCTGGCGTAGAAGTTACCGAGGAGGTTCAGGTTACGGTCGAAGTCTTTGGACCTTCTGAGTACCTCCAGTGCGGTAGGGGTGGTGGTTTGTGCGTAAAACTCCAGCATCTGGCCCGTTTTAGGGTCGTATGGCAGCGTATAGGGTTTCAGCTGCATGATGTCTGAAAAGGTCGGAGAAACGCCGCTATAATCGTTTATGGTGAGTCCTGTCTGGGCACCTACGGAAATCCAGTCTGCCGGTTTGGCTTCTACATTGATCCTGATACTGTTTCTGATATAGTTATCATTCATGATCAGGTTTTTCTGGTCGAAGTAACCGTAGCCCATATAGAAGCGGATTTTTTTGGAACGTCCGCTGAGGCTGATGTTATGGTTCTGGATTCTCGGGCGACTGTTGGTCATGAGTTTCCACCAGTTGGCTTCGTAGCCGTTTTTGTAGTTGTCTGCTTCCAGGGCAGGCATTTTCGTAGTGGGGTCCCAGTTAGGATTCATTTTCGTAGGGTCGTTAGGGTCACGACTTTCAGAGAGGTACCAGTCGCCGAGTTTCTGCACGTATTGTGCGCCGGTGGCAGGTCGCATATCCTTTTTGGTCATGTCTTGTATGGAGTAGGAGCCGGTGTAGTCTACGGTGAGCTTGTCCATACCTGCACCACTTTTGGTGGTGATGAGCACCACGCCGTTCGATGCCTGGGAGCCGTAAACTGCGGCGGCGCTGGCATCTTTCAGCAGGTCGATGCTGGCGATATCGGAAGGGTTAATGGAGGTAAGCGATCCCCTGTATATCAATCCATCTACTACTATCAGCGGAGAGGTAGTGCCGGAGATAGAGTTACGGCCACGTACCATGAGGGTAGGGTCGGAGCCCGCGCGGGTGGTCTGTCCTACGGTGAGGCCTGGCACCGTACCTCTCAGTGATGACATCACGTTCGAGTTAGGTGATTGTTTCTGTACCTGGAGGTCTGCTTTAGCTACTGCGCCGGTGACGTCCTGTCTTTTACGGGTACCATAACCGATTACTACTACGCTGCTGAGTTCACTTACGGTAGAAGATAGTGCAAACGATAGCACCGGATTATTGGTGGCAGCGATTTTATATCCATTGAATGATTTTGCATCAAAGCCTATCATGCTCACATTGAAGGTGAAGGTGGCTGCCGGCAGGTTTCTGAATACGAATTTACCCACGCTGTCGGATACGGCAATACCAACACGTTTGCCATTGGCCGTAGCCTCGATGGTGGCGCCGGGAAGGGGAGCGCCACTCTGGTCGGAGACTTTACCAGTAACGATTCCGCCATTGTTTTGTGCGTAAGTTGGAATAATCAGGGTGCAGAGGATCACCATGATCCCGAGCATTATTTTCTTTATTCGGCTCATAAAGTGATGTTTAGGAAGTTAGGAGTCAGGGGATAAAGCGATGTTAGTCTGTAGCAACACGTGGCTGCCGTGTACCAGTCTGTAGTTTTTTCCATAATGTGGTTTTTAACGTGATTAGATATTGGTGCGGTTTTTTTGTGCAAACGATTGCATTTTTATTGAAAAAAAACGACCCTGCAAATCGATAACTGATAGTTTATTCATCAGGCTATCACATGGTTTTCTCTCTGTTCATCGGGTAATATTTATCCAGTATACTTTTCAATAACGTGCTTGTTTGGTTGAGCATGTACAGCAATAGTTGATAATGCGTGCCCTGTGTTACAGCAGCATTGGCCGGATAATAATTTTTTGGTTGCATGATCGGCCTGCATGTTTTTCAGGACAGTAACAGGAAGTTACAGTATATATAATATCGACTGAAGCAAATTTTATCGACTGATAAAATACTATCAGTAAAAGATTAATTTATATGCAGATAGCGATGGTTAGCGACTACAATTGTGTCGCAGGAGAGAGATAACAAGTTGTATTATCTGGCAGGGGCTTCCTGTGCAATCTCACGTAAGGTAAGCCAGCCGGTAGGACTGTTTTTGTCCTGTATGTAGATGACCATAGACCGGCCTCTGGCGATAGTTGGCGTACCACCGTTTTTAGGTGTTGTCTTAATAGAGAAGATAACGGTTTGTATGGCGATGTTCCCGGCAAAGGTGGTGTTTTCTACGGTGTTTTCAATAAAAGAAACAGCAGCATTCCGGAACCAGTCTGCCGCACCTTTTTCTACGGCAGCCCTCCCGGTTATTACATTATTGCCACCGAAATATTTTATTACATCCGGACTATGCAATCGCCCGATCATGGCTGCATCCCCTTTTTCAAAAGCTTCCCGGATGGCTGCAGTGGCCTTCTCCAGCGACTGACGCAAGGCGATCGTGTCTGTACTGGTCTGTGAATAAACAATAGTGGTGGAAAGAATGAAAAAGAGTGAAAGCAGGAGCGTCTTCATACCAGTAAATTTTTAAATGATAAAACTGCAGCAGACAAATGATGAATAGAAGTTACAAATATTATCGATGGGACTTCACTGTTTTTTCCGGGAATATGTTCGTTATTTCCTAATAATAAGTATATTTTCAGTTGAATGGTAAAATGGAAATGGTTTCACCTACTGAAGCGCTCATATTACCAGTGCTGATTGCTGTTTGTCATAAATAAAAAATATTTTATGTCGCAACATAAAGACATCAAGCGAACCAATATTCAGACATTACAGGCCATGAAGGTCAAAGGCGAAAAAATTGCCATGCTCACGACCTATGACTACACGATGGCTACCATCCTTGATCAGGCCGGCGTTGATATACTGCTGGTGGGAGATTCTGCAGCCAATGTGATGGCGGGCTATGAATCTACGCTGCCGATAACATTAGAACATATGATCTACCATGCGCAATGTGTGGTAAGGGGTGCGAAGCAGGCATTCATACTGGTAGACCTGCCCTTTGGTACCTATCAGGGAAATCCCAGGGATGCACTCAGTGCAGCCATCCGCGTAATGAAAGAAAGTGGCGCTCAGGGAATAAAAGTAGAAGGTGGTGCAGAAATCATCGACTCTGTGAAGGCTATTCTTAGTGCCGGAATACCTGTTATGGGCCACCTCGGGCTTACACCACAGTCGATCAATCAGCTCGGAGGCTACGGCCTGCAAGGAAAAAGCGAAGCGGAGGCAAACAAACTGCTGGAAGATGCTACACTTCTCCAGGAAGCCGGCTGCTTTTCCGTACTGCTGGAAAAAATACCCGCTGCACTGGGAAAGAAAATATCTGAAAGTCTGCATATACCAACCATCAGTATAGGTGCAGGAAAATACTGTGATGGACAAGTACTGGTAGTACAGGATATGATGGGCATGAATAAAGGCTTTAAGCCAAAATTCCTGCGTGAATATGCCAATCTTTTCGAGGTGATGACCGGCGCTGTGCAACAATATATTTCCGATGTGAAAGACAATTCCTACCCTGCAAGCCATGAGCAATATTAGAGCATGGCTTAACCAGGTTTCCATATTGCAGGTTGCATATAAAAGGAATCGAACTATATTTGCGCCATGAAATGGCTGCTGTTTTTATGCTCCATATATATCGTAATGCTTTCCGCAGTGCCATGCAGCGGAGACGACGACTGCTGCCAGGCGTATAGCACCGGAATCGCAGACCATCAGCAACCAGCCAGAAATGATAACCATCATAAACCGGAACTTCCCTGCAGTCCGTTTTTTTCATGTAATACCTGCCACGGTGGTATTGTTCCGGAAATCACGATAGCGGAACCCTCCGCTATTCCACTTGCCGGCTATATCTACAACGACTATACGTTTCCATTACTTCCTGAATTCGCTGCCGCTGTCTGGCAACCTCCCCAGCTTTCCTGATAGTTCCCCATTCTCTAACTATACCATGCTGTCAGCATGGTGTACCGCTATTTATTGAATTATCATCAACAGCAACATGTTTAAGTACCTTAGCATAGTATTACTACTGGGCTTTGCGCAGCCTTGCCTGGCGCAGCATAAGTTCACGGCCATTATCAAAGACGCAGACAATAAAATGCCCCTGCCCGGAGCCACGGCAAAACTGAACGGCACCAAATATGGCAGCACAGCAGATCATAACGGACAGGTAACTATTACGGATATATCCAATGGCCGCCATGTCCTTACCTTCACCTACCTGGGCTACCAATCCCGGCAGGATACTTTTTCCTTTCCATTATCCGCAGATACGATCATCATCTACCTGGAGCATGCCGGGGAAGAAATAGACGAAGTGGTCATCTCCTCTACCCGCAGCACCCGTAGCTTTCGGGATATTCCTACCCGTGTCGAATTCATCGCGGGGGAAGAACTGGAAGAAAAAGGAAATATGAAACCGGGTGATATCCGCATGATGCTTAATGAAAGTACTGGTATCCAAACACAGCAGGTATCTGCCACCTCCGCCAACGCCAGTATCCGCATACAAGGCCTTGATGGCAGATATACACAAATCCTCAAAGACGGGTTACCGCTTTATGCAGGGTATTCCGGCGGGCTCGGACTACTCCAGACACCTCCGCTCGACCTCAAACAGGTAGAAGTAATTAAAGGCGCATCCTCTACGTTGTATGGTGGTGGCGCCATAGCCGGACTAGTGAACCTGATTTCCAAAACGCCCACTACAGAAAGAGATGTACGCTTCCTGATGAATGGCACTTCCGCCGGTGGACTGGACCTGAGCGGCTTCTACGGGCAACGATTCGGAAAAGCTGGTCTGACGGTTTTCGCCTCGCGTAACAGCAACGCTGCCTATGATCCGTCCAATACAGGTTTTACGGCTATACCTAAGTTTGAACGTTATGTGGTCAACCCGAAACTCTTTCTCTATTTTAATCCCAAAACAAAGCTCAGTCTGGGTGTAAACTATACCACCGAAGGCAGAACCGGCGGAGATATATTGTATGTCAAAGGCCATGGCGACAGCACCCACAGCTATTTTGAAAAGAATAACAGTAAGCGGTTTTCGACACAGTTGTCGTTCGATCATACATTCAGCGAGGGGAGTAGTCTCACGGTCAAAAATGCCGTCAGCAGCTTCAGCCGGACCATAGCCATCCCCGGATATGTGTTCGACGGTCAGCAGTTGTCGTCCTATACTGAAATGGCGTATAGCCACCAACGTGAACGCACCGGCTGGGTAGCCGGTCTGAACGTATATACAGATAACTTCAGAGAGCATCCTACAGACACTTTTCCGAAACGCAACTACGATCAGCGTACGCTGGGTGCCTTTATTCAGAATACCTGGAAGGCAAATGAATGGCTGCAACTGGAAACAGGCCTGCGAAGTGATTATGTCATAGATTACGGACTGCTGCTACTGCCGCGCATCGCCGCCATGTTCAAACTAACGCCGGCGTTTACATCGCGTATATCCGGTGGGTTAGGCTATAAAACACCAACGATATTTACGGAAGAAACAGAGCGGATCAATTATCAATCTGTTTTGCCTGTCAGCACGAAATTCAATCGGCCGGAAAGGTCTTATGGTGCTAACTTTGACTTGAATTACAAAACAGGTTTTTTTGATGATAAATTGAGTTTTAGCGTTAACCAGCTCTTTTTTTATACCCATATCAACCATCCGCTACTATTACATTCTTTGTCTGATAATCTTTACAGACTTGAAAATGCTACTGGCTTTATGGATACAAAAGGTTGGGAAACAAATGTCAGATTGGGCTACGGTGACTTCAAGCTCTATATCGGTTATACCTATACTGATGCCCGCCTGAACGAGCATGGCATTACCCGGGAAAACCCGCTCACACCGCGTCACCGCCTCAATAATGTGCTGATGTACGAAAAAGAAGAACGCTGGAAACTGGGACTGGAAGCATATTATTACAGCAAGCAACAGCTGACGGATGGTACCACCGGGAAATCTTATTGGATTTGTGGTTTCATGGCCGAAAGGTTATGGGAGAAATTTTCCCTGTTCGTGAACTTCGAGAACTGCCTGGATACCCGTCAAACCCGCTTTGACAGCATTTATACGGGTACTGTCACCCATCCGGTTTTCAGGGATATCTATGCGCCGCTGGATGGCTTTGTCGTCAATGGAGGATTGAAATTAAAATTGTAAATACAATTTATACCAGTAAAGAAAAGGGAAATGCGGTCCGCATTTCCCTTTTCTGTTTATTCTTCAGTATCTTCTGTTTCTTCCAGCTGATCTTTATCGCTGCCCCGCTTCAGCTTCACAACCGGCTTGCTTTGTGTGCCGGTTACATTGAACGGAATTCCCAGGATGCCCAGTGGCGGCAGTCCCAGTCTGCCTTTCATGTTTATTCTCCCATCCATGCTTACCTGTCCTTCGAACCGTGGGCGGAAACCTGCTATACGCAGTTTCGTCCGCTCTACGGTAATGATATTATTGTTGATGGTAGTTTTGATTTCTACTTTGGAAAGATCCGGGTCTTTCACTTCAGATTTACCGGTAGACTGACTTACGGCATTCAGCATTTTAAAGCCTTTGAGTTTTATTTTCTTCAGCGACAACACGCCGCCGCCCTTCAGGGAAGGATAGATGGGGTTCATATTGCCATCCAGCTTACCACTGAGCTGGTAATCCAGTCCTACGATACCACTGGCGCTACCGGCAGAACTGGCGATGTCATGAAATATTTTTATCTCGTTGTAAGCTCTTCTGATATCAAATTCCTTTGCGGTGATATGATAATCGAAAGCTGCGCGTTGTGGCTGTATGCAGGTGTAGGTGGCATCCATTTCCACCGGTGCACCGATGATGACAAACCCGGTTTTGTTGAGCGCTACCTTGCCACTGTCCAGTACCAGCTGTCCGTGGAAGCTATCTATGTTCATGCCTTTGAACTGGATTTTACCTGCTGCGGCGTTGAGGGTAAGCGCCAGATTGGTAGGAAGCATGATCACGCCGGAAGCAGCAGGAGCAGCTTTTGCAGGCCCGGCTGGGGTAGCGGCGGCGTTGGTCATCAGCTCATCTGCCAGTATATAATTGCTTTTAAAGTCAAAATTACCATGTAGTGTCTGATTTTTTGCGGTCATATAGCCGATCACGTTACTGAGGTAACCATTCATGGTAAGTTTGGATTTACCATAATTAGCCACGAAGGTATCGAACCACATCTTGTCCTGGTCGAAACGGAAAATCCCGCTGCTGATAAGGAAAGGCAATGGGAAGAGGTCTGTTTTCAGGTTGATATCCCTGACCACCATGGTGCCCCGGTTATTCAGTTTATTGTATCTGCCGGCGGTGGCATCGGCCTGGGTGCCGCTAAGGGCCAGGTTGGTTTTAATGAAGCCTTCCAGGTCGTAACCTTGAATGGCAAAGACTTTATACAGTGCACCGAGGTTGATGGTGCCGTTGGAGGTAATGTTGTAGCGGATGTCGTCGAAGTTGCTGAGGTCCGCTTTCAGCACGAATGGCTGGTCTTCAAACTCAAAGGCAACGGGCTTCAGGTCTACCTTCATGGAACGCATGGTACCGGTAGTATTGGTAACGGTGGCGTCTATATTAATTTTTCTGATGGGGTGCGGATAGTATTTCGTTTGCACGGTGCCGTCATCCATGGTAAGTTTGGCGGTGGTAACGGGAAACAGCCGCTTTGCAGGTACATAGCTGCCTTTGGTGTTGATGTCGAGGTGTAAGGCGCCGGTGACGTCCAGGCTATCCATCGGATAGAATTGCTTCAGGTCATGCAATTGCAGTACAGATGCCAGTTGTGCATCGATGACAGGTGCCTGGGCATTGGTAAACCGGAAATAGCCTTTGATATAATTGCTTAACAGATCAGCATTGATATCTTCAATATTGAAATGTGTATGTGCGTAGTTGTTATCCGGGCAGCTGGCCGCTACTTTGAAGCTGATGTTTTTTAGTCCTTCGGGAAGGGAAGCGAATTTGAAGTAACCATCCCTGTAGCTGGCGTCGAGGTTGAAGGCAGGAATGCTGCTGATAATGGTATCCGGACGCTGTTTGGAGCCACGGTCTATGATGCGGGTGGCATACAGGCCATCTGCCAGCAGGTGTGCCTGCAACCGGCCTTTCAGGTCGAAAGATTTCCAGCCCATCGCCTTGCTCCATTTTTCAAGATCAATGTCGGTATTCAGTTTAACATGGATGTCTGGCGTTTTCAGCCCTTTTACTTTTATCACAGAGCTGAAATAGTCTTTATCTATGTTAAAGAAGATAGAGTCTACATTAACATATAAACTATCTGTATTCAGCTGTGCCAGCCTCGATTGGAAATTGAGGAAGAGATTTTTAACAGGAGCTGGTGCTTTCGGATTGCTGATGCTGCCGTCGCGTACCTGCATGTTGAAGGTAAGATCGGGCATGGTATTGGTTTCGGCGACGTACTCACCAATCAGGCTTGCGTTGAGGTCTGCGGTGCCTTCAATATTGGTATGTTGCATCCAGGTCAGGTATTCCGGTGGTAATGCACCAAAAATTGCATGCAGGCTTGATTCCCTGGAATTCAGACGGAAGTCCATCTTGTAGCCGTTTTTCATGAAGGCAAAAGCGCCTTTCAATGCTACCGGCAGCTCATTGATCTTCAGATCATTTCTCTCAAAAACAAAATCAAGGGAATTGGTATTAATCTTTGTAATCAGTTCCCCGTTAAGCTTCTTGGAAAAAATATAGGAAGTATTATTATAAGAGAAGTCCAATGATCCGATATCGATTTTTGAATAGAGATCAAAGATGGCTTTGCTGAGATCGCCCTTACCGAGATAGTTTACTTCCTTTGCCTGTACGTACATCGGTAGCGACTGATCATCGTAAATCAGGTGACAATGTTCTATCTGAATGCGCTCTATTTTCATGGAAGCACTGCCACTGTCTGGCTTACTGGACGTGGAGGCAGGGGCAGACTTGTATACGTTATAGTTGGGATGCCCCGCCGAATCCACCATGATATGGATTTTACCGTTGGTCAGGTAGATTTCATCGATGGTGATGGCATCTGAAAAAATACTTTTAAGATTAACGCCTAATGCTACTTCATTGGCTGCTACCAGCGTGTCCTGCTGGAAAGGCGCACCCCCTTTCAGACTGAAATCATACAGCGTAAGCGTAAGCGAAGGAAAATGCTGGAAGAACGATAACCTGGCCTTTGAAAAATTCAGATCTCCTGTAATACTGTTATTGGTCCAGTTCTTGATTTTGCTGGCCACCGCGCCAGGAAACAGGATGGGGAGCAGAAACAATAACGCAATAATACCAGCTAAAGATATGGAGGTTATTTTTAATGTTTTTAATGCAGCTTTTTTAATGAAGGCATTATGCATAACAATCATGTATATATTAAATCGGTACCGGCATAAGCCCTGTAGCAGGGTGTTTCAAACGCCAGGTATTTTATTATGGTTACCCGGCGAAGGTAATTCTTTTTTCGGTGCGACTGTTGCGGTGAGGGAAGGTTAGGATGGTTATCGTATTGTTATTGGAGGTGGCCGCATCATGCCTGACCACCTGGAAAATGCTGAATTCATTATCTTTACAGACAATCTGCGTTTAAATCCTGTCGTATAAATGCAGGAAAAAGTTAACTGTAAAGTGCTATCTGCCTATATTATTTATTATTTAAATCAACCCTATTGGAGCAGCAACATATCCTGAAGTTCTGGCGTGATATTGAAATTTTTAATTTGCCTGATGTTAAAAAGGGTTTTAAATTTCTTTCAGAAGATGAGCTCCTGCCATGGCAGGAAAACAGGCCTGCCCGTGCCGGCTATACCTGGCAGCATACCCTTTTATTCGGCTATATCCCCAAGGGGCAGGTGATTGATTGTATAAAAACCAGGCTTAATGTAACGGATGCTGATGCAGACTATAAGAAGCCTGCCAGTGGTCACACCTGTTTGTCGGCTCTGGTGCTGAATGAGTATGGCTGCCCGGATGAAAACAGTTATGTTCCGGCCTCTTATATCTTCGGCCTCCAGGGACTTAAAGAAGAGGGTGGTCTTTCAACAATACCGTTCCGGGTGAAAATGGCCACAGAGGACTTTGAGCGTAGATATGAACTGCCACCGGCACCTGAAGCCCCGGAAGAAGGGGTGCAAGGAAAACGAAAAGGGCCATCCGTTGACAGGAAAACACTGCTGAAAGAAATAAAATATCTCAGTGAGTTGTGCGACTGGTTAACGGAACCGATCCGGATAATGGTGCTGTCGAAGGAAATCCATAAGGATTCGCCTCCTGAAACCAACTTCCTGAACAGCTTTTATCTCGATGATCTCAACCTGCTGATAGGGGATCCGGCTTTATTGAATACTTCCTTGCAGCAATACCTGCAGGAAACGATTGATACAAGCGCGCGGCAGGATCTGCTGCAAGAGAAAATGCACCTGGTGGATTGGGTGCATCCAAAGCGGATGTCGCCCGGCCGGTGGCCATCACCGGTTAAGTATGGATTATACACTGCCCAGTCAGGTGCAGTCAACAGCATAACGGCACTTAAAAATACCAGCGGTATACAAGGCGTAAACGGGCCTCCGGGCACGGGTAAAACAACCTTGCTGAAAGATGTGGTAGCTGATATTCTGGTATCCAGGGCCATGAAAATGCTTTCCTTTGAAGCGTCAGATTTGTTTGGTGCCTATAATAGAATCAGCCGTGAAGATGGCTACGACTGGCATACCTATACGATCCGGCCGGAAATAGTAGCAGGAACGAGTATCGTCGTTGCCAGCAACAATAATAATGCGATTGAAAATATCACCAAAGCCCTGCCAGCTGCCACAGCTATTGATACAACCGAATTCCCTACAGCAGACTATTTTGCTGAACTGGGCGGCCGGCTAGTTGATGCCGATGCATGGGGGATACTGAGCGCCGCATTAGGCAATAGTGAAAACAGGTACCAGTTCAGACAGGATTTCTGGAAGAAAACAAAAGACCAGCCAGGGTTTGAAGATATATTATGGGCCGTATATAAGGAAGAAGACCTTACGCCGCAGTACCAGCAACGATATGCCCAATGCCGCAGCGAGTTAAAGTCATTGCTAGCTGCTTTTGATGACTTTCAACAGCAGGCAGGCGCTTTTCATGATAGCTTGCAGTCCCATATGCAGGCAGTGGCGGATAGTCAAATGTACCGCGAAAAGCAGGCAGCATTCAAAAGTAAAAAGCAATCACTGGAAACCGACCTAAACACTATTATTTCCCAATATGAGGTGCTGGCAAAAGAGCTGGCAGCTATTCAGCAACTGATAACATTATGTGATCAGCGAAAACCTTCTTTTTTCTGGTGGAAAAAACTATTTGCAACAGCAACATACAAACTATGGAAATCTGGTAGAGATAAATATGTAGATGAACAGGAAGCAATTGTCAATAATCAACGTAGTCTTGAAAAGAAACGAAATGCCCTGCAATCAGCCATAGAAGAGAATGCCAGGCTGCAACGAGATAATGATGCACAGCTTAAAGCGCAGGTCACCATTATTAAAAAATATCAGCAGCAAAGGGAGCAGCTATGTGAGCAATATGGTTTTGCTGCGGCCAACCTGGTAGATGATAACTTCTACCATGCGACTATGGAGGATATTCATTTAAGAACACCATATGCATCTCCTCGCATTAATAAGCTGCGTAGTGATATTTTCATCAAAAGTATGGAGTTGCATAAATACGCGATTCTTGCCAATGCGAAGAAATTCAGGAACAACCTGAAAGTATTTTTTGAATTACTGGGAGGGCGTGGTATCATGAAAGAGGCGGTGGCCCGGAACCTATGGGATACTTTCTTTTTCTGTGTGCCGGTAGTGTCTACCACGCTGGCTTCCGTGAGCAGGCTTTTTTCTTCTATTGGAAAAGATGGGCTGGGCTGGTTGTTGCTGGATGAAGCAGGACAGGCTACACCACAATCTGCAACCGGTATCCTGTGGCGTTCCCGAAGAGCAGCCATCGTTGGTGATCCGCTTCAGGTAGAACCTGTGGTGACCATTCCGGAAAGCCTGGTAGCAAAGATTAAGCAGCAGTATAATTTGGATGATACCTGGAGCCCATTATGCAGCTCCGCCCAGGTCCTTGCAGACAGAATATCCCGTCCCGGAACGTATATCCGTACAGGTGAGAAAGCAGCCGTCTGGACAGGTTTCCCGTTACGGACGCACCGGCGCTGCGATGACCCTATGTTTCGTATTGCCAATCAGATTGCCTATAACGGACAGATGGTTAAGGTGAGCACTGATAAAAAAGAAGCCCGCTTTATCGGTCCTTCCTCCTGGTTTCATGTAAAGGGCGGGGCTGGCAATAGCGGCCATGTAATTGAAGAGGAGATTTCACTCCTGGAGGAGAAAATAAAGCAACTGCAAAGAACTGAATATGATCAGCAGCAACCTGTTTATGTCATTTCGCCTTTTGTGACAGTGGCGGATAGGTGCAGGCAGGTGTTCCGCCATCAACCAGCCATTCAAATAGGAACCATTCATACTTTTCAGGGAAGGGAAGCTGAAATAGTTTTCCTGGTATTGGGCAGCGATCCCAATAAAGCTGAAGCCAGAAAGTGGGCATCTCGAAAGCCTAATTTACTAAACGTAGCGCTGACAAGGGCGCAAAAGCGGATATATGTAATCGGTGACAAAGAGAGCTGGGAAAAATATCCCTATTTTAATACAATGGCAGCAATGCTGCCGCACACGTGAGATAAACACCCTTTATTTGTCGCAATCAGGCATTAAGATTTCAGCGGTAGAATTGTAGCTTTGATGTATCATCCTATAACGGAAACGTATAACCTGTATTCACATTTAAAAAGAAGTATTATGTCATTTCAAGCCTATCTTGACAATATTGAAAAGAAAACCGGAAAAACGGCTACAGACTTTAAAAACATGGCTGAGAAAAAAGGGTTCACTACTAAAGGCGTATTGAAACCTGAAGTAAAGGCAACGCAGGTTACTAACTGGCTCAAAGAAGAATTTGAGCTTGGGCATGGCCACGCCATGGCAGTTTATGCTTTGCTGAAAGGGATAAAGGAAGAAGGAAGTAAATAGTATGATCCCGTTTATAGATATTTCGAAAGGCGCTGATGAATGGAGGCGCCTTTCGTATATTATTATTCTTGCAAGTAATTTTTATCTTTATCTCTGAAATCCCTGATCTCCTATGAAAACATTAGCTGTACTGTTCCTCGTGCTGGCCTTGAGCGCTTGTGACGCTAAAAAACATTACCGGCAGGCCGCCGACGATACTGTAACAACCACAGATGAGTATAATATTGGCCGTACTGATTATAAACTGTATATACCCGCTGGCTGGAACACCTTTCGGCAAACAGCCTATGGTATTGATTATTATTTTTTAAAACCTCCTGTAAAGGAGGCAGACGCTGGTGTCGTCATCAATGTGATCTCCCACGGTATTCCGATGCCCTGGGAAAAGTATAGCCGGAAGATGAAAAAAATGCTATTGGAATCCGTGCCCGGTGTAGTACTTGTAGACGAAGGTACCTTTGAAGGAAAGGCCCTGAAGGGTGAATGGTTTAGCTATGACATGGATATAGAAGGTCATAGAACCAGGCTGGTATGTTATATGTACCCCTATCACGGTATTGTATATTTGATTACCGGTGGCACTAAAGTCGAATATGCAGATGATTATAGAGCTGTGTTTGACAGGGTGGCAAAATCATTCAGGTTTGAAGACTAACCTGCTGTAGATTTCCGGCCGGCATCACCTGCCTTGCACCTGCAAAATCATGCCCGTATGAACGCCCGTTCAAAGCTTATTTTGCCGGCCGGTTTATCAGTTAGTTTAGTTCCACGCTATTTCCTCACCCGGCTGCAGGAAGCAGATGTTCACGTTTTGTTCTGTGGCAGCGGCTTTCAGGTTACCTACCACATCCGGGAACTCTTCATAAACCCCGGGTTTGTTAAAGCCATAATGAATCGGTATCAATGTACCTGCATGTAGTATATGCGCTGCCGTTACTGCCTGCAAGGGCGTTAATGTGCCTGGTACCGGACTGAAAGGATTCGTGAAATACATCGTGGTGCCATTTACAGGAAGCAGTACCGCATCGAAACTTTGGTATTGCCTGCCGATAGCCCAGAACTGATTATGCCAGATGGTGTCGCCGCCATGTAAGATGCGGTGCTTACCATCAGCCACTACCCAGGATACCTGTTTGTCGCCAATGCCATCCATGGCAAATACCGGCGTAATGCTCACGTCACCATCGGTGAAAGATTCATTCAGTTCCAGTGGTAAAATATTGGGAACCCCATCCGCAGCCAGTACATCTGCGATCATGCTGGAAGCAATTACCTTACCGCCAGGCTTCAGTACTTTCAGGATCACTTCTTTGTCGTAGTGGTCTCTGTGAAGATGTGTTATCATTATATAGTCGGCTTTCACTTCGTCGCTGAAGCGGTATTGCGCATCAATAGTGTCTATGATGAAAAATTTCCCGCCACTGTAATCTTCTATTGCATCTATTAATATCGTAAGACCAGCAGTTGTAATTTTTGCACCGGCCCATCCTAAACGTTGAACTTTCATAGTTAGTTGTTTTTGATAAGTCAAAAGTACGCCGGCTTGAAGTATGAGAAAAGTGAATTATATTTGATATAATAATGAGAATTTCTAATGATTACTTTTCAGCATCTCCAGATCGTACGCAGCATCATCACTGAAGGTTCTGTGACGAAGGCCTCCCAAAAGCTGCACCTGACACAGTCTGCATTAAGTCACCAGGTCCGCGACCTGGAAACGATGTTAGGCTTACCGTTGTTTCACCGTTCCGGAAAAAAAATGATCCTGACGGAAGCGGGCAGGAAAGTGCTGGAACATGCAGAGTCTATGCTTCCTATGATGGACAACCTGAAATCGGAATTACTGCAGCTGAAGGAGGGGCGTAAACAAACGATCCGGGTAAGTACGGAATGCTATACCAGCTATCACTGGCTGCCAGGGGTTTTCAGAACATTCCGTCAGCTATATCCGGATGTGACGTTACAGATAGTGGTACAGGCCACGCAAAAGCCGATGGCCGCGATGGAAGCAGGGGAGCTGGACCTGGCCATTGTCAGCAGGTCTGTTACCAATAGCAACTACCGCTACGATCATTTATTTGATGATGAACTGGTGGTAGTGATGAGCAATGAACATCCGCTTGCCCATGCGAAAAAAATAAAGGAAACACATATCAAAGATGAAGCGGTGATGGTCTACACCTTTGGCAGTAATACCGGTTCTGCGCTGGAGAGTTTTCTGAAACTCACGCCACCTAAGCGTATCATACCGGTGCCATTGACAGAGGCGATCATTGAAATGGTAAAAGCCAATATAGGCATTACCGTTATGGCCAGATGGGCAGTAGCACCCTATCTGTGTGAGCAGCTGGCGGTAGTGCCGCTGGAATCGCCATTGCGAAAACGCCGCTGGTATGCCTGTATGCATAAGGAGGCCAACGAACCGTTAAGGCAGCTGTCTGCATTGCTACGTCAGCAGTTTAAGTCGTAACAGGATTATTGCAATACGGCACTTATCAGCAGCATCATTGGTCTGCGCAATTCGTTTTCCATTCCTTCAAAAGCCTTTAGCATGGCTTCATCTGGCTGTGGTTCCACTACCTGTTGGATAGTAAACCCTTTGCTGATCAGCGTTTGCAGGTAGGTGGTCAGTGTGCGGTGATATTTCGTTACCTGTGTGCCCAGAAAAACAGTTTGTCTTTCGCCCTCGCTGAAATAATGATCTACCGGCCAGTGGAGGATGCTTCCGTCAGCAGCATAGTACCAGTCCTGCTTGCCGGCGGCAGTAAATACAGGATGCTCTACAGAGAATACGAAGTTGCCGCCTGGCCGCAGGCAATGTGCTACTTTTTCACAGAGCGCATCAAAGGCTGCTATATAATGGAAGGCCAGTGAGCTTATCACCATATCAAAGC
This sequence comes from Chitinophaga sp. Cy-1792, assembly GCF_011752935.1. Classification (NCBI taxonomy): domain Bacteria; kingdom Pseudomonadati; phylum Bacteroidota; class Chitinophagia; order Chitinophagales; family Chitinophagaceae; genus Chitinophaga; species Chitinophaga sp. Cy-1792. The sequence goes on from NZ_VWWO01000002.1 coordinate 1,574,274, forward strand.
TTCCGTCGGGGAAATGTATATCCTCTATTGGTTGCCGGATATACGAAATGCCTGGCAAACCGTTTATTTCCCTTGCCCTTGCCAGCATTTTTTCAGAGATATCTACGCCGGTAACCGCAGTGGCGCCCTGTTCTATGGCATAGCGGTCGTGCCATCCGAACCCACATCCCAGGTCAAGTACCGTTTTTCCGGTGAAGGAGGGGAGCATCGCTTTGAGTGCATGCCATTCGCCTGCGCCCTCCAGGCCTTTCTGTGAGCGGTTCATATTACTGTATGCGCCAAAAAACTGTGGATCATCGTATTTATTCTCTTTCATCGGGAAAAGATTAATTAAAGCGAATGTAGGCAAATCAAATTTTTGTACAGATGTTAGAAACTGACATAAAACAGAAGAGCAACATTAAGTTAATATACAGCTCCAATATGATTAGTAATTTGGCAACATGAATAGGCCAACTTTACTTAGCCTCATGGCTATACTTACACTGTTATTATCCTCCTGGGGAAATGTCGGACATCAAACCATCGGTAAAATTGCACAGAACCACCTGTCTCCAAAGGCCAGCCTGGCAGTCAAAGACCTTTTAGGTGATCAGTCACTGGCAGATGTGGCATCCTGGGCCGATGAAGTACGCAACCAGGATGAATACAAGGAGACTGCTCCCTGGCATTTTCTGAACCTGCCACTGGGCCTTGACCGCAAGGCTTTTGAGACGCAGGTGCTCGCAACGCCAGACCAGAACGTGTTCAGCGCATTAACACAACTGGAAAAAGAACTCGCCGATCCGGCTACTCCACGCGAGAAGAAAATTGTTGCACTGAAATTTATTGTGCACCTCGTGGGAGATTTACATCAGCCAATGCATATCAGCAGAAAGGAAGATAAAGGTGGTAACACCATCCAGCTGAATTATGAAGGGAAAGGTACTAATCTTCACAGCCTGTGGGATAGTCGCCTGATCAGCACCCAGGGCCTCACTTACCAGCAGATGGCAGAAAAACTGGATGATGTAGGTAAGCGTAAAATCAAGCAGTGGCAGCGTGATCCGGCTATGCAATGGATCTGGGAAAGCTACCAGGTAAGCAGCCAGCTGTATGCACAGGTGGACGCCATGAATGGCCGTAGCATCGGTAAGGAATATTATGAGCAGCATATCCCGGTAATCAATGAAAGAATTCAACAGGCAGGTATTCGCCTCGCAGCCGTGTTGAATGAAGCGTTTAAATAAGCTGTATTAAAAAATATAAATGAAAAGCCCTGTGCATGCACAGGGCTTTTCATTTATATTGCATCCCGTAACGGGCCGTAGCTCATCAGGAAGAGCGCCTGCACCAACGCGGAGGAAATGAGTTCGAGGCTCATCGGCCTGTTACACTTTCTTCTCCAGCCGCTAATTAATTTTCGTTTTAAAAATTAAATGCATATGTTTGTGATCCTATAGCAGGCTGTGGCTTATCTGGAAGAGCGTCTCCCTTTCACGGAGAAGGAATGAGTTCGAAGCTCATCGGCCTGTCACTTCTCCATCTGCACTTATTTTCCTTTACAACCATCTTATTTTTTTGCTGCCGGATTTTATTTTTCATTTTAAAAATAAAAATCATATGTTTGCGCCCGTAACAGACCGTGGCTCATCAGGAAGAGCATCTGCCATGCAAGCAGGGGGAATGAGTTCGAGTCTCATCGGTTTGTTACTTCTTCTCTTTCCATCCCTTTCTTTTTTCTTTTCCAGCTAAGATTTTAATTTTCAAATAAAGAATAAAATTTATATGTTTGCACTTGTAACAAACTGTAGTTCAGTTGGAAGAGCGCGACTTTGCCAAGGTCGAAGCATGAGTTCGAACCTCATCAGTTTGTTACACTTTCTTCACTAGCGATATACGCTTTTAATCGCTTTCGTATCCGGATGAATAAAATCTACAGGCATAGCCGGATAATCTTTCATCACAGAATCTTTTACCGGTTGATTTGCTTTTGCGCCCAAAGCCTTTGCAGAAGGGGCATGGCCCAGGTCTATATATTTTAAGGAAGGCTGGCGCATAACAACGGAATGTAGCTGTTCCATACCTGCTGCTTCAATGCCACAACTGGAAAGACTCAGTTGTTCCAGGGTTGTGTTTCGTTGCAGGCCGCGTAACAGATGTGCTACGCCCGCATCGCCGATATTATTTACACTCAGGAACAGTGCTTTCACCGACTTATTTTCTTCCAGCATATCGCTGACAGCGGTCATCATATCAGCAGTCAGGTAATTACCGCTCAGGTATAATCTTTCTACGGAATTATTTTCTTTCAGGTAATGCAACAGGGTGCGGAACGCTTCTCCGGCAAGGGTATTTACCAGGTCCAGCGTACGAATGCGGGTATTTTGTTTTAATAGCTGAATGATAGCAGGGATACTCTGTGGCCCGATCGGATTTCGCTTGAACCATAATCCTCTTACTGCGGTGTTTTCAGCCAGTGCTTCGCAGATGGCTGCTGCTCCCTGGTGGTCCATATAATTACAGCCGAGATAGACGGTTTCAACGGTGTTGTTTGCTGCAACCAGTGCTGCAATAGCCGCTGCGCCCGGATTTCCGAAGGCATTCGTGCCAAGTAATAAATGCTTCACCTGTGTGTTACGGTGCAGCGCCTGTGCCACCAGCTGCATACCTTCAACGCCAAGTTTTTGCTTACACATATCGAGGCGGCCGTCGCTGGTGATGGTGCCAACAGGAAAAGCCTTGTCGGCCGCTGGCAATGGCTGGTTCTCTGCCAGAAATTGTAAGATAGGATCAAGGTCTTCCCGTTGAAAGGAAAACCCGGGGATCACTTTATCTACGGGACATACAACGTTATTCATCTGCATAAAAAAATATTACATGATTAGTTTAATTTCAATTACCAGGCATAAGGGAAATAATCTTTCAGGAAATGGCCAAACAACGGGATCTCCGGTTTGGTAAGTCCGCTTACTACGGGGTCGTATATACGTGCCATGCCATCTGTTTCATCCAGCGGAGGAACGAACCCTTGTTCTTCGTATAGCCATTCTTTGATAGGATGAGGATTTTCCTGTGTTATCCAGCCGGTATCTACACTATTCATGTAGATGCCGTCCTGTGCGTAGTCCTGTGCGGCTGTCCTGGTCATCATGTTGAGCGCAGCCTTGGCCATATTCGTATGTGCATGGTAACAGGTTTTGTTGCCACGGTTAAACTGCCCTTCCATCGCAGAAACGTTGATGATAAATTTCCGCTCAAAGGGTGACTGCTGCATCAAGGTTTTCAGTCTGCTGTTCATCATGAACGGCGCAGTAACATTTACCAGCTGGGTTTCCAGCATCTCTACCGGTGTAATCTCATCCAGGCGCAGGGTCCAGCTGTTGCTGGTTCTCAGGTCTATCTGCTGCCGGTCTTTATCGTACCTGCCTTCGGGGAAATATTTATTTATTTCTGCGGGTAGTAGTTGCATTTCGCCACTATCAGCAGGGAAATGAAAAGGGCCTGCCGACATCACGCAGGACTGCACTGCTGCCGGTAAAGCTGCCAGTGGCGCTTCTTCCAGCTCAAACAGGTGCTGATAAAAAGCAGCAGGACGCTTGACCGTCTGTGCGGCGTTATGAATAATAATATCCAGGTATTGTTCCGATGAATACAACTGCTCTATGAAGGTTTTTACCTGGTGAAGATTACGCAGGTCCAGTGAAACGATTTTCAGCCGGTGGCTCCATTCAGAAAAGTCGGGCTCCTGGTGAAACCTGCTTGCACAATCCCTGGCAAAGCGGGTGGTTACCCATACGCGCGCACCATCGCGTAGTAGCTGAAGCGCCGTCAGGTAGCCGATTTTAATACGGCCTCCGGTAACAACGGCCACGCGGCCGGTTAAATCGCAGCGCTGTGTTCTTTTGGCGTAATTCAATGTAGCGCAGGCAGGACAAAGCATATGATAAAAGAAATGCATTTCCTTATAGTCTGCTTTGCAGGTATAGCACTTATGGAACGTTAGTAATGCTGGTAGTTCAGCTTTGGTATCCATCGTGTCGGTAGCAGGTTGCTGATATTTTCTGACCATTCCCGTTTGCAGGAAATTCACTTTCTTATCGTATTGCTTCAGCTGGTCCTGTTTGAGGGAAATATTCCGTAGCTTCTGCAGCGACAAAGAATCCGGTATCACTATGTTGTTGATGATACTTTCAGCTGTTGCCAGTTTTTTTTCCCGCTGGGCACGTTTGTAGAGCTTCGTTACCAGCCCTTTCAGCACAAGGGTATCCATAGACTGGTCAGGGTCTCTGGATAATGCTTGCAGTACTTTAATACAGGTATCCCACTCCTGTGGTGTAAAATCACGCTCCATCTCGGCAAGGTAGTTTTGAAAACTAAAAATAGGGATATTATATTATAAAATAATGATGAGCGTTTGTTATTTTGGAAGGGTTAGTTAAAAGATTGCCGGTGCCGCAGTTATTCTGCAAAAGTGGCGTTATCTTCTACATCAAATAATTGCCACCTGTTTTGATAAATGTTTTTGTTTTTAAGGAAGGCATAGTCTAAGTAGCATCTCTTTTCACCTTCCTTTGGCGTATTTTTAAATAGTTCTATTGTTTCCTGGTGGTTTAGGACAAAAAATTCAGGCTTAGCATCCGGGGTATCTGCATGAAGATTGACTAAAACCATTATAAGGTTCTTCCCTTTGAATTTTGTTTTGTCCAGGTTCCAGCATATTGATTTTGTTCGTTGAATTCCTTTCACCTGAACAGCAAAAACATTATCATTTTTATGGACCAATAGATCAACTGCTTTTGTATTGCCAAAGGTGATGGTAACATCATATCCAAGCCTGGTTAACTCAGCAGCAACATAAAATTCACTTGCTAAGCCTGTTTGTGTTTTTTCTAAAGCCATTAAAACAAATTTTAAGTAGGCTCAATTTACTTAAATTTCATGTTTTTTTGGAAGCATTAGTTAAAAGATTGCCTGAACTGCATGGGCGAAACTTTCGTTTTGATTTTAAAAAACTTACTGAACGACTGGGAATGTTCGAAGCCGAGCTGAAATGCTATCGCTGATACAGACATATTGGTGGTAGACAATAATTCCCTGGATTTTGCAATGAGTTTATCATGAATATATTGCTGTGCATTTTGCCCTATAAGGGAGCGGAGCATGTCGCTTAAATAGCCGGGGGAGAGGTGTAGCTGTGAAGCAAGGTATTGAACGGTAGGTAGTCCTTCGCTACCTTCATCATCTAAATATTGATCTATGACGGTTTCCAGTTGTTGCAAAAGATCATTGCTGACAATTTTCCTGGTGATGAACTGGCGTTTGTAGAAACGGTCTGCATAGCTAAACAGCAATTCCAATTGTGATAGCATTACATCCTGGCTGAAATCATCTATTCTGCTGTTCAATTCTCTTTCAATCATCTGGAAGATAGAGAGGATAATATTTTTCTCTTCTTCAGACATATGCAGTGCCTCATTGGCGGTATAGGAAAAGTAGCCGTATTGCCTTATCTTCTTTGCCAGCTGATGATGTAGCAGGAAATCGGGATGAATAAGCAGTATCAGCGTGCCGGCATTGGTGCAGGCGGAATCTTCACTTCCGCCGATCACTTGTCCGGGTGATGCGAATAATAAGCCTCCTTCATCGAAGTCGTAATAACTTTGCCCGTATTTTATTTTACCGCTGAACGGTGGTTTGTAAGATATTTTGTAGTAATTGAGAATATGAGGGCCGTTGGGCATTTTGCCGGTAATACCCGGCTGCGAGCCATTGATCAGGCTTATCAGCGGGTGTTTGGGTGCCGGCAGGCCCAGCTGCCGGTGTACGGCGGTTAGTGAATCGAATCTGACCGGTTTGTTTTCCACTTTTTTCATAGCTGTATAAATAGAAAGATAACCGATGCAAAGATCGGCTATCTTTTTTATTTAAGAATATTAGCGGTTATCGCCCTGTGCTGATGCAGAAACAGTGTCCCAGGCTTCCCAGGTAGCTATCCTGGAGGCGTAGGCTTCGCGCAGCTGTGGGAGGTTATGACTGCCAAGATTGAACCGTAGCGGCGGGTTAGGCGTATCTACGATCTGGAAGAGTGCCTGTGGCGTGGCGAGGGGGTTACCTCTTTCCATGGTCTGCAGGTGCTGGAAGAAATTGTTTTTAAAGTCTGTGTAGATGTCCATTCCTTTGGCAAACTTCAGCGACTCCTGGCTGCCGAATTCTGTAGCGTAGGCTCCTGGCTCAATGATGGTTACCTTGATACCAAAGGCCGCCACTTCAGCTGCGAGGGCTTCATGTATGGCTTCAAACGCCCATTTGGAAGAGCTGTAGTAGCCAATAACGGGCAAGGCTATATGCCCAAGGTTGCTGGATACACCCAGTATATGTCCGCCACCTTGCTGCCGCAACAGTGGTAAGGCCGCTTTAATCACTGCTACCGGCCCGAGAATATTTGTTTCATATAGTGCCCGGAGTTCTTCCGCAGTGCCTTCTTCTATTGTGCCCACCAGTGAATAGCCCGCATTGTTGAGGATGATGTCGAGTCTGCCAAAATGAGCATGGGCTTTTGCTACAGCAGCATTCACCTGTGCGGGGTCGGTGACGTCCAGTGCCAGTGTAAGCACATTTTCACCATATTTTTCTTTGAGGTCGGCAATACTTTCGGGCTTTCTTGCAGTGGCTACTACTTTGTCGCCGCGCTCCAGTGCAGCGGTGGCCCAGATCCTGCCAAAACCTCTTGATGTACCCGTGATAAACCAGATCTTATTATTCATAAACCATTGTTTTATTTTCTAAAGCAAAGGTCAGGTAGTATGGGGAGGTATTTGTAGTCTAACCGCGAGGCTTTGTAGCCAGATTGAGGAATCTTATTTTCCCAGGAAGCCTTCCATCATAGGCACCACGTACACTGCTTCATGGGAGCCGCTTTTGAGGGTGGTAACTTCTTCCAGGTATTCGCCATGCACGCCGGGAATGATGGCCAGCGAAGCATGTTGAAGTAGCCGGCTCATGGCGATGGCATGCTCCGGTGTGATCACATCTTTATCGCCGATGATAATCAAAGCAGGGGCGTGAATGGCTTTCAGCTGATCGTCGGGGATGTCTTTGAAGTCAAGCATTCTTTTAACGTCCCTGTCGTGCATTACCTGCAGGTTGTTGGGATAAGGGGCCACCTGCAGATAGGCTTCCTTCAGTTCCGCTGGCATGTTGGATAAGGAGGCCTGCTGCATAAAGCCCCAGAATTGTTCGGGCACGCCGTCGCGCTTGCATAGCGGCGAACCGAGTATCATCCTGTCAACGATTTCCGGATGACGAATAGCAATTTGTACGGTAGTGGTGGCGCCATTGCTGAAGCCCAGGAAGTCGGCTTTGCTGATATGTAATTGCTGTAACAGGGTGGCTACATCATCCGCATCCTGCGTGAAGGTAAGGTCTGCGTTACGGTCGCTGGTACGGCCATGGGCCTGTAGTTCCATGGCTATTACCTGGTGGTGTTGTGCCAGTAAAGGTATCACCCTTCCGAAAGAGGTTTGAATGGTGGAGCCGCCGCCATGGATTAATACCAGTGGTTTGCCTGCACCATATATTTCGTAATACATCTTTATGCCGTTCACTTCCGCATAACCGTGTTTGTATGCGATGGAATCAGGGTTCTCTGCAAATACTGTCACCAGTTGTAATGCAGCTATGAGTGTGGTGATAATTTTTTTCATATAGATGATTTATTCGACTATTGCACGCATATGTTGTAGCATCTGCAGCCAGCTTGGATAGGCGCCTGTTTTTTTCGCGAGCTGCTGCGCAACCGTCTGGCGGAGCACGAGTTTTGTCTGACCATTTTCTTCGCTAAAGGTAACCGTGACCAGTGTTTGCCGTGGCCAGTCTGCGTCCATGCCAATATCTGCGGGGTTGACAGGCTCGCCGTTTTCATCGGCGTTGAGGAGTGTAAATACTATTTTTTTATTGGGTTGTATGTCGAGGTATTCACCGATGGCCCAACATGCGCCATGTACAGGATGGGTGATACAGCTGTGGAAACTGCCGCCTTTCCTGATGTCCAGCTTTTTGAACGTGATAGTGCAGCCTTCAGGTGCATACCACTGCATGAGTTTTTCAGGATCTGTCCATGCGCTGAAAACCCTTTCTATACTGGCGTTGAAGGTTTCTTCGATCAGTACTTCTTCCACTGAGGTAGTCTTTTCCATGTGTTATTTTTTTGCTTTTCTGATAGGTTTCGTTTTTTGAGGAGCAGGGGCTTGCTGCTCTTCCTGCTCCAGGAAGTTTTTCAGCGATTTCATTCTGCCTGTCCATAGTTGATGGTATTGTGCCGTCCATTCGTATACTTCGTTGAGCTTGTCCAGCCGTACCTCGCACAGGCGTTCTCTTCCCTGATGTTGTATGTTGAGCAGTCCGCATTCCGACAATATTTTCAGGTGCAGCGAGATAGCCTGCCGGGTTACATGAAACTGTTCGGCGATGGTATTTACATTTACCGGCTGCTGTGCGATCATATCTATTATAGCCCTTCTGGTGGGGTCTGCTATGGCCTGAAACACATCCCTTCTTGCTTCCATAATATGCAATCATTTGCTTGCAAATATATGTGCAAGTATTTGCTTGCGCAAATTTATTTTAAACTGAGGGAACAAAGGGGGAGGTGTTTACCAGAATATGTAATAGGGTACAGGAAAGTCATTTTCCCTGAATGCCTGCGGTACGGGCTGCTGAATGTTTTGTCGTGTCAGTATATTTTGCCAGGCTGCGAGTTCCCCGGGGTAGGCATCTGCAGGGCGCCATAAGGTGACCTGCGTATGCTCGTCTATCCAGTGTAATACTGTGCCCAATGCGCTGGTAAACCCTTCGGGTGTCCAGATGGCCGCCACTGCAATCGTTTCGTTGGAAAAAAGCCATATCTGTTGTTTACCGATGACTCCCGTCAACGGATGTACGATATAAGCCGGGTACCATTCCCGGTACGATAACCTGGAGACGTCGCAGTCGTTAGCTTTCAGGTAGTTTGTTGTCCAGCTGTCGCGGGGTTCTTCACGCAGATGCGCGGTATAATTTTCTATTCTGTGGATCTCATCTTTAAGCTGATGGTGGATTTTTTTTCCTGCCCTGGTAAGATGGCCGGTAAATGCATAGGTTCGGGTTAGTGCTACACTTATATTTATTTTTTATGTAGATGAACAAATACTGTTGTTTATCTACATAAAAAATAAATATACAATATGTTTACCTAAGCGCCTGATATCCGTCATTTCTTTTTCACGTACGCTGTCTGTAAATACGCATGGCTATAACATAAGCTACCAGCATGATACCGATACACCAGGCGAGGGCCACCCATATCTGCTGACCCACAGGCTGCTGGTACAGCAAGGCACGGATCGTTTCTACGATGGGCGTTACCGGTTGATGTTCTGCAAAGGCCCTCACAGGTGCAGGCATTGTTTTTACTGGTACAAAGGCGGAGCTGATCAATGGTAAAAAATGAATGGGATAAGCGATGGCAATAGCGCCATCCATCGTTTTTGCTGATAAGCCAGGAATGGCCGCTATCCAGGTAAGCATCAGTATAAACAACGTAAGAATGCCGGCTATGGCCAACCACGCGAGTATCCCTGCTGAAGAACGGAATCCCATCACCAGCGCCACCAGCACGATCACCACCAGCGACAGTATATTGGATATTACCGAAGTTAATACATGCCCCCAGAGTGCGGCAGAACGGGCAACCGGCATAGTATGAAAGCGCTCAAATATCCCACGCTGAACATCGTTGAATAACCGGTACGACGTATAGCCTGCACTGTTAGCAATGGCGATTAACAGGATACCAGGTAATAAATAATTGACGTACTTATCAGTGCCCGCGTTAATAGCGCCACCCAGTACATAAACAAACAGCAGCATCAGTGCTACGGGCATCAGCGTAACGGTGATAACCGTATCCAGACTGCGAAATACATGTCGCATGGAACGACCCAGCATGACACGCATATCCGTGAAAAAATAGGTTTTTACAGTTTCCATTTGATTTATTTTTTTGTACTGACAAGCGAAAGAAATATTTCTTCAAGGGTAGGTTGTTGCTCGATATATTGAATTTTGACAGGGGGGAACAACTTTTTCAGGGCCTCCAGGGTACCTGTTGCAATGATGCTGCCACCATGCAGTATCGCAATCATATCTGCCAGCTGCTCTGCTTCTTCCAGGTACTGCGTTGTCAGGAATACAGTGGTGCCGGCAGTGGCAAGCCCTTTTATGATATCCCATACCACAATCCTGGCTTCAGGGTCAAGGCCGGTGGTTGGCTCATCAAGGAAAATAAGCGGCGGATTACCGATCAGACTCATGGCAATATCCAGTCGCCTGCGCATGCCACCGGAATAATTGGCTGCCTTTCTGTTGGCTGCATCCGTTAATCCGAACCGCTGCAATAAATCACTCGCAATCTGCTGCGGTTGCGGTAAATGGCGTAGCCGTGCTATCATCACCAGGTTTTCCCGGCCGGTTAAAATCTCGTCGATGGCGGCAAACTGACCAGTAAGACTAATAGACTGTCGTACCTGATCCGGCTGCGTTACTACATCGAAACCATTGACCATGGCGGTGCCGCTATCCGGCTGCAATAAGGTGCTGAGAATTTTTATAATCGTCGTTTTGCCGGCACCGTTAGGTCCCAATAACGCGAATATGTTACCGGATTGTACCTGGAAGTCTACTCCGGTCAATACCGGGACGTCTTTATATGATTTTATCAGACCACTTACGGAAATGGCTATATGATTTTGTGACATATATGTATGATTATGCTGTTATCAAGGTGATACCGCTGACATCCGCCTTTCCATTCTTTAGAAATTCATAGGTCATCTTGTCTGCACGGCAGTTAACAAATCGTATAGGCTTCAACGTTCTACATTTAAAGAAAGTGTTAAGCAGCGTGGCATCCTGAAAGGTTACCCTGGAGAAATGGCTGTTCTCAAAATAACAATCCTGTACCGTACTGTTGATTACCAGGTCGGTGAGGTCGCTGCTTAAGAAGGATGTCCGCGTTAATTGAGCGTCGGTTATATCATTTTGCTGTATGGAGCTGATATTAAAAACGGTCCCGGTTAAATTGGCGCCGGAGAAGTTGCAATGCTTAATATGGCATCCTAGAAATTTAGCTGCTGAAAGGTCGCAGTTGTTAAAGCGATTCTGCATAAAGTAGGACTTCCCGATCTGGCTGTTGGAGATGTTGGAGCCGGAAAAGTCGCAGCCATCTATGGTATTACCGCTGAGTAGCAGTCCTGACAAATCTGAGCCTTCAAATTTGCAGTTTTTCATATTGGAAGAACTGAATTTTTCATGCAGGTCTTTTAGACCTGAAAAGTCAGCATCTACCCAGTTGCCCCGCGACATGTCCCAGTTCAGGGGCGTATTTTCAGTAGTGTTTTGCACAGCTGGTGCTTCAACAGTTGTAGTACTGCTGGTAGCGAATTGTTCCGAAAAATAATTCAGGTCAACGCCCAGTTGCTTTGCCAGCTGGCTGAGTGTGATAGCGTCCGGCACTGATTCGCCGCGTTCCCATTTGCCAACGGCCTGCGGACTGATAAACAGCCGTTCGGCGAGCTGTGCCTGGGAGAGGTTCATTTTCTTTCTGGCAGTGGAAATTCTATTACCTATCTTTTTGGCTTCCATAATGCTGTTTTTTTGGGTTTGTAAACGACAATACAAAGATATCCCGCCTGGAATCGATAACCGGCAAAATGCCCGCAACTCCTGGTTGTAAATCCGCTACTTCTGGCAGTTTTCTGACAACCGCTAGTTGTATGTGCTGATTTTCAACACATTTCAACTGCCCCGATTTAGCTACACCTTCACGCGATTGGGCTACAGTTCTCCGATGACCACCTCCGATCTTTGTACCATCAAAAAAGTAATAACATGCTGAAACAGGTGAAACTAGGGAGCCAGGGTTTAGTAGTTCCCGCTATAGGATTAGGTTGTATGGGGATGACCGGAATGGGAGAGATGGATATTTATGGTAAGCCGGATGAAAAGGAAGCCATCCGTACCCTCCACCGCTCCCTGGAGCTGGGAGGCAACTTCCTGGATACTGCGGACCTTTACGGGCCTTTAAAAAACGAAAGACTGATTGCCAAAGCCATCCAGGGTGGCCGGGATAAATGGATTATCGCCACCAAATTTGGCTTTGAGGTCAATGACCAGGAACAACTGACAGGCGCTGTCAACGGAAAGAAAGCATATGTAAAACTAGCCGCGGAAAGGTCGTTGAAGAACCTGGATACCGATTATATCGACCTGTATTATTTGCACCGGCTCGATACCAATACGCCTGTTGAAGAAACGGTAGCCGCCATGGGAGAACTGGTTAAGGAAGGCAAGGTGAGATATATCGGCCTTTCAGAGGTAGCATCTGCTACCATCCGCAAGGCGCATGCGGTGCATCCGCTCACCGCCGTGCAAAGTGAATATTCCCTGTTTGAAAGGGAAATAGAGCGCCTGGGCATCCTGGATACCCTGGAAGAGCTGGGCATTGGCCTGGTGGCCTATTCTCCCCTGGGACGTGGCTTTATCAGCGGCGATTTCAAAAAGCCGGAAGATATCCCTGAAACTGATTTCAGGCGGCATATTCCGCGCTTCCAGGGCGAACAGTTCTATAAAAATATAGCACTCCTGCGCCAGATCGAAGCGATGGCGGCAGAGAAACAGGTGACCACCTCGCAGCTGGCCCTCGCATGGGTAATGGCCAAAGGTCATGTGCCCATCCCCGGTACCAAGCGGGTGAAATACCTGGAGCAGAATATCGCGGCTGTCAATATCCGGCTGAACAGCGAAGAGCTGGCACTACTGGAAAGCATCATCCCCATCACTGCTGAAACCGGGGCTAGAATGAACGAAAGCGGTATGCAACAGGTAAACCTGTAATGATATACATTTGCCAGCGGCCAGATCCCCCGGATAATGGCCGCCATGCAGTAATTTTATGCTATGAAAGATCTGTCCCGCGTGGAGTTGCGTTCTATCTCCGAATACCATTCCTTTTATGGACTGGATAAGCCCATGCACCCGCTGGTGAGCGTGATTAATTATGCCGACTTCAAACAGCCGTCTGCCCTGCACCCACATAGTCTGCGCTACGGTATCTATTCTATCAACCTGAAAAAAAATTTTGACGGAAAGGTAAAATACGGGCAGCAATACTATGATTTCGATGAAGGCGTGATGACGTTCTATGCACCCTCCCAGGTGATTAACATCGAAGATGTAGGTATGAAACGACCCGATGGTTTTACATTAATCATTCACCCGGATTTTTTGCATGGCACTAACCTGATGACTAAAATACACGACTATGGCTTCTTTAGCTATGCTGCCAATGAAGCCTTGCTGTTATCTGAGCGGGAGGAACAACTGGTGGAGGGCATCTTCCTGAACCTGCAAAATGAAATCGGGGCTAACACCGACGTACATACGCACGACGTCGTATTGTCGCATATAGACTTGTTACTTAGTTACAGTAACCGTTTTTATAACCGCCAGTTTATTACAAGGAAAAGTGCCAACAATACGCTGGTGGCTAAACTGGAGGCAGTATTGCATAATTATTTTACCAGCGGCGAGGTGGTGAAATCAGGACTGCCTACTGTTCAGTACCTGGCAGCGCAGCTGAATGTGAGTGCCAGTTACCTCGGCGACATGCTGCGCTATCATACTGGTATGAATACGCAGCAACATATACAGCAGGTGATCATAGAAAGAGCGAAGGAGCTGCTGACCGCTACCAATCAGAGTGTAGCAGAAATCGCCTACCAGATTGGGTTTGAACATCCGCAGTCTTTCAATAAACTGTTTAAGAGCAAAACCAGTCTCTCTCCATTGCAATATCGGCAGACGTTTAATTAATAATTGTTAAAATGACAAATAATATTTTTACATTAGGCCTGTAAATTTTATTATTCCATATTATGAAGATGATCTGCCTTTTTTCCATCCTGCATTTTGCTGGTAGGGTTTAGGAAGATGATCACCAGATAAAGATTCCGGCCTATGCGTTCCATCATAATAAGGCGCCTGCTCCAAACCTGCTGCCTGTTGTTTATTTGTCTGCCGGCTTTCAGCCAGACCACTACCTTTACTGTTTTTGCAGATAAACCGGGAGCGGATATACAACCTACCATGTATGGGATATTTTTTGAAGACATCAATATGGGCGCAGATGGGGGCATCTATGCAGAGCTGGTAAAGAACCGGTCTTTCGAATTCAACCAGCCTTTGATGGGCTGGAAAGTAGAAGGAAAGCCGGTAGAAGGAGATATCCTGGTGCTGCACAGCACAGATTACAATAAATCAAATCCAAACTTCCTCAGGGTACATGTCGGCAACCGCCGCAAAGGTGAGCTGGGGCTCACCAACGAAGGTTTTAAAGGCATGGGTGTCCGCAAAAATATTACCTGTCATTTTTCGGCCAGGTACCGTACCGCCAACGCAGGAATCACCCTCCATGCGGAACTGGTAACGCCCGATGGAAAGTTGATCGCCAGCGCGGCAACGGCAATGTCGCCAGGTAACGGCAACTGGCAAACAACCAACATGGAGCTGCTGCCGGCGGAAGAAACACCTGCCGCCCGACTCACTATCTGGCTGGAAGGCAATGGCACGCTGGATCTGGATATGATCTCCCTGTTTCCTGCCAACACCTGGAAAAACAGGCCCAAAGGACTCAGAGCGGATATGGTGCAGCTATTGGCGGATATGAAGCCCGGTTTCCTGCGCTTCCCCGGCGGATGCATCGTGGAAGGAAAAGACCTGGCCAACCGCTTCCAGTGGAAGAAAACCGTTGGCCTCATCGAAAACCGCGAACTGATCATCAACCGCTGGAACACAGAATTCAGTCATCGCCTGACGCCTGATTATTTCCAGAGCTTCGGCCTGGGCTTCTTCGAATATTTCCAGCTGGCAGAAGACATAGGTGCCGCGCCGCTGCCCATCCTCAACTGCGGCATGGCCTGTCAGTTCAATACCGCCGAACTGGTGCCCATGGAAGAACTGCAACCTTATATCCAGGATGCCATCGACCTGGTGGAATTTGCCAATGGCCCCGCCAACAGCAGATGGGGGAAGGTCCGCGCAGATATGGGCCATCCCGAACCATTTCACCTTACCATGATCGGCGTTGGCAATGAAAACTGGGGTCCTCAGTATATTGAAAGAGCAAGGGAATTTGCCCGCCAGCTGAAAGCCGCCCACCCGGAAATAAAGCTGGTATTCAGTTCCGGTACCGACCCTGATGGCGCACGTTTCAATTTCCTCAATGATACCCTGCGTAAAATGAATGCCGACTTCATTGATGAACATTATTACCGCAGCCCTGAATGGTTCCTGGCCAATGCCAGCCGTTATGACAACTACCCGAGAACAGGCTCCAAAGTATTTGCAGGAGAATATGCCGCACATGAGCCTTCCTCTTTTGTGGGGGCCAGCCGTAATACCGCCCGTGCCGCCATTGCAGAAGCGGCATTCCTGACAGGGCTGGAAAGAAATGCAGACGTGGTGGAAATGGCTTCCTATGCACCACTGTTCGCAAATGCGGAACAATGGCAGTGGGCACCAGACCTGATATGGGTCAATCACCTGCAGGTGGTGGGAACGCCCAGCTACCAGGTACAGAAAATGTATGCACTAAACAAAGGAACGCAAACGCTGTCGCTCTTATCGGAGAACATAGCGGTGGCCGGCCAGGATAGCATCTACGCCAGCGCAGTGTATGATGCGCATACCCGGGAAATTATTGTAAAAGTGGTCAACGCCGGCGCGAAGCCAGTTACCAGGAATATAACGGTAAATACTAAACGTAAACTGGCCGGGAAAGTTGCTGTTACCACCTTGTCAGGTAATGAGCCAGATGCAGTAAATACCTTCTCGCAACAACCGGTGATGCCTGTAAACAGCGTAGTGGATATAAATAATAAGCGTATTTCCATTGAACTGCGGCCTAACTCATTTTCCATATTGAAATTCGGGACCAGGTAAGCTGGTCTCCCCCGGAAATAATTGTCTACCTGACAATAAAAATACCAATATACCCCCCTTATCAGCAGAATACCCCCCTGTTGTGGTAAGCCAGGTTAATGTAGATTGCTGATGATAACAAGGGGGGCGAATTCGTAATGCCCATTGTCTGTCAATACTTTATATCAACCAAATCAGGTACTGCTGATCTTTTATGCTTTCAATCCACGGGTATGAAAAAATTCCTGACCTACTGCTTACTGTTGATTGCCGCCTTTCTGCCAGTTGCTGCTGCCAGCAATACCAGTCATATCATTACCTACCTGGGCATGGAAAAAGGTCTGTCCAATAATGCCGTCCGCTGCATCTTCCAGGACCATAAAGGCTTTATGTGGTTCGGCACCTACGATGGACTGAACCGCTACGACGGCAACGTGTTTAAGGTATTCCGCAATAATTTCAACGACAGCAGCTCCCTGGTCAACAACTGGGTACTGACTATCAATGAAGATGTTCAGCATAAGCTATGGGTGGGTACCCGCCAGGGATTGAATGTCCTGGATAATGTTACCGGTAAGTTCAGCAGCGTATATTACCAGCTGCAAGGTTCGGGCAAAACAGCCAGGATTTCTGCTGTTGTCAGGGATATTAAGCGGGATGCCGGTGGCAATATGCTGATCGCCACCGAAAACCTTGGGCTGCTGATTTGTCCGGCAGGCAGCTACACCGCCCGGCAGGTACCGTTCTCCGATGGGAGCCGGCGCATAAATGCCTATGACGTGCCGGGTATCAGCATTGCGGATAATGGCGATACCTGGCTGCTGGTGCAGGGTAGAGGCTTGTGTATGCTGGATAAGAACGCAGGGCAGGTAAAGTTGATCAATAGCACCGTTGCCACAGCAGATTGTATCAAGGCCGACAAGGACTACCTCTGGATAGGTACACCCAACGGATTATGGAAATATAATATCGCAGCAAACCTGTACCAGGACTCATTTACAGAAGAAAATGGTAAACTGGCCTATAATAAGGTTGCAGGATTATATCTCGATAAATCCCAACAGTTGTGGGTGGCCACCAACGGTGGCGGGATCACGGTTATCCGCACTACAGATGGGGCGGTAACCGCGCAGATTCCCTGTGGTACCAATAATTATTCGCTTACCAGTAGCTCGGCCATCACCATCTTTGAAGACCTCGACGGCCGCAAATGGATAGGCACACTCAGGGGAGGGATTAATATCATCGATCCGAAGAAAGACCGCTTCCAGTCTGTGTTACAGGACACCCATCATCCGAACGGACTGGTCAGCAATTTCATATATGCTTTCTGTGAAACACCTGGCGGCGACATCTGGATAGGCACTGACGGTGGTGGGGTAAGCCGCTGGAACAGAGCTACCAGTGAGTTTACCAATTATGTACATCAAACCGGCAATGCTACAGCTCTCAGTGATAACTTTGTTACCAATATCCGCTGCGATGAAAACCAGCAGATCTGGATTTCTACCTTCTGGGGCGGTATCAATAGATATGATAGTAAAACCAATGCCTTCCGGCATTACAACCTGATAAACCCGGTATGCCGTACCGAAAGTAAAACAGTGTACCTCCTTTATAAAGATAGAAACAACGGCATCTGGGCCGGTACTTTCGGAAAGGGCGCCATCAACAGTGGCGCCTTGTACAGGTACGACAGCAGACAGGATAAGTTCCAGCTGTTTGATGCGACATTGCCGGACCTCTTCACCATGCAGGAAGACCGCGCCGGTAATATCTGGGCTGGAAATCTACGTAGTCTGATTAAAATAGATACACAAAATAAACACCATCAGGTATACACGCTGGGCAATCCTGTGCGCGCCATCCATGAAGATGCAGGCGGTAATTTCTGGGTAGGTACCGAAGGTGGTGGCCTGTTACGCTTTGATCCCGGTACAGGAAAGATCCTCCGGCGCTATACCACCAACGAAGGCCTCTGTAATAATGCCGTCCTGAATATCCTGGAAGATAAGGAGGGAAACCTCTGGATCAGCACCTTCTATGGCTTGTCGCGCTTCAATATCCAACAGCAGACATTTACCAATTTTTACCAGGGAGATGGACTGACAGGAGATCAGTTCAACTATAATGCCGCACTGGCGCTACGTTCCGGTGAACTGATGTTTGGTGGTATCAGGGGCATGAACATTTTCCATCCGGCAGATATTGTGCCTTCCGGTCAGCAACCCAAACTACTGTTTACGGATATACGAATAGACAACCAGCCTATGGGACAACGACCCGATTATATCAAAGATCGTATAGGCGACGAAGTTCACCGGCTGGAAGTACCCTATAGAAATGCTATTTTCTCCTTTGATTTTACCGCGCTCGATTTCTCTACGGCCAACAAAATTTCGTATGCCTATTATATGCAGGGCTGGGACAAATCCTGGAACCAGGCTGGCAATAACAGGATTGCGACCTACACACATCTGAGCAGTGGCCATTATACGTTCCGGGTGAAAAGCACCAACCCCGAAGGACAATGGATAGACAATGAAATCAGTATAGAGGTGATCGTATTACCGCCCTGGTACACGTCCTGGTGGGCGTTTCTGGTCTACCTGCTACTATTCCTGGGTGTGGTGTACATCTACCTGGTATATACTAACAGACAACGTAAACTGAAATACCAGGTGGCTTTTGCCAACATGCAAACGGAAAAGGAAAGAGAGTTGAACGAAAAGAAGATATCATTTTTTACCAATGTATCACATGAATTTCGTACGCCGCTGACGCTGATCATCAACCCCATAAAGGATATGATGGCAAAGGAAGAAGTGGTGGAACACCACCGGCAGGAGTTGAACCTCGTCTATAAAAATGCCCGCAGGCTGCTACGCCTCCTCGATCAGTTGCTGCTGTTCCGAAAGGCCGACAGTGATACAGACCATTTCAAACCGGCGCCGTTCAACTTTACGGAGCTTTGTCATGATGTATTTCAGTCCTTTGAGCAGCTGGCCCAATTAAGTAATATCACCTTTAATTTTTCGGCTAACACCGGGGAATTGTGGGTTTATGGAGATAGGGAGAAACTGGAGGTCGTGCTTTTTAACTTAGTGTCCAATGCCATGAAGTATACACCTCCCGGCGGAAAAGTCATGTTGAAGCTGCAACACCGGGAAGACACCCTTACTATTTTCATAGAAGACAGTGGCTGTGGTATCCCTGCGGGCACGGGCCATAAAATATTTGATAAGTTTTTCCGGGCAGAAGGAGAAGGCCAGCAGCCAGGCTTTGGTATTGGGTTGTACCTGGTGAAGCAATTCACGGAAATGCACCATGGCAAAGTAGATGTGGAAAGCAGGCAAGGAGGAGGCACCGTTTTCAGGATCACTTTTCCGGGTACTATCGTGCAGAAAAATAGCGGTACTAACGGAAACGACTATCCTGAAAAAAATAAGTACACACAAGAGATGACCGCCGAATTGGAAGAGAAGGAAGCAGGTACAGAGCAGGACCCCGGCGCTATCATCAGCCTTAAACGTACTATGCTCATTGTAGATGACGACCCGCAGATACGGCAGTACATTTCCGGCATGTTTAAGGCGGCCTTTCATATAGTGGAGGCAGGAGACGGGAAAGAGGGATTGGAAAAGGTGACTGCATTGGTACCTGATATCGTAATCAGTGATATTAAGATGCAGTTGATGTCGGGTATAGAGTTATGTAAAGCGATCAAGAAAAGTCCGGCCCTGAACCATATCCCGGTGATATTGCTGACCGGCAGTGCTGCGGAAGACAGTAAGCTGGAAAGTGCGTCCATCGGCGGTGATCATTATATCACCAAGCCATTTGAAAAGGACTACCTGATGGCCACCGTGCAAACCGTGCTGCAAACAATTGATAATCTTCGTAATTACTTCCTCAATGAAGTGACCCTCCGTAAAAATGAATTAAAGATCCCTGGCCAGTACCAGCAGTTTGTAGAAAGATGTATCGCCA
Organism: Chitinophaga sp. Cy-1792; assembly: GCF_011752935.1. Classification (NCBI taxonomy): domain Bacteria; kingdom Pseudomonadati; phylum Bacteroidota; class Chitinophagia; order Chitinophagales; family Chitinophagaceae; genus Chitinophaga; species Chitinophaga sp. Cy-1792. The sequence goes on from NZ_VWWO01000002.1 coordinate 1,594,260, forward strand.
TTGTAGAGGAAAACCTGGATAATGATGCATTCAATATCAAGGTGCTGGCAAGGGAAATAGGTATGAGTCATTCTTCTGTTTATAAAAAGATAAGGGAAGTATCGGGTGAGTCGCTGCGGGGCTTTGTACGCTTTGTCAGGCTGCGAAAGGCGGCGGAGCTGATGATCAATACCAGTCTTAATGTAAATGAAATAGGATTCCAGGTAGGTATCAATGATGTGAAATATTTCCGGGAACAATTTAATAAGGTATTCGGGATGAACCCCTCCGAATATATCAGGAAATACCGGAAAGTATTTAGCCCAAAATTCAAACTGGAAAAACCCGGGAAAAAATCCTAAAACACCCCCCTTTTTATGCGATTACCCCCCTTATATAAGGGGGGAAACCACGCTTTCTTTGCAGGTAAGCAAGGGGGAACTCCATGCTGCTACCAACTTTCCAACTAAATCATTCTACGTTACATGAAAAGCATGAATTGTCCCTGCATTACAACCAAAATGCGCTGCACCCGATGAGGTGGCAGCAGAACAAACGGTGTTTCCCGACTGGTGGGATTACTGACAGCATATAATTATCCACGTTCAAATCCACTAAAAAAACGGATATGAAAAAATTCGTACCATCGAAATGCCCCCGATTACTGGGCACGTTATTATTTATTCTATTCTCCAACTTTCTATCGGCACAAACTAAAACAATCTCCGGAAAGGTAGTCAGTGAGGCATCCGGCGAGCCATTGATCGGCGCCACTATTATTGTCAAAGGTACCAACCTGGGTACCACCGCAGATAAAGACGGGATGTTCTCCCTGACGGTACCTGTTGCTGCCACTGAGCTGACTGTCAGTTACCTGAACTTTCAGAAGCAGACTTTGGCGATTGCTGCAAATTTCATTAGCGTGAAACTCAAGCCATTGGGCAATATGGATGAAGTAGTAGTGGTGGGCTATGCACAGCAGAAAAAAGCCACGCTCACCGGCGCCGTTGAACAGGTGACGGCGAAGACCTTTGAGAGTCGGGCTGTTACGAATGTTGCGCTGGCTTTACAAGGCCAGACGCCCGGCCTGGTGGTCACCAGGAGCTCGCCACGCCCCGGCAATGAAGGTATTGCGCTGCGTATACGCGGTGCCTCCTCCGTCAATGGCAGTGATCCGCTGATCGTAGTGGATGGGGTGCCGGTACTGAATTATTATTCCTTTCAAAACCTCAACAGCGACGATATAGAAAGTATCTCTGTGCTGAAAGACGCATCAGCAGCTATTTATGGTTCCCGTGCAGCCAATGGCGTTATACTGGTAACCACCAAACGTGGTAAAGGTAAACTGAAGGTAGACTATAACGGCAACATGCGTTTTATTACCAATGGTATCACCGGCTACTCTCCGGATTTGAAGGAGTATGCCACCATGTGGATTGAGGCTAATAAAGAAGAGAAAACGCCTAACTGGTGGGTGTGGGGAGAAGATAACCTGAAGAAAATGCAACAGGGCGTAGAAGGCGCCTATCAGTTATATGGCATCGATTTCTATATCTATAGTGCCAACAGGATCAAGGAAATGTTTGCCCCGCGTTATTCCTATCAGCATAACCTGAGCATGTCCAACAGCACGGATAAATCTTCCTATCGCCTGTCTTTCGGATATGCAGATAACCAGGGTAACCTCGCTACAGCCTATGATGGCCAGAAGCAGTACAATGCCCGCTTCAACTATGATTATAAGCTGACAGAAAACCTGAAGTTAGAAACGAATATCAGTCTGATAGACGCTAAAACCAGTGAGCCTTCTGTAGGCTTGGACAATACGTTGTATGCCTATGATATGCCTTTCTTCCCTGCGAAAAACCCCTACGGCAACTGGTTTGCCACCTTCAATGGCGTCGATGGCGGGGCCAACAGAAATGCCGCCGCCATGACAGCCGCCGGCGGAAGAAGTGATAAGAACTCCCTCACCGGCAGGGTGGACGTAAAAGCCACCTACCAGCTAACAAAAGACTTATCACTGGAAGGACTGACATCCCTCCAGAATGAAAGGTTCATCCAGGAAAGATATGTGCTGCCCGTGCAACTCTACAACTGGTACAACGAACCCAAAGGTATCGGCCTGAATACAAGCGGTACCAACAATATTTACTATACCTACGCCTGGCAAGGATTGTATCAGTATTACTCAGGACTCCTGCGTTATAACAAAACCCTGCACCGCAATCATAATATAGCAGCCATGGTGGGTATCAACGCAGAGAAAAACAATACACAGTGGGTGTCTGCACAGCGTGTAGGCTTCTCCGATATGGGTGTTTATGATATAGGGCTGGCATCTACCACCACACAAACAAATGCGGGTTCTAAAAGCCTTAACGGGCGCTATTCTTACCTGGGCAGGTTTAATTATAACTATGCAGAGAAATACCTGGTAGAACTGGTAGGAAGAAGGGACGGTAACTCCAGGTTTGCCACAGGATATAAGTTTAAAAACTTCGGAACAGCACAGGTGGGATGGGTATTTACCAACGAATCTTTCATGGAAAAATTCCACGATATCCTGAGCTTCGGTAAGGTCAGGGCAACGTACGGAACCACTGGTAACGAGGCTTCCGGACTGGGTGCATTTGATTATTTGTCGACCATCAATATCGGGACGGCGGTTTTAGGTTCGCCGGTATCGCAGCAACAGGCCACCAGCCTGAATAACAACGGACTTATCAGCTATAACCGTACCTGGGAAAAAGTAAAACAGCAGAATATCGGGGTCGACCTCAACTTCCTGGCTAACAGGTTAAGCTCCAATTTCGACTATTTCGTGAAAGAGAATATCGGTATGCTGGTAGATGTGACCTATCCGTCCGTATTGGGCGGTACGGCGCCTAAAACCAACAGTGGCCGCTTCAGAACAAAAGGATGGGAGCTGATCCTGAGCTGGAAAGATGGTAAAAAAGATTTTAACTATAACGTCAGTTTCAACATCAGTAATACAAATACACTGGTGTCTGGAGTCGAAGGGAAAAACAGCTATGGCGCCGGCCGCAACGATATCGTGAATGGGTACCCTTACCAGTCCTGGTTTGTATTTAAAACAGATGGCTACTTCAAAGACCAGGCAGATGTAGATGCCTATTATGCTGCCTATGGTAAAAGCTCACTGCTGGCCAATCTGCCGGCAAACAACCAGGCCGTGGCCTTACGCCCCGGCGATACAAAAAGGGTAGATGTTTCCGGTACAAAAAATATCACAGACATCGGCAATGAAAAAAGCTCACTGGTATACGCTGGTGATGGTACGCCACATTATACCTTCGGACTGAATATGGGTGCCTCCTATAAAGGCATTGATGTCTTTGCCACCTTCCAGGGACAGCTCAAACAAAACATTATGCGCAGCGGCTATATGGCCTATCCGTTTACCGCCCTGTGGACGAATCAGAACCCTACCTTCCTCGGTAAAACCTGGACAACAGAGCATACGGATGCCATTTATCCAAGACTCACTGTCAATCCGACCCGCGCCAACTGGAACTATGTCAATAATGATTTCATGCTGCAAAATAACCGCTACATACGCCTGAAATCACTGATAGTAGGCTATACGCTGCCACATACGCTTACAGACAAGGCAAAGCTCAACAAAGTACGTGTATACTTCTCCGGTAATGACCTCTGGGAATGGACATCCATCAAAGATGGCTTCGACCCTGAAATGGGGGAAGCGAGTATCAACAGCGGTTATCCATTTGGAAGGACCTGGTCTTTCGGCCTGAACATAGGACTGTAGCAATTTTCATTATTGGCAAGTGACAAAATAGTAATTCATGAAAACGATCATAAAACATATCATCATAGGTGGAATGGTACTAAGTACTTTTTCCTGCCAGAAAAACTTTGTAGACCTCAAGCCGAATGCACAATTTACCGATGCGGTATACTTTAAAACCCCCAAGGATTTTAAAGACTATGCCACCGGCTTTTACGGACAGCTGCCGGGATGGAGCTTCGGCTCCATGGACAATGGTTCTGATCTCTCCGCCAATGGAAACGGCACCGGCAATGACTTAGGCATGGGGACTATTGCAGTGGGTAGCACCAGCTGGAATTACAGTGGTATCCGCACCTGCAATACCCTGCTGGACAAAGCGGCGGCGTATAAGGGTGCAGGTGATATCAGCCAGTATGTTTCCGAAGCATATTTCTTCAGGGCCTTCGCTTATTTCAATCTGCTGAAAACCTTTGGCGGAGTGCCTTTAGTTACAAAGGTGTTAGGTGTTGACTCTCCTGAGTTATTTGACAAACGTGCGAGCCGTTACCAGATAGTAGCCCAGATATTGTCCGACCTGGATCAGGCCATCGCCGGCCTGCCTACAGAACAGAATATCGGTGCTGCGGATAAGGGAAGGGTAAGTAAATGGGCCGCTATGGCGGTAAAAGCACAGGTGGAATTGTATGAAGCTACCTGGGAGAAGTATGTGGGTCAGTCTGCCGACGGCGATGGAACGGCTGTGGGAGCGGGTACTGCGGGCTATGATGCTGCCAATGGAGCTAAATACCTCAGCGATGCGGTGTCGTTATGCCAGCAGATCATGAATAATGGCGGTTATGCCATCTGGAATAAAAATGCAGATGCAAAGATGACGAATTCCAGCTCCTGGTACCTGTTCAACCTGGAAGATGAAGGCAGCAACCCCGGTGCATATAACAAACAAAGCAACAATGAATTTATACTGTATACCGTATACGACTATACGCTGCGGCAATCCGGGATCAATATCTCCTGGACATCCTGGCAGCTGTACCCTAGCCGCAAATTTGTAGACATGGCCGTATGTACCGATGGACTGCCGCCTGCAAAGTCGCCACTGTTCCAGGGCTACCATACCACCACTTCCGAATTCCAGAACAGGGATTTACGGCTGCTGACCTATTTATACGGCGCGCCTACAGCGCCGGCAGCAGTAACGCTTGATTACGGTAGTTTGGGCGCCAGCGGCTATGGCAACAGTAAATACGCGGTATATGGCTATGGTACCCGCCGTATAGACCGCACCGAATCTGCCAACTGGCCGGTGATCCGACTGGCAGAAGTATACCTGACCTACGCAGAGGCATTGGTGGAACTGAATGGCGCTATCTCTGATGCGCAGCTGGACGCCTCTGTTAATATTCTTCGCGATCGTGGCGGTGTGGCGCATTTGAGTAATAGCCTGGTAGCAGCGAACGGACTCGATATGAAAGAGGAAATCAGAAGAGAGCGGGCGGTAGAACTGTACCGTGAAGGCAAAAGATTTGATGACCTCAAACGCTGGGGAATACTGGAGGCTGCACTGAATCCATCCCGCCTGGGCAGAGTGGTAGGCGATGGCAGTTATGTAACACCGTTTAAAGATGCTAACGGAAACGCTACTACGTCGTATAAGCCTTCGTCCTATGTATTTGGGGAAGAGAGCGTTGCTACCCCTGCCGGTAACCTGAAATGTGTGGTGGTATCCAGCTCTCAGAATAATTCCGTGGCAAAGAAACATTACCTGTATCCGGTTCCTACCAGTCAGATCATCCTCAATAAAAACCTGCTGCAGAATCCAGGCTATTAAAAAATCAATTAAGCAGATCATTATGAAAAAAAATATAGTAGTAAAAATTATGCTTGCAGGATGGTTGAGTGTTTTTATCTCCTGTGAAAAAGATGCACAGTTCAGGCAATTCAGTTATCCTGCTCCTGTGGTGAGTGATTTTTCGCCTAAGCAGGGATATGCGTTGAATGATGTAACCATTGCCGGTAGTGATTTTGGAGAGGTGACCGGCGCCGTTAAAGTCTATTTCGATGGCGTCCTGGCAGATACCGTTCGCAGCGTGACCAGCAACAAGATCGTTGTGCAGGCGCCGCAGAAGGGCGCTACAGGCAAGATAGCCGTAGTCATCTTTGGTAAAAGTGATTCTACCCAGCAGGTATTTACCTATAAACCCTCCGCAAAGCTAACCGGCATGAGTACCACCAGTGCGCAGGTGGGCGATGACATCGTGCTCACCGGCCTGAACTTCGGTACAGATAAATCACTGGTGCAGGTATATGTAGGTAATGTAGCAGCACAGGTGGTATCCGTGGCGGCAGATCAGGTTCATTTCACTGTTCCGCAGGCACCATCGGGAACGGTTACACTAAAAGTAGACGGACAGAATTTAACCGGCGCCTTCCTGTTGGTAGGTGTAGTAAAACTCTCCGGTACATTGATCGGTCATTCGGGATCCTGGTCTAACAATCCTGCTACGATGATCAGTGCAGCGGTAGATGGCAACATCGCCACCTATGTAGATGCTGCCACTGCAACGGGGTATGTAGGCTACGACATGGGCGCTGGCGCTTCCGTTATCCTGAAATCGGTGCGCTATGTGCCCAGAAGCGGCAACGCTGCGCGCATGGTGGGTGGTGAAATCCGCGGTGCCAACGATCCCTCACTTTCAGACTTCGTCACACTGTATACCATTACGACGGCACCGGCAACAGGTGTATATACAGAAGCGGCTATCAGCAGCACCGCACGCTACCGCTATGTATATTATTACTCCGCTGCCGGGTACTGTAATATCGCGGAGATCGAGTTCTACGGCTCACATTAATAGATTACTGCCCAGGTTTCACCAACGGCCTTTAAGATATTTTACCAGCATTTTTCAAATTATTAAGATGTATTACGATAGGATTTTGTTTAAACTCGTTTTTTTGATTGCCTGTTTGTCGCTAAGTAAACTTTGCATGGCCCTGCCTCCGCAACTGATCGTGTATCCGTTCCCGGGAGCAAAGGAAGGCAATGCAATTCACAACAGTGATTTTAAAGTACAGGTAAGAACGCCTGGTGGGGCCTGGCAGGATTTATATGAATATAATGTAAAGATAGATCAGGTACGTGGTACGGATCATCACGTAGAAAATGCGTCCATGGCTACTTTCGACTTCTCTGGTGAGGTAGAGGTGGCCGTCACCTCCAACAAACAACAGGTGAAAGAAGCGGTGGTAAGGCCGCTGGCTAACGGCATCGCCTGTACGATAAAAGGTAATACGGTATACTTCCGGCTGAAGCAGCCGATGAACCTTTCTGTTGAAATAAATGGCGATAAATACCATAATCTTCACCTGTTTGCCAATCCTGTTTTATTATCTATCCCGGATTCAACAAAAAAAGAGGTGATCTATTTCGGCCCCGGCATTCATGAAATAGCAGGGGGCAGTTTAAATATTCCATCAGGGAAAACGGTGTTCCTGGCAGGTGGCGCCGTGCTGAAAGGCAGGCTGGTGGTAGATCATGCGAGAGATGTAACCATTACTGGCCGCGGTATCATTGATTTCTCCGTGAAAGAAGGTGTACGTGTTGCACATGCAAAGAATGTATTGGTGGAAGGAATCAGCCTGACCCAATGTCCGGTTGGCGGCTCCGACTCTGTAACAGTAAGAAACGTGAAGAGTTTTAGCTATTATGGCTGGGGAGATGGGATGAATGTTTTTGCCAGTAATAATGTATTGTTCGAGCAGGTGTTCTGCAGAAATTCTGATGACTGTACTACCGTTTACGCCACCCGTAAAGGGTTTACCGGTGGCTGCAGGAATATTACCATGCGTAATTCAGTGCTGTGGGCAGATGTGGCGCACCCGATACATATTGGCCTTCACGGCAATACCAATCATCCGGATACTATTCAAAACCTGCATTATACCAATATCGACATACTGGAGCACCAGGAAAAACAAATCGATTACCAGGGCTGCCTGGCGATCAATGCCGGCGATAATAACCTGGTGAAAGACGTTTATTTTGAAGATATCCGCGTAGAGCATATCCGCTGCGGACAACTGATCCACCTCCAGATTCCTTTTAACCAGAAATACTGCACAGCCCCGGGCAGAGGTATAGAAAATATCTTCTTTAAAAATATCGCCTATAATGGTAATGATGCGGAGCTGTCTGTTATCACCGGCTATAGTGAAGATCGTATGATTAAAAATATTGTATTTGAAAATCTGCGTATCAATGGTGTGGTGATGGCAGATAATATGGCCGGAAAGCCTGCATGGTACAAGACGGCAGATATGGCAAGAATATTTGTAGGAGAGTTTGTGCGTGGGCTTGTTTTCACAAAGAAAGAATAAATAGACTTTCTATTACTCATACCTAAAAATTCCACGATGAAAACATTGTTTACTCCTTTTAGGATCTGTTTATTTTTTTTACTGTTGCTGGCATGGCCAACGATATATGCGCAGACGTTTGTGCATCCCGGCATTTTGCATACAGCAGCTGATTTCCAGCGGATGAAGCAAAAGGTGCAGGCAGGTGCACAGCCCTGGAAGTCGGGCTGGGATAAGTTACTGGCCAACAGTCATGCACAGCTTGGTTATTCCCCCAATCCCAGTGCTGCGCTGAACAGGGGAGGCTCCGTGCCGCAAACCTATACCAGCGCCATGAATGATGCCGCTGCTGCCTATCAGTGCGCACTGCGCTGGAAGATTTCCGGCGAGGACCAGTATGCAGCCAAGGCGGTACAGATACTGAACGCCTGGGCTGCTGTTTGCACCTCCATCGGTGGTTCTACGGATGGAGCGCTGGCGGCAGGTTTTCAGGGTTTCGCCTTTGCCAATGCAGCAGAACTGGTCCGGGATTATCCGGGTTGGTCGGCAACAGATTTTACTAAATTTAAAACGTTTATGCGGGAGGTTTTCTATTCGTACTCCTCCGACTTTCTGTACCGGCGCAATGGTACCTGTGCCAGCCACTACTGGGCCAACTGGGGGCTGACAAATGTTTCCAGTGTAATGGCCATCGCTATTTTATGTGATGATGTTTATATGTTTAATGAGGCCTTGTATTACCTGAAATCTGCCAACTACACAGAAGCGCTGAAAAATGTCGTGTACTACCTGCATACGCCATTGCTGGGCCAGTGGCAGGAAAGCAACCGCGATCAGGGTCATTCGCTGCTGGGCGTGGGCCTGGCAGCAGATATCTGTGAGGTGGCCTGGAACCAGGGGGAAGACCTCTTCAGCTACGATAATAACCGGTTGCTGGCAGGGATGGAATATGTGGCAAAGTACAACCTGGGCAATGATGTGCCTAACATTCCCTATAACAACTGCGATAACGTGAACCAGACGGTGATTGGTGAAAATGGCCGTGGTGGCATCAGGCCCATCTGGGAAAGGGTAGTGAACCATTATAAAAATCGTATGGGCGTTTCCGTGCCTTATTCGGAACAATTCCTTACTATTACCCGCCCGGAAGGTGGCGGTGGTGATTATGGTACCACCAGCGGCGGCTTCGATCATCTGGGCTATGGTACGCTCACCAGCGCCTTGGATACCACGCCTGTTACCTGTCCGCCTACCATGATTACAGCAAATATTATGTATAACGGTCAAACCTATACGTCGTCTACACTACAGATAAAGCCGGGCAGCTCCATAACCCTGCATCCGGTGGTGTCATCAGGCGGCAGCTGGGTATGGTCTAACGGCGCTACCACGCAGGATCTTGTGCTGGATAGTATTCAGAAAAGCTGTATTTACAGGGCTACCTTTACCAATGCCTGTGGTACTAAAAAAACACAGTTATTTGCTTTGTCGGTAGATGGTGATTGCGGACGCGCTTTTATCGTACCCTATATCCAGGTAAACGGTACCTGGCTGAGTACAGCGCAGGTGCAGGTAGATAGGGGTGCTACCGTTAAACTGGGCCCACAGGGCATGGGCGGTGGTATGGCTGGCGCAGGTACCTTCCGCTGGAGCACAGGTGATACCACCCGTGAGTTGCTGGTGTCCAATGTACAGGCAGATCAGCAACGGACGTTGGTATATACAGGCCCCTGCGGCCAAAGTGATAGTGTCACTTTTATCATTGCCTTGCGAAAAGTAAAGCAGGAACTGCAACAGAAGCTGCAAGAAGCCGAAACCCTACGGGATTCTACAACCGCCAGTACACAGGTGATTGCAGGGAATTATCCGCCTGCTGCCAAAGTATTACTGAGCGACAGTATCCAGTATGTCTATAACGTCTACGATAGTACGACCGCCACCGACCCGCAGGTGGTAAGCTATATCAACCTGCTGGACAGTGCTATACTGCGATATAAAAGCGCAGTGTATTATGATATGGATAATCTGGCCGATGGCCTCTACTACATTAAAATCCCGCTGCGTGATTCCGTGTTTACCAGCAACCAGTCGAACACACCTAAAATAGATGCGTTGTCGGATAGTGTATATCTACAGGTATTCAGTATCACGAAACAGACAAACGGACGCTATAAAATTATTACACTGGGCACGCCGCCGCCAGGATACCAGAACTACATCAATGAAAATGCGCAGTTTGGCAAAAATGCCTACGATGCTACCTGGAATACCTATCATATTTTTTTCAATGGTACTTATTATGCGGTGCAGCGCGCCGAGAAGGCAGGTAATGGCTTCTGGTACCAGACCGGACAAACCATCAGTGCCCAGACCGGAAGCACCAACAGTAACATCCCCGCATCTTTTGGCTTTGAGCTGAAACCAGACCTCCACGGTATCCTGGACGCTACCATACAGGCAGCACAACTATTACTGGATGCCACTGCTACCACTACCAGCAGTGAACCGGGAAAATATCCCGTAGCGGCAAAAAGCAGGTTGCAGGATTCCCTGAATATGGTGCAGGCAGCCTATGCCGCCATTCAAACGTCTACACAGGCAGTCAGCTATGTAAATATTTTGCAGGCAGAAATTGATAGGTACAGAAGATCGATGGATGTATTAACAAATGTGCTGGCAGATGGTATATATATGATCCGGCCATCATCAGGTAACCTGCAATGGACGGCCGATGCCAGTAATTCGCCCACCTTTTATACAGCAGATACTACCGCTGCCAATCAACGCTGGCAGATCACTAAACAAACCAATGGCAGGTACAAAATAATTTCACTGTCGCCTCCTTCCGCCTACCAGAATTATATTAATGAAAATGCACAATTCGGGACCAATGTCTACGACCCGGTATGGAATACCTACAACATTTACAGCGATGGAAAAAACTATGCCGTCCAACGGACAGAGAAGGGGGGCAACGGTTATTGGTATATCAATGCAACAAAAATAGCTGGTGTTGCAGGCAGCGCCAATGATCCCTTCCCTTTCAGTTTCCCATTCAGACTGGTACCGGCGCCAGACTCGCTGCAGTCAGTCGATTCTGCTGCATTGCATTTAGCAGGTATGCATGAAAATCCGAAAATTACTGTATATCTTAAAGGCGTGTCGCCTATAGATAGCGCAGGCCTTTCTAAAATAACAAGAGCGGACAATGGAAATATCACTATCTACCCGAATCCTGCAAAGGACCATTTTTATGTAGATCTCAGCAAGCATGTTTTTTCAACAGGTAAGGCCATATTATTGGAATTATATAACGGACAGGGAGCTTTGATTGCTGTGAAATCGGTGAAAGCCTTATCTGGTCCGGTAAATATATCAATTCCCTCCGGTGGGGCAGCAGGAGTTTACTGGCTCAGGATAGATAATAATATCTCCTTACCCGTTATTATAAGCAGATGATACCAGTACCATAAAGTTAAATGCCGGCATTGCGGCTTGCTTCGTGGAGCCCCTCGGAGCAAGCCTTTGCCATCTATCAAATATTTAAATATTGAAAATGAGTCTTCGGTTCCATTCTTATGTATTACTGATCATTGTTGCATTATCAATGCTACGTATATCCGTTAACGCGCAGGCATATACGATTCTATCTCCCGGGAAATCAACAACACTGGAGCTTCGCAATAGCAGCGGTAAGCTCAGTTACAGGGTTTCTTTCAACCGGCAGCCGGTGACGGCCTGGTCCGACATGGATATTGTCATTGATAATACCACCTTCCGGCCGGAAAAACTGCTACGCTATGAACGGCCTGTTTTGCACCATGAAAAATATGCTACACCGTTATTAGACCGCTCTTCGCTGGATATTCAATACCAGCAGGCACAACTGCAATATGCCACGAACAAACATCAGACGGTTACAATAGAGGTGAAGGTGCTGGATAGCAGCATTGCCTTTCGCTACCAGGTGAGTGCTGCAGATACAGTAATGCATCAGCTGAAAGAGAATACCGGCTTTACTTTTCCGGCATCACCGCTGATTTATCAATATAATTCAGAATCCGTTTTTGTTCCTACCATTGTTGATACTTTCAAAACTACTACCGACTTACCGGTAACACTGGTATCAAAGGGCCTTTATTTTCAGATAGGGGAGGCCGCCAACTTCACCTATACCAAGGCAGAACTGGCGCGGGGAAAGGATGGTAATACTTTGCTGACGAAATTCCCGCATGATACCGCCGTTGCTTTCCGGCAAAGCTGTATAACGCCCTGGCGCACGATCAGTATTGGAAGCAATGCCGTTGCGTTGGCACATTGCCGTTATATCAGCTATGCACTTTCTCCGGCGGCAGCGCCGGGAGATTACGCCTGGATACGGCCCGGCAAGTTGATCCGTGCACAGCTAAACACACAAAGTGGCCTGGATTGTATCGATTTTGCAGTGAAACATCATTTCCAGTATATCATGTTTGATGCAGGCTGGTATGGCGCAGAATTCCGTTCTACTTCAGATCCCTGCCAGGTGATTCCCGCCATTGATATGCCAAAGGTAATTGCCTATGGCAAGAAAAATAATATCGGGGTAATTCTTTATGTAAATTATGTAGGCCTGAAAGCCAGGCTGGATACTATTTTGCCTTTGTTTAAAAAATGGGGCGTGGCAGGTATTAAGTTCGGTTTCGTTGATGGCCTCACCCAATCCGGTCTCACCTGGCTGACACAGGCGATCGATAAAGTACAGCAATACGGCTTTATACTGGATATTCACGATAATTACAAGCCCACCGGATTGAGTCGCACTTACCCCGCACTATTAACGCAGGAAGGTATCAGGGGAGATGAAAACAGCCCGGATGCCTTTCATAATACGACCCTGCCTTTCACCCGCTTTCTGGCAGGGCCGGCAGATTTCACTTTCTGCTTCCCTAATTCAAAAAACAGCTTTTCAAAAAATATTAAGGTCTCAAAAGCCCAGCAACTGGCACTGAGCGTTGTTTACTTCAGTCCCTTGCAGGCGATTTTCTGGTATGGTCAACCTAACGACTATACGAACGATGAAGAGATAGCATTTTATGATGCGATACCTACTACCTGGTCGGAATCGCATTACCTCGCAGGTAACATCGGTGAGGGTATCGCTATTGCCAGAAAAAACGGGGATAGCTGGTACCTTGGCTGCGCCGCAGGCTTGGAGGACTGGCAAACAACACTGGACCTTTCCTTTCTAACGCCGGGACAACAATATGAAGTTACGGTATATGAAGATGGCGACAATAATTCCATTACAAAGAAAATATTGACCCTGACCAGTCAGGACAAGCTGCCCGTAAAGCTTTCAGCAAAAGGTGGATTGGCGGTAATCTTCCGTCAGCAGCGATAAAAAATGAAAGAAATGAAGCATATTCAGCGGGGTTTATACATCACGATTTTATTTTTGGCGGCCATATGCCGTGCCAGTGGCCAAACGGCGCCATTCATACATCCAGGCCTGTTACACAGTATGGCAGACCTGGAACGAATGGAAGCAGCCGTTATAACCAAACGCTCTCCCATATACGAAGGATTTGAAGTGTTTAAAAGCAGCCCTTTCTCTGCTGATAGCTATACGCAGCAAGGGCCCATGACTATGGTGGGCCGGAATCCAACGGTAGGACAATCCACTTACGACAGCGATGCCAACGCGGCTTATCAGCATGCGCTGATGTGGGCCATCACCGGCGATCAGCACTATGCAGAGAAAGCGGTGCAAATTATAGACAGCTGGGCCGACTCATTGCAGGCGATTACCGGCCGCGATGCCGTATTAATGGCCGGACTTGGTCCTTTCAAAATGATTAATGCCGCAGAAATATTGCGTTATACTTATCCTGCATGGCCGAAGTCAGCCATCAGCAAAGCAGAACAACACTTTCTGAAAGTGGTCTACCCCGTGGTGGCGGAATTTGCGCCTTTTGCCAATGGTAACTGGGATGATGCCGCCCTGAAAACTGTGATGGCCATCGGCATCTTTTGTAATAATAGTGAGATCTTCGAAAAGGCGGTACGTTATTACGTAAACGGATGGGGGAATGGTAGTCTCACGAATTATATCGTTAACGAAGCAGGCCAGGTGCAGGAAACCGGCCGCGATCAGGCGCATACGCAGCTGGGACTGGGTATGCTGGCAGAATGCTGTGAAATGGCCTGGCATCAGGGACTGGATCTCTACGGCTATGCGGATAACCGCCTGCTGAAAGGGTTTGAGTACACCGCAAAATATAATCTCGGTTATAACGATATTGCCTATACGCCGATGCTGGACCGTACCGGGAAATATGCGCATATGCGCCCTTCTGAACAGGCTCGCGGCAACCTGCGTGCGGTATATGAACAGGTCTATAATCATTATGTACACCGTGCAGGGATGGCTGCTCCCTACGTCAGTGAAGCGGCTGCAAAGCTGCGGCCCGAAGGTCCCGGCATGCCTGGCGCCGATCATCCCGGCTATGGCACCCTGTTCTACAGTATCTCTGAAAAGCAGCAACTATCGCAGGAAATAGGCAGGTCAAGGCCTGCAGGGCTTATCCTTACTACTGCGAAAGCTATTACTCAGCTTTCCTGGGTACCACTGGCAGGCATAAACGAATATACCGTACGGCGCGGATTACGGCAGCAAGGCCCCTGGCAGTCGATGGGTATTGCGCATGGCAACACTTTCACAGACAGTACTGCAAAACCCGGTACACTGTATTACTACACGGTAAGTGGCCGCAGCAAAGGAATGGAATCAGCCGTCTCCCTGCCGGCGTCGATGGTTGGCGGCGGACTGCCCACCGGCTGGCATAACTGCGATATTGGCGCAGTGAAACAACCCGGCAAAGCCCTGTCCGACGGGGCCATGTTCAGGATAGAAGCCGCTGGTGTATTCAATGATAGCATCGCCAATGGTTTCAATTATACTTACAAAAACATCACAGGAGCTGGAGAAATGGTGATACAGGTTTGTCCGCAACCGGGTTCGCAGTTTACCGCCGTAGGCCTGATGCTTCGCCAGGACTTGCAGCCAGGCAGTCCCTATGCCGCCTGGGTATTATATCCGGCTAAAACAAAGGAAATTGAAGCGCCCCGTTGGAGCGTACAAATGAGACAGAAAGGCATGGCGCCGGCAGCAACACTGCCTTTGCAGGCGCCGGCTGTTACCTATGGCCGGCTGACAGGCTCTTACTGGCTGAAAATTAAATACCGGCTCGGCCAAATCACGGGTTCAGGTTCCTATGATGGTAAAACCTGGGAGCAGCTGGCTTCGGCAGAATGGATGGCCGGCAAACCTATGCTGCTGGGGATTGTAGTAGCTTCCAATATCGCGAATACTACTATCGTAAGGGTTTGCCCTTAATAGCAAAATATTAATCCGGTATTTTTATACAGAGGATAGTATTTTATTATAAAGTTTCATATTTTATCTCTCCATAGCATAATAATTGTCAATTTTACAAATATGGAAATTCCACGTACACAAGGTAAGCCCGCTTTTACAGCGCATAAATTCATCGTTACTTTTATTTTCGTTACGTCCCTGTTCATGTTCTGGGGGATTGCGATGTCGATGAGTGATATATTGAACAAACATTTCCAGAATGTGCTGCACCTCTCAAAATCCGATTCAGGATTAATTCAGCTATCCGTGTTTGGTGCTTACTTTATTATGAGTATCCCGGCCGGAATGTTTATGAAGCGGTTTGGTTATAAGAGTGGCGTTTTACTTGGACTGGCCTTGTTTTCCTCGGGGATGCTCCTGTTTATTCCAGCGGCGGATAATAGCTCCTTTGCTTTGTTCCGGCTGGCACTTTTTATATTAGGTTGTGGTATGGCAACGCTGGAAACAGTGGCACATCCTTTTGTAGCCATGCTGGGCGACCAGCGTACCAGCGATGCGCGTATCAATTTCGCGCAGTCATTCAATGCGGTGGGCACCATGATAGGCCCTGCTGTCGGTGGCTATTTCCTGTTCCGCAATGCCGGCCAGGCAGAGAATGACCTTACTTCTGTAAAAAATCTCTATACCGCCATCGGTATTTTTATTGCGCTGATTGCTGTGATATTCGCCATGGTGCGTGTTCCTAAGTTAGGGATACATCACGAGGAGGAAGTATCAGCAGATAATACGTCCACGACTAAACGAACATCGCTTTTCAGCAACAGGCATTTTGTTTGGGCAGCGGCGGCACAGTTTTTCAATGTGGCTGCACAGGCCGGCACCTGGGGCTTCTTCATTAATTATGGTCATGATGTGATGGGCTACTCGGATGAAAAGGCGGCTAACTTTATGGTGCTGTTTATGGCTTGCATGGCTGCCGGCCGCTTTATCGGCACCTGGCTGATGCGGTATATCGCGCCTAATAAACTGCTGGCATCCTTTGCCTTTGGCAGTATCATGATGTGCCTGATCGTAGCGCAGGCCTGGGGTACGGTTTCCTATGTGGCGCTGTTTATGATCAATTTCTTCTTCAGTATCATGTTCCCGACAATCTTTAGTCTGGGCCTGAAAGACCTTGGAAAACATACGCAGCAGGCATCTTCCTTTATCTCCATGGGCGTTGTGGGTGGCGCATTTTTTCCATTTCTGATGGGTAGGATTGCAAACCATAATGTAGCAGGCGCTTATTATTTACCGATTATCTGCTACCTGGTCATCTTCCTGTTTGGATTTAAATTTTATAAGGTTAACCGCAAACCGCAGCCGGCAGCGGTAGCGGAAGAGGTGGCGCCATAATCGTTATAAGGATTCCATGAGACTACTATACCTCTTTTTAATAGGGTTTTGCTGTCTGCCATCATTTGCTGTTGCACAGGTATGGCAGTGGCGTGTAAGTGTAAGCAGCCAGACTTCAGGTGAAACCAACGCCCATCCGCAGGCATTTCTATGGATACCGGAGCATTGTACCAAACTGAATGGGATTATTTTTGGGCAGCATAATATGACGGAAGAACCTTTGCTCGAACACCCGAAACTGCGTGCCACACTCGCTGAATTAGGTATTGGGGAAGTTTGGGTTACGCCGCTGATAGCACAGGTATTTGATTTTAAGGGAGATGCTCCCGCTGACTTTCAATATATGATGGACCAGCTGGCCTCTGTATCAGGATATGATGAATTAAGAACAGTTCCTGTTATTCCTGTGGGGCACTCTGCGCAGGCCAGTTTTCCCTGGAACTTCGCAGCATGGGCGCCATCGCGGACACTTGCCCTCATTTCCCTGCATGGCGATGCGCCGCTAACACCGCTTACCGGTAGTGGCAAGCCAAACCCGGATTGGCAAAATCGTAATATAGACGGTATTCCAGCCCTCTTTATCATGGGAGAATATGAGTGGTGGGAAGATCGCATTACACCGGCGTTTAATTATATTCTGGCCCATCCTGCCAGTACCATTACTTTATTTGCAGATGCCGGACATGGGCATTTTGACGTATCAGATAACCTGGTAGATTATATTGCACTGTTCATCAGGAAGGCGGTAGCTTTCAGAAACCGCCCGGATGGCCTCCGGCCGGTATCGCCAGCGGAAGGCTGGCTCATGGACCGATGGCATAAGGATAGTTTACCATTGTCACTGGCAGCTCCCTATAATGCATATAGCGGCAACAGGAAGAATGCTTCGTGGGTCTTTGATAAATCTTTTGCCGCAGCAACGGAACATTATTATCAGCTGGCAAGAGGGAAGCAACCGCAATATATCGGCTTCCGTCAGCATGGCAGCATGTTGAAGCCTGATCGGTCGCATGCCGTATTTACAGCCGGTGTACAGCTGCAGGCAGATGGGGTGACTTTTAATGTCAATGCATGCTTTACTGATACAACGCGGTTGTCTGCCACATCAGCACATGCTATTACACCGCTTCGGTTAAATCGTATATGCGGCCCCGTTAAGAAAATCAATGACACCACTTTCAGGGTAGACTTTTATCGCATGGGCATGAATAATAATAAGCGAAGCAATGATATCTGGTTAATCGCTGAAAACAGTGGCGATAAAAACTATAAAAGTGTGGTTCAACAATTAAACATTAAAATTCCGCTGCCTCAAACCAGCGGCCAGTCGCAGGAAATTCATTTTGAACCGCTGCCTGACCAGGTAAAAGGTATAAAAGAATGGCGGCTGTCGGCCAGCGCCACATCCGGACTAAAAGTTTTCTATTATGTAAAAGAAGGCCCGGCCTATATACAGGATAATAAGATCGTTTTTACCACAATACCGCCCCGTGCCAGGTTTCCGGTGAAAGTGACTGTAGTAGCCTGGCAGTACGGCATCAACGGAAAATATCGGACTGCTATGCCGGTAGAGCAGTCATTCAACATTAATGCAGATTAAAATTCCACGAGTCATGAAACAAGTCGTTTTGTTAGCGTCTTTATTTATTTTTTCAGGCAGATGTCCATTATTTGCCCAACAGCTGACCAGTCCTGACGGAAAACTGGCAGTAACGGTAACTGTTGATAAAGGAGGTGTTCCGAAATATGCTGTTGCGCTTAATAAAACAGTGGTACTGGCGCCATCTGCCTTAGGGTTGATGTTGTATGATCTTGATTTATCTTATGGACTGAAGCTGGTAGCTACTTCCCCTGTTACCGCCGTGCATGATCAGTATAGTCTTGTCAGCGGAAAAAAAGCTACCAACGTTTATGACGCCAATAAAGCGGTCTATACTTTTGAAGATAGGTCCGGCAACAAGCTGGCAGTGGTTTTCCAGGTATCTAATGATGGCGTGGCCTTCCGGTACCAGTTTTTGGGTAGCCCGGAGATAAAACTGGTACGTGCTGAATATACTTCCTTTAAATTACCAGATAGCGCCAGGGCTTTTTTGCAACCATTGGCAGTGGCTAAATCGGGATGGGAGCATACCAATCCTTCCTATGAAGAGCATTACGCACAGGATGTGCCTGTAGGAACGCCTGCCTCACTGGGAGCAGGGTTCGTATATCCGGCATTGTTTAAGGTAAACAACAACTGGCTGCTGATTACTGAAGCGGCTGTAGGCGCCGCCTGGTGTGGTACACATCTGGATTGCGATAGTGGAAGAAGTACATATAAGGTTGCATTCCCGGATTCCCGTGAGGTGGTACTGGATGGGGGATTATATCCGCAACAACCTATGAATGGCTTTTCTCCCTGGAGGATCATAACGGTGGGGAGTTTGAAAACAATTGTAGAATCTACGCTGGGAACGGATCTGGCAGATGCTGATCCAATCGGTAATACTTCGTATATCCATCCGGGTAAAGCCAGCTGGAGCTGGATAAACAGTAAAGATGATTTTATCGTATATGATGAACAGCATAAGTATATCGATTTTGCATCGGATATGCATTGGCAGTATTGTCTGATAGATGTTAACTGGGATAGAAATATCGGCTATGATAAAATTAAGGAGCTGGCGGATTATGCAAAAGGTAAAAACGTTGGATTGATTCTCTGGTATAATTCTGCCGGCGATTGGAACACCGTAAAATACACGCCACGGAACAAACTTCTTACCAGTGAAGCTCGTAAGAAAGAGTTTGCAATACTGCAGTCTATGGGCATCAAAGGGGTGAAAATTGATTTTATGGGTGGTGATGGACAGTCAGTAATGAAATACTATGAGGATATCCTGCGTGACGCAGCAGCGTATCAGCTGATGGTTAATTTCCATGGCGCCACATTGCCACGCGGCCTTTCCCGTACTTTTCCCAATCTGGTTACTCAGGAAGCAATCATGGGAATGGAGTTTGTAACATTTGATCAACGCAATGCAAATGCGCAAGCCAATCATGCTACCATGCTGCCTTTCACAAGAAATGCCTTTGATCCTATGGACTTCACGCCAATGAATCTTTATAAATTAAATACCAATGTTGTCCGTAAAACAACCAGTGCATTTGAGCTGGCTACTACCGTGACTTTCCTGTCGGGTGTACAGCATATGGCGGAATCTCCCGATGGGATGAGCCATGTTCCTGCCTTTGCGAAGGAATACCTGCGTAACTTACCGGATACCTGGGATGAAACGCGCTTCATTGATGGTTTTCCCGGCAAACTGGTTGTGCTGGCCCGCCGCAGTGGAAGTAAGTGGTATATCGCCGCGATGAACGGCGAAAATAAAGCAAAGCAGCTGCGTATCGATTTATCTTTCCTGAAGAACAGGCAGGGTAATTTAATGACAGATGATGAGGTGGACCTGCTGAAACAGGCTACCGTGAATATTCCGGCAAATGGCATACTGCCCGCGGAATTGAAACCCAACGGCGGCTTGGTAATGGTTATTGAGTAATTTATAAAATGCCACAGGCATCTTAAAAAAGCAAATAATAAACCCCTGTTCGCTGAAGGAGAGCAGGGGTTTTGCTTGCATATTAAATGCTTAAACCAACGTATTTTGTTTTGTTCCGACATGACTTCTCACATGTTGCTGAAATGCTTCCGGCGACTGCCCCGTCTGCTTTTTAAAGAACCTGCTGAAATAAGGACGGTCAGAGAATCCAAGATCATATGCAATTTCCTTAATGGTGTTCTCACTATGTATGATCAGTCTTTTGGATTCTAATATAAGCCTGTCGTGGATAAGCTGCATAGCGGTTTTGTCCAGTTTCTCCTTTAGTATCTGGTTAAGACGTTTAGGACTGATGCCCAGGTTAGCGGCATAAAATTCCGCCTGCCTTTCCTGCAGGTAATTGCTTTCCAGCAACATCAGAAATTCATAGACCCGCTTTTCATGAATGTCATGGCTGGTAAAAGTATGTTCCTTGATCTGTATCAGCTTGAGGAGAAAAACCTTTAACATGGCTTTTACGATGATAAGATTCCCCGGGCGCTGGTATTCCTCCATCAACAGATGGAAAATCTGCTGGAGGTTGGCGGCAGCATCATTATCTGCCGCTAAACAGGAAAATTCTCCCTGTACATTAAATATTTTAAATATATCTAACAGGAATTCTTTGTCGGCATCTTCCAGTATTTCCCGCTTGAAAGAAATCAGCGCCCCATTTTTACCGGCTTTGTTGAGCTGATGTACGCGGTAGGGTGGGATCAGGTAAATCCAGTTGCGCTGCAACGCCTGGTCATTGCTCTTCAATGCATGTAAAGGTGCTTCGTTCTGTAGCCACACTATTTCATAAAATTCTTTCCGCTCAGGGTCGTCGAGGTAGCTCGGCGGGCAATCACGCAGGTTCCTGATATATATTAGCGCTCCTGACAACCGGGAAGCATTTGACTCCTTTTTCATACCGCAAAGATACAGATTATCAGGTGGCTGGCTGGGATGAAACGGCAATTATGGTGGACAATATGGAAATCGGCTTTTCTGAAACGCCCCACCGTAGCAGGGTTTCCTGATAGTCCACCATAACAGGCGGATAGTGTAACGATGCAAACCTGCGGCCCTTCTACTTTTGCAACGAATTATCCGATACGATATGCTTTCAGTAAAAGAGAATACCGCCGCTCAGCTTCAGATGATCCTGGCAGAGAATATGCAGTTAGCTTCCCGCCTGAACGAGGACCAGCTGGCGCAACTTGTTACAGTGCTCCAGTCGGCAGGACGCATTTTTATCATGGCGGCCGGTCGTTCAGGACTGTCGATGAAAGCCGCCGCCATGCGGCTGATGCACCTCGGTCTCAATGTTTATGTGGCAGGCGAAACAACCACGCCGGCTATAGCGGCGGGCGACCTGCTACTGGCAGCCTCCGGGTCAGGTACTACAGCCAGTATCGTCAATGCAGCTACAAAGGCCAGGGCCGCAGGCGCCAGCATATTTGCCATCTCCACCCAAACAGATAACCCTCTGGTAAAAATGGCCGATTATCACCTGCTGCTTCCGGCCGCAGCTAAACAGGACCAGCATGGCCTCTATTCCGCACAGTATGCCGGCAGTCTCTTTGAACAGGCACTCCTGCTGGTAATGGATGCCACCTTCCAGGTGATGTGGCAGCTCGGCGGACAAGATGCTCCGACGCTCTGGAAGCGTCATGCGAATATGGAATAACAGTTACTAACTTATAAAAATATAACAATGGCAAAATTACAGGTAGCAATAGATTTGCTCACAACAGAAGATGCACTGGCATTGGCGGCAAAAGTGGCGCCTTATGTAGATATTATCGAGCTGGGAACCCCACTCATTAAAAATATGGGCGTTAGCGTTATCCGTGCGATGAAGGATGCACATCCCGACAAAATCGTATTTGCTGACCTGAAAACAGCAGATGCCGGCGAACTGGAAGCTGACCTGGCATTTAAGGCAGGCGCCGACCTGGTAACGGTGATGGGAGCCGCTGGTAATGCCACTATCGCTGGTGCAGTGAAGGCTGCTAAAGCGCATGGCAAAGGCGTGGTAGTAGATACGATCGGATACCCTGACCGCGTACAACGTGCACGTGAGGTGATTGAACTGGGGGCGGAATTCGTGGAACTCCATGCTGGTCTTGATGAACAATGGACACCAGGTTATTCTATTCAGGTGCTGATCAACGAAACAGAAAAGGTAGGTGTGCCTGTATCTGTTGCCGGTGGCGTTAATATCAGCAACATTGCAGCTGTGGTGAAAGCAGGCGCACAAGTGGTGGTTGCAGGTGCAGCTATCTACGGTGCAGCAGATCAGGCAGCGGCAGCCCAGGCACTGCGTGCAGCGATCGACGCAGCTAAGAACTAAACTATCACGGGTTTCAGAACAACTATTCATCAAAAAGGCTGTGTCTACTGAGTCGACACAGCCTTTTTGATATTCGTTTAAGTTGTTAATCCTCCTTTATCTTCCAGTACAACTGGTACCTTACTGCATGTAATTTATAGAATGGTACCAATACCAGGCTGTCGTATTGCGCAGGCGATACAAGTCCTTTCATGGAAAAAGTGAGGGACTTAGTTTGGTGCTGTTGTATTTTTTCTGTCAGCTGATCTTTGCTGAGCAATACAGGCATAGCTGCCACCGGGTATTCTTTGCCCATAGGCACATGTGCAAATCTGCCGGTATCCGCCATTAGTCCGGTCATATCCTGGTTGCCTGTTTGTGCCGCCAGTACCAGCGGCCCGTAGAGGATGGCATAGTAATTACTTTTGTCCGGCAACTGCTGTAACGCTGTGTGCATGGGCAAGGTAACGGTGATACGGTCACCTTTTTTCCAGTTATTGCTGATTTTTACATAGCCCGTATTTGTTTTTTGTACCGGGTAAGATTTATTATTTAGTTTGATAGTTAGTAATCCTGATTGTACCCATTCCGGATAACGTACATAGATATCTCCTTTGTCTGCTTTGGTGATGAAGATACTGGTGCTGTCTGTTTCCGGGAATCCGGTTTGCTGGGTGATCTGCCAGTTGCTTTTGCTGTGGAGGGTTGAAGGTATGAAGAGATTTACATACAGGTCGTTGCCTTGCTGTGCATAGATCATTTCATTATACTTTACGTGGTTTTCCATACCGGTGCCTACGCAGCACCACATGGCGGTCGCTGGCTGTGAGTACACCCTGTAGTGGCCCGGACGCATAGGGGTGTGGTACACAAAGCCTCCGGTACCTGGCAACTGGGAAGCGAGGATATGATTGTAGAGTGCTTTCTCGTAGAAGTCCATGTAGGCTTGCAGTCCATCTGTAAGGTACAGGGCTTTGGTGAGTTTAAGCATATTATAGGTGTTGCAGGTTTCCGGGCCGGCAACATCTGTCATCATTTTGGTGAAATCGTTTGTCGGGTTGAAATGTTCGCCGACGCTGTTGCCGCCAATGGCCATACTGCGGTTGGTAACAACCGTTTGCCAGAAGAACCGCGCTGCATTGTTGTACAGGCTGTCGTGGTCGGTGTCTGCAATACGTTTGAAACCAATTACTTTAGGAATCTGGGTGTTGGCATGCAGGCCGGTGAGCTGGTCCTGCTGGTTTTCAAGCGGGAGCAGGATAGCTTTCTGGGAGAATTTCCTGGCGGCAGCCAGGTATTTTTTGTCGCCGGTGATCTGGTAGACATCTGCCAGTACTTCGTTCATGCCGCCATGTTCTGTTTGCAGCATGGTTTCCATCTGGGCGTCGGTCAGGCTGTTGCAGATATCCACCACCCAGTCGCTGAACTTTACAAGCATAGGTAGGGCTTTGGATTGCCCGGCTACAAGGTAGGCATCCCGCAGGCCTGCATATATTTTATGTATATTATAAAAGGGTACCCATCTTTCCCTGATAGCCTGCACATGGCCGGCTTTTATTGCTTTCCAGAGCTGGGAGCTTCCGGGGATACCGCCGATATACCCGTTGCCGTTAGCATCCTGCACCTTTTTGAGCTCATCCAGCATGTAGTGGAGACGCTTCAGTGCCAGCGGGTCGCCGGTGCTGGCATACAGCAGTGACAGTGCGGAAACGTAATGTCCGCCGATATGTCCGTCGAGGCCTGTACTTTCCCAGTTGTCGTAGGGTTTGGCTTTAGGGGGAAGGCCCGCTTCACGCAGGTAGGGGGCCAGCAGCTTGTCCGGTTCCAGTGCCTCAATATAGTGCTGGTCTGTCAGCTGGGCATTTTTGAATAGTCCGGGACTCAGTGTCACTTCCTGCAGTGAAAAGGTGCGCAGGGGTGCTTGCGCACTGCCGGTCAGGGTAAGCAGACATAGGCCCCATGTCAGGTAGTTTATTTTCATAACGTGGAGAATTAAAATCTTCCCTAAGTTAAATAATTAATTGTTATTATGACAATTAATATTTTCGCTATGGTATTGTTTATAAAGATGATTATCTGAGAAAGATAAGTTTTTGATGAGTGGTTTTTATTTTTATTATTTTTAATTGTAAATATGACAATTATTTTGTTTTTTTGGATCAGCGTAAAACCTAAATCTTAATTCCTCGTTATGAAACAGCCTTTCAATTATCTCCGCACGGGCGTACTGGGCCTGCTAATGGCCGCTACCGGTGTGCAGGCGCAGAATAAAGTGACGCTGCGTACGGATGCAGCCGCGCCAACTATCAACCGTAATATCTATGGCCACTTTGCCGAACATCTTGGAAACTGTATTTATGGCGGTTTCTATGTGGGCGACACTTCCCATATTCCCAATACTAACGGTGTACGGAATGACATCATAGCGGCACTGCGTAAACTTAAAGTGCCCAACCTCCGCTGGCCTGGTGGCTGCTTTGCAGATACCTACCACTGGAAAGATGGGGTAGGCCCCAAAGACAAACGCCCAACCCTGGTAAACACCTGGTGGGGTGGCGTTACAGAAGATAATAGCTTTGGTACCCACGATTTCCTGAACCTCTGCGAAGAACTGGGAGCAGAGCCTTACCTGGCAGGGAACGTAGGCAGCGGCACTGTTCAGGAGCTGGCAGACTGGGTACAGTATGTCAACTTCCCCGGAAAGAGCCCTATGTCCGACCTCCGCCAGGCAAATGGCCGCAAAGACCCATGGAAGGTTAAGTTCTGGGGTGTGGGCAATGAAGCCTGGGGTTGCGGTGGTAACATGAAACCGGAATACTACTCAGACATCTACCGTAAATACGCCACCTTTATGAGTGGCCCGCTGTTTAAAATAGCCTCCGGTGCCAACTCTTCTGACTACAACTGGACAGAAGTGCTGATGAAGAACATTCCCACAAATATGGTCAACGGACTGGCACTGCACCACTATTCGGTGATCGAATGGAACCATAAAGGCGACGCCGTAAACTTCACAGAAGAACAGTATTTCCAGACCATGACTTCTGCCTGCTTTATGGATACCCTTATCCGTAAACACAGCGCCATCATGGATAAATATGACCGCGAGAAAAAAGTAGCATTGGTAGTAGATGAGTGGGGCGGATGGTACGATGTGCAACCTGGTACCAATCCTGGTTTCCTCTTCCAGCAAAACACCATGAGAGACGCCATGATCGCCGGTGTAACACTGAATATTTTCAATAACCATGCAGACAGGGTACGTATGGCCAACCTTGCACAAGCCATCAACGTACTCCAGGCGGTGATCCTCACCAAAGGCGACCAGATCATCCTGACCCCAACTTACCATGTGATGGAAATGTACAACGTACACCAGGATGCTACACAGATCCCGCTGGAGATTCAGAGTAATGACTATACCTCCGGCAAAGGCAAACTGCCGGCAGTAACCGCTTCTGCCTCTAAAGACAAAGCCGGACTTACACATATCTCCCTGGTAAACATCGATCCGAAAAAAGCACAGGAAATAACTGTCAGCACACAGGATGCCTATAAATCCGTTAGTGGTCGTATCCTGTCGTCCAAAATGCAGGACCACAACAGTTTTACCCAACCCGACCTGGTGAAGCCTCAGGCTTTCAGCGGCGCGGCCATCAAGGATAAAACCCTGACCGTGAAGCTGCCTCCATGCTCCGTTGTTGTGCTGGAACTGAAATAATTACCACACACATAAAAAATCGTCTCTATAGCATAGAGACGATTTTTTACGCATAAATTAATAATTGTCATTTTAACAATTAAAATGTGTGGCATCATCAACCTGCTGCACCAGAACAGATAAGCGATGAAAACATCCTACGTTATTGGCATCGATTATGGCACCGACTCCGTACGTTCTATCATAGTAGATGCACAGAACGGCCGCGAAGTAGCAACATCCGTATTCCACTATCCACGCTGGAAAGACGGCCTGTATTGCAACCCGGCGCTAAGCCAGTTCAGACAGCATCCACTGGACTACATCGAAGGACTGGAAGCCTCCGTGAAAGCCTGTCTCCAACAGGCAGGGGCAGAAGTGGCAAAGAACGTCCGCGCCATTTCTGTAGACACCACCGGCAGCACACCGGTAGCGGTAGATGAAACGGGTACGCCGCTGGCACTGCTGCCCGCCTTCAAAGACAACCCCAACGCGATGTTCGTGCTATGGAAAGACCATACTGCCATTAAAGAGGCAGCTGAAATAAATGCAACGGCTACACGCTTCCCGGAAAACTACCTTCGGTTTGTTGGTGGTATCTATTCTTCCGAATGGTTCTGGGCAAAGCTCCTACGTACCTGGCGTGTAGACGAAGCCGTTAGAAATGCCACATACTCCTGGGTGGAACACTGCGACTGGATACCGTTTCTCTTATCCGGTGGGAAACACGCAAAGGATCTTAAACGGGGCATCTGTGCAGCAGGACATAAAGCCCTGTATGCAGCGGAATTCGGCGGGCTCCCGCCAGACAGCTTTTTTGCTGCAATAGACCCTATGCTAAAAGGTTTCACGCAACGGCTCTTTACTACCACCTACACTTCCAGCGAAGCCGCTGGTACGCTCTCTCCTGAATGGGCCACCCGTCTGGGCCTGGATACCTCCGTCGTGATTGGTATCGGTGCCTTCGATGCACACATGGGCGCCGTAGGCGGACAAATAGAACCCTATCACCTCAGCAAGGTAATGGGAACTTCTACCTGCGATATGCTGGTAGCGCCATTATCAGCGGTAAATGATACACTGGTGAAAGGTATCTGCGGACAGGTGCCCGGTTCGGTTATTCCGGGAATGATGGGTATGGAAGCAGGACAGTCGGCCTTCGGCGATGCCTA
Organism: Chitinophaga sp. Cy-1792; assembly: GCF_011752935.1. Lineage (NCBI taxonomy): Bacteria > Pseudomonadati > Bacteroidota > Chitinophagia > Chitinophagales > Chitinophagaceae > Chitinophaga > Chitinophaga sp. Cy-1792. The sequence goes on from NZ_VWWO01000002.1 coordinate 1,621,892, forward strand.
CGCCTGGTTTGGTAATGTCTTATCATGGCCATTACAAAACCTCCTGAACCATAATACCCATCCCGAACTTACCAAACATATCCAGGACGCCAGCGCAAGAATGATCACTGAGTTATCCAAACAGGCCGCGGCCATTGAGCCGGAGGCAGGCAGCGAATGGGCGGTAGACTGGCTCAACGGACGCCGGACGCCGGATGCAGATCAGTCGCTCAAAGGCACTGTTACCGGCTTGAACCTGGCTACCGATGCGCCGCGGATGTTCAGGGCAGTGGCAGAATCTACCTGCTTCGGCGCCAAAGCTATTGTAGAGCGGTTTGAGCGCGAAGGTATACCTGTCAAAGGTTTGATAGGCATTGGCGGCGTAGCGAAGAAATCTCCCTTTATCATGCAAATGATGGCCGATATCATGCACATGCCTATACGTATACATCAGTCCGAACAAACCTGTGCCCTTGGTGCCGCCATGTTTGCGGCTACGGCAGCAGGATTATATCCAAGGGTGGAAGATGCTATGTTGGCTATGGGACAGGGTTTCGAGACTACCTATACGCCTGATGCCAAACGGGCAGGGATATACGCCGCAAGGTATGAAAAGTACAAGGCATTAGGTGCCTTTACAGCATCCATGAACATTGATAACTGATTTATATGCAACAATATCAAGCTATCCGGCAGGCAGCTTATGAAGCTAATATGCAGTTGCCAGCGTTGGAACTGGTGAAATTCACTTTTGGAAATGTAAGCGCTGCCGACAGGTCGGCCGGCGTTTTTGCCATCAAACCCAGTGGGGTGCCTTATGCGGAGCTGAGTCCGGATAATATGGTTATCGTGGATTTCGACGGTAAAGTTGTCGATGGACAACTGCGCCCGTCGTCTGATACGCTGACCCACGCGGTATTGTACAAACACTGGGAGCATATCTCCGGTATCGTGCATACGCATTCTACCTATGCTACGGCCTGGGCCCAGAGTCAGCGCGATATTCCCATTTATGGTACCACCCATGCGGATCATAATACCATTGACATCCCTTGTGCTGCCCCAATGGCCGACGAGCTGATTGCAGGTAATTATGAATACCAGACTGGTTTTCAGATCATGAAAGCATTGGAAGAAAGGAATTTGTCGTACGAAGAAATCCAGATGATCCTGGTGGGGAACCATGCACCTTTCACCTGGGGCGCAACGCCAGCCAAAGCAGTATATAACAGTGCCGTACTGGAAGAAATAGCCAGGATGGCCTATCTCACAGAGGTGATCAATGCAGATGCGCCTAAGCTGAAAGATAGTTTAATCAAAAAACATTACGAACGTAAACATGGTCCTGGTTCTTACTATGGACAATAAACAAAACGCTATGATTGATCTGAAAAAATTAGAGGTCTGGTTGATTACCGGGAGCCAGCATTTGTATGGTGAAGAGGCGCTCAAGCAAGTAGCTGCCCATAGTAAGGAAATTGCCGCTGCATTGCATGATGATAGCCAGGTGCCCGTATCGGTAGTGTACAAGCCGGTGGTAACCACGCCGGAGGAAATATATGCCGTATGCATGGAAGCGAATGCTGCAGCGAATTGTATCGGCGTTATGCTCTGGATGCATACCTTTTCTCCCGCCAAGATGTGGATTCGTGGCCTGAAGGCATTGAAAAAGCCGGTATGCCACCTCCATACGCAATACAACAGGGATATTCCATGGAATGATATTGATATGGATTTCATGAACCTGAACCAGAGCGCCCATGGCGACCGTGAATTAGGGTTTATGATGAGCCGTATGCGTATGAACAGGAAAGTAATTACCGGCCATTGGAAAGATACCGAAGTAAGAGCAGAGCTGGCCGGATGGGCGAGGGTAGCGGCAGGCTGGCACGACTGGCAGGGCGCACGTTTCGTGCGTTTTGGCGACAATATGCGCTATGTAGCCGTTACAGACGGAGATAAGGTAGAGGCAGAATCTGTATTCGGGTTTTCCTTTAATACACACGGCATCGGCGACCTGGTATCGGTGATCAACAGTATTTCTGATGCTGCTGTCAACCAGCTGACCGCTGCTTACGCAGACGCCTATACGATTAGTGCGGATCTCCTGAAAGATCCTGCCCTGAAAGATGCAGCGCGTATAGAACTTGGCCTGCAGACATTCCTGGAAGCCGGCAACTACAAAGGGTTTTCAGATACCTTCGAAGATCTGCACGGCATGATACAACTGCCGGGTATAGCAGTACAACGCCTGATGAAGGCCGGATACGGCTTTGCCGGTGAGGGCGACTGGAAAACCGCAGCGCTGGTACGTGCCATGAAAGTAATGGGTAGCGGATTGGCTGGTGGCAACTCTTTCATGGAAGACTATACCTATCATTTTGACCCAGCAAATCCAATGGTTTTGGGCGCACATATGCTGGAAATCTGCGAGTCTATCGCTGCCGGAAAGCCTACCTGTGAAAAGCATCCGCTGGGTATCGGCGGAAAGGCAGATCCGGTACGTCTGGTATTCAATACCGGCGCCGGTGCAGCTATCAACGCCTCCATCGTGGATATGGGCAATCGTTTCCGCCTGCTGGTGAATGAAGTGGAGGCAGTGGCGCCATTACATGACCTGCCTAAACTGCCGGTAGCACGTGTATTGTGGAAGCCTTACCCGGATATGAAAAAGGCATGCACCGCCTGGATCCTGGCTGGTGGCGCTCATCATACCTGCTATAGCCAGAACCTGACATCCACGCATATGCAGGATTTCGCCAATATCGCAGGCATTGAACTGGCCCTGATCGATAAAAATACATCAATACGCTCCTTCCAGAATGAACTGAGATGGAATGATGCAGCGTATTGATGCTGCAACTGATATTACCGGGAAGGCGCTCTTCAGCAATTTGAAGAGCGCCTTTTCTTTGTTCGCAATTTTACAGTTCCGGCTTTTTCTGCTTTTGAAGAACCATTCAACTTTTCTTTTCACCAAAATAATCCCTCGTTGAATTTCTTAAAAGACCTTATCTTCCGGGTGTAATAACAACCAAAACCCGCGAGATTCTTGTCAGGATATACTAAAAATATCGTCAGGAATCAGTGTATGTCAGCATTAGTGTTCCACCATGAGATTAGTCTTCCGGAAGGTCCTTTCTATAAACAGGATCTTGATAATTATAGCTTTTTTATTTCCTGCAACGCTCCAGGCTACAGGTCTGGTATTCAATTCATACGATCAGGTACAGGAGAAAAGGACCAGCCTTGTCCTGACCAGCGGAACGCCTATCTGCCTGGAAGATAAAGCCAGCCTTTCCTTCGACTTTAATTTCTTTCCAGACAGGCAGGTATATTATGGGTACCTGGTACGCCTGGTCAATCAACACGGCCAGAACATCGACCTGATTTATAATGATGAGCACCAGCAGGTGGCCGTTGTGAGCGGTAATACCTATACTTCGCTGGCATTCTCGCTGGATGGTGCTACCCGGTTTCACAAATGGAATACCTGTACGCTGGAATTTAATCGTCACTCGCTTACCTTATATATTAATGGCCGGCCTTGCGGCACTGCGGTCATGCAACTTGCTGACCAATGCTTCAGTGTTGTTTTCGGCGCCTGCCATCTGGTGCATTTCAAAACCAATGATGTGCCACCGATGACCCTGAGAAATATTGCTGTGCGCCAGCACGGTCAATTACAGTATTACTGGCCACTAAACGAGCTTTCCGGTACCGTGGCTACTGATAGCATTGCCAATGCTACTGCTACTGTTGTCAATCCCGTATGGGCGATACCGTTACACCAGCACTGGAAATTGCTCCAGGCGATGCATGTCAACGGAAACGGCAGCTATACCTTTGATCCTGCTGCAGAAGAATTATATGTCGTAGGGCGGGATTCCATTTATCGTTTCCTGGTAAGAGATCATTCCGTTAATAAAGAAGCGCTGGCAACACCGGTGTATTTGTCGCCTGGCTACCAGGCAGCGTTTAATCCGCTGGATAAAACCCTCTACAGCGTTCATGTTGATCAGCATGAGCTGGCCGCCTGGCAGCCCGGAAAGAACCAATGGTCGGCGCCTTTCGATTCGGCCGGACTCACCAGATACTGGCAGACAGCGAAGTTTACCCGTTATGTGGATAATAGTCTGTATGTAATCGGTGGCTATGGACAGCTGACTTATAAAAAGGAGATACAGCGCTTTTCGTTTACCAATGGCAAATGGGAAAACATCGTTATTCCCGGCTCCGACCTCAAACCCCGCTATCTGGCGGCTGCCGGCACTACACCCGGCGGCGATACAGCGTATATCCTTGGTGGTTATGGCAGCGACAACGGCGAACAGATGCTTACGCCGCAGTATTTTTATGAGCTGCTCCGTTTTGACGTAAAGTATGGCACACTGAAAAGAGTATACAATTTTCACGAACCGGAAGAGCCGGTCGTTTTCGGGTCGTCGATGGTGATCAGTCCTGCTGATAGCAGCTTTTATGCACTGGCCTTTCCCAACGACCGCTTTCAGTCGAGGCTGCAGCTGATGAAAGGGAGTCTGACTGTGCCTGGTTTCACTGCGCTGGCAGATACCATCCCATATGCCTTCCTGGACAACCGCTCTTCGGCAGATCTCTTCTACTGTGCACGTACCCATCAGCTGCTGGCTGTTACGCAGATCGTAGATAAAGACAAGAGCACAGAAGTGAAGATTTATTCCCTGGCATTTCCGCCAGAGAAACTGACCGCTATGGCAACCAGTTTCGGAAAATCATCTGCCGAAGGCTGGCCCTTATGGCTGATTGTATTAGGGATAATGGCTGGTGATGGTATACTGGTCTACATCTTTCTACATAAAAAAAGAAAAACGAAAAAAACGGAAACACCTGAACAAGCCCAACCAGTGGTGGAATCCCCTGGAATCCCGCAAATAACGTCAGTGGTAGAACGTATACCGCTGGTACCAGCCGTTAAAAAGGAACCCAAGGCCACTTTTAGGTTATTCGGTGAATTCCATGTGGTAGATAAAGACGGGAATGTGCTCACACACCTTTTTTCGCCATTGTTAAAAGAGATGTTCCTGTTGATTGCTATCCATACCATCTGGTCGGGGAAGGGCGTATCTACGGAAAAACTTTATGAAATCCTCTGGGCAGATAAGCCGGACCGCGATGCCCGTAATAACAGGTCTGTTAATATGGTGAAGCTGAAGACTATTTTCGAGAAGATAGGATTGCTGTCGGTCGTAAAGGAGGAGAACCGCTGGAAATTAAATTATGAGGAAAGTAGTGTGGAGATTGACCTGCACGTATTTACTACACTTATTAACCTGCCGCAGTTGCAGCAACCCGAGCTGTTAGCATTAATTAATATCGTGCAGGAAGGTACTTTCCTGTTCCGCACAGACTATTTCTGGCTGGAAGACCTGAAGTCGGCCATTTCCACCAAAGCACTGGACGTATTACAATTACAGCTGCAGCAGCTATTAATAACGGCTACGCCTGAATTAATTATTGAAACGGCTAATGCTATATTAATCCTTGATCCGCTGCATGAGGGCGCACTACAGGCCAAATGTGCCGCATTAATTAAACAGGGAAGACCTTCCCTCGCCAGGGCCGCATTTGAAAAGTTCTGTAAAGACTACGCCCATATGTACGGCGAGAAGTTCCCGGTTTCTTTCCAGGATATTATCTCCTGATTTCCCCTTTTTTTAAAAAAATATCGCTGTTAACGGGGCTGTTAATGCCCCTGTTAATGCGTTTGTTATCGCCCGCCTCCTTGTTTTGCAGTAATTATTTCAGTCACCACGTTGTGTAACAACCCAGGGTTGTTATTACCAGCTATTTATCCTGGCAGGCTGCCAGCTGAAATTAATTTCACGTTACCTGAGTTTTCATGTTTAATTATCAACCAATTATGAAATTTTTACTGTCAATCGTTCTGCTATGCTGTTGTACTGCAGTAATGGCCCAGCGTACCCTTATCAAGGGGAAGGCCACAGACGAAAAGAACAATCCCCTTCCTGGCGTAAGCATCATGGTGAAAAATTCCACGAATGGCGTCGCCACCGCCGAAGATGGCACCTTTGCAATCTATGTCGGCGATCCCCAGAAAACGATTTTACGCGCCAGCATGACCGGCTACGAGACACAGGAAACGATGCTGGCAGGTCGTACTTCCGTACAGTTTAACCTGGTGATCTCCGCTGTCAACCTGAAAAATGTGGTAGTCACCGGCGCACTTGGCATCAAAAGAGAGGCGAAAGCCATCGGGTACGCCACCCAGGGCGTTGATCCCAACAACCTGACGGAAGCACGTGACCTTAACATCGTTAACGGGCTTGCCGGTAAAGTGGCAGGCCTCCAGGTGACCAGCAACGGACAACCCGGCTCTTCCAGCAGAGTGATTATCCGCGGCGAGAACTCACTCACCCAGAACAACCAGCCACTTTGGGTGGTAGACGGTGTGCCCATCAACAACGATATGGGCGATGGCCGTGATAACCTCGACTTTGGTAACGGCGCTGCCGACCTCAATCCGGATGATATCGAATCCATTCAGGTGCTGCAAGGCCCCAACGCTGCCGCATTATATGGCTCCAGAGCAGCCAATGGCGCCATCCTGGTTGTTACCAAAAAAGGTAAAATCAATGACAGCAATCTCGGTATCTCTATTAACCAGAATACCCAGGTGAACAGCATTGCGCAGTTTCCCGCCTACCAGAACGTTTATGGAGAAGGTTCCAACGGCTTCATCGTCGGAAATGGTACCAGCATTGTGCCTGGTACCGGCGCCGTGAAAATGGGACTCTATGGATCTACCTGGGGAATGCCCATGCTCGGACAACCTTATGACGACTTCTCCGGCAAGCCTGTCGCCGGCGGATACAGTCCACATCCGGATAATATCACTTCTTTCTATAAACCCAGCGTTACCAATGCTTCCAATATTTCTATCGCCAAAGCTGATGCGGTATCATCGGTGAGGTTATCCTATACTTTCACTGGTAGTGATGATGTGCTTAAAAATCAGAACATTATCAAGAAACATAACGTATCCCTTAATGCCAGCCGTAAGTATGGTAAGGTATTAAATGTAGATGCCCGTGTGATGTATACCTACCAGGATACTAAAAACCGCACCTATCGTAACCTGGATGCTTCCAGCCCGATGGCGGCCTATGTATACCTGCCACGCAGCGTAGATGTGAATGCCCTGGAACCCTGGAAAGATGCCTATGGCAACTCTTTCTCACTGGGCTCCGTAGGTAGCGTCGAAAACCCGCTGTGGATGCTGTACGAAAATGAAAACCGTGACCAGTCGCACCGCTGGCTGACAGGAATTACAGCAACGGCACGCCTGACCTCCAAACTCAATTTCCGTATGCAGGCATCCACGGATATGAAAACCACCAGCTACTATCAGTACAAGGAACTGGGCGGACTCCGCACCCCTAACGGCTTTTATGGCAACAGCAATCAGCAGAACCTCATGTGGGATTACCAGGGTATGCTGATGTACAACAATAGAGTGAATAAATCGCTTAACATCACTGCTAACGTGGGCGCGGAGTATGTAAATTTCAGTAACCAGTACCGCGGCGCAAGTATCGCATCCCTGCTGGTGCACGACATGCCCAGCATCCAGAACAGCACTGCTTTCCCGGCGGCGACGGAATCTTTGGTGCGCTCCCAGACACAATCGGTATTCGCGGATGCAACCGTGGCCTGGCGCGATTTCCTCTTCGTCAACATCACCGGACGCAACGACTGGTCATCTACCTTACCATCTGTCAACAATAATTTCTTCTATCCATCTGTTAATGCCAGCTTTATTTTTTCCAACTTCCTGCCGGAAAATAGTATCCTGAATTACGGTAAACTCCGTGCTTCGGTAGCGGAAGTAGGTAACTCCGCGCCGCCACAATCGCTGCTCACCACCTATAATTATGGGGGCCTTTTTCTTGGTAGTCCTTACCTGAACTATGGTACCAGCAACCAGTTAAATAACGGGCAGCTGAAACCGGAGAAAACATTGTCCAGGGAAGCAGGCGTGGAACTGGCGTTTTTCCGCAGCAGACTTCAACTCACGGCAAGTGTTTACCAGTCTAATACCACCAACCAGATCCTTCGCCCGCAAATACCTACCGAAACCGGTTTCTCTACCCGTATCCTGAATGCAGGAGAGATGAGAAACAGGGGGGTAGAAGTAAGCATGAACGTGGCCGCTGTTCAAAACAATAAATTTAAATGGAATGTGCTGGCTAACTGGTCCATGAACCGCAACAAAGTATTGTCGCTGGTACCAGGAATTAATGTGCTGGCGCTGGGAAGTAACCTGGGTGCTACAGTAAATGCAATCGTCGGGCAACAATACGGTGTACTCACCGGTAGTGCACCATACAAAGTACGTGATACGTTGATCGTGAATACCACGAATGGCCGTACCATCGCGGATCCTAACGTGGTGCTGGGCAACTTCCATCCGGATTGGATCGGGTCCCTGGGCTCACAGGTGAAATACGGTGCTTTCGATCTGTCTTTCCTGTTTACGGTGAAAATGGGTGGTGTGCTTTATTCCGCTTCTTATGGCCGCGCCAACTTTGCAGGTACTACCATTGCCAGCTTATACGGCAGGGATGAATGGCTGTTTAGTAACGTTATCCTGGGAGAAAATGACCAGGAAAGAATGGGCAACGGCCAGGCCAACAGCAAAGGCACAACGCCTTATGCTGACAACCTCCGCGCAAAAGGACCACGCTATCCGAATGCTTATTTCCCGCTGACAGACAGCAAGGGTGTTGTGGTGCTGGATGCTAACGGCAGAATGATTCCAGGTAAGAAAAGTGATATCTGGATGAACCCTACTGCCTATGAGAGTGACATGGTGCTGAACAATACACCCGCCATTACCTTCAATGCTTCCAACATCAAACTCAGTGAGCTGATCTTCGGTTATACACTGCCGGTTAGGTATATCAGTGCTACACCTATTAAAACGATGCGCCTTGCCTTCGTTGGACGTAACCTCTGGACCATCCTCAAACATACACCTAGAGGTATTGACCCGGAAGCCGCCAATACCACCGGAAATGCACAGGGGATCGAGTCTGGTGGCTCCTTCCCGTATTCAACCTATGGATTTGATTTGAAAGTTACTTTTTAAAAAACACGTATGAAACCATTATATATTTTCCTGCTGCTGATGACTATCGGTTTCGGCTGTACGAAAAACTTCAATAGTCTGAATACAGACCCGACACAGTTCTCTGCCGTAGCGCCGGAAGCTTCTATCCTGGCGGCTGTTAAGAACCTGAATGCACAGATGGCTAATTATAACACCACTAAATACTGGGACCTTGGCCACCTGCTTTGTCAGCAGGCCAACAGGTACGATGTTACTGATCAGGGCTTGTGGCAAACCATGTACCAGGGCGTACTGGGAAACCTCAAGCAGGTCATCAGCAACTATGGCAAGGACTCCGCCTATAACAACAGGGTGCAGGTGGCCCGTATCCTGCAGGCATATACTTATTCCATTATGGCCGGAAACTTCGGCCCGGTACCGTTATACCAGGCCAATGATCCCGCTTATCTCTCTTCTATTAAGTTTGATAGTGAAGATACAGTGTACACCTTTGTGATGAATACACTCAAAGAAGCTGCTGCTAAAATTAATGTGAATGGCGACAAGCTGACATATGACCCGCTGTACAATGGTAACCTGCAATCGTGGGTGAAGTTTGCAAACACCATGCGGTTAAAGATAGGCCTGCGTATCCAGCGTAACCTGCCCGACCTCGCGGGTTCGGCTATACGCGAACTGATGACCAACGAATCAATGCTGATCAGTACCGAAGGGGAGTCTGCAAAGATGGCTTTCGAAAATGTGAATGGCAATGAGAATCCCTATTATATCAAGTATATTAAGTCTAACCAGTATTACCCATATGCGCCGGGTGCTTCCAATCAGGCGCCTAAGCTGAGCGAGTTTCTGATGACCTTCTTCCGCTCGTATAATGATCCGCGCATGATGGTATATTACGACTCCGTACCACTGGCGCAGCGTATGTTGCTGACCGATACACTGACCAGCATTTCAGATGATTCACTGCGTATTGTGACCTATCCGATTCCTTACCTGGGACTGCCTAAATCGGCCACCAAACTGGCTGGCTGGACGTCCCTCGCCGGGCTTCCGGATGTGGTGGGTAGCAATAATATCAATGCCTATTCCAACGCCAATCCAGTTATCTACCAGGTAGGCAGACCATTTGTGATGTTGTCTTATGCAGAAACACTTTTCCTGAAAGCCGAAGCAGTGCAAAGTGGCTATGGCGGTGGTCAGTCGGCAGATCAGTACTATTACGCCGGTATCGATGCCAACTTCGCCTTCTGGAATATCAGTTCCACACTACGTGATGCCTATAAAAATACGCCTGGTATTAAATGGGGAACTGCAGGTAAAGGTTTTAACAATTATCTGAGCCTGGTCAATACTGATATCTCCGCCGATGGCAATACGAAAATCTGGATACAGCGCTGGCTGAACTACTTCCCTGACGGTGGTTTCGATTGCTGGACGCTGGAGCGTCAGACGAGGGTCTTCAACCTGCCACCACATACCAATCCGGGTGGTAACGCTTCCTATGCTGCCAATCCGACTTTCGCAGATGTGCCGGGAAGGGCCTCATATCCGATGTCTGTCATCAACCTTAACCAGGTTGGTTATAAAGGTGCTTTACTGGCATTAGGTACTACCAGGGGAGATGATTATGATATCTACCAGCAACTGCGGTTTGCAAAACCTTACACCGTACCGCAATGGGACCAGGTAAACGCCGGTTACGATATCAGCTTTATCCAGAAATGGTATGGCACTACCATCGAAGAGCTGAAAAAAGCCGCTGCCACCGGAGGTTTTAAATATACATTGGTACAGACCTATCATCCTTAAAAAATCAAACATGAAATATATACATATAGTACTGTCGGCCTTGCTGCTGACCAGTGTTACTGCTTGTAAGAAGAACCTTACTGGCCCCTCCGTGGAGGATAACATCCTTAACTATGAAATTAAGGAAATACCGGTAACGGATAATTATGTGGTAGGCGCTTTCTATACTTCCTTTGGTGGCTGGAATGGAAATATAAAAGAAGTGCCGGTGGTAGGTAAATACGGTGCACCGAATGGTGTATTGCCAGCAGGGATTATGTCGCAGCATATCGACTACGCCGTAAAAGGGGGCATCGACTACTTCGTATTTTCTGTTCGTTCAGCAAATAAGGATGCTAATAACTTTAAATCTGATACCACGCTGGTCCGCGGTTTTATCAACAGTAATACCAGTGGCAAGATGAAATTTGCCATCGCCTATAATTTCAATTCAGGTACTTATGGTATTGCTGCCACTAACCCGATGGAGAAGGATAAAGCGCGGCTGGGGCAGTTCTTCGATGATTTTCATCGCCTCGTCCCTTTCCTGAAAGAGGCCAGCTACCAGCAAACAGATAGCAAACCCATACTGTATATCCTCAACGCACAAACGCTTTTCTCAGATAACAACAAAGCTATCTACGACAGTTTACGCACCCTGATGAACAGCTGGGGCGTAACACCCTATATCGTAGGCCAGCAGGATCGATGGACGCCGCCTGCCCGCTACCAGATCCGTTTTGATCATTGTGTGGATGCTATTATACATCAGTCTTACAGCTCACAGATCAACAACTGGGACCGCTGGTACCTGCTGCCGCAGACCATGGACCAGAACTGGAAATATTCCAAACAGTATTTCGCGGATAATTATGCGGCAGACTATATTCCGAATATTACGCCGGCATATAGCTGGTTGATCAATCAGCCTACCAGTACCAATCCTGAGTACCCGCGTACAGATAGCGGCGCTATGTTTACCAAACTTTGCAATGTGGCCAAGATGAATGCCAGTACCAAAACAAGGCTGATTATGATCGACAGCTGGAATAACTGGACGGAGGACTCTCAGCTGGAACCCGCTGTCAGCTATGGAGAGCGTTATCTGAATATTACACGTAAAGAGTTTAAGAAATAATCAAGCAGAAAATAATGAAGAGGAAATTAAACAGATGGGTTTCGTTGATAGCGCTGTCGTTATTAACAGGAACAGGATTCGGTCAGCAACGTGTTTTAACAGCCTCTTTCGACACTGACGCCGCCACGCCCTGGGTTACAGGGCGTGGGCGTGCCGTCGTTACTAATGGTGTGTTACAAACGGAAAATGCCTATGCTTCTTTTGGCGATAGCAGCCTCACTGATTATCGTTTTAGTTTTCGTGCATGCGTGCCCGATAAAGGCAGGGATGTACAGATCTGGGCAGGCTTCAGGGCTGCTACCAGGAATGATCGTTATATCCTGGCGCTGCGTGGCGGCAACCAGGATAACCTGTACCTGAGCAGGTTGGGGTATATGGGTACGGATGAATTCCTGGCACTACGGCCACTGGAGTTCCACCCTGTTGCCGGTACCTGGTATACCATTACCGTGGAAGTGGTACAGCAACGAATCCGGGTTTTCCTGAACGATGAAAAGCTGCCACGAATAGATGTTAAAGATGAAAACAGTCGCCTGGCCCCGGCAGGGCCCGTGACGCTCGGTGGCGGATGGGTGCCTGTTTCATATGACGACCTGGAAATAACTCCTCTGGGCCCAACGGCACTAAACAATATACCCGTTTACGAATTCCTTCCGGTGCCCGTACCACAGGCGGCCAAAGCCGAAAAGCGCCGTCAGGAAAGGGCCGCATGGAAACCTGTCAGCATAACTGATATCAGCGCACCACGTACGGAAATCAGCCTAAATGGTCAATGGCTGTTTATGCCACAATATGAACTCAGCGACGAGCGACAGGCTATCTCTCCGAAAAATTCAGATGACAACTGGCATGTAATGAAGGTACCTGATTTCTGGAACCCCATACGTATATGGCTACACGGAGAAATGTTCGGGAAGCATTCAAAAGGTGCTTCTGATGCTTATTTTCAGCGGGAAACAGACCGTTGTGAGTCGTATACCTTTGATTATAAAAAAACGAATGCCGCCTGGTACCGGCAATGGATAACGTTGCCGAAAGGCATAGAACAGAAGGACGTGGCCTTACATTTTGATGCGGTGTCAAAAGTGGCGGAAGTCTATATCAACGGGCACCTGGCAGGTAAACATACAGGTATGTTCGGTGACTTTACCGTAGATGGCAAAGGATTGTTTAAGGCTGGCAAAAACCTGGTAACGGTAAAGGTTACACGCGATTACATAAAGGATATTGCAGATGCCGGCAAAATAGTAGATGTAGCGGTGAGTGTGGAAGTGACTAATAAAATGTTGAAAGACCTTGCCCATGGCTTCTATAACGAAGATCCGGCAGGTATCTGGCAACCGGTGAAAATGGTGATTACCTCGCCGCTATCGCTGAAGGATGTGTTCATACAGCCCAGGCTGGACGGCGCCACATTTGATGTTACCGTTACCAATCACACTAAATCGCCACAAATCTTTACCATCAGCAGTCGCATCGGCGACCTGTACAAAGGCTCGCCGCTAAAGGATGTTCAGCTGAAGGCCGGTGAAACGAAACTCCTGCATTACGACATTGGACAGCTCAAGCCGTTGCTATGGAGCCCGCAGACCCCCAACCTCTATGATTTTACTTTCCTGTTATCGCAAAACGGGGGAGTGGCGGATAGCCTGGTGATTACTTCAGGCTTCAGAACTTTCGAATCAAAAAATGGGTTCTTTTACCTAAACGGCCGCCAGTATTGGTTGCGCGGTGGTAATCATACCCCTTTTGCACTGGCGCCAAACGATGTGGCACTCGCAGCGCGATTTTATGATATCATGAAAGCGGGTAATATGGAGGTCACCCGAACACATACATCTCCCTATAACGAAACCTGGATAACGGCTGCAGACCGCAAGGGTATAGGTATCAGCTTCGAAGGAGGCTGGCCATGGCTGATGATCAATAACTCCATGCCGGATAATAAACTGATTGAAATGTGGGCAGATGAATACATCGATCTGCTGAAAAAATACAGAAATCATCCTTCAGTGTTGTTCTGGACGGTCAATAACGAGATGAAGTTCTATGGTAATGATACCGATAGCGCCAGAACCCGCCTGAAAATGAAGATCATCTCCGATGTGGTAAAACGTATGCGTAAAACAGATGGCACAAGGCCGATCAGCTTTGATTCTAACTATAGACGCAATACGAAGAAGTTCGGGATAGATTTCTTTAAAGATATTGATGATGGAGATATTGATGATATCCATGCCTATATTAACTGGTACGACTATACGATATTCAAACAGTTTAACGGTGAGTTCCAGGGAAAGAACAAAAACCCGGGCAGGCCACTGATAAGCCAGGAGATGTCGTCCGGATATTCCAATAACGAAACCGGGCATCCGGTAAGGTTTTATACGCAGGTGCATCAAACACCGCAGGAGCTGGTGGGGGATCTGGCCTATGAATTCAGCGATCCTGCCTACTTTATGGAAGCCCAGGCATTTATAACCGGTGAACAGGCGGAGGCCTATCGCAGAACGAATCCTGAGGCGGCAGGGATATTACATTTTGCTTTGTTAAGCTGGTTTAAGAATGTCTATGATGCGGAAACGATTGCGCCCTATCCGGCCTACTTTGCCTTGCAGCGCGCTTTACAGCCGGTACTGGTGAGTGCAGAGCTCTGGGGACGGCATTTCTATGCCGGCGCTAAATTGCCGGCGCGCATTTGTGTTGTAAACGACCGGCATGAAGGCACCTTATTGCAACACCCGCTACTGACCTGGAAACTGGTGGATAGTCTGGGTGGTACACTAGCCACCGGAACGCAGGAGTTACCTGATGTGCCTTACTACGGCAGGGTATGGGTAACGCCCGACATTACCATCCCTGTTCAATTGCCGCAGTCGCAGGTATATGGTAAACTGCTGCTGGCGTTGTCGGAAAATAATAAAACGATTTCAGCAAATGAGTACAAGGTACTGCTGGCAGATTTACAACCCCTGACTACAGGTACTGCAAAGGTTTGCCTGTATGACGGTAGTGGTAAACTCCATGCATCACTGGAACGGATAAACGTTAAATATACGCCTGCAACTACTGTTGCTGCGGCGTTGGCAACGAAAGCAGGAGTATATGTTTTTAGTGGTTTAAAGCTGGGTGGTAATATAAACACTGCGGAGGTTGCCCGGCTGAAAGGCCTGCTACAGGCAGGTGCAAGGGTAATCGTTACCGATGCTGCGGCAGCGAAGGATTTATTTCCGGAATATATTTCGGGTACTGTTAATGTGCCGGAAGGAGATATCGTAACAATGGATATCCCGGAATCGGCGGTCTTTGCGCATATCAGCCTGATGGACCTGCGCTATTTCAATAATAATAAACGGGAACTGCCGGCAGTATGCAACGGGGCGCTGTCCGTAGTCCGTAATCCGCAGGTGGAAGTATTGGCGAAACATATCCGTGTACACGGGTATATACAGGGAGAGATGCAGGAACGTGCGCAGCAGATGGCGAAAAACCAGGGTGCCACTATCGCGAGGGTTCGCAACAGTGGCACATTATACCTTACTACCATGTCGTTGGAAAAAGCAGATACTGATCCAGTAGCGGGGATGCTATTGTATAACCTGATTTCCGGTAACGATAGATAATGGTAAATAGTGGAGGCCGGGTTGTTCTCAATACTGGCACACGGCTGTCTCTACCTGTAGAGGCAGCTTTTTTTATTTGCTGACTTTCTGCCGGATCATTTTTTTGATGATCACGATCTGCCCCAGGTGATAATGAGTGTGCTCAATAATCCCATGGATATTGTGATAGAAATCGCCGTATTGTTTTTCGCCCAGGTACTCCCACAGGCGGGTTTCCGGCATTTCTTTTACATATTTTGCCAGTAATTCTCCCTGGTGAACGGTGTCGTTTCTCAACATATCCCATTGCCAGGCTGCATGCATGGGCTGCATCTCCCAGCTTAATTTGTCCTGTGCTTCCAACGGTGCACCATCGATCATCATGCGGAGTTCCTTGATATAATAACCTATGTGAAAGGTAAGGAGCGCAATAGAATTGAATTGTGGCAACTGTCGGGTAGCTTCTTCAAAGCTAAGGTCAGACAGCGTTTGCTGAATAGAAACAGCAGTCCAGTTGCCGCCGGAAAAAATGCCTTGAACATGTTCTGCAAGGCGTTCAGTAAGGTTCATATATAGGTTGTTTTTACAAACAATATTAGATATTGCAATATCTTTAGCCTGTAAGATAATTATAAAGATGGACAATGAAAAAAAGTGCCTGAGAAAGCCAATTGTATTCGGGGTGCTGTTAACAGGTCTGGTGCTGGTTTTAACAGGATTTACAAATGCCGGAAATGCAAAGAAAGAAAAGTATATACTTCGGACTATCCTCACTGCCAGCGCAGTTCCAGAGGGTTATGTCTTCTGTTCGCCAACCCCAGATGAAGAAGATAACTGCTTTTTTTATCTCAACGGAATAAAATATTTGAAGAAATCAAAACAGTATTGCGACCGCCTGGGTAACATATCCCATGTGGATGTCTTTCATTCGGAAGGCCGTGAAAGCTATACACCTGCCATGCTGCGTGCAGATGCGCAGTTGCTTAAGAGCAGTGGCTGGATACTGAAGGGAAACGTATTGCAGGTAACGGCCGACTCGATCGTATACCCTGTTAAGGAAAAATTGCCGGAGGCATTACGGCAAGGGAAGAAGTTTTACTTATTGAGAAAAAGGAAAAGAAGTGATGAGCTTACTGTTTATGAAATATGGTAGGTAGTTACGATTTTTCCAGCTAGATATCCGGGCAATCTCATTTGAGATTGCTTTTTTATTTTATTCCGGTAATTGCTTAAAATATTTTCTTCACTAAAACTATTTATTAAAACTCCCCGTACTTATCCCGGCCTCTTATTTACCGGTAAAATAGCAGCCAGTTCCAGACTGAAGTTAATTGTTTAACTAATAACCTTGTTATGGCAAACAAACAGCATTTGGCTGAACCAGCTACGGGTGGCATACCCAGAAGAAAGTTTCTGATGCAGGCTGGTATGGCTTGTACTGCGGCGATGATAATATCGTCCTGTAAAAAAGATGATGACAATAATAATACCCAGCCGGCCGGCAGTATTGATCTGGGTAACGGAGATATTGGTATCCTCAATTATGCATATGCATTGGAGCAACTGGAGGCGGCCTTTTATACCCAGGTAGTGTTAACCCCTTATGGCGGTATCAGTTCTACGGAATTGTCACTGCTGACGGATATACGGGACCACGAGATAGCTCACCGGGAATTCTTTAAAGCAGCCTTAGGCGCTTCGGCCATTCCCGGATTACAGGTGAATTTTTCAGCGGTAGATTTTACTAAGCGCGACAGCGTGCTGGCCACAGCAAAAGCATTTGAAGACCTGGGCGTTTCGGCCTATAACGGTGCCGGACAATTAATTGCCAATGGTCAGTATTTATTGCTGGCAGGAAAAATTGTATCTGTGGAAGCCCGGCACGCGGCCTATATCAGGGACCTTATCAGTAATGGTTCATTTGCTGACAATACCGTGGTAGATATGAACGGACTGGATATGGTGAAAGATCCAACAACGGTATTGTCAACGGCAGCGCCCTTTCTTAAATCAGTATTATGGGCAGGCAATCTTCCTAAAAAGTAATATTTCAGTAGCAGAATTCCTCACCCTGATTAAAAAAATTAGTTATGAAAATACTGGATATCATTGAAGAAATGTCGCATGAAGATCCTGAACTGCCGGAAAGATTAGACACCAGAAGATCGGCCATGTCCAGATTTGCCGGCTTAGGTGGCAAACTTGCATTGGCAGCATTGCCACTGGCATTGGGGGGCCTGTTAAAAAAAGCATACGGACAAACAACCAGCAGCATAGTGGATATTCTGAATTATGCATTGACGCTGGAATACCTGGAATCTACTTTCTATACAACCGGAGCCGCTTCCGGAGTGGTGCCTGCCGGTACGCCGGCGGTAGCTGCCATCAATACTATACGCGACCATGAGAATGAGCACGTGGCGTTTCTGACATCCGTGATCAAATCCATGAATGCAACACCGGTAACAAAGCCCAATTTTGATTTTACCGCAGGAGGGACGTTTCCTAATGTATTTACCAACTACGATACCTTTCTGGCAGTAGCCCAGGCATTTGAAGATACTGGTGTAAGAGCCTATAAAGGAAGGGCCGTGGAACTGATGAGCAATAGCGTAGTATTAACTGCCGCCTTACAGATCCATTCTGTAGAAGCCCGCCACGCCTCACATATCCGTCAGATGCGGGCGGCAAGAGGCGCCAATGAAAAACCATGGATTACCGGAAATGACACCGGCGGCATAGGTCCAGCCGTTCAAAGTTCCTATAACGGAGAAGAAAATACCATTCAGGGAGGCGTAAACATTACCAACTTCGTAAATATAAATGCAGCCACTGAAAGCTTTGATGAACCATTGACAGCTTCACAGGTGCTGGCCATCGTTAAACCTTTTATCGTATAAACAATTTCATCATCATTTTTAATCAGGCATTTATGAAAAATGTAATAAGGAAAGCCATGACAGGATGCTTTATGATGGCATTAGGTTTTATGGTATTGAATCAACTGGTAGTTAATAAGGCACAAGCTGCTGTTGTCACACCTGGCGTCACAGAATGGAAACAATCGTCAACAGGTACCTGGCCTGGAATGAAAGACGGACAAACCTACTGGTATAAACTGGATAACAAGGCTATGCTGTGGTGGAGCACCGATGGCAAAACATGGGAACAGGTGAAAGACCAGGACTGGGCAGATAAATCTGGCAAATGGCTCAAAATAAGCCATAAAAAACTGGTATGGAGCGCAGATGGTAAAACCTGGTCGGAAGTGCCTGAGTGGAAATGGGAAGGGTCAGATGGTAAATGGTATAAGTTCGACAGCAAATGGATGCTGTGGGTGAACGAATAAATAAACAATGTCTTTGATTCAGTACTCAGATAAATAGCACCGCTAACTACCTCTCCGTGTTTTACCTCACTGGAGAGGTAGCCGGTGCTCAACCTGGTAATTAAATTAAGCTCACCATTTTTATCTTCCGTTGAAGGGCCCGGTTACATACAATGAACACGAATTGGTCGCGTTACTACAACAGCGTATCGAACCGGCATATGAGTACCTGTTCGATAAGTATTCCCGTGCCTTATATGGCGTTATTCTTGATATCATCCCCGACCGCGAAATAGCCGCTGACACCCTTCAGGAAGTCTTTCTGAAAATATGGCGGTTAATCGATAAATATGATCCCGGAAAAGGAACTTTATTTACCTGGATGTTCCAGATAGCCAGAAGCACATCGATAGATATGGTCAGAAGTAAAAACTGGTTAAAAACGAAACTAAACGTTGAATTGTCCGATAGTCATATGGCCATGCCAGATAATAATAAAACAGCTTTTGAAGATATTGGTCTCCGTAAGGCAATAAAAGGCCTGAGGCAGGAACACAGCGTTTTAATAGAACTTTCTTATTTTCAAGGATACACCCAGGAAGAAATTGCCCAAATGCTGCAACTACCGCTAGGAACTGTTAAAACAAGACTGAGGGCCGCCCTGATTCAATTACGAAAATTTATCGCTACATAACATTGGATATACAGGCATACATACAAAGTGGAGCTGTTGAAAGCTATGTTTTGGGATTGTCTGACCCGCATGAAACTGCTGAAATGAAGGGTCTGATACAACAATACCCTGAACTGGCCGCCGCCGTAACTGAATTTGAACGTGCACTGGAATCTGCTGGTACCTGGTCCCATACCCCCGCACCTTCAACCGTCAGAGATGATTTTTTACATGCAATAAAAAATACATCGCCTCTTCAACAGACCACCATCACGTCTCCGAAGTCGGCCAACAGCCGGAAATTTATGCGCATAGCCGCTGCATTGTTACTACTGTTAGGCATCAGTGGCATATGCAATATACTGTTGTTCCGTAAATATGAAGGCGTTACCCGTGAATACTACTCATTGCTCGGTAAAACGCAGGAACTCCGGGCCGGCAAACAACAGGCAGAAAACAATATCAATACCATCCGGCAGGATATGGGTATCGTTTCTGCACGGGCAATAAAAAAAATAATCCTTTCAGGAGTACCAGGAAAAGAAGACCACCAGGTAACCATTTACTGGGATACCACCAGCCACAAAGTATATCTCTTTCAGGAAAAATTACCAGACGCACCTGCAGGAAAACAATACCAGCTATGGGCCATAACAGAAGGAAATCCAGTGGATGCAGGCCTGTTGGATAATTGCCACGGCCTCTGCAAAATGAAAGACATCGGCAAAGCACAAGCATTCGCCATTACTCTGGAACATACCGGCGGAAACATCACACCTTCCACCGATCAGTTATATGTAATGGGAAAAGTTCCGATATAAAATATGGGTGGGATAATTCTCTTTCCTGATACCGTAAATCCGTATGTGGTCAGCATTGTATGCTAAAATGAAAAGGCGATATCTGCATAACAGATACCGCCTTTTTTACAAGTATCATTCCTTATTGCAATAGTACTACCGTACCTGTTTTCTGGACGGTCTTACCTTCGGTATCAATTGCTTCGGCTATCCATACATATGTTCCCAGTGGCTGTATAACCCCGTTTAGCCGGCCATCCCAGCCAGTGGACTCACTGCGCGATTCAAAAATCTGCTGGCCGTTGCGGTTAAAGATCCGGAAATATTTCAGCTGCTGCATGCCGCGTAACGAGATGTGCAGAATGTCATTCCTTCCGTCGTTGTTGGGCGAAAATGCATTTGCCACCAGGATATCTGTATAGGGTACCGCAAGTACTACCAATGTGTCTGTCGTCTGACAACCGGATTCCATCGTCATGGATATCTGGTATAACTGGCTATGCTGCAAAGTGGTAACAGGCTGCGGACTGGTCGGATTGTCTAGTCCCGTTGCAGGCGCCCATAAATATTCACTTCCATTGGTGGTTCTTGCCCTTAATTGGGTAGGTAAGCCTGCGGAAGTACGGATGTTGGGCAGACGCACCGGCTTTGGAGGTGCCACGGTTTTAATACTCTTGTAAATGCTGGTGGCCAACTCAGGACACATATCCGGTATAGCCGTCAACGTTATATTGTAAATGCCGGCATTGGCAAAACTGAATTGCGGATGAAGATCACTGCTTTGCTGGCCGTCATCTACAGACCAGGTATAGCTTACTGCGCCACTCTGCGCCACCTGTGATTTATTGGTGAAATTGACCGGCAGGTTAATACAGTATTTATCATAGCTGAAGTCCGGTGCAGGTGCAAACAGTCGGGTCAGGGTAATATCATTGGTGGCAGGAGCAGAGCAGCCATTTGCATCAGTAGCAGTAGCGGTATAGGTGCCTGTTTCTGTGGCATTGAAGGTGCTGCCGTTTCCAGCTAATACTTTATTATCCAGCGACCATTCCATAGCATAATTGCCGGAAGCTATCAGCGTAGAGGTAGCATTAGGTCCGCAAAGGGTTTGGGCAGAGGCTGAAATAGTGACAACTGGTTGGGCCTTTACCAGCAAAGTACCGTTGATATAGGTAATCGTATAGTTGCTGGCGTTAGCGCCACTGGCAATTACCGGATAATTTCCTGGCGTGGAGCTTTGCTGTGCCGTGGTAGTTACCACCGGCTGTGCAGCCAATACCTGCGCCGTTTCGCCATGTACAAAGCCTGTGTAAGTCACACTCAGTGAAGGGTTGGCATCGTTCAGACACTTCACGGCGTCATTTGCGGTGATGGTAAGGATTGCCGGTGTAATAGTCAGGTTGCCGGCACTGAAGCTGATGTCATAGTTTCCGGAGGTCAGGCCACCAGGGAGAATACTATATCCATTCCCTGTATTAATGGCCATCTGGGAAGTGCCGCTATAGGTCAGGTTACCTCCCAGCACGGTAGCGGCTTCTCCGTTCACAAGGCCATTGCAGGTGATGCCGTTGCCGCCCGTGTAAGCGTTACCATCATACACTTTGGTGGCATCATTCGCTGTTATTATCAGCGGAGCCTTGCTGATGGTCAGACTGCCAGCTGCATAACTGATGTCGTAGTTGCCGGAAGTATACCCTGCCGGGCTGATTACATAGCCGGTTCCTGCATTGATAGCATGTTGGGAGCTGCCTGTAAATACTAATACACCACCAAGTACGCTGTTGTTTTCCCCGTTCACAAATCCGCTATAGGTCACTGTTCCGCCGGTGTATTCCAGGCCGTCATAAACCTTTTGTTGATTGTCTGCCGTAACGGTGAGTGCCGCCTTGCCTATATTCAGTGTGCCTGCGGTATAAGTAATGTTATAGTTGTCAGATGTATAGCCAGTTGGCATAATCGTATATCCGTTACCGGCATTGATGGCGCCTTGTGAAGTACCGGTATAGGTGAGTGTGCCGCCTAGCAGGTTTTTAGTTTCATTATTTACAAAGCCGCTGTAGGTAACGTCTTTGCCACCGGAGTAGGCGAGGCCATCGTAGGTTTTGCTGTCATCATTGGCCGTGATGGTCAGTGGTGCTTTGCCGATGGTTAGCGTGCCATTCTGGAATTGGATAGTATAGTTGCTGGCAGTTAAGCCGCCAGGAGTAATAATATAACCCGTTCCTGCATTAATAGCACCCTGTGAGGTGCCAGTGTAGCTCAATGTACCATTCAGTACGTTTTTACTTTCGCCAGGTACAAAGCCATTATAGTTGACATCGTTGCCGCCCGTGTATGGGAGGCCGTTATAGGTTCTGCTGTCATCGTTGGCGGTAACTATCAGGACTGCAGGGTTGATCGTGAGGGTACCATTAACAAAACCGATATCATAATTGTCAGATGTTAAGCCACCCGGAATGATCGTATAGGCGTTGCCGGTATTGATAGCTGTTTGGGAAGTACCTGTATAAACGAGGCTGCCACCCAATACTGTCCTGGTATCACCAGGTACAAACCCGGTGTAGGTAACGTTATAGCCACCGGAATATACCTGCCCGTCGTAGGTTTTACTGGCATCTGCCGCTGTAATGGTCAGCGGAGCCTTGGTGATGGCCAACGTGCCGTCTGCAAAGTCAATTGTATAGTTGCCTGAGCTGAGACCGCCTGGAGTAATCACATAGCTATTGCCAGCGTTGATAGCGCCCTGTGAACTGCCGCTATAACTTAAAATACCTGTCAGAACGGATGCAGTTTCGTTGTTTACAAAGCCGCTATAGGTTACATTGCCGCCGGAGAATGGCTGGCCATCATAGACTTTACTTTCGTTACCGGCAGTGACGGTTAAGGCAGCTTTGGTAATATCCAGGTTCCCCTTTTTATAATTGATATCATAATTGTCAGATGTATAGCCAGTTGGCATAATCGTATATCCATTCCCTGCATTGATGGCGCTCTGCGAGGTGCCTGTGTAGGTGAGTGCACCTGCCAGTACGGTTTCGTCTTCATTGTTTACGAAGCCGGCGTAGGTCACGCCTTTACCTCCAGTGTAAGGGAGACCATCATAGATTTTACTATCGTCATTGGCAGTGATAGTCAGGGCCGCTTTGGTGACCTCCAGTTTCCCGTCTGTATAGGAAATAGCATAGTTGTCAGCTGTCAATCCGCCTGGAGTGATCACATAGCTGTTGCCAACGTTAATAGCGTTCTGTGAGGTGCCGGTATAGGTGAGCGTACCACTCAGTACATTTTCGTCTTCACTGTTTACGAAGCCTGCGTAGGTCACGCCTTTGCCACCTGAGTAGGCGAGGCCATCGTAGATTTTACTGTCGTCATTGGCAGTGATGGTCAGGGACGCTTTGGTGATCTCCAGTTTCCCATCTGTATAGGAAATAGCATAGTTGTCAGCTGTCAATCCGCCGGGCGTGATCACATAGCTGCTGCCAACGCTAATGGCGTTCTGCGAGGTGCCGGTATAGGCGAGCGTGCCACTCAGCACATGTTCGTCTTCATTGTTAACGAAGCCGGTATAGGTCAGGCCTTTGCCACCGGCGTAGGCGAGGCCATCGTAGATTTTACTGTCGTCATTGGCAGTGATGGTCAGCGGAGCTTTGGTGATATCCAGTTTCCCCTCTGTATAGGAAATAGTATAGTTGTCAGCTGTCAATCCACCGACTGTGATCACATAGCTGTTGCCGACATTGATGGCGTTCTGTGAGGTGCCGGTATAGGCGAGCGTACCACTCAATACATTTTCGTCTTCACTGTTTACGAAGCCTGCGTAGGTCACGCCATTGCCACCGGCGTAGGCGAGGCCATCGTAGATTTTACTGTCGTCATTGGCAGTAATGGTCAGAGATGCTTTGGTGATCTCCAGTTTCCCATCTGTATAGGAAATAGCATAGTTGTCAGCTGTCAATCCGCCGGGAGTGATCACATAGCTGTTGCCAACGCTAATGGCGTTCTGCGAGGTGCCGGTATAGGCGAGCGTGCCACTCAGCACATGTTCGTCTTCATTGTTAACGAAGCCGGTATAGGTCACGCCATTGCCACCGGCGTAGGCGAGGCCATCATAGATTTTACTGTCATCATTCGCGGTGATAGTGAGTGGTGCTTTATTGATGGTGAGGGTACCTTTTTTAAATTCAATATCATAATTATCAGCTGTGAGTCCGCCGGGGATGATGTCATAGGTGCCTGCATTCACTGCCTGATCGGCAGTGCCAGTGTAGGAGAGTGTACCCTGTAATACGTTTTTATCTTCACCGTACACGAAATCCTTATAGGTCACAGTGTTCTTAACGCCATCATATGCAATCCCGTCGTAAGTTTTGCTGACATCCACCGCGGTGATGGTGAGTGGGGCTTTATTAATGGTAAGGGTAAATGTGGTGCTGGCGGAAGCATAAACGTCATCGCCGCCTTGGTATGCGGTGATGGTTACAGTACCTGCTTTTTTGATACTGATTTTCCATTTGTTTCCGTCGGCAGCATCCTGGTAAGCTTTTGCTATAGCATCGTCCGCAGAAGTATAGCTGACCGGAAGCCCGGAACTGGCAGTTGCTCCTGGCTCAAATGGCACATCGCCGTATGTTTTGGTGATATTGGAGGCTGTTACCGTTTGAGGTTTGTAATTGCTTTCATACGCACCAATGTCAATGATACCGCCACTACCGAAGTTGGTTACACGGAGATTTCCTGCAAGGTCTCTGCTGGTGGCCGACAAGCCATTGTAACTAGCGTTGTTTCCTTTATCTATTAATGGACTTGCACCTGAAAGTTGGTAATTCCCCTGCGTGGTTGCACTGAATGATGGCGCCACCGGGCTTACAAATTGTGGATTCAGTGAGCCTGATAATATATTGGTTCCTGTTAATGTTGGAGTGCCTTCTATCAGCACATTTGATACATTTGGTATCGTGTTGTTGGCAACCATCTGACTGCTGTTTCCACTGATGACCGTATTATAAATATTGGTGCTGCCTCCATCGATGTATAAGGAGCCTGCGGCAGGGGAGGAATTGCCTGCGATGGTGGTGTTGATAAAGGTGTTTGTGCTGTTAAGTGATTGTGCCGCACCCCCACTGTTGCTGGCAAAATTCCCCGACAGTAATGCATCTGTGATATTTACAGATCCGGTAGAGGAGTAGATGCCACCACCTATTATACCTGTATTTCCCTGTATTTTCAGGTGGTCTCCGGTTAAATTACCATCTATCTGCATGAATATGGCCCCACCATACCCCAGGCATTTATTGTCCTTGAAGTCTGCATATTTTAGTGTTACATTCGAATTTTGCACATACATAGCTCCTCCGTGATCGGCCGTATTATTGGACATGACCGTATTAGTTATAATATTATTAGCCGAAAAGGCAATTGCTATTCCGCCTGCACTGGAGGATTTATTATTACTTATCTGCACATTGTCCATTACCAGGTTAACATACGGAAAGGAGACAATACCCCCTCCAAACATGGTAGAACTGTTTTTGGTAACGATCAGGTTTTTTAAAATAACAGGGGTGGTATTCGCAGCCGAAGCAGAAATAAATATCCCTCCACCATAATTGGAAAGGAAGCCGACGCCATTCACATTAATGTTGGAAGTGCCATCGTTTGCTATTCCGTCAGAAATGGTAAATCCATCCAGTATGATGTTGTTCAGGTTGCCTCCGGCAATGACCACATGTAGTGCGTTTGTCTGGCTGCCACTGATCACACCCAGATCTCCTGATAAGGTACTGGTATTGGCAGTATTGGTGATGTCCCTGTCTGCCAGCGCTATTTCTGTGCCGGCGAAGTTGCCGTAAACAGCCGTATTCGCAGGAATAACGAATGACCTTGCCCTGTCGTTGGTGGAATTATTGGCTGTATATAAGGGGATATATTTACCTCCCGCTACCCAGATCTGGTTCACCGTTCCTGGATTGTTTATTGCATATTTCAGCGCATCCGACAGTTCTCCATAAGCATCTGCCCAGCTGCTGCCGGTTCCTGTAGAACCCTTTTTTACGTATAGCCGCCCGTTAGTATCCGGCCCGGCAAAAACAAGTGGTTGATAACAAAAAAAGAAAAATACTAGTAGGCGTAAAAGGTGACGTTTCATTTACTTAGACCGGTTGTTAAAACAGATAACTATGCATCGTCCCTATCTGCTGATGATTGCATTCACCAGTGTATAGGGGCTCGACAGATAACATTGACAGGTCTTTCGTCGGGTAGGGTTAAAGATTAACGACAAATATATAAAATATTTTTAACAAGATAGATGATTGATATATGTATATTATTATAGGGAGATAATTAAGTTATCGCCAAATGCAACATAATCATCTGCCTATATAGTTATTATTAATAAATAAGAAGCAGGAAAAATCAGATATATATCCGATATTTATTTAGCAGACACAAGAATAATTTCCGGCAGAATTTATTTCTTGCGGCTATTTATTTTTTAATTAAATTCGGTGAGTTGTTATCGGGTTAACACACTAATTATTATATATTTAGCATTCCAGCTGAATGAAAAATTCAGACCTTTCCTAAAAAATTTCTTCGTCGTAATTAAACTAAAGTCATAAGTCCATTGTCAAACTAATTCGCCAGGATGATAAACGACATGTATCCATTAGTGAAGACAAAAAGCAGGGAAGTATTTGGTAAGCACTATATTTATGGCACCTTTCTTCTCCTATTATGCGTTACTATTCCCCGTGCGGCTTTTAGCCAGCAGGTAGATGATAGTATTCCCTCCTTGTCACTCCAGCAGTGCATCGATTATGCATTGCAGCACCAGCCGGCATTACAGCAGGCCGTCATCGGTACCAGCATCGCCAAAACGACTAATCAGATTAATCAGTCGGGATGGTACCCTCAGGTGGGTGTTACGGCCAATCTTAATCATTACTTACAACGACCAACCACCTTATCTAATATCAACGGTGTGCAAACGCCTGTGCAAACAAGCCTGGTTAATACTTCCACACCAGGAATAGGCGTTACCCAGGCCATTTTCCAACCCAGTCTCATATATGCGTCAAGGATAGCCCCACTGAGCCTTAAAAAGGCGGAGCAGACATTAGACAGTACCAAGATTGATCTGGTGGTAAACGTAAGTAAATCATACTACAGCCTGTTACTTACCCTGGAGCAGATAGGAGTATTGAAAGAAGATACCGCACGCCTGGGAGAAAGCATGCGCACCTCTTATCATCAATATGTTGGTGGAATAGTAGATGAAACAGATTATGAGCAGGCGAAGATTACACTCAATACATCCATGGTGCAACTGATACAAGCCAACGAAAGTGTATTCCCGCTATACGCAACATTAAAACAGTTGATGGGCTTTCCCTCAAAACAACAATTTAATGTAGCATATGATAGTGCCCAGATTCAGCAGGAACTTACCATCGACCTGTCGGAAGAATTACAATATGATAAGCGAATAGAACTGAAGCAATTAAGAGTAATGCAGGATATGCAGAAGGAACAAACCAGGTATTTTTCAAAAACCTATATCTTCCCCACACTCTCCGGCTTTTTTAATTACAATGCTTCCTTCCAGAATAATTCCTTTGCTAAATTATATAATGTTGCATATCCTAATTCTATCGTAGGGTTGACACTCAGCATGCCTGTATTTGCAGGGTTCTACAGAACAAAAAATGCGAAACTCTCCAGGTTGAATGAACAAGTGCTGAACTGGAGTGAAGTAAACCTGAAATCGAATATATATACGGAATATGCTACTGCATTGGCAAACTATAAGGGCAACTATTATAATATGCAACAAATGAAAGATAACGTTGACCTGGCAAAGCGCGTGTATTTTGTTGTTGACCTGCAATACAAACAGGGGCTGGTGCCTTATCTGAACGTCATCACTGCTGAAACTAATCTGCGAACATCAGAACTTACATACCTCACCGCATTATTCCAGACTATTTCCAGCAAAATCGACTGGCAGCGTGCCCTGGGAGATGTGAAGTACTGATAATTTTTCTGCAAACAGTAAAATGGACTCTATGAATAGCGTAACAAGATACGCCATTGCAATACTAGGAGTGACAGGATTTATGTCCTGCCAGCAGAAACCACCTGCATCCAATCCGCCTATACCTGTAAATTTATACACGGTAAGCAGTAAAGCAGTCACCTACTATGATCTGTATCCATCTACCGCACAGGCCCTCAGCCAGGTGAATATCATACCTTCTGTTGTAAACGGTTATGTTACTGCTATCAATGCAAAAGATGGTAGTGATGTGAAAAAAGGTCAGCTGCTCTATGAAATTGATAAAAGCATATACCAGGCAGCCTATGATCAGGCAGTAGCTAATCTGAAAGTAGCCGAAGCCAATCAGGTGCAGCAACAACAGGATGCCGACCGCTATGTTTACCTGAATAAATATAAAGCGGTGGCTACTCAGCTATACGACCATGCCGTTATTGCCCTGGAAACCGCTAAAAGCCAGACAAAAGCCGCCCAGGATGCTGTAAAATCAGCTAAAACAAACCTGAGCTTTTCTAATATATACGCACCCTTTGATGGAACGATAGGAATAAGCCAGGTCAGACTTGGCACAGTAGTCACCGGCGGACAAACCATCCTCAATACCATCTCCACCAATGACCCTATGGCAGTGGATTTCCTGGTAAATGAAAAACGGGTAATCGCTTTCGAAAAATATAAACTCGATAGTAAATCCATGCCCGACTCACTGTTCACCCTGAAATTACCGGACAATTCCCTCTATCCTTACCAGGGGAAAATTGCTGTAATTGACCGCGCCGTAGATGCACAAACTGGTACTATCCTGGTCAGGCTGGTATTCCCCAATCCGCAACACCTGCTGAAGGTAGGCATGAGCTGTGTAGTGCGTATACGCAATACGGATACCAGTCCGCAGATGGTCGTACCCGGAAAGGCAGTGGTAGAACAAATGGGGGAATATTTTCTCTATGTGGCTAAAGATACTGCCATGACATCCAAATCACCTGCAGCAGCCAAACCGGCCACAGATGACCAGCAAGCCAGTAAAACGCCACGCCTGCATGCCATCCAGAAGAAAGTGAAGCTTGGCCAGACAATAGATTCCACCGTCATTGTGTTGTCTGGTATCAGCGATGGAGATCGTATAGTCGTGGATGGTATCCAGTCCATACACGATGGCTCCCTTATTTCACTTGGAAATAAAAAGCCAGGCGCAGATACTACTAAAAAGAAATAAATATCAGGATAACGAAGCAGGCACCGCATGATTGCAAATACTTTCATTAAACGACCGGTAACAGCTATTGTCGTATCAATATTATTGGTACTGACAGGGAGTGTCTGTATCCTAAACCTGCCGATAGATCAATATCCGGATATTACACCTCCTGTTGTACAGGTAAATGCACAGTATATAGGTGCAGATGCACAGACCGTAGAACAAACAGTGGCCACTCCGATTGAAGAGCAGGTAAATGGAACGCCGGGGATGGAGTATATGCAGAGTAACAGCTCCAATAACGGCAACATGCTGGCCACCGTTACCTATAATATCGGCACGGATATCAATATTGCTACGCTGGATGTACAGAACCGTGTAAGCATCGCTACACCGCTGGTGCCAAGTGCCGCTACCAGACTAGGTATTACCGTTCGTGCGGTAAACCCCAGCATGCTGATGATGGTGGCCCTATACTCACCACAAGGTACACACGATATTACCTTCCTGGATAACTATACCAATATATTTATTCAGGATGCCTTACTACGTGTGCCCGGTGTAGGTACTATCAATAGCTTCGCTGATAATTTCAGTATGCGTATCTGGATGAACCCTGAAAAAATGGCATCCTATAGTATTACGCCGCAGGATATCATCAACGCACTGAATGCACAGAATGTGCAGGTAGCCGCAGGCTCCGCAGGCGTACCGCCGCAAGCCCGGTACCAGACTTTTGAACTGGGAATTCTCGTGAATGGCCGTTTAAGCAAAGTACAGGAGTTTGAAAATATTATCGTTAAAACCATCCCTGCAACTGGTGCCCTGGTGTACCTCAAAGACGTGGCAAGAGTAGAGCTGGGAAAATTCAGTTTTTCCAGTAACTCTTTTGTCGACGGACACCGGGCCTCTTATCTGCGTATTTACCAGGCGCCCGGAAGCAATGCCCTGGAAACAGCAGCAGGCATCTATAAACAGCTGGAACAACTTAAAAAATTCTTTCCATCTGACGTGGCCTATGCCGTACCTTTCGAAGCCGTGACAGTGGTAAAGGTTTCCATGACAGATGTGGTGGTGACCCTCCTGATGACGCTGGGCCTCGTTGCAATAGTGGTTTTTGTATTTCTGCAAAACTTCCGCTCTACCTTAATACCGGTACTGGCAATCCCGGTATCTATCTTTGGTACTTTCTGTTTCTTCATACCGCTGGGCTTTACGATCAATACCCTTACCATGTTCGGCTTTGTGCTGGCCATCGGTATCGTGGTGGATGATGCCATTATTGTGGTGGAAGCTGTTCAGCACTATATGGACGAAAAAGGAATGTCGCCGAAAGAGGCTACCTACCACGCCATGAAGGATATCTCTGCTCCGGTAATAGCCATCGCGCTGATACTGGCCGCAGTATTCGTACCGGTAGGGTTTATCCCTGGTATAGTAGGCCGACTGTATCAGCAGTTCGCCATCACCATCGCCATTTCCGTTATCATCTCCGCATTTGTGGCGTTGTCGCTTACACCTGCATTATGTACGTTGCTGCTGAAACCTTCCGATCCGGATAAAAAGAAAAAAGGTATCAGTAAAATATTTGAACACTTTAATGCCTGGTTCGAACGGATTACCAAAAGGTATGTAAAAGGAGTCGATAAAAGTATTAAGCGTTCTGCCCTGATAATTGTTTTATTGCTGGTCATCTGCGCAGCTGCCTATGTTTTATTCCAGCATAAATCCTCAGGATTTATTCCTTCGGAAGATGATGGCAACCTGTATGTTACTTACCAGTTGCCACCTGCTGCTTCTACGTCCCGCTCTGTGGAGGTCATGAATAAACTCATGAAGGTGGTGACAGAAACACCCGGAGTAGGCCACTATGCGGCATTATCCGGATTAAACGTTATTAATAATGCCTCCAATTCCAATGCGGGTACAATTTATCTTCAGCTAACGCCATGGGATGAACGAAAGAAAGAAAGTGAACGGGTGCCTGGCATTATTACGGAACTGAGAAAGCGTATCGCCGACGCCGGTATAAGGGATGCCAACGTGGAAGTAGTGCAGCCTTCTCCACTGCCTGGCGTAGGTGCCACCGTTGGCTTCAGTATGCAGATAGAACAAAGAAGTACCAATGATGATCTGCATGCATTCGAAAATGTTGTCAATAAATTCGTTGCAGAAGCCAATAAAAACCCGGCCATTTCCGGCGCCTATAGCTTCTATAATGCACATACGCCAGGCTTCAGCGTTACGGTAGACCGTGAGAAATGTGAGAAGCTGGGCGCAGATATCGGCGATGTATTTACCACCATACAGGCATTTATGGGAAGTATGTATATCAATGATTTCACGGTGTACAACCGCACCTTCCACGTAGTGGTACAGGCCGATACCGCCTACCGCAACCTGATCTCCGACATGAATAAATACTATGTCAGGAACTCAGCCGGACAAATGCTCCCACTCAGCACACTGGTCAGCTATAAAACCGTTGAAACTTCTCCGCTGATATCTCACTTCAATATCTTCCGCTCTGCGGAAATTGATGGGGTATCCGGACAGGGATACAGCACTACTGAAACGATTGCAGCGCTGAAACAGGTGGCAGATAAGGTATTGCCGGATGGTTATACCTACGAATTCTCCGGGCTTAGTTACGAGGAAATCAAGGCAGGATCTACCACGATCTATATCTTTATATTCTCCATCACCTTCGTGTTCCTGTTCCTGTCGGCCCTGTACGAAAGCTGGTCGGTACCGTTCTCCGTATTACTGGCCGTACCTATCGGGGTATTTGGTGCCATCTTTACGCTATGGCTGGTGCCCAGTCTGACCAACAACGTATATGCACAGATTGGTATGATCACCTTGATTGGTCTCGCGGCGAAAAACGCTATCCTGATCGTGGAGTTTGCAAAAGTGCGTGTAGACAGGGGAGAAGACCTGGTAGCATCCACGCTGGAAGCCGTAGGACTTCGTCTCCGCCCGATCATCATGACTTCCATGGCCTTCATATTGGGAGTACTCCCGCTGGTGCTGGCCACCGGCGCAGGTGCTGTATCCCGCCGTACCATTGGTTTCACGGTGTTGGGAGGTATGATCGCAGCATCTACCATTGCAATATTTGTGGTGCCGGTATTATTTGTGGTGATCACCAGGTTATCTTATGGTAAGAAGAAACTGGAATGGTTAAAAGCCCATCACGAGAGCCTGATGGAGAAAGCAAGAAAAATAGAACAACAGGATATAGACCCGGAACTGGAATTTGAAATACAACGTTCCAGAGATTTTAATAAACCTGACAGCGAATGATTTCGAGTACATTTATAAAGAGACCAGTAACGGCCATTGTGATATCTATCGTACTCACAATGTCGGGTCTTATTTGTATGTACAACCTGCCGTTAGATCAGTTTCCGAAGATCACCCCGCCGGGAGTAAGTATCAGCGCCAATTATACCGGTGCTGATGCACAGACAGTAGAGCAAACAGTTACAGTACCTATAGAAGAACAGGTAAACGGGGTGCCGGGCATGATGTATATGCAGAGCACCAATACACAGTCGGGCTCCGCAAATATCAGCGTAACCTTTAATGTTGGTACCAACGTAAACATTGCCACGCTCAACGTACAGAACAGGGTAGGGCTGGCCTCTCCCATATTACCATCTGTAGTGAGTCAGCTTGGTGTAACCGTGCGTGCACGTAACCCGGACCAGCTCATGAACCTGGCCATTTACTCACCCCATGGCACACACGATATTTCTTTCCTCGATAACTATACCAGTACCTACATCGTAGATGCGCTGCTGCGTGTGCCGGGTGTAGGGGATGTACAGTCGCGCGGTAACCCTTTCAGTATGCGCATCTGGATGGATCCAAAGAAAATGGCCTCCTACAGTCTGATGCCCTCTGATGTGATCACAGCGTTACAGAAACAGAACGTTTATATTGCTGCCGGCGCTGTTGGCGCACCGCCACAGTATAATAAACAAACGAACGAGTATACAATCCTTGTAAACAGTATGCTCAGTAAGCCGGAGCAGTATGAAAAGGTAATTGTCAAAACAATTCCTGCTACGGGAGAGCTGGTATACCTGAAAGACATCGCCCGGGTACAGCTGGGACAGTTTAGTTATGGCAACAAAGGGTTTGCCGACGGCAATCGTGCTACTACCGTGATGGTGTACCAGTCGCCAACCAGCAATGCGCTGCAAACAGCTGAAAACGTATATGCGGCACTGAAAGAGCTGAAGAAATCCTTTCCGCCTGATGTCGATTATATGGTGCCTTTCGAAAACGTTACCATCATCCAGGTATCTATTGCTGAGGTGGTGAAAACTCTTTTTGAAGCACTGGGACTTGTTGTACTGGTAGTATTCCTGTTCCTGCAGAACTGGCGTTCAGCCATCATTCCCATTATAGCTATACCGGTATCCATCATCAGCACCTTTATCTTATTTATACCATTGGGCTTTACGATCAATACCCTTACACTGTTTGGGTTTGTGCTGGCCATTGGTATTGTGGTAGATGATGCGATTATTGTGGTAGAAGCCGTCCAGCATTTTATAGACCGGGAGAAGATGTCGCCCAAAGAGGCTACCTATCGCGCGATGAAAGAGATTTCGGCGCCGGTGGTCGCTATTGCGCTGATCCTGGCTTCAGTATTTGTGCCGGTAGGCTTTATTCCTGGTATTACCGGAAAACTCTACCAGCAGTTTGCCATCACGATCGCTATCTCTGTCGTATTTTCCGCGTTCATCGCGTTGTCACTTACACCTGCACTATGTACACTGTTATTGCGTCCTACTCCGGAAGAGAAAAAGGAAAGCTGGATGCGCAAAATGTTCCGCCGCTTCGATGAGTGGTTCGACAGGATCACCGTAAAATATGCCAACGGTGTGAAGATGAGCATAAAATATACCGGCCTGGTGGTGCTTACCTTACTGATCATCTGCTTAGGGACTATATTCCTCTTCAAAAACAAGCCTGGTGGCTTTATTCCTTCCGAAGACGGGGGAAGGGTGATGATTGGTATTCAGCTGCCGGAAGGTTCTTCCACGGCGCAGACAGAAGCCGTGCTGGAAAAGGCCATGAAAATAGTGGCTGAAACTCCTGGTGTATTGCATTACAATGCTATTTCCGGTATGAACGTGCTGAGTGGTGGTGCTACTTCCAATGGCGCCAGCATTTTCTGTATGCTGCAGCCATGGGACAAGCGTACCACGCCCGATTTGCAGATTCCGGGCATCATGGATGTTATTAAGAAACGTATAGCCGCTTCCGGTATCAAAAATGCAAGTGTCACCGTGAATGCCTCACCGGCCATCCGTGGCCTGGGAACGGCTTCCGGCTTTAGTATACAGGTACAGCAGGGTAGTACCAACGATGATATTCATGCCTTCGAAACAGTTATGAATAAATATGTGGCTGCCTTGCGCAAAGAACCTGCCACCGCTACCGCGTATTGTAACTATTCTGCCCATACGCCGGCCTTTGAACTGAACCTCGACAGAGAAAAGTGCCAGAAGCTGGGTGTCAATGTAGCCGATGTTTTCAGTACTATTCAGGGCTTTATGGGGAGTCGCCTGGTAGGCAACTTTACCTTATACAACCGTACCTACAGGGCAATTGTACAGTCAGATACCACCACGCGCGCACTGATCAGCGACCTCAATAAATATTACGTACGTAATTCAGTAGGAGAAATGCTGCCATTGAGTACACTGGTGAGTTATGTACCGATTTCCACTGCTCCGCTGATCACACACTTCAATATCTTCCGTTCTGCGGAGGTAGATGGTGCTACGCCACTGGGTTACAGCACCGGACAAGGTTTGCAGACGCTCAAAGACGTGGCCGCAAAGGTTTTACCAAGAGGATATACCTATGAGTTCTCCGGACTCAGCTACCAGGAGATTCAGGCAGGTTCACTAACGATCTATATCTTCCTGTTCTCTATCATCTTCGTTTTCCTCTTCCTGGCAGCATTGTACGAGAGCTGGTCTGTACCGCTGTCGGTGATGCTGGCCGTGCCGGTAAGTGCGTTTGGAGCCATCTTCGCATTAACCACCATGCCTTCCCTTTCGAATAACGTATATGCGCAGATAGGGCTGATTACATTGATAGGCTTGTCTGCCAAAAATGCCATCCTGATCGTAGAGTTTGCAAAGGTCCGGGTAGACCGTGGCGAGAACCTGATCAAATCTACCCTGGAAGCGGTGAAGCTGCGCCTACGCCCGATCATCATGACTTCGCTGGCCTTTATCCTTGGGGTGATGCCAATGGTGCTGGCTTCCGGTGCGGGGGCGCAATCACGTAAAACCATCGGTGTAGTAGTGCAGGGCGGTATGGTCGCTTCTTCCTGTATTTCTATCTTTATCGTACCTGTGTTGTATGTGTTGTTTACAAGAATTAGTTATGGTAAGAAGAAGCTGGCATGGCTTGCAGCCAACCATCAGTTACTGCTGGAGAAAGAGAAAAAAGTGGAATCCATGAGCATAGACCCCGAGTTGGAATATGATATCGCACAGGAACGCGAAGAAAAGAATGCAGATGCGCAAGGGCCCCAAAATCAATAAGGTTGTCATAGATCAGCGCTTTATGTTATTATTATCAGGTCATTTGACCACCATGTGTATGTCTTTCCGGCATTTTCCTGTTTAATTTTAATTCCATTCTAATTTTTACGTACATACCTATAGGTTACTTTTGATTTTCAATTGATAATGGAAAAAAAACTATGCAAAACCTACAACGGATACTCGTACTGCTTTTTTTTATCACGTTACAACTTACAGCCTATGGGCAAACAGATTACATCAATCTGGGTAATAAACAATACCAGCTGCTCGACCGGTTGGATATCCGGACACAGAACGACTCCCTGCTGGGGTTCACTGATGTGAAGCCCTATAGCCGAAAGAAGGTAACAGAAAGTGTTTTGCGGATAGATTCCCTGGATAAAGCAGGCGCGCTGCCCTATCATCTTACCAAAGTAGACAGGTACAATATCCGGAGTTTACTCACCGATAACTGGGACTGGGCGCCGGATTATGACGGCAGAACCATTAAGAAACCAATATTTGGTGTTTTCTATAAAAATCCGGGATCGTTATATGCCGTGAATGTTCCCGATTTTAAACTGGTTGTTAACCCGGTACTCAACCTCCAATATGGTCATGCAAACGATGGTACAGGCAGTATCTTTGTAAATACACGCGGGATAACACTTCGCGGTACTATTGCCAACAAAATCGGGTTCTATACTACACTGACGGATAACCAGGAGCGTGATCCGCTGTATGTAAGGGAATTTGTGGCAGACCATAACGCAGTGCCCGGAGCCGGCTTCTTTAAATA
The DNA here is from genome assembly GCF_011752935.1 of Chitinophaga sp. Cy-1792. NCBI lineage: Bacteria > Pseudomonadati > Bacteroidota > Chitinophagia > Chitinophagales > Chitinophagaceae > Chitinophaga > Chitinophaga sp. Cy-1792. Next base: position 1,658,943 of record NZ_VWWO01000002.1, read on the forward strand.
TTATCATACTAACGGGTACGACTACTTTGATGCCAGAGGAGGGATTTCGTTCTCTGCTACCAAATATTTTAATTTTCAATTTGCCTATGACAAGCTATTTATCGGCAATGGATTCAGAAGCCTGTTCCTGAGCGATTTCAGTAATGATCTTTTATACCTGCGGATTAGTACACGTATCTGGAAATTCGACTATGAAAATATTATTTCGCAGACGGTTGCTCCCTTCCTGCCATATGACCAGGGAGGCCAGCGCGTGATCCGCCCGCAGAATTATATGATGATGCACCATCTTTCGCTACAGGTATGCCGATGGCTGAATCTGGGCTTCTATGAGAATGTGATGGAAGATGGAAAGAATGGTTTTCAGTTAGCCTATCTTAACCCGGTGATTTTTTACAGAGCGGTAGAGCAGCAACAGGGCGCCGTAGGAAAAGCCAATGTAGGGTTTGAATTTAAAGCCAATGTGGCAAAATCTCTGCAGATATACAGCCAGCTGCTCATCAATGAATTTGTGACGAAAGAGGTCTTTCATTATAGTCGGGGTAACTATGCCAACAAGCAGGGACTACAGATTGGTGTGAAATATATCGACGCGCTGAATATCAGGAACCTGGATTTACAGGCAGAAGCCAACTTCGTACGTCCGTATACGTATACCAATTATGACAGTGTTACGAACCTGACTCATTATAATCAGCCGCTGGCACACCCGCTGGGCGCTAATTTCAGAGAATATATCGGTATCGCCAAATACCAGCCTGTTCCTAAGTTGTACCTTACCGGAAAGCTGATGTACCACTTACAGGGGCTTGATTCAGCTGGCGTCAATATGGGTAGTAATATCTTCCGTAGTTATGATAGCAGGCCCAGAGATTACGGTTTCTTTATTGGTACCGGTATTCCGGTAAACAGCACCATGGCGTCTTTTGCGGTGTCGTGGGAACTGTTTGAAAATCTCTTCCTGGATGGTAGTGCCACCTACCGGACGTATAATGTGCAGGATCTACCTAAAAACAATACATTCTTTTTCTCATTTGGTGTCAGGATGAATATACAGCCGAGGGAATTTAATTTCTGACGATATTTTAATCAAGGCAGGCAAATAAAAAAAGGTCTCTCTGGATGGCAGAGAGACCTTTTAATTTTTATCAACAAGCAGAAAATCATCTACCTGAAAAATCTATGCTGTTTCATCATCTACAGGGGAATCCGGGGCATTCGTTTTCACAGATGAGATGCCGTTATCCCTGGCAGCCGCGGAGGAGTACATCTGGCTGGTACCGATAACCTGCCCGTTGGAGGCTTTCAGGTTAAAATACTCTTTGCCATTTGTCGCTACTTTTTTATCATAGTGTGCATCTATCTGTGAGTTGGTCCTGACAGAGGCAATCCCGTTCTCACAATTTGCCTTGGTGGTATATCCTTCACTGACAAGGATCGTTTCACCATTAGCCGCGTTGAGTTTAAAACGAAACTCACCATCGGAACTTTTGGAGATAACAAATTTTCCCATATAAGCATGATTTTGATGTATCCTGAAGTTACTGAATTAAATTCATATGCTTATGGATGGTAGCTTAACGAAGCAGGCACATGGTTTTCGTTTATAAAAGAATATTATACTTTCTCCTTAGCTATCTTTTCATTTAAAAGTTGCAAACCACGGTCATATTCATCCAGCCATTTATCCATCATTGCTTTGGTAATGGCCTTGGGGCCGTCGAATGGGTTGCCCAAACCGCGCTGCTTTAATTCAGGTCCACCTTTATGTAGAATAGGCACATATCCCCTGGCACCTGCAGGTAGTTGCGCTTTGCAGGATTCGCCGCATAAATTAGCCAGTAATGGCATTACATGTGATCCTACTTGCAGGTTGATCCAAAACTGGTCTGTTTCTTCCCATGTCATCTCTTTCCTGCAAACACTGCAACAGACATGCTCATTATCGTATCGCAAAGGATTATCCCTTAATGATGGGAATGGTTTTCGGGTCTTGAAGTTACCATACTGGGCTCTTATACTAATGTGGGTGTAGTTAAGCGCTTTGCAATGCGTAAGTTCATACGGCAGCCATTTCAACTCCTCCGAAGGATACGGTACAAAACTTTTTAATGCTGTCATCTGACCAATTTCAGGTGGAATTAGCTTGATATTGCTACCAGACAAGCGTATTTTCTCAACGGTTTTCAACTTGGCAATGGTAGCGGGTAATGTCTGTATTTCTGCAAATAGTTCCCGTCCCAGATAGTCGGCAGGCGAAAATTCCGTTCCATTTTCTGCGGCTACTTTGTCTATATAGTCACATAGCTTCTGCCAGGCGGCCCCTTGCTTATTCTGTCTGGGCATCCGGAATTTAGAGATATTCATAGGTAATAGCATTAATCATCTGTGTAAGATAGGAGATTCCCCTGTAATTCTAAGTAATGCAGCATCCTGCCCATTTCAGGGTTGGTTTCAGGCACATAAAGCATCCGTGTTAACCAGCTGTTTTTTTGTTTAGAGCGGCAGGTTGGAAGATATCTACCTGAAAAATCTACACATGCATTACTATCAGCGATTTGGATTTTTCACATATTGAAAATAATTTCATGTTCTCAAATCCGCAGATGCGGTAGCTTAAATAACTTAAAGTTCTTTGCCCCATTGCGTCTGGACGGGTAATCACCAAAGAAAACCCATGCCATTCATGTGTATTGAGCATATATGAAAGCCTTTTTTTAATAACTAAAATCTGATATGCTGGATCATTTTCCGTTTTATTTAGTCCTGATAGTGCTCATTGTACTGTTAATCATGCTGGCCAACCGGATAAAGGTGGCTTATCCTGTATTATTGGTGCTGGCCGGACTATTCATCAGCTTTATTCCGGGTATTCCCGTACTGAAGATAGACCCTGAGCTGATCTTTATTATTTTTCTTCCGCCCTTGCTGTACGAATCGGCCTGGGCCAATTCCTGGAAGGAACTCTGGCATTGGAGAAGGATTATCGGGAGTTTTGCCTTTGTGGTGGTATTCCTGACTGCCATTTCTGTAGCCCTGGTAGCCAATGCCTTTATTCCTGGTTGTTCTTTGGCTTTAGGTTTCCTGCTGGGAGGCATCGTTTCGCCTCCGGATGCCGTTAGCGCCAGCGCTATCCTGAAGTTTGTAAAAGTGCCTAAAAGGATGTCGTCTATCCTGGAAGGTGAAAGCTTACTGAACGACGCCTCTTCCCTGATCATCTTTCGCTTCGCCATGATTGCGGTGGCCACCGGCCAGTTTGTATGGTACAATGCAGCATTGAGCTTCCTGTGGATGGTATTGGGAGGTGTGGTGATCGGTATCCTGACTGGCTACTTTTTCCTGAAGGCCCAGAAATGGTTGCCTACAGATGTAAATATGGATATTATTCTTAGCCTGGTTACTCCTTATGCCATGTACATTATAGCGGAAGCTGCCCACGCTTCCGGCGTACTGGCTGTGGTGAGTGGCGGATTATTCCTTTCTTATCACCGGCATGAATTTTTAAGTGGCTCCTCCCGGCTCAGGGGAGAGAACGTCTGGCAAAGCGTGGTATTCCTGCTAAATGGTATCGTATTTATTATCATCGGGTTAGATCTGCCGGAGATCACCTCAGGACTCCGTTCCGAAGGAATCAGTTTCTATGAAGCTACCGGTTATGGCCTGCTGATCACATTTGTACTGATTGCCGGAAGAATGCTGGCAGCCTGGGGAGCTGTTATTGTAACCCGTATTGCGATGAGGTTTATCACAGTGGCCGACAGAAACCCTGTAGGCAAGGCGCCTGTGTTGCTTGGCTGGACAGGTATGCGTGGGGTTGTTTCCCTGGCAGCAGCGCTGTCGGTGCCGGTAATGATAGGCAACACCGACGTACCTTTTCCGCATAGAAACCTGATACTGTACATTACCTTCATCGTGATACTGGTGACCCTCGTGTTACAGGGACTGACACTGCCTATACTTATCAGGAAAGTAAAACTCCCCGACTGGCCTGATCATTTACCTAAAGAGGAGACAGAAAAAATGATCCGCGATGAGATGGCCCGGGAATCGCTGGAATTCCTTTCTACCCATCATCCGCAGGAAATGAAGGAGAGCTTCCTGTTACGACAGCTCACCAACAGGTATACCACCCAGCTGATTTCTGCAGAAACGCTGAACCTCTCACCGGAAATTAAGGATATATACAGTCAGATACTGGAAAGACAACGGCAGTTGCTCCTGCGTAAAAATAATAGTGAGGAGAGGATTGATGAGGAGATTGTCAGGGAATATCTGCATAGGATAGACCTGGAGGAAGAGAAGATGAAATTGAAATAAAAAAACGGCATTTGCCGTTTTTTTATTTCTTCAAAGCAGGTAATATCTGCTGTAATATCGTTTGCTGAATGGCCTCCGCATCTGTAAGCATTAAAAGATGGCCGGCATTTTCGAACCAGAAAATACGCTTTTCAGGTGATTTCAACTGGTTGAAGTATAGTTCAGAAAGATAGGCATTTGTTTGCAGGTCTTTTCTGCCAAGAAAGAAATATACAGGGCACCTGAGTTGGGACGTGGTAGCCAGAAGACTTTGCCCGGTAGCGTCGTTCCAGGGTTTCAGCCAGGTATCGCACCACTTTTCCAGGTAAGTTTTTATCATGGCAGTATCCTTATCTTTAAACGGCATGCCCCAGTATTCGTTCATCCATTTCCGTGAGTAATACAAGTCCGCAGCATGACGGAAAGGTATTACCACACTGTTCAATTCTTTCAGCTCCTGTTTGTTGTTTGTGGCGATAGCATGCTTTTTCAGGGTATCAATCGCTATACGTTCACTGGTCATCTGGTCTACGACCGGACAAACCTGTAATAATGCCTTCACCATTTCAGGATGGTTCTTTGCCAGCTCAAAACCGGGAAGGGTACCCCAGGATTCTCCCATCACGTATATCTTATCCTGGTGAAATTTCTTCCTTAATAATTTAGCCAGCTCATAGGTGTCTTCATTGACGAGTTGGATGGAAACCGGAACAGGAGAGGCGTTTAGTTTTCTGGTAAGGCCAGTTTCGCGCTGGTCCCACATGATCACGCAAAATTGCGCTCTTAGCAGGCTAGATACTTTATCAGATTGTGGTATACGTGATTCCCCGGGGCCTCCGTGCAGAAATAACAGTACAGGGCCATCCCGCAGGCCATTAACAGCTATTACCTGTTTGATGCCATTAATCCGGAGTGTATCATAGTAATTTACCTGTTGGGAACGTGCAGTGTTAAATAATAAGCAACAGCCAATCAGTAAGAATAGGTTTCGCATGGTTAGTACAATGGTTTTGAAGGAATTTACAATATTTTGCCGGTCAATGCCAGGGGATAGGAAAAAAATACGGCTGAACATCAATACAGCACGCAGGACGTCGTATTGCTTGTTCAGCCGTATTTGATATACAGTACTTAAAATGCTTTATCAGAATTTTACATTCAGTTTCTCTGTGATGAGCTTTCCATCTTTGTAGTACTCGAAATACCAGTCGCCATTGTGTTTGAGCACAATACCTTTGTCGGTGCCGCTATCTGCGATGAAGTATTCAGCTGCGGTAGACTTGTATAATGTCAGCACAATTTTAGGCGATGTGTCAACCAGCTGATAACCATTTGCAGTTGCCTGGGCATATAAAGTTTTGCCATTGGTTTCTTTGTTGGTCATTTCAGCGGTTGCAGGTGCAGGCTGCATCGCTGCTGCCTGGGCTGGGGCTGGGGCAACTACCGGTGCGGCAGGTCTGGACTGAACGGCTACAGAAGGCTGTGGCGCCGTATAGGTGGTGCCATTATACTCATAATGCAGCGTATCGATAGAGGATAAAGCATCCCTCAGCGCCTCATTGTAAGAGGCTGCGTAGTCTTTCTCGCGGCTTTTGCCTTCTTTACTTTTAAAGAGAATGTTGCCCTGGCAATCCTTCAGAATAAACGTCAGATTGGTTACAAACAAGGCCTTGCGCTGAATTACATCGGCGGTAAGGGCACTGCAACGGTTGCCCGCCAGTTCAGTAGGCATTTCTTTGTTGTCGAGTACAGCACTAAACCCTTTCCCTCCCAGTACCATCTGGGTGGTGGAGTTAAGGCCATATTGATTTTCATCTTTCTGGAAACTGAATTTCTCAGGTACGATCACGTATTTGTAGTTATTTACCGTGTTTTGAGCGAATGCTGCAAATGGTACAAATAACAGGAACAATAATGTAAAACCTTTCATATAATTATATTACCGGGGCAAAATATACAAAATCCAATCGAAAAGCTATTTTTTATCTTGAAAGGTCTTTTTGTGACGGGCGGAGTAGGCTGGGTCAAAAGGTCTGTTTATTAAACAGACCTTTTGATATTTATTATTCAAAGAAGTTTACATCACCGGTTTCATTCACGCGGAGTATCATGGTCTCATTACCTTTGGACATTTCTATGAAATAATTGTCTTCATCCTCAAACAGAACACCATACAGCAGCATATCAGTATCGTTATATTCATTGTCATCGAAGAAGATGACCGTGCCAATACTATAATCAGGGTACTTCTTCAATATCCAGCGCTGTGCTTTTTCGGGAATATCTGCAAAGGATTTCACTTGTGTGGTACCTATCAGCTGACCGTCACTGTCGTAATAGGCTTCTTTGGCAACGCCATTTTGTTCGAATGATACTTCGTCCATGCTGTTGTATTTACTCCATGCCACGTTTGTTACATTATCGAAGTCTATATTGAAGGCTTCTTTAGAAAGATAGTTGATCTTTGGCCCTCTCAACTCCCGACGTTCTTCTCTTTCCAGTCGCTTTTCATGTCTATAGGAATTGTTAGAATTAGCGGCCAATGCATTCGCAGGGGTATTATTGCTGAATGCTACATCTGTTTGGGCGCTCGCAGCGAGTGCTGCCATCAACGCAACCGCTGACAGCATGACAACCTTTTTCATAGCATATTTTTTTGATGTTAACAGTAAGGCGTTTTGCAATCCAAAGATACCGTAGTATGCTATCACGAAAGTGTTATCTATCGTTAAACTATGCTAATGCCGCGCCTGGTAAACGCGAAATTAACATTCCTTTAATAGGAGTCGTTTCAGGTAGCCATACGAAGAAAAATGTGTAATAACGTAGACGTATATACGTAGTTATTTATGTAGAAGTACATGTGTCAGACAAAAAATAATAATAGTAGTAAGATGAGTTGTGAGGAGAGATACCCGTCAGGAGTATCTGTGTTTATAGCCGTCTTATTTGCAGAGATAGGCCGGAGTCCTGAATGGTTTACTGCTGCTATATTTCAGGCTGTTTTATTAAAAAGATTTACGCAATCGTTCCCGGCTACGATTACGTAAATATATTCTGCCAGAAGCGGGGTAGGCCATGATAAGTTTTATAATTTCTGTGAAAATCTTACGTTATGAAAAATTGTTTACTCACAGTTTTTTGCCTCCTCGTTGTTAACCTGGCAAAAAGCCAACAGGTACTGTACGTTTCTCCTTCAGGCAGTGCCAGTAACCCGGGCACTGTTATTGGCGCACCTACCACCCTCGAAAATGCCATCGCCACAGTAGCTGGCGGCGGTACCATTTATATGCGCGGCGGTACCTATAGTTACAGTACCACCGTTGTTATTGCGGATAATAACAACGGCAGCAGTGCTGCCAGGAAAAGTATTGTAGCCTACAACGCGGAAGTTCCGGTGCTGGATTTCAGCGGACAGACTACCGCAGATGCCAACAGGGGTATGGTACTTGATGGCGACTACTGGACCATCAGCGGAATTACCTTTAAAGGGGCGGGAGATAATGGTATGTTGTTATCCGGAAACAGCAACATTATCTCTAATTGCATCTTCACAAAAAACAGGGACTCGGGATTGCAGCTCAGTCGCTACAAAACCAGCAATGCTACACTGGCTACCTGGCCATCAGACAACCAGGTACTGAACTGTGAAGCATTCGATAACCAGGATCCTGGCAATGAAAATGCCGATGGTTTTGCAGCCAAACTTACCTGTGGCACGGGGAATGTTTTCAGGAACTGTATTTCTCATAATAATATCGATGATGGCTGGGATTTCTATGCGAAAACAGATACCGGTCCAATCGGTCCTGTTACACTGGAAAACTGTATTTCTTACAACAATGGCGTGCTTTCTTCCGGCGCTACTTCTGGCAGTGGCGATAAGAACGGTTTCAAACTGGGAGGTTCCGGCATTGCCGTGAATCATATCGTACGCAGGTGTATCGCCTTTGGAAATGGCCACCATGGCTTTACAGATAACGATAACCCCGGCAATATCGAAGTAACCAATAATACCAGTTACAACAATGCGGAGTCAAATTTCAATTTTCGTACCGGCAGTACCGCTACTTTCAGGAATAATATATCCCTGAGTGCCGGTTCCAGCGATAAAAGCAATGGTACAGAGGTTGGAAGTACAAATGTATGGTGGAAGAATAATGTCAGCACTAACAGTGGAAGCCTCGTTATCAGCAGTGCTGATTTTGTTACACTAACCCCTAATATTACACGGAGTGCAGATGGCACGCCGCAGCTGGGCAATTTCCTGGCATTGGCAGCAGGTAGCGATATGATCGATGCCGGTATCGCTACTACAGGTATCACCTATAACGGTGCAGCCCCGGATCTGGGAGCGAGGGAATATAGCGGTACCAGCACTACCACCTACACACTCGCCACCAGCATTACTCCTGCAGGTGCCGGAACAGTGAGCGCTTCTCCGGCTGGTGGCAGCTATGCCCCCGGAACGCTGGTAACTGTGACTGCAAGCCCTGCCTCGGGGTATACCTTCAGTGGCTGGAGTGGTAGCAGTACCGCAACTACTGCTGCTGTAAATATTACTATGGATGCTAACAAATCGCTGGTTGCCAATTTTTCCGCTACTGGCACTTCCGGTTATACCTTAACGACAAGCGCTTCTCCCGCTGCTGGCGGAAGTATCACCAGAAGTCCCAATGCAACGTCCTATGCCGCCGGTACGGTAGTTACGCTGACTGCCGTTCCGGCCACTGGCTATAGTTTCGCTGGCTGGAGTGGCAATGCAAGTGGTTCATCTATTGCTACTACTGTTACCATGAATAGTAACCTGAGTGTTACCGCTGGTTTTAGCAGTACTGGTACAGGAAGTACTTTGTTAATAGATGATGCAGCTACGGCTACCGGTGGCTATTGCAGCGCTGATGGAAGCAGACAGAATACTTATAGCGGCGCTTATGGCGGATACTATATTAATCTGTCCAACTCAGCTTCCAAGGGTGTAAACTACGCTGTCAATGTGCCTGCTGCGGGCTCCTATACGTTGCAGTGGCGCTATTCCAATGGTGGCAGCAGTGTTTCTACTACCGCCCGGGTGCTGGTTAATGGCAACATTGTGGTGAGCAATGTCCAGTTCCCCGTTACCAGTAGCTGGACAGACTGGAATACGACCGGATTGGTCAGTGTGAGTCTGGCTGCAGGAAATAACACCATTCGCCTGGAAACTACAGAAGCTAAAGAGTTTGCAGTTATTGACTGGTTACAGGTGGTAGGTGCTTCACCTGCTGCGGGTTCCTGTAGTGCTTCCCTGGCAGCGGTGAATAGTGCTGCTGTATCCATTGCCAGCGGTTATAGTAATGAAAATAATCTGTCCCATGCAATCAACGCCGCGGATGCAACGATCTATCCTAATCCAGCTTTGGGCGATGCCACGTTAAAATACAACAACCCTAAGGCGGGTATGGTATGGATTGGGCTGTATAGCAATACAGGTATATTACTGAAGCTGGTACAGAACAAGACCCTTCCTGCCGGCGTATATCAGGTGGCATTACCAGCTGCCGCTCTACCTGCTGGTAGCTATATGGTAAGGCTGATTATTAATAAGCAACCACAAAGTGTGCAGCTGATCAGGCAATAACAGATTAAGAGCTGGTTGTAAGGGACAAAACGGCTTCCGCTATTCCGCCCGGAATGTAGTTAGTTATTAATTTATGAGTAAAGTACTGGTCATATGGGAAGATACGCCTTCACCTGTTGTACAGAAGACCAGACTTTCACCTGTTCTGACCAGGATGTAGTTAAGTAAAAGATAGCTGGAGAATTCAATATGGGCTGACCAGGGAACTGGTCAGCCTTTTTGTAATTGATTGCAAGAGTTACACTGCAATTATTATTGAACCTATAATTTTATTGTGCTATTTTTTTACCAGTGTATAGGTCATTCTGTCGCCTTTGGTCAGCGCATTCTCTACATAATATACCAGCGTTTTACAATCATAACTGGCGACAGTGCCGGAAAGAATCCCGTCGCTGGTAAGTGTTTTGCCACTAACTGTCCAGGTGCCCTGTTCACTGCCTGAGGGGCTGCATACAGTACCCATATCATCATATTTATAGGTACCATTGCTGTTGAGCGTCAGCATATCATCCTTTTCACAGTCGTCCATGGCAGCGAGGAAATCCACAGGGGTAGTACTGGTAGGTGATTTATATTCCAGTCCGGTAAGGCGGTAGCTGCCAGACAGGCCGCTCATACTTACCTCACAGGAAGGCGTGGAGGATTCACTTTTTTCTTTCTTACAGGCGAACATGGTTCCGAAGGCAAGGGCCACAAATGCCCATTTGATAGTAGCTGTTTTCATACTTTTCGTTTGTTGGATAAAACTTGTGTTTGAAAATAGTACCCCTGTCAGCGGGCAGATGGTTGGGGGAAAAAGAAAAAAAATATTTTTTGTCATTTACCCAACCTTTGCGAAAAAATAGGGGTATTGGTATGTAGACAGCCTATGCCGGTGTATGGATTGTTAGCAGCGATAACTATATTTACCTCCGGGAAGGGGAAAAAATGAAAGTTTTGCTTATTATTTATACCGGTCAGGAATTTAAAGTGCTATTTAAAGGGAACAACTAAATGTTAAGGTTAATAAAGAATGCCACTGTAGCAGGATTAATGATGGGAGCCGCCGGAGTGACGGGTTGTGGAACTTCTATGAAACTATCGATCCCCACTACCTTTAAGGAACAGGCGACCATGGAACATGTCAATGGGGCCAGAGGGAATAAAATGCAGGTATCCGGTATCAGCACGTCGAAAATTAAAAGAGGAATACATCTTAGTTCCCCGGCACCCGGAAGAACACGGAATTTTTTCCTGGAGAACCTTTTCCTCAACCAGGTCGGGGGCCAGTTGTCAGAAACCATGCAGCAGGAAAAGGCCAAATTCAGCTATAGTATCTCAGATGGACAAACCACCTTGAATATCTATGCCCACGAAAAAGAATTAAACCGTAAAGTAGAATATGAAAGCGTCAAACCAAGAGATTTCCTGAGCGGCTTCGAAATACTTCAATACCACTCTTATGTGTTTTCTGCCATGATCACACCAGAAAACGGGAATGGTATTAACCACTGGGAATTACTGCTGTCCAATGTTTACGACAGGCAGGCCCTGCACGATAATAATCCCTTTGCATTCGCCGGCCAGGAAGACAGCGGCATCGCAACGGATGGCAGTGATACCATTTACCTTAAGCCACTTAGTATAAAAAAGACAGAACTCTCCAATGGAAAAGAAGGTAAACTGCCCTTCAAACTTTTTGCAGGATACGAACTCAGTACAAAAGACGGTGTTGTTGCTGTCGTTGACCTGATTGACAGAAATATCTGGTTCTATAAGGAGCTGGACGCCAGCGAAAGATTGAATATAAGCGCCATCGGAACCGCTATATTCGCCAGAAGGGTAAAAGACGCCAAATGGTAATCTGTCGGTAAATGACGAACACCCTTCCTGTAGAGGGTTGCATGGGTGCCATATAAAACCCGGCACCCGGTTAGCAGCCAACAGATATCTACCCATCTATGATATGATATAATATGCTAGGTTATGTGATGGACGCGAATGGATCAATAAATATTAAGCAGGACTATAAAAGAATAATAATACGTAATTAACCATACTCAGGTACTGGAACAGGATTTATACAATATTATTGTTGAATGCCGCACAGGTAAAAGGAAGGCACAGGAACAACTGTATCGTCAGTTGTACGGCTTTGCCATGGCAATCGCCATGCGCTACGCCGTCGACGAGCACGAAGCCGCCGATATCCTGGCCCATGCCTTTGTTAAAATGTTCCGTAGTATCCATACTTTTGACGAAACAAAAGGTAACGTACACGGATGGTTGAAACGTATCGTCATCAATGAAGCCCTGGATCATATCAAACAACGTAGTAAATTCGTCAGCCTTGAACTGGAAACCGTCGAAGAACCCGCCATCAATAATGAAGTAATAGAGAAATCCAATGCCGCAGCTATACTGGCATTAGTCCGGCAACTGCCACCCGCCACACATGCTGTATTCGTGCTATATGCCGTCGACGGGTACACGCATAAAGAAATAGCTGCCCGGTTGAATATCAGCGAAGGAACAAGTAAATGGCACCTGAGTGAGGCAAGAAAGTTACTACAGCAAAAACTGACCGCGGTAAAAACATAGTAGTAACACCACAACGACAATAAACAACAAGGATTTTATACCTGGATGAAGCAACAAATATTTAAGTAATAACTAACACCGATTAATACATAGTGAATAGTACCACACCATACGAAAAATTATTGGCCACCAAACTGGATCAAGTGCCTGTCCCTCATCTGGAGGACAGCATCTGGGCTAGTATTGGCGCCCAATTAGATGCTATGGTGGGTATCCCAGATCACCATCCCGATAGTACCCCTGATCATCATCCCGACGCAGGCCACAGCCACAATACCGATGCTGCACCGGATCATCATTCCGATGCTGCACCAGACCATACAGGTACAAATGCAGATCACCATCCTGACGGAGGTCATAACCATAATGCCGATACCGCGCCTGATCATCATCCTGATGCTGCACCTGACCATACAGGTACAAATGCAAATCATCATCCTGACGCAGGCCACAACCACAATGCCGATACTGCTACGGATCATCATCCTGATGCTACTCCTGATCATCCAGATGAAGGACCAGACCAGCAACCTGAAACCGCACCGGACAATGCAACGAACGCTACTCCCGGCAACCATCCTGCAACAACATTCCCCAAATCCTGGAGCTGGTACGGATTGGGAGGAATCGTTGCCATTACCGCTACCGTGTGGTTCTTTAATCTAAAACCCAATCAATCATCTAACCAAAAAATAACTATAGATACAACATTACAAATAGCTATTCCTGTACCAACGCCGGCACCTGATACCTTGCGGCAAACAGATACTATGCAAATCATGCCGCTAACTCCACAGACTCCACCAGTACCAATTCCTTCAGTTGATACTCCTGCAGTTAGTGATACCGTACCTGCCCCTGAATATGAATCAGGCCCCCAACGCGTGCTGCCACTATTTGTGCCAGACAGCGTACCCGCAAAAGCAGTACCGCCTGCAATACCCAATAATACACCAGCACCCGTAAAGCCCGCTCCGCCCAAACCCCGCGGCGTAAAAGGTATTACGGCTGATGACTATAAAATTTCTGTCAGTAAAGACTCTACCAAAGGGAATCAGTAAGCATAATGTTATCATCTAACGGTAATTGATAAACGATTCCGGCAAAACAATAACGTCTCCCCATATATTAATTTATTCTTAACCACACGCATATCAATGACGCTTTCTGCCTGAGTATTAACCCATAGCCTTCAACGTTATATATTTCCCTGTAACTGTTTTTTATTAATTAGTCCACTAAAACAGTAGACTTTGTGAAATTTATTGTATTATTGTACCGGCAGGCTTTCTCGCGACAGGGTAGGTCTACGTCTTTTTCATCCTCCATGCTGAACCCTTTTATGCGAACAACCAGAATTTACCATGATAAACAATTATTCCAACATGCAACATATTTGTCAGCCGACAATTTTCCGATGTTGAATCTGATCTGATCATAAAATAAAAAAGCCGGAACTGTTGGCGCAGTTCCGGCTGGCAAAAAAGGCTGTGGGACATTTTACAGTGCGGTATGATCATACCTGCACCGGCCTTATTTTTTAATACCAAAGTAAAGATAATGAAAATTGCTATTGCATGCAGTTTAGGACTGCTATTGCCCTATATCTCCATAGGTCAGCAGCCACAAAATCCAACTAACAAAAAACAGGAAGACATCATCCAGCACAACATTTCCCTGTCAGGAAAAGTAATTGATGCAAAAACTTCCCAACCGCTCGAAGGCGCTACCGTACATATCAAAGGTACAACGCACGAAGTGCAGACCAACCAGCAGGGCGACTTCTTCTTCCGGACAGGACAGAAAGTTCCCGTGGTATATATTATCTCCGTCATCGGGTACCAGCTGAAGGAAATTTATGTAGACAAAGCCAATGCAGGCAATATCCCGCTTTCCGAACTTACCCAGCAACTCAATGACGTAGTGGTGGTAGGCTACGGCACGCAGAAACGGCGCGATCTTACCAGCGCTATCTCTTCGGTGAAGGGAGCGGAGGTAACCAGCGTTCCGGTAGCCAGCTTCGATGCGCAGTTGCAGGGACGCGCGGCCGGCGTGCAAATCAACTCCAATACCGGTGTTCCCGGCGACGCCGTTTTTGTAAGGGTACGCGGTACTACTTCTATCAACGCGGATAATAATCCGCTTTATATTGTAGATGGTGTATTTATCAATAATACCAGCCTGCAATCAGTGAATACTGGTGGTCGCAGTACCTCTGTACTGGCGGATCTCAATCCTGCTGATATCGAAAATATTGAAGTGCTGAAAGATGCCAGCGCCACAGCGATTTACGGCTCCCGCGGCGCAAATGGTGTTATCATCATCACGACAAAACATGGTAGTTTCAATTCAAAACCAAAACTCAATGTAGATGTTTCCGGTGGCACTGCCTGGGCGCCGAAGCTCTGGGATCTCACCACGGGGCCCCAGCACGCCACCCTCATCAACGAGTTTTATACTAACTCACTCGCGGATGCCAAAGCTGCCGGGGATGCTGCGGGTATTGCGAAGTACAGCTACCTGCCTTTCCGCGCAAAAACGGATAACCCGAATGCAAGTCCCGCCCCACGTGGCCTCCCGTCTGAACAACAAACCTACGACCGCCTGGGCGAGGTTTTTCATAATGCCAGTCTGCAAAACTATAACCTATCGCTCTCCGGTGGCAATAAAGAAACAAAATACTATATGGGTGGCGGCTATTCCCGCCAGGGTTCTATCCTGCAACCAATGTGGTTCGATAGGGTGAGCTTCAAACTCAACCTGGACCAGCGTCTCAACGATCGTATCACGGTAGGTACCAGCAATAGCTTCTCCCGCAGTTACCGCAACCAGGGCCGCTCCGGTGATGGGCCGCAGGGAGGCCTCCTCCAGGCTGCGTTGCATACGCCTACCTATCTGCCGGAAGTGAATGCTGATGGTACACCTGCCCGCTGGGCGGGCTTCGATAACGTGCAGGTGCTTATCAATAACTATGATGTTAATACAACCAGCCTGCGTTATATAGGTAATATTTATGCAGATGCCAACATTCTGCCCGACCTGAAGTTTCGTACTACCTTCAGTCTCGACTATAACAACTATAACGAATCGGAATACTGGAATAATCTGACCCAGCTGGGAGCTGCACCCACCAACGGGCTCGCTACCTCTGCCATCACTTCCAATACGGCATGGATAAACGAACAGACATTATCCTACCGTAAACAGGTGGCTACCGGCCATTTCCTGGGCGTGCTCATAGGGAATACCATCCAGAGTAATACTATCGCGGTCACGTCCGCACAAGGCACCGGCTTCGCAAGTAATTCCTATAAGGATATATCGTCGGCGGCTATACGTACTTCCGGACAAACCTGGACGAAAGTAAACCTTGCGTCATTCTTCTCCCGCATCGACTACAACTATGCTGGTAAATATTACCTGGAAGCCAGCATCCGCGCGGATGGCTCTTCTAAATTCGGACAGGATAGCCGCTGGGGCTACTTCCCGGCTGTAGGCGCTTCCTGGCGTATCAAAGAAGAAAAATTCCTGAAAGATGATAACCGCATCAGCGACCTTAAAATCAGGGCTTCCTACGGTGTTACCGGCAACCAGGCCGGTATCGATAACTTCGCCTCTCAAGGCCTCTGGAGCGGTGGATGGGGGTACCCGGATGGTAGTACCGGCGATCAGCCGGGAACTGCGCCGCAACAGCTTTCCAATCAGCACCTCCAATGGGAAAGGACCAGCCAGGCCAATGCCGGTCTCGATCTTGGCCTCTTCGACGGCCGTATCAGCCTCACTGCCGACGTTTACTATAAATATACTTCCAATGTACTGCTACGCCTGCCAGTACAAGGCAGCACCGGCTTCAGCTCCTTCAATAGCAATGCCGGCGAAATCAGTAATAAAGGGTATGAACTGGGTATCAATTCGGTAAATATCACCAATAAAGATTTTACCTGGAATACCAATTTCAGTATCTCCGGAAATACCAACAGGATTGAAAAACTGCCGACGCCTATCTACCAGTATAACCGCGATTGGATTATCATGCAGCAGGGTGCCCCGATGTATTCCTTCTGGCTCTATAAACAATTAGGGGTAGATAGTAAAACGGGCGACGTGATATTTGAAGGTGCCCAGAATGGTAAATTGCCGGTGTCTGCCAGAAAGGTAATGGGCAATGCGATGCCTAAATTCTTCGGCGGTATCAGCAATACCTTCTCCTATAAAGGTTTTGACCTCAGTGTGCTGTTCTCTTATCAATATGGTAACAATGTTTATAACCTGAATAAATTCTTCGGGGAAGGTGGTGGTACCCGCGATGCCAACCGTGTGCTCTTTGCTGATCAGCTAAACCGCTGGCAGAAACCTGGCGATGTTACCGATGTACCCCGACTCACTGCCTATGGCCTCAACTATACGGTCGACCAGAACAGCCGCTTCCTCGAGGATGGCTCTTTCCTGCGCCTCAAAACGGTGACGCTCAGTTATACAGTGCCTAAGTCTGTCAGCCAGCACCTGCGTATTCATCAGCTGCGTGTATACGTGATCGGTAGTAACCTGTGGCTGCTGACCAAATACACCGGACCAGACCCGGAAGCAAACGTAACGTCTATTCAAACGGTACAGGGCCTGGATCTGGGCACGCCGCCACAACCACGCAGTGTACAGGCTGGTGTTAATCTCACGCTTTAATTTCAATCGCAAATGACCATGAAACGTTTTCTTATATATACCATCATCCTGTCTGCTGCTATGTGGATGGTTGCCTGCAATAAATTCCTGGATGTAACACCAAAGGATGCAGTGTCTGATGAATTGACGATAGTAGATAAAACCTCCGCCCAGACAGCTTTGCGGGGCACCTATCGTAAACTGGCTGCTGATGGTTACTATGGCAGCCTGTTCCAGACTTTCGGTTACCTGCCGGGTGATAATGTGCAATGGACAGGCTCCCAGTCTATAATACAGCAGTTTATTACGCACCAGATTTCTGCTGATAATGGCAACCTGGCCAGTGTATGGTCTGCTATTTATGCCACGATCAATAGCGCCAACCATGTGATTACCAAAGTCCCTACGGTAACGGATGCTACTTTCGCTACTGCCGACAGAAACCAGCTCATAGGCGAAGCGCTGTTTATCCGCGCGCTCTGCTTTTTCGACCTGGCCAGAACATGGGGAAATGTACAAATAACGTTAACGCCTACACTGGCAGTTACTGATAAAACCAATATAGCACAGAGCACACAGTCTGCCGTATACGACCAGGTGCTCACCGACCTCAACGCGGCGGAACAATTGTTGCAATTGCCTGGTGTTGCCAATCCTGTAAGGGTTAACCTGGAAACGGTATGGGCGCTGAAATCCCGTTATTACCTCTATCGTGGTCAGTGGGATAATGCTGCCGCCTATGCTGCCAAAGTACTGGCAGATAAGAATTTCTACCAGCTGCTGAAGCCATTCTCTTCTTTCTTTTCTCCTGCAAGTGCTATTGCTACCAAAGAATCAGTGTTTGAATTGTCGTACAGCGCTACCTATTCCAATGGCCATCGTAACTACTGGCAGCCCCCTGCAAATGGCGGTACCCGCCAATGGGCGCCTAACGATGCTTTCGTGGCACTGGTAAATAATGCTGCCATCGGCGGAAACAGGAACGTGTTGGTAGCTAAAACTTCAGCAGGACTCTGGTACGGCAACCTCTATTACAGAAGCCCGGCCACTGATCCGGCGTACATCATCCGAATCGCAGAGATTTATCTCGTATATGCGGAAGCGTTAGCTAATCAAAATAAATTGCTGGAAGCAGTAGTACCGCTGAACGCTGTCCGCGACAGAGCCGGACTGCCGCCAACAACAGCCACCACACAGGCTGATATACTCCTGGCTATCGAAAATGAAAGAAGAATTGAATTCGCCCTGGAACCTCACCGGTGGTTCGACCTCGTACGCACCAACAGGGCAGCAGCCGTGCTTGGGGTAACAGATCCTAAACAATATCTCTTCCCAATCCCGGCCCAGGAAATCGTTTTGTCTAACGGCAAACTCACGCAGAATCCGCAATGATCATCATAAATACAATCGTATGAATGCTTATTCTTCATCAGCTGAAACCCGCAGCTGGAAACATTTTGAGAAATTGTTGTTCAGAGTGGTATTTGTATATTTTTTATTGCAGATCTTTCCACTCGACACTGCCTTTTATAACACCTTATTTCACCTGGACTGGTCAAACATCCAGTACCAGGACATTTTCAATCTTGCACACTATGCCACGCATATTGGCGCCGGCCAGGCTACTTTTGCAGACTGGGGTATTCTCCTGCTGATAGCCCTGGTTGCCGCCGCTGTATGGACTTACACGGATAATAATCAAACGGATAATTATAACAGGCTGTGGTACTGGCTACGTGTATTCGCGCGCTACCGCCTGGCTTTAGCCGTGCTGGCATACGGCTTTATCAAATTTTTCCCGTTGCAGTCGCCATACCCATCTATCAGTAATTTAAATACAGCTTATGGTGATTTTAACCGCTGGAAGCTGTTTTCACTGAGTCTGGGTATTGTTCCCGGGTATGAATCCTTTCTGGGACTGGTAGAAATGCTGCTGGCGCTGTTACTGTTAAATAGAAGAACTGCCGGCATTGCGGCATTTCTCTTCCTGATTTTCGGCGGCAATGTATTCATGTCCAATATCGCGTATGAAGGTGGAGACACGGTATATAGTCTGTACCTCATTACCCTGGCCATGTTGATTTTCAGCTATGATGCCCTACGCGTATTCCGCTTGCTGATATTACAATTGCCAACAGCGGCAGGCCCTTTCAAACCTACATTTACCGGCAACTGGCGGAATGTAAGGCTTGGATTGAAGTCGCTTTTTATACTGCTGTTCATTGTGGTGTATGGCGTGAAAACCAGCAATGGCGCGAAGAATGATCCGTATCAGTTCCCTGCGGGGAAAGGCCTGCAAGGTCTTGCAGGGATTTATAATGTCAGCACTTTTGTGATCAATAAAGATACGCTTCCGTATGCTCCGAATGACTCCATCCGTTGGAAGGACGTGGTTTTTGAAGAATGGAATACACTCAGCATCCGCACAAATCAGCCGGTAACAATAGATGAAAATAACCGGCACCTTGTGCCTAAAGGAGACGAAGCACGTAATTACGAAGCGGAGGGTACCAATGCCAGACGCTATTACAGCTATAGGGCTGACACCCTGCAGGATCGTTTATTACTAACCAATAAGAACCCACATTACCCTGCTGATAGTATTGCATTGCAGCTGGTAAGAACAGGAGCGGACCAGCTGCGCCTTGCCGGACGCACGGCTGCCGGCGATTCCCTGTGGGTGGTATTGGATAAGCTGCCTAAGCAATACCTGCTCAAAGAAGCTGCCAGCGGCCGTACAAAGAAATTAAAACTCTAACTGCTAAATAATTGCCTTATGGCTCATTCTGCAACAACATTGACACCGTCACCGGAAACTGCCGCAGGCAAGCTGCCTCCGTTGCAGCCGCAGGCACCATGGAAGGCTTATCAGCGCCTGCTTTTCAGGATTGCCTTTATCTTCTTCATCGCTATCTCCATCCCCAATACACCGGAATGGTATACACAACTGATAGCGTTGAACTGGCTGCATCTCAACTACCGCGACCTGTATGATATCGCAAGGTTTGGTTCAGGTATCAACTTCTTCGGAAATACCATTTTCGGTTCTTCACTGCTGGGATATGCCAATTGGATCATCACTGCGCTGGTAGCCACAGCGGGAGGCTTGCTATGGACACTCGTCGCGTATATACGAAAATCTCCGCGCCAGGAATATACGACCTTGTACTACTGGCTGCGTGTAGTCGTTCGGTATAGGGCAGGCATTGGCATCATCGGGTTTGGCTTTACAAAGCTGCTGCCGGTGCAAATGCCATATCCATCACTCGGACTGCTGAATACCAATTTCGGAGATTTTACCGCACAGAAAATATACTGGCTCTCCATCGGTATTGTACCATGGTACCAGGTATTTGCGGGTGTGGTAGAAGTTACCGCAGGTACATTATTGTTTTTCAGGAAGACGACCACCCTGGGCGCGATACTGTTATTTGCAGCCCTTGGCGATATCGTATACGTGAATTTTGCCTATGATGGCGGCGTTCATGTATACAGCAGCTACTTTGTGCTGCTGGCAGCATTTCTCCTGATAGCAGATGTACCCAATATTGTGCGTTTATTAATTCAGGAGAGATTTACCAGCCCTGTACACTTTTACCCAACCCTCTCCCGTGCGGCAAACATCGGCAGGATATCGCTGAAATCCTTTACCATCTTCCTGTTTCTGTTCGTACTGTTTTATCTGCAATTGATAAACTTCCTGTACGATCCCTATAAACAGCCTGCTGTGGCGGGTGTGAAGGAATTACGTGGTAATTATAATGTGACAGAATTCCGTATCAACGGTACACTGCTGCCTTACAATCCACTGGATACCATTCGCTGGCAGGAAGCTACTTTTGAAGACTGGTCTACCTTTACGTTCAGGGTCAATAAACCGCATAAGCTGGACCTCAGCAATGGCGGCGGTGATCCGCAGCGGGATGTAAACAGGACCTTCGAAATCACAGGTGTGGCTGGCGGACAAAGGGCCTTTCACTATTATGCAGATGAAATAAATCATACCCTCTACCTGGAAGATAAATACAAGGATATCCCGGATAGAAGAAATAAAACCGCTGGTGTTGGGGGAGATGGCGGTACCGACTTCAATCTCGGTACTGGCCTGCCTGCCAGGGATACCATTGCGGATAACAGTCAGCATGATAACTGGATACCTGCAGCAGCACGCAAAAACATTGGCGACGAATCCCTGAAAATAGATCCCCGTGCACTCACTGCCCGCCGGGCAAGAGATTACGCCGCCACACCTAAAAAAGAAAAAAGAAAACGTTTTGTGGTGAGCTACCAGACAGCCGACGGTAATAAAATTATTCTCTCCGGTAAAGATGAAGATAAGAATGATATCTATGTAGTGCTGGAGCGGGCAGACAGGCATTATGCCCTGACAACTCCCGGGCTTATGGCCGGAAAATATTAACGTGTATGTATAAACGAATTATTTTTTCTGCTGCCATATTCATCGCTGCCTGCCATAGTGCTTCGGAAAAGCCTGCGCACTATGGGTTCGGGCGCTCTGCCACACAACATGAAATTGATTCGCAGAATATTTCCATCGCCACAGACGGAAAAGGACTCCCGCCAGGCGCAGGAAAGGTATCCGCCGGCAGAATAATATTTATTGCAAGATGTGCACCATGCCATGGTCCTACAGGTACAGAGGTGCCAGAAAATAGGTTGGTGGCGCCATTCGGAGATACAGCCCATGTAAAGGCCATCGGTAATTACTGGCCATATGCGACCACCTTGTTCGATTATATCCGCCGCGCCATGCCTTTCAATGCGCCTGGTTCATTGACCAATGAAGAAGTTTATCACCTGACAGCATTCCTGCTTTATAGCAATAAAATTATTGACAGTACCACTATCGTCAACGCACATACGCTGCCGGCCATCGTCATGCCGGCTAAGAAAATGTTTGTAGACGATGATCGAAGGGGTGGACATGAAGTACGTTAAAATCGGTTGATCAGCGATGGAGAAAGATAAATTACCAAGAAGAACACTATTAAGAGCTGCCGCCGTTACCGCGCTGGGGGCCATTATTCCCGGTGCAGCAGCCCGGCAGGCCAATGACCCGGCTACCGCCGACCCTACAAAAACGCCTGGCGCTCCGGTTGGTAAGGTAGGCACCAGGTCTCCTTACGAACAGCTACAGAAGAAAGCGTCCGATATCTCTGCAAGGGCGCCGCTACAGGATTTTTACGGTATCATCACCCCGTCGGACCTTCATTTCGAACGGAGCCACAACGGTGTACCTGCCATCCATCCAGATAAGTACGAACTACTCATTCATGGTATGGTGGAAAGGCCCATGGTATTCACCCTCCGCGACCTGAAGCGGTTTCCGGCATTGTCACGCATTGCTTTTATAGAATGTAGTGGTAACTTCAGAACAGGAAAGGAAACGATGACACCGCAGGAAATATGCGGCCTCACCAGTCAGAGTGAGTGGACAGGCGTCATGCTCAGTACACTCTTCAGAGAAGTAGGCGTGCACCCAAAGGCAACCTGGTTCCTGGCCGAAGGCTCCGATGCCGCCGTCATGACACGCAGCATCCCTGTAAGCAAAGGCTGGAGCGACGCCATGATCGCCTACGGACAGAACGGAGAAGCAATCAGGCCCGAGCAAGGCTACCCGGCACGGCTTTTTCTTCCCGGCTGGGAAGGAAATACCAACGTGAAATGGATACGCCGTATAGAGCTGACCGATAAGCCTTTCATGACGCGGGAGGAAACATCCAAATACACAGAAACGATCAAAGGCGGGAAAATAAGGCAGTTCAGCTTCGATATGGATGCCCGTTCCATCATCACCTATCCTGCCTTTCCGCAGCAGGTAGAAAGAGGCTGGATAGAAATTCGTGGCATCGCATGGAGCGGCCGCGGAAAAATTGAGCGGGTGGAAATAAGTACCGATGCCGGCAGGCACTGGCAGCCGGCCACCCTGCAGGAACCCGTGCTTGACAAGGCGCATACCTTGTTTCGTTATGGCTGGAAATGGGACGGACAAAATACCGAAATTATGAGTCGCGCTGTGGACAACACCGGCTATGTACAGCCTTTTCTGCGCGAGCTGGTGGCTGCACGCGGCAGGGACATGGGCGGCTATCACGTAAATCCGGTCACTTCCTGGCTCATCCAGCGCGATGGCAAAGTCTTGTTTAAACCAGAAAAATTCAAATGAGTAAAGCAGCGTTTACATATGATGCAATAGTAGTAGGAGCGGGGCCTAACGGACTCGCAGCCGCTATTACCCTGCAGCAGCACGGCCTGAAGGTATTGGTGCTGGAAGCAAAAGACACGGTTGGTGGGGGCACCAGAACGCAGGAACTCACCCTGCCGGGCTTTCACCACGATGTATGTTCGGCGATCCACCCGATGGCGGTGATGTCGCCATTCTTCAAATCCTTACCCCTGAAGGATTTTGGCCTGGAGCTAATTTACCCGGAAGTAGCAGCGGCACATCCTTTTGATGATGGTAGCGCCGCCGTATTGCTACACGGTCTGGAGGAAACAGCGCACGGACTCGGCATAGACGCTACCGCTTATCAAAAACTGGTGCAGCCACTGGTCCACGACTGGTCATTGCTTGCCGATGAGATCCTTTCTCCGCTTGGCTTCCCGCGGCATCCGATGAAAATGGCCAGGTTCGGGTTGTCGGCGATGCAGTCTGCCGCCAGTATAGCAAAGCGTTTCAGGACCCGTGAAGCCCGTGGCCTCTGGGCAGGACTGGCAGCCCATTCCATGCTGCCACTGACCTCAATGAGCAGTGCGGCCATCGCTTTGGTACTCGGTGCTGCCGGACATATCGCCGGATGGCCGCTGGTAAAAAATGGCTCTCATCAAATAAGTAATGCATTATCAGCATATTTTATTAGCTTAGGCGGAGAGATTGAAACAGGCGTAACAGTGAATAATATAGACAACCTGCCTGCTTCACGTGTCGTACTTTTTGATACAAGCCCGAAACAGTTACTCAGTATTGCGGGAATACGTTTCCCGGCCAGGTATGCCGCTCAGTTGAGGCGTTACCGTTATGGCCCCGGCGTATTTAAAGTAGACTGGGCACTGGAAGGCCCCGTGCCGTTTGAAAATGAAAAATGCAGAAAGGCTGGTACCGTGCATCTCGGAAATACCTTTGAAGAAGTGGCCGCTGCCGAAGCATTGTGCTGGCAGGGAAAAACCGCTGAAAAACCTTTTGTACTGCTGGCGCAACAGAGTGTGTTCGATGATACCCGCGCCCCTGAAGGGTACCATACAGTTTGGGGTTACTGTCATGTTCCGAATGGTTCCACGGCGGATATGACAGAGCTCATAGAAAATCAGGTAGAACGTTTTGCACCGGGATTCAAAAAAAGAATTGTCGCACGCCATACCATGGGCCCTGCGGCTATGCAAAGCTACAACCAGAATTATATTGGTGGCGACATCAACGGAGGGGCAATCGACATCCGGCAGCTGTTTACCAGGCCGGTGACGAGCCTGACACCTTATCGTACTGCAGCAGCAGGCATTTATATCTGCTCTGCTTCTACGCCGCCAGGTGGTGGCGTACATGGCATGTGCGGCTTCAACGCTGCCCGCCAGGTACTGAAAGATCTCCGCATCGCCTGAACAAATCAGTGTCTTTTAAAAATTAAATAAGTGATTATCCATGAGCCAACAAGAACTCGCAATTCCACAACCAAAGCCCTTATTGGAAAAACTAACCGAAGACTGGTGGGCCGTCATCACCGGCGGATTTATCGTAGCATTGATACTGGCCTTTGCCCTTTCTTTGCCGGACTTTAAAATTCAGGTACCCGTTTATAGCTGGAGTTCCGGAGAAGAACTGATAGCTAAAGTACTGAGTCCTGCCAATCTGCTGCTGATACTGCTGATAGGCGGCGGCTTCTTTTTGCTGTCAGCTATCGCTGTGAAATCTATGGGAGATGATATGCGTTTGTACCTCCCCGGATTCGGTGTGATCTATCTGCTGGCCGTTACTTCGCTCATTATCTCCGGAAATAAAACATTGTCCTACTACGGCCTCGAATATGTGATCTTCGCGCTGGTACTGGGCCTGATCCTCGGCAACTCCAATGCAACACCCACCTGGATCAAAAAGGCTGCCCGCTCTGAATTTTTTATCAAAACAGGACTGGTTATCCTCGGTAGCAGTATCCTGTTTACAGATATCATCAAGGCAGGCCTCCCTGGCATCATTCAGGCAATACTGGTAGTAGCTGCCGTATGGTTCTTTGCACTGTGGCTGAGTCGTAAACTCAAGGTGGATGATGAATTCGGCGTTATCCTGGCTTCTGCGGTTTCCATCTGTGGCGTAGCAGCGGCCATCGTGGCCAGTGGCGCTATACAGGGCGATAAAAAGAAGTTGTCTTACGTAACCACATTGGTGCTGATAGTAGCTATTCCCATGCTGGTATTACAACCATGGCTGATCAAGGTGTTTCATATTCCTGAAATCGTTGGTGGTGCCTGGTTAGGCGGTACACTTGATACAACCGCTTCGGTGGCTGCAGCTGCCCAGATTGTAGGGCCAGGTGCTGTAAAAGCAGGTGTGATCATTAAGTTTTCACAGAATGTACTGATTGGGGTGGCAGCATTTTTTATCGCTATCTGGTGGAGCTATCGCCCATCCAAAGAAGGCGCAGAAGTAGCTGGTACCGCTGGTACACCGGGCTTTGGTATCGTTTGGGAGAGATTCCCCAAATTCGTACTGGGCTTCCTGGCTACTTCACTGCTGTTTTCATTTGTAGTGCCGGCATCCACCATCGGAGAAGTAAAAGATATTCTGAAGGCATTACAAACCATCTGGTTTGCCATGGCTTTCGTTTCTATCGGACTGGAAGCCCGCTTTAAAGACCTGGTACAGGTGGAAGGTGGTCGTCCTGCGCTGGCTTTCATCGGCGCCCAGATATTCAATGTTATCTGGACCCTCATCTGGGCCTGGATCCTGTTCGGCGGATATCTTTTTGCTGTTCCTGATATCAAATAAACCCAACGGCTATACTTTTTTAACTGCCCGGAACGTAGTCGTTTCCGGGCAGTTTTCATTATAGAACTTCGCTTTTATGGTCTGGCCTTTATTTATATTTTTGGGAGATGTATTTTATGTAGATTTTAATTTTTGCAGATGATCCGAAATTTGTTGTTGTTGCTGTTGTCATGCAGCTTAGGTACGGCCACCGCTCAATCTTTTACCAAGGTTAGTGCAGCACTGCTGTACGATCCTCCTCCGTTTAATAACTGTCACGCCTCAACGCTGATTGAAACAAATAATCATAAACTGCTCGTGGCCTGCTTTGGTGGCAGCCACGAAGGTGCAAACGACGTGGACATCTGGGCGGGAGAAATCAACGCTGCCGGGAAAGTAATACCGCTGGCTGTGGCCAATGGTATCCAGCACGATACTTTACGTTATCCCTGCTGGAACCCTGTCCTGTATAAAACGCGTAAGAATGAGCTGGTACTGTTTTACAAGGTGGGCCCTAATCCCCGTGAATGGTGGGGCATGATGCAACGCTCTGCCGATAATGGACAAAGCTGGAGCGCCGCAGAACGACTGCCCGAAAATATATTGGGGCCAATAAAGAACAAGGCTGTCTTACTGAAAAACGGCACTGTCCTTTGCCCTGGCAGCATTGAAGAGGCCGGCGGTCATTGGAAAGCATTCATCGAAAAAACCGATGAATCATTCCGTAAATGGACATTAATTCCGATCGATACGGGATCCAGACTGGATGTCATCCAGCCTTCTGTACTCACCTATAAAAACAATCGCTTACAGGTTTTATGCAGAAGTAAACAGGGAAATGTAGTGCAGTCCTGGTCTGCAGATGATGGTAATACCTGGTCGCCGCTAACGAAAACCATGCTCCTGAATCCTAACTCCGGCACCGATGCTGTTACGCTGCGAAACGGTTTGCAGCTGATCGTCTACAATCCGGACGTACCGGGGAAAGACTGGTTCAACGGCCGTGCAAAACTACGTGTAGCCTGCTCCGTAGATGGTACACAATGGAAGGATGTGGTAACACTGGAAGACGGTACCACGGAAGAGTTCAGCTATCCCGCCATTATTCAGACCAACGACGGCCTGATTCATATAACGTACACATACGATCGTAAAAACGTAAAGCACGTAGTGCTGAAGCAGCAGTAAGGCTAGTTACCAAAATATTGTAATTGGGTAATAGCCCGCCGTCTCTACTGAGCAGAGACGGCGGGCGACCCCCACAAGTGATACCGAAGGTATCACCTGAAAAACAACTTCATCTATCGCTATACTGAAATTTATCTCCTCAACACATACTTATATCTCTCAAAATAATTATGCAGAAATAACACCTCATACTGCGCAGCATCCGACCAGTACCTGAAATCATGCGCCCCTGGCGATTCTACATAAGTATGTGCAATGTGTAGCTTGTTTAAGGTAGCATTCAGTTCCCTGTTATAGGGTAGAAATGGATCGTCTGTACCACAGGTCAGTATAATTTCCTGTTGTGAAAATGCCAGCTGTCGGGCGTTTTGTAAAACATCGTACTGTTTCCAGCTGGCGGAGTCATTTCCGATTAATTTATTGATGCCAAAATCTTTGATAAAAGGAACGATCTCCACAGCCCCGCAAATACTACCGATCGCACCAAACATATGACTGTAATGCATACCGGTGTGTAAGGCGCCATATCCTCCCATACTCCAGCCCATAATGGCGCGGCCAAATCTGTCGGTACGGGTATGGTAACTGCTATCTATATACGCCGGGAGCTCTTTACTTAAAAATGTTTCATATTGTACATCAGCCATCAGCGGACTGTTAAGGTACCATTTGTCGAAACCGCCATCAGGTAATACAAATACCAGCTGGTAAAGATCGGCAAGTGCAGGTAGGGAAGGAATGTCCAAAGTGAGTGTCCGGGTGGGATTACCGCTATAGCCATGCAATACATACACCGATGGCAGCGGTTGCGTTGCTGTTGCATCCGGGCGTACCACCAGTGTAGTAATCCCTTTCTTCATGGAAGGGGAGTAAACTTTCAACGTATCTACCATCGCTGCTTTTGCTGATGTTACTGTAAATAGCAATATGACGGGAACGGCTATCTGTTTTAATCGCTTGCTGAAACGGAAGTTCTGCAACACGATACCGGCAATGATCAGTATGCAACCTACTATCTGCAGTGTGGTAATGGCTTCCTGCAATACAACATGTGCCAGCCCGGCTGATACTGGTATCTCTATGGCTGCCAGCACACTGCCCAGGCCCATACCTACTATTGGAAACCCTTTGCTGAAAAGCACCGGCGGCAATATAGTGCCGAATAAACCAAGGAACAGGCCCCAGCGGGGAATAACGGCCCACTCAAAATCCTGTACCAGCTGCCTGTTCCAGAATAGCAGGATGGCGATCAATCCGCCCGCTACGAGCATCTTTGACCGGTAAAACAACGGGTAACCAGTGGCTACATGATTGGCGGCATACATGGCGCCGGTATAGCAAACGGCCGACAACAACCCATAAATGGCGCCTTTCCCGTTCCAGCTGATGCTGCTGCCCATAATGCCCGTAGCCAGAAAAGTGCCTGCCAGCACTATAACGATAGCTGCCACCTGTTGGATGGTAGGCACACTACGGTTACGTATGCAATCTACCAGTATACCCATCCAGATCGTTTGCATCAGCAATACAATGGTAACAGATACCGGAAGGTATTGCACGGCAAGATAATAGAAGGTGCTGGTGAGTCCAAGGAAGGTGCCTGCTCCCAGTAATCGCAGGTTCTCTTTAATATTGTTAACGGCAACGGGGGAACGCTTTCTGAACAGGTCAAGTATGAATAATACAATGCATCCTGTGAAATACTGGGCAAAGGTAATGGCCGCAGTACTGAATCCCTGCTGACCGGCTATCTTGACATAGGTAGCCAGAACGCCATAACTGGCGGCTCCCGCTGTGACCAGCATTATTCCTTTCAACTTTTTCATGTCCTGATTATTTATAGGACAAAGCTCCGCAGGATCAGGCAGCCGTCACTTTACATATGTTGAGTGCAGGGCTATTTTTTCTTTTCGCTGGCACGGATACGGCTCAGCTGTGTGGGCGTGACGCCCAGAAAGGCGGCAATATGCTGTAGCTGCAACCGCGAAGCCAGCTGAGGGGAGGCCTCCAGGAAAGACTGGTAACGGATTTTTGCCGGCAACACCTTATAGTTGACTTCATTGAATTCTTTCTCTACTACCCAGTTACGCTCCAGGTAATTTATCCAGAAAAATGCCAGGTCCGGATGTTGCAGCATCAGGTGTTTAAATTCTTTAAAACTGAATTCTACCACAATACTATCCTCCAGGGCCTGTATCGCAAACTGGCTTTGCTGCCCGGCTATCAATGCCGCTGTTGCCGCTACAAAACTGTTCTCCGGGAAAAAACGCTTAATAACAATATCTCCGTTTTCAAATGGATGGTAATAGGAAAATAGTCCCTGGTAAATAAAGGATACAAATACAGGCTGGGCCCCGGCTGCGAGGTATAAAGTGCCGGCAGGTATTTCTTTTATACGTACCATTTTCTCCATTGCAGCAAGGGTTCCGGGAGATAATTCTTGGTAGGTCCGCAATGCTGCAAAAAAGGCCGAAATTATATGTTGATGATCGGTGGTTTTCACAATGACTGTTATGATATGCCTGGCATGATCGCCGGCAAACGAATGTAACCTAATTTTAAGTATCTGCATGGATGATGCAGGATTTCCCCCCGGAAACAATGCGCGTTGATTATTGCATCTTCTCCAAATAGAAATCATCTCCAAACACAGTACCACTCAGTGGTTTGTAGTAGTACAATGTTGCGGAAGTATTGGATGCCCCCGTTGTAAACAGGACAGCATTATGCTGATAGGTGGTGCTGGTGATATTGGCATCTACCGCAGAGCCACCATAGTTTTTAACGCCCAGCAGCACCGACTGGCCTGCTGTGTCCACTTTTCCGAATCCGCCAAAACGATAGGTGGTATTGGCTTCCAGCCCGGTAATGCTTTGCTCGATGGAGGTTTCTCCGGTGCCCTGTTCCCGTATGGCATAGCTGCCTGTTCTCGCATCTGTACTCACCAGTTGTGAAACAGTGCCCCAGGTAGTCCAGGGTGAAAGCGCCCCAGTTTCAAAACCTCCGTTTGTCAGCAAGGAATTTTTATACACTCTGACATAGTCTACATCCATGGTAAAGGGAAGATTGGAATCAGTAATGGCGCCCGGCCAGCCGGCACCGCCAGACTGGTTCAGGATGATATAAAAAGGCTGATCATAAGGCCAGTTAAGATAGGTGGCGCCGGCTGGTTTGCTGTACGTATACTGTAGCACGTTATTCACGTAAAATTGCAGGCTCGCTGGCGACCAGACAAGCGTATAGATATTATAATCACTGGCATTATAGGACGCCGCATGGGAAGCAGAACTGCCGCCACTGGACGACGTTACCGTTGCATTGTGGACGGTCTGATATACCACGCTGCCGAAGTTTACATGCTCCATGATATCTATCTCCCCGCTGTTGGGCCAGCCGCCATAGGCAACAGGATTATCAGGCATCATCCAGATGGCTGGCCAGGAACCCTGACCCTGGTTGAATTTGGCGCGTACCTCCACCTTGCCGTACAGGAAATTGAACTTCCCTGAAGTCTTCACACCTCCTGAATGGTACGCGATAGAATCTCCTGTAATAACGCTGTTGTCCATTCGCAGTTTGAGGTTGCCGCTCCCAACGTAGGCATAGGCCGGGTTTTCTGTAAGGTACTTCGTCCAGGCAGGTGTGCCCCTTTCACAAAACGACCATTTACTGGTGTCGAAGCCGCCGTCTGTATTAAACTCATCTGACCATATGAGCTGATAGCTGGAAGTGGCCGCTACTGCAGGGGTAACGGCTGTAGTGGTGAGATTGCTGCTACTGCTTTGCTGCGGACTGGTAAAATTCTTGGAGCAGGATAATAATATGGAAAGGGCTGCCACTGCGGCAATCGGTCCACTTTTAAATCGGGTAATGTTCATGTTGCTTGAATTAGATCTGGTTAATAATGGCATTGCGCCGTCAAATAAGGGCGGCACTATTTCCGAGGGATATGAATTGTATTATGTCATACAAAATACATTTTAATGATGGATTTTCATAATGGAAAATGAGTAGCTGCAGTTGCCAGACTATGATTTTGTTTATTTTTATGGACCACGTTAACTGATATATGATGCATCCATTTCCGATACTGTACACGACCAGGTTAATCCTTCGTAAGCTGGACCCGGATGATATTCCGTCTTTGGTGAAGTATGCCGGTAACCGTAATGTTTCACGCTATATTCTGAACATTCCATACCCATACCAGGAGCCCGATGCCGTATTCCGGCTGAGTTACATCCTGCAGGGCTTCAAAGCAAAGTCCAGGTACATTTTTGCTGTTGTTTTAAAAGAATCCGGGGAGATGATCGGAGAGATCAGCTTTCACCTGGATATGACCCGCCCGGCGGCCCAGCTGGCTTATTGGATAGGAGAGCCTTTCTGGGGCAAAGGCATTGCTACGGAGGCCATCACGGCCATGTTGCAGTACGGCTTCACAGAATTGCAGCTGGACCAGGTCTTCGCTACCTGTGATCAGGAAAATACCGCCTCTGGCAGGGTACTTGAAAAGAATGGGTTACAAAAAGGAACTCCTGCCGGAACAATTGATTATTATTCGATGAAGAAAGAATATTATGCCCAATTACATGACCAGCACTGAATTTTGGATACTATACCTGCCAGCCCTGCGCCAGGCGCTGGACAACGATGACATTAATGAAGGATTTCTGGTGCGTGGACCCGAATGTTACCTGGATGCCGCTCAGCTACCACTGGTGGATGATTTTATTACTTCCGTCATGGCGGAAGATCCATTTCTTATACTGGTGGAGGAGTATTTTGATGCAAAAACACATTATGCCGAATCGTTTAAGGGGCAGTCTATACTGATCGTCAGGGAAGAAATAGTCAGGAAGATGGAAGAGAAGACCAGGTTGTTAAATAGCAGGATCCAGCCCGGTTACGGCGCTGAATCCTGACAAGCTATGTTATTGTATCCTGTGTGCAGGAACGCCTTCTTTAGTGAGTTTTACGGGCAGTATCCTGCCGTTTTCATCAAAATGTAATTCCTCGATACAGGTTTCTCTTGAATTACCTGCCGTTTCTGTCAGTGGTCTTCTGTGGTAGATGATATACCATTTATTTTCTTTGGCAAGATGGATGACCGAATGATGACCTGCGCCGTTGGCGATGGCAGGATCGGGCTGCAAAATCTTGCCGATGCGTTTGAACGGGCCGGCCGGACTGTCGCCAATGGCATAGGCTACGCTGTAATCGGGGCCTGTCCAGCCACCTTCCGACCACATGAAGTAATATTTGCCATCTTTCAGGAACATACAAGGGCCTTCTACATAATGATCGGGCGTTATTTCATGGAATGTCTGTCCATCCGGAAATGGAATAAATCCTGTAAAGTCACCTTTCAGCTTCGCGATATTGCAATGACGCCACCCGCCGTAGATCAGGTAGTATTGCTTGTCTGCGTCCTGAAATACATATTGATCAATAGGCTGGGCTTTGTTGTAGAATTTACCGACCAGTGGCTTACCTAACAGGTCTTTATAGGGGCCTTCCGGTTTACTGGCTACTGCTACGCCGATGCCACCGGTTTCCTGGTCGCTCTGGATGTCGTTGGCGCCAAAGAATAGGTAGTATTTCCGGTCTTTCTCCACGATGGCTGGTGCCCAGATGGCTTTTTTTGCCCATTTTACTCCTGTGGTATCCATGATATGAGGATGTTTCGTCCAGTGTACCAGGTCAGGGGAGGAGAAGGCATCAAAAAATACCTGCTGCTCGTATGGTGCCGAAAAAGTAGGATAAACCCAGTATTGCTTATTGAACACCACCCCTTCAGGATCAGCATACCAGCCCGGAAAGATAGGATTGCCGGAATGTTTTACGTTAGTTTTTACCTGTGCAGATACCATCCAGGTACTACAGGCTGCTGCGAAGCATAGGATCAGTTTCTTCATAAAGGATCAATTTAGTAGAAAAAAATCGATTTAGCAAGCTGCTTTTTTGTGCATTTGTCACAAAAGTATATCTGGTCCGCTGGATACTTTGTGAATCGCCGCACCTTTGCAGGAAATCAAATTATCTCTAAATTTGCAGCCTAAAACTTTCTTCGATATGGACTTCGGCGCAGCATGGAAAAGTTATGATGCAATGGATATTACCCTTCCACCAGACGACCCGATTACCAGTAAGGTTTTACGCACCGCAGCAAAAAATCATACACTGCATATAGGCTCCTCCGGATGGACACGCAAAGAATTCGTCGGTACCCTCTATCCCAATAATATCAAGGATACCAGTATGCTCACTACCTACAGTGAGCTGTACGACTGCGTAGAACTCAATGCCACGCATTATAAAATTTATTCTCCTGCTGAAGTACGCAAATGGCTGGAAAAAGTAAAGAACAATGAGTTTATCTTCTGTCCGAAATTCCCGCAGTCTATCAGCCATGATAGTACCCTGCTCAATGCAACGGAAGAAACAAAAGCTTTCCTGGATGGTATAAAAGCCTTCGGAAAGCAGCTGGGCCCTGTATTCCTGCAACTCAGTGAACATTTCTCTCCTGCCCGCAAACTCAATCTCTACAAATACCTGGAACAACTGCCGGAAGAAATAGACTTCTTTGTGGAACTCCGCCACCATGAATGGTTTTCCAACCGCTTCGAACGGAAAGAGTTCTTCAATACATTAAGGGAAATGGCTATCGGCGTGGTTATGACCGATACGCCCGGCCGCCGTGATGTACTGCACATGGGCCTTACAACTCCCCAGCTCTTCCTGCGCTTCGTTACTAAAGGTGATCATATCAATGATATCAGAAGACTCGAAGAATGGCTCCCTAAACTCGAAGAATGGAAGGCTGCCGGACTGGAAGAAACCTGGTTTTTCCTCCATGTACATGAAGGTGAATATGAAGCCGCTTTCTACAAGGAAGTACGCAGTCTCTTCGGTTTAGAACCCCGTGAGGCACAGGAATCACAACTTTCCCTGTTTTAATCCGCTGCCCATAAAAGTCCCTATCAGAATACTTCGTACCTTTGCGGCGACAAATCAGCTGAAATATGAAGGATGTTATCCAGGCCATATTGGAAAATGAGGTAGTGAAACTACAACCGCTTACTACAGCTGATTTTGATGCGCTATATGCCGTCGCTGCCGATCCCCGCATCTGGGAACAACACCCTGAGCAGGACCGCTGGAAAAAAGAAGTATTCCGGCGCTTTTTTAATGCGGCCATCGCCAGCAAAGGCGCCTATAGCATCATCGATAAAAAGACCGGCGAAATTGCCGGCAGCACCAGGTTCTACAAAGCAGAGGGCGAAGGTGATACTATCCTGATCGGCTATACGTTTTTCGCTGTTAAATATTGGGGTACCGGCTTCAACAACATCGTCAAAAAATTAATGTTGAACCATATCTTCCAGTATGTAGAACAGGTAAACTTCCATGTGGGAGAAGAAAATTTCCGGTCGCAACAGGCCATAGCCAAACTGGGCGCCATTCCTGCCGGAAAGGAAATTGTCACCATCGCAGGGGAAGCACCGAAAGTACGACTGGTGTATGCATTAAATAAAAGTAACTGGCATTAGTGATGAGTATACATAATCTGATAATTGTTGATCCGGAGAAAATTACCCTCGACGATGTTTTCTTCAGCGATAAAAATAAAGCAATCCTTAAACAGGTGGTGAAAGAACACCAATACGTGGAGGAACTGACTGCATACGACCTGCCGGTAGATAATAAAATCCTCCTGCACGGCCACTCCGGCTGTGGTAAAACCACCACCGCCAAAGCGATTGCCCATACGCTCAACAAAAATATCGTTATACTCAATCTCAGTACCCTCATCTCTTCCCGCTTAGGTGAAACTGCGACCAATCTCAAGCTGGTTTTCGACAAGGCTATCAAGGAAAAGGCAGTCCTCTTCCTCGATGAGTTTGACCAGATTGGAAAGGCGAGGGCCAACGACGATAAGGATTCCGGCGAAATGCGCCGCCTCGTGAATACCCTCATCCAGCTGATAGACTATTTCCCGAACTACTGCCTCCTCATCTGCGCCACCAACTTCTACGACCTCATCGATCCTGCATTGCTGCGCCGGTTCCAGCTGAAACTGCAATACGAACTCCCTGCTGCCGATAAACTCAACGACTACTACGATAAAGCACTGGCCCGCTTCCCGGAACATCTCCGCCATATCGAACGCAAATTCGATATCTCTTACGCCGAAGCCAAAGATTATATCAACACCGAAATGAAAGCCCGGATTATCGCTGAACTGGAACATAAACAACGCCTGGCTACCGCCAATTAATCCGCCACTACTTTCATATCCGAACAGCATTTGTCCGTATCTGAACATTATTTTTACAGATTGAATATGTATTGTGTTGATATTCAATATGTATTATTGTTGGTGTTCAATTTGGTTACTAAAGTTATCTTTATAACCCGGTAAACGAATCGCTATGTTTAGGAACTACTTCAGGGTTGCAATACGGAACCTATGGAAGAACAAGGAATTCTCAGCAATCAATATTTTCGGTCTGGCTATCGGCCTGGCAACAAGCCTGCTCATCATCGTATATGTATTGGATGAACTGAGCTACGACCGCTATAATAAACACGCTGATAATATTTACCGTATAGACGGTAACATCAATTTCGGTGGTTCACATTTTATTGTTGCAACCGCTCCGGCGCCTATGGCGGCCACCATAAAAACTGATATCCCTGAAGTAGAGGAAGCCACCCGGTTTCGCTCCTATGATGGGTTCCTGGTAAAAAAAGGTTTGCAGAATATCCAGGAAGACCACGTTATTTATGCAGATAATAACATGTTTAACGTCTTTTCGATGCCATTGCTGGAAGGTGATAGTGCTACTGCGCTCACCGAACCCAGAACAGTGGTCCTAACGGAAAAGACTGCACGAAAATATTTCAATGCTACGGATGTTGTCGGCAAAACGCTTATCATCAACGACTCTATCCCTTATCGCATTACCGGTGTATTAAAACAATTACCCACCCAGTCTCAGCTGACATTCGATTTCTATGTGTCCCTTGCCGGTATTGCTGAAGGGAAAGAAGATAACTGGCTCAGTAATAACTTTGCTACCTATGTACGCCTGCATGATGGCGCAGATCCGAAAGTATTCATTGGTAAAGTCCAGGCCCTGGCCGATAAACATGCCGGCCCGCAGATAAATACGGTCCTGAATACCTCCCTGGAAGAGCTAAAGAAAAATGGCAACTACCTCAACTATGAATTGATGCCATTAACCAGCATCCATCTGTACAGTAATAAGAGCTTTGAGCTGAACGCCAACGGCTCTATTCAATATGTTTATATCTTCGGGGCTATTGCCTTGTTTATCCTGCTGATTGCCTGCATTAACTTCATGAATCTCTCTACTGCCAAAAGTGCCAACAGGGCCAAGGAAGTAGGAGTGAGGAAGGTAATGGGCTCACAACGTACGCAGTTGGTGGCGCAATTCATTACTGAATCGATGCTGATCAGTGCCATTGCTATGCTACTGGCCTTGTGTGTGGCGGCGTTGGCCATGCCGTTCTTTAACCAGCTGGCAGGAAAGGAAATGAATATCGGATTGCTGGCTACGCCGCAGATTGGGTTGCTGTTATTATTGCTGGTACTTTTTGTGGGCATACTCGCAGGTAGTTATCCTGCTTTCTTCTTATCAGGATTTCGCCCGGTAGCGGTTTTGAAAGGTACACTGGCAGCCGGTTTTAAGAAAAGTTCTTTCAGAAATGCACTCGTAATAGGCCAATTCGCTATCTCCATCTTCCTGATCATAGGTACTATTGTAATCTACGGACAACTAAATTATATCCGCAACAAACAATTAGGGTTTAACCGCGATCAGGTGCTGGTGATCCATAATACAAATGCCCTGGGTAACCAGATAAGGGCCCTCCGCCAGGAACTTACCGGATTGGAAGGCGTTTCCGGTGCTACCACCACGGGTTATCTGCCAACCGGTACCTACAGAAATGATAGTCCACTTTTTCTGAGTCCGACTAAAGACCCGAAAACAGCCGTTTCTATGCAGAACTGGTTTGTAGATGATCAATATATTCCTGTCCTGGGCATGCAGATGAAAATGGGTCGTAATTTTTCGTCCGCATATGGTTCCGATTCTTCCGGCGTAATCATCAATGAGGCCGCCGCAAAACTCCTGGGGCTCAAAGACCCGGTTAATACCCGTATATACGGACTGGACGGAATGCAGTACACCGACCTGGCTGGCTATCATGTTGTAGGTGTAGTAAAGGATTTCAATTTCAATTCTCTCCGCGAACAGGTAACGCCGGTAGCGCTTTTCCTGGGGGAACAACGGGGAAGCATTGCATTGCGTGTACACAGCAACGATATGCCAAAGCTCTTATCTATGGTAGAAAAGAAATGGCAGGCCTTCTTACCGGGGCAGCCTTTTTCCTATAGTTTTATGGATGATGATTTCAATAAGATCTATCAGGCGGAGACCAGGATGGGAGTGATCTCCCTGACATTCTCCATTCTTGCGGTATTTGTTGCCTGCCTGGGATTATTTGGCCTGGCTGCCTATGCTGCAGAGCAACGGACCCGCGAAATAGGTATCCGCAAAGCTTTGGGAGCTACTGTTACCAATATCGTACACCTCTTGTCTAAAGATTTCCTGAAACTGGTCATGATTGCTTTGCTGATCGCCTTCCCGCTGGGATGGTGGGCGATGCATCACTGGCTGCAGGATTTTGCATATCGTACGGCTATAGGATGGCAGGTATTTGCTGGTACGGCCGTACTCTCTGTTTTAATCGCACTTTGTACGGTGAGTTATCAGGCCATCAGGGCCGCACTGACCAACCCGGTTAAAAGTTTGAAGTCCTGATAGTCATTCTTCCGCCACCGCATGCTTCCTGGTGCTGTTGAAAAAATTATGCAGATGAGATATTGCATCCCATCTGCATAATACCGTTTTAACTGGTCGGCAACAGTATCCAGGTTTGTATGCTGCTTGCTATAAATCAATATTCTCCTGTACTGCCGCAATCGGCACTTCTCCACCGGCATCGATCACACCTATCAGCGAATATTTACCTTGTGGCAGCTTATTAGGTATCCGGAAATAAACGACACGCTTCTGACCCGGAAACATCGGGAATAACGGGTAGTCTACTTTTGTCTTTTCATTGGTGGCGGTATTGGCGAGTTCTATATAGCTACTGATCTCTAACTGCGTTTTACCGGTATTTTCACATACGATCTGACAGGTACGCAGGGTATCTGCCGGTACTGGTAACCGGAATCCTATTATCTGTACATCTTTTTCAGTTACGTTAGGTGGGGTCTGGTAGATATGCACACCTACCCGCATTCTGCCGTTGATGGTGGTTTTAACGCCATCCGGACTCTCCACCACCTGTTCCTGGGTTGTTTCCAGGAATATCATGGCCCATTTCATCTCTTTGTCGGCATCCCCAACTTCGGGCGCCTGTACATGAAAGTCCAGTTCCGCTACCTGGCCAGGTTCTGCTTCAAAAAATGTTTTGTCCAGCTTAATCCATTGGGCACAGCTATGTGGCTGGCTTCCCGGCATGGTATAAATATGCGTACCGGTAGAATCCCGTACAAAATCATTGATATAAACAGTAAACTGCTTCTTGATAGGAAGTGTATTGGTGATCAGTATCTTTCCTACAGACGACTGACCATTACTCAACTTAAAGTCGATGGTGGCAGGTCTGATCAGTAATCCGGGAGTAGACTGGGTACTGTCGCCCAGTGGCTTTGCGGCTATGGGAGCTGCAGGTGGCGTTGCGCCCGGGGAACCGGGTTTGACAGGTGTATTTCCGGCTGGCGGCGTACCTGGAACCGGTGGCGTTGCCGGAACCGGTGATGTTGCCGGAACCGGTGATGTTGCCGGAACAGCAGGTTTGGGCAGAACAGCCGGGGCCTGCTGTGTGGGGGCTTGTGCATAGGCAGCCGTCGTATAAACTGCCAGTAAGAGCAACATTATTTTTTTCATGTGGGGTTACAAGTTTATTCCTGAGAACGGATATCATCACTATAAATAATACGTTCCAGTTTGTGGTGATCAAGAATAATTATTTTACCATCCTGAATATTGATGATGCGTTCATCACGAAGGTCGCTCAGCGTACGTATCAGTGATTCTTTGGCTACTCCTGCGAGTGCTGCCAGGTTACAACGACTGATGTTCAGGCTGAATTCAATAGCCTTGGAAGGATTGTACTTCTGATAGGTAAGCAGTAAGGCTTCGCCTACTTTTTTACGGAGGGAACTGTATGCCATTCTGAGCATTTGTTCTTGTTTGTCTGCAATATTACTGGTGAGTATCTGAATGATGTCCAGTAAAAATGTGGTGTTGTGCTGACAAAGCATACTCAGATCATCTCTGGAAATGGCAACCAGATCTGCTTCTTCGATAACTTCAGCAGTTTCGCGATAGCGGCCGCCCTGCATCAGGGCGTGAAATCCAAAAAAATCACCTTCTTTATATAATCCGGTGATCAGCTCTTTGCCATCCTCATTCCATTTGCTGGTTTTTACCTTACCATGCAGAATGTAGAATATGGCTGATGCAGATTTCCCTTCATTGTATATAATCCGTTTTTTCTTTGCATGCAGCAGATTTCCATCTTCCAGCTGCATTTTTATAAACTCATCAATTGTTGATAACGGATTAATAGGGGGATTTTCTGAATCCATGTCTTCAGTAATCATTACCTTTTTCATCATTTGAAATAGTTAAACACAAGTGGATACAATTGCTGAAAAGGCAATTCAATAGCTGTCGGGATATGGTCTGAATTTTTTAGGAATGTAGTATGTCGGTTCTGGGGTTAGTATCAGCAACTTAGTTTTCTTCAGTTTCAGTTTAGATAAAAGTGAATAGTCTGGTCTACGTTCTCATTCATCAGGTTTTATTCGGTTTCTATTTGGGGTTTGGTGTAAAAAATTTTATTTCTCTACTCTTGTCTATAATTTCAAAATCTATCTTACTCTCCATGTTCTTCGTCAGATCGGTTTGATATGACATGACTTTTGGTTTGACTTTATCCGTAAAAGCATCCGGATTCAGGGATACGGTATACTTCCCTGCCGGAACATTCAGGAAGTAGTTCCCTTTCATGTCTGTTAATGTAGTGAATGTAACACCGTCAGCACTCGTTGCAATGATCTTCATATTTTCAGGGTGTACCTTGGTATTATTGATTGCATCTGTTTTAATCGATAATACACCTGATATCACACTGCTTTTCTTAAAGGGCAATGCAATTGTTATGTCTTTACTAACCGGGATCGTCTGATAAAGCCCTGTTGCAGGAATAATACCCTTGATAGTTTTGGTTTGACTGAAATCGAGCTTGTAGGTGCCCGGATCTATATGTTTGTAGGCAATCAGACCATTTGCATCGGATATAAACGGAATACTGTTGATGACTATTTCCAGATTGGGGATTAAACGTTCGCCAGGATCTTTTACGCCATTACCGTTAACATCGAAGAACGGTAAAAGGTTTAACGTATAATACTTTTGGGTGGTGAAGATGGGTACATTGAATTTTTTACTGAGGATTACATTGATATATTTTGTATTTACGCCGTTAGGAGCCAGACTGGGTGTGTTTTCCAATGGAATGGTAGCATTAAGGGTAACGCTTACACCATTGTTCCGGTTATTGTAAGAAAGCATTCCGCCTACGAGGTTATATATAGAATTGTCATATAGTGATTTTGAGATATTGTAGAATAAATTTGCTTTGATTCGTTTTAATACTATCAGATTTACGAAAGGACCAGCTAAAATGGTTTGCTGATAGTCAAGAAATTCTTTGGTATTTGTCCGATCGAACTGGGGTTGCTGCTGATAATATCCCTTGATGCCCGCCCAGCGGTAACTGGCCGTAAGGATAGAAGTAGTCAGGAAGATAGCTTTGGATGGGTTGCCGTAAGAGGGGTTATAGCCACTTTCACTGCTGAGGTAAATCCCGCCATCCTGACCAAACCGCTGCTGGTAAATGATCTCTCCGAAAATATACTCCGGCAGGGTATTTCCTCCCAGTCCTGTTTGTTGAAGTCCGCCGCCACTGATGGAAAAATTACCGTTGTTCAATCCCAGATTATATACCAGGCCGTATTTTTCATAGTTGTACGTCAGCAGATCGGTGTTGTAAATAGTATCATGCAGTGTCGTTACCGGGTTCCTGTTGTACTGGTAAAATGCGCCCACATTGCCCTTTCCTGCCTTTACGGTGAAAGTGTGGGACTGTATCCGTAGTCCTCTGTTTATGCCGGGATAATCATCGGAATTGTATTGCATCTGACTGTACAGGCTAATGACAGGTCCATTATACTGGATGCTATACCCACCTGAATATCCCAAATCTCTTTCTCCCGGGCCTTTTAAAACATAATCCTGTCCCACGCCCGCATTGAGTAACAACTTCAGGTTACTTTTACGGATTACCTGCGCTTCATTCGCAAAAACGAAACTGTTGAGATTATAGCCGGTATCGTGGTTTGCCGATATGGCACTCAGGATGGCCACCTTACCTGCCAGGTACTGTGCACTGGCGGTGGCGTTATCATTCGTGTATCCGGGGATGTTATTATGGAGCGACCCGCTTACACTCAGCACCACACCTGAATCAGGTTTGAAACTGACCCGGCCTCCGGTACCATAGACATAAAAATACTTGTAATCGCCCATGTGTCCTGCATACAAATCCCAGCGCCTGGTGTTATAGTCTACGCCAAAAACATTCCGCTCCAGGTTATTGCCCATTCCATATTGCTTTGTCCTGTAATAGAACATCAGCTTACTCTTGTCAAAGGTCATATCTCCCCGCACACCCGCGTAATAGGTACTCTGATTGCCCCAGTTGGTGTAACCGCCATCAATAATAAGTGGGAAGGTATTGTACTTGCTGGGATGGTCTTTGAGCTCATGCTGTACTTTTCTTACTTCCACGAGGTCCATATAGCTGGTACCGGTAGTATCGGCCACGGTAACATCTATGCGTTGGGAAGTGAGCCGGTTCCATTGAGGATCGGTTAGCAGGATGGTATGCGTTATAACGGTATCCATGCCCGGTTTCAGGCGGAAAGGAATGGCTTGTCT
Organism: Chitinophaga sp. Cy-1792; assembly: GCF_011752935.1. Taxonomy (NCBI): domain Bacteria; kingdom Pseudomonadati; phylum Bacteroidota; class Chitinophagia; order Chitinophagales; family Chitinophagaceae; genus Chitinophaga; species Chitinophaga sp. Cy-1792. Next base: position 1,701,370 of record NZ_VWWO01000002.1, read on the forward strand.
GACGTCCAGTTCATTGTTTTTGTAACTGGTAACATACTTGCCATCCACCGTACCGTTATTACGGATTTTCGTACTGATGGTAATGATCCGCTCAGTGCCCTGTAATTGCACTAAACTGGTCAGTGGTGTAACACTGAAGTCGCTGATGGGGTCCGCCTTTACATAATAAATATACTGTTTGAATCTGTTATGACCGGTAATGCTGACAGTTACGGGGAGCCATAAGGCAGGAGAGGTTTGCTGTTTCATTAATACAATGGTCAGCACCGTAAATCCTGCTGAATCTATATGTTTGTTAAGCTCCCGGCCAGGGGCCAGTAAGCGCCAGCCTTCGGGAGGGGTAATGCGGATGCTGTAGTCCGAACTGCTGCCACCGAGGTCTTTGAGGCGGATATTATTATATATGAACTGGTCGGATTTGCCGGCAAATAAAGAATCTTTCAGGGTTACAGCAAAGGGGAGTTTATCCTGTGCAATCAGCGGAGCACAGATAGAAATGTAGCCGAGCAACATCACAACGCGAGCCAGATGGGTTAGATGATATTTCATACAAATATCAACTGAGGGGTAACACGAATACAATTGAATACAGAAAGCACAGATAAGCCTTTCCAACAGAAAAGGCTTATCTGTAAAAAGGAATACTGAATTATAACTGTGTTGCTGTCACAAGAACGTTAATTCTGTACAGACCACCAGCATAGTCCCATCCTGGTTCTGATCTGAATTTCAGGCCAAATGGTCTGAATGCACCAGAGTGACCGTTGTTGATCAATGGAGCAGGAGCGGTAGTCAGTGAATTCCAGAAGAAAGGAGTTGCATCAGTACCACCAGTACCGTTGAATGCCAGGTTGTATTTCAGAGTACCGCAAGGCATTACGTTACCGCTGGTAGCTGGGCCTAAATAGGAAAAGTTAGGAGAACCCGCATTTACGGTTACGTTGAAGTTTTTGTTAGAGCTAACAGTGAAATCAGCGGTAGTGTGTCCGTGAATGTCACGCAGTTCTTCGCCGGTGTTATAGTCGTGGCCAGAGAGGAAGGCAGCACCCATAATTTCAACCGGAGGGTTAATTTCGATCACGTTTGCGAGGAGTAATTCGCAGTGCACAGCTGATTGATCGTGTGCCTGGGCAAAAACGCCCATGGAAGCCATGGCTAAAGCAGCCGATAAGAGCAATTTTTTCATTTTTTTGGGTTTTAAATCAGTGGTAAAAAACTAAGCCGAAATTGAATGTTGCAATTTCACGCGGTTTACATCACAATATTAGACCTAATGAATTTCCTGTATGGTGACGATGATCACCATTTGAAAATTTTGTTAAAATTTTTTCCGGGAGATATAATGGAGTATAGGTAGATTGGCCATGGTGGCCATTTTTAATGGTTTGTACGTGGAAAACACCCCTTCTGTTTGTTATAAATAGGGTGTAATAACGGGTGGGTATACGTATAAGTACTTGTTGTAAAAAGTATATACACGTATGGAGTCCGAACAACAAAAAATCCCTTGTTATTTTAAAAAATAACAAGGGATTTTTCGTGTATACCATGTGGTTAGTTAGCTGTAGGATACTTAGCAGTGGCCTTTCTGAAAGCAGCAGGACTCACACCCTGATATTTTCTGAACTGCCGGCTAAGGTGACTCTCATCTGTAAATCCTAATTCATCTGCTATCTGTCCCAACGTAAGTTTACTGTATGTTAAGCGCTGGGCCACCATCTTTAGCTTGTACTGTGTAATATATTGTTGCACGCTTTCGCCGGTAAACTTCCGGAAATATTCACTCACATAATTGGCCGACAGGTTAAATACACCCGCCAGATGATCAATACGCAATTGCTCCGGTTCCTGTATATGCTGACGTATATGTTGCAGCATCCTGCTGATTAGTGGCTCCCGCGTGGCCGTAGCCTGCGGCAGCAGCTGTTCTGCGGTAGCGGTAATATTCCGGGTAATAATATTAAGGATCAATGTAACCAGGTGCTGCACATTCTCTTCATACCAGGCATCCTGCCGGCTATATTCTTCCAGCAGGTTCCCGATCAGGGATTTTATCATGCCGCAATCACCTTTATGGGTAATCTGTATTGCTTCAAAGCGATTGTGATAATAAAAGATATGCTCCAGTTGTTTCAGCCACTGAAAAATCCTTTCCTTCTCTGCTGCGGTACGGTGCTGACCCAGAAATACCTCCGAAAAACGAATGGAACATATCCTGGTAGGTTCAGCGCTGTTGAACCCACGGCAATCGAGTGGGGTATATAAAAAGATATGTCCCTGGGCATATGGGATCTTATTTCTGTTGAGTTCCCTGGTGCCTGCACCTTCCATTACCTGCACGATTTCAAAGAAATGCTGCACCAGCGGCCGGTCGCTCCAATGCGCCAGGTCTGTAATATTTACTTCAAACGGACTATGTAAGGCGGTATTCATAATACCTGTAAATGTACAAAACAAACCTTCTTTTATCACTGGTCTGCCGGATGGCTGCATCATAATTTTGAGGTATAAAAGATAAGCACATGAATAACAACGAAAGATTGCTGGCTCCTTATACGGACAATAACCTGGATTTGAAGAACAGAATAGTAATGGCGCCTATGAGCCGCAGGCGTACCATTAATAATATCCCTGAACCATATGTGCAGGATTACTATGTGCAACGCAGCGGGGCTGGGCTGATCATTGCTGAAAATGTGGCGGTAGCACCGGAAGGGGTAGGGTATATGCAGATCCCTGGATTTTATAACGAGGAACAATATACTGCCTGGGCTGCAGTGGCCCGCGCGGTGCATGCCGGCGGCGGCAAAATATTCCTGCAGCTGGTACATACCGGCAGGATAGGGCATCCGGAGAATAATCCGGGCAAGGCGGCTCCGGTAGCTCCATCACCGATAGCTGCCAAAGGCGAACTTTCTATCCCGGCAGGCTTCCAGGTACCTTACCCGGAACCAGTTGAACTAACTACCGCTGCGGTGAAAGTACGGGTACAGCAGTTTGTCACTGCCGCAAAAATGGCAATGGCTGCAGGTTTTGATGGGGTGGAAATCCACGGCGCCCATGGCTTCCTGCTAGACCAGTTCCTGAATCCCAATTCCAACACGCGTTCCGATGAGTACGGCGGAGATATTGTCAGGAGGTCGGGGTTGCTGCTGGAAGTAGTCACAGAGGTGGCAAAAGCCATCGGCAGGGAACATACAGGCATCCGGCTTTCCCCTTTTGCCCGACTTTATGATATGAACGCCTACCCGGAAGAAGAAGCAACACACCTGCGCCTGGCAGATGAACTGAACCGGCTGGGTATCTTATATGTACATTTCTCAGATCAGCCGGTAAACGGTGAGCGATCTATTCCCGAAGATTTTATCCGGAAATTCAGGGTACGTTTTAAACACCTGATGATCCTCGCCGGCGGCTATACCCCCGCTACGGGCAATGCTGCCCTGGAAAAGGACCTGGGAGACCTGATCGCTTTCGGGCGCCCGTTCATCGCCAACCCGGACCTGCCGGAACGTATCCGCCTCCAGCTGCCACTGGCAGTACCAGATGGTGATACCTTTTACCACGGTGGTACAAAGGGGTTAATTGACTATCCGGTATTTGCTCCTGTTGCTTTGCAGGTTTGATCATCTTTTCTAAGCCAGGTGGTCCAAAAAGTAATAGGGCTCCCCGCCTCCGGCGGGGAGCCCTATTACTTTTAGTTTTGAATGCCGAAGGCATTCAAAACTAAAAGTAAAAAAAAGCAACCCTACGCTGCGGGAACCAGCTTGGGCATCCAGCAAAAAATCCGTAACTTCTCTGCATGCAAACACCGCATCCTGAAAGCAAGCATACTGGCATCGCTCCGGAGCTTTCCCTTGATGAGATGAAAAAAAGTGCAGGTTACAAAGAAGGGGGCTTATCCAGCGAAGAAGCCGAACAACGCCTCGATCAATACGGTTTTAATGAGGTAGCCAAAGAAAAACCAGTATCCCCGTTGCTTCGCCTCTGGCGAAATCTCAAAAACCCATTGGTCATCTTACTAATGATACTGGGTATTATTTCCCTGCTTACCGGTGATCTCCGCTCTGCTATTGTCATATTTTTTATGGTTATCCTGGGTATCGTATTGCGCTATGTACAGGAAATGCGGGCAGATAAGGCAGCTGAAAAGCTCAAAGCCATGGTAAGCACCCATGCCACGGTATGCCGGGACGGAAAAGATATGGAGATACCCCTCAAATTCCTGGTGCCCGGAGACGAAATACGCCTCAGCGCCGGCGATATGGTGCCCGCAGACGTACGCCTGCTCTCCGCAAAAGACCTCTTCCTCAACCAGGCCGCCCTTACCGGCGAATCCATGCCGGTGGAGAAAGCGGTAGCAGACGTGCAGGCCACCAACGAAACCCCCACTGATAACCCTAACCTCTGCTTCCTGGGGTCCAACGTGGAAAGTGGTACCGCTACGGCCATGGTCATCAACACCGGCGACCGTACCAGCTTTGGCTCACTGGCAGCTCATATCACCGGACAACAGGTGTCTACCAGCTTCGATAAAGGCATCAACGCCTTCACCTGGCTGATGATAAAGTTTATACTCGTCATGGTGCCGGCGGTATTTCTGATCAACGGGTTCAGCCGCCATAACTGGCTGGAAGCATTCCTGTTTGCACTGGCAGTAGCCGTAGGGCTCACCCCCGAAATGCTGCCCATGATCGTGACCGTCAACCTCTCCAAAGGTGCACTGGTCATGTCCCGCAAAAAGGTGATCGTAAAAAGACTGAACGCCATCCAGAATTTCGGCGCCATGGATATCCTCTGCACGGATAAAACAGGCACATTAACCGAGGGTAGGATCGTGCTGGAACAATACCTCGATCCCGATGGCGACGCCAGCAGCAAAGTGCTGGAATATGCCTATCTCAACAGCTTTTACCATACCGGCCTGAAAAACATGATGGACGAAGCTATCCTCGATCACGACTCACAGGCAACGCTGAATAAAATCTGCTCCCGGTATACGAAAATTGATGAAATCCCTTTCGACTTCGTCCGGAAACGTATGTCTGTGATTGTGCAGGACCAAACGGGTTCACATATCCTGATCTGTAAAGGCGCCGTAGAAGGACTGGCGCCCCTTTGCAACGCAGAAGAAGTGAATGGGAAAGTACTTCCCCTGACAGATGAACGCAGGCAGCACGGCCTGCAACTGGTCAACGACCTGAATGCACAGGGATTCAGGGTGGTGGCACTGGCCTATAAAACTATGCCCGGGAAAAAGGCTATATATAAGGTGGAGGATGAAACGGACATGGTACTGGTAGGTTTTCTGTCTTTCCTGGACCCTCCAAAATCTTCTGCAGGTGCGGCATTGACAAAACTTACCTCCCTGAGCGTAGATGTAAGGATTTTAACGGGAGATAATGAAACCATTACCGCCTGCATCTGCAGAAAAGTAGGTTTGCAGGCAGACAGATTTCTGTTGGGCCCGCAGATTGAAAAGATGAATGATGAAGAACTGGCCGCCGCTGTCATGGATTACCATTTCTTTGCCAGACTGATTCCGGTGCACAAACAGCGTATCATCAAGGCTTTTCAGCACCATGGACATGTTACCGGTTTTATGGGTGATGGTATCAACGATGCGCCAGCCCTGAAAGCAGCAGATGTAGGCATTTCGGTAAACAGTGCAGTGGATATCGCCAAAGAATCTTCTGATATCATTCTGCTGGAAAATAGCCTGGAAGTACTGGAACAGGGCGTGGCAGAAGGTCGCCGGGTATTCGGCAATATCATCAAATATATCAGAATGGCTGCCAGCTCCAACTTCGGGAATATGTTCACGGTAGTGGGAGCCAGTGCCTTCCTGCCTTTCCTGCCTATGTTGCCGATCCAGGTGCTTACCAATAACCTGTTGTACGACTTCTCCCAAACGGCCATTCCTACTGATAACGTAGATCCGGAATGGTTGGTGAAACCGCGCAAATGGACGGTAGAAGATATACGTAGGTATATACTTGTCATCGGGCCTGTCAGCTCTGTTTTCGATTATGTTACTTTCTATATCCTCTGGCATTTTTATGATGCGGGGCATAATCCAGCGCTCTTTCATACTGGATGGTTCATTGAGTCATTGTTTTCACAAACGCTGATCATCCATGTAATCCGTACCAATAAAATTCCTTTTCTGCAAAGTATGGCAAGCTGGCCGCTGATGCTGACTTCCGTCATCATTGTCATAGCAGGTACCTGGCTGACGGTGTCGCCACTAGCCGGAACGCTGGGGTTTGTACCAGTGCCGGGGAGTTTCTGGGGCTGGTTGACCATGATCCTGCTGGCTTATGTAATGCTGACGCAACTGGTTAAAAACTGGCTGCAGCGCAAGTATAGCATGCAATAGCATATTACCGGAACAGCCGCTGCTGTACGGCGTCAGCGGTGGCTGCATATACCAGGTCATCATCTTCCGATAATAGTTTTTTATTTTTTCCCGTATAGGATAATTGTTTAAGCAGATGGCTGATGAGCGCGATATGCGCTGCTTCTTTATCATCCGCATTTACAACATACCAGGGCGAATGCCTGAAATTTGTTTGCAGCAACATACGGTCGCGGGCCTTGGAATAAGCATGCCAGCGTTTTAGCGCCACTTCATCTATCGGACTCACTTTCCATTGTTTCAGCGGGTTTTCTTTCCGGTCTTCCATTCTTTTCCGTTGTTCTTTTTTGCTGATATCCAGGTAATATTTGAAGATGATTACACCGGCATCTGTCAGCATCTTCTCAAATAATTCCACTTCAGTGAAAAATGAAATGTATTCTTTGTCGGTGCAGAACCCCATGACTTTTTCAACACCGGCGCGGTTGTACCAGCTGCGGTTGAAGAGTACAAATTCCCCGGATGCAGGAAGATGGGAGGTATAACGCTGGTAATACCATTCCCGGCATTCTCTGTCTGATGGCTTGCTGAGGGCTACCACTTTGGTTTCCCGCGGACTGAGGTGTAATGTGATTGCTTTGATGGTGCCATCTTTTCCGGCAGCGTCCCTGCCTTCCAGTATCACCAGTAGTTTTAGCTGAGATGCAATAATTTCCTTCTGAAGTTTAACAAGTTCTATATAGAGTTTGAGGAGCTTTTTTTCTTGCTTCATAAAAGACTGATTTTGCTTTCAATAGTACAGCAAGAAGTATACTGAAATATATCAACCGCAGCCATGTGTGAGATACAGCCGCTACAGTGCACTGTGCCTATGTTAGCGAGAAATTAGTTATTTTGCAGTGAGATAATTAAACAGAGATAAAAATACTTATATGACTATAGACGAGAATTTGAATGCTAATTTGAACGAAGATCCGTATCAGAATTTACGCAGTTTGTTACAGCAGTCGTTAACGTTTCCGACGACTTATGTTTTTAAGTTTATCGTAAAGGCAGAAGAGGATAAGGAAGCAGCGCTGAAGGCGGTTTTCGCGCATAAGAAAAATACGATTACTACTACTGATTCTTCCGGTGGAAAATATAAATCTTTTACAGTAAATGCGCATGTGCAGAACGAGGAAGAAATCATTGAATACTATAAAGAAGTGTCGAAAATTGAGTCGGTGATTATGTTATAGGTGGTATGGCCGGATATCCTGCCGCAGGCAGAAATACGGCAGCTACTGATAAATAATGGCATCATGAAAACCACTATCCCCCGAATATTAGGCTGGCTGACAGGACTGGTCTTTTCAGTAACGGTGCAAGCCCAGGTCATTCCTGCAACAGGAAAGGTTCCTGCTGATTTTGTTCCGGCCGGCTGGAAGATTGTAGTGCAATCGGCCGGCGATCTGAATAAAGACAACCTGCCTGATATCGCAATGATTATCACGGATACGGATAAACGGAATTATCATAAAAACCCGGACCTGGGGGCAGATACCCTGAACCTGAACCCGCGGTGGCTGGTTATTCTCTTTCAGCAGCCGGGAGGCACTTATCAGCTGTCGGTGGTTAATAAGCGGTTCATTCCTGCTGCCAATGATGCAGAATCCCCTTGTCTGGATGACCCCCTCGGGGAGGCGCCTGATACCCTGATCCGCAACGGCCTGCTGACGGTTCATTTCAACTACTGGCTGAGTTGTGGCAGTTATGAAAGCAGCAATGCGACTTATGTTTTTCGTTATCAGCACCAGCATTTCGAGCTGATAGGCCTGGATACAGAATCGTATAGTCGTGCCAGTGGTGAGATGCTGGAGAACAGTGTCAACTTTTCTACCGGAAAGCGGAGCTATACGAGTGGGGGCAATATGTTTGAAGAGGCAAAGAATAAACCGGCAACCCGTTGGTACCCCCTCAGGAGCAGGAAGATATGGGTGTTGGATAATTTTTATGCAGATGATTTACCGGGTATCAGCGAATTATAATCATCTGCCTATATTACATGCTTCAAATACAATGATTTGTTAATATTTAGGACAATACTTGCCAATATTTGAGCGCTGTCTTAGATTGAGCAAAAATTGAAACAATAAGTTGGTACGAACGGCGTCGATAGCAATACTTTTCGTTTTTTTCTGCCTGGTGGCCAAGGCCCAACAGGTGCAGATCAGCGGCACCGTTTACGAACGTACCGCCAGGATAGGGCTTTCCGGTGTTAGTGTGAGAACAACTAATTCCGGCGTGGGAGCAGTCACCGATTCCAATGGGCATTATACCATTAAGCTGCCGGTGACAGATTCCCTGTATTTCTCCTACCAGGGGAAGGCGACCCAGAAGTTTGCCGTCAATGAGATTAACCCCTACAGAGCTTTTGATGCCAAGCTGCACGTCGATATACAGACGTTGCCCACCTTTGAGATCATTACCAGACCTAAGACATATAAGTTCGATTCCATCGAAAACCGGCGCGAGTACCGGAAATACTTCGATTTTTCTCCGGAATGGCTCACCAGTGGCAACGGAGGGGCCGGCGTCAACCTGGATGCGCTCTTTAGCATCGGTAAAATCAAGCGTGCACAGAACTTCCGTAAGCTTCTCCTGCGCGATGAGCAGGAAAAGTATGTGGACTACCGCTGGACCAAGTCGCTGGTAGGACGTATTACCGGTATGCAGGACCCCGCCCTGGACGGATTTATGCGCGAATACAGGCCTACCTACCTAATGCTGATGAGCTTCGAAAATGAATACGATTACCTGCGGTATATAAAGGAAATGGGAGACTACTACGCCGATTGGTGGAATAAGAACCATTTCGATCAGCCTGCCAGGAAGCAATAATTATTCTGATAGATACCTATTATTTATATTCTTTTTCTGATAGAAGAAGCTGGACTACTTTTGTGAAGCAAAACAAAAGGAAACACATGAAAAAGATATTTATAATCAATGGTGGTCAGTCTTTCGGGCATTCAGGCGGTCAGTTTAACCATACGGTTTCCCGTGAAACCGCCGCCTTTTTCCAGGATCAGCCTGGTTATGAAGTGCAACTGACAGATGTATCATCAGCCTATGACCCGGATGAAGAAGTAAAGAAATATTTGTGGGCAGATGTGATCATCTACCATTTCCCGGTATGGTGGTTTTCGCTGCCGCACGACCTTAAAAAATACATTGACGTAGTATTCACAGCGGGCCATGACAAAGGGTTATATACCAGCGACGGACGTTCTTCGCGCAATCCTGATATCAATTACGGAACCGGTGGTACCTTAAAAGGCCGCCAATATATGTTTACCAGCAGCTGGAATGCACCCGCAGCAGCTTTTACCTTACCAGGAGAATTTTTCCAGGAACGTAGTGTAGATGATGGTGTGTTGTTCGGGTTCCATCGGATGAATGCATTTTTAGGTTTGAGTCCGCTGGAAACCTTTCACTTCCATGATGTAGAGAAAAACGCAGATGTACCCAGAGATATGAAGCTGTACAAGGCGCACCTCCAGGCAGTATTTGCTACGGAAGCAGTAGCTACCGCATAAATATTATTCTATCTGAAATTCAGACAAATGAAAATATATCTTACCGCAATAATTAAGAGTAAGCCCGAATTCCGGGAAGAAGTACTGGCACAGTTACAGGAAATGGTTGTATCCACCAGGAAGGAAGCAGCTTGTCTGCAGTATGATCTGCACCAGGGCATTACAGACGAAAACCTGTTTGTCTTTTATGAGATCTGGCAGGATGAGGCAGGACTGGCGTTACACAATGAACAGCCCTATATCAAGGCATTTGGGGCGATGGCCGCAGATAAACTGGCCGCCACACCGGAAATTTTATTGACAAAGCTGCTGTAGTGCAGTAGTTACCGGTTGTTGCAATCAAAAACTTTTCGTTCGTCAGAGCGAAAAGTTTTTTTCGTAATATCGTAGAAATATCGATGTGCCCATGGACCTTATTAAACGCATTTGCTGCTGCCTGTTCCTGATCATTGCTACATCTTCCGTAACCTTTGCCCAGATGGGAAAAGCCCCGGTAACCGATATTACCGTGGATATACTGAACTGGGTGAAACACCTGGACAGCGGCCTCGATAAATACTATACTGCCGATAAGAGCCGTGACCTCTACGACAATTTCGGTTACCTCAAACAGGAACTGACTGAGTACCTGAATGACCGGAAAAAACTCTCCGACAGTCTTTTCAGAAATAATGTGAAACAGACAGGCAAGGCCGATCCGGTGGCCCTGGAAGGATTGCGCAAGAAAATGACCTATGTGATGGGGCGTATGCGTGATGTCACCGATCTCACCAACCAGGACCTGCGTGCAGAAGGGGATAAGCTGAACGATAAGATCTATAATATACTGACCAGTGACCAGCCTCAGTATTTATCCAATCTGGAGGCCTTTCTGGCGGGATATGAAGTTACCCAGAAAGATATTGCCATTGATGGCAGCGCCAAAACACAGCGTTTAGCCGAAAGCGTTAACCTGATCACTACAATTCAGGCTCGTATCAACAGAAAGAAATAGTACTTATTTCTTCCTGTTCTGTTCCCTGATATCGCTGATGTCATCGTCGTGGAAACCGCCTTGCAGCAGTACTTTCGCGATGAAATCACTTTTGCCTTCTACGTAGGCGTCTATGTCGTCATTAACGGTGGCGGCTAAACGTTCTTTGATGCGGGCATATTCTTCTTTCAGTTCCTGGTTATTACGCAGTGTGTCACGCAGCAGCAGGTGGTTCTGTAAGCTGGCGGCACCTTTAATACAGCAGTATAGGTGATGTGCCGGCCATTGGCGGCCTTCGGGCGTGTGCGGGATGTTGTCACTGCTGCGGCCGTACGCATACCTGTTTTTGATGCCAAGGTCGCCACGGAACTGATAGCCCAACTTTTCCAGTGCGGCGTTTACAAAAGGGAGCTGCGCTTCCGTTTCGATGACAAGATCAATATCCAGTATGGGTTTTGCCGGGAGTCCGGGTACAGCTGTACTGCCTACATGCTCCACGGCCAGGATATGGGGGCCCAGGGCCTGGCGATAAACCGCCGCCAATGCTGCAAACTGCAGGGGCCACTCCGGCTGATAGGGTACTACGGTGATTTTTTGTTGCATCCTGCAAAGGTAGCGTATCTGAAATATCGGCCAAAGCTGGTATCTTGCAGCAAATATGAAAATCTTCCATACCCAGAAAATCGGTCAGTACCACACCAACTTTTGTGAAGACGCCCTGATAACCGCACCCATAGGAACTTCCCATTATCTTTTTGCTGTAACAGACGGTTGCTCCATGGGCACCGACAGCCATATGATAGCCACCATTATCACGAAGCATTTGCGCGCAATAGCGGCAGGCGGACCCGTTTCAGCGCTGGCAGGAAACAGCAGCGTCCAGGAATTGCTGAAAGAAATCGTGTCGCAATTATTCAGCAGGTTGCAGCAAACACAATCCCTGCTTCAATTACAGCCGGATGAACTGATGGCGACCATACTACTCGCTGTACTGGATATCCCCAAAGCCACAGCCGCCTTCATTTGCATAGGAGACGGCGTGATTGCCGCAGACGGCCAGGTATATGAATATGACCAGGATAACAAGCCTGATTATCTCGGTTATCATCTGCATAAAACATTTGATACATGGTTTGCCGCACAAAAACAGCAGCTAACGTTGACGGGTATACGTGATTTTGCCATCAGTACAGATGGAGTGTATTCATTTAGTAAATACGACAACAGATTATATGAAGAAACCGGGGATGCCCTGCATTATCTGTTGCACGATACATCCGGGGCAGGCTCTGCGCATATGCTGAATGGCAAGGTAATAGAGATAGAAAGGGAATGGGGGTTGTTACCCGGGGATGATATCGCTATTGTGCGTGTAATGCTGAATGGTATTGGTTTTTAAGGATAATAAAAAAGATGAATAAAGATTATCAGTTATAACGTTTTTAGATGATGGATCGTGGTTACATTAATTTAACAGCGTGATTTTAACCATTTTTAAAAATTGGTTGTTAAACCTGTTACAGGGCTATATTTCAGGCCAGCACTTGTATATTATCCGTTAACTCAAAAATGGTTATTTTATGAACGCACTAGAGAAAAAAAATCGCGCAGTCAGTTATGATCCATGGCGTGATTTCTTTAGCTGGGAAAGTTTTATTCCATCGGAGCGTGGAGGTCGGAACCTGCCAGCAGTCAATATCAGCGAAGATGAAAAAAATTATGCAGTAGACGTGATTGCACCGGGCTTTAAGAAGGAAGACTTTAAAGTAAACGTAGATAATGATGTGATAACGATTAGTGCGGAAGCCAGGCACGAATCGGAAGATAAGGACGATAAGAAGCACTACAGTCGCAGAGAATACAGCTACAGTAGTTTCACCCGTTCATTCCGTTTACCTGAAAATACGAAGGATGACAGTATCACGGCCAGTTATACCGATGGCGTGCTTAAACTGTCGATTCCTAAAAGCAAGGAGCAGGTGAAAGCCTCCAAGCAAATTGCTATTAGCTAATCATTGATCTCGCAGGAAAAATGATACAGGGACTTCGCATCAGGTGAAGTCCCTGTTTATTTTAGTTTAGTGTGTACCGTCGCAACGGCGCAGCATGATAAAATGTTTAATACCTTTGAAATGGTCAGGGGTGGCCCATTGCAGTACAAAATCTTTCAGGATGGCATCACCTTCCGGCCATGGTTCATTATTGAGCAGACAATCGCTTCCCGTTATTTCAGATCCCTGTATACCATAATAAATCTTGATCCAGTTAAACTGCTGGTCAGGGATAATGGCGCTTAGGGCGGGTGTCAGGAGTTGCATCATAACGTTGTCGTCCGGCATATCGGTATCCTCCCAGCTGCCTTGGAAGCCGATATTACCAGGTTTGGGATGCCAGAGGATATCGTTGGCGTCCTGGAAGTCAAGTTCCGGATAATGTGAATCTGTCAGCGAGTCCATGATAGGCGGGAGCGTGGTGCTCATATAGTTGCTGATAGCGGAATCCAGGCGGGCGGCCATGGTATCGCCGATGCCAGCCACCATTTCAGAAATGATATCCTGGAAAGCTTCGTGCCTGGCCTGGAAATTAACCTGTACCAACAGCGGGTGCATGCCCGGCGTAGGAATAATAGTTGGTTCGAGTAACAGCTGGTTATCGATAAACAACGCATGGCGGCCATTATTGGAAAATGCCTGCACATGATAATGCTGGGATAACAACTGTTCCTTAAAGCTGTTGAACAGGTACTCTTCCGGTGTGACATCGTGCGCAGGCGCGGGTGTTGGTTCTTGTTCAGGCGCTGCGTCTTTCTTCTTTAAAAAATCAAAAAATCCCATAACATTTGGATTATATATGGAGGGAAGGTAATACAATTACGTATATATGCAGAAAACGCTGCCTACCGGCAGCGTATTTCTGGTTTAAACTATAAAGGACAGCGTTTAGAGTCGATGTTTATCTGCATAAATTTCCCCTGCGGGTAATGATACCAGCCATCGCGTTCACGATCTATCTATGCACGGAATAAATAAAATAGCGGTTTTCTATCAGGTCGAAAATTCCTTTGTTGTCAGCATGGTTTACCGGCACTAAAATCCTGCCGGCCGTTTCTGTGAATAATTGATGAGTCGAACATAGGTTTACCACCTGGTAATAGCTCTCAGACTTGTCTTGAAATCCGGGACAAAGATATATAGGCAATCTGGAATAAGATATATTTTAAACATATATATTAAATTATAACTAATTAAATATAATTATCTGTAAAATATTAAAAAACAATATTTTGTAATTTTCATGCAGATTAATATGGATGAGTCTGATAAATAATATTTAACAGGCACCGCAAAATTTAGATGACAAGAAGGGTAGGACAGCTGATTTAATGTAATCTTGTAGCAGCAGATATTTTTAACCCAAACAACCCGTGAAGATGGATCATTACAGCAAATGGTTTAGTGTAAATAAACAATTGTGGAATAATAAAACGGAGGTACATCTCCGTTCGGAATTTTACGCAGTAGCAGGATTTAAAGCGGGCAAATCTTCCCTGAACCAGGTAGAGCTGACGGAAGTGGGCGAAGTGGCCGGCAAGCAGCTGTTGCACCTGCAATGTCATTTTGGAATGGATACGATCTCCTGGGCAAAGCAGGGAGCTGTGGTAACCGGACTGGATCTGTCGGACAAGGCCATTGATACAGCAACAGCGCTGGCAGCGGAATTGCAGGTACCAGCAACATTTGTATGTGCCAATGTATACGACACCGTACAGGTAATTCCGGGAGTGTTTGACATCGTGTATACTTCCTATGGCACCATCGGCTGGCTGCCGGACCTGGACATATGGGCAAATGCCATTGCCACAAAACTAAAGCCGGGCGGCTTCTTTTACATGGTCGATTTCCATCCCATTGTCTGGATGTTTGATGACCAGTTTACGAAAATCCAGTATTCTTATTTTAACCATGCACCGATTGTGGAAACGACGAACGGCACCTATGCAGACAGGCAGGCAGATCTGCACGATACGGCCTATGGCTGGAACCACCCTACCAGCGAGGTATTGAATGCATTGAAGAGAGCCGGCCTGACACTGGATTTTTTCAATGAACATGCCAGCTCTCCCTATAATTGTTTTGCGAATACAGTGGAAGTAACACCGGGCGAATTCCAGATCAAAGGCCTGGAAGACAAGATCCCGATGCTGTTCTCCCTGAAATGTACCAAATAACGTACAAGGCTATACTATTTTACCTGGTACTGAAACGGTGATGCCGGTAAACCTGCGCCATTGCTCAATGTAGTGGCAGCAGGCGTGTCGGCCCAGGCATAGCGTACAGTCGTTGGCGTTGTAATGGCATCATTCCAGACAATTACCTGGTTGCCTTTCAGCGTAGCCTTCGCCCATACATAATGATTATCTGCTCCCGCAATGGCAAACTGTCCGGGACGTGTCGCATCAAATTTTAACCCCTGATCGGTATGGTTGAAAGTAAGTACCAGCTGATTTCCTTTTCGTATTGCCTGCTGTAATACAGGCCCCTGGCAGATGACGTCCTTCTCTCCGTACGCAGTATGCATGGCGCATAGGGCCAGCCGTTTGCCTACATCTGCTTTGTTGAGCGGATGTATATCGTTCCATTCGCCGATATCAATAGTAACGGCCATGCCTGTTGCCGGAAGCGCCTGCGTCTGTGCCTGTACGGCGCGGAGGGCTGCCCAGTTGCTTTCTGCCGGCTGCTCACGGGTTTCCATGTAGCTGGCCAGCTGCACAAAAAAGAAAGGCAGCACCTTGTCCGGCGACTGGTTTTTCCAGTTATCACGCCAGCTGTTGATCAGGGCGGGGAATATTTTCGTATAGGCGGCAGGGTTGCCGGTATTGGCTTCACCCTGGTACCAGATAACGCCTTTCAGCGAAAGGTTTTTCAGCGGCGCAATCATACCGTTGTTGAGTCCCAGCGGTGGCAGCCAGTACGACACAGTAGGCGGAATGGCGGCAGATGTACAACCTATATTGTAACGCCAGTCGCCACGGAGGTCTATGGTATCCCTGCTGTTGAACAGCTGGTACCTTTTGTCTTTATAAAATCCCCCAGCACCGCTGTAATTAATAACGCGAACGACTATACTGTTTTTGCCTTCCTTCAGCATACCTGCAGGGATAGGGTATTTGCGGGGCGGGTACTGATAGCCGGTAGTGCCGGCGAAGCGGCCGTTGACAAATACCGAATCGCGGTCTATCATATTGCCCAGCCAGAGTTGTGCCGGCTGGGAGGCAAAATCCTTGCTGAGTACCACTTCTTTCTGGAACCATACGGCACCCTGACTGTCGGTGATGCCTTGTTCTTTCCAGAGGGCAGGCACTTTAAAGGTTTTCCAGGTGCTGTAGTCGGATGTGGTATCATACCATTTCACCGGGCCCTGGAGGCCGGCGTCCGACTGCCACAGGTGTGTATACCAGACATCGTTTACATAAATATCACGGGCTTTCAGACTATCCACATAATTCTTTTGCTGGAACTGTTTTGCCGTTGCCAGCAGGTCAGGAAACTGTTGCAGGGTGTGCTCATCCAGCCAGGCTTCGGCAGTGCTGCCGCCGGTAGCGCATTTGATGATACCGATAGGAATGTGGTAGCGTTGGTACAGCTGTTCTGCGAAGAAGTAGCCTACGGCAGAGAAACCGTAGATGCTTTGCGGCGTTACAGCAGCCCAGTTGCCGGTTTTATAGTCTTCCTGCGGCCCTTCCCAGGTGATGGTAGTACTTACGTTAAACTGCCGGATTTCCGGGTTGCTGGCAGTTTTGATGATAGCGGGGTATTTGTCTTTCAGACGCTCCATGGAAAGTTCCATGTTGGATTGTCCGGAGCAGAGCCATACATCGCCGATCAGGATGTTGCTGATGGTAATAGCATTGTTACCGGTAATGGTCATATTGAAAGGGCCGCCTGCATTCATCGGTGGCAGCATTACTTTCCATTTCCCATCTTTACCGGTAACAGTGTTGTAATGATGTTGTACGAAGTCCACCTGTACCTTTTCTCCGGGAGCAGCCCAGCCCCAGATTTGTAAGCGGACATTTCGTTGCAGCACCATGTTGTCGGAGATAAGCCTTGGCAGCTTTACTTCCGCTACGCTGCGGAAACAGAGCAGGCAACAGGAGAGGAGGAACAGGGAGATCGTTTTCATAACGTGGTAAATTTAAAATCCAATGGAATTGCCTCCGTCTACGGGGAGTATTACGCCGGTAATATATTTTGCCGCATCGGAGCAGAGAAAGAGCGCTGCGTCGCCAATGTCGGATGGTTGTCCAAGGTGTCCCATGGGCGTACGTCCCAGGGCTTTATTCTTACGTTCAGGGTCGGAGTCCAGCGCTACTGCCGTCATGGCGGTGGCGATGAACCCTGGAGCGATGGCATTAATTCGTATACCCTTTGGCGATAGTTCTACCGCCATTGCCCTTGTGATGCCGTCGATCGCTGCTTTGCTGGCGCTGTAGCTGATTACACGGGGCATGCCGTATTGTGCAGCCATGGAGCTGATATTGATAATACTGCCTTTCCCCTGTGGGATCATATGTTTTACCACCGCCCTGGAGAGCGAGAAAACCGCTGTCAGATTGGTATTGATGACTTGCTGGAAATCTTCGTCTGTGGTTTCCGTAAAATCTTTTTTCATGTTGATGCCTGCATTATTAACCAGGATATCTATCTGCCCGAAATCCCTGATAATATTGTCTACCAGTGATGGCAGGCTGGCGAGGTCGCTTACATCGTGGTTAATCGGGTGGCATCGTTCGCCGAGTAGTTGTTTTGCATCCGACAATTTCTTTTCATTCCGGCCGATGACAATCGTTTCGATCCCGTTGTCAACAAATTTCTGCGCGATCGCCAGTCCAATACCGGAGCCGCCTCCGGTTACAATTGCCACGCGCTTGTTGTTATCGTACATGTAGTCCAGATTTTAATAGTTTCAGTTTCCCGGAGCATACGGGAATCGTAGTTGTTGATAATATTCCAGTGGATGCGCCGGCATAGGATATGGTGCCGGTATAGGCAGTTTAGCGATGGATGAGAAATAGGAAAGACATGCATCCCGCCACCAGATGGCATCCTGGTGTTGTATGCCGAGGAGCATGGTTACCTGCTGGTATCTTTCCGGATCGATAAACGGTGCTATATTTTTCCATTGTTGCTGCATTTGTGTTACGCCGTTTACCCCTGCGTTGTACTGGTAGCAAAGCTCATTCCAGAGTGTTCGGCCGGAAGGCATCTTATGCTGCCAGCTCACGTGGTGGAACCACAGCAGGAAGCGGGGATCGCAGGAGGAACTGTCGGCATACTGCTGACGCAATCCCGGCTGGTATTGAGCGAGGGCGTTGGAGCCGGTAGCCGTACGGTCGAAGCCTATACCGAAGTTGTCCGCTTTGTGATAGTAGACCGGGTCCCAGTCGGGGCGTGGCGCGTGGTTACTCCACGGTGCCGGGCCGTAGTGGTGGCCGTTGCCCATGATATGATGGAGTCCTAATGGTGTCATGTATTGGACCATCGTTTCCCTGGAAGCCAGCATCATGGTGTCGATGGTGTTGATCACCTTTGGATTGCAGCCGAAGGTCTGGCGTATCCATTCTTTCGCGATGGTATCGGAAGACAGCTGCGGGTTCCAGGCGAGGCGTCCGAGGGCGTACCAGTTGGCTTGTCCGAACGGGTGGTTGGTCCAGTTGCGTTCATTGCCGATGTTGGCCACACCGGTGATGCCGGTGAGTGTATGCTGATTCAGGTCTCCATCTACGATACTGGCGACAGTGCTGTTTTTACCGTTGGCGTAGGTATCTGTTTCCAGTACTTCTTTAAATAACGGCGCCTCATATACGAGATGTGTGCCTTGTCCGAGGTATTCCTGTGTGAGCTGGAATTCCAGGAGCAGCGGTGTTTTAGGCATGGCTGCCAGCAGGGGAGAGATAGGCTCCCTTGGCTGAAAGTCGATCGGTCCGTTTTTTACCTGCACGAGTACGTTGGAATGGAACTTCCCGTCCAACGGGGTAAACTCCTCATAGGCCTGTTTAAACCTGTCGGTCGCTTCCGGGTTGTACACAAAAGCCCTCCACATGACGATACCGCCATAGGGGGCGAGTGCATCGGCGAGGAGGTTGGCGCCGTCGGCGTGTGAGCGGCCGTAGGATTGCGGGCCTGGTTGTCCTTCGCTGTTGGCTTTTACAAGAAATCCGCCGAAGTCGGGGATGATGCTATAAATTTCTTTGGCTTTTTCCTGCCACCAGGTGCGTACGGAGTCGTTTAGCGGGTCGGCGGTGTGGAGGTTGCCTATTTCAATAGGTGCGCTGAACCGTGCACTGAGGTATACCCTGATACCGTACGGGCGCAGTACTTTGGCGATGGCGGCTACTTTGAGCAGCCATGGGCGGGTAAGTATGGTGGCGCTGGCGTTGACATTATTGAGTACCGTACCGTTGATGCCGATCGAAGCGTTGAGTCGTGCGTAGTCGGTATAACGGGGATCTATATACGTAGGCAGCGTATGCCAGTTCCAGATGGAAATGCCGGCGTAGCCACGTTCTACATAGCGGGTAAGGTTATCCCAGTGGTTGAGCAGGCGTAGCTTCAGTTTCGGGCTGCTGTGTTCATCCAGGTTGCTGATGGGTTGCTGTTCCTGCATTTTGCGCAGGAGGGCAAAGGTGCCATATAGTACGCCTATATCTGTTTTCGCTGTTATTACAGTGAGATTTTTTCCTGCGTAGGAGATAGTTTTAAGGAGATACCCGCTGCTGTCTGTATTTGTCAGCAGGTTGCCCAGCTGTTGCTGCAATGCTGCCGGCAGCAGGTTGATGCGTGCGCATACCAGCGCCCGTGGCTGTATGGCGGCCGTGAATGAAACCGATTGTTGCAACATGCTGTGGAGGGCTTGCTGTAATTCGTTTCGTATAGCGGTATCCGTGGGAGAGTGGCCAGGGATGTAGCAGCTGGCTATCTGTGTACGATAGGCGGAAAGTAAGGCTGGCTGGGAGATAGGAGTGTACCGCAACCAGGCGTTGTAGCCGTCTTCTGCCTGTACCTGGTATCCGCAGAGGAATATGAATAATATAAGTAGTACTTTTTTCATGACATAACGTGGATAAAAAATTGCAAGAAAAAATACAATCGGTTGCGTAAAAGTTGCAAAAAAATTCCAATTAAATGGAATTATTTTTTTGGGAGGAGTCCCGGATGATCAGTTCGGATCGCAGCACGATGGTATTGGTATTGATGATGCTGGTTTCGCCGTTGAGGTGATTGGCCAGGCTCGTTACTGCTGCCTGTCCCATGTTATAGCCGGGATAGTTGACAGTGGTGAGATTGGGCTCTATTACCTTACTGATAGGGTCGTTGTTGAAGCCGGCGAAGGCGATATCGTGCGGGATGCTGATGCCTGCTGCCTTTACGGCGATCATACAATAGACGGCGGCGGTATCGTTGGCACTGAACACGGCATCAGGGCGCTCTTTGGGCTTTAGCTTTAATAAATGTGCTGCTGCGGCGGTACCGAAATCTTCGGTGAGGTTACCGGTCATGACCAGTTTATCATCGAAGCCGATTTTATGATCGAGGAGTGCCTGTTTGTAGCCCCTTAATCTTTCCGAGTATACGCTGAGCAGCAGGTTGCCACCCAGGTGCAGGATACGTCTGCAGCCCTGTTCTATGAGGTGTTGTGTTACCTGGTAGG
The DNA here is from genome assembly GCF_011752935.1 of Chitinophaga sp. Cy-1792. NCBI lineage: Bacteria > Pseudomonadati > Bacteroidota > Chitinophagia > Chitinophagales > Chitinophagaceae > Chitinophaga > Chitinophaga sp. Cy-1792. The sequence continues at coordinate 1,721,990 of NZ_VWWO01000002.1, forward strand.
CAGCAGCGTAGTTGTCTATTACAATGGAGGTGCTTTCCGGGTGGGCAGACACGCGATCGAAGAAGATCACGGGGATTTTCTTCTGAAAGAAGTCGTCGAAATGCTGGAGGCTTTCGGAGCCATAGGCCAGAGAAACCATGAGGCCATCCACACGTTTGTTGAACATGGTATGTGCGTTCTCCATTTCCTTGTCTGCCTTCTCGAGCGACTGCGCGATGATCAGGTTATATCCTTCGCGGCTGGCGGCGTTTTCCATGCCTGCCAGTACGGACGACATGAAATTACTGTTGAGTCGTGGTACAATAACGCCCAGCGTTTGGGTGCGTTTGCTACGCAGGCTGCTGGCAAAGGTATTGCTGCGGTATCCCAGTTGCCTGGCCGCTTCCGCAATTTTTTTGCGGGTTTTGATATTGATGGTGGGATGATCTTTTAATCCGCGACTAACAGTGGTGGCGGATATATTCAGATGTTTGGCAATATCGTATATCGTTATTTCTTTCTCTTCAGACATAGATGAACGGGTTTCCCGATACAAATAAAGGTAGAAAAAATCTTACAAAAAAATACAATCGGTTGTATTTTTTAAAAAAAGAACACTATATTCGTTCCGTGAAAATGACCGAGTAGCGATTCCACGATTGTATTACCATTAAATGGTTCCACGAACTTATTAGTTATGAAAACTGCTGCCAACTGCTGTCTGCTAAACATTCTGGCATTTTCCACGCCTCCCGGGAGGCCGCCTGTGCCTGGATTGCTGTCGCCACTGTTATGTAATGCTTTAACTGTATTGCATTTCAGCCGATAGTATTCCATCTTTACCCTTACTTGTATTAGTTTCTTGCGTCCGTAAACGGTTGAATACAACCGATTTCAATTTATCAATCAAAATCTTCAAAAATGGTCCAGCACAAACCACTATGCCATAAAGGCCATTGGTGGCGCATTCAGATCTTTACAACATTCATGATGTTGTTATGCGCTACACTTTCCACCATTCACGCACAGGCACAGGACCGCCAGCTGTCGGGTCTTATCACCGACGACCACAATCAGCCCGTGCCAGGCGCCTCCATCCAGATCAAAGGTACCAGCATCGGTACTGTAACTACCACCGAAGGTAAATTTGTGATCACCGTAAAGTCTACTTCCATACTGGTCATTACCAGCATTGGCTTCGCTGAAAGAGAAATCGCCGTAGGCGGCCAGCAACAGCTGAATATCCAGCTGAAACCTGTAGCGCGCGATGTCAGCGAAGTAGTGGTAGTAGGTTATGGTACCCAGAAACGTAAAGATGTGACCGGCTCCACGGTCAGCGTAAGCGAAGCAACGCTGCGGGAAGTACCTTCCGCCAACCTGCAGCAGGCCCTCCAGGGTAAGGCTGCCGGCCTGGAAATACAACGCGCTGGTACCACACCGGGCTCCGGTGCGGTGATCCGTATTCGCGGTACCAGGTCTATATCCGGACAAAACGATCCGCTCTTCGTAGTAGATGGAATCCCCTTCGAAGGCTCACTCAATGACCTGAACCCGGATGATATCGCCACCATCGACATCCTCAAAGACGCCTCTGCTACTGCTATCTACGGTTCCCGTGGCGCCAACGGTATCGTGATGGTAACGACCAAACGTGGTAAAAACGGTGACACCAGGATCTCCTATAATGGCTACCATGGCATTGCTACAGTAGCCAATAAATACCCGGTGTTCAACGCCACCGAATACCAGGCCATGCGTAATATCTCTCCATGGGGCCAGGGGTATATGCCCGAAGAAAAGGACTATATCGCCAAAGGTAAAAGTACCGACTGGCAGGACCTGATGTATAATAATGGCTACAGAACAGATCATAACCTCACCGTATCCGGCGGAAATAATGGTAATACTTTCTCGCTGGGTGGTGGCTATTATAAAGAGACTGCGGTGCTGCCAGGCCAGGATTTCAGCCGCTACAGCATCCGTGCTACCATCGATTCCCGTATAGGCAAACGCGTTAAGGTGGGTATCTCTACACTCAACCAGATCGGCATCACCAACGGCGCCCAGTTTGTTGCCAGCGGTACCATGTTCCCGATACTGGCTATGAGCCCGCTGGAAGCGCCTTATGATAGTCTGGGTAAAGTAAGGCCATTACCTAACGGTAACATCGATGATAACAATACACCTACCTATAGCCCGCTCTTATTAAAAAATAATGATAATAACTGGGTAGACAGACAACGTCGGCTAACCACCAACAACAGCATCTATGGTGAATATGAAATCATAGATGGGCTGAAATACCGCGTGAACCTGGGTGTTAACTACCGTACCTCCGAAAACGACCAGTTCCAGAGCGCAGATAATCCAGCTGCCGGCAGACCGAGCTTCTTCCGTGGTGGCAAAGGAAATACTGCTTATGTCTACAACGACGCAGCATGGGGCTATACGCTGGAACACCTCTTACTATATGATAAAACATTCGCTCAGAAACATCATATCAACTTCACCGGCTTATACAGTATCCAGGAAAATCATTCGCACTATACCTCTGTAAGAAAAGATTCTATTACGGAAGATTTTGTTCAGTTCTACAACCTGGCACAGTCTAACGCTACACCGGCGCCTGTGGTGGCAGGAGACGAAAGCTCCTGGGCACTGCTCTCTTACATGGCAAGAATCAACTATGCCTTTGATGAAAGATATATGCTGACACTTACCGCCCGTATGGACGGATCTTCCAGGCTGGCCGCAGGCAACAAATGGCATAGCTATCCCGCTATTTCTGCCGGATGGAATATCAGTAAAGAATCGTTTATGCAGTCCATCGGATGGATATCCAGCCTGAAGCTGAGAGCCGGCTGGGGACAGACATCCAACCAGGCAGTATCTCCGTATTCATCACTAGGCCTTGTTACCAACAATAACTATCTCACCGCACCAGGAAATACCATCCGTTACAACTTCGGACCAACAGTGGTTACAGGTTACCAGGTGGTTTCTCTTCCTAATCCAAACCTGGAGTGGGAATATACACAAACCAGGAACTTTGGTGTAGACTTCGGCTTGCTGGACAACAGACTTTCCGGTTCACTCGAATATTACTATGCCAAAACCAATAATATCCTGTACGGCGTATCGCTGCCACCCACTTCAGGTGTGGCCGGCAACTATACCAGCAACGTAGGAGAGATGGAAAATAAAGGTATGGAGCTGTCACTCTCCTCCGTGAACGTACGTTCCAGAAGCGGCTTCACCTGGACTACAGACCTGAACCTCTATTTCAACAGGAACAAAGTGCTGAAACTCAGCAATGGCGTAACACAGGACATCGCTAACCAGCTCTTCGTGGGATACCCGATGTCTGCCATCTATGACTATAAAAAACTCGGCATCTGGCAAACCAGTGAGGCAGCAGAAGCAGCCAAATATGGTGCTACTCCCGGACAGATCAAACTGGAAGACCACGGCGGCCCTGGCGGCAAGCCAGATGGCGTTATCAGCGAATTATACGACCGCTATGTAATCGGTGATATGGATGCCAGGCTCCAGGGCGGTATGACCAACCGCTTCTCCTATAAGGGGGTAGACCTCAGCTTCACCATGTATGCCCGCTTTGGCGGCCTGCTGGTGAGCCAGGTACATCAATCCAATGCCTCTTACCTGACAGTAATGGACGGTAAAAGAAGTGGTATCAAAGTAGACTACTGGACACCTACCAATCCCAGTAACTGGTTCCCTGAGCCGCAGACGCAGATCAGCAATATCAGTACTGCCTGGACCACCCTCGGCTATTACGATGCAACCTTTCTGAAACTCCGTAGCATCAACCTGGGATATAGCTTCAGCAATGCCATGCTCCAGCGCCTCAAAGCACAGAAACTTCGTTTATACTTCACCGTCGACAACGTGGCCACCCTGTTTTCTCCTTATTTCAAACAGACAGGCATAGATCCGGAAGGTACAGGTACAGGCAGCCAGGGTGTTGGTAACCCGGGTAACCTCCGCAGCAATACCAATGGCAACGGCGCGATCACTATCGGCGTTTCCACACCTCCGTCAAGAACTTACACCTTCGGCGCCAACGTTTCTTTCTAACCGGTAAAACTTGCATCGTATGAAATCATTACATAAAATTATCAGTCTTGTTGCCGGTGGTATCCTGCTATCTACTTCCTCCTGCAATAAAAAACTGGAAGAACATCCATATACTGTCTTTTCTGTCGACTATTTCAAAACCCCTGCGGGTATTAAGAATGCCGTGTACTCACTGTATTCGGGTATGCGTTACGATTACGGCCCGGAAGGTGCTGTAGGTATTGCCGTAGATGGTACAGATGAATTTACCTACGCATCAGAACCGCGCAACGGCTCCGGCGGTACAGGTGATTACCTTACCCTGGGTAACTATTCGCTTGACTTCGCCAATGGTGCCATTCAGACACCATGGAACCGTAACTACTCCAATATCAACCTCGCCAATGCGGTAGTGGAATTTGCGCCGACAGTAGCTTTGTCTGACGTAGACAGAGCAACCGTACTCGGAGAAGCCCGCTTCCTGCGCGCCTTGTATTATATGCTGCTGGTAGAGCAGTTTGGTGCAGTACCCGTAGATTTAGGTAGCGGAGATCTGAAGTTTAACCAGACAGCCTTCCAGGGATTCAATCGTTTGCCCGTTAGCGATATACTCGTGAAAGATTATAAAGTAATTATTGATGACCTGACATTTGCATCCCAGAACCTGCCAGACAAGCGCCCTGCCGGTGAATTCCGCCTCTGCAAGGCTGCCGCTTTTCATATGCTGGCAAAAGCGTATATCCATAAAGGTTATTCCGGCGCCAAAGAAGCTACTGACTTCAGTAAAGCATATACTGCCGCCATGGAAGTGATCAATAATCAATCTAAATATGGCGTGGCGTTACAACAGAATTATGCGGACGTACATAAGCCAGGCAATGATTATAACAGCGAGATTTTGTATTCCGTAGAGCGTATTCCGGGAAACAACATCGCCAATGAAGTAGGTAACCCTACTGGTATTGGTGGTTCCAAGGGAATAGATGCCAATAATGATTTTGTAGGAGATTATACCTCTGTAAAAGCGCCACTGGCTTCTTCTTCCACGCAGCCGGTAGGTACACGTACCACGCAGTATGGCAGGCCTATACGTCGTTTCTGTCCAACCCCATGGCTGTACAATACTGCCTTTGCGGATAAGGATAACGACAGCCGCTATGATGGCACCTTCCGTACCGTGTACGTGGCTTCTCAGACAGGTGGTGGCTTTACTGCCAATACCGATACCGCGTTTATCCTTGCCAAAACCAACCGGATAGCCGACTCACTGAATGGTGTACTACCATTAGGGCCACGACTCAAACCTTACCGCGTGATTGCACCAAGAGAGTTTTATATGATCGGTGGTTCTATCGATCCTGCGGTAACCGCTAACTTCTATCCAAGTTTAAGCAAGTATGAAGATCCTAATAAACTGGCCGCCAATGATGAGGGCGGACGTCCTTTTGTGGTGAGCAAACTGTCGGAAGTATACCTGCTGGCCGCTGAGGCAGCACTGCAGGACAATCATGCCGCAGATGCAGTAACGCTGATCAATGTATTAAAACTCCGTGCAGCATATCGCCCGGGATTGACAACTACAGATATCAATAACCGTTACAATGCCATCAAGGTAAATGATGTGGCAAACATCACACTGGACTTTATCCTGGATGAAAGAACAAGAGAGCTTTGTGGTGAAAGTATGCGCTGGCCTGATCTGGCGGTGCGTGGTAAACTGGTGGAAAGAGTGAAGAAGTTCAATCCTGATGCCGGCAATATCAAAGACTTCCACGTATTGCGTCCTATCCCTAAAGGCCAGCTCGATGCCGTGGCTGATAACAACAAGGCGCAATATCAGAATCCTGGTTATTAATCTTCCTAAACCAACGCTAAATATTATTATATGCCTGGCATACCTAAATATTTTCCTATACTGCTGCTCGCTGCCACTGCGTGCCTGGGCGGCTGCAAAAAAAATGTAGACACAGGTATCCTGTCTACCGGCAACTTTGGCGACACCACTGGCGTGCTGAAAGATGCTGCTACATTCCCTATCGGAACTGCTGTCAATAATGGCCCTATGCAGGATGCGCAATTTCTGGCCATTACAAAAAGGGATTTCAGCTCTGTTACCTTCGGCTATGAAATGAAGCATGGTGCTGTCGTAAAAGATAATGGAACCATCGATTTTACCACACCTGATGCGATGGTGAGTCAGCTGGGTAACATCACCATCTGGGGGCATACACTCTGCTGGCACCAGAACCAGAATGCTACTTACCTGAAAAGCTTTGCCGGTATCGTTATACCTGCGGCCGCAGAACTCTCTACCAACGGTGGTTTTGAGTCGGGGCTCACCGGCTGGTCTGTATTTAACTCTGGTAATCCAAGTGGCTCCGCCACTATCACTGCCACTACTGTAGCGAGTGAAGTACACAGCGGTACCGGCGCCATGAAAGTAGTAAACCCTACTGCCTATCCTGGGAGTCAGTGGCGTGTGCAGGTATCCAGCAGCACATTTGCTACCACACCTGGTAAGAGCTACATCATATCTTATTGGGTGAAGGCCTCATCAGCAGGTGGTTCTATACGTTTGTCCCTGGGAAGCGCTCCTGCTGCTGGTTCTTCACAGTACCAGGGAGATCAGACCATTGGTACCAGCTGGCAGCAGGTCAGCTTTAATTTTACTGCCGCTACAGCTACCAATACCTTTTTGTTTGATATGGGGCAGGCGGCCAATACCTATTATATCGATGACGCCAGCATTAAGGAAGCCATCGCACAGCCAGACCAGTCGCAGATTGCCGTGAAACTGGATACGGCCCTTAAAACCTTCATTACTTCCATGGTGACGCATTATAAATCCAGGGTACATGCCTGGGATGTGGTCAACGAGCCATTTGCAGATAATCCGGTGGCGATACGTACTAACGTCAACACCAGTACGGACGCGAAAGACGTGCTGGTATGGTCTAACTACCTGGGCCGCGATGCAGCCTATAAAGCCTTTAAATACGCAGAGGCAGCAGATCCTGCCGCAGACCTTTTCATCAATGATTATAACCTCGAATCCAACAATGCCAAGCTGGATTCCCTGCTGGCTTTCGTAAAAGAGCTGAAAGCGAGAGGTTGTAAAGTCGATGGTATTGGTACACAGATGCACGTATCCCGTACTTCCAACCTGGGAGGTATTGATAATATGATGCAGAAGCTGGGCGCCAGCGGGCTTAAAATTCGTATATCCGAGCTGGATGTGAAAGCCGTGGCAGGTAGTGCTGCCGGTGGTCCTACACCACAGCTGCTGGCTTATCAGGCAGTAGTTTACAAATATGCGGTAGAGAGCTATATGAAATATATACCGGCAGCACAACGTGCGGGTATTACTATCTGGGGTATCAACGATAAAAACAGCTGGCTCTATAATAATGGCGCCGAATATCCGCTGATATACGATAATAATTATAACAAGAAACCTGCGTACAGTGCTGTATTGCAGGGATTAAAAGGTAAATAAAAAAAGATGTACAGGAATCGCGTTATTTTAATCACTTTACTGAGCTCTTTTTCAGCAGCTGCGTTCGCGCAGCTGCCTGCCTATAAAAATAAGCAGCTGTCGCCGGAGCAGCGGGCCAAAGACCTGCTCCAGCGCATGACATTGGAAGAGAAGGTAATGCAGACACAGTGTCTGTGGTCACAGAAAACAACTATACTGAATGAAAGCGGGGACGACTTCGACGAAGCCAAAGCCGCAGCAGTACTGAAAAATGGAATGGGTGAACTGGCACGCCTCAACGAAAAAGGCGGCCCTAACAGTGGTGGGCGTTATCCTAAAGACCAGGCTGTACTGTACAACAAAATTCAGCATTACTTTATTGATAAAACACGTTTAGGCATTCCTGTTATGATCCATGAAGAATCTTTACATGGACAGGAAACACAGGACGCCACCAACTTCCCGGTGCCTATGGCACTGGCCAGTACCTGGAATGAGCAGCTGCTGGGAGAAGTATACAGCAGCGTTGCTGCGGAAGTGCGTGCCCGTGGCGGACAGCAAGTGCTGGCCCCCGTGGTGGATATCACCCGCGACCCCCGCTGGGGCCGTACAGAAGAGACCTTAGGGGAAGACCCTTACCTGATCTCCAGACTGGCGGTAGCGGAAATAAAAGCCTATCAGGGCGACGGTATTTATCTTGCCAAAGATAAAGTAGCCGCCACCCTTAAACACTTTGGTATACACGGACAAAGTGAAGGTGGCCTGAATGTATCACCCAGTAACATAGATGAAAGAACAGCCAGAGAGGTGTTCTTCAAACCTTTCAAGTTGGCCGTACAGGAAGCAGGCGCCATGAACGTAATGGCCTGCTACAATGAAGTATTCGGACTGCCGGCACATATCAACAGCTTCCTGCTGAAAGATATCCTGCGCAAGGAATGGGGCTTTAAAGGCGTGGTGGTTTCTGACTACTATGCAGTCCGCGATGTACAGACATTGCACAAGATTACACCTTCCCTGGATGAAGCAGGCGTACTGTCGCTCAATGCGGGTGTCGACCTCGAAACACCAGACCCTGACGGATTTAAGCATCTTGCGGCACAGGTAAAAAATGGTAAGGTGAGCATGGCTACCCTCGATGGTGCCGTTATGCGTATCCTGATCAATAAATTCAGGGTAGGCTTGTTTGATGATCCTTATGTAGACCCTGCGGTAGCGGATACATTGGTAGGCAGTCCTGCGAAACGTGCCGTAGCCTATAAAGCGGCCACCGAGAGTATGGTGCTGCTGAAGAATGATCATCAGTTTTTGCCGCTGGATAAAAGCAAAATCAAAACCATTGCCTTCATTGGCCCTAATGCTGATAAATGTCTGCTGGGTGGATATTCCGGTAAACCACGCGTATGTACGTCGCCGTTAGCTGCCCTTAAAGAGCGTTATGGTAATGATATGAAAATCCTGTATGCAGAAGGAGCTACCCTGACCAATATCAATGACTGGGGCGCTGATACAATCGAGCTGGCAGATAAAGCCAAAGCCAGAGAGAAGATAGCAGAAGCCGTAGAAGTGGCAAAGCAGGCGGATGTTGTGGTGCTGTTTGTAGGTGGCAACGAAAGCATGAGTAGAGAAGGATGGGGTAGTAATCACCTGGGAGATCTTCCTACACTGGAATTATTAAACGGGCAGAATGAGCTGATCAGGGCCGTGGTGGCTACAGGAAAACCGGTATGTGCCATGGTGAACAGTGGTCCTCCGCTGAGTATCGGCGCGCTCGTTGGGGAGGTGCCTGCTGTAATGCAGTGCTGGTACCTGGGCCAGGAAGGCGGATATGCAATGGTAGATGCGCTGTTCGGAAAAGTTAATCCAAGTGGTAAACTGCCAATTTCATTTCCACGGACAGCCGGGCATATTCCTGCTTACTACAACTATAAGCCATCGGCCAGAAGAGGCTACAATCTTGGCTTTGACGTGAGCCCGCTGTTTGCATTCGGCCACGGTCTCAGCTATACGACGTTTGAATACAGCAAACCGGTATTGTCTAAAGCGGCAATCAAAGCAGGTGAAAAAGTAAATATCAGGGTGGTGGTAAAAAATACCGGTAAAGTAAGTGGTGCAGAAACAGTACAGCTCTATATCAGGGATGACTATTCTTCTGTTACCAGGCCGGTAAAGGAATTGAAAGGCTTCCATAAGATCTGGCTGAACCCTGGCGAATCGAAGGAAGTGAGCTTCACCATTGATGCAGAGGCGTTGTCGTTCTACAATAAAGACATGAAATGGATAGTAGAACCAGGCACCTTTACCTGTATGGTGGGAACATCTTCCGATAAAACTGATGATGTAGTACTTACTGTTCAATAGATTTTTGCAGATGAGATTAATGGAGAAAACCATGCGTTGGTTTGGACCGCAGGACCCGGTGAGCCTGGATTACATCCGGCAGGCCGGTTGTACAGGTGTTGTCACCGCCCTGCACCAGATTGCCCCCGGCGAAATATGGACTATAACGGAAATAGATACACGAAAAGAGCTGATCCATGCTGCAGGTCTTAGCTGGACGGTAGTAGAGAGTTTACCGGTAAGCGAGGATATCAAACGACAGAGCGGGAATTACCTGCAGCATATAGAAAATTATAAAGAGAGTTTGCGCAACCTGGCAGCATGTGGTATTAAGGTGATTACCTATAACTTCATGCCGGTGCTGGATTGGGTAAGAACAGACATTTCCTGGCGGCTGCCGGATGGCGCTATTGCCCTGCGTTTTGAGAAACTGGCATTTATCGCTTATGATATCTTCCTGTTGCAGCGGCCCATGGCAGATAAAGATTACACGAGGGAAGAGGTGAAGGCGGCGATGGATTTACTGGATGGGCTGGATGAACAACAGCGCAACCGCCTGTTCGATAATTGCATGTTGGGCCTGCCGGGTACCAGCGGCCGATTTACACGAACAGCTGTACTCGACGCATTGGATACCTATAAAGGTATAGATGCAGACAGGCTACGGGAGCATCTCATCTATTTTCTAAAAGCAATTATTCCGGTGGCAACCGCCGGCGGACTAGTGATGGCTATTCATCCTGATGATCCGCCTTTTCCGGTGCTGGGACTGCCAAGGATTATGAGTACAGAGTCCGACATCGTGCGGGTGCTGGCAGCAGTGCCGGCCCTGGCAAACGGGCTGTGCTTCTGTACCGGGTCTTTAGGTGTAAGGCCGGACAACGACCTAACGGGAATGATTACACGTTATGGCGACAGGATACATTTTATTCATCTCCGCAATACACAGTCGGATAGCGGTGGCAATTTCCATGAATCCTGGCATCTGGAAGGCAATACCGATATGGCTGCCGTGGTGAGGTCGCTTTTGCAGCTGATGCAGCATGAGGATAGAAGCATTCCCATGCGGCCAGACCATGGCCACCAGCTGCTCGATGACCAGGCAAAAACCACCTATCCCGGATACTCCGCGATAGGGCGTTTGAAGGGGCTTGCAGAGTTGCGCGGACTGGAATTGGGTATCAGTAAAAGTATTTAACACGTTTAGAACTAAAAGGCTGAGCAATTCACGTTGGGGTAATTCACTTACCCTCGTGCAAATATTGAATTGAGCAGGGGGCGCTGTTGTCCGACAGCGCCCTTTTTTTGTTGGTATCTTTTAGGTAACTTGAGAGGACGGAAACATATTCATCTACCTAAATGATTATCTTATGAATGAACTGGAAGCAAAAGCTGGCATTCAGATAGCCAAACCCATCCACGAAGTGTATAATGCGATCGTTGATCCGGCGCAGATGTCCAACTATTTCATTGCAGAAGGTTCTGCAAAAATGGAAGCCGGGAAAGACATTACCTGGAAGTTCCCTGAATTCCCTGATACATTTACCATCAAAGTACTCGACCTGAAAGAACCTGAAGAAATCATATTTCAATGGGAAGGTTCGCCGGGATATCAGCTGAAAGTGGATATGCGCCTGGAAAAACGTCCCGACAACTCCACCGTCGTAAAAATCACAGAAGGCACCATGCCCAATACCGAAGCCGGTTTGAAGTGGATGCGCAGCAATACCGAAGGCTGGGCCAATTTTCTTGCCTGCCTGAAAGCATGGCTGGAATATAGCGTGCACCTGCGTAAAGGCGCATTTGACTATATGAAGAAGGATTAGAATTTTCTTGTAAATATTATTAAAGGCGTACCAAAATGCATTTTGCTTTTTGGTACGCCTTTTTTACTAAGGCATTGTTAGTATGGTTATCATGTTATTGATAATTATTTAATATTAAATTATAAATAATATATTTATGCAAAGTTTGTAGCCAAAATCTGTATGAAAAACTGACTATACCTATAAAAGAACCTATTAGTTTTGCGTGTGAAGTTATCCTATGCCTGTACCTATAGACTATTAGTATTTACTGTAGGGCTATTGGTTATAAAACCCACGACTGGCCATGCTCAGCGCCTGGATGCAGTTGGAAAAGAGAACCCGGTGAAAGTCAACGGAGGAATCGGATTGGAGCAGGTTGCCTACTTCTCTTCCGGATTGCCGGAAGGCAGGAGAGAGCCGTATAATTTCTTCCTCAACGGAAATATCAATTTCGATATCTACGGATGGGCTATTCCATTTTCATTTTCGTATACAAATCAAAGCAGGGTCGCATTTTCGCAACCTTTCAACCAGTATGGACTAACGCCAACGTATAAATGGATTACGGGGCATCTGGGATATTCCAGTATGAACTTTTCCAGTTATACAATGGCCGGGCATCTGTTTAACGGCGTTGGTGTAGACCTTGCGCCGAAAGGGCGCTTTAAGTTTAGCGCCATGTATGGCCGCCTGCAACAGGCCGTGCAGGAAGATACCACCAGAACAGATATTATTCCTGCGTATAAGCGTATGGGTTATGGCTTCAAAGCCGCTTACGGAGAAGGTAAGGATAATATTGAGCTGATCATGTTTAAGGCCAAGGATGACATTAATTCTATTCCAACCGTTAAAAGTACCCCCACACTCACCCCACAGGACAACCTCGTGATGGGAGTAGCAGGCAGCAAGCAGTTGTTTGGCAGGTTGATCGTAAACGCAGAAATAGCCTGGAGCGCATTAACCAGAGATACCAGGGCCGAAACGGATAGCGCCGGAAAGATTAAGCTACCCACCCTGGGCATGCTTGAAACCAATGCTTCAACTGCTGTATATACAGCCTGGAAATCAGGCCTGACCTATGCCGGGAAGAAATATTCCTTTGGTATCGCCTATGAATGGGTAGCACCGGAATACAAAACATTAGGCGCCTATTACTTTGCCAATGACTTTCAGAATATGACGGGCAACGTGCAGTTTAAAGCATTTAAGGATAAAGTGACTGCCAGCGTAAATGCGGGCTTGCAGCATGATAACCTGAATCATGATAAAATGAGTACCATGAGCCGTTTCGTGGGAGCGGCCAATGTTTCCTGGATAGCTACCAAAAAGATGAATATCAACTTCAGCTATTCCAACTTTCAGTCTTACGTAAATATCAAATCTGACTTCGATTATATCAACCAGGTATCTCCCTATCAAAACCTGGATACATTAAACTATACGCAGATTTCGCGCAATGCCGGTATGAGTATGAACTATGCGCTGTCACGTACGAAAGAGAAGTCATCTATGCTGATGTGCAACTTATCCTATATGCAGAGCATGGATAAACAGGGTGGGGTGAAACAGAATACCGGCGCGGTTTTCTATAACCTTAACAGTGCCTATAGTTTGCAGCTGACACCGCGCAACCTCTCTTTTACCTTTGGCTTCAATGCCAACCGTAATACAGCCATGAACAGGGAGAGTATAACGTTAGGGCCTACACTGGGTGTTAATAAACTATTGTTGGAAAAGAAACTTCGTACTTCTGGTACTATGTCGTGGAACGGTAGTTTCAATAATGGACAGTCCAGTATAAAAGTGCTGACAGCAAGGCTTTCAGGGTCATATGCCATTAAAAAGGTACATAACCTGAACCTGGGCATTACCGGCTTGAACAGGTCGGGCGGCACCAGTACAGCAAATTCAAAAAGTATTTCTGAACTCACTACCACACTGGGGTATAATTATAATTTTTAAAGCATGCCAGCTAGTATTTGCGGCCGTTCGCGTCATTTTTTACTGTTCCTGATAGGTTTGTTCGCTGTATTTACAGCGAAAGGGCAGCAGGCTACTTACCCGGTTATGGTAAACCTGCAGCTGAATCCGCCTTATAGTCTTTATCTGAGCGACTATGCAGCACCGGATATCCAGCGTATGCAGGTACATCTGCTGTTAAAAGATCTGACAGAATCTAATTATAAAGTAAGGCTAAGGATTAAGATAGAAGGACCAGGTATTACCCTGATGAGTAAGACAGGATTTTATGTAGCACCTATCTATATTAATGGTGGAGAGATGATCACCATCAGTGGCCCGGATCTGGCCACCTATCTGAATCCGCAGAACCTGCTGATACAGGGACTTGATAACAGCGCCTTCACCAAAGACGGCGCTAAACTGCCGGAAGGGATTTATAAGTTCACCGTAGAAGTGCTGGACTATGTCCGGAATACCGTAGTGTCTAACCCTGGTGCCGCCATCATATCCAGTTTCCTGAGTTATCCGCCGATTATCAATCTGCCGATGCGCGATACCAAAGTAGACGCTATGGACCCGCAGAATGTAGTGTTTCAGTGGATGCCGCGCTCTACTGCCTCTATCAATGCGGCGTTTAATATGGTATATAAATTCAGGCTGGTAGAACTGGTGCCGGCAAACAGAGATCCCAATGATGCCATGCGCTCACTGCGACCTATATACGAAAATATTGTAGACCAGACCATGTTGGTTTATGGCCCCGGAGAGCCGGCGCTGACGCCAGGAAACAACTATGCCGTGCAGGTACAGGCCATGGAAGTAACCGGCAGGGATATGTTTGTGAATGATGGATATAGTGAAGTAGTAAGATTTACCTATGGAGAGAAGTGCGGCGTACCATCACAGATAGTAGCATTCTTTGCCGGAAAGAATGAGCTGAAGCTCACCTGGGCGGCTAATACCACACAGCAGCAATATACCGTCAGGTATAGAGAAGGAGGGGAGACGCCATCCCAATGGTATGAAGATGTTTGTTACCTGCCACAGATAACGCTTTCAGGATTGAAACCAGGCAAGAAATATGAATATCAGCTGAAAGCCCAGTGCATCTGGGGTTATGGAGATTACTCTCCGGTAGATAGTTTCACTATGCCTAATGAAACGATGACCAAAGGCGACTTTGTATGCGGGAAATCATCAGCAGCATCAAAGATTACCAATACAAAAAATATTGAAGAGTTAAATAAAGGAGATGTTTTTGTTGCAGGTGACTTCAAAATAGAAGTGGATAGTGCCGGACTGGAAGCCAGTGGCTTCTCAGGTAATGGGCATGTAGAAATCCCATTGATGGGATATGTAGTGGTGCGGGTAACATTTAAAAACATCGGTGTTAATACGGATAAGCGGATGTACAGTGGTACAGTAGAACTGGCGAGAGATAGTTATGAGGCCGTGTCTAAGAAACTGCAGGATGAGATAGGTAATTATGTAGATCGCCTGGATGCAATTCTTGCGAATCCAACCGTGGAGAACCTGCTTTCTATTGATGCAGCAGAGGAAATAGCTGTGATAGATCGTATGAAAGGCTGGAATGGGCTGGATCAGAGTGTGCTTGATGCTTTTGATGACATTCGGGCAAAGCTGGAGGAGTTGAAAGCATTTCAGGATGCATTACCTGATATGACACCTGAGCAGCGTCAAACTGCCTTGCAGAAAGTAGTGAGTGACCTGAAGAAAGCAAAAGATCAGCTGAAAACTGCACTGGAAGAGCTGAAGAAGATACTGGCGGAGTTATTTAATCTCTATAAACAGGCCATTAAGAAGTTAAGAAAAGAATATACGGATGAGAAGATACAGACCTGGAGAGATGAAGCTAATAAAGCATCTCAGCAGCAGGATGCACTAAATGAAAATATCCTGCAGGCTGTATTACAGAATGTAAAAAATATTCCTGACGCAGGGGCCGGCAGTGGCAAAACTGCGGTACCGGATGAGG
Source organism: Chitinophaga sp. Cy-1792 (assembly GCF_011752935.1). Taxonomy (NCBI): domain Bacteria; kingdom Pseudomonadati; phylum Bacteroidota; class Chitinophagia; order Chitinophagales; family Chitinophagaceae; genus Chitinophaga; species Chitinophaga sp. Cy-1792. The sequence continues at coordinate 1,737,627 of NZ_VWWO01000002.1, forward strand.
TAGTGATATTTGATGAAGGTTCCCTGGATATTGATGAAAAAGATGAAACACTGAAACTTGTGCTGCAATACAGAGATTTAATTACCCAATTGAATAAAGGTATTGTTTTACAATTGTTAGAGAAGGACCAGGATAATGAAGACCTGAAGCAAAAAGTTTTACTGGGCATCAAGGTAGATAAACAGACGTTCACAGACTATTATAAAACGCAGAAGGCCAAAAATGTGAGCGATGAGGATATGGTGCCTGGTGTGGCAGATGGAGTAATAGATTTGATTATTTCGAAACTAAAGATACTTTCAGCAGCAGCAAAATGAGAAAGATAATTCTGTTAATTGGGCTGATATTCGCAGCCAATGTATGTTTAGCGGTTGCTCCGGCTTTTGATCTGGAGAAAGAAATGGTAGGTAAGATTGCTGCCTATGTTAATGCCATCGTAGAAGAGAATGCCTACAATGATGCGCATAATCAATCTTATCTAAATAGGTATATTATTAGTGTTGATGCCAGCAAATTGCTGGCGGTTGATCCTAATAAATTCCTTTTCCAGGATACTGATTTTGGTAATGAAAGCTATATATCGACCAACGATGAAAAAGAGCTGAACGGAAAATTGTTGACGGCAAAGACTAATACGTCCATTTCTCCGTATCTGTTGATTATTAATAATCTGGCGCTCGTAGATGGTGGCAATATTTATGATGGAATAACCACCAAAGATATATTTGATGAAACTAATTTAAATATTGACAAAGAGAAGTATTATCCACGTTGGGTGGCATTAGAAAAAGAAAAAGCCTTTATTGAGAAACTGAAATCCGAGCTGGGAAATAAGCTGAATAATGCCATGTTTGTTTGCTGGACAAGGTTCATAACGGTCAAGATGGGCGTTGATAAAGGAGACTATTATGAAACTTTTGTTCCATTCAATATCGGTATTGATAATGAAGTTATTGGCAGGTTTAAGGAGTTGATTAAGAGTGCTTCCTGGACAAACGATAAAAAAGAGAGGGCTACCTCTTTTGTGAGATTGATGACGGCCAGTATGAACGCTTTTTCAAAAGCAAAGCCGAAAAGCGGCCCTGGTCTGATTTATTATGAGACGTACGAAGGTTATAAAGGTGTAAGCGCAGACCTGCTGGCTAAAATAGGGAACCTCATTAATGAAATGGGAGTTGATGTATATAACCAGTACCAGGAGGATATTAAGCATGCAACAGGGGCAATCGTTTCAGAAGATGCTTTTCAGGAGTATTACAACTCACTTTTAGCATATCAGGGAGCATTCAGGGTCTGGAAAGAAAAACTAGGTTCAGCCAATGATAAGAACCGAATATTGTTACAGTTCGTTCTCTCAAAAAGCAGAGAAGGATGGTTTAAGGCACTGGATATTGATACCCGCATACGTGTATTGAATATTGTAGGGGTAAAAGGTTTTTTACTTTCCATGCATAACCTCTGGGTGGATGACAGAGATGGCTATGGCGGGGAGGAATTTATGCTGGCAATTCTTAAAACTGTTACAACAACTGCAGATAAAAAGCGTGTACTGGATGAATTGAAAAAGAACAAATTGCTGGAGCACCTGGTGAAGGAGATGGATGGAGATGCTTTTGGGTTGTTTGTGTCTTACGTGGTCAATATGATTTTGGATGTATATCCAAGGCCTGAATCTGATCATCAGCAAATGGTGTTGAAAAACCGTTTTATCCCGTTTGATTATGATTTCTTTTCCAAAACCCAGAATGAAACACTTAACGATAATGGTAGCCTCTCATTTAATGTAGAAGGAACAACCTTCATATTGAGACAGGATGCTTTTGAGGAAAAGACTGTGACCTTAGCAAGCCTGACTGCGGATCCTTATGAATACATATTAATTCGTTTCGAATCTGATTGTAATTTGGGCAGTAAGTTACACTTCGAAAAGAATAGCTACGCTACTTTACCTGCTATCTTCTGCTATTTCCTGTTTAACGAACACCATAACAAACAGATTGCGAAATCTGCGTCATTGATTCTGAATACTGGAATGTTTGCGCTTGGGGTGGGAGAATTGGCTGCCTTTTTTCAGGGTGCTAACGGTATGACAGCTGCGTTGGCAATGGTCGATATGGGTGTGTCCGTGATGAACATAAGAGCTGAAGACTATCTGGACCGTGACCCTGATTTTGCACGACATCACCCCAATTATATCAGGGTCTTAAAGGCAATAAATCTTGCGTATGGCGCGGGAAGATTGTCATATGAGATGAATGTGGCGTTGGGTGGTGCATACAAAACGGCCAATCAAATAATAGCAGAAGCAAATCTAACAGAGGCCCAGGTAGAATTGGTTCGACAGATAATGACGGATTTAAAGGGTAAAGATGTTCTGAAATTATTGGATGCAGGAGCTTCGGGCGTAGCACAGTTGGGGTCGGAATGGGAACAACTGCTGGTACAGATAGAAAAAGGTGGATTCACAAAACTGGGCAATCAGCTGAAAAATGCAGATGAAACTTTTCAGAAAATTTTTGCGCAGGATTTTCTAAACGCTGATAAAAATGTTTTGACCGCATTTAACAACGATCCGGAGCTATTTAATATCTGGGCTAATATATTTAGGTCAAAAGAGATTGGATATCTTCGTGCAGTTGAACATCTTAATAAGGCCAGACTGATTGAACGGTTCAGTAAACTGAGCGAAAATAAGAAAGCTCTCTTCCTAAACGATTTTGGTGGCGCAAGTGATGAGGCCGTTTTAGCATTAAATAATGATCTTACCCTGATCGATGTATGGGAGAACGTATATAGATCGTCGAATATTGAACATTTAGAGGCTTTATCCCGTATAAAGAAGTTAAAATTGGTCAATATTGAGAAGAAGGTCGCCGATATGACCGAGGCGGATAAAATTAAATTCGCAGGTCGCTTTGGAAGATCATCAGATGATGTTTGGAAGGCAGTTGATAGTTATGTAGATAAGTGGACTAAATGGAAGGATGAAGTGTTTATTGGAAGAAAGGAATTTGATAGTTATGGCGATCTATGGAACAAAACAGATTTGGACGGTAAAGAAATGTTTTACGAGGAGTCTGGAAACTATGTAATTGCTCATACAAGACATAATAAGGTGCAGGGGGATTACAATATGGCTAGGGATTTTGCAGCACAAGGTTATAATGTCGAATTGTTGAATGAAAAGCAAGCAACTGGTATTAAGACACCGGATGCTAATGTGAAAGGAATCGGTATTTTTGATTTTAAGGCATTGGAAGCAGATGACGTTGAAGCTATCATAAAGAATGTACATGATTACACCTTGGGAACTAAAGCTCAAAATGCTGACCATATGGCATTTAGTATGAAAGAAAACCCATATATGAAGGTTGAGTATGTAAATCAGGGAGTTAGTCTTGCGTTAGAAACAGTAGATTTTTCAGGAGTTAGAATTGCCGATAAGGTAGCCTTAATCTATCCTGATGGGAAAATAAAGATTATTGACATTAATGATTTTAGAAATGGAATTCGATTCTAATAAATACATTGAGAACACCAAATACCTATTTGAATTAAATAAAAATCTCCTGACAGGAATGTTTGTGTTGGGGTATGCATTGGAGCGCAAGGAAGGAACGAAGAGACTAATTTCGCCTAATTGGATAAATAACCCCATTAAAGATGAATGGAAATCTCAATGGGACGAAACAATGTTTTTACATGTAAAGATGGGCACTGAAGATTCTAGCTTGAACCGTTCAGCCGAAGAGCGTTATTTGCCATTGAATGGGATATTGTTTTCATTAAAACAACTCGAAACAGTTGTTAAAATGGAACTCCCAGATTGGGCAATGTTTTATTTGTTAGGTGAAACACTTGCGCGGTATAATAATACTGAAATAAGCACTAGCGAGTTTCGTTATTTTATTAGCCTTTTACCCTTAGAATTCGTGCATAAATATCTTTCACTAATAATAAAAATGCTCGAAACTTATAAAGAACGTTTTACAGTTGTTAAAGTGGAAATTATTGATGGGCAGGTTTGTCCAACAATAAAATAGCATTTTTTTGATTTGACTTATCCTATGACCCGATACCTATACCTAACCATACTTTGGTGCTTTTGTTGTTTCACGGGCTTCGCACAAACCGCCCTGGAGAAGCAGATTCAGAGAGCCAACCAAATCATCCAGACACGCCGTGCGGGCAACCTATTAAGTAATACCGGTCTGTACGACCAGCTAAAAAATGAAGGCGTCGACTTCAAACTGCCTGTCGGCATTGGTCAATCCGGCAATGGTACGCCGCCTGTCATCATCGATAGTATCCGGTTCCTGCCGGACCATGCAGAAATCACTGCGTATATCGTGGTGCCGCTGCCAGGAACTACCAGAGAGCTGATGTTTGCCGGTCGTGGTATTCCGGTGTCGAGAGAAGGTGGACTGGTAGGTACAGCGCGGCTGGAACTCGTCAACGATCAGCCTCTGGACCTCTTCGGTAATAATACGGAGTTCACCTTCCTGCATGGTAAAACATTCGTGGAGTTTGACTGTAATGGTTTTAAAAGACTCGGATTAGGTGCCTCCGTCAACCTCTCCAAAAAATTAGTACCGGTAGATGATAAGGGAAAAGTGCTCGACAGCCAGCGTGTAAAGGCTACTTTCGAAGCAACTGCCACCGATCTGAATGATATTCTTGCGGCGGTTAATATACAGCCCTTCCAGGTAAGGGGCGCAAAAGGTGTGACCTTCACCATCCAGGATGCTATTATTGACCTCAGTGACGCGCATAATAGTCCGGATATGGTATTCCCGGCTGAATATACCAGCGATGATAAAGAACTCTGGCGAGGCTTCTTCCTGCGCAGGTTTGAAGTAAAGCTGCCGCCTGAAATACGTAAGCGCTCTACCAAAAAGTCTCCTGTCATTGCAGTTCGTAATGCCCTCATAGATGATAAAGGCTTTTCCGGTGATATCACCGCTACTAACCTGATCCCGATGAAAGACGGTGATATGGGTGGATGGTCTTTCTCTCTGGAAACATTCGGTCTGCACTTCGTTGCCAACCAGGTGAAAGGTGGTGAATTCGGCGGTGGGGTAAACGTGCCTATTACCGGCGATACAACCCGCTTTGATTATAGCGCCGTATTTCATCCCGGTGATGATTACCTCCTTACGGTTAAACCTACCGATACGGTAGATCTGCCTGTGCTGATCGGAACGGCGCATCTGTTGAAAAGTTCTTCACTCGAAGTGGCCGTAAAAGATGGCAACTTCCAGGCGAAAGCAACCCTCAACGGTGTCCTCACCATTGATGGTGGAAAGTATCCGGCTGTTGCCTCGCTGGCACAGAAATTTAATGTACCGGACATCAGCTTTGAACAGCTGACGGTGTCCACAGAAGCGCCCTACTTCCATTCCGGTACATTTTCCTTTGCTTCGGATCTGACATTCCCTTCCATTGCAGGTTACGGTCTCTCTATTAATAATATCAAACTCGTAAAAGATGGCGACAAAAGAGGTCTCTCTTTTGAGGTAGGCATTAACGTGAGCGGTAAAGGTGAAAATGGTTTCTCTGCTGATGCTACCATGGCGTTGATGGGAAGAGTCGATAAGGATGAGGATGGTCGCATTCACCACATTTTCTCCGAACTGAAAGTCAGTAAGGTAGCCATCGACATTAACCAGGGACTATTTAAACTGAAAGGGGGCCTCGAGTTCTTTACAGATGAACCTGTCTACGGCAACGGCTTCCGTGGTGATATCAACGCATCTATCCAGATCTGCAAGGCGGAAGTAAAACTCAGCTCTGTTGCGCTGTTTGGTAATGTTAAAGGTGATCGATACTGGTATGCAGATATTATGGTGGATCTACCTGTGGCTGTGCCGATATTCCCGCCGGCTGTTAAGATAAAAGGGTTCGGCGGCGCGCTGTTCTATGGCGTTTCTGTATTGGCAAAAGGACAGGATACTACTGCCTATCGCCTAGGTAATACACATACCGGGGTTATCTATAAGCCGGATGCAACCGCAGGTCTGGGTATAAAAGCATCGCTTAAATTCATTGCGTTGAAGGATAAAACCATCAACGGTATGGTGGCGCTGGAAATAGCGTTTAACCGTGGAGGAGGATTGAAACGAATTACCTTCCGCGGGCAGGTGAATGTGATGGCACTGAAGTTGCCGGAAGGAACAGAGGCGCTGTTGAAGCAATACCAGAACATGATGCCTGTAAATAAAAGCGCTGACGGCCCCGCCGGCGACTGTGGTTACGATCCTAATAACTTCAAACCGGAAGGATTGATTTCTGCCGGACTCCTCGTCGATGTTGATTTTGAGAACAGCAGCCTGCTCGCTAACCTGAAAGTATATGTAAATGTATATGGTGCACTTACTGGTATTGGACAAAACAACCTGGCCGGAGAAGGTGAGTTTTATGTAGGTCCGGATGGCTGGCATTTGCTGGCAGGTACGCCGGATAATCCTATCGGCGTAAATATCCTTGGACTGGCAAAAGCGCATGCTTACTTTATGGTGGGTACGGGTTTGCCGGGAAGTCCGCCACCGCCGCCTATTGTATCGGAAATTCTCGGTGGTAAGGACCTGGATTATATGCGTGATCTTAATGCTTTGGGAGATGGGGCCGGTTTCGCCTTCGGCGCCGGACTGGACTTCGATACCGGTGATAAGCAATTCTGGATGTTCTATGCCCGCCTGCGTGCAGGTATCGGATTTGATATAATGGTGAAAGATTATGGAGATGGTTTCCATTGCGAAGGTAAAACCGGACCTATAGGCATCAATGGCTGGTACGCCAATGGACAGATCTATGGCTATTTCCAGGGTAAGATTGGTATTAAGGTAAAACTACCTTTTAAGAAAGGAAATTTTGATATCATAGAAGTTGGCGCAGCAGTAGTATTACAGGCGAAACTGCCCAATCCTGCATGGATGCGCGGTATCGTAGGGGGTCAGTTTAAATTGTTCGGAGGCTTAATCAGTGGAAATTGCCGCTTTGAACTGACACTGGGTGAAGAATGTAAAATTGTAAACAATAACATCTTCGCTGAGTCTGGCGTTCAGATCATTGGCGATGCCACACCAAAAGAAGGAGATGATGAGCAGAGCATATTCACTGCACCGCAGATCGTATTTAATATGCCGGTAGGTAAAGTTTTCAGTCTGGATGATGATGGCGGAAAATCTCACCAGTTCAGAACAAGACTGGAATATATGAATCTCCGCAAGGGCGTAGAAAATATTGCAGGTTCTTTTGATTGGAGTGGTGATAATACCGTGGTTATCCTGAATACTGATGCATGCCTCGAACCGAGAAGTGCTTACAAACTAACGGCCAGAGTGACTTTTGAGGAAAATGTAAATGGCAGCTGGATACCATACATGGTGGATGGAAAAGTGTATGCAGAAGAACTGAACAATAACTTTACCACAGGCAACCTGCCGGATGAAATTCCGCAAAACAAAATCAGGTATACTTATCCGATAAAGAACCAGTTGAACTATTACCGTAATGAAGCGCCTGGAAGAAGTGGTTATATTCAGCTGACACAAGATCTGGCGCCTATGTTCCGACCAGATAGCTCCTTTACGCAAACCGCCCGACTGATACCTTTTGATGGTAGTGCCAATATCGATTTTCCATTTACCTATTCACCTGGAAAAATCGCCTTCAACCTGCCCGAGGCAATGAATAATAACACTGCATATACGTTTGCCCTGGTAAATGTGCCTACAGAAGATGAAAGTGATATATCCAGAAACGTGCAGTCCAATGCCACAAATATCAGTAGTGGTGACGCCGGAAATATGTCTGTGACAACTAAAACGGCTACACGCAGTTTAGTGGTTGGTTCCGAAAAAGCATTCTACCAGCTGGATTTCAGGACAAGTAAATACAATACTTTCTCAGAGAAACTGGATAAAATGCCAAGTCCTACACCATACAGAACTGTCATCAGTAACGGGGTTTATGAGTTAGGTTATCAGTATGTCAGTGATGAACTGTTTGATAACAATGAGGTAGATGCAGATGGAAATAGTCATGTATTACAGATGGAGGCATTACTGGACGATAATGTCTGGTATAAAGAAAATATCTATCCGATGATTTATAACGGATATCCGTTACAGCCAAGCGGTACGGGCGCAACGCCACTCACTATCACCTGGCGCAGGCCTGAAACATTAGGTATTCCTCCGGTGAGGGCGGTTTATATCAGGCAGGTGAGTACGGGCCTGAATCTGACGCCGGGTGGTCAGACGCAATATACCGGTGTTTCCGGATTTGTATATAATCTGCCATATGTGATAGACAGGGATTATTCTGAACTGAGAAACAGAATGGCCAATGATATATATGGTCGCCTCTGGGAATATCCTGCTGGTAAGGATGTGCTCCTGCTGACGCCATATGCTCAGCTTAGAAAAGGCGACTATAAAATACAGATTAAGTATGTGCTTCCTGGTACCAACGTAATTACCTCTACCAGGATTATTACTATTCAAAACCCATACGGACTTTAACGATAGAGAATCATGAACAGGAAAAGTATGAAATGGCTGGGCAGTATGTTGCTGACATTTTCCCTGATGGCTGGAGCCGGAAAATCCTATGGTCAGGCCAGAAGGGGAGTAGATGCACCGCTGATTGCTACAATGGCAAGGCCTTCAGGGGATTCGATCATGCTGCGCTGGGCGCCGGTAAATGCGGTGCTGTGGCGTGCGGCTAACGCAAACGGGTATATTATTAAGCGCTATACCGTAGCCAGAAATAAACAGTTGCTAAAGCAACCAGAAATAGTAACACTTACTGGCCGGCCATTGAAACCTTTGCCTTTGGCAGCCTGGGAACCGATTGTTCAACGATATGAGAAGCCGGGCAGCATAGCTGCCCAGGCTTTATATGGAGAAAAGTTTGAAGTGACGGCCACAGATAAAAAGAAAGGAAAAGCAGATCCTATGACTATCTACCACCAGTCTGAGGAACAGGAAACCCGATTCAGTTTTGGATTATATGCAGCGGAACAGAGTTATGAGGTTGCAAAGGCAATGGGGCTGGGGTTTGTAGATAGAAATGTAAAGCCGGATGAGAAATACCTTTATCGTATATTCCTGGCCGTTACACCTGCCGGATTGCCATCAGATACCGGCTATATATACACAGGGTTGGATGAGTACCAGCCGTTGCCTAAACCGGCTGAACTAAAGGCAGGCCCGCTGGACAAAGCGGCGCTCATTAGCTGGAATAAAATCAACTTCGAACGGTTTTATAATGCATGGATACTGGAACGATCCGATGATAATGGTAAAACCTTTACCAGTGTCAGCAAAGAGCCTTTGATCAATACACAGGATAACCCGAAAGATCAGGTAAATTATTTCTATCGCCTGGATACCGCCCTGCACATAGATCAGGTATATGCGTACCGTGTGCGTGGTATCTCTGCGTTTGGTGAAATTGGTCCTGTTTCTGATACGGTGCAGGTGACTATACACGACTTGCTGACTGTGCATCCAACCATTGTTGATGTTGAAGATCAGCAAGGCGTGGTATATATAAGATGGCGTATGCCGCAAAGTAAAGCGAAGATTGTACGCTATGATATCGAAAGATCTGCTGCTGTCAATAAAAAATATACGGTATTGAACAAAGTGCCATTATTGGAAAAAGACAGCATCTTCGCGGATCAGCAGCCAATGAATGTTAACTATTACCGAATCAAAGCTACCACAAAAGATGGGCAGCATGTATATTCCTTCCCGCATTTTATTCAGCAGGAAGATAGTATCCCTCCTGTAGCACCTGTAGCGCTTGCCGGTACTATTAACAAAGCAGGCGTAGTTTCCCTTTCATGGGAACCCAATAAAGAAAAAGACCTTTACGGTTATCGTGTGTTCAGAGCCAATGCGCCACAGGAAGAGTTTGTACAGGTGACCAGAAACCCTGCTGATTCGGCCTTCTTCAGCGATACCATCTCTATAAATACACTGACAAAAAATGTATACTATAAAGTAGTAGCACTGGATAAACACTATAATCCTTCTCCATTTAGTGAAATGCTGACATTGAAAAGACCGGATATTATTCCGCCGGTGCCGCCGTTATTCGTGTCCAGTAACGCTTCTGCAGAGGGAATAGCATTAACCTGGATACTCAGTACCAGTGCAGATGTGGAATGCCATCAGCTGATGAGGAGAAAGGATAGCGTATGGGAATCGGTTCTATATCTCCCGAAGGGTGATACTACTGTTAACTATACAGACACCAGCTCAGTAGCCGGTGTTAAATATACCTATCAGCTTATTGCGATTGATGATAGTGGGTTACAGGGTGCATCCAAATTACTCAACGCTGCCAGAATTGATATGGGCAACGTTGCTGCGAAGGATGCTTTGAAAGTCTCGGTTGACAGAGAAAATAAACTGGTAAAGCTTAGCTGGCAGGCGCTGAAAGGAGTTAATAAAGTCTGGATTTATAAAGCCACCGCTGACGGAACTTTCCGACTCATTAAAACAGTAGAAGGCACGGAAACGACTACTACAGACGCTGAGTTACTCTTGAATACTATCTATAAATATAAACTTCGTATGATGGATACCGTGAATGGCAGAAGCGGATTCACCTCGGAAGTAATTGTAAATTATTGAGCCTTGTTAGTATAGCCTATGAAATATATTTACCTGTTATTGATAACGCTTTTAATAGTCTGTGGTAGGTCATTTGGACAGACGACGAACAAATACTACATGATCTCCCCTGTAACAGACTTAAGTGGCTACGGGGAAAATAATTGCCTTTCTGGTTCGATCTTCAATTTCGGTATTCAGTTATCAGGGTCATTGAATTATTCTGAGAATGGAAAATGTCCTAACTATGGAGATGCATCCTATTACTCCCAATTCTTTTATGATCTGAACTATCCCACTTTTATTTCAGCAAGCTTCCCGACAGGAGTGACACTGTCAGGTCCAATAGAGACGCCAGATGAAGATGGCAGTTCATTTACTCTTTTCAATTTAGAGAATGGTTGCGCTCAGCATCAGTTTTATGTTACAGTCTCGCCAGAATATTTTAATATAGTAGGAACAGGCAGATACTGTGAGAGTACGCCAGTTGATTTATATGTAACGGGTGCAAATATTATATCTGTAGATTGGGAAATAGGTAATGTTGGCGGTACTATGTATCCACTGCCGAATAAAAGTACAGGAATGACCATTACAGCGGCAGATATCCTTGCGCTCAAAAAAAATATAAATATTTACGCTCCCTTACATTTACATGCAGTTGGTACGGTAAATGCAAAACCGTACTATGATTTAGGAGATCCAGGTCCATTTACCAGAAGTAACTTTACCGTAGAAACAAACGATGTTCAATTGATTTTTGCGGCAACTCCTCCAACACCTACCGTCACTGCAACACAGCCTAAGTGTTTCGGTGATGTTGGCTCCCTGCATCTCAGAGATTTTAAATACACAGATGGTACTGCATATGATGGATCTGTACCATTTGATATGACGATTGTGGGTAAGAAAACAGGAAAGCAATATCCTGTACCAGGATTTAGTGGTACCTCTCTGGACCTGGAGGTTATACCTGATGATTATGTCATAGCTATGAGTGCAATCTCAGGAACCGGTGCGTGTAATTTCGAAGCCCCCGGAGCTACCGTAAACGAAGTGCCGCCTGTCATTGCTGCCACTACTACCATGTTATGTAACAATGGTAAACCAGCTTTCCAGATTAAGGCAACTGGTGGAACGCCTGGTTATACCTATTCAGTGGATAACCTGAACTATAATGGAAATGCTATCCTCACCGGATTAAATCCCGCTACCAGTTATACCTATTTTGTCAAAGATGCCAACAATTGTCTTAAATCATTTACCACCACCACCGAAGCCGCTGTTGTTGTTACTGGCGCGGCCATCAAGGCACCTGTAGCAGGAGCTGATATCGGCCGTATTACAGTGGATGCTGCCGGTGGCACAGGCCCTTATACCTATAGTCTGGATAAAGTGAACTGGCAGGTCAGTAATATTTTTGGCGGCCTGGCGGCCGGAGATTATATAGTGTATGTGCAAGACAGTAAAGGCTGTATCAGCGCTGGTTATCGGGTATCATTAACGCCGCTCGACTTCACTTATACGGTCACGAATACACGTTGCGACCAGGGCAGTGATGGTAAAATTAATATTTCCATCTCCGGTGGAAGTATGCCGTACCAGATAAAACTTGGCGCCAGCGGGGTTTACCGTGCCAACGATAATCAGTTTACACTGCTGACAGCCGGTAATTATGATATATATGTAAAAGATGCAGACGGCGTAGAAGCCATACACAATGTAGCAGTCGGTTCTCCTAGCCCTGTTTCCTTTACCACCGCAGTAACCAATGCGGTGTGTAAATCCGGCAATGGTGCTTTGGTGTTCACTGCACAAGGTGGTAATGGCGGTTATAAATATACTGTCATTGGCGGACCTACGCAGAGCACCAATACCTTCAGCTTACCTGCCGGTAATTACACCCTTCGGGTAGATGATCAGCTGGGATGTCAGTCTGCACAACAACAGGCAACTGTTAACGAGCCTGCACAGTATGTCGGGCTTAACTTCCAGACAAAAGATGTGCTGTGTGCTGGAACTGCCACTGGTATGATCTATAATCTACAGGGGCTAAACGGTACTGCACCTTACAGTTTCAGCAATGATAACCTGAGCTGGAGTACAGCAACCACCATAGGTGGATTGGTTGCCGGTTCGTACACTGTTTATGTAAAAGACGCAAATGGATGCACGGGAAATAATCCTAATGCGATGGTGAATTCACCGGCTGCATTGACAATCATGACCGTGGGCACTCCCGTGAATGCTTCCTGTTTCGGCCTGTCCGATGGACAGCTGGAAGTTGCCACCAGTGGCGGTACTGGTAATATTACCTATTTTATCAGCAGCGCACCTGATGTCGCTAATAACACCGGTAAATTTACCGGACTCCCGGCAGGTACCTACCAGGTAACGGCAAAAGATGATAATGCCTGTGAAGTGAAATCAGCTTTTATTACGGTCGGCCAGCCATCAGCGGTAAGTATCAGCGGTTCTTCCACACCGGTGTTATGTAATGGGGGGGCTACTGGCACTATCAGCGTTTCAGGACAAGGAGGCACTGTGCCACTAACCTATAGCATCGATGATATCAGCTATGGCCCGGCAACGTCCTTCTCTGGTCTTTCCGCTGCTGACTATACCTTATATCTGAAAGACGCCCATAACTGCGCCGCAAGCACTTCTATAAAGGTAACGCAACCAACCGCCCTCACTATCTCGGCAACGGCGTTGCCTGTTGCCTGCAATGGCGGAAATGACGGACAGATTACTGTCGCTGCCGGAGGGGGCGTGTCTCCTTACCAATATGCTATGGATAATGGCGTATTTCAGTCTTCCGCTACCTTTACATCCACTGCCGATACCAGGCTAATGATGGTGAAAGACAATAATGGCTGTACCGCACAAACCACCGTTGCTGTCCTGGAACCTACTGCGCTCAGCCTCCAGCTTATCAACAAACAGGCAGTATCCTGCAACGGATACAGTAATGGCAGCTTCTCTGTAGTAGCAGCAGGCGCAACGCCACCTTACAGCTATACTATCAACCAGGCCGACTACCAAACCAATGGTACCTTTACTGGCCTGACTGCCGGTAATTACCAGGTTGGCGTGAAAGATGCCCATGGTTGTACTTTTAGTATATCCGTAACGGTTAGCCAGCCGGCGGCGATCGGTTACAATATCATTAACCTGAAAGATATAGCCTGTGCTGGAGATAATACCGGTGCTGTTACGCTTACCGGTACCGGCGGAACCGGCGCTTATTCCTATCAGTTCAACGGTGGTAGTGGGCAAACAAACCCGACCTGGAATAACCTGGCGGCAAATAGCTATCCACTGATCATCAAAGATGAAAATCAGTGCACCGGTACATTCACGGTTACCGTGAAAGACCTGCACGCCCCGTTGACGGCAACACTTACCAGCAACCCGCCTGCTACCTGCGACGACAGGGGAAGTATAACTGTAGCGTCTGTGAACGGAGGGCTGTCGCCATATAGTTATAGTCTGGATAATGCCAGCTTCAATACTGCGACGGTATTTTCTAACCTGATCAATGGTGATTATATAGTGTATGTAAAAGATGCAGAAGGATGTGTGATCAACCGTAGTATCTCTCCTTATGGCCCTGTGAGTATGCGCGGTAGCATTGACGCATCGCCTGCAACCTGCTATAGCAGTGCCAACGGAAGCATTACGGTGTCTAACATAACCGGTGGTACAGGCACCTACGAATATTCTATTGATGGTACCAGTTATCAGTCTTCACCTGTATTTAATAATCTGATGGGTGGAAATACCTATGCCGTCACGGTAAGGGATATTCCTTATACCTGTCAGGTACAGCTCACCGCTGCTGTTGGCCGCCCAACTGCATTGCAGTTAGACTTACTCAGCAACAGAGATGTTAGCTGCAATGGCCTCAGCAATGGCATGATTACGGTGAATGCTGCCGGAGGAACTTCCGGCTATCGATATGCTATCAATGGCGGGGCTACCCAGACAACGGGTATATTTGATAACCTGACTGCCGGCAACTATCACCTCGTGGCAACGGATGCACAGGGTTGTACGTCTACCCTGGATCAGACAGTAGGGCAGCCATCCATCCTGCAGGCTGCTATCTCCAGTCAGGCAGATGTGGATTGCTTCGGTAACGCTAACGGATATATTAACCTGACTGCTAACGGTGGCACGCAGCCGTATACCTACGCACTGAACGGTGCCGCGCAGAATGTTGGCATGTTTACAGGCCTGGCACCTGCCACTTACCAGCTAAAGGTAACAGATAAACAAGGCTGCGCATTGTCGCTCTCTACTGCCATCAGTGAACCTGTTCGTCTGGCCATGACCGTGAGTGCCGACCCGGTGAAATGTTTCGGGGAGGCAACAGGAGCGATCACCTTAAACGTTTCCGGTGGTAAAGGTGCTTACAGCTATACGCTGAACGCACTGCCCGCACAAACTACAAATCGCTTCGATCATCTCACAAAAGGTAATTATCTGCTTACAGTAAAAGATGGCAATGGCTGTAAACTTGCTGATAATGCCGTTATCAGCCAGCCGGAACCGCTGTCTTATACCAGGGTGGCCATCGATCCTGTCTGCAGCTATTCGGCTGATGGCAGTATTGAAGTAACATTGAAAGGTGGAACGCCGCCATATAACTATAGCTGGAGCGGCAACACTACTGCGCCTTCTCCTAAGATCAGCAACCTGAAGGGAGGAGTGTATTTCATTAATATGACAGATGCCAACGGCTGCCAGCTGAATGATAATATCAGACTAACACAACCTGCGGCGATCGTGCTGAACTTAGGCCTGAAAGATACCACACTCTGTGTGGGACAACAGCTGACCCTGGATGCAGGCAACGGAGGTACTGATTATGCCTGGACTTCCGACGCTGGCTTCAAGGCTGGTACACAAAAGGTAACCCTAAGTAAAGATGGTAATTATACCGTGGTGGTTACTAACGCTGCCGGCTGTACGGCCACAGATAAATTTGCACTGCACACCTCGCTGAGCGTGCTCCAGGCAGATTTCCTGATGGCCACCTACGGTACCGTAGGAGACACTATCATCCTGGTAGATGTTTCTAAACCTAAGCCATTGGCATTACAGTGGACCATGCCGGAAGGAGCGAAAGAGGTAGGAAGTAGCGGGGATGGCAGTGTGCAGCAACTGATATTTTCTCATGTCGGTATATATAATATCAGACTATATACCCAGCTGGGACAATGTGCGGACATGATCACAAAAGCGGTTACCATCTGGCCGGAGGCCGACAGAAATAATACAGATTCAGCATTGGGGTACCGACCTCCGGTGATAAAGGATATTCAACTCTTTCCGAATCCTACCAGTGGCAATTTCAAGGTGTCGGTGGCCTTGTCTGAATCCACCGCAGTTACTATTAAGCTGATCAACTTTAATACCGGTCAGCAGATGGATCTGAAACAATCACCTGCAGCCATGAACCATGAAGTGCCTTTTAATATTACAGATATGCCACAGGGAATTTACCTGCTGGGGGTACAGGTAGGTCAGGAATACCAGGTCAAAAAAATCATGAAGCTCTAATAGCTTTTCAAATCATTATTAAAGGGCTGAATAAGGCAGTATACCGCTGTTTTGTTCAGCCCCTGTTGTTTTTTGGTCTCACAAGAAAAGATACCGCGAAATAATCGCATTGTGGCCCTGATTTTTATGGTTTCTGCGCAACTTTGGTATGATAATTTCGTTTAACAAGACCAAAGTTTTTGTTTAACCATGGTAAAATGGGTGTTAAGAAGAAGTAGTGGTACTGATAACCCGCATGCCACTGACTTAAAGATGGGAGCAGCTTTTGACCCGATAGTATCGTCACTGTACGCAATTGACTATGACCTGTTTCCTGAATTCCTTACTGTGGTCAGCCAATCAGAAAACTGGGGGTTCTCAAAGGCCAGTTTCAGATTTCATGAAAATATGGACCAGCACGAGCTGGCCCAGGTATCTGCTGTTTCCGGACGTAAAATGAAACCAGGGGAAGTACTGATTATGGAAGAACAGGCCGGCGCCGTATTGCTGGACAGCGCTTCCTTCTTCAGGCTGGTATTTGATTACGGTAGTGCCCTGTTGGCCAATAAAGCTTCCCGCGACCTTGTTGCCAACGAATGGAAGGCCGACATGCATCGGGCGCTCGCATTGATTGCGGCCAGGTTACAGTCATAAAAAAGCCGCGCAAACAAATGTCTGCACGGCTGTGTATAGGTGTCGCTGTTAGTACGAATATTAATAATTCCTGATAATGGTGATATAGCCTTTGGCTACATCCTTAGTACTGTTTACACGGAATACATAGTAATAGGTACCCTCTGCCAGTTGCTGGCCATTCACCTTTCCATCCCAGGTATTGTGATAGTTTTTCTGTGAATACACAATGCGGCCGCCACGATCTACAATGGTGAGTTCATTTTCAGGATAATCTTCGATGCCATTGATAACCCAGTAGTCATTATGACCATCGCCGTTAGGCGTAAGTACGTTGTTGGCATTAATTACAAAGTTGCCCAGTACTCTTATTTCAATGCTGGCGGTATCTGTACAGCCCTGGTTACTGATGGCCACTACCTGGTAGGTGGTGAGTTTGGTCGGTTTGGCTGTAATGCTGGCGGTGGTCACCTCTTCTGTAACACCATCTATCCATTTATAGGTATCTCCACCACTGGCGGTCAGCGTGATAATGTCGCCTTTAGAGATAATATTGCCTTTGTCACTCACCAGCCTGACGTCAGGTATTTTGTTTATACTGATGGTGAATGTCTCTGTTTTGGTGTCCTGTCCGCCGTTTGCAGTGCCGCCATCATCTTTAATGATAACGGTAACAGTGCATGAGCCCTGTGTTTGTCCGGGTTTCAGTCTCCATGTCAGGATGCCGTCTGTGGTTACCTGCAGGAGGTCGAGAACAGGCAGGTCTGCAACGGCTACGAGGGTATAGGTCTGGTCGGGGTCACCGGCCGACATCCCCGTTAATTGCATGGTATGTAAGTCTGTCCCGCTACAGGCCATCTGATTGGCGATAGGGTCCAGGGTAGGCGCATGGTTAATACTGCTGGCTACCACCGTTACTTTAATATCTGCAACGTCGCTGGTGAAAACCCCGTCACTAACGGAAACGGATATCCTGATAGTTGTGCCATGCTTGCTCTTCAGCATATTGGCATCTTTCACGGTTAAAGTACCGTTGTTAGAGAGTGTGATGGCACCGTTGCTGTTGTCGTCAATAATAATCCAGTCGGTGATATTGCCGGTAGCCACCACCTGACCGATAATGCTTCCTGCCGGTGTATCATCATGAACAGTAAAGGTCTGATCGTTGATGGACGGCGGTACTGCTGCCATCATGATGCTGGTAGGGATACTGGTTGCTGCCTTCACTGCCTGACCTGGTAATATGCCGGCCATCAGCAGCACTCCGGCAATGATTTGTCGGTAAAGTTTATTCATAGGTTAAAGGACGCTTGCTCTGTTTTACGTCAGTCTTACACAGGATTATTTTTATAAAGATAACCAGCTTTTTTAGTTGTAGCAATATTTTTTTTAATATATATCTTTGTAGAAGTATTTTTCTTATATTTATACTACCACCAGGCATAAACGATACTCAGCAAAAAACATCCGCTCATTGGAAATTAACCTGATATGATATCCCGATCGCTGCTTTTATTCATGAGTTGTCTGGTTGTTGCCCCGAAACTGACAGCATCACCTGCACCTCCCTTTAAGTCCAAGCCCAACGTAATATGGATCATCGTTGATGACCTGGGATACAGCGACCTGTCGTCGTATGGCAACAAAGACATTCATACCCCTCATATAGACGGCCTGGCAGCGCAGGGGGTACGTTTTACCCGCGCCTACGCCACCGCGCCTATCTGCGGCCCTGCAAGGGAAGGTATCATCACCGGGCGTTATCAGCAAAGATTTGGCGGAGAGTATATGCCATATGAACATATCTCTCCGGAATACCGGAAAAAACTGGCGATGAATTACCTTTTTCATCGCAAAAAGTTTCCCGGCCTGCAAACATTACGGGTGCATATGAAGGCTAACCTGAAAAATCATGTGACTGGCCTTAATAAAGATGAACTAACGATTGCGGATGTATTAAAAAAAGACGGGTATGCCACAGGGTTGGTAGGTAAGTGGAACGAAGGGTATGGAGAGAACTTCTATCCTGATAAACGTGGCTTCGACTATAGCTATTACTTCCAGGGAGCACTGACAAGGTACGTGGAAGATCCGATCGATACAAACAGGTATAAGGGCATACGGCTGCCATGGGCATTTTCGGATATCCCCGCCTGGGCGCCCCGCTATGGCTCTTCTGCCATCATGGAAGGCCGCAACATCGTCAAAGATACCGGGTACCTGACCTTCTCCCTCGCTGAAAAAGCTACTGCCTTTATCGACAAAAATAAAAACAATCCTTTCTTCCTCGCGCTGGCATTTAATGCACCACATGACCCGTTTCAGGCGCCGGTGGAATATATGAATAAAGTCAGCCAGGAACCTGATCCCGTAAAACGTGTTTACTACGCTATGATCCTCGCCCTGGATGATGCCGTTGGCCAGGTGGAAGCAAAACTCAAAGCCGCCGGAATTGCTGATAATACGCTTATTTTCTTCATCAGCGACAATGGAGGCGCTGCCTACACACGCGCTACAGATAATGCACCATTACGGGGCGGAAAATGCACACAATTCGAAGGCGGACTCGTAGTGCCCTGCTTTATGAAGTTCCCGGCAGCATGGCAATCGGCCAGCGTCTACTCCAATCCTGTCAGCGCCCTCGATATGTTTGCCACCACCGTAGCCGTGACAGGTACGCCCTTGCCGGCAGACAGGCCCTACGACGGCGTAAACCTGATCCCTTTTATTAACAGAACAGTTTCCGGCGTCCCACATCCGGTACTGTACTGGAGGAACGGCTATACGAAAGCCATCCGTGAAAACAGCTGGAAACTCTATCTCAACGAAAAAGATAATAAAATCTTCCTCTTCAATCTCGAAGAAGATCCCTCTGAAAAAAACAATCTCGCTACAAAATATCCTGAAAAGGTAGCCGCATTGAAATCCGCATTACATTCCTGGGAAGTGAAGAATACCATTTCGCCAAAATGGCCTAGTGGCGCTGATATACACATCCGCGACAACAACGAATGGCTATGGTTCCCCTCCTGAGATACTACAGGCAACCTGCATATTTTTCCTGATCGCGCAAATCAATTTCCCGGTTCGCATGGCCGCAGGAATTGTTGCAACCTACATTTGCCGGCATAAACAATGAATGGACAAAAATATTCCCGACGATCGTTGTCTGGAGCTGACCTGCGCCATTTTAAGCTGTAAACTCAAACCCTGTAGATAATGAAGAAACTATTATTCTCAGCATTGCTATGCTGCTGTATGCATACGGTATTTGCTCATGCACTCTGGATTGAAACCATGACCACCGGCAAGAAAGGGCAGGCCCAGGAAGTAAAAATATTTTTTGGGGAATATGCCGATAATGAACGCGATTCTGTTGGCAACTGGTTCAGTAATATGAGAGATTTCTCTTTATACCTGATGGCGCCGGATGGCAGCAAACAACAGCTGGAATGTACCCCTGCCGGCGATCATTTCCGCGCCACTTTCACACCTGCCACGGATGGTGCGTATGTGTTGTACATCGATCATACGGTGAAAGAAATTTACGGAGAAAGTAAGATTCATTATTATGCACAGGGTGTGGTAAAAGTTAATAGCAGCAAAGGTTTGGATAACCTGCGTCAGCATGATTTTGTATTGACAGAACCGGCAGTAAAACCGGCAAAAGTAAACGTAGCACAGCAGGTGGCCTTATCGCATAAAACTAAAAAAGAACTGCCCAACGCGGAACTTACTGTTCAGTCGCCACAGGGCTGGACGAAAAAAGTAAAACCGGCAGCAGGGGAAACATTTACGTTTACACCCGCATGGCAGGGAAGATACCTGCTGGAAGGTACTTTTACAGAGAATGAACAGGGACAGCAGGAAGGTAAGCCGTATCAGCGTATATGGCATTGCGTGACCTGGTGTAAAGATATTTAGTGTGGATACTAAAGCGCGTAACCGTTGGATTGGAAAACGGGTATAGCAAAAAAAAGTCCGTTTCTATTCTTAGAGACGGACTTTCTGTTTATATGCATATTTTTATTGAGACCAGCCTGTCGGGGTTCTGTCCCAGCGGTGTTTTTTAAGCTCCGCGAGCAATGCAGGAGATAGTCCTTTGCCATCGCTGCTGGCCATATTTGCTTCCACGTTTCTGATTTTACGCATACCCGGAATGGTGGTGCTGATATCAGGATTGCTGAGAATGAAGCGCAGCGCCATTTCTGGCATGGTCATGCCTGCGGGGATCAATGGTTTCAGTGCATCTGCATGTTCCACACTGGAATGCAGGTTTTCCGGCACGAAATAACTCGCGCGCCAGTCGCCGGCAGGGAAAGTGGTTTCATTGGTAAAGGTGCCGGTGAGGGTGCCTTCATCGAAAGGAACGCGTGCAATCACGCCGATATTGAGCTCACGGCAGAGTGGGAGGAGGTTGTCTTCCGGTGCCTGATCGAAAATATTATAGATTACCTGTACGGAATCGATAAGGCCGGTGCGTAAGGTGTTGAGGCAGTTATCCGGTTCCCAGCGGTTTACGCTCACGCCCCAGTGTTTTACTTTACCTTCTTTTGTCAGTTTGGTGATGGCTTCTTTCCATTCGTCCTGTGCAGCCCAGTTGTCTTCCCATACGTGGAACTGCTGCAGGTCTATGCTGTCTACACCCAGGTTTTTCAGGCTTTTCTCCGTGTATTCCACGATATAGTCAGCGGGGAATACGTCCTGTATATTGAATTCCGGTTTGGAAGGCCATTTACGGTTTTTAGGAGGTATTTTGGTAGCTGCATACAAACGTTTGCCCGGATGGCGTTTGATGGTTTTGTTAAGGATTTCTTCGCTGAGTCCTTCGCCGTATCCCCAGGCGGTATCAAAGAAGTTACAGCCCAGTTCTATGGATTTGTCGAGTGCACGGTTGACTTCTGCTTCTTCGGAGCCTGTCCAGCCAGCCATGCCCCACATACCGTATCCCACTTCACTGATCTTCCAGCCGGTTCTGCCAAATACTCTGTATTCCATGTGTTATAATTTTCCGATGATTAATAAGAGCGATAAATATACATCAAAACTTATTCAGCTGCCAGCTTCAGGAGAAATTCCCTGAAACCCTTGTTGGAATAGTCTTTTGCACCTGTATACCTTTCTCTGATGTTTCCTTTTTTGTCGATGATAACTGTAGTAGGTAAGGTGCCGCTATATACTTTGGGAGCGATGTCTGAGGCTGCACTGTATAACGGCAACGAATATCCGTTTTTCTGTTGGAAGGCCGCTGCTTTGGGCAGGTTGCTGTCTGCATCTACAATGAGGAAAACGATGTCAGCATTATTTTTCAGGTCCTGGTGCAATTGGTTGAGTGCCGGCATTTCGGCGCGGCATGGAGGGCACCAGGTAGCCCAGATGTTAAGGAAAATTACTTTCCCTTTCAAAGCACCTATGGTGACGCTGTTGCCGGATTCATCCACGAATCGGGTATCCGGCGGCATTTCATTGCCGGTGCCGGCATCACTGACACCTGGCTGAAACAAGCCGATGGCCATGAGGCCACGTGTCAGGTAGGATTTGGCATCCGGACTCACCAGTATAACAATGATGAACACTAAGAAGATACCGTTGATTATATTGCTGCGGTTAAACCATTTATGCTTCATATGCATTAACAATGTACGTCAATTTAGGAGAATGCTGCCGGAGGGTATATATAAGCGGCAGGATGTCGGGATTGCCTCAGTGTTTGTCGGTATGGCACCGTAATTAATTGGCATGATACCCGTAAATTTATGATACCTAAATTTCATTGTTATGCAGAAAATAGTTCCTTTCCTTTGGTTTAATAACCAGGCAGAAGAAGCCGTTAATTTTTATCTCTCCGTATTTAAAAATGGTAAAATCATTAGCATGGTGAGAAACGGTCCTAATGGTCCTGGTCCGGAGGGCACGGTATGGTCGGCTGTTTTTGAGCTGGAAGGCATTACTTTCTATGCATTGAATGGCGGCCCTATGTTTAGCTTTACGCCTGCTATTTCCTTGTATATAGATTGTCAGACCCAGGAAGAAATTGATGAGATATGGGAGAAGATGACTTCAGATGGCGGTAAGCCGCTCAGTTGCGGCTGGGTGACCGATAAATTCAATTTAACATGGCAGGTGGTTCCTTCTCAGCTGACAAAGCTGTTGCAGGATAAAGACCCTGTGCGTGCCGGACGTGTAAATGAGGTCATGATGAAAATGGAAAAGCTGATCATTAAAGATTTACAGGATGCCTATGATGGTAAGATCGGGTAACCGTTGACGTTGTTGATTCCTGTATAAAACGGCAGACAGTAATGGTGGTAAGCCATTGCTGTCTGCCGTTTTCGTTTGTGTGACCAGGTTCGGATGATAAACATTTGCTTTTCCGCAGTCGACACCGAAGGTGTCGACTGGTTATTACGCCCCTTCGGGGCGTGGATTATTTTGCTTAATTTCTTAATCGTCTTTTTAAAAAAAATTATTTTCTTCACTTTTCTTGCAAAAATTATTTTCTCTCTCCTTTTATAAAGATGTGTTTTTGTAAAATATTGTTTATTAATTTCTTATGATTAGTTTTACAAGATGAATTCCATGCTTATAAATACATCTCTTTTAAAAAACTTAATAAAAAAATATATTAACTATATTGTAGTTTAGTAAAAATATATATATTCACGTTACTGTAATTCGAATATCAACCAAAAATCAGGGACGTACCGCGCATCACCTTCCTGACATAAAACAACGATAACGCCGACGGGCCAACGAAACGACCAGCAACCTGGCCGTACTGGAGATCGTCATTTCACCTTATTGAACAACACAACTACATGCTAACTATCACCAAAAAAAGATCGCATATGAAAGAACGGCTACTTATCCCGTGCCTTATGCTGCTACTGCTAATCACCACTGTGGTGAAAGGCCAGTCCGGTAACATCTCCGGTAAAATCACCGACCACGACAGCGGCGAACCTCTCCCGGGTGTTACCGTTCGTGTCAAAGGAAAAAACACCGCCGTACAGTCGGATGCCAAAGGGCTCTTCTCCTTAAACGCCACACCACAGGATGTACTGATACTCTCCATCATCGGCTACAATCCCATCGAGCAAACTGTAGGTCGTTCTACCGAATTTAAAATACAACTCACTGCACAGGCTATCGGTTTGAAAGACCTGGTAGTGGTTGGTTATGGCACACAGAAAAAAGCCAATCTCACCGGCGCACTCACTTCTCTGAAAACAGAAGATATAACTAAAAGACAGGTAGCCTCAACTTCCAACCTCCTCCAGGGCCTCGCGCCAGGCGTAATGGTAACACAACAATCCGGTAAACCCGGTACAGATGGTGCCACCATCAAGATCCGCGGAGAAGGTTCTATCTATGCAGGTTCTGATCCACTCATCCTCGTAGACGGTGTGCAGATGAACATGGATGCCGTAGATCCCAATACCATCGAAAGTATTACTGTATTAAAGGATGCGGCATCTACCGCTATCTATGGTAGCCGCGCCACCAACGGTGTAGTACTCGTTACTACCCGCAGAGGTAAAGGCAACGGACTGGCTATGCAATACAATGCATACGTTTCCAAACAGGAAGCAACCAACCTGCCACAAAAGGTAAGCGCCATCGAGCATATGCAATATGCGAACATCGCCCGCCAGAATACTACCGGCAACCCAAACTCATTTGCATTTGATACAGTGCTGATTAATAAATACAAACAAAACCCTGCTGATAACTTTAATTATTTCAATACCGACTGGGAGAAAATGGTACTCACCAACAATGGCCTGATGCAGAACCATAACCTGAACCTCAGTCTGGGTAGCGAGAATATTAAATTCTTTGCCTCCGGTACCTACCTGAAGCAACAAGGGCTTACCCCAAATACCTACTATACAAAATATGATGTACGCATGAATGCAGACATCAAACTTTCTGATAAAGTAAGTCTGCGTGGTGATTATATCTACAATAAATCTGCCCGTAACGAGCCTGCGGGTTCTACGCCGGAATTTATCATCAAACAGATGCTGGGTATGCCTGCAAATGCTGCCGGTAAATTCGCAGATGGTAAATACGGAGATGCCGGCCAGAGCGCCAAAAGGAATCCTATTGGTCAGGCAGAAGCAAGTGGTATCAATCTCAACGAAACACCTTCCAATATCCTGAAGGCAACTTTAGTATACCGTCCGATCAAAGAACTGGAATTTGAAGCCTGGTTCTCCAATAATACCTATAATGCACACAATAAGAAATTCATCCAGAACTATGCAGTATATCGCCCCGATGTTGCCAACAATCAACTGGTACTGGATACTTATTATCCCGGTCAGAACATCCTGAGCGAGGCTTATTCTAATAATAAACTGAACTATTATACGATTCAGGGAACCTTTCATAAACAATATGGTGGCCATGAGATCAAGTTCCTGGCTGGTTTCCAGGCGGAAGATTTCAGCGTGTCATCGCTCGGCGCTTCCAGAACCGACTTCCCATCCAATGATCCGTACATGAACATTGGTACCAAAAACCTGAATAACAGTGGCGGCGCCAGCGCTTACTTCCTCGAAAGCTTCTACGGCAGATTAAACTATTCCTATAAAGATAAATACCTCCTCGAGCTGAACGGAAGGGCGGATGGTTCTTCCCGTTTCTCGCAGGAATTCAATAACCAATGGGGGTATTATCCTTCTGTTTCTGCAGGCTGGATACTCAGCCAGGAAAAGTTCTTCGAACGCCTGAATAAAGTAGTGAGTTTCGCCAAGATCAGGGCTTCCTACGGATCGCTGGGTAATCAGTCGCTGAAAGAATATTATCCTTTCGTAGCCACCCTCAATACTACCACTGTTAATTATTATTTCAATAGTAAGAATAATTCAGGGGTCGCACAAACAGATGCGGCCAATCCAATGATCTCCTGGGAAAAATCTACCCAGAAAAATATCGGTGCCGACTTCCTCTTCCTGAAAGATAGACTGAGCATGTCTTTTGACTATTATATCAAAGATGTGTCAGCAATGTTGCTGAAACGTCCTATTCCAAATTATGTAGGTCTTGCGGCTCCGTACATCAACATCGGATCCATGCAGAACAAAGGCTGGGAGCTCGCATTGGGATGGAAGGATAAGATCGGCAAGTTCCGCTATGATGTTGGCTTTAACCTGAGTGATGTACGTAATAACGTGAAAGACCTTGGTGGTGTTGATATTATTGATGGTGCATTCATTACTACACCGGGATCGCCTATACGTTCTTACTATGGTTATGTGGCAGATGGTTACTACCAGAATGCCGACGAAGTAACAAAAGGACCTTTCTTCCAGAGCACTACCAAGCCTGGTGATATCCGTTACAAAGATTTCAGCGGTCCTGAAGGCAAGCCAGACGGTAAAATTGATGCCTACGACCGTAAGGTGCTTGGCAACAGTATGCCACACTATGAATATAGCCTTAACCTCAACGGCTACTGGAAAAACTTCGACCTGAATATTTTCCTGCAGGGTGTCGGCAAACGTGATAACTATGTGAGTGGTACAGGTGCATGGGCATTCTATAGTGCCGACTTCATCGGAACCATGTATTCCTGGCAGAAAGATTTCTGGACACCGGAAAACCCGAACGCTGCATATCCACGACTGACGGAGAATCCAAGCTTCCCGACTTCTACCTTCTGGATGAAAAATGGTGCATATCTCCGCGTGAAAAATATTGCACTGGGCTATACCTTTAGCGGTCAGCATGTGAAGTTCGTGAAGATACAATCATTACGTGTGTACGTAAGCGGTAGTAACCTGTTTACGCATTCCGGCTATGCACCGGGCTTCGATCCGGAGATCAATAATATCAACGGTGAATTCTATCCGGTGATGAAAACATTCACAGCAGGGCTGAACCTGAAATTTTAAACTTTAAAAAAATCAGCGATGAAGCGCATTAGTATATTTTTACTGGCAGCAGCTGCCTTCTCCTCCTGTAAAAAGGATTTGAACAAACAGCCGCTGGATAGTCCGTCATCAGGTAGCTATTACACCAACGAGGCAGAAGTAAGTCTTGGTTTGACCGGTGTTTATTCCAGTACCTACTGGAACCTGAGTAATAGCATTCCTGTTCAGATCTCTTTTGATCAGTATACCGACCTTGGGCTGGAACGTGCACCTGGCATAGCTGCGGGTACGTATGATGCTACTACTGGTACCATTGGTACTACCTGGCAGCTGATATATAAAACCGTTTCCTATGCCAATAACCTCCTCGATGGTATGGTGAGGGCAAAAGGTAATATGCTGCCGGACAACTACAACAGGATGGATGCAGAAGCCCGTGTATTAAGGGCCTGGGCTTATTATCACCTGATAGGTTTGTATGGAGATGTTCCTTTTTATACAAAACCGTTATTGCCTTCAGAATTTTATAACCAGGCACGTGTTGATAAAAATAAAATTGGTGATTTCCTGCTCACAGATCTTGATAGCGCAGCAACCAAACTGCCATGGCAGCCTGCAGACCAGGGAAGAGTAAGCAGGGGAGTGGCGCTGGGACTGAAATCAAAACTGGCGTTGATGCTTCAGCGTTATGATGTAGCCGCTACTGCCGCAAATGATGTGATCAAGAGTGCACAATATAGCCTCAATCCTGTATTTGCCAATCTGTTCAAAAAAACCGGGCAGGCGGCCAACGCAGGTAAAGAGATCATGTATATCCTGCCTTTCCCCGATGATGCGGTGAATCCGGTGAGCTACGTAGCTATAGGTCAGGGCTCCCGCGCTATCAGTGCGCAATCAGGCCGTTTCCCTATTCAGCCGCTGGTAGACAGATTTGAATGTACCGATGGTAAACGTATCGATCAATCGCCTTTGTATGACCCGGCAAACCCTTCTAAAAACAGGGACCCGCGCCTGAAACAAACCGTTACCATGAATGGTGATACTATTTCACTGACAGCCAGTGGTACGCTCAGAAGGTGCGTGTATAGTTGCTATAACAACGCAGCAGGTAAAGCTGAAACTATGTTCTATAACTTCGCTACCGGTACCTGGGCTTCTGCTTCCAATGCAGATATGACCAATATCTACGGCCCTGTATTGAATGGCGTTGGGTACCTCTGGGCTAAATATACCTACGATGATGCACAGGACGCCTTTACCAGCAAAACCGGGTTTATCTATATGCGGTATGCAGAAATTCTGCTGACCTATGCAGAAGCTAAAGTAGAAGGCGGTCAGTTGGATGCGTCTGTAATAGCGGCTGTTAACCAGGTGCGTCAGCGTGCGGGCATGCCCGTAGTGGATGCGGTGGTAGCTGGAGACCTGGCTAAGATGAAGCAGCTGGTAAGAAGAGAAAAAGTAGTGGAACTGGCAAATGAAGGTATTCACCTGTTCGATATGCGCAGATGGAAAACCGGCAAAACAGCGATGAATACCTTTGTGTATGGTGCTGCTGCCAAATCCAATGTGCCTGCAGCTGTTCCGTCATTTGGCGGTGCTGGTTCTGAAACAGACCTCAACGATATCCCTGACTATACCAACAGTGCTACGGTGCGCTTTAAACGTGAGCAGCGCTACTTTATAGATCCGCGTGATTACTTGTGGCCAATACCACAGGGCGAACGTGACATGAATAAGTTACTGGGGCCTAACCCCGGATGGTAATAAACCATGCTATGAAAACCGGCGTCCTTTGCAGTAGGGACGCCGGTTTTGTTTTTAGTCGTATTTTTGCAGCTATGAAACAGTACCTTTTTACTTCACCGCGATTAGGCTTCAGGCAATGGCTTCCGGAGGATACACTGCCTTTTGCTGCTATCAATGCTGATCCGGTAGCGATGGAATTTTTTCCTATGCTGATGACTGAAGAGGAGACCCGTAATATGATCGCCAGGATGCAGCAGCATTTTGATCAGTACGGCTACGGATTGTATGCGGTGGATCTGCTGGAAACCGGACAGTTCATAGGTTTCGTAGGTTTTAATCATCCGCAGTTTGAGGCATGGTTTACCCCATGTGTGGAAATAGGCTGGCGACTGGCACCTGCGGTATGGAACAATGGCTATGCTACGGAAGCGGCTATACGTTGCTTTGAATATGCCTTTGAAGAATTGGGACTGAAAGATGTCTATGCTTTCACAACCATTTCCAATAAGAAGTCGGAACGTATTATGCAAAAAGCCGGGATGCAGCATGCCGGTTTTTTTGATCACCCCAAACTCGCTGCTGATCACCCTTTTGCACCACACACTTTGTACAGGATTACAACACCCACCAGTAAATAGTATAACAGATAGCCAGCGGCCCGAAGAACAGCAGGCACAGGCCCGGCAGCCGGAAGTCTTTCTGGCTCAGGAACCCGGAAGATAAGGCAATGGCATTGGGAGGAGTGGAGATAGGAAGTAAGATGCCGATACTACAGGAAAACCCGATGGCGATAGATACAAACGCCACATCGTTAGGCATGAGGCTGTTGGCCAGTGGTATCAGGATACTCGCTGCTGCCGTACTGCTCATGAAATTGGAAATAAATACTGTCAGATAGGAAAATACCAGTACTGCCATAAATTTATCTGTAGGCAGGGTTATTTTTGTGGCTACATAGTCCAGCAGGCCTGTTTCCTGTGCCGCCATGCCCAGTGTGAGTCCGCCGGCTACCAGCAAAAGCGTATCCCAGGATATCAGCCGGATATGCTTTTGCTGGATAACGCCTGTAAGTGTGAGTAGCATCATGGGCATAAACGAAACGGCCGCAACAGGGATATGTGTCACCGAGGAGGTGAGCCATAGTATCAGTGTCAGCACGAAAGTAATGCCTACGATCCAGCGGTCCTGCAACTCTGAATAGGTGTAGGTATGGTCGGGGTTATCGTTGCCGCCATATAGTGCCGGTACTTCAGCTACCAACGGTTTGTAGCGCCAGTGTAACAATATCCAGCCCAGGAAAGTGAAGCCCAGCGCCAGCGGGGCGCCCATCTCCATCCAGTAGAGGAAACTAATCGTAATACCTTTTTTAGCGGCTGCTTCTACGGCCATCGCATTGATGGGACTGCCTATAATGGTGCCCATGCCGCCAAAAGAAGCTGCTATGGCTATTCCCAGGAATATGCTTTTGGTGAAGGGGTCTTTTTTGTCCAGCTTTTTGGCCAGTGGCGTGAAGATGGCCACCATCATAGCGGCTGTAGCGGTATTGGATACCCCCAGCATAGATAGTAACATGGTGAGTAGCATGATGCCCAGCAATAGCCTTGTTGGCTTGTTTCCAAACATCTTCAGTGCAAAATTGGCGATGGATTTATCCAGCGAAGTAAGTTGTATGCCCAGTGAAATAAAGAAACCACCCATCATCATCCATATCACCGGACTGGACCAGGTGCCTGCGTACCGTTCCCAGTCGGGGTTTACATTGCGGATGCTGGCGTCGTGCAGGAAATATACCGAATAACATATCACAAACATGCTCACGGCGAAAGGAGGCATGGCGTCTGTAATCCAGAAACCTACTGCCAGCATGATCAGTACCGACGCATTCAGCGCGGTGTCAGGCATGTCGCGGGGTAAAAGCCAGATACGCACAACCGCAGCGGTGACGACTACCAGCAGAAACAGGGTTACTTTCTGGCCCAGCGGCCATTTCTCTTTAATGAAATCTTCCAGGTTACGCGGTGATTCAAAATGCATGTGCTGCTTCAGGTTGTAGTAGTCATAGGTGGTTAACAATTGGCAGATATAAATGTTTAGTTATGTAGATGAATGTGTTATGAATCAATTTTGAACAAGTGTTTAATACATTTGTTTAATTGGAAATACTGATCTACATTTGATTTATAATTTTGGGAGATGGCTAAAGCGACCAGTAAAAAGAAGGACCTCGATGCCTCTGCGGAAGAAAAGATCATGGCCGCAGCAAGGGTAGTATTTACACGTAACGGCTACGCCGCTACGACAGTACGTGACATTGCCGCCGAAGCTGACCTCAACTTTTCCCTGGTAAACTATTATTTCCGCAGTAAGGAAAAGCTCTTCGAGCTGATCATGCTCGATGCCATCAAACAGCTCCTGTCAGGCCTGAAAGACCTGCTCAACGACACGCATACATCTGCCATGGAGAAAATCGATGCCGTATGCCCGAAGTATATGGATATGCTGCTGGCGCATCCCGACCTGCCGCTATTTGTGATGACAGGCATCGCCAATAACGCCATCAGCTCCCCGGAAATCTCCAAAGCCCTTATCGATAATAATATCTTCCTGCAATCCTATTTTCTTAAACAATTACAGGAGCTATATAATAAAAATAAACTCGCGATCGAACCCCTCCATCTTGTGATGAACATGATGAGCATGCTCACCCTACCCTTCATCGCCAGGACAATGCTCCTCCGATCGGGCACCGTAGACATGAAAATGTTCAGGCAAATGATGGAAGACCGCAAACAAAAGATACCCATCTGGCTGAAAGCCATGATGTAACTATATCATACATAATATTTCAATACCGCGAAAACATGGTACAGAAGCATTGTAGAAAATGGCTGTTGTTCCTGCTGTTGCTGCCATCGTATGCTGCCTGGTCACAGGCACTCACGATAGAACAGTGTTACAGCATGGCAAGAGAGAACTATCCCTTGATAAAGCGCTACGACCTGATTAAGGCCACTGGAAAATATTCCCTCTCCAACGCCGGCAAGGTATACCTGCCCACCGTGAATTTTTCCGGACAAGCCACTTATCAGTCGGATGTGGTGAATGCGGCAGACCTGCTCCCGGCTAACCTCGGGGTGTCTTTTCCCACTTTCAGTAAAGATCAGTATAAACTGGTAGGAGAAGTGCAGCAAACGATTTTCGATGCCAATGCCAGCCATTACCAGAAAGAACTGATCAAAGCCAATACTGCTGCAGATCAGCAGAACCTGGAAGTTAGCCTCTACGCGGTACGCGAACGCATCAACGAGTTTTACTTTTCCATCCTTCTGATGGATGAGCAGCTGAAACAAAACGATATCCGTACCAATGACCTCAACAGTGCCATCGCCAAAGTAGAAGCCGCTTACCGCAACGGTGCCGCCTACCGCAGCAATGTAGATGAACTGAAGGCAGAACTGAGCAATGCCCGCTCTTCTGATATACAGTTCCGGTCTAACCGCAGTGCCTATATGAAAATGCTAAGTGTATTTATCGGCAAAGATCTGGGCGATAGCACCAAACTGACGATGCCGGAAGAACAATCTGTCGCATCAGATATTCACCGCCCGGAACTGAGCTGGTACGAATACCGGCGCAAAACAATGGAAGTACAGGAACAACAGCTGAAATCGGACTACCTGCCACGCTTCAACGCCTTCTTTCAGGGCGCCTATGGCAGGCCCACGCTCAATTTCCTCAGCAACGAGTTCGGCTGGTGGTACTTTACGGGATTGCGCATGAGCTGGAACCTGGGGAGTCTGTACAGCCTGAAAAATAACAAACGTATCATCGAAAATAACCGCAAGTCGGTGTCGGTAGAAGAAGAAACATTTCTCTATAATACTAACCTCTCTCTTATCCAGCAAAGGGAAGAGCTAAAGAAATACCATGCGATGATCGCAGAAGATGAGGAAGCCATCACCTTCCGGGCTTCTGTAAAACAGTCTGCAAAAGCACAGCTGGAGAATGGTGTCATCACCGTTCATGATTATATCAACCAGCTGAATGCCGAGAATCAGGCCCGGCAAACGCTGATCCTGCACCAGTTACAGCTGCTGCAGGCAGGTTATCAATATAAATATACTTCTGGCAACTAATATTATTTCCATGAAACAACTGATTGTTTTCACGATTGCACTGATTAGTATGACCGCCTGCGGCGATAAAAAACAATCGCAGGATGCCTCCGGGAATTTCGAAGCGGATGAAGTAATCGTATCTGCACAGCAAAATGGCGAGCTGCTTAGCTTCAACGTGGTGGAAGGTACTGTACTTCGTGCAGGCGACAGCGTAGGACAGATAGACGTAAAAATCCCTTCCCTGCAAAAGGCACAGGTAGAAGCCTCTATTGCTGCACTGCAACAAAAGACCAGCTCTCCGGCAGAGAAAAATGAACTGGTGAGAAAACAGCTGGCTGTCCAGGAATCCCAGCTGGAACAGCTGATACGCGAACAGAAACGCACGGAGAACCTGGTAAAGGAAGATGCTGCCACCCGCAAGCAACTCGATGACCTCAACAGCCAGGTAGACCAGATGCACAAACAAATTGCGGCCACCAGGCAGCAAATGAACCTGGACGACTATACCACCGGTGTCCAGAATAAAACGGTACTCAGTGAAAAAGCACCGCTGGAAATGTCGGCAGCACAATATGCCGAACAAATCCGTAAAGGTAAGATCATCAACCCGATTACCGGCATGGTACTTACCAGGTATGCCCTGCAGGGAGAACTGGCCACTATAGGAAAGCCGCTGTACAAGATCGCCAACACAGACACACTCTATCTGCGTGCATACGTAGACGGTACACAGCTGCCACAGATCAAAACAGGACAACAGGTAACCGTTCGCATCGATCAGGGCAGGAAATCCTATAAAAACTATACCGGCACCATCAGCTGGATATCTGATAAATCTGAGTTTACCCCTAAAACTATTCAGACGAAAAACGAAAGGGCAAACCTGGTATACGCCATCAAGGTGCGCGTCAAAAATGATGGCTTCCTGAAAATAGGCATGTATGGCGAAGCCTTATGGTCTCAACAGTAAACCGGAAAGAGTATGAGTGCAGTTATTTTGGACAGCATCACAAAAACATATGAATCCGGCCAGATACTGGCGGTGGATAATGTTTCGCTGGAAATACAGAAAGGAGAAATATTCGGACTGATCGGCCCTGACGGCGCCGGCAAAACATCTATTTTCCGCATACTGACCACGCTGCTGCTGGCAGATAAAGGTAATGCCAGCGTAGAAGGCAACGACGTAATAAAGGACTATAAAGCCATTCGCAACATCGTAGGTTACATGCCGGGCAGGTTCTCCCTCTACCAGGACCTGACAGTAAAAGAAAACCTCAACTTCTTTGCCACCCTGTTCGGTACCACCATCAAAGAAAATTATGATATCATTAAAGATATCTATGATCAGATAAAACCCTTTAACGACCGGCGTGCAGGCAAACTCTCCGGTGGTATGAAACAGAAACTGGCCCTCTGCTGTGCACTGATACATAAGCCGGTAGTGCTTTTCCTCGATGAGCCTACCACCGGTGTGGATGTGGTATCGAGAAAGGAGTTCTGGGATATCCTTGCCAGGCTTAAAGCACAAGGCATTACAATATTGGTATCCACACCCTATATGGATGAAGCCAGTCTTTGTGAACGCATTGCATTAATGCAGCAAGGCCGTATCCTGCAGATAGATACACCGGACAACATTATTAAAAGCTATCCGGTGAAATTATATGCCGCCAAAGCTGATAATATCTTTCAGCTCTTACAGGATATGCGTGCCAGTGATAAGATAGACAGCTGCTTCGCCTTCGGTGAATTTCTGCACCTGACCATGAAGCAGGACCAGCCAGGGGACCTGGACTATCTGCGGAAATACGCGGCAGAAAAGCATCATGGGGGTATCGACATCAAAGTAATTACACCGGGTATTGAAGATACCTTCATCCGGTTAAGTAATCATAATTAAAGGTATATGGAGGAAAAGGTAATCGTATGTAAAGACCTGACAAAGCGCTTCGGCGACTTTTACGCCGTTAATAAAATCTCTTTTGAAGTAAATAAAGGAGAGATATTCGGCTTCCTCGGTGCTAACGGTGCCGGTAAAACGACGGCCATGCGCATACTGTGCGGACTTTCCTATCCCACCTCCGGAACAGCTGCCGTAGCAGGTTTTGATGTATATAAGCAGCAGGAGAATATCAAGCGCAACATCGGTTATATGAGTCAGAAATTCTCGCTCTATGAGAACCTGACCATTATGGAAAATATAGAATTCTATGGCGGCGTATATGGCCTGACAAGGCCCGTGATCAAAGAACGGAGCAATGAACTGATCAGACACCTGGGATTGGAAAAGGAAGCAAAAAAGCTGGTGGCAGGACTGCCGCTGGGCTGGAAACAGAAGCTGGCTTTTTCAGTAGCCATCTTTCACCGGCCAAGAATTGTATTCCTCGATGAACCGACCGGAGGCGTAGATCCCGTTACCAGGCGCCAGTTCTGGGACATGATCTATCAGGCCGCCGCAGATGGGATCACCGTTTTTGTGACCACCCACTATATGGATGAAGCAGAATATTGTAACCGCATCACCATCATGGTAGATGGCCGCATTGAAGCCCTCGATGCACCGCAGGCGCTGAAAGCACGGTTCAATGCCGATAATATGGAAGAGGTTTTTTATCAGCTGGCAAGAGGTGCAAAACGTTCATCAGACTGACGTATTATGAAGCAGTTACTTGTATTCATCAGAAAAGAATTTTACCACGTATTCCGCGACCGGCGTACGTTGCTGATCATGTTTGGACTGCCGCTGGCGCAGATCCTGCTGTTTGGTTATGCGCTGACCAGCGAGGTGAAAAATGCCGATATCATTATCAGTGATCAGTCCAAAGATCCCAATACCGCAAAGATCATCAGCAAAATAAAATCATCTGTCTACTTTATTGTACAGGAGAAACACCTGGAAGATAAAGCCATTGATGAGGAGTTTAAAAAGGGTAAAGTGAAATGTGTGCTGCTGTTTCCGCCCTCATTCGGAGAAGATCTCCGGCATACGGGCAAGGCAACGGTGCAGATCATCGCTGATGGCTCTGATCCCAATACCGCAAAAACAATTATTAATTATCTCACCGCATTTATAGCAGATTACCAGCTAACCCTGCTGCCCGGAGATGCAACACCGGTAGGTATTACACCGCAGTTACGCATGTTGTACAACCCGGAAGGTAATGGCTCGCTGAACTTTATTCCCGGTGTAATCGCACTGATATTTATGATCGTTTGCAGTACCCTGACTTCAGTATCTGTAGTGCGGGAAAAAGAGCTGGGCACGATGGAAGTCTTGCTGGTATCACCTTTTCACCCCATCATGGTGCTACTGGCAAAGGCAATTCCTTTCCTGGTATTATCACTGGTGAATTTTATTTTCATATTGGTGTTGAGTGTCGGGTTCCTTGGTATTGCCATCAAAGGGAGTATCCTGCTTTTATTCGCAGAGAGTACGCTATTTATTATTACCTGTCTCTCGGTTGGGTTACTGATTTCCAATATTGCCAGTTCACAGCAGGGGGCCATGTTGATATCGATGATGGGTATGATGTTGCCCACTTTATTATTTACAGGTTTTATGTACCCGCTGGAAAATATGCCCTGGCCATTACAGCTGATATCCAATATAGTGCCAGCAAGATGGTATTACCTGATCGTGAAAGCAGTGATGTTGAAAGGGCTTGGGTTTAGTTATGTATGGAAAGAAACACTCGTTTTATTGGGGATGACCACCGCTTTGCTGACCGCTGCATTACTTAAATTTAAAACCAGGTTGGAATAATGAAAAGGCTGAGTTTTATATTACAGAAAGAGTTCAGGCAGATTTTCCGGGATAAGATGATCCTGGTGATGATGTTTGCTATGCCTACCATTCAGCTGATCATCATGCCGCTGGCGGCCAATTTTGAAGTGAAGGATATCAAGCTGGTGATCGTCGATAATGACCATAGTACGATGGTACAGCGGCTGATATCCAAATTGGGGGCCTCCGGGTATTTTCGTATTGTCGGTGCAGAAAATTCTTTTCCGGCAGCATTAAAATATATAGAAGAGAATCGTGCGGATGTAGTAGTGGAGATTCCTGCGCATTTTGAAAGGGATCTCGTACGGGAAGGGCATGAGGAAGTAGCGTTATCAATTGACGCGATCAATGGTGCCAGGGCGGGTATTGGAGGGGCTTACCTGAATAGTATTATCAATGACTTCAGTAACAGTACGGAACTGGATTTCATCAGGGAGGCGCAGCAGGTGAGTGCAGCAGATGTTCCCGTCATTAACATGACCTATAGCACCTGGTATAATCCGCATGAAGAATATAAGTATTATATGGTGCCAGCCATCTTTGTACTATTGCTTACACTGATAGGAGGGTTTATGTCCGCCTTAAATATTGTAAAAGAAAAAGAGATCGGCACTATTGAGCAAATTAATGTGACACCTATCCGCAAATATGAATTCATCACAGGTAAGCTGGTGCCGTTCTGGGTGGTGGGTATGATCATCTTTACGATTGGGTTATTAGTGGCAAGGCTGATGTATGGTATTGTACCGGTAGGGTCGTTATGGTTACTGTATTTATTTGCGGCTGTCTACCTGGTGGCGTTGCTGGGGTTTGGTCTGCTGATATCTACCTATAGTTCAAATCAGGTACAGGCCATGTTTCTGGCATTTTTCTTTATGATGATATTTATGCTGATGAGTGGTATGTTTACCGCTACCGAGAGCATGCCGCCCTGGGCCAGGGTGATCTCCTCCTTAACACCGGTTACACATTTTGTTACCGTGGTACGCATGATTATTTTGAAGGGCAGCACCTTTGGAGATGTAAAATTACAACTGGGGTACCTGGTGATTTTCGCCATAGTGCTGAATGGCTGGGCGGTCTGGAACTACCGTAAAACTTCCTGAGTCAAACATATTATGTTTAAAAATAGGTACGTTGTAGTGATACAGCGTACTTTTTTTTGTCTTAAATTGAACTCATTACCAAACCAACTAGGTAAGTTGATATTATTTTTACGGAAACGTTTGCCGTGTTTTTTGCATAACAATCAAAATTTAATCGCAGTAGCCAACAATATGTACAGCAAGGATCTTCAGACCTATATCATTTTAACAATTCCTGATAGATTTTTTTAGAACAGTTAAAAATGTAGTCAAATATTGCTTTTTTGTTAAAATAATATTTATTTCAATCGATTGCTTTTTGTATTTTTATCGCGTACTGTTTAAATAAAGAGTATACTGATACAATAAATTCCATTATCAACATTCTGCGAAACAACTAAAATCTTCCCACGTATGAAATGCTACTGGTTAGGGACATAGTAAAATTGCCAGCTTTTATGCAATCGTTTGCGGTGCCAGTTTAATACACGTTATACGACTCCTGGTACACACCATTGCTTATTTCGATCATGTAAAAAATTCCGCTACATACCGGGCAAACCCGGTAAGGCCTTTTTATTGCTCAAAAATTAATACCTAATGATTCACTATTTACCACGTTCTTCATCTGGTAAACGCAGTTTACACTGGATGATGCTGACTCTCTTACCCGCAGCAGGGCTACTCTATACCTCGCCGGTTCATGCGACTAAGAGCAGCGCAGCAGCCTTCTTCCAGCAAGATCCAACCCAGGTACGCGTAATTACCGGGGTGGTAACTGACGACAAAAATCAACCTGTTCCAGGTGTTACCGTATCTGTAAAAGGTACGTCTCATGGTACTGTAACCGATGTTAAAGGGGCTTACAGCCTGCGCATTCCTGCCAACCTGCCATCGCCGGTACTGCTGTTTACTTCTATGGGTTTCACCGCCAAAGAAGTTCCCTATACCAACCAGAAAACACTTAATCAACAGATGATTACCAGCGAGAAAGCGCTCGGTGAAGTAGTGGTGGTAGGTTATGGTACCCAACGTAAGGTAAATATGGTGGGTGCTGTTTCCGCGATTAAAGTAGATGAGAAAATGGCTGGCCGTGCGGTATCCAATGCTTCTTCTGCGCTCTCCGGCCTGGTGCCAGGCCTCTCTGCTACCCAATCCAGCGGTATGGCGGGTAAGAACGGTGCTGACCTGGTAATCCGCGGACTCGGTACAGTGAACAACGCAAAACCACTGGTAGTAGTAGATGGTATGCCGGATGTAGATATCAACCTGGTAAATATGAACGATATCGAAAGCATCTCTGTATTGAAAGATGCTACCTCGGCTTCGGTTTACGGCTCCCGCGCTGCCAACGGCGTTATCCTCATCACTACCAAATCAGGTAAGGGGAACAAAAAAACACAATTCAACTTCAACGGCTACTATGGCGTAACTGAGCCTACCAAGTCGTACGAATTTATGAGCGATTACGCAAAATCCCTCACCCTCTCGCAGCGACTCCAGATGGTGAATACATTGCGTAGTCAGACCAACTTCAAAGATGGTACCATTGATCAGTGGATGGCCATGGCAATGGTAGATCCGCTGAACTATCCAAGTACAGACTGGTGGAGCCTGATCATGCGCAATGGCGCTAATCAGAACTATAACCTCTCTGCCTCGGGTGGTACAGATGTTTCCAACTTCTTTGTATCTGTTGGTGTTCAGGATGAAAAAGGCTTGCAGATCAATAATAGCTACAAAAGATATAACGCACGCTTCAACTTCGATTATAAACTGCGTCCTACCATGAACGTAGGGATGAAGTTCGCTGGTGTATGGTCTAAGTTTAACTATGGTATGTCGGAAGGTTTCACCGACGGAGATGGTGGTAACCTGGATCTGCAATATGCTATTGCGGGTATCACTCCATACGATCCTGTTAGTGGTAAGTTCGGTGGTTCTATGGCTTTTGGTGAAGATGGTCAGGCATTCAACCCATATATGAACTATATGCAGAACCAGAACAATCAGCAACGCCAGCAACTCAACGCGACGATGTACTATGACTGGTCGCCGGTGAAAGGCCTGACTGGTAGAATAGACTACTCCCTGGCTTATTATAACACCTTCCGTTATAATGCACCTATTCCTACACAATCATGGAATTTCCAGACGCAATCTCCGAATGCCCGCGTATACTTCGCACCTAACTCGGGTATTTCCAACTATACTACCAATGGTTACAAAACACAGCTGAACGGTAGTCTTACCTACCATAAGGCTTTCAATAAAAACCATGATCTCACCGTCCTCGGTGTGTATAGTGAAGAATACTGGTTCGATCGCGTGCTGAATGCCAGCCGTAACGACCGTATCTATACTGACCTCCATGAACTGGATGCTGCACTGACCAGTGTGGTATCTAACGGTGGTAATTCAACGGCAGAAGGCTTACGTTCTTACATTGGTCGTATTAACTATTCTGCTTATGATAAATACCTGCTGGAATTGAACTTCCGTTCTGACGGATCTTCGAAATTCCTTCCTGGTCACCAATTCGGATTCTTTCCTTCTGCAGCTGCGGGCTGGAGATTTGCGGAAGAAGAGTTTATCAAACGATATACTTCCAATTGGCTGAGCAATGGTAAATTCCGCGCTTCATACGGTACACTGGGTAATAATAGTGGGGTAGGAAGATATGAACAACAGGAAACATTGGCCATGGCAGCTTACTACCTGGATAAGGATATCGCCAAAGGTTTTGTAAATAAGAAAATGGTGAACAGGGATCTTACATGGGAAACAACTTCTGTGTTTAACCTCGGACTGGATCTCGGTTTCTTCAACAGCAGACTGAATGCAGAACTGGACTACTATGATCGTCTGACGACCAATATGAACCGTCCATCTGATCTTTCTTACCTGCTCACAGGTGCTTACACTGCACCACGTAAAAATATCGGTAACCTCCGCAACCGCGGTGTGGAACTGAACCTGAACTGGCAGGATAAACTGTCTCACGGTATCGCCTATACTATTAATGGTAATATTTCCTATAACCACACCCGACTGGAAAAATGGAATGAATACCTGGGTCGTGGATATACTTTCCTGGATATGCCTTACCACTTTGTTTATACCTACCAGGATAACGGCATCGCACAAACATGGCAGGATGTCTATAATAACACACCACAAGGCGCCTCGCCGGGTGATATCCTGCGTAAAGACGTAAATGGTGATGGTATTATCGATGGTAATGATAAGGTAGCACAAAGTAACTATCAGCGCGACAGGCCTACTACCAACTACGCACTCTCCGCCAGTGTTAGCTGGAAAGGTATCGACCTCGGAATTATGTTCCAGGGTGCTGCCGGTAGAAAAGACTATTGGATTAACAACTATAACAACGTCAACTTTGGTGCTACCAGATACGCTGCAACTGCTGATCACTGGAACAATCCATGGAGCCTCGATAACCGCGATGGTCTGTGGCCTCGCCTCGGTGGTAGCGGCAACCGCGAAGAAACTACCTTCTGGCTGGATAACATGTCTTACCTCCGCCTGAAAAATATTCAACTGGGGTATACCGTTCCATCCCGCATCGTGAAACTGGCAAAAATTAACAGCGTAAGAGTGTATGGCTCTGCAGAAAACCTGGCTACCTGGACAAGATACCGTGGCCTGGACCCTGAGTCAACTGCCGATAGAAACACCGCTTACCCGCTGATTAAATCTTATTCTGTAGGTCTGAATGTAGGATTCTAAAAAACTTAACGATGAAGAAATTATCAAATATCATAAAAGCTGCTTTGCTCGCATCAGGTATAATGATGCTGATCAGCAGCTGTACAAAAAACCTGCTGGATCAGCAACCAACAACTGATGTAGGCTCCAGCTTTTTTTGGAAATCAGAAGATGATGCTACCTACGCATTGATGGGAGCTTACAATAGTACCAGGATTGTTTTCGACAGAGATTACTATTATGATGGTCAGGGTGATTATGTGCGCGTTCGTGGTGTTTCAGCGACTAGCCCGGCTTCATCTACATCCTCTCCAAAATTCTTTGTTCCTTCCAGCAGTAGCGGCTTCGCGCCACAGAGTTTCGGTGATAAACTGGATAGTATGTTCAGAGGCTTGTATGGTGCGGTAAACTCAACAAATTATGTTATTGAAAATGTAAATAACATGATCGCCCGCAATGTAGGTAATAAAGCCAACCTGGAAAAAATCGTGGGAGAAGCACGCTT
Organism: Chitinophaga sp. Cy-1792; assembly: GCF_011752935.1. Classification (NCBI taxonomy): domain Bacteria; kingdom Pseudomonadati; phylum Bacteroidota; class Chitinophagia; order Chitinophagales; family Chitinophagaceae; genus Chitinophaga; species Chitinophaga sp. Cy-1792. Next base: position 1,779,286 of record NZ_VWWO01000002.1, read on the forward strand.
GTTGCGTGGTATGACTTATTTCCGCCTGATCACCATGTGGGGGGATGTACCTTACTTCAGCAAAGTGGCTACCTCTAACGATGATGTACAAACGCTGGCACGTATGCCGATCGCACAGGTGAAAGATTCTATCATGGCAGATTTTACCTATGCTTATGATAAACTGCCAGCTAAAGCTACACAGGTAGGACGGGCTGCTAAACCAGCGGCACTTGCCTTCCGTGGTAAACTACAATTATTCTGGGCCTCCTGGAATAAAAACGGCTGGCCGGAGTTGCAAGGGTTTAAGCCGGATGGAGCCGCCGCCGCTGCTGCATTTAAAGGTGCTGCAGATGACTTTGGACATGTGATAAATGATTTTGGACTGACGCTTTACAAAGGTGGTGATCCTGGCAATATTGATACGCTTGGTGGTGCTGATATTCTGCCTAACTACTTCCAGTTGTTCCTGCCTACTGCGAATGGCGATCCTGAAATGATCATGGTATTTACACACGGTGGTATTGGATCTATGCAAAGTGAAGAACTGGTGCGTGAATTCGCAGGACGTAGCTTTGAAAGTAGTCAGGCATGGATAACACCAAGGTATGAACTGGCAGATCGCTACCAGTCTACCATTACTGGTGATTTCTGTCCGAAGCTGATTCCTATGGCACCGGGTGGCACTTCAAGAACAGCCACTAACTCCGCCCTCAATCCAAAAAGTTACGCCAATCGTGATTATCGTATGAAATCTACTATGCTGTGGGATTACGAAAAAATAATGGGGCAGTCAGGATCCAAGTCTACAGGGCTGTTACCTTTTGTTTTTAATGTAAGTGGCATTATTAATATCGGAGGTATTAATTATACTGCATATAGTGTGGATGTGGGTAATTCATATTCCGGATACATGTTCCGTAAATTTATTCGCAATTACCCGGGACAGGGACGCAGCGAGGGCGATTTTAACTGGCCGGTAATGCGACTGGCAGATGTTTACCTGATGTATGCAGAAGCTACCAACGAAGTAAATGGCCCACAAATGGATGCTGTTAACCTCGTGAATAAAATCCGTCACCGTGGTAATCTGCCTCCTTTAGCCGGTGCAAAATATGCCGATAAAAACAGCTTCTTCGATGCGATAGAACAGGAACGTATCGTAGAACTGGTAGGGGAGGGACAACGTGCATTTGACCTTCGCCGCTGGAGAAAGGTAGAAAAAACATGGGGTGGCATCGGTGGCCCGGGTGTAGGCGCCAAAGATACACAGGGTAAAATCAATCAGGGTACCATGTACTTCCAGAATGCAACAGACAGAGATTTCTCAAGATCCTATATCTTCAAAATCCCGCAAAGTGAAAGAGATCGCAATCCTAATCTGACGCAGAATACACCTTGGTTATAATAACATCAATCTAAAAAAATCAGTATGAAGAAATATATTATCATCAGTGGTCTGTTCCTGCTCATTATGGGTATGATGGCCAGCTGTTCCAAAAAAGATGAGCCGGTGGATGAAGATGGACTGCTGATCACCACCCGCACCGATTGCTACGTTGCCAACTTTGAACTGTTAGGCGCCGACTTCCAGACAGTAAGAACTATAGCACCAGAGATCGATACCGCTGCGGGTACTATTAAACAAACAGTACGTTATGGTACCGATCTGAAAAATCTCTGGCCACAGTTCTCCCTGGCCCAGGATTGTAAACTCGATCCTAAAATCACAGGTGTAACCGACTTCTCTGATCTCGCCAATCCACGCAAATACACCGTGGTATCAGGTAACAGGAAAGTGAGAAAAACTTATACCGTGATTATTACTGTTCAATCAAAGTAAATTTTTAGCGCATGAAACTCAAACTTAAATCATATACGCCTGCGCTCCTGGGTATCGCATTAATGGCTGCTTCCTGCTCCAAAGATGATTCCTATAAAGTGCCTACGGCAAAAAATGAACTGCAGAACGAAGTAATCAAACGTACGATCAGTCCTAATATAGTAGGCGGAACGATAGAATTCGCCTATGCAATGGCATTGCCACAAACCAAGGGAAAACTCGTTTCTGCACAAGTGGAAGCTTCCATTGCCGGTGCTACCGGTACCTGGATGGAAAACAAATCCTACTACTATGATGTCACCGCACTGCAGGATGTGGGTATTCAGGTAGCATCTCCATCTGTAACTACCAACACGACAACAGTCACTACTTTTACCAAAGATACCAATGCCGTAACCCTGCGTTTCTACTACGTAGTGCCCGAAGAGGCAAGAGGTAAAACAGTATCCTTTACCTTCAGCGCCAAAAGTAGCGATGGCGCAACGGTATCCGCTAAAATGGGACCATTCAATGTATCCAAAATGGATATGAAACTGGACCTTGGCGTTACCGACGGGGATTCTACCTATATCTCTATCGCGGATATGAAAGTCTACAGAAAAAGCGATGCGATTAGCGATCCTTCAAAGATCGATCTGATCTATATGTTCCGCTCTGGTGGTGTCATTGGCCATTGCCTGGTCGCTCCTGGCGCTCCAAAGGATTACCTCCAGGATTTCCTCCCTCCCAATAATGTTACCAATGCCACTAAGATCATCAAAGTATATGGCCTGCGTGATCAGCAACTGGCAAGAGCACAGTATGGTGTATTCATTGATGATGTGGACTTCGTTCAGCAAAGCTTTACCACGGCTCCTAACGCTATCTTCCAGCTCAAAACGGATGGTAGCGGAGCATGGGTAGAAACAGCCGATGGAAAATACCGCGCATATATCTACTGCAATGTGGTTGATGATGCCAAAAAGCGCATGACCATCAGTATCAAGCGCTATACAATGAAATAACTGTTTAGCCTATATGTAACGGGGATTATGAAAATAGTCCCCGTTATTTTTTTTGTTTTTTTCAGGTAGATTTCTGCCCACGGACAACCATTGCATAACTACTAACCACAACGTTATGAAAAAGAAACTGCTGATATTCCTATGCTGCTGCATCGGCACGAGTGCAGCCCATTCACAGAACCTGCTAAGCGGCCACTATTCAGCGACTGAGCTGGCAGCTAAAATTATTCCCCGCGATAAGTGGGAACCCTTTCCGCAAAGAAGCAACAGGCAGGTATGGACCACCATCGATACCGCCCTCGCTGCCAACACTATCCGTGCTGCGGAAGGGTACCTGCACTACGAATGGCCGGGTATCCCTGCCACCACTTCATTGCTGATCGTCAGAACAGGTAACAGGAGAGATTACCAGGATATCGCCAATAAAAAACGCGAGGTACTGGCCACACTCATGATGGCGGAAGTGTATGAAGATAAAGGCCGGTTCACAGATGATATCATCAACGGTATATGGTCTGTTTGTGAAGAAACTTTCTGGGGCGCCTCTGCCCATCTTCCTAAAAGTAAAGAAATCAGCGGGCTCGCAGATGCTGCTAATCCTTTTGTAGAGCTGTTCTCCGCTGAAACAGCGGAACTGCTGGGCTGGGTGGATTATTTTATGGGAGATAAACTGGACAAGGTTTCTCCGCAAATACGTAAACGCATATACGACGAAACCAACCGCCGCATTTTTGTGCCATTGATGACCAAATACCATGGCTGGATGGGGGATAGCGGAAGTGGCCGCCGCCCGAATAACTGGAATCCATGGATATCTTCCAACTGGTTGTGCGCTACTTTATTGTTAGAACATGATGAGGCCAGGCGTGCGGCTGCAGTATCTAAAATTCTGCATACGCTGGACCAGTTCCTTAACCCATATCCGCAGGATGGCGGCTGTGATGAAGGTCCGGGCTACTGGAGTGGTGCCGCAGCTTCCCTGTACGATAATATCTGCTTCCTCAACCTGGCCACCAACAATGCTTTCGCCTATGTGCTGAAAGACGAAAAAGTGAAGCATATGGCCCAGTTTATCTATAAGGCGCAGATCAGCCAGGATTATTTCCTCGACTTCGCAGATGCTGACCCAAGGCCAGGCATGGGCGGCTCCCTGATTTACCGATTCGGTAAAGATGTGGGCGACCCGGATATGATGCGCTTTGGTGCTGCCTATATCCGGGATAATCATAGTATCTGGAGAGGTACGTATATGTATTACCGTAATCTCTTCTCCCTGTTTATGCAGGATGAATTCAGAAAGGCAGAGAAAGGATTGCCGCTGCTGCAAAACGTTTGGTGGCCCGACCTACAGGTGATGGCTACCCGCGATAAAGCCGGCTCCTCACAGGGTTTCTATGTGGCTGCCAAAGGTGGAAACAACGACGAAAGCCACAACCACAACGATATCGGTAACTTCATTGTTTACTACGACGGACTCCCGGTACTGGTGGATGTTGGCCGCGGAACCTATACTGCCCGTACTTTCTCACCTAACAGGTATGATATCTGGTTCAACAGGTCAGATTATCATAACGTTCCTACCGTTAACGGCTACACGCAAAACCCCGGCCCGGCATACAAGGCATCGGCAGTAAGCTGCAACCTGACCTCCGCCACCGGTATCATGAAGCAGAATATAGCAGCCGCTTATCCGCCGGAAGCGGGCATCAGCAGCTGGAACCGCAGCGTTACACTTAAACGTGGCAGTAAGGTAGTCGTGGAAGATGAGGTGAAACTTCAGAAACGGGATAGTCTTACCCAGCACCTGATGACCTGCTTTCCTTCAGCGGTAACGGCACCAGGTGTTATTACCATTCATGGCGAAGGCAGGGATTATAAACTGACCTTTCCGGCAGATAAACTGACGGCAACCATCGAAAAGGTAACTTTAACAAAAATGGAAGATGAAGGAATCAGGCAGAAATGGGGCGATAATATCTATCGCATCAACCTGAAAGCAGTACACCCTGCGGCAAATGAAAAATACACGTACATAGTAACACCGGGTGCTAAAACCGTTGCAGCTGTTGCAGACAAAGATGCGCCTAAAGAATCCCACGATTGATTTTTGTGTCAGGGGAGCGGCCCGGTATTGTTTTTCCGGGGAGATAGGAAGACGGGCAGCCGTTTTGCCAGGAAATAGATCAGGGATATACAACATAGCAGGATAAGCCCCCAACGCAGGTATTTCGCTGTTGTAATCGATACGCCAAAGCCTGTGGCCACCGCAATATAACCTGCGAGGCATACCGGGCATTTGGGTATAAGCGCCAGTACCACGCCAGGAGTGGCCCATCTGATAAAGGAAAAGAAACGCCGGAATAGCCGCCGGCGTTCTTTTTTTTCATGATTGCATGGACAGGAGGTAGTCATGGTAATACGGTTTAATGACAACAGCTGCTCTTGCCCGTATTTGCAGGCTGTGGCTCATATTTATCGTGGTGTCGGATCCAGCTCATAGGATGAGGCCCGTCGTGACGCTCATTTCTACCCAATGGTGCGATATCCAGATAATTATACGTATTAACCATTATCTCCGTGCCCCTTGCATAAGATGAATAGGTATGATAGATATGGCCCTGGTCGTCCTTGTAAAAGGAACTCATGCCGGGTAATTCATCTGCAGCGCCAACTCCTTTCTGATAGTTGTAATAGGTGTCGCCGGCTGCAATCTGTTCAGGGGTAAACGATACATTGAAGTCGTAATTGAAATCACTGCCATAGGAAGATACCCATTTGAATTTCCAGCCCATACGTTGCTGAAATTTCCTGATCTTCTCCAATGGAGCCCTGGAAACCACTACCAGCGAAACATCATGATTGTTGAGATGTGGCAGCGTTCCGTCAATACTGTCTGCATTAAAGGAACAGCCCGGACAACCTTCTTCCCAATCAGGCCCAAACATAAAATGAACAATAATTAACTGACTGCGTCCTTCGAAAAGATCAGCAAGGGTTTCTTTGCCTGCAGGGCCTTCAAAAGTATATTGCTTATCGATCCGCACCCAGGGCATTTCCTGGCGCGCTGCTGCAAGCTGGTCGCGCTGGCGGGTGAACTCCTTTTCCTTCATCAACAGCGCTTTGCGGGCGAGGTCCCATTCTGCAGCTGATACTACTTTGTTTGTCGTTTGCATAGTAAATGGATTTTCCTTTTAACAAAGATCTGATCGGAATCAAACTTTTATGCTGTGCGAAAACGTCAAAGAAAGGGGTATATGCGACAGTTTGCCTTTTGTGGGTGGTTTGCGACAAATCAGCCACATCCCTGTAAGGTGACATGGCTGTTATAGGAAGAAGAAATAAGACACTAAAAGTTATCAGTAAGCTTTAACATAAAGCTATGCGCAGAGATAAAAAAGCCATGGTTCATATACAACCGGTGCGCAGGCGCCAGCGTATGGCCGGAAGTCAGCCTTACACTGCCCAGTCCCTGCTTCTCTGCCAGCTCCCTGATATGTTCCAGTAAATCACTGGCATAGCCTTTTTTCTGGTGCTTTGGCAGCGTAGACAGGTCATCGATATAGATGTGTTTACCGCCCAATAGTTTGTTCAGTCGCCTGAAACCTGCAATGGCCGCTACTTCATCGGGTTTTTCGTCTGCAGTTACATAGATCAGCATATAGCCTTCTTCTTCCTGCATCTCTTTTATCTGCGGTAAAAAATCAACTCCCTGCAAATGCGGACGCAATGCTACAATTGCGTCTGTGCAGGCAAGTATAGTTTCATCTGTGTCTGCGTAATGGATAGTACGTGTCATCATTTTTCGTTTAAAGGACAGGCTGATAATGCAGGGAGATCGCCAGGCGATTCCAGCTGTTGATCATAATAATATTGAGTAATATCTCTGCCGTAGTTTCCAAACCAAAGTGCTTGACTACTTCATCATAGGTGGCTGTCGAAAGGCCGTGCTGGCTGATATCCGTTACTTCTTCCGTCATGGCCAGCAATGCACGCTCTTCCGGTGTATAAATGGAGGTCTCTCTCCAGGCATTCAACAGGTAAATACGCTCCTCCGTTTCTCCATATTTGCGGGCATCCCTGGCATGCATCGCCAGACAAAAAGCGCACTTGTTGATCTGTGAGGCTCGCAGCTTGATCAGTTCCTGCTGCGTATGTGTCAGTGAGCTGTTGGTGGCATTAAATACTTCCAATGCACGTAAAGCTTTGTACCCTTCTGGCAATACCTCTGTTAAATTAAATCTGGATTCCATGGTCTGTTGTTTTTTTGTGTTGAGATGATCACAAAATTATAAACCATCTGGACTATCTTTGTAGTCCACTTTGTAATTATTAAATAGTCCAGATGCTCCCCTACAAGACATTGATTTTGTTAGATAAAAATGCCCCGCAGGCCATCTATTTACAGGTAGCCAACCGGATAATTGCCCTTATCAGGGAAGGAAATCTTCAGCCAGGTACTTATCTTCCGGGGAGCAGGATCATGGCGGATGTGCTGGGACTGCACCGGAAAACCATAGTAGCTGCCTATGAAGAGCTGGTGAGCCAGGACTGGCTGATGGCCATTCCCAGAAAAGGAATGATGGTGGCAACAAACCTCCCCGAAATCAAGCCACGAACCTTTCAGCCACAGCACGATGCATACGGGGAAGAACCTGGTTTTGGTTATAAAAAAATCCCGGTCATCTCGCTCCCTTCTATAAAAAAAAGTCCTAAGCGCCTCATTATTAACGATGGGTTTCCGGACATCCGCCTGGCCCCAATGGATGAATGGATAAAGGAATGCAGGTCGGTCATCGGGCAACCTTATCATCGGAAAATTATGGTGACTTCACCTCCATTCGGTAACCTGAACCTGCGGCAGGAAATGGTGCATTACCTGGCCGCCAGCCGGGGATTGAACATCAAAACAGCGAATATCATGGTAACCAGAGGTGCCCAGATGAGCATCTACCTGGCAGCTTCACTGGTAATTAATAAGGGAGATAATGTTATTGTCGGGACGCCGAATTACTTTTTTGCCGACCTGGCCTTTGAGCAATTGGGCGCTAATCTGCTCCAGGTTCCTGTAGATGAAAACGGCCTCGATATCGATGCCGTGGAAAAACTATGTGCAACAAAAAAAATTAAACTGCTGTACATCATCCCTCATCATCATCATCCTACTACGGTAACCCTCAGTGCAGAACGGAGAATGAAGCTGCTGGCGCTTATCCGTAAATATAAGCTGGCAGTTATTGAAGATGATTATGATTACGATTTTCATTATGCTTCTGCACCGATATTACCGCTGGCCAGTGCAGATCATGGCGGCAATGTAATTTATGTAGGCTCTTTCACAAAATCACTGGGGCTTTCCCTACGCATAGGTTTTATGATTGCACCTGCCAGGTTTATAGAGAATGCGGCAGCTATGCGACGCCTCATGGACCTCGGCGGTGATAACCTGGTGGAAGAAGCGCTGGCCAATATGCTGGCAAATGGTACAATTAACCGCCATCTTAAAAAAGCAAATAAATACTACTGGGAACGTCGCGATCTGGCCGGACAGCTGCTCCAGGAAAAGCTGGGGAAGTACACACAGTTCCGGCTTCCGACTGGTGGGATGGCCATCTGGTTGTCATTCAATAAAAAATACCCGTTACCTGCAATAGCTGCCAGAGCGGCTGAACAAGGCCTGGTCATGAGCGATGGCAGCAGTTATTCGCATATGAGCAAACCCTTGAATGCACTGCGTTTTGGCTTTGCCTCCCTCCATGAAAAAGAGCTGCATACGGTAACGGATATACTTGCTGCTGTATTGAAACGGCGGCTATGATTTTTTTACTTTCAGTCGCCATGTCTCCCTCGTTTTGCTGCGCTGACGCAGCTTTTCGAGCTGCTCCGGTCTCAGCGTTTTCAGGAGATAGGGCAGAGTGGTGAGCAACGATGTATCTGATACGGCCACTTTATCTAATTCGAAGCCCTGGTCTTCAAAGAAAGCTTTGGCCGCCTCATATGAATCGAATTTCTTTTCTTCTATCTGGTGCTTCTCAAAAAATTCCATGAGGGCATCAGACCGAATGATTTTTTTTCTGAATTCGGGATCTTCTTTTATGTAGATGTCTGCCGTAATCCAATACCCTCCTCGTTTTTCGAGAATGCCACGGATAATCTGGCACAATTGTTTTTTCTCTTCCAGTTCCAGGTACATCAATAATCCTTCATTCACGATAGCCAGTTCTCCGGCCGGAAATTTATCGGCTGTCTGCTGGAATGCCACTGCATCCAGGGCGTTCAGTGGTAATACTTCCAGCATGCTGCCAGCGGCGGCGGGATGCTTTTGTAGTACACTGACAAAGCTTTGCTTGGTGGCGATAAGATCGGGGAGGTCTGTGTCGATATAGTGAAAACCTGGCCTGGATACGGTGGCCAGTCCACGGAAAGAAAAGCCTGACGAGAGTTCCAGTATATTGTGAATACCGGTTTCTTCCAGCAGCTGGTCAATACTCCAGTAGCGGTCTTCGAAATGCAATACCCTGGCCCAGAAATAGGGTTCTTTTACGTCGAAATCCGGTGTGTAGGGCGCCGGCGCATGCATGATATGCGCGGCTTCCAGCGCAAACGGTATATTGGTCAGACTTTTAAGAAAAAGTAAGCCTTTCGCTGAAGGGCTGATGGCGTTGAAATCCCGGGTAGTGGTCATAATTTGGGAAGTTAGATCGTTCAACAAAGTATTGAAAAAAAAGGAAGTAAAAAAGCCATTCATCTGTAATAGAAGAATGGCTTTCGCAGATGATGATCATCTTTGGTAGTTTCCGTCGTTAATTAATTGACTGAAGAATGCGGCGCCAGCGGATACCGTCGCTGTCGTAACTCATCCAGGTAATCCATGCTTTTCCTACCACATGGTCTTCCGGAACAAAGCCCCAGTAGCGGGAATCGAGGGAGTTGTGCCTGTTGTCGCCCATCATCCAGAAATAATTCATTTTAAATGTATAGCTGTCGGCTGGCTGGTTATTGATGAAAATTTTTCCATCTTTTACCTGCAGATCGTTTCCTTCATATATACGAATGACACGGTCATACAGCGCGATATTGGTCGTATTTAACTGCACCGTCTGTCCTTTTGCGGGGATAACGATAGGTCCGAAATTATCCTGGTTCCAGTGGTAGCTGGCGGTGTCATGCGGCCAGATTTCCGGATTGGCTTCCTGGTAAGTAACCGGGATAATACTTTTTACTACCGGCCAGCTACGCATAGTTGCCACATCCGCTGCGGTAAGATTACAGATATATTGGCCTGGCAGTTCACCCGCAGCAGGCTCATCAATAATGCCCATTTCTTTCAGGCGGATACTGTTGAGGGATTCGCCGTTGGTTTGCACCAGGTAAGGCATTTCGCTTTCAGGAGCAGAAAATGGTGTCAGGTGGTTGATATGCACCTGCCCGTTGATAATCTGGAGCGTATCGCCGGAAATGGCTACACAGCGCTTGATGATGTTTTCGCGTTTATCCAGCGGGCGGGGCATGATGTGGAACTGGTTCCATACAGCTTCGCGGCCTTCGCGGCGTACCAGCTCGTAATAATTCATGCTTTCCTCTACTTCCAGCGCTACAGTATCACCGGAAGGGAGGTTAAACACCACAATGTCATTGCGCTGGATCTCAGAAAAGCCAGGCAGGCGGTGGTAGCCCCATTTTACAGCCGTGCTGTAGGAAGGAGTGTAGCGGGTAAAAGGCATTTTATTGTGTACCAGCGGTATGGCCAGTGGCGTTTCCGGCATACGCGGGCCATAACTTATCTTGCTGACAAAAAGATAATCGTTTACCAGCAGCGTGCGCTCCATAGAACCCGAAGGAATACAGTAGGCTTCAAAGATAAAAAGGCGGATCAGGGTGGCAGCTACAATGGCGAAAACAGCGGCATTCAGCCATTCACGTAAAGCAGACTTCTTCTGGGGACTGGCGGATTTCTTCGTGCCAAATAGCTTCATAGTGTTGGATTTTGTAGTCCTAATTTCGCTTTTTTTCAGATGTTTAAAAAGGATTTATTAAGGACGGTCTCTGCGCAGGTCACAAGGTGTTAAATTTATGTAGATTAAGAAAATAGAAAGGATGTTCAGTTTCGAAAGGAAATGCTTATATTCGTAAACACCCGGTAACCTCATCTGTCGTATCTTTACCCCGACGGGGAGTATAAAAACCGGTTATTAATTATGTCTAAGTCACAGGAAACCTTCGGCAAAAAAGAATTTGAAAAGAAGAAAAAAGAAAAGCGGAATGCCAAAGAGGAGCGTAAGGAGGAAAGGCAGGCTAAAAACAACAAAGGAAAGAGTCTGGAAGATATGATGGCCTATCTTGATGAAAATGGTAACATTACCAGTACGCCACCTGATCCATCAAAAAGAAAAGAAATTAATGTTGAAGATATTCAGATAGGCGTTGCACGTCAACAGGAGGAAGTGCCGGAAATCGAACGTACCGGCGTCATTACCTTCTTCAATGAATCTAAAGGATTTGGTTTTATCAAGGATGCGAAGAGTCAGGAAAGTATTTTTGTTCATGTAAATCAGTCACAGGATCCGCTACGCGAAAATGCAAAAGTCTCTTTTGAAATTGGTTCCGGCCCTAAAGGCCCTATTGCCATCAAAGTAAAATTACTGAGGTAACAGCACCAGCCATTTCTTTTTTGATAAGCATGCCATTTTTTGTTCCAGATTTACACACTGCCATCAACTGGCAGGAAAATACTGTTGCTATTTCTATCGGCTGCCAAGGCCGGACTTATCTCCCGCATTACCTGCTGAATTAATTTTCGTACCTGTTTCAATTCCACCTTGGAACAAGGCATTTCCTGCCTGTTCCAGGGTTCAACACCCACGTATGAAAAATTTACTCATCAACGAGCCGCAACTGACGGCCGGATTGTCTTTTGAATCGACACTGCAGGTTCACGACGTTGACTATCGTGCCCTGCTGGAAGCCTTCCCGGCAGCCGCCTATATCTGCGATACAGAAGGATTTATCCGCGTATGGAACCGCCATGCCGTTCACCTCTTCGGCAGAGTACCATTTCCTGACCTCGATAAATGGTGCGTTTGCCGCCGCGCCTTTTCTACCAGCGGCAAACCACTGGAAGAAGCCGCATTCCCCGTAGCATATACCCTCGCTCATCAGCAACCATGTACCGGAAAAGCCATCATCCTCGAAAAAAATGATGGCAGTAAACGCATGGTCCAGATGAATACCAGCCTCCTGTATAACAAGGTTCATCAGCCCTTCGCCGTACTTTGTGTCGTTGGCCAGCCAGGTGTTGTACAGCCAGGCAACCACGACCTGCCCGCCGCTGTGCTCAACAGTACCAGTGAGGTTATTATCACCGTTAGCAACGATCATAGTATCACCTCCTGGAATAAAGCCGCAGAACAGCTGTTCGGTTATATGCCCGCAGAAACCACCGGTAAACATATCAGCATGATTTTCCTGAACGGCGATATGCCGCTCTCTGCCTCCGGTGAACATACGCGCTTAAGCGCCCATTGCCAGACAAAAGACCAGCGCATAGTGGATATGGACATCAGCCTGTCGCCCATCACCATGGCCGGCGAAAAGCTGGGATATGTGCTGGTAGCCAGAAATGCAGCGGTGGCCAATAAACTGCAACAGCTGTCCAGGGAAGGAGAAGAACGCATCCGTCAGGCAGTAGCCGCCAGCAACCTCGGCCTCTGTGAGCTGGATGTCCTGACAGATTACCTCAAACTCTCCGCCATCAGCCGCAATATCTTCGGATTACCTTCCGCCATGCCCGTCAATATGCACGTGTTTTACAGCCGTATTCACCCGGCAGACGTGAATATGGTCCGGGAACAAATGAACATGGCACTCAAAGGTATCAACGACGGCTACCTGAAAGCTGAATTCCGTATCATCCGCTATGACGACGATAGCCTCCGCTGGATCAGCTTCCGCGCTAAAGTATACAGCAACGATCACCATCAGCCGGAAAGGGTAGTAGGAACCATCGCCGATATCACGGAAACACAAACCCTCCTGGAAGAACTGGAACAGGCGGCCTCCCGCAAAACCATTGCCCTGCAACGTTCCATGGCACAACTGGAACGCTCCAACAAAGAACTGCAGGACTTTGCCCATATGACCAGCCATGATCTCCAGGTACCGCTTAAAAATCTGGCACTGTACGCAGAAATCGCCTGCACCAATACCGACCCCGGTAGCCCCGCCTTGCCATGGCTCAATAAAATGCTGCATACCATTTCCCGTATGAACTCCCTCGTGGAAGATGTACTGGAATATTGCAGCCTGACAAATGCCATCACATCGCCTGAAACCGTGGATCTGGCAGTGGTATTGAAGGAAGTGCTGGACGACTATCTGCCGCTGATCGCTGCAAGGGAAGCCATTATTGAACAGGATGTGCTGCCATGCATCAAAGGTGTGAAAGTCCAGTTATACCGCCTCTTTCACAATGCGATCGGCAATGCCCTGAAGTTTGCCGGCCAGCCTCCCCTGGTGCGTGTGCATTGTAATGCACTGTCACGTGCCGAACAACAGCTGCTCCCGGAGTTACACGCCGATCATAAATACCTGCGCATCCGCATAAATGATAACGGCCCGGGTATCGACAAACATCTCTCTGAAAGAATATTCGATATCTTCCATAAAGGCAGTCATGCCGGTTATAGTGCCGGAACTGGTATCGGCCTCGCCATCTGCCGGAAGGCAGTACAGGCACACGGTGGCCTGATCACCGCCTGCAACGCACCCGAAGGCGGTATGCAGATAGACATCTATCTCCCCGCCACCTGATTATTTCCCGCAAAAAATATTAATGCTGCAAAAACTACTGTATCTTTCCGATCTATACTTTTCGTCATTATGATTATCGATACATTAGAGAATGCAGCCCGTTACCAGGGCCTGGGCGCTAAATTTGTAAAGGCTTTCGAATACCTTCAGCAGACCGACTTCAACGCAGTGGCCAAAGGTAAATATGAGATAGATGGAGACCGCATCTTCGCCATTGTCAACGAATATGATACCATTGAAGAAGCCGGTGAACAAATGGAATCTCACCGTAAATACATCGATGTACAGTTTGTAGCAGCCGGAGAAGAACGCATAGGTCATGATTTCCTGGGAGATAAATCCCCTTCACGTGCCTATAGCGATACCGAGGACTACATGTTATTTGCAGAGAAGCCTGCATTTTATACCACCCTCAGACAAGGTCAGTTTGCTATTTTTTACCCTACTGATCTGCATATGCCCAACTTGCGCGTAGCCGGCCCCGTGCCCGTTAAAAAAATAGTTATAAAAATCAGTGTACAGTAATGAGTGTTATTTTCAGAGATATTCTGCCCGCAGATAACCCGGTGATGGCAGCCATTATCCGCCGCTCCATAGAAGAATTTGATGTGCCAACAGAAGGAACGGCCCATACCGATCCTACTACAGATAATCTTTACCAGTTATTTCAGACAAAAGGCTCCCGTTATGCCATCGCAGAAGAAGATGGTGTGATATTGGGTGGTTGTGGCATTTTTCCTACCCATGGATTGCCAAAGGGGTGCGCCGAACTGGTGCGTTTTTTTCTGTCGCCTGCGGCCAGAGGAAAGGGACTGGGTGTTAAATTGCTGGAGAAAGCATATGAGTTCGCCAGGGAAGAAGGATATACCAGCCTTTACCTGGAATCTTTTCCGGAGATGACCCGCGCCATTTCCCTCTATGAAAAAAATGGTTTCGAATACCTGCCGGCGCCGCTGGGTAATTCAGGCCATATTTCCTGTACCGTTTGGATGTTGAAATCATTGTTTTATGAACCTAATAGGTAATGTAATCTGGTTGATCTTCGGTGGCTTCTTTTGTGCCATGGGCTATTTTGTTGCCGGCATAGCCTCGTGTATTACCATCATTGGTATCCCGTTTGGTATCCAGTTTTTTAAAATCGGACTGCTCACCCTGATGCCCTTTGGTGCACAGGTGCGCGAAGGCAGGGCGCCAGTAGGCTGCCTGGCCACCATTTTTAATATCATATGGATTTTCACCGGCGGACTGGCCGTAGCGATCGGGCACCTGTTCTTCGGTTTCCTGCTAACCATCAGCATCATCGGTATTCCATGGGGCCGTCAGCATTTTAAACTGATGTCCCTGACATTTGCACCATTTGGTAAAGAAGTATACTAGCCCTTCTATATATTCAGTTTACACTTTGCACTGTCTTAAAAAGTAAATGACCGGGCGGTAGCCCGCCGTCTGGCCGGTACTGTTAGTGCTTTTTGGACTTGCTCCTAAAACTATCTGCAGATAATACGACATGGATTGTATCATCAGCAGATAGTTTTTTTATTTGAAATTTCTGAAAATATGGGTTACCTGTTAGGGCTTTTACGTATAAAGGGGAAACGACCTAATCATGCGTTACTCCATACCACTGTGGGTTTTACCCGCCCTGACCCTTGCTGCCTGTTCTGCAGGTCCATCACATCACAGCGCTACAGCAGAGGCAGCAGCAGAAGAAAAAATTTCAGCCAATACAGTGACAGCTGCCGCAGATTCTGTAGCCTTTCAAAATAATATAGCATCGCTTAACTCCGCGTCCCGTAAGCGTGTACGCAGTGCTGATATACAATGCCGTGTAAATAGTGTATTCGATGCCGTTAGTACTATTGAGCGCGCAACCCGTTCTGTAGAAGGTGTTATTGTATCCAGCAACCAATACAGCCAAAGCAGGAATGATAGTTACCTGCCTTATACAACCGACTCTGTACGCCAGGTGAGGGTGTATACTACTGCCGCAGATATTCAGCTGAAAGTGCCCGTAGCAAGCCTGGATTCAGTAGTACATGTTATTACAGGTCTGGCAACATTTATCGATCACAGAACGCTGAAGGATGAAGATAAAACACTGGATTACCTGTCCAATTCCCTGCGGAACAATGTAGCGGCAAGTACGGTAACGGCAGATAAAAAGACATCTTCTGTAGATGCAGCTACCTATAATGATGATAAGAAAGTAGAAAAGATTGACCGGCAGATCAGAAATCTGGCGATCATTGATGATGTCAATAATGCCACTATATCCATTGCACTCGTGCAGCCTGATAAAGCAGATGTACAGATAGTCGTTAACCCGGATGCCGTTAGCAGAGCTGGTTTTGGAACAGAGCTTAAAATGTCTGTGATCAATGGGACAGAAATGCTGCGTAATATATTCCTTTTCCTGGTTGGAATCTGGCCGTTGGTAATTCTGGGTGTGCTGGGTTATTTTACCTTCAGAAAGATAAAGAAGGCGGCATAACCGCTACTGTAAAAGGTTGAAAATCTCACAATTATTTAATTAAATTGTGAACCTCATAACCTTTTGCATGAATAGCACAACCAAAACACGACTCTTGTCGCTGGACGTATTCCGGGGTATCACTGTAGCAGCCATGATAATGGTAAATAACCCGGGTAGCTGGAGCTTTGTATACGCTCCGCTGGAACATAGTAAATGGAACGGCTGTACACCAACAGACCTGATATTTCCCTTCTTCCTCTTTATTGTAGGGGTTTCCGTACCCTATGCCATGGGCACAAAAAGAGAAGATCCGGCCAATCATAAATCACTTATCCTGCACGCACTGCGCAGAGGTTTGATCCTGATCCTGATTGGAATGGCATTGCGCATGATGTCTAACTGGCACTTTGAAACACTGCGCTTCCCAGGTGTATTACAGCGAATTGGTGTGGTATTCTCCATCATCGCCATACTGTTTATAAAAGGCAGCAGAAAGACCATCGCATGGACTTTCGGTGGCTTACTGGTGCTGTATTATATACTGATGACTTTTGTACCCGTACCCGGTGTAGGGGCTCCTAACCTTGAGCCGGAAACCAATCTGGGTGCGTGGTTAGACAGACTAGTTTTCACCACCAATCACCTCTGGTCTCAAAGCAAAACCTGGGACCCCGAAGGATTGCTCAGTACCATGCCGGCAGTAAGCACCGGTTTATTTGGTATACTGGTAGGTACCTGGTTACGTCGTAAAGACAGAGAAGATGCCGTAAAGGTAAGCTGGATGTTTGTGTATGGGTTCTGCGCCGTTATTGCGGGCCTGATCTGGGATATGTTTTTCCCTATCAACAAGTCACTCTGGACAAGCTCCTTTGTACTGTATACCGGCGGCCTGGCCACGATGGCACTGGCAACCAGCTACTGGCTCATCGACGTGCAACACCGGACCAGATACATGGAACCATTCGTTGCCTTCGGTAGAAATGCAATTACCGCCTTCGTACTGTCTGCCGTAATACCGAAATTGTTAAGCCTCATTCCCGCAGGGAATGATCAATCTTTACAGGGCTGGATAAACAACAACGTTTTCGGGAATATATTCTCTCCCTACAACGCATCGCTGGCATCCGCCCTATTCCTCGTATTCCTTATCTGGATACCTATTCAGATAATGTATAAAAGGAATATTATTATTAAAATCTAATATGAACGAACAACAAAAGAAAACGAAAAGTAAATTTCTAAGTTATATTCTCAGGCATGATCCAGCTTCCATTAATTTGGAGCTGGACAGCCAGGGATGGGCAGACGTAACCCAGCTGCTGCAAAAAGCCGGTAACAGGCTTACCTTTGAAGAACTCCAGGAAATTGTAGCCACCAACGATAAGCAACGCTTCTCCCTAGATATTCCCAATAACCGGATCAGGGCCAACCAGGGCCATAGCATTGATATCGAGTTAGGATTGCAACCCCAGGAACCGCCTGAATATCTTTACCATGGTACGGCCTCCCGTATGGTGCTCCTGATCAGAAAAGGCGGACTCCAAAAAATGAACCGTCAGCATGTGCATTTAAGCCTCGATAAGGATACCGCTACCAAAGTAGGGGCCCGGCACGGATTTCCCGTAGTACTGACCATCAGGAGCGGAGAGATGTTCAGGGATGGAATCCTGTTTTATTGCTCCGACAATAACGTGTGGCTCACCGACAATATACCGGCAAAGTATATTGATAAGTGATAATTGCAGGCTCCGGGTCAGGTTGTTTGGAAAGAATTGCGGATATTCGTAATTACTGAAAAGCCTTTGCATTAGCCCATTCAAATTTTAGTTATGTCAATTACATCCGAGAATGAATTAAACGGAATGAAGCGGATCAGTGATATTGTAGCGAATACACTGAAAGAAATGCGGAACTTCACTAAACCAGGAATGACTGCACAGCAGATAGATGATTTCGGCGGCCAGCTGCTGAATAAACAAGGAGCCAGGTCGGCTCCCAGACTGACCTATGGCTTCCCCGGCTGGACCTGTATCAGCGTTAATCACGAGGTGGCACACGGCATTCCCAGTGCCGGTAAAATAATTCAGGAAGGTGACCTGGTCAACATAGATGTTTCTGCCGAATACAATGGCTTCTGGGCAGATAATGGCGGAAGCTTTGTGGTAGGAAAAGATATCCATGGTCATCAGTCATTGGTAGATGCTTCCCGCAATATCCTGTATAAAGCCATCCATGCCATCCATGGTGGTGTAAAGATCTGCGATATCGGCAGGCTTATCGAAACGGAAGCCCGTAAATCCGGCTACCGCGTTATCCGTAATCTCGCCGGACACGGCGTAGGAAGAAGCCTGCACGAATCCCCGGAAGATATCCTCAATTGCTATGACCGCGCAAACCGTAGTAAATTCAAGCGTTTTTCAGTGGTAGCCATTGAAACATTTATCTCCACCGTATCTGATTACGCCAACCAGGAAAGCGACGGCTGGACACTGGTAGGGAATAAAGGCGGCCTCGTTGCACAACATGAACATACCATCATTGTGACGGATGGTGCACCTGTCATTCTTACATCCGCCAACGAAATCTGGAATTAATTGTAATTTGCGCCCATTATGTCTTTATACACTACAAAGGGCGCAATTACTATTACCTGTAATAAACGCCTTACACCTTTCCTGGAACAGGAAGTTCGTGACCTTGGCTTTGTGCCGGAAGATACCTTCGTGACCGGTGTACGCATTCAGGGCACTATTAACGACTGTATTAAGCTCAATCTGAACCTGCGCACTGGCAGCCAGGTACTTTATAGCCTCAAGCAATTTGAGGCCAGAGATGCCGACGAAATCTACCTTCAGCTGAAATCATATGCCTGGGAGAAGATCCTGAAGCCTGATGGCTATTTCTCCATCACCAGCAACGTACTTAACGAAACCATCAATAACAGCATGTTTGCCAACCTGCGTGTGAAAGATGCCATCGTAGACCGCCTGCGGGAGAAAACCGGCAAACGCCCCTCCACAGGAGCAGAGCTGACAGGCGCCGTTGTAAACCTCTTCTGGAAAAACGAACAGGCAGAAGTATTTATCGATACCTCCGGCGACTCACTGGCCCGCCACGGTTACCGCAAAATACCAGGCCGTGCCCCCATGCTCGAAGCATTGGCAGCAGCTACCATTCTGGCCAGCCGCTGGGACAGGAAATCCCCGTTCATCAACCCGATGTGCGGTTCCGGTACCCTCGCCATTGAAGCAGCATTAATTGCTACCAACAGCCGCCCCGGCCTTTTCCGCGACAACTACGGCTTCATGCACCTCATCGGGTATGATGATACCATCTACCAGGAAGAACGTGGAAAACTGGAAAAGCAGATCATCGAAGTACCCGGACTCCGTATCATCGCCACCGACCTTAGTGAGCAGGCCATCAGCAATGCCCGCAAAAATGCACGCGCAGCCGGAGTGGATGACATGATCGAATTCCGTGTATGCGATTTTGCCGCTACCAACGTGCCTGCCGGCGCCAATGGCGTATTGTTCATGAACCCGGAATATGGTCTGCGCCTCGGCGAAATTGAAGCCCTGGAAGAAACTTATGGCCGAATCGGCGACTTCATGAAACAGAAATGTGGGGGTTATTTCGGGTATATATTCACCGGAAACCTCGATCTGGCAAAGAAAATAGGACTTAAAGCCAAACGCAGAATTGAGTTTTATAACGCAACGATCGATTGCCGCTTGCTGGAATATGAACTGTATGCCGGTACCAGGGATCCGCGTAAGCTCTCTGCAGAACCAAACGCATAGCCGTTAGGTATACAATAAAAAGCCGTCTCTACATCGTAGAGACGGCTTTTTATTTCTAATAGCTTTCTAATAAAAAACTATCCGTTTTCTAACTGCCAGCTACAGCAGGCAGCGCTATATTTGCAACGTAAAAAATAAACAACATGGACCCAGATCCTGCAACGTCATTTATTCACTTCCTGTAACCCGCCCAACCGCTGGTAGCGCCGGTTGCAGGGCAAAACCAGTACTATGTTCAAATTTAATTTCTTTCGTAAAGGAAAAGCTTTACTCGCACACGAAGATTTCGCACCAGAAACAAAACCTTTTATCGCTGCAAACCACGAGGAAGTACTTACTTTCCATAATACCAGACTGTATTTCTACAGACCAGTAAGGTTACAGCGCAGGTCCAGGAATCAGATGATCTCCTGAAGGGCTGACTATATAGCCGCGCTGACATTAATAGGGCGGGAGAAACTCTCTTCCAGGGAAATGATGGTTTCTGTCCGCTCTATTCCTTTAATATGCTGGAGGTCATCCTGCAGAATCTTGCGAAGCTCGGCACTGTCTTTACAGATAATCTCCGCGAACATGCTGTAGGCACCGGTTGTGTAGTTCAGTCGTACGATCTGGGGAACTTTCAGGAGTTGCTTGGCCACGCTCTCGTACATAGAGCTCTTTTCGAGGTAAATACCGATAAACGCCAGTACATCATAACCAATGGCACGCAGGTTTACCTGTAAACGCGTTCCTTTGATAACGCCCATTTCATGGAGCTTTTTGATACGTACATGGATCGTGCCACCGGAAACAAACAATTTCTTGCCTAATTCAGCATAGGAGATGCTGGCATCATTAGACATTTCAGATATGATTTGTAAGTCTAATTTGTCAATATTTAACTGATGGCTCATTTCGATACTTCGATTTAGATTTTATCTAAAAATAACTAATTATTTGCAAAAATATCAAAATAATATATTATCAACAACAAGAAATCAGGCAGATAAAAAAAGTATATGGATGTAACGGGAATGATTATACGTTTAAATTGTACGAACATTTTAGATATGGCCTTGTTGTTAATGTAGCAATCAGCTGTATTTATCAGATTTTAATTACCTAAATCTACAACTATGTTTCCCCGTTACAGTAAAGTCTTTTCCCGTGCCCAGCTAGTGCTATCCATGGCTTTTGTGCTGCTGATGAGCGGATGTGGTACTTCCGTTCATATGACCGGTACCTGGAAAGGAAATGAAGCCGCCAATACAGGGTACCACAAAATATTGATCGCCAGCTTGTCGTCGAACCTTGGTGCCCGGCAAACCGTAGAAACAGACCTGGCCGCAGCCCTGGCGAAAAAAGGGATTGTTACCGGCAAAAGCCTGGATATGTTCCCGCCAAACTTTGACCCTAAAAATGAAGTGTCGAAGCAGCAGATGGCAGATAAAATCCGCGAAGCTGGTTATACGGCCGTATTGACAACCTCGCTGGTAAATAAAGAATCAGAAACCAGGTATGTGCCCGGCTCCATGATGTACGCGCCATATCCTGCATATGGCTGGTATGGCAGCTTCTGGGGCTACTATGGCTATATGTACGGCACGGTATATTCTCCGGGCTATTATACCACGGATAAGATTTATTTCCTGGAAACGAATCTCTACGATCTTACAAAAAATGGGCAACTGGTATGGTCGGGCCAGTCGGAAACCTACAATCCAAGCAGCCTGCAATCATTCGGAAAGGCGTTTTCCAAAACGGTGTCCGACGCATTGCAGAATGGTGGCCTGTTACAGCGCTGATCATCATTTCATTCATTAGTACATACAGGTGTTGCGGCTGAAGCTTGCAGCACCTTTTTTGTTTCTTTTCCTTTTCTTTGCAAAAAAATAAAGATGGAAGCAGCACAACCCAACCCGGAATTACTGAAAGCACTGGTAACAATGAAGATGCCGTTTGGAAAATATGAAAATACGGTGCTGTGTGACCTCCCGGTAAGCTACCTGGAATGGTTTCAACGCAAAGGTTTCCCTGCCGGCAAACTGGGTATGCTGCTGGAAACGCTGCTGGTAATAAAAATGAATGGATTAGGTTATCTGCTGGATCCCCTCAAACAAAAATAGGGGCAGACTAAAACCAGGAAGTGGGCTTGTCTTCCTCATTTTCAGGTATAGTAGCAGTAGCAGAAGGCTTATTTTCCACAGGAACGGGGATGGTTTTAACAGACACAGGCATTTCAGCCGGTGGTTGTACCTGCACGTTCTTGCGTATAGCTCCTTCTACTACCGCGCCTTCTTCTATTTCCAATATCATGGCGTTCACATCTCCCTTCACAAAAGCCTTGGTGGTCACATACGCCTTGTTGCTGATATAAACGTCGCCATAAACTTTCCCTTTAATAACCAGGTCCGTAGCATATACATGCCCGCGGATACTGGCATTTTCACTGATAATCAGCTTCCCCGTGGTTTTTACGTCACCACGGATATGTCCATCAATACGGCCGGAAATAGTAGCGTCTATACTACCATTTACTGAAACAGATTTAGGAATCCTGAATGCACCAGGAGAGATCAGGTTGCGGAATAAATGACTGACGTTAATCACACGAACAATTTACAGGTTAATAGGAATCGTAGCCGATGCTGCCGGTGCCTCAGCTGCCGCAGCAGTGGACGTAGTAGCAGCCGATGGCTTCGTATGTTCATCCTCGAAGTAGGAGATAACGGAACTTGCATTCCCGAGATCAAGGCCTACACAACGAGTAGGTTTATTATCAGATATTCTTAAAGAGTTATGAAGATAACCAATACTGATGAGTTTTTCAGGATCCGGGGCAACTTCTACCGGAATAAAATCACGGAATTCTTCTGTAAAGGCATCGGTGAGCTCCTTGTAGTGCGCGCCACCACCCATCAGGTAGATTTTTTCACAGGTTTCAAAATCCAGGTCAGTAAAGTACTGACGCATCAAAGGAGAAACCACTTCCTTGTAATATTGGGTCAGCACCCCTTTACGCATTTCACGCAGGTCGATACGCTTACGGTTGGTGAAGATAGAACCTTTCATGAAGGCGTCGTCTACCTGATGCTCATTCTTCATTTCCAGGTAATGCTTCTGGTTCAGTTCACGGGTCAGGTTGTTGATGGCATATTTGATACCATGGGAGCTGAAGCAGGTACGGTGAATCAGGCCATCGCCGGTAGCCATGCCTCCCTCAATGGTGCCAAAACCAAAGCTGATGGCAATGAAGTTGTCTAACTGGGGTTCATTGATGGTTTTCTTCAAACCGATGATGCCACCCACGATCTCCGGGATTACTTCGTATCGCTCGATATCGAACATACCCTTTTTAAAAGAACCTTTGTTGTTGAAGGTCTGGGTATCATAATCTACCAGGAAATGCCTTTTGCTAAGGAATTGCTCGGCGGCAGCCTTGTAGATATTGTAGGTAGAAAATGGGAAGCCCATGGTAACGGACATTGGCTGTTGTACCTTGTCGATGGTATTCAGCAGCGCCGCCTTGAACAGTATCTCGTAGTCTTCCTCCGTAGGAGAAGCATTCGTCACCCTGCCCGGATTTATGCCGCCTCTCTTGGCCAGGTTCCCGACCAGATACCATGTATCATCTTTCTTGATTTTTAATCCGTTCAGTAAATCTTTACTGGAGTTCTCCGTGTTCCCGAAGGCTGTCTCAAATACGCTGGGGAAGCTGGTTGTAGATACTTTCATAGTGTTGTGATAATAACTGCGATAAAAAATGCACCTCTCATATTAACGGTACATAGCTTTCATCGGACGTTGTGAATAGGTTATGAAATTATGAAATAATAGGACAATTCAGAGTCGCATTCAATGAATTTAGGCTAAATTTAATACAGGGTATTTGATTTTCAAAATACCTTCATTTTAATAATATTCTTTCCGGATATTCGTTAATTATATTGCGTCCTTCCCTTGCCCATGCTCACTTTATACGATTAAAGCATGAAGTACTGCCTGGCCTTTCTGCTGTTTGCCATAACAGCCTGCAATACCTCCAATAAGATATATACAGCCCCCGCCATGGGAGCTGAATCGAAATTCGATGACGGACTACGTCCCGAAAAGCATCCACAGTATCTCTTCGATAAGAAAACCATGAAAGAGATGAAAAAGGAAGGGCTCTCCAGCGACTATACCCGTAAAAGGAATACAGCCCCCACCGCCCCCATAAAAAAAGCTACCTCCGGCGAAACATTGCCGGCAGACAGCTCTCATATGAATCCTTCGGATACATTGAAACTCCCTGCAGACAGCTCCCATAATATCTCCGATACAGCAAATGGTAATACCGGCAGGCAATAAGGTGCTTATTTCCTACATTTGATGTCCATTACTGCGTATGCTGTAATATTAAATTTTATGAAGATACAGGCAATATTATCGTTCCTGCTGACTGCAGTCATTCAGCAGGCAGTGGCGCAGCAACCGCTGTACATGCCGCTGAACATCAAACAGGCATATGAGAAAGGCACCAGAAATGAATCCGGCGCACCCGGACAAAAATACTGGCAGAACCATGCGGATTATAATATCCAGGTTTCGTTTGCACCCGAAACCAACCGGGTGGCTGGGGCAGAAACGATCATATACACCAATAACAGCCAGGATACACTGAAGGAAATTAATTTTAAAGTCTTCCCAAACCTCTACCAGAAGGGAAATATACACGCAATGCCCATCTCCCCGGACGACCTCACCGATGGCGTTGTCATTAAAAACTTCCGGGCCAATGGCGCTGAAATCCTGATCCCAAAAACACTGGGCACCAACATGCCGGTTTTTATCCCGGCACTCGCCCCCGGCAAACAGCTTCGGCTGGAGCTGGACTTCTCCTATATCCTTAACGAAAATACCCATATACGCACCGGCTCCATCGATACCGGTGCCTACTTTATCGCTTATTTCTTTCCCCGTATAGCTGTATATGATGATATCAACGGCTGGGACAGAGTACCATATACCGGCATTACTGAGTTCTACAACGATTTCTGTGATTTCCACGTAGCCATCACTGCCCCCGGTGATTATGCTGCCTGGGCTACCGGCGACCTTGTAAATGGTCAGGAAGTCTACCAGCCTAAAATCCTTCAAAGGATCGCGCAGGCGGAGAAAAGTGATAAAATAATGTTCGTGATAGACAGCGCAGATGTCAGCGGCAGAAAGATCACTAAAAACCGGAATAGTAATACCTGGCGCTTCGAAGCTAAAAATGTAACTGATTTCGCTTTTGCACTGAGTAACCACTACCTCTGGCAGGCTTCCGGCGTGGAAGTAGACCCACGTACGAAACGCCGTACCCGTGTTGATGCGGTGTTTAATCCGGAGCATGCTGATTACTTCGAAGTGGCCGGCTTTGCACGCGCCACCGTCAAACACATGAGCTATACCTTCCCGCGCTGGCCGTACCCTTATAGTCATGAAACGGTTTTTGACGGACTCGATCAGATGGAATATCCGATGATGGTAAACGACAACCCGCTGAACAACAAAGCGCAGGCCATCGAACTGACAGACCATGAAATATTTCATACCATGTTTCCGTTCTACATGGGCATCAATGAAACGATCTATGCCTGGATGGATGAAGGCTGGGCTACCATAGGAGAGTGGGTTATTTCTCCCCTGATCGATAGTACTATAGTGGATGATTATGGTATGCTTCCTTACAATAACATCGCCGGCAAATTCCAGGACCTGCCGATTATGTCGCCATCCAATCAGCTTTCAGATGCATACATGACCAACTCTTATCCTAAGCCAGGACTGGGTTATCTCTATGTAAAAGATATGCTCGGCGACAGCCTTTTCCTGAAAGCACTGCACCATTATATTACACAGTGGAATGGCAAACATCCGCAGCCATACGATTTCTTCAACTGCATGAACGCCGGCGCCGGCCGTAATATGAACTGGTTCTGGAAAAGCTGGTTCTTTGATAACGGCTATCCTGATCAGGGCATTGCTACCGTGAAGCAAAACATTGATCAATGTACGGTGGTAGTTGAATCAAAAGGAACTAAGCCTGTACCGGTAGATATTGCAGTTACCTTTGATGATGGCAGTGTTAAAAAGTACCATCGCAGCATCGCCTGCTGGGAACATGGCGAAAAACAAGTGGAAATTGCATTTACTGCTGCCCATAAAATTAAACAGGTGGTATTGGGAGATACCTGGGATGCAGATATAAATAAGGCAGATAATATTTATACTGCCCCAAATAATTAATTCCCGGGGATGGCCGCCACGCTCCGCAGGGCGGCCCCCTCCAGTATCTACCATCAGTAGATACTGCAAAAAAATCAGCTACGATAAATTACAACTCATCGTAGTACAAACTATACAATACCTGGTTGCTACCCCCAACAATCCCAAGTCCCCCGACGGTATTATTTCTCAGCTGTATCGCCTGAATAAGGCTGTTGAGCCCCGGATTACGCTTCACTTTCTCATAGGTCATCAGGAAATCATAATACTCTTTTGAAACAGCTTTAACGTACACGAGTACACGGCCTTTAGGCGCAATGGCTTCGGCCGGACTGGAACTTAATGCGGTAGCATTGATATACAGGTTCGTGTTGATGGTTTTATTTGTCTGGCTAAAAAGAATGGTATTATAGTTTTCATTTAACCCGCCGATCTGGTTATTGTCGGCATTTTCATCCTGTGTGTATACCGGTATACGGAGATAATCGTTCAGGAAGGTGGTGTCTTTGGTAATCAATACACCATGCTGGTTCTTCACCTGTTCGTACAAGTCTTCGTTTTCCGCTTTGTTATAACGGACACCATTATACGTAAAATAGATATCTACGGTGGCAGATTGTTTCAGCGCTTCCATCACGATAAACTGCCTGCCTGCCGGCTGTGGTGAGATGATAAAGTTGAACCGTAACACCGGGCGGCCGTTGAGCAGGGTACGTAAGGTATCGTGCAGTACAACCGTTGGCGCCGGTGGGATGAGGGCAGAAGCCAGTGCTTCTTTCATGTCGGGCACGTTCACAATTACGCGGTAGTTGGTGCCGGCAGCGAGCGTGGTTTTACCACTGTAAGAGCTCATCAGGCTATTGCTGTCGCTGTTAAGACTGAGCGTCTCTACCAGGTTACCATCTTTGGTGGTCAGCTGAACAATTGCATTTTTGACCAGGTCAAAACCATTGTCTACCCCGGGACCTATCACTTTGCTTTTGCCAACCAGCACCACTGGCGCCTGTCCGGCTGTCAGCTCGCTGTAAATCACTACCCTGGGCGTACCTGTAATGGCAGGGAGTGGCATTTCCCGTTCGCAGGCGGTGAGCAACATTATCATTAACACAGCTGGTAAATGCAGCAACTTCATAATCAGAATTTTAATGTATAACTCAAATATGGTAATGTTCGGAAAATACTATACTGGTATAACTGTATCGGATATACCTGGTCGAAATTATAATAGGAGAACTGGTCGAAACTCACGATGAACGGGTTGTTCCGGTCATAGATGTTGTATACGCCCGCACTGATGATATGCTTGAACCTGGATTTTTCTCCGAGGTAGATGTTGGTGCCGATATCCAGGTGATGCACGGCATGTAACCGGTAATTATTCAGCCCGCTGAAGAAGGGGAGATAATTAACCTGGTAGGTAGAGAATGGCGAATAGCGCTCATCCAGGTAACCATTGATATGTCTGGCCCAATCCAGGTCAGGAAATATTTGCTGTGGTAATGTGAAAGGCGCACCACTGGCGTACTTCCATGTGGCTGATATTGTCCAGTTTTTTTTCAGCTGGTACTTGGTGGCCAGCGATATGGTATGGCGGCGGTCCTCTTTGTAAGGGAACTTTCTGCCCCCATTGGTGCGGTCGAACTGGCGCCATGCCCATGCCAGCGTATAGCTGAATATGCCGGTGAATTTCCCTTTGGTCTTTTCCAGCAATACTTCCGCACCGTAATTGGTGCCGGTACCAGCGATAACTTTCTTCTCCCAGAGATCGGAATTATCGAAGATGTTCAGCACAGTATTGGTAGTGACGATATCACTTAACAGTTTGTAATATCCGTCTACGCTGAATCTCCACTGGTCATTCAATTTTTTCTCGTAAGCCAGGCTGTAATTATAGGAACGTTCCGGTTTAATATTATCTGTGCTGGGTACCCAGAGATCTGTAGGCAGATTGATCACCGGTGTTGTCAGCTGGTGAATAAACTGCGTCATATTCGAATACGAAGCCTCGATATACTGATTCTGTGGTAGTTTCCAGCGTACCATCAGTCGGGGCTGAAAGCTGGTATAACTGGACCCGGCTTGTAGCAGTGCCCCGAAATGTAAGCCTGGCCTTATGATCAGCTTATCATTGAATATTGTCAGCTGGTCCTCTGCATAGGCATTTACTTCTGACATGAAATATTTAGGCGCCTGTCTTTTGATGGCTTCACCTGCTGAAATATTGGTGCTGTATGCAGTAGGAGCGAAGTTGTGGTACGTATAACCACCACCGAAAGACAGCTTATGCATATTGTTGATGCTATACTCTGTTTCATTCTGTACGGCCACGTCCTTAATACTGGATATTCCTTGTCCCTTAACGAACATGGAATCCGTTTCACTCAGCGGGATGACGGAGTTTTGTCTGAAAAGATTATAGAACCGGCTATAGGTAACCGTGTTGTTCATGAATATCCTTGGCGACAATACACTGGTCCATTTCAGGGCAGCAGTGATATTACTCCAGTCGAAGTTGTAGT
Source organism: Chitinophaga sp. Cy-1792 (assembly GCF_011752935.1). NCBI lineage: Bacteria > Pseudomonadati > Bacteroidota > Chitinophagia > Chitinophagales > Chitinophagaceae > Chitinophaga > Chitinophaga sp. Cy-1792. The sequence goes on from NZ_VWWO01000002.1 coordinate 1,807,947, forward strand.
CGTCGAATAACAGGATTACCGGGTTATCACTGCTGATGCGGAGTTTGTCCTGGCCTTTGTAGAAGCTCAGGTATAATTTGTTTTTATCGTTGATAACCTGGTTTACTTTCAGGTTGACATCGTAGAGGTAATACTTGCCATAGTTTTTAAGGATATTGCCACCATAGAGTGCATCTACAAGTGATCTGCGAAGACTGAGGGCCATGGAAGTTTTATCTTTTACGATCGGTCCTTCAACTACAGCACTGGCAGATACCGGGCTTGCAGTAATGCTGCCATGCCATTCCTTCATATTACCATCGCGGGTGCGGATGTCTACCACAGACGACAGTCTGCCTGCGTATTTGGCCGGAAATGCATCTTTATAAAGAGAGACATCTTTGACGGCATCACCATTAAAAATAGAGAACAGTCCGAAGAGGTGGCCGGTATGATAGATAGGTACACCATCCAGGAGGTAAAGGTTCTGGTCTGCGCCGCCGCCTCTGATAAGGAGGTTGGCACTGCTTTCCAGGGAGCTGCTGGCGCCGGGATAGAATTGCAGTGACTTCAGCACATCTTTCTCTCCCAGGAGGGAAGGGAAGCTGCTTACATAAGATACCGGCATATTGATATAACCTGCATGCAGTACCATGGAGTCTGCAGGCGCGGCGTTTACGACTACCGGCTGAAGGTAATTGCGGATAGACATGTAGATATCCAGCTGACCTTCGTCAGGCGGAGGAAGCGGTTGTAATACCGTTTCATAGCCCACGTGGGAAAATACGATCTGGTGGCAGGTGTCGGGCAACTGGAGGGTATAGAAGCCGTAGGCGTTGCTGACGGTACCTTTCATGGTTACCGGGTCATATATGGAAGCGCCGATAATAGCCTCATTACTGGAATTTTCTTTTACGAAGCCGCTGACGGTATAGTATTGCGTCTGGGAGTTTTCCCGGAGGAGGAATATTTTGCCGTTGAAGGCGGCGGCCTGGATACCGCTTCCCTGGAGGATGGTGTTGAGCACCATACCGGTAGTTTTTTCGTTTCCGTTTAGCTGCACCTTTTTGTTCAGGTGAATAAAATTAGAGCTATAGGAGATCTGTATGCCGGTATGGCGTTGTATTTCCTGTATATACGACAAAATACTTCCCTGTTGGGAAGTAGGTTTGAAGTGTACGGATAGAAGTGAGTCACTGTTTTGCTGGGCGCGGACAGCTGTCCACGGCAAAAGCAGCAGAAACAATAATGTTGTAACGGTACAGGCGATTTTTACATAATCATTGGCTGATGACAATCGTGTCGCCTTCTTGTCTGTATTTGAAGCCCAGCAATAGTTGTAGTTCATGCAATGCATTATCACAGGACTGATCCCGGAAGGTGATGGTTGCTCTTTGCTGAGCGGCATTCTTCTGGTAAGATTCGTCGATCCTGATTACTTTGCTGTAAAAATCGGCTAATTGTGGCAATATATCAACAAGTGGAAGATCATTAAATTGTAATGTCCCTGTTTTCCAGGCTAAAAAGTTGAGATCATCGTTTTCTGCGGCGGAAAGAAGTCCGTTTTTACTGATACCTTTTTTGCCGCTGCTAACGATTACGCCCTGGTTCTGGTCTTCATTTCCGAGTCTTACGCTACCTTCTGTAACAATTACTACGGTGCCGGAGTCGCTGGTTTCTACGGTAAAGGCCGTTCCCAGTACTTCTACCTGGTCGTGATTGGGCGTTTTGATGACAAAGGGGTGGCTGGCGTCGCTGGCTACCTGGAACCATGCTTCACCTGTTAATTCCACGATCCTTTTATTTTCTTTATAGGCTTTGCTGTATTTGATGCTGGAGCCCGGGCGGAGACTGATACTGGTTTGATCATCCAGCTGAAGGTCTTTTATTTTACCTTCATTGGCCGCCACTTCATGCATTTTATAGGAAGAAGATTCCGTCATCCACCATGCGCCGGCAGACAATAAGGCGAGAACGGCTGCGGCAGCAGCATATCTGGCCCAAAGTGGCCTCACTTTGGCAGTTGCAGGTAATGAAGACTGAATTTGCTGATCTACCTTTATCCAGGCTGCCGGCGTATTGTATTGCCTTTCAGGTCGGGATTTCGCACTATCGTTCCAGATTTTCACTATTTTCTCGTACTCTTGCTGGTTTGCCTCATCGGCTTCCGTCCATTGACGGAGTACCAGGTCTTCTTCAGGGCTGATCTGGTTGGACAGTCGTAGTGTGATCAGTTCATATAAGGTGCTAGGTTCCATAAATAACTACAGTGTGCTCTATCTATACAACGGCAAAAGGGACATCATCCCTCTATTAGTCTATTAATAAATTAACAAGAAATAACATACAGACCGGTAATCCGTAGGCGGAGAGGTACTTTCGAAGGATTTTTAGTGCTCTTCCCATATAGTTCTCGACCGTTTTGGCGGATAAACCGAGCTCGGCAGCAGCCTGTTGATGAGTCATGCCCTTCACCCGGCAACGGGTGAATACTTCCTTACATTGAGGAGGCAGATTTTCAATGGCTTCATATATCAGCTGCTCATAGTATGGTTTGCTCTGTTCCTTTTCCTGTTCTCCAGGTTCTTCACTGTAATCGGCCAGTAACTCATATCCCTTATTATGCGCCTGTTCTACATTGATTTTCCGCAACGCTGAAATGGAATTATTGCGTACTGCCCTGAACAGGTAGGCTTTAATGTTTGGAATTCCAATGAGGTCCTGGTGTTTCTGCCATAACTTAATGAATGTTTCCTGTACCACGTCTTCCGCGGCGGCATCGTCATTCAGAAAACTGTAGGCATAATTACACAACTCGTTGTACAGTGAATGAAAAAGCGCCTGATATGCTTGATAAGAAGGTGATGTAATCATTTAACCTTCAAAGAATTTTATTAATAATGAATGCTGCTAATGTAGTTCTTTTTTTCATTATAAATATAAGTTGACATATACGCGTACCATCGCCTTTTATATTTCACGCCTCCATTTCGCATAATTTAATATTATCTTTATAGGCATGATACAGGTCTTCTATGCCACTGCACCGAACGAACTGCCCGATTTTGAATCGGCCCTGTCATCAATGCCCACGCCCATCAGGGATTATGTTAACAGGTACCATTACTTTAAAGATGCCGGCCTTGCACTCACCAGCAGACTACTCCTCCAGCATGCGCTGAGAACCAATCACCTGGCAGACAACCTCCTGGAAATGATCCTGTCGGATAACTATAAACGCCCCTACATTCCGGGTTGCCCCGACTTTAACCTGTCGCACACCGGTAATGTTGCAGTATGCGCCTTCTCCACAGAAGGAAGGGTAGGCATCGACATAGAAAAAATTCAACCTATAGAACTGGACGATTTTGAAGGCATCTGGACACCCGCCGAACTACAGTTTATTCAGCACGACCATAGCCGGTTCTTTTACTACTGGACCCGTAAGGAAGCCATTATCAAAGCAGATGGGAGAGGCCTCCACCTGCCATTGCAGCTGATTGATGTCAGCAAAGACCAGGTTTTACTGGACCAGAAATCCTGGCAACTCCAGGAACTCTTCCTGCTGCCAGGCTATAAAGCCCACATCGCCACCGATCTGCCAGCACTTCTTCCCCCTGTAATTAATCAGGTAAATCTCTTCTGATCTACCTAAAAAATCTACTCAAACTGATTTCTGGCCATATTTCATATTTCTTCTTGATTTTCAGATTATAATTTTATCTTGGAGGCGTTTTGCAATCCATTGCAAAGAATTTTTATCCCGTTAAATAAACATCGGAAAATGAAGCTCAGGATTACAGCAACGGGCCTGCTAACTATGCTGACGGTACAATATGCAGCCGCTCAGAAAGGTCAGCTGCCCATTTATCGGAATGGCTGGATTGATTTCAACAAAAATGGAAAGATGGACATCTTTGAAGATCCATCTCAGACAGTTGATGCACGCGTGAAGGACCTCCTTTCTCAAATGACACTGGACGAAAAGACCTGTCAGATGGCCACCCTATACGGTTATGGCCGCGTACTCAAAGATGAAATGCCAACCCCGGAATGGAAAAACAAAGTCTGGAAAGATGGTATCGCCAACATCGATGAGGAATTGAACAGTCTGGCCGGTAACAGCAAAGCCCAATCTGCCTACTCTTTCCCTTTTAATAAACATGCGGCTGCCATCAATACCGTTCAGAAATGGTTTATTGAGGAAACCAGGCTGGGTATACCGGTAGATTTTACCAACGAAGGTATACATGGTCTGAACCATGACCGCGCCACCCCTTTGCCGGCGCCAATCGGCATCGGTAGTACCTGGAACCGTAAACTGGTACACCAGGCAGGAGAAATCGCCGGCCGTGAGGCTAAACTGCTTGGCTATACGAACGTATATGCACCTATTCTTGATCCTGCCCGCGACCCACGCTGGGGCCGTGTGGTAGAATGCTATGGTGAAGATCCCTTCCTCATCGCTGAAATGGGTAAACAAATGGTGATCGGTATACAATCACAGGGAGTGGCTTCAACACTGAAACACTTTGCAGTATACAGTATTCCTAAAGGTGGCCGCGATGGCAACGCCCGTACAGACCCACATGTGGCGCCAAGAGAAATGTACCAGATATACCTCTATCCATTCCGTCGCGTAATCCAGGAAGCAAAGCCAATGGGCGTAATGAGCAGTTATAACGACTGGGATGGTGAGCCGGTAACTGGTTCCTATTTCTTCCTCACCGAATTACTTCGCCAGAAATTTGGCTTCGACGGATATGTGGTGTCCGACAGTGATGCGGTGGAATACCTCTTCAGCAAACACCACGTAGCAGCTACCTATAAAGAAGCGGTTCGCCAGACAGTAGAAGCAGGACTGAACGTTCGTACCAACTTTACCCCTCCGGAAGATTTCATCACCCCGCTTCGTGAGCTGGTGAAAGAAGGAAAGGTAAATATGAAAACGATCGATAGCCGTGTAAGTGATGTTTTACGCGTGAAGTTCCGCCTGGGCCTCTTCGATAAGCCTTACGTAGACGAGAAAGCAGCCGACAAAGGTGTACATACTCCTGCCGACGATTCCTTTGCACTGCAACTGAACCGCGAGTCGCTGGTACTCCTGAAAAATGAAAACAATACTTTACCAATCAATAAACAGGCGATCAAAAAGTTATTGGTAACCGGACCGATGGCCACAGCCGTAAGTCACGCCAACAGCCGCTATGGTCCTTCGCATAACCCGGTGATTTCCGTGTTGGAAGGCATCCGGAAGCAGGCAGGTAAAGGCCTCGAAGTTACTTACGCCAAAGGTTGTGATGTGGTAAACCCAGGATGGCCTGGCACGGAAGTTATTCCTACACCATTGAGCCAGGATGAGCAGAACGATATCAACGAAGCGGTAGCAAAAGCGAAAGAAGCGGATGTTATTGTTGCAGTGGTTGGTGAAGACGATAAACGCGTAGGGGAGAGCCTTTCCCGTACCAGCCTGGATTTGCCGGGTCGTCAGCTGCAACTGCTGCAGGCATTGCATGCCACCGGCAAACCGGTAGTAGCGGTACTGATCAATGGCCAGCCTTTAACCATCAACTGGGAAAACCAAAACCTGCCGGCTATCCTTGAGGCCTGGTTCCCTGGCCCTTCAGGTGGTATAGCAGTAGCAGAAGCGCTGTTCGGGGATTATAACCCGGGCGGCCGACTCACCGTTACCTTCCCTAAATCAACCGGTCAGCTGGAACTGAACTTCCCGTATAAACCCGGATCTCATGCTGATCAGCCTTCCAGCGGTAATAACGGTTACGGTCGTACGAGCGTAAACGGACCGCTGTATCCTTTCGGTTATGGCCTCAGCTACACAACATTTGAATACAGCAACCTGGTGGTAACACCTGATCAGGGCCACCAGCAAACAGATATCCAGGTGTCAGTGGATGTAACCAATACGGGTAAACGTACCGGCGATGAAGTGGTACAATTATATATGCACGACAAAGTAAGCAGTGTCACTACTTACGTTTGGCAGCTTCGTGGCTTCGACCGCGTAACACTGGCTCCAGGCGAAAAGAAAACAATGCACTTCACCCTGCACCCGGACGACCTGGCCCTGCTGGATAAGAATATGAACTGGACTGTTGAGCCAGGGGACTTTGAAATAGCAATAGGCGCGAATTCAGAAGACCTGAAGCTCAAAAAAACAATTACCATAATTGACTAATAATAAACTCATATCCTATAATCACCTGCCCCTGGAATTCTTTCCGGGGGCTTTTTTTTAACACCTTCCGGGTATTGGGTGTGTAAACCTTGCGACTATCTTTGCACTTTGTTATTCCTTACTCTTATGCCTATACGTTTCTTTGCCGCTGTATCCCTGCTGTTTATGATTGCTTGCGGACAACCCGCCCATGAGGATTTTACTACAGCAAATTTCAAGATGCTTTTGAACAATCTTGATACGGTTAAAACACCTACCACCTGGATATGGATGGATTCACTCAGGGCGGTCCGTGTATTCGGAGACTATACCTCGTATGCTGCCGTAACAGCAGCAATGCTGCCCCCAAGAGATAGCATGATTAATATAGTATATGATGCCACCGATGAAAAAGATACGCTGACCCATAGCTTTATTGTTGCCGCTTATACGCCGGCAGGCAAACTTGTCAGTAAAACGCTCATGAAAAAGCTCAGAAAAGAGCCGGACCACAAATGGGGCGGTGCGGTTGTAATGGAAAACGATTCTTTACTGGAGTTAAGACAGTATTATTTCAGCGGTAGCTGGGAGGCTACCGGAAACCCTGCATCTGACATTACGCAAATATTGATTGGGAAAAATGGACAGCATACTTTGCTGGACAATGATACAGAAACTTTTGAGCACTTTGGGAAAGACTTCCGGGAGCTGCAATTGCCGTTTATCTTCCCCGATACCCCGGATGATGCTGAGCCGCTGCCAACGGTCAACAGAGCAGCACACTGGTTTGATCTGGGGCCTTTGCTGGGACTTGATTTTCCCAAAATTAATAAAATGGGAAAAGTAAACATTCCAGGTACACAACACCGTTTCTATGTGCTGAAAATGTCGCAACCAATATTGCAATATACTAACCAGCAGGTAGATGACGCGCTCTATGTGGTCGATTATGATGAGCGTGGTAAAAGATATGGCCAGTGGCGCGTTACCGGCGGTGATGAGGTTGATAATAATTTTACACTGGTACGGGATTTTAATGTTGATTCCATAGGTAACTGCCATTTTGCTGAGTTTAAATTAGATAAGGGAGAAGTTTTTGAGAACGAAGGGTTTAGTATATCTTATCTGATGAGAAAAGAATTATCCGTGCAGTCGAACGGAAGATTAAAACTTTTCTGCAATTCGCTGGATGTGGACATGAAAAGCTTCGATGCTGATTCAGCTATTGCGAATTATAAACTGGCTGTTAATAATCAGCAGAAATATACATTGCTTACCAGGGTGCCCGGTAGCAATATGTCCCTGGCTTTACACCGCTGGAAATCAGGGAAGGTCTATGTTTTTGAAATTGTTTCCATTGCGAAGGCCAAAATCATTGATGCAATGGTAGTGGCCTATAAAGGTCTTGATCGTATACCGGCAGATGAAGTTACATTCGATAAAACTGTATTCGAAAACCTGGAGCAGCTGCCAGGAACCATGAACGGTCCGGTAAGAGTACGTTTTAAAGATAAGACATTAACGATGGAGGCTAATGGTACATTATCAATGGAACCTGTACTAAATATAACGGTTCCGAAAACTACTCCGGATTTATAAGGTAATCTTTTCATTTTGTTATTCCTTACCCATATGACTATACGTACCTATACAGCACTGTTGCTACTACTTTTCATAGCCTGCAAGCCAACCCCTAAACAGAAAGGTGCTGCCGGCACCGTTTCAGCAGCTGACTTCAACGAATTCGTTAATGGCCTTTCTACCATAAAACCACCCAATGCATTTATCAACCTGTATGAGGCTGTTGAAGGGCAATATATGTACCGCGACAGTTCCATTCAATTCAGTAAATTTCATGCTTTACGCTTGCCATCGCCTGATAATTTTATAGCAATAATATATGATGGAACTGCCGGGCCTGATGAAAAGTACAGTAGTATACTTGTTACCTATAACCAGGATGGCAGCGTGATTCAGAAGACCGTCATTTTTGAATTAAGTAAGAGTAATCGGGCTGAAGGGGTTTGGAAGAAATTAGCCATACCGTCAGATAGCGTCCTTGAATTGCGTACTTTCCAACTGGATACACATTCACCGGAAGAAGAAAAATATTTGTCGGCAGCAGTTAAAAAATTATTAATACAGGCAGACGGCCATCATAGTTGGCTGAACAGTGATAAAGAGCCCTTTGCGAAATTTATTGGAAACTTCCCCCAGCTGACATTGCCGCTCAGCTTTCCACAAACCCCCAACTCCGGCAACTGGCCGGAGTTTGCAAGCGATAATAGCTGGTTTGACCTGAAAGAAATGCTGACCTACGATTTCCCTCGCTGCTATAAGATGGGGAAACTTAATATCTCCGGAAGTAAGTTTTCTACCGTCTTCATAAAAACAGCTGATGTAATCACCCATCCGGATAATGAAGCACATATCGATGATGCTGTTCACGTAGTTGTATTTGACGCCAACGGAAAGGAAACAGACCGAATAAAAGCAACCGGAAAGGATTGGGGGGAAGATGGATCTTATACCCGCTGGAAGAATTTTACCATGGATGCCGCTGGCGTAATGCATATTCAGGAAGAAATTCATGTGCCTGTATTTGAAGCCTCTATGTACGCTGATACATATTCCAGTATGCTGAAAACTGATGTTACAGTGCAGCCAAACGGCCGGCTGGACGTAGTGGCTACCAACTTTGAAATGGACATGCAGAAGTTATCCATTGACAGCACAACCTTAGGAAATTTTCCCAGTGATACTTCGCACCATGTATATGAATTCCTTGGAAACTATCCTGGCACCAATGTTAATGTAGTATTGCATTTCTGGACATTAAAAGGAGAATATGTATATGAGTTGATAACAGTTGATGGGCAGCATAAAATACTGGATGCTGCTGTTATCGCGGCAAATCTGCCATCAGGTAAACAGCCGGCGCTGCATGTGGCCATACCTGATCGCGCTTTATATGTGCCGCCAATGAAGAAAATGAAAAACAGCGGCCCTGTAAAAATTTTGTTGAAGGATCTCGTATATGTGGTTACTGCCGAAGGTAAGCTGATAAAGCAGGTAGAAGGAGAGGCAACACGGTCAAAGGGCTCCGAATAATATTAAATTCTTCCATCTTATCTTGTTAATAAAAAGCCACTGGCTGAACTGTCAGTGGCTTTTTATTTTTTAATGTATAAGTTTCTTTTTTTTCCGATGCTACCACTACCTTTGCCACTTGTTATACCTACCCTTATGCCTATACGTAATTATGCGGCGTTTTTACTGCTGCTCTTCGTGGCTTGCCAGCCATCAAAAAAGAAAGAAACAGGTAACGTTGTTTCAACGGAAAATTTTGGAACCTTTGTCCAGAACTTAACATTACTGCATACTCCTACTCCGAATTTAGCGATCTGGGATACGGTTACTGCCCAGTATATGTACCGCGACAGCTCCGTTAAATTCCAAAGCATCCATGCCGTACGCATTCCGTCGCCAGACAACTTCATCGCCGTACTCTACAACGGGGTCACAGACGAAAGCCACATGGATACCTATTTCCTTGCTTCCTATACTAAAGATGGTAAGCTCATTCAGAAAACCAAAGTATACGAAATGGATAATGACAGGATGGGTGAGCAGAATACCTATAGCAAATTGGTGATGGGGTCTGATTCTATCATAGAGGTACGTGAATACTATATCAACAGAGAAGGTGGTGGAAATAAAGCGTCGCTCATCAAACACTTACTGATACAGCAAGACGGCCATCATAGCTGGCAGAAAGCCCATAAGGAAACCTTCCTGGCATTTGCAGGTAACTTCCCGGTATTAAACCTGCCTGTTTCATATCCTGAAACACCTAAGTCTACCGGGTTCCCTCAGTTTGATCTGAATAATGGCTGGTATGACCCAAGTGAATTATTAGGGTATGATTTTCCTAAATTTTATAAAGTAGGTAAATACAATATCCCGGGATCCGCGTATACATTGTACCTGGTGAAATCAGCTGAAGTTATGATGGAAGGTGGTGAAGAGGATGTTGAAGACGGTTTGTATGTTGCCGTATTTGATGGGAATGGAAGAGAAATTGACCGGCATCAGGTGACCGGTGGAGAAGGAGGAGAAGGGATTTATCTGTATAGAAATGACTTTAGTATTGACTCTGCAGGTACCATGCATATGGTAGAAAAGTCCAACGACGGTTCAGAATTTGGTTTTACACTTGGAGTGGGTACATATACTACCAACCTGAACAAAGATATTGCAGTACAGCCGAATGGAACACTCGCCATAACAGCCACTGCTTTTGATATGGACCTGAAGGATTTTGTTGGCGACAGCGCCAGATACAATACCGGCGTCGCTGATACCACCAGTGAGGATAATCAATATTGTTACCTGGGAAATTATCCGGGTGCCAATATTCATATCGTGATGCACGGCTGGTTTGATAAGAAAGAGTTTGTATATGAAATACTCTCCTTAGATCAGAACAGGAAGATACTGGATGCTTTAACAGTGGCATCAAAGTTATCTGCCGGCTCAAAGCCTGATCTCCATGTACCGATTGATGCGGATATTTTATACATGCCTCCTGTTGCCAGGATGAAAATGAATGGTGTTGTCCGGGTCTTACTTAAAGACGGTGCTATCACAGTAGGTGCAGATGGTAAATTGACCAAAACTGCTGCAGCTATAGCGGATGCAACGGCAACGAAATAATTACCCATAACTAATGTGCTACGGGCATACTGGTATCAGCCGGTATGCCCGTTTCTCATTAAAAAAATAATAGTAAATTAGAAGTGACGGTGTTCTAAACCGGATACGTATAGTCCGATGCTGAACAGCTCCAGTTATCAAGTAACCTGTTAATCCGCTGTACTACAGCCCGTCTGGCCATGGAACGGACGGCGTGCGGTGGACAGGCCAGAACACGGATGTCGCCATTCAATTTAGCAATACCGCTGTTGGATATGATTTCGTTAAAACATTGAACCTGAAGCTCCTGCCTTCGGGGCTGATTCTGCAAATTATATCATCAACGAAGCAGCCGCAAAACGATTGGGATATAAAGATCCAATCGGATAGCCACTTACATTCGGGCAGCGGTCGGGCCTCATTGTTGGCTTGCTGAAAGACTTTCATTTCAATTCCCTGCATGAACCAATCCGCCCGCTGATCATACGTCTGAACGAAAACTGGGGCTATGATTATATTCTGATTAAAACAACTACCGGACAAACAAAACAGGCACTTGCTGCCACAGCAGCCATTTGTAAAAAGCTGAACCCGGGATACCCTTTCAGTTATTCCTTCCTGGACCAGGATTTTCAAAAGGTTTATAACAGTGAGATGATTGTAGGTAAACTTAACACATTGTTTACCTGCCTTTCTGTTTTTATCGCCTGTCTGGGCCTGTTTGGCCTGGCAGCCTTTACTGCTGAGCAGCGTACACGTGAAATTGGCGTACGTAAAGTATTAGGCGCTTCCGTTGTCAATATTGTTGCGCTCTTATCCGGCGATTTCCTGAAACTGGTGCTGATTGCTATTGTCATTGCAATGCCGCTGGCATGGTATACCATGCACCAATGGCTGCAAAATTTCAGTTATAGTATTGGTTTGTCCTGGATCATTTTCGCAGGCGCAGGCATCATCGCCATTTCGATAGCGGCACTAACCATCAGCTTCCAGAGTATTAAGGCTGCCCTGGTGAATCCTGTAAAAAGTCTGAAGAGCGAATAAATATTTAACCTGCCATGTTTTACTGGTATTTTTAGGTAGATGATTGTCCGGAAGATGATATCCGGAGAGGGTTTCCGGGGTTTTCCCGTTTACCTGTTCTGCTTGTCTGGCTACAAAGGCAATTTTTCGCTTTATGCAGAATATTATTATCTTGCCCGTCAAATCATCCCATACACCCATGAAAACGTTGGCGAAAACCTTGATGGCATTGTTGTCTGTATCAATGCTGGCATGCCAAAATAATGAAACCAATAATTCGGATGCTGATATTGCTAAGGTGACTATCAAAACTATTCCTGGTTTCTCCGGTATGGTGGATACTCTCCCTAAGCTTACCATGCCTTATAATGATGATCAGCTGAAAACTGTTCAGGCAAATGCATTTATTCCCGCTGCAAACGGGCATAAATTCCAGATGATCCAGGCAGGGGTGTTATTTAATAGAGATACGGTTACCGCACTTATATTTAAATGCTATACAGACCTGAATAAGAACAGGTACCAGGTCTTCCTGGCCACTTTTCATAAAAACGGTAAAACCATTGCCAGCGAAGAAATTGGTGTAAACGCGGTAGAGGAAAATGGCAACGAACATTCCAATACTTCCATGCAGCCTGTCTTCGACGGCGATTCCCTCGTACAGCTCAGAACACAATGGTATGTTTATTATACTAACCGGGAATCATCTCCCAAAAGTAAAAGTAAGCTGAAGTTGATTCGTATAGGCAGGAACGGAACCATCACCCATATTCCACAGGAGAATGTCAGCTTCCAGGATTTTATGAACAGGTTTCCTGCGCTGAAGCTGCCCCTGGCGCTGACAATAGCCCCTGATAACAGTCTGCTGAAGCCGGTGTCACTGCTCACACCTTACTATAACTTCGAAGGATATATGTTGGCAGATACCCTGCAATTTTATCATTTCGGAAGAATCAGTCTGCCCGGTAAATATCCGATGCTGGTATATACTACCGGCCAGATGGAGCAGGGAGAAGGTATTACCGAACCGGGCTACCAGCTGGTAGTATATTCACCGGAAGGCAAGGAAACAGACCGGCATATGCTGCTGGGCACAGAAGCCGCTGAATCTTACTATACTACGGCAGAAAATGCAACGATAGATGCTTCCGGCAATATTCACCTGACGGAAACCCTGGGTGAGCCTGTTTATTATACGGTGAACCTCTCTGATGATTTACGATATATATGGGATCTCTCCTTAAAACCTGATAACGAGGGCAAACTCGATCAAACCCGCAACAGTCTTCAGATCGCCAGCAATTTCTATGACCCGGCTACCTTGAAGGCCAACCTGAAGGAAATCCTTTCGGGAGAAGAGGAGCATGAAGAGCATTACTTCAACGGTGTATCCTGGATTCCTTTCGAAAAGCCGGTGGCAATAGGATTACACATCTTCAGAAGAAATAATGAAGTATTGGCAGAGGTCTTTCTGGGAAATGAAAACATGGATGTTACCGATCGTTTCATCGTCTACAACGGACTGAAAAGAACCATATATGCCGGCACGATGCCTGCACAATTCGAAGATCAGGATGATGCTATTTCTGCCCAGGGGGAAAAGATAGAATTTAATGGCCCGGTTACACTAAAAGTAGCAGGCAAATTACTGGAAGTGACGCCACAGGGGAAATTTAAGGTGAAATAATTCGTATATTCATCTAAAACCATGTCGTATGTCTGGAACTTTCTCAAAGCTCAGGAATGCCTACCATCTGTTTAAAAGCATTGATTTTAAAATGCTGGCAAAACTCTCTGAAAAGGTCGATCTGCCCAAGGTAATGGAATCCGTTTCCAAAATGGACGAAAACCAGCTGAACGGCCTGTTGAAGATGCTGAGCGCCAGAAGTTCGAAAAAGAAGGTTCCTCCCGCTGTTAATGGTGATTTCTATGATATTGCCGCCCGGCTATCTCCCGAAGACAGAGAACTACAGCTGAAAGTACGCCGTTTCATGGAAGAGGAGATACAGCCGCTGGTAAACGAATACTGGCTCAAGGCTGAATTCCCTTTTGAAATCATTCCTAAATTCAGAGAACTAAATATCACCGGTATCACCTTTGAAGGTTACGGTTGTGCCAACCGCTCTTTCCTGATGGAGGGCATCATCGCAATGGAAATGGCCCGCGTAGATGCCAGCATCGCCACTTTCTTCGGCGTACAAACCGGCCTCGCCATGCGTTCCATTTATATGCTGGGCTCTGAAGCGCAGAAAGATGAATGGCTCCCGGGAATGCAGCAACTGAACATAATAGGGGCCTTCGGACTCACCGAACCGGAAGTAGGTAGCGGTACCGCCGGCGGACTCACCACCACGGCTAAACGTACCGGCGACACCTGGGTACTTAACGGCCAGAAAAAATGGATCGGCAACGCCACCTTTGCAGATGTAATCGTTATCTGGGCCAGGGATGTAGATGATAACCAGGTAAAAGGTTTTCTCCTGCGAAAAGACACCCCGGGCTTCTCCGTAGAAAAGATCCACGATAAAATGTCCCTCCGCATTGTTCAGAATGGCCTGATCACACTGAAAGACTGCCACATAGCAGAAAGTGACCGCCTGGCACATGCAGCGAGCTTTAAAGATACGTCGCACGTATTGCGCATGACAAGGGCCAGTGTAGCCTGGGAAGCGGTTGGGTGCGCCAGAGGAGCCTATGAAAATGCGCTGGACTATACCATGAAAAGGAAGCAGTTTGGTAAGCCCATCGCCGGTTTTCAGCTTATACAGGGACATCTGGTAGAAATGTTGTCCAACCTCACCGCCATGCAAACAATGGCTTTCCGCCTTTCCGAACTCCAGGACGAAGGCCGCCTCAAAGATGAACATGCCTCTCTCGCGAAAGTTTTTTGTACCCTTCGTACCCGCGATATCGTTAGCCGTGCCCGTGAAGTGATGGGAGGCAACGGCATCCTGCTGGAATACAACGTCGCCCGCTTTGTAGCTGATGCCGAAGGGATCTATTCCTATGAAGGCACCAAGGAAATCAATTCCCTGATAGTGGGGAAAGCCATCACCGGTCTGAGTGCCTTTGTATAGGAGTGCCTTCAGATGACCGGTAATTTTCAATTGAGATATTAAAAAAATTATCGTCGGTTTTTTATAGTTTTAGCTGTTGCTAAAAAATGACCTTCGTTATGAATAACACAAACCGTCGTAGTTTTTTACGAAATGTATCTCTTGGAAGCCTTGCCGCACTTAGTTTGCCGGAAATCGTTGCAGCAGCCGCTCCTGCAGAAAAATCACCAAAAATCGCGCTGAAGAAAGATTGTACCATCCTCTTCCAGGGCGACTCCATCACCGATGTAGGCCGCAAAAGAGACAATGATGCCCCCAACAATAATAGCGCATTGGGTGGCGGATACCCACTCCTGGCTGCTTCTGAAATGCTCTGGCAGTATCCGGACAGAAACCTGAAAATTTTCAACAGAGGCATCAGCGGAAATAAGGTATTTCAGCTGGCTGAACGCTGGGATGCCGACTGTCTGGCACTCAAACCAGATGTATTGAGCATTCTCGTAGGCGTAAATGACTACTGGCATACCCTTACCAATAAATATAACGGTACCTCAAAGGTTTACCACGACGACCTCGACAAACTCCTGGACCGTACAAAGCAACAGCTGCCAGATGTACAGCTGATCATCGGTGAGCCATACGCTGTTAAAGGCGTAAAGGCAGTGGATGATTCCTGGTTCCCGACGTTCAATGAATACCAGGTGGCCGCTAAAGAAATTGCCGCTAAATACAAAGCGATCTTTATTCCTTACCAGGCCATCTATGATAAAGCCATTCAATCGGCCCCTGCTTCCTACTGGACAGGAGACGGTGTACATCCTTCCGTTGCAGGCGCACGCCTGATGGCACAGGGATGGCTGAATTGTGTTAAATAAAACTCATGCAGACAATTATGAAAAAATTGATCCTCCTTTGCATGCTGGCGGGTTATGGACTTAATGGAATGGCACAACAGGAAAAGCAAATAGCCTTGTGGCCCGGTATCGCTCCCGGTGAAACCGTGAAGAAACCACTGGAAATGTCGGCCGACAGCAGCCGGAATGTTCATCGTATTTCTTCGGTAACCGATCCCTTTATTTCCGTTTACCCGGCGCCGTTAGAAGGCCGCAAAGATGCAGCAGTGATTGTTTGTCCGGGTGGCGGCTACGGTATCCTGGCCATCGATCTGGAAGGTTATGAAATAGCACAATGGCTTAACAAGCTGGGCTATACTGCATTTGTACTGCACTACCGCGTTCCGCAGAAAAGAGAAGGTGCCTTACAGGATGTACAAAGGGCCATCAGGCTCGTGAAATCCCGCGCTTCCGAATGGCAGATAAACCCTGAAAAGGTAGGCCTCATCGGCTTTTCCGCAGGTGGTAGCCTGAGTGCGCGTGCAGCCACCCTGTACGATAGGCAAACCTATACCGCCATCGATGCTGCTGATAAGCTGAGTGCCAAACCGGCATATGCCATGCTGATCTACCCGGCATACCTCGACGAAGGCGAAAACAGAACGCTGACACCAGAGTTGAAAGTTAATGCAGCTACACCGCCCATGTTCTTATTTGCAACGGCAGATGATAGCTATGGATATAGTGCGCTGGTCATGACCGGTGCCATGAGAGATGCCAAAGCCCCGGTAGAATTACATTTCTACAATAAGGGAGGCCATGGCTACGGACTCCGGCCTGGTAATCCCGCTGCGGATACATGGCCGGGCCTGGCAGGAAAATGGCTGGAACAACTATTGAAGGCAACACATTAAGTGTTGCCTTTTTTATGCGCAACAATTAGGGAAACCGGGTTGTATTACTAGAAAAAGCGGATAATATGGAGCATACGCATGAACATAATATGGAACCAGCACATAATGGTCATCAGCATAAAATGCCTGCCGATAGTCATGACCAACATGAACACCATGATCACAAACATATGGAAATGCATGATCACGATCATCACAACGGAATGAACCATGGTGGCCATGCCGGACATGATCATTCGGCCATGATCAATGATTTCAGGAAACGGTTTTATGTAGTGCTGGTGCTCACCTTACCTGTCATGCTGCTGTCAAAAATGATCCAGCAGTGGATGGGGATACATGTTGGTTTTCCGGGAGATAAATATGTTTTGTTCGGACTCTCCACGATCATCTACTTTTACGGCGGATGGCCGTTCCTTTCAGGGCTGGTGCAGGAAATAAAGGCAAAGAATCCTGGCATGATGACGCTGATAGGCTTTGCTATCACGGTGGCATTTGTATACAGCGTGGCCACCTTATTTGGTTTGAAAGGAATGGATTTCTTCTGGGAACTGGCCACCCTGATATTGATCATGCTGCTGGGCCACTGGATAGAAATGAGTGCGGTGGCTGGTGCCGGCAGAGAGCTGGAGTTACTGGTAAAACTGATGCCTGCAGAGGCGCACCTCCTGGAAAATGGTAACCAGCGCGATGTTAAAACAGATAGCCTGCAACCTGGCAATGTTATTATCATCAAGCCGGGTGAAAAAATTGCCGCAGATGGCACCATTAAAGAGGGGAGCAGTTATATCAATGAAGCCATGCTTACCGGCGAATCAAGGCCCGTAGAAAAGAAAGCCGGCGACAAGGTGATCGCCGGATCTATCAACGGCCACGGTGCTTTACAGGTAACAGTTACACATAGCAGTGCCGACTCCTATCTCTCGCAGGTAATCAAACTGGTGAATGATGCACAGCAGGCTAAATCAGGTACACAGCTGCTGGCGGATAAAGCTGCCAGATGCCTGACAATACTGGCCATTGCCGCAGGGCTTATCACTTTCTTTGTATGGTGGCTGACAGGTAGCAGCTTGTCTTTTGCCATGGAACGTATGGTTACGGTAATCGTTATCTGCTGCCCACATGCACTCGGACTGGCTATACCATTGGTGGTGGCGCGTTCTACCACCATCGCGGCAAAACATGGATTGCTGATAAAGAACAGGACCGCTTTTGAAAATGCCCGCAAAATAGATACACTGGTATTCGATAAAACCGGTACGCTTACTGTTGGCAAATTCGAAGTAACACAGATGGAATCGTTTATGCCTGACCGTAGCAAGGAGCAGCTACTGGTATTGGCGGCAGCTGCAGAACAGCAGTCAGAACACCCGATAGCCACCGGTATAATTGCAAAGGCACAGGAACTGAAACTGGAAGTTCCTGCTGCAACAGATGTGCAGGCGCTCGCCGGAAAAGGCATTCAGGCAAGGGTAGGAGCGGATACAATATTAGTGGCGTCTCCCGCTTATGCCCGTGAAAATTATAAACTGCCGGAGGTGAAATCAGATGATACCGGTACTATATCTTATGTTATCATCAATAACCAGCCAGCCGGCTATTTGATACTGGCAGATGAAATCCGCCCGGAATCAGCAGCGGCGGTACAGCAGTTGAAAGCGGAAAAAATAACGACGGTTTTACTGACAGGGGATAACCGCAAAGTGGCGGATGCAGTAGGTGTGCAGCTGAAAATTGATAAGGTGATTGCTGAAGTTTTACCGCATCAGAAACTGGATGCTATTAAGCAATTACAAAGTGAAGGCCGCTATGTCGCTATGACGGGTGATGGCATCAACGACGCACCTGCACTGGCGCAGGCAGATGTAGGTATTGCAGTTGGTTCTGGTTCTGATATCGCTGCTGAAACGGCAGGCATTGTGCTGGTAAACAGCAATCCCGCTGATATTGTGAGTCTTGTACGTTTTGGAAAAGCTACTTATCGCAAAATGATACAGAACCTGGTATGGGCTACCGGCTATAACCTGATAACTATGCCGCTGGCAGCAGGTGTCCTGGCGCCCTGGGGCGTGATACTCAGCCCGGCGGTAGGTGCCATTCTGATGACCGTTAGTACCGTCATAGTCGCCATCAATGCTAAATTGCTTAAATTATAACATATCATTTAAACGGTTTCAAATAAATAATTCTATAAATTTGGCAGACATTTAGCTAGTATTTTAAAAACCTGATCATGGGATTATTTGATAAACTAAGGAATGAATTTATAGATATTATTGAGTGGACAGACACCACTTCAGATACCATTGTTTGGAAATTTCCCCGTTACCAAAACGAGATCAAACAAGGCGCGCAACTTACTGTACGTGAGTCCCAGGTAGCTGTGTTCATGAACGAAGGTAAGATTGCAGATATTTTCCCGGCCGGAAGATATGTACTTACTACTCAAAACCTTCCTATCCTTGCCACCTTACAGGGATGGAAATATGGCTTCAACAGCCCATATAAAGCGGACGTTTTCTTCGTGAGCCTGCGTCAGTTTACCAATCAGAAATGGGGTACCAAAAATCCTGTCATGCTGCGTGATGCAGAATTCGGACCTTTACGTATCCGTGCCTTCGGTAGCTATGCATTTAAAATAAAGGCTGCCGATGTATTTCTGAAAGAAGTAGCCGCCACCAACCCGGAATTTACCGTTGATGGTATCAACGAACAACTGCGTAACCTGGCCGTTTCCCGCGGTATGGATGCCATCGCAGAGCAGCATATTCCGGTGCTGGACCTCGCCGCTAAGTATGATGAGGTATCTAACATTATCACAGAAAAAATCCGTCCGGAGTTTAATGAGTTAGGTCTTGAACTGACTAAATTCCTGATCGAAAATATTTCCCTGCCACCAGAAGTGGAAGCAGCACTGGACAAACGCAGCAGCATGGGTATTGTTGGTAACCTGGGTGCATATGCACAATTCCAGGCTGCCAATGCCATGGAAAAATCTGCTGAAAACCCAGGCAGCGGCGGACTGGCAGGTGCAGGCCTCGGACTGGGCATGGGCGCCGCGATGATGGGCCAGGTAGGTAACGTATTCCAACCTAACCAGTTCAACCCGCAAACAGGTGCCAGTGGTACCCAGGCAGCACCGGCTGCCGGCGCAGTACCTCCGCCATTACCCGCTGCTGTAGCTTTTCACGTAGCTATTGAGGGTAAACAGGCCGGCCCTTTTGAACTGGACCAACTCCGTCAGCTGGCAACAGCTGGTAACTTCAATGCCAATACGCTCGTATGGAAGGCTGGCATGGCCGCATGGGCAGCTGCAGGCACTGTTCCTGAACTGGCACCGGTACTGGCTACCGTACCTCCACCATTACCATAAGTTATAAGGCCGTTACCCCCGGTAACGGCCCATTCATTTTATAATTTTCCCTATGTCTTTTGAGGAAAAAACCAGCGAGACGGTCAACTCGCTTAAATGCCAGAACTGCGGCGCGGTACTCCATTACGCTCCTGGCACCGATACACTGAAATGTGATTATTGTGGTACCGTTAATAAAATCACTGCTGATGATGCCGCTCCTGTCGAAATCCGGTCTTATGATTACCAGGACTTTCTGGCAGCGGAAGCCGCACATACCAGCGCCACCACCGAAGCGGTTGTCGTGAAATGTGTCAACTGTGGTGCTTCTACTACCTTACTTCCCAATGTTACCGCAGATTCCTGTCCGTTTTGTGCCTCACCACTGGTGATAGACCATGCGCAAACAACAAGTATGTTGCAGCCACACTATGTGCTGCCATTTATTGTGAAAGACGGTGAAGCCCTGCAGTATTTCCGAAACTGGATGAGCAAACTCTGGTTTGCCCCTTCAGACCTGGTAAAAAAAGTAAAAGATGGTTCCAGTCAGCAACTAAAAGGTGTGTATATACCGCACTGGAGCTACGATACCGATACTGATACCGCTTATTCAGGCCAGCGTGGTGAATACTATTATACCACCGAAACCTACACAGAAACGGTGAATGGCCGCGAAGAAACACGTACCAGACAGGTGCGTCATACTGCATGGTATCACGCCTCCGGTCGCGTAGACAATAACTTCCGTGATGTACTCGTTTCTGCCAGTCCTTCACTGCCACAAAAAATGGCGGTGATCCTGGAGCCCTGGAAACTGGAACTGCTGAAAGATTATGACGGCCGCTACCTGAGCGGGTTCAGGGCAGAAATCTACCAGACTAATGCCGAAAACGGCCTGCGCATCGCTAAAGATCGCATGGACCCTATCATCCGGGACGATATCCGCTCCGACATCGGCGGTGATGAACAGATTATTGACGACTATCGCGTTGTTTACAACAACCTGGCCATTAAGTACCTGCTGCTGCCCGTTTGGATCAGCGCCTACAAGTACAATGATAAAGTGTATCATTTCGTTGTAAATGCCTGCACCGGCGAAGTTACCGGCGATCGTCCATACAGCGTATGGAAGATTATCGGGCTAATCATTTCGATCATTCTTATCGCTGTACTCATCTACCAGTATGCCGGACAAAAACACTGATCTCTCTGAAATAATATAAAAAAGGATGTGACACTTATTGTTGTCACATCCTTTTTTTATACGCGTTACGTAGACTATATTCTACGTAAGGCAACATATGCCTGTGTGTGTTTTTGATTAATCAAATTGGCTGTAGTAAAGGGTTTGAGAGATGATCTGCGTTAGGGTATCTTTTTTGACTGTCATTATTCGTGAATAGTTGTTAATAAACTGAACAAAAATTACCAGGCTATGAAAAAGAACGTATTTATTGCAATAGCAGCGTGTCTGCTAACGGGTATTCTACAATCATGTGGCGGTAGTAATTCGAATAAGGCAGAAACAGATAGTGCCCAGCAGATCAATGAGGCCGTAAAGCCCGTTGATGACCAGTCGTCTAAGTTTGCTGTGGAAGCTGCTAATGGAGGTATGTCGGAAGTAGCTATGGGTAAACTGGCCCAGGAAAAGGCGACTAATCCGCGGGTGAAAGCTTTCGGTACCATGATGGTAAATGATCATAGCAGAATTGATGACGCACTGAAAGCATTAGCTGCAACACTGAATATCACCTTGCCTGCAGCCATCAATCCGGATGAACAGAAACACCTGGATGAACTGGCAAAGAAATCTGGTAAAGACTTCGATAAAGAATATATGAAGATGATGGTAGATGATCATAATATGGATGTGAAAGCATTTGAAGATGCTTCGCAAAGTCTTACCAATGCTGATATTAAAGCATTTGCTGCAACTACATTGATTACATTGAAAGTACACCAGGATTCTGCCAGAGCGATCAAAGATGCATTAAAATAATGCTGCCTAACGCAGATGAATATACGTAATTAATTATCCTATAAGACCCTGTTTGTTCAGGATGGAACTGCATGCCATATCCTGAATGGCGAATCCCCATCTCTACTCAGTAGAGACGGGGATTCCTGTTTTAATGAGGTAGTTTCTTTTCCAGCAGGCCGTATAACCAGGTGCCGGCAATGGCACTCAGTAAGGTAATTAGCACAACCGTGAATCCACTCCCGATCTGCGCAAACAATGGCCCCGGACAAGCTCCTGTTATGGCCCATCCCAGTCCGAAGATCAGTCCGCCGAAGATCTGCCCCTTATCGAATTGTTTGGGCGCTATCTCAATTGGTTCTCCACTGAAAGTCTTGATGTTAAAACGTTTGATAAGTTGTATGGAAATAATGCCGGTAACAATGGCGGTGCCGATGACGCCGTACATATGAAAGGAAGTGAGCTGAAACATTTCCTGTATGCGAAACCAGCTGATCACCTGTGATTTTACAAGTACGATCCCGAAATAAATGCCGGCAAGCAGGTATTTAATATTTTTCATTGTAGTCAGATGATATGTGAGAAGATCCAGGGAAGAATAACATTGGCACAAAAGAACCCGCCAGCCATGAAACACATGGTCGCTACCATGGAAGGCCACTGCAGGTTAGAAATACCCATGATGGAATGGCCGGAGGTGCAACCACCGGCATAGCGGGTACCAAAACCCACCAGCAAACCCCCGATGACAAAGAATATAAGTCCTTTGAGCGTAAACAGGTTATTCCAGTTAAATAGCTCTGCAGGAAGGAGCGAGGAGTAGTCGTGCAGGCCATAGCCGGCGAGCCGTTGCTGGGTGGCAGCTGCTACTTCTACCGGATGCGGATCTTTCAGTAATACACCGCCAATGTATCCGCCGATGGCTATGCCTGCCACAAAGAAAAGATTCCAGGCCTGCTGTTTCCAGTCGTACCTGAAAAAAGAAATGCCTGCGGGAAAGCAGGCAGCACATATATGACGCAGGGAAGAGGAGATACCGAACGGCTTATTGCCCAGCAACAGCAGGAGCGGGACGGTTAGCCCTATCAGGAATCCCGCGGGCAGCCAATACCATGGTTGATAAAGGAAACTCATTTTTTTTCTTTTAAATTAATGAATTCCTATGGCATAATGCTGGTAATTTATCAGGCGAAAGCTCATTACCCCACCGTGGGGACGTTTTCTGCTGAAAGCTGACCGCGTCTCTACATGTAGAGAGAAGCAACTACGCGATCTCTACTAAGTAGAGATCGCGTAGTTGCTTCTGCATTCTGAACAAATAAAAATCATTGTATAAATAAATTATTGCTGCGCATGCAACAGATCATTATACTCCGGATGACGTTTCATATAGGCATGCACGTAAGGACATAATGGTTTTACTCTCAGCTTATGTTCACGGGCATAATCCAGTACGTATTTTGCCAGTTGAGCGGCAATGCCGCGTCCTTCCAGTTCAGGAGGTACCTCGGTATGAACATATGCAATGACACCAGGCGTTTCCACATATTGAATGAAGCCGGTATGTCCTTCTACGGTTGTTTCGAAACGATGTTTTTCTTCGTTTTTTGTTATCGTTAATTCCATATATAAAAAGTTAGCTGTTGGGTTTATCGGTAAATTGAATTTTAGCATGGGTGCCATCACAGTAAGGTTTGTTACTGGAAGCGCCACAGCGGCAGAATGCAGTGACTTTATTCTTATGCGTTTCATTGCCTGCTGCATCTTTCACGACAATATTGCCGTATACCAGCAGCGGTCCGTTGGGTAACGGTTCCACTATGCTTTCTGCCGTAATCTCAGGGGCTATGCCTCCTTCTGCTGCCGCATCGGCGTTGAGGAAGTAGGTAAGTGCACCGGAAGGACATCTCTTCACCTGGTCTATCATACGTTGTGTAGGGGCGCCTTCTGCATTGATCCAGGGCTTGTTGTTGGGATTAAATACTTCCGGAAGGCCGTGGAAGCATACTTCAGAATGGACACAAACATTCGGCTTCCATACAATGGTTACCTCGCCATTAGTGTATTTCTTGGTGATGTCTTTCATGATATTTTTCCTCCTTTTAATACGCTTTGGTAATAATCTCTATGGGATTCAGCAATACCTTGTGTACCGGGCACTGGTGGGCTATCTGCAACAGCCTTGCCCGCTGCTCTTCATCCAGATTGCCTTTCAGGCTGATGTTGAGCTCTATTACAGTGGTGTTGGGGGATGGCTTCAGCTCCTTGTTGAAGTTCAGCTGTACCTCTATATCTTCCAGTGGCCAGCCTTTCCTCGCCGCATACATTTTTACGGTAATGGCGGTGCAGGTACCCAGACTGCTGAGCAGGAGCTCTCCTGGTTGCGGCCCGGTATCGCCACCACCAACGTTTTCAGGCTCGTCTGCCAGCCAGCGGTGTGACCTTGCTTCAATAGACGCCTGGTACGGGATGTTGCCAATTGTTACTGTTACGATATTGTCTTCCATAAAATTTATTTCCTGCTGCTTCCTTATCAGCATCTATATACTTTTCTAAAATGAATCTGCCAGCCATTTTCCTGCCAGTGTAATATCCTGCTGGGTGAGGTTATGACCTGTTTCCAGCTGGTGC
The DNA here is from genome assembly GCF_011752935.1 of Chitinophaga sp. Cy-1792. NCBI lineage: Bacteria > Pseudomonadati > Bacteroidota > Chitinophagia > Chitinophagales > Chitinophagaceae > Chitinophaga > Chitinophaga sp. Cy-1792. Next base: position 1,832,583 of record NZ_VWWO01000002.1, read on the forward strand.
AAACTTACCCGGAAACCATTCGCTTCCAGTAAGGAGGCATATGCTGTGGTGGCGGCGGTTGCTACTGTGGTATCAAGACTGCCTGCACTCAATAATACCGGCTGGGCTTTCTCCGTTTCAAACGGGTCTTCTATACCATGTAATGGCTGCATGGGCCTGAACAACGCAGCCCCGGCAAGTAATTCGGGATAAAGCATCAGTATGGCGCCTGCAATGTTTGCACCGTTGGAATACCCGACAGCGATCAGCTTATCTGCGTCAAAGCCTTTTTCCAGGGATAACTCCTTTAAGAAATGTACCATCTCATGTGTTCTGAAATGGATGTCAGCTTCGTCAAAAACACCGGCTGATAATCGCCTGAAAAAGCGGGGCATACCATGTTCTTCCACATTGCCACGTAATCCCAGCAGGTTGTACTGCTTGCCGATACGTTCGCCCAGCGGCAGCAAATCTGTTTCATCGCCCCCCGTGCCGTGTAATAACAGCAACGTATACCCGTTGCTGTTATCGGCAGGTTGCCAGATATATTCCAGTGGTTTGAAATCCATGATTAGTCCAGCTTTATTAGTCTGCTTTCTATTTCTGCGCGCTGCGCCTCAAATTGCTCCGGTAACATCAGGTGGGTGCCCAGTTCCTGAACGGGTTCATCTACGGTAAAACCTGGCTGGTCGGTGGCCAGCTCAAATAATACACCGCCCGGTTCACGGAAGTATACAGACCTGAAATATTTTCTGTCCAGTTGTGCAGTGACATGCAGGCCTCTGTCTTCCAGTATCTGCCTGAGTTCCAGCTGTGCCGCGTCGTCGGCTACACGAAAGGCAACATGGTGTACACTGCCGCCGGCTACGTGTCCGCGTTGCTCGCCTTTGGCTTCCACGAGATCAATATAGCCGCCTTTTTCGCCGTTAGGGCCGGCGAAGCGGTAACGGTTGGTGTGGTTCTTTACCAGCGTGTAATCGAATACAGACACCAGCAGGTCGGCAGTAGGCTGTATGTCTTCCAGCGTAAGGGTAACGTGATGGAACCCCCTGGTGGCAACATCTTCATTAATTTCTTGTGTTACCCACGGCGTTCTGTCGTCACTTTTTTCCGGTACGGTCAATTCTATTTTTAAACCATCTCTGTCCAGGAAGGTAAGGTATACCTCACCGAATTTAGAGGAAGGTTTGTTGTAGATGATATTTTCTTTGTCCAGCCTTTTCAGCCAGAAATCCAGGCTGCCTTCGGGAACGCTGTAACCTATTTCTGTGGCCATATGCGTACCGCGTCTGCCAGTCATAATATCTTCCCAGGGGAAGAAGGTCAGGATGGTGCCAGGTGTGCCTTTTTCATCTCCATAATAGAAGTGATAGGTGTTAGGATCGTCAAAATTGACGGTTTTCTTAACAAACCTCAGCCCCATTACCCGGGTATAAAAATCATAGTTCTTCTTCGCATTTCCTGAGATCGCCGTTACGTGATGTATTCCTTCTATCTTACCCATAATTCCTGATTTTAATTAAAAAAGTCCCGCCAGCTGGGCGGGACCGGTTATTTATGATTTCTTCAGCATCTGTACTTCACAGTGAATTTTTACTTCATCACTTACCATTACACCGCCTGCTTCAGTTACCGCATTCCAGTTCAGCCCGAAATCCTTACGGTTGATTTTTCCGGTGATGGTAAATCCCGCTTTGGTATTGCCCCACGGATCTTTTACCACGCCACCGAATTCAACGGCCAGCTTAATGTTTTTGGTTACATCCCGGATGGTCAGATCACCATAGAGATTGTAAGAACCGTCATTATCTACATTCTCATATTTGGTGGCCGCAAACTTGATATAGCGGTATTTATCTACGTCGAAGAAGTCCGGCGAACGCAGGTGCCCGTCGCGTTGTTCATTACCGGTACTGATGCCGTCCACGTCTACCGCTACATTCACCTTGGCAGTCATGAAATCTTCGTCTTCGGTTTCTGCCTCTACCGTAAATGAATTGAATTTACCTCTGATATTGGTGATCATCAGGTGTCTGATACTGAAACCAAGTTCGCTGTGATCTGCATCTGAAACCCAGGTTGTTTTTGCCATGAGTGATAATGGTTTTATGATAAATGAAATTTGATACTTCGTTTTAACGGAGGCGCCTTTTAGCTTAACAAGCCCGGGAGGCTATTGTTCATCCGTTGATATGTCAAAGGTCAACATTTAACGATTGCCCGGAAATGGACTTTTTACAGTTAATCATGCACAAAATGTATCTCTTTAAAGATAAGGAATATAATGCATGTCTGACACTTATCTGTTTAATCTTCAAGTTTTTTCGAATAGTACAAACATTATCCATAAATAATTGTTTATCTGTCGGGAGTCTATCCAACAGGCGCCGCTGTTCTGAAAAAAATACGTATGAAACAAATACCGGTCATCATCTTCCCACTCATCTGTACAATTAGCGTTTCTGCCCAGCAAAACGGGGGAGAACTGACGTTGAAGGACTGTTACCGGATTGCGAAACAGGGTAATGTGGTCGTTCAGCAGGCGCAACACTCCCTTAAAGCAAGAGAGTATGCCCTTCAGGCTGATAACCGGGCCTACTACCCTAAAGTAGACCTGCTGGCCGGTTACAATTACCTCGGTCAGCCGCTGAAAATAAACCTGCAGCAGGTAAAAGATGGTGTGGTCAATGGTTCTGCGGCACAAAGCGCCAATACTGCCAACGAGGTTTATCACCAGATTACCGGCCAGAACCTGCCACAGGCAGCCCAGGACAAAATCGCTGCAGCCACTAAAACCCTTATCAACGCATTCTATCCTGACTATAACCCCGAACTGGCCAAACAATCCTACTTTACCGCCGGACTCTTTCTGCGCCAGCCGATTTATATGGGTGGAAAGATCACTGCTGCCCAGGACCTGGCAAAAGCCAATGTTCGTGCAGGTGAATTTAATCAGCAACTGGTAGAAAAAGAGCTAAGTTTCGGTATTAGCGCACAATACCTGCGTATACTGTACCTGAACACCATCATGGCACACGAAGCCGTGATCGTAGACGCCTTCCGTAAAAACAGGGACTACGCCACATCGCTGAAAGATAACCAGATACTTCCGCCATACCTGCTCAACTGGGCCCGCGTGTCGTACACCCAGGCCATCAACAGGTATGCGAATCTTGAACTGGACAAACAGAACGCCCTGCTGGAACTGAATAAATTACTAGGTCAGCCGCTGGGTACACCTATAACGATTACGGATACACTCCGTTATTCGGATTATAATATAGGTAGAGATACCACATTGGACCTGGAGAATAACGCCACTTACCGCCTGGTACAAAATACCGAATCGCAGGCGCAGGTGGCTGTGAAGGCCACCAGGTCTTTGTCGATGCCCAATATTTTTGCGATCGGTAACGTAAACCTTTACCAGAAAGACCTGCCGGTAACGGTACCACCATGGCTGGTAGGTGTGGAAATGCAATGGAATATCTTCGACGGATTCTCCCGCGTAAAGCGTACCCGCGCCAGTCAGCAGCTGGTGGAAGAAGCTAAACTGGCAGCAGAAAATACTAAATCCAACCTGGAGCTGAAACTGGCTATTGCGAAAAATAAAATGGCTTCGCTACGTAATACGGTAGCCAGTCTGGATAGTGCCCGACAGCAATCCCGGATAACCACCACGCTGATCACCGACCGGATGCAAAATGAATTGTCGTCCGTAAAGGATGTCAACGATGCTTTGCTGATGGAGGAAGAAATGGAGAAAACCTACTATACCGCTGTACTGGGCTATTACCTGGCTATGGCCGAGTACTGGAATGTCCTCGGAACCCCTGAGGAATTTGCTGTTTACATTGACGGAACGAAATAAACGTAAGCTAATGAGTAACTTCTTTAAGAACTATTGGGCCTTGCTGGTACCTGTTGTGATCATCCTGATCGCATTGTTCTTCTTTGTGAAAAGGCCTGAACAGCCCGATAACAGCGTGATAGGTATGGTAGATGCTGATTATGTGGATGTGGCCGCCGAATTCCCCGGCCGCCTCGATAGCCTGCTGGTTAAACAGGGAGATACCGTTAGCAGAGGACAGCTCCTCGGTGTACTGCGTTCTACCGAAATCAACGCCATCAGAAACCAGGCACTGGCAGCCATAGACGCAGCACAGAGCCAGCTGACACTGCTGCAGAAAGGCGCCCGGCCAGAGGTGATAAAAGCGGCTGATAATCTCTATAAAATAACACAGGACCAATATGAGTTGATGCAGAAAACCTACAAACGCATGGAGAACCTCTTCAGCGACGAAGTGATATCCGGACAGGAAAAAGACCTGGTATACTTCAAATTGCAGGCTTCCAAAAAAGAAATGGAGACGGCAAAACTGAATATGGACATGCTGGAGCAGGGAAGCCGGCCGGAGCTGATTACCGCCGCGGCAGCCATTCTGCGCCAGGCAAAGGAAGGTTACGAGTTAACAAAATCACTGGCAGATAAAACATACATCCACGCACCCAGCGATGGTATTATCAACTCTATGGTGATTGAAGAAGGAGAAATTGTTTCTATCGGCTATCCGTTAATTACTATACAGAAACCTGGTACCTATCACGTACGCTTTAATATCCGGCAAGACCAGATGGACAAGCTGAAAACCGGAACAGTGGTGCAAATGACTGTTCCCGGCTGTAAGCCCGAAAAGTTTGATGCAAAGCTGGAGAAAGTAGCACCTTCCCTCACTTTCGCTAACTGGGTGCCTGTAAAGGCCAAAGGTGATTTTGAACTGCGCACTTTTACCGTTGATTTCAAACCTGTAAATGAGTCGGCCATCGCCGGGTTGCGCCCTGGTATGACTGCCTCCATGGACCTGCCATGATCGCTACCTGGAACATATTTCTGCGTGAATGGAAGCGCATACTGACATTGCCAATACATTATGTGGCACTGCTGATTGTGCCTGCGGTTATCTGTCTGGTATATGCATTTATCTATAATAATAAATTCGCGAAAGACTTGCCGGTGGCCATCTGGGACGAAGCGCATTCCCCATTGTCGCGGCAGCTCACCTTCATGCTGGAGGAAACGGAATCTATACATATTACCCACCAGATAAATAACCAGGGTGAGCTGGAGAAGCTCATGAAAGAAGGGAAGATCCAGGCTGCCGTTCATTTTCCGGCTACGCTGGATAATGATATCAAAAGCAGGCATCCGGTGACAGTCACCATTTACGCCAATGCAGCCTCGCTGGTTACGAGTAAGCTGATATATAAAGATGCCGCACAGGTGATTATTACCGGGTCTTCCGGTGTTATTCTCCAGAAGCTGGTGAAAAAAGGTATGCCGCAGAGCAGGGCCATGGCATTGGTATTGCCGGTTAACATGCACGGCTATACGTTGTATAATCCCCGCTATGATTACCAGGCCTACCTGGTGCCGGGTCTGATAGCCGTGGCTTTGCAGATGATTATCATCATGGTGGCCGTGCTGACACTGAACTACGAAGTGAATACCGGTACTTTCAATGACCTGGTGCAAACCTCCGGTGGATCAGCGTCTGCGGTGATATCAGGCAAGGCGCTGGCGCATCTTTCCGTTGCCTGGATCAATTATATCCTGGTGCTGTTTATCATGTTTCCCATCTTCACCGGCGGACAAATCGGCTCCAATGGCCCGTTGTTCGTTATGTACACACTGCTGGCCATTGCCTGTATCGGCGTAGGCATGATGGTGAGTGCTGTGGTGGATGATGTGATGGTAGCCTGCGACCTCGGACTGTTCTATACTTCGCCGGCATTTGTGTTCAGTGGGTTCACCTTTCCACGCTGGGCCATGCCCTGGTATGACCAGTTTTATGCTTACCTGATGCCGTTTACGCCTTTCCTGGACTCATTCTTCAAGGTGTATTTCATGGAACTGCCATTGAAATATTGTTATACAGAGATCAGCCACCTGATGATTTTTATTGTGGTAACCTACCCGGTAGCAATTATTGTTTACCAGCGGAAGATTAAAACAGCCCTGCAACATGCCTGATTTGTTTAAAAATATCGGTAAGGTTTTTCTGAGAGAACTGACATTGATCGCCAAAGATCATAGTCTGCTGCTTACCTTGCTGCTGGCCCCGCTGATCTATGCCTTTTTCTATGGCAGTATCTACGCCTATAAAGTGGAAGAGAAAGTGAAGCTGGGGGTGGTAGATGAAGATAATACCAGTTTGTCACGCACCTTTATTAACCAGGTGGGGGATCTCCAGATAACAGATATTACCCGGATGCGCAATATGCAGGATGCGCAAAAGAGCATGTACCTGGGCAATACGCAGGGTTTCCTGTTTATTCCCAAAGGAATGGAAAGTAATATACTGGCCCTGAAACAGGCTGATATCGTACTGGCGGTAAATGGTGCCAGGTTCCTGCCTTCCAGTGAACTAACCATGGCTGTTACCAATATTGCGATGGCGGTAGGGGCGGGGGTGCGACTCCAATACAATGAAAAGAAAGGTAATAATTCAGATATCGCCATGCGGGAGGCAATGCCCGTAAACCTGGACTACAGGCCCCTGTACAATACACGTAGCAGCTACGGTGGCTTTCTGCTGCCAGGGCTCCTGGCACTGATTCTTCAGCAAACATTGCTGATAGGCCTCGCCGAAAGTGTGGCGCTGGACAGGCAACATAAACACTTTCCGCAGTTGCTGGGCCTGGCTGGCAACAGCCTGTCTACTGCCCTGTGGGGGAAAGGCCTGTTCTATTTCATCTTGTACTGTGCCTATGCGGCCTTTTTCATGACGGTCAACTACCGCACCTTCGACATCCCTTTCCGCGGGCATCCGTTCGATGTTTCCATCGCTTTCATACTTTTTATCCTCACCCTGATACCGATGGGTTTCTTATTGGGTACCCTTTTTAAGGGGCAACTGCTCACTGCGCAACTTATGGTATTTTCTACTTATCCGTTCTTCCTGCTGAGTGGCCTGGCCTGGCCGTACGACAGTCTGCCGCCGTTTATGCAGGGCCTGTCATCGCTGCTGCCAACTACACCGTTTATGAAGCTATACGTCTCTATTGTGCAGTCGGGGGCCACCCTGAGCGATAACCATGGGGCCATCATTCACCTGATGGTATTGTGGATATTTTATGTAATGCTTGCCCTGTGGAGGCTTTCAGTTATTAATCGCCGTCAGCAGGCCATGGTGGCTGCAATATAGGTATTTGTATGGTTAGGTTCAATGCAATATCTTTGCTGCCGGATGTATGCAATTGTTGATATAGAAACCACCGGCGGTCATGCCAGTGCAAACGGAATTACGGAAATCGCCATATATGTTTATGACGGGAGAGAGCTGGTGCAGCATTACGAAACATTGGTAAACCCAGGTATCCCGATCCCATATTACATTACCACGCTCACGGGTATTTCCAACGAGATGGTGGCAGAAGCACCGCCATTCTCCGCAGTGGCGCCTATGATTTTCAGTTTACTGAAAGATAATATCTTCGTTGCCCACAACGTCAATTTTGATTATTCCTTCGTAAAATATCATTTGCTGGAAGCCGGTTTCGATCTGCAATCGAAGAAATTATGTACTGTCAGGTTAGGTAGGAAGATCTTCCCGGGTTTGCCTTCGTATAGTCTGGGCAATATCTGCCGGCATTTCCAGATACCTATAAATGGCCGCCACCGGGCTTCGGGCGATGCAGAAGCTACCATGAAACTCTTTGGCCTGCTGTTGCAGCATGATACTGCAAACGCTATTGCAGCCGTCCTCAAAGGTGGCTCCAAAGAACAGTTCCTGCCTCCAAATCTGCCACCAGAGCAGGTGAAAGCACTTCCTTCCGATCCTGGGGTATATTATTTCCATGACCAGAAAGGGAAAGTAGTGTACGTGGGCAAGGCCAGAGACCTGAAAAAACGCGTCAACAGCCACTTTACAGGTAATAATCCCGGCCGCCAGCGTCAGAATTTTTTACGTACCATCCATAGCATCACCTTTCAGCCTACTGCCACGGAACTGATGGCCTGTATCCTGGAATCTGTGGAGATAAAGCGTCTGTGGCCACCTTTCAATACCTCACAGAAACATATAGAGTTCCGCTATGGGTTCTATCTCTTCGAAGATCAGTCCGGGTACCTGCGCCTGGCCATAGAAAAACGACGTAAGCACAGTCACCCTGTACATAGTTTCAATCTCCTCGTAGATGGCCATCGCATGTTGCGGACGCTTATCCGTGAATTTGAGTTGTGCCCTAAACTCTGTTTTATGCAGAAAGATGAAGGCACCTGCGCAGGCATTACCGCGCAAACCTGCCATGGGGCCTGCAGGAGAGAAGAAGAGCCTGTCGTTTATAACGCCCGTGTGATGGCTGCCATCAACTACCTGCAACAGCAGCAACCTTCTGTAACCATTATTGACAAAGGACTACAGCCAGGCGAAAAAAGCTGTATCCTGATGGAAAAAGGTAAATTCTATGGCATGGGTTATTTCCCCGAACATCTGGTAGCAGATCAGCTGGCCATCAGGGAATACCTGACGCCATACCCCGAAAATGAAACCATTATAGGCTTGCTGAGGCCTTATGCCACAGGGATTTCAGGAGATTTGTAAGAAAAAATCCGCATGGGTTGCAACAAGTCATGTGTTTCGTATTTACTTTTGCAGCGCGAAAAGTGCTTAAAACTTCATTATATATTAATTCTTTATTCATGTTAGAGTCAAAATTCAACCTGCCTGGTCAGACAGCTTTCTATAAAGGGAAAGTACGTGATGTATACACCATTGAGGATAAACTGATGGTAATGGTAGCTAGCGACCGTATCTCTGCATTTGATGTGGTATTACCTCGCCCTATTCCCTACAAAGGTCAGGTGTTGAATCAGGTGGCTGCCATCATGCTGGAAGCTACAAAAGATATTGTACCTAACTGGGTAAAATCTACTCCGCTGCCTAATACTACCATCGGTCTGAAATGTGAGACCTTCCCTGTGGAAATGGTGGTTCGCGGAAACCTCACCGGCCATGCCTGGAGGACTTACAAAACCGGTCAGCGTGTACTCTGCGGCGTTACCATGCCGGAAGGACTGAAAGAAAATGATTTCTTCCCTGCACCTATCATTACACCTACCACCAAAGCACATGAAGGCCACGACGAAGATATCTCCCGTGAAGAAATCCTCGCAAAAGGACTGATCAGCAAAGAAGATTACGAGCAGCTGGAGAAATATACCCTGGCGCTATTCGCGAAAGGTAAGGAGCTGGCAGCAGCACGTGGGCTGATACTGGTAGATACCAAATATGAATTCGGTAAAATCGGTGACAAGATCTACGTAATCGATGAGATCCATACCCCGGATTCTTCCCGTTACTTCTATGCTGAAGGATATGAAGAGAACCAGAAAGCCGGCAACCCGCAGAAACAACTGTCTAAGGAGTTTGTACGCGAATGGCTGATGGCAAATGGTTTCCAGGGTAAGGAAGGACAGGTGGTTCCTGAAATGACCGATGAGTTTGTGCAAACGGTAAGTGATCGTTATATCGAGCTGTTCGAAAACATCACCGGCCAGCAATTCGTGAAGGAAGATGTTTCCGATGCGGATGCACAGGCAAGAATCATAGCTGAACTGAAAAATCTGCTTTAATATAGCGGTATTCCATATAACTAATGACGGGGCGGCAGATATGCTGCCCCGTTTCTGTTTGTTACCACTGGTAAAATCAGTGATTCCCCGAATCCTATAAAGTCCTATTTTTGTTGTCAAATAGTTAGGCTTTTGAAACATTTAGGCGCACTCAATAAATATTTTCTCCAGAACAAATGGCGGTTAATCCTGGGATTGCTGTTTACAGCCATCTCCATCATTTTTAGCGTTACCCAACCCATCATGGTAAGGCAGATCTTTGACCTGCTTTCACACAACCTGGACGAATACCGGTTATTAGAAGATACAGGACTCAAATCCGCCTTCAGGGGTAGTTTTAGCCAGGTGCTGGCCTTCTATGGCATCAGTATTCTGATCTTTGCCCTGCTGAGCGGGTTCTTTCTTTTCCTGCAACGACAAACCCTGATTGTCATGAGCCGTCATATTGAATACGGCCTTAAAAATGAAATCTATCAGCATTACCAGAAACTGGACCTTAACTTTTTCAAGATGCACCGCACGGGCGACCTGATGAGCCGCATCACGGAAGACGTTTCAAGGGTGCGTATGTATGTGGGACCGGCCATTATGTATGCTTCCCGTACAGTGTTCCTGATCATCATTGTCATCTGGCTGATGATAAGGGTGAATCCGATGCTGACGTTGTATACCTTGTCGCCGCTGCCTTTCCTGGCACTGACCATCTACTATGTCAACCGTATCATTCATAAAAAAAGTGAACGTATACAGGCGCAGCTTTCAGGTATAACTTCTATTGCACAGGAATCATATTCCGGTATCCGCGTTATAAAATCCTATGTGCAGGAAGATGCCAGCACAAAACATTTTGAGCAGGCCAGCGAAGATTATAAGCAAAGTTCAATCAGTCTCGCAAAGACGGATGCCTTGTTTCAGCCTACTATGGCGCTGATGATAGGCCTGAGCGTTATTATCACGATTTATGTAGGTGGTATGCAGGTGATTGCCGGTAATATTACCGTGGGTAACCTGGCGGAGTTTGTGATATATGTAAATATGCTGATGTTCCCGTTTTTTTCCATCGGGATGGTAGCGAGTATGATACAGCGCGCTGCGGCCTCACAGCAACGCATAAACGAATTTTTGAAAATAGAACCGGAAATTAAGAATATACCGGGCGCTGTGGCAAAAGATATTGACGGTGACATCAAATTTGAAAACGTTTCATTTACGTATCCGCATACCGGCATAACAGCCATAAAGGATTTTAACCTGCATATCAGGCCTGGGCAGAAAGTAGCGGTGATAGGCCGTACTGGCTCCGGTAAGAGCACGCTTGCGCAGCTACTGATACGTATGTACGATCCGCAGGAAGGGAAAGTGAAACTAACGGATACGGATATCCGTACAATGCCGCTGGAAGGTCTGCGCGGCCAGATCAGTTATGTGCCGCAGGATGTATTTTTGTTCTCTGACACAGTGGCCAATAATATCCGGTTCGGAGATCCTGCAGCGGATATTACCGTGGTGCAAACCGCTGCCCGTCAGGCTTCCGTTGAAAAAGATATCCTTGGTTTCAAGGAAGGCTTTGAAACGGAGATAGGAGAGCGCGGTGTTACATTAAGTGGCGGACAGAAACAGCGTATCTCTATTGCGCGGGCACTGATAAAAGACCCGCACCTGCTGATATTTGACGACTGCCTTTCGGCCGTAGATGCCCGTACAGAAAAGGAAATCATCGGTAACCTGTACGCCTATCTGAAGGATAAAACTGCTATCATCATTACCCACCGCATATTTGCACTGTTTGAGTTTGATAAGATTATTGTGATGGACGAAGGACGCATCGCTGAATCAGGAACACATGAAGAATTATTATCATTGAATGGGTACTATGCGGAGTTGTACACACGTCAGCAGACCAACGAAGAGGACCCTGTAAGTGAGTCGTAATCACTGTCTTGTATATACGTTGTAACAGTCATTGACGGCTGTCTTTTATGAATTTTCAAAATCATTTAAAATTATTTTGATATTTGTAAAACAATAGTATATTTGTTCCTTATTGAAACAGGATTTGATTCGTTAACACTTAAATCTATCAACTGTGGCGTACGACAACAACAATCAACAGGAAAGAAACAATGATAGCATCTTTTCTAAACGATTGAAAGCGGGCAAAAGAAGAACGTACTTCTTTGATGTTAAGACCACTCGGGGAAACGATTATTTTCTTACTATCACAGAAAGTAAGAAACGTTTTAATGACAACGGTTATGACAGGCATAAAGTGTTCCTGTACAAGGAAGACTTTAACAAGTTCCTGAACGCGCTGACCGAAACCATCAACTACGTTAAAACTGAGTTGATGCCCGATTTTGATTTTGATGCCTACAACCACGATTATGTGCAGGAAGACCAGGACGACGCCGAAGGTGCTGAAGTTTCAGCAGCTCCCGCCGAGACAGTTTCTGTAGAGGCTTCTGCGCCTTCTTCACATGCAGCCGATGATGTAGACAAATGGTAATCTGAACTTATTTTATCATAAAATAAATTACACCCCCGGATTTTTCCGGGGGTTTTTTATTGCCCGTACTTTTCCTTCAGGGACTGCTAATTCTCCGCCGTCCGGGAATTTTCTTTCTCTGCCGAAGGCATTTATTTTACTGCCTGCGGGGGATTGCTTTTCTTCGTTTTCGGGGATTGTTTTTCTGGGCCGGCGGCCGGGAAAAACAATCCCCGAAATCCTGTGAAACCGAAGGCTTCACAGGATTTCGGGGAAAGAAATATTTATTATAACTGCATTATTTCCTCATGCTCTTATAAGCATTGATCAAACCATTCGTACTGGCATCATGGTTAAGGATCAGCTCTTCATTTTCAAGCTCAGGAAGGATCCTGCTGGCCAGCTGTTTACCCAGTTCAACACCCCATTGGTCAAAGCTGTAGATATTCCAGATAACACCTTGTACAAAGATCTTATGCTCGTACAATGCGATCAGTGAACCAAGAGTGTATGGTGTAATCTGTTTTACCAGGAAGGAGTTGGTAGGGCGGCTGCCGGTGAATACCTTGTATGGTAATACACGTTTGATTTCTTCTTCAGATGTATTGGCTTTCTTCAGTTCTGCCAGTACTTCTTCTTCGGTTTTACCGTTCATCAGTGCTTCGGTTTGCGCGAAGAAGTTAGACAGTAGTTTTACGTGATGATCGCCAATCGGGTTGTGACTGATTGCTGGTGCGATGAAGTCGCATGGAATAATTTTCGTGCCCTGATGGATCAGCTGATAGAAAGCGTGCTGGCCGTTTGTGCCTGGCTCACCCCAAACAACAGGACCTGTTTCGTACTTAACGTCAACGCCTGTACGATCGGTATGTTTGCCATTGCTTTCCATATTTCCCTGCTGGAAGTAAGCAGCGAAACGGTGCATGTACTGATCGTATGGCAGAATGGCTTCTGTTGCGGTATCAAAGAAGTTGCCATACCAGAGTCCCACGAGCGCCATGATAGCAGGGATGTTATTTTCAAGGGGTGCTGTTGCAAAGTGTTTGTCTACAGTATGTGCACCAGACAATAGCTGGATGAAGTTGTTGTAACCAACTGTCAGTGCGATAGACAAACCGATAGCGGACCACAGGGAGTAGCGGCCACCAACCCAGTCCCAGAACTCAAACATGTTCTTAGGGTCTATGCCGAATGCAGTAACAGCCTTTTCGTTGGTAGATAGTGCAACGAAATGTTTTGCGATATATGATTCGTCTTTCGCATGTTCCAGGAACCAGTCGCGCGCAGTGTTGGCGTTGGTCATGGTTTCCTGTGTGGTGAAAGTTTTTGAAGCAATCAGGAATAAGGTTTCATCAGGAGTGATGAGCTTGAGGGTTTCTGCGATATGTGTACCATCAACGTTAGAAACGAAGTAAGGCTGGATACCTTCTTTCCAGTAAGGTTTCAGTGCTTCTGTAACCATTACCGGGCCCAGGTCGGAGCCGCCGATACCGATGTTTACGATATAGCGTATAGTCTTGCCGGTATAACCTTTCCATTCGCCTGAATGCACCTGGCGACAGATATGATCCATCTTGTTCAGCACCGCTTCCACATCGGGCATCACATCTCTGCCATCCAGCATTACTGGTTTGCCGGAGAAGTTACGCAGCGCAGTATGCAGCACGGCGCGGTTTTCCGTTGCATTTATTTTTTCAGCGTTGAACATAGCCTTGATAGCGTCTTTAACGCCACATTCTTCGGCCAGCGACAACAGCATGCTGCGGGTTTCTTCAGTGATCAGGTTCTTTGAATAATCAAACAGAATATCTTCCAGCTGGAGAGAGAAAAGATTGAACCTTTCTTTATCTACAGCAAACAAAGTGCGCATCTGCACTTTTTTCATTTCTTCAGCATGTTTCTGTAGTTGTTGCCAGGATTTGGTAGCAACCGGATTAATTGATGGGAACATAGTAGTGTATATTAATGCGCGCCAAAATTAATACTTTACGCGAATGATTTCTGTTTCCTTATTAAATGCCATGAAATAGTAACAGCAATCAGCCCTATTCCCATGATACAGGCATGTATAATACTAAACTCATCTGGTAGCCCTTCTGCCTGCCGCCTGGAAATGATTCCATACAACGCCCACACAGTAACAAGTGCGTACATGATATTGTTGCGGTACAATATCATCAGCATGGTAATGGCGGTGGCAATACCTGTCAGCAGAATAGTGATCCGTATTTGTGTCGGGTGACTGCCTGCCCAGTCTTCATATGCCAGCAGCGACCCTACATTGCCCAGCAACGCTACGGCCATCCAGCCCAGGTAAATACTGAACGGTAATTCTATAAATAACTTTTCGCTGCTGCTGGCGTCCCTGTTTCTGATACCAAAGTTGCGGTGGATCATCACCAGGCAGCTGGTTTGAATGACAACAAGTATTAAAGAAAGGCTGATGATCTCATAATGCCAGGCAAACAGCCAGCCTGCATTTACAATACAGGAAAGAATAAACCAGTGGTCCATTTTACGCATGAAGGAGCTGAGTTCCTCGAAAGGGCGCCCGGAAAAGGCCAGTACCTGCTGATAAATCGTAAATGCTGCCAGGCAGAAATAGATGACCGGCCAGATCATAAAGGTAAAATTCGCCGGTATAAACAGACTGGGATAGTTATCTGCTACTTCCGCTGTGGTCAGGCCGTTAATAGGTAATACTACCGCCAGAATGTTTGCAGCAACCATAATTAAGAAAGAAATACTGTTAAACACCGACCTGTTCTTGTAATGTAGGGCATCATGGGCTTGCATAATGAATAGCCGCTTTTTTATATATGAAGATCTTGAATGCCAATAAATTCCACAAATATTATGCTAAAAAGTATGTTATAAGTTGCAATATTATTGCAGCATATATATCAATTGCTATTACATTAGCAGAATTGTACATTTTTCAATACATTTGCGACCTATGACAGCAGAGCAACTTAAAGCTATGAGGGACCGTCTTTACGTCCTGGGAGGTTTTCTTTAACGTCCCTGACCGATTAGCCAAAATAGAAAACGACAAACAATTATCTCTGGCCCCGGGTTTCTGGGACGATAATGCCAGAGCGACTTCCATCCTGAAAGAAATTAAGGTAAACAAATATTGGGTTGACCTTTATGACAATGTGCACACCGCCATAGAAGACAGCGCGGTGCTCAATGACTTTTTCAGAGAAGGGGAAGCAACAGAAGAGGAAGTAGAACAAGCCTACAAGGCCGCACAGGCAGCATTGGAAGACCTGGAGTTTAAGTCTACCTTAAACCAGCCCGAAGATGAAATGCCTGCTGTACTTACTATCAACTCCGGCGCAGGTGGTACTGAGAGTCAGGACTGGGCAGAAATGCTCCTGCGTATGTATCGTATGTATGGTGAAAAACAGGGATGGAAAGTCTCTGAAATCGACACACAATACGGTGATGGAGCAGGTATTAAGTCGGCAACACTGGAGTTTGATGGTGACTTTGCTTATGGGCACCTGAAAGCAGAAAGTGGGGTACACAGGCTGGTACGTATTTCTCCTTTCGATTCAAATGCGCGCAGACACACTTCTTTCGCCTCCGTATATGTATATCCGTTAGTGGATGACAATATCGAGATTGCTGTAAATCCTGCCGACCTGGAATGGGAATTCTATCGTTCCGGTGGTAAGGGCGGACAGAACGTAAACAAAGTGGAAACCGCAGTACGCCTGAAACATATCCCTTCAGGAATCATCATCGAATGTCAGCAGGCACGTACACAGGGAGAAAACCGTGAAAAAGCATTAACCATGCTCAAATCACGCCTCTATGAAGAGGAACTCCGCAAACGTGAAGAGCTGAAAAATGCTGCCAACGCCAACAAACGGAAAATCGAATGGGGCTCACAGATCAGATCGTACGTATTCCATCCGTACAAAATGATCAAAGACCACCGTACAGACTTCGAAGTTGGAAACGTAGGACCAGTAATGGATGGCGAACTGAACGGATTTATCAAGGCTTATCTGATGATGCAGAAAGAAGAGGACAATAATTAATAAGTATCCACTAATAATTAATAAGCCTCAACGGGTTACAACAACTACCTTTGCAGCGTAATCTGCCAAGCGCATTATTATTTATTCGAAACAACAAAATCTAACCAGATGAATACAGGATACTTTGACTACGCAGCGCCAGCTAATGAGCCTGTTTATAGTTATGCTCCAGGATCTCCGGAAAGAGCTGCACTGAAAAAACAACTGGCAGCGTTTAAAGCCGAAACTGCCGATATTCCAATGTATATCGGTGGAAAAGAAATCCGCACCGGCAAAACTGTTGATCTGCGACCTCCTCATGAGATCAAACACAAACTGGGACATTTCCACGAAGGAGATGCTTCTCATATAAATGATGCTATCAACGCAGCCCTGGAAGCCCGTGAAAAATGGGCCAACATGGACTGGGAAGCACGTGCAGGAATCTTCCTCCGCGCTGCTGATCTGATCGCTACAAAATACCGCTACCACATGAACGGTGCTACCATGCTCGGCCAAAGTAAAAATGCTTACCAGGCCGAAATTGACAGCGCCTGTGAACTGATCGATTTCCTTCGCTGGAACGTTCACTACCTCAGCGAAATCTATCGTCAGCAGCCGGTGAGCTCTCCAGGTGTACACAACAGAATGGAATACCGTCCCCTGGAAGGTTTCGTACTGGCCGTAACACCGTTCAACTTCACCGCTATTGGTGGTAACCTGCCTGCGTCTGCTGCTATGTGCGGTAACGTAGTAGTTTGGAAACCTGCCAATACCCAGGTGTTCGCTGCACAGATGTTTATGCAGGTGCTCATCGAAGCAGGCCTCCCTGCTGGTGTGATCAACCTGGTATATGCCAGCGGTCCGCTCATCGGTGATATCTGCTTCTCCAACCCACACTTCGCTGGTATACACTTCACCGGTTCTACCGGCGTATTCCAGACCATGTGGAAAACAATCGGCCAGAACATCCACAAATACAAGACCTATCCGCGTATCGTGGGTGAAACCGGTGGTAAAGACTTCGTCCTGATCCACAAATCTGCCAATCCTGAAGTAGCAGCAACTGCACTCGCTCGCGGCGCATTCGAATACCAGGGCCAGAAATGCTCTGCGGCTTCCCGCGCTTACCTGCCAAGCAATATCGCTGATGCTATCAAAACAAAACTGATTGCTGATCTGAAAACCATGAAAATGGGTACCACAGAAGATTTCAGCAACTTCATCAACGCAGTGATCGACGAACGCTCTTTTGATAAGATCGCCAAATACATCGACAACGCTAAACAAGACCCTGCCGCAAAAGTAATTGCTGGCGGTAATTACAATAAGACAGAAGGTTACTTCATCGAACCAACTGTTATCGAAACAACAGATCCTAAGTACATCACCATGTGCGAAGAAATCTTCGGACCAGTACTGACCATCCACGTGTACGATGCAGAGAAATTCGAAGAAATCATGGATGTAGTTGACAGCACCTCTGAGTACGCACTCACCGGTTCTATCATTGCGCAGGACCGCTATGCAGTGGAACTGGCAACAAGAAAACTGGTTAACTGTGCAGGTAACTTCTATATCAACGACAAACCAACCGGTGCAGTTGTAGGCCAGCAGCCATTTGGCGGCGCCCGCGCTTCCGGTACCAACGATAAGGCCGGCTCTATGCTGAACCTCTACCGTTGGCTCTCTGCCCGTGCAATTAAGGAAACTTTTGTACCTCCTGTAGATTACAGGTATCCTTTCCTGAACGAGGCTTAATACATGAAATGTTCATGATTTAATATAAAGGCGATCTCTACTTCCGGAGATCGCTTTTTTTATCGCTGTACGACAATATCATGGTGGTATTTTCTTATCTTTCTTGCCTGATTTTTATTTTGTAAGTTTTATCATTCAAATCCATGTTACATTCCCGGTATTTGTCCTTTTTACTCTTATGTTTCCTGGCCATTACTGCCTGCCAGCCCACCCAAAAGAAACCAGGTATCTATTTCTGGGATCAGGCCTATTTTCCACTTACGCCTGAATCGAAATTACCCATCGGTAAGTTCAGCAGCCTTTATTTGCGCTATTTTGACGTAACCTGGAACGACCAGTTTGATGTACCACTGCCCAAGCCGACATTCATGTTCGACTACAGCGATACCGCTTTCTATGGCGCCGCAGTTTTAGTACCAGTTATTCATATTGAAAATAAAGTACTGCAAAAACTACCCATTGATTCCATGGAATCGCTCGCCAGAAGAATAGTAAGAAAAACGGAACTTGTATCCGGACATATTCATAAAAAAACGGGCAAAGAACCAGGAAAAGACCTGCAATACGATTGTGACTGGACAACAGACACCAGGGAAAAATATTTCAAACTGCTGGAATACCTGGTAACAAAAGAATCACAAAAAACAGTTACCGCCACTGTTCCATTATATGCCTATAAAGACAGGGCAACATATGGCGTACCTCCGGTAAAAGCCGCTATGCTCAAGTGTTACGACAATGGCGACTCTACCAGGCCCGTTAGTACCAATGCCAATCTGGAAATAGATAAACTGAAATCCTATTTCGCCGATACCAGCGTATATCCGTTGCCGTTAAGTCTGCAATTTCCGGTAGCTGCGCGATATGCACTGTACAGAGATGGAAAACTGATGGGTGTTCCAAACCTGCAGTCAAATGCCATGACTAACGCTACATTATTTGTACCGACAGAAAATACCGGTTATGTCATGAGTGTAGATACTTCATGGGCCGGAACGGAGCTAAAGAAAGGAGATCAGCTGAAACGTGAAATAGTGGACCCTGCTGTGTTGTCGGCCGCTATTCAGTATGTAAAAACGAAAGTGCCGAAGTACGACATCATAACTTTTAACAACTGGAGCCCGCCGGTAACCCTGCGTTACGATAGCCTCATGATACCGGAAAAGCCTTAACAATACTTCGTTTTATAAAATGCAAAAAGCCGTCTCTACTCAGTAGAGACGGCTTTTTCTTATCGTTTGCCTAGTTCATTTTCTTCAGTGCATCCAACGATTCTGTTACATGCTTCTCACCATCTTTCATGGAATTAAAAGTATGAACCACAATACCGTTTTTATCCACTATGTAGGTAACGCGGCCTGGTATCACAAAGGTTTTGGGTACGCCAAAGAGTTTCCTTACTTTCTGATCAGGATCACTCAAAAGGGTAAACGGAAGTTGGTGGTGTGTTGCAAAACTTTTATGACTCGCCACATTATCAGAGCTGATACCGATCACAAGCGCGCCCAGTTTCTTAAATTCCTCGTAGGAATCCCGGAATGAGCAGGCCTCTTTGGTGCATACACTGGTTTCATCTTTAGGATAAAAATAAATTACCAGTGGCTGCTTTCCCAGCACAGTGGCAAGATCAAAGGTATTGCCATCCTGGTCCTGTAATTTGAATTCCGGGACTTTATCGCCCTGTTTTATCTGGGCATCCGCAGATGGGCTCCAGAACTGAAGAAATGCAGCCATAATCAAAAAGTATTTAATCAATTTCATAATGCATGATTATAATGCAATTTAGCACAGGAAGTCCTGAAAAACGTCAGCCATTATCAGAATTTAAATTGAAAGCCAAAATTCAGGCTGCTAAGTCCGAATCCTGATTGAATACCAGCGCTGGTTTGTTTAACAGTGCCATTTGAAGGGTCCTTTTTTTCAGAATGGGTAGCATTCAGCAGGTAGCCTAAATTCAGCAGGAGAGAGGTGCGTTTGGTAAAATTAACGATAAGCCCCGGCTTGTAATACAAGGTGCCAGCATTGGAGCTAACGTCCCTATCGTTATTGTCCATCGCGGATGACTCGCCCTTAGTGTTTTCGTAAGATAATCCCAGATCATTGTAAACGGATACCTTATCGCCCCAGATGGGTTGCTCGAATCTGATAAAAGGCCCCACATTGAATCCATTGGTTTTGTTGGGATTTTCAATCCCAGTTTGTTTCATGCTGATATGAGAATAACCGGCAGCAATACCGATAGAAAATTTCTCACTGATGTAGTGGCCATAAGACGGCATAATAGTAAAGGTATTGGCTTTGAATTCAGTGCCCCGGTTATCCTGGGTGTAGCTACTGAAGCCGACAGTGCCACTGATGTAGTTTTTCTTTTCCTGGGCCTGGGATTTGGCAGTATATAATGCCACTGCCAGCATAAATACAGGGATAATTTGTTTTGGTACCATGATATAGGTTTTGGGTTTAATGAATATGAAATTTAACATATATTATGCCGGTTATTTAAGTGATAAGTTGGCTAATATTCGCAGGAATTATTAATTCGGCTTTTTATCTGCCTCATTAATCATTATTTTTGGCATCTAAAACATAGTGTTTTGAAGACGATACTAAACGGGAAACAATTGTCTATCACCGTAGACAGGCTTTGTCACCAGTTAATTGAGAATCACCTGCAGTTTGAAAATACAGTGCTGATAGGCCTGCAGCCACGGGGAGTGTTTCTTTCAGACAGGATTTACGAAAAGTTGAAACAGCTCATGCCTGGTACCAATATCGACTATGGAAAGCTGGATATCACTTTTTACAGAGATGATTACAACAAAGGGAAGGGCTTGCATGTTCCTAACGAAACCAGCATTGATTTTTCCATTGAGAACAAAAAAGTCGTTTTGATTGACGATGTGCTTTATACCGGCCGTACAATCCGTTCTGCACTGGATGCCATGCTGGATTTCGGAAGGCCCGATGCAGTAGAACTGCTGGCCCTGATAGATCGCAGATTCAGTCGCCAGCTGCCTATTCAGCCTGATTATACAGGACGTACCATCGACGCATTTATCTCCCAGAAAGTACGCGTATTATGGGAAGAAAGAGATGGGAAAGATGAAGTAGTTTTGGTCGATTAAGAAATTCGGATTTCAGAATTCAGATTTCACCCTTTATATTTGCACATTAATGTCACTTTCTGTAAAACACTTACTCGGAATTCGCGATCTGCAGCGTCAGGATATAGAACTCATTTTTCAAACAGCCAGGGAATTTAAGGAGGTTTTACAAAGACCGATTAAAAAAGTTCCCACGCTCCGCGATACCACGATTGTCAATTTATTCTTCGAGAATTCTACACGCACCCGCATTTCTTTTGAGCTTGCTGAGAAAAGACTCGGAGCAGATACCATTAATTTCTCTGCTTCCGGATCTTCTGTATCCAAAGGGGAAACCCTGATCGATACCGTGCACAATATCCTGTCCATGAAAGTGGATGTGATAGTGATGCGTCACAGTGCCAGTGGTGCACCACATTTTCTCTCCAGACACGTAGATGTTCCTATTCTGAATGCCGGCGACGGTATCAACGAACATCCTACCCAGGCCCTGCTGGATGCTTTTTCCATCAAGGAACGCCTCGGTAGCGTGGAAGGAAAGAAAATCGCTATCTGCGGTGATATCATGCACTCCCGTGTAGCGCTCTCCAATATCTACTGCCTGAAAAAACTGGGTGCGGAAGTGACCGTAGTCGGTCCGCCAACACTGATTCCTAAATACCTGGAAGCAGCATTGGGCGTAAACGTTACCTACGATATCCGCGAAGCACTCAACTGGTGCGATGTGGCCAACGTATTACGCATACAGCTGGAAAGACAGAACACGCCGCTGTTCTCTTCCCTTCGCGAATATTCACTGGCTTATGGTATCAACAGGCAATTGCTGGATAGCCTGCAGAAAGAAGTGGTGATCATGCACCCCGGCCCGATAAACCGCGGCGTGGAACTGAATTCGGATGTAGCGGACTCCAAACAGTCCATCATCCTCGACCAGGTAGAAAACGGCGTAGCTGTTCGTATGGCTGCCCTGTATCTGCTGGCAGGCAACAAAAAATAGATCAGTACCTGAATATAAAAAGGGTATCTCAAAAGTAAATATCGGCTGAAAGCCTCTCCGCGCGCAGCGCGGAACCTAACCAACCGATACCGGAGGTATCGGTTGCAAATCTAACACTGGTAAAATATATCATGGTCAGATCAGGTATTGGGCATAATTGATATTTTTTTTGAGATACCCTCTTTTTTATTTATTACGGTAGATGATTAACTAGAAAGAAGCATTCAGCCCCAGCGTATACGACCTGAAGAACGGATATACGTTACCGTTATATCCTCCTGCCTGTTCAGGGTCATAATACTTGATACGCATATTATTGGTTTCCCATAAATCCTGGCCAGAGAAATAGATCCTTGCCGCCTTCACCGGAATCTTCTTTAGCAGGCCGGCGGGCAGACTATACCCCAATTGCAGGTTTTTAAGCCTGATATAGGCGCCATTCATTACCCAATGACTACTGGGAACGGTATTCTGTACATCGCCCTGGTACAACCTCGGAAACAGCGCATTGGTATGGTCGGGCGTCCAATAGTCCTGGTTAATACTCCAGGGCTCCTGCCAGCCACTGGAAAAGGGGATATTATAGCGCGGGTCCGGCATTACCTTCCTGTTGCCCACTCCCTGGAAAAATACGGACAATTCAATGCCTTTCCAGCTGATGCCGGCATCTATGCCATAGGAATATAGCGGATCAGTGCTGCCCAGGTAAACGAGGTCTTTGCCATCAATAACATGGTCGCCATTGACATCTTTATACTTGATATCGCCCGGTCCTGTATTGCTGTTTTGAAAAGCATGCTGTGCAACTTCCGCGTTGCTGTTAAAGTAGCCTTCTGCCTGGTAACCAAAAAGAGAGGAATAAGGATAGCCACTGATGCCCTGGTTCCAGCCTGGCTGCGCTATTACGCCATCATTGCTGATTACCTTGTTTTTGCTATGGAATAAATTGGCATTGATATACCAGTTGACAGCTTTGCTGGTATTGGTTTTCCAGCCAACATTCAGTTCCCATCCCTGGGATTTCATGCTGCCCTCATGAAAACCGAGCGGCCAGGCGCCATTGGTAGACGATGTCAGCTGCGGAATCTGCATCTCCCTGTTATATCTAATAAAATAATCTCCCGATAAACTTAACTGACCTTTGAACATGGTCATATCCAGTCCGAAGTTATTTGCAGAAATATTTTCCCATCCTGTGGCCTGTGGTAACGGGTTGTGATATACGAATTGCTGTAACAGGTTAGGAGTGAAGGTAAATGTTTGCAAACGTTCGTCATTGCTGATAGTATTCCAGCTATTGACATTTCCCAGCGTTCCCCATGACCAGCGCAGTTTAAACTCATTGAAGAACGGCAGGGCTTCGTAAAACCATGTCTCGTTGTTGAGTCGCCACCCGGCCGAAAAAGAAGGGAAAACCTTCCACTGTGTAAGGCTGGGGTAATAGTTAGCTGCCTGGTAAAGTCGCGCCCCGATAAGGTTTGCTTCCAGCAGGTACCTGTTGTCGAAATTATAGTTGATCTTTCCGAAAAGGGAGGTCAGCGATCCGGTAATGGCCAGGTCGCGCGATAGTTGCGGCGGAGCAGAGAATGTTTTGCTGTTGATGTCTACCGCATTTATATCATAGGATGCTGCGGTATTTTGTGTGGTATTATAGGTTTCCTGGGTGAGTCCGCCCAGGAGATGAATCATATTTTTCTCTTTTATTTTGAGATCATAATCTCCCAGTAATTGAAGATTACCACCTCTTGCGTTCAGCTTATTTATCTGCAGCATATTGTCGGGCTGCACAGCACCGGCAACGCCTACACGATTATACAGCGGAACAGTTTGCCGACCCAGTTCATCACGCTGGGTTTGTTGCTGCGGACTATAGATCAGGCGAAGTCCCAGGCCTTTTACCAGGCTATCAACACGCAATGTAAATACGGCATCGATATAATCATTCGTTTCTACTCTTTCTCCACCGCTATTTAAAATTGCATATACCGGCGCACCACCGATTGCATAATTATTGGTACCGGGTACAAATACGGGAACATAGCCTGGTCCCCTGTAAAGTCCGGCCAGTAAGCCGTTCGGACCTTCTACCAGTTGCGACGGAGAATATGTTTTGCTTTGTGCAAACGACATCCTTGTTTCCAGGCTGAAGTGTTTATCAATTTTATTGTTGATGCTGAATCTTGCGTTGGCCCGGTTTGTCTTGTCGGGACCTACAGCAAAGAGTCCCTGCCGCCCGAAATACCCCAGCGATGCAGTAAACTGGTTTTTCTCCGAACCACCTTTAACAGAAAGGTTATAGTTCTGAACAGCCGTTTTATTTTTGGTAAGCAGTGCTAACTGATTGTAGTTGTAGTAGTATTTGTAGTAGTCGGGGTTGTTGTAATCGATCACGTATTTATTACCTTCCTGTAACATGGCTATTTCGGCGGGCTGCCATGGGGCTGGTTGTCCGGCGTTTTCGGCGGCTATATTGGCCATCATGGCATCTTGTGCTGAAGATAAACGTTGCGGGAGCCGGATCGGTTTTTCAAAACCTGCCAGGGTATTAAAATCGATGGCAAGTTTCCCCGGTTTTCCGGTACGGGTGGTTACCAGCACTACGCCGCCAGCGCCTCTCGCGCCATAGATAGCTGCTGCTGCTGCATCTTTGAGGATAGAAACCGACTCGATATCATCCGGATTCAATACAGAAAGCGACCCTGGTACGCCATCCACTATAACTGGAGTATTGGCGCCACTACCGGAGCTGACACCGCGTACCTGCACATTAAATCCTTCTTTACCAGGCTGGCCGTTGCTGCGGGTTACTACCAGGCCGGTAGCCGTACCCTGGAGGGCAGCCATTACATTGGCTACGGGCCTGCTTTTTAGCCTGTTGCCTTCTATCTGCGTGATGGCACCGGTGATATTGGCCCTTTTCTGCAAACCATATCCCAATACTACCAGCTCATTGAGTTTTTTGAGATCTGGTTGCAGGATGATATTGATATTATGGCGGTCGCGGACGGTAATTTCTTTAGGTTGAAAGCCAATCAGTGAAACCTGGAGGGTGGCTTGCCCGGAGGCGAGCTCTACCTGAAATTGTCCGCTTTCATTGGTGGCTGCACCATTCTGGGTGTCCATTTCCCGGATAGAAACGCCACTGAGGGGTTCTATACCATCGGTGACGGTACCGGTAACCAGCCATTTATTAGGATTTAAAGGGCGGTTACTGCCAGGGGGAGGCAGGTTATTATTATTGCTGCCAGCAGGAAAGACGATGATTTGTCCGTCCCTGATCTCGAAATTATATTTTGAAGAGGGGAAGAGCTGTGGCAGTACGGAAGATAAAGGTGCATTTTTGACCTTTATACTAATACCACGTCGGTTCTCCAGTTCATCGGAAGAAAGGGCAAAAGTATATTTCGTTTGTTTTTCTATTTCCCGGAGGATGGATTTTAGTGTGGCATTGCGGAACTGTAGTGTAACATTTTTAGGAATAGCAGATTGGGCAGATGCGTTTGCACCGGCCATTACCAGGATAACAAAAAAAAGGGTAGCAGACGACAGGCTTAACCTGGTAACTGAGCGTAGCGCCTGAGAAATGAATTGCTGCATAGGCAGATTTCGCCAGGGCTATTAGTAGAATTCGACCAGGTTATCTTCGTGTTTAATGTTGATTTGTAATGCTTTTCTGATGATATCCAGCACTTCATCCAGTGGAAGGTCTCTGAAAGTAGCCAGCAGTTTAGCATCTGCGAGTTGCGGATTGCTGATGGATACTTTAACATGGTAGTAATCTTCCAGGGCGGCTGCTACGTCAGCCAGCGGTGTTTCATCAAATACAAGGCATCTGGTTTTCCAGGCCAGTATATTATTGGATTTTTTATGCAGGATGGTACTGATATCAGTTTTATTATGCAGTAGCTGTGCTTCCTCGCCAGGGGTGAGGATCACATTTTTATCGGCGCCCCTGTATGCGGCACTGACTTTACCTGTCTGCACAAAAACTTTTACATCGTGCTCGGCCGATTTAACGTTAAAGGAGGTTCCGAGTACTTTGATATCTACGTTTTGAGCGGCCACTGTAAATGGCTGTGCATCGTTTTTGATCACATCAAAGAAGGCTTCCCCTTTCTGGACGCTGATATGGCGATCATTTTTACCATAATCGCGTGGCACCTTAATGATGGTATTGGCATTGAGGTAGGCCATGGAGCCATCTTGCAGCCTTACAGAATCGATCTGAAGCTGGGTAGCGTATGTTTTATAATTGCCTGGTCCCAGTAGGGTGAGGGTAACGGCGATACCAGCCACAGCTGCGGCGGCCCACCAGTAACGGCCCTGAATTTTTCTTGTTTTGGCGGCAGGCGCAACTGTTTTTTCTGTTACGGCAGCAACTTTTAATGGTGCTGGTTCAGAGCCAACAGGTGTATTGGCCGGCGTTTCGTCCAGAACAGCGCTCAATTGTTGCCACTGTCCGTGGGTATCGAAGGCAGAGGCAGCAGGGAGAGGATCTCCGTTCCACATGTCCCTCATATCCAGGAAGATGTCGAGATTTGCCGGATCCTGCTGAATCCAGTCGTTAAGCAGTCGCTTGTACTGCTCATTCTCCGGACTCTCCAGGTAACGGATCACAATATCTATGTCGGTTTTACTATTCATGGCTACTTATTGATAATACAACCAGCGGGCTTGTTACCATTAGTCGATTTCAAAATTTTTTTTTCTGCTGGTTCTACTGTTTATTAATGAGTACCACCCGCAGTTTTTTCAGCGCGGTAGTCAGATGCGCATATACCGTATTTATAGAGATATCGAGTTGTTCGGATATTTCTGCGGGAGATAAGCCACTAAACCGGCTCATTTCAAAAACACGACGACATTGATCGGGGAGTTTTTCCAATGCATACCTGTACTGGGTTTCCAATTCCTTGTGTTCCAGGATCTGGTGGGTTGTTTCTGCAGGAGTGGCGACATGCATTTGTTCTTTCGTATAAGTCTCCTTTCGTTGTTCTTTTTTTATAGCATTCAGGCAGGTATTCACCGTGGCTCTGGACAGATAGTGCTGAATAGGCGCTCTTTCATCCAGGTTTTCCGCATTCTTCCACAAATTGAGGAATACATCCTGTACCATATCATTGGCAGTATCCTCATCTTTTACATATCGCACCGCGATATTATACATGGAAGGGGCGAACTGTTTAAAAACAGCCTCGAATACATCTTTCTTTCTTGTCCTGATGCCTTTTACTATTTCTTCATTACTCAGTTGCAACATGGGCTGATCTTTTGTTTCCGCCGGTGCGAAGATAGATGATTATAAAGTTTTTTTTCACTTTAACATTTTCTTCACTAATGGTAAGTGTTGTTTCGGGTGTATTGTTATTATACGGCCGCCAACAAGTAGGGCATAGTTACAAAAACCATGCACAACGAAAGCCGTAAAAGAGCATCATTATTTTTAACCATATCAAAATTTGAATGCCATGAAAAAAACAATGACAGGAATGTTCGCATTAGCCGCAATGATCTTAGGTATGACTGCCACCAAAGGTAACGCTACTCCGGTAAAAGCTATTGACAGCATAGCTGTAATCAGTGCTGATTCACTGGCAGGAGCAGATAGCCTGGCAACTTTCTCCGTTGATTCATTAGCCGGCAAAGCCTTCTACAGCGCCGATTCACTCGCAGGTCTGGATACCGCAGCAATGCGTACACACTTCAGCGTTAGACTCGATTCGCTCAAAGGTACTGATTCTCTCCGCGCTGCTGAAGCCGGATCAATCACCGGTAAAATCACTCCGGCAGACGGAGCTACCGAAGTAGAAGCGGTAAATACAGAAGGTAAACTGAAAGCTGCCGTATCACAGGGTACTTTCACCATCCCTGGTGCCAAAGCAGGTAATTATATAATTACCGTAGTAGGAAAACAGCCCTATAAAAGTGCTGTTGTGAAAGATGTAAAAGTTGAAGATGGTAAAGTAACCGATATCGGTGAAATCAAACTCGAACAATAATATTTATAATACTAGCAACCAACAACACACTCATCCTAACTGAGGACCCTATTGGTTTGATCCATGAGGCTATTCTATTCTTGGAATGGCCTCTTTCTTTTACTCCAATTTACCGTGTATATTCGCAGCTGTAAATTTTTACAATGCGCACCATATTACTACTGATCATCTCCAACTCCTTCATGACGTTCGCCTGGTACGGGCACCTCAAACATACCGAAACCGCCCTCTGGAAAGTAATCCTCCTCAGCTGGGGCATCGCCTTCTTTGAATACTGCTTCATGGTACCGGCCAACAGACTTGGCTATATGGAAGGCTGGAGCGGCTTTCAGCTCAAAACCATCCAGGAAGTTATCACCCTTACCATATTCGCGCTCTTCGCAGTATTTTTTCTGAAAGAACCACTCCGCTGGAATTACCTGGTGTCTTTTACCCTGCTGATAGGCGCGGTATACTTCATGTTCAGGAAATAATAACATTATCCTGCACCGTTCAACCTTTTTTGCTTGGAGGGCCTCCATTAATTATTATTTTTGAAGATCCGTAAATCTCGCAGTCTTACATGTTTCAAAGAATCTTATCCGCGCTGACGTTACTACTGTTACTGAACAGCGTCCAGGCTTTTTGCCAGCCTTCTCCTGTCTGGAATGCTGCTGATATCAAACTGCAGCTGAAAAAACTGGACACGCTTGGAAGCGTACTCTATTTTGCCGCTCATCCTGATGATGAGAACACCCGTTTACTTGGATATCTCGCAAAAGAAAAATTATACCGCACCGGATATCTCTCCCTGACCCGTGGCGACGGCGGACAAAACCTCGTCGGTAATGAACAGGGGGAACTGCTGGGCTTAATCCGTACCCAGGAATTGCTGGCAGCCCGCCGCATCGATGGCGCAGAGCAGTTTTTTACCCGTGCGCAGGACTTCGGCTTCTCCAAGAACCCGGAAGAAACCTTCAGCATCTGGGATTCTGCTAAAATTATCCGTGATGCCGTTTGGGTAATCCGTAAATTTCAGCCTGACGTGATCATCTGCCGGTTCCCGGCCGATAGTCGCGCCGGACACGGCCACCACACTGCTTCTGCCATGATCGCAGCCAAAGCATTCGAGCTGGCGGCAGATCCAACCTATGCACCGGAACAACTGGCCTATGTAAAACCATGGCAGGCAAAACGCCTCCTCTGGAATACATTCAGCTTTGGCGGAAATAATACCACCTCCGAAGACCAGTTCAAGATAGATGTAGGTGTTTACAACCCTTTACTGGGTAAGGGTTTTGGCGAAATTGCCGCCGAAAGCCGCTCCCAGCACAAGAGCCAGGGCTTCGGCGTAGCAGCTACCCGCGGTTCAGCAATGGAATACTTCCTGACCAT
Organism: Chitinophaga sp. Cy-1792; assembly: GCF_011752935.1. Taxonomy (NCBI): domain Bacteria; kingdom Pseudomonadati; phylum Bacteroidota; class Chitinophagia; order Chitinophagales; family Chitinophagaceae; genus Chitinophaga; species Chitinophaga sp. Cy-1792. The sequence continues at coordinate 1,861,947 of NZ_VWWO01000002.1, forward strand.
CAAAGGCACCAACCCGCAGAAAAGCCTGCTCGATGGAGTAGACCAATCCTGGAACCGTATCCCACAGGGCAACGCCATAGGAACACTGGTAGATAAGGCCATCGCTGGCTTTAATATGGAAGATCCATCTGCTTCCGTACCGGCATTATTACAGATCCGTAAAGCAATAGCAGCACTGCCGGAAGGGTACTGGAAAACACAGAAACTGAAAGAAACAGAACAGCTGATACTGGCTTGCGCCGGCGTTTGGGCAGAAGCATACAGCGCCAGCAAAGTGGTGGTTCCGGGACGCCCTATGACCGCAAGTGTTCAGGTGATTAACAGGGGAAATATTCCCGTGACACTCAAAAACATTACCCTGCCTGGAAAAGGAGATAATGCTGTCGGACAACAATTACCTTTTAATAATCTATATAACTTAAACACTACCCTGGATGTGCCGGCTAATACGCCGGTGTCACAGCCTTACTGGCTGATAGGCGCTCATCCACTGGGTACCTATAATATCGAAAATCCGTTGCTGGTAGGCAATCCTGAAAATATACCTGCATTACAGGCTACCATTGAGCTGCAATTGGGCGGACAGGATTTTACCATCCAACGGGCATTACAATATAAATTTACCGACCCTGTAAAAGGGGAATTATACGAACCACTTGTTATCGCACCGCCGGTAGTGGGAAACCTCACCAACCAGGTATTCATCTTCACAGATAATAAACCACAGGACGTAGTCGTAAAAATGCAGGCAATGGCCGATCATGTTGATGGTGAACTTTCACTGAAACTGCCTTTCGGCTTTGCATCTATACCCGAATCAAGGGCCTATAATTTTGACAAGGCCAATGATGAGCAGGAGTTTCATTTTTCCGTTAAACCAATCGCATCCAATATCAATAGCCGCGCAGATACCTTTGGTATAGCCATGACCTGCGCCGGCAAAGTATATACTGATGGTATCCAACGTATCAACTACGACCACATTCCGGCCATTACCCTGTTTCCACCTGCACAGGCAAGACTGGTAACAGTTTCGCTGAAACATAACGGTAATAACCTGGGGTATATCCCGGGTGCTGGTGACATGGTAGCCGCTTCACTTCGTCAGGTGGGCTACAAAGTGACAGAACTGACTGAAAAGGATATTATGTCCGGCGACCTTTCTAAATATGATGCCATCATTGCAGGTGTGCGTGCCTATAATACCAATCCTCGTATGAAGTTCTGGCAGCCACGCCTGATGGAATATGTAAAAGAAGGTGGTACTTACCTGGTACAATACAACGTAAATTCGCCGCTGGTAATGAACGACCTGGGGCCGTATCCATTTGCACTTTCCCGCGACAGGGTTACAGATGAAACGGCAACAGTAGATTTCCTGCATCCGAAAGACTCCGTATTGCTTTATCCAAACGTTATTCAACCTTCGGATTTCAATGGCTGGGTACAGGAGCTGGGACTTTATTATACCTCCAATGCAAGTAATGCATATACTAAATTATTCGCCATGCACGATAAAGGAGAGCCAGCATTAGATGGTTCTACACTTGTTGCAAAATATGGTGAAGGACGATATGTATATACATCCTTGTCATTCTTCAGACAGCTGCCGGCAGGGGTGCCAGGTGCTTACAGGCTGTTTGTAAATCTGATATCAGTAAAAAAGTGATCGCAGGATTATGAGTAAGGATAAAAATGTAAAACAGAACAGACCCAGGTTGCGCATTGCCGCCATCCTGTGTATTGTACTGGGAATTGTGATCGGACTGGAAATAAAACGGGTGCATATCGGCTTGCTGATAGGCGTTGGCCTGGGGCTGCTGACTGGCAGTATGTGGAGTAAAAGCACCCACGACTGATCAGCAGCCATAAGTACGTTTAATATATTTAAGGACCTGTAATTCTACCTTTCCATGTCAAAAAATATGGAGGAAGAGAAGCCGCCGTTGTTCCCGTCGTGGAACTACTGGTATGCATTGGTAATAGGCTGGCTAGCCTTACTGATCGTGCTTTTCTATGTATTCACCAAAACATTTTCATGAGTTCATTAGACTGGATAGTACTGGTTGCTACGCTAACCATTATTGTTGTGTATGGTATCTGGAAGAGCCGTGGCAAGCAAAACATGGAAAGTTATTTCCTTGGCAATCAGTCTATGCCTTGGTATATCGTATTGCTTTCTATTATAGGCACGCAGGCAAGTGCCATTACATTTATTTCCGCACCTGGCCAGGCATATACGGACGGGATGCGTTTTGTGCAGTATTATTTTGGATTGCCGCTGGCCATGGTGGTACTTTGTATCACCTTTGTACCCATCTTTCACCGGTTGAAAGTATACACGGCCTATGAGTTCCTGGAGCAGCGTTTTGATCTGAAAACACGTACACTGACAGCTTCCCTGTTTCTTATTCAGCGCGGGTTATCTACCGGTATCAGTATCTGTGCCCCCAGTATTATATTATCTTCTTTGTTAGGGTGGAACCTTTACTGGACCAATCTGATCATGGGAGGCTTGCTGATTATCTATACAGTGGCAGGGGGGACCCGGGCGGTAAGTTATACCCAGACACTGCAACTGGCAGTAATTTTCGCAGGAATGTTCCTGGCAGGCTGGATGGTGATACACCTGCTGCCGCCAGATATAGGTTTTAAACAGGCCTTACAGGTTTCCGGGAAGATGAACAAGCTGAATGTGATTGTTACGAAGTTTGACTGGAATGATAAGTATAATATCTGGAGTGGTTTGATAGGCGGGTTTTTTCTGGCGCTGTCCTACTTCGGAACAGACCAATCGCAGGTAGGCCGCTATCTTACTGCCAAATCAGTGAAGGAAAGCCGTTTAGGCCTGCTGATGAACGGTTTGGTAAAGATACCCATGCAGTTTCTCATACTGATGATTGGCGCGCTGGTATTCGTATTTTACCTGTATTTCAGGGCACCGTTATTTTTTAACGAGGCACAACTGGCACGGGTACACGAAACGGCGCAAGGTCCGGCGTTACGCAGACTGGAAGGGAAATTCGAAGAACTGAGCACCGTAAAACAGCAACAGGTAAAGACGCTTGCAGCTGCGCTGGAGAAAGGAGAGGAGACTTCCATAGCTTCAGCGCAACACGCTTTGCAGGCAACGGAAGACCAGGCGCAAAGTGTACGCTCAGAGGCTGTCATGCTGATAAAAAATGCTGACCCTGGCGGCGATGCCAATGATACCAACTACATCTTCCTTCATTTCGTGGTAAATAGTTTACCGAAAGGCCTTGTAGGTCTGCTGATAGCCATTATTTTCCTGGCTGCCTGGGGAAGTATTGCTGCCGCACTGAATTCGCTGGCCTCTACAACAATTATCGATGTCTATAAACGACTGTATAAATCAGAAGAATCTCCGGAGAAATACCTGCGCATGTCGCGGGTATGGACGCTCATCTGGGGCCTGTTCTGTATTGCGGTTGCTCAGTTTGCCAGTGGCCTCGGCAGCCTGATCGAAGTGGTGAATATTCTTGGTTCCTGGTTTTACGGTGTCACACTGGGCATCTTCCTGGTGGCGTTTTACATGAAGCGCATCGGTGGTACCGCTACTTTCTATTCTGCAATCATCTCCCAGGTAATTGTATTGGTATTGTTCTGGATGGAAAAAGTAAGTTTCCTCTGGTTAAATGCTATCGGTTGCATGCTGGTGCTGGTTATTGCATTGGTAATACAGTCCTTTATTCCGGCTAAAAATGAGCATATTTTGAATAGTTAGGTTTCCTTATTTTGTTTTTTGGGGAGATAAAAATATCTTATCTGACAGGTGAACTATTGGGCGATCAGTATTGTTCCTTGTCTTATCATTTATTTACTCAAATTAACCGAACCCTAAAACTTCATCAAAATGGCCAATCAAATTGTCATCATCAAGAGTGATGGAACCTCCACGCAACCGATGAATCAGGCACAAGCTGAAAGCTACCTTGGCAACCTCATTACTGCTGATCGCATCGCCAATTTAAAACAATCGCTGAACGACGTAACTGGTGGGAAAGGAAAACCTACCGGCAGCTACCGGTTTAATAACTTTCCCGTGCTACATGCCTCCTCTGGTGTGATTGGCGTAAAAAGTGTGTCACTGTTTTTTTATGACAATGGTGGTAATCACCACATCTTCGCCATGGGAGAGCATGTTGCTGCCTCTTCCTACAAAATGACCGACTATGGTCAGCCTACAGGTGACTTCAAAAAGAATGCAACTATTACCATTTAAGGTAAGTTACTTACTAACCCTGATTTACTCAAATTAACCGTACCCCTTAAAATTTAATCACCATGGCAGACATGTTCATTCTTATTAAGAACGACAACCAGTACAGCGCCCCAATGGACCAGATGGCTATGCAGACAGAACTGCGAAAATATATTGACAAGGAAAGCTATCCTAATTTAAGTCAGTCGTTGAATGATGTGGCAGATGGAAAAGGAAAAGCCACGCAACCTTATACCTACCCGGACGGGACCGTAAATATGCCTGTTCTTCATGCTTCATCAGGTAAAATTGGCGCCGACGCCAGCATTTCCCTGTTCTGGTATGATAAGGCAAGAGGTAAGGACAAGGATCATTATATTATAGCGATGGGAGAGCATACCACTAATACTACCTATAAGCTGGTTCATTATGGTCAGTCAACAGGACAATTCAAACTAGGCGCAAAGATTTCGATTTAATTGTCATCATTGCAATAAAAGTAGCAGGTTGTTTCCTGATGAATCAGGGACCTGCCGTTTAAAATGAGGTAGCCAATGCATTCGCATTGGCTACCTCACTTATTTACTCAATTAACCGTACCCCTTAAAAATACAATCAAAATGGCAGACACGTTTATTCTTATTAGTAACAACGACCATTATGGTCAACGAATGACACGAAATCAAATGCAGACAAAACTGCAACCGGAGGTTGGTCCTAACAACCATTCCAATTTAAGTAAGGCACTAACTGCCATTGAGGATCGAAAAGGAAAAGCCACTAAACCTTATACCTTCCCGGAGGGCAATCTACAAATGCCTGTTCTTCACGCTTCTTCCGGCAAAAATTCGGGTAATGCCAGTATTACCCTGTTCTGGTACGAAAAGGTAATAGGTAAGGACAGAGAGATCTATATTATAGCCGTAGGAGAACATAAGGACGCTGTTACTTATGAACTATCGTTTCATGGCCAGAGTTATGGAGATTTCAAGGAAGGGAAAAAGATCTCCCTTAAAAAATCATTAGTTTAAAAAAAGAGGGACCAGGCATCAGCGCTGGTCCCTCTTTTTGTTATAACTGGTGTCGTTTATTTCAGCGTAGCCAGCAGTTTGTTGTTCAGTGCAATATAATCATCGCTTTTTGCTGCTTTGGAGAGTTCCAGCGATTTCAGTGCTGCTGCTTTGGCAGTAGCATTATCTTTTGCAAGGGCGTGAATACGTGCTTTCTGGTAGATCACATAGAAGGCATCAGGATTTTGCTCTGCTGCCTTATCGATATACTCCACGGCCTTTTTCAGGTCGGTATGCAGGTCTGCATAGTAGAGCGCTGCCTGGAAGTAAGGTTTTTTATCCGACTGGAGCGCAGCGTCCAGGTCAGCTTCAATTTTAGCATCTACATCAGCAACAATCACAACAGGTACTACGGTTTTGTCCCAGGCAAGTGTCAGCACCATGGAATTGTATTTGATATCGTCGAAGCCGATGGTGAAGCTCTGTAACGCATTAGTGCTACGTTGAGGCGTAACGGTTACACGGGCAATATCATTTTCCTGTTTGTAATCTGCAGGTTTGGTAACATCCAGGCTGCTGGTCAGAATCACGGTCCATTTCTGCTGGCCAGGGATAGTCAGTAAGCCATATTTACCGGCTTTCACGGCAACGCCGCCAAACTTCACATCTTCACCAAAAGTAATGGTAGTGGCTTTATTGGCGCCTGTTCTCCATACTTTATTATATGGAACGAGGTCGCCCATAATCACGCGGCCTTTTGCATTTGGACGGGAATAATCTACTTCCACGCTGGACAGGGCGAATTCCTGTTTAATCGTCTGGTTAGGGCTGGGCGCAGGTACTTTCACACCTTGTGCCATGGTTGCACCGGCATACAATAAAAATGCGCAGCTGCCTGCGGCAACAAAAGTTTTCAGATTTTTCATGATATATATTGAGAAAATTGGTGGCGGATGAGCTACTCTATCAGGCCATTTCTGAAGGCATAAAGTACAATACCAACGCTGTTTTTAACATTCAGCTTTTCCAGTAATTTCTGACGGATACCTTCCACCGTACGTGGACTGAGAAACACTTTTTCAGAAATTTCCTGTGTGGTACATTCATTACAGATCAGCTTCAGCACTTCTACCTCTCTGTCGTTGAGTTGAACTTCATTTTTGAGGGTAGGCTTGATTTGTTGTTTGGTCTTGTGCAGTACTTTTTTCAGTAATGCGAGGTTTACATTTTCATTGAAATAAAAACCTTTATCATAGGTAGTACAGATGGCTTCGTAGATTTCTTCCGGTTCTGCATTTTTGAGCAGATAGGCATTGGCGCCGTTTTCTACCAGGTGGACAATAAAATTATCATCTTCATACATGGTTAAAATGATCACTCTTACGTCCGGAAATTTGGCTTTCACTTTCACGGTAGCCTCAATACCATCCATATTGGGCATTTTCAGGTCCATCAGGATAACATCAGGCTGTTGTGTTTCCATGATATCAAGGAGCTGCTGGCCATCTTCAGCCTGGAAGATTACATTAATATTTTCATAAGGTATGAGTGTATTAATGACTCCACTGCGAAAGATCTTGTGATCATCAGCAATTGCCACTTTAATCTGGTGTGTCATTTGAGGACAGTTTATAGAGAATTACTTATAATACTAGGATAAAAATTACTTTAAATCGGCATACGACAAGATAATTATGATCTGCTCATAATCACCTTATCAGATGGCAATTTAAGAATAAAACTAAATAAGTACGTACTATTTCTGTTCAATGGCCTGATAATCTTCCACTTGTATCCGTGCGAGTGTACCTTTCGGCTCCCATTTATTGAATGAAATGGCCCCTCCGATAATATTGAGGCGGCTTTCAATATTTTTCAGACCGAGGCTGTTGATCTTTTGTTTAGCGGTATCCAGGGTATGAAGTAATTTCTCATTTCCATTGTCTGCGACCTCAATAGTGAGGCGTGCGGGCGTATTGGAATAAAATACGGTTACTTCTGTTGCCTGTGCATGTTTGATGATGTTGTTGATTAATTCCTGTACAACGCGATAGGCATGTAATGCCTTACTCTGGTCTACGGGATAGGTATCTTCCGGCCCTACAAAATTTATCTTTACCTGTTTATTTTTATTGATCAGACTACAGAATGAATCCAGGGCATGCGCCAGGCCCAGGTTTTCCAATGCCTGGGGATGGAGGCTTTGGGAGATATAGCGCAATTGTTGAATGATGGTATCAGTAAAATCTTTCGTTTCTTTCAGCCGTTCCTTTTCTCCGTTTCCTGTTTTAAGTAATGGTTGTAAGCCGCCGATAGTAAGTTTAAGTGCCGACAACTGGGCACCTACCTCATCGTGTAAATCTTCCGCAATGCGTTTCCTTTCCTGTTCCTGACCTTCCAGAATGGCCTGTAATCTTTCTCGTTGCAGCTGCAGGTCCTTATCCTGGATGACCAGCTTATGCCGTATTACCTGTCGTTGTTGCAGCATTACCAATGCTATCACTACAATAGCCAGCGATAGCATAATGGCAATACCAATAATCACGAGATCAGTTAATTGCATACTCCTTTTTTGCTGTTTTGGTAAGCCCGATATAGAACAGGATCATAGCAACACTGCCCATGAAGAAATTGATGCAATAGACTAACATTTCAGGTTCTGTCATATTCGGGCCGGCAGATTTCTGCATTAAGTTCATACTCAGGTCAAACAGGAATGCGGCACTGAAGTATAGAAACAGCCCTGTATTATACCAAAAAGTGGGAAGTGAATTGATGTAAATAGACTTCTCAATTAATTTTTTATCGTTGAGTTGCTGATAAAACAGGCATATGGCAAAGAATATCAGTGAGATACATTTTAACCCGGTAGCAAACGAGTCAAAATATTTCATGCTGTCGAAACTTACAAAGTCGGTAGCAAATACCACCAGCATCACTAATGGCGCCCGAAGAATGATATACCTTAGCCGGGGGGATTTAATAGAGGAAAGATAAAAGAAAGACAATATTACAAACTGAAGAAAATTCATGAGGTTAAAAAACCACATGTTATTCCCGAAGGCCAGCATCAATACGAAGGAGCCTACCGCGAATACTACCGAGTTGACAATGTAGTAGAACAACCATTTAGAAGAAGTATCGAGCTGCTTATATTTAAGCAAGAAGGGGATCAGAACCAAAAATTCGATCCCCGTCATGATGTAAAATGAAAGTAAAATTGGGCTTATCACTATAATTTTTTCTTTGTACTGACAGTAGCAGGCAAGTTACGGATTATTTGGTTTGCTTGGATCTGGGCTGCAGAACTGAGGGCAGGGAACACCCTGATCCAGGATCAGGCCACTTCCGCCTTTGGAACCCATCAGGTCACCACTGGTAACACCGGTCGGCAAAATATCACAGCCGTCGGCATCTGTGGCCACCAATACCATTTTCTTTTCCCGCTGATTGTCGTCAGTTAAGTGAAGTCCGTAGTAGATACGCAGGCCTGCAGCATTGTTCTGGGCCAGAAGTTCTAATACTTTGTCTTTGGAGAAGCACATTGCTTTTACAAAATCAGGAGATTTCTGATCTCCGTGATCATCAGAATAGTTGCCGAGCAGTCGGTCCATTTCATCTTTGGAAATGAAACCACCGAACTCGGAGATGTTGGGGCGTTTCTCTTCGCTCATACGTGTATAGTTTTAGTAATTTAGGATGTAGTAAAATTATTATAATTTTTCACATCTCCAAGAAGGTATTACTGTTAACTGATGGCGTTGAGTTTAAACGTTTTAGCATTTTGAATCATTGTAGTGGCGGGTGTTAGAGGATTTTCAGCTTACTGATTTATGGCGGCAGTTCTGTAAAAATGCGTATTTATACGCATGCCTATTTTCAGTTTTTCAACGCTTGACGGACTGTTGTAATTGCTATTCCTTTGTAAAGTCAACCTTACAACTATTCTATTTTATCGTTTCTGATCCAGCTGTATCCGTATCGGCCTTTCTACCATGTTTGCGCTTACTGGTATTATGCACCGTATAAGTTATTCAATGAATCAGCAAAAAGAACGAGTTGGCCCCAAATAAAAAAAACAAACTATGAGCTACCTGTTAATTGGTAATATCTCTGCACTGATCTGTGATGATTGTATTGAGCCGTTGGCCAATGCAAGGATCAGGATTTATCTCCCGGAAAACAACCCCCGGGAGGAACACCTGACAGTAGTAAAAGGCATTTTTAATCAGTTACGCCCTTTGTCGGCAAGAGAAGTGCTCTCTAAAGCCGATCGGCTGCTGGCAGAAACCACGCTCGACGAAAGGGGCAACTTCCGGCTTCGCTGGGAGCAGGCCCATTTATTTACCGAAGCACTGGAGCTGGATCTTTGTCTGGACCAGATGCCCGGCAAAACTGGTAACCTGCAGTCCAGGAATTATCATTTAAGCTTTATGGTGCCCCATTGGAAAAAGCATATGGCCGGGTATGTAGCCGCATATGCCTATGTGATTCCGGAAGATATCTGGGCGGAAATATATCGTAGCGCCGGCGCCTGGGTGGTGGCCGGCACAGTAAGACATACTACCGGTGTTGCACAGCCCGGACTCCGGATCGCTGCCTTCAACGCGCTTACCGGTAAGAAAATAGCAGAAGTCACCAGTAATCCTTTTGGAAGGTATATCATGCATTTCTCCCGGCGTGATCTCTATGCCGGCAGGTTACAGCTGGTAAAGGAAGGCAGGAGAAATATGGGGCCGGATATTTATTTCAAAATCTACAAAGATGAGCAACTGGTATGGGAAGAAGATGAAATCCATGCACTGGCGCCTGATCGCCAGGATATTGGCCCCTGTGCACGGCTAGATATTGTCTTTAAGCCAGGGATAATCGTTCGTGCCACACGTCAGATCGCCATCTGGCTCAATGCAGTAAAAGCCTTTGGGGAGGCCAGGAAGGAGAAAAGCAAGCCATTGTCTGCCACGGTACACCACAAAATGGTGTCCGGCAGGGCGCCTTTAACGGAAAAATAGTTTAGCCAGTTAAGAAACAATAAATCCAAAGCGAGGCCGGTTAAGAGGTATACATCGTACGATGGTGCCTCTTAACCGGTCTTCTTTTTAAAACCTCGGGTGAAACCGGTGTAAGGTATCGCGGAGGTATTCGCGGTCCAGGTGGGTGTAGATTTCAGTAGTGGTAATACTTTCATGGCCCAGCATTTCCTGTACGGCCCTGAGATCGGCGCCGCCTTCCACCAGGTGGGTGGCAAAGGAGTGCCGGAAGGTATGCGGAGAAACATTTTTAGGAATGCCGGCTTCTTTGGTCAGTTCCTTTATCACCAGGAAAATCATTACCCTGCTGAGCGCGCCGCCCCTTCTGTTGAGGAAGAGGGTATCTTCTTCTCCGTATTTAACGGGCATGTGTATACGAATATTCCGCCGGTACATATCTATCTGTCGCATGGCTTCCTTGCCGATGGGTACCAGTCTTTCCTTATTGCCTTTACCTACTACGCGGATAAATCCTACGTCCAGGTGAAGCTGTGTGATCTGGAGGGAGATCACTTCGCTTACGCGGAGTCCGCAGCTGTACATGGTTTCAAGGATAGCCCTGTTACGGTGTCCTTCCGGTGTATCCATTTTTATCTGAGCGATGAGTAGTTCTATTTCCTCAAAAGAGAGGACGTCAGGCAGTTTGCGTTGCAGTTTGGGTGCTTCCAGGAGTTGGGAGGGGTCTTCCTTTGCCATATCTTCCAGGAGCAAAAATTTGTAAAATGCCTTGATGCCGGAGATGATTCTGGCCTGGGAGGCTGGTGTCATGCCGAGTTTTGCAATCCATTGTACACATTCCTGGAGGTCGGAGAGGGTAATATCCTGTGGCCGGAGTTTTTCTTTTCCGTTTGCCTGGAGGTACTGTTCCAGTTTTTCGACATCCCGGAGGTATGCCTCAATAGAGTTTGAGGATAATGACCGCTCCAGTTGCAGATAGCTTTTAAATAATTTTCGGAATGATTCCCACATACAGGCAAGTTAAGTGCATTTTTCAAATGCTAAATCGTTTATCATTTGATAATGCCTAAATTTTTTAAAAGATGAAAAGAGCTGAGGGGGATTGTATATTTTAGATCTAAGTACAGGCGTTCCCGTTAGCACCAAATGGACTGTAAACGTTGTTACCCGAAGTAGAGGGGGCCTGGATGCATTTATTGTAGTTATGTAAAATTTTATTGAAAAAACCTCACTGCCATGTTGAAAAAAAGTAATGTATGTCGTTTGTTTAGAGTATTTGTTTAGGTAGATTAGTGTGATGTATTGTAAATCAATTTATTGTAACCAGTTATTTTTTGATGTGAAAGACCTGCTCCAGCACTTTTTCTGGCTTGTGCTAAGGTGTTTTATGTGAATATATTTATCTTATATTGTATGTATAAGAGAGAAATTTCCCGTATTTAAATAATTACTTTAGTCAAATTTATTTAATTGATTGATAATCAATTATTTGTCAGTATATTTTGTCTTTCTTCTTTTCCCTCATCTACATATAAAAAAAGCCGGGGCGACTGCCCCGGCTATATGGTATAATCTGTAAGTACAGATTAGAATTTCTCCAGACCACTGAAGAAGAAATCTCCTTCGATCTGTGCATTTTCGTCAGAATCAGAACCGTGAACGGCATTACGGCCGATAGATTCTGCATATTTCTTACGGATGGTACCTTCTTCAGCGTTAGCCGGGTTGGTAGCACCAATCAGTTTACGGAAGTCTTCCACTGCATTGTCTTTTTCCAGAATAGCAGCTACGATCGGACCACTGCTCATGAATTCAACCAGCTCACCATAGAAAGGTCTTTCTTTGTGTACTGCGTAGAATTCGCCAGCTTTAGCAGCAGAGAGCTGTGTTTTCTTAATAGCTACGATACGGAAGCCCGCTTCGCAGATCATGTTCAGGATAGCGCCTTCGAAACGGTTTCCAACCGCATCAGGCTTAATCATTGTAAAAGTTCTGTTACCCATAGTTTTTTGATTCCGGATTACTGATTTAGGCCGCAAAAGTAATTACATTTTCTTTAGCGGTAAAAAATTTTGAAATTCTGCACCAATTAAAGAACTTCGCACTTCATTTTCTGTTAAGAACACAGACTTATAAATTAACAATATTACAGTTGAATGAAGCCGATTGAGGAAATTAAGCCTTTGCTGGAAAGCCCTAAAAAAGTGGTCATAACCATGCATCAGAAACCAGATGCCGATGCAATGGGATCATCTTTAGCGATGTATCATTACCTGATTCAGAAAGGCCATGATGTGACTGTAATATCTCCCACCAACTTCCCCGACTTCCTTAAATGGATGCCGGCCGCAGATCTGGTTGTCGATTTTGAATCATCACAGGACAAAGCTATGCAGGCCCTGGAAGGTATTGATTTACTCTTCTGCCTGGATTTTAATGCATTTTACCGCACCAAAAACCTGGCGCCCTACCTGGAACAGCTGAAATGTACCACCATACTGATAGATCATCATCTGGAGCCACAGCCCACCTTTAACTACGGAGTTAGTGATACCTCCGCCAGTTCCACTGCCCAGCTGGTTTACGAAACCATCTACAAAATGGGAGAGGAGAAATACATTAACCTGGATATCGCTGCCTGCATCTATGCCGGTACCGTGACGGATACCGGTTCTTTCCGCTTTGCCTCCACCAGCGCCCGCGTACACCGTATGGTGGCTGACCTGATGGACCGCGGACTGAAACACGAAGTCATCCACCAGAATATTTACGATAACTTCCTGGAAAACCGCCTGCGCTTCCTTGGGCATAGCCTGCTCAACCGTATGGAAGTTTACTATGAATATAATACCGCCATGCTGGCCATCCCTTATTCTGATCTGAAACGCTTCGATCTGATGACAGGTGATACCGAAGGCCTCGTAAATTTCCTGCTTTCAATCCAGGGTATTAAATTAGCTGCCCTGATAATAGACCGTAATGTAGAGGTGAAACTCTCTTTCCGCTCCAAAGGCGACTTCGACGTGAACACCTTCGCCCGTAAATATTTTGACGGTGGTGGCCACTTCAACGCCTCCGGAGGCCGCAGTTCAGACCCCCTGGAGAAAACTGTGGAAAGATTTCTTAAGGCTATTGAAGAAAATGAGGAACAATTACAATAACTTACCCAATAGATAGTACTTCAACCTACTAATACAGTCAAATGAAAAGAAACAATTATTTATTAGTCGCGGCACTGGGCCTGTTCGCTGCCAGCTGCGGCACAGGTGTGAAAAAAACACCAAGCGGTATTGAGTATATCGTGCACAAAGCCGGTAATGGTGCTCAGCTGAAAATCGGTGATACTGCACTGGTTAACGTGACCCAGAAAATCAACGACTCTTTGCTGGGTTCTTCCCGTCAGATAGTGGGTGCGCCAATTCCAGTACTGGTTGCCAAGCCAATGGACAAATTTGACCTCATGGAAGGCATCGCCCTGCTCCACGAAGGTGATAGTGCTACCTTTATTATTCCTTGGGACTCTTTACCTCCTATGCAACGTCCTCCTTTTGGTAAAAAAGGCGACAAACTGAAAATTACTTTCCAGGTAGACAGCAAATTCTCTGCTGCAGCACAGAAAGAAAAAGATGACAAAATCATCAAAGAATACCTGGAGAAAAACAAAATCAACGCTACCAAAAACGCAGAAGGCGTTTATGTAGCTGTTAAAGAAGAAGGTACAGGTGCTACTCCTAACCCAGGCGATACCGTTTACGTTCATTACACTGGTAAACTGACTTCCGGTAAAGTGTTCGACTCCAGCCAGGATTCTACCCTGCGCCCAGGTATGCCGCTGGAACCAATCAAATTCCCTATCGGTCGCGGTTTCGTGATCAAAGGTTGGGATGCTGGTCTGTCTCAGCTGAAAAAAGGTTCTAAAGCTACTTTAGTTATTCCTTCTACACTGGCTTACGGCCTGCAAGGTTCACCTCCTGCAATCCCTGGTAACTCAGTACTGGTGTTTGATGTTCAACTGGTTGATATTAAACCAGGTGCACCAGCTCCGGCTGCTCCTGCACTCGCTGCACCAGCACCAGCTCCGGCTAAGAAAAAATAATCTTTCTTACCATAAATGAGAAAAGTCCCGGTATACACCGGGACTTTTCTTTTGATATAAAGTCTAATACAGTCCTAATTCATAAAACGACCCTTCACAGCCGCCGTGGGTACCATACATACCGGGTTTTTTCCTGCCCACCTGTACCGGTTTCTTGCCACCACATCATATATACGGTCACGTATAAACGAAGGTACCACAATAAATATATATAGCAACCGGACCGGAAAGTTAAGTTTTGCAGCTACCTGTAAAGCAGCCGTGCTTTTCGTATACACTTTACCGTGTTCAATCAGTATAAAGGTATTCATATCATCCGTACTGAACCCGTATTTTGCTGCTAAATCCTTTGCCGTCGCCGATTGAAGCGGGGCAAAATGAAAATAACCTCTGCGGTCATGACGGATCACATAATTCACCGCCGAATTGCAGAAATTGCACACCCCGTCAAATAATATGATTCCGTGGTCCATGCTGCCAGTCATTTTTACAAAGTTACAGGTTATTATCTAAACCATGCCATCCTTACGCATATACATCAATCAGCACTTCATAGAGTTTCACCTTCAGGTCTTCCAGGGATACATCCTGGGTAAGGTTGCCATCCTGTGCGTAGGAAACGGTACCCCTTTCTTCAGAAACGATAATCGCCAGGTTATCACTGTGTTCTGTAATACCTACTGCCGAACGGTGTCGTAAACCGACCCTGGTGGGAAGATCGGGATTTTCAGATACCGGTAATATTACCTTTGCAGCCAGCATTTTATTGCTGACAATGATCAGCGCCCCGTCATGTAAAGGACTATGCTTGTTAAAAATAGATTCTATCAGCTTGGAGCTCACATTGGCGTCGATAGGGATACTGGATGCAGTGTCAAATTTCAGACGGTAGGTAGTAGCTACCACAATCAGCGCCCCGGTATTGGTACTCATCATACGGCTAACCGCGATGATGATCTCATTAATAATATTCTCTTCGTCTTTGTAACTCTTAAACTTATCCGGCAGAAATAACTTGGTCAGGAAACTATCCTTACTCAGCGGTGTTTTCTTGCCCAGTACCAGCAGGAACTTCCTGATCTCCGGTTGAAAAATGATGATGATGGCAATGATGCCTACATTGATAAAGTTTTGTAAGATGTTGGTCAGAATAGGCATGCGCAGTGCCCTTACCAGGAAATACGCCGCATAAACCATGAGCAGGCCAACGAAGATATTAAAGGCCAGACTGCCTTTCAGCAACCGGTATAGTTGTATGATCAGAAAAATTACGATAACCAGGTCTATTATTTCCAGCCAGCGAAACTCATATCCATAAAATTGTATTACTTCCCTCATAATTGTAAAAATAGCAAGATTTAGTTTCCATTCAGTTTGTCTAAAATCCGCACCGCTTCTATAGCGGGCTTAACGTCGTGTACCCTGAGTATATGTGTACCTTGTTGTAATGCAACCGTATTTAAAATGGTAGTGCCGTTTAATGCATCTACAGGCGTAGTATCCAGTAGTTTGTAAATCATTGATTTACGGGAGATGCCCGTTAGTACTGGTGTTTGCAGAATATCGGCAAAGAGGTGAAGATGAGCCATCAGGGCATAGTTGTGTTCCAGTGTTTTACCAAAACCAAAGCCCGGGTCGGCAATGAAATCCCTGATACCGGCAGCCCGGCAGATGGCCAGCTTCTGAATCAGGTAATCCAGCACATCCCTTACTACATCTTCATATTGGGGACTATGCTGCATGGTGGCTGGCTTACCCTGCATATGCATGGCAATATAAGGCACCTGCAGTTTGCCTACGGTAGGTATCATCTGGTCATCGAGGTCGCCGGCACTGATATCGTTAATTATGCCAGCCCCCGCGTGTACGGTTTTTTCTGCAACGCTGGCGTACCAGGTATCCACAGAGATAATTGCTTCCGGATATTTGTTCAGGATGGCATGAATGGCAGGCAGTAACCTGTTAAGTTCTTCCTCTGCACCGATCATTGTAGCCCCCGGACGGGTACTTTGCGCGCCGATGTCCAGAATGGCGGCGCCTTCTTCCAGGTGACGGCCTGCTTTTTCAACAAGATGATGCAGCTCCCGCATGCGGTTTCCTTCATAAAATGAATCATCTGTAACGTTGATGATCCCCATCACCACAGGCTTTGCAAGGGATAGCAACCTGCCCCTGCAATTGATGGAAAGTGGTGTGTATGTACTGATATGGTTAGTTTTCATGGTAATTGTGCCGCCTGTTTATCTGAAATTCTTTATTTTGCCCCTGCAATTTACGTAATGTAAGCAAGGTGAACAGGATTATTCCCTGCTTCCTGCCTGCAATTTATGATTTTAGCCTCTGAATTATGGATACATTAGCACAATACCACAAAGCATTTGCCGGTTGCAAGGATATTTTTATCAAAAAAACGAAGGACTACGGCACCTCCTGGAGAGTACTCCGTACGATCTCTGTTGTTGACCAGATCTTTATTAAGGCACAAAGAATACGTACGATCCAGGAAACCGGCGTACAGAAAGTAGCAGATTCCATCGAAGGTGAATTCAAGGCTATCGTGAACTATGGCATCATCGGCATGATTCAGCTCCAGCCCAACGGTAACCCCTATACGGATTTACCGGTAGATGAAGTAGAGCAACTCTATACAAAATACGAAAAGGAAGTGGAAGAAACTATGCTGGCTAAAAACCACGACTACGGAGAAGCCTGGAGAGACATGAGCCAGGAGTCTTTTGTAGATCTCATCCTTACCAAATTACTCCGCATCAAACAAATCCTGCGTAACCAGGGAAAAACGCTGATATCAGAAGGTATCGATGCCAATTATACGGATATCATCAACTATGCAATATTCGCACTGATCAAAATAGACGAAAGTCAAGCAAGCTAACCTAAACCATTAAATCATGAAGATTATCCTAAACCTGTTTCGCATCCTCGTAGGGGTGCTGTTCATCTTCTCAGGATTAATTAAAGCCAATGATCCGCTGGGCCTGAGTTATAAGATGGATGAATTTTTTGAAGTATTGCACCTGACTTTTCTGTCTCCATATTCGCTGGTGTTCTCCGTTGTGATGAACGTTTTTGAAATTGTAGCCGGAGTCGCAGTATTGGTAGGGTACCGGATGCGTATCTTCTCCATCCTGCTATTATTGCTGATCGCATTTTTTACCTTCCTGACAGGATATGCCCTGTTTAGCGGCACCATTCGTGAGTGTGGCTGCTTCGGTGACTGTATCAAACTGACGGCAACACAGACCTTCTGGAAAGATATCGCCCTCTTTGTAATGATCCTGCTGATCGTTGTGAAACGTAATGATATCAAGCCCTTGTTTAAAGGAACGGGTATCATCGTATTACTGGCGACTGTATTTTCTTTCGGACTGCAATGGTATACGCTGCGTCACCTGCCGTTTTTCGATTGCCTGCCCTTTAAAGTAGGCAACAATATCCCTGAAAAGATGAAACTGCCGCCAGGGGCTACGCCGGATGTATACCAGATGACCTTCATCTACGAAAAAGATGGCGTGAAAAAAGAATTTACAGACAAGGATTATCCATGGAATGATTCTACCTGGGTATTTGTAGACAGAATTGATAAACTGGTGAAGAAGGGTAATGCTGAGCCGGCGATCAAAGATTTTATTCTTACAGATGCCGATGGTAGTAACCAGACACAGTCTGTTCTGGAAGAACCCAAACCGGTATACCTCTTCCTGGTACTGAATACAGATAAGGCAGGCAGTGGCTGGGACGATAAACTGAAGGCCCTGCAGGCACGTCAGCAGAAAGGAGAGATTGAGGTATTCGGCGTAAGCGCCTCTACCAAAGAACAGATTGAGGCCTTCAAACAACAGCATGGCCTTAGCTTCCAGTTCTTCCAGATGGATGGAGTTGCGATCAAAACTGCCGGTCGTAGTAATCCTACCCTGATGTTGCTGGAAAAAGGCACCATCATTGGTAAATGGAGCTACCACGATATTCCATAATACATTATTTTTAATAGGGCTTAATAGCCTTTCCGGGGCTGACTAAAAAGTCGGGGTACTGTTTGTTACTGGACCCACTTTCTGGTCAGCCCTCATTTTATAAACCAAATCTGTATGCTGCGCTTCCTGCTAAGAAAACTGGGGTATGGGCTGCTGGTGCTACTGGGAGTGGTAACACTGGTCTTTTTTCTGTTTAATGTATTACCGGGGGATCCTGCCAGACTGACCATGGGGCAAAGGGCTGATGTGGCTTCCCTGGAAAATGTACGTAAAGAGCTTCACCTAGACCAGCCGGTAAGCGTTCAATATCTGCTGTACCTCAACGATCTTTCTCCGCTCTCTGTCTATAATGAAGCAGAGGCGGTTGCCAATTTCCGCTATCTTCCGCTATTACATTTCTCCCAGGGTAAGGTACTTTTACTGAAAGTTCCCTACCTGCGCCGTTCCTACCAGGGAAAGAAGCCAGTAGGAGAGATGCTGTGGGAAGCATTGCCAGGGACCCTGTTGCTGGCAACGGCCGCCATGATCTTTGCAACTATCGTGGGGATCTCCCTGGGGATGCTGTCGGCGGTGAAGCATAATACCTGGTGGGATACCGGGGCGGTATTTTCCAGTGTACTGGGAATTTCGGCGCCTTCATTTTTTGCAGGTATTGTACTGGCTTATATTTTCGGCTTTCTGTTAAGTGATTATACCGGCCTGCATATGACGGGCAGCTTATATGATATAGATCCCTTCCGGGGTCGGGTGCTGAACCTGCGTAACCTGGTATTGCCGGCTTTAACGCTGGGGATCAGGCCACTGGCCATCATCGTGCAGCTTACCCGCAGTGCCATGCTGGACGTACTCCACCAGGACTACATCCGGACGGCCTATGCGAAGGGACTGAATAATAAGCAGGTAAGATGGCGTCATGCCCTCAGGAATGCCCTGAACCCTGTGATGACGGCTATTACCGGTTGGTTTGCCGAATTGCTGGCAGGGGCTTTCTTTGTAGAATTTATATTTGGATGGAAAGGGATCGGTAAAATTACCGTTGATGCCCTGGATAAATATGATTTTCCTGTTGTAATGGGTGCAATTCTTGTCACCGCCGGCATTTTTGTGCTGGTAAATATACTGGCCGACCTCCTCTATGCCGCCATAGATCCGCGTATCAAGCTGGATTAACTATCTCCCTAAAAAAAATTTAAAAATCTTTGTAACATCTGAATTAACCAGTCGTCTTCTTTTTAAACAGTGCTATTCCACATGTCATTAGAAATATTCCTTTCCCAGGTAGTACCCGTAAGAACAAAGCTTTACCGCTTTGCTTACCGTCTGCTGGGTAATGAGGAAGACGCCAAGGATATCACTCAGGATGCACTGATGAAAGTATGGGCCATGCAAGGTAAGATGATGGAGCTGCAGAACCTGGAAGCCTGGTGTATGCGTGTTACGCGTAACCTGGCACTGGATAAAATCAAATCCAGGAAATACCGGGTAGCCGATACACTGGATAAAGCCAGTGAAATGCCTGCCCAGCATCAGACCAGTCCGCATGCTGCCACAGAACGTAATGAAGTGATGAATAAAGTTCATACAGCGATCAACTCCCTGCCGGAGAAATATCGCACCATCATGCAGCTTAGGGATATGGAAGGCTTGTCTTACCAGGAAATCGCTGACACACTGGATATAGATGTCAACGATGTAAAAGTGAATTTGCACCGTGCAAGAAAATCTGTACGGGAAAAACTACAAAATCAACAGGTATATGGATTATAAAGCAATCAGTGCCCTGCTGGAAAAATATTGGAATGGAGAAAGTTCTCTGGAAGAGGAGGCGATGCTGAAAGCATTTTACGCCGAACCGCATCCCGATATGCCGGAAGACCTGGAAGAAGCAGCACCGCTGTTCCAGTACTTCGGCGGAGGAGAGGCCATCCCGGCAGAACCGGAGTGGGACCCGCTTCCATTCACGGAAACCATTACACCAGTGCCTGCAAAGATAGTACGCATGCGCCCGGGCTATAACTGGATGAAATATGCCGCCGTATTACTGATGGCAGTAGGAATCGGTTATGCCCTGAAAGAACATCAGCATACAAAACAACAGGCTAATCAGCAGCTGGCGATGGAAGAAGAACAAAGAAAGGCTTATCAGGAAACGAAAAAAGCCCTGGCATTACTTTCCCGCAACCTTAATAAAGGAACCGAGAAAATGCAGCAACTGTCTTATTTCAACACGGCAGCCGTAAGATTATCCGCTAACAACTGACACAATAACCAACCATTTTAACTTAAACATTTCAAAGATGAAACGATTCCTTTTGTTGCTCACGGCGGTTTTTCTAAGTCTGCAGCTTTACGCGCAGCAGGGAAGCCCCGTAGAACGCTTCTTCCAGAAGTATGAGAACGACAGGAGCTTTACCGTTATCAGCATTACGCCGAAGATGTTCAGCATGTTCGGAAAATTCGACAGCGGAGATCCTGATGCCAAAACATTCATGAAAGTGGTACAGAAACTGAAAGGCTTACGTATCCTTTCCAAAGAAACCACCAAAGACGGGGTACGCCTCTTTAGAGAAGCTGCCGCCTTCCTGGGTAGTGATTACGAAGAACTGATGACCATCCGCGACAAAAGCAATGATCTGAAGTTTATGGTAAAGGAAAATGCCAAAGGTAATATCAATGAGCTGGTTATGCTTGTTGGCGGTCCTGATCAGTTCCTGGCAATGAGCCTTGTGGGCGACATCGACCTGAACGAGATCTCGCAGATTGCCGCCAATGTTGATATCCAGGGCATGGATAAATTAAAGAACGTTCGCAAAAAATAATTCACCCCTAAAAATTACTAAGATGAAATCACTGCTATTTGGTTGTGCAATGATGCTCATGGCTACGGCCGCAGCTGCACAGGACAAGAGTATCCGGGAGTTTACGGATAACTTCAAAGGCAAGGCAGATGTTACCAACGTAAATATCAGCTCACTGGGACTGCGGTTTGCAGGCCTGATCACAAAGATGGCGGAAAAGAACGACCCGGATGTACAGACCTTCAGAAAGCTGCTTAAGCATATCAGTCACCTGACGGTATATGCCTTCGAAAACATGGACAGCGCCAGCGTTTCCGCCAATGATGTTGCAAGGTTGAAAAGATCCCTGGAATCAAGAGAGAATTTTGAGATGCTGATGGAAGTGCGTGAAAAGAGCAGCCAGATTTATGTGCTGAACAAAGGAAAGGATGATGAACTGGGTAAACTGGTGATGCTGGTACAGGACGAAAAAGACCTCGCTGTTATCAGTCTGAAAACAAGTTTGAAAATGGATGATGTGAATGACCTGGTGAAACACTTTGCCAGTAAGGATTCCAAGGTAGTAACCATTCGATGATTTACAACAACGATATTGCCTGCCGGCAGCAATTTTGTTGTGTAGTAGAAATAACCTGAAGTAGAGAAAAAATTAACCCATGCAGTGATCACTGCCTATCTGATAATTACTTCCTTTACCACGTTTTCTCCCAGTTTTTCATTTACCAGTTTGATGATTTTATCTTTAGAGTAGCTGAGTTCCTGTTTGAGTGGGGCCACGGTGGTGGTGATGATGAGTTTTCCATCGATCAGCTGTATACCGGATGTATACCTTGCTATTGTTTTCCCCATAATATCCTCCCAGTTTTCCTGGATACGTACTTCTGTCAGGCGGGGTTTCATCCTGCTCTTGTTCAAAAATTCCCTGAGGGCATCTCCAATACTGGTAGTTCCGTGACGCATAAACGCGAAGGTATTAAAAATCGCTAAGATTGCTTAAATGTTTATCAGCTGAATGCTGCTTCCTGCCGCTTCGAAGGCATCCTTTAACCTTTCCGCATGTGTATCTGTAATAAAAACCTGTCCGTATTCTTTTCCTGCAACCAGCGCGATGAGGCGCTGTACTCTATCCTGGTCCAGCTTTTCAAATACGTCATCGAGGAGCAGTAGTGGGGGGAAGGTTTTCAGTTGTCTGAGTACCTCATACTGCGCCAGTTTGAGGGCAAAGAGGAAACTTTTCCGCTGGCCCTGGGAGGCGCTGCTTTTCATGGGGTAGTCGTTGAGCAGAAAAACCAGGTCGTCGCGGTGGATGCCGCAGCTGGTGCGCTGGAGCTGCATGTCCTTAAACCGGGCGCTGCTGAGCTGTTTTGCAAAGTCTTCTTCCTGTAGGGTGCACTGGTAGCGGATATTCACTATTTCGTGGGTACCGGAAATGTAATCGTACAGCCGTTGCACCTGTGGAATGAAGGAGGTCAGGAAATTGCGGCGGGCCTGGTAAACGGGGGTGCCGTGTTGTACCAGCTGCAGGTCGAATACGTCCAGTAGCTGATCGGCCTGGGAGCCGGCGGATTCCATATTTTTCAGGAGGGTATTACGTTGTAACAGTATTTTCTGGTAGATGATGAGGTGTTCGAGATAGTCCGGGTATAGCTGCGACAGGAGGGTATCCATCCATTTGCGGCGTTCTTCGGAGCCGCCGGTGATGATTTCTGCGTCGTCAGGGGCGATCATGACGGCCGGAAACTGGCCGATATGGCGGGAGAATTTCTCGTAGCGGTCGTTGTTGAGGGAGAACTCTTTTTTGCCTTCCTTAAGGGTGCAGACAATCTTTTCGTCGCTGCCGTTCTTTTCCATGGCACCTTCGAGCCGGAAGCCGCTGGTCTGGTACTGGGTATTCTGGCTTTCCTGGGAGCTGAAATAGCTCCTGGTAAAGCAGAGGTAGTAGATGGCATCCAGCAGGTTTGTTTTGCCGGAGCCGTTACGCCCGGTAATGCCAATGATCCTTTCCTGGAAGAGGAAATCGCGGAAAGCGTAGTTTTTGAACTGAACGAGCGATATTTTTTTTATATGCAGCAAAGAAAAAAATTATTCGTAATAAATAATATGCAAAAATAGGATGATTTATAACTGATAAAAAACCGTGTCCCGCAGTACTCTTGGGGGGATTTTACCCATCCGTATGCAAAACTCACTGAATTTGATGAATTTGCATAATTTAATCACAAATGGAATTCATATTTATATTTTACAATTTTCCTGTTATATTTGCGAACAAATTTAGAAAGAGTGCAAACTAAAACAGACGTGAAGACGAAATTCACCAAAGAGACGTATCTGTACTGGTATGAATTGATGCTTTTGCTGCGCCGTTTTGAAGAAAAGGCGGGCCAATTGTATGGTATGCAGAAGATCCGTGGTTTTTGCCATTTGTACATAGGACAGGAAGCAATTGCTGCTGGTGCAATGACTGCTACAAAACCAGAGGACAAATTCATTACTTCGTACCGTGATCACGCGTTGGCGATAGCTAAAGGTATTTCAGCCAATGCTTGCATGGCGGAATTGTATGGTAAAGCGACAGGTTGTTCCAAAGGTAAGGGAGGAAGTATGCACTTTTTCTCAGTGGAGCATAACTTTTACGGCGGTCACGGTATCGTGGGTGCTCAGATCGGTACAGGCGCAGGTCTGGCTTTTGCTGAGCAGTACAAAGGTACAGACAACGTAGCGGTATGTTTCTTCGGAGATGGCGCTGCCCGTCAGGGTATCCTGCATGAAACCTTTAACATGGCCATGCTGTGGAAACTGCCGGTAATATTTGTTTGTGAAAACAACATGTATGCGATGGGTACTTCCGTAGAACGTACTTCCAACGTACTGGATATCTACAAGCTCTCCAACGCTTATGATATGCCTTCCGATACTGTTGATGGTATGAGCTGCGAAGCTGTACACGAAGGTTTTGAAAGAGCTGTAAAACGCGCTCGCGCCGGTGAAGGTCCTACCTTGCTGGAAATCAAAACTTACCGTTACCGTGGTCACTCCATGAGTGATCCTGCTAAATACCGTACCAAAGAAGAGGTAGAAGAGTATAAAGAACAGGATCCTATCAATGGTGTACTGAAAGTAATTCAGAAAAATAAATGGGCTACCGAAGCTGAAATCGAAGCAATCAACGAAAAAGTTAAGAAAGAAGTAGAAGATTGTGTTCAGTTCGCTGAAGAGTCTCCATGGCCATCTGATGACGAGCTGCTGAAAGATGTTTACGTTCAGCAGGATTATCCGTTCATCGTTGACTAATAAAGCATTTTAGCATTAACAGTCCCTTCGGAGAATTTCCCCGGAGGGACTGTTAGGCACTTGCAGCTATTCATAAACCAAGCAACTACAATTACACATCAAATGTCAGAAACTACAAATAATACCACTCAGCCAAAAACAAAGAATGAGTTTGATCTGGAAGCCAGCATGCACAAAGCAGAAGACTTCTATTCAAAAAACAAGAATATCATCAATATCGCCCTCCTCGCTGTTGTGGTAGTAGTTGGTGGCTTTTTCGCCTATAACCGTTTTGTAAAAGCCCCTAACGAGAAAAAAGCCCAGGAAATGGTTTTCCAGGCGCAGAACTACTTCGCGGTAGACTCCTTCAAACTGGCACTGAATGGTGATGGTAACAACTTTGGTTTTCTGCAGGTAATCAACAAATACGGTGGTACACAGGCAGGTAACATCGCTAAATACAGCGCAGGCGTTTGCTACATCCGCCTCGGTGAATTCCAGAAAGGTATCGAGCAGCTGAAAGATTTCTCTTCCAGCGACCTCATGCTGCAACCATCTGCCTACGGCCTGATCGGTGACGCTTACATGGAACTGAACCAGGTAAATGATGGTATCGAATACTATAAAAAAGCTGGTCATTACAACGACAACGAAATGATCGCTCCTGTATATCTGTTCCGTGCTGGTATGGCATTGGAAAAAGCTGGTAAAGCACAGGATGCTATTGCCATCTACAAAGAAATTAAAGAAAAATACCCACTGAGCAACGAAGGCAAGGATATGGATAAATACCTGGCTCGCCTCGGTGATGTAAGAAACTAATTAATCGCTAATGTGGCTGGCTTTTAGCTGCCCCTATATAGATCCTGTTTATATTTTGGCGCTAAAAGCTATCCCCTACAGCATGAAAGCAACAGAATATGTCGGACAATAACAAAAGCTTATTAAATGATGCTGGCATTCTCAACCTGGAGGATGCCAGTGTTGTTATGGTCTATACCGAATGGAACGACCATATTATCAACGAACTCGTAGCGGGTTGCGAAAAATCACTGACACAGTACAATGTTTCCAAAACCAATAAAATTGTAGTACCTGGCGCATTCGAGCTGCCATATGCCTGCAAACAATATTGGGAAGCTACACAAGGTACTGGTAAGGAACCTGGCGCTATTATTGCTTTCGGTTGCGTGATCCGTGGAGAAACACCGCACTTTGACTACGTTTGTAAAGCCGTTACGGAAGGAATCCTGCAACTGAACCTTCAGTTACCCGTTCCCGTTATATTTGGTATTCTGACGGTAGACAATGAGCAACAGGCACTCGATCGCCTCGGTGGTGCTCACGGTCATAAAGGAGAAGAAGCTGCTATCACTGCACTGAAAATGATAGCACTGAGAAGGAATCTGGCAAAGAGCTAAAATAATAAGATGAACGTACAGTTATTCATACCATGCTTTGTAGACCAAATGTTCCCGGAAACCGCTTTCAACATGGTGAAAGTTTTGGAGAAACTGGGATGTAATGTCATGTATAACACCGAGCAAACCTGCTGCGGCCAGCCGGCCTTCAACGCAGGTTATCACGATGAATGCAGGACCGTTGCCACCAAATTTCTGAAGGACTTCCATACCTTCGACTATATAGTAGCCCCCAGTGGCTCCTGTACCGGATTTGTAAGGAACTACTACGCAAAACTGTTTGATAACTCTGCTGCACATAATGAAGTAAAACTCCTGAAGAAAAACCTCTATGAGTTTACTGAATTTCTGGTAGATGTTTTACACGTAACAGATCTGGGTGCTACCCTCAATGGCATTGGTACCTACCATGATGCCTGCGGCGCACTGAGAGAATGTGGTATTAAGGAAGGGCCGCGGAAGCTGCTGGAAAAAGTGAAAGGACTGGAGTTAAAAGAGATGAATGATTGTGAAGTGTGCTGTGGCTTTGGCGGTACGTTTTCTGTAAAATTCGAACCTATTTCCATGGGAATGGGCGAACAGAAAGTGAATAACGCTGTAGCCAGTGGTGCAGACTATCTCATCTCCACCGACCTGTCCTGCCTGATGCACCTCGACGGCTATATCCGGAAACATGGGACCAACATAAAAATCATGCATATTGCCGATGTACTGGCCAGTGGCTGGTAACCGGCAGATCATCTACCTAAAAATTTACTGAAATGAACTACTGGCTGGTGAAGTCTGAGCCTTTTAAATATTCCTGGGACCAGTTTGTAAAAGATAAAGTTACCTTCTGGGACGGTGTGCGTAATTATCAGGCACGTAATAACCTGAAAGGCATGAAGAAGGGAGACAAAGTTCTCTTCTATCACAGCAATGAAGGATTGGAAATTGTAGGCCTTGCCACTGTAGCGAAAGAATTTTACCAGGACCCAACCACACCTGATCCTAACTGGGTAGTGGTAGACCTGAAGCCCCTGAAGCCATTCAAAAAGCCCGTAACCCTGGCTGCCATGAAGGCTGAGAAAGCACTGGCCAACCTGTCGCTGATCCGCCAGGGCCGCCTCTCTGTTTGTAATGTTACGCCTGAAGAATTTGAGGTGATCATGGAAATGGGTGATATGAAGTAAGGCAAGGGAAACCAACTTTAGCTTAATCCCAAAAATTGAATATCAATGAAAAAAAGACTGGTAGTGTTGACTGGCGCTGGCATCAGCGCCGAAAGCGGCCTGCGTACCTTCCGTGATAGCGACGGATTGTGGGAAGGCCATGATGTTTATCAGGTGGCATCCCCTGACGGATGGCGCAAAGACCCTGCACTGGTACTCGAATTCTACAACCAGCGCCGAAAAGATGTACTCGCTGCCCAACCCAATGAAGCGCATATCGGTCTCGCAAAACTGGAAGAACATTTCGATGTCAGGATCATCACCCAGAACATCGACGACCTCCACGAGCGGGCTGGTTCCACCAAGGTGATACACTTGCATGGTGAGATCTTCAAAATGCGCAGCGTTAAGGACTTTGATGAACAAACCATTATGGATATCAAAGGTGATATCAAAGTGGGAGACCTCGGCCCTGACGGCGGACAAATGCGCCCGCATATCGTATGGTTCGGAGAAGCGGTGCCGATGATAGAACAGGCGCAGCGCGAAGTACTCTGGGCTGATTACTTTGTTGTAGTAGGAACTTCACTCAACGTATATCCTGCCGCCGGCTTGCTGAACTATGTAAAACCAGCCGTGCAGAAGTTTATCATCGACAAGAAAATTCCTGCAGTAGATCATTACTATGTTAATCTGAAAAAGATTGA
The DNA here is from genome assembly GCF_011752935.1 of Chitinophaga sp. Cy-1792. Taxonomy (NCBI): domain Bacteria; kingdom Pseudomonadati; phylum Bacteroidota; class Chitinophagia; order Chitinophagales; family Chitinophagaceae; genus Chitinophaga; species Chitinophaga sp. Cy-1792. Next base: position 1,889,605 of record NZ_VWWO01000002.1, read on the forward strand.
AAGTGCTGCTACCACTGGTGTTGCAACGTTAACAGATCTGTTGCTGAAAGAAATTCAATCATAATTATCTTTCTACGTATATACATCTGTGTTAATCATCGGCATAAAATAAAAAGCCCTCCCGGACAAGGGAGGGCATCACAACAACCTTTAGCCCCATGAGCGTTTTCTATAGGATACAATAGCTTCTATTCAAACGTTTCTTCAAAACGTATATCGAATTCTTCCAGTTCTTTTAATACAGGATTATAGATTTCCGGCATCACGGGGATATGTAACCCTTTAAGGCTCACCTTATCAGACAGTATCAGCTTGGCCATGATACCCAGCGGCAGCCCTACCGTTTTAGCCATCGCGGTTCTGAGATTATCTTCCCCCTGTACGATCATGTAGGCATGCATTCTGGTGGCCATGCTACGTCTTTCAAATTCAATTTCGTGCATCATCACGATCATATCCTTGTCGGTAGGTTCCATGCGCAGCTTCTCCTGTACTACTGATTCGAGCACGCCTGCATTGGTTTTTTCTCCCAGGTTGATCTGATCACCATTGAGCAGGCCGAGGTATTTCAGCTGACGTATTACTTTGGATTTGCTGCTCACCCCCAGGTGTTGGGCAACATATTCATCATGTGCCTCTGCAGCATTATCGCCGTCCAGATTTTGGGTGGCCCAGTTATAATAGGTCATATGATCCGTCTGAACTTTTTTAGCATCATCTGTCAGACCTAATTTAATGAGTGCATTCCATCCTTCGCAGAAATCCGGGAAACGCAGGGTCGCTCTCATGAAGGTGGCTATTTCCTGGAGTTTATAGATTTCCATGTAGGAGAGGGAGTCCCTGTTAGGGTAATAGGCAAGTTTACCTATACCGGGTACCTGGATGGTTTTATTATGATCAAAAAGTTGTTCGTAAGAGAGTTCTTTTATTTTTCCTTTTTCTTTATAGGTTGCGCCTGAACTGCCTGACAGAACGATGTTTCGGGCATTCCAGGAGATTTTATATTGCCATGGGTTATCGATACTGTCTGGTGAAATGAGTCCGCCACAGTAGGATTTAAAGGAGAAGATTTGTCCGCCTTTCTTTTCAATGGAGTGAATGAGTTTCATGGCCGACATATGATCGATGCCGGGGTCGAGTCCCATTTCATACATAAAGAGGAGGCCTGCTTTTTCGATGTCTTTTTCGAGTTTACGGACTTCGGGGTCTACGTAGGAGGCTGTGAGGAGGTTTTTATGAAACTGCAGACAGTCTTTGGCTACGAGAATATGCAGGGGCGGGGGTAAAAGGGAAATGACGAGATCTGTTTCCTGGATAAGCTGCTGACGTGCAGCCTGGTCATGAATGTTCAATTCCACGGGGGTTGCATAATAAGATTTGCCAGTCTTGGACTTGATCTGTAATAAGTCCTGGTCAGCTACCGTCACGTGCCATTTTTGTCTGGGCGCATTGGTGATAAGGTAGTCGATAAGGCTTGTTGCAGATTTTCCTGCGCCAAACAACAAAATATTTCTCATGGTACGCTTTTCTTTGGGAAAAAGTGATTAAGAATCAGTGGAATAACATAGAATTTGATATATATGTTCGAATTCCCGGGGAAATTCGGATTTACCTATATAAAAAATATATTATCCTGTAAAAAAATCTATTGATTATCAATCGATGTTGGGATAAACAGCTGGTATTTTGTCATTTTTTACATATCATGTAATTGGGACATATAAGAGATAAAGTAAAATTACATAAATTCGGATTATAACGTTTCAGGGGGGATTAATCCTTGCCCGGTATGTAGCTTTTAAACTATATAACGAACTTTAAATATCAGCTTTTATCCCTATGGCCAATTTTATTCACATTTTACTTTTTTCAGGCCGTTATTCGGGCTGAAAATGTTATATTTGCCTCTATTATTTTTCAGCAGAAAAATCTGTAAATCAATACTAAATGACAGAGCATACGGAAAATCAGCAGGAAGGGAAAATTGTTCAGATTAATATCGAAGAACAAATGAAAACTGCCTACATAGATTACTCGATGTCAGTAATTGTAGGCCGTGCGTTGCCCGATGTAAGAGATGGTTTAAAACCTGTTCACCGCCGCGTTCTATTCGGTATGAATGAGGCCGGGAACCACAGTAATAAACCATACAAGAAGTCTGCACGTATTGTAGGGGATGTAATGGGTAAGTATCACCCGCATGGAGACAGCTCTATTTATGACACCATTGTACGTATGGCGCAGCCCTGGAGTTTGCGTTATATGCTGGTAGATGGTCAGGGTAACTTTGGTTCGGTGGATGGTGACATGCCGGCGGCCATGCGTTACACGGAGGTTCGTTTGCAGAAACTGGCCGAGGCAATGCTGGAGGACATCGAAAAGGAAACGGTGGATTTCACCCTCAACTTCGATGATACTTTGGAAGAGCCTACGGTACTGCCTACACGAATTCCGAATCTCCTGATCAACGGAGCTTCCGGTATCGCGGTGGGTATGGCTACCAACATCATGCCTCACAACCTGTCTGAAGTAATCGACGGTCTGATCGCCATGATCGACAACAGGGACATCACGATTGAGGAGCTGATCAAGCATGTGAAAGCGCCTGATTTCCCAACCGGCGGTATCATCTACGGTTTCGACGGTGTAAAACAAGGTTTTGAAACCGGTCGTGGCCGCGTGGTGGTACGTGGTAAAATCACTACTGAAACATCTAAAGCCGGTCGTGAAAGACTGGTAATATATGAACTGCCTTACCAGATCAACAAGGCAGTGCTGCACCAGAAAATTGCGCAGCTGGTAAATGATAAGATCATCGAAGGTATTTCCGATGTACGTGACGAGAGTGACCGTGAAGGTATGCGCCTGGTAATTGATCTGAAACGTGAGGCTATTCCTAACGTTATCATCAACCAGTTATATAAATATTCTGAACTGCAGACCTCATACGGTATCAACAACGTGGCGCTGGTAAAAGGTCGTCCGCGTATTCTGAACCTGAAAGAAATCCTGCACGAGTTTATTGAGTTCCGCCATGAGGTAGTTGTAAGAAGAACGAAATTCGATCTGCGTAAGGCAGAAGAGAAGGCGCACATCTTACAAGGTTACCTGATTGCACTGGACCACCTGGATGCGGTTATTGCACTGATCCGTGCAGCAGCCACCCCTGAAATTGCGAAAGATGGACTGATGAGCGAATTCGGTTTATCTGAAATTCAGGCCAAAGCAATCCTGGAATTACGTCTGCAAAGACTGACAGGTATGGAGCGTGATAAGATCCGTGCTGAATACGACGAAATCATGAAACTCATCGCTTACCTCAACGAGGTACTGAATGACGAAGGTTTACGTATGAGAATCATCAAGGAAGAGCTGGAAGAAGTGAAGAAGAAATTTGGTGATGAGCGTAAAACAGAGATCCAGTACCTGGCATCTGAGATGAGAATCGAGGATATCATTGCAGAAGAAGATGTGGTAATTACCATTTCTCACCTGGGTTATATCAAACGTACTTCTGCCTATGACTACCGTCAGCAGAAGCGTGGTGGCCGCGGAGCGATCGGTGGCAGAACCAGGGACGAAGATTACATCGAACACCTGTTCGTGGCATCTACGCACCATACCATGCTCTTCTTTACAGAGAAAGGCCGTTGCTACTGGCTGAAGGTCTACGAAATTCCGGAAGGCGAGAAAAACGGTAAGGGCCGTGCGATCCAGAATATGATCCAGCTGCCTTCTGATGATAAGATCCGTGCAATCATAGATATTAAAGATCTGGGAGATAAAGATTTCATCAATAACAATTATATTGTACTCTGTACTAAAAACGGTATCATCAAGAAAACGCTGCTGGAAGAATTCTCCCGTCCGCGTCAGAATGGTGTGAACGCTATCACTATCAATGAAGGTGACCAGCTGCTGGAAGCAAAACTTACCAATGGCGACAGTCAGATCATGATGGCGATCCAGAGCGGTCGTGCGATTCGTTTCCCTGAGGCTACCGTACGCGACACCGGCCGTGGTGCTATTGGTGTACGTGGTATTGAGGTAGATAATGAGAAAGATGAAGTGGTTGGTATGATTTGTGTAGACAAGAACGACGAATCAAGAACTGTACTCGTAGTATCTGAAAAAGGCTACGGAAAACGTACCAACATTGAGGAGTACCGTATCACCAACAGAGGTGGTAAAGGTGTAAAAACCATAAATATTACTGAAAAAACCGGTAACCTGATTGCCATTCTGGATGTAACTGAACAACACGACCTGATGATCACCTGTAAATCCGGTATCACCATTCGTATGGCGGTTGCAGACATCCGTGAAGCCGGACGTGCCACACAGGGTGTGCGCCTGATCCGCCTGGACGATAACGACGAAATTGCAGCAGTAGCACGTCTTGACGAACAGGAAGAAGAGGACGAAATTGCAACTGAAGAGATCAATGGAGAAGAAGGTGGAGAAAATACCACTGAAGATAATGCCAGCGAGTCTTCCGCATCTGAAGCGCCAGCAGCAGAATAAACCGTTCAATAATATTCATTTAAAGGCCGCATTTCGTTCCTGAAAAGGAGTGAAATGCGGTTTTCAGAAAATTACAGTGTCCGCTTTAGTGGTAGCTGCCAATAAGATTGTATACTATTTAAAAGCACCATACTCTTACAAAGTAATCAGCAACTTAAAACAATAAGACATGAAAAAATTACTGGTTTCTTTTCTCCTCTGCTCCGCAACATTCAGTGTAATGGCACAACGGGCGAAAGTGAGCAGCGCGGAGGAAAACCTGAAAAAGCCGGATCTGGAGAAAGCAAAAGCAGATATTGACGCAGCATTACAGAACGACAAGACTAAAAACGACGCCAAAACATGGCTGGTAAATGGTCAGATCCTGGAAGCAATGGGTACAAAAGCAAAAGATGCTTCTTTAGCCCTGCAAGCGTTTGATTCTTACAAAAAAGCGCTCGAGATCGATCCTAAAATGAAAGAAGCGGTGCTGGTAATGAACCAGTCTATGTACAACATCTATGCTGTTGTTGCAAACGCTGGTTATGCTGCCCTGAACGAACAGAAATGGGAACCGGCAGTAACTAACTTCTCTAAAGCAGAAGAAGTAGTAACCTACTTCAACGGCAAAAACCTGGGTAGCACCATCCCTACAGATACCAGCCTTGTATTCTACACCGGTTATGCCGCTAACCAGGCTGGCCAGAAAGACCAGGCACTGACCTATCTGCAGAAAGCTGCTGACTTACAGTTCAAAGGTGAACCTGCACTGTATGTTATCCTGGGTCAGTTATATGAAGAAAAAGGTGATAACGCTAACTGGCTGAAAGCCATCGAACAGGGTAAAACTGTTTTCCCTAAAGACAAGCGTTTCAACGATATGGAAATGATGTACTATACCAAAACCGGTAAAACTACAGAACTCCTGAGCATGCTCGAAAAGAAAATTGCTGAAAATCCAGACGACCAGCAACTGCAACTGGATTACGCTATCCGCCTGGACAACCTCGCTAACCCTCACGATGAGAAAGGTAACGAAGTTGCTAAACCAGCTAACTACGAAGAGCTGATCGGTAAAGCAGAAGCTGCCTACAAAAAAGTACTGGCTGCAAATCCTGCTGATGCTATCGCTAACTTCCAGCTGGGTGCACTGTACTTCAATAAAGCAGTAGTTTACAACAAACAACTGAATGACCTGAACAGTAAAGAACAAACCGGTCCTAAAGCAAAAGAACTGCAAGGTAAAATGGAAGCACTGATGAACCAGTCTTTACCTTTCTTCGAAAAAGCTGATGAGTCTTTCGCTGCTAAAGGTGCTAACATCGAAGCTAGCGACAAACAATCTTACGAAAGCTGCCTGTATGCATTGCAGAAAATCTATGCAATCAAAAACCAGACTGCTAAAATGGATGAAGTGAAAAAGAAACTGGATGCGCTGAAATAACCGCAGCATTTATTATAATTCACGTACGTTATAAGAGCCCTGCAGCAATGCAGGGCTTTTTGTTTTATCAGCTGATGCCATAGATAAAACATCAAGGGGGGATGCCATAGGCATCCCCCCTTGATGTTTTATTCCTCTTCCTGCCGAAGGCAGGAAGAGGAATAAAACAATAGTATTTAAAGCAAAAAAATCCCGTTCTGGAAACCAGAACGGGACAATTAACTCAAACGCTGTATAAACTAGATTAAGCTTTCTTTGCAGGAGCTTTCTCAGCTTTCTTAGCAGCAGCAGCTGGTTTAGCAGCTTTCTTAGTAGTATCAGCAGCTGGTTTAGCAGCAGGAGCTTCAGTTTTAGCAGCTTTTTCTTTTTTAGCTGGTTTAGCAGCAGGTGCTTGTGCGAAAGAAGCAGCAGAGATAGTCATTACTGCTACAGCGGCGATCAGGCTTTTTTTCATGATGTTTGTCTTTTAAAAGATTAAGTAAATTAGTTCAGAGTTTGTACAGCTAAATTAAGGCGCTGCGCTTCCTTTTATGTAGTGTTTCGGTGAACAGGTTATTACTGTCGTTGAACACGGGAAATTGTACGGTCATACTACCTGCACATGGCCTGTTCTTTTCAAAACGCCCCATCCCTGTGCATTTCCCTGGATTGCTTTTTTGATGGAACGGAATAAAACTACGTACATCAGTTGACGGTAGACGAACTTCTGTGGCACCATCCAGATCAGTTTTTTCAATGGTGCTTTTTCGAATAAAAAGGCTACCATGGCCACTAACACGTCAACAAGTGTAAATAGTACGTAGCAGAAAATTATCTTGTGCATACCTGCCGCATCATGTCTGTTCCAGATAAGGCTCCATACCAGCATGATATCGGCGAGTGGCGCCAGGATAGGCAGTAACACCTGGAAGATCACGATATTTGGCAGGGATATCAGTCCCAATGCTTTATAACGGGGATTGAAGCAGGCATCGAGGTTTTTGCGGCAGCTCTGCATGATACCGTAGCTCCAGCGAAAACGTTGTTTCATGAACTGTTTCAGTGTTTCAGGTGCCTCTGTCATGGCGATGGCATCGGTGCAGTTACGGATCACATAACCTTTCCTTAAGATCCTGATGGTCAGGTCACAATCCTCTGCCAGCGTGTCTGTGGTGAATCCACCTGCTTCATCGATCGCACGTTTGCTGAAGGCACCGATAGCACCAGGAACAACGGTAATACCATTTACCAGGTCCAGCGCCCGGCGGTCGAAGTTCTGTGCGGTGATGTACTCGATAGACTGCCATCTGGCCAGTAAGGTGTTTTCATTACCTACTTTCACATTACCAGCTACTGCACCCACCTGGTCATTGTCGAAGCGTGTCATCAGGTGTTTAACTGCATCCGGATACAACTGTGTGTCTGCATCTATACAAATCACATAATCATATTTCGCATAGCCGATACCGTAGTTTAAAGCACTGGCCTTGCCTCCGTTGGGTTTGGTGAATACCTGCACCTGCGGATGACAGCCATAGGCATCGTGCATCAGGGTATAGGTATCATCTTTCGAACCATCATCTACAAAGATGATTTCAAATAACGGATATTGTTGAAGGAGCAGACTTTTAACGGTATTGACCGCATTTACAGATTCATTATAGGCAGGTACGATAATAGATACGCCTGGCAGTTTATCATCAGCAGGTACCGCCACCGGATTTCTTTTTTCTTTGAAATACTGTATGGTAGCCATTATCAGCATCACCAATATTTTCACCATACCAAGAATAATAGCGGCCCAGAATGCGATCTGTAAAAACTGTTGTATACGGAAGAATATCAGGGCAACAGTACCATTCATGGCAATGACAGGATTATGTACCTGTGGCATTACTTCTGCACGGTTCTTATTCAGTAAAGCCGAAACAGTAGTGAACTGTACACCATGTGTTTTGAAGTAATGGATGATTCTTGGTAAAGCCGCTACGGTAGCGCTTCTGTCGCCACCAGCATCATGCAGCAGGATAATTCCTTTCTCAGGATTTGCTTCGTACTGATCCACCACACGTTGATAAATGGTATCAGCACTAACGCCTGGTTCCCAGTCTTCCGGATCGATACTTTCACCGATGGTATAATAATTACTCTTTTTACTCAGTGCTACCGGTTTCAGTTCTTCCGGTGTGGTAGGCTCTGCATCTGCATTGTAAGGGGCGCGGAAAAGGATGGTACTGTGTCCGGTAGCAGCTTCAATGAGGAGCCTGGTAGCATTGATTTCTGTATTGGCCCTGTCTTCGCTGATGGCAGCGATATTAGGATGTGTAAAGGTGTGGTTACCGATTTCTTCACCGCTGGTATAAAGTTGTTTCAGTATAGGCAGATTATTTTCTGCATTTATACCGATGACGAAGAAAGCTGCGGGCACTTTTTCTTCCTGCAGAATGTTGAGTACCTGCGGTGTATAGGTAGCATCAGGGCCGTCGTCGAAGGTAAGGATCACCTGTTTTTTCACCTGTCCGGATTTGCGGATAACGTAGCCGGTAGGGAGTGTCTGGTAATCCTGTGAGGCCACCAGGTGATGTTCGTCAGGTGTAATTTTGATGTAACCGTCGTGAGGATCACTTACCACGTTCAGTACTTCACCATCGCCGATATAGTCAGGTTTGGCGGCAGCAGCCTGTATGCCAGACAGTTTGCTGAAATCGAATGGTTGTTTTGCCAATGCCTGGTTGTCGAGGCGGCGGTAGTAAAAGCTCCACAGGCGGGCATCTTCAGAGCCCAGGCGCCAGATAGCGGTACCGGCAGCACCGTATTCATCTGAAAACCGGAGTGTATTGAAGTTACCGGCAGCATCCATGAATTGAACATGGTGTACCACATTATCATCATCTGTATAATCAAAGTGACAGTTGTAGGTATCTTCGTCAAAATTAATTTTTGCGTGGTACTGATTGGCCAGTTGCAATGCTTCCTGGTAAGTAACGGTGGTACCTTCGCTATTGGCTGGCCAGTCGTAGCCATAGGCTGCAATGCACAGTACCAGCCTGTTTGCAGGTATTTTATGTGCTGCTTCGTCCAGTACTTTTTCTATCCATCTTTCCTCACTAACGGGACCGGCTACACTGGTTCCGAAGTGCTGGTCATATCCCATCAGGAAAATGTAATCGTTGTATTTTCCTAATTCGCTGAGGTTATAGTCTTCGTTGTTAGGTGTTACATCCTGTGTAACCAGCAAACCTTCTTTGTGGAGTTTGTCGTACAACTCGTGCTGGAAGCTGATCAGCGGTTCATCACTTTTTTCGGCATATTCTTCAAAGTCGATGTTGATACCCTGCAGGTGGTACTGGTGCAGTGTTTTGATGATATCTGCAATCAATTTTTCTTTTTTCTGCGGATTGGTAAGAACCTGGTGTAATATTTTAGGATCGAAGTCGCCATTTTCTTTATCTGCATTGATATTATTTAGCAGCGGCAGTATGGCTACGTGGTGTTGCTGCATGAGCTGTAGTGCAGGCTGGTCGATTTCAGTACGAAGCGTATCTGTTTTTGGGTCTATAAAGAACCATTCAGGTACTACCGTATTCATTTTATCGATGTTTGTTTGCAGCGAATAGAATGATTGCGGGTCCCAGTCTACATAGAAGCCGGCGCGGATGGTTTTAACAGCTTGTCCGTTTACCACTGCGTTCATGCCGGCTTTGCGGTTTTTGTCGGAGATGATATCTTCAAAACCTTTGTAAGTCTTAGCTTCTTTCTGATTTAAAGAAACAGGCTGTACGGGGTGTTGGAGTTTCTTATAGTTATAGGTGCTGTTGTCCTGGAGGGTTGGCAATCCAGGCATGTAATTGTTCCGTAAAGCCAGCCATACGATAATCACCATCAGCAGTCCGGCCAGGAGGAGTATCCTGGATGTCCACTGAAATGTGCGCCAGCGCAGGGGGGAGGTGGTTTGGAAAATCTGTTTGCTGTTACTCATAATCCTATATTTATCAATACAAAATTACTTGTAGCAGGCTGCGTGGAAGGGCGTCTGTCGATATACAGGCAGGAGTTGTCGGTGAGCAGGCGGCGGCTGTCGACTGTTAACATTCCTTTAGCAGTAAGGATTTTAGCCCTTTAAGAATGCTTTAACAATTATCAGATCATGATAGAGATAGCTTCCTGTATGGCTTGCATGGAGAGTTGTTTCAGCGATTCGAACTGTTCCCTTACAATAACAGGATCATATACCGCAGGGGTAAGTTCTTCCAGCGGATCGAGGATAGGGTAAAGATGTGATTCCAGGCCAATGAAGCTGACGGTAGTTTTGAGGTTATGTGCCGTACTTCTGATGCTGGCAATATCTTCGTTGTTGATGGCTTTTTTGAGGCTGCTGAGATCTTCTGGTAGTTGAGATATGAATTGTTCCAGCATGGTATTTTCGAAGCCTTTATCGCCTTTGGAGAGATCATGCAGGTATTGCATATTCAGCAGATGTGTACCATTTTCTCCATTCAGTAAAGGACTGGTAACACTGGTGTCAGGGCCTTGTAATTTTCCGGTAAATATCTGGATGAGGCGGTAGAGTTCTTCTGCACGGATGGGTTTGGCGATATATTCGTTCATGCCCATCTGCAGGCACTTTTCGCGTTCTCCGGCCATTGCATGCGCTGTCATGGCTATCACCGGGATGTTGGAGTGAAGCTCACCGCGTAATTTCTGTACAGTCATATAACCATCCATGACAGGCATCTGTATATCTAATAATAACAGGTCGTAGTTCGATTTTTCCAGTGCCTGTAATGCTTCCTGGCCGTTGTTCACGATTTTGTAAGGTAGTCGCCAGGTGCTGAGGAGGTGCCGCAACAGGTTTTGGTTAAGGCGGTTATCTTCCGCTACGAGGAGGCGTACTTCTTCATGGCGTGACTCCAGGTCCTGATCAGGGGAGAGTTTATCACTGGTTTCAGGCAGTGCTTCACCGATGGCATAAGGTAGTTCTACTTTAAAGGCGGCGCCTTCTCCAGGTTTGCTTTCTACAGAAATAAATCCATTCTGCAGTTCAACCAGTTGCTTTACGATGGTAAGCCCAAGGCCGGTACCACCGTATTTGCGGGTAGTAGAGGCTTCGCCCTGGTTAAAGCGGTCGAAGATAGAATGCTGCTTGCCTGGTTCTATTCCTATGCCGGTATCTCTGATAGTAAATAACAGGCGTACGCCCATCTCATCTGCCCAAACCTTGGATACATGAATACTTACTTCACCACTGTCAGTAAATTTGATGGCATTGCTGGTGAGGTTGACCAATACCTGCGTCAGGCGGGTTACATCACCATAAAGGATATCAGGTACCTGGTCGTCGATGGTCACGTGCAGCAGCAGATTTTTCTCTTCTGCTTTGGGACGGAATAAAGTGTAGATATTGTGTAATACGCCATGCAGACTGAAGGAGCTGCCTTCAATGCGCATCATACCTGATTCTATTTTAGAGATATCGAGGATGTCGTTGATGATTTCCAGCAGGTTTTGTCCGGCGCCTTCGATGGCGGAAACGTATTCTTTGGATTTATTATTAAGTGGTTGTGCTTTTAGCAGGTGTGTGAAGCCCAGAACAGCGTTCATAGGGGTCCGGATTTCATGGCTCATATTGGCCAGGAACTGATCTTTTACGGCAGTAAGTTTTCGTTCCTTCTGCCGGGCCTGGTCCAGTTCATCTATCAGCTGTTCCTGTTTATGGATACGGCTGGTAATATATAGAAAGGCCAGCAGACTGCTCAAACAGGCGAAGAACACCAGTACGGTGCCCCAGCTTTGTGCTTTCTGGCCACTGGTATCTATCAGATGGGTGGTGCGGTTTACTTCCGATTGCCGGGTGGTATCCAGCTGATGGAGGATGCCGGTAATAGCCTCACTGAGCCTTTTCCCTTTCTGGTTGTTGATCATCTTCTCAGCGGCCCATTTACCTTTACTGTAGAAGGTATCCAGCACCTGCACATTGAAACTGTTTTTCTCATCCACCAGGTAATTTAACTGGGTGAGTAGTTTCTCTGTGCTGTCATTTCTGACAATTTTATTAATCTCTTTGAGGTCGGCCTTAATTACTGCTATTTCTGCCTCAATCCCGGTAATATGGAGGGTATCCTGTGAAATGACCGTACCACGGACTTTTATATCCGTTTTGGCCATATTGGTCTGAAGCTTCTGTAATTCGTTTTTTACGTTCAGCTCCTGGAGTAGCTGTTCGTTTCCGGAGATAAGTTTCTGAATGTTTTTGGCGGAGTTAAACTGCAGCACAATAAATAGTATCATGCCTAGTATGAATAGGCCCAGGAGATAATATTTAATTCGCTTAGGTTGCATGACAGTTTAGTACATATAAACGCTGATATAGGAATGCAGGTTCAAATTACAAGATAATCGTATAAAATTTTAATACAAAACTAATCCGGATGACCGGCCATTAAACATGGTTGTTCATCCGGGAATAGGTGATAACGGCTCCTGTTACAAAGATAAGACCTGCACCCAGTAATAATACAGCCTTCAGCAGATGGTGTTGCATTTCGCTGTTCCATTCATACAGGGAGCTATATGTGCAGAGTGCCATAAACGTTATGAAAATGCAGAATAAAACCAACAACTTCGTTTTCATCTTACAGGGCTTTTAGAAATGGGTAGATATCTAGTCCCCACAAGTTATTGCTAACAGCAGGGACTAAATATCAAGGGAGCTATATTGACTGGAAAAACTATTTGGTAGCGCCAGCTGGTTTTGCTTCTTTTTTAGCAGCAGGTGCTTTGTGAGAAGCAGCTTTGTGATGATGAGCTGATTTTTTTGCTTCCGCAGGTTTTTCAGTTTTAGTTTCTTTTTTTGCAGGCTCCTGAGCTTGCGCGAATGTTGATGCACTCATAAACAACATGGCAGCTGCCAGCATAATTCCTAACTTTTTCATGATTGTTACAGATTAAATGTGGATCAATTATGTTTACGATCTAAAGGTACAATCCTGATAAAGGCTGTTTGACTACAATTGGTTCAATGGGCAGTAGCTGTCGTCCAACAGGTGAAATCTGTCGGTGATGATTAAGAAATGGAATTATTATAAGAGAGGAATTTTTAATGGAATCATTTACTCAATACTTACCTGTATTGTATTTACAACGGATACCGAAGGTATCCGTTGGGAGATGCTCTCTACGCTGTTGAGACGCGGTGGTGCTGGCGCCCAAAAACTATAATAACTTCAATTTGCTGTTGAGTGCGGATTTGTAGGCATCTGCAATTGGTATATTATTCTTTTGTATGAGTATGGTACCATCTTCTATGGCTTCTATTTTGTCCAGCGCAACGATATACGAACGATGCACCCGCATAAATTTTCCTGCCGGTAATTTTTCTTCCAGCGATTTTAAGGTAGCATGGATGGCATGGAATTTCTGTGCGGTAAATAACTTTACATAGTCGCCCATAGCTTCCAGGTAGAGGATTTCCTCAGTACGGATACGTTTTAGCACGCCATTATCCCTGATAAAAACAAATTCGAGATCGGATACCTGAATTTCCCTGTTATTACTTTCATAGATTTCTTTTGCGCGGTCGATTGCCTGTATAAAACGGGCCGGACTCACCGGCTTGATAAGATAATCCGCCACTTTTAATTCGAAGGCTTCTACTGCATAATCTTTTTTTACAGTTGTAAAAATAATGATGGGGGCTTTACTTCCGAGGTTGCGCGTCAATTCGAGTCCGCTCATGCCGGGCATTTCAATATCCAGGAGCAAGAGGTCCACTTTTTCTTTCTGGAGCAGGTTATAGGCCTCCATGGCGCTGCTGCATTCGTCCAGCACCTGCAGATGGTCTACATGACTGGCCAGCTGACGCATGGCTGTTCTGGCCAGTTTATTATCGTCTACGATCAGGCAATTCATATGGCTAATTTAGTAACAAATCGGATATTTCAAAGCGTTTGCGCAACTGCGATGCAGTTTTTTATTGATAAGATATAGGTAGTTATCTTTATTTTTGTTGAGATGAAATTTTTCGTTTACATATTCAGTATATATATCGTGTTGCTGTCATGCCTGCCATGCAACGACGCAGCTGCTGCTGTAAACGGACATCTGCAACAGGAAATGGTACATGGTACAGATACCAGTCATCAGCATACTCAACCTGATTTTTGTTCACCGCTCTGTGTATGCAGCTGCTGCAACGTACAGGTAATGCCTGTAGCTATTCACTTGTATATCCCATATCGTATTTCATCTTCCCATATATTTCCTTCTTTTCAGTCTGACCTTTATACTGCCAGATCTATGGATGTTTGGCAGCCTCCACGAACAGTTATAGGCTAATTAGTTTACTAAATTCTGTTACCTATAACCCGTCCACATAATGGATAAAATAATTCTGTTTTCCGTCAGGAACAAACTTGCTATTGCCATATTTACCCTGGCACTTGCCGCATGGGGTATATGGTCGCTGACCCGGCTGCCCGTTGATGCAGTGCCGGATATTACCAATAACCAGGTGCAGGCAATCACCCTGTCGCCTTCGCTGGCCGCCCAGGAAGTAGAAAGACTGATCACTTTTCCTGTAGAGCAAACCATGGCCGTTATCCCGGAACTCAGGGAAGTACGCAGTATTTCCAGGTTCGGACTGTCAGTTGTTACCGTCGTTTTTCATGATGACGTAGATATTTACTGGGCCCGGCAACAGGTCAATGAAAAGCTCGCTGAAGCCAAAAGCAACATCCCGCCGGGCATAGGAACGCCGGAGATGTCGCCCATTTCCAGTGGCCTGGGAGAAATCTACCAGTATGTACTGCACCCGCAAAAGGGCTATGAATCCAAATACGACGCCAGGGAGCTGCGAACCATCCAGGACTGGTATGTACGCCGCCAGTTGCTCGGTACACCCGGCATTGCAGAGGTAAACAGCTTTGGTGGAAAGCTGAAGCAATATGTGGTAGCCATCAACCCGGATAAGCTCCGTAGCTATAATCTCAGTATTGCGGATGTGTTCAATGCCATGGAACGCAATAACCAGAATACCGGCGGTGCTTATATAGATAAAAAGCCTAATGCTTATTTTGTTCGTAGTGAAGGTATGATTACCAGCATTGCGGATATCGAGCAGATAGTGGTGAAAAATACAACCAATGGTACGCCCGTATTGATCCGGGACGTTGCCACTGCCCGCCTGGGCGATGCCATCCGTTATGGTGCCCTCACCAGGGATACATCAGAGGCGGTGGGCGGCATTGTGATGATGCTCAAAGGCAAGAACTCCAATGAAGTGGTACAGGCGGTGAAAAAGCGCATGGCAGAAATCCAGCAGACCTTACCCGAAGGCGTGGTAATTGAGCCCTTCCTGGACCGCAGCGACTTTGTAGGACGTGCTATTGCCACGGTAAAGAAAAACCTGCTGGAAGGAGCCCTGATCGTGATTTTTGTATTGGTTGTCTTTCTGGGGAATCTGCGGGCCGGACTTATTGTAGCCTCCGTTATCCCGCTGTCCATGCTCTTTGCCATCGCCATGATGCATCTCTTTGGGGTGTCCGGTAACCTGATGAGCCTGGGTGCGATTGACTTCGGACTGATCGTAGATGGCGCAGTAATCATCGTGGAAGCCACCTTGCACCATCTTGGCACGCGGCTAAAAGGAAATAGCTCCCTGCAGCTGACACAAGCCGAAATGGATGAAGAAGTATTTACCAGTGCCCGTAAAATAAGATCGGCAGCAGCTTTCGGGGAAATCATCATATTGATCGTTTACCTGCCTATCCTGGCTTTGGCTGGTATTGAAGGAAAAATGTTCAAGCCAATGGCCCAGACAGTTTCCTTTGCCATCCTGGGGGCTTTCCTGCTGTCGCTGACCTATGTGCCGATGATGTCTGCACTATGCCTGAACAAGCGTATATCCGTGAAGGTTACCATTGCCGACAGGCTCATGGCCTTTTTCCATAAACTTTATGACCCGCTGATCCGTGGCGCCTTAAAGGTGAAGCTATGGGTAGTGAGCGCCGCTGTACTGCTTTTCGTAGTAGCGTTGCTGTTATTCCGCAACATGGGCGGAGAGTTTCTGCCAACATTGGAAGAAGGTGATTTTGCAGTGGAAACAAGACTGCTCACCGGTAGTGCCTTATCTGAAACCATTGATAAGGTAACACTGGCAGCAGACATCCTTAAAAAGCAGTTCCCGGAAGTAAAAGAAGTAGTAGGCAAGATTGGCGCCGCTGAGATTCCTACAGATCCCATGCCGCTGGAAGCCTGCGATCTTACCATTCTTTTGAAACCACGCAGCGAATGGACCAGGGCCCATAACCGGGAAGAACTGGCCAACAAAATGCAGGAAGCACTTGAAGCCATCCCCGGTGTCAGCTTTGGTTTCTCACAGCCCATACAGCTAAGGTTTAACGAGCTGATCTCCGGTGTACGCCAGGATGTTGGTATCAAAATATTCGGGGAAGATCTCAATACACTATCAAATCTCTCTAAACAAATAAATGCCATTGTTGCTAAAACAGCAGGGGCAAAAGATATCTACCTCGAACAAATGGATGGCCTGCCACAGATAGTGGTAAAAATCAACAGAGACAAGGTTGCACAATACGGCCTTGATATTGCCACCATCAACCAGACGGTGAATACCGCCTTTGCAGGACAATCGGCAGGTATCGTATATGAAGGTGAAAAGCGTTTTGATCTCGTCCTGCGGCTGGACAATAACAACCGTCAGCAACTGGAAGATGTACAACGTTTATTTATTACCACGCCTGGCGGCAACCAGGTGCCGCTGGAGCAGCTGGCCACCGTGGAGCTGGTGACAGGCCCCAACCAGGTACAGCGCGAAGACGCCAAACGTAGGATCATTGTAGGCTTTAATGTGCGTGGCCGCGACATCGCCAGCGTAGTAGCAGAAATAGAAGCTGCGGTAAAACAAAAGGTAAAACTGCCGCCAGGATACTTTATCCGTTACGGCGGACAGTTCGAAAACCTGCGGGAAGCTACCGCACGACTTTCTATTGCCGTACCAGTAGCCTTGCTGCTGATATTCGGATTGCTGTACTTCACTTTCCGTTCTGTAAAACAATCACTGCTCATCTTCACCGCTATACCAATGGCGGCTATCGGCGGGGTTTTCGCACTGCTGTTACGCGGCATGCCTTTCAGTATATCCGCTGGCGTTGGCTTCATCGCACTCTTTGGGGTAGCTGTTCTAAATGGTATCGTGCTGATAGGAGAGTTCAATAACCTGAAGAAGGAAGGAATGACTGATCTGCGCGATATCGTACTAAAGGGAACGGCTATACGGTTACGACCGGTACTGATGACAGCCTGTGTAGCGTCTTTCGGCTTTCTGCCAATGGCGCTGGCCACCACCGCGGGAGCTGAAGTACAGCGGCCACTGGCCACGGTAGTAATTGGCGGACTCGTTACCTCCACATTGCTGACGCTGCTGGTGCTGCCCTGTCTGTACATCTATTTTGAAAAATTCTTTTCATCCAAAACCCCGCCTTTACAATCATGAGAATAGTCATCATCCTGTTGCTGCTGCCGTTGCTGGCAGCAGCACAGACTACCGATAAATGGACCATGGAGCAGGCCGTACAGGCCGCATTGTCCAACAATAAAGGGCTTCAGGCCGCTGGTGCTAAAGTGAAGTACTTTCAGGAATTATTGCCGGCAAGCGGCGAAATCGGCAAGACAGAAGTGAGCATGCAATATGGTCAGTATAACAGCTATGTCAAAACTGATAATCATTTTGCCATCTCACAATCTATTCCTTTTCCTACCAATTTCGCCGCCAGAAGAGAACTGGGAAAGTCGCAGGTAGCCGCCGCCACATACCTGAAAGCCAATAACGCCAATGAGCTGGCTTTCCAGGTGAAGGAAGCCTGGATGCAGCTGCTTTTCCTACACGATCAGCGGGCTTTACTACAACAGCAGGATAGTCTCTTTGGCGCTTTTGCAGCCAGCGCTAACCTGCGTTACAGAACAGGAGAGTCGAAAATGCTGGAGAAAACGGCAGCGGATACACGAAAACAGGAAGTGGTAAACCTGCTTCGCCAAAACCAGGCAGACATTACCATCAATGAATCCCGCCTGCGTGCGCTGCTGGCCCTGCCGGATACCAGTGTATTACCGGCACAGCGGGAAGCAGGTATTGCGGCGGTGCATATTCAGCCTTTGAGCGATTCAGCCGCAGTCAGCATGCATCCTTATCTCCAATACCTGCGCCAGGAAGTGATTACAGCACAGCAACAACGCAAGGTTTATAATGCCGCCATTTTGCCGGATATCACCGTGGGCTATTTTAATCAGTCGCTGATAGGAACGCCATTGAATGCAGGCGGTGCGCCGCTGGCTACAGGTGGCGACCGCTTTCAGGGATTCCAGGTAGGACTCGCATTGCCATTGTGGGCACGTCCCTTAAAGGCAAAGGTGAAAGCGGAACGGCAGCAGGAAAATGCAGCCGCACTCACCCTGGAACAAAATGGTATCCAATTCAGGAATCTTTACCAGCAAGCATTACAGGAGTATGCAAAACAAATGGATAACCTGCATTACTATGAAGGTACCGCCCTGCCTAATGCAACGCTGATCCTGAAGCAGTCATCACTGGCGTATGGTGCCGGCGAAATAGGCTATGCAGAGCATTTCCTCAATATGGAACAAGTACTGGGTATACGTCAGGGGTATCTGAAATCACTGCTGGACAATCAGCTGGCAGCTTCCTATATCGATTATCTGGCAGGTCGTCAATAATAAATATCTCAACATGAAAACTATCAAACATATTATAAATCTCGCTGTAATCCTTTTCTCCATGGGCTTTTTAGCTGCCTGTAACAATAAATCAGCAGCAGAGAAGTCCGCAGCAGACCATGACCATGATGAAACACCTGGTATGGTGGAGATTTCTGATCTGCAATATAAAACAGCGGGTATACAAACCGGTAAGCTGGAAGATCGGGAAATCAGCAGTGCAGTTAAGGTGAGCGGATTACTGGATGTGCCACCACAGCAGCTGGTAAGTGTATCTGTGCCAATGGGGGGCTTCATCCGCCAGACAACCCTGCTACAGGGCATGCCTATAAAACAGGGCCAGGTAATCGCAGTTCTGGAAAATCTTGATTATATTCAATTACAGCAAGACTACCTGGAGGTTCGCAGTCAGCTCGAATATGCAACCACGGAATATCACCGTCAGGAAGAACTGGCAAAGGAAAATGTAAATGCGTTAAAAACATTACAGCAGGCAAAAGCAGCCTGGCAATCGCTGACCGTAAAGGAAAATGGTCTGCGACAGAAACTGAGCCTGCTTCATGTTAATATGACCGCTTTACTGAAAGGGGATATCCAGCGGAGCATCAATGTTTATGCACCTATCAGCGGATATGTTACCCAGGTGAATGTAAACCTCGGACAGTTTGTAACGCCAACGGATATACTTTTCCGTATTGTTAATACAGAGCACCTGCACGCGGAACTGACTGTTTTTGAGAAAGATATTCCCAGGCTGAAAGTGGGTCAACTGGTCAGGTTTACACTGGCAAATGAAAGTAGTACCAGGGAGGCAACCGTACATCTGATCGGCAGGGAAATCAGTACAGACCGTACCATCAGGGTACACTGCCATCTCAGCAAGGAAGATACACAGCTGTTGCCGGGAACTTACCTCAGAGCGGTGATTGAAACCGGTGCGGCAAAAGTAAAGGCCCTGCCGGAAGCTGCAGTAGTGAACTTTGAAGATAAGAATTACGTATTTGTAAAGGCAGCGGCGGCCGACAGCCTGCATACCTTCAAGATGATGGAAGTAACCAAAGGCAATACCGAATCCGGCTTTACCGAAGTAGCTTTTGCCGGCCCTGCGCCAGACAATGATTTTGTAGTAAAAGGAGCCTACGACCTGCTGGCTAAAATGAAAAACAGCGGAGAGCACGAAGGTCATTAATAGCATTTTTCACCGGCAGTATTAAATCGAGTATATATGTCAAAAGAATGTTGTGGTAATGAGCAGACGGTTGTTAAACAACCGGCGCATTCACACGGAAAAACATCCAATGGCCACGATCATGATCACGACCACGACCACGGCCATGATCACGGTAGTGGCACCGTTGCCTGGTACCGGACATCTGAATTTATTATGTGCGTTGTCAGCCTGTTATTATTGCTGACAGGCATCCTCCTGGACCATACCTGGACAGGATTTACTGGCTATAAACGGCTGGGCTTCTATTTGCTGGCTTATTTGCCGGTAGCTTTGCCCGTGGTGGTAAATGCCTGGCGTACGGTGCTTAAAGGGGATATTTTCAGTGAATTTCTGCTGATGACCATAGCGACCGTGGGTGCTTTTTATATCGGGCAATATCCGGAAGGCGTGGCCGTAATGCTGTTTTATGCGGTGGGAGAAGTATTCCAGGATGCAGCCGTATCGCGCGCAAAAGGGAATATCAAAAGTCTGCTGGACCAGCGCCCTGACGAAGTGAATGTCCTGGAAAATGGTATACTCGTTCGTAAGGCCGCAGCGAATGTGCCGGTGGGCACGGTATTGCAGCTGAAGCCAGGCGAAAAGCTCGCACTGGACGGTATCTTATTGACAGAAACAGCCACCTTTAATACTGCCGCACTCACCGGCGAAAGCAAGCCTGATACCATGGTGAAAGGCGATGCCGTGCTCGCAGGTATGATCAACCTCAATACTGTAACGGATGTTCAGGTCACTACAGCCTATGCCGACAGTAAACTGTCGCGCATCCTGGAGCTGGTACAGAATGCCAGTGCCCAGAAAGCGCCTACAGAACTATTTATACGCAAGTTCGCCAGAATTTATACACCTGCAGTTGTATTCCTGGCAGTAGGCATTTGTTTGCTGCCGTACTTTTTCGTTGCAAATTATGTGTTCGACGAATGGCTGTACCGCGCCCTGATATTCCTGGTGATTTCCTGCCCGTGTGCACTTGTGATTTCCATACCGCTGGGCTATTTCGGCGGTATCGGTGCCGCCAGCCGCAATGGCATACTGTTTAAAGGCAGTAACTATCTCGATGTGATGGCCAATGTCAAAAATGTGGTGATGGATAAAACCGGTACGCTGACCAAAGGTGTTTTTGCAGTACAGGAAGTATTGATCCAGCCAGGTTTTGAGGAGAAAGAACTGTTGCAATGGGTGAATGCGATTGAAGGTAAATCCACACACCCGGTGGCTACGGCTATACGCGAATACCTGGGCGATACCGCGCAGCCGCTGGAAGTAACCGGACTTACAGAGATAGCAGGACATGGCCTGAAAGGGAGCGTGGCTGGCAAAGAGCTGCTGGCCGGTAACTTCAGACTACTGAAGAAATTTAATGTGAGCTTCGATATCAGTGCAGAAGATATTCCGCTCACCGTAGTGGCCATCGCCGTTGATGGGAAGTACGCGGGACTGATCACCATCGCCGATGAGATCAAGGAAGATGCCCAACAGGCTATCAGAGAGCTGAACGAAATGGACATCAATACCGTTATGCTGTCGGGAGATAAATCCAGCGTGGTGAAATACGTAGCAGAAAGGCTTGGTGTGGAAGAAGCCTACGGGGATCTGTTACCGGAAGATAAAGTGGAAAAGGTAAAAGCCATCCGTGCGGAAAAAGGCAGCGTAGCTTTTGTAGGCGATGGCGTCAACGATGCACCTGTTATCGCCCTGAGTGATGCCGGCCTGGCGATGGGTGGCCTTGGCAGTGATGCCGCCATCGAAACCGCTGATATCGTCATCCAGAATGATCAGCCTTCCCGTATATCCATGGCCGTGCGCATAGGCCGTGCTACCAAACAGATCGTATGGCAGAACATCACACTGGCCTTCGTCGTGAAAGGAGTGGTGCTGCTGCTGGGCGCCGGCGGACTCGCTACCATGTGGGAAGCCGTTTTTGCCGATGTAGGGGTGGCGCTCCTTGCTATTATGAATGCCATCCGAATACAACGTAAACAATTCTAATCAGTATATACCCGGTTATCATCTTTATACTAATTAATAATTTTTATATATTTGAAATTATTAATTAGTATAAAGATGATAAAATATAAAGGGACGCTGGCCCTGGTGCTGACATGTTTTATCCTGACGGCGGCACGGACAACCGCCCAGGTACCTGTAGTAAAACTGAGCAATGAATTTAATGTTCCCGGCGACGGATTCGACAAACTGCTGCAACTGAGAAACGGCAATACCTGTTACCTGCACTTCGGTCAGAAATCCGGTCTGGAAGTATCTATGTATAACCCCGCCCATGAATTACTCCGCCATGATACCATCAGCCCGCAACAATGGAGTAGCACCGATCTTGACAATACGGAAATAGACGCGATCTACCAGATAAACGGGCAACCGGTGATCTTCCTGCAACAAACAGTCAAGGATATACCGAATCTCTACCGACTCGTACTGGATGCGGATAATGGACGTCTTCTCAAAGAAGACAAACTGGGAGAACTGCCATCATTGCGCCTCCGCAATATGTACAACCAGAACAATGTCGCCAGCCACGATTGCTTTGTGGAAAAGGATACCCGCAGCGATTACTACGCAGTGGCTTTCTTCAACGGCGCTGAAATACAATATGGGGACGATACCAAACAGCGTATCACTGTGCAGCATTACACGCCCGATCATAAACTGATCCACACGGGCTATTTCTACATGCAGGATAATACCTATGAATATTTCAGCTATATCAATATGGCCGTGCAGGACCAGTCGCACATATACATGGCCACGGTAGGTTTCAATGGTAAGCGCTCTTCCGGGGAATCAGCTTCCAAAGTCGTTTTCAGTGTGCTGTCGCCCGACTCCTCAACTTTTTCACATCACGTACTCGCCTATACGAGAAATTATAACCAGGTTGCAGGTCTGGTGAAGGTAGTTCCTGCCTATAAAGAAGTACGTCTGCTGATACACGTACCGGATGAGAAACGCAGTGGTAATTCAGGAACGATTTTAAATATTTTTTCGGAAGATGGAAAACTGCGGAAGCACCCGGTACTCACCAACCCTGAGCTGAGCAAGAACGTAGCCATCAACCTCAACTACAAAGACGACTATTCTGGCATCCCGCAGAACTGGATCATCAATGATGACGGCACCAGTACGATCATGTGGGAAACACTGAGCTTCTTTAAACAGGGAAATAACCAGCTTAGTAACCTCCATACAAATATGGGCGATGCGGGCGTGGCAGAACTGGATTCAGTAGGAAGGGAAGATGTAACGTTCTCTTTGAATAAATACCAGGTGGTAACAGGCGTGGCGCAGCCATTTTTTCAGCATCGCAGAAGTAAGAGTGAGTGGACTTTCCGTAACAAGATTGCTGCGCTGAACCTCAGTCCTTATGTTTCCTATGACTTTATCAACAAGCCGGATGTAACCTTCATGGTATTCAATGATTACCTGCAATACCTGGATACCGGCGGTGCTGACAAAACAAAGAAACCGCTGAAGTTCGCGGACGACGCCAGTTTTGTATGCTACCGCTATACGGAAAAACGTATTGAACGCCTGTATCTTTTTGGTATGCCGGAAGTAACGAAACGATATGCCTGTATATTAGGTGCGTCTGATTATAACGCAGGTTCACATACCTACGCTACCATTTTACTATCGAGAAATGGAACGGTGAAAACGGCAGCCCTGGCCTGGATTGAGTTCTAGCAATTAAAACGTAGTATACCCTTCAGACAGTGTGCCCAATCTGAACTGGTTGACGATGGCATGTGCATGTCTGGTAGGTTCCGGCAGCCGGTATCTGGTAACACATTGGCGTATTAGTTCCCGGCTGCTGTCTACATCACTCAGATGCCCGGGAGAAATGAAAACAGGCTTCACATTGGTTTTTGTTCTCAATACATTACCAATAATTTCCTGCTGTTTGTCGTACAATGGCGTATAGTCGCCGGCGTTATTACCTGGTTCTTCATAGATTCCGAAGAGTTTCTTCTTGGCACAACCCAATGCCGGCTTATTTATAAGTACACCAAAATGCGATGCAATGCCCATCCGGCGTGGGTGCGCAATACCATGACCATCCAGTACCACTACGTCCGGTTTGATGGCCAGCTGCTCCCAGGCATCGAGCAGGCCGGGTACTTCCCTGAAGGCGAGGTAACCAGGTACATATGGAAACTTCACTTCTTTCTTAATAAGGCTGCACGCCACAGGCTTCAGGTCTGGGAATGATAACAATACAATCCCGGCAAATACGTGGGTGCTGAATTTATCAAAAGAGATATCAGTACCGGCAATATAGCTGATCTTTTCAGGGAGTGGCTGTAATACCACCTGTTCCTTTAACTCCTTTTGCCGGATGGTGGCTTCAGGAACACTCAGTGTATTATAATCGGTGTAGTTGATAGCAGTAAGATTTTACAGATTAAAACAACGAAAGCTGGTCGCCTTCTTTTGGCTTGGGCGCTTTACCGAAAACGGTGCGGCCATTATGTTGCCAGGAATTGCGTCTTTCTTCCTCAATCAATTTATCGAAATTGGTATTGGGAATAAAATTTTTTTCTATTTCGGCAGACATCTGCGAGAGCTTGCCAATTGCTTCCTTCTTGTCTGACTCACCGATCTTAGCCTTATACAGCGCATCTTTCAGCGTGGAAATTGTTTCATCATATATTTTCAGCGGCACCGGGAAGGGATGCCCGTCTTTGCCGCCATGAGCAAAAGAAAACCGGGCGGGGTCCTCAAACCGGGAAGGGGTACCATGTATCACTTCACTCACCAGCGTCAGGGATTGTAATGTTCTAGGGCCTACGCCTTCCAGCATCAGCAATGATTCGAAGTTCGCGGGGTTGGTATCATGGGCCAGTGCCAGCACGCTTCCCAGCCGCTTCAGATTAACGTTTTCCGCCCTCACATCGTGGTGGGAAGGCATGATAAGGTTCCTGATCTCTGGCAGCAGGTGTACCGGTTTTTCCTTCAACAGTTCCATGATGCCTTGTTTGGTAACATCGGCAGCGGTATCTGTGAGGTTCAGTATCAGTCCCTGGTTTTGTCCGTAGATGTAGGTATGTGGAGATTCGGTAAAAGATTTGAAAGCGGAGGAATGCCAGTGGTACCTCCTGGCCATGCTGGTGGCGTCGTTCATGCCTTGCTGCACTACGGCCCACTCGCCCTGGCTGCTGAGTACAAAGGAATGGAGGTATAACTGGAAACCGTCCTGGATAGCAGTATTATCTACTTTGGCGGTCAGTTTGCTGCTATATATGAGCTGGTCGCCGGGAAGGCCGGTTTTATCAGCGATCACCCGTAGTTCGTTGGGCGTTTCCTTGCTATGTTTTCCTTTTCCTCCGCAGATATAAAGGCCCAGTTCAGCTGACCTGGGGTTGATGGCTTTTTTCAAGGCCCCCATCACGCTGGTGGTAATACCGCTGGAATGCCAGTCCATGCCCAGGACGCACCCGAGTGCCTGAAACCAGTATGGATCACTCATGCGGCGTAAAAACTCTCCCTGGCCATAATCCAGGATAATTGCTTCTGTGATGGCACCGCCTAACAAACTCATTCTCCGCGCCAGCCACTGTGGTACATGACCATAGTGTAATGGCAAATCTGCATACGAAGGCATATTACATCGGGTTATACTGCACCTGGTATTGCCAGATGCTTTTGTTCTGCATTAAAAATTCGTCCAGTTCATGCATCCTGCTTTTTGCACCACGAACTTCATAATTCACTTCTACTACTTCATCCTTTTTCATCAGGAGCATACGCCTGATCTGGAGGTTATATTGCCGGATGCTGGCTTCCAGCATGGCTTGTGAGAGATCAGCCTCTCTGTATTGTATAACGTAGATGCGCTTGTCGTTTACTTTCGCTACATAATGCTCTACGTACTTTAATATCAACAATACGACCATAGCGCCGGCCAGTGCAAAAACGGCCAGCACGTACTGACTCATGCCAATGGCCATGCCTATTGCGGAGGCGATCCAGATACTGGCGGCCGTTGTAATACCGTCTATGGCAAATTCTCCTTTGAAGATGACGCCGGCACCAATGAAACCTACGCCGGTCAGGATGTTGGACGCTACACGGTCAGGACTGCCGGGGTTGCCCAGTTCGGCAGATAGAATGGTGAAAACAGTACTGCTCATACAGATCAGCGCCATGGTTCGCATACCGGCCGCCTTTCGTTTATATTCCCGCTCTACACCAATTACACAGCCCATGAGGAGGGCTATCAATACTTTGAGTACCTGGTCCTGTGAAACTAACTCTATAATATGTTTCATCGGCAATATTATATCTGCAAATGTAAGGTTTTGCGTTCCAGCATCCATTGATTAAAAATTTTCTAAAAAAGTAAACTTTTGTGTTATATAAACGTTATAAAGTTGGAATATTATTTGAATCAACCAATATCCTAAAACCCTTATATGAAACTAATTCTCTATAAAGCGTGCGTAGCAGTATCCCTGGCGGCTATTTTCAGTCTGATTGCCTATAGTTGTGCCCTGGCTGCGAATTATTAACCAATGGTAAACATTTTATCTGGCGTAAAGCAATATATTTGTTTCACGATCGTCTCCTTTGTTGTGAAACCAATAGAACTGATAAATGCGTAATGACACCAATTCCACGGCGGAACCAAAGCAGCCGCTGAAATTAGCATCCCTGAAGAAAACATTTCGTCTGTTCAGCTATGTTAAACCTTACTGGCCCCAATTTGCCCTGGGCCTCGTTTTCCTCCTGGTATCGAGTCTTGCCGGACTGGCATTTCCCAAATTAATGGGGAACCTGGTTGACCCAAAGAGCGCTGAAAGCCTCTTTCACGGCATGAATTCGGCTGCTGTATTATTGCTGGCTGTCCTCGTAGGACAATCCATCTTCTCTTTTTTCCGTATCATCCTCTTTGTGAATGTAACGGAAAAAACCCTGGCTACCCTCCGCCAGGCAGTATACAGCCACCTGATCAAGCTCCCCATGAAGTTTTTCCTGGAGCGCCGGGTAGGAGAGCTGAGTAGCAGGATATCCGCTGATATATCTTCCCTGCAGGAAACATTTACCACCACACTGGCTGAATTTATACGGCAGGTGATCATTATAATAGGAGGTGTTACCATCCTGTTGTTAACTTCCTGGCAGCTGACCCTCTTCATGCTGGCTGTATTGCCGGCCATGATGGTTGTTGCGGTGATATTCGGGAAATTTATCCGTCGCTTTTCCAAACAGGTACAGGAGCAGGTAGCTGCCTCCAATACTGTCGTGGAAGAAACGCTCGCCGGTATCCTCAATGTGAAGGCATTTGCCAACGAATTCTTTGAAATTAACCGGTATAAAACCCGTACAAACGAAGCGGCCAAAATAGGAATGAAGAGCGGAAAATACCGCGGCGCATTTTCTTCTTTTATTATCCTTGGCATCTTTGGTGCACTGGTAGCAGTTATATGGAGAGGTGTAGCCCTGGATATCGGAACGCCTAAATTATTATCGTTCGTAATTTACTCCGTGTTTATCGGCGCATCTGTAGGGGGACTGGCTGAAGTATATACCAGTCTTCAGAAGAGTATCGGCGCTACCGAACATCTGCTGGAAATCCTGGATGAACCGGTAGAAGATATTACACCGGTAACCATTATCCCTGAAGAAAATCACCTGGAAGGCAGCATCAGCTTTAATGATGTGTCTTTCCATTATCCTTCCCGTCCCGACCTTACCATTATGGATGGCGTGAGCTTCGATGTATCTCCGGATCAGAAGGTAGCACTGGTGGGGCCTAGCGGCGCGGGTAAGAGTACGATTGTTTCGCTCTTGCTTCGTTTGTACGATCCCGTTAGTGGAAATATAAAATTTGATGGCCGCCCTGCGAAAGATATTCCTTTGTCGCAGCTGCGTTCGCAAATGGCCGTTGTACCACAGGATGTATTCCTCTTTGGTGGCACCATCCGTGAAAATATAGCCTATGGCCGCCCGGATGCTACAGACGCAGAACTGGAAGCCGCCGCACGCCAGGCCAATGCATGGGAATTCATCCAGCGGTTCCCCAATGGACTCGATACCATCGTCGGTGAACGCGGTATACAACTCTCCGGTGGCCAGCGTCAGCGCATCGCCATCGCCAGGGCAGTATTGAAAAATCCACGTATACTTATCCTCGACGAAGCGACTTCCGCACTGGATTCTGAATCTGAAAAACTCGTACAGGACGCGCTGGACAAACTCATGGAAGGTCGCACTTCCATTGTAATTGCCCACAGGCTCGCCACCGTTCGTGAAGCAGATAAAATTATTGTGTTGGATAAAGGACGTATTGTGGAAGTGGGTACCCATTGGGAGCTCATCGAACTGGAAGGTGGTTTGTATAAGACATTAAGTGAAATGCAATTCAGCCATTAATAAGGCTTTTGCTTCTTTTAGCAAGATGGCTTTGCCATCTTGCTAAAAGAAGAATCAATAAAAAAGGTTTGCCGAAGGCAAACCTTTTTTATTGAAAATTAAATTAAAATATTGTTTACATATACGGCTTCATCTCCTCATCAATATCTTTCCTCAAATCCATCAGCTTTTTAGCATAAGCTTCCATACTGATTTCATTCGCGGTCCGCGGAACCCATTTAGGAACAGCGGTCGTTTTGCCCTGATCATCTACTGCAGCAAACACCATTACACAGTGGGTGGTCTTGGTTTTTGTCTGCTGGCGCGGGTTTCCGGCAAAAACATCTATGGAAATATGCATACTGGTATTGCCGGTATAGATGATATTGGCAGTGATTTCTACCAGGTCTCCGATGGCTATTGGTTTAAAAAAACGGATACCTCCAACATAAACAGTAACGGCATATTGTCCGCTCCAATTGGCAGCGCAGGTATATCCTGCCTGGTCTATCCATTTCATAACGGAGCCCCCGTGTACCTTTCCACCGAAATTTACATCTGAGGGCTCTGCTAAAAATCTTAATGTTATTGTGTGGTAAATGGAGTCCATAGCAATTAAAATAATTTAAGCAGACTCCAAATTACGAATTAATAATTATCTCCGCCACCCATTTCTCCGTTGCCTTCCTGCTTACCGTTTTTACGTTTGAACAGATGGGTGTCCATCTTTCCGAAACGCCATGCTGCATTGAGTCGCAGCTCACGGGTAAGCCGCTTGCGATAGTTTTCCTGTTGGGAATAGGTGGTATTGGTGTAGCTCAGATTTCTGTCGCTGTTGAAGATGTCGTTGATGCCAAGGGAAATGCTCAGGGCTTTGTTCTTCAGCATATCTTTCTTAACGGCGGCATCTACTGACCAGGTAGGCTCACGTTCGCCCTGTGGTAAAATCTGCTTCGACTCGTACACACCGTTTACCTGGAAAGTCAGGTTCCACGGGAGTTTGGTGTTGCTGTTCAATTTACCGAACCAGGTAAAGCCCTGATTGGTCAATGTGCTGTTATCCTGAGAGGCATTGATTTTTGTCTGGGCCAGGTTAGCGTTGGCGGTAACATCCCAGCTTTTTGTCAGCTGACTGCGTAGTGTCAGTTCTGCACCGTAGGAATTACGGGAGCTGGCATTGATAGGGTACGACAGCAGGATATGCTGTGAAGTACCATTCACCGTCATCAGGGTATCTTTATAAAAATCAGTAATAGCGTTGGTTGTATTACGATAATATATCGACATCAGCACATTCACTTTGTGGTTGAAATCTTTCAGGTATGAGAACTCGAAAGAGTTGGTGAACTCAGGGCTGAGGCTCGGGTTACCGGTGCTGGCGCTGGTTCCGTTGAGGTTGATCACCGGCAGCAGGTCCATAAACCACGGACGACGGATACGTCGGCTATAGTTCAGTTGCAGCTCATGATCTCCCTTCAGCTTCTGCGATAAGAACAGGCTTGGAAACAGGCTGATCGGATAGTTTACTTTGTACGACTGGTACTGACCCAGGAAAGATTCACCTTTGTAGAAAGACTGTTCTGCTCTTATGCCCACCTGGTAACCGAAATTATCGATCGCGCCGGTGTAGGTGCCATACGCCGCATTGATCTGCTCAGAATAGGCGTAGTTGCTGGATAATGAAGAGTCCAGTTTATAATCCGTTGAAGGGTAAGTAAGGCCGAAAGTATTGGTATAGCTGGTAAATTTGCGGGTATTGCTTCGCAGACCAGCTTCAATTTTAGATTTCTCTGTCAGCGGATTTACATAATCAACCTGACCGGTGATATAGGTAGTATTGCCTCCTCCTGTACCGTAACGCTGCTGTGGTAAAGGATTATAGATGTTGTCACCATTGAGGTCGTGGTATTGCAAACTATAATTGGAGGAGTTGTCGCCATTGGAACGGTTGTACGTGAAGTCTGCCGTCAGTTCATGGCCTTCCTTCGCAAAGGTGTGTTTATAGCCGAACTGTGTCGCATAGTTACGGAAACCATTTTTGGAATTATCCACGCCTGTACCTGCATTCACCAGGCTCTGGTGATTGTCCAGGTTGTTGATGGTTTGATTATTATACCTGTTAAAGTTACCACCGGTAAGGTTTTCAGAAATACTGATGGTATTACGGTTATCGATGAACCAATCGAAGCCGATACGGCCGTTCTGGAACCGGCGATAGAAGTCGCCATCCTGAAGCTGTTCCGTATAGTTGATGGTATCAGCACTTATATTCTTTCTGAACAGTCGGCTCGTCATTGGAGAAACCCTGTTTCTGAAAGAGTAGTTCACGAAGAAGTTGAATTTCTCCTGGCGCAGGTTGAAATCCACGCTACCGTTGCTGCTGCCGAGGTTAGATCCACCGGCGGTAATCATACCGTTGATGCCGGCTTTTCTGTTCTTTTTAAGCACGATGTTGAGGATACCGCTCATCCCTTCCGCATCATATTTCGCAGAAGGATTAGTAACCACTTCAATTTTTTCGATGGCATCTGCAGGGATCTGGTCCAGTGTAAGTGTTGTCGGGCGGCCATCTACGAAGATGGTAGGTGCGCCGTTACGAACAGAAACATTACCGTCGATGTCAACGTTTACAGAAGGGACCTGCTTTAAAACATCCGTGGCGGTACCGCCGATACTCGATAAATTTTTATCAACATTAAATACGCGTTTATCGATAGCCATTGTATAGGCGGGCTTTTCACCCACTACGTTTACGGCCGCAAGCGTTTTTGCATTTGATTTCATTTTGATATTCCCTACGTCAACGGTGCTCGCTTTAGGTGCCAGCACGGCGGATTTGAAGAAGGTTTCATATCCGATGAAGTTGATGCGCAGGATATATTTCCCCATGGGCAATGTTTCAAAAGCGAAGTCGCCATTGGGTTTAGATAACATACCTGTGAGCACGGAAGAATCGGCTTTCAATACGGCAACAGAGGCGTATTCAACGGGTTTTCCAGTCTGTGCATCGATTAATTTTCCATACAGTGATCCTTGGTTGTCACCACCGCCTTTAGGCCCTGGTTGCTGGGCAAAAACCGGTGATTGCAACAGTAACGTCCATCCTGTTAGCAACAAAACAATTTTTCTCATAATAACTTATACTAGCTTCCAACATTAAATAGCAGTGGCTAAAATAGTTCATGCAGCTTTACTAAATCGTTTTTTTAGGATGAGTGGAAGTATAGAAATCAGTGCTATTCAATGTTTTATCTTTTTAGTCTGAGGAAATGCTTTGTAGTGGCTGGTTTGGTAGGTACAGTGAAATATTGTGCATCACTGTTAATTAATGTTAACCTGCGTTCGTTTATACATGAGTATTTGGGAGATGATTTAAATAGTATAAATACAATATATGTTTTCCGGGAGAGTAGAATTTCGTATTACCAATACCGTTGTAGCTACCGATGCGGTATGAAAAGCGGCTTTTGTGGATAAAAAAGCGCAGGGAAGGGCTTTATTCTTTTCGGTGATAACAATGAGCGACGTATCTTTACAGCCAGCTGTTGCGTTATTTTAATTTTTTTATATGCATAAGGATTACCGACCGGACTGGGATATTTACACGTGCCATATTGAAGAAAGTCCAGCAGTAATAGGCCTTGACCTTGATCTGAGACGATTTGCACCTTTGAAGGAAAAGCCGAATGCCATATATATAACAGTTTATCTGAACAATCCACGTGAAGACGGATTTCCGCATAACGATGAATTTGCGCTCATGGGTGAAATAGAGGATAGATTGGTGGAAGAGCTGCAAAACAAGCTGGATGCTCATTTTGTAGGTCGTACTTTTTCCAATGGTGTAAGGGACTTTTATTTTTATGCCGGCAACACTTTGTTGCACGACAAATATATTACGGATGCCATGCAGGCATTCCCGCAGTATCGATATGACTATGGTGTGAAAGAAGATAATAACTGGGAACTCTACTTCGATTACCTGTTCCCGGATGTTGCCGAGTTTCAGCGTATCCAGAACAGGAAAGTATTACGCATGCTGCGCAAGCATGGCGATAATGCCGAAATGGAACGCCCGATAGAACACTGGATACATTTTAAAACAGAAGAAACGAAAGATATCTACTGGAAACATATCCAGGAAATAGGGTTCACCCTCCTGCACGACACACAGGTGGAAGAGAATGCGGAATATCCATACCGCCTTTGCATTGTACGCCCGGACAAAGCCACAGAAGCGGTGATCGACAAAGTTGTCATGACGCTCTGGGAAGTTGCCCAGCAGGTAAATGCCGAATACGATGGCTGGGAAACCAGTATCATGAAATAATTTCCGGATGATCATCCGCACAATAAAGCCTGTCTCTACTTTGTAAAGACAGGCTTTATTATACAAATATCTCCGTACACACGTTTATTGCTTCCTCATCATTCCTCCGATCAACGATATTACAAACATAATAAGGAAGATAAAGAACAGTATTTTAGCAATAGAAGTAGCACCTGCGGCTATACCTCCGAAACCGAAAATGGCGGCTATAATTGCTATGATCAGGAAAATGGCTGCCCATCGAAGCATAACGTATAATTTAGGTGAACAATACGTGGTAACTGTCCCACTTGTTTACACCATACAACTTTCAATAATCATTCCCGTTAAGTAAAATATTAACTGCTGTTTACAAACCAGTTTTTTTAGTTATAATTGTTTACGGGGATATCATTTGAGGAGATTTTTAAAAATATTATGTACTATAACTGT
This sequence comes from Chitinophaga sp. Cy-1792, assembly GCF_011752935.1. Lineage (NCBI taxonomy): Bacteria > Pseudomonadati > Bacteroidota > Chitinophagia > Chitinophagales > Chitinophagaceae > Chitinophaga > Chitinophaga sp. Cy-1792. The sequence goes on from NZ_VWWO01000002.1 coordinate 1,922,638, forward strand.
TACCTGCCTGCTGTACCTGCAACCGGCAAGGCTCTGCGCTGCCACTTTTCAGCAGCAGCACCCACCCGTTTGCATATCCCTGCCGTATATAGGTGATACTGTTATTCCTCATCTGGCCCCGCCGCCATCCCGCCCGCCTTTGGGTGATACTGCTGTAAAATCGCATAACGGCCTTTTCAGACGACTATTTGAATATGGAGATTCTCTCCGAAACAGGGCATTCAGGGACTCCCTGATCCGCCGTATGACCCGTCAGAACGTTCCGGAGCCGGTGCCTACAAATAAAGACAGCGCTATCGTAAAAAGTGAGGCATATTTTACACCATTTGCGGGCAAAGTGATTCGGGATATCCACTATAAGCGGGTGCCGGTTTTCGGTCCTAGCAATATCAATGATACCACCTTCACCACTTCCATGAAGCTCCTGAAGTTTGCCAACAGGCTGCATTACGACTCCAAGGAATGGATGATCCGCCAGAACCTTTTCTTCCGCGAAGACCAACGGTTGAAACCCTTTGATATGGCAGATAATGAGCGCTACCTCCGTAGCAGGCCATTTATCCAGGATGCCCGTATCTACGTCATCCCGGGGGATCCTATGTCCGACTCAGTGGACATTGAGGTAATCACCAAAGACGTATTTGAATATGGTGTGGATGTTTCCCAGGTAAGTGCCAGCGATATCGCTGCCAGGTTCTATAACAATAACCTGCTCGGCGCCGGACAAGGCGTAGCCATAGGCTTCAACTGGCGCAATAACTACAGCCCCGTGTGGAATACGGAATTTCGCTATTCCAAAAGCAACATCGGAGGTTCCTTTGTCGATTTTGCCGCCGGCTACAGTACCTTAAATAATACTAACCAGCTGGATTCCAATGTCTATGAAGGCTCTTATTATATAAGTTTTAACCGGCCACAATATCGCAATTCTGCCAAAATTGTTGGCGGACTCACCGTCGCCAATAACTTTTCCATCAATATACACGGGTACTCTGATTCGCTTTACCGGGATTACCGCTACTTTATCTTCGATGCCTGGCTGGGTTATAACTTCATCAATAACTATGACCATAACGGAAGATCTGGCCGAAAGCCCAATGTGGCCGTGCTGGCCCGTCACTATAACCTGGACTTCCAGCGAAGGCCGGACCAGCTTGAATACAAGGAAGATCCCGTGTATAACAATCACCGGTACTATATCCTTGAGCTACAGGCCTATCGCCTGGATTACTTCAAGGCACACTATTTCTTCGGATTTGGCCGTACGGAAGATATCCCGCTGGGCTATAACGTGAATGTTGCCACCGGGTGGGAAACCTGGAAAGACCGGCGTCGCATCTACTCCGGTACCGAATGGCAGAAATTCTGGCTGACAAAACACCAGGGACTTTTCAATACCACCGTAGGTATCGGAACTTTCTGGCAAAACAGTAAACCAGAAGATGCCGTCATTCACGCCCGTATTGAATATTACAGCAAGCTGCTCAAAATACTCAAAGGCCGTTTCCGTCAGTTTATTATTACCGATTACCTTAACAGCCCCAATCCGTTCTTTTACAAGCCCCTTAACATAAACATGGAAAATGGGATATGGGGCTTCAGAGGTACTACACTGAACGGTTACCAGCGCCTGAACTTCAGTTCCGAAACCGTTTATTACAGTCCGCTGAAGATCCTGGGATTCAAATTTAACTTCTTTACCTCCCTGCAGGCGAGCATGATCTCCAATAACAGTCCTGATCTGCTGAATAACCCGATCTATTTAGGAATAGGTGGAGGTATGCGTATCAGGAACGAAAACCTCTCCCTGAATACCCTGAAGCTCTCGGCCTATTATTTCCCCAATATGCCGCCGCCAGGAAACAAGTTTAAAATTGAAATAACGACCGTAGTAGACTTCAGGTTTGAGATCTCCGCATTGCGTGCACCTTCGTTTTTAAGTTTCCGCTGATATCCGCAGCGATTGTCTTAAATTTAAATACTGAAATAATGGAAACTCATGGAATGGAAAAATAACCTCACCAGCATGTTGGGTATCAGCTACCCAATTGTTCAGGCCCCTATGCTGGGCATTACCACACCCGAAATGGTGGCAGCAGTTTCAAATGCCGGCGGACTCGGCTCTCTCCCCATAGGAAATATAGACCCCAGCACGGCCAGAACCCAGATACAGAAAGTAAGGGAGCTGACTACAAAGCCCTTTGCCGTGAATGTGTTTGCCTATGATATTCCTATTGCACCAGATCAATCCGCATTTGATGCCATGCAAACCCTGTTGCAGGGAGTGTATACCCGCAACGGCCTGGGGATTGCCCCTGTAGATCTTAAAACGCTGACCTTCTTTTCCTATAAAGACCTGTTTCCGGTTTTGATTGAAGAGAAAGTGGATATCGTCAGCTTTACCTTCGGTATCCCTGACAGTGAAGGAATCTCGCTGTTGAAACAAAGTAACGCAAAACTGATAGGTACGGCAACCTCACTGGAAGAGGCCGTACTGCTGGAACAGCGTGGCATGGATGCTATCGTGGCACAAGGTATTGAGGCAGGAGGACATAGAGGTACTTTCATTGCGGGTAGTCTTCCGCAGATAGGCGTGATGGCATTGGTCCCTCAGCTGGCAGATAGAATAAAGGTGCCCGTTATAGCCGCTGGCGGCATCATGGACGGCCGGGGAGTGGCCGCTGGCCTAATGCTCGGTGCTGCCGGCGTACAGCCAGGCAGCGCATTTCTGCTGTGTAATGAAAGTCTGGCCACCGATGCACATAAGGCTGCCATTGCAGCTGCAACGGATACGACTACACGATTGACACGAGCTTTTTCAGGCCGCTGGGCAAGAGGCCTTACCAATACGCTGATTGCAGCTGTTGAAGATTCCAATACTACCATTCTCCCGTATCCATATCAGGATGCATTGACACAACCTGCACGAAAAGCTTCAAGGGAACAGGACAATCCTTCGTTTGTAGCCATGTGGGCAGGACAGGCAGCGGGTTTAGCTAAAGAAAAAACAGGTGCGGCAGATATAATACAGCAGATGATAGCCCAGGCAGAGCAACTACTGCCTTCACTGAAAGGAACTGCTAATACCGTCGTTGCAGGTAGCCAGGATAGTCATTCATAATCCCGTCTTCATCAAAATATAATTGAGCGGTGAACCCGGATTCCAGGTTCTCATACAGCCAGGAATCCTCGTTCATGCGTGTATACCGTTGCTGCATCTTGTGGAGTTCAAATTCCGGCAACAAAATGTAAATCACTGAAATCACTTCGCTGTCACCTATTTTCAGGTGCGATAACCTTTTTATCGGTAAAGAATTGGTAAAAGGAGTCAGCGAAATATCTATATCCAGGCATCCATTGAAAGCGCTGATTTGATTTCCTTCCCGGTCGTACCACTCACCCTGTAAATTGGATTGCAATTTCAGTTCCCTTTTGTCTGTACCTTCTGCACGAATGGTGAATGCCTCTATTCTCCAGTCATTCGTTATCTCTATTTCATAGCTGATAGAAAAAGGCAAATCCCGGATTACTCCGGCGATATGTCCATGGGCCAATTGAAAGATACCCTTGTCTTCAAGGGTGAAATACTCGGTGGCAGTCCATCGGAGCGCCTGCCAGACTGCAAGTTTCATAATATCTATTTACTATCTATCTGTTTACTATCTATTTACTATCTATTTACTATCGATGGCTTAACTTTTATGATAACAAGTTTTGAGGTGGGCGTATTACTTTTATCTGCAACACTATTAACAGGTACCAGTACATTTGTTTCCGGAAAATACGTGGCCGTACAGCTCTCCGGAATATTGTATGGTATCACTATAAACCCATAGGCTACTCTGGTAATGTTATCATAATAGTTATACAAATCTACTAAGTCTCTCTCCTTTAAACCAGCTTTTGCTATATCAGCAGGATGCATCAGGATGACCCTGCGTTCATGGTGTATGCCGCGATAGCGGTCGTCCAGTCCGTAAATGGTCGTGTTAAACTGATCATGACTACGAATTGTCATCATCATCAGTTCGTCGGGCGCGAGTTGGGTATACAAAGGATCTGCCACCTGGAAATTGGCTTTGCCGGTAAGCGTATTAAACTTGCCTATCCTGGAGCCATTTGGCAGATAGAAGCCGCCCGGATGCCGAACCCGTTTATTATAATCATCAAACCCTGGTATTACCTGTTGTATATCATCTCTGATAAAATCATAATGCAGGGCATATTGCTGCCAGCGTGTCCGGGACTTAGCGCCAAACAGTGCCTGCGCCAGTTCACATACAATAACAGGTTCACTCTTCAGGTGTTCAGATACGGGATGCAGGTTACCTTTTGACATCTGGATCACGCCCATAGAATTCTCACAGGTAACAAACTGGTGTTCGTTGCCTACCATGTCTTTGTCGCTGCGTCCCAGGCAAGGCAGAATGATCGCTTCCCTGCCATGTACCACATGACTTCTGTTTAGTTTGGTAGATACATGTACGGTCATGTCGCAATTACGTAATGCCTGTGCCGTGTATTCGGTATCTGGCGTGGCAGACAGGAAATTGCCGCCCATCGCAAAAAAGAACTTTGCATCGCCTTTGTACATCGCCTTGATGGCATGTACTACATCGTAGCCATGTTCCTGCGGTGGTCTGAAACCGTATACTTCTTCCAGCTTCTGCAGCAATGCGGGGGCAGGCTGTTCGTAAATACCCATGGTACGGTCGCCCTGTACATTACTGTGGCCGCGTACCGGGCAGGTGCCAGCACCGGGTTTGCCTATACTACCTTTCAGTAGCAGCAGGTTTACGACTTCCCGGATGGTATCCACCGCATTTTTATGCTGTGTGAGGCCCATTGCCCAGCAGGCGATGATCCGCTTTTTATGCATCATGGCTGCTGCCGCCTCCCTGACTTTCTCTTCCGGTACACCGCTGGCAGCCACCAGCTGCCGGAAGTCCTGGGCACGGAGGTGTGCGATATATGCTGATGCGCCGGAAGTATTGCCGGCGATGAATTCCAGGTCAAACACACTGCCGGGGTTTTTATCTTCCTCCTCCAGCAGTAGCATACAGATGGCTTTTAGCAAAGCCATGTCTCCATTAATTTTTACCTGTAGGAAGATGTCTGCCAGATGTGTCTCTATATTTAAAAATCCTTTTACCGTTTGTGGGTTGAGGAATCCCAGCAGCCCTGTTTCGGGAAGTGGGTTCACTGCAATGATATGCGCACCAGCGGCTTTGGCTTTCTGTAAAGCGGTGAGCATACGCGGGTGATTGGTGCCAGGGTTCTGGCCAAGGATGATAATTACATCTGTTTCGTAGAAGTCTTCCAGCGTTACGGAGCCTTTGCCGATGCCAACGGCTTCGCCGAGTGCTACGCCACTGGATTCGTGGCACATATTGGAGCAATCGGGGAGGTTGTTGGTACCGTATTCTCTTACCATGAGCTGGTAGAGAAAAGCAGCTTCGTTGCTGGTACGTCCGGAAGTATAGAATACTGCTTCGTTGGGGGAAGCCAGTGTATTGAGTTTGTCGGCTATCCTGCGGTAGGCTTCTTCCCAGGTGATACTTGCATAGTGTGTGGCGCCGGGAGCCAGGTATACCGGCTGTGCAATCCTTCCTTTTTTGCCTATTTCATAGTCGGTCAGTTCACCTAATGACTGAATACTATTGGTTGCAAAGAATTCAGGTGTTAATTTTTTGGTGGTCGCCTCTTCAGCAACAGCTTTGGCGCCGTTCTCACAGTATTCTGCAATGGGTGATCTTTCGTCGTCGGGGTCGGGCCATGCGCAACCCGGGCAATCGAAGCCATGTTTCTGGTTAACTTTCAGCAGTGCTTTCATTCCTCTGAAGGCGTTCATTTCTTCAAGGATATGTTTCATACTGGAAATAACTGCCGGTATGCCTGCTGCTACTGTTTTGGGTTTGCTGAGTTTTAGTCCTGTGAATTTCACAGGGTTCTGGTCTCCCTGCATGCTCGAATATTTTTAATGATCAAATCTTCACGCGATGGGCGCCTGTATAGATATTGAAACGGTTTTCCCGGAGAAAGCCGATTAGTGTCATATTCCAGGCGGTGGCCATCTGAACGGCCATACTGGAAGGGGCTCCTACCGCTGCAATAAATGCAATGCCTGCCATAGCGGCCTTTTGTATGAGTTCAAATCCCGCGCGTCCGCTGAGTAATAACATGTATTGCTGCAACGGATAGCGGTCTGTTCTCAATGCGGCGCCAATGATTTTATCTACGGCATTATGGCGTCCTATGTCTTCCTGCATCAGTACGATCTCCCCCTGCTGGTTAAACAATGCTGCTGCATGGATACCGCCGGTACTATCGAACAGCGATTGCTGTACCCTTAATGATTCCGGCATTTTCAGGATAGTGGTGGTATGAGCCTGAAGTGAAGCATTACTCACGCTAACGCCTGTATGAATACTGCTGATGTCCTGTTTGCCACAAACACCACAGGCGGCGGTAGCGGTAAAGTTACGCTGACTGCCGTTTAGCTGGGGAAGAATATTTTCTTTGAGAGATATTGTAATGATCGTACCTGCGGAGGTTTCTTCTGTTTTCATATGTGCGATGGCGTTATACTGCTGTATGATGCCTTCGGAAAAAAGAAAACCGGCGGCAAGGTCTTCATCGTTTCCAGGCGTGCGCATGGTAACGGAAATACTTTGCTGCCGGCGATTATGTGTAGGGCCGTGAATAAGCCTGATTTCCAGCGGTTCTTCTGCTGCAAGGATATCATCAGTGTCCAGCATTTCCTGCCGGTCCACCTTTCTGATGCGGGTATGTATTACAGGCTTGTTCATCCCTAAAAATAAGTAATCTTACTGCAAAAATACCATCATACTTTCACGATCATTTTTCCGCTGTTTTTTCCGGAAAACAGTCCCAGGAGTGCTTCCGGTAATTTATCAAATCCTTCTGTCACGGTTTCGGCATTCCTGATTTTCCCTTCGTGTAGCCAGGTAGCCAGTTGTTTAATGCCTTCCCCAAATCGTGGTGCATAGTCGCCAATGATAAAGCCCTGCATAAGAATGCTGCGGGTCACCATTAGTGGCTGTACACGTGGGCCAATGGGTTGCTCTGTTTCATTGTACATGGATATCTGTCCGCAAAGCACTACCCTGGAATGGAAGTTCAGGTTAGGCATGACGGCATCGGAAATATCTCCGCCTACATTGTCAAAGTATATATCCACACCATTTGGGCAGACACTGGCGATGGCGCCTTTTATGTCTTTGTTGTTCTTATAGTCTATGGCGGCGTCGAAGTTAAAATTGTCTGTAAGCATTTTCACCTTTTCTGCTCCTCCGGCGATACCTATTACCCTGCATCCATAAATTTTGCCAATTTGTCCGACAGCGAGTCCGACAGCGCCGGCAGCTCCTGAAATGACCAGGGTATCACCGGATTTTGGCTTGCCGATGTCTGTCAGTCCGAAATAAGCAGTCAGTCCCGGCATACCGGCAATTCCCAGATACCAGGTAGGGGGCAGGGAAGGGTCGAGCTTACGGAGACTGGTGGCGGGGTATACTGCGGCAGTTGTCCAGGGCATTAATGGACGGCTGCTCTGCAGCATAACATAATCTCCTTTCTGAAAACCTTTATCGTTGCTTTCTTCTACCATGGCAATGGCGCCACTTTCAATGGGAGCACCCACTTCAAAGGGAGGAATGTAAGATTTGGCTGCATTCATGCGCCCACGCATGTAAGGGTCAACGGAATAATACACCGGCTTGATCAGTACCTCGCCAGGTCCCGGATCTGCCAGGTCGGTGGTAATAAATTCGAATATCGTGTTGTCGGGTAAGCCATGAGGTCTTGCGGCTAAAATGATCTGCTGAATTTTCATGTCCGTGAATTATAGATAGTTCTGGTGTACCTGTAATTTACAGAATCCCGGATACTTGTAAAAATTAAGATACCATGGAAACGGGTAAATCACGGGCAATAATGTAATTTCGGGTTCATTATAGAACATTAAACCCTAACACTACTATGCGTTTAGACGATGAACAAATGAGTGACAACGTCGAGAAGCGATCTGGCGGAGGTGCGCGCGGCGGAATTATCGGCGGCGGTATCGGCGCTGTTATCATTTTTGTTATTGCGCTATTCCTCAAACAGGACCCTCAGACGGTGATGCAGGCTGTACAACAGGTACAGGGTCCCGGTGGACAAGAAAGCTCCGAACAGCTTACCAAAGATAACGCCAGCCCTATGCAGGTATTTTCTGCTAAAGTACTGCATAGCACCGAAGAAGTATGGACAGATCAGTTCGACAAAATGGGAAAAACCTACTATAAACCTAAAATGGTGCTCTTCGATGGCGCTACCACTTCAGGATGTGGCGGCGCTGAATCCGCCATGGGACCTTTCTACTGCCCGGCAGACAATAAAGTATACCTCGACGTTTCCTTTTTTACTGAACTGGAACAACGTTTCCGTGTGCAGGGCGATTTCGCCAAGGCATATGTTATTGCCCATGAAGTAGGACACCATGTACAGAACCTGCTTGGCATCAGCAAGAAACTTCAGGCCCTCCGTGGCCGTGTAAGTGAAACCGAATACAATAAATATTCTGTGATGCTCGAACTGCAGGCCGACTTCTTTGCAGGCCTATGGGCTAACCATGCCGATAAAATGAAAAAGATCCTCGAATCAGGTGATATCGAATCCGGACTGAACGCTGCCAGCGCCGTTGGCGACGATAAACTCCAGCAGGCTGCCACCGGTCGTATCGTACCGGATGCATTTACGCATGGTACTTCTGCTCAACGTATGTCGTGGTTCAAGAAAGGTTACGAAACCGGCGATATCAGCCAGGGCGATACCGGTATCGGTTTAGGTACTGCTGCCAATGCGAATTAATCATCTGCCTGATAAATAAAAAAAGCCATCTCTATTAAATAGAGATGGCTTTTTTTATTTCCCTACAAGGCTATACGATCCCTAATATTTCCTTAGCCAGCGCGATCATGCGCGGATCGCCGGTATATTTCCCGCTTACATCACTGAGTTTAACCACTGGCGTCCATTCATGCGCATCTTCAGGATGGGCCTCATACATCTTAATAACAATATTCAATGGCTCCAGGCCTACATCATTAGTGAAGTTGGTGCCAATACCGAACGACATACCTATTCTTCCCCGGCAATAGGCCGCGATTTCTGCTACCTTTTCATAGTTGAGACCATCAGAGAAGATAATGGTTTTACTCATCGGATCAACGCCTTTGCTGAGGTAATGGGCAATGGTATGGTCAGCAAAGAGCAGCGGGTCGCCGCTATCATGCCTGACGCCATCAAAGAGTTTGGCAAATTTCTTATCAAACTGTTCAAAGAATACAGCGCTGGTATAGGTATCGGACAAGGCAATTCCCAGGTCGCCCCGGTAAACATTCACCCAGTGTTCCAATCCCAGCATGTTGGCCATTTTAAAACCATATTTGGCAGCATGGAACATAAACCACTCATGCGCATGGGTGCCCACAGGGATAATACCATTACGCATCGCCAGATGTACGTTGCTGGAGCCGATGAAGCAGCCCTGCCCGTATTGCCGGAGTGTTTGTACCACCAGCTTATGTACTGCCAGGGAATGCCGCCGCCTGCTACCGAAATCAGCAATGGTGATATTCAGTTTGGCGTAGTTCTCTATTTTTTCTTTTGTTATAGAGATGACTTCCTCGTCTGAAACCCTATGTTGACCCGTCTGCTCATAGAAGAGTTCACATATCAGCGACATCAGCGGCACTTCCCATAAGATAGTCCTGTACCAATAACCGTCTACAATCACTTCCAGCGCTTCCCCGTGTTGTGAAATATGCACTTCGTCTGGATTGTACCGGTAGCCCTGCAGGAAATCGAGATAGGTAGGGTCGAGGTAGGGGCAGGTATTAGCCAGGTATAGTTTTTCTTCCCTGGTAAGAAATAATTGCTCCATATCATTTACTGCCTGCCGGAGTACTTTATCAAAGCCGGGAGGAAATGAATGTTGTCCCCTGTTAATGAACTTATATCGTGCCCGGGCCTTGGGAAAGAGTTTCACCACGCAATGCTGCATGGTAAACTTGTAGAAGTCATTGTCCAGAAGGGAAGATATTTTCATGCCGTTGCTCATGTATCGGTTATATTTTTATAGATGATGTCCGCAGTATTTGCAGAAGGTAGCATCTTCATCAAAAGTATCTTTATGACATTCAGGGCAGGTGCGAACAGTTACACTGGCGCCGGCACGCATCCTTGTCATCTCCGCCGTAACAATACCTGTAGGTACGGCAATGATGGCGTAACCCATAATCATGATGACAGCTGAAAACGCCTGTCCCAGCGGCGTGATAGGGGCTATGTCTCCATAACCTACGGTGGTAAGTGTTACCACCGCCCAGTAAATACTTACAGGGATACTGGTAAAACCAGAGTTATGCCCTGATTCGATTACATACATAATAGATCCAAGTACTATTGTCAGCAAGAGAATAAAGAAGAAAAACACCGCTATCTTCCTCCTGCTGCGCTGTAGTGCCAGCGTGAGCTGCTGGCCTTCATGCAGAAAGGGCACCAGCTTGAATATACGAAAAATACGAAGCATGCGAAGTATGCGTATGCTGATCAGGAAATGTGCGCCACCCAGTAAAAAATCAAGGTAGGTAGGTACCACACATAAGAGATCAATAATGCCGTAAAAGCTACGCATGTATTTTTCCGGTTTGGGCGAACACCAGACCCGGAGCACATATTCTATCGTAAATAATATGGTGAAAACCCATTCCAGGGTATGGAACAGCTGATAATACTTCAATTCCAGCTGTTGCACACTTTCCATCATTATTACGGCAACACTGGTGAGTATCGCCAATAATAACATGGTATCGAAAATGCGTCCGGCAGGGGTATCTGCCATAAAAATTACCCGGTAAAATCGCTTCTTTAGCCCAGTCATGGGTTTTACTGCTTGGTTAGTCATCCTCCTGATTTCTTAAATTGAAACAAATGCTATATAATATATGTTTAAATTGCGTTATAATAGACGTTACCTCTAAAAGAATTCTTATTTTAATAGAACCGATATTCTTGATTAAACCCAATGATTACAATGAGTGAACCTGAAATGGCCGATATACTGCGCTCAGCAGTTAGTCGACATATTACGCGCGCGCACACAGCCTACCGGCTTAAATTGCTTTCTCTTTTTATGGAAAAAGGAGTTGACCTCACCCCAGACATGTATTTTATTCTCCGCCATTTATGGAGCGAACAGGATGGCTGCCGGCAACAGGAACTTGCAGACAAGACTGACAAGGATAAGGCCAGTTTAACCAAACTGGTAGATAACCTTGAAAAACGTGGGCTGGTTACCAGGACCGCCGACGATGAAGACCGCCGTAGTAAACGTGTCTGGCTAACAGATACCGGCCACCGGCTCAAGGAAAAAGTATATCCGTTGGCGTTATCTGTTGTAGCGCAGGCAGAAAGAGGTGTGCCTCCCGAAGATATTATTAAAGTTAAATCCACACTGGAAGTTTTATGCCGGAATTTAAGAAGATGATTGAATAACTTATAGCGAATGACCAGCTAACAGCAGTTTATTTATTCTTCGTATTTTACAGGTCTTAAACCCTGGATCATGCTACAGAAAATTTTACCGCCACTCTTCAATAAAGAACTGCTGGCACTGGCAGAAGAAATTAAACTTTATAGTTCGGACGAGCTGATCTGGAAAGTGCCGGATGGTATTAAGAATTCCGGCGGAAACCTCTGCCTCCATATCTGCGGGAACATCCGGCATTTCATTGGTGCACAGCTGGGTAATACCGGCTATGTACGCGACAGGGACTACGAGTTCAGCGCTAAGAATTTGTCCAGAGATACCCTCCTGGCGGATATTCAGGATGCAACCAATGTTATCTGGACCGTGTTCCCGACCTTAACCGACGAATTCCTGCTAACGGTTTATGCCGATAATCCCATTAAAGATCCCGGATTAACTTATGGCGGATTTTTGACATATATTTACGGACATCTCCGGTACCATCTCGGACAGATCAATTACCATCGCAGGCTAACACACTAACTCTTGGAGACATCATCACATTTCAACGGCAAACAGTTTGTCAATACGTTGCCTACAATGGTAGGAAGCGATAACATGACGCATACGCTCTGGCGCTTCATGACGGAAAAAGGCCAGCGAATTCCGCCTAAGCCACTGGGCCCTTTTACAATAAGTCCAAAAGCGCTGTCGCCGATACCTTCCCGGGAACTGCAATATACCTGGCTGGGACATTCCAGCTACCTGCTGGAAATGGAAGGCATCAGGATTCTGGTAGATCCGGTATTTACCCATAGGGCATCACCATTTAGCTGGATGGGGCCTGTACGTTTTTTTAAATCTCCCGTTAGCAAGGAAGAGCTGCCGCCACTGACGGCAGTAGTGCTTACACATAACCACTGGGACCATCTGGACAGGCATATGATGAAATACCTGGGGCCCCGTGTTCCCCGGTTTATTTGTCCGCTGGGGGTAGATAAACACCTGAAAGCCTGGGGGATCCCCGAAGAAAAAATCACTGTGCTCGACTGGGGCGGCGTAACCAACCTGGCAGATGGCATCACCCTCACGTCTACGCCTGCACGACATTTCTCCGGCCGCTGGCTGAGAAGGGACCGTACCCTCTGGACATCCTACGTACTTAAAGGAAACAGGTATAACGTCTTTATCGGAGGCGACTCCGGCTTTTTTCCCGGCTTTGCCGATATTGGCAATACCTATGGTCCTTTTGACCTGACTATTCTTGAAATAGGAGCTTATGACGCCGCATGGCCGGATATTCATATGGGCCCTGCCAAAGCCATTGAAGCACACCAGGCACTGAAAGGCCGTATTATGTTGCCCGTCCACTGGGGCACCTTCAACCTGGCATTGCATCCCTGGGATGAGCCGGCAGAGCGTATTCTGCCACTGGCAAAAGAACATAACGTTACCTTATGGATGCCGGAGCCGGGAGCCACCGCTACCTTGCCCGACAAAGAAACCATCAGCTACTGGTGGCGTAAATATCAATAATTTAAAGAGAGGCATATGACGCGCATCAAAGAGGTGTTGAAGGAACTCAGGCTGTTGCTTTGGCTGTTTATCCCTGTATTCACAGCCATGTTGCTGATTAAGATACTTTATAGCAGAGAGGACATTTATTTTTATATCAATAGCCTGCATACACCGGCCGGCGACTGGTTCTTTCCGAAGATTACCGAGCTGGGTAGTACCGGCGCTGCCGTGGCGCTGGTGGCCATCCTGTTTTTCATCAACAAGCGCCAGAGTTTCGTGATGGCTACCGCATACCTGTTTACGGCAGTGGTGAATTTTGCGTTTAAATTTATCGTGGCTTTTCCGAGGCCGCATCGTTATTTCGAACAGCAACTGCGTGCAGGTACCAAGGATCCGCGACTCCATAACATTTACTATGTGCCGGGAATAGATGTGCTGGATAATTTCCGGAGCTTTCCGTCGGGACATACCGTTTGTGCGTTTACAGCGGCTACCGTATTGTCTTACTACTGCCGGAATAAAACCTGGACCATACTATTTTTCGTATTGGCGGCGCTGACAGGTTATTCCAGGATGTATATGAGTCAGCATTTCTTTGAGGATGTTACTGCCGGCTCCTTTACAGGCATATTCTTATCTATCTGCTGGCTGGCGTTGGTGCATGACCGTGGGTTTGGGGCAGGAACGGGTCATTTAAGGCCATAGCTCGCCGCCAAGGCGGTCCTGCTTGTGCATGTCTCCCATGAAGTCGGTATTCAGTCTGCGCCATGCCTCATCATACATTTCTGCGGGAGAAGGGTATTTCCGGTTTTTAGGATGGTACCAGGAGGGCTGGGTAGTATACCTGGCCCAGAGGATTTCATAGCCGATATAGATTTTATATTTCCCTTCCTGTACATCGTCTGCATGTCCGAGTTTGCGTTCTTCACCCGGCGCCAGGTTGGTAATGAGCCTGGTATCGCGGCTGGTACCCATATCGGTTCTGATGATCTGGCTGATGGCTACGGTCATCCATCTGCAGTCTGAATTATTACGGACACTACGTAAGTACCTGGATGCATTGAACATGTTATCACCTGCTCCAACAATTCTAGCTTCGTGTATGGCGTCTTCTCCTTCAAATGGCAGGAAACGCTTGTCTGTGCGGCTCAGCTTACGCAGCGCCTGGATTCTGTAGAGGAGGTAAAATGCAAGACAAGCGGCAAGAAAAATAAATGGTCCGTACATATTCCTTTGAGATTTTTATAAGGACAGCAGTTCAATAAATGAATGGTTCGGATTGCTACCTTTGGTGGTTTACGGGTATCCAATAAATATATCTCAATTTTATGGTGCATTCCTTTATTAGATGTTAACAAAACCGGATTTATCTAATATGCGATTTGAAAAATCTCTAATTAACCAGCTGTTTACAAAATTATCCAACTGGTTGTGTGATATTTGTTGAATGCTAATTTTTCGAAAAGGTGTTCATGACCTTCGTTTTACTTTAGGGTGATTTAATAATCAGAAGAGTGGAAATGTGAAACCCCTTTATAAACCAGGCAACGGAACCCCTTATACTGCCCCGTCTAAAAGCCACTGCGCTTTTGAATTAATGATAAAGTAGTTGTTTTTTGGTTTATGCGGCATGGCTGAATGTGAGATTGCTCACAATCCAAGCAGAAGGCTATGCATTTTTTTATATTCTCAGAAACTCGTCAGAGAAAGACTTAAACCGGTGCTTTTCCATTGTGCATCATAAAATGGCATCACTACCACGCCTTGCTTTGCAGGAAATAATTTACGCTGTATAAAAGGATAGATCCAATAAGCTGCCTTTGTTCCTAATATTCCAATTCCTGCTCCTGCCACCACATCACTTAACCAATGCCTGTTATTATACATTCGCAGTGCACCCGTTGCCGTTGCAGCGATATATCCGCCTACACCATACCAGGGAGATACATCTTTGTACTCCTGACGGAGGAATTCAGCAGCCGCAAAGGCCGTAGCGGTATGGCCGCTGGGAAAACTCAGGTTATTGCTGCCGTCCGGTCTTTCTTCATGTGTCTGTGTTTTCAGGACCTGTACCGTACTGCCGGTAATCAATGCAGAGATACCCAGGATAATGGTTCTGTCGCGCAGGTTATGCTTTCCATGTATACCCGCAGCATTCAGTATATACACTGCTGCCACCGGAGAATACTGTAAAAAGTTATCGACGCCAGTATTAAAATGTGGATGATCTTCAATTATCTCCGCCTTGGTACTATGATTCAGGTTTAAGAGTGAGTGATTGTTCAGGGCGATGAACCCATAGCCAATCATGGCCGCCGGTACCAATATGCCAGTCAGGGAAGTTTGAAAAGATGGCAGGTTGGTGGCTGCGACCTTTATTTTTGGTACAGTAAGAGAAATGGTATCTGCTGATTTTACAGCTCCGGTATCTGTTACCTGCCTTAGCGAATCTGTTGTCTGCGCCACTGCCAGGTGCATACAGGCCAGGGAAAGACCTGTTATTATTATCGATTTCTTCATGCAACGCTCCTTGTTCATTCAAAACTAAAGGGCAATTCTGGAGAAATTCTGTACTAAGCCTCCTGGTTCGTATCTACCTGGTCTACGGTGCGCTGGGTAAATTTATTATGAAAAAGAAAGGTAATCACCAATCCCAGCAGACAACCAGCAACTACTGAGCTAACACGCCCAATAGCGGTATCCCAGACATGCAACCCCGCTTCGTGGGTCATGACGATAATAGCTGCTGCCAATGCAGTTCGTGTAGCCGCTTCCAGTTTTAACAAATTACAGAGCACAACTGTTATTAAGCAGGCAATGCTCATCATCAGCATTTGATTAGGATGAATGGCTATGAGCAGGAACCCGGACAAAGCGCCTATCAGATTGGCTTTTATACGTGTAACCGCAAGCGTTACTGCATCAGAACCATCTGGAGATAATACCAGCATCACGGAAATTAGTACCCATACTATATCTTTGTAGCCGATTAGCCAGGAAAGTATGCTTACGATCACCACACCAGTGACACATTTAGCGGAATAGATGCTTACTCTTTTTATTCTTTCTTTATCAGGCATGGCGCAATGTTAATATTTTTTTGATTAATAATAGATATGATGATGACTTTTAGGAATCTATGTGTCGCCGCCGCTCTAATTACAGTACTGTTTTCCAGCTGTATTAAAGATGTTCCATTGAACCCGGAAGCGGATATTGACTCGTTCATCGTGGATAAGAAATACCTTACCAGCGATGTGTTTATTGACCACGCAAATGCAAAAATCCTCCTGTACCTGAAGCCTTCCGCTTTCACAGACGGGATTGTACCACGGATCGTGGTAACCGAAGGATCTACCATTGATCCGGCATCAGGAGATACGCTCCGTTTCGACAGTACGGGTATCAAACAATACACGGTTACGTCCCAAAGTAAACAATATCATAAGGTATACACGGTCGCTGTCGTCA
Source organism: Chitinophaga sp. Cy-1792 (assembly GCF_011752935.1). Classification (NCBI taxonomy): domain Bacteria; kingdom Pseudomonadati; phylum Bacteroidota; class Chitinophagia; order Chitinophagales; family Chitinophagaceae; genus Chitinophaga; species Chitinophaga sp. Cy-1792. The sequence continues at coordinate 1,939,163 of NZ_VWWO01000002.1, forward strand.
ATGTTGGCAACTGGGCCTGGGATTTCGAGAACTGGGTGCTCCAGCCTTCCAGCAAATACCTGTACCCGATAGAACCGGATTCTACACAGATATGGTCGTCAGGTAACCCCGGCGTAGCACTTGCCGGTGTTACAAAAGATCCTTCCGCTTATCCGCTGCGGGATACCACAGATGCCTACCACGGCAACTATTCGGCCCTGTTGCAAACCAGAGGGGGCACGGCGCTGTCGTCGATCCTCGGTATTAAACTCTTTGCCGGTTCCCTTTACCTGGGTGTGTTTGAAAGCAGCTTTGCCCTTACTGCTCCGTTGAAGGCCACTCAGTTCGGACAGCCTTACCGAGGCCGCGCTCTGCGATTCACCGGTTACTATAAATACCAGCCAGGCCCTGTATATATCAATAAAGCCGGTACGCCACAGCCAGGCATTACAGATTCCTGCTCCATCTACGCTGTACTGTACCGCGGTACTACCAGACTCGATGGTACCAATATTCATACGTCCGACAGAATTATCGCCACTGCTACATTACCGGATGGTTCTGCCAGGGGCAACTGGACAAAATTCGACCTGCCATTTGTATACAATGTCACTACACTACCCGACAACATGATGCTGGCCATCGTTATCTCCTCCAGCCAGAATGGAGACAGTTATGCCGGTGCCGTAGGAAGCCGCTTGCAGGTAGATAGTTTACAGATTGTTCACGAATAAAAGATTAATTGTATATGAATAGCAAAGTATTTGGTTATATAGCATTAATGCTGCTCCTGGCTTTTGGCCAGGTTCAGGCACAGGATTCAACTAACTTCCGGCCTCATTTTGAACACCGTATAGATGCTGGTTTCAATTTCGGCGCCACCACCCCGGTAGGTATTCCTGCCACCATCCGTTCTATTGACGCATTCTGGCCCGAATTCTGCCCGGCACTGGGCTATGAGCTCAGTTATATGCTACACCCTAAATGGGGCGTTTCCCTGGGCGTAAAACTCGATTATAAGGGTATGGGCACCAAAGACCATGTGCAGTATTTCCCGACGATCATCACTGTTCAGGACGGTTCCTCTACCGGAACCTTTGAAGGTATATTTACCGGTCAGAATAAAACTACTATCAAAAACACCTATTTCACCGTGCCTTTTGGTGCGGTATTTCATCCGAATATCAACTGGCGTTTCACACTGGGGGGCTATGTGGCCTGGAAATTCAGCAGTAATTTCTATGGAGATGTATCCAATGGCTATATCCGTAACGGAGGCCCTACCGGCGAGAAAATCCTGGTAGACCACGCCACATTCGACTTCAGCAATGAAGTAAGGAATTTCGATGCAGGCCTGAATGGCAGCGTAGAAAGACGTGTAGGTAAACGACTGAGCGTAATGGGAGATCTTTCCTGGGGACTCCGGCCAATCTTCTCCAGCGATTTTAAAGGGCTGGATTTCCCGCTCTATAACATCTACCTGATGCTGGGCGTAAGCTATCGGATTATGTAATGCAAATCATCTCACTAAATAATTAAAAAGCTCTGATCTTTAGAGATCAGGGCTTTTTAATGCGCCCTTCGGGCAGATATGATAGTGAGATAAGCGCGGATTAGTATTTAGCAGCCTGGCCTTCTTTAGGAATAGCTGCTTTAATAAATGCACGGATGTCCTCATTACCCTGTGCGAGGTCTCCCTTACGCAGGTACATCATATGTCCGCTTCTATAGCCCTTCCAGGATAGGCGGTCTTTCAACCTGCCACCAGGGTCCAGCTGCCACATAGAGTATTTGGCATTGAAGTAATCACAGGCACCATCATAGTAGCCAGACTGTATCATCACATGCAGGTAAGGGTTCTGAGCCATTGCCTGCCGGAGATTCTCACCGGTATGGTCATTGGATCGGTCCCATGGATGTACAGGGCCAAACATATTGTATTTCAGGTCTGTCTTAAAGCCCAGTTCATCACGGAGGTAGATATTGATAGCCGGTGTGAACGCATGTAGCCAGGAGGTCAGCTCTGCATTGTAGTCGGGCCCATCACCTGCCAGCTGTTTATCTATACCCCGATAGCGGCTGTCAAGACGCCCTACCGTAAAGCCCTGTTCCCGCAGCAGCTCTTTCCAGAAGAAATTCGTAGGTACGTCCAGGTTATACTGCAGGATTTCTTTTGCAGGAATGCCGGCGTATTTAGACATTTTATCAGCAATCTCTTTTCGCTTTTGGTCATCCAGGAAGCCACCCTGGCTGATGGCAGGAATCAGTTCATTCACCGTAAAGTGCTCTACTTCCGGGAGGAACGCATTCAGGTCTTTTTGCTGGTATTCAGGCGCCAGTACCTTGTGGTACCAGGCAGTTGCGGCAAAATAGGGGAGTCGGAGGGCAGCATCAACCGGGCCGTTTCTTTCAATGCCTAATTCCGTGGGCGATACGAGGATAACCCCATTCAGGTACATCCACTGTGCATTCTGCAACTCCAGCGCCAAACCTGAAACGCGCGTGGTACCATAGCTTTCACCGATCAGGAACTTGGGAGATGCCCAGCGGCTCTGACGCGACACGAAAGTATTGATCCACTCGGCGAGGTAGCGGATATCTGCATTCACTCCAAAAAACTTATTGGAAATATCTTTTGCCAAAACCCGTGAGAAGCCGGTATTAGCCGGATCTATGTAGATGATATCCGCGATATCGAGAATAGACTGATTATTTTCGTGTATCCCATAGGGTTGTACGGGATAGCCTTCATTATCTATATTCAACAGGCGTGGGCCTGTATAGGCGATCTGCATCCATACCGACGGCGTACCCGGGCCACCATTAAATGAAATCACCAACGGCCGCGACGCCCGGTCTTTTACATCCGTTCTCTCATAATACGTATAGAACAGGCCTGCGATAGCTTTGCCATCTTCATCCCAGACGGGCTGCGTGCCTGTAATTACCTTATAGGGAATTCGCTGCCCTCTGACCGTTACTTCATGGTTGGAAACGATGGAGGTATCCGGGTTAAGCTTTACCGATGTTGTGATTTTCTCCGTGGCCACTGGGGTGGGTTTCGCTGGGTGCTGCTGCGCCCTGGCCGCTGGCATTGTCATGCCCGTCAGCAGGAACGGGAACAGCCAGCACTTTTTCATTGTTGTCATCATTTATTTAGACCTTGATTGAGTAGTCAAGATCAAATATTTCCCGGAGATATGCAATGCTTTTTATCTGAACGGCGCTTTACCCTTCTTCCTCCTCCAGGTCAATGCTCTTGTTGAGATGCTGATAGTCGGACGGGCGCTTGCCTACCAGTTTGAAAAATGTATTACTAAATGCGGACACGCTGTTATAGCCGGTATCCCAGGCGATTTCACTGATAGTCTTATCTGTTTCTATCAGGTAACCCATGGCCTTGGCCATCCTGGCCAGCTTCAGGTATTGAAAGAAGGAGATATCCATCGTAGCCCTGAAAAGACGTGTCAGCGTACGCTCGCTGGTATTGAACTGATGGCATACAGATTCCATGGTCAACGGCTCACTGAGGTTTTCCTGTATATACCGCAAAATGGGCTGCATACGCGGGTTTTCACTGGTAGGCAGTGTAATAGGTAAGGGGCTGGTACTGATATCCGGGAGGATGTTTTTCATCGCCTTTACAAAGGTAAATTCCCTGGTGCCGGGCATGATATCACCTTCCCAATGGGCGGTATACAGGATCATTTCAAGGAGGAGATTAGTAACAGGGTAGATGCCGGTAGTGGTATAGAACGGGTTGTTGTAATCATCTTCCTCTGCATAAAAATAAATACTACGCACAAAGTTAGCCGGATACCGATGGGTGAAATAATGCTCTACACCAGCCGGTACCCACATATAATGCCGCGCTGGCAGAAAGTAGGTTTTCTCCCTGGTATATAAAAATGCGGCACCTCCTTCAACATACGTTAACTGTCCCTTGTTATGCTTATGAAAAGGGAAGTGATGTTCGGTTTTCCAATGCCATACATAGGCCGATTGCGGTATCGCATCGGTCTCTTCCAGGATCAGGTCATATTCAGATTTTTTCATTTGGCCGGTTCTAACAATTTAATGGCAATTTATAGAAAAAATAATTAATCAACTGAATGGAACTTTGCAGCTTCATCAACATAAGTATGTCTAGAATTACTAATAAGTTGCTGGCGGGTGTGCTAATATGCACATTATCAGGCGGCATTAAGGCTTATGGCCAAAACCCTGAACCTACAAACACCCTAACACTTTCAGAAGTTTGGAAAAAGACAGCCACCTATAACAAACAGTTGCAGATGCAACAATTAAAGGTGGAAGGTGCTGCAGAGCGTGTAAAGACAGCAAAAACGGAAAGGCTCCCGGAAGTTGCAGCCAATGGTCGTTATGGCCGGTTTTCGAATTTTGCTTTATATGAAGATGGTCTGTTCAAAGCTCCCACACAAGTACCTATTGAAAAGAAAGGCACCTATCAGTTTGGTGCGGAAGCTTACCTCAATCTTTATAACGGAGGTAAAACAACACGCGAAATAACTGCTGCCCAGACAGAAAGTGAATTGGCAAAAGATCAGATGAATCTCAGCGAACAAGAGCTGAGATATAAGGCCGCGGCCTATTACCTCGATATCTACCGGAATTACAAGTACGAAAAGGTAATGCTGCAGGACATTGCAGAGCGGGAAAAAGAACTGGAAGAAATCAGGCAGCTGCTGAAAAACGGGGTCGTACTGAAAAGTGATGTACTCCGGGCGGAACTCAAGCTTTCCAAACAGAAGATGTCGCTGCTGGAAATCCGTAACAGTCTTAAGATTGCTATGCAGCGTCTCAATATTATGATGGGAGATCCCGATTCTGCCATTATTAAAATCGCTGCCGATACCATCGATCCGCATGTCTCACCTGAACGCACCTACGAAGATTACCTGCATGAAGCCTACGATAACTCCTACGAGTTTAAGATTTCTGAAAAAGAGACGAAGCTCAGTGAGCTGAAACTCAAGCAGGTAAAGGCTAACATTGCTCCGAAGGTAGGTCTCTACGCAGAGTATGCATATACCTATCCGCAGATTATTCTCTACCCATATGCGTTCACGTTATATGGACTCGGTCAGGCAGGTGTGAAAGCAACCATGCCTATCTCTCAGCTATATATGAACAAGCACCGCAAGGCTGAAGCAAAGATCAACCTGATGCGGCAGGAGATAGAGCACAGTGATACGCAGGACAAGGTAAGGGAAGATGTCAGAGCAGCCTACCTGCGTTATACGGAGGCGCTTACCAGGATTCAGGTGGCGAAAGACAATATCGCACAGGCCCAGGAAAATTTCAGGATTGTCAACAATACCTATTTTAACCAGCTCTCGCTGATGACAGACCTGCTGGATGCAGAAACACAGTTGCTGCAATCCCGCTTTGATCTGACAACAGCAGAAGTAACGGCACAACTCCAGTACTATCAATTATTGAAAGCAACAGGCAACCTATAATTATATGAACAACAAAACAAACACAGACACCAGCACCAACAGAACGGACAGAATCATTTCCAGAGTAACGACCATCGTAGCTTCTATTGTGGTAATATTCCTGGCTATCTGGGGGATCAAAACCCTGATCCGCCAGTCAAGGTTCGAAGAAACAAACGATGCGCAGGTAGACGAATACATCAACCCTGTTGTGGCCAAAGTAACAGGCTATGTGGAAGAAATACGTTACGAAGAAAACCAGGACGTAAAGAAAGGGGATACGCTGGTAGTAATTGATAATAGCGAGTATGCTGCCGCACAGCAGGAATCGGAAGCCGCACTGGCAAATGCCCGCGCACAGATTGCTGTTATTGAAAGCAGTGTCAGAACAAGCGACCAGGGCTCCAAAGTATACCAGTCGCAGATTGCTGCTGCCAAAGCGAAGCTGGTTAACCAGGAGCAGGAATATGACCGCTATAAGAAATTATATGATGTGGAATCTGCCACCAAACAACAGCTGGACAGAGTAACCGCTGCCCTCGACGTTGCCCGTTCCGACTATAAAACAGCACAGAATGCCTATGATGCTTCTCTCTCAAAAATAGAAGACGCCAAAGTACAGCTGAAAGCTTTAAATGCAGAGATCCAAAGAAGAGAGGCCGTAGTAAAAAGAAATGACCTCACGGTTTCCTATACGGTTATCCTGGCGCCTTACGATGGTAAAATGGGACGCAGAACCATTCAGCCGAAACAGTTGGTGCAGGCAGGCCAGACACTAGCTTTCATCGTAGACAGGGCTTCCGGAAAATGGGTGGTTGCCAACTTCAAAGAAACCCAGATCCGTCATATGAAAGTGGGAGAGTCTACAGATATTGCCATCGACGCTTTTCCAGGCAGGAAATTCACCGGTACGATAGAGTCTTTATCTGGCGCTACTGGCAGCAGGTTTTCCTTATTGCCTCCGGATAATGCCACCGGTAACTTCGTAAAAATTGCACAACGTATTCCTGTTCGTATACGCGTGAACGGTAATCCAGAAGAACTGAAAGAACTTTCCGCTGGTATGAGTGCGGTGGTGCTGGTAAAAAAAGAGAGGAACTAAGTATATGGCTAATGACGGAACTTTCAGAAGCTGGGTACCGGAATGGCTGATACGTCTGACAATCATTCTGGTAATGTTGCCGACGGTCATGCTGTTTGCATTGTCTACCGCCAACGTAAATGCCGCCACAGGCTTTTACGGTGTAGAACCTGCGGATATCCAGTTTTCAATGGTGGTGTATTATTCCGCGCTGGCAGCATTTACGCCGCTGGAGCGAAGATTTTTCAGCCGTATCTCAACGAAGGAATATTTTCTTATCTGTCTGGTATTACAGGTCATCGTTACTTTCTGCATCTATAATACCCGTCAGCTTCCTGTATTATATATCTGTCGTTTTCTGCAGGGAATATTTAACTGCGGCGTTACCAGCATTTGCCTTACCCTCTTGTTTTCCAGGCTGAAATCCAACCATGCCAGGGAAATAGGCTATGCTTTTTTCTATGCCCTTATTTTATGCGCTTCTTCCTTTACCTCATTAATAACCGCGCCGATAATAGATGATTATGAATACAATGTACTATATAAGGTAATGATATATTGCTTCTTCCCGGGGGCTATTTTATTATTACTGATGATGAACAGGATACACCTGGTACGCCGGGTACCGCTGTACCAGCTTGACTGGGGTAGCTTTTTCCTGTATGCGCCATTCCTGGTATGCCTGGCATATGTACTGATATATGGACAGCAATATTACTGGCTGCAGGACGCCACGATTGTATGGAGTCTGGTAGCGGTGCTGGGACTAGGTTTGGTATTTGTAGTACGCCAGCTGACGCGTAAGCGCCCGCTGATACATATGGAGGTGTTCAGGTATAAGGGATTTGTATTTGGTATTACGTTAGTCGGGCTACTATATATTATTCGTGGGGCCTTCAACGTTACAACCACTTATTTCTCTACGGTACTGGGCATGGACCCATTACATATCTATGAGCTGTTCATTTACAATATACTGGGCGTCGCTACCGGAACTGTTATTTCAGCGCGACTGATTATTAAGCAACGGCCAACGCAATTCATCTGGCTGGTGGGCTTTTTCCTGATGCTTCTGTTTCATGGGTGGATGTATTTCCTGTTTGCCTCCGAGGCAGATCAGAGTACTTTCATCGTGCCATTATTTATACAGGGGGCAGGCGCAGGTTTGCTGATGACACCCATTATCCTGTTTACGATTTCATCAGTGCCATTTGAGTTGAGTCAGAGTGCTGCTGCTGTAGGCGTGTTTATCAGGTTTGCATTTTTCAGTGGCAGTACAGCGTTGATCAACTTCTTCAGTATTTACTTCAGCAACATACACAGCGCGCGTTTAAGCGACCATGTGACGGCAGTGGATGACGGTTTGCAGGGTAGACTCCATACTTATCAGTCAGCTTTGCAGGGAAGGGGTTTACCAATGGACCAGGCGGCCAAAGCGGCTACTGGTTTGCTGAACAGGGCTATGCAGAAGCAGGTATTTCTAAAGTATGCCATGGATTATTATGCCCTAATAGCAATCCTGATTGCTGTAATTATGTTGATTATAGTGATGGCACCATTTATAAATCGTACGATCATTAACGTTAGAGCCAAGCAACCAGCTGCTGCCACATTCTGATGGCGCAGTGCAACTGCTGTTTCTTTTTAGATGTATAATAAAAAAACCGCCTCGTGGCGGTTTTTTTATTGCGATATGTTTATGCCGTGAAAGTGAAAAGGGTAGTGGCTGTCATGCATTATTCGTGTTCAATCAATATAGATCCGTAGGTATTAACTGCGGTAGGAGTATCTGCAGAGGTACCGATAAATGCTCCTTTCTGACTGCGTGACTGAAAGAACATATACATGAACAGCGCGAGCCGGAAATTGGCTTTGGCTCCGAACTGCGCATGAATATTGACTTTCCCGCGACGGGGAGCATCGAGCGTATAGCCGTAGTTGTTAGCAATCTTTTCTTTCAGATTTTCAGAATAGGCATTCAGATCGATGAAATGACGGTCTTCATAATCAGTTGAAGGGTGAAAATAGAAGATCGTATCGGTAGTACCTGCGCAGAGATAGTGGATGTCAGGTTTACCTTCAGGCCGGATGCGGTCCCATTTGACAGGCTTGCCCACAGCGAGTTTAAGGTCGGAAACACCATCAGGTGTGATCATAGCTGCAAAGGTGTTATTCCATGCGGCGCATATGGCGGTAGCGAATACCTTCTGAATATCTTTATCCAGGTCAGGATTGAGTGTAATGATATGCTGGCCGTTTTCATCGTAGACCTGGATGTTCCCACCCATGTCTATTGCTTCCAGTCTGGTGGTGCGTTTTAGCTCATCGTTGGTAATCTCCTGCGGTTTGATTGATTCCAGGAGCATCTTTATATCTGCATCGATCAGCTGATTCAGGAAGCTGTTGAATGCTTCCTGGTCGTGGCCTTCCAGGCAGCTAAAGAACTCGAAATAGCTGCCTTTTTCCCGTTGAAGGTCTTCCAGCTGTAGCTTGCGGGCCTCTGAATGCCTGGGAAAAGCCAGGTCCACAATTTCATGAATTTTGATGCCATTAAGCTTGTTCAAGGCTTTGAGCGCCTCCCCGAAGTTTATATGCTGCATATGAATAGAACAGATTTGAATGTGCTTTCAAATTAGCAATTTGAGGAAACCAGCTGAGTTAACCATTGGTTAATATAAAGCAAAAGAAACCAACCTGGAAGCGGGAAATATAGTAATGTTGGTACTCTCTGTTAATTTCAGACTCTATGGCATGCACACAAGGATTACTATTTAATGCGCATGCGAATTGGGGCAGGACTTATCTGAAACGTAGCTACTTGTGCCATTCATTCAGCTAAGATAAAACTTATTGTTGCAGTTTCCCCGCCTGAGATGCATTGCATTAATGCGGCAGGCGGGGAGATACTAAAAACGTAATTATAATTGCGCGGCATGCAGTGCGGGCTGAGATGGTGAAACGCAGCCACAGTCAGCTGTTATATTGCTACAGTCAGTTAGATATTGGTTAACCGCGGAAGTGATGTCATAGAGTGACTTCGCCAGTTGTGCTGCAAACCAGACAGCTTCGGCCGGGCCAGCAGGACTAAATATCAGGACAATTCTGGCACCAAGAGAAATGACAGTCCACCAGCTCAGGGAATTGGAGAGCAGTTGCCAGGAAAATTTAGCAAGTGGAACCAGTAAGGAATATTCACGCAATAATTTCAGCGCGTTAAAAATCTTTGTGATCGATACGGTGCCACCGCTGAAAATTGCCGTGAGTTGGGGTCCGAGGCCAATGGTATTTATACGGCTTCCAAGGTAGCTGGTCATTCCTTTGGCGAAACTGCTGCTCTCATATACCAGGCCAAAAGCTGTTACCAATCCGCCTATCAGCTGGGTAATCAGCATAATCAGTGCCATGGTGCAATCTGAAATTTGTGCTTCATATACAATTTCGGACTGGCCATCTGCATGATGCAGCCGTAGACGCTTCATGGCATTGTCGCCGGTTTCTATAGAAAAGCGCATGGCATTTGTAGAAGATGAACTTTGCAAATTGCTTATGGCAAGGGATTTCATGGCATCCAGGCGATCACCCTGTATTCCTCTTTTTATGGCAAACAATTCAAAATCCTCCATTACCGCCTGCACGAGTGAAGCATCCATTATTTTTCCTTCGGTTGAAGGTTCTGTGACTGGATGGACAGCTGATAATGCGCCGCTATTGGATATGGTTCCGATGCTTTGTTGCATGGCATAACTTGCACCAGATACTAATCCTACAGGGTTCAGCGTGATCAGATTCTGGGCCGGGAGTGCTGACAGGTCATAGTACGCTAAACAATTAGTCATGGCAGAAAATTGCGGACCATTTTGTATGTCTGCCAATATCTGACTTTCGCTAATGGCCTCATTCCATAGGCTGACGTATTGTATATATCCCTGAAATCCGCTGATAGCCATGTCCGCGGCCACACTGTCTATTGCACCTATCAGCACAGCACCCTGCATTCCGGGAGCCGGAAGATTCGCAACAGAACTATCGAAAATGCCATTTATATATATGTCCGCAGTTTGCGTATCAGCAGTCCAGATAGCAGCTAGATGGTACCAGGTATCCGCATTAAGCATCGTGTTGGAAATCAGGGGAGTGGCATTTCCTAACTGAAAAACAACATTACCTGCTGCATTTACAGAGAGGATAAAACCATCCGGGGATACATCCGTGCCATTTGAAATGATGATCATATTATCATCAGCAGCATTGGTATTGTATGGGGGCTCAGGCAGGTACTGCGGATTTATCGTGGCCATAACAGAGAAGTCTGTAGTGCCGGAAGGAATGATGTTCTGATCATCATATGGGTCGCAGAAGGCAGTACCATTAAATGATACAGCCGGAACAAGGGTATTAAATTCTATACCATTTCCAGCAGGTGTAATGGATACATTATTGCCAGAGGTGTCTTGCGCAGGCATAACAGACATGTCAAACTGGGCTTCCAGGTAACTGGTAGCAGCAGGGTAGTTTGTCCATTGGTTGTTTGAAATCTGATAAGGAGTTAGCACCGTAGACCATAATCTGCACGTATCAATTTGTCCGTAAAAATCACCACCGATTACCCAGTTGTTATCTGTGGCAGCCGGAGGTGTGAGTCCGGAAGCCTGGATAAGACGTACACCGTTCAGGTATATCGTCATGGCACTGCCATCAAACGAAATGCTTACCAGGTACCAGGTATGTTCCTGTAGTACGTTCGTGGCAGTTATAGTGGGGCCATTTCCAGCAAAGGCAGCAGCAATATTGGTATTCTGGGTGGTGAGTGTAAACTCTCCCTGTTTGGAAACAAGGGTCATTTCATCCACCAGTGCATCAAGATAGCACCAGATCTCAATGGTCCAACGGTTTTGCAGAAATGAGGGCATTGTGCCACAGGAATAATAGCCCTGACCACTTACGAAGTTACTGGTGCTATTCTGATTGACTGGCATGAAATCCTGGACAGCATTTATGTAGGTGTTCATATTATTCGGTTTTATGGATTTGAAGGAATAGCAGTTTTACATATTTGCACTTACGATAGACAGTGTGCTGCCAAGCTTTATCAGTGCCAGGGTTTGGAGGTTTACCTGACCGGTTTCGTTGGCTATGGCTAATTCATAATGTCTGGTCATGGCCTGTTCTGCGGGATCTTCCAGGGAGGCAGATGGTACCTGGTAATAATCTACTGTTACGGCAGAATTGGGAGGAATGGTTCCATTGTTTGGCATCGAGATAATGAGAGACATACTCATGGATGCGCTACCAACAGTACCAATGTTTGGAGGAACGGCCATCATAAATGTAGCGTTACTACTGTTCTGATCTAATGACGTAAAATTCACGGTTTGCGAAAAAGGCATGGGTAGTCTGCTATCAACGCAATTAGCAGCCACCGTTCCGCCTGCAAGTGCAGCCGGGCCAGTAATGGAAAATATCATCTTGGCGGTTGCATTGTTAGAATTTCCAAACTCATTGATCAGCCCCAGGCTATTTCCGCCAGGATAGTAATTGACATTTCGCTGTGCGATATTGGGATTACCTGTGATCCACTGAGCGTAAGCAGCATTAGAGGAGAAGCTGGATGGTATTGCCGGGGGAACCCCATTGTTATTCACGACCGCAATCAGGCAGATGTGATTTCCAGTAGTAGGATTTACCAGTGTTTGAATAATAAATGGAGCGGTGATAAGTGCAACATCACCCGGCGCTATAGATGGATTATTATTTGCGTCAGCAAAAGTATTGATCGTGCTCAATGCAGTCCATTGATTAGGTAGCATCAACAGATTGCTGGGTACCCAATAAAGATTTACAGTACCTGTCATGGCGTTGGAAGATGTATTCAAGGCACGGACATATATATTATTCGTTTGACCACCCACGATACTTTCACCCAGATCCTTACCATAATAAGTACTTGCCATTTCCCAGGAAAGAAACTGTTCCTGGTATGGTATAATATCCGGAGAGGCCCAATAATCGTCGTTAAGGGGAGTGGGGTTAGTGCCTGTTTCGTTTAAGGTATCTCTTACAAGAAGGTTATAGTAAGCCATAATTCAATGATTTAATGAAGGAATTGTAATTGACCTTTCAGGGCAAAATTCTGGAATCATCGAAAGGTGGATACAGCTAAAAACAGCTTTCATAATGGATGTTTTTCCTGTAAGGAATCAGTGACCCCTTATCGGTTTATTTTTTTTGTATAGCTAATTACGGGAGGAAGGGTCTTTAGAAGGAATCGTGTGTAATTTTCTACTTAACATAATATAAATTATAGGATAATGCAAAACACACAATTCCGGGCCCAAAGCGAGTCGGTTTTTAAAAAAATTTTTTAGGCGCTTCGCGCCAGGGTTGCCGAGGCCCTCTGATGAGTGCGCTGAGAATGCGATATTTGAAATCATGTAGACCTATATCTCAGCTATTTAATTCTCAGTCCCCTGAAAATCAGTTCATTCTGTCCTAATTATGTTGATGGAGGTAACAAGATTTTCAATTTTAAAATTTTATCGGCAGGCACCTCTCCTGCGTTTTAAATCCCTCAAACAAATCTATAAGGTGATTGTATTCCCCCGGATAAAATCAGGTACTTATGATGAACGCAATTAACTGGCCTCCTCCATACCTTCCAGGGACCACAGATAACTTTTGTTCCAACGAAGTGATTGTCGCGGGACTCAGTGCCGAAGATATCTGGCCATACCTCAGCCACCCGTATATCTGGCCGGAATATTATAGCAACGCCTCCGCCATAGAATTTGACAACGGCGGCGGCCCACAACTCAATGAAACGTCTAGGTTCCGGTTCAGAACTTTTGGCTTTCCCATGGAAGCCGAGGTGACGGAATTTGTAGCCCCCGTGGACGGTTCTACAGGTCGACTATCCTGGCACGGCTGGATGAACGGAGACGCCAATACAAAATTTGATGTACTGCATTGCTGGCTGGTGGAGAATCTAAGCGAAGAAAGAGTAAGGATATTGACCCAGGAATCCCAGATAGGCCTACCCGCCAAAGAGCTGGCGAAATCAAAACCTAATAAAATGATCAATGGCCACCAGGATTGGCTCGATGGTTTAGTGACTGCTGCCAGAAGCGGGAAGAAGAAATAAAAATGCCCCTGGATATATTTTACTATCCAGGGGCATCTACCTATGTCAATATATTATGGTATCAAAATAAGGGCTAAAAAGTGGGTGGTTCATCTCATGCTACCACCTCCCGAAAAAATAATTCTATTTAACATAATAATTTACGCTTACGGAATTGGGCTATCGTTTCTTAGGTACCACCAACCTTTGCGCACTGTAAATTCCGGAATGTCCGCTGAAATAATAGGCCGTGAAACAAGCCACTGCAAAGTATATCACATGATGCGTTCCAAATAATTCCACGCCCATAATCGTACAGGCCAGCGGCGTATTAGTAGCACCTGCAAATACTGCAATGAAACCAAGTCCCGCCATAAGGTCTACCGGAGCACCCATCAGATGCCCCAAAGCATTACCTAATGCTGCCCCCATGAAAAATAAAGGTGTCACCTCACCCCCTTTGAAACCCATACCCAACGTGATAGCAGTAAACAGTAGCTTCCAGAACCAACTCATATAACTGATGTCGGCATCAGCACGAAATGAATTGACGATACTCGGACCCAAACTATCAGGGCTGCTGGTAGTAACACCCAACCCCAGATAGGCATCTGTACGGAGTATCCAGCAAAGTACAATGATGATGATACCACCTGCGAAAGGTACCAGCCAGGGTATTTTAATATAGGCGTTGGCGGTAGACTTTATCTTATGCATCAACCAGGAAAAAAGAAAACTGGTGAGACCGAAGGCGACGCCACCTGCGATCACCTTGGCAAGCAATAATAAATCGGCATGTATATATGGTATCCCAATGGTTGCTGCCATCGACTCGTAATCTATATGATAATGCGTATGGCTGATTCCCCAGGAACTGCATACAACATCTGCCAGTACACCCGCCACCAGGCAAGGTATCAGGGCATCATAACGCATCACGCCAATGGCCAGTACTTCCAGGGCGAATACAGCGCCAGTAACCGGTGTTCCGAATACAGCACCGAAACCCGCCGCGATACCCGTCATCAGGATGATCTTTATATCTGCTTCATTCAGTTTCAGTACACGACCTATCCAGCCTGCCATACTTCCACCTATCTGTACTGCTGTCCCTTCGCGGCCAGCAGAGCCGCCAAAGAGATGAGTGATTATAGTAGTAATCAGCACCAGCGGCGCCATGCGAGCTGGAACACCGCCCCCTGGCTGATGTATCTCATCCATGATCAGGTTGTTGCCTTTGTCGGCAGATTTCCCTCCCCACTTATACAACCAGTATATGAGGATGCCTGCAAAAGGTAATATATATAATAACCAGGGATGCTGCCAGCGTATATGCGTTACCGTATCCAGCAGCCAAAGAAATAATGCTACCAGTGAACCAGTGATTATAGCAACAGGTAAAATGAGTAATGTCCAGCGAAGCAGCTGGTAAACAATCGATAACTGATCTTTAGGGAAGTGCTGTGTTTGTTTCATGATCCTACAAATAAATAAAACATGGAATCAACGACTCCTGGTCATTTAACTATCTGTAGGCGCCATCAGCTCCGGCGATGCGAAACGGTTGGATTATACAGGAAGACACCATTTCCTGTCTGGAGGCAAAAGTAATATTTTATTTTAATAATTGAGCATAATATGCTGCACCCCAAAGTGCTGCCTTATCATTATCAACGATATGCAGCGGCACGCTCGCCAGCAATTCCTGCATCCGGTCGCCCTGAATATAATGATTATAGAACTCCCCTGTTTCCAGCAGTCCAGCAATCTTTGGCGGGATTCCCCCTCCAAGGAATAATCCGCCAACCGATTTATATTTCATGGCAAGATCTGCGGATACCCGCGCAAGGTATCTCACAAACAACTCCATCGTCTTTTTAGTAATACCCATATCTCCTGCCAGCGCCGACTGACTAATGACCGCCGACGGATTCCCGTTTGCCATAGCCTCTTTCAGACTACTGCTTTCTTCCAGCCCCTCTGCATCTCTTAAAAAAGTATAGATATCATGTATGCCCGGCCCGGAAATCACCCGCTCCCAGCTTACGATCTCATATTTCTCCTGTAGGTATTTTAATAATTTTATATCCAGGTCTGTACGTACCGCGAAATCAGTATGACCTCCTTCGGATGCAAACGGATGATGGTACGTGCCGTCCCAATAAAGGCCTGCCATACCCAAACCCGTACCTGGCGCTATAATTGCCATATTTCCAATATGATTACCCGAACCACGGTGCAAAGTGGTCAGCTCATGTGGCGACAAAGTAGCCAGTCCATAAGCAGTAGCTTCCAGGTCATTGATAAGCGCCACCTGCTGTACACCGGTTGCCTGGCGGATTTCATCCACCGTCAGCTCCCTCGATAAATTGGTCAGCTCCACTCTCCCATTGAAAACCGGTCCGGCTACGCCAATGCATATACGTTCTACCGGTCTGTCGTTACTCTCCGACAAAAACTTCACAAACATATCTGTTACGTTAGCATAATCTCTGGACACATAGGTCTCCTCCCTTAATACGTCCAGCTGTCCGCCGGCAGCCATAAACAACGCCAGGTTGGTTTTGGTGCCGCCAATATCACCGGCCAGCAGATATACCCGCTGTGTACCGGTTGCAGCAGGAAGGAAACTCGGAAGAAACTGTAATCTTTTTACTGTCTGGGTCATCTCATCAGGAATTAGCTCGCCAATAAAAGTAATTATTATTCCCGGGTTATCCCAGGTCCTCCTCTCCATAATATATTATTATAACAAAACACTCAACTTTCTCCCCTCCCGGCGCATAACAAAAAATTGCAAAACCCCTCCCATCAAGTATTTCACCACTACCCTTTCCGGATGCTTCAAAACCGGAACACGTTTTGTACCCTTCCAAACAATTTGGTAAATAAACTGTAGTTCATACAAATCATGCTTATGGAAAGACATACTTATCAGACTGGCATTATCGGAAACTGCTCATTCATTGCGCATATCAATCTGAATACCAATGTCGACTGGCTTTGCTGGCCCCGGATGGATAGTACTTTTACCTTCGGCGGACTCCTGGACACCAAAAAAGGCGGTGAATTTTCTATCCTGCCCAATGACCATTACACCTCTCACCAGTACTACCTGGAAAATACCAATGTGCTGTGTACAGAGGTGACTACCAACGAAGGCAGCTACCGTATCACCGACTTCGCCCCACGCTTCAATCAGTATGAAAGGTTCTTTAAGCCCCTGATGATGATCCGTAAGGTGGAACCTATCGAAGGCTCTCCCAGGGTGCGTGTGATTTGCAAACCTGTATGCGACTATGGTGCACGTCACCTGCACCCATTACGGGGAAGCAGCCATATTGAATTTACAGGCTGTGAAGATCGAATCCGCCTCACCACCGACATCCCCATCAGCTATATATTTGATGAAGAACTCTTTGTGCTCAACGATACCAGGTACCTCCTGCTTACCTACGGCCATCCGCTGGAAGCCC
This sequence comes from Chitinophaga sp. Cy-1792, assembly GCF_011752935.1. NCBI lineage: Bacteria > Pseudomonadati > Bacteroidota > Chitinophagia > Chitinophagales > Chitinophagaceae > Chitinophaga > Chitinophaga sp. Cy-1792. The sequence continues at coordinate 1,956,278 of NZ_VWWO01000002.1, forward strand.
CGTTGCAAAGTACAGCAGAACGCTTCCTGCGGGAAACCACCCAATACTGGCGCAGCTGGATCAAACAATCCTCTATCGCCAATTACTTCCAGCCTTTCGTGATCCGCTCTGCGCTTGCGCTGAAATTACATCAGTATGAAGATACCGGCGCCATCATTGCTGCCAGTACCACCAGCCTGCCAGAGTTCCCGGACAGTGGCCGTAACTGGGACTATCGCTACTGCTGGATGCGCGACAGCTATTATATATTAACAGCCCTGAATCATATCGGCCACTTTGAAGAAATGGAACGCTACTTTGGTTATATCACGGATATCTCTTTCTCGGGAGATTTCCGGTACCAGCCCCTGTATGGCATTACCGGCAAAAAAGATCTGATAGAAAATATCCTTCCGCATCTCAGCGGATATATGGGTAACCAGCCTGTAAGAATTGGTAATCAGGCATATGAGCATATTCAGAATGATATCTACGGACAGGTGCTGATCTCCATGCTACCGCTCTATACCGACCATCGGTTTATCTTTACGGAAAGAAAAGACTCCGACCGGTGGATCAACCTCCTGCTGAAGAAGATAGAGCGTACCATCGATGAAAAGGATGCAGGTATCTGGGAGTTCCGCAACATGGCTAACATTCATTGCTATACGAATTTGTTCCAGTGGGCAGGATGCTGTGCAGCCGAGAAAATGGCCCGCACTATTAATAATGAAGAACTGGTAGAGAAAGCTGTGGCCTTAAAAGAAAGAGCCGCCGCGCATATCGAAAGCTGCTACGATCCTGAACTGAAAGCCTATACCAACGCCGCTGGCAGCAAATACCTGGATGCCAGTACCCTGCAGCTGATCATGATGAATTACCTGGATCCAAAGTCGGAACGGGCACGTGATCACCTGGAGGCCCTTGAAAAGGAACTTAAAACTGATGACGGCCTCTTCTACCGTTACCTCCATTCCGATGATTTCGGTAAGCCACGAACTACGTTTCTCGTTTGTGCATTCTGGTATGTAGAAGCCCTTGCCTGCGTAGGACGCCTGGAAGATGCCCAGCACGAGTTTGAAAAAATACTGCAGTACAGCAATCACCTGCTGCTGTTTAGTGAAGATGTTGAATCGGGTACCGGCAGCCAGTGGGGTAATTTTCCGCAGGCCTATTCACATGTGGGACTCATGAATGCCGCCTACCGTATAAGCATGAAGCTGGACGTTCCGATCTTTATATAATCAGAAAGGGCCGTGTCTATTCTTTAGACACAGCCCTTTGCTTTATTTCTTCAGGGTACGTAAGAAATGCCGCACCTCATGATAACTTCGTAAATAGTACCTGGCCGCCGATACCTGGCTACCTACCTTAATGGTATAAGCCGACGGTGGTAAGGTTTTAAAGATATCTTCATCCGTTACATCGTCTCCCATTGCCATAATAAAATCATAGTCTCCCTGGTGTAGCCAGCTATCTGCTGCTTTGCCTTTATTGATTTCCACGTTCTTCACTTCAATAACCATATCTCCCGGCAAAATCTGCAATCCCTTTTCCTGGGCGTAGTAACGGAGCGTCGCCATGAGTTCATTGGCGCGGAGCTCTCCTAATCCGGGTTCTACTTTACGGTAATGCCATACCAGTGAATAGGTTTTTTCTTCGATGAAGGATCCCGGCGTACGGTCTGTTACTGTTTCCAGTATGGGCCTGATTTCCTGTTTCCATTTGTCGCTGAGTCCGGGAAGCTGGTACCATTCCCCATCTTTTGTTTTCTGCCAGGCGCCATGTTCCGCAACGAGATCCATTGGCAGATGGCCAAACCAGCGGCCCAGCGTCTCATGGTTTCTTCCGCTGATCATGACAATTTTATTGCCAGGAACTGCGGCCAGCTCTCTCAGTAGCTGGTAAAGGTCGGGATCCGGCGAAGCCTGGTCTATATTTACCTGGAAACCTACCAGTGTCCCATCGTAGTCGAGGAATATCATACGGTTCTTGGCCTTACGGTATTCCTGGCGTATATACATGGCCGTTTCCGGACTCACTCTTCTGGCCAGCATATTCTGCTGCATGACGTTCACTTCCTGTAGTCGGGTCATGAACAGCTTCACCCAGTGGTTAATATTGAATTTCGAGACCACCTGACGCATGGCCTTCATCCGACGGGTTTGCTCTTCCAGTGGCATATTGATGGCTTCCACAATAGCGGAGGTAATGGCACTGATATTATTGGGATTGACAATGATTGCGTCGATCAGTTCTTTGGAGGCGCCGGCCATTTCACTGAGAATCAGTACGCCGTCGTTGTTGTTACGACTGGCTACGTATTCCTTGCTGACGAGGTTCATACCGTCGCGCATAGGTGTAACCAGACAGATATCCGCAAAATTATAGAGCGCTGACAGCATCTCTACAGGGAAGGAACGATAAAAGTACTGGATCGGGTGCCAGCTGAGCGTGCGGTAACGGGCGTTGATATGTCCTACCTTACGGTCTATATCTTCTCTTAGTTGTTTGTATTGTGGTACGGTATCCCTGGATGGTACCACGATCATATACAGTACTACCTTGGAAATCATCTCCGGGTATAGCTGAAATAGCTGCTCGAAGGCTTCAAGACGCTGTAGTATTCCCTTGCTGTAATCCAGCCGGTCGATAGAGAGGACCATCTTTTCTGTCTTGAAGGTCTCCTTTAACTCATTGATTAACCTTTGCACTTCGGGATCATGCCCGAGCTGGGAGTATTTGGCATCGTCTATCCCCATGGGAAAAGTTTCCACTACGATTGCCCTGTCGTTATAGGAAACGACATTGGCGGAGGTCTGCGCTGGCAAAAGCCTGTTGACGGCGTCCAGGAAATAGCGGGTATCGTCGAAGGTATGGAAGCCCATCAGATCGGCGCCAAGCATCCCTTCCAGGATTTCGGTACGCCATGGGATAAGGCGGAATAATTCGAAAGAAGGAAAAGGAATATGCTGGAAGAAGCCTATTGATATCTCCGGCATTTCTGCCCGGAGCATGCCGGGAAGTAACAACAGCTGATAATCCTGTACCCAGATAATATCTCCCTGTTCTGCTACAGATAAAATGATGTCCCGGAATTTCCTGTTGACCTGATAATAGTAGTCCCAGTTATTTTGTTCATAGCGGGCATAAACGGACATATAGTGGAAAACCGGCCACAGTGTTTCATTGGAGAAGCCCTCATAAAAGTAGTTGATTTCATCTTCCGTGAGGAAAACGGGCATGAGATTCATCTTTCTCAGCTGTGCCGTCACTTCTGATTGCGCTTTCGGATCACTGATTTCCTGTCCAGGCCATCCGATCCAGATGTTGTTCCCTTCCCTGTAAATAGATCCTAAACCGGTTGCCAGTCCCCCTTCGCTGGTTTGCAACGAGAATTTACCCTCCTGTTCTGAAATCTTAACCGGTAACCTGTTCGATACAATAATAGTTTTTCTCATAGTCTTATTATATATCTATTTTCAAAATACATGCTAATGGATGTTGCACCAATTCATCAATAAATGTACCCGGAGAGCGGAACCTGAGAATATAAGTACCTGAATACGGTGATAGTGCCAATGGTTCATCTTAAGGGTTGGGGGTAACAGAATGCTTAAATTGTCTTGCTTATATTTTTAGCAGGTGCGAATGTACAATATACAGAAAATGAAGTAGATAGACAAAAGGATATAGAAAAAGAGACCGGTTTTTACCGGCCTCTTACTAAGAATTCAGCTTTTACCCGCCAAAAACGGCGCCTGATGGATATAGCTGCTATTATATAGCATATGCGTCATTTCCTGGGCTATATCGCCCGCGTTTACATAGTTACCCGGACAATCATCTACTGCTATACTAACCTTCCCGGAAGCCGGCTTAAAATGAATAAATGGCACCCGTACCATTGTCCAGGCCAGCTTACTGGCTGCCAGCATTTCATAGGAAAGCTGCCTGTCGTTGCTGACCAGTGGGTACGTTTGCTGCATCCATTGGGTGGCCTTACGCGTTTCAGGCCCTTTATTATCGGCAGGAACGTCTACATTAATTCCGGCCAGCAGCACATAGCGGCTGATCTGGTGAACGGGCATTGCTTTCATCAGATGGGTTGTCAGCAGACCCGCCACCAGTGGCTCACCGGGTCGCTGACCGATAGTGCTCAGTACTGCCTGCGTGCCTTCCAGCAGCTGATCGATGGCGATGTAATCCAACGCGTCGCCTTGAATGACCGTCAGGTGAGGATGCCGGAAAGTGAATGTGCCTGGATGGCGGACCAGCGCCTTCACCTCATAGCCCGCTTGTAGAAGTGATTGGAGTAGATATAGACCTGTACGGCCAGCGCCGCCTAAGACGGCTATAGTGGAGTATTGCATAGTTGTAAATATTACATAGGAAATAAGGCTGCCCGGTAAACGGACAGCAAGAATACCGGCTGTTAATATTTACAATTATCTTTTAATGAGCTGAAGATACAGTATCTATTGGAAGATGATTCATTTAGTCTTTTTATTCTTTTGCTGGAAGCGGGTTACTTTGGTAACATCACCGCAGGTGGCCATGCTACACCAGCGTCTGGAGCCATTTTTACTTTTGTCCAGGAAGAGCTTACCACAGCGGGGGCATTGTTTGACAGCTTTCACCTGAGGTGTAGCCAGCAGGCCAGCGGCTGATTGCACAATCTTCCAGATGGGGAGCTCCAGCCCCGGCGCGCTGAGCGACAGTTGACCATGTCCCAGTCGTTTGTCCCAGGAGAATTCCAAATTCGTATAGGCTTCACTGATATAGGTGTTGAGCGTGAGCAGGTCATTGTCGGCCAGTGGCTTACGCGATATTACCTGCCGGAAGATGGTATACAGGAGTTCCCGTAGCCGCAAGCCTTTGTCGAATGCCTGGGCTGCTTTAACCGGATAATCCTTCGCGAGTCGTTCCAGTGTCTGAATAATTTTGGGGGAGATGATCTCCGTCTGATGACACCAAAGGCTGAGGTCTTTATAAGTTTGGAGGAGTTCGGTAGGGTCTGTTTTGAAGCGGTCACTGAGGGTATTCAGGAAATCCAGGCAGTAAATGCCGCCATCTGGTTTCAGGCTTGATATGGTCACCGGGGTAGTCATTGTAATGTGATTTATTCAGGGTGTTTCCTAAGTTACGCCATTACGTTTAACCAGTCAAATTAGTTTTACCGGTTAGTATTTTTATAGGTAATTCTGTAGAAAATCCTTATCTAAAGTAATAGTTAATCAAAATGTAATCATCTTGCTAAAAATCAACAATTTAAACAGATGAAATATTATTGAAAAAATGGAGATCCAGTGGCCTGACCGATATAATTTTAGCTACTGAAAGCGGAATGGATGGGCTTAAAAAAGAATTGCATTCCGGCAGGTTACCGGAATGCAATATATAGATATAATATTTTATAAAGTTAGACTTTATTTAGATGTGTTCACATAGATTTCAATTGTGGCATTTGTCGGGCGACGAGGCGCCAAAAAGGTATCAATACGCATATAGTTGTCTTGCAATACCGGCCTCAGCGCAAACGGGTAAAAGTTGTTTAGCGTCGGGGCGTATTCATATAATATCAGGTCGTAGTGATGTGCCTTTATCTTCTCTTCGAATGTATGGAGCTGCCTGTTAAACATCCCTACCCCCAGATGGTACCAGAGCGGATAGTCTGGTCCCGTTTCCAGCTGGTAAGGCATCGCTTCGGCCAGTGGAGTCAGCTCTGTCATATTGAGGACCTTTAACCCGCTCTTCTTCTCCTTTACTACCGGCAGGGCTAATACCCGCTCTATTCCCTTTACTGTACTAACAGGCATATATATACGCTTAAATACCGGCAGATTGGTAAAGGTCCATTGGCCTACGGGTTCATCTACAAAACTGGTATCGGGCTTTATAACCATATAGTTGTGCCGGGATACGATATTCTCCCCGGTAGCTTTCATTTCTGCGGCTATATCATGTTGCGGGAAGATACGCTGGGTTAGTCTGTCTGCATAGCGCCAGTAAGCACCTGACCACCAGAGCAGCACCAGCGCAGCCGTCATCCCGATAAATTTACGGGACTCCGTGTTGAACGACAGCTTATTACAAAGCTGGTGTCCTATAAAGGCAAAACAGAAAGCGTGAAAGAAGATATTGTTATCCAGCGGTGTATAACTGGTAACCTGGAAGATGGCAGCTTCTGCCAGTATTCCTAAAGTCAGCAGTGCGAAGGTAACTGCCTTACGGTCCTGCAGCCATGCTTTCCAGCTGCTGACGCCAGCGGCTATACTAAAGACCACCAAAAGGAAATATGCTTTAAGCCAGGCCGACCAGGCCATTATCTCTGTAAAGATATCCCCCGGGTCTAAGCGTGAGCTATGTGGTGCCTGCCCATGGTTAAACCAGTAGCTGAAGCCGGCGCCTAAAGGCAGTATGATGAGGAGCGCAACTGACAGGTAAGCAATGATGAAGGCGACCAGTGCCGACCAGCGGCTGGAGGTAACTGCATTATATAACAGGAGCGCCAGCGCAATGAGCAGCGCCATGCCTCCTCCGTCCTGCTTGGTAAAAAACGACAGGAACAGGAAGAAAGCGGCAATGATCATCATCAGCCATCCTGCGATTTTGTTATCTGTAAACAAGCCTCTTAACAGAAAACTCAGACCTACCAGCTCATATACGATAACCGTATGGTTGTACCAGGGCCAGAAGTTATTCAGGGAGTAAGAGAGGAGAAATACCAGCAACGCCGTAATCCGTATACCCGGTTTTACATCAAAGGATTTAAGTATGGAGATAAAGGAGAGTCCGGCCAGGATGTTCAGGAATGCCTGTGCTTTCACCAGCGTGATCATCGCCGGCCCAAAGAGTTTAAAGAACAGTGCCGGCACGATCCAGTAGCCATAGCCCAGCGGCATACCGAAGTCTTTATAAGGCTGCTGACCTAAATAGAGCCTGTACGCTCCTTCCCATGAAAGAAATATGTTAACCCTGTACGGGAAGGTCATGAACAATGGAATGAGGGCAAAACCTATTATCAGTAAAATTTCAAGGAGGGCCCATTTACGGGTCGAAAGGGATGTTGATGGCATAGATGAAATTGGGATTCGCTACTTTGTAATGTTATCATAACATATAGACAATCAAAAATAATTGAATTAATTGTATCTTGTTGCGTCAACTTTAGTTCCCCCCATGAAATATTTGAAATTACTCCGCCCCAAGCACTGGGCTAAGAATGCCTTCCTCTTTATCCCTTTATTTTTTGCAGGGCAGTTATTTAATCTTGATAAGATTGTAGAACTCATTGTAGCATTTATCTCTTTTAGTTTAGTAGCGAGCAGTATTTATGTCATCAATGATTATCAGGATATTGAGGCCGATAAGATCCATCCGGTTAAATGTAAGCGCCCCCTGGCTTCCGGAGCCGTATCGAAACCAGCAGCGTTGGTGCTCTTCGCGTTATGTATCATTGTAGGCTTTGCGCTGGCCTGGTATGTACGTCCCAAATTTGCCTTTGTAGTAGCTATCTACTTCGTCATTAACCTCTTCTATTCCTTCGGGCTGAAGAACATCTCTATATTGGATATCATTATTCTGGCCATTGGTTTCGTATTACGTGTAAAGGCAGGCGGTGTGGCCACAGAAGTAGCGATGTCTGAATGGCTGATGATCATGGTGTTTCTCCTGGCCTTATTTATGGCAATTGCGAAAAGAAGGGACGATGTACTTATCAAGTTGTCGTCCGGACAGGAAATGCGTAAGGCTGCCAAGGGTTATAACCTGGATTTCATGAATGTAATGCTGGCCCTGGTATCTGCCGTTATCATTGTGGCGTACCTTATGTATACCATGGCCCCTGAAACGCAGCAGCGCTTTAATACCTATCGCTTATATTATACCTCCCTCTTTGTTATTGGAGGATTATTACGATATTTGCAAATAACCTACGTGGAGAACAATACTGGTTCTCCCACCAAGATCCTATATAAAGACCGTTTTATTCAATTAACCATTTTCCTGTGGGTCCTGAGTTTTTATGTTTTAATTTATTTACCCACTAACGTTAGATTCTTTGAATAATGCAAAAACGGTTAGCAAACTGGGGAAACTACCCCGCCATTGCCAGTGAGGAAAGTTCCTTCACACAGGAAGAACAACTGCGCAACTTTGTAAGCACGAACCATGAGCTGATAGCGCGCGGAAACGGTCGTTGCTATGGTGATGCCTCTTTGGGCAAGCATAGCATCTCCATGCTTAAATATGATAAGATATTGTCTTTCGATACGGAAAAAGGTATCATGGAATGCCAGGCAGGTGTTACCCTCGACCAGCTTCTTGATATTCTCGTTCCCAAAGGATGGTTCTTACCCATTACACCAGGTACGAAATTCATTACCATTGGCGGCGCAGTAGCCTCTGATGTACATGGTAAAAACCACCACGTAGACGGCGCCTTTTCTAACCATATTATTGATATGGATGTGATTACAGGCACCGGTGAAACAATTACCTGCAGCCCCAATCAGCATACAGACCTTTTCTGGGCTACCTGTGGCGGCATGGGATTAACCGGTGTCATTACCCGCGTGAAGTTTGACCTGAAGAAAATAGAAACGGCGTATATCCGTCAGACGCAGATCAAGGCAAAGAACCTGGAAGATGTGATCCGGCTGTTCGAAGAATATAAGCACTATACGTATTCCATGGCGTGGATCGACTGCCTCAAGCAGGGCGACTCCTTCGGCAGAAGTATCCTCATCGTTGGAGAACATGCCACCCCGGAAGAACTGAACGCTAAGCAGGCAAAGGCGCCATTAACGTTGCCGGTTAAACGAAAACTGACAGTCCCTTTCAACCTCCCTTCCTTTATCCTGAATACACTGACAGTCAAAATCTTTAACTGGCTCTACTACAATAAAAATCTCAAGCGCGAAATCAATAACGTCGTACCTTACGAGCCCTTCTTCTATCCGCTGGATGCTATCCTTCACTGGAACAGAGGTTATGGCAAAGCAGGGTTTGTACAGTACCAGTTTGTGCTGCCGCTGGAACATAAAGATGGACTGGTAGCCATATTGAAACGTATCTCCGACAAAGGCTGGGGATCCTTCCTGGCGGTATTGAAAGTATTTGGTAACCAGGAAAGCCTGATCTCCTTCCCGATGGAAGGCTATACGCTGGCACTGGATTTCCCGGTACGCAAAGGGCTCTTCGAGTTCCTGGATGAGCTGGATGAGATTGTACTGCAATACGGGGGAAGATTATATCTTTCCAAAGATGCCCGCATGAAACAGGAAGTATTCTGGAAGAGCTACCCCAATGCAGAGAAATTCGCGGCCATCGTAAAGCAATATAATAATGACAAGCGCTTTACCTCTTTACAGTCAGAGCGTTTACAGCTGACCCGATAAAATATTATTCCTGCTAACCAATACCTTCGCAATCCCATGCCATCCGTATTAATACTTGGCGCCGGGTCTGATATGGCGGTAGCCATAGCCCGTGCGTATGCCTCCAGAAAATATGATTTACAACTGGCAGCCCGCAGCGGCCAGGCGTTAATTCCCTTACAACAGGACCTGCAGATACGCCATAGTGTAAATGTAACCGTACACGATTTTGACGCCACCGCTTTTAATTCACATGCAGCTTTTTATGAACAGCTTCCGGTAATCCCCGATATCAGCATCTGTGTATTCGGCTACCTGGGCGACCAGGAAAAAGCCGAAACCAACTGGCTGGAAGCAGAACGTATCATTAACAGTAACTATACCGGCGCAGTCAGCATCCTCAATATCATTGCAGAACGCTATATTACCAAAGGCAGCGGCACGATCATAGGTATCAGCTCCGTAGCCGGCGAACGCGGGCGCATGAGCAACTATATATACGGCAGCGCCAAAGCCGGCTTCTCCGCCTATTTGAGTGGACTGAGAAACAGGTTGTTCCATAAAGGTATCCATGTGATGAGTGTACAGCCAGGCTTTGTTAATACACAGATGACACAGCATCTGGCACTCCCTCCGCTCCTGACAGCCCAGCCCGAAGCAGTAGCTGCCGCCGTGCTGAAAGCAGCAGATAAAAAGAAGAATACCCTCTTCGTTAAGTGGCACTGGAAATATATTATGCTGATCATCAGAAATATACCGGAAGGTATGTTCAAAAAACTGAAGCTATGACCATAGCATTCTTTGATTTCGATGGTACTATAACGGATACGGATACACTCTGGCAGATAATCCGTTTCCAGAAAGGCAACGGAGCCATGTACCGGGGTGTATTGCAACTGCTTCCAGGCCTGCTTCAATTAAAATTGAAACTGATCCCGGCACAGCAAATGAAGGAGAAAGTATTAAGGCATTTCTTTGCTGGCATGAAGGAAAGCGATTTCCAGGCTGGATGCAATGCCTTCTGTGAAGAGGCACTCCCGAAAATGATCCGTCCCCAGGCGTTAAAGGCTATCCGTGAGCACCAGCAGGCCGGACATGAAGTAGTGGTCGTAACGGCATCTGCCTATAACTGGGTAGCGCCCTGGTGCCAGCGGCTAAATATCCGATGCATAGGTTCCCTGCTGGAAGTAACGGATGAGGCTATTACCGGTAAACTGCAGGGAATCAACTGTAATGGTGAAGAAAAAGTAAACAGGATCAAACAGGTCTATCACCTGAACGATTATACGGAGATATATGCCTATGGTGACAGCAGCGGGGATAAACCAATGCTGGCACTGGCGGGTAACAAAAGCTCCTTCCGCCCTTTCCGGAACTGACCGAAGCGTTGATACCAACCTCATAATAAACAGAACGACCTGCCAATTGGCAGGTCGTTCTGTTTATTGATACGGATTGATTGTGGTGTATTAAGCCGCTTTCGCTTTTTTCATCTGCGCCGGAGTAACCATGGCAGGCTTCAGTTTAATGATTCCGACAACATTCAGGAGTTTCATCACCTGGTAGCTAGGATCGAATTCATACCACTTCTTAGCGAAGTTAGGACTGTCTTTAAACTTGTGGTGGTTGTTCTGGAACAGTTCACCCAGGAGAATGATACCCCATGGAGAAGTATTTTTAGATTTATCACCGTTATCGAAGTTGCTGTAACCATATTTGTGACCACACCAGTTTACCACTGCACCTTGTACAGGCCCCATCAGGAAGTGGATAGGCAGCAGTAAATAAAGATACCACATACCGGTTGGAACGAATGCTACATAGAAAGCAATATATAAAGCCATCCATGCAAGACGGGTAAAGTTGTTATCACCAAATTTGTCCATTGCATCCCATCTTGGTAAAGGCTCCTCCAGGAATTTCTTATCTACCTTGCTGGTATCATGTAAGAAACCGTTGTAAATAGTACGGGTATGTACCATCATACTCCATACATCCTTGAAGAAGTGCGGAGAATGCGGATCATGCTCTGTGTCACTGAATTCGTGGTGCATACGGTGCATTACACCATACGCTCTCGGAACCAGGTAGGACGAACCCTGGAAAAACCAGGTACAGAAGTAAAAAAAGCGTTCCCAGAATTTACTGGTAGTGTACATCTGGTGAGACGCATATCTGTGTAAATAAAATGTGTGAAAGAACAAAGATGCGAACCAATGCACACAAAAGAATATCAGGATTGCTGTCATTTCTGTTTTTATAAAAGTTGACAATAATCACCAAAGATAGCCTAATAAACTGTAAGTCAACTCAATTTATCCCGTTTAATACCCAATAAAATGTTAAAATAAATAAATTATATTCTTTTCTTGACCCTGCGTAACTCCAGCAGGTTCAATCCATTGCTTTTCAGATTTTCTACATTGGGCTGGATAAGATGGATCACTTCGTCATAAAATAAAGGTACCACCGGTGCTTCTTCCACGATTATTTTATCCATCTCCTGGTAGAGATGATAGCGTATGCTGTCGTTTTGTTCTGCCATAGCTTCCAGGTACAATTTATCGTAGGCACTGTTCTTAAACCGCGTATAGTTTGGTGGTGCAGGGTTCTGCCCATAGAACATGGCCAGGTAGCTCTCCGCATCCGGGTAATCGGCAATCCAGCTGCCACGGAAAAACATCGCCTGTGATTTGGCGGTTTGCTCCAGCAGCAAACTTTTCTGTATCACCTCTACCTGTATACGAACACCTATCTCCTGCAACTGGTTAGCTACATAGTTGGCCAGGTCTGCATATATAGGTATAGACAACAGTTTGATAACGGGCAGGCCCTGTCCGTCCGGGAAACCGGCTTCTTTCAGTAATGCCCTGGCTTTTGCCGGGTTATAGCTATAGCCTTTCACCAGCGCTGCATCAAAGGAAGGCAATCCGGCAGGAACAAACCCTGATGTTGCCGGCTGTCCGATACTATTCCGCAGATAGGTCATCATCTTCACCCGGTCAAAACCATAGTTAATGGCCTGTCTAATCTTTTTATAGCGAAGCGGGGAAGTCTTTACCACTTCCAGCGCCGTATCGTTTAATATACCCAGGTATTCTGTGTTCAGATAGGAATGTTTGTCCAGCACCATTTTGCCTTTCCATTCCGGCTTCAGGTTGCCTGTTTTGGTGAGCACCTCATCCTTGAAGCTGGCATCCAGGTCGTTCATGAAGTCGAGCTGTCCCTGGCGGAACAACAGAAACTCTGTGGCCTTGCTCTCCAGGAAACTTATCTGTACAGCATCCAGGTAAGGCAATGGTGCACCGGCACTGTCTTTCTCAAAATAGTGCGGGTTACGGTGTAATACCAGTGCCTGGCCTTCGTCCCAGAGGAAATACTGAAAAGGTCCGGTACCGCAGGGATGGTTACGGAAGTCCTTACCGTATTTGGCGATGGCTTCATGAGGCACTACCGAACAGTATTGCATACTGAGTATGCCCAGTATCGGGTGGAATGGCTCAAACAGACGAAGCTGAAATGTGGAGTCGTTCAGGGCAACAAAGCCGCTGTCTTTATCCAGGCGACCATTAAAGATCCAGGCACCCGGCGAGGCCGTGGCAGGGTCCATGATACGGCGCAAACTATACACCACATCACCGGCGGTCATTTTCCTTCCTTTCCCTCCGGGAAATATGTCATTGTCCTGGAAGTATACATCTGTACGCAGGTGAAAGGTAATCACCCGATGGTCTGCCGATTCCTCCCAGTGGCTTGCCAGTGATGGGCGCATCTGCAGGTTTTCATCTGGTTCTACCAGTGTATTATATATCTGCCTCACCGCCCAGATAACGGATTGATTACGGGCAAAGGCGGGGTCCAGGCTGGTAATACCTTCCACCTGGTTATAGCGGAATACCTGCTTTCCACTGTCTGCCTGCGGTCCACAACTACCTATACCGCCCAATAGCAAGGCCGCTACAAAAAATCTACCGATAAACGCCTGACAATAATTACTTTTCATTTGGCAGTAAATTAATATCTTTCACCCACATTAAACAGACACAATTATGCGCGGCATTAAATTGCTTTGCCTGGCTTTATTATTTTCCAGTGCTGCATTTGCTCAGAAACAGTATACCCATGCCGACACGCTTCGGGGCAGCATTACGCCACAGCGTGCCTGGTGGGATGTTCAGTATTATGACCTGCATGTAACAGTAGACCCTCCCGATAGCACTTTTACCGGTTTCAACACGATTACCTATAATGTATTAAAACCCGATTCCATCATGCAGATAGACCTGCAGGAACCTATGGAAATCGATAGCGTATTACAGGATAAACATACATTGACATTTACCCGCGATGGTAATGCCTTTTTTATTAACCTGAAGAAACCACAGATCGCTAAGAAAGCAGATAAGATTACCATCTTCTTTCATGGCAAACCAAAGGTAGCCGTGAAAGCGCCGTGGGATGGCGGTGTAGTCTGGGGGAAAGATAAAGAAAACCGTCCGTGGATAGCTACTGCCTGCCAGGGATTGGGCGCCAGTGTCTGGTGGCCCAATAAAGATCACCAGAGTGATGAGCCGGACAACGGTATGACCATCGCGCTGACGGTACCCAATGAACTGAAAGGCGTTTCCAATGGCCGCCTGAAAAAGACGTTCCCTAATGCGGATGGCACGACCACCTATACCTGGATGGTGACCAATCCCATCAACAACTATGATGTGTCGGTCAACATCGGGAACTATACAGAAATAAAAGACAGCTATAGCGGCGAAGGCGGAAAGCTGGACCTCAGCTACTGGGTACTGGACTATAACGTAGATACCGCCAAAGTACACTTCGAAGTAGTGAAGCCTATGCTGAAATGCTTTGAATACTGGTTTGGAAAATATCCTTTCTATAAAGACAGCTATAAGCTGGTAGAGGTACCTTTCCTGGGGATGGAACACCAGAGCGCCGTTGCCTATGGCAATAAGTTCAAAATGGGTTACCTGGGCAGGGATCTTTCCGGCACCGGGTGGGGACTGAAATGGGACTTTATTATTGTACATGAAAGCGGCCACGAATGGTTCGGTAATAATATAACCACCAAAGACCTGGCAGATATGTGGGTACATGAATCCTTCACCAATTACTCCGAAACGCTCTTTACTACCTGCCAGTACGGCGCTAAAGCAGGGAATGAATATGTACAGGGAAGCAGGCATAATATCACCAACGACGAGCCTATCATTCCTGCCTATAACGTAAATGCTGAAGGCAGTGGCGATATGTACTACAAAGGCGCCAACATGATCCATATGATCCGTCAGATAATGGGAAATGACGAAGCCTTCCGTCAGCTGTTGCGCGGACTGAATAAAACCTTCTGGCATCAGACCGTTACCGGCAGACAGGTTCAGGATTATATCAACAATTTTGTCGGTATTAACCTGGATAAAATGTACGAGCAATATCTTACCACTACACAAATACCAACCCTTGAATACCGCATTACCGGCCAGCAGCTGCAATTCCGCTGGGTAGATGCTGTAAAGGATTTCAATATGCCGGTAAAGGTAAAACTCAATGCCAGTGGCTACACCCTTATCTATCCAGGTACCTTATGGCATACCGCCGTACTGACGCTGGATAAGCCGGAAGATTTTGAGGTGGACCCTAATTTCTATATAAATGTGAAAAATGTAAAAGACGTGAAGAAAGCGAAATAACGACGCTACAGCAGCTTAAAAATATAAAGGCAACCGGCTATGGCCGGTTGCCTTTTTTAATGCGTTTATTTTTTCAGCAGTTTAAATGCATGTTCTCTACTGTTATTAAGAAAGGCATATGCTTCCCAGAGTACTGCCAGTGGCTCAATGTTGCGGCTCATCTCAATATTTCCCATGTCTGCAACATCGTGCCAGCCCATCTGGTGGAGCAGGTTGACAACCGTTCTTTTGGCAATATGGTTATTGCCGGCAATAAACATGGTGGGAGCACCTTCCTTGAAGGCAGGGAGTAACATATGTTCGTGGCCTATACAGCTAAGTGCCTTCACAACGGAAGAATCTGGTGGCAGCCAGGCCTGGATCTGCTCTCCGGCAGAATGATTATGCCCGATGACAAGCGTCATGCGGCCATTTTCGTCGGGGCCTTTGCCATCGATCGGATTGGTGACGTCGACGACGGTTTTGTTTTTAAAATTCCAGACGCCGGCAGCTTCTATAGCCTTTTTGGTACCTGTCCACCGGGTACATATCAGCATCAGGTCCCCGAATTCGGCGGCTTGCCTGAATGTACCGATGGCGGCCTGGTTACCCAGGCGTTTGGCCCATTGCTGCAACGACTCTTTAGCCGGGTTTCTGGTACCAATAGTAATGTGATGACCTGTCTGAATAAGGCCTTTACCGAGTGTGAGTCCTACAGGACCACTTCCCAGGATGCCGATCTTCATAGCCCATAAAATAATTGGGTGAATAATGAAGATACTGAAAATTCCGGTACCCGCAAAAGACAATAACCGGGCATAAAAATAGCTGTTGGGTCACCGGCTTTGGTGGCCCATCAGCTATTTTTATCGTATGATAATTACCTATGCCTGTTGTTCTGCCAGCAGGTAGCCCAGGAACTTCTGCATTCCCTGGCGTTTTGCCGGTGTCAGCGGGTAGCTGATATTCTGCACATAGTAAGTAGTGAGATCATATACATCATATGGGTTCTCTGCCACTACCGCAGGAATATTCTGGATACCAATGCCAGTGGCATTATTGAAAGCATCCGTGAATTCTTTCGGTAATGGTTTGTTGCTGATCCATGCCGCAAATACGAAAGGAAGGCTGGTAAAGCGCATCCAGTGTTCTGCCAGGTCATAGATAAACGGAGAGATATGTCTTTGCTTCAAAGCACGGTCACCAATAACCAATCCGGCATCAGTGCCTTTAATATTGGATTCATAGTCACCATTGGTGGCAATAAACTCAACATCCAGTTTCCAGTATTCACGCACCAGCACTTTCAGGAGCGCTACAGAGGTACGGCTCTGGTAATCCAGGTAAATTCTCTTTATCTCATGTAAAGGCACTTCACTATACAAACACACGGAAGCAACCGGTCCTTCTGCACCAATACAGTAATCTGCAATGATATGATATTCCTTCAGCTTAGGTATGATGGCTACCGGTACCAGCGCCACGTCTACGTCTCCATCTATCAGTTGCTGCGCTATCTTAGCCGGATAATCCATTGATAATTCCATCATCTCCAAGACCGGATGATTCCTGAATCCATACAATAAAGGCTTTGTATTCAAATAACTTACAGCCGCTACTTTTACTTTCTGTTCCAATTTCTGTAATTTTGAAGCTGCAAAAGTAACTAATTATGCAATTACAACCATTAACTGCCATTTCACCTTTGGACGGGCGCTATCGCAAGCAACTGGACGAGCTGGCCAATTATTTCTCTGAATTTGCGTTGATCCGTTACCGTGTGATGGTAGAGGTGGAATACTTTATTGCGCTGTCGGAACAGAAAATCTTTACCCTGCCAAAGGCTAAAGTACCTGCCCTGCGTAAGATCTACCAGGAGTTCACGGTTGAGAATGCACAACTGATCAAAGACACCGAGAAGATCACCAATCACGACGTGAAAGCCGTGGAGTATTTCCTGAAGAATGAAATGAAGAACCTGGGTCTGGAAGACAAACTGGAATGGGTACACTTCGGCCTCACCTCTCAGGACATCAACAACACCGCTACCCCACTGTTCTGGAAAGATGCCATCGAGCACGTTTACATGCCGGCACTGGCCAACCTCGTGCTGGAACTGGGTAAAATGGCCAAAGCATGGATGAAGATCCCTATGCTGGCACGTACACACGGACAACCAGCTTCTCCTACCATCCTCGGTAAAGAAATCATGGTGTTCGTAGAAAGACTGGAAGGACAAATCAAACTGCTGGGCGAAATTCCTTTCGCAGCCAAGTTTGGTGGTGCTACCGGTAACTTTAACGCCCACCACGTGGCATTCCCTAAAATCAACTGGGAGAAATTCGGCGAGAAATTCGTAAACACAACCCTGGGCCTGCAACGTATGCAGTTTACTACTCAGATTGAACATTACGATAATATCTCCGCTCAGTTTGATGCACTCAAACGTATCAATACCATCCTTATCGATTTCTGCCGTGATATCTGGACTTACATCTCCATGGATTACTTTAAACAGAAAATCAAGAAAGATGAAGTTGGCTCCTCTGCCATGCCGCACAAAGTAAATCCTATCGACTTTGAAAATGCAGAAGGTAACCTGGGACTGGCAAATGCTATTTTTGAACACCTGAGTGCGAAGCTGCCAATTTCCCGCCTGCAACGCGACCTGACCGATTCTACCGTGCTGCGCAACCTGGGCGTTCCGTTCGGACATACCCTGCTGGCTACCAAATCCATCCAGAAAGGCCTGTCTAAACTGATCCTCAATGAAGCGAAACTCAAGGAAGATCTGGAAAACACCTGGGCAGTAGTAGCAGAAGCTATTCAGACCGTATTACGCCGTGAGAACTATCCACAGCCATACGAGGCACTGAAAGCCCTGACCCGTGGCGGTGAAGGCATTACCAAACAAAGTATGCACAAATTCATCGATGGCCTTAAAATCAGTGCTGCACTGAAAAAAGAGTTAAAGGCAATCACGCCGCATAACTATACCGGTATCTGGTAGGCATCTGCAAAAATTATAACGATACAAAATAGCAACGGGGCCATGGCTGATGCCTGGCCCCGTTGTCTTAAATAACTCCCGAAAGCAACTGAACAGATTCCTATAACTGTTCTATTACGAAAAATTTCTCTTCGGCCCTGCCGGCCATGGTTACACGAAAAATATAGTTTCCTGATGGTATACCTGTCAGTTTCACTGATTGCGCGGTATACAAACTTCCTGGTGCAAACGGTATAATCCGCACAGGAACCCGCTGCTCATTCAATACAGTCAGGGTGGTCTGCCCCTGATCCCCTATCATTGCAGAACGTATATGAAACATACGCTCATCACCTTGCTCCTGCCACATTGTACAAACAGTATCCCTGTTTACCGAAGTTACTGTTGCCAACTGAAATGTCATTAGTACCAGGCTTCCAAAACTCATCATTTATCATTTTTAAAATGATTAAATATTGTGACGAAGTTTTTCTGAGGAAGATGGATCAGGTTGAAGACAGGGTTAATTTTTTTGCTACGCAAAGATAACACCTCTATCGGATTAAATAAATTTTATAGATATGTTTTTTGTTAAGCGTTAGTTAACGTCGCAGCCCGCTTTTCAGGAGCCTGCTAACTCATTAAAAGACATCTTTTAAGTGAAATAGTTGCAGTGCTCCGCTATCGTTTTTTACAATAGCGATAATATCAAATCTTATCTCCCGGGGATGCAATTCATGGACCTCCAGGTAGCGGGTGGCAGCATCCCTGATATGTTGTTCTTTTTTGCGGTCTACCGCTTCCTCCGGATAACCGAAAAGGTCAGTACGTCGGGTCTTTACTTCAATGAAATAGATACAGGTATGACGCCGGGCTACAATATCCAGTTCGAGGCGGCCTGATTTCCAGTTACAATGCAGCACCTCACAATACTTTGCGACATAAGCCAGGGCGAGTGCCTCCCCCTGTTTGCCCAGTCGGACATGGTTACTCATAACAATGTTGATAAATGGGTTAGCAAATCAGTTGGTTATCAGTTGATATCTATTACTTTTGCAGCGCAGTATGCAAATAATTTAAAACGAGTTATCCGATATGAAACTATTCAGACTGGACGGAAAAGTTCAACACTATGCCTGGGGCGGGTTTGAATACATCCCTGCGTTGCTGGGAATTCAACCCACTGATAAACCAAGCGCTGAATACTGGATGGGTGCACATGAAAGCGCGCCTTCCGCCATCACAACTGCCAGCGGCCAGGTACCGCTGAATACACTCCTCCAGCAAGACCCCGCAAACCTCGTTGGCCAGGATGTCTGGAATACATTCGGACAATTACCTTACCTCTTCAAAATTCTGGATGTAAGAGAGATGCTTTCCATCCAGGTACACCCTGACAAATCAGAAGCAGAGAAAGGTTTTGCACGTGAAAACGCAGCAGGTATCCCCTTAAATGCACCCAACAGAAATTATAAAGATGCCAACCATAAACCTGAAATCATGGTGGCATTAAGTGAATTCTGGCTGCTGCACGGTTTCCTGCCGGAAGCGCAACTGAAACAGGTGCTGAAAGATACACCCGAGTTTACCTCACTGGTAAGTATATACGAAAATGAAGGTTATTATGGTTTGTACAAAACCGTAATGGAAATGCCGCAACAGCTGGTGAATACGCTGCTTCGCCCACTCACCGACAGAGCGGTTCCTTTATACAAGGAAAATAAACTCTCCAAGAGCGATCCGGCGTTCTGGGCTGCCCGCGCAGTTTTGAACGACCCTGCATCTGCTGATAAAATTGACAGAGGTATCTTCTCTATCTACTTCTTCAACATCATGCATGTACATCCGGGACAGGCAGTATTCCAGGATGCCGGCATCCCGCATGCTTACCTGGAAGGCCAGAACGTAGAGCTGATGGCGAATTCAGACAATGTACTCCGCGGCGGACTCACACCGAAACACATCGATGTGGAAGAGCTGCTGAAGCATACCCGCTTTGAAGCAGTACATCCGCATATTATTAACGGTGATGTCATCGCAGGTGGACTGGAAACAATCTATCCTACGCCCGCACCGGATTTCGTGGTAAGCAGTATTACTGTTAAAGCAGGTCAGACCTACCAACACACCGCTGCCGCTCCTGAAATTCTGATTGTGATGAATGGGGAATGTGAAGTGAAAGGAGAAGCAACCACATTGGCTTTACATAAGGGCCAGTGCCTGTTTGCCGCTTATGGCGCCAATTATCAGGTTACCACTGATAGCGAAGTTGCTATCTATAAAGCAACGGTTCCTGTTAAATAATTATATCCGGAATAACGAGGATGTTTTATCAATAATACTATCTGTGTTTGATATACAGCTGATCTCTACGTTATAGAGACGGTGGGCTATCGCCAGATAAACTATTACTGAGGAGACATCCTCGTTTATTTTATTAAGATGCTATCTGTATAACTGTTTTCCCTTTACCTCTTCCGTGACGGCTTTGCTGAATTGCCTCCGGTACCTGTGACAGTGTGATTTTTGTTTCTACCGGAATCGTCAGGTCTCCACTATCTATTAACGCTGTCAGCTGGTCCATGGAAGCCGCAGAACCTTTTGTTTCGAAATTACCACCATGCAAACCTTTTGATTTTATTTCTTCCTCATTAGCTACAAATACCGTCGTAAGTGCGCCACCACCGGGTTTCAGCAGTCCCAGGTTTTTACTGAAGCCAGCAGCCTGACTAACCAGGTCTATTATTCCATGGATACCTTCCGGATATAATGTTTGTATTTGTTCGTATATAGGTGCTTCTTCATAGTTGATGGATTTACTGGCGCCCAGGCGCTTCATACGTACGGCACCTTCTGCGCTGGAAACAGTGGCAATCACCTGGATACCTTTCGCTGCCGCCATCTGTGTGGCAAAAGAACCAACCCCACCGGTAGCACCATTGATCAGCAATAAATCACCCTGTTTCAGCTGTAGTTTTTCCAGCAGCTGCAAAGCTGTCATGCCGGCAGTAGGCACGGCCGCAGCGGCTACTGCATCAATGGATTCCGGGGCTTTGGTAATCCCTGCCTTCTCCGGCACCACGATGTATTCAGCAAAGGCGCCTTCACCTATTGGCACATGAATAAACTGACCATATACGCGATCCCCTGCCTTGAAGCGGGTAACACCTTCTCCTACTTCCTGCACCACACCGGCACCATCTACACCAATAATCATCGGAAACTGATGGCGCATCGCCCCATCCAATATACCGTCGATCATCTTCCAGTCAAAAGGGTTCAGGCCAGCGGCCTGCATCTTTACAATCATTGCTCCCGGCCTGACACCAGGTTTCGGTAAATCCATCAGCTGTGGGGTTTCTTTGAAGGCATTTATCGCTATTGCTTTCATAATAATCGGGTTTAGATCTTTTTATGGAGGTAACTGTATGCATTAAATTTAGTGAATATTACTCACTGTCGCCGCGGCCCATTTTTATTTTCACCTTTCCATCAGGCCCATCCACAGCATGCAGGTGCAGAATAATGCCTTTACGGCTTCTACGCAGGCGCTCCGCCTTATCCGTAACGGCAGAGTCTTTCGCGGGATTTCTTAATGGGACATCCAGCTGGAGATTAGTTCCGCCACCGATACCATATATGCCCTGCATATCTATATTCAATGCACTCGATGCAATGCGCATGGGTGGAATGATAATCTTACCATTCTGTACCTGGAAATTATTACTGAGGCTTTCAAATGTAATACTGTCCAGCCTCCTGCGCTTGAACAGAAAATCTCCTATATCTACCAGTGGCTGAAAATCCAGCAGGGCGCCACGTTTCATGCTGAAGTTTATATTCCCGTTCAGTGTTTTGTTGATCATAGTACCGTTATCAAGGATGTTTCCCCTGATATTGGTTTTAGCAGTGGCTATTCCACGTATATTCTTCGACGTTAGTCCCTTCATTCCGAAGTTATCAAACGCATAAAACAGCTGGGAGATATTGACATTTACGAAACTGGCTGCCAGATCGAAATAGTTGTTTACACTTACCTGGTGCACTTTCCCCTTTACGGAAAGTGTTCCGCCGGCATGTTGAAGGGAAATCTGGTTCAACAGAATATCCGATGCTGTCAGCGCCACTACTGCCTTTACATTATCTGCCGTAAAATGCCGGAATACCGTTTTGTTCAGCTGCACATTCATGTTAACGTTACTTGCTGCGAGCACATTGTCCAGCTGTTTTGCCACTCTCCCCATTTTCGCTTTGCGGCGTGCATTGGCAACCGCTTTGCTTTGTTGCCTGGGCATCAGGAAGGACTTGAACTCGTTCAGATCTACCATCGGACTCTGAATATTCCAGTCGAGCACAATCTTATCGGGCGCCGTGAAATAGAAGCCCAGCACATTTTTCATCTTACCATCCATGGTCAGACTGCTACTTTGTGTTTGCAGTTTGATATTTTCCAGTAGCAGGTCTTCTCCTGTAAAGCGAAGCATCGCATTACAGTTCTTAAATTTAAGGTCCCTGGGAGTATAGGTAAAAGCTGCGTTGGTAACCTGTACCGTGCCTATCAGTGCTGATGGCGTAGGATCGTCTTTCATCAATGGGCCGGTATAATTCAGGTCGGCGACGGCGTTACCACTGGAGAATGCCAGCGGCAAAGGGTCGTCATTTTCATTGAGATTGACCAGCGGGAAAGAAGATTGGAAATGCCCACGCAGCAAAGGTTTTTTCAGGTTAACGACCCTGATGGTATCTGCTTTTACCGGCACAGAGCCAAACAAGGCAGAGAGGTTGAAGATATTTACTGCGGAGTTCTCGTCTGTATAGCCAGCGCCAGTGATCACTTCATTGTTGAAACGACCGGAAAAGCTACAGGCACTCCATTGGCCAAGACCACTGTTTAATACGTTGCTGGTAGTTTTCCAGGTAACGACTACGTGTGGCGTATCCCGGTATTGCATATGCCCCACCAGGTTAGCCTCTGCGTCCAGTGGCTTCTGGAGGTCAATGGTATTCAGCTTCCCCGAGATATTGGGCGGCAGCCAGGAGGCGGCTTCTTTCAATAATACCTGGTTGGCAATTATTTTCAGCTGGAAGGCATGTGGCTTTGTGGCGAATACAAACTGACCACCGATCATTACCGGCTTATTATCTATTTTAATAGGCTGCTGCGGTACTTCCAGGACTTTCGTTTTCCTGTTAAATGAAACATGCAGGGGCAGGTTCATTTCTTTATCTTTCAGGTAGCTACCTTTCTGTGTATTAAATTCAAAATGCCGGGAAAAGAGGTGCGCAAATATGCTGATATCCATGTTATCACCAACTGTTTTGACATGTCCCGCCATTTCGCGTATCAGAAGTTCGAACAGTTTTTGTTTCTGGTGATTTTCTATAGAGAAGAGGATGTTGGAGAATACCAGCGTTCCGATATCCGTTGCCCTGGCGGGTTTCTTTTTAGTGCCGGCAGGTTCCTGGAAAATACTGGTATTCGTATAGCCGGTGGAGTCAGTAAACAGAAAGACCTCACCATCTTTGAGCGTTATCTCTTTAATGTCGGCATGTTTACGCAGCAGCGACCAGCTATTGAGCCGGATGTAAATGTATTTTACATTCAGCAGGGGTTTATGATGTATGGGGTACAGGCTGTCTACCAGCTGTACATCTTTCAGGGCTAGTGACACATTGGGGAATCCTGAAAAAATGGAGGGCTCTACGTCACCTATATGCAATGTTCCATTTATCCGGCCGTCGATTTTCTCTGTAATCTGCTTGAGCAAATCTGCTTTGTTGGCCTTGATATACCATGCAAGCCCCAACAGCAATAAAGTCCCTAATGCTACTATCGATCCTGCTACAATAAGTGTAATCCTTAGCCATTTGCGCATCTGATCTTAATGGTTTATTGGTTAAAACAGATAACAGGTACGGGATGTTTAACCAATATAGCATTAATTGTGCCGGGCGATCTCCCCGAATCTCTTTTCTATTGCAGTAAGTTCGTCTGCAGTCATATGGGAAGAGGCTTTCAATATCTCCAGGAACTGCGCTATTTCTGCCGGCTCTGCAGGACAACCAATATTATGCAATGCCCCATCTGTGCCTTTCATACGGCTATCTGCCAACAGTTTGCCGTCCGGCTGGAAAACAAGCCAGAAAGGAATACCTTCCTTATCACCGTTGTATTTTGTCAGCAGCTCCATGCCACCGGGATTTTCCGTGTTTTTCTTCTCTGCGGCTTCCTTTACAGTAATATGGCGGATCACATAATTCTTTTCGAAGGCTGGTTTGCAGGCTGCATCATTCATGGCCGTATCCATTTTATGGCACCAGCCGCACCAGGAGGCGTGGAATATAATAAAGACGTTCTTGTGCTCTTTGGCAGCCAGGGCGCTGGCTTCTTTCAGGACCTTATCTGCCGGCACTGCATGCTGGCTGTAACCTGCATAGGTCAGCAGCAATAATATTACACTGATAAATAGTTTTTTCATGATAGCGGGTTTTACCAAATATACAGAAAAAAGATCCCTTCCGTTTTTCCTGGTGGCGGTACCGGATAAAAACAGAACAGCCATCTCTTTGCAGAGATGGCTGTTTACAAATATAGTGCAGGCGTACTGTTAATCGTTCAGTTTCAGTACTGCCAGGAATGCCTCCTGTGGTACTTCTACGTTACCGATCTGGCGCATACGTTTTTTACCTTCTTTCTGTTTCTCGAGAAGCTTACGTTTACGGGAGATATCACCACCATAACATTTCGCCGTCACATCTTTACGCATTGCGGAGATGTTTTCACGGGCAATAAATTTAGCACCGATAGCAGCCTGGATAGCAATCAGGAATTGCTGGCGAGGCAACAGATCTTTCAGTTTTTCGCAGAGCTTACGACCGAAATCCTGCGCGCGGCTACGGTGAATCAGTGCGCTCAATGCATCCACTTTATCACCATTCAACAGGATATCCATTTTCACGATATCGCTTTCGCGGAATCCGATTGGTGAGTAATCGAAGGAAGCATAACCACGGGTCTGGCTTTTCAGTTTATCGTAGAAATCGAATACGATCTCTGTCAGCGGCAATTCAAACATCAGCTCCACGCGGGTAGTGGTCAGGTAGCTCTGGTTGAGCAACAAACCACGTTTGCCCAGACAAAGAGTCATGATGTTACCGATATAATCAGGCTTGGTGATGATCTGTGCACGGATCCACGGCTCTTCAATGCGTGACATCTTTGTAGGGTCAGGCATTTCAGAAGGGTTATTTACGATAATCTTTTTAGTGGTATCCTTGGTATCGTAGGCGATGAATCCTACGTTGGGTACGGTAGTAATAACAGACTGATTGAACTCACGTTCCAGACGTTCCTGGATGATTTCCATGTGCAGCATTCCAAGGAATCCGCAACGGAAACCGAAGCCGAGGGCCTGGGAAGTTTCCAGTTCATAGGTCAGGGAGGCATCATTGAGCTGGAGTTTATCCATACAATCACGCAGCTCCTCGAAATCTTCCGTTACAACCGGGAAGATACCGGCAAATACCATTGGTTTCACTTCCTGGAAACCTTTAATACCTTCCTGGCAAGGGTTGCTGGCAAGGGTGATGGTATCACCTACCTTAACCTCTTTGGCGTTCTTGATACCTGTAATGATGTAGCCTACGTCGCCGCAATGTACTTCACTCTTAGGTTCCAGCCCCAATTTCAGTATACCAACCTCATCCGCTTCATATTCTTCACCGGTATTGACAAACTGAATTTTGTCCCCTTTTTTGATAGTACCGTTGTATACACGGAAGTAAGCGATGATACCGCGGAAAGAGTTGAAAACAGAATCAAATATCAGTGCCTGAAGCGGCGCCTGAGGATCACCTTTTGGCGCTGGAATGCGGGTAACAATCGCTTCCAGGATTTCTTCGATACCGATGCCGGTTTTACCGGAAGCCAGCAGGATATCTTCATCTTTCACACCGATCAGCTCGATAATCTGGTCTTTTACTTCCTCGATCATAGCACCGGGCATATCAATTTTGTTGATTACCGGGATGATTTCGAGGTCGTTCTCCAGTGCCAGGTAGAGGTTGGAGATAGTTTGTGCCTGGATACCCTGTGCAGCATCTACTAGCAGCAATGCACCTTCACAGGCTGCCAGTGCACGGGACACTTCGTAGGAAAAGTCTACGTGGCCAGGGGTATCAATCAGATTGAAAACATATTTATCACCGTTTTTGGCGGTATAGTTCATTTGAATTGCATGGCTCTTGATGGTTATCCCTTTCTCACGTTCCAGGTCCATGTCGTCCAGCACCTGTGCCTGCATGTCGCGATCAGAAATAGTTTTGGTGTGCTCCAACAAGCGGTCAGCCAGGGTACTCTTACCGTGGTCAATATGGGCAATAATACAGAAATTGCGAATATTCTTCATATGATAATTTACTGGTCCAATGGTGATCCTGACAGGGACCGGCCATTTCAGCCCGCAAAGGTATTAAAATAAGTTGGTTTATTTGGTGAATGATTAATTTATCTGCACCTTAGTAAAACAACGATTATTTCATCATCATTAAAAAGGATTCTCCATGGAACTCACACAACAATTTGAGACTGCGGTTGCTGAAAGCAAAACCTTATCTGAAAAGCCTTCCAATGAAATTCTGCTGCAGCTGTATTCTCTTTACAAACAGGCAACAGAAGGTGATGTAACCGGAGAAGGCCCTTCCAATCCTTTTGACTTTGTGGCAAAAGCGAAGCACAATGCCTGGGAAGAACTAAAAGGAAAGTCTAAGGAAGATGCCATGAAAGAATACGTTGCATTAGTGCAGCGATTAAAAGGATAATTGATTTAATTTTGAAGTATGATACCCACAAATACAATGACTGAAAGAACTCAACATTTTCTGGAACTGGAAGAACAGTATGGCGCACATAACTACCACCCGCTCCCGGTTGTACTGGATCGCGGTGAAGGTGTATTTTTGTGGGATGTTGACGGTAAAAGATATTACGATTTTTTATCAGGGTACTCCGCTGTAAACCAGGGGCACTGCCATCCTGAAATTATTGCCACGCTCATAGAGCAGGCCGGCAAACTTACTTTGACCTCCCGTGCATTTCACAGCGATCTGCTGGGAGAATATGCACAGTATATCACTTCCTATTTTGGATACGACAAGGTATTGCCGATGAATACCGGCGTAGAAGCCGTGGAGACAGCCCTGAAACTCTGTCGCCGCTGGGGCTACCAGGTAAAGGGCATACCTGAAGATAAAGCGAAAATCATCGTGTGCAGCCATAACTTCCATGGCCGTACGCTGAATGTAATCTCTTTCAGCACAGACCCCGATGCACGCAAAAACTTCGGCCCTTACATGCCGGGTTATGAAATCATTGCCTTCAATAACCTGACTGCACTGGAACAGGCATTGCTGGACAAAAACGTAGCTGGTTTCATGGTAGAACCTATCCAGGGAGAAGCCGGCGTAGTAGTACCGGACGAAGGATATCTTGCACAGGCTTATCAGCTGTGTAAAGATGCCAATGTGCTGTTTATCGCCGACGAAATCCAGACCGGCCTGGCCCGGACAGGTAAAATGCTGGCCTGCGACCATGAAAATGTGCGCCCGGATATCCTGATCCTCGGGAAAGCATTATCCGGCGGTACCTTACCGGTAAGTGCAGTACTGGCCGACGATGAGATCATGCTCACCATCAAACCAGGCGAACATGGCTCTACCTATGGCGGTAACCCACTGGCATGTAAAGTAGCCATCAAGGCACTCGAGGTATTAAAAACCGGTAAAATGGCGGAGAACGCCACTGCTATGGGTGAACTGCTCAGGAAAGGTTTACTGGGTTTACAATCTCCTTATATAACTACTGTACGCGGAAAAGGCCTCCTGAACGCTATCGTTGTAAAACACAGCGATCCGGAAGCAGCCTGGGACCTCTGTCTGACACTGAAAGACAACGGACTGTTAGCCAAACCAACACATGGCGATAAAATCCGTTTCGCTCCCCCACTGACCATTACAGCTGATCAGATCATCGACTGTGTAAGCATTATTCAGCGCAGCCTGGAAACCACTTTCCACCGCTAGTGCCACATTATAAACTGTAAAAGAAAATTTCCCATGGCGAGCAGCCACAAGGCCATCCGCAGCTCCGGATGGATAACTGATTTTTTAATAGGATTCCCCGACGGACTGTTTCTGCTCTTCTTTTCGACGCAGGTTATGCAGGGCTTTGCCATGGAAGTTCAAACCTTCTACAATACACAATTAATCATCTGGTTCGCAGGTGCCGTGCTGGTCATGATCAGCGCTTTCAGCGCCAATCGCGGCGATGCACAGCACGATAATCCGCTGCTTACGCCTGAAGAAAAATCCAAACTGGAAAACCTGGATATCAACGCCAGTACCATCGAACATATCGCAGGGGAAATGCAGAAAGATGCTGACCTCTGGGAACACACACTTAAAACAGAAAATGTAAAGGAAACTACGTTTAGCCGCGGCCGTGCTATCAGCAATGCCTTCTTTACCGGCTTCTTCTTTCTGGCTGGAGGCGCTTTATCATTTGGCCCTTACCTGGCAAATGAAAATTTCAGCGCAGCCGTACAAACCAGTATGATGCTGGTTTTCCTGGGATTAACTTTCTACAGCTTCTTCAAAGCCAAAATAACAGCACAGCGCCCATTGCCATTAGTAATTCGCTACTGGCTCATGGGCGCTGGTATTTTAGTAGGAGCATGGATACTCCACAAAGTATGGTAATGTAATTATTGCTTCTTGTCTACACGGGTAACCAGTACACTCACAAACGCAATCAGGGCTGCCGCTAAGGAAACGTAGAGCGCAGCCTTTGCATCCGGACAAACGCCTATCTCACATCTTGAGAAAAGCATTACGTTGCGGAAAGTCCATGCCAGCATGAACCCACAGAAAAACAGGTTTACACGTAATGTCCATTTACGTCTGATGGCAAAAAATATAATAGCGCCAACAGCCAGGAATATATTCAGCTTTCCAGGTTCACCATAACTCGACCCCGCTGTATTCAGCCCCGTAAATACCATATGCTTCAGGTGTGAATCATTGATCTCTGACCATGGCAAAAATGCACATATGATCACTACTACTGATGCTATAAGCCCTACAATCCTGGTTTTAGACATATCTTTTATTTTTGGGTTGCGAAGGTAATCATTTAAAAGTGATTCTTACCTCCGCAACCGTTAAAACTGCTTTTGTATTATTTAGCGCCCGGTTCGCAATGCGCTTTCAGGTATTGCGTATACAACGTACTCAGATGTGAGGTCGTTCCAACACCCTCAGAAATGCTATGGGTACGGTTGGGGTACGACATAAACTGAATCTGTTTATTGTAACGGATCAGTTCATTGAGCATCATCTCTGCATTCTGATAATGTACGTTATCATCTCCCGTACCATGGATCATTAACAGATTCCCCTGCATATCTTTGGCATAGGTAATGGGAGATCCTTTTTTATAGGGCTCCATATCTTCCTGTGGCAGGCCGGTATATCTCTCCTGGTAAATATTATCGTAGGTGAGCAGGTTGGTCACCGGCGCAATGGCAATACCTGTCTTAAATACTCCAGGGTACTGACAAAGCAGGTTCAATGTCATGGTGCCTCCACCACTCCATCCCCAAACTGCTGTACGCTCAGGGTCAATAAAGGCATATTGCTTCATCAGCGCTTTGGCTGCTTCTGCCTGATCTTTTGTATCAATTACACCTATATTTTTATAGATGCTTTTACGCCACTGACGACCTTTGGGTAAAGGCGTACCGCGGTTATCAAAAGATACATAGATATACCCGTCATCGCCCATATTTCCCTGGTACAATCTATTATGACCGGCATAGCCGTTATCCAAAGTAGTAGCAGTAGCAGGGCCACCATATACATAAAACACCACCGGGTATTTCTTGGCAGGATCAAATTTGGCAGGTTTCACCATCCAGCCGTCAAGTACAATACCCTCACCTGTTGTTACCTGAATATATTCCAGGGTATTGTTTGTTTTAGCGACACCGGCCATTTGCGCCTTCATGTCGGCATCAGTTTCCTGCGGGTTGGCGAGGTTCACCAACTGTCCGACAGGGCGGGTTTGTTTGCTGGAAGCCAGCGTATGAAAGCCGCGCAGACTATATGGAGAAATTTCATAACTGTTGAAACCCTGCTGATCGGCAGGCGTAA
Source organism: Chitinophaga sp. Cy-1792 (assembly GCF_011752935.1). NCBI lineage: Bacteria > Pseudomonadati > Bacteroidota > Chitinophagia > Chitinophagales > Chitinophagaceae > Chitinophaga > Chitinophaga sp. Cy-1792. Next base: position 1,986,517 of record NZ_VWWO01000002.1, read on the forward strand.
CGCGGGCACCGCTACCTCCTGTCAGCGAAGTACTGTAGAGGTACTGCTGTAAAGGATTTTCCGGAGAGGCATTATAATAGATCTTACCTGATTTATCATCTAATTTTACCAGTTTGATCACATCACTGTTGCCAGGGGTGAGTAAGGTAGCTGCACCATCAGCCAATGAAATTTTGTAGATATGACGCCATCCGTCTTTTTCGCTCAGCCAGAGGAAGGATTTACCATCTGCCAGGAAATCCCAGCCCATGATACCGCCATCGTCCCAGGCAGACTTTACGTCTATCCAGGCGTTATCAGTTTCGGAATAGATCGTGCGTGCGTTGCCGTTAGCGGCGTTACACACCATAATTTTACTTTCCTGCTGACGGCGGTTCAGCTGTTGGAGGATCAGCTCCTGTTTGCCGGGTATCCATTCCATCCGCGGGATATAGTGTTCGCGGGCATCACCAGGCACCTGCAACCAGGTTGTTTTCGCAGTAGTGATATCCACAACACCAACTTTACAAGGTGAAGGGCTCTGACCTGCTTTCGGATATTCTACCGGAACGGTAAAGGAATAAATGGAATCGGTATTATCGATCATGAGGAAATCGCGGATCTTGGTAGCATCGATCTGCCAGTAGGCGATATGTTTGCTGTCGTCGCTCCAGCGGAAACCATCGCGGCAATCAAACTCCTCTTCATATACCCAGTCGAAGGTACCGTTGATCATGCGGCGGGAACCGTTGGTTGTCAATGGTTTGATAACGCCGGTGGCTATATCTTCCATATACAGGTTATGTTCACTTACATAAGCTACTTTTTTCCCGTCGGGAGAAAATTTGGCAAACATGAGGGAGGATGCCGGGCGGCCTTTTCCCAGCTGGCGGAGCTTTCCGGTGCTGATATCAGCTACCCAGTAATCGCCACGGGTTTCATAGCGCCATACTTTTTTTGAATTGGTGTAGAGTAAAACCTTACTTTCATCTGCGGAAAAGGAGAAATCTTTCAGTTCCATCGGGGCTGATTGTCCGGCCGGGGTAAGGAGACTACCTGGCACTTTTACGGAAACAGACTGGGAGCGGTCGAAAGGTACAAAGAGGATGTCTTTTTCCTGGAAGTCGTAGTATCCGAGTCCATTCCGGCTCCATACCGGCGATTGTCCGGGTTGGGCCCATAAACACTGGCTGGCTGCCAATAGCAGCGTTAAAAACAGGACGAGTTTCTTCATAAAAATAAATAAGCTGCAATGGTAAGGAAAAAAAAATAAGAAAATGAACAAAGGGAGGATGGTACTGTTATTGAGGAGCAACGACCTGGTAAGGTAGAATAAATTTCAGCTTTTTTCCGTTATGTGGATAAAAAAGTATGTGTAATTAAAAAATATTCATGTCTTTTTATCTATTTTTATGCAAGAAATAACAATTACTTAATGAGAATCAGCTGGTTAAGAAAACAAAATCTAAAACTACTATTCTTAAAAATTTTATCCTGTAGAAAAACCATAATACTATGATACAAGTTGCTTTATCTTATAAGAACCGCGAATTCGTTCAACTGGAAGATACTTTTCTGGCTCAGATAGCAGAAAACACCAAGAAACTTTTATATGCGCTGTTAGAGGACATCTATGACCTGCTGGCTTTAGAAAAAGGACGTTTCCTGATCAATCTCGACAATCATCCTAAAATTGAGGTGGAAGGTTTCAGCAGTCAGCTGCAGGATCAGATCGAGCGCACCCTGCGTGGTGAGTACGACTACGACTATTGATCTGGAGCAGGCATATCATGCTGCGCGTTATTGCCGGACGCCAATGTATTCCTATCTTGCAGCCCAAAATTAATTTTTCGCGGAATGCAGCTCAACTACATCCAGGTATTAGAGTTACTGGGAACATTTGCCTTTGCCATTTCCGGTGCAACGGCAGCAATTAATAAATCCTACGACGTAATAGGACTCCTTACACTGGCTTTTGTGACAGCCATTGGCGGAGGAACCATCAGAGATCTTCTTATCGGAGCCACACCGGTAGCATGGATGAGAGACGGACTTACCAACACCGCCATCATCATCGCCGCAGTTATCGCCGCACTCTTTTTCTCCTATGTAAAGAAACTCCATCAGTGGATTACCTTCTTTGACGCCATCGGACTGGCACTGTTTACCGTAACAGGTATCAATAAAGGACTGGCAGCAGGACTCCCGCTGCCCATCTGTGTAGCGCTGGGTACTATTACCGGTACTTTCGGCGGACTGCTGCGCGATGTTATTTCCGGAGAACAACCTATTCTCTTTACCAGGGAAATTTATGCCATGGCCTCCATTGCCGGTGGGATAATTTACGTATTCAATTATTACCTTCACTTCAACGCAGATATTATTCAGAGTGTAGTCGTTGCCGTTATAGTTTTAATCCGTTTGGTCAGTTTACATTACAACTGGCAGCTACCTCGTTTAAAAGGAAAATAATATCTCCCGTCAATTGCATAATTTTTCTATATTGCTGTTATGAGGGAAATATTCGATAATTATTTTGCTTTTGCTACAACTGTTTTCATGGGTTTACTTGCCATTGTAAATCCCATCTCTTCCATTCCTGTTTTCCTGGAGCTTACCTCCAACATGGACAAGCCGGCAAGAAAGAATATCGCAACCAAATCGGTACTTATTGCATTCTGTATTATCTGCATTTTCTCTGTTGCAGGTAAGCTGATCTTCCATGTATTCGGTATTACCCTTGCTGCACTTCGTGTAACGGGTGGTATTTTAGTATTCGTTATCGGATATGAAATGGTAAGAGGAAAAGACGAAGACAAAGCATCCAACCCCAAACTGGGCGACCAGCCTGTAAAGGCTGATAAGGGCATCAGTGCCGCGATTACACCACTTGCCATGCCACTGATGGCGGGTCCGGGCACCATTACTACTGCCATGAGCTATTCGGCCGCTAAAGATGTTTATCATCTGGCCATCGTAATGGCTGTTTATGGATTGATTTGTTATATTACCTATCTGTTGTTTATTGCCGGTGATAGAATTGTAAAAATTATCGGCTCCAATGTTATGATGGTGATAACCAAAATGATGGGGCTGATATTAGCAGTGATAGGGGTACAAATGCTGGCCCTGGGCGCAATGGAACTCTTCAGGCTTTAAAATATTTCTTTTTATCCGTTAAAACAATTTGGATTTTTTTTGTGTTTATTACACATATACCAGGCTTATAAAAACATGCTGATAGTCGGCCCCTACCCGATCACAACATGTTCGCCTGCGTTCCTGACATAGCTGTTAGCAATGTTAATGATTGTTTGAAATGCTGTAAAAATATTCCTGACATTTATTGTACACAATAAAAATGGATCGTCATCTTAGTATGACATCTATAACTCTTTTTTCGATTAACAACAGGTAAAATCCGTTATTGATTACTAGGTGGATGTTATCGTTCCATTTTTTCAACTGGAACTAATAAAATCAATATAGACGGAACAGTTAGCAGAAAAGCCGCCCCGATTCTTCGGGGCGGCCGGTTTTTATATATTATCCATACAATTATTCTATTGCTGTACCTTCCTTAATGTCATCCGTCGCATTGGTGATTATACGGTCTCCCGCTATCAGGCTACCAAACACTTCTGTCGAATCATTGTGATGATTTCCCTCCTGAATATCTATCCATTTGGTACGATGATCCTTTACTGCAATGACATATTTCCTTTCGGTAGACATCACCACCGCAGAAGCCGGCACCACCATGGCCTGCGCCGATCCGCTTACAGGGATACTTACCTCTGCATACATACCTGATTTCAGCATATGCTTCGGATTCTCCACATCTATTTCCACTGCCTCAGACCTGTATTTATCGCTGAGTGTTCCTGCCTGTCTGCTGATTATACCCGTAAAGGAACTGCCAGGTAAAGCATTGATATTAAAGTTCACTTTTGCGCCATCCGCCAGTTGTGCACTAAGAATTTCCGGCACCTGCAAAACCAGCCTTAACTTATCTTCCTGTTCCAGCATCAGCATTGGCTTGTCGTCTACTTTGGTGGTAGGTCCTACCAGTGCGCCAGGATGGATATTACGTTCTGTGATAACGCCATCAAATGGCGCGGTTACGGTCAGGTAACTCTTCATCACCCCTACTGCGGCCAGGTTGGAGCGCTCACTGTTCATCAGCGCACTATCAGCTATCATTTTGGCTTTCGACAGTTCCAGGTCATGAGCGGCAATCGTTCCCGGTGTTTCGCTGGTGGCCAGCATACGCTCGTAATTATCCTTGCTGGCGGCAAACAATGCAGCTGCCTGCAGGTATTTCGACTGTGCCGCCAGGTATTGCTGCATGATCTCCGGCGCCTCGAGTTCCAGCAGCAGCTGGCCCTTGTGCACTTTACTTCCTCTATCCACCGTAATTGTTTTTACAAAACCATTCACACGGGGAAATATGCTCACCTTTTCAAATGCCTGTAATACCCCCGGGAGCTGCATACTGGAGGTCAACGGTTCTTTTACTACCGTGGCCATGTTATATTTAGCGGGATGATTAACAGGTGTTTTTTTCTGTTCTGTACCGTGGCAGGCGGCAAATCCTGCGGCCAGCACCACTAATGCCAGGTAATGTTTATTTGATTTATACGTTTGCATGATGGTTGGTTAATTGTTGATGAAGGGTAGTTATTTTTTCAGATGGCATTAGCGAAGGTGACTGATAACCTTGTTTGCGCATAGCACGGGAGTATACCAGTGGCAACACCAGCAGGGCTGCCATCGTGGAGGCTACCAGGCCACCTATTACGGCGCGTCCCAGCGGCGCCGTCTGGTCACCGGCCTCTCCCAGCCCGGAGGCCATTGGGATCATACCGGCTATCATTGCCAGACTGGTCATCAGGATCGGACGAAGCCTCACCCCGGCACTCGTGATTCCTGCCCTGAATGAATCCTTATAATCTATACGTAACTTCTCTGCATTCGTAACAATAAGAATCGCGTTTGCAACCGATACACCCGTTGACATAATCATACCCATATACGATTGCAGGTTGAGTGTTGCGCCGGTAATTAACAGTGCAATCAATGCACCCGCAATTACTGCCGGCACGGTAGACAATACCACAAAGGAAAGCCGGAACGACTGATAGTTCGCTGCCAGCAACAGAAAGATGACTACTACTGCAATGGCCAGTCCATTCTGTAAGCTGTCCAGTGTTTCTACCAGCAGACTAGACGCACCTTTTACTTCCGTTACCAGTCCTTTGGGCGGCGTTCCTGCATCATGTACTGCTTTCTTAACGGCTTCTGTTGCGGTAGCCAGGTCTACACCGCTAATGTTTGCACTAACGGTAACGAACCTACGAGGCCCTGCACGGTCATATTCTCCCGGCATCTCCCCTGTATTGAAAGTGGCTACATCTCCCAGCACCGGCCTGAGCTGCCCTTTTACAAGCGGTATCTCCTTCAGGTCATTAATAGCGGTCATATCATACTCCGGCACCTGTACCTGAACCTGGTAGGTATAAGCGACTTTTTCATCGAGCCATTGGTTTTTTTCGGAGAAACGGCTGGAAGATGTTGAAGCTGTAACTGAGCGGGCCACCTGACTGATATCGAGTCCCATCTGTGCCAGCTTGAAGCGGTCTATAGTGATATTGATAACCGGAAAATGCAAGGGTTGCGCAATTTGCACATCGCGCAAATAAGGAATCTGTTGCATGTTGGCCACCACCTTATCTGCAAAACCGGAAATCTCTTTCATATCTTTTCCGGCCACACGGATTTCTATCGGATTGGAAGCACCCTGACTCATGATCTTTTCTGTCAGATCGATCGGCTCAAAAGATAATTTCATTTCCGGGAAAGCTGCATTCAGCTTGTTACGCAGCGAATCCTTAAACGCATCCATATTCACCTTGTAATCCTCGTCGAGGTTTACCTGCAATACAGCCTCATGCGTCCCACTATTGAAAATGTAGAGGTTACTGGCGCCATAGCTGCTCGGAATAAGCCCGACGTAAGCAGAACTGATGGCCACATGGCCTTCTGCCGTACTATCTATCATATCCAGCACCTGGTGCACACGCGCCTCCGTTCTTTCCAGCCTGGTTCCATCCGGTTCCCGGAGACGAAGCTGAAACTGCCCCCCATTGACATGTGGCATCAGGTCTTTACCAATGAACAAATAACAGCCAGCGGCTACCAATAATGAACCAATGACATATACTGTTACAATCAGCTTAGATTTAGGCGCTGCCTTCTCCAGCAGGTTGATAAACGCCATTTTGAATTTTTCAAATCCTTTTAGTTTAGCGCCTGCTTTTTCTTCGTGCACCATATGGTTGTTGATCTCTTCCACTTCGTCCTCATCCAGCGCAAGGCCTGCATGTGCATGCTGGAACTTTTCGGCTTTCAGCCACCAGTTTGCAATTACCGGTACCAGCGTCTGAGCGGCGAAGTAAGAGGCGATCATGGCAAAACCGATGCTGAGTGCCAGCGGCAGGAACATGGCTTTAGGCACACCCGTCATAATAAAGGAAGGCGCGAATACTGCCAGGATACAAAGCAATATCAGCAACAGCGGGAAGGAAATCTCCTCACAGGCATCATAAATAGCCCTGCGTTTTGATTTTCCCATTTCCAGGTGCTGGTGTATATTTTCTATCGTTACCGTGGCCTGGTCCACCAGGATACCAATGGCCAGTGCGAGACCACTCAGGGTCATAATATTGACTGTCTGTCCACTGAGATGCAGGAACATTACTGCCGTAAGTACTGCTATCGGAATGGTCACCACCACCACGAGGCAACTTCTCAGGTCACCCAGAAACAACAGCACCATCAAACCTGTCAGCAACGCACCGAGTATACCTTCTGTCATCAGGCTTTTCACCGCATTGATTACAAATACGGACTGGTCAAATTCGTAACTGAGTTTGACATCGTCCGGGAGCAGACTTTGCATTTCCGGCATTTTGCTTTTCAGCGTTTTTACCACATCCCAGGTAGAAGCATCTGCCGTTTTTACCACCGGAATATATACAGAGCGTTTGCCGTTTACCAGCGCATAATCGACGGTAACGTCGGAACCGTCTACTACTCTTGCCACATCTTTAATAAAGATATTCGAGTTTCCGTTGCTGGAGATAGGTATATCACCGAATGCGGACACTTTATCCTCGAGTGAGTTTACCGTAGTCACGAACATGGTATTGTTGATACGGATATTCCCGGAGGGTGTCATAACGTTATTCTTTGCAATGGCTTCCACCACCTGATCCGGCGAGAGGTTGAAGCTGCGCAGCTTTTCAGGATCTACGTTCACAAGAATAGACCTGGAGTTGGCGCCGAAAGGCGGAGGTGCCGAGAGGCCGGGCACGGTAGCAAACATAGGCCTGATACGTGTAGCAGCCAGGTCAGCGATCTCCTTCAGCGATTTAGTAGGACTACTGAGTACCAGTTCCCCAACCGGCAGGGAGGATGCATCAAAGCGTACCACCTGTGGCGGCAGGGCTCCCGGTGGGAAGAATTTCAATGCTCTGCTCACCTGCAAGGCCACCTGCGCGGAAGCTTCGGCCATATCGGTATTTTCATAGAAGGTGAGTTTCAGCAGCGTAAGCCCCTGGATATTTTTACTTGTAATGTTTTTGATACCGTTGATATACAAAAACTGGTCTTGCAATCCAGTGGCAAAAAAGCCTTCCATCTGTTTGGGCGACATACCGCCATAAGGCTCTATCACGTAGATGGTAGGCAGGTTGAGTTTAGGAAATATATCTATCGGAATCTTAAATATGGACAACACTGAAAACAGCAATACACCGATGGTGATTACGACTACCGCGATGGGCTTTTTCAGTGCAGAGGATACTAACGACATGTTCTTCTGTTTTTAGATCTGCAAAAAAATCAATGATACCTAGTTCAGCTCAGGTAATAACTGTTGAATACTATTACCTGCGTAAGCAGCTCTGAACAAGGCTTTCCAGGCAATATCCCTGGCTTGCACCAGGTCTGTTTCTGCTCTGTTGAGCAGGAACAGTGCGTTAGTTACTTCAATGATGTTTGTTAATCCGGCTTTATACAAGGCTGTTTTTTGCGTAGCCGCTGCCCTTGCAGCATTGAGTTGCGCGGGAATTTCCTCTAGGCGTTGTTCTGAAATGGCCATATCGGATTGTGCCTGGTCGAGCGATTGCTGCAGTCTTGTACGGGCCGTTTCCATTTCCTGTTCGGCGGCTTGGGCTTTGTATTGCTGTACAGCTACACGTTCGCGGGTATGTTTTATATCGGTCAGATTATAGGTGATACCCAGGCCTACGAGATAGTTGGACCTGCTGTAGCCTAATCCGCTCCAGAGATTTTTATTAAAGTAATCATTGTATTCACCGCTGGAACCGCGCATCCAGCCTGCTGCCATCAGACTTACCTTTGGCAGGTTGCTTTTCCTTGTTACCTGTGCATTGGCCAGCTGATTGAGGTATTGTGCATTATAGTATTGCAGCAACGGATGACTACCCAGACTATCTGCCATCTGTTGTTTTTCCGGCAGGTATTCATTGAGTAGTGCCAGCAGCCTGGTTTCATTGATGGTATCAGGAATGATGCCGGTGGTATCCATTCCTGTGAAGCTGGCTATTTCGATGCGTACGCGGTTATACTGACTGTTTACATCAATCAGGTTCAGTCGTGCGCGGGAGAGTTCAGCAGCCGCAACCGCACTATCTACCCCAGGTTTCAGACCATGTTTAACGATGGCATTTACTGCCCGCTGGATTTCGGCTGTTCTGTTGATATTATCCTGCTGGATTTTGCGCAGCTGTTCCAGTCGTAGCAGTTCAAGATAATCCTGAATGATGGCTGCGGTGAGCTGGTTGGCTTCATTGGCCATATCTGCGGAGTTGACACGCAGGGCAGACTTTGCTGCATCTTTCTGGGTGCGGTAGGCGCCGAAGTTATAGATCTCCCATTGCATTTCTGCCATGGCGATATTACCGCTCATGGCCTGGCTGGTATTCTCTTCACGTATACCTCCTGAGGTGGATGGGATCATTCCCAGGGTGAAATACGAGCCATATATACTGTTGTCGGTACCCAGGTCCAGTTGCTCATGGAGTTTCAGGTTTGGGTACCAGTTATGTTTGACGTCTGTCAGGCTTGCCTGTCCGGCCTGTACTGTTGCTGCTTTTGCTTTTAGCGTGGGATAATGTGCCAGTGTCCGGTCTATAGCTTTATGCAGCGAAAATGAATCCGCCGGCTGTTGAGCGAAGAGTTTACCAGTGGTTGCTGCAAGGCATAGCAATGCCACACAGTAAATCTTCACGTTCATAAATATCTTCATAAATCGTGATAAAAACTGAGAAATAAGAATGCTGAATTTTGGAGGATCAGGCTACAGGCGGGCCTCTCCAGCTTCTTAGCGGAGGATGGATACTGAGGTAACGGTTATGGAGATAACCCCTGCTGGGTTGCTCTACATAAATAAATCTGTCTTTGAGATGGATAACGGAAACAACGCAGGCGTGATTGATGTAGTCGTTTAGTCCGACCGGGCGACGTTTATGTCGTTCCTGTGTTGTTTTGACCTGGTATTGATCGGGGTCAGCAAGTAGGAAACGTTGTTGTAATTTTGTGGTAGTAGTATATCGCGCTGCATGTGGATACAGCGTTACCTTACCACTTTCCCTCGTTGCGGGTAATAAAAAAGTGGTAAGGATAAATAATAATACTAGCCTGGCAACAACCTTCACTGTTTGGTTAATTTCGTCCTACTAATTTATTGATAATTAACGGGAGACTGATAACCGTTTATAATATTTAAGGTAATTTTAATCGAATATTTCAATTAGTACAGTGTTACCAGACACAGTGCAGACATATGTTTGATGGCATCGGAGAAACGCTGGTCGGCGATGGACAGACAGGTAAATGCCTGGTATTCGTCGAGGGAGGTACCTACTGCAACGATCTTCAGTTCGGCTTCTTCCAGTTGCATATTTACATAATCGAGCGCAGCCTGTGCAAAATCTTCTGCTGCAACGATTTCTTCATAATCTTCTTCAGATGGTACATCTAAAACAATTCCTGCCAGCTGAATTGGTTCCAGTTCATTGAGCGAATAGATACCGGTATCCGTGAGATCCGACCATTCGAACTCAGCCAGGTTACCATTATTCTGCAATGCTACTGCCAGCTCGTCCCAGATAACAGCAGGATCTGGTTTTACAAAATCCGGCAATTCATCGATGGCTAATATTGCCTGATCTTCCTCAAAAATATCATAGAACAACTGTGAGAGTGCCTGACGTGCATTTCCACTGCCCTGCAACTTTTCCTTTGCACGGATGCTTTTAAGCAACTCATTCCAGCGGCGCTGCAATTCTGTTACGTCTATGTCGGTCATAGGGTCGGCCACCAGCGGACTGTCTTCTACGACAGGATTCTCCAGTGCGAATTTATTGACCTCCAGGTCGGCACCTTCAAAGAAAACCTGGTAGGTGGCGCAATTCACGAAGGCAGTGCCTATTATAACCTTGTCGGGAAAGATCTCATGGGTAACATTTTCTCTGGCATCCAGTACGGAATTACCATTTAACTTTCCATAAGTGGATGTAAGCCAGTCAAAATCTTGCTTTAATATATCTACAGGCATGTTTTCGCTTTATGATGCAACAAAAGTAGTTAAATTAGAGGTTAGCAGGATTAACTCAATCACTTTTATATGAAAAAACGTAAACTCGGACAATCGGAACTGGAAGTGGCGCCATTGGCTTTTGGCGGTAACGTATTTGGATGGTCAGCAGATGAAAAGACTTCTTTCGCGCTGCTGGATGAATTTATAGCGCAGGGTTTTAATTTAGTGGACACCGCTGATGTATACTCGCGCTGGGTGCCGGGCAACAGCGGTGGTGAGTCGGAAACCATCATTGGTAAATGGATGAAGGCACGCGGCAATCGTGAAAAGGTAGTTGTTGCCACTAAGGTGGGTGCCGACTTTGGGGAAGGCATCAATGTGAGCAAAAAATATATACTGAAACATGTTGAAGATTCGCTGAAGCGTCTGCAAACGGATTTTATTGATCTCTACCAGACGCATTATGATAATGAAGGTACACCTGTGGAAGAAACACTGGAAGCATATGCGCAGCTGGTAAAGGAAGGAAAGGTACGAGCCATCGGCGCTTCCAATATGACGGCAGCAAGGCTGCTGGCGAGTTTAAGGGCTAGTGAGTCGCACGGCTATCCGAGATATGAAACGTTTCAGCCCGAATACAATTTGTATGACAGGGAAAAATATGAACAACAATATGCAGACATCTGCGTTAAAGCAGATATTGCTGTGATTAATTATTATTCTCTTGCCAGCGGTTTCCTGAGTGGAAAGTACAGAAATGAGGGGGATGTAAGCAAGAGCAGTGCCCGCGGTAAGAAAGCCCTGTCCTACCTGAATACGCGTGGCCTGAAGATACTCGATGCGCTGGATACAGTATCAAAAAAACATGCAACTACACCATCCGCTATATCACTTGCCTGGCTGTTGACAAGGCCTGCTATTGCAGCGCCGATTGCCAGTGCCACCAATATTGAACAGCTGCACGAACTGACCAGTGGTGTCCAGTTGCAGTTAGATAAAGAAGATATTGATTTGCTGAACAGAGCGAGTGCGTATTAAGATCTTATGCTCATCACAAAATGAATGCCGCTCAGCAGATTTGCTGGCGGCATTCTTCATTTATACGGTTGTTAAATCAGAGTCTGAATTTGATACCTGCGTTGGCGCCAAGGCCACCAATATTAATATATGATTTCAGGTCATTGGCAGGTGCGTTGTCATTTTTGTAATGCACCACTGTACCTGTTTGTCCAATCGGTGTATTGGAGTTCTGGTCCAGCGTAGTGACGTAGTCTGTATTCCTTTCCGCATTGCTGAGGTCGCCCAGGCCTCGGGTGCTGATCTGGGTGATAACAGCGCCCGTGCTTCCGTTAACAGCGGTATTGACTTCGCTGTATTTGGTAACTTCTTTGGACTTGCTTTTTACAGGAACGTTTCTGTATTCAGCTTCCACGAAGATATCGAAGCGTGGGGAAATGTTGAAGGATACACCGAGGGCGCCCTGCATACCGATGGTGATACTTGGTTTAACTTCTTCCTTACGATGGATTTCCGTCTGGATAAGGGTACCTGGAGGCAATGGTGCACCTGCAGGCGGGTTGGACAGCTGGAAGGCATCTGTTTCGATATACAGTCTGCCCCAGAGCGGCAACACCAAACCAAAGCGAACGTAGGGATTTATTTTTTCAAGCCCCGGGCTGAAAACAAAGCTGGGAGCAAAGTCGATGGCATTTACATAGCCATGCGAAGTAATACTTCCCAATACTTTATTGGTACTAACCACGGTGGTCAGGTTATTGGTCATGAGGTTTTTGGCGCTGTGGAAATAATTGAATGTTGCTTCCACGGCGATGTATTTGTTGATATTGTAACCAACGGAAAGTCCGCCGCGAACGCCCTGACCATAAGAACCTGTCAACACTTTCCTGCTGAGGGTATCCAGTGGATTTGCATTCGCCGGGTTATACTGCGTATGCAGGTCCTGTGGAGGATATGGGCCAACATTGGGAAACTGACCGGGGGTAATACTAAAGAAATAACCTCCTGCTGCTTTGAGATAAAATTTGGAATGGGGAGGTGTGGTAGATTTTGAGTCCTGCGCCTGTACGGCACTTGTAACAGCCAATGACAAAGCCAGGGCTGATAACAGGATAGGTCGTTTCATAAACAGTGGTTTTGGTGAATCGTAACTTACTGTTGCTTGATAAACAGCATACTGGAAGTTAAGGAAATGTTAGCACATAACAATCAAAGAAGTGCAACCACTGAAACATTTTATTTCAGCAATTGCACTTCCTGCACCAAAACGAGTGGCTTAATATTTTTAGAAAGCTTCTGCCAGCGACAGATACAATCCTTTCTGACGGGCTTCTCCCGGACGTTTCTCTCCTACGCCATAGTCTATACGAACAGTGAGCCTGGAATTTTCATCGTAGAAATATCGGATACCGCCGCCATAGTTAGGCTTGAAGCCATCGAAGTGAAAATCCCTATTTGCAAACACAGTGCCTGTACCGGCGAAGGCGGCCAGTGCGAACTTAGGATGCAGATCAACAAACCATACCTTGATTCTGACTTTTGGATCTATCAGGTAACGGTATTCGGTTTGGAATGCTAAATAATTCTGGTTCCTGTAGCGACCGGAATAATACCCGCGCATCAGGTTATCATTTCCCATTTCGGGTAAGAGATAGAATGGCAGCTGACTTCCCTGCAGGGAGTTGAAAAATGCATTGAAGCCCAGCGTACTCTTGCGGGACAATGAAACGAACTGTTTGCCCTGTGCTTCTATTTTCCACAGTTGCTCTGAGCTGAGGAAGGAAGGCGCAAAAGCCGTATTCAATCGTAGCCAGGTTCCTTTACGGGTATAGTTCTGATTGTCGCGGGTATCATAAATACCAGTCAGACCTACGAAGGTAACATGCCCTCCGGTTTTGCCCACCAGCGGCATGGTATTATAAATTCCCTTTCCGTCATCGCTGCTGTAAGTATCGTTCTGGAACGACATGGTAGCCCCAACATAGAAGTGCGAACCGACCTTCCTTTCTGCCTCTCCCTGGAAGCGGAAACGCACATTGTTCAGCAGTGATTTATCTGCTGCATGCGTCGTATCACCGATACCATAGAAGTACAAGGGGAAATTCTGGTAGCGCATACTACCTCTGAAATGCCAGATATTATCGCGTGTCCAGATGTCGGCTTTCAGGTCTACCTTGTACTGATTTTTGGTGGTGACACCCGGTATCAGGTTGATGGTAGAGTTACGCGTGGCCGCGCTTGGATTCTTTCTATCTGTATAAAAAGAATATAACATCGCCGCTCCTATTTCCAATCCTTTCTCCTGGGAATAGGTCAGTACCGGCAACGGGAAAAAACTACGTTTATGCAATACCGTATCAGACTGACCGAACAGTGATGCCTGCTGATTCTTTACCGTATCCTGCTGTGCACTGGCGCTGGTCCCAACTATTGTAAGCAATGCCACTGCAATGAGTTTTCTTAGCATAGTTTGCAAATGTAATTGAATTTAGATATTCAACTCATTATCAATGTCTTTTTAATTGTTTTACAATCTTGCAGGCGTATGATTCTTTTTAAAAGAGATAGCGGCCAGTATAATACTCGGCACCAGCAAAACAGCACCGGCAATAAATGGTGCGCCTGGAAAATAGATCGGTGCGGAAGGTTTGGTAAACCAGGTGAAGATACTGTTCATCATCAGCGGGCCGACGATCATGGTCAGGCTCACGAGCCCTGTCATAGCACCCTGCAGCTCACCCTGTGCATTTGGAGGTACGGCACTGCTCATGATACCCTGGAGGCTAGGGCCGCATATTCCACCCAGGCAATACGGTACCAGATATACGAACATTTCCCAGCCATTTGCGGCGAAGCCAAATAGTCCTAATCCGATAGTATACAGGATCAACCCAAGGATTACAGATTTCTTCTGTCCCAAACGCGGAATAACCACACGGATAAGACCTCCCTGCACCAGTGCGACCAGGAAACCCACAAACATCAGGGAGTTCCCCACCATTTTAACAGTCCAGTTAAATTTCAGCATGGTAAAGAAAGACCAGGTGGACTGTACAGCATAGTTAGCCAGGTAAATCAGCACCAGCGAAAAAATCAGTCCGGAAATTACCGGGTATTTTTTCAGCTGCTTGAGCGCACCAAATGGGTTTGCTCTCTTCAGCTCAAATGGACGCCTGTTTTCAGGTGCAAGGGATTCCGGTAAGATAAAGAAGCCATAAAGGAAATTCAGCAGGGTTAATCCGGCAGCAGCTATAAATGGACCTTTGGGCCCAAAGGAGCTGAATTGTGCTCCCAGTCCCGGGCCTATAATAAACCCTAACCCGAAGGCCACGCCAATCATACCAAAATTCTGTGCGCGTTTTTCCGGAGTACTGATATCAGCAATATAGGCCGCGCCGGTACTCATACTTGCGCCTGTGATGCCGGCAATGATACGGCCAACGAACAGTAACCCAATATTAGGCGCCCAGGCCAGGAACAGGTAATCCAGGCAAAATGCAGCCAGGCAGGACAGCAAAACAGGACGTCTGCCGTAGGCATCGCTGAGGCCACCGATCACCGGGGCCATAAAAAACTGTGTAATGGCGTAGGCAAAAGTTAACCAGCCGGAATACCAGGAGGCGCCGCTAAGGCCTTCGCCAGTGAGCGACTCGATAAGTTTAGGCATTACCGGTATAATGATACCAAAACCGATAACATCGATCAGGAGGGTAACAAAGATGAAGCCCAGTGCAGCTGATTTCTTGACAGCCATGTTAGCGAAAATTTTCTTGTTAGTACAAATGGAGTTGAAGATCAATAATTCAGGGCGCAAAATTACCCAAAATGGGATACAATTATAGATCAATTTTTGAATCATCATGCATTATGATTATTTTTATCATAATTATGTGGAGACGCCCCAAAACCGTTCCACCGAATGCCAACATTAATTACGTCATATGCTGCCCGCCAATCCTTTGAAAAAATGTTTACTGATTCCGCTGTGGCTGATACTGCTGTCACCTGCCAGCGAGGCACAATCAGCGCAGCCAGACAGCTTTGAAATGGAGCTGCTTCACCACTCAGCGAAGGATACGGAACGCGTAGATATTCTCAATAAAGCCTCCCGGGCCTTTTTTACCAAAGATGCACAGATAGCGGAAAAATACGCCAATGAGGCATTGGGCCTCAGCGCACAGCTCCATTATATGAACGGGCGCATCTGGGCACAGCGTAACCTGGCCCTCGTCGAAAATACCCGGGGCCACCTCGACAAACAGATGCAGCTGACCCTCAGCTCCCTGAAGCTCGCAGAAAGCATCAATGACCTGCATACCCTGAGCATCCTGTATAACGACATGGGGAACATCTTCACAGAACAAAACAGCCCCAGAGACGCCCTACCCTATCTTCTCCGGTCGCTCGCAATAAAAAAGAGCCTCCACGAAATTTCAGAAATCAGCAAGACACTTAATAATATAGGATCAGCCTACCTGGCTCTGCATGTACTGGATTCTTCCCTGCTATTCCTCCATGAAGCAGAGGCGATGAAGCTGGCGCAGAATGATCGCAGGGGACTGGCCTATACCTACGAAAACCTGGGGCTGGTGGCCATGTTGCAATACC
This sequence comes from Chitinophaga sp. Cy-1792, assembly GCF_011752935.1. Lineage (NCBI taxonomy): Bacteria > Pseudomonadati > Bacteroidota > Chitinophagia > Chitinophagales > Chitinophagaceae > Chitinophaga > Chitinophaga sp. Cy-1792. The sequence continues at coordinate 2,002,748 of NZ_VWWO01000002.1, forward strand.
GCCTGGAAGACGCGTTGCATTATCACCAGCTGTCCAACGAATGCTACCGAGAAGCCGACAACCAGCTGGGAATGGTTAAATCCAGTCTGAACCTCGCCGAGGTACAAACCTTCATGGGTGATCTCATCAATGCAGAAAAGAACCTGCAGCAGGCCCATGCCGGCAATGTGGTGCTGAAGAACGTGAAAAATGAGATGATCTATTATAAGATCAGGTATGAGCTGGATAGTACCCGCAATGATTACCGGTCGGCGCTCAATAACTATAAAGCCTATACGGAGCGCAATATGGAATTTTTCAACCTGGAGAAATCCAGGCAGATATCCCGCAGCCAGGAAAAGTACGAAGCAGAGAAAAAGCAAAAGGAGAACATCTTACTAAAAAAAGAACAACAGATACACCTCGCCACCATACAGCAACAGCGCATGCTGGTGTTTTCTGCTACCCTGCTGTTTATCATTCTGCTGGTCATTACGTTTATGCTGTACCGTATGTTTAAAAAGCAAAAGCTGCTTACCCGTGAACTCAACAGCAAAAACCAGGAAGTGTCTCTTCAAAACCATATTATCCTTGAGCAGAATACAACATTGGAAAGTCTGAACCAGGTAAAGGATAAAATCTTCTCTGTGATTTCCCATGACCTGCGTTCTCCGCTGGCGATCCTGGAAGGCCTGCTGTTTCTGCTGCGCGATGAAAGGATCACGCAGGAGCAGTTTAAGTTTTATTCAGATGAGTTATGGAGAGATGTAAAAAATACCTCCTACATGATGGATAATATGCTGCAATGGGCCAGCAACCAGATGAAAGGCATTGGTGTCAGGGCAGATGATTTTGATATATTGCTCCTGCTTAACCAGGAATTTGAACTGCTGCAGACACTGGCCAAACAGAAAGATGTTTCCTTACAGCATGAACTATCGGGATCGTTGATGGTATATGCCGACCCTGAAATGATCAGGATGGTATTGCGTAACCTGATCAGCAATGCGATCAAGTTTACCCCCGGCGGCGGTAAGATATCTGTGAGCGCCAGAATAGACCGGACTTTCGCTGAGGTCATCGTTCGTGATAATGGTACCGGCATACCGTTAGAAAACCAGCACCGTATCTTCTCCAATATTTACTACAGCACATCCGGCACGCAAAACGAAAAGGGCTGCGGGCTAGGGCTTCATCTCTCCAAAGATTTTGTAGAACGCAACCATGGCCGGATATGGTTTCATAGTACACCAGGAAACGGTAGCAGCTTCTCTTTCACCGTACCTCTCTCCGATGAAGCCGACACTAACTCCCGCGGCTATACGGTTGTTATCCAGGACCAGGGGAGCAATGGAATGAGCATTGTAAAATAAGCTGACCTACAACGAAAACGCAGTACTGTTTTTAATTTCCGTCATTACGAAGGAGCTATGCACGTTCGCAATATTTTCTATGGCAGCCAGTTTAGTGGTTATAAACTGCTGATAGCTCTTCATATCGTCTACCACAATTTTTAATAAGTAGTCATAGTTGCCCGCTACGTGATAGCATTCCATTACTTCTTCGTGGCGGTGAATAGCCGCTTCAAACTTACGGAGCAAAGGCAGGGAATGCAGTTGAAGGGAAACGTTGCAATACGCCACCATTGTCTTTCCCAGCTTCTCACCATCCAGCAGGGCTACATTCTTTTTTATGATTCCCAGCTTCTCGATTTTCTTCAGCCGCTCATAGGTGGGCGTAACAGAAAGGCCGATCTTATGGGCTATTTCTTTGGTATTTAACCGGGCATCTTCCTGTAATACCTGTAATATCCGGCGGTCTGTTTTATCCAGTATGTCCATAAAATATAGATTTTGAGGTAGTCAGATTTATCTGCGGGAGATAAAAAACAAAGGCGAAAACAGATACAATCATCTACCTAAAAGACAAAATTAGTGTATATTTTCTGAGTTATAGCAAACCACAGATTTATTCAACCATATATCCCTAGCTTCGCAGGATCATACACCTGTAATTTCAAGAAATGAACGACTTTAAGTTGTCTGCGGCCGACACAACGCGGTTACAGACATTGTTGGATACTGTAGCAAATGGTACGGCCGGCTTCCTGGGATATCCGGTTTCGAAGGATTTTGATTATTCGCCGCTGATGCCATTTTTGCAATACCCGCTCAACAACCTGGGCGACCCTTTCATTCCATCTACATATGCAGTTGGTTCCAGAGACCTGGAAAAAGAAGTAGTCGCATTTTTTGCGCAGCTTTTCCGGGCTCCGGCCAACGACTGGTGGGGATATGTTACCAACGGCGGGTCTGAAGGCAATCTCTATGCCTTATACCTGGCCAGGGAGCTATACCCCAAAGCGATGGTATATTATTCCGCTGCCACCCATTATAGTGTTCAGAAAAATATTCATCTGCTCAATATGCCAGCCATCGTAGTGCGCACACAGGACAACGGTGAAATGGATTATGATGACCTGGAGAATACGATTTCCATGAACCGTCAGTTGCCGGTGATCATTCTGGCTAATATTGGCACCACCATGACAGAGGCAAGGGATGACGTGAAGCGTATCAGGGAGATCCTGGACAAAACGGCGATACGTCAGTTTTATATACATGCCGACGGCGCTTTGTCCGGCAGCTACAGTGGTTTCCTGGAAAACAGGCCGGCTTTCGACTTTGCCGATGGTGCTCATAGTATTGCTATCAGCGGTCATAAATTTATTGGCTCTCCCGTGCCGTGTGGCGTGGTGATTGCGCACAAGTCGTACCGCGACCGCATTGCCCGTTCCGTGGCCTATATCGGCACGATGGACACAACGATCACCGGCAGCCGGAATGGCCATAGTCCGTTGTTTCTATGGTATGCATTGAAGCGTTATGGCATTGAAGGCATGCGTGCAAGGGCAATGGCAGCGCTGGAAGTAGCGGCATATGCCACGAGTCGCCTACGGGAAATTGGTGTGGCAGCATGGCGCAACCCGGATACGTTAACCGTCGTATTTCCGGAGCCTCCGGCCAGCATCAGGAACAAGTGGCAGCTGGCTTCAGAGAATGGCTGGTCACATATAATCTGTATGCCTGGCGTAACGAAAGCGCTGATAGATACCTTTATTCATGAAATGGAAACTGCGATGCCGGAAGCACCGCAGGAACAGCTGTACAATATGAGTTTTGTTTAACCCCGCAAACAAAATCGCCTGAAAGGCAGTATTAAACTGCTTTTCAGGCGACATATCTACTGAGTTGAATGTTATTTTAACTCGATAACAAATTCTGTTGAAGGGATGCGTACCTTCTTCATATTAACGAGCCAGTCTGTGTCCTCTTTGCGGTAGCCCAGTGGCAGCATCGTAACACTTCTTAGTCCGTGGGAACGGAGGTCCAGTAAGGCATCCAGTGCATCATTGTCAAAACCTTCCATCGGTGTGGCATCTACTTTAAGCTCTGCTGCCTGTGCGATGGCGAGGCCGAAACCTATGTACGACTGACGTGCAGTATGGATAAAGTTAGTGTGCGCTTCCTGTGGCAGGTACATGCCTTTGATCTTATCTGTATAGCTGGAGAAGCGACCGCGTGGCAAGCCTCTTTCGTCGGTAGTTCTGTCGTATACAGTATCAATTCTTTCTTCTGTGTAGTTGTCCCAGGCGGCAAATACCAGCAGGTGTGAGCAATCTGCCACAATTTCCTGACCCCAAGCCAACGGAACGATTTTTTCTTTCAGTTCCTGGTTGGTAATTACCAGAATCCTGAATTGTTGTAGTCCTGACGAAGTTGGTGCCAGTCGCGCTGCTTCAACAATCTTCGTCACATTTTCCTCACTTACTTTCTTCGTTGGATCATAGCTTTTCGTTGCGTATCTCCAATTTAAATGCTCAATTAATGACATAATTCCTGTGCTTTTATTGTACTTGCAAAGATAATGCATGCAGCTTCGCTATGGAGGGACGAAAGTAATAAAAATGTTAAAATATCATCAAAAGACAGCATTTGCATCAATAAAAAATATCATTTTAGCATTTTCCATGATATAAAAAATAGCAGAAAGGCAAAAAAAGAGGGTAACAACACCGGAATGCAGCTACCCTCTTTCGTATGGTAAGTTTTGTTGTATTATTTTGCTGGAATATTCAGCGGTCGTAAATCTTCTTTTTCGATGCTGTATTCATATGCCTTTCTGGAGAGTGTATCTACGTAGATCCATGCTGCTGTTGAGAATACCATTCCTTCTCCGTTGTCTACATCGCCGCCGAGCTGTAATACGACATAGGTCGCGGAATCTGTTTTACGCATGGAGTCCCAGATCCAGTTAACATCTTTTTCATACTTATATCCCTGTACTATTTTAACACCTTCAGGTGTCCGGAGATAGCCTTTCATCACATCATCTATCCATGATAAACGTTTAATGGTGCTGGTATCCATATCAATCGTTTCACCATCGTCTGCACTATTTCCCTGTGTACTATCGATCAGTTCACTGGCAGCAATTTTCACGGAATCACTTTCAATATTTTTCTCTTTACCTGAAAACAGGCCACAGGAAGTAAACAACAGCACAGCACCACATGGAATTAAATACTTTTTCATAGTATACGCTAATGTTGACATCAGATCTAAAAAAAATTTAATAACAGCGAATCTAGTGAATTTCTATTGAAAATGAATGCTTTTCAGACACCTTTTTCTGCAATGGAAATTATCTCTGTATTCAGTGTACGACGTAATTGTTGTTCCAGTTGTTTGTCTGCCACAGGAAGCGTCAGCTGCACTTTAAACAGCACATGGTCTTTTTTGATTTCCATGGTACGGAGGAGGAAACTACCTTTTGCATAATGGCTTTCGAAGGCAGTAATGGAATTTTTCAGGCGTGTTTCGAGCTGGTCTGGTGTGAAGGCGAGTTTACGGTCCAGTTCAAATTCGATAATTAATTTTTTGATATTCTGTTTAGACTGATTGACAACAATCGCTGTAAATACGAGGGAGTTGGGCACGATCATAATTTCATCATCATCGTTCTGGAGTACGAGATTGATGAGCGTGATATCCAGTATTTTTCCTTTGTAGTCACCGATTTTAACATGATCTCCCAGCGAGAGCTGATCGGAGAACATGATGATGAGGCCATTGATGATATTGGTGATATAATCTTTGGAAAGCAGTGCAATGGCTGCCGCCACGATGGTGATGCTGGTTACGAACTTGAGCAGGTCGATACCGAAGAGGATCATGACAGACAGGATAAAGAAAACCGTATTCAGCACGGAGCTGATACGGTTGAGGCCCAGCATGAAATTATCTTTTTCCACGGGTTTGTTGAGCCTGCGGCGGGTATACCATGATATGATGAGGATCCAGGCGAGTGATATGACCAGGTTGGCGCCCAGGAAGAAAGAGAGGGCGTTGGTTATTCTGAAGAGCCAGGGAAACTTATCATAGGTGGCTGCATGATTCAGGTTAAAATACACAATAGCCAGATAGGCCAGTAATTTGGCTAAAAACAGGATCCGTTCCTTTCGGTTTTTCCGCTTATAGACTGCGTCGGTTAGCATCATAGTGGTGTAAATGTACAAACCGGGCACATTACTGCCAAATGGTTGCTAACCAGTTAGAACCGGGCAAAGGAGCTAATCCATTTTACTGAGGATTTCAGTCCATATGATCCGTGCGATCTGTTCAGTTTCCACGATCCGTAACCTTTCGGCCACAGTATCGGTATGGTCTGCCGTAAAATTGTTGTTTTGCGGTTGAAAATCCTCCAGTACAAATGGCCTGACATCAGGGATAACCTCATACATGGTTTCATGAATCTGGCTATTTACCGTGATGTTAAGTCCATAAGCCTTACCATTGATAATAACTGTTACATGATGTTTTTCCATACAGATATATGGACAAGGTATGTGCCATATAAAAAGACCGGTGCCGTACGGCATCGGTCTTTTTTTGTATATGATTGGATATTGTTTGAAACGGGTTTATGCGTGCATTGCCCTACGCTTGCTGGTGGCTCGTTTCCTGGCCGCTGTGGTGCTTCTTCCTGTTGATTTTTTAACAGTAGTTTTAGCATTTTTTTTAGGCATTGCCTTTTTAGCAGTTGCCTTTTTGCCGGTCATGGATTTCGCAGTAGTTTTTTTAGCGGTAGCAGCTCTTTTGGCTGTGGCCCTTTTAGCGGTTGCCCGTTTGGCAGTGGCAGTTTTGGCAGTGGCACGTTTAGCAGTTGCTTTTTTAGGTGCTGCTTTTTTTGCTGTAGCTTTTTTGGCCATTGTTTTTTTAGCCATGGTTTTTTTAGCCGTTGTTTTTTTGACGGTGCTACGTTTTGCTGTCATCTTTGGGGAAGATGATTTTGTACTTTTTTTGCCGGAGGAAGATGATTTTCTTGGCGGAACCTTATCGCCTTCAGCGCGGGCTTCTGATAATCCTATCGCAATAGCTTGTTTTGGGTTCTTTACTTTTGTACCGCTTCTACCACTTCTTAATTTACCTTCATGCATTTCCTGCATTACTTTTTTCACCTTACGCTGTACAGCGCTCGAATACTTTGCCATAACAGAAGTTTGAATGGGTTATTAAAAGTTTATTGCTCTGTGAATAATGCAAATCATAAGCCAATGCAGATCAGGCATTTCAGGGGGTAAAACTGTGGAATCGGGGGTTTTATTGTGTGTATTTTTCTATGTATTGGGTAATGAATTGCACTAATACCACAGTGGGATAACACCCAAAAGGCTGTATTGCATTGAGTTACAGGCGGTGGCACCATAGTTGTATAGTTGAGCTATACATAATTTGTTCACTACACTATAAAAGTTGCATTATGGAAAACATGAGGTATCAATCATTTCCCAATGGCAATCCGCAGGATAGTGCGGTAGAAAAACCTAAGCACAGCAAACGCGGTTTTGCATCCATGGACCCGGAACAACAGAGAGCCATATCCAGAGAAGGTGGACGAGCAGCCCACAAACAGGGCGTTGCACATAAATTCACATCTGAAGAGGCCAGAGCTGCCGGCAAGAAAGGTGGAGAGGCGGTAAGCCGTAACAGGGAACATATGGCTGCCATTGGCCGCAAAGGCGGTACAAACCGTGGCAAAAATAAACACAAGGAACAGCAACAACACGTGCTGTAGCAGCCAGAAAAGATATTCAAAAAGAAAAATCCTGTCATCATATGGTGACAGGATTTTTTGTATGGTTTAATATCGTGTTATAACAGACTTTTATTCCTTGTTGAGCAGTAACACGAGGATACGTGGCACCGGATTGATCTGGTCTTCGTCAAAATATTCATTGGCATTAAAGACCTGCAACCCATGCCTGGCAGCTATTTGTACAAACTCCGAAATATGGTGGGTATAGGTTTGTAATTCCTGCGGGCCATCAGCAGTTTCATATTTGGCCTTGCTGCCGCCGTACTGACGGAATGGATGCAACTCCCCTATATACAACAATCCGTTTTGCTGTAGTACAGCTGCCGCCGAAGCAAAAATATTGTCCAGGTCTTTAATATGCTCCAGCACCAGGCTGAATGAAACCAGGTCAAATTTTCTATCGCCGGCGAATGTCCACGGGGCGGTGATATCTGCCTGAATAAAACTAACATTACCCTGCGTGCTGAATTTCTCCCTTGCCTTCGCCAGCATCTCTTCTGAAAAATCAACTGAAGTTACGCTGATTGCATTTTCAACAAAGAAAGCCGTGTTTTTACCTGTACCACAGCCTATTTCAAGGACATGTTCAATCGTAAACGGGGAAAGGGATTCTCTTAATGCGAGTGCTTCAAGGTCTCTTGTTCTGTTGATATTGGTATCGTATTGTGATGCCCATTCATTATAAGCTTCTCTGATACTCATAGTTTCCGTTGTTTTCTGGGTTATATGTAAATCTACTTCATTTTCAGGCGCAAGACAAGGACATTTGTCCAACAGGCCCATATTAACAAATCTTTCTGACCGACTTCCGGAGCATTCGTTGCCAGCAGCAATCGGGCAGATTTACCAGCTAACTGCATTCCTGCAATTTATCGGGAGAAAGTTTAGCAGTTTTTAATATAGAAAATATTCATATTTTGATGAACCATATGAATATAAAAAGCAGTCTGCAATATATACCACTTGCAATAATGACACTAGCCATAGGTTATAGCATTTATACCATCTTAACTACCAATATATTATTGGCAGGCAAGCACTATTGGGGTATTTTCTTCGTATTGGCGAGTATTGTTGCCATTGTATTGAACCGTAAGACTGGTAAAGTCGTCACTTTGATTACCTTATTGGCCGGTGCACTTAATCTGATTGCGTTCACACCTGTAATAACTGCCTATACTTTCGGATTTAGTGTAAATAACAACGGCTTAGATCTAAAGGTGCAACCTTTTTCATTATGGGTTTTGCTGTTATTTATTGTCATAAATATTAAAGCGGCAGGTCGTGTTTTAAGATGGTTTTTTACGAATTAAACCAAGTCGACAGCACACGCTGTTGTGTAGGGATATAAAGAAAAAGCCTTCCGCTAACAATTAGCGGAAGGCTTTTTCTTATGATCGCGTCAGGATTCAAACCTGAAACCTTCTGATCCGTAGACAACAGGAACCAGTAAACAAGTGCTCATGCGGTCATCGGTTAGAATTTTAATGCGAGACTTACCAGGAAATTGCCGCGTTTCTGAGGACGAGCATAAAAGCCATCGCTTACCCAGTATTTTTCCCCTGTAAGGTTATTGCCTTTGATCCCTATGCGATATTGGGGCGTATTGTAGAAAATGGTAGCATCAACCGTAGTATAGGATGGTAAAGTAAAGGTATTCGCCGGGTCATAGTATGCATCACCGACATACATAGCACCTGCACCGAATCCCAGTCCTTTTGCGGCACCTTTCAACAGACTGTAGCTTATCCATACATTGCCAACATTTGCAGGGGCCCCTACTGTACGCTTGCCGATCAGATTAGCTGCAGCCTTCTTATATTTATTTTCGTTGTAGCCATAACTCGCAATGATATTGAGTCCTGGTAAGGGATTGCCGATAACCTCTACTTCCAGTCCTTTACTTTCCTGCGTTCCGTCCTGCACTGTAAACACCAAACTATCCTTGATTTCAGGACGGGTGCTGTTACTGATCTGGATATCGTAATAACTGATCGTTGCGGCAAGCTTACTATTAAGCAGGTCCAGTTTCACCCCTCCCTCCAGCTGATTGGCTTGCTGTGGTTTGAAAGAGGATACGGAACCGTCAGGTTGCACGGTATTTCCTATATTCTTAAATCCATTCATATAGTTGGCAAATATCGACACCCGTTTTAATACCGGCTGATAAATTAAGCCAAATTTGGGTGACAAGGCTGCCTGGTTGTAATTACCGGAGGTAACCTTGGTCAGGTTATTACGGCTGCCTTTATTGTCGAAATAATCGGCACGCAGACTGGCCATTACCAGGAAATTATCGGTAAAGTTTAACACATCGGAGAAGTAAGCACCATAACTGTACTGCCTGGTACTTGTTGCCGGCGAGCTGATCGTTCCGAGCCGGTCATTTACGGTTTCCACACGTACATCGTTGGTGGCATGTAATGTATTGACAACATCCAGCTGTAACATGTTATATTTTAGATTCCGGTATTGATCCATGAAATCAAACCCAACGACAAGGCGGTTGCGCATATTGCCTATTTTAAAGTCACCGTTGAAGTTCTGCTGAAAGTGTTTCCGGCCCAGTTCATCAGGAGCATAAACGCCGATGCTTCTTGCAATAGTTGTATCAGATAGCCAGGTAAGGTTGAAATAGTACATATTGTTATACCCTCCCGTTGCCCAGGCATAGTTGGTAGTGGATGTCCATTGATCCGATATTTTATATTCTGCCTGCAGGAATATATTGTTAGTGAACATTTTAGAAGAAAATGAATTGTCAATCAGGGAACTTTTATAATCCAGTTTCAGTTGATCGTATGATTTGGCATTAATACCTGGTGATACAATCCAGGCAGAGCTTGAAGTACCGTTGTACCGCTGCATATCGGCATCCAGGCGGAGTATAAAACGATCATTCACCTGGTAAGATATACTTGGCGCTATGACAATAGTTTGTCCCTGCCCCTGGTCCTGGAAGCTGTTTTCTTTCTGGTAAGCGACGTTTGCACGGAAAAGCAGTGAGTGTTCATTATTCAATGGGGTATTAAAATCTGCTGCGATGCGACTCAGGTCGTAACTTCCCTGGGTAAAGGACACTTCCCCGGCTGTTTGTGCAAAAGGTTTTTTGGTAATATAGTTGACCAGGCCTCCAAAAGATACCATTGATGCACCAAACAAGGTGGATGAAGGCCCTTTGATGGCTTCTACTCTTTCTACAACGGCCAGATCGATGGTGGTGCGGGTGAATGTAGCCATACCATTACGAAGGTTATCATTTGTGACAAATCCCCGGGAAAAGAAGGCTGGAATACCTGCGCCTGTTTTTGCCGGTGCAGCTCCCGGTACATTACGGAACGATTCGTCCAGGGTCACGGACATTTGTTCGCGAATCAGTTCTTTGTCTACCACACTGTATACCTGAGGATTTTCCAGATATTTCAGTGGCAGGCGAGCAACGCTATTGCTTTGTTTTTTGGAGGTGATCGTGTACTTATCACCAATTATAGATACTTCATTTAATGCTTTTGAGCTGGCAGTTAACGTAAAACTTACATCAGCAGTTTCTCCGTCTTTCACTACTACAATCTTTTCCTGCGAAGCCTGGCCCATGAAGGAAATAGCCAGTTTGTAGGTACCAGCGGTCAGGTTATTAAAAGAAAACGAACCATCTTTTTTCACCGGTACAACTTTTTGATTATCTAATACAACAGTGGCAAATTCCGCCGGCTGTCCATCACTGGTTGTAACCTTTCCTCTGATACCTCCTTCCCCTCTATAGGTGGCAGTTTCTATGTTATTCAATACAAAGGGACGGGCCATCGCATGTTGACAGACCACATTCAGTTGAAAAATTATCAAAGACGCTGCAATTCTGCAGTGGTGACGCAATAAGATTTTCATAGCTGGGGTAATCATTTTTTGTGGCTGCAAGATAGTACAGTCATTAGTAGGTGCTTTGTCCAAAGCGGAAAATTATTCCACTGCAAAACTTGTTTTCTATTCTTTTCAAATGAAGCATCACAGGACGTTTCAGGAAAAAAAGCGCAGCATCGGTTTTTTTTCCCGTTTCGATTTGCCCAATGTTTTCCGATAGAATAATTTTGTTATCACCAGGATGTATCTACGTACATATTTGTACAATCACCCCCCCTGCATCCTGTGTTTACTATTTAGCATCTGACATGAAGCCCGGAAAAGCCAACGCTTTTATATGATGAGCATAAACCCTTTTCAAACAGAAAACCCAAAAATCCCTCATGGAAAAACAAATTTTCGCCCAGGAAAACACCCTGAAAAGAGACTGGTTTTCTCCTGAAAACCCTCCCTTGAATCCTGCCATAGTGATAATTACAGCTATCGAACGGCTGGAGCTTGAACGTATTGGCAGAAGCCTTAGAAAACAATATGGCAGTTATGAAAGTCCGGAATACATCGATTCGCTGCACCTGAATGCCTATAAGATACTGCCGGAAAGTATTGCCAGAGCATTAATGCGTATGGGGACCGATTTTTCAGCTTCACAATATGGTGCTGTCGTATTCAGAGGACTAATCGATGTCGACCAGGAAGCACTTGGCCCCACACCTTCCAGCTGGCAGGAGATCGACAAGGGAAAAATCATGGAATATGGTTTTATTTGTTCCCTCCTTCACGGTGCAGTACCATCCAAACCGGTGGAATACTATGTACAGCGAAAAGGTGGAGGACTGATGCATGCCATTATTCCTGATATAAACATGGCTTATTCGCAAACAGGTTCCGGTTCAAAGACAGAACTGTTCGTACATACAGAAGATGCATTTCTCTTTAATGCAGCAGATTTTCTGTCCTTCCTTTTCCTGCGCAACGACGAAAAAGTTCCATCCATGCTTTACTCGATCCGATCGCACGGCAAACCGGGCGAAGCGATGAAACCTTTGTTTGAAGAGGTTTTCAAGTGCCCCAAGGACGCCAACTTCAGCCAGCAGGACGCAACCGGTGATGCACCTCATGCCAGTATCCTCTATGGCAACCCCGAAGCCCCTTTTATCCGCTTTGATGCAGCGGAACAAATCTTCAACGAAGATGCAGGCCAGAGCCCCGAAGCCCTCGAACACCTGCAAAAGTTCTGGAATGAAGCACAGGGACTCATCTATGATGAATTCATTCCTGAGGCAGGCGACCTGATTTTTGTCAATAACCACTTATGTGCACATGGCCGTAATGCATTTACCGCAGGGTTTAAACAGGAAGGAGACCAGCTGGTACCATGCGAAAGAAGGATGATGCTACGCATGATGAGTAAAACGAGTCTCATTCATATTCAACCAGTGGCCCATCCGCAGAATCCTTACCTGGTGATGGAAGAACATTACGGGAAAATATACCCCGCCACCATTTCCTCTACATTATAATCATCAGCCCTCATGTCGGACACCAAATTGACACAGGTAGACACTACCTTGTTCACCCTTCGTGCGCTCCAAATGGAGCAAGACATCCCCATTATCCATGATTGGGTAAACAGGGAATATGCCCGATACTGGCAAATGCAGCATACTTCTACCGAAGATGTAAAGGCAGTATATACGGCCATTACACAGACAAAAGGTACCCAGGTACTGATGGGCTTTTATGCCGGACATCCAGCCTTCCTGCTGGAATGCTATTGGGTAAATGAGGATCCGCTTAGTAATTATTACGATGCCATGCCCGGGGATTTGGGTTTCCACATCCTTGTCGCCCCCGCTGAAAAGCCTATCCACAATTTTACATGGAACGTTTTTTCCGTCATCATCGAATATATGCTATCTGAGCCTGCCGTACACCGGCTAGTAGTAGAGCCGGATGTACGAAATGAGAAGATCCATATCCTCAACAAACGAGCAGGATTTGAATACCAAAAGATCATTTCCCTACCACAGAAAGATGCTTATCTCGGCTTCTGCACACGCGAGCAATATAATGCTGCAAAAAGTGCCGGCAGCTCCATTATCCCGCAGCTTTTTAGCCGTCAGGTAACCCAGATGGGCCACTTTTCATTCAGGCCACTGCAACTGGATACAGACATCTTCCTCATTCATAACTGGGTAAACCGGGAATATGCAAAATACTGGCAAATGCAACATACCAGTATTGAACAGGTAAAGCACACATATACTTCCATCATCCAGTCCAAACACGCACAGGCTTTCCTAGGTTTCTGCAATAACGTACCTGCCTTTCTCTGGGAAAGTTATTACGCCGCAAATGATCCGATCGGAAAATATTACGATGTGCAGGAAGGTGACTACGGACTGCATTTGCTGGTAGCACCACCAGACCGGGTAATTCATGGCTACACCTTACAAATCCTTCACACTATTATGCAATACATGCTGATGAACGATGCGGTAAAAAGAGTGATTGTGGAGCCAGACATCAGAAATGAAAAGATGCATGTACTTACTCAAAAGGTCGGTTTTGCATACACGAGGGAACTACAGCTCCCTCACAAAAAGGCTTACCTCGCATTTTGTACCCGCGAACAATATGCCGCCACTTTGCCAGCAGCAACATTACTCACACAAAAAAATTAAACCGAGATGAACGATATCACACTACCAGCGATTGCTGTTCCTTCAAAAGAAATTTTTCACGAAAACACCGCAGCTGAGTATAATTTTGCCATCGATGCAGCAAAGGAGCTGATCAATACTTTTCTTGAAAAGAACCGTACACCCTTCAGCGGTATCACTCCTGGTCAGCTCAGACAGCTATTCAGTCAGGTTGATTTTGACACACCGCTTGCTGACTATAAGGAACTTTTCCTGGAAGTGGAAAGGCTGTATGTTAACCATGCCACCGCGTTTCATTTGCCCAACTATATCGCCCACCTTAACTGCCCGGTAGTCATTCCGGCATTGGCTGCGGAAGTGCTGATCGCTGCCATTAATTCTTCGCAGGACACCTGGGACCAAAGCGCAGGAGGCACGCTTATGGAGCAAAAATTAATATCCTGGACCTGCAACGAAATTGGTTTCAGTACAGCATCCGATGGCGTTTTCACGGCAGGCGGTTCTCAGAGTAACCTGATGGGATTGCTTCTTGCAAGAGATTATTTCTCCAGAGAAAAGTTAGGACATAACATCAGAAAACATGGCCTCCCGGAAAGTGCGTCCCGCTTCAGGATCTTCGTATCTGAAATGACCCATTTCAGCATACAGAATACCGTCTCGCTGATGGGACTCGGGGAGCGATCACTTGTTAAGGTAAAGACAGATGAAGGCTTCCGCATGAGGGCTGATTCCTTAGAGGAAGCCATAGAAAAAGAACTGGAGCAAGGCAATCTGCCAATTGCAGTAATAGCGACCGCCGGAACAACAGACTTCGGCAATATCGACCCACTCGGTGCGATAGGGAAAATAGCAGCAAAACATAGCCTGTGGATGCATGTTGACGCTGCCTATGGATGTGGCTTGCTACTTAGCAGCAAATACCGCCACCGGCTTAATGGCATAACATTCGCCAATTCCGTTACCACTGATTATCATAAAGCTTTCTTTCAGCCAATCAGTAGCAGCGCTTTGCTGGTAAAGGATAAAAAATACCTGGACCTTATTACCCATCATGCCGACTATCTTAACCCACAGGAAAATATTTTTGAAGGCCTGAACCAGATTAATAAAACCATTACGCAAAGCACACGCCGCTTCGATGCGCTGAAACTTTGGTGCACACTTCGACTAATGGGTAAACAGAAACTGGGAGCCTGTATCGATGCAATTATTGATACAACCGAACAGGCAGCAGATATCCTTGAAAAAGATCCCGACTTCGAATTACTCACACATTCCGATATCAGTGCGTTGGTATTCCGTTACCACCCTGCAGAAGTGAAGGACGATATATTTTCCGACAAGTTGAATCAGTATATCAAAAAAGAGATGTTCCAGGAAGGAAAAGCTATCGTGGCAGGCACCAGGGTCAACGATGCCTTCTACCTCAAATTCACCTTACTTAATCCGCTCACCACCAGCAACGATATAAGGAACATTATCGGTATCATCAAAAAACATGGTGCCGCATTTCTGCAACCACAACTTTCACCAGCCCTATAAACTATCAGATCATGAATAAACCTCCCGTTAATATTAGTCCGCAACAGGCTGCAGCACATCTCACACCAGCGGTCTGGAAAAAAGTTAACCTGTTGCATGTCCGTAAAATAATCAGCGAATTTGCACATGAGTTACTGATTGTACCTCAGTTGAAAGAAACGGTAAATGCCTGGGGACACTATATACTTTCCGCCGATGATCCGGCTATTGAATATCATTTCCGGGCAAAAGTGCTGAAACTGGACCATTGGCATATCGACATTACTTCTCTCTGTAAATATATAAATGGCGAACAGTCTGAGATTGACTCTCTCCGCTTTATTATTGAGTTCAAAACAAAGATCAATATCAGTGAAGCGGTACTACCAGTATACCTGGAAGAAATCAGCAGTACACTTTATAGTAGCGCATACCACCATACCTATAACACATTGACTTCTGAAACGCTGGCCATTTCAGACTATCAGGTAATAGAACAGGCTATGATGGCCGGTCACCCCTGCTTTATCGCCAACAATGGCCGCATCGGATTCGACGCTACAGACTATCGCAGGTTTGCCCCTGAATCGGCAGACCCGTTCCCGCTGCTCTGGGTAGCCGCACATAAGGAAAGAACTGGTTATACCGGCGGAACAGCACTACCATATGATCAGCTGATCGCCGAAGAACTGGACACCGACACGCTGGCGCAGTTCTTTCAAATACTGGACAACCTGCAGCTCGATCGCAACGACTATTATTTCATTCCTGTTCATCCCTGGCAATGGTTTAACAAACTCGCCATTATTTTTGCCAACGATTTGTCCAGCGGGCAACTCGTATACCTGGGCCCGGCGAAAGACAAATATATTCCGCAACAATCCATCCGCACTTTCTATAACATAACCTCTCCTCAACGGCGATATACCAAAACCTCTTTGTCTATACTCAATATGGGCTTTATGCGCGGCCTGCATGCCAGCTTTGTACTCACCGCCCCTCCTATTTGCGAATGGGTCAACAATATTGTGGAGAGCGACGATTTTCTGCGTGAGAAAGGATTCGTGCTATTGCAGGAAGTAGCCGCCGTTGGCTATACCAATCCACATTATGCCAGTATCATCAGAGATGACAACTCATCGTATAACGGCATGCTGTCCGCCCTCTGGCGGGAAAGTCCCCGGCAGAGGCTTAAGCCCGGGCAAAGACTGATGACAATGGCAGCACTGCTACATGTGGATACCTTCGGCAATGCATTACTGCCTTCGCTGATCAAGGCTTCAGGCATGAGCACCACTGCCTGGCTGAAACAGTACCTCGATTGCTATCTAACCCCGTTATTGCATTGTTACTATTATCACGATATGCGCTTTATGCCGCATGGAGAGAATGTCATCCTTATTATTGAAAACAATGTACCAGCGGGGGTTATTATGAAAGATATCGCGGAAGAAATAGCCGTGCTTAATCCTGACCTTCCTATGCCGGAAAATGTCAGACAGATTTACATGAAAGTGGCAGACCACCTGAAAATTCTATCCATCTTCACACAGGCATTTGATTGCTTTTTCCGTTTTCTGCAGGAGATTCTTGTGGAACATGCCGCCTACCCGGAAACGCAATTCTGGGGACTGGTAGCCGATTGTGTTACCACTTACCAGCAACGGTTCCCGCAATTACAGGAGAAATATGAAAAAATAGATCTCTTCGCTCCTGAGATTATAAAAACCTGTCTGAACAGGTTACAGATACGTAACAACCGAAAGATGGTTGACCACATGTATGATCCGTTTAAAAGCCAGCAATTTGCCGGTACACTTCAAAATCCGCTGGCAGCATTCAGTCCGCAACCAGTAACTTCAATTGATCAACAATGAACACCACCTCAATAGCAACATCTCCTGCCATTACAGAAAAAGTTACCAGGTTATTCATTAGTAAGATAATCTCAGAACTGGCGCACGAAGGAACGTTACAGCCTGTATGGCAGGATGGCAATTACGCGCTTCACACAGATGACACTGGCATCATTTACCGTTTTTCAGCTAAGGTATATGCGCTTAATCACTGGGTATTATACCCTGACTCCATTGAAAAAATTGTAAATGGTAATATTACCCCGCTGGAAGTCATCAGTTTTATTACGTCACTCAACAGTCAAATAGGCATCGCACCAGAGACCTTACCAGATTATATGGAAGAAGTGGCCGGAACACTCTATGGAAGTGTGCAGCTGCAGGAAGCGCCCGAGGTGGGCTACCTTGCCACAGCAGATTACCAGGCAATAGAACGAGCGATGACCGGACACCCCCGTTTTATTACCAATAATGGACGGGTAGGATTCGACATGAGTGACTATCACCTGTATGCTCCGGAAGCCGCCGTACCATTGCAGCTGATCTGGCTGGCCGGCCACAGGAGCCGTGCAGAATTTACCGGTAGCGCAGGCCTGGAATACTCCCAATTTATTCAGCAGGAACTTAGTCCTGCTGATCTGACCTCATTCCGGCAGGTACTGAGTGAAAAAGGACTCGATGTGGAACAATACTATTTCATACCAGTCCATCCCTGGCAGTGGTATAATAAAATATTACATCTCTTTTCTCATGATATAGCTACCAACCTGCTGGTATGTCTTGGTTACAGTACCGATAAGTACCAACCGCAACAATCTATCAGAACATTCTTTAACTGCAGTCATCCTGAGAAAAGCTATGTAAAGACAGCACTCGGCATCCTGAACATGGGTTATGTGCGGATACTTTCACCCTACTTCATGCGCACAACCCCTGCTATCAACGATTGGGTATATGCGCTTGTAGAACAGGATGACTATCTGCAACAACATCGCTTTTGTGTTTTACGGGAAATAGCAGCTGTTGGCTATACGAACCAGCATCTTGAAGATGCGCTGAAAGAAGACAGCCCATACAAGAAGATGCTGGCTTCTCTCTGGCGGGAAAGTCCAGTACCCAAACTACAGGGGAAACAACGGCCGGTTACCATGGCAGCATTGCTTCATAAGGATCCTGCTGGCAATGCTCTTTTACCAGAACTCATCAAGGTTTCAGGAAGGAAGGCGCAGGATTGGGTAACAACATACCTCAACCTTTACATGAAACCGCTGCTACATTGTTTCTACCAATACAACCTTGTGTTTATGCCACATGGAGAAAACATCATACTGGTATTGGAAAACAATGTACCAGTAAGGGTTATCATGAAGGATATCGGAGAAGAAGTAGTACTGATGGATACAACAACCATATTGCCAGAGGCAGCAAAACGTATCATGGCTCCTGTGCCGGAGGAATACAGGACACGTCCTCTTTTCACTCAGCTGTTTGACGGCATCTTCCGCTTCATTGCAGCCATCCTGGACGAGCAGGGAGGGCTGCCTGAACAGGAATTCTGGCAATTAACAGCGAAATGCATCCAGGAATACCAGCAGGAATTCCCGGCGTTGTCAGAAAAATTCAGGCAGTATGACCTCTTTACGCCGTTTATCGCCCCAGATGCACTGAACAGGATGCAAATACGCAACAGCCGTAAGCTGCGTGACCGTTCCAATCCATTTGATGTACCAGGCATCAACGCTGTCAGTAATCCGATTGCCAGATTTAAATTATAAACAAAGATGCGGACGCTGATAATTATCCTTCTTACTACGCTGCATGGCTATGCACAAACTGTAATGCAGGATACCACCATTGACAACTATGGCGGTACGCCCGTAGCTGACCCTTACCGCTGGCTGGAATATGATGCTGCTATAAACACCAGGAACTGGATCAGTCTT
Organism: Chitinophaga sp. Cy-1792; assembly: GCF_011752935.1. Lineage (NCBI taxonomy): Bacteria > Pseudomonadati > Bacteroidota > Chitinophagia > Chitinophagales > Chitinophagaceae > Chitinophaga > Chitinophaga sp. Cy-1792. Next base: position 2,021,726 of record NZ_VWWO01000002.1, read on the forward strand.
CAGCGTACAAAAACACAACATTACCTGGATGCCATCCCATTCAGGAAAGCATTGACCGAACAACTCTCTGCCACCTGGAACTTTTCCCGTGAAACACCACCGGTAAAGGTGGGGAATTACTATTTTTTTACCAGAAACAATGGGTTGCAGCCACAAAACGTGTGGTACCTCCGTAAGGGGCTACAGGGGCAGGCTGAGGAGCTGCTTGATCCGAATAAATTATCGGATGATGGCACAGCTGCTGTAACAATGCTGGGGTTCTCCGGCAACAACCGTTACCTTGCTTACGCTGTGGCCAGTGCCGGGTCGGATTGGAATACGATTCGTATCATGGATATCGCAACGCGGAGAACGTTGCCGGATGAAATGAAGTGGGTCAAATTCCCTAAAGCTGCCTGGAAAGGCAACGGGTTCTATTACAGCCGCTACCCGGCCCCTGCTCCCGACCACGCGTTAACTGCGCGGAATACGCTGAACCAGGTATATTTTCATAAGCTGCGTACAGCACAGGAAAATGATAGTCTTATATATGAGGCACCTATGAGCGTAGCAGCTTTTGTAACATCGGATGAACGCTTCCTGATTATTTCCTCCCTGCCCGGTTCATTCCTGGGATATAAAATGACAAGCAGCACTGGTAACGCCTTGCATTACCAGGATCTTTCGCTGCCCCATGGTCACCTGCTCCCTTTACTTTCCGGGTATGAGCATCATCATATCATCGTTGATAATGTAGGAGAAAAATTACTCCTGCAAACAGACGAAGATGCACCCAATAACAAATTGGTACTGCTCGATCCAGTACATCCGGAAAAAACACATTGGCAAACGATGATTCCAGAACAATCTTCATCACTTGAAAATATCGACGCCGGTGGAGGATACCTGTGGGTCAGCTATCTGAAAGATGCCAGCAGTCTGGTATGTCAATATGATTATTCCGGAAAGAAGGTTAGGGACATACAACTACCCGGCATTGGTACCGCGCGCAACTTTTCTGCGAGCAAAGGTGATAAAGATATATTCTATATCTACACAGATTTTACTACTCCGGAAACTGTCTACCGTCTGAACATTCAGGATGGAACATCAGTAGTGTACCGGAAACCCGGTTATAAAGGTGCTACCAGCGGCTATGAAACCAAACAGGTATTTGTACCATCGAAAGACGGCACACCGATCCCCCTCTTTATAGTATATAAAAAGGGGCTACGGCTGGATGGATGCAATCCTGTATTTATGCAGGGACATGGCGGATTTAAACGTAACCTCACTCCTTTTTTTCATGTACCCCGGATGCTGTTTCTTGAAAGAGGCGGCATTTACGCTCAACCAAATTTGCGTGGCGGAAATGAATATGGAGAGGCATGGCATCAGGGTGGCATGAAAGGCAACCGGCAAAATGCAGTGGATGATTTTATTGCAGTTACTGAATACCTGATCAGGGAAAAATATACTCGTCCGTCGCTGATCGCCATTACCGGTGTTTCCACAGGTGCTGTTATGATAGGTGCTGCTATCAATCAGCATCCGGACCTCTTCAGAGCAGCTATTCCGGTGGCAGGCTGCATGGATATGTTACGCTATCACAAGTTTACTATCGGTAATACCTGGGCGGAAGAATATGGCACCAGCGATAATAAAGAACAATTCGCCTATCTGATCAGGTATTCTCCGCTGCACAACATTACTACTGGCAAGTCATATCCTGCAGTCATGGCACTCACTGGTGACCACGACGATACGGTGGTGCCAGCGCATTCCTATAAATATATTGCTACCCTCCAGCAAAAACAAGGTGGCAACAACCCTGTCCTGATCCGCATAGACAGTAATTCCGGCCATGGCCCAGGTAAACCTACACAAAAAGTGATTGCAGAAGCTGCCGACGCCTGGTGCTTTATTTTCCAGGAACTGGGTGTATCCTGGTAAGGATTCACAGAACAAAAACAAAACACATGCAAACAGATAAAACAATTTATTCAGTGATCGGTGTCGGAATCGGTCCTTTTAACCTGGGACTGGCAGCATTGCTGCAACCAGTACCAGAAGTTTCCGCTATTTTCTTTGATCAGACGGAGCACTTCGACTGGCACCCGGGATTAATGCTGGACAATACCACCCTGCAAGACCCGTTCATGGGAACAGACCTCGTTAGTATGGCCGACCCTACCAGTCAATACAGCTTTCTTAATTTTCTTAAACAAACCGGCAGGTTATATCGCTTCTTCATCCGTCACGACTTTTATATGCTACGGCGCGAGTATAATGTCTATTGCCAGTGGGTGGCCGCGCAGCTACCAAATTGCCGTTTCTCCCATCGGGTAACAGGCATCCAATATGAAAATGGCCACTATGTTGTAACGGTACAGCATATACGTAGCGGAACAATAACGACATACCACGGAGAACGGCTGGTGCTAGGCACCGGCACCCAGCCACATATACCATCTTTCATCAGTAAAAACAAACTCCCAGCTGTCATCCACACTTCTGAATACCTGGCACACCGGAAAGAAATCCAACAGCAGGGAGAACTTACGATCGTTGGCTCAGGACAAAGTGCGGCAGAAGTGTTCCATGATCTGCTGCCAGCTGCAAAAGACGGCTTCCGGTTGAATTGGTTCACACGGTCTCCCCGCTTCTTTCCGATGGAACATTCCAAACTTACGCTGGAGATCAGTTCGCACAACTACATAGAATATTTCCAGCATCTGCCCGCCGACCGGCGTGCCGGAATACTGGCCAAACAAGATAATCTCTCAAAAGGAATCAATAGCAGTCTGATAGACCAGATCTACGATTTACTATATGAGATGACGGTAGGTAAAAAATCAATAGACGTTCAACTACATGCCAATTGTGAATTGACCTCCCTTACTCCTATAGCCCAACATGGAGGTTATACACTGCAGTTTATCCAGACAGATCAACAGGAAAACTTTTCTCACCAGACCAGGTACGTGGTATTGGCCACAGGCTACAGGTATAACCCGCCAACTTGCCTGGAAGGTATTAGTGACCGTATTCGCTACAACCATAACGGAACATTTCACGTACACCGGAACTATACGATAGACGTCCATGAAAGTGAAATATTTGTGCAAAACGCCGAAACACAGTCCCACGGATTTGTAGCACCGGACTTAAGTCTTGGTGCCTATCGCAATTCGTGGATCATCAACAATATTACCGGCAGAGAAGTATATAAGCTGGAAGAACAGGTAGCATTTCAGCACTTCGGCGTGCGGCATATCCCTGAAAAAGCTGACATGATAACAATGTAAGAAGTTTTGTAAAACGATTAACATGAACTCATTTATTGTCCGCACCCGCTCTGTCTTCAGCCTGATAAAGGTAGCCATGACCGGGAAGGAAAAAAATTTCACTACCATTAGCGTAGCCCGAGCTGCATTTCTGTTGTCGCTTCCTGCGATGATAGAGTTACTGATCGAGTCTTTGTTTGTAGTAATAGACCTGTTATATGTGAGCCGGCTAGGCGATAATGCTATCAATGTAGCCGGCATGACAGGCTCCATTATCCTTGTAGTTTACGCGATCCCTGTTGGACTTAATATTGCTGCCAGTTCTCTCATCGCCAGGCGTATAGGGGAGAAAAAGCCGCGTACTGCAGGTTTAACTGCGGTGCAATCAATATATACCGGTGTAGCGGCAGCTATTCTTTTCAGTGTGCTGGCGATTACCTTCAGTAAGTCCATACTGCATGCCTTAGGTGCTACCGGCCAGATGGTACAGGAAGGGCAACAGTATATGCAGATCCGGTTTGGCTGTATCATTTTCCTGATGCTGCGGGTATTGCTGAATGGCATCTTCCGTGGTGCCGGCGATGCTGCAATGGCTATGCGCACGTTTATCCTGGCATTTTTACTAAATGCCTTGCTGGGCGGTATTTTTATTTTTGGATTTGGTCCTGTTCCTGCGTTGGGACTTACCGGCGCGGCCATTGCCAACGGCATCGCCAATATGCTGGCAGTAAGTTATCAATTCTATTACTTCCGTCAGAAAAAAACGGCCCTGATCATTGGACGGTCACAGTTGAACGTAGTTCCTTCCGTTATGAAAAAGCTTTGGAAGCTTGGCGCTGTTGGTACTTTACAATATCTGATACCAGCCTCCAGCTGGTTGCTGATGATTACCATTGTAGCACAGTTGGGAAAGGAGGTGCTCACCGGATACATCATTGCCGACCGTATTATCGTATACGCTACGTTGCCAGCCTGGGGGATTGCCAATGCCGCGGGTGTATTAACAGGGCAAAACCTTGGCGCCGGAAAACCAGAAAGAGCCGAGCAGTCCGTATGGAAAACCGGCCTGTTCAACATGTATTTCCTTGGGATTATTGCCTGCTTACTGTTACTGTTTACCGGACCTATTGTTGGCATATTTACCAGTGATCCCGGTGTAAAAATAAATGCCATGCTTTATTTACAGTGTATGGCCGTTGCATTTTTCTTCTTCGGGTATACGATGGTTATCTCCCGGTCACTCAACGCTGCTGGTTATATGAGCGTGGTCACCTGGATGTATATCCTTATGTTTTATATCATACAATTACCGCTGGCATATGGACTCGGCATCGGCCTGAAAATGGGTTCCAAAGGCATCTTTGGTGCTATCCTCTTATCTGAAATTGTGCTGGCAACCGGTTGCATAATCATCTTTAGAAAAGGTAAATGGAAAAATATCCGGATTTAAAATGCCTGTTATGACAGATATACTGCTAATCTTAAAAAAGCTTGTGCTCGGCCTGTTACTGATAGCTGTACCGTTCCTCATATTCTTTCTGGGGTTCTGGCTGATCACTCATTTTGGATAAAAATTCATGTATGAAAATTGAAAAAAACGTCGCAAAGAAATTGATCAGAGATGGAATAATTTCCCTCTTCATTTATGCGCTTCCGGTATTGCTGATGTTTCTCTGGTTCTATGTGAAAGGAGAGCATCCCTGGAAAGAACAACACAAGGAATTACAAATTAAATCAGGTAAATAATAATATATACAATGATCAGATATATTGAGCTGGTATTTCAGCACCTGAATGGCTGGGGCCTTCCGCTGTTACTACTTATGGTTGGCTGTATTGAATTTTTTTTCGGACTGTATAATAAAGAGGCAGACAGGAACGAGTTTATGCTGGACCTGTTGAGTTTTGCCGTCCCCAAACTCATTTTCCCTCCGGTACTGGCTTATTTCAGTCTGAAGTTACTACCTGTATTATTGCCAGGGTTACAGCATACGCTCTCCTGGATTCCCTTTGTCTGGGGAGCACTGATCATCGCCATAGCAGATGACCTGACACAATACTGGAATCACCGGTTGCACCACCAGGTGCCGGCATTGTGGCGTTTCCACCGCACCCATCATTCTGCGCCGTATATGGGAGTAGCTGTATACTTCAGGAATAACCTCCTGCATGTTTTACTATTCTCACAGGTATACCTTGTAGTGATGCTGGTATATCTTGGTCTGGGGTATCCCGCGCTTTTTGTGGCCGGCATGAAAGCGATAATCGTATCGGCCGCCCATTCCAGTATTCCCTGGGACAAACCTCTTTACCGGATCAAATGGTTACATCCTGTAGCCTGGGTACTTGAGCGTTTCATCTCCACTCCTGCCACTCACCATGCACACCACGCTGTTACGTCTAACGATGGTATAGGTTACTATAAAGGTAATTTCGGTAACATGTTCTTTATATGGGACGTAATTTTCGGAACTGGCCTGATTACCCGAAAATATCCATCTGCATATGGCATTTCGCATTATGAAAAGGATGAATGGTATGCGCAGTTTCTCTGGCCATTTGTAAAATCACGTATTCCGGACAGCGAACTTTCAGCCAGGGGGCCGATGGTGCGTATGGATGATGAGGAATAAATTATGGGGCCAGGCAACCAATAACTGTTTTTCCTGTTATACATCGTCATATAACTTTTATCATTTACAAGGAAAAACAATTTTTACCACGATGAAAAATTTCTTAATTGCTACTGTAACCTTATTCATACTGGGGGTGCTGCCTGCCTGCAATATTGGCTCTCCGGGTGCGGTTAGTATCAGGTATCAGAAAATGGCGGTATTCAGTTCGCTGGAGGGAGCATTACTAAAAAACGGCAACAATATCCAGGACACGGCATTTACCAACCAGGGATGCTGTTATTATGTTTACCGTATACTGGAAATAGAGAATAACCAACCCGGTGCTACTGATTTTACATTTTTTGTTCACCAGCTGAAAGATACCCAGGCAGAGAAATTTGTACTGATCAATACCAATAACCTGACAGACAGCAGTAATATTCCATATCTTCCCCACCCGCTGCAATCAGATACTATTGCCTATCATAAATTTCTTTTTAAGCCGGAATTCCTGATTTCTGCCGGCCAGCAACTTACCCTGAAACATCATAATGATTTTATCGTTTTTATTAAGTCAGATAAACCGGACCTTACCAACACTGCAACCTTAGCCTATGGGCCAGAATTGCTGAAGTCCGGGAAACCGAGACAAATAAATCTTATATCAACCGACGAAGAAGATGCGAGAGTGGGAGTCAAACTTCCAATGGACCTTTCAGCAGGTACAGCCAGCAACTCCGCACTGGACGACTTGCTGAAGAAGTAGATGTAAGGTTTTTATCAGAATAGACCGAAGTATATCAAACCGGCGACCCGGAAAAAACCGGAAATATTAGTAGATAAAAAAAGTCGACTCTTTCGTGAGTCGACTTTTTTATTTTTGGTGACCGCGTCAGGATTCAAACCTGAAACCTTCTGATCCGTAGTCAGATGCTCTATTCAGTTGAGCTACGCAGCCGTTTCCCGTGTTGGGATTGCAAAAGTAGGAATTATTTTGTTTCTAACAAATTTATTTTCAATTTTTTATGTGATTTATAAATATAAAAGATTTTATGCAGATGATTTTATGATCATTTATTGAATGCCGGGTTACTGCATACGGCGGTAACCCAGGCATTTTCCAACATTTTAGAGATCAAATTTTATACCCTGCGCCAGTGGTAGCTGTGTACCATAGTTGATGGTATTTGTTTGCCGGCGCATGTAGTTTTTCCAGGCATCGCTGCCACTTTCCCGGCCGCCCCCAGTTTCCTTTTCACCGCCGAATGCACCCCCGATTTCAGCCCCGGAAGTGCCAATATTAACATTGGCAATACCACAGTCGCTGCCGGCGGCAGAGAGGAACAACTCCGCTTCGCGGAGGTTCATCGTCATAATGGCGGAGGAAAGCCCCTGTGGTACGCTGTTTTGTATAGCGATCGCCTCTTCGGGAGTGCTGTACTTCATCAGGTAAAGAATAGGTGCAAAAGTTTCCGTTTGCACGATGGCATCATCTGGCTGAACTTCCGCAATGCAAGGCTTTACATAACAGCCGCTCTCAAAGCCGTCGCCATGCAGCACGCCACCAGGTACCACAAAGTTTCCTCCTTGTGCCTTACAAGCCGCAATGGCAGACAAATAAGCATTTACCGCATCATTATCAATCAATGGCCCCACATGATTTGTTTCATCCAGTGGATTACCGATGCGAAGCTGCCCATAGGCTTTCACCAGTTTTTCCCTGAAACTGTCGTACACAGATTCGTGGATAATCAATCGGCGCGTGGTGGTGCACCGCTGTCCGGCAGTACCTACGGCGCCAAAGAGGCTACCGATCAGCGCCATATCAAGGTCGGCATGTTGTGAAATGATAATCGCGTTGTTACCACCCAGTTCGAGGAGGCAGCGCCCCAGTCTGGCCGCCACTGTAGTTGCAACCGCCTTCCCCATGCGTGTGGAGCCGGTGGCCGACAGCAGCGGTACCCGTGGGTCCGCAGCCAGCAGCGCTCCTGTTTCGCGGCCGCCATTAACGATACATAATACTCCTTCCGGAACATTATTGTGTTTCAATACATCCGCGATGATATGCTGACAGGCAATTGCAGACAAAGGTGTTTTTTCGCTGGGCTTCCAGATACACACATCTCCGCAAACCATGGCCAACATAGCGTTCCAACTCCATACCGCTACCGGAAAGTTAAATGCGGAGATGATACCCACGATTCCCAGCGGATGCCATTGTTCATACATTCTGTGCCCGGGACGCTCGCTGTGCATACTTAATCCGTACAATTGTCTGCTCAATCCTACCGCAAAATCACATATGTCGATCATCTCCTGTACCTCACCTAAACCTTCCTGCAGACTCTTACCCATTTCGTAACTCACCAGGCTACCCAGTGCCTGTTTCTTTTCACGCAAGGCGGCACCTATCTGACGAACGATATCCCCTCTGCGTGGTGCCGGCACGAGACGCCATTGTTCAAATGCCCTGGTGGCTGTGGCTACCACCTGTTCATATTCTGGCACACCTGCCATGCCCACCAGACCAATCTGGCGGCCATCTACCGGCGACCAGGAAGTAATATTCCCTTCACTGCCCTGCATCCATTCAATGCCGGTGCTCACGCCGGGGTTTATTGTCTTTATACCCAGTTCTTCTAAAAATTTCATTGCTACTTGTTGGTTTGTGATGAATACGTGCTTTCAAAAATCTTGTTGGCATTGGCTGCCTCAAAGCCATCCCGGCGATGTTCCCTTTTCACTGAAACCTGCGGCAGCTGCTGATATTCCGGCAGCAGCCTGCGCTCCGCAAACTCTACATATGAGCCGGAAATACGGTGAACAACGCCATCTGCGAAATTAGCTGCGATCATACCTGCTACCGTAGAACTCTGTAACAGCAAGCCGTCCGGACTCTTCTTAAATTTACCACCGGCATCATTGAGCTGTAGCCCGTGCTTCTCCAGAAACTGGTTGTATGCTTCAATATGGTTGTAGCCTTCTTTCAGATTATGTACACTGATCGTAAAATGGTTCAGGTAATAACGGTTGTAAATCGTCCAGGAAGCGTACTCGCTTTCCGCTGCCAGCGCGGAAAAGTCCGCATAGGTTGGCAGTCGCCATAAACCGCTGTGAAGGAACACATCTACTTGGTCAGGATTATCCAGATCCAATGTATCTACCGGATCAGCGGTTACTTCATCGGTATAGCTATGTATGATCTGCTGTGCTTTTTCAGATAAGTCACCTACACGCAACTCACTGATGAAAATACGTGGCAGTGCAGGATCCGGCGGTGCATACCAGTATGCATCGAGCTTCTTCTCTTCAAAATATAAATAATCTCTTTTCGTATAGCCGTGATAGATAAATATCTTTTCGAGCGACTGTATACCCAGGTGAGGCACACCAATGGTGCGAAAAGCGATATGATCGTTTTCTATTTCCTGTGCATCCTTTATCAGCCCATCTGCAATCATGGCTGATAACACACGGTTCACATCCGGCACACGCTCCCTATAGCGGCGCATCAATCCTTCCAGGATCAATTCCAGCTTATTCATGACAATGATTTATTAGAAATTAAGTTCAGTTAATACTTCATCCAGATGGCGCACCATATCTGATGCATTTTGTTTACTGAATACCATTGGAGGTTTTATTTTCAGTACGTTATATAGCGGCCCGTCGGTAGACAGCAGAAATCCTCTCTCCTTCATTTTCTCCACTACAGTATTAATTTCATCCACCGCAGGTTCCATGGTAGTGCGATCTTTCACCATTTCAGCACCAACAAATAATCCGAAGCCACGCACATCACTGATAATCGGATGTTGCTGCATGATGCCGCGAAGGCCTTCCATCAGGAAGTTGCCGGTTTCGAGCGCATGTTGCTGCATCTGTTCAGACTGGATCACCTGCAATACTGTTTTGCCGGTAACCATCGATACAGGGTTTGCACCGAAGGTGTTGAAGTATTCCATACCATTGTTGAAGGCATCAGCAATCTCCCTGGTTACAACAACAGCAGCCAGAGGATGACCATTGCCGATCGGCTTGCCCAGCACCACGATATCCGGCTGAACATTCTGCAATTCGAAGCCCCAGAATTTTTCTCCTACCCTGCCGAAGCCTACCTGCACTTCATCTGCAATGCAAAGGCCACCGGCGGCACGAATATGTTTGTATACATTTTCGAGGTAATGATCAGGCAGTGGAATTTGTCCACCTACGCCCAGTAAGGTTTCGCAGATGAATGCTGCTATTTTTCCCGGATTTTTTTCCAGTATCTGCTGTACATCGGCTGCATATTTTTCTCCTGCCAGTGGCTCATCGTAGCGGAATTCGCCGCGATAGAGATCTGGTGAAACTGCTTTATGGATATATGGCATTTGTCCGAATCCGCCCTTGCCGTCGAACTTATACGGGCTCATTTCCATGGCTACCGTAGAAGTGCCATGGTAGGCATGATCCAGCACCATCACCTCTTTGCGGCCTGTAAAATGACGACTCATACGTATCGCAAGATCATTGGCTTCACTACCGGAGTTGGTAAAATAAACGACTGCCAGATTGGAAGGCAAGGTTGCCAGCAGCTCTTTTGCATAATCTACGAGGTGATCGCTCAGGTAGCGGCTATTGGTATTGAGTGTAGCTATCTGGCGTTGCATGGCGCGTACTACCACCGGGTGACAGTGTCCTACATGGCTGGGGTTATTTACACAGTCGATGTAGGTATCTCCCTTATCATCATATAAATACTGTAATGCACCGCGCACGATCTTGAGCGGCTTACGGTAACTGATGCTGAGGTTTCGGCCGATGACAGCTTTGCGTTCCTCCAGCAGCTTACCGTAGTCGTCATTTTTATTGATCAGGGAAGGCATGCCACATGCATTGCGGAAGGTCTCGGCCGCGCGGAGCGGATTGATGCGGATAAGTGTCTGCAACAGTTCCCAGGCATCTTCTTCCGTAACAAAATGGTGGGTATTGGAAGAGCCCAGTGAGGCCTGGTAGGCAGACTGGGTAACGCTAATGCACATACGAGCTGCGATCAGGTAATAAATAAGATCTACTTCCTGTTCTGTTAGTGGAAAAGCTTCGTGGTAGCCCTGTATCACCCATGCGGCGGCCTGCAACGGGTCTTCTGCCTTAAACATCGCATAGGTACATGCAATAGCCACATTATTTACCAGGGCGGTATATACCATATCACCCAGGTCTATCAGTCCGCTGATTTTGCCATCCTGCACCAGCACATTGTAATCATTGGCATCGCCATGAATAGCGGCATGGCGTAGTTCCTGCAGTACCGGCACTACTTCCGTATCAAAAGCCAACAGGAAATATCCTGCCAGTCTGCGCTTTTCATGGTCATGAATATGCTGTAGCAGTTTATTGCAATCTGCCGCAGTGCTGATATCCCAGGTATAATGGCGGTGCAGCGCATCATGTTGAAATTCTTTCATGGCCTCATCCGTTTTACCCATGAAACGTCCAAGGTCCAGGTACAACGCTTTAGTTTTTACCGGCGCCTTGGCCCAGCAATCCCCTTCCAGCCAGGTAAGTACGCGGACGTAGTACTGTTTGCCGTCTTTAAATACAGGCGTGAGTTCCTGGCGGTTTTTATTCCGCAGTATCTGCTGGAATTTCCATGCTACATCGGTCACGGTAAGATGGTCCAGTATCCGCAATTGTGCGTCCAGGAAGGAATATTGCTTCTCCTCCCCTGTTATTTTGAGGATAAATTTCCGCCCGGAGGTATCAGTAATCTTGTAATTAAATTCATCGTAACCCTGGAGAGGGTCCACCTCTACTGCCAGCAGGTAATGTTTCTGTACCAGCTGTTTTACTTCGTTTGCTGTAAATTCCATGACGTTATTTATTTTTCAGTATCATTAACAAATGTGCTGCGGACCAGCTGAAATTTTTTGCATTCAGTCCTTTTCCTGTAACAGGATGATAGTTTTCACAGATGGGCCCGTTGGTAAGTAAGCCTGCTGCATTGTTCAGCAGTTGCTGTTCGAACATCCGAGCTTCTTTGACGTAACCATAGCGGCGTAGTCCCTGCGCACCATAGGCCACCTGGTCGAGCCATACCGGCCCTCTCCAGTACCCTTTCATCGGGTCGAAAGCCGGATGATCAGCTGCCAGCGTAGGCAGCGGAACTTTCGTATTAAACTTGCGCGGGTCTTTCATCTTCTTTAGTACCTGTGCTGCCTGCGCTTTGGTGGCCACACCTGTCCAGAGAGGAATCCAGCCTTCCGGGCCGTCTATTGTTACCAGGTTACCTGTTTTCGTTTGAAGATCATAGAAGAAACCGCGTCCGGCGTCATAAAATTTTGTGCGGATCAGGTTCGCCAGCAGGACTGCCTGTTGTGCATAGCGTGGCTTTTCACCTGCTACTGCCAGCAGCTTATCCAGGTATATTTTCTCGGCATATAAGTATGCATTGAGATCAACACTTTCCTGATTGAGCGACCATGCCTCATCATTGTTTTTCACCATGACGGCACTATCAAAACGGACGGCATTGTCCATACCACTTTCCCATGCCGCCGCGATGCGGGTGCCGTCAGTGGAGCCATACTCGCATAAACCATTCTGGTCATGGTCCCTGTTGGCATACCACCATTCGTGGTAGCGGATCAGTTTGGGCAGCATCTCTTTTACAAAAGCAGTATCGTGTGTTTGCCGGTACACTTCATAAACACCCCATCCTGCCAGTGGCGGCTTGGTATCACGCCAGTTGTTCTCCGACTTATCGGCATAAATGCAATCTGCCACCATACCATGTTCATCCTGATAATCGAACATGGAGCGGATGTTATCCTTCGCCAGCTCAGGATGGAAGGTAACAATGCCAACGGCCTGTTTCCAGCTATCCCAGCTCCATACGCCATAAAAGCCCTGGTAGTTGATGGATGGGAAAACACCGTCATGTAAGATATCTCCTGCACTGCTCCGCCAGTTGGTGATTAATGTTACCATGCATTTCACCGCCAACCGTTTTTCAGCGTCTGTAAGATGCGGAGCAGCGGAGATATAGCGCGACATATAGGTGTTCCAACGCTGGTTATTCGCTGTCAAAGACTGGTCAAAATCATAGGTAGCCGGCTTCCTGATAGCATCCGGATAATAGGCCTGTACCTGCGTTTGCTGATATTCTTTGCCTGCGGCTATTACAATTTCTTTGTTGACAGCACTGTAATTAAGACTATCAGCAGTTATTACTGTTCCTGCCGGAAATTGTACAACAAAACCTCCTGATTGCAGCGAAGACGACGCAGCATCTATCACTACATGCTTTCTGGACTGGCCATAGTAGCGGATATCCAGCTTTCTACCACCAGTACCTTTGTTGGTAATAGCCGTATGCAGCAATGCTTCTCTTCCGGAAACAAAAATCAATTGCAGCAGGATAACCAGCTGATTTATTTCCAGCTGCTGTTGAAGCATTCCGGGGAAATACCTTATATCAGCATGCGCTGCTGAAAGGTCCAGTGGCTGACCGTTTTCACTGATTGCCAACCTGGAAAATGCGCCCGACAGCCATTCTCCCTCCATACCCATTATCAGTGGACCGATAAAGGCACCATTGTCTTCTTTTCGTGCAGGCAAAGCATAGGCGTGCCATGCTCCCATATCACTGAAAACATTATCCAGGATACTTTTACCTGTAGGTGGTGTGGTTCGGAGGTCCAGCACATCAGCATATTTGCTGCGCTGTGCATTGGCCTGTTGCATTGTCAGGCCGAGTAGTAAAATCATCCATCTTCTCATAAGCACTTATTTTGTTGCAGGACGCAGTATAAATGAATAGCTATAATCCTGGTAAGGCAGCATAAACTCTGCATGTGGCGTAGCGCCCCAGCTGTTATCTCCTCCAACACCAGATTGTTTATAATCTATATTCCACCATACCAGGTCTTCATTGGTCATACTTCCACCATGATTATTTTCAGCTGCATCCCGGTCAAATTCCATACGGTCCATATTGAAATGCAGTACACCTGCAGAGAGCTGTGGTTCTCCTTTAGCAGTGAGGCCAATACCTTGTGCATTGGTGAGCGACATCCACCGGACACCTGTTCTGTAGCCACTTTCCTGTGCGCGCGGATAAGGATGAAATAACTGATCTGCCTTCATACGGTATAAGTCTACCGCGGCGGCAGTATGTCTGTCGGCATAGTTATCGAACGGTCCGCGACCCAACCAGGCAACATTATCATATTCACCGCGCAGGATGACACGCATGCCAAAACGAGGTAGTTCCGGTATAGTTTCTTTTCCTGTTTTCATCGCCACTTTCACCTGTACGGCGCCATCGCCGCTGATCGTATAAACCGCTGAATAAACAGCTTTCACCGCAGGGAATGAATGCCAGGTACGAACAGTTGCGGTATAGGGGTCATCCTGCGTAACACTCATAGAATCCAGATGAGCCGTATGAAGCACATCTTTCCATACCGCACAACGGATTTGCTGACTATTACCGATATCGTTATCTGTTGGCGCTCTCCAGAAATGTGGCTCCAGTGGCGATTGCATGATCGCCTGTTTCTTCCAGCTATAGGCAGTTAACCATCCTGTATTATTTTCAAAAGCTAATTCAAAATCATCACCGGAAACCTTTACCTGATCAGCATTCCGGAAGATGCTTATTTTCTGTGTAACAGGAGCATTTGCTGTTTCGTATATAGATGCAGGTAGTTCGAACTGTTCCCATGCCAGCAGATGACCGGCAGGTACTGCGGCAGTTTCGTTTTTGCTGCGCATTTCTATAGTCAGGAAATATTCCGTTCCTGGCTTTGCTTTCAGGACAGGCAACGACAATGCAATGTGCCTAGATGCATGTGGCGCTATAGATCCCGCTTCCAGCGGACCTTTTGCGATGGTTTCTCCATTGGAACGGATATACCATGAAAACGTATATTGATCGAGGTTAGTAAAGTCAAGTCTGTTGGTAATCACTACCTGGTCAGGTGATAATGGTACCGTTTCAAATGTGGCTGGCTGTATGACTTTCTTCAATTCATATGCCTGCGGATGTGGTGTTCTGTCAGCCGCAAACAATCCATCTGCGCAATAGCTGGTATCGCTGGTCAATCCTACCTGACCCATATCACGGCCATAGGCCCAGATATCACGGCCATTTTTATCTTTTTTCTTAAATGTCTGGTCAGAAAAATCCCAGATGAACCCGCCCTGCAATTGCTGATGACGGTAGATCAGGTCCCAGTATTCTTTCAGGTTACCGCCACCATTACCCATCATATGCGCATATTCACATTGAATAAACGGACGGTTGTTCCATCTCTTTACATACTCCAGCATAAAACTGGGAGATTTATACATCGGGCAAACGATATCTGTGTATTCATTTCTGCCGGCGGCTTCATACTGTACCGGACGTGTGCTGTCCTGCGCTTTCAGGTAGCGATAGGTAGCAATAAAGTTTTCGCCGAATTCACTTTCATTTCCCAGCGACCAGGTAATAATGGAACAATGATTTTTATCTGTTTCAAACATTCTGCGGGTACGATGCAGGTATGCATCTTTCCATTCAGGCTTGTCTGACAAGGTTTTCAACGGAGAGAAGGACATACCGTCGCATTCGATATTTGCTTCATCTACGATATATAAACCGTATTCATCGCATAGTGCGTACCATTCCGGACTATTGGGATAATGACTGCTACGCACTGCATTGATATTGTACTGCTTCATCAGTTTAATATCTGCCAGCATCCCTTCTCTGTTAATTACTTTGCCGGTGTACATGTTATGTTCATGGCGGTTTACGCCTTTGATCTTCACAGCCGCACCATTTACCAGCAGCAGCCCGTTGCGGATTTCCACTGTTCTGAAACCTGTACGGTGATTGATCACCTCTACCAGTTTACCGTTTTTATCATAGTAAGATATCAGCAAGTTGTAGAGATAAGGATTCTCGGCGTTCCATGATTTTACTTTTCCCACGGCAGCGCTGAAGTGATATTTATTGTTGCCGCTGAGTGCCTGTTGTTGTTTCCAGACAACGGAATTTTTGTCATCCAGTAATTTAGCCTGTACATAACCACCTTTTGCGGCGGTATTAAAGGCAACGTCCAGGCTGAGGGTACCATTGGTAAAGGTATTGTCCAGGCCGGCGTTTACGAAGAAGTCCTGTACAGCGGTTTTAGGCCGGGCGATGAGTTGTACACTGCGTTCGATGCCGCTTAGTTTCCACATATCCTGGCCTTCGAGGTAGGTGGCATCGCTGAAGCGGAATACCTGTACGGATACGGTATTTTGTCCTTTGCGCAGGAAGTGGGTAATATCAAATTCGGTAGCGGTTTTACTATCTTTTCCCAGACCAACATATTTTCCATTTACCCAACAGAAGAAAAATGAATTTACGGCACCGAAGTGGAGGATAACATCTCTTTCTTTCCAGTTGTCGGGAAGCGTAAAGTTGCGGCGATAGGAACCGATAGGATTATTGTTTTCCGGCGGGTATGGCGGGTTTACGGGGATCGGATATTCTACATCTGTAAAAATAAAGCGATCAAAGCCTTCTGTTTGCCAGTGTGCAGGCACCTTAATATCTTTCCAGTTGCTCACGTCATAGTTATCCGCAAAAAATTGTTGCGGTCGTGCTGCCGGCGCGGAGTCCAGGCGAAATTTCCACACACCGTCGAGTGAAAGCATAAATGGTGTGGGTGCATTTTGTAATGCAGCGTTTTCACTCACTGCGGGAATAAACCAGGCATGAGGTGCCAGGGCATTTTCGGTCTGTACCTTCGGGTCCGACCATGGTTGCGGGTTTTGCTGAGCACTTGCGTTAAAAAACAACAAGAGGGCCATTATCCATCCAAAACTATATTTCTTCATCTCTGTAACCGTGCTTTTGAAAAAATATTGCCGGCAGGCAATCACCTGCCGGCAAAGATTTTAATACAAATTGTTTTGCTTCAGGAGCGGATTGGTATTGATTTCTTTCAGTGGTATAGGATAGCGGATATGCTTCTCTTCTACGTAGTTACCAGCGAAAGGTTTTGCATGGTCCTGCAATAGTGTTTTGACTGGCTGTTTAGCAGTATTGCCACGGCCCCAGCGTACCAGGTCGAACCAGCGGATACCAAATTCCATGGCCAGTTCCACAGGACGTTCATGATTACGGATCTGTTGTCTGAGCTGATCTTTACTCAGGCTACCAGTGGCTAATGCGGTAGCATGACTACGAACACGTACTTCATTTACAAAGCCGATGGCCTCATCTGTTTTACCGTTTTCGTTGGCTGCTTCTGCCAGCATCAGCAGTACATCTGCATAGCGTATCAGGGAGATATTATAACCAACATAGGCACCGCTTCTGTCGTTCGGATAGGCGTACTTGTTATAGTAGGCAGGGCGTGATAAAGAAGAGGCCACATCTGCATAAGGAATCTGATTAGCGGGCGTATTCAGGTCCCACATGGTTGATTTTGGATCATCGAAGAAGATGTTGCCATAAACCCTATCGCTGTAGCCGCCATCGCTGGTTTTATCTTTTTTCATCTCCGTAACTACCCAGTCAGATGGGTAAAAAATCTCCCAGCCATCCAATGCATAAGGTCTGCCTTCAAAGTTGAAAGGATGCCTTTCATCTGACACAGAGCGGTCGCCGCTGAACTGTATCTCAAATACAGACTCAGGGCCGTTTTCCTTCGTACCGTTGAAGTTGTCTACGTAGTTGGCATTGAGGGAATATTTACCATAGATTTCTCTGAACTTGGCTTCTGCCTGTGCCCATTTTTCCTGGTACAGGTAAGTTTTTGCAAGCAGTGCTTTTGCGGCGCCTTTAGTAGCGCGACCTTTATATTCGCTCGAATAGCTTTCCGGCAGTAAGCCTTCTGCTTCTGTCAGGTCTTTTTCTATCTGTGCCCAAACTTCCACTGGTGGCGCCTGTGGCACTTGCAGCTTTGTGAGGTCTTTCTCAAATTTCAATACCAGCGGTACATTTTCAAAGCCATTCACCAGCACGAAATAATTGTAGGCGCGAAGAAATTTCGCTTCTGCTACTATCTGGCCACGCTCAGTTTCTGTCATCACGGTAATGCCAGGCACCTTTTCTATTACCTGGTTGGCTCGGCCAATACCGGCGTAGCAGGTAGCCCAAAGGTTCCATGGACCTGATTCATCAGCGCTGTTAACAAAAGCTGCGAGATTTTTCCCGTAAGGTTCATTTTTATTATTGTCGATATCATCCGCCTTGAATGCAAGCGTAGTATATACCTGCTCAAAGAAAGTCCACTTATCACCATCATGCGCCTGTAGTGCGGCATAGGTGGCGGTGATACCCTGGAGGGCATGTTGCCTGGTTGTCCAGAAGGTATTTTCTGTAAGGTTTTGTTTATCCTGCAAATCGAGGTACTTGTCCGAACAGCCGGAGAACAGCAGCACAGCAGAGAAAAACAGACCTGTTATTTTAAGTTTCATAAATCTCAGTTTAATTTTTCAGATTAGAATCCCACGTTAAGACCGAACACATAAGAGCGGCTCATTGGGTAATAACCCCTGTCTACGCCGCGGCTGAAGATTCCGGTATTAGATAAATCCGGATCGAAGCCGGTGTATTTGGTAAATGTCAGCAGGTTGTAGGCGCCGGTATAAATTCTCAGGCGGTCCAGGTGTAAGGCGGTAGCCAGTTTCTGTGGCAGGGTATATCCCAACTGGAGGTTTCTCAGGCGCAGGAAGGAAGCATCTTCCAGGTAGTAGTCTGATACGCGCATGTTTTCATTCTCATCCGCGTTGCTCAGGCGATAAATATTCGTATTGGTATTCGTTGGTGTCCAGGCATTCAGCAGGTCAGCAGAACGATAGTAGCGGTACAGGAACATTTTAGCACCGTTGTACATTTTCTGACCTTGTTTACCATTCAGGAAAATCATCAGATCAAAATTTTTGTAGCTGGCATTGAAGGTGATACCGTAATCGAGGTTAGGCAGGCCGTTGCCCATCAGCTGCTTGTCGTTATCGTCGAGCTGTCCGTCGCCATTGGTATCCACAAAGCGGAGATCCCCAGGTTTTGCGTTTGGCTGTAACAGTTCGCCGGTTTTACTTTTATAGTTATCAATTTCAGCCTGAGACTGGAATATGCCATCTGTTTTATATAAATAGAAAGATGCCAGTGATATACCTTTTTTCGTCAGTGTAGTACCGCGGTTGTTATAGTCTACATAACCATCAGCGATCACGCCTTCATCGTATCCCAGGCGAATGATTTTGTTGCGGCTGTGAGAGAGGTTCGCTGTAACGTCCCAGTGGAATTCCTTGTTGGCAGGACTTCTGTAGGTAACTGTAAACTCCCAGCCTTTATTTTCCATATCTGCGATATTGGTGAGTGGCATGGCAGTAATACCGGAAGAAGTAGGAATAGGTGTTTCCGCCAGCATGTCGCTGGTTTTAGATTTGAAGTAATCAAAACTACCGCTGATGGAGCCTTTCAGCAGACTGAAGTTCAGCCCTGCGTTGAAGGTGGCGGTCTGCTCCCACTTAATATTATTATTGGCAAGTGTGGCTGCGATAGCACCTACATATACCGGCTGGCTCAATGCGGAACCAAATGGATAGTTCAGGAAAGGATCAGAACCAGACAAGTATATTTTCGCCAGGTACTGGAAGTTGCTGACGTTCTGGTTACCCACGGTACCATAACTGGCACGTGGCTTCAGTTCTGAGATCCATGGGATGTTGAAGAAGTTTTCCTTGTGGATATTCCATCCGCCGGAAACAGAATAGAAAGTACCGTAGCGGTTCAGCGGACCAAAACGGGAAGAACCATCGCGGCGAAGGCTTCCCTGTACGAAGTATTTATCATCGTAGTTGTAGCTTGCACGGCCGAAGTAAGATTGCAACGTATTGCCGTAGTTCCAGCCGTTAACGCGGATATAATCGCTCTTACCTTCTACGATCAGGCCCGACAGCGATTCGATCAGCGGGCTGCTCAGGTGATTGCCGGCGCCGGTAGTACCCTGGCTCACGTTCTTCTCACGGGAGAAGCCATACATCGCCTTGAAGTTATGCTTACCCAGTTGCTTCTCATAGTTGAGGAGATGCGTGAAGAGAGAATATTCAGTTCTGCCACGGCTTTCGGAGCGGCTTGGATTTTCTACGAACGACAGCGCACCGAAATCATAAGGCTCCGTTTGGCTATAGCTGTAGGTATTCACTACATTCTTCCCAACGGTGAAGTTGTAGGAGAAACCCCACCAGAGTTTCAGGTCTGCCGCCACATTGAGTTGCAGGTGGTCATCTATTGACCTGCCATTCCAGAGCATTCTTTCACCCACCGGGTTACCGGAACCCAGTTCTGTTTCCGGTTTCGCATAGCCATTGATAGACGTTGGATCATAAATCCGTTTATGCGGCAACGTTTTATAAATTTCCATGATAGGCGACCAGCCAGCATTACCATCGCCGTCGGCATCACCATAGTCTTTGTTGTTAAAACGGGTATAGGCAACGATAGGCATAATTTTCAGGCGGCTGTCCAGTAATTTTATTTCACTGTTCAGGCGTACGTTATCCCTTTGAGAACCCGTGTTGATGATGGTACCGGAGTTTTCCCAGTGGCCGTAAGACAGGCGGTAGGAAAGCTTCTCAGAAGCGCCGGAAACATCCACGTCGTATTTCTGTTCGACACCTCGTTTGGTGAAGGCGCCTACCCAGTCGGAATTAGCATATTTACTATCGTCCTGTACATAGATGGGGGCGGTGGTATTGTCGTTGGCAAAGGCTTCCCGAACCACTTTGTTCATGCTCGCCTTATCCATCAGCGGCAGGTTATTGTTCAGCTGCTGGATGGAGTTATAGGCGCTGAAATTGACACGGGGCTCACCGGATTTCCCTTTTTTGGTGGTGATGATAATAACGCCACCTGCTGCGCGGGCACCGTAGATCGTGGCTGCAGAGGCGTCTTTCAGTACGCTGATAGCCTCCACATCGTTGGGGTTGATATCGTAGGCATATCCCAGCGGAATACCATCTACCACATACAACGGGTTCGCGTTGTTGATACTATTGAGGCCACGTACCAGCACTACCGGCTGGGCGGAAGGGTTGCCTGTACCGGAACTTACCACTACGCCGGGAGCTTGTCCCTGCAGCATGGTACCGATATTTCCTGCCGGCTGTTTCGCCAGGTTTTTGGTATTTACAGAAGCGATGGCAGCGGTGACATCCCCTTTTTTCTGGGTGCCATATCCGATGACGAGTACTTCATCCAGGCCTTTTACATTTTCTTCCAGGGATATTACCAGGTTCTTGCCGGTTGGTTTCACTTCTTTGGCGGCATAACCCATGGCTGATACCACCAGGATTGCATTCTCCGGAACGGCGCTAAGGGTAAAGTCGCCATTGGCATCAGTAGAGGTACCTCTGCTGGTATTTTTCAGGGCAATGCTGGCACCGGGGATCGCGTTGCCTTTAGCATCCCTCACCTTCCCTGTCAGGTTCAGGGTAGGTATCTGGGCATAGACGGTTAGCCCGGTAAATAATAGGAATAATAGTATTCCGTTTCTCCGTAGTAGTTTCCACATACGCATTTTGGTTTTTAATTCTGCTTTTTAAAATTTAACATGGACTGTCTCTCCGGACTGCGACATAGGTTAAAGTTTCTCACACGTGAATCTGGCAGTGCCGGGCAGGAAGTAAAGTAGAAAGGAAAATTCAGGGCAGCGGGGTTTGCTACCTCTATACAGGCATTACAGAGACCTCTACACGACCTCTACAAGGGGAATAACAAATTAATAATCAATAACTTAAAATTGTCGCAGGAAATCCGACAGGTTCTCTTTGTGTTCCAGGTTGAAGGCTTTCCGGAGTCGGTACCGGGCCATTTCGACTGATTTTACAGAGATATTATTGAGTGAAGCGATGTCTTTTATGGAGAGGTTTAAGCGAATCTGGGCACAAAGGCGGCGTTCATTTTCGGTAAGGTCCGGGAACTTTTGCAGCAGGTTGAAGAAGAAATCTTTGTGGATTTCATTGACGGAAAGATTAAAATCCTGGGTGTCTTTGTTGCTGTCCAGGTCGTGCTGAAATTTATGAACGAGTCGGTTGAACCTGCCGATATTTTCTGTTTTGGCGTCTCCCTTGATATCGATCACGGTAAGTTCATCGAT
This sequence comes from Chitinophaga sp. Cy-1792, assembly GCF_011752935.1. Classification (NCBI taxonomy): domain Bacteria; kingdom Pseudomonadati; phylum Bacteroidota; class Chitinophagia; order Chitinophagales; family Chitinophagaceae; genus Chitinophaga; species Chitinophaga sp. Cy-1792. The sequence continues at coordinate 2,043,737 of NZ_VWWO01000002.1, forward strand.
GAAATTACGGATCATGTCGTTACGCTGGGAAATGAAGAGCGCATAATTTTTCAGGTCGTTGTCGCGGAACTCCAGTTTATTATTGAGTGATTCCTTTTCGTGAATGGCTGCTTCGAGCTCTCTTTTAATGAGTGCCTGACGCATCTCTTCCAGCTCCTTCTCCTTTTTACGCTTTTGTTTCATTTTGCTGATATACAGCAGTCCGATGACGATCACGAGCAGTACGCCTGCGGCCAGGGCGTTGCGCTGGAAGGCCCTGAGTTCTTTCTGCGCCTCGAGGGTAATGATATGGCGTTCGTTCTCCTTTGCTTCCCGTTGGATTTTCAGGGCAGATATTGCCTCGCTTTTGCTTTTGGAAAGTATCTGGTTGCGAACTTCGGTATATTCCTGCAAGGCAGAAAAGGCCTTTTTGTATTCGCCAAGGTCCTGGTAAAGTAATACGGCATTGGTCAGGTTATCCAGCAGCTTCTCTTTTCTTGTATTGGAATTGGACTGGCTGATAAGGGTACGTGCATCTGCCAGCAGTTGCTCTGCTACCGGATATTCTTTCAGTTTGATACGCGAATAGGCCATCTGATTGAGCACTTCAGCATGTGAGAGCGGATCAGCGGTACCCAGTAGCGTCAATGATTTTTGCAGATCGGCAAGGGCTTCATTGTATTTACCGAATTCATTTTCACAGATGCCTCTGTTGCTAAGTGCGCTGGCAATCATGCCTTCGCTGTGGTATTGGCTGGCAAGAGCGATGGTACTGTCGAAATATTTACGGGCGGTTTCAAATTCATCTTTGAGCAGGTATACCAGGCCTAATGCATTCAGGGCAAGGGTGATGCGGTGTTTGTTGCCCAGTTTCCTGCTGAGATCATATGCCTGCTGGTGATATTGCAGGGCGAAATAACTGTTTTCAGTATCATAGAAAATCCAGCCCAGGTTGGTATAAGCGCGCGCTATAGCGCTATCGCTACCTATGGCCTGGCAGATATCGAGGGCACTATAGCCATAGCTGAGCGCCTGGTCGTATTGGTCGTTATACAGGTAGCCCTCAGACAGATTAAGCAGCGAGGCAGCCTGCAACCCGGGATTATTTTCCCTGAGAGCAAGCAGATAGGCTTCGTTGGCCATTACAAGAGCCAGGTTGGTGGAGTCCTTATTATACCAGGCGGCAAGTGTATTGAGTGCGTTGATCCGCTCAACACTAGTCATTTTTTTATTGGAAAGCGATGTATTCAGACTGTCTACATTCAGCTGTGCTTTGGTGATATTGGCGTACAGGCAGATGGCGAATAGGTATGACCACAATTTCATTGTTGAAATGTAAGGAAATTTTTGGGGAAATGAATCACCTCCCGATCGTTTAGTACATACGCCTATATCATCATATTTACCATCTTTCCCAGCTGCTTTAATTTTTGTCGTACTTCATCTGTCAGCAATAAGCCCAGGGAAAGGCGCATACAGTTTTCATATTGATGCTGCAACGTGAACATTCTGCCGGGAGCGATGCTGATTTTCTGTTTGATGGCAATATCAAATAATGCGGTGGTGTCTACATTTCTGTTAAACTCCACCCACATGGCGAGTCCGCCCTGTGGCCTGCTTACCCTGGTGTCTGCGGGAAAATATTCCGCGACTGCATTCACATATTGGATGTAATTCTGTTGGACCATGGCGCGCATTTTACGGAGATGATGATCATACCTTCCTGTTTTAAGAAAGTTGGCGATGGCTTCCTGTGTAATAGCGGAAGATGATATCGCGTGTACCAGTTTTAATTTAAGCAGCTGTTCCTTATATTTTCCCGGAGCTACCCACCCTACCCGATAGCCAGGGGCAAGGGTTTTAGAGAAGGAACTACATAAAAGCACATTTCCTTCCCGATCAAATGTTTTACAACACTTAGGCCGGTGTGTACCGAAGTAGAGCTCTCCATATATATCATCTTCAATCAGCGGGATATTATGTTTTGCCAATAGTTTTACTACTGCTTTTTTGTTTTCTTCCGGCATACAACTACCTAATGGCGTATTGAAGTTGGGCACCAGCAGGCAAATATCTATTTTATCAATTCGATTTTTTAATGTGGCAATATCAAGTCCTGTAACTGGATGAGTAGGTATTTCCATCACCTTCAAACCCAGGCTTCTGGCCAGTTGCAGACTACCGGGATAGCAGGGGCTTTCCATGGCGATGGTGTCGCCTGGTTTAGTGAGTGCCATCAGGCAGAAAGATATTGCATTCATGCCACCAGCCGTCGTAATCAAATCATCTTCCTGGAGATGACCACCCCAGGAGATAGCGCGTGCAGCAATCATTCTACGCAGCAGGTCATTTCCCTGCAGCTGCTCATAGGCGGTACCACTTGCCGGGAGCGCCCTGGTGGCATTCACAATTTCCTTATTCAGTTTAGCCAGCGGAAGGAATTCTTTTGCAGGCGCTCCTATAGAAAAAAGTGTCAGGTCTTTTTTGCCCATGGTGCTGTAAACTTTCCGGATCAGTTCATCCGGTTCGCTGGTACGGCCCGATGGCAGGGGATTCGTCAACGCTGGCAGTGGCAGGCGCTGATAGGGCAACTGGCATACAAAATAGCCCGACTGTGGCCTTGATTCAATCAGCGACTGTGCTTCCAGTTCCCAGAAAACTCTTTTTGCCGTATTCATGCTGATGTTATGCTCCTTGCATAACATTCTCACAGAAGGCAGGCGATCACCCGCCTTTAATACTTTGTCTTTAATAAGCCGTGCAATCTTGCCCGATATGTCTATATAGAGAAAGTCTGTTTTCATACCTAAAATTAACTGTATCCATCTATATATACAAAACTGAGACTGTATCCATCACTGCCAGCGAAATAACTTTGCTATATAAATCATTAAAAATGGAGAACGTAGTAATCAGAACAGGAAAAGAACATATGGACGTGGCAGCGGTGCATCATTTTCTAAGCGTGATATCGTATTGGGCCCGCGGCATCTCGTATGAGCTGGTAGACCATTCCCTCAGTAACTCTTTTTGCGTGGGTGCGTTCCTGGATGGGCGGCAGATTGGTTTTGGAAGAGTCATTACAGATTATGCGACATTTGGCTGGCTGGCAGATTTCTGGGTATCACCAGCATTTCAGGGTAAGGGTGTGGCCAAAAAAATGTTATCGGAAGTGCTGGAGCAAGACTGGGCGAAGCGTTTGAGAAGGACCATGCTGAATACAAGCGATGCGCATGGTCTTTATCGTCAGTTTGGATTTACGGCGCTTAAAAGTCCGGACAATATCCTGGAGATATACCGGCCGGATATTCATTTACAGCTTCCGTTGTAAAATCATCCGGAACCTTGTTAAAAGCAGAAAAGCTTCCATGGTGGAAGCTTTTCTTGTGGTGACCGCGTCAGGATTCAAACCTGAAACCTTCTGATCCGTAGTCAGATGCTCTATTCAATTGAGCTACGCAGCCTTATTCTGCATTCTTATTGGTGACCGCGTTAGGATTCAAACCTAAAACCTTCTGATCCGTAGTCAGATGCTCTATTCAGTTGAGCTACGCAGCCAATTCCCGTATTGGGACTACAAAAGTAGTATTTTATTTTTATCTAACAAATTTATTTTCAACTTTTTATGAATTAAAAATATTTTGTAAGAATTAAAGAACTTGTAAAAAAATGCTGTCTATCAGAGACAGCATTTTGTTTTTGTGACCGCGTCAGGATTCAAACCTGAAACCTTCTGATCCGTAGTCAGATGCTCTATTCAGTTGAGCTACGCAGCCATTCCTCGTTGAAGGGGTTGCAAATGTATGATTAGTTTTTAATTTGACAAATATTTTTCAAACATTTTTTCCAACTTGTACTATCGTCAACACCTATACGTTAAAATCATTTTCTACCAAACACCGTACAGCATTGCATTTCAGCGGCAAAAACAAATACTTGGTATAGTGCGCAGACTTTTATAAATTTAGAAAAATATGTGCAGGTATAGCAGCATAAAGTATCATAAAAAGCTTTTACTACTCCCCTGCTTCTGATATTCACGTTATTATTTACATTGGTTACAATCAATTTGTATCGCTTACAGAAACCCATATGACACCAGGAAAAAGAACTCAATCCTTAAAGCGGCTACTTGCTATTGAACTCATCATCGTTTTCGTTGCATTGCTTGCATACGTCCTGTTATCGAAATAAGGATGGCATTAACCTTTTCATTCATCCAACCGGCGTCTTGCAGCGACGGCTGATAATCTTATGCATCTATGTAAAAAAGAAAAGCGCCCAAAGGCGCTTTATAAATTTACGGGCATAAAAAAAGCCGCTTTGCAGCGGCCGTCTTATTTTTCATTTTTTCTGTGACCGCGTCAGGATTCAAACCTGAAACCTTCTGATCCGTAGTCAGATGCTCTATTCAGTTGAGCTACGCAGCCGTTCCATTTGTGATGGGATTGCAAAGGTAATAACTTTTTCCGTTCTACCAAATTCTTTGCTAAAAATTCCTGTAATTTTCTGATTTACACTTACTTTTACAATTATAACAAACAGTAATAACAAGTGAAGATTCAACTCTGGAGCATAGGAAAAGAGCATGATGCCTACATCAAAGACGGGATGGAAGTATTCCAGAAACGCCTGAAACATTATGTGGATTTCGAGGTAAAACTAATCCCGACCGTAAAACAGGCCGCCAGTCTTTCCGTTCCGGAACTCAAAAAACAGGAAGCTAAAATTATTCTGGACCTCTTACAACCAACAGATTTCCTGCTGGCACTGGATGAAAAGGGAAAGTCGATGACCACTGTGCAATTTGCGGATTTCCTGCAGCAACGCACCAATGCCGGCACCCGGCAGCTGATCATATTAATTGGCGGCGCTTTCGGGATAGACCAGTCGGTACTGCAACGCGCACAACTGACCATGTCCCTCTCCCCGCTCACATTTCCACACCAACTGGTACGCCTGATCTTTACAGAACAACTTTATCGTGCATATACTGTTCTTAACAGAGAGAAATATCATCATCAATAACTACATTTACATATTATAAGAACCCAGGACTATGTCTACGACTTTAATATTAATCATCATCACTTGTGTAATATCACTTACCTCTCTGAATAATGGCGGACAGTGGGACAAACTGGCCATGAAGCCATACAATGTAAGGCACAACAACGAATGGTATCGCATGATTACCGGCGGCTTCGTACATGTGGATATGATGCACCTGTTCTTCAACATGCTTACCCTGTATTTCTTTGGAAGTTATGCAGACAGGCTGCTGACAGGCATTACCGATACCCGGGCCACTTATCTTTTTTTCTATCTGATCGCGATAGTAGTAGGTAACATTCCGGACTACTTCAAGTATAAGGACTATAGTGGTTTTACTTCCTGTGGTGCTTCCGGTGCGGTTTCGGCTACCTTATTTACTTCTATATTGATTGCACCATGGCAGATGATCGGTGTATTTTTTATCCCGGTGCCAGGCATTCTCTTCGCGGTATTATATCTTGCCTATTCTTCGTATATGGCTAAACGTGGTGGAGACAATATCGGGCATGCGGCGCACTTATGGGGATCTATCTTCGGTTTCATTGCACCGATATTCCTTGACCATTCCTTACTCCAGCATTTTATTGATGCCTTGCTGCGCAGATAATACAAGCAGCTGTATAAAAAAATGTCTCTCCCTATTTTATAGAGAGAGACATTTTTTTTATACCTGCATTTTATTTTTGTAATTGTATGGAGATGATTTCCGAGGTAGAAGGCAACACCTTCGCCCTGTCATCAATGCGCATGCCTACGATCCATAATATGCGTTTCTGCGATTCCAGTACCCACACCTGTTCCTTTTGAGGAATGGAGAGTTTCTGGTCAATAAAGAACCTGCTCAGTTTTTTCTTCTTGCGCATACCTAACGGATAGAAGTAATCTCCCTGTTTCCATTTACGAAGGATGAGCGGAAACACCACCTGGGAAGCATCCAGCCATGCAACATCTGCCGACTGCGGAATACTGCCGGCATGTTGCTTTTCTATGGTACGGAACTGTAATTGTCCGCCGCCAAAATGCACATGTGATTGTTCTTCACTGATGGCCACCACCGGCGATTCATCTGCCTGCACAGGCGTGATCATCAGCCATGCACGGTTTCTGATGACGCGGTGGGTGCTGGTTTCTACGTATCTTCCTGATTCACTCTCCAGCAAATTTAAAACCTGCGGCAGTTGGTTGGAAGTACATCCAAACTCCCGGAATATTTCCCAGGCAATGGTTTGCAGTGGTACTGATTTCTGTAATTTCAATACGGGTATCAGCCAGTTTTCACCCTGTTGGGTGAGCAGACTTTTTTTATGCCGGCCTAACGCTTCCTGGTAAAGGATTTCAGCCTCCTTCATCTTTTCGATGCTCGCCGCCATATTTTTTACCGCAGCCGGCATGCTTTCCTGCATCATAGGAATAACATGATGGCGGAAGAAATTACGTGTATACTTATCCGTTGCATTGGAGCTGTCTTCCACGAAAGTCAGCTGCCGGCGCGCAGCCCAGGCCAGCAAAGTATCTTTCTCCGCAAACAGCAGCGGACGGATAATCTTGTCGGTTTTAGGTAGTATACCGTGCAAACCTGCGATGCCGGTACCTTTCACAAAGTTCATCAGCGCCGTTTCAACGCTGTCCTGCAGATGATGTGCCGTTGCAATATAGGCGTAACCGTTAGTACTGCGGATTTCTTCCAGCCATTGATAGCGGAGTTCCCGGGCAGCGATCTGAATGGATACTTTATTGGAAGTGGCATAGGCTTCCGTATCGAAGCGGGTTTCGTGGAAAGGCATTTCCAGTTTTTCGGCCAGGTTGCGTACAAAATTTTCGTCGCGTACAGATTCTTCTTCACGGAGCTGAAAATTGCAATGGGCAATACCTGCCAGCAGACCGGCCTCTTTGAAAAGACTGGCCATTACCATAGAATCGACACCGCCGCTTACCGCCAGCAGTATCTTCTGAGAAGGATCAAACAGGAAATGTTCCCTGATAAAATTGAGTAAATTATTAAGCAGTTGATGCGGCATTCTTAGATTGTTGCATTAATAAACCAGGTCCTCGTAGGCAGCCTGTAATTCATTATAGGTATGTCTTTCGTTGGCAGCTTTGGCCATCTCCATCCCTTTCTCATAGGTTTTAACAGCAGCGTCATTGTCGCCCGCCCGCTCCAGTAATTTACCAAGATGGTAATAGGAGCCGGTGTAACCTGGTTCATATGCCAGTAATTCCTCAAATAATTTCCTGGCGGATATATCATCTCCAAGTTTAATATATTCCAGGGCCAGCGCATGTTTCAGGAAACTGTCGTTTGGAGAGCTTTCCAGGAACTGCTTTAACTGTGCGATTCTGTCCATCCTGCAAATATGTTTATAAATTTCTGTAAATCAACCAAAAAGCTAAATATATTATATTATACCCGGATATAATTACCTGATTAAAATCATCCCTGGATGATGCGGTTAGCATATATTATTTAGATATATTTGCTAATACCGCATTATTAAACAAAACAGTTTACGGCCATGAAGATTTTAGTATGTATCAGTAAGACTCCGGACACGACTGCAAAAATAGCTTTCACGGACAATAACACGAAATTCAATGAAGCTGGTGTCCAGTTTATAATTAACCCATATGATGAATGGTATGCCTTGGTGAGAGCGCTGGAGCTGAAAGAAACCATTGGTGCGGATGTACACCTGATTACTGTAGGCGGTGCAGACTGCGATCCTATTATTCGCAAGGCGCTGGCATTGGGAGGAGATCATGCCTACAGGATCAATGCGAACAGCGGAGATAGTTTTTATATTGCCTCACAGATAGCAGCACATGCAAAAGCCAACCAGTATGATATCGTATTTACCGGTAAAGAAACCATTGATTTCAATGGTTCCGGCATTGGTGGTATGGTAGCGGAACTGCTGGAATTGCCTTATGTATCTATAGCAGCAAAATTTGACCTGGATGGCAATAAAGCCACCATCGCCAGAGAGATTGAAGGTGGTGAAGAAGTATGTGAAGTAGAACTGCCGGTAGTAGTATCCTGTCAGAAAGGTATGGCAGAAGCGCGTATCCCTAATATGCGTGGTATCATGGCAGCTAAAACCAAACCATTGACAGTAACCGAACCGGTGGATGCACCAACCCTGACAAGTGTTGTCAGCTTTGAACTGCCTCCTGCCAAAAGCGGCGTAAAACTGATCAGTCCTGACAATGTAGAGGAGCTGGTTACTTTACTGCACGAAGAAGCAAAAGTGATCTAATCACACCGGTACACCATTTCACCACTTCAAATTTAGACACATGTCAGTATTAATATTCGCCGATCAGGCAGAAGGAAAAATAAAAAAAGCAGCATTTGAAGCCATATCCTATGGCGCAAAAGTAGCTGCACAATTAGGTACCACAGCAACTGCACTTGTGCTGGGCGCAGCTGATGCTGCTGAACTGGCTGCCCTGGGTAACTATGGCGCCACCAAAGTATTACATGCCGCCGATGCCCGCCTGCATGAAGTAGAAAGCACTGTGTATACTAAAATAGTAGCAGAAGCAGCAGAAAAAGAGAATGCCATTGTTATCATCTTCCCACATAATTTCGATGGCAAGGCGATCGCACCACGCGTATCAGCAAGGCTGAAAGCAGGCCTGGTGGCTGGCGCTATCTCCTACCCTGATACCAGCAATGGCTTTGTGGTAAAGAAAAGCGTGTTTTCCGGAAAAGCTTTTGCGAATGTAAACATCACTTCAGACAAGAAAATCATCTCCATTATACCTAATACATTCCCGGTAAATACCGGTACTGCAACTGCCAGCGTAGAAGCATTTGCTCCCGCTATCAATGATGCAGACTTTAAGGTAAAAGTGGTGAAGAAAAATACCCTGAGCGGAGAAATTCCGTTGACAGAGGCAGAAATCATCGTATCTGGTGGCCGTGGTCTGAAAGGACCGGAAAACTGGGGTATCGTGGAAGATCTGGCGCATGCACTCGGTGCAGCAACGGCCAGCTCCCGCCCGGTGGCAGATGCCGGCTGGCGTCCACACCACGAACACGTAGGACAAACAGGCCTGACCGTACGTCCTAACCTCTATATTGCCATCGGTATTTCCGGCGCTATCCAGCACCTGGCCGGGGTAAACGGCAGTAAGGTCATTGTCGTAATCAACAAAGATCCGGAGGCACCATTCTTCAAGGCAGCCGACTACGGCATTGTAGGCGATGCCTTTGAAATAGTACCCAAACTGACTGCCGCTGTTAAAAAATACAAAGGCATCAGCTGATAATATCCAGGAATTACAGGGAGATGATGACCGCAAGGCGTATGCATCATCTCCCTGCAATTTTGTAGTTGTGCGCTGGAAAATATACTTTGTGCCCCAAGAATCATTACAGTTTTTTTTTAGATAAGGAATAATTTTCTAACTTCACGGTCTTATAAAACCTTCAGCGACAACGCAAGACAGATATGAGAAAAATAGAACTGGAAATAGTTGCTTTATCGCACAGCATTACGCAAACTCATTCATATGCCGTGGTATTGGGAGAGGTAAATGGTTTACGCCGTTTACCCATAGTTATTGGGGGCTTTGAAGCGCAAGCGATTGCCGTAGCGCTGGAGAAAATGCAACCCAGCCGTCCGCTTACCCACGATCTGATGAAAAACTTCATGAATGCCTTTAACGTCGAATTGCATGAAGTAGTGATCAGCAACCTTCAGGAAGGCATTTTTTATTCCAAGCTCATCTGTTCCAATAACGACGAAACGATAGAAATTGATTCCAGAACTTCCGATGCGCTTGCCTTAGCGGTACGTTTCGGCTGCCCTATTTATACTTTCGAAAATATCCTCAATAGTGCCGGCATCCTACTGGACGATCCGGCGGGCAAAAAGACCGTTAAATCTTCTTCCACTCCAACTATCCAGGAGCACGAAAAAGGTGCCGAAGATGACCTGAAAGCACTCAATCTGGACGAACTGCAAACGCTGTTACAGGAAGTACTTGAACAGGAGGACTATATCCGGGCCATTGCCATCCGCGATGAAATCAACAGCCGAAAAAGCAAATAATCCCAGCTTACCACTCAATAATCCTTCCGGCGGGCTTTAGGTAGTCTGTCTGCTGTTTAATTGATGTAAGTCCAGACCCATAACACACTACAAGCTATGGTAGTATTTCCCAACTGCAAGATCAATCTTGGATTAAATATCACCGCAAAGCGTCCGGATGGGTTTCATGACCTGGAAACCATCTTCTACCCTGTGCCGGTAAAGGATGCACTGGAGGTACTGGCAGCGCCATCAGTCCGTTTTGAAAGCAGTGGCATCCCCATTCCCGGTGATGCAGACAGCAACCTCTGCCTGAAGGCATACTATTTGCTGAAGCAGGACTTTCCGGAGATTGCCCCTGTACAGATACATCTTCACAAACATATACCTATAGGCGCCGGCCTTGGTGGCGGCTCATCAGATGCAGCCTTCGTGCTGAAGCTGATGAATGACAAGCTGCAGCTGGGATTGGATACAGCCGCACTGATTAATTATGCCGCGCAGTTAGGTAGCGACTGTCCGTTTTTTATACTCAACGAGCCCTGTTTTGCAACTGGCCGTGGTGAAATACTGGAGCCGGTAGCGCTGGACTTGAGTGGTTACAGTATGTTGCTGGTTTATCCGGGGATACATGTCAATACCGGCTGGGCCTTCCGGCAGCTGACGCCACAGGCGCCCAAACATTCACTGAAGGAGCTGGTACAGTTACCTGTTGCTGAATGGCGGGGAAAGATTACTAATGATTTCGAGTTACCGGTATTTGAATCTTATCCGGTTATAGGTCAGATAAAAGAGCGAATGTATAACAGTGGCGCCGTTCATGCGAGTATGAGCGGCAGTGGTTCGGCTGTTTTGGGTATTTTTCCGAAGGGTGCTGTACCGGAATTGAGCTGGCAGGAAGAATACCAGGTATTTAGTATCAGGTAGATGATCTACAGATATAAAGATATTTTGCAAAGTCTCCTTCGGGAGGCTTTTTTTATTGCGCACAAAAAAGCCCCTCTACGATGTAGAGGGGCCCTTTTAAGTATTTACGATCAGATAGAAGGTAAATTACTTTACAGAAGCAACCAGGCTTTTGAAAGTTGCTGGTTCATTCATAGCCAGGTCAGCCAGAACTTTTCTGTTCAGTTCGATACCTTTACCTGCTAATTTGTTCATGAAAACAGAATAGGTCAGACCTTCTGCTCTTACTGCAGCGTTGATACGAGCGATCCACAGCTGACGGTAATTTCTTTTCTTTAATTTACGACCTACGTAGCTGTAAGTAAGACCTTTTTCAAGGACGTTTTTGGCTACGGTGTAAACATTCTTCCTTTTGCCATAGAAGCCTTTGGCTTGCTTTAAGATCCTTTTTCTGCGGGCTCTTGAAGCTACGGCATTAACTGAACGAGGCATGTCTTGTTTTTTTTCTCAGGTTATAAAATTCGATTTCTTAGATTAGCGCATGCAAAGCATTCTCTTAACGAGATTCAGGTTTGCTTCGTTAACCAGCGTACTACCTCTCAGGCTACGTTTTCTCTTAGTAGCTTTTTTGGTCAGTAAGTGACTTTTGAAGGCCTTGAATCGCTTAATCTGTCCGTTCCCGCCAACTTTGAATGTTTTCTTAGCACGGGAATGTGTCTTAAATTTAGGCATCTTACATCAAATTTGGTCTGCAAAGGTAGGGAAAAATATTATAAAAGAACAACCTCTCTGAAAATTCTCCTTCCACACCCTTCTTGTGGAAAACTTTTTTAAGTTTTTTTTAATGTCAGCTAAATTATTGACTATCAGCCAGCACGGCCATTCATGTCAATTAATCTAGTTATTTTTATCATATTATAATTATTATCACTTTTTTTATTTTTGTATATTATTGTTAATTTTAATTTCAATAGTACCATTATTTTAGCCATATCGCGTTTAAATACCGATGCCTATGAAAACATTCTACACACCTGTCAACACTCGCCGGGAGCGTATTCCCGCCGATTTTCATCGATGTATACAGTATCAGTATTGTACGGATTGACGGCTACCTAACCGTTTGATCCTAATGCTTTTTTGATTTAACTGAATACACCTATGAAAAGATTTCTTACCCTCATATTGCTGATACTGTCGTTCGCGCTGCCAGACAAACTCCTGGCGCAGGCGTCGCCACCTGATGGTGTTGGGGATCAACCTTACATCAACATCCCAACGACCACCTGTACCAGCACTACGGACAACCCTTCGTATGTGAGTATAAACGCCTTCATGTGGAACGGCAATTATAACTACACGAATACGAAGGTGGACTGGACGATCACACCGGGAACCAGCGGTGCCTTTACTGTATTGTTCAATAACAACGGTGCGGGGCAGGCGCCACTGTCGAGTTTGACCGGCCAGCCTGCGTGGGGACCTTATAATTCCAACGCCCTGACCCTGCGGTTATTGCTACCGAACACGACTTACACAGTCACTGCTAAAATTTATTATTACATTGGCAAGGATGCAACAAAGATCTACAACGCCACGGTTACAAGAACAATTTTTGCAAAAGACTGCGCCATCCCGAAATGTTATCGCAATAGCACGGCTAAAATGGTCGGAGACTTTACGGAAAACTTTGGCTTTTTCAGGGCTGCAAAACTGGCAGTACCACAAACGGCAAAAGTTCCCTATAAAATCGTCCCAGACACTATACCGCGTTTTTCCAGCGCAGTTATCGGGTATAACAAAAATTCAAATATATATTACAATGATAGTAAAACGGGGAGCTTCCCGGACAATAGCTATGCTATTTACTGGAATTCCAGGTTAAAACAAGAGTGGGATAATGTATTGGATCACACAGGGGATTCATTAAGTGTCACAAAAGATACCGTTTATCATGGCGGTATGCTGATCGCAAATGCGGCACTCGCCCCTAACGTCTTTTATCAGACAACAGTGACGGTATGCCCGGGGTCCAACTATAACTTTACGGCCTGGTTCCTGAACGTAAATACCCCTGAAGTATTCAACTCTACCTGTAGACAGGGAAATCCAGACGGAGGATATCGATACGCCGGGGTAACCTTTGAGATATGGGATGCGACAGGTACTAACCTAAGAGCATCTTTCAATACCTACGACGTATCCATGAACCTGGACTCCAACTCCACCAAATGGTTACAATATGGCGGATCGTTCCGTGTAAATGCTACAGATACAAAGCTGATACTAAAAATCAGAAATAATAATAAAGGAGGATGTGGAAATGATATTGCGATAGATGATATCAACTTTAGTTACTGTCCCCCACAATTTGCGGGATATGTAGATGGTCTGGTAGAAGACGGTGTAACAGAATCAGTACAATGTGCCGGTTCTCCTATTGACCTGACAGCATCCTACGACAAAACCTATTACACAAACCCACAATTTCAATGGCAATATAGTTACGACGATTCCACCTGGTTTAATCTCCAGGATTCTGTAGGAGTCAATACATCAACACATCTGACAGAAACCATCAGAAACGGAAGCAAATCGGCCATTCTACATTTCTTACCAGGCGCATTAACCGGAGATCCAACTAAACCGATCGTCCGGTATTATCGTTTAACAATGTTTGAATTAGGGAGCACCAGTTCCTGTGCAATGCCGTCCAGCCCAATCACCATTACCATTCTTCCTAAACCGATCGTAAATCTGTCGTCGGGACGAATATGTAAGGGCGACAAACTGGAAATGACGGTTACGGGTCTTTTCTCCCGGTATGAATGGATACAACCACCCGGGTATACTGATATAACGGTCGTCGATTACCCGACAGTAAATACGGAATACTCAGCCGTGGGTATTGCCGACTATGGTAATGGCCGTACCTGTACAGATACCGGTTATGCCAAGGTAGTTGTAGATGATCCTCCGACTGTAAAAGTCAGTGCGGATGTGACCTCATTCTGTCTGGGTTCCACTGTACCGTCCAGATTCTATATCGATGCGGCAAATAATGCCTATAATATTACCTGGAACGGTAAATGGACACCATTTACAGCTGCTGACACCCTCTATGCCAGCAAAACGAATCAGTTAACAAATGCTGTGTTCAGTCATGCAGGCCTGAACTATATCAAGGCAACAGTTGTCAAAGGCGTATGTACCGTGAAAGATTCTATTCCGGTGAACGTCTATGCAATTCCTGTTGCCAAAACCACCTATGATAGTTTAATCCAGTGTACCAACACATCCTTCACCATGGCTGCATCAAAACCAGCTACAGGAGAGCAGGGTGTCTGGTCATTCTATTCGGGTTTCAGTCATGGTAGTGTTATTAATAATTATAATAGCCCGACCACAACAGTAACCGTACCTCCAGGCGTAAGAGATACCCTGGTATGGACAATTTCCAACGTGAACAAGTCTGATTGCTCCAGCAGTGCGAAGATTATATTGTTCAACGTTCCGCCGATTACATCGCAGCTGCCAATGACCGACGTAACGCTCTGCGCCGCAGTTGGTTCAAAAGGCAGTGTTCAGGTTACAGCTACACCTCCTGGTCCGGGCGAAATCGGAACATGGACATCCAGCAGTGGTGCAGTGACATTCACTAACCCTAACAGCTATAGCACACAGGCCAACTATACAATGTCCAGTGCTACTACTGTTACCCTGACTTACAAAATCACCAGCACCTATTGCGCCGGTAACACTACCGGTACCATGAAGCTGACGCTGAAATTACCGCCATCTATTACTATTACCAATACACCGGTAACAGGTTGTAGCAGCGATAACAAAGTAACGCTGAACATCGGTACTGCAAGTTCAAATATTACCAACTTCAGCATTTCTGCGCTTGCACCAAATGCAATGCCTGGATTTACTACCATAACAGGTGGTAAACTGAATACCAACAGTAATTATGATCTGGCCATCCCTGCCAATACAGCACCTGGTACCTATACCTTTGTGATGTCTGTATGGGAAGCCAATACAACAACCGGTAATCCATACGATGGCTGTACGACTAATGTAACCTTCACCGTAGTGCTGACCAAGCCATCTACCCCTCCTACCAGCATCACGCCGGCAGTTGCCAGCTTCTGTGACAAGGGAGATGTAAGGCTTGCATTACAGGGCGGTTCACTGGGAACAGCTCCTGATGGTACTACCAATGCCACCTGGAAATGGTATAAAGGTGCATGTCCTGGTACTGCCGGCAGCGTTGCCGTAACACCAGACAGCGCCAGCGCAGATAATTCTGTTGTCGTATTCAGAAACGTTACCACTTCCACCACTTATTATGTCAGAGCAGAAAGTGCAGGCGTATGTGGAAACAGCGTTTGTGTTGCCATTCCGATAACTGTTTATCCAAAACCTGCACAGCCAACAATTGCCAATGTTTCTCCACAGTGTAATAACAGTTCATTCACTGTAAATGCAAGTGCAATTACGACTCCAGGCGCCGCAGGTGTATGGACCATCATCAGTTCCAATCCTAGTGGCATCAATATTGCCAATCCAAACAGTCCTACTACCAATGTATTTGTTCCTGCGGGCGATTCAGTAATGCTGAAATGGTCTGTGGGTAATGGTATTTGTGACTCTTTAAGTGCAACAGTAAAACTCTTTAACTACGCTACACCAACTGTAGCAAATGCCGGCCCGGACCAGAGCGAGTGTCAGAAAACAGATTCATTCCGTATCCATGGTAATGCACCTGCTGTAACTGGTAATATTCCTCAAACTGGTAAATGGACCGTAATATATTATGGTAGCAAAGCTACTCCTGTTGTAATCAGTGCCACATCTCCGGATGCGGCTATCCTGGTTCCTGTCGGCGACAGTGTTCGCCTGGTATGGACGATCACCAGTGGTACCTGCGGCATTTCAACAGATACAGTTGCACTCTATAATTATGCAGCCGCAGCTGCTGCCAATGCAGGTGCTGATCAGAAAGAATGTAACAGAACTACGCCATTCACCCTGACAGCTACCAAACCAGCATCAACTGGTAACATTCCACAGGTAGGTACATGGACCGTAATCTATAAAGGTTCCAATACCGCTCCGGTTCCTTCTGACATTCACAATCCGGCAGCAACCATCTCGGTTCCTGTTGGTGACAGTGTTCAGCTGGTTTGGACAGTAACCTCTGGTAACTGTGCTGCTACTACTGATACTGTAGCCATTTACAATTACCCGGCTACAGCTACAGCTAACGCGGGTGCTGACCAGAAAGAATGTAACAGAACTACGCCATTCACACTGACAGCAACTCCGGTGCCTACTACCGGTAACATTCCACAGGTAGGTACATGGACCGTTATCTATAAAGGTTCCAACACCGCACCAGTTCCTTCTGACATTCACAATCCGGCAGCAACGATTACTGTTCCTGTTGGTGACAGTGTTCAGCTGGTATGGACAGTTACCTCTGGTAACTGTGCCGCTACTACCGATACCGTAGCGATTTACAACTACGCGGCAGCAGCGAAAGCTAACGCAGGTGCTGACCAGAAAGAATGTAACAGAACTACGCCATTCACACTGACAGCAACTCCGGTGCCTGCTACCGGTAACATTCCACAGGTAGGTACATGGACCGTTATTTATAAAGGTGCCAACACCGCTCCAGTTCCTTCTAACATTCACAATCCAGCAGCAACGATTACTGTTCCTGTTGGTGACAGTGTTCAGCTGGTTTGGACAGTAACCTCTGGTAACTGTGCCGCTACTACCGATACTGTAGCGATTTACAACTACCCTGCTACGGCTAAAGCTAACGCAGGTGCTGACCAGAAAGAATGTAACAGAACTACGCCGTTCACCCTGACAGCAACACCAGTACCCACTACCGGTAACATCGCACAGGTAGGTACGTGGACTGTTATTTATAAAGGTGCCAACACCGCTCCAGTTCCTTCTGACATTCATAATCCGGCAGCGACGATCACTGTTCCTGTTGGTGACAGTGTTCAGCTGGTTTGGACAGTAACTTCCGGTAACTGTGCCGCTACTACCGATACTGTAGCAATCTATAACTACGCGGTGGCGGCTAAAGCTAACGCAGGTGCTGACCAGAAAGAATGTAACAGAACTACACCATTCCAACTCTCGGCCACACCGCTACCTACTACCGGTAATATTCCACAGGTAGGTACATGGACTGTTATATATAAAGGTTCCAACACCACACCGGTTCCTTCATCTTATACTAAACCTGATGCAACCATCACTGTTGCGCCTGGTGACAGCGTTCAACTGGTATGGACGGTAACTTCCGGTAACTGTGCCGTTACTACCGATACCGTAGCAATTTACAACTACCCTGCTACGGCTAAAGCTAACGCAGGTGCTGACCAGAAAGAATGTAACAGAACTACACCATTCACCCTGGCTGCTACACCAGTGCCTACTACCGGTAACATTCCACAGGTAGGTACATGGACAGTAATCTATAAAGGTTCCAACACCGCTCCAGTTCCTTCTGACATTCACAATCCGGCAGCAACCATCACCGTTCCTGTTGGTGACAGTGTTCAACTGGTTTGGACTGTAACTTCCGGTAACTGTGCCGCTACTACCGATACCGTAGCGATTTACAACTACCCTGCTACGGCTAAAGCTAATGCAGGTGCTGACCAGAAAGAATGTAACAGAACAACACCATTCACCCTGGCTGCTACACCAGTGCCTACTACCGGAAACATTCCACAGGTAGGTACATGGACTGTTATCTATAAAGGTGCTAACGCAGCGCCGGTTCCGTCTGACATTCACAATCCGGCAGCAACGATCACCGTTCCTGTTGGTGACAGTATTCAACTGGTTTGGACAGTAACTTCTGGTAACTGTGCCGCTACTACCGATACCGTAGCGATTTACAACTACGCGGCAGCAGCGAAAGCTAACGCGGGTGCTGACCAGAAAGAATGTAACAGAATTACGCCATTCACCCTGACAGCTACACCAGTGCCTGCTACCGGAAACATTCCACAGGTAGGTACATGGACCGTAATCTATAAAGGTTCCAATACTGCACCGGTTCCTTCTGACATTCACAATCCGGCAGCAACCATTACTGTTCCTGTTGGTGACAGTGTTCAGCTGGTATGGACAGTAACCTCTGGTAACTGTGCCGCTACTACCGATACCGTAGCGATTTACAACTATCCTGCTACTGCCAAAGCTAACGCAGGTGCTGACCAGAAAGAATGTAACAGAACATCGCCATTCACCCTGACAGCTACACCAGTACCTACTACCGGTAACATCGCACAGGTAGGTACATGGACTGTTATCTATAAAGGTTCCAATACCGCTCCTGCTCCTTCTGACATCCACAATCCGGCAGCAACCATCACGGTTCCTGTTGGTGACAGTGTTCAGCTGGTTTGGACAGTAACCTCTGGTAACTGTGCTGCTACTACTGATACCGTAGCAATCTATAACTACGCGGTAGCAGCTACTGCCAATGCAGGTGCTGACCAGAAAGAATGTAACAGAACTACGCCATTCCAACTTGCGGCTACACCACTTCCTACTACCGGTAATATTCCACAGGTAGGTACATGGACCGTAATCTATAAAGGTTCCAATACCGCACCAGTTCTTTCATCTTATACTAAACCTGATGCAACCATCACTGTTGCGCCTGGTGACAGTGTTCAACTGGTATGGACGGTAACTTCCGGTAACTGTGCTGCTACTACCGATACCGTAGCGATTTACAACTACGCGGCAGCAGCGAAAGCTAATGCAGGTGCTGATCAGAAAGAATGTAACAGAACTACTGCATTCAACCTGGCTGCTACGCCAGTGCCTACTACCGGTAACATTCCACAGGTAGGTACATGGACAGTAATCTATAAAGGTTCCAATACCGCTCCGGTTCCTTCTGACATTCACAATCCAGCAGCAACTATCACGGTTCCTGTTGGTGATAGTGTTCAACTGGTATGGACAGTAACCTCTGGTAATTGTGCCGCTACTACCGATACCGTAGCTATTTACAACTACCCTGCTACTGCCAAAGCTAACGCAGGTGCTGACCAGAAAGAATGTAACAGAACATCGCCATTCACCCTGACAGCTACGCCAGTGCCTACTACCGGTAACATTCCACAGGTAGGTACATGGACAGTAATCTATAAAGGTTCCAATACCGCTCCGGTTCCTTCTGACATCCACAATCCAACAGCAACGATTACTGTTCCTGTTGGTGATAGTGTTCAGCTGGTTTGGACAGTAACTTCCGGTAACTGTGCTGCTACTACCGATACCGTAGCGATTTACAACTACGCGGCAGCAGCGAAAGCTAACGCGGGTGCTGACCAGAAAGAATGTAACAGAACAACGCCATTCACACTGACAGCAACTCCGGTGCCTACTACCGGTAACATTCCACAGGTAGGTACATGGACTGTTATCTATAAAGGTTCCAATACCGCTCCAGTTCCTTCTGACATCCACAATCCAACAGCAACCATCACGGTTCCTGTTGGTGACAGTGTTCAGCTGGTATGGACAGTAACCTCTGGTAACTGTGCCGCTACTACCGACACCGTAGCGATTTACAACTATCCTGCTACTGCTAAAGCTAACGCAGGTGCAGACCAGAAAGAATGTAACAGAACTACGCCGTTCACCCTGACAGCTACACCAGTGCCTACTACCGGTAACATCGCACAGGTAGGTACATGGACCGTGATCTATAAAGGTTCCAACACAGCGCCAGTTCCTTCTGATATTCATAATCCAACAGCAATCATCACGGTTCCTGTTGGTGACAGTGTTCAGCTGGTTTGGACAGTAACCTCTGGTAACTGTGCAGCTACTACTGATACCGTAGCAATCTATAACTACGCGGTAGCAGCTACTGCCAATGCAGGTGCTGACCAGAAAGAATGTAACAGAACTGCGCCATTCCAACTTGCGGCTACACCACTTCCTACTACCGGTAATATTCCACAGGTAGGTACATGGACAGTAATCTATAAAGGTTCCAACACCGCACCAGTTCCTTCATCTTATACTAAACCTGATGCAACCATTACTGTTGCACCTGGTGACAGTGTTCAACTGGTATGGACGGTAACTTCCGGTAACTGTGCTGCTACTACCGATACCGTAGCGATTTACAACTACGCGGCAGCAGCGAAAGCTAATGCAGGTGCTGACCAGAAAGAATGTAACAGAACTACTGCATTCAACCTGGCTGCTACACCAGTGCCTACTACCGGTAATATTCCACAGGTAGGTACATGGACCGTAATCTATAAAGGTTCCAATACCGCTCCGGTTCCTTCTGACATTCACAATCCGGCAGCAACTATCACTGTCCCTGTTGGTGACAGTGTTCAGCTGGTTTGGACAGTAACCTCTGGTAACTGTGCTGCTACTACCGATACCGTAGCTATTTACAACTACCCTGCTACGGCTACTGCTAAAGCGGGTGCTGACCAGAAAGAATGTAACAGAACTACACCGTTCACCCTGACAGCAACACCGGTGCCTACTACCGGTAACATTCCACAGGTAGGTACATGGACTGTGATCTATAAAGGTTCCAACGCAGCGCCGGTTCCTTCTGACATTCACAATCCAGCAGCAACGATCACCGTTCCTGTTGGTGACAGTGTTCAGCTGGTTTGGACAGTAACCTCTGGTAACTGTGCCGCTACTACTGATACCGTAGCAATCTACAACTATGCGGCAGCAGCGAAAGCTAACGCAGGTACCGACCAGAAAGAATGTAACAGAACAACTGCATTCAACCTGGCTGCTACGCCAGTGCCTACTACCGGTAACATTCCACAGGTAGGTACATGGACCGTAATCTATAAAGGTTCCAATACTGCACCGGTTCCTTCTGACATCCACAATCCAGCAGCAACGATTACCGTTCCTGTTGGTGACAGTGTTCAGCTGGTTTGGACAGTAACTTCCGGTAACTGTGCCGCTACTACCGATACCGTAGCGATTTACAACTATCCTGCTACTGCCAAAGCTAACGCAGGTGCAGACCAGAAAGAATGTAACAGAACATCGCCATTCACACTGACAGCTACACCAGTACCTACTACCGGTAACATCGCACAGGTAGGTACATGGACTGTGATTTATAAAGGTTCCAATACCGCTCCTACTCCTTCTGACATCCACAATCCGGCAGCAACCATCACGGTTCCTGTTGGTGACAGTGTTCAGCTGGTATGGACAGTAACTTCTGGTAACTGTGCCGCTACTACTGATACCGTAGCAATCTATAACTACGCGGTAGCAGCTACTGCCAATGCAGGTGCTGACCAGAAAGAATGTAACAGAACTGCGCCATTCCAACTTGCGGCTACACCACTTCCTACTACCGGTAATATTCCACAGGTAGGTACATGGACAGTAATCTATAAAGGTTCCAACACCGCACCAGTTCCTTCATCTTATACTAAACCTGATGCAACCATTACTGTTGCACCTGGTGACAGTGTTCAACTGGTATGGACGGTAACTTCCGGTAACTGTGCTGCTACTACCGATACCGTAGCGATTTACAACTACGCGGCTGCAGCGAAAGCTAATGCAGGTCCGGACCAGAAAGAATGTAACAGAACAACTGCATTCAACCTGGCTGCTACGCCAGTGCCTACTACCGGTAACATTCCACAGGTAGGTACATGGACAGTGATTTATAAAGGTTCCAATACTGCTCCGGTTCCTTCTGACATTCACAATCCGGCAGCAACTATCACTGTTCCTGTTGGTGACAGTGTTCAGCTGGTATGGACAGTAACCTCTGGTAACTGTGCTGCTACTACCGATACCGTAGCGATTTACAACTATCCTGCTACTGCCAAAGCTAACGCAGGTGCTGACCAGAAAGAATGTAACAGAACATCGCCATTCACCCTGACAGCAACACCAGTGCCTACTACCGGTAATATTCCACAGGTAGGTACATGGACCGTTATTTATAAAGGTTCCAATACTGCACCGGTTCCTTCTGACATCCACAATCCGGCAGCAACTATCACCGTTCCTGTTGGTGACAGTGTTCAGCTGGTTTGGACAGTAACTTCTGGTAACTGTGCAGCTACTACTGATACCGTAGCAATCTACAACTACGCGGAAGCAGCGAAAGCTAACGCAGGTGCTGACCAGAAAGAATGTAACAGAACTACTGCATTCAACCTGGCTGCTACGCCGGTGCCTACTACCGGTAACATTCCACAGGTAGGTACATGGACTGTGATTTATAAAGGTTCCAATACTGCACCGGTTCCTTCTGACATCCACAATCCAACAGCAACGATTACCGTTCCTGTTGGTGACAGTGTTCAGCTGGTTTGGACAGTAACTTCCGGTAACTGTGCCGCTACTACCGATACCGTAGCGATTTACAACTACCCTGCTACTGCCAAAGCTAACGCAGGTGCTGACCAGAAAGAATGTAACAGAACAACTGCATTCGACCTGGCTGCTACACCTGTGCCTACTACCGGAAACATTCCACAGGTAGGTACATGGACCGTGATTTATAAAGGTTCCAACGCAGCGCCGGTTCCTTCTGACATCCACAATCCAACAGCAACGATTACCGTTCCTGTTGGTGACAGTGTTCAGCTGGTTTGGACAGTAACCTCTGGTAACTGTGCCGCTACTACCGATACCGTAGCTATTTACAACTACCCTGCTACGGCCAAAGCTAACGCAGGTGCTGACCAGAAAGAATGTAACAGAACATCGCCATTCACACTGACAGCTACACCAGTGCCTACTACCGGTAACATACCACAGGTAGGTACATGGACTGTTATCTATAAAGGTTCCAATACCACTCCGGTTCCTTCTGACATTCACAATCCGGCAGCAACCATTACGGTTCCTGTTGGTGACAGTGTGCAACTGGTTTGGACAGTAACCTCTGGTAACTGTGCTGCTACTACTGATACCGTAGCTATTTACAACTACGCGGCAGCAGCTACTGCCAATGCAGGTGCTGACCAGAAAGAATGTAACAGAACAACTGCATTCAACCTGGCTGCTACGCCAGTGCCTACTACCGGTAATATTCCGCAGGTAGGTACATGGACAGTGATCTATAAAGGTTCCAATACCGCTCCGGTTCCTTCTGACATCCACAATCCAACAGCAACCATCACGGTTCCTGTTGGTGACAGTGTTCAGCTGGTTTGGACAGTAACTTCTGGTAACTGTGCTGCTACTACCGATACCGTAGCGATTTACAACTACCCTGCTACTGCTACTGCTAAAGCGGGTGCTGACCAGAAAGAATGTAACAGAACTACTGCATTCAACCTGGCTGCTACGCCAGTACCTACTACCGGTAACATTCCACAGGTAGGTACATGGACTGTTATCTATAAAGGTTCCAATACCGCTCCTGCTCCTTCTGACATCCACAATCCGGCAGCAACGATCACCGTTCCTGTTGGTGACAGTGTTCAGCTAGTTTGGACAGTAACTTCCGGTAACTGTACCGCTACTACCGACACCGTAGCGATTTACAACTACGCGGCAGCAGCGAAAGCTAATGCAGGTGCGGACCAGAAAGAATGTAACAGAACAACTGCATTCAACCTGGCTGCTACGCCGGTGCCTACTACCGGTAACATTCCACAGGTAGGTACATGGACTGTGATTTATAAAGGTTCCAATACCGCTCCAGTTCCTTCTGACATCCACAATCCAGCAGCAACGATTACCGTTCCTGTTGGTGACAGTGTTCAGCTGGTTTGGACAGTAACTTCCGGTAACTGTGCCACTACTACCGATACCGTAGCGATTTACAACTACCCTGCTACTGCTACTGCTAAAGCGGGTGCTGACCAGAAAGAATGTAACAGAACTACTGCATTCAACCTGGCTGCTACGCCAGTACCTACTACCGGTAACATCGCGCAGGTAGGTACATGGACTGTTATCTATAAAGGTTCCAATACCGCTCCTGCTCCTTCTGACATCCACAATCCGGCAGCAACGATTACCGTTCCTGTTGGTGACAGTGTTCAGCTGGTTTGGACAGTAACCTCTGGTAACTGTGCTGCTACTACCGATACCGTAGCGATCTACAACTACCCTGCTACTGCCAAAGCTAACGCAGGTGCTGACCAGAAAGAATGTAACAGAACATCGCCATTCACCCTGACAGCTACACCAGTGCCTACTACCGGTAATATTCCACAGGTAGGTACATGGACCGTGATCTATAAAGGTTCCAATACCGCTCCGGTTCCTTCTGACATCCACAATCCGGCAGCAACGATCACCGTTCCTGTTGGTGACAGTGTTCAGCTGGTTTGGACAGTAACCTCTGGTAACTGTGCTGCTACTACCGACACCGTAGCGATTTACAACTATCCTGCTACTGCTAAAGCTAACGCAGGTGCTGACCAGAAAGAATGTAACAGAACAACTGCATTCAACCTGGCTGCTACACCAGTGCCTACTACCGGTAATATTCCACAGGTAGGTACATGGACCGTGATCTATAAAGGTTCCAATACCGCTCCGGTTCCTTCTGACATTCACAATCCGGCAGCAAACATCACTGTCCCTGTTGGTGACAGTGTTCAGCTGGTTTGGACAGTAACTTCCGGTAACTGTGCTGCTACTACTGATACCGTAGCGATCTACAACTACCCTGCTACTGCCAAAGCTAACGCAGGTGCTGACCAGAAAGAATGTAACAGAACATCGCCATTCACCCTGACAGCTACACCAGTGCCTACTACCGGTAACATTCCACAGGTAGGTACATGGACAGTAATCTATAAAGGTTCCAACACAGCGCCGGTTCCTTCTGACATTCACAATCCAGCAGCAACGATCACCGTTCCTGTTGGTGACAGTGTTCAGCTGGTTTGGACAGTAACTTCCGGTAACTGTGCAGCTACTACCGATACCGTAGCAATCTACAACTACGCGGCAGCAGCGAAAGCTAACGCGGGTGCTGACCAGAAAGAATGTAACAGAACAACTGCATTCAACCTGGCTGCTACGCCGGTGCCTACTACCGGTAACATTCCACAGGTAGGTACATGGACCGTTATTTATAAAGGTTCCAATACCGCTCCTGCTCCTTCTGACATCCACAATCCGGCAGCAACCATCACCGTTCCTGTTGGTGACAGTGTTCAGCTGGTTTGGACAGTAACTTCCGGTAACTGTGCCGCTACTACCGATACCGTAGCGATTTACAACTACGCGGCAGCAGCGAAAGCTAACGCAGGTACTGACCAGAAAGAATGTAACAGAACAACTGCATTCAACCTGGCTGCTACACCAGTGCCTACTACCGGAAACATTCCACAGGTAGGTACATGGACTGTTATCTATAAAGGTGCTAACACAGCGCCGGTTCCTTCTGACATTCACCTCGCAACAGCAACCATCACCGTTCCTGTTGGTGACAGTGTTCAGCTGGTTTGGACAGTAACTTCTGGTAACTGTGCTGCTACTACCGATACCGTAGCAATCTACAACTACGCGGTGGCAGCTACTGCCAATGCAGGTGCTGACCAGAAAGAATGTAACAGAACTACGCCGTTCACCCTGGCTGCTACGCCGGTGCCTACTACCGGAAACATTCCACAGGTAGGTACATGGACCGTTATTTATAAAGGTTACAACGCAGCGCCGGTTCCTTCTGACATTCACCTCGCAACAGCAACGATTACCGTTCCAGTTGGTGACAGTGTTCAGCTGGTTTGGACAGTAACTTCCGGTAACTGTGCTGCTACTACCGATACCGTAGCGATCTACAACTACGCGGCAGCAGCGAAAGCTAACGCAGGTGCTGACCAGAAAGAATGTAACAGAACAACTGCATTCAACCTGGCTGCTACGCCAGTGCCTACTACCGGTAACATTCCACAGGTAGGTACATGGACAGTAATCTATAAAGGTTACAACGCAGCGCCGGTTCCTTCTGACATTCACAATCCGGCAGCAACCATCACGGTTCCTGTTGGTGACAGTGTTCAGCTGGTTTGGACAGTAACTTCCGGTAACTGTGTCGCTACTACCGATACCGTAGCGATCTACAACTACCCTGCTACTGCCAAAGCTAACGCGGGTGCTGACCAGAAAGAATGTAACAGAACTACACCGTTCACACTGACAGCAACTCCAGTGCCTACTACCGGTAACATTCCACAGATAGGTACATGGACCGTAATCTATAAAGGTTCCAACGCAGCGCCGGTTCCTTCTGACATTCACCTCGCAACAGCAACTATTACCGTTCCTGTTGGTGACAGTGTTCAGCTGGTTTGGACAGTAACTTCCGGTAACTGTGCCGCTACTACCGATACCGTAGCGATTTACAACTACGCGGCAGCAGCGAAAGCTAACGCGGGTGCTGACCAGAAAGAATGTAACAGAACTACGCCGTTCACCCTGACAGCTACACCAGTACCTACTACCGGTAACATCGCACAGGTAGGTACATGGACTGTTATCTATAAAGGTTCCAACACAGCGCCGGTTCCTTCTGACATTCACAATCCGGCAGCAACGATTACTGTTCCTGTAGGCGACAGCGTTCAGCTGGTATGGACAGTAACCTCTGGTAACTGTGCTGCTACTACCGATACCGTAGCAATCTACAACTACGCGGTGGCAGCTACTGCCAATGCAGGTGCTGACCAGAAAGAATGTAACAGAACTACGCCGTTCACCCTGGCTGCTACGCCGGTGCCTACTACCGGAAACATTCCACAGGTAGGTACATGGACTGTTATCTATAAAGGTTCCAATACCGCTCCGGTTCCTTCTGACATTCACCTCGCAACAGCAACCATCACTGTTCCTGTTGGTGACAGTGTTCAGCTGGTTTGGACAGTAACCTCTGGTAACTGTGCCGTTACTACCGATACCGTAGCGATTTACAACTACCCTGCTACGGCTAAAGCTAACGCAGGTGCTGATCAGAAAGAATGTAACAGAACATCGCCGTTCACACTGACAGCAACTCCAGTGCCTGCTACCGGTAACATTCCACAGATAGGTACATGGACCGTAATCTATAAAGGTGCTAACGCAGCGCCGGTTCCTTCTGACATCCACAATCCGGCAGCAACCATTACCGTTCCAGTTGGTGATAGCGTTCAATTGGTTTGGACAGTAACCTCTGGTAACTGTGCCGCTACTACCGATACCGTAGCGATCTACAACTACGCGGCAGCAGCGAAAGCTAACGCAGGTACCGACCAGAAAGAATGTAACAGAACAACTGCATTCAACCTGGCTGCTACGCCAGTGCCTACTACCGGTAACATTCCACAGGTAGGTACATGGACAGTAATCTATAAAGGTTCCAACGCAGCGCCGGTTCCTTCTGACATCCATAATCCGGCAGCAACCATCACGGTTCCTGTTGGTGACAGTGTTCAGCTGGTTTGGACAGTAACTTCCGGTAACTGTGTCGCTACTACCGATACCGTAGCGATCTACAACTACCCTGCTACTGCCAAAGCTAACGCGGGTGCTGACCAGAAAGAATGTAACAGAACTACACCGTTCACACTGACAGCAACTCCAGTGCCTACTACCGGTAACATTCCACAGATAGGTACATGGACCGTAATCTATAAAGGTTCCAACGCAGCGCCGGTTCCTTCTGACATTCACCTCGCAACAGCAACTATTACCGTTCCTGTTGGTGACAGTGTTCAGCTGGTTTGGACAGTAACTTCCGGTAACTGTGCCGCTACTACCGATACCGTAGCGATTTACAACTACGCGGCAGCAGCGAAAGCTAACGCGGGTGCGGACCAGAAAGAATGTAACAGAACTACTGCATTCAACCTGGCTGCTACACCAGTGCCTACTACCGGAAACATTCCACAGGTAGGTACATGGACAGTAATCTATAAAGGTTCCAATACCGCTCCAGTTCCTTCTGACATCCACAATCCGGCAGCAACCATCACGGTTCCTGTTGGGGACAGTGTTCAGCTGGTTTGGACAGTAACTTCTGGTAACTGTGCCGCTACTACTGATACCGTAGCGATCTACAACTACCCTGCTACTGCTACTGCTAAAGCGGGTGCTGACCAGAAAGAATGTAACAGAACAACGCCATTCACCTTGGCTGCTACACCAGTGCCTACTACCGGTAACATTCCACAGGTAGGTACATGGACCGTGATCTATAAAGGTGCTAACACAGCGCCGGTTCCTTCTGACATTCACCTCGCAACAGCAACCATCACTGTTCCTGTTGGTGACAGTGTTCAACTGGTATGGACAGTAACTTCTGGTAACTGTGCTGCTACTACCGATACCGTAGCGATTTACAACTACCCTGCTACGGCTAAAGCTAACGCAGGTGCTGATCAGAAAGAATGTAACAGAACATCGCCGTTCACACTGACAGCAACTCCAGTGCCTACTACCGGTAACATTCCACAGATAGGTACATGGACCGTAATCTATAAAGGTTCCAACGCAGCGCCGGTTCCTTCTGACATCCACAATCCAACAGCAACGATTACCGTTCCAGTTGGTGATAGCGTTCAGCTGGTATGGACAGTAACTTCCGGTAACTGTGCCGCTACTACCGATACCGTAGCGATCTACAACTACCCTGCTACTGCTACTGCTAAAGCGGGTGCTGACCAGAAAGAATGTAACAGAACTACGCCGTTCCAACTGGCTGCTACACCAGTACCTGCTACCGGTAATATTCCACAGGTAGGTACATGGACTGTCATCTATAAAGGCACCAACCCTGTACCAGTGGTTTCTTCACTCAACGACCCGGCTGCAACAATTGCAGTTCCTGTTGGTGACAGTGTAAGACTGGTATGGACCGTAACTTCCGGTAACTGTGCTGCTACTACTGATACCGTATCGATTTACAACTACGCTGTTTCAGCTACTGCTAAAGCAGGCGCTGACCAGAAAGAATGTAACAGAACTACGCCGTTCCAACTGGCTGCAACACCGGTGCCTACTACCGGTAACATTCCACAGGTAGGTACATGGACCGTGATCTATAAAGGTTCCAACGCAGCGCCGGTTCCTTCTTCGCTCATCAAACCTGATGCAACCATCACTGTTGCTCCTGGTGATAGCGTACAGTTGGTATGGACAGTAACTGCCGGTAACTGTGCTGCTACTACCGATACCGTTGCCATTTACAATTATGCTGCTACAGCAAATGCGAACGCAGGTGCTGATCAGAAAGAGTGTAACAGAACAACTCCTTTCCAACTGGCTGCAACTCCAATACCAACTACCGGAAATATTCCTCAGGTTGGTACATGGAAAGTAATCTATAAAGGAACCAACCCTGTACCAGTGGTTTCCTCGCTCAACAACCCAGCTGCAACTGTTTCAGTTCCGGTAGGTGATAGCGTTCAACTGGTATGGACAGTAACCTCTGGTAACTGTGCCGCTAATACCGACACCATGGCTATCTATAACTACGCTCCTGCTGTAAAAGCTTACGCAGGGCTGGATAGAGAAGCTTGTCAGAAAAAAGATACCTTCCAACTGGCTGCTGATGTACCTGCCATCACTGGTAACATCCGTCAGACAGGTAAATGGACTGTAATCTATTCCGGTAACCAACAGGTTCCTGTGCCTACTCCGGACACCGCTCATAACGCAGGTGTTTATGTACAGCCAGGTGACAGTGCAATACTGGTATGGACTGTATACAGTGGTACTTGTGCTACTACTTCGGATACCATGGTTATCAAAAACTACGCTGCAGCAGCGAAAGCCATTGCAGGTAAAGACCTGAAAGAGTGTGAAAGACAAACCGCATTCATGCTGAATGCCACTCCACTGCCTGCAACCGGAACAATTCCACAGGTAGGTACATGGAGTGTGGTATCCTTCACTACCCAGTCTGGTAATGCAACACCTTCTATCATCAACCCACACAGCGTAAATGCTGAAATCAATGTACTCCCTGGCGACAGTGTTGTACTGAAATGGAAAGTGGAAGGTGGTAACTGTGCAAGCGACAGCGCAATGATCTCTGTAGTAAACTACAAGAAAGCTGCTGCTGCAAATGCAGGCACTAATCAAAAAATATGTGCTACGTCTAACGACTTTATCATGAACGCCAACAAACCAGATGTAACGACCGCATTTGGAACCTGGACAGTAGTTTATGGTAACGCTATCGTTAAACAAGTAAATAATTACGCTTCTCCTGTTACTGTTCCTGTTGGTGACAGCTCAGTATTACGCTGGACTATCCACAACGGAACCTGCGACACTACCACCAGTCTTGTTACGCTTGTTAACTATAAAACTGCGAGCAAAGCAGTGGCAGGTAGCAACCAGGAAAAATGTAACAGCAGCGATGACTTTGTAATGGCAGCTAACCAACCGGATGTTTCAACAGCATTTGGTACCTGGACAGTGGTTTCCGGTAATGCAACCATCCACGCTCCTAACGCTTACAATACAACAGTAACCGTGACTCCTGGCAACAGCGCAGTTCTCCAGTGGACTATCTACAACGGAAGCTGTACTTCTACCAGTAGCACTGTAACGCTGATCAACTATGCCGCGGCTGACAAAGCTGATGCAGGCCCTGATCAGTCAGCATGTAACCAGGCCGCTCCATTTACCCTCGCAGCTAACAAACCAAGTGTAAGTACTGCTACCGGTATGTGGACAATCGTAAAAGGTATCGCGTCTATCTCTGACAAAAACCTTTATAACGCAACAGTAACAGTACAACCTGGCGATACCATCGTTCTCAGATGGACCATCTCTAACGGTAACTGTACTTCTACTGAAGATGAAGTGACCATCATCAACTACAAAAAACCTGTTGATGCCGTTGCCGGCGCTAACCAGGAACATTGCGACGACGCTAACTTCCAGATGCATGCAAGTGATCCTGGTGTAGCGGGTGCAATCGGTACCTGGATCGTAACTGGTGGCGACAAAACGAAAGTGACTATCAGCAACGAAAATGATAAAGACGCTGTAATCACTGTTCAGGCAGGTGAAACTGTTCAGATGACATGGGTGGTTAGCAACGGTGTATGTAATGCTTCCAGCAGCAGCTTAACACTGATCAACCGTAAACCTATCCTGAACAACACCATCAGCAGCGATCAGACACTCTGTAAATCAGAAACTGCTGCTGCCCTCACTGGTGGCATCCTGACCGGCGGTAACGGTACCTATACCTACCAATGGCAGTCCAGCACCAATGGCGCAGCCGGTCCGTTCACTAATATCAGTGGCGCAACCAACGATACCTACCAACCTGGTATCCTCGCAGCCAACACCTGGTACAGAAGACTGGTTACTTCTGGTGCTTGTATCAGCAACATCAGCAACGTGGTTAACCTGGTGGTAGTTACCCAGAATCCGATCGTAACTACTACACCGCCTTCATTCACGACCGAATGCGTCCTGAATAAAGACTATACCACCATGTTCGGCACACCGGTATTCAGCCACACGCCGTATATCAACGAACAACTGACTGTTACCTTCAGCGATGTAACAACTATCATTAACGCATGTACGAAAACAATCACCCGTACATGGGTTGCGATGGACAGATGCGGTCTGAGTGTGAAAACATCTCAAACAATTACAGTAGTAGATACAAAAGCTCCTGTATTCAAAACAACTGCTCCTGCCAACGTAACTGTTGATTGTGATAAAGTACCTGCCAAAGTAAACCTCATCGCTAAAGATGATTGCGGCGGCGATATCACCATCGTTCCTGTGGAAGTAAGAAAAGATATCCCAGGCAACTGTGCCAACAGCTACCAGCTGATCCGCACATGGACCGCCAGAGATGCCTGCAACACAGGTGCTACATTAACACAGATTATCACTGTACAGGATACTACCCGTCCGGTGTTCACCATGCCTACTCCGGCTAATACTACCGTAGACTGTGATAAAGTACCGCAAGGCACCAACCTCACAGCGAGCGATAACTGTACTGCCGGTGTGATTACGGCCACATTCAAAGATGTAACCGTACGTCAGCCAGGTGATTGTCAAAGCAAATACACGATCTACCGTACCTGGACAGCTACAGACGAATGCGGTAACGCAGCCACTGTTCAGCAGATCATCAACGTACAGGATACCACCCGTCCGGTATTCAGTATGCAGGCGCCTAAAGATACCGTGGTTGATTGCGACAAAGTACCAGGATGGCCTGTTATCAGCGCTTCCGACAACTGCACAGGCAGTATTCAGGTAGTCACTAACTCTAAAATTGTTAAACTGCCTGGTTCATGCAGCGGCAGCTATGTAGAAGTAAGAACATGGACTGCTACAGATGCTTGTAACAACGTAGCTAAAATGCAGCAGATGATCACCGTTCAGGATACGATCAAACCTGTGTTTACAATTATGCCTCCTGCCGACACAACAGTGAGCTGTGATGCAATCCCTGCTCCAGACCCTAACGTGACAGCAACAGACAATTGTAGCTCCGGTACAAGCCTGAAAGTGACCAGGACCATCACCACTGAAAGCATCCCTGGTGCTTGCGGCAACAACTACCGCATCATCAGAACATGGACTGCCATCGATGCATGTACTAATAAAACAGTGGTTCGTCAGGTAATTACCGTGGTAGATACTACCCGTCCGGTAGTCATCGGTCAACCAGCAGATATCACCATCTACTGTCAGGATAAAATCCCGGCTCCGGTGACACTCATCGCAACGGACAACTGTGACCCAAGCTTCCCTAAGAAAGCTACCTACAGTGAAGATCCTTATGTGAAAGATATCTGTAAGGGTTATACCATCACCAGAAGATGGACCGTGCTCGATGCTTGTGGCAACAAAGCCAATGATGTTATCCAGCATGTATTCATCAAACCTTGTGATAAACCACAACTGAATCCGAATATCCCAACCAACTGTTCTGACAATCCTAGAATAGTCCTGGAAAGTGTAGGTAACGTAACCCGTCCAACCTATACCCTGGTAGCAGTTACGCCTTCAAATGCAGTAACCGGCCTGCCAATGACACAGTCAGGTAACATATTCAACCTGAACGGCGCAACAAGTGCTTCCTTCATTATCACTGACGGTAACACGGGCTGTTCTTCTGATACAGTTACCTATGCATTGAAATACATCCAGAAACCTGTGGTTAAACTGGGCAAAGACACCACCATCTGCGGTGGTAACAGCCTGGTACTCGATGCAGGTGCTGCTAACTTCGGATACACCATCAAATGGTCTACCGGCGAAACAACACAACGTATCAACGTAACCAAAGCAGGTACTTACTGGGTGAATGTATCTAACGGTCAATGTGCGACCACCGATACCATCAAAGTTGGACTGATACCAACTCCTCTGGTAGTGATCCCTGATACTACCATCTGCCGCGGTCAGTCAGTTAAACTGGATGCTTATGTAAATGGCGCCACTTACCTCTGGAGTAACGGTTCTACCGCTTCTTCCATCCTGGTAAGCACACAGGAAGACTTCTGGGTGAAAGTTACCAAGAGCGGTTGTATCACGATCGATACTGTTAAAGTAAGCGTGAACCCTCCACCAGATATCAGCCTGAGTCGCGACACGACTATCTGTCCTGACCAGTCTATCATGCTGACAGTAAACACCAACGGAGGCCGTGTACAATGGCTGACAGGTGAAACCAGCAACTCCATCATCGTCAACAAACCTGGCGGATACTGGGTAGCTGTAAGCAGAGACAACTGCGTGGTACGTGATACCGTTAACGTAAGACTGAAACCAGAAATCAAAGTAGATCTGGGACCTGACAGAAATATCTGCCCTGGCACCACGATCACACTGGATGGTACTACAGATAATGCTATCTCTTACCTCTGGAACGACGGCGATCCTAACCCGGTTAAGGCTATCACCGCTGCCGGTAAATACAAGATCGCAGTAATGGATAAATTCTGTCAGCGCGTGTACATGGATAGCGTGAAAGTGGCTGTAACAGGATTACCAAAAGTGAACCTGGGTAACGACACGGTAATGTGTAAAGGTGAAACCCTCACACTCCGTGCTCTGGGAACTGGCATCACTGCTGTACGCTGGGATAATGGTTCCACTGCTCCAACACTCAATGTGACACAAAGCGGTAACTACACCGTAACCGTGTTCAATGATTGCGGCAGCGCTACCGATAATATCACCGTAAACTTCACAGAATGTGAACCTAAACCGGAATTCCCTAACGCCTTCTCTCCTAACGGCGACGGACGTAACGATGTATTCAGACCAGTGGTTCGCGGACCAATGTACGAATACGAACTGCGCATCTTCAACCGCTGGGGTGAACTGATCTTCATCTCTTCTGATCAACACAGAGGATGGGATGGTAAATACAAAGGCGTACCTGTGGATATCGGAACATATGTGTGGTGGCTGACATATAAGAAGTCTGCCAACGGTACAGCAAATGTTATCAAAGGCGAAGTAACAGTTATCAGGTAAAACCGGTAACCGCCATAAATCTGAAAGCCGTCTCTGCAACGCAGAGGCGGCTTTCTTTTTCAAACATTACTGGTGCCATTTTTGTATATTTTTCCGGGAGATGATAAACAGGGATTTTCCTGCATTATCATTTTTACCATTGGCCTGAATTCAGTAAATTCATTAACGAAATTTTGAGCTATGAAGACTTACGAAACAGTTACAGAAGCACTACAGGATCTCCGCCAACGCGGATTTACCCGGGATTTTAATATGCAGTTCGACTGTATCCAGGGCGCAGATAATAACTACAAACTCCATCCGCAGGATTTTGAAATCGAAGAAACCTATCGGTTCGAAGGCAATACCAATCCAGCAGATGAAGATATCGTATACGCCATCAGCGCCAAAGACGGCACCAAAGGCGTACTTATGCACGGATATGGCGTCTACAGCGAAGACATCTCCGCAGACATGATCCGGAAGCTGGGAACCAAATAACCCGTTACCGTTCAACATAATTCAGTCCTCCCGCTTTGTGGGAGGACTTTTTTTATGCTATTTTAGCCCCTTTCAAATAGTTATTACGTTTATGCTGAAGCACTATGCCAGCGCACTGGCCCTCACCATTATTTCCGTATGCTCCGTGCAGGCCCAGCTGAAACCCAACCTGGATATCATTCCTAAACCGGTTCAGCTACAGGCTACCACAGGCACTTTTAACTGGAATGCACAAACGAAAATTTATGCAGCTCCTGCCTTTAAAGAAGCGGCCACACTGCTTTCCTTTTCCGGACAACTGCTTAATATCAATGCCACCGCACCGGGTCCAAAAGCTACCAACTACATTTATGTCCAGCAGGCTACTGCTGATGTTCTGCCAGATACCAATACCTACCGCCTGCATATCACGCCGGCAAAAATTACCATCCTGGCACGAAGCCGCGCCGCTGCTATCAATGGCATCCAAAGCCTGGTACAGCTGCAACTCCTGCAACCGGATACGCAACTCATACCCTGCGCAGTAATAGAAGATCATCCCCGATTTGGGTATCGTGGTCTGCATCTCGATGTGAGCCGAACATTTTTCCCTGCCAGTTATATCAAAAGATACCTCGATCTGATGTGGTTGTATAAAATTAATACCTTCCACTGGCACCTGGTTGATGGCGCAGGCTGGCGCCTGCAGATAAAGCAGTTCCCCGCCCTGACAGACACCGCCGCATGGCGATACGGCGCTACCTGGAGAGAATGGGCTGCCAATCACCACCGTTATGCCAGCAAAGGCGACCCTAACGCCTATGGCGGCTACTATACCCAGGATGAAGCACGCGACATTGTAGCCTATGCTGCCAAACGCGGTATCACCGTCATCCCGGAAATAGAAATGCCCGGCCATGCGGAAGAAGTTCTGGCGGTATACCCGCAGCTTTCCTGCTCCGGCCAACCCTATAAAAACAACGAATTCTGCCTGGGCAACGACCAGACGTTCGACTTCCTGGAAAAGGTGTTAGTGGAAGTAATGGATATCTTCCCATCTACCTATATCCATATTGGCGGAGACGAAGCCAATAAATCCGCCTGGAAAAAATGTCCTAAATGCCAGCAGCGCATTAAAACAGAACACCTGAAAGACGAAAATGAACTGCAGAGCTATGCGATCAGGAGAATGGAGAAATTCCTGACAGCCCACCACCGTAAGCTCCTCGGCTGGGATGAAATCCTGGAAGGCGGACTGGCGCCTGCAGCTACCGTTATGTCGTGGAGAGGAGAAAGCGGCGGAATCGCAGCTGCAAAGGAAAACCATGATGTCATCATGACGCCGGGCACCTACTGCTACTTCGATCATTACCAGGCAGATCCTGCCACACAACCGGAAGCACAGGGTGGATATCTCCCGGTAGAAAAAGTATACAGCTATAACCCGGTACCAGCGGAACTTACTGCCGATCAGGCCAAACATATTCTGGGCGCACAGGCAAACCTCTGGGCAGAATATATTCCTAATCCTACTCACCTGGAATATATGGTCTATCCCCGACTCCTCGCCCTCGCTGAGGTAGTCTGGACACCACAGGAAAAAAGAACTTTTGCCGATTTCAAAACCAGACTGCAATCGCAATACCTGCTGCTGCAGCGTCTCAACGTCAACTATTGCCGCCCATCCTATACGGTAACTATAGTACCGCAGATCGACTATCAGCAACAGCAAACGACCATTTCCCTGAATACCGAACAATACAATCCGGTGATTCATTATACCATGGATGGTACCACGCCTGCTGCTAACGCGCCTGTATATACGAAACCGTTTTCTTTCAAAGGCTCTGCAACCATTACTGCTGCTGTATTCCAGGATACGCTGCTGAAAGGCACACCAACTGTTTTGCGCGCGGATTATCATAAAGCCATCGGCAAACCGGTGACCTATAATCTTCCCTACAGCAAAAAATATCCTGCGAAAAACGAAGCCACTTTAACTGATGGCTACCGCGGTACCGTATCGTATGGGGATGGCCTCTGGCAAGGGTTTGAAAGCAACGATATGGATGTAACGATTGACATGCAGACGAAAGATAAACTGCAATCAGTAAGCATCAATTTCATGCAACTGGAAGGTGTTGGTATTTATATGCCCTCTTTTGTAGAAGTTGCTGTTTCTGATGATGGCACTAACTTTACTACGGTTCAGCATATAGATAATGATGTTCCAGAAAGTCAGCATGCACTTACCTTCAAGGCATTTAACTTCAACCTGGAAGGCCGCCAGGCGAGGTATATCCGTGTTAAAGCGCATAATAAGCAACATGGATTTTTGTTTGCAGATGAGGTAATTGTGTATTAAGAGAGATAATTTTTGCAGATAAAAAAAGCGGAGATCAGCATAATGCTGATCTCCGCTTTTTATTTATTGGAAAGATATTTATTTCTTCAGCTGCTGAATTTTCTTACTCAGCTTATAATCCACCATGCCATTAAAGTTAGCTTCCACGCTGGCGCTACCTTTCAGCGGACTGAATCCTGTTATTCCCAGCGATTCTGTACGGGCATTTACTGCACTTCTGAAATTACCTACACTCAGGAATTTGGCTATCGCTATCAGGTTTGGATCATTGGTAGCGTCGCCCCAGGGCACATTTACATAGTCTGTTGCCAATGCGTTTGCATCAGGTGCAATACCTGTGAAATAGCCACCGGAGTTGTTTGCATTGGTAGTAGCGAAGTTGATCGCGTACAGGTCAGCCAGATACTTTTTGGTATGTGTGCTGTCGTACATGGAGATATTGAAGTCGATGAACCCTACCGGTTTTCCGTAGGTGGTATCTCCTACTACGTGTACGTTCATGTACGGGCGAAGGTTGTTTAATGTCAGCTCACTTGCAGAAGCTGTATTCCTGGAGGTGATAAAGAATACGTTGTTGCTGCTGAGCGTGAGGCCACCGAGTGTTGAAGGAAAATTCACTACTGTTTCAAGTCCTATCTGTGCTGCATTTGCCTGCATCACATCATTGTACTTGTAGTTGTACATTACCTTGCCGGCCGCTGTGGAAGGCGCGATCAGGCTGTCCAGGTACTCTGCAGTGGTTACTGCACCACCGCCGTTATAGCGAAGGTCGATGACCAGGTTATTGATACCCGCCGCTTTGAATTTGCTGAAAGCATTATCTATAGCGGTTTTGGTATAGGTAGCCTGACCGGAAGAGTTGATAACACTGGAGAACGTGTACATCACAAAATAGCCTACCTTACTGGTACCCATGGTGAGTACGGAGTCGAAAGCTACCGGGTTCACGTTATATGTACCCTGGTTGAGGGTGAGTGTTTTGGTGGCTCCACCAGGTAATTTAAAACCAAGGGTAACAGAAGCCGAATTCAAAATAGAATTATATGCTTGTGTCAACCAGGCAGTAGTATTCTGAAAGTTGCTACTACCGTTGATGGAAGTGATTTCCCATCCGCGGGTAACACCAGCCTGACCTGCAGGACTGTTTTTATCAGCATATAATATAAAGATGCGCAGGTTGTTGTTTGCGTCCAATACAGGCGCATATTCCAACCCGATATCTCCGTTGGTGGCTGCTACGGTCGTTGTAGCAGAAACGCCGTTGATCAGTTTATTGGTGAGTGCTCCGGTACGGTCGAGGAAGCTGTAACGGTCGTACGGACTCTTGGTATCCGGGTTGACTGCATATCCTTTCATGGCTGTCAGCAGGTCATCTGCTGTAGTATATTTTCCATCGAGCGGATTAATGGTAGCAACAGAAGTGTACCAGTAGTAGGTAGGTAAACCGGCGCTTTTATTCCTGCCGCCATCACCGTAGGATACCTGCATGATATTATACATCAGGTATTTGAGGGAATCTTCTGCAGAAAGTGCAGTGGTGCTGCCACCGGTTCCGCTGCCGCCATTACCGGAAGGGTCAGCTTTGAGGTCTTTCTTGCAGGAATAAGTCAGGGTACTGATGCCTGAAACCAGCATCAACCTGACAGCCAGGGTGCGTATTCTTTTATGCATAATAACGATTATGGCTATATGAAATAAGATAACCGGAGGATATTATTTATGCGTAGCCAGGATTTGTCTGGTCCAGAAGTCCTTAGGGTAAAACAGGTTTTCCATTCCGGGACCATTTAAGCCGTTACGCATACCGTTGTGAGCACCAGCCGGCGGCGTTTTGCCTTCTTTCTCAGCGGCTTGCAGGGCTGCGATACGTTCTTTCTCCTCTTTCTCTTTTGCTTTACGATCGTCGCGGTTGAGTGCATTCACTTTAAATCTGTAAGCTATTGGTTTATCGTTGCCGTAAGTAATGCCAATATAGGATAAAGGTATGGCGAGTTCGCAGATGAGGTTTCCCTGGTCATCCAGCGATGCTGCGGAGAGGATATTCTTATCATTTTTAACAGACATGATGCCATCTGGTACGCCAACCAGGCCTTCCACACTGATCTGCTTTGCATTTTGCAGCACGCTTCTTCTCCACTCTACTGAATTGCGTTGATTCTGGGATTCAACAACTTCCGGTGCATCTTCTCCCAGGATAGGGAAAGTAACAGACGATACCACTTTCTTCTTGCCGGTTGCGTTTACAGAAAACGTAAAACCTGCTCTCATTATTTTCATCTGGTTCTGCGCATCCGGTGCACTTATTACAACATACAGATTGTTGGAATCGTTCGCTATCGTATAAAATAATTTTGCATCGTTATTGTAAAAGGACAGCGGTTTAGACCATTCACTGGCTTTTCCGTCGATATGAATATTAGCCGGCGCCCATTTGTTCACATCTTCATCCTGCGCCATGGCCATGGTAGACATAAATAGTCCGGCTATCAAACCTGCACCGGCAAAAATTGACTTTCTGATTTTCATTTTACTGTAGCAATTATTTTTGCCTTCAAGATAGCTATTTATAGACAAGGTACGCAAAAACATTTTCCATCCTCAAAGCAGTCGATGAAAAGGCAGGAAATCCAGCTGAATAATCCCTTTAGGGCTTTCGCATAAAAAAAGCTGCCCCTACTTGCGTGGAGGCAGCTTTCTGTATGATTACCAGTTTATTAGTACAACAACCTGGTTTTGATCGTGTGTTCAACGCCTCTCAGCAGTGCCAGGGCTTCCTGCGACAGCTGGGTATCCACGTCCAGTACCACATAACCGATCTGGTCATTGGTTTTCAGGTACTGACCCAGGATATTGATTTTATTGGCAGATAATGCCGTATTGATCGCGGAGAGTACACCCGGCACATTTTTGTGAATGTGCAGGATACGATGCGTATGTTCAACAGCCGGTACGCTGATCGCAGGAACGGTATGTGAACCGAAGCTCGCGCCTTTTTCCAGGTAGTTGAGCAGTTTGCTGCTGACATCCAGCCCGATATTATGCTGTGCTTCTTCCGTGCTGCCACCGATATGCGGCGTAAGGATAACATTGGGCAGTTTTTGCAAAGGCGTGGAAAATGCCGCACCGTTTTTCTCTGGTTCTACCGGGAACACATCTACGGCAGCGCCGGAGATCTGACCGCTTACCAGCGCATCTCTCAGGGCCTCCAGGTCTACTACCTCACCACGTGCATAGTTAATAAAGATAGCACCTGGTTTTACATATGACAATGCTTCTGCAGTGATCATATTTTCGGTAGACTTACTGGAAGGAACGTGCAGGGAGATGATGTCTGCCTGTCCGAAGAGGTCTTTCAGGGAACGGATCTGTGTAGCATTACCCAGTGGCAGCTTGGTTTCCACGTCATAATAGATAACGTTCATACCTAACGCTTCCGCCAGTACGCTCACCTGGGAACCGATATTTCCATAACCAACGATGGCCAGCGTTTTACCGCGGAGTTCATAGCTCCCTTTGGCTTCTTTCATCCAGATGCCGTTGTGAGCCGCAGTATTTTTGTCGATAATACGACGAATCAACATGATCGACAACCCGATTACCAGTTCAGCTACCGAGCGGGTGTTGGAGTAAGGCGCGTTAAATACGACCACCCCTGCTTCTGTAGCGGCTTTCAGGTCTACCTGGTTGGTACCGATACAAAAACAACCAATCGCCTGTAATTTCTTCGCTGCCTCCAGCACTTTGGCGGTAATCTGTGTCTTCGAACGAATGCCTAAGAGGTGTACATCCTTAATTTCTGCTATCAGGTCTTCTTCGCTCAGCGCGCCCGACAACTTACGTACCGAATAGCCGGCGTTGGTGAATTCCGCAACAGCGGCATCGCTGATGTTCTCCAACAATAAAATGCTAATCTTCTCTTTCGGATAACTTGTCAATTTCTGCTGATCCATAGTATTATATAAAATTATATGTATATCCTTTTCATGCAATTGGCTTAATAATTGCTGCTTGGCGGGTCATTAACAAAGCACAAACCTACTGGATGTTTACGAATTTTCAAATACTAATCCTTTCAATTTAGATATTATCAAAAAAACCAGCGTCGCGTTGCTATTTTTTTAAGCACTTACCGCTTTTAGCCTTAAAATAGCGTTAAAAGGCTATGATTGAGAGATTTTTATTTGGCTGGCTTTAACATTGATGAGTATTTTCGTGTTTTGTATTAATTAGTTCGGGAGAAATTTAGCGTTAAAGAGTCACATTACACTTCTAATGAAGCGATTGAAAGCAGCAGGCATACTCATATTTGCGGGGGTTGTCATTATTACGAGCTGTCAGAGCACAGCCGCACGAAAAGCGACAGAGAAAAATAAAACAGCATCAGATAGTGCTATATATACATTAGGCCTTACAGCGGCCGAAAAGGAAGCCATTCTGAACTCACCCCGCACGGTACAGATACAGCAGGAATTAAACTACTTCTATAATAACAAATTCCTTCGTACCGGTTTTAACGGCGCCATGATCGTGGCCCGCAAAGGTGTTATCATCTTCGAAAAATATCACGGACTGGAAAACTTCAGGACTAAAACCCCGATCGTTGACAGCAGCTCCTTTCAGCTGGCATCCGTGTCCAAAACATTTACAGGGGCCGCAGTTTTATACCTGGCAGACAGAGATAAACTCTCCCTGGATGATCACCTTCAAAAATTCTTTCCGGACTTTCCCTACAAAGGTATTACGGTACGTATGCTGCTGAGTCATCGCAGCGGACTGCCAAACTACCTGTATTTCTGCGATAGCCTCTGGAAAGAGCCATCCCGTTATATTACCAATAATGAGGTGATAGAACTGATGATCAAACACAAACCACCCATCCAGCATCAGCCGGGTACGCATTTTCAGTATTGCAATACCAACTACATGCTGCTGGCATCTATTATAGAAAAAGTAACCGGCGAGAAATATGCGGCCTTTATGCAGGACTCTGTTTTCAAGCCCCTGCAGATGCACAATACCTTTGTATATGATCCCGCAACGCCCGTCAGAGCACATCAGACACAAAGCCACAAGTATAACGGCCAGCCGGAACCAGATACCTATTTTGATGGCGTCATGGGCGACAAAGGCATCTACAGCTCTGCACAGGATATGCTGAAATGGGACCAGGCGTTATACTCCGGCCATTTCCTTAAACCTGAAACACTAAAAGCTGCCTATACACCTTATAGCCATGAAAAACCAGGCGTGCGCAATTACGGCCTCGGATGGCGACTAATGGTTTATCCTGACAGCAGTAAGAATATTGTATATCATAACGGATGGTGGCATGGCAACAACACCGTGTTCTATCGTTTTGTACAGGATACCACCACGCTGATCATCCTTGGAAATAAATATAACCGCGCCATTTATCAGGCAGTGAAACCGGTACGTGATATCCTTGGCCATGGCGATGGTGAGGAAGCAGGTGATGAATAAATGATTGCTGTTTAAATCCGGGCGATAGCCCACCACATAAAAAGTATAACGCAGGTATTTTCTAAGACGTTAGATATAATTGAAAAGGGTAGCTTCGCTACCCTTTTGTCTGTTCCGCCCTTAAGGGGCGGGAATGCTTTGCTAAAGATGAATTTCGATTACACGCCGTGTTTCCTGTTAGGCAAAACATTATCGCGGCTCCAGACAATTTCCCCGGTAAACGGATGGCTGCGCACGGGGCATTCAGCTTTCAGACAATAATGACAACAGATCGGAATACACGGGTCCATATGAATGAAAAATTCCACTTCACTATTCCCAAACTCTTTATTCACCAGCACTTCCACCCTTTTCATTTCGTCATGTGCCTCGTTCAGTTTCAGGTAATACGGTAAGGTAATATGACAATCGATGTGATAATTATTGCCATATTGCTGTATGCGCATATTATGTACATCGATCCAGTTTGGTACCCTGTTTTTGGAGAGAATATCAATCACACGATCCACAGACTGCATATCTGTTTCATCCATCAGACCAGAGATAGACCTACGCATCAGCTTATAGCCATTGACCAGGATCAGTACTCCCATTACAACAGATACGGCGGGATCCAGCCAGAACCAGCCGGTAAAATGTATCACCAGTAACGCGACGATCAGTCCGGCACTACTGTATACATCTGTCATAATATGCTGCCCGTTACCGGTGATGGTAATGCTGTTCAGCTTCTTTCCCGACTGACGTAAATATAGTCCCAGTAAGAGGTTGGCAACAGTGGTAGCGCCCAGCAGCCAGAGGCCGGATTCCATTTTGTGCAGTTCTTTCGGGAAGATGAAATACTGTACTGCTTTCACAAGGATCAGTATTCCAGCGAAGAAGATCATGGCGCCTTCAAAACCTATGCTGAAGAATTCTACTTTACCATGGCCGTAAGGATGGTTTTCATCTTTGGGTTTACCGGCAAGATAAATACTGTAACTGGCAAAACCACCTGCAACAACGTTGATAATGGATTCAAGGGCATCAGATAATATAGCAACGGAATGGGTCATGCCATATGCGAGGAATTTCAGGGCAGTAAGCAGAAAGCTCACCACTAATGAAATCAGGATGACACGTAACTCTCTTTTTAGCAATGGTTCAGATTTTATGCAAATGTAAACAGCGAAGGTAAACAAATTGTTATATCCGATTTTTCTGCATCACAATTCTTTCGAAATCTCCGATCTTAATATATGCATTTACGTTAGATTATTAATCAGGACAAATTTAGTTATGGAAGACAAACATGCGATTACAGAAGAAATTTTTTCGCTGTACGAACAACACGGACATCACGCTTACGGAGAGGATGTCACCATGCTGATGCATATGATGCAGGCCGCGCTGATAGCGGAACGCACCGGCTTCAGCGACGAGATGGTGCTGGCAGCATTTCTGCACGACATAGGCCATTTCTTTGAAGGCGAAGACCAGATGGAAGGCTATGGAACGATGGCACATGATGAACTGGGGCAGCGTTTCCTGCGTGAACGCGGATTCCCCGAGCAGCTGGTAAAGTTGGTGGGCAGTCACGTGCAGGCCAAGCGTTACCTGACTTTTTCGGACAGTGCCTATTACGATACCTTATCAGAAACCAGCAAGAAAACGTTGGAATACCAGGGCGGTCCCATGACCGAAGGAGAAGCAGCGGAGTTCCATGCGGACCCGTTGTTTCATCAGTATATTCAGCTGCGTATATGGGATGATATGGGTAAGGAAACGGAGATGGCAGTTACCCCGGAAGATATTGCGCGTATGAAAGCGCGTATGCATCAGTACCTGAGCGTACAGCAATAATTAAAGCCACCAGGCTTTTGACCTGGTGGCTACTTATAATATTAAACCCGAAACCCTTATTGAGCGTCGCCTTCAGGTTTGCTTTCTGCAACTTTAGGCGCTTCTTT
Organism: Chitinophaga sp. Cy-1792; assembly: GCF_011752935.1. NCBI lineage: Bacteria > Pseudomonadati > Bacteroidota > Chitinophagia > Chitinophagales > Chitinophagaceae > Chitinophaga > Chitinophaga sp. Cy-1792. The sequence goes on from NZ_VWWO01000002.1 coordinate 2,088,475, forward strand.
ATTCTCTTTAGGTTCTTTAGGGGCTTTGTCTTTTTTCTTGGCTGTTTTAGGCGCGAAGATGGCGATCATACGCTTACCTTCCATGGTAGGCATACCTTCGAGGCCACCTACTTCTGCCAGTCTTTCAGCGAATTTCAGGAGGATCAGCTCACCACGTTCCTTGAACATGATAGCACGACCTTTAAACTGCACGTAAGTTTTCACCTTGTTACCGTCTTTCAGGAATTTCTCTGCGTGTTTAGCTTTGAAATCGAAATCATGATCATCGGTATTCGGTGTAAAGCGAATTTCCTTCACTTCACTTTTGTGCGCGTTTGCCTTCATTTCCTTTTCCTTCTTCTTCTTTTCGTAGAGGAATTTGTTATAGTCAATGATACGGCAAACTGGGGGTACTGCATTTGGGGAAATTTCCACCAGGTCCAATTGTTGCTCTTCTGCCATACGCAGCGCATCCTCGGTCCTGTAAACACCTACCTCAACGTTCTCGCCTACAAGTCTAACCTCAGGCACACGGATCATCCGGTTGGTGCGGTGTTCTTGTTGTTGCTCTCTGCGGAAGTTAGGGTTTCTACCCCGGTTGTTGTTGTTAAAACTTGGTTTGGGTCTGTTTTGCATTAAAAAAATAAAAGTTAAATAATTAATTGCCCGGTGTCCATGGTCCACAAAGATAATCCATGGACCAGAAACAATTTTTTGCAAATTTAATGTGAAAATCTTTAGCAATAAACATACCTGAAAATGGTAATGTTCACCTGCCTATATCATTTTTTCCCACATCTGTGAACGATTATTCGAACGGTTTCCTGTTTACCACTTCTTCATTCACAAGACTGATAAACTGATCGGGGTTCATGGTACCCAGATCACCTTTAGCCTGGCGGCGAACAGCAACGAGATTATCTGCTGCCTCTTTTTCACCTAATACCAGCATGTAAGGGATCTTGGCCAACTCTGCCTCACGGATCTTTTTACCTATTTTTTCGCTTCTGTCGTCGATCTCAGCACGAATGTCTGCTTTTTTCAGCAATTCTGCCACTTTTTCCGCGTACTCCTGACTCTTGTCAGAGATTGGCAGGATTTTCACCTGGGTAGGTGCCAGCCACAGCGGGAATTTACCACCACAGTGTTCGATCAGTACGGCGATGAAACGTTCCAGTGAACCGAAAGGTGCACGGTGAATCATTACCGGACGATGTTTGGCGTTATCAGCACCGATGTATTCCAGTTCAAAACGCTCAGGGAGGTTATAGTCCACCTGGATGGTACCCAGCTGCCATTTACGTCCCAGCGCATCTTTCACCATGAAGTCCAGCTTAGGACCATAGAACGCTGCTTCACCATATTCAACTACAGTAGGCAGGCCTTTTTCGTTTGCTGATTCGATGATCGCGCTTTCCGCCAGTTCCCAGTTTTCTTCGGAACCGATGTATTTGCTGCGGTCTTCTTTATCGCGCAGGGAAACCTGGGCGGTATAGTTAGTGAAACCAAGGCTGTTAAATACGTACAGCACCAGGTCGATCACTTTCATGAATTCTTCCTTCACCTGATCAGGACGGCAGAAAAGATGCGCATCATCCTGAGTAAAGCCTCTTACACGGGTAAGACCGTGCAGCTCACCATGCTGTTCGTAGCGGTAAACGGTACCGAATTCAGCAAAGCGTACCGGTAAATCCTTGTAGGATTTAGGAGAAGCTTTATACAGTTCGCAGTGATGCGGACAGTTCATAGGTTTCAGCATGAACTCCTCACCTTCTTCAGGTGTGGTGATAGGTCTGAAACTGTCTTTCCCATATTTTTCGTAGTGACCGGAAGTCACGTACAGGTTTTTGTTACCGATATGCGGTGTAACAACCGGGAGGTAGCCGGTAGCCATCTGTGCATCCTGGAGGAAGCGTTGCAGGCGTTCACGCAGCAGCGCACCTTTAGGCAGCCACATAGGGAGGCCCAGACCTACTTTTTCAGAGAAGGTAAATAGTTCCAGTTCCTTACCCAGCTTACGGTGGTCACGTTTTTTAGCTTCTTCCAGCAGGGTCAGGTATTCTTCCAGTTCTTTTGCGTTCGGGAAGGTGATACCGTAGATGCGGGTCAGCATTTTATTGTTTTCATTACCACGCCAGTAAGCGCCGGCAATGTTGGTCAGTTTTATCGCCTTGATAAAACCGGTGTTCGGGATGTGTGGTCCGCGGCACAGATCAGTAAAACCACCCTGTGTATAGAAGGTAATGCTACCATCCTGGAGGTCGCTGATCAGTTCCAGCTTGTACTCATCTCCTTTTTCGGTGAAATATTGCAGGGCATCAGCTTTGCTGACTTCCTTGCGGGTGTATTCGCTGTTGTGTTTTGCCAGCTCTACCATTTTAGCTTCGATCTTTCTCAGATCTTCTTCTGTAATGGCACGACCACCCAGGTCGATATCGTAATAGAAACCGTTTTCAATTGAAGGGCCTATACCCAGTTTTACGCCAGGGTACAGTGCTTCCAGCGCTTCAGCCATAAGGTGGGCTGAAGAGTGCCACATGGTAGACTTGCCATCCGTATCCGTCCACGTAAGTAACTGCAGATTCGCATCCGTCGTAATAGGACGGGTAGCGTCCACAACGTCCCCGTTAACCTTTGCAGCCAATACCTTACGCGCCAATCCTTCGCTGATGGATTTGGCGATGTCCAAAGCAGTTACGCCAGCTTCATACTGTCGCACCGCGCCATCTGGAAAAGTGATATTTATCATACGTTATTCTAATGTATCCAATTTTTTAGCAGATACTGTGTTCCTTTTAAATAGGTTGCGAAGTTAAGCAATAGCTCTTGTTTTTTAACCAAACTCCGGCAGAATTTGCAAATTATACATTTTAAACTTAGGAGCTAACAGGTTAACACTAACCGCAATATCTCCGAAAATAAGGTGCAGCACAGCAATTTGACGGCAGTTGATGGTAAGCATTAATTTTTCTTTCCGGAAGATAGTTAAGCTTTTGTTCCCGCTTCCCTGGCCGCCTTCGGCGGATGCGGCTTCCGTTATAATATCCTTCCGGGACTGGGCCCGATGCCTTCGGCATCGGGCCCAGTCCCATTTTTGTCGGCCGCCTGCGGTGGCCGACAAAAATGGGATAAAAATGCTTATTTATAAATTAACGAATCATTGGTAGACCCGCAACTTAACATCTTCTCTCCAAAATACGGATTTACGATCTTTTCAGTTTCACTCAGCCAATAAGCACCTTTGTCATCAAATGCCATCGGGCAAAACTGGTGGTAAACCGTATGGCCTTTATAGCCGGTGGTTTTAATAAGATCATACAGCATGTCAGATATCATCTGGAAAGAGGCCCTTTTGCCTTCAATATCCTGCTCCCCCTGCAAACCAGTCAGCTCAGCGCTGATACTGCCCGTAATACCCGTGATATTACCCAGGCGGGCACTATCCATCTGCAATAATTGCACCGGCAGACTATCCACATGCAATTTTAGCACTGCCGCTGCCGCACTGGCGGCCGTAGCATTAGAACCTGCAAATGCGGCAGAGAGCTGGTAATATGCCCCCATTACCTGGTTCAGGGAGTCATAATAAACGTCATTATAGGGTGCCTGTAAGGCGGTTGTGGCCGCAACGGCTGTATCTTCTCCCCCTTTTTCAGCACCCTGATTATGACAGGAAAACAGGCTGGCAGAGAGTATCATGGCTCCAAACGGGAGAAATATTTTTAATTTCATCTTTTCTAATTTGTTAAACAAAACTAAAGAATTGTATTCATAAGGATTATAATCTGATAATTATCCTTATAATCAGTAACTTTGCACGTTTTATTCAACCTTTGTATTTGTATTTTTTATGTTGATCGCATTACAGGACATAACATTTGAGTTTGGCTCCAGGGTGATTTTGGAAAATTCCTCCTGGCATATTGAACCCGGCGACCGTATCGGCCTGATAGGCCTGAACGGAACTGGTAAATCCACTTTGCTGCGCATCATCAATGGCGAATACTCTGTCTCCAAAGGAAGTGTCAATAAAAGTAAAAACCTGAGTATCGGTTTCTTCAACCAGGACCTCCTGAGCTTTGAAACAGACGAATCTATCCTCACCGTAGGTATGATGGCCTTTGGTAAAGCACTCGAGCTGGAAAAAGACATCGAAAGGATCACCAAAGAACTCGAACATAACCAGACCGACGAACTGCTCAACGAATTCAGTGATAAGTTACACGAATTCGAAGCCCTCGACGGTTATAATATGAAACACAAGACCGCCCAGGTACTGGAAGGTCTCGGTTTCAGCACGGCAGACCTGGAACGTCCCTACAGCCAGTTCTCCGGAGGTTGGCGTATGCGTGTACTCCTCGCCCGTCTTATCCTCCAGCAGCCGGATGTACTCATGCTCGATGAGCCTACCAACCACCTTGACCTTCCTTCCATCGAATGGCTGGAGCGTTACCTGATTGGTTACAACGGCGCCGTGATCATCGTTTCCCACGACCGCTTCTTCCTGGACCGTATGGTAAATGGTATCGTAGAAGTTTACCAGCAGCAGTTACACCACTACTCCGGTAACTACGAAGATTACGAAGTAGAGAAAGAACTGCGCCGCGAAATGCAGCAACGTGCCTACGAAAATCAGCAGGACTATATCCGCCAGCAGGAAAGATTTATCGAACGATTCAAGGCGAAAGCTTCCAAAGCCGCACAGGCACAGAGTATAGCCAAGCGCCTCGATAAGTTGGATAGAATCGAACAGGTAGATGGCGGCCCTTCCAAAATCCGTATCAACTTCACCGTTGAAAAGATGCCGGGAAAAATCCTCGCTACCCTGACCGATGTCAGCAAAAGCTTTGGCAACAACGTCATTCTTAAAAATACCGGTGCAGAGATCAACCGTGGTGATAAAATTGCCCTTATCGGTGCAAACGGTAAAGGTAAGTCTACCCTACTCCGCATCATTGCCGGCACCGAAACCCACGAAGGTGAGCGCACGCCGGGTCATAACGTAGTTACCAGTTTCTACGCCCAGCACCAGCTGGAATCCCTGGACCTCAACAGCGAGATCCTGGATGAGCTGAAAAATGCCGGCAGCGGTAAAACAGAACTGGAACTCCGTCAGCTGTTAGGCTGCTTCCTATTTACCGGCGACGACGTATTTAAAAAGATACGTATCCTTTCCGGTGGTGAAAAAGCCCGCGTAGCACTGGCTAAAACCATTATCAGCCAGGCCAACTTCCTCATGCTCGATGAGCCGACGAACCACCTGGACATGAACTCCGTACAGATGCTGATCGATGCACTCGCGAAATATGAAGGTAGTATCGTACTCGTTTCCCACGACCGTTATTTCGTTAGCCAGACAGCCAACAAAATCTGGGAAATCGTAGATGGTGAAATCAAAGAGTTTAAAGGCACCTACGGGGAATGGGAAGAATGGAAAAAACGTATGGCTGCCAATCAGCAGATCCAGGAAAAGGAGAAAACCACTCCTTCCCATGGTAACGCTGCCGCAGAAACGAAAAAAGAAACCAAAGCGGAAGCTGTAGCCCCTAAAGGCGCCATCAATAAAGATGTGCAGCGTGAACTGCAGAAACAACAGAAGCAGTTTAGTAACCTGGAAGGACAGCTGGCCAGTCTGAAAGCCCGCAAGGCTGACCTGGAAGCCAGCCTTGGCAATCCGGATATCTACGGCAACAAGGATAAATTCGCTTCTGTGGAAAGTGAATACAATGATGTACTCAAATTCCTCGAAAGAGCGAATGAACAATATGAAGGGCTGTTCGACAAAATCATGCAGCTGGAAGCAGCGCTGATGAGCTAATGCCGCCCCCATACCCCGGAAATACCTGTAACACAGGCTTCTCCGGGGTATATCATCTCACAAAAACAAACATTTTCATGCAAAAAATTCTTGTAGTAGAAGATGAAGTGAAAGTTGCCAACGCTGTAAAAAAAGGATTGGAAGAAAATGGTTTTGATGTGGACGTTGCCTATGACGGCCGTATGGCTAAAAGCCTCGTCAACAGCAACAATTACGACCTGGTTATCCTCGACCTCAATCTGCCCCACAGCAACGGATACGAACTTTGCGAGGTGATACGACAGAAAAACATCCGTATTCCCATTATTATGCTGACGGCCTTAGGTGGTATGGATGATAAAATGCAGGCTTTTGAACTAGGGGCAGATGATTACCTCGTAAAACCCTTCGACTTCAGAGAACTACTTGCCAGAATACGCGTATTCCTCAAACGTGCCGGCTCCGAAACTTCACAAAGTACCCAATACAAAATCGTTATAGGCGACCTCGAAATCGACCGGGAAAAGAAAGAAGTGAGCCGTAGCGGCAAAAAAATAGCCCTTACTGCCAAAGAATACCAGCTGCTGGAATTCCTGGCCCTCCATAAAGGAAAAGTTATTTCCAAACTTACCATTGCCGAGAAAGTATGGGATATCGACTTTGACACAGGTACCAATGTGATCGAAGTATATATGAACTTCCTTCGTAAAAAAATTGACAAGGATTTCGAAAATAAACTCCTGCATACCAAAACAGGTATGGGTTATTACCTCTCAGAAGAATAGCCTCCATTGAAGATCAAATACAAAATAGCGCTCTATTATACGGTGTCAGCAACGCTGATGCTGATGATATTTGCCGTGCTGGTGTATTACTTTTCTTCAAAATCCAGGAAAGCAGAATACCTGGAACGCCTGGAATACCGTGCCCGCTCCATTGCCAATGTGATCATCGAAGATGGCCATGTAAAAGTGGACCTGCTTCGCAAGCTGGACCGCACTACCTTCCAGGACCTTTACAAAGAAAGCATTCTTGTATATAATACCAATTACGATCTCCTCTACAGCAACCTGAAAGATACCACCATTCGCACCCACCGCAGCCTGCTGGATTATATCAGGCAAAACAAAACCTTCAGTTACGAAAAAGGCAGTGGCGAAGAAGTAGGTATTTATTATACCGAAGAGAATGTTTCGGTGATTGTAATTGTATCTTCCTTTGACAAATATGGTTACCAGAACCTCCAGAACCTGAGCCGTATCCTGCTCCTGGAGCTGGCCACAGCCATTCTGGTACTGGTGGGCGTGGGTTATTTCTTCGCCCGTAAAATGGTGGAACCCATTGATAAGCTGGTGAAGGAAGTGGACAGTATCAACGCCAACAACCTGCAGGACAGAGAAGTGGCCGTGCAGGGACGGGACGAGATTGCCAAGCTGGCTGCCAACTTCAATACGATGCTGCAGCGACTCAGCGACTCATTCGATCTGCAGAAAAGCTTTGTGAGCAATGCTTCCCATGAACTGCGGACGCCCCTCGCCTCTATTATCAGTCAGTTACAGGTAACGCTGTCGAAAGAACGCAGCGCAGAAGAATACCAGAGCGTATTAAGCTCCGTACTGGAAGATGCCGAAAGTCTGACAGACCTTACCAATGGCCTTTTACAGCTGGCACAGTCGGAGATGAAAGAACAGGAATTCGTGTTCGGTGATGTGAGAATAGACGAATTGCTGATGGATATGGCCAACCTTATCCGCCTGAAACAAAGAGAAAGCAAGATCGATATACAGTTCAATAAATTCCCGGACAACGACTTGCTGGTCACCTGTTTCGGCAATGAAAGCCTGCTGAAAGTCCTTTTCATCAACCTGGTAGACAATGCCTGCAAATTCAGTAAAGACAATACGGCACACGTTTTTATTGATTTCTATACCCAGTATATTATGGTACAGATAAAAGATAATGGCATCGGTATTCCAGCGGACGAGATCAATAAAATATTTGAACCCTTCTACCGTGGACTGAATGCACAGAAAGTCCGTGGCCATGGATTGGGCTTATCTATCTGTAAAAAGATAGTACAGATACACAACGGACATATAACGGTAACGTCTACCCCGGAAGACGGCACTACCTTTACGGTGATACTCCCGCATCTGTAAACCGGCAGCAGTCAAGGAATTACAACTCACTCCTTCTTCCCTTTCCCAGTTAACTAATTTAATTTTAATATCATTTTAATACGCCTTAAAGGAGCCTTTAATCTGGCTTTAAGATTTTTGCAGGCTGAAATAAAGGCGTATGCAACGATTAAAATTACTGATCACTTCAGTATGCATGACAGGCCTGGGCTATATTCAACCTATATTCGCACAGCGTCAGGCTACACCAGTAACCTTGCAGTCTGTTGAAGATTCATTTCTTGTACGGAATTATGCATTACTGGCACAACGATATCAGATAGATGCCTCCAAAGCACTCATCAGGCAGGCTAAAATCTGGAGTAACCCCAACTTCAGTACTGTACTGGGATTTGGCAGCACCGACCACATCAAACCATTTGATGTTGGCGCCAATGGTGAAACGCAGTACAATATTGACCAGCTGATTCAGCTGGCAGGTAAGCGGAACAAAGGTATCCAGCTTGCCGGCACTGCAGCCCGAATGAACGAGGCCACCTTTGATGAACTGGTAAGAACATTGAAGTTACAGCTGAGAGAGAATTTTTATAATATCTACTATCAGCAGCAGACAGCAGTTATCCTGAAAGAACAACTGGAAAACCTGCAGAAAATTGTGGATGCCTATGTAGAGGCCGACAGAAAAGGAAGCGTGGCACATGCAGACCTGGTAAGGCTGCAGGCCTTACAGGTGGGGCTGGAAAATGACTATGCTGATCTGAAGCAACAGGAACTCGAATCACAGAAAAACCTACAACAGTTACTCCATAGCCAGGAATTCTATGAAGCCAGTTTACAGACACCAGATCTGGCCCATTATTCTCTGGACCATATTCAGTTACCGCAGCTGCTCGACAGCGCCGCCCAGAACCGTCCTGATGTACGGCTGGCCGCATTGCAGTATCAGACTGCGGAACTGAATTACCGGTTGCAAAAATCGATCGCGGTACCAGATCTGCATGTAGGCGCCACCTATGACAAATCCGGCAGTTATGTCAATAATTTCGTAGGCCTGACCCTAGGCATAGACCTTCCCCTCTGGAACCGCAACCAGGGCAATATTCGCGCCGCACAATACCAGGTGAGCAGTGTAGAACAGCAGTTCAAACAGCAGCAATCCGTTGCACAGACGGAAGTATTAAATGCCTATCAGCGTATCGTACAACTCGAAAAACGGTACAAAGGATTTGACCTTCACCAGTTCCAGACTGAATTTGATACCCTTATCGAAGAAGTAGCGAAAAATTTCCGCAAAGGAAATATCTCCCTCCTACAGTTTATCGATTATTTCAACAGCTACAGCGACAACGCAAAAAATATCAACCGGTTTTTATCCAACAGGATAAATGCCTATGAGGAACTTAACTATGCAACAGGACAAGAACTATTTAAAAACTAAACTTATGAACCGCATCACCGTGATCGTCGGATTCGCCCTGCTGGCAGCGGTTACAGGAACCGGATGTAAACATGCACCTGTAGAAGATACCGAGAAAAGCACCTTCGTACTGAGCGACACCATGCTCCGGAGTGTAAGAATAGATACCGCCCGTATGGAGCCGGTAAGAAATGAAATTCGTTTATCCGGCAAGGTTACTCCCAATGGCGGTAAGGTATTAAAAGTATATCCGCTGGTAAGTGGGTATGTGAAAGATATTAAAGTACAACTGGGCGATTATGTACAGAAAGGCCAGGTGCTGGCAGTCATACATAGTGCGGAGATTGCCGATTATGAGAAGCAGTTATCGCAGGCAAAATCTGACCAGGGCGTTGCTGAAAAGAACCTGAAAGTAGCACAGGACCTGTACGACAGCCGCCTGGCCACAGAAAAAGATGTGGTAAACGCCAGAGGTGATGTACAGAAGGCCAATGCAGAAATCATCCGGCTGAACGATCTCTTTAAAATATACCGCAAAGGCAGCGGCGCCACCTACCTTGTTACCGCTCCTATCTCCGGCTATGTGATCGAAAAGAATATCAACAATAACATGGAAATCCGCTCCGACAACAGTGCCAATATCTTCACGGTATCTGAGCTGGACGATGTATGGGTAGTGGCCAATGTTTTTGAAACAGATATTTCCCGCATCAAAGAAGGCTATGAAGCCAAAGTGGTTACTGTCAGCTATCCTGACCAGCCCTTTACCGGCCGTATCGACAAGATCTACAATTTCCTGGACCCGGCTACCAAAACCATGCAGATACGTATCAGCATCGATAATAAGAAGATGGAACTGAAGCCCGAAATGTTTGCGACCGTATATGTGACCTATAAGGACAAAGATGAAAAGGTCGCGATTCCATCCAGCGCTGTCATCTTCGACAACAGCAGGAATTATGTACTGGTCTTTAAAGACAAATTTAATATTAGCATACGTCAGGTAGAAGTAGCAAAATCTTCCGGCGAATTAACCTATATCCAGTCCGGACTGCAGCCAGATGAACAAGTTATATCTAAAAATCAGCTGCTGATTTATGATGCACTGAAAGATTAGCCAGCTTTAGCTCACTTGCCAGAATATCACAACCAGACTGCGTTCTAAAGTAAATGATATGAATAAATTCATACGAAATATTGTAGCATTCTCGCTAAAGAACAAATTGTTTGTTTTCATCGGGGTTGCCACGCTCATCATTGCAGGGGTATTTTCCTTTGTACATACGCCTATCGAGGCTTTCCCCGATGTTACCAATACCCAGATCGTTATCGTTACCAAATGGAACGGACGAAGTGCACAGGAAGTGGAACGTTTTGTAACCCTTCCGATAGAAGTATCCATGAACGCCGTACAGCGTAAGACCAGCGTGCGTTCAGTAACCATGTTCGGGTTATCTGTAGTCAGAATTATTTTTGAAGATGATGTAGAAGATTTTTTTGCCCGTCAGCAGGTAAATAATATGCTGACAGGTGTTAACCTGCCGGAAGGCGCCGATCCGGAAGTACAGCCTCCATATGGCCCTACCGGGGAGATTTTCCGCTATTACCTGAAGAGCCCGAAACGCGATTCCAGGGAATTGCTCACCTGGCAGAACTGGGTAATAGACCGCCAGATAAGAAGTGTGCCGGGAGTAGCGGATGTAGTGGCCTTCGGCGGACAGGAAAAGATTTATGAGATCAGCGCTGATCCGGTAAGACTCGCCAAATATGACATCACCCCGCTGGAACTTTATCAGGCAGTAAATAAGAGCAACGTCAACGTAGGCGGCGATGTCATCGAGAAAAACGGCCAGGCCTATGTAGTACGCGGTATCGGGCTGCTCAACAGCATTAACGACATCAACAACATCATTGTACAAAGTATTAATGGTGTTCCCTTACTGGTGAAAGACCTCGCCAATGTACATGAGGCCTCCGCACCGCGCGTGGGTCAGGTAGGCATTGATAAAGGTGATGATATCGTGGAAGGCATTGTGGTGATGCGAAAGGGAGAAAACCCTTCAGAAGTTTTGGCGCGCCTGAAGGAAAAGCTGAAAGAGCTCAATGAGACGGTATTGCCGGACGATGTAAAGATGGTTACATTTTATGACCGCGATACACTGATGGAGTTCTGTACACATACGGTTATGCATAACCTTGTAGAGGGAATCATCTTCGTAACTGTGATCGTATTCCTCTTTATGGCCGACTGGCGTACCACGGTGATTGTTTCGATCATTATTCCGCTGGCACTGCTGTTTGCCTTTATGTGCCTGCGTTTGAAGGGTATGAGTGCCAACCTCCTGTCTATGGGGGCCATCGACTTCGGTATTATCATAGATGGTGCCGTGGTGATGGTAGAAGGGATTTTTGTAATGCTCGACCATCAGGCCCATAAATATGGGATGGAGCGGTTTAACAAGATGGCCAAGCTGGGATGGATCAAGCAAACTGGTGGAGATCTCGCGAAAGCCATTTTCTTCTCCAAACTCATCATTATCATTTCTCTGATACCAATATTTTCTTTCCAGAAAGTAGAAGGAAAGATGTTCTCTCCCCTCGCCTGGACCCTGGGATTTGCTTTACTGGGCGCATTGCTGTTTACACTGACGCTGGTGCCTGTACTCTGCTCCATTCTTCTCAATAAAAATGTAAAAGAGAAAAATAATATCCTCGTTAAGTTCTTCGATCGCATTGTTACCAGTGGCTTCAACAAAACCTACCGGAACAAGCGCCTGAGCTTAACACTTGCTTTGGCATTTATGGTGCTCACCTTTGGATCAGCGAAGTTCCTGGGAACGGAGTTCCTGCCACAGTTAAATGAAGGCTCGCTATGGGTAACCACGGAACTGCCGATGAGTATGTCTTTGACAGAAAGCGTGAAAATGGCCCATGATATCCGTCAGGACCTGGGCGGATTTCCGGAAGTGAAGCGGGTATTATCGCAGGTAGGCCGTTCCAATGACGGTACAGACCCGAATGGATTTTATTTTGTGCAGTACCAGGTAGACCTGGCGCCGAAGGCTGAGTGGACCAGAAAAATCTCCCAGGACGAGCTCATTACACAGATGGAACAGCGACTGCGTAAGTACCCGGGCATTATCCTGAATTTCTCCCAGCCTATCAGTGATAACGTTTCAGAAGCAGTAGCCGGCTTCAAGGCCGCCAATGGCGTGAAGATTTTCGGTGACGACCTGGTGAAACTGGAAGCATTATCACAGCAGGTAATAGCGCAATTAAAGCATGTTCAAGGTATTAAAGACCTTGGCGTCATCCGGAATATTGGTCAGCCGGAAATGAGCATTAACCTCGACGATAATAAGATGGCGCAGTATGGTGTATCTACCGGCGATGCCCAGGCAGTTATTGAGATGGCTATTGGTGGAAAAACGGCCACACAGTTATATGAGGGCGAAAAGAAATTCGATATCCGTATCCGTTATGACGAGAACTACCGCAAAACGGAGGAAGACCTGGCTAACCTGATGGTGCCTACTATTAATGGCAATAAGGTGCCGTTAAAGGAAATTGCCGAAATCACGACGATTACCGGCCCTGCATTTATCTACAGAGATTCCAACAAACGATTTATAGGGGTTAAATTCTCTGTTCGCGACCGCGACCTGGGAAGTACCATAGCAGAAGCCCAGGATATGGTAAGTAAGGCCGTAAAGTTGCCAAAAGGCTACAGCATTGGCTGGACAGGTGAATTTGAGAACCAGGTGCGCGCTACGAAGCGTTTAGGGCAGGTGGTACCCATCAGTATTGTGGCGATATTCCTGGTGTTGTTCATTATGCTGGGTAGTGTAAAGGACGCCGGATTGGTACTGATGAATGTTCCTTTTGCCCTGATCGGGGGTATTCTGGCTTTGCACGTTACCGGGATGAACTTCGGTATTTCGGCCGGCGTAGGTTTTATTGCCCTCTTCGGGATATGTATTCAGAATGGGGTGATTTTGATTTCTGTGTTCCATAAAAACCTGGAACAAAAAATAAATTTAGATGATTCAATAAAATTTGGGGTGCAAAGCAGGATCCGTCCGGTGGTCATGACAGCCCTAATGGCCGCTATAGGCTTGGTTCCGGCGGCATTGTCACATGGAATCGGGTCCGAAACACAAAAACCTTTGGCCATTGTGGTAATAGGGGGTTTAATCACTGCGACCGTTTTAACATTGCTGGTCTTTCCGATTATCTTCTATACAGCCTATAGAAAAAAGGAGACAGTGGCCAGATAAGATACATTTTTAGCCTCCGGGGAGAAATACCCCGGGGGCGATCAACTAGCTAAAAGTCACAGCAGCAATGCTGTCTTATATATTTTTAGTTCGCATATAGGTTGATAGAATGGGTCTGAAAATAGCGAAGGCCGGACAATGTCCAGCCTCCTGTAATCAAACTCAATCGCTCCACCCTGCCGAGATGAAACCACGCGGGGTGGATTTTTTATTTTAGATACGATGCTTTTTTCTTCTTGATTTATTGAACATCAGCCCCTTCTCTACCCCTTTACGCAGTTCGGCCTGTTCCTCTAACGGTAATGCGTGAACGGTTTTACATTCCTCACTGCAGCAGCCGTTATATTTGGCGGCACATTCCTCACACTGGATAAACAGCAGGTGGCAGCCATCGTTGACACAGTTGGTATGCGTATCACAAGGTTTGCCACATTGGTGGCATTCGCTGATGATGTCTTCAGTGATACGTTCGCCGAGGCGGTCGTCGAATACAAAGTTTTTCCCTTTGAATTTAACCGGGATGCCTTGTTCTTTGGCCTTGTTGCTGTACTCGATAATACCACCTTCCAGGTGGTAAACGTTCTGGAAGCCGTTATGGAGCATGTAGGCAGAAGCTTTTTCGCAGCGGATACCGCCGGTACAGTACATGATAATGTTTTTGTCTTTCTGGTCTTTCAGCATGTCTACCGCCATTGGCAGCTGTTCGCGGAAGGTATCAGAAGGTACTTCGATGGCGTTTTCGAAATGGCCCACTTCGTATTCGTAGTGGTTACGCATGTCTACGATAATGGTTTCAGACGAGTCTACCATTTCATTAAATGCGGATGCATTGAGGTATTTACCCCTGTTGTCCATATCGAAGGTTGGGTCCTCGATACCATCGGCAACGATTTTCTCCCGTACTTTAATTTTCAGTACGAAGAAAGATTTACCATCATCATCTACGGCGATGTTGAGGCGGATACCGTTCAGGAAAGGGATAAGGTATAATGCTTCGCGGAAAGCGTCCACATTGGCTTCAGGCACGCTGATCTGCGCGTTGATACCTTCATGGGCTACATAAATACGTCCGAAAACCTGGAGATCGAAGAGGGTGGAATACAGGGCGTCGCGGAAAGCCTGTGGGTCTTCGATTTTCGCGTACTGGTAGAAAGAAATAGTAACGCGTTTGAATGTCTCTTCCTGCAGTCGTTGCTTGAGCTCGACAGCAGATACTCTGTTGTGTAATGCCATTTAAAAGTTGAAATTTTCAGGACACTTGCCTTGTGAACAAAATTTCGGTAACTTCTTGATTTACAATAATCTAAAACTCACCAATAAATAAAAAACGCCTGAATGACGGTTCATTCAGACGTTGCAAAATTATTAAATAATTTCCTTACAGAAATATGAGATTTGTCATTGAATTCCATTGTTTTAAACGGTCCGCGGCTATTTGAAAAATTAAAAAAATACTTAATACGCCAATCTATAAGAGCGCGATATTTCGCTGAAAGTTAGTTTTAGTGCTGGCAGTAGAAAAGCTCAGTTCCTGTATTTTACAGGAATAATATTCACACAATCATCTGCAGAAATAACTGCCTGTTTACCAGTTCATGGAAGGCGTTACAGTAAATATTGACGAAAAATACTCTTCTGAAAACTGTCCTATTTTCAGTGCGGTTTTACCTGTCTTCCATTCTGTTTTTGAGTTGTTGGCCAGAAAGCCATCAATCGGATTCGGCTCACGGTATCTACCGGAGTTATCAATAAACGTAATACCTGCCATGGTAACGCGGTATCTACCGTCTTTTACTTCAATGGTAACGGATGCCTCATACGGGAACATGATCAGCGCCGGGGCGGACAACAGCGGATGTCCGAATCTTCTGTAGTCGACAATACCATTGATGATACGGCCTGTGATGACGTTGCCGTTTTCCTGGTAGTGGGTGAAACCCTGAATTCTGGGAATTGCAATCTGCAATTGCTTTAATAAATCAGTCTGGTTCAGGCTATCGGCTGCATATACTTTTTCGAAAATTACGTTCTGGTTCTGCAGCTTATAAAACTGATAGGGACTGTTCTGTGCCTGCATTAACTGGGTAACTCCGAGGCAGAGGGAGATTAGCAATAGTAGTTTTTTCATATTTAAAAGAAAACAAAAATCTATCCAGATTGCTGTTTTTTAAAACAATTTTCTATCTCCCTGATACTAAAAATATAAGGCAGGTATTCGCGCGAATCATCTTATCACGATGATTTTCCCCTGATTATTCTGATGTTATTTTTATCACAAAAAAATCCACTGCGATATTTTTTCGGTAAAATTTCAACAATTATTTTTAATTTTAGAATCAGAGGATCTTTTTCAACTGGAATTGTGGGAAATGCATTAAATTGCTATCTTGCAGCTCCAAAATATTGAAGCTGATTCTTTACTCGTCCTCTGGAAACGTAGGAAATTTCAAAAAGGAAAAACGAGGAGAAGATAAAGCTCGTGCATTTAGCGCGGGCTCTTCTTTGTCCGTTTTCCAGTCTCCTACGGCTACCAGAGCGGCAATGCAAGAGTCCCGCGTTTTTTTATTTCCGGGACTTGTTGATCACCAAAATCGATTGTATTCCCCATGCTCCATTCTGGCAGGTTTCAGGAAATAAAACAACGACATGTGATGATTGCGGACGCTGATGAAACATTTGCAAATGTCGTTTCAGCCATACTTCAAGGGGTACGTTTTATTCCATGTACCAGCACCTCCATCGAATATGCATTACAGGAACTCCAATCTTCACCGTATGAACTAGTCATACTGGACGATTACTGGGAAGGATACGATATCCTGGAAATCATCTCCCGTATAAAACAACAGTCTTCAGCAGCCATCGTTATCATCAGTTCTGCTTTAAGCAACACCGCAGAAGCAAAATACCTGGAAGCAGGCGCTATGGCATGTGTCCCGAAAAACGAGAAAGATCTTTCATCATTACTGATAAAAATAATCGCCATAACAGCAAATATTTCGTCCGACTTATTAGCCGGATCTTAAAACATTTCTATAATTTTTACGATTCAAACGATAATCACACACCAGGTTTCTACCTGGTGTATTTTTTTGTTTATACTTTCCCGTTACCGCTAAACATTAAATGGGCAGGTGCGTTATATCTATAAACCAAAATCTTTCGAAAAATCTTATACCGATCAATTACCAATAACATTAATGTGTGATATCCAGAGCCAGAATCAGGTAGTAAATAACATATATATTATAATAATATAAAAGGATTATCCGCACACAAAATGTGAAAAAAATAATAATGAATTTTATAACTATTTGATTATTATTGTATATATCTAAAGCATAAAGTCAAGTTACTCCGATTGGCATTCATTTTGAAATTGTATCGAGAATTATATTGTTTAACCCAAAAATGTTAGGTCATGAGTCAGTACATTACTTATTTCTTTTACGCTATTGTGGCTATCTGGATTTATCGCCTGCTCGCCTATTTTTTTGATGACAAAAAAGAAGTGCGCAGAAAAGGGAGATAAGCTAAAAGCATGGGACGGTGGCATGCAGCATACGCGGCATGCCATTTTTTATTAATTATTTTTTGGCATAATCAGGTTGCCCAGGAGGCCGCCAAATCCTACTCTAACGCCTATACGCGTATTATCCTTACTCTGATATCCCGCTATAACATCTACCCTGGCCACTTTCAATATATTTTCCAGTCCGGCGAATACCTCTACGTAATTATTATCGCTGTTTACATAAAAGGCATTGGAACCTACTACCAGGTTCCACTTCAACCGGTTAAACAAAGGAATTTTATTGGTGAGCAGCCCGTTAAAGTGGTGCTCCACATTAGCGGTGGCATAAAATGCGGCGGTGGTACTGTACAGGTAATACGGCGCCAGTTGGAAGCTGTTCAGGTATTTGATGTTGTAGAAGGTCTGGTTGCCATTAAAGTGTCTGTAGTCAGGAATTTCCACATCTTTTGCGTTCAGGAATCCGCCCACACCAAGGTTGTACCTGAACTCTCCAAAGAGTTTAAAATTCATGTTATCCCTGATATTGAAATTCCACTTATCAAAGTCGGCCACACTGTTTGCAATTCCCGGAATTCCTTTACCATAGCCAATTTCAAAGGTCGGATATTTAGATCCGTAGGCAATGGTACGGTCCGGGAACTCCCAGAATTTCTGTCCGGGCTGGAACTTGAAGCTTGCCTCCAGCACTACAGCGCTGTGACGATCGAAAGGCACATTGGCCAGCTCGTACGGATGATTAGGGGTGAATGTTTTATTGCGGCCAAAGAAGCTGAAGTCGGTGGTATTTTCCAGCGGAATCCTGTTTTCGTAGGTAGCCGACAACCGGAAACTTGTTTTATTGTCGAAGTTGCGGAGGTAGGCGCCTTTCAGGAACCAGTTTTCATAGATCTTCATGAAATTCTCGTGCAGCAGCAGCGTATAGAATTCGTTCATGAGATTGTCGATGGGGTTGTCGTGGTTGAATTGTGAAACCTGCTTCCCTCCTGCCAGCAGAAAGGAATTCGTGCCTTTGCTGTTGAAGAGTTTCCCCCTGGTGGCATAGTTCACATTTACATAGCTATTGAAATGGGTATTGCTGGTGCCATATCTGAAATACGGTGTTACTGTCAATGCACGGTCTTCGCCGGCATCAAAGGTAAAAGAAGGTTCAACAGCCAGCACCAAACCCTCTACTGTATTGTATTTGAGAGATTGAGCCAATCCTTTCATGCGAAAGGTATTATAAACGATCTGGGAATCTCGGGTGAAATAATCCTTTCGGCTGATACCACTCCACAATAGCTGCAGTGGCTTCACCGGACCTTGTTTTTTGCGCAGGGAATCTATGCGGTACCTGCTGAAAGCACTGTCTTTATTAGCTTTGGCCGTACTATCCTTGGTTTTGTAATCACGCATTTCGTAAGGCTCCAGTGGCACCGGCCGGATACTGTCCCAGTAATTTTTTGAATGCTGATTATACTTGCGGCTGAGCTTCAGAATGACGTTATCAAAATATTTAGGACCGAAGTTGGGTTGGAGATTGTAATCCGAATATACATCCACGAAATTGCCGGCAATGGACATACCCAATTTTGCAAATTCGAGGTGTACCACCTGGTCTTTCACGCGCCAGACAGTTGCCGATACCGGGACATGCGTTTGCCGGATGCGCAGCAGATCCAGCATTTCCAGTGTATATTCCGGTGTCAGTGTGAGGTCGAGGCTATGAATCCGCCAGTCGTGGTCCGTAATGAATATCGTTCCGGTAAACAGGGGTTCATATTTACGTTTAGGCGTTACTGTTATCTTATATACTGAATTACCATCTTCAATAAAGGAGCCTTCCAGTTTATATTTATAAAAGCTGAGGGCGTTTTCTGCGATGGGCGAAATAAAGCCGCGTGGGCCCATTTCTGTTATAATGGCTTCTACATTGTTATCATAGAAATTGATAAAGGCGGGGAAGTTGATTCCGAAGCCGCCGCCGCTTTTACGGGAGCTGACAACAGTAACTTTAAGTTTGTCTGGCTGGCGCCAGGCGATATTACTGACGGATTCGGTCAGGTACAATACGCCGGAACCTGCACTGTCGAGGCCCATATCCTGTTTATCCGTCTTTTTACCCAGTATTTTATCGGGCATTTTAAGTGCCTGGAGGGTGCCTTTGCTATAGATCATACATTGGAATTCCTTCACCTGTTGCTGGTAGGTTTTCCTCTTTTTGATTGCTTCGCGGATGATGGCGTAGGCAGGATCTTCACCGTTGGATTTTATCACGACTTCTTTTATCTGCATGCTGACAGCAGGCAGTTTGAAGTCGAATGTCTGTACGGCTTCGGTGAGTTTTATTTGTTGTTCTGTTTTTTTATAGCCGATATACTGACAGACGATGGTGTATGTACCGGGATTGAGTTCCAGCTGATACTGTCCTCTGGCATTGGCGGTGGTACCGGATGTGGTACCTTTTACCATGACAGTGGCGTAAGGGAGTGGTTGGTTATTTTCGTCAGTAACGATACCTCTGAGGGTATTAGCAGTAACGATACAGTAGGAACAGAGTAGGGTCAGCAGGATTACTAATTTTCTCATCATCCAAAAATAAGGCTACGATGTTATTACCGCATCAGGGTATGCAGGCTTTAGAAGATTTTTAACAGCTCTTTTTTATCGAGCTGTTGCCTTCTCAGGTTTTTTGCTGCGTATATACGCGGCCGTTAATCCTGCGAAACCAGCTGTGAGTCCACCGATGAATGCACTCACCACGCCAATAAGCGGGGCGCTCTTTACTTTCATGATGGTAATGCTCATGCGATTAGCCAGGAGGTGGTCGTTCCGGATATCCTGGTAGAATGCGAGCACTAACCAGAGTACAAAAACCGCCATGAAGGAGATAAAAAACGACTTTCCGGGGGAGGAAGGATAGAGTGCTGTGATCAGGAAAGCTACCAGCGCGGCGCTCCACCAGGGCAGTATCATGCCTGCCGCGTAGGACAGGATGAGGATGAGTAAAAATTGGGCAAAGGATTTCATAATTCTAATATAACTGAAAAAAAGAATCCTGCCTATGGGGGCAGGATTCTTTTTTAAAATATCGGTTATTATTTACTTTTTTCCAGTGCCTGGAGGATATCATCGAGGATATCCTTTACGTTTTCGAGGCCAACGGAGATACGGATAAGTCCGGGGCTGATGCCTACGTCGGCTCTTTCGGCGTCGGTAAGTTTGGCGTGCGTGGTACTGGCCGGGTGAGAGGCGATACTACGGCTGTCGCCGAGGTTGGCGGTGAGTGTCAGGAGTTGTAATGCGTTGAGGAATTTAACGCCGCTGCTGATACCACCTTTCAGTTCGAAGCATACGATGCCGCCGCCGCCGCTCATTTGTTTCTTAGCGATTTCATATTGCGGATGGCTGGGCAGCAGAGGATATTTGACGAAGCTGAGGTGTGAGTTTCCTTCCAGTGCCTGCGCGATGGCCAGCGCACTCTGTGAGTGGCGTTCCATGCGTACGTAGAGGGTTTCCAGGCTTTTGCTGAGCACCCATGCATTGAACGGCGACAGTGCCGGACCTGCGCTTCGGCAGAAGGTATATACTTCTTTGATCAGTTCTTTTTTACCTACGATGGCGCCGCCTAAAACGCGTCCTTGTCCGTCGATCCATTTGGTAGCGGAATGTGTTACCAGGTGGGCGCCTAAAGCCAGCGGGCGTTGGAGCACCGGTGTGGCAAAGCAGTTGTCGACATTGAGGATGATATTGTGTTTGTTGGCGATATTGGCCAGCAGTTCGAGGTCTATGATTTCGAGGCCAGGATTGGATGGTGTTTCCACGAAGATCATTTTGGTATTCGGTTTGATCATCGCTTCAATGCTGGCGGGGTCGTTCATATCGAAGTAGGAATATTCAATACCCCATTTAGGGAGGAATTTAGTCACTACGGTATGTGTGGACCCAAAGATGGAGCGGGCGGATAACAGGTGGTCGCCTGCTTTCAGAAGTGCCATAAAGCTGGCAAATACAGCGCTCATACCAGAGGCGGTTGCAAAGCCGGCTTCTCCCCCTTCGAGGGCTACCATTTTGTTTACAAATTCGTCCACATTGGGGTTCATGAAACGACTGTAGATATTGAAGTCGGTTTCATCCGCGAAGGTGGCTCTCATTTCTTCCGCATTGTCGAAACAAAAACTGGAAGTGAGGAACATGGGTGTGGAATGTTCCATCTGGTCGGTCCGTGGTATCTGGATCCTGACTGCGTTGGTTTCCGGCTGGTATTGGTTTTCCTTTTGCATCGCTCGAGATTCTATAATTATTCGTTGATTTTAACTTCCCAGGTGAGGTTGGTATTACCTTTACGCAGTGTTTCTGCGACAGAGCAATACTTGTTCATGGAGAGTTCAACGGCGCGTGCGGCTTTATCTGCATCGATGGTACCGAAGAGATGGAATATGAGATGTGCATTTTCCCAGAGAGAAGGTTCTTTACCTTTTTCTCTGTCCGCTTCAATTTCGATACGGAAGTCGGTGATTTCCTGGCGTTGTTTTTTCAGGATCATAACGATATCGATGGCAGAGCAGCCACCGAGGCCCATGATGATCATCTGCATTGGTCGTACGCCGTTATTTTTACCACCATTTTCGAGCGAAGAATCCATCAGCACTTTGTGGCCGTTTTCATCTACTGCTTCCATATTGAATCCGTCGTCTATTCTTTGTAATGCTATCTTCATAACTATAATTTTCTATATCAAAGATAATTATTCATCAGCTCATTGCAAAGCATAGGCATTTATACAGCCATGGCGGGGTATTTCAGCCCTATGCTACAGATGATTTACGGTATTTTTCTGCAATTTGATTGCATTTTTAGTTACTGATGTCTTAGTTTTGCGAAAATTTAATTTAGTTGTCGGCAAAGGTATTTCATAGCAAAGCAGTATTTCATCTTGAATCCGGGGAGACGTTACCCGAGTTACAAATCGCCTATCATACATACGGCACCATGCAGCCTGATGGCAGCAATGTGGTATGGGTTTGTCATGCACTGACGGCCAACAGTGATGTGGCAGATTGGTGGACAGGTCTTATCGGAGAAGGGAAAGCGATAGATCCTGCGCGTCATTTTATTGTTTGTGCCAACATTCTTGGCTCCTGCTATGGTACTTCCGGTCCTTCCACCGTGAACCCGGTTACCGGCAAGCCCTGGTACCGCAGTTTCCCGGCTGTCACCATCAGGGATATTGTAAAAGCGCATATGCTACTGCGTGCGCATCTGCAGATACCATACATTCAACTGCTGGTAGGCGGATCCATGGGTGGTTACCAGGCATTGGAATGGGCATTGATGGAACCTGATACGATCGGTAAACTTTTCCTGTTATGTACCGGAGCCGCTGAAAGTGCCTGGGGCATCGCCATTCATACGGCCCAGCGCCTCTCAATCGAGGCAGATCACACCTGGGAGCAGGAAACAGCCCATGCGGGGCATAAAGGCCTTAAAGCCGCCAGGGCGATCGGTATGCTTACCTACCGCAACTACCAGACTTTTGTGCGTACCCAATCGGACCCTGACAAGGAAAAAACAGACCATTTCAGGGCATCTTCCTATATCACCTACCAGGGCGACAAGCTGGTAAAGCGTTTTAACGCACAAACCTACTGGCTGCTTACCAAGGCGATGGACAGCCATAATATTGCCCGTGGCCGCCATGAAGACATTACCGCTTCCCTCTCGCACATAAAAATGCCGGTATTGCTGATAGGCATTACCAGCGATATATTATGTCCGCCGGAAGAACAACAGTTCATGGCGAAACATCTTCCTGAAGCCACCTATCATGAAATCGATTCTTCTTACGGGCATGACGGCTTCCTGATCGAATTCGAGAAAATCGGAAAGATACTACAGTCGTGGATTTAGCCTTTTTGTAGCTTCATACCGGAAAAGATTCCTATTTATTTTACAGCGGGAGTGCTGATGGTAAGGGAAAATACTTATATTTAAGATAAGTGTCAACTGAAATCAAACTAAACCCTTCCGCTGTTTATGAAAAGCAATCAATTCCGATTCCTATGGGGAGTGCTGTGTGCTTTAGTATTTATCCCGACATTCCTCTTCGCCCAAACTCAGGCCACTATTAGTGGTAATGTAAAAGACAAGACAACAGGCAACGCCCTCCCAGGTGTAAGCATTGCGATCAAAGGCAGTAATATTGGTACTGTTACCAACAACAGTGGTAATTTTCAGCTTAAAACCGCGCATGCATTCCCACTGACGCTGGTATTATCCTTTGTAGGGTATAAGACCGAGGAAGTGGCCGTTACAGGACCTAAAACGGATATCAGCGTACAGCTGGCCTCCACGGAAATCCTGGGCCTCGAAGTAGTGGTTGCCGCCAGCCGTGTACAGGAAAGCATCCTGAAATCGCCGGTATCCATTGAGAAGTTAGATTCCAGGGCCATCAAAAACAGCCCCGCTCCTACCTTTTATGACGCGCTTGCCAACCTCAAAGGCGTGGAAATGAGCACCCAGAGTCTGACCTTCAAATCTGTAAACACCCGCGGTTTTAACGCCAACGGCAACACGAGGGTATTACAGCTGACCGATGGTATGGACAACCAGGCGCCAGGCCTCAACTTCTCCGTGGGAAATATCGTTGGTATTTCAGAGCTGGACATGGACAACGTGGAGCTGATACCAGGAGCTGCCTCGGCTCTTTATGGCCCCAATGCACTCAATGGTATCGTACTGCTGAACAGCAAAAACCCCTTCCAGTACCAGGGCCTCAGCGCCAATGTAAAAACAGGTATCCTTAGTGAAGGCGGCCGTACCACACCTACAACCGGCTATTACGACATAGCCCTCCGTTATGCAAAAGCATTCAACAACAAATTCGCATTCAAGTTAAACTTCGGCTACCTCAAAGCAGACGACTGGCAGGCCTACGACAAGCGTGACCAGAGCATGCAGAACGGTCATACCCTGCAGGATGGCACCAGGGCCAATAATGAAGCCTATAATGGTGTTAATGTGTATGGTGATGAGCATTATGAAAACATGACCAACACCATATTCGGACAGGCAAATACACCAACAAGCGCACTGGCACAGCAGCTGGCTGGTGTTTCGGCACTCTTTGGCGGAACAGTCACTCCTCAGCAGATCATCTCAGCAGCCATGCCTTCGGCAACTAATGGTTATGTAACCCGCACCGGATACGACGAAAGCTCCGTGGCAGATTACAATACCAAAAACCTGAAATTCAATGCGGCATTCCACTATAAAATCCATGAAAACCTGGAAGCACTGATCCAGGGCAGCTATGGAACAGGTACCACTGTTTATACCGGCGCCGACAGATATTCCATCAAGAACTTCCGCATGGGCCAGTATAAAGCCGAACTAAGAGGCTCCAACTTCTATGTAAGACTTTATACCACCCAGGAAAGATCCGGCGACAGCTATGCCATCGGCACGCTGGCCTCAGGTATTAATGAAGCATGGAAAACAAGCCAGCAGTGGTATGGCGAATACTTTACTACCTATACCGGAGCTGCTGTTAATGCCTTTGCACAGGCATATGGAGCCGCACTTGGTGGAGGAGCAACACCAGCCGCCGCTTATGCAACTGCTCAGTCTGCCGTAAACAACGCCCGTGGCACCATGGCAGCTGCAGCAAGAGCAAAAGCTGATCAGGGCCGCCTGTTGCCAGGTACGCCTGAATTCAACGCTGCTGCAGACAAAGTGAAAAGTAAACCTATCCCTGGTGATGCTACCGGTGTAGGCGCCAAATTCCTGGATAAAACAAATCTCTATCAGGCAGAATTCATGTACAACTTCAAAGACCTGGTAAAATTTGCTGAAATCCTTGTTGGTGGCAACTATCGCGTGTATGCACTCAACTCTGAGAAAACACTTTTTGCGGTGGATGATAATGGCAACGAATTCCGCGTAAAAGAATATGGTGGCTATGCGCAGATCATGAAGAATATCCTGGACGAACACGTTAAACTGACCGGTTCCATTCGTTATGATAAGAACCAGAATTTTAAAGGCCAGTTCAGCCCACGTTTATCTGCCGTATATACCTTCCTGCAATCGCACAACATCCGCGCTTCCTACCAGACAGGTTTCCGTATCCCTACCAACCAGGACCAGTACATCGATCTCCAGACACCACAGGCACACCTTATCGGTGGCTTACCGTTCCTGCGTGAACGTTATCATCTGAACACCGGACCACTGTATACACTGGAATCCATTCAGGCCGGAAAACCTGCTCAGTATACCTTCCGCGATTATGAGCCGGAAAGAATCCGCGCCTGGGAAGTAGGCTACAAGGGCTTATTTGCCAATCGTGTGCTCGTAGACGCTTACGTATATACGAATAACTTCAAAAACTTCAATGGTCCTCAAATCCTGGTACAGCCTACTACCACCGGTCAGAATATTTTCTCTGTCCCGGTTAGCTTCGACAAGGATATTAAATCATGGGGATGGGCACTGGGTATAGACTACACCATGCCGCTGAACTTTGTTGCTGGCGGTAATATCTCCTACAATGAATTACTGAATGCCAACGACCTGGGAAGCTTCCTGCCAATGTACAACACACCTAAAGTGCGTTACAACCTCTATATAGGTAACAGAAACATTGCAAAATCTAATATAGGCGTTAACGTTACCTGGAGATGGCAGGATAAATTCATCTGGCAGTCCAGCTTCGTCAACAACATCATCAACGTGATGAACCTCGGTGAAATCCCTGCCTATGGCACCTTAGACGCGCAGGTAACCAAACTGTTCCCTAAAGTAAAAACCACGGTTAAATTAGGTGGTGCCAACATTCTGAATAAACAATATATTCAGTCATGGGGTAACCCTACTGTCGGCTCTCAATGGTATATCTCCCTGGGATATAATCTCTGATAATCATCTTATCAAGGAATAAAAAAATGGCCGCCTCTACTGCGTAGAGGTGGCCATTTTTAATATAATAAAGTTTAAGACTATATCTTTACATCTACAATATATTATATTAAATCTATTCTGTATCCCTATGAAAAAATTATTCCTATTGCTCCTTGTTGGCCTACCTACCTTTGTGGCAGCACAGTCAGACTTCTCCGATATAAGAAAGCTCTCTGCTACTACCCGTAAGGAGTTTGTGACTGCCATGAATGCAAAACTTAAAAGTGGTCCGCTGAAAACCTGGGTAGAAAGCTACCTTCGCAAAAAATACTACACTCCTGCTGAGATCAGTGCACTCGCCACTTTGATGCCTAAAGACTATCAGCTGCAAGATGATGTGCTAGACGCACTATTCCATTATAATGAGAAATATCTGAAAAGTGTATCTGATATATTAGCCGGTACCAATTTGTCTAATAAATCATTCACTGAAATAATAAACTTTCAGGCCTATCGCGGAACAGTGAAAGATAATCCGAATTATCCCGTGGTAAGGGACAACAAGGAATATTTTATGAACACACTTGAATTTACTGACAGTGATTTCTACTGGCGAATTATTGTAACACACTGGGACTACAACCTGGAGATCCGAAGTTTTCCCGGCAAAAAGAATACCGCTTATAAAAATAAGCATCGTGCTACTGATACCGTTTATGCTATGATTAAAGACAATACCATCCTCACTAAAGATGTAGAAGGCAAATGGCTGCCGGGAGAATTCTTCTACGGAAAAGGTAAATTTTATCAGATTAATGAGGAAGGTTCTTACAATGTATATTTCGAATACCCATTCAGGAATAATGGTTATCTGAAAGACCCACAGGGTATGGATGAGGTACCGCTGGATGAAGTTGTTCACGGGAAAATAGAACAGCCCGAAAAGGAATAACCTATTATATGATCCTATGCTAACGTAGATGCCTATCTGATTTCTCAACAATCATCTGGCCAACAACTTTATCAATAAACAAACAGGATCAGTATATTTGCGCCAATCGTAATTATTTATTTCCTATCTATGAAAAGGATCATCGCAATTCTGTCTGTTGCAGCACTATTTAGTTCCTGCCATTTTTCGGCCGGTTACATGGACAAAACCCTTACCGGAAAGAAACTATATTCCTTAAGACTCCAGATTGATAACCATAAGCCATCGATTATTGAATCGGAGTTCGATTTTCAGACTGATTCCACTTATGCGGGGCAGGTGACGTTATATGCTTCCGCAGACATCCTGCTCAAACAGGGAGATACGCGAATCAACCCGTTAAACCCGAAGAGCCTGATCCCTTATTCTTATAAGGACTACGTGCTTACTTTCCAGATACCTAATGTTCCGGCTTATAAGTCAACGCTCTTCAAAGCTGCGGAAGATGCCATCACTGATTCTGAAGGAAATATGTTCTATTCTTCCAGTATTGCTGAACAGTTAAATTCGCCGGTAACTAAAGCCCGCCTGGCCAAACTGGTGGAGAAAATCCCGCAGGCGCCCGCAGGTGCTACCGATACACTGATGGCGTTGCTGAATGGCCCAAGAGATAAAAACGGAAAAATCCAATAACACCGATTTGATCCAACTATGAATACTGCTATCAAAACATTTTTTACCAATGAGCTGACAGCAAACAAATCAGCTTTTCTGGCGATAAATAACCTTCATCCTTTACTGGCGCCATGGAAAGAAAAAGTAAGTGTGCTCAATGTAGAAACGAATACGCTTGCCTTTTTTGAACAACTGGAAATAAATATCCGGGAATGGTGGACAAACCCGGAAACAGATATCGATGTAAACGCCCCGCTGTATGCAGTGCTGTTTGAGTACAATGATATATTTCAGGGTGCTGAGATAGATGCGGACGCCTATGGCATCAGTGTGCTGGGAACACCATACAGTTCTAAGCTGGAACCATTCAACAACAATAGCCACTATGATTTCGCAGATGGGTTCTACGCTGTACCTGGTATTACCATGGATTGCTGGAACGATTTAGCCCAACTTGCATCCTATAATATCGATGAAGAAGTATTTGGAGAAATAGAAATATATAAACTGGAGGGCTATGAGGAATTACTGAAAGTTTATTTGTACCATGCCTACCTGGCATTGCATAGTGCTTTACAGCAACTGTATGACCAGGGCAAACTTGACGCCATCCGTAAGCAGGATCCCTGCTACTTTTTAATAGGGGAACATGATTGCGGAGTACAGCCGGTGTTTATCATTTCCAGCAATATAGCATAAATTTATTCCGACTGAAAACAACAAAGGGCCGGCCTGTACTTTCTGACAGGCCGGCCCTTTTAATTATGAGATTTCACCTACAGTATATTCCACCAGGGTTTATCGTTATCTGGTGTTTTATTATTGTTGCTGGTATTATCTTTTTTATTTTCTTTTTCAGGCAGATGCTCAGCAGGTTTGGCCGATGCGACTTCTTCCCCTTTCCACATCGCCTGTGCTTCTGCTTTGATATCATTACGTTGCAGCAGAGCATTCAATTGATTCTTCAGCTTTGTTCCCTGTTCAGGTTTTACCATTGCAACAAAGTTGGCGTAGCCTTCCATGCTGCTGATAATATTTCCTTTGCCCCAGGTTTTATTTGCCAGTCCGGTCAGTTCGATCTGGTGCAGCAGGGCCCTGAACTTGCGTAATGTAGTACGGTCGAGGCTCAGTTTTTCGTTTACCACAATGCCCGTCACCTCGTGCCTGTCGCCTTTCCGCATTACTTTCAGCTTATCGGGGTGCAGTACGAACCCTTCTTCAGCCACTATCTTTTTAGCGGCCCAGAGTAGCTGACCGATTTTAGCAGCAGGCTCTCCTTTTGCAGAGAAGGTCATATCATCGGCATATCTCGTATAGGCGTACCCGTATTTAGCCGAGAGGCCTTCAAACCTTCTGTCCAATTTAAAACAGATGATATTGGTGATAGCCGGGCTGGTAGGCGCTCCCTGCGGGAGTCTGCGTTCTGTTTTAGCTACGAAGAATTTGCGGTTGTCCAGCATAACTTCATCCACATCCGGTTCTGTACAGATCAGTCCCAGGATGGTGGCAACCTGTTCGCTGTAGCCCAGTTTGCAGAACATTCCTTTCACCCTTTTATAGGCGATGGAAGGAAAGAAATCCTTCAGATCTATATTGACAACAACATCTTTTCCGATATGCGGGATGGCGTTGGTGACAATAGACTTACCCGGTACAAAGCCGTTGGCAGATGTACTGTTAGTTATCTTGTACAGTACGTTCTCCAGGATCCAGTGCTGAGCAGCTTTCAGCTGTGGCATCGGGGCAGAGATCACGCGGGTGCCGCCAGATTTTTTAGGAATCTGGAAACGCTGGTAATGCGTCTGATGGCCAACTGTTCTGTTGAATGCCAGGAAGCGAAGTTTGCCCAGCGAAAGCTGCATGGCATTGGCGAGGTCTTGCGCAGTATGCCATACCGGTAAATTGAACTTACGCAGCTGTGCTTCGTCTGAAACTTTTTTATTGAGGCCTGCGGAGACATTCTCTCCCAGGTAGACGATATCCTGTTGTTTTTGTTCTGCCCATGCGGCAGCGCGCGCGATACGTTTCTCTTCGTTGCGTTTCTTTGTTTCCGCACGCTTTGCTTTTGCCCTGGCCATGCGCGCCTTGCGCATTTCCGTGAGCATAAGCTGTTTATTGCGGTAGCGGTATTTCTCCTGCAGGAGCTGGTTCAGCTCTTTATTAAGGGCACCTTCCTGCTTTATCAGCACTTCCGGTACAGAAGGTTTTTCTGTATCTCGCTGCCAGAATCCAAGTCGTACCATTTCCTCCAGGATATATTCCTCTTTGGAAGACTCGCGTATTTTATCGTATAGCTGTTGACGGGTTAAACCTTCAGGCATAGTAATTCACTTAAAATTATTACTACAATCAGTTAAAGTAAAGTGACAAGAAGAATGGGTGGAGTATATGCCTGCCGGGGATAGTGGAACAAGGAATTTTATAAAGAGGAACAGGCGCTTCGTGCAAGCCATTGACTAAATCAATCAACTCCAGGGAGGGGCGTACTAGTGTGATATTTGAGCCCCAGGGGCTTGTACAGTAAATATCATACTAGTACGCCCCTCCCAAAGTAAAGATTGCATTTAGTGAAGCATGTATAGTCAGTATACCTGAATGACGAAACATCATTCATCTCCGTAAGGAGCGCAAGTGCAATCAATTCCTCTTTATAAAGATCTTTGTGTTAAATGAGTCGGCAAGATATACAATAATTTCTAATTACAAAAAGATGTAACGGAAATTATTTGGAACTATACGCCATTCGTAATGCCAGCATGTGTTTGCACGGTCCTTTATATAATTTATTCTGACGGAAGAAATCACAATCGCATTGCGGATTGGTCATTCTTTCATCTTTATCAATTACAATCGTAGGATGATAGGTGGCATAAGGTGTGGTGATACTTCCTTTCAGTTGCGTCCCCACTCCTTCTATTTCATCCTGCTGATAAGCGATCTTTGATTGTTTCAGCAGTTGTTCCGCACCTTCTTCTTCCGGGCTGCTGTAGCGCAGCATATCCATCGGCAGTGGTTCCCTGCTCAGTTCTCTGAGTCGGTATACGCCTGAATGCAGGTCGTAGATCACCTTTCCTGCCTGCGTGAAGAGGCTCAATGCACCCAGCACCGTAGCGGTATTAAGGCCGGCGGCGGCAGCCAGGTCTGATGGCGTGGCCATCCAGCGGGTTTGCAGTGCAGCATACACCTTCTGTTTATCGGCCGTACTGACTTCTGCTCTGGGCGCCATGAGATCGAATTGCCCGGCGCGTGACCAGTCGTTGGTTGTCCAGCCGGACAGTCCGAGCGTAAACTGCATATCGCCCAGGTCTGCCACGTAGAAAGATGGTAAGCCGCTACCCATGAGGTGTACCGTAAATTTGCGTGCGATCGGAATGAGTCTTTCCAGTATCAGCAGGCGTCTTCTTCCCCATATACGTATTTCGCGTGCATGCGTTCCTGTATATAACGATCTCGCACATACGATTTCCTGGTTCCATGGCTCAAAGATGGCTTTCACCGGTTTGCCTGGTTCCAGCACAAAACGGATACTGCGCGGGCCCTTCTTCTCCTTAAACCTGCGAAGCCAGGAGCAGAAATTGTAGACGTCCATGGGGTGCAGGTCGAAGGTAGCTGCCGGCAGCGTCATCGCGGAGCTTACCTGAAGGAACCCACGTACCCAGCTATCGGGCAGGTCGATCTTTACCTCGTGGTACAGCTCTTCCTGACTGGTTTGCACCTGGAACCCTCCCGGGTCTATTTTAAAATCTGTTTCCTTATAATCGCGTATCTTCTGAAATTCATTATATAACGCAGACGAATAATCGATGTTGGTGGTACCGCATTCAAATTCGTTCACTTCCTTGAATACGTTGTAGCTGGCGCTTAACTTACCATAGGTAGATTCGTCCTGGCTGAAGCATTCGAAGAACAGCTCGTCCGGATGTACGCTGATCACAGGGTCCAGCACAAACCAGGCATCCCTGTCCTTTTCGTAGAGGTAATCAAAGTAATGACGTCGGGCCTTATAGAAGGGCGACATCACCTTATCTTTCTCTTCCCTGATGGCGCGCAGCTGTGTTTCCAGTCCGGCGATTTTTTCGCTGGCGGCTTCGGCATTGTAGCCGTTCATGTATTCTGCCAGCCAGAGGGCTTCCTGTTCAGCGGCCCATTCCTTATAAGCGGTTTTATCTTTTGGTTTAAAGCGCAGGTCAGACACCACCACATCATGCAATGCGGAGATGGCTTCCCTGAAAGCGATCTTTTTGTGCAGTTTGCCTACAAAAAAAGTTGGCTGACGAAATGTATCCGGGGCAAAGGAAATACCTGTGCCGGATGCATCGCTAAACACCTGGGAATTACCACTATATCTGTAGTTAAATAACATAAATGGATAAACGTTTTATTGCAGACGCACCGGTGCTTCCACAAATACTATCGGTAGTTGTACATGATCAAATTGCTGGCTGATGTTACGCATGATGCTGATACATCTGGCTTTATCGCCAATGGCCACAGTAGCGGAAATATCCGTGATAACGCCACCGATAAACGCAGCGGCTTCCGGCGATTTCATCGCTTCCGCCTCCAGGAAACCAAATACTCTGTCCTTTGCTACACGGGCTTTGTTTACACGGGTAAGTACGGCTCTGAAGTAATGTTCCAGCTGGCGGATATATTCCAGGTTACCGGCGGCATACTGACTCAGGTAGTTGGTGGCAAACTGCTGCATGGCTGCACTTGGGTGCTGGCTTAACTTCAGCAGGTATTGCACACCATCTTCCGCTTTGAAGAAGCGCATCAGCAACTCACGGCCAAATTGCTGGATGTCGGGTCTAACGCTGTCGGCTATACCGATGAGGCTCTCCGGTGTCCAGTCTTCGTCCTGGAAGTTATCCCTGAAGAAGCTGATGGCAAAGGCGCGGGTATCATCCCATTTGCTATCCAGCAGGGCTACAGCAGTATCCCTTTCTGTTTTTACACGTGGCAGTTGCTGGCGGAAGAAATTCCAGCACCATTCCCTTACCTGGAGCAGTTCGTGTGCACCGGCGGCGATCACCTGTTTCAATGTCAGTGCACCGGCAGGGATATATCGCTGTAATAAAACGACACCAAACTCCTGTGCCGGGCGATAGTTGGCGTACAGCAGGCGCAATGCGGTGGCGGTATCCACTTCCTGGAGGTAATTACCCAGCGGCCCGCTGAGGAGTGCCGCAATATCCTGGTGCATTCCTTCTGCCTTTTCGGTACGCATCAGCAGTGGCACCAGCTCGTTGACCAGCCAGTGCGCAAGGCGGTTGTCCTGCGCTACCAGCCTTTCTACCAGCAGGGCAGCTTTCTGGCGTATATCTTTATATTCATTGGTACAGGCGCTGAAGAGAATTTCCGGTTTGTTGATAACGGGAGCATCTCCTGCTTTCAGCAGGATGTTCCAGCCGGCATCACGTACAGGCCTGTACGAATTTTTGAGTAGTTTGTTTACCAGTACATTAGAGATCTGGGAGAAATCGAAATCATGGTCCCTGAGTAACAGCAGGCGGGCGGCAAATGCCTGCACTGCTACGGATGCCTGGTCCATCAGGTCGGCGATAACCTGCATATCCAATTGCGACAGTGGTTTGGCGCAATAATATTCTACCAGCTGGCAGCAGTCCGTAAGGATGGCGGTCTGTACTTCGTTGAGGTTGCCTACTGCCATGAGGCGTGCGACGGCACGGCCGGTAACTTCCTGCTGTAGCTGGAAAGGAATGGTGGCAGGGTCCAGGTTTGCTTTGAGGAATTTTCTGACATCTTCATAATAACAGAACATCAGGTCCAGCAGCATACCTGTATCACCAAAACATAAGGCTGATGCAGCCTTGATCCACTCCATGGCTTGTTCCCTTGCTTCCTGCAACGGACTGCCAATCATTACTTTCAGCAGTGGCAGTGAAGGGTTGGCCGGATTGTATTTTTCTCTTGCCAGTTCCAGGCCGAACAGGGATGGAATACTAAACCTGTTGGCGAGCAGGGCACCAATAACGTCTTCGCCCATACGCTCTTTCATAGCACTAAACTCCGGGTGTGCACGCAGATGCTCCATCGCAAAGGCATGAACAGCTTCCATCTGTCCGCTGATCAGTAGTTGCAGGAAGGCCTGTGGCAGCTGGTTCCAGAGTTCCAGGAAAGGAATAGACGGATGGTTTTCCTGGACAGGCACCGTGGTTTTCAGTACAGCTTCCGCAGATTCCTGCGGAACGGCAGAAGCAGGCTGTTTATCTACACCGAGCCAGCCGAAGAGCTTTTTCAGGAGGCCGCTGTTTTCGTTGGCTTTCAACAGATCCGGGTTAGGCTGAATGGTTGGTCTGCCATTCTGCGTTTGCGTATCCGGCTCCTGCGGTTTGAACACCCATTGTTCCTGGTGGGCGCGGTATTGTAATGTATGGTCGTTACCTCTTAATATATAGGTAAGGTAGATAGCTTTTGAGTTTTCCGGGTACTGGCGCTGGAGCGACTGGTAACGTCCGTTCTGGTAGCCATAGTAGCGTTCTTCGAAGGCTTTGGAAAAATCCGTTTCCTGGTGGTAGTGGAGCAACAGGGAGGTAGCATAGCGAACGTACTGTACATCCCCAGCTTCGCCGAGGCGTTTCAGGTTGCGGAAGGCCCTTCTGTTGAAGTAACGGCGGGTCAGGTTGGAGAATGCCACCCGGCTGCCCGGCTTTTTTAACTCCGTTTGTACTTTAACGTTAGCATTGATTTCTTTAATAAACACACTTGGCTGGTGCTCATCATAATATACCACCGGCATATTAAACATGGGCTGCGTTTTCTGGATACGATGTACCAGTAGCGCAACAATCATATAGTCTTCCCGCATTTCCGCCTGCTTATAAATATGGCGGATATGCCGAAACCAGGACGGCCGCATGGGCAGGCGTACCAGTGTATGGTACATCGCTTGCCACAGCACCGGCACGGCAGCGGATACCAGGTACATTTCTTCCAGGATATTGTAATCCGGCGATTGCTGTACCACTACCAGGTTGTATATGAGGGTGATCAGTTCCGGGATATCCCCTTTGGCAATGGCTTGCTGCAGCACTTCCGGCATGCCGGCAATGATCTGCTGTGCGAAGGCGGTACGTTCTTCGGGCGTCATCAGCATGAGCATGCCATTGGCGGCCAGCATACGGATATTCAGCGGGTAAGAGCTGTTTTCGTAGTAGGCCTTCAGTGTGGGGATGGCAACGGGATCGCCGGTACGGGACAAAGCCCATATAGCAGAATAGCGTTGCAGCGCATCCTTTCTGTCGCCCTGCTTGATAATATAAGGGACTGATTCTTTAATATGCAGTTCACCGGCTCTCCAAATTACCCGGGAGGTTTTCCATGCATTTTTGCCGGCAGGATTACCTTGCAGGCGGCGCAGGATGGCCTTATGGCGGGGATTGGTGATTGCGTCCAGTACAGCGGAATTGTCGGCCGCCGGTATCGTTGCCTGTTCTGATTCCTGTTCACCGATATAGCCTTTACTTCTTTTTTCCTTTTCGAGTGCATCGAATATGGTAGTAGCGCTGGCAAGGTTTACAGGACTGGTGGTTTTGGTACCTTCTTTCAGGGCAGCACCTCTCTTACCGTATCTGAAGTTGACAACATATTGATCCGGGGCGAGTTCACACAAGTCGATTTCATAGGTTTTATCTGAGTTCCCTTCCCGGAAGAAGAGCTTCACGTTCCTGACAAATTTCATGAGTTAACCAGAATTAGTCAGCTAAGATATGAATTATAGGTAGAGTTTGGAGTCCTGATGTATTTTTATTTTTATCAATATAGCGATAATTAACAATATAGTAATCAGAAGGATAGCTGAAAATAGCGAAGGGCCTTCTCTAAGCAGAGAAGACCCTTCAGATTTTGTTGTAACCTTCATAAAGAATATGAAGTCCTTTTAAATATATAGGTATATATAAGACGCAGATTAAACGTTGAAGCGGAAGTGCATTACGTCACCATCAGACACGATGTATTCTTTACCTTCGATACGGAAGCGGCCATTATCCCGGGCTGCTGCCTCGGAACCGAATTTTACATAGTCGTCGTAGGAGATTACTTCCGCTTTGATGAAGCCTTTCTCGAAGTCGGTATGGATGACAGAGGCAGCCTGTGGTGCTTTCCAGCCTTTGCCGATTGTCCATGCGCGTACTTCCTGTACACCAGCGGTAAAGTAGGTGATCAGCTGGAGCAGGTCGTAGGCAGAGCGGATCAGGCGGTTGAGGCCAGGTTCTGTAAGACCGTATTCAGAGAGGAAGAGTTCTTTATCAGCCAGCTCTTCCATTTCGGAGATCTGCGCTTCGATGGTATTGTTCATGACAATTACCTGGGCACCTTCAGCTTTAACGCCTTCCTGCAGGGCTACAGAGTATTTGTTGCCGGTGAGCAGGGAACCTTCGTCTACGTTGGCAACGTAGAGTACTGGTTTTTCAGTGAGCAGGAAGAGGTCAGCGATCGCTACGCGGTCTTCTTTGCTCAGTCCCAGTTCACGGATATTGCGACCTTGTTCCAAGTGTTCCTGGCACTGTTTCAGTATTTCGAATTCTCTTTTCGCTTTAGGGTCGCCACCGGTTTTAGCCATTTTCTCGGTGCGCTGGATTTTTTTCTCCACGCTTTCGAGGTCTTTCAGCTGTAACTCGGTATCGATGATGCCTTTATCACCAACCGGGTTGATAGCACCTTCTTCACGGAGAATATTATCATCTTCGAAGCAACGGATCACATGAACGATGGCATCCACTTCACGGATATTAGCCAGGAATTTGTTTCCCAGACCTTCACCTTTACTGGCGCCTTTCACCAATCCGGCGATATCTACGAATTCAATAGTAGTTGGTACTACCCTGTTAGGTTTCACCAGTTCTTCCAGTTTCTGTAAACGGGTATCTGGTACATCTACCAGGCCTACGTTTGGTTCAATGGTACAGAAACGGTAGTTACTGGCCTGTGCCTTAGCGCTGTTACTAACCGCGTTAAACAGTGTTGATTTTCCTACATTCGGCAGTCCTACAATTCCAACTTGCAAAGCCATTTTTTAAAATTTGCGCAAAGATAATGTTTTCTTTTTGTCTTGCAAAGCCCGAAATCGCTTTCTGTCAGGGGATTACGGATAGTTGCTTTTGAAATGCGCTATGGCAGAGCGGTAAGCCGTTCCGGAGCGGTGCAAGTTTCCTTGTCCCCTTGCGTATATGCGGGAAAAAACTATCTTCACGGATCAAACAACCAAAAAATCAATGGCTTTAAACTACGTCTGGCTGGCATTTTTCCTTATATCTTTTGTTGTCGCCCTGTTTAAGACGTTCATCCTGCAAGACACCACCGTATTTGGTGCCGTCATGAACGCTATGCTCTCCAATGCAAAAACAGGTGCGGAAATCTCCCTCGGGCTGGCTGGTATCATGACCTTCTGGTTGGGTATTATGCGCGTGGGTGAAGCCGGCGGTATGATAGACCGGTTTTCGCGGTTCGTCAACCCCTTCTTTTCCAAGCTGTTTCCAGGCGTTCCCAAAGGTCACCCGGCGATGGGCTCCATGCTGATGAATTTTTCCGCCAGCATGCTCGGCATGGACAATGCGGCTACGCCGATGGGACTGAAAGCCATGAAAGAGCTGCAAACCCTCAATGTAGACAAAGACGGTAAAGAAAGAGACGAGGCCAGCAATGCCCAGATAATGTTCCTGGTACTCAATACTGCCGGGGTAATCCTCATTCCTACTTCGGTCATCGCCCTGCGACTCTCCGCACATGCCAAAAACCCTGCTGATGTTTTCATTCCTATCCTGATATCTACGTTCATTGCATTTATTGCAGGCATGATCACTATCGCTATCTACCAGCGTATCAACCTGTTTAAATTACCAGTACTGATATTCCTGGCAGGATTTGGGGTGATCGTCACCGGATTGTATTACTGGGTAAAGTCCATGCCGGCAGATGACATCGGGCCTAAGACTGCGAGTCTGGGTGGTGGAATTATCTTCCTGATAGTCGTATCCTTCCTGATAGCTGGTATCCGTAAAAAGATCAATGTTTATGATGTATTCATTGAAGGCGCTAAAGAAGGTTTTAATATCTCCGTGCGTATCATTCCTTACCTGGTAGGGATTTTAGTGGCGATTGGGGCGTTCCGGGCCACTGGCTGCATGGACTATCTCGTAAACGGTATCGGGGCACTTTTTGCCTGGATGGGCTTCAACACGGATTTCGTACCTGCGTTGCCGGTAGCCTTCATGAAACCATTGAGCGGCAGCGGCTCCCGAGCCCTGATGGTGGAAATACTCGAACATAACGGACCAGACTCCTTTGTAGGAAGACTCGCCAGTATTATCCAGGGAACTACTGAAACTACCTTTTATATCCTGGCCGTATACTTCGGATCCGTAAATATCAAGAAAACGAGATATGCACTGACAGCGGGGCTGATAGCCGATTTCTGCGGTATCCTTTCCGCGATACTGCTGGGTTATTTATTCTTCCATGATAAAGTAGGTTAAGCAGCTTATAGCTAACATATTATGAAAAGAACGACCAGCAGGTCGTTCTTTTGTATTTTTAATACAACCCAGTGGTCAAACTGTCCGCCTAAATATCATAAATGACCGTTTTACCGGGAGGTATGATAACCAGAAAATAGAATCGCCCATATTTGTATCTCCAGAAAATCTTTCGATCATCTGACATAAATATTAACGATGACAACTCATTATGTGGCCGGTTTCTTTGCCGGCATGTTCTTGGCCAATACGGTCCCGCATTTCGTTCATGGGATCTCCGGCAACCCTTTCCCTACCCCATTTTCCAAACCAAGGGGTATTGGATTGTCAAGTCCTGTTGTTAATGTGGTATGGTCGCTGATCAACCTGGTGGTGGGTTATATGCTGCTGCAACATGCCCGGCTGTCTGATGATAATCCGCTGTCGCTGATAGTGTTTTTTGCAGGTATTGCGTTTATTAGTATTTATTGCAGTATTCGTTTTCAGCAAAAGCATAAAGATTAGTATACTGTTATTGCGATAATGTTCGCGCACCTTCGGTGCGCGAACATTATCGCAAATGAAAAGGGCTGCCGTAGGCAGCCCTTTTCATTTGCGATAGCAATTAAATAGCTTACGCCTGGTTATCGTACTTCCCAACCTTCTCTTCCATAGTCACATCCTGGTCTTTGCGTATCTGCATTTTTATATACACCAGTAACTGGGAAGCACCGGCTTTAAAACATACTTCCTGCGTTTTTTTCACGACTTCCATCAGTTCCTCGTAGGTACCTTCCATGACAGTTTCAAAAGGACAAACCCGGTATTTGACACCGGAGTCCTTAATCACGGCGATGGCCTCATCAACGACGGCATAAACCTGTTCTGATGGCACAGACGGGATGATCTGAAGGGCTAAATTGATAGTTTTACTCATCTTTTATTCTTTTACTTATTTATTGATTTATAATTATTTATCTGAAATTATCTAAATTATTACTTTAATAAAAACATGCTTTTAGACGGCAGTTATTTTCTGAAACACCAGCAAAAGACGAAAATCTCCTTAAAGCCTCCTATGAACAAATGTAGATCATCTACCTAACAATCAGTGATTTACATCTACCTAACCTACACGACTACACGTTCTTCTTCTTACTCTTATCTACCACGCCATACAAATCATTTCGTATATCCTTCCGCGTTTGTACACTGCCAAATGTATGCAGTTCTTTGAGCAGTACCAGGTCTACATCTGCGATCACCACCATCTCTGTATTAGGAGTAGCATCCGCTTTAATACCCGTTACCGGAAACTGGAAATCTGAAGGCGTCAGTACACAACTTTGTGCAAACTGCAGGTCCATATTATTCACCTTGGGGAGGTTACCGATCGACCCGGCAATGGCTACATAACACTCATTTTCGATGGCCCTCGCCTGCGCACAGAAACGCACGCGGTTATACGCATGCTGCGTATCGGTCATGAAAGGTACAAAAAGAATCTGCATCCCCTGGTTCGCCAGAATGCGGGAAGGCTCCGGGAACTCTACATCATAACAGATCTGGATACCTATTTTGCCGCAATCGGTATCAAATACCTGGATCTCATGGCCTCCCTTGATCCCCCAGGCCTGCACCTCACTGGGTGTCGGGTGAATCTTCATATATTCTTCATAGGTACCATCCCGCCGGCACAGGTAGGATATATTATACAGCAGCTCATCGATCAGGATCGGCATACTGCCAGTGATAATGTTGACGTTATATGACACGGCATGTGCCAGCATGACTTCCCGGATACGCTCCGTATACTTGGCCACGCCCCTGATGGCCCCTGCCGGATCTAGCTGGTTGAACTCCGCCATCAGTGGGGCATTGAAAAGCTCAGGGAACACCACAAAATCAGAACCGTAATCGCTCACGGCATCAATGAAAAACTCCACCTGCTGCAGGAAGCCTTCCAGGTTGCGGTAGTCACGCATCTGCCACTGTACCAGTCCGATACGAACGGTGGATTTAGTATAGCGGACGTTATCCCTGTCGGGCTCGTAGTAGATATTGTACCATTTCAGCAACGTCGCAAAGCCTTTACTGGCTTCATCATTAGGCAGGTAATTCCGTAATATCTTCGTTACCTGGAAATCATTGGAGAACTGAAAAGTGAGGGTCGGATCATAAATTTCCTTATCTCTTACTTTGCGGATATACTCGCGGGGCGTTAGCTTGTCTGCATACTTTTCATAGTTGGGGATACGGCCACCAGCCACTATACCCTGGAGGTTCAGCGTTTCACAGAGGATCTTGCGGGCATCGTACAACCGGCGTGCGAGTCGCCGCCCCCGGTATTCCGGCTCCACAAAAACTTCAATACCATAGAGCACATCGCCTTTGGGGTTATGGGTATTGAAGGTATAATACCCGGTGATCTGCTCATAGGTATGGTCATCGCCAAACTTATTGTAATCAACGATGATTGACAATGCGCAGCCTACTACCTTGTCATTAACGGTAACGGCTATCTGTCCTTCGGGGAAAATACTGATCAGTCTGCGGATCGTTGGTTCCCGCCAATAACTGCCTTCCATATCGCTATAGGCAGAAACCATCGATTGTTTCAGATCGAAATAGTCCTCCACGGTAAGATTTCGAATTTCTACTATATCAGACATAACTGGATGATTATTATACTTAATTTAAGCATTTTTAGGGAGATAAATACCGACACGCCGTGGTGGCTGTTTCGGGAAGCCCTGCCAGCGGCTTAAAGTTTCCCGGATTTTTATTACCTTACAGTTTCTGATAATTTTAACCGTCCACCGAATCACCTGCGCCTAATTCAACGATTTAATCAGCACCACTTATGCCTGTTCAAAACCGTGACATAGTTGTCATTGGCCTTCAGCCCTGGTATACCCCTATTGGTAGTAACTGTAAGAATATCGCCACGGAGTTCTCCAGACATAACCGCGTTTTATATGTGAATGTTCCACTGGACCGCAAAACGATGTACACCGAAAAGAGCGATGCCAACATCCTGCACCACATGGAAAGATTACAGGCAAAAGACAGCTCCCTGGTCAGGATAAACGACAATATGTGGAACCTGTACCCTCTTTCCGTCATGGAATCCGTCAACTGGCTGCCTTCTACCCACCTCTTCCAGGTATTTAACAAAGTAAACAACCGCAGGTTTGCTGCCGCGATAACGGAAGCCATCAACGCATTGGGATTCAGGGATATTATCCTGTTCAACGATAATGACATCTTCCGCGGATACCATCTGAAAGAATTACTTCAACCTGATATCTATATCTATTACAGCAGGGATTATCTCCTGGCGGTAGACTACTGGCGCAAACACGGGGAGGTCATAGAACCGCTGCATATTGCCAAGGCAGATATCGGCGTTGCCAACTCCAAATACCTGGCAGACCGGTTAAAATCGTATAACCCTAACAGTTATTATATAGGTCAGGGCTGTGAGCTGGGCCTGTTCGATCCGGAACAGCCCATCGCAAGGCCAGCAGATCTGCCGGCAGACGGCAAACCTATTATCGGTTATGTGGGCGCGCTGACCAGCTTACGCCTGGACATACCATTAATATATGACATGGCGCAGCAACGGCCGGAATGGAACTTTGTGCTGGTGGGTCCGGAAGATGAGGACTTCAAAGCCTCCGCACTGCACCATTTGCCGAATGTTTATTTTTTAGGAAGAAAAGCGATGACGGAGCTATCCGGGTATGTAAAATATTTTGATGTATGTATGAACCCGCAGCTGGTGAATGATATGACCGTCGGCAATTACCCACTGAAGGTAGATGAATACCTGGCCATGGGCAAACCGGTGCTGGCAACAGCTACGCCTACCATGGAGCTGTTCCGGGAACATGTATACCTGGCAGCTAACGTCAACGAATATATCCAGCTGGCTGCCCGGGCGCTGGCAGAAAACAATCCGGACCTGGGGGCCGCACGCCGTGCCTTTGCTTTGTCACATACCTGGGAAAATTCGGTAGCGGGCATTTATGCCGCCATCGATGCCATAAAAAAGCCCACCTCCGTATAGAGATGGGCTAAAAATAAGTTGATAAAAGGATCAGAGTTTCACGATCCGCCCCGTCCATTTGAAGGAAGTATCCCCCAATACCTCTACCAGGTGTACCCCACTCGGGAGACTGCTGATATCGAGATCTACATAGAAGTTACCGCCTAACGGGTACGCATATGTGGATTCGCGGACACCGCTCACCGTATAGATGCTTACCCAGATAGCCCTGACAGTAGGGTTTTTCAGGTCGAGCCGTACTTTTGTCCGGGTAGGGTTTGGATAGAAGCTGATAATATTGGTAGTAGCGTTATTATCGTTTGTATCTATTACGTTCACTTTTTTCGTGGCCGTACCTGACAACCCGTCGTTATCCGTCACCACCAGTTTAAAAGTATAAGTACCCAGTGGCATATTAGCCACAGAAGCCTTTGCCGCCGAAGCAGCGTTGATGGTCACCGGCGGGCCGCTGGTCTGCGTCCAGGCGTAGGTAGTGATGGTGCCGTCCTGGTCATAGCTGGGAGAGCCGTCCAGCACAATACTGTTTACCGGCAGCACGATCGTGGTATCGGCGCCGATAATGGCTACCGGCGGGTGCTGACCTGCTGCAGCATCCTGGACTGTCACTTTCACGGTGGCAGTGCCGGACAGGCCGCCGTTATCTACGGCAGTTAACTTAAACGTATATACGCCTTTTACCAGACCTGATACAACCGTTTTAGCGGTATTCAGTGAAGAAATACCGGCCGTATTGGGGCCGCTTACCTGCGACCATGCATAGCTGGCAATGGTGCCATCCGGGTCTCTGGTGGCCGAACCATCCAGCTGGGTGGAGTTGGTGGGCAGGGTAAGGATTACATCTGCGCCTGCGTATACCTGTGGCGGCTGATTGGTAGTAGTACTGTGGTATTCATATGCACCGATATCGACACCGGTTCCCTGCGGCCTGGTAACACCATCATAATCGATGGTCAGGTTGAGGGACTGTGTGACGTTGGTGCCGGAATCGACCAGTGGTGACGTTGCCTGCAGATGGTAGTCGCCAGCGGCGGCGTTCACGAATTTCACATCATCGGCCTTTGTATAGAAAGGGTTGTGTGAAAATTCATATTTGATGGTGCAGTCAGTATTCCAGATATAGAAGCCCGGGTAAGGTTTGTCGGCGCCGGCGCCTTGTGGCTGAACAATCACATTGTTGATGATCTTATGACCGGGCACGCCACCGCAGTCATACACGGTGCCCCCTCTCAGAACGTTGACGAAGGTATTATTATATACCCATGCCGAAACCGGTTCAAACACGGGCCTGTCTGCCACCAGGAATCCGGCAGCATTGATATTGGACGCCACATTATTATACGCCCTGCTGGTGCCGGAGCCGAAAAAGCAGATGGCATCACCAAAACCTTTATCAATAATGTTATTGTAGA
This sequence comes from Chitinophaga sp. Cy-1792, assembly GCF_011752935.1. Classification (NCBI taxonomy): domain Bacteria; kingdom Pseudomonadati; phylum Bacteroidota; class Chitinophagia; order Chitinophagales; family Chitinophagaceae; genus Chitinophaga; species Chitinophaga sp. Cy-1792. The sequence goes on from NZ_VWWO01000002.1 coordinate 2,132,063, forward strand.
CATCCGCTTTGGTACCGGGGTTCATGAGAATCCCATAGCCGTTGGCGTTATCTCCGTTTTTGCCGTAGTTGACAACGCGGTTGTGGTGAATAAGGTTGGTACCGTCGTAGGCCATACCTACCTGGATACCATCGTTGCCCATGTCCTGGAGGTCGTTGTCGTAAATTTCCAGGTTGGCTACGTGGTGAGAGCGGATACTATCTCCGCAGGCCTGCTTTGCGATATACCAGGAGTTGCCGATATAGAATCCTTCATTACTGGAGGTCCGGCCCTTGATATGGTGGATCCGGCAGTTTTTCATAATGTAGTTGGCTTCCCAGTACTGTGGCGCATTGCATTCCATCGTTGTTTTGGCAACGATGAACATGCCTGCATCATGGATGTACACGTTATGTACGTTGAAGTCGGAGGAGCCGTAGGTCCAGTACATGGCGAACATGGGTTCGTTGCGGAGGTTACTTCCTTTGATATCGAAGCCGTATTCGAGGGAGGGGTCGCCGGTGCCGGTGAATTCCACGAACTGGCTGTTTTCGATTTGTACAACAGAAGACCACTGGTTGCCTTTACTGCCAACGCCGAAGCGTACGAGGCCGCCGCAGTTGGTGATTACGATGGGCTTTTCAGCAGTTCCTTTAAGCCAGGCCAGGTTCATATCCATATAATCTCCGGCGGGGATACAGATGGTATCACCGGGGATAAGGCCCAGTTGGTTCATGGCATCCGGGTAATAGAAAGTAGGGTCTGTTCCGTAGTTTGGTTTCAGCACCACGCGTTTATTGGTGGGTGTTGTTACCGGAGGTGTAGTGGTTGGTGGAGAGATGACCGTACGTCTTTTGTCTTTACTGTACTGGAGCATCCATTCATAAACGTTCATTCCGTTTTCACGATAAGCGGGATCATAAGCTTTGGACCATGCATCATGTCCGTTGGCATTGAATACTGTCAGCTTCACCTGGGGATCGCATGCAGGTACGTATGCATTGATCAGGGCCTGCCAGTTCTGAGAGTAGGAAACGGGCACGGTACCGTCGCCTGAGTTGTGCAGGGCCCAGATGGGCAGGTTATTGGAAGCTGCTATGACAGCAGTGGCAGGAAGCGGGGATCTGAGGGGGCCGGGATCGTAGGCGCCGGCGATGGGCACGATGGCAGCCAGTCTGTTAGCCGCGTAATTTTGTGCCGTGGCATATCCCCAGGTTTCGCCGCCGCCGCGACTCAGTCCTGTGAGATAAATTTTATTGGTATCGAGGCGGTAATGCGCCTTCGCGTAGTCGATGAGGGAGTCGATATCATTAATGGAGGCGATGCCATTAAATTGCGGGCAAAGCACCACAAATGAGAAAGTATTGCCATTGACGTTGAAGGTGGCCGGGAACTGTCCTTTGCTGATCAGTTTTGGGGGGCCGTTGACGATCACCTTCATAATGTCGGTGGTGCCGTTCCCCTCTTCATCCAGTCCGTGACAGAATATTAAAAGTGGATATTTAGTATTGGAGGTAGCGTAATCCTGCGGTAAAGATTCCAGCAGGCCAGCGGGGTTCCTGAATCCTGTAACACGGGGGGTGAGCGTGCCCTGTTGCGCAAACAGCTTTGTTGTTGCGCAAAGTACTATCGTTAGTATCCATATCCCCGTCACAATTTTCAATCTCTTATTGAAATTATTGAGGTTGTCCATAGTAAAGAATGGTAAAGTTTTTCCCTGATATGTATTGATTTAAGCGTTCCGCTATCATTTTACGTGGTACAAAATAAAAACAATTATCTCAACAAATAGTAATTTTTTTTCATATATATACCAACAAAAAATAAAGCATAAAATTTTAATATGTTTATCATACAGATGATCAACATATTATCAAATAATATTATTAGATTTTAAAATCATCTATTTATAAAAAAAAGTATTATCTTGTGACGAAATTGTGGATGGTAACCTCACGGGAACAATGTGATATACTTTCATGATCACATAAAGTTTGTTAAACGTCCACCTTAACCTTCTCCGACTATATCCTGCTAAAAGCCATGTAATTATTTATTATCGTGGATCTGTGATGCCTGTATTACCGGGTATTGCCGGATCTGAAACATAAATGCTTTTATGGGTTTCAGGCTGTTGTCAGTTTTCAGGAATAATCATATTCAGTCGTTACTGGGGAATGTGATTTCTGCCTTCTTTAATGTTTTATCCTTTGCCATCCTGGTGCGTATTCTCCCTGAATCAGCCTTTGGGGAATGGGTCATGTTTATTGCTACCTATAATGTACTGGACCAGATCCGGACGGCCCTGCTGCAATCGGGGCTGATTAAGTTCTATGCCGGCACCGACGAAGCCACTGCCAGATCGGTATGCGGGGCAGCCTGGTATGTAGCGCTGGCATTGACCATCATCTTCCTGTTATTGAATGCCGGGGTGCTGGCCATTGGCTGGCATTACTTCAATGCCACCTGGCAGTTTTTCCTGCTGCACCTGGGTTTACTGCTGGTCCTCTCTCTTCCTTTCAACTTCGCCAGCTGGCTGTTGCAGGCCAGGCACCAGTTTGATAAGATCGTTCATATACGGCTGCTGCAAAACAGCAGCTTCCTCCTGCTGCTCGTAATACTGCACTACACGGGAAATGCCAGGATCACACTGATACTCTACGCATATGCGTTTGCGTTAGGGATTGCCAGCCTGTACTGTATGCTGCAACGATGGACTTCCATACACAGCCTCTGGTTCCGGAAGAAGGAACAGGTGAAGGCGCTTTTCGTATATGGGCGACTGATAGTAGGCAGCATGGTCACATCGGGTTTCATCCCCTATTCCGATAACTTCTTCATCCGCACCATGATCAATCCTGCTGCCGTAGCTATTTACAGCATACCGCAGAAATTCATGGAAGTGATAGAGATCATATTACGCAGCTTTGTAGCCACTGCCCAGCCAACCTTATCGGCTGCCGTTAACCGCAACGACTGGCGGGAGGTCTCCAAAGCTTTCTGCCGCTATACCGGCGCAGTTACTTTCCTCATCTTACCATTTATTATTGGTCTGATTATTTTCGTACAACCACTGATTATTATTCTGGCTAAAAAGAATTACCTGGGCGCCACTCCCATCGTACTGATATTTCTCTTCTCCGCTATTCTTTATCCGATCGACCGGTTTATTGGTGTTACCCTGGACATGATCAACAAACCTCAGCTCAACTTTTACAAAAACCTGCTCAAGGTCAGCATTAACGTGGTGGGCGATCTCGTCTTCATCTGGCTGTTTATGGACCTCCGGGCAGTTGCTGCTGTTTCCTTCCTGAACCTGCTGGCAGGAGTAGCCTTTGGCTACTATTTCCTGAAAAAACAACTGCAGCTATCGGTGAAGGATATACTAAAAGAAGGCTGGGCTTCCTGCTCCCTGCTCCTGGAGAAATTACCTGCCAAACTACAACTGGTTAAAAAAATAAATTAAGTCATGCGTATTGCTTTTATTATTCTCGCCCACAAAAACCCCGAACAACTGTTACAGCTGCTGCGCCGCTTGTCGCACCCCAGGGTAGACTGTTACGTTCATCTTGATGCCAGGGCCGATATGCTCGCATTCGCAGAAGCAGCACACCTGCCACAGGTATATTTTATCCCTGGCCGTATTAAAGTACACTGGGCAGGCTTCAGCATGGTAAAGGCTACGCTCAACAGCCTGGAAGTAGCCCTGAGCAGCCGTCGCAAGTACCTCAATATTTCCCTGCTGAGCGGACTCGATTACCCGCTGCGCCCCATCAACGAAATTGTAGATTTCTTCACCATTCATCAGGGCAACGAATTCCTGGATATCATGCCCGAAAAAGAAGTAGCAGCCACTATCTCCAAGCTGGACCGCTACCACTTTGAAGATATTCAGTTCAAAGGAAAATATTTCCTCACCCGCTGGATCAATCGCCTGACCCCTTCCAGGAAATGCCCGATGAATTTTACTTTTACAGGTGGCTCCCAATGGTGGAGTCTTAGTGAGGAGTGCTTACGTTTCTGCAAAGAATTCCTGGAGCAGCAACCCTCCTTTGTCAATTATTTCCGTTATACCTGGGGTTCGGATGAATTTATTTTCCATACCATTATTATGAACCATCCGGAATGGAGCAGGAAAGTAGTAAGGGATAACTTAAGATATATTGATTGGTCTGCCAGACAGGCATCACCAAAGGTTCTGGGCCCGGCTGACCTGCCTAACATGATTGCCTCCGGCAAGTTTTTCGCGAGAAAATTTGATATGAACATCCATCCGAATATATTGAGCAAGGTAGATGCGATGCTGGAAGATGCGGTGAAATAGCTTTATGCTAACAGGAATAAAAAATGAGCGTATATCATAAGCTATTTCATTATACCACCTGCATTTGATTTTTGCAACTGATACCTTCGGTATCAGTTGGGTGGTTCCGCGCTGCGCGCGGAGGGCTGCTGCCCTAATGAATCACTTTTGATACACGCTCTATTGGGCTAGATATGACGATTGCTTAATTCCTTTTTAATATTTTCGATTTCACGATACTTCTACAGATATCGCCAAAGGCTCTGCCAGCCGCTATCAGCTCCGCACCCATAGATCGCTGCGGGAAATGCTGATAAACCATATGCTCACTCCATGGCTCACGGAAATACTTTAACAATTCTTCTTCCTGCGGATTAATGATATAGTCGAAACTGCCCTCCCACTCTATCCTTACGGTATGCAGGTTGGCATGTGTACGTTCCATGATTTTATAACCGATGGAATTCTTTGGCAGATAGGCCTGGAAGAGTTCCCCGAAATCAAATTGCTGCGGGAAACTGATATTGGCTTTATCTACCATTACCAGTTTATTGTCAATTTCCAGGAGTACCCATCTATGAGATTTTTTCGGGTAGAGATGTTCACCCAGTAATGACGGCACTTCTATGTATCCTCTTTTAGCGACGCGGAACTGCTCCTGCAGGAAGGCATGCGGATCATCCACATGTTCCAGTACATGGTTACAGATCACATAATCGAATGATTTATCTTCAAAAGGCAGGTGTTCACCATCGGCACTGATAAACTCCTGATTACGGAGTACTTTGATATCGCCGCTTCTGTGCGTGTTGTCATCTGCATATTTATCTACCACTACATTCGAGCGTGGGTGTGGATTATGGCCACCTCCCACTTCCAGCACACGGTCTGTCTTTTTAGTATTGATATCAAATCTGGAATGCGGATTTCTAATTTTCATGGGTGTAATTCGGTATAATGAATTCAATGACTAACCAGCTTATAAAATACATTACTGTATACCTCTTCTATTTTGGTGGTCATGGCAGTGATGCTGTGTTCTGCTCTGGCACGCTGTAAGGCAGCATTGGCAAGGCGGCAACGTAATGCGGGATCATTGGCCAGCTTTAACAAGGTAGCACTGAGCACCGCTGTATTCCTGGGTGGTATCAGTATACCGCTGACATTATCCTCCAATGCTTCGCGGGTACCGTCTACATCAGAGGCAATGATGGCTTTCCCCATTGCCATGGCTTCCAGAACGCCTATCGGGAAGCCTTCCCACAAGGAAGGCAGACAATAAATATCTATTGCTTTTAATATGCGGGGGATGTCCTGCCTGAAATCATCAAATACGACAGCATGGTCCAGACCCAGTCTGGCAGCCAGTTCCATCACCTCAGATTTCAACGGCCCTTCCCCTACCATGAGTAATTTAAGTGCCGGCTGGATAGCATGTGCCGCAGCGAAGGCCCTCACCATACCGAGCGGATCTTTTTGAATAGTCATTCTGACAATAAATCCGACAACAATATCAGTCGCCTTAAAGCCATAGCTTTCCCTGACGTGGCCGCCGTCTATATCCGGCGTAAAGCTGTTCAGGTTGACACCATTACGGATTACCACCGAGCGGAAGCCCTGGATCACCTGCATACCTGTTTGCCGGTTAGATTCGGAAACAGTGATGTTGATACCGGTACGGCGGGTGATCAGCCTTTCGGCAAATATCCTTGCCTTGCGGTTCCAGAATGGCAGTTCGTTATGGAAAGACCAGCCATGGACGGTATAAATCACCGGTAATCCCATAGACCGTGCGATCCATAAAATATTGGTATTGGCCCTGGAACCATGTACATGGACCATGTCAATACGTTGTTCTTTTAATAATTTTTTCACGGCTCCCCATACACGAAAATCGAATGGACGTTCGGTAGCTATTACAAATACGGGGATTTGCATCATCCGAAGGGTATCCACCATCGGACCTTCCGTAAAGGACAAAACAATAGGTTCGAATCTGGAGGTATCAATGGTACTTACAAGATCCAGCACATGTCTTTCTCCTCCACCTACTCTACCCTGGTGGATAGTCTGCAATACCCTGATTTTCCTGTTTGAATGCATCATCTTAGTTACAGCGGGGCGATCCAGCGGCTAAACCACAGCTGAAATACCAACATATTCCAGAGCTTCTGATGGTTTACCTTTTCGCCTTTTAAATAGCAGTTTAACAATGGTTGTATACTAGCAGCGTTTAACAAACCGGACTGCGCTAATTTTTCAGGCGAGAGATAATATCGCATCTGTTCACTCAAAGCGTCCCTGAACCATACCTGCAAAGGTGCAATGAAAGGCTTTTTAGGCCTGTCCATCAGGGATGCAGGAATGTATCGGTGAACGATAGTCTTCAGTATATATTTGTTAACACCATCTTTTCTTTTAAGGGATTGTGGAACCTTCGCTAAAAATTCCACCAGCCGGTGATCCAGCATAGGTTCTCTTCCTTCTATGCTGACCGACATTGTTGCGCGGTCTACCTTTGTGAGATTATTATCGACCAGGAAAGTTTTGTAATCCATGGCCAGCAGCTTGTTTAAAGGGTCATTAACAGTTTGTAGTTCACCGTTCAGATCAAAGGCAGTTTTGTATCTATCCGGGGTTTGCTGCAGGTATTGTTTCAGTTCTCTATCTGTCAGGTGCTGGCTGATATATTTCATGGCCGCTTCGGGTTTGCCGCTTTGCCATATCAGCTTCATCTTTTCGTATCGCGTGGAAAAATTATATTGTTTATTGAAATACGGTATACGTTCCGGGTTGATCAGGTCCATTGTTTTGCTCAGCAGGAACTGCACCGGTGCAGGGATGCCGTTGGTATACTTCAGGGATTGCGCAAATTTACTGTAGCCGGCGAATATCTCATCACCGCCATCAGCACTGAGGGCCACTTTCACCTGTTTACTTGCCAGGCGGCTTACCAGCGTCGTAGGTACGGTGCTGTTATCCGCGAAAGGCTCATCATATACTTCCGGCAGGTTGTGCAGGATTTCTGCTGCATCGTTCGGGCCGATGATCCATTCGTTATGGTCTGTTCCCAGATGTCTGGCGATGGCTGCCGCTTCTTTTGACTCATCCCATTGGGCCTCTTTATAGCCGATGGTAAAGGTTTTTATTTTACTGGTACTATCCGCCTGCAGGATAGCGGCTACGCTGGAGCTATCATAGCCACCACTCAGAAAAACACCTACCGGCACATCCGACACCATGCGGTAACGGTAGGCACTTTGCATGAGCTTCTCTGTTTCATCGATGATCTCTGCTTCTGAAAGTCCTGTCAGTGGCTGGCGGTAGGCATCCAAAACATTCCAGTACTCATGTGTGGTAACGGTGCGGGTGGCCAGCTGTAACTTCAGCAGGTGCCCAGGCAACAGTTTCCAGGTATTTTTAAAAATGGTATAGGGAGCAGGAATATAGCTGTATTGCAGGAACAGGGATAAACTATTGGTATCAATATCGTTTTTAAAACAGGGATGATGATGAAAGCTTTTCAGCTCAGATGCGAACAACAGGATGTTATTATCCCAGGCATAATACAATGGCTTTACACCTGCTCTGTCTCTCCCCAACAACAACTCTTCTCTTTGTTCATCATACAGGGCAAAGGCAAACATGCCGATACATTTGTCCAGCACTTTTTCCTGCCAGCAGTGAAAGCCTTTCAGCAGTACTTCTGTATCTGAACCGGAATAAAATTTATAGCCCAATGCCAGCAGCTCCTGCCGGATCTCGCGGTAGTTATAAATTTCACCGTTGAAAATTAATGTATAGGAGCCGAAATGCATGGGCTGATGGCCGGATGCAGAAAGGTCGAGGATCGATAGTCTGCGCTGGCCAAGGCCAACGGTGGCAACTTTAGGCAGAAATACTTCATAGCCTGCATCATCAGGACCGCGGTGTAGGAGTGCGTCCGTCATATTCTGCAGGATTTGTGTACCTGTCTGCCGTGAAAAATCTACAAAACCAGCTATACCGCACATGATTCCTTATTTAGATTTAAGTTTTTAATATTCCAGATCACCCCTTTCCAGAAAGCGCGCAGATGGTCCTTTTCGCGTTTCAGCACATATCGGAGCGTATTCTTAGGGATGGTCACAAAGGCAAAGAACAGCAGGAACAGGGCCAGCTGGTACCATCTTACGTTGCGGCGCATAAACAGGATGCGGTTGCGGGTGAGATAGTATGTTTTGAGCACACTGTTTTTTCCTGTGGTCATAGATTCTTTATGGTAGATGAGTGATGCCGGCTCATAGTAAATGCGATAGCCTTTACGTCTGAACATCTCGCACCAGTCAAATTCTTCATAGTAGAGAAAATATATTTCCGGCATCAGTCCTACTTCCTCCAGTACGGCGCGTTTCATCATCATGGCGCCACCATGCGCATAGGCGGTGGTGCCGCCGGTATTGTACTGGCCCCTATCTTCTTCCTTACAGCCGATCATACTGTTTCTGCCGGTGAAAACATCTACCTGTCTGTACCCGGCATATTCTATAATACCCGGATGAAAGAAGTAATGGAATTTCGGACTAACAATACCAACATCTGCATGTTGCTCAAAAATGGCCAGCAGTCCGGGTATCAGCCCGGGCGTAAAGGCAGTATCATTATTCACGAGAAACAGGAAATCACCTTTTGCGGCCTGTATGCCAATATTATTTCCACCTGCAAACCCTTTATTGGTAGCACTTCGTATCACTTTCACCGCCGGGTATGCATTGGTGAATGAGTCTGTCGGATCTTCGGCAGATGCATTATCCACCACGATCACTTCCAGGTTTTTATAATCGTTGGAAGCGATGGATTCCAGCAATGCAACTGTTACCGCACTGTTGTTATAGTTAACGGTAACGATGGAAACCAGTGGTGTATGTACGTTATTCGGCATCCAGTAATGGGTTGTCTACAGTTGTTTTAGAATGACTGGTATGGATAAAGGTATTGTCCGCACCTTTCAGTTTAAACGTCAGTGCCAGCATGATACCTATAGCTCTTGGCAGACTCACCAGCCCTTTCAGGAAATACTTCGCATAAAAGAGTCTGGGTATGGGCAGCAACAAAGTCAATGCATTGGTGGCCCATAGTATCAGCCAGTACCAGTAAGGGATAAACAGGTAATGCTGTAAAAAGAAATATAGTACAGGCATTAACGTTACAAAGGTCAGCAGCAGCATCCTTGGCGGCATCATGTTCTGGCAGACGAACAGGTTGAAATAGTCCATGTTGCCGGTTTTGAGCGCATACCATCCTTTGTGCCAGTATTTAAAAAGATACTTATACTGACTGGAGAGCCAGCGTCGGCGCTGGTTGGTAAATGCTGCAGCATTGTCCACCTTTTCATCAAATACCAGTGCTTCTTCCAGGTAGTATATGGGTTGTGGTTTTAAACCGACCTTTTTAAAAACGGTTCCATCGGCCATCAGCAGCTGCAACACTTTATCAAATCCGCCGGTAGCATCGATTTCCTGCATCGCAGTTTTTATCAGCTGATACTGAAAAGCCATGCCGGAGCCTATCAGCGACGACGACAATCCCAGGGCGCAGCTGCCTTTACGATACAGGTGATTGGAAATAATTTCATTCGCCGTATCCAGGATAGCAAAGGGCGTATCGATATTTTTAGCTACGCGCCTGGCCTGTACAGCCATATGCCCCTGCCGGAATGCGTAATTGATCTTTAACAGAAAATCAGCATCCAGGAGGTTATCTGCATCACAGATGAGGGCCATATCATAGCTGTTATCCAGCTGTTGGAACGCCGCATTCAGTGCACGCACCTTGGTACTTTTTTCGAAGCTCACCGGAACCACGATGGCACTGGTAACTGCCAGTGCCTCCAGGGTAGCGGGTTGCAACGAATCTGCTATTACTACTATATCAAAAGACGATCGCGGATAGCGTAGCTTTTCGTAGTTGGCCACCGTGGCAAGGATGATGGCATCTTCCTTGTAGGCGGGCACCAGCACTGCAATCCGGCCATACGCTTCCTGGCTCCAGTCGTCTACTTTCTTTTTTTTCTCCAGGCTGGCAGCAAGGCAGAAATAAAGATTATACAATACACACAGCGCCGGGAACAAAAACACAACAATTTCTACAACAAGCATTACTATACATTTTCTTTTTGCACAAGTGCAAATGGGGTATTCATCATGATCCACATATCATAGCCAAACGTATGTTTGTTGGCATAGTTGATATCCAGACCAATTCTTTCTTCTGTTGACATATCCTTATTTCCTCTTTTGCTGATCTGCCAGAGTCCTGTGATACCGGCAGGTGCATTGAAGCGTTGCGACCACTCGTCTGTGGTAAGTGCAGCAGCTTCATAGAGTGGCAGCGGGCGGTTACCTACCAGCGACATATCTCCCTTAATTACATTGAGCAATTGCGGGATCTCGTCCAGGCTGGTATTACGGAGGAAGGCACCCAGCTTTGTGATACGCGGGTCGTTGGTAACTTTATAAAATACAGTACCACCCTGTTCGTTACTATATTGGTTGAGGTGCGACAGCTGTTGCAATTTTTTATCTGCGTCTGGCACCATCGTTCTGAACTTATAGAATTTAAAGATGCGGTAGTTTTTACCGGCTCTTTTGGCGGCGTAGAATATCGGGCCTTTAGACTCCATTCTGATCGCTGCTGCGATGACCAGCAAAAAGGGCGACGCCACAATGAGTGCCATGCTGGCCAGGAGGATATCCGTCAGTCGTTTGATAACAGCGCCCGGAGTGCGTTTGGGCCGGGTAAGATTTTTATCGGGAGAAGTACTTTCCTGGCGCGTGATGACACTCAGGTATTTGAACTTGCTAACAAACGTTATTTTTTTATCGAGTGTGTGCATGAGGCAGTCGCGGGTGATTACCTCATCGATGAAGCGGTATTTCCTGGCAAAAGATTTCAGTTGCTCTGAAACCTGCTCTGAATACATAAAGAAGGGAATAGAGCGCAGTACCTGGTTATCCTGAAAGTACTGTTCCCATTGTTCGCACTCCTGTTCATATTTACTGTTAAAGCGGTAAATGATGACAGCAGGGATTTTACGGAATACGTTCAGCACCTCTGAAATAGAGGCCTGTGCGGCATTTATATCCTGTACAACCAGGAATTTATAATTGCCGGGGGTATCTCTGACATCCAGGTAGGTATTACCCACAAAGATGACAATTTTTTCGGGGCTCAATTGACGAATCACAGCAGTTTCCGTTTTCTCATGCGCTGGTTTCAATGGCATAGCAGGAGTTAATTCAGGTGTAGTCGTTCCCATTATTAATTATTTGGCGTTAAACAATGCGGCATATCAGCCGGCAGCTACCAATTGATCATTCAGAATATCAGATACAGATGCTGACAGTTGGATAGGATCGAAAGGTTTGCTAAAAAATGCATGTACGTTATGGTGCTGATTAACGGTAGCAGTAGTATCCGCATCATTACATGCAGACAGCACTACCACAGGGATATCTCTATATAAGTTGCTGGACGCCAGGAACTGAATCAGTTCATGACCGTCGATATTTGGCATCTGGAGATCGGTGATGATAAGATCCGGGGTATTGCCTTTGGAGAGCCAGGACATTGCCACTAAACCATCCTGCGCTGAAACAACATGATAATTTTTGCTGAAGATTGCTTCCAGCAGAAACCTTATCGGTAAACTATCGTCTATTATTAATACTTTCTTTTTCATTCCACCTTCTGGTTTATTTTTTTTAAATATTAGCATGGATAGCGCCAATGCGGCATCAAAACCATGAGAAGGCTTTTTATGGGATGTGGTCGAAAATATCAGATGATCAGGTGGTTCTTCTGGAGGATATTTACAAAGATACGTTGAGGCATCTCAGGGTCATAGGTTGTAAAATATTGTGCCACAACCAGGCGATTCAGATTGAGCGTAAAATTATGTTTCTTTATAATTTACGAAGTATTTTTTTGGTAAAAAGTATTTTTTTTCCGGTGAATGCATAAAATTTGAACGTAAGTGCAATTTAAATGCTGACATTAATAATATTATAAAGCCATACATTTTGAAATACTGATATTGATTGATACTTTTACACTCCCAAAATGAGTACGGTTATGCCAACTGCAATCCCAAATCCCTGAATCGCGTACATGGAAAGAAGACTACTATTTATCCTTGGTATCGGTGGATACCTGCTACTGTTGCTGATTACGATACTCCATCACCAGGCCCCCCTGTTCGATGAGCCCCTGTTCGTACGTAACCTCTATTTATTTGATGCTGAAGGGCTTTCAAGAAAATTCCTGCTTGATATGAATGATCAGGCCCCGGGTCCGCTCTATCAGCTCATACATTATCCTTTATATTTTATAACACACTGGCAGACACCAGGTATTCGTTTAGTCAATACCGTATTTTTAGGTATTATAACGTGGATGCTTACACGTATTATCCGCAATCTTTACCAGCTCCCCTTGTCAGATACCTGGCTGGCAGCCCTTAATATAATAGCCGTACCGATGATCTGGCAGGTATCGGGTATGGCACTCACAGAGATCCCCCCCGTCCTCTTCTCCCTGTTATCTGCCTGGTGCTTTATAACAGCAGTACAATCATCTCCCCGGAACAACAGCAAAAGCATACTATTTGCAATTTTTGCAGGTATCTCCTGCGGAATAGCCATCATAGGGCGATCTCCTTTTCTTATCATGATCCCGGCAGCAGCAGCTATATTAATAGATAGCCCTAAAAGCCGGATGCGCTGGATGGTCTTTCTGGTCTTCTCCGTTTGTGCGTTAGCGATAGCACTACCGCTGTTCATCGTCTGGAAGGGCTTAATGCCCCCAAAACAGGCCGTTATTGCCACCGGCGGGTTCAGCATATGGCATGGCATACTATCGTTCGCCTACGGGGCAATGGTGACGATTATTATCGCGCCGCGCTGGTTCATTTTTAACAAACGCATATTATTATCTTGTGGTGTCACCTATATATTATTGCTGATACTGAACCTGATGGTACTGGATTATACCTTCGCGCCGATGAGTGAAGTACTGGGTCGTATATTGCCGGCAGCAGTGTCAGATATATACCCCTACCTGATCTCTCCCCTGCTGGGTACGATTGCTTTTTATTTTGTCGGCTGTTCCCTTTACCGTTTATGGGAGAACAGGGAAAATCCTGTGTTTTGCTTTTTACTCTGCTGTGGCATGCTGATGCTGGCCACCAGCTTCGCAGTAACACATCTGTTCAGCTCCAGGTATGTGGCACAGGCAGCACCTTTTCTGTTACTGGTACTGGTGCCCTACGACAGGATCAACTATGCCAAACTCTTTCGTTTTGCGGTAGGTATGTGTATCGGGCTGTTATCATTGGAAACTTATTTTTTATTCAGATAGTAAATAGAATATGAATAGCTGGAAAGCCATTTGTCTGCTTAGCCTGGTAATTATCTTTTACAGTTACCTGGGCTATGGTATCCTCCTGTACCTGGTACTGCGGGTAAAGCGTTTGTTTATAAAACCTTTAGCTACCGATAGCACGTATGAACCGCGGGTAACCTTTATGGTGGCCGCTTATAATGAGAGTGCATTCATTCACCTGAAGATTGCCAATACCCTGGAGTTGGATTACCCGCGTGATAAAATGAAGATTGTTTTTGTTACCGATGGCAGCACAGACAACACCAATGCCATTATCAGCAAATACGAAGGCATTGAACTGTTGTTTCAGCCGCAGCGTAACGGTAAAACAGCTGCTATCAACCGTGCGATGACAACCGTTGATACCGAGGTCGTAATTTTTTCAGATGCCAACACTTTATTGAATCCGGCAGCCGTACGCGAGCTGGTAAAGCATTTTGCCCACGACAGTACCGGTGCGGTAGCCGGTGAGAAAAAGGTAATCGCAAATAAAGACAGTGGCACAGAAGGCCATGGAGAAGGGATGTACTGGAAATATGAATCGAAGCTGAAACAGTGGGATGCAGAGCTTTACAGCGTAATGGGTGCAGCCGGTGAACTGCTGGCTGTTCGCACCAGTCTTTACCATGCTATTCCTGAAGATACCATCCTGGATGATTTCATCATCTCTTTTAATATCAACAAACGCGGTTATAAAGTATTATATGAGCCGAAGGCTTATGCCATGGAATCACCTTCTTCTTCATTGCAGGAAGAATATAAGCGGAAAGTGCGTATCGCTGCAGGTGGGTTTCAGTCTATGGCCCGGCTGGCGGCGCTGCTCAACATTTTCCGTTACCCCAGGATTACGTGGCAGTATGTTTCGCACCGGGTACTCCGCTGGACGCTGGCGCCGCTTTGTCTGCTGTTATTGCTGCTCAGTAATTTAATTATTGTATTTAACGGTGGAGGCTATACGTATTTCATTTTATTCGGCTTACAGTTGTTTTTCTACGGTGCCGCCTATACGGGATTTCTGATGGCGCAACATGAAATGAAGATCAAATACTTTTATATACCATTTTATTTTGTATTCATGAATATTGCAGTATATAACGGGTTCACACGCTATGTACGAGGTAAGCAGTCGGCCGTATGGGAACGCGCCCAGCGTTCAGTGAGTATGTAACAGGTTGTAATCAGGTGATTACATTCAACCGCTCAATTAATACGTTCCCTAACAAAAAAGGGACGTTTACCTAAAAAAGTGTATCATTTAAAGTTGTCATACTAAATTAGCGGCCGATACCGGATATACCAGCAATGAAAATTCAACACAACAGTGATTGTTTCCATGCTAAGGTACCCCAGTAATACAACCTCTTATAATTCACCTTATCCTTCGTTAAAGCCAACTCTGGTATTGGATTTATAGTCCATTCCTGCATCAATTTTTGCCATCTCCTCTGAAATTCATGTGCGTCATGTATTTCACATCGCTATGCGTTGTCATACATGATAAAATTTTGGTTACAGTCGCAATTCACTGTCCCTGTTCATAAACATGAATGCTATGCAAAAATTTCTACAACTATTGTTTTGTGTAATGCTGCTTTTTATTGGAGTGGCAAATGCACAAAGCGTCATTGACCCCACCGATCCGATTGTTCGTTACACGGGTACACTCCCAGCCCAGCCAGCGGATGGTCAGGTCGGAAAATGGATCAGCACCGACAGGCATAACGATATGCCCTATGGCTGGCATTCAGATTCGCTGAAAGCCTACATATACAAAGGTTTAGCCTTTCGTGTGCAATTCCCCAAATCTTATAAAAAAGGCGTGGCCGACGGGAAAAAATATCCCGTATTTCTTTTCTTCCATGGTAAAGGAGAAGCCGGTCCTATTCAAGACAATGAATACCAACTATACCATGGGGGATATATTTTCTCCAATGCCGTATCTGCCGGCACCTTCGACGGTTTCCTCCTCTATCCGCAGAGCGCCAGTGGTTACTGGACTACCTGGGAATTCAGCAGGGTAAAGGAAATCCTCGATTATATGGCCGCCAATAACAAAGTTGACCTCAACCGTATTATCGATAATGGACTTTCTTCCGGTGGTGGTGGCACCTGGGATTTCATGCTCACCTACCCTACCTATGTCGCATCTGCATTACCAATGAGTAGTGCGGCATCCGGATTAATGGGCGTCGTAGACAAATATAAATTTACACCGGTATGGCTGTTCCAGGGACAATTGGATGGTGGCCCTACCGAGTGGGATGGTACACAGTTGTACAATGCTATTAATAATGCAGGTGGTAACATCCGTTATACCCTTTATCAGGGCGTAGCACATGATACCTGGTACCATGCCTGGGCAGAACCTGATTTCTTCCCTACAATGAACAGGGCACATATACTGACGCCTTGGCCGTTGGGTGGCAGGTCCGAATTCTGCGACGGCGATCCGATCAACCTTACCGTTGGTATTGCCAGAGGTTTCACCAATTATCAATGGAGCCGCAACGGCGTCGTGATTGATACCGCTACCGGTAACCAGATCAACGTTACCTCCCTGGGAACCTATGCCGTACGTGTATCCAGAGATAGCGGTACTACCTGGTCCGAATGGTCGCCAACACCGCTGGTGATCAAAATAAAAGCACCTACTGTAACGCCTCCGATTACCACCGTAGGATTAGCTTCCAATGTAATTCCCGCTCCTGACGGCAAAACAACCGTATCATTACGTTTGCCACAGGGATACATTCAATATAAATGGATGAATGCCGCCGGTACTGTAGTATCTACTGACAGTGTGTTTACTACCAGCACCTCCGGCGCCTATACCGCCATTGTAACTGAGCTCTATGGCTGCTCCAGCAACCCTACGGCTCCTTTCAATATCATCAATGCCAGCGGCCCTGGTGCACCGGATGGTATCCGTGCACTAACGGCAACGCCTGTATCCAAAACTCAGCTCCGCCTCGACTGGATACAGAAAGACAATCCGCAATACAACGAAACCTTCTTTGAAGTATACCGTGGAACAGCATCTGGCGGACCTTATACGCTGGTCGCCAAAGTTCCTGCAGATACAACCACCTACATGGATAATGGCCTGGTACCAAATACCTACTATTATTATGTTGTCCGTCCGGTGAATAATAATGCCGCCGGTCCTGTTTCAGCAGAGGTAAAAGGATCTACGGTTGCAGATACCAACCCGCCGACAGCCCCTACCAACCTCCGGGTAAACGGCGCCACCAGGCCAACTACCATCCCTATTGCATGGAATGCCTCAACAGATGATGTAGGTATTGCCGGTTATGATGTATATGTAAATGGCGTTAAGACATATACTACTGATTCGGCTACACGAAACGCCGTATTATTTGGCCTTACTGCCAATCAGCAATACAGCATTTATGTGATCGCCAGAGATATCGCAGGGAACAGCTCCGTACCAAGTGCACAAATCAGTGTTACTGCCAAAATCAGCGGACTCAGATGGGATTATTATGTCATGCCAAGTACAATTTCCAAACTGCCGGACTATGGCACCCTCACACCAGATCTCTCGGGTTCCAGTGCCGGCATTGACCTTGGAGTAGCGCCGAGCACGGTGAACTATGCCATGCGCTGGACAGGCTATATCAGAATTCCTAAGGCTGGTACTTATACTTTTCAGACCAGCTCAGATGACGGAAGTAAGTTCTTCTTCAACATTGGGTATAACTATAGCGGAACTGCTACCATTAACAACGACGGACTTCACGGAAGCACCCAGGTATCCAGTTCTTCCATGAGCCTAACAGCAGGCATATATCCGTTTACGTTAGTATTTTTCCAGGCAGGTGGTGGACAGGAAATGAAGTTGCTATGGAAGAGTTCTGCCATCAATATCGGTAGCTTTACTAATATAGATTCTTCGTACTTCATAGACTCCATTCCTGTAGGAAGCGTATCTGCAGCACCTACCAACATTGGTGCAGTTGCCAATGGCTATAAAAGTGTTACCATCAACTGGAAGGACAACAGTACCGACGAAACCGGGTTTGAAGTATACCGTACCTCTACCCAGAACAGTAATAACTTCAGTATTGTAGGCAGAACCGCAGCGGCAGCTACTTCCTTTACGGATAACAGTGTAGCTCCTGCCACTCCTTACTACTACCGTGTGGCTGCAGTAAACGTCAACGGAACTTCATCACAGCTTAACAGCTACCCTTTAAGGGCATGGTATAAACTCAACGGCAATGCAGCAGACAGCAGCTACTTCGGTATCAATGGAACTGCCAGCGGTGTCACATGGTCTGCTGACGGTGTAGGCGGCAGCCAATCTGCGAGCTTTACCGGTGCTACATCTTCCAATGTTACTATCGGCAATACCACTGCCAATGGTTTGCTCCGGGATACGATCAGTGCACGCACTATTTCCATGTGGATCAAGCCAACAGCTGTTTCCGGTAAACAATATGTGCTGGATATCGGTAACGCTACAAATGGTATGGGTATCCGGTTGAATGGCAACAAAGTGGAAGGTGCAATTGCCGCCTCCGGAACCAGGATTTTTGTGACAACCTCTACTCAGGCGCTCACGGCTAACAACTGGGTCCATGTGGTACTCGTATATGGAAAAGGCGGCAGCAACAGATTGAAATTATATGTAAACAATTCACTGGCAACCAGTGCCACTGGTACTAACAGTGGCTTCACCAGCAATACAATTGGTGCTGCTACTGAAAATGCATTACTTGGCACCTACAGCGGCACTTCAGCAACTAACAATGCCTTCAATGACAACAGCAGTATCACCTCCTTCAAAGGTTTGATCGATAATGTGATGATTTTTGATCAGGCACTGGTAGACACAGAAGTTACAGCACTGTATAACCAAACCTTCCGTCTCAACACTACCTATACCGCTCCGTTACCTGCTGCTCCGGCTGCACCATCGCAGCTGACAGCCACCAACAGCGGAAAAAATGTAAAGCTGACCTGGAAGGATAATGCCAACAACGAAGATAAATTTGAACTGTATCGTTCTATAAATAATAACAGCAACTTTAAATTCCTGGCTACACTGGATACTGTTGCCAATTCAGGCGGACAAGGTACCTACCTTGATTCCAGTGTATTCTCCAACTCTACCTACTACTATCAGATCCGTGCAGTTAATATCACCGGGCCTTCCGCATGGTCTAACACGGCCAATGCAACAACGCCTAATAATCCACCGGTTATCGTTCCAATCGCCAGCAGAACGATCCGGTACGATAATCCGATCCAGATTCCGATCAGTGCTTCTGACCCGGATGGAGACCAGCTTTCCTACTCCTTCAGAAACATGCCTGCATTCATTACCCTGGTAAACGGTCCTAACGGCCCTTACCTCAATGTAGCCGTGGATTCTACTCAGATGGGTGCTTACCTCAACCTGGCGGTAATCGTAACCGATACTTACGGTGCCAGCGACACTACACGCTTTAATCTTATTGTCAACAGCAACTACCCGCCGGTATTGGATAGTATAGCGCCGGTAACCCTGAATGAAGGCGGCACCCAGCAGCTAACGCTTCATGCCACCGATAAAGACGCAGGTGATACCTACACCTGGACAGGCGTCAACATGCCTTCCTTCATCACCCTGAATGGAAATGGGCTGAACTGTACCGCTACCATTCATCCTGGCTTTACAGATGCAGGAACCTATACCGTGAAAGTGCAGATCACCGATAATAAAGGTGGTACCGATTACCAGACCTTCAACCTGGTAGTGAACAAAGTAAATCCAAGCGGAAAAATATTCCTGGACGTCACCAACCTGGGCGCCTCTCCTGCTCCATGGAACATGACCTTCCTGAACGCACAGAACCCTAATCTGAAAAATGATAAAGGTGAAGTAACATCCATGGGTATTAATTTCATCACTCCATATATGGGTATTGTTGCTGTAGGTCCAACCACTGGCAATAACAGCGGCGTAGTACCGGATGCTGTAATGAAAGATTATCTATACATGGGCCTGTTTGGTATACCTGATACCATTCCGGTTGTTTTCACCGGCCTGGATACTGTAAAACAATATAATATCCGATTCTACGCCGGAAGTGTCTGGGATGGTAATAAGCCTACTGACGTCACCTATTTCAAAGCGGGTAACCAGCTGGATTCGATCAATGAGTTCAACAACACCACAAAACTGGCCAACCTGACGAACCTCAAAGCAAACGCTGATGGAACCATCACCGCATACGCCTACCGTCCGTCATGGTCTTCAATCGGTTATATCAGTTCTGTGGAACTGGATTACTTCTTCGATGACGGTAACGCACCAGCTGCACCTAAAAACCTGACCGGTCAGGTAGTGAACGATACTGCCGTGCTGCAATGGGTTGATGTGGCTTATAATGAGTTAAAGTACCAGATCTTCCGTAGCAACGACAGTATTACCTTCACTTTGCTGGACACCGCTCCGCAGGATGCCACCAGCTATAGTGATACTACTGCATTGGGTAACCATAAATACTACTATAAAGTACGTGCATATAATGATGCAGGTGGTTCTCTCTTCTCAAATATTATCAGCATTTCCCTGCCAAACAAAAAACCTGTGCTGGCAAATATTGCTGATGTGAAGATGAAATCACTGGCAACACAGTCCGTAAACGTAAGTGCTACCTCTGATCCGGGCAAACAACTGACACTGGCTGTTGCAGGCCTGCCTTCCTTCGGCACCTTTACGGATAACGGTAATGGTACCGGCGTATTAAACTTCGCCCCTACGGCTGATAATACCGGTTCCTATACCATCACGATAACAGCAAACGATAATTTCGGCGGCAGCAGCAGCAAATCATTCCAGCTGTTTGTTTCTGACCGTAATACCACCCGGACATTCTTCAACATGTCGGCAGATAAACCAGCGCCTGCTCCTTGGAATAACATTCCTGGTTATCCTTCTGTCAATAATGGTATTGGTATTCCTAATACCCCTGCTGTGGTAGATGAAAACAATGTGGCCAACGGCATGTCCTTACTGCTTCAAACCGGATGGGATGGCTGGACAGATTATAAGGGTATGAATACAGGTCAAAACGTGGGCGTCTACCCGGATACTGTTCTCTACAAAGGCTGGTATCTCAACACAGGTACTCAAACGATAGTAATTGGTGGTCTGGACAATACCCTCCGGTATAACTTCGTATTCTTCAACAGCCAGAGCTTCGGATTCGATGCCACTACCATCTTTACTATTAATGGTAATACCGTGACATCCAATGCGGCCTACAACATCGCTAAAACCGTACAGGTAAATAATATTACACCGTCTAACGGTCAGGTAACCATCAGCATCAGCAAATCAAACAGTGCAGTGGTAGCCCGCCTGAACGCCATCGTAGTAGAAGCCTATTCTCCAACGGTAGCTGTGATGAGCCCTGGAAGTCTGCGCGCCATTGCAAACGACAGCAAATCAGTAACGCTGACCTGGGCAGACCGCAGCTACAATGAAACCGGCTTCCAGATCTACAGGAAAACCGGCAGCGGCGGAGTTGACCAGTTGCTGACCAGTCCGGGTGCAAATGTGACCACCTTTACAGACACCAACGTACAGCCAAATACGCAATACATCTATCACATCAGGGCAGCAAAAGGCACCACTTACAGCGATTTCAGCGCTACTGCCACTACTACTACCTATGCGTTAAATGTTTATGTCAACTTCGGTGAAACATCCGTTGCACCGGCACCATGGAACAATACGCTCAAACGTCCATCGCTGGGCAACCTGATCAGCAACCTGAGAGATGACAATGGTAACCCTACAGGAATAGGCATCAACATCACCCAGAACTTTACCGGTGTATACGGCCTTGCAGGTATGAATACAGGTAATAACAGCGGTGTATATCCAGATGCAGTGCTGGCAGAAGACTTCGTACTCTTCGCAGGTGCCAGAGCATCGATGAAGATAACAGGGCTGAGCCAGGGACTGGCTTATAACCTGACCGTCTTCAACAGCGCGGCAGACAACAACCCTGCAGATACCAGGTTCATCGCCAACGGCAAACAGGTAACCTGGCTCAACGCGAACCAGAATACCAAAGCCACAGCTACGATCTACAATGTAGTGCCAGACCAGAACGGTGAAATTAAACTGGATGTAGAAACAGGACCGCAGGCATTATTCGGATTAATGGGTGCACTGGTAATTCAGGGTTACTCACCAACTTTACTGCCATCAATACCTGGTTCTCTCCAAACGCTGAACCAGAATGTGGTAGCCTATAGTCCGGATGCTATCACTAAATCAGCAGCAACAAATGCTTCCGATGTATTCAGTAATGTAACAGCCTTCCCGAATCCATTCGGTGAACAGATCAATATCAATATGACCATGAAACGCAGTTCTACTGTTTACATGGAAATATTTGACCTGACCGGTCACCTCATGTACAGAGAAATGCTGTCTAACGTACCGGAAGGAAGCTCAACACTCAGAGTATACACAGGAGGTAAAATAACTGTACCAGGATATTACCTCATCAGGTTAACCGATGATCAGCGTAAGTCGACCGTCATACGCGCGATCAAACAATAAAATAAATCATTCAATCCCGGTAAAAAGAGATGCTGTAACAACGGTATCTCTTTTTGCCGGATAAATGAATGAGTAAAGTCAAACTATTATGGACGTAATCTATTTTCTGAAGGCACTACTGAAAAAAAAATGGCTGATCATCATCAGCTCTATTCTTGCTGTGGTAGCAGCTTTCTTCTTTACCATGAACAAACCGAAACTCTACGTTTCCTCCGCGCAGATGGCCACTGGTCTTACCTATACCGACCAGATACGTCTTCGCGATGATCACGTAAATATGTTTGAGGTAGATCAGAAATTTGAAAGCTTAATTACCACCATCACTTCCCCAATTGTTATCTCCCTGTTGTCTTATGACCTGCTGCTACATGATATGGGCGGTAATCGTAACAATGCATTTCGCATCTTAAAGGAAGCGCAGCTAAATAACCCCGCTTACAAAAATGCCGACAAACAGAAATTATTAATGCTCTGCCAGCAGAAGCATGACTCCATGCAAATGCTCAGCGCATACCGCCCGGACGAAAGGGAATTACAGGAAGTACTGAAAATATACGGCTACGATTACGAATCCCTCAAAGGGCAACTCATCGCGGCACGTATGAACCGTACCGATTATATCGACCTTACCTTCCGTTCAGAACACCCCGAACTCTCTGCCTATATCGTTAATAAGCTGTATGCCGAATTTATCCGCTATTACAGAAGTCAGCGCAGCGAGCAAACCGTTGAAAACGTTGAAACTTTCGCTGCCCTGGTAGAGCAGAAAAAGAAAGAACTGGACACCAAAGTTGAAGCGCTCCGCTCCTACAAGGCATCCGAAAAACTCCTCAACGTAGACGCTGCCAGCGGCTCCGAACTGCAACAGATCAAAGGATTCGAAAAAACACTCTTCGACGAACGCTCCAACATGAACACCCTTCAGGCTTCGCTGGATAATATCAACAACCAGTTGTCTATGGCCGCAGGTGGCAAAACAGTCTATAATACCAGCGCCAACGGTGATATTATTTCTCTAAAACGGCAGATCACTGACCTGAATGAAGACTATGTTAAAACCGGGTCTACAGACGAAGCACTGGAAGCAAAGATCAAAGGCCTGCGTAGCCAGCTTCAGTCTAAAGTGGAACAGATGACTGTTACTTCCGGTAAAAATGTTACCAATGCCGATGAACTACAACAGAAAAAAGGTAGTCTGCAGGCACAGATCAAAGCCACCAATATGAACATTGCAAACCTGGAATCCAGGATTGCCTCTCTCCGTGGCACACTCGGCTCCTATGCCAGCAAAGAAGCCACGGTAGGCTCTTTACAGCAAGAGGTAACCATGGCCCAGGAAGATTATAATAAACTGAAGGAAAAACTCAACGCTGCCATTGATAACCGCTCTGCCCCACAGGATGGGTTTAAACAAAGCCTTATCGGACAACCGGCCATCAAACCGGAATCGTCTAAAAGACTGGTGGTAATGGGACTCTCCGGCATCTCCGTTTTCTTCCTGACAACACTGGCCATTCTTTTCCTGGAATTCATTGACACTTCGCTGAAATCACCGTCTATCTTTGAAAGAAGCGTGGCCCTGAAGCTGATCAGCTCTATTAATCAGACAGATCTTCGCAGGTATTCTATTCTTAATATCCTCCAGAAAAAAGATTCCGGCAACTCCGCAGATAAAAAACAACGGCAGAATACTTTCCGGGAACTGCTCAGGAAATTACGCTACGAAGTGGAACATAGCGGTAAACAAATCTTCCTGTTTACCAGTACAGAAGCCCAGCAGGGAAAAACAACGCTCACCCAGGCGCTCGCCTATAGCCTTAGTCTGAGCAATAAGAAGGTGCTGATCATCGACACCAACTTCTGTAACAACGACCTTACCGTACAGCTGGACGCAAAGCCTACGCTGGAGACCTTTTCTATCCCCCGCGAACAATTCAGTATCGACAAGATCCGTGACATTGTTACCCTCTACCCTTCAGAAGGCGTGGAAGTTATCGGATGTAAAGGTGGCGACTATACGCCGTCGGAAATTCTCCCGGAAAACCACCTGTTGAATTACCTGCCTGAACTGTCAGCATACTACGATTTCATCCTGCTGGAAGGTGCGCCGCTGAATGATTACACCGATAGTAAAGAACTTGTCAACTATGTACAGGGTGTTATCGCGGTGTTCTCCTCCCACGCAGTACTGAAACAGACCGATAAGGAATCTATTGCCTTCCTCCAGGACCTGGGCGATAAATGTATTGGTGCCGTACTAAATAAAGTGAAGGAAGATTACCTGGAACTATAACATGCAGGCAACAACGCTACATATGGAAAATGGCCGTCAGCTGGGCGTTGCACGCTATCAGTGGGTAGACTATGCTAAAGGCATCGCTATCATACTGGTGGTATATCGTCATATGCTGTACGGACTTCAGCATACCGGCCTGCCCGTGGCCCAATGGATCATCGACGGCAATAATATGCTGTTCAGTTTCAGAATGCCACTGTTCTTCCTGTTGTCTGGCCTGTTTTTCCAGGCAGGGCTAAAAAAACGCGGCCCTGCCGGCCTGCTGGCAGACCGTACCAATAACCTGTTATATCCCTATATCATATGGGCTGCGATACAGATTACTTTACAGATCGTATTCAGCCGCTTCGCCAATGCCGACAGGAGCCTGTGGAGTTATGCTGAGATTTTCATACAGCCCAGGTCGTTAGATCAGCTGTGGTACCTGTTTGCATTATTTAACGTAACAGCATTGTACCTGTTTAACCACAGTATTGCCAGGTTCAACACTACGCAGCAGCTATTACTGGGCCTGGTGTTCCTCGGACTCGCGCCATGGGCCGTTCCGGTAAGCACCTGCTACGACGTCATGCTGCATTATATCTTTTTTAGTATAGGCGTTGCCGTAGCGCCGTCGTTACTGAATGACAATGCGCAACAGCAACTGGCACAGGGGAAATACCTCTTGCTGCTGTTACCGGTATTTGCTTACTCCCAGTGGTATTTCCTGCTCCATCAACAGCTGAACCTGTTCCTTTATGCGGTAATTGCCCTTGTCGGAAGCCTGTTTATGATTTTATTATCTGCATGGCTGGCAAAGTTCAATGTACTGGGCGTATTCAAAATCATCGGTACTTATTCTTTATATATCTACCTCCTGCATGTCATGCTGGCGGCTGTACTTCGCAGTATGCTCATAAAATGCGGGATTCACAACGTACCGGTTTTATTGCTGCTGCTGATCGCAGGAGCTATTCCGCTATCGGTGCTGGTATATAAAACCATGCTGAAATACAGACTGGGATGGTTGTTTAAGGGCCCGTTCAAAGTAAAAAAAGCAAACGTATGAAGCAAGAAAATAAACCCATGAGTGCAAATTTTCATCAGTTGCTGATTAATATTTTCCTGGCACTGGTCATGATGTCACTCTTTGTAAAAATAGTATTCCTCTGATGCTGGAAGCGATAAAAGAAAATAAGTGGAACATTTTCGTAGGGATGTTACTGTTATTGGCAGTACCCATGATCCCCTACATTACCTCGAATGATTTCAAATCGGGGATACTGGTGCTGTTTGCCATTTTCGGCAGTGCACTGGCATTCCTGTGCTTTAATAATGCCAAAGTAGGCTTTTATATTACGCTGTCTACCGTAATTACAGTAAGATGGTTTGAAAGGCTCTACGGACAAGAGATTCAGGTAGGTGCAGCCATCGACTTCATGCTGATATGTTCGCTGATAGGCACCATGCTGCAGAAAAACCGTAAAGGTAACAACCCTGTCAACTACCTCAAAGAGCCGCTGCTGCTGATCATGTACATACAGTTTGCGTACAGTATGATGGAAGGACTAAACCCCAACGGCTCCAACAAGGATACCGTGATCATCTTTTTCAGGCTGCTGCTGCGTTACCTTATGTTTGCCGTGCTTACTACAGTGGTCATGAAAAAGAAGGAAGATGTACAATTCTTCTTCAAATTCTGGCTGGGATTATCTACCATTTCCGCTATATATGGTTGTATTCAGGAATGGTTCGGATTAATGCCCTGGGAATGGGCTATTGTGATGTCATCGCCGGAAAAGCTGGCCACCACGATGATACAGGGGCACTTACGCATCTTCTCTACTATGACGGATCCGGCGGTATTCGGTGTACTGATGGCCTGCGGCTCCGTACTCTGTATCATATTGCTCACAGCTAGTCTGAGCGTTATCAATTTCCAGAAGAAACTATTTATTGGGATGGCACTGCTATTCCACCTGATGGCCCTCGGCTATTCGGGTACCCGCACAGGTTATGTGATCATTCCCGCCGGATTATTCCTCTTCCTGCTGGTAAACCTGCATAAACGAAATACGCTGATAACCGCCATGGTATGTACTGTCATAGGTGGCGCCATACTCTTCGGCCCCTTCTATGGCAACGCTACGATTAACCGTGTACGTAGTGCCTTCGTTGGTACAGATGATGCATCGCTGAATGTACGTGAAATCAACCGTCACAGCATTCAGCCTTATATACATACGCATCCCATAGGTGGTGGATTATTTACCTGTGGCGGTGAAGGACGTGCCTATAATCCCGGGCATCCGCTGGCAGGCTTTCCGCCAGACAGTGGCTTCCTCCGTACCGCACTGGAACTGGGTTGGCCTATGCTGATAGTAGTAATGTTTTTTTATTTTCTGCAGATGAGCACCTGCATAGGTAACTATTTCAGATTTACCAATGAGATAGATAAACTGCTGGCCATCGCCATTGCGGCCATGACATTCGAAATGGTGATCTCCATGTATGCACAGGAAAGTGGTGGTCTGATGGAATCAGCCTTCTTTATCAATGCCCTCACCGGCATTGTCATCAAATCAAAATATCTGTAATTTTTATAAATAAGCAAGTATGAAAAAACTGCTACTGTTAACGCTACCCCTCTGTTTTGTGCTGTTGTCACAGGCCCAGCAAAAAGATTCCCTGGACCTTAATACAATCCAGAAAAACCCCGGTCTTGAAATGAAATTCCGCCAGGTGCTGATCCAGCTGGCAAGCAAAACCCCTGCACAGGACCTCGTTGATACAAAAGAAAAAATCGGCGATTACCAGGTAGCAAATGCAAGGGCACAATGGCTCAATCACGTTGCTTTCTTTACCAATATCAACGAGAACAGCTTCAACAGACAAACGGTCTATTACAACCCCAACGACCCTAAGGCCAATGTCAATCAGAATAACTACTACCCTACCTATAACGTCGGTTTATCCTTTGCCCTGGGAGATTTCGTCACCACACCAAAGATGGTAAAGATCGCCAGGCTGCAGCGTAAAATGCTGGAAACAGAAAGAGAAACAGACCTCCGGAACTCCCGCGCCAAAGTGCTTACCGCCTACGAAACTTTTGTTGCCAACAAAAAATTATTCGAACTGGAATTGCCACTGCTGGAAGATGCACTCAGCACATTCCAGACCCTCGAAAAAAAGTTTGCTGCCGGTGAAACTTCCCTGGAAGACTATAACAAAGCCTATAAGGCCTACAACGCCGAACAGGTGCAGAATGTCATCCTTACCCGCAGCTATAACCAGTCTAAAATAGAGCTGGAATCCATTATCAATATGCCGCTGGAACAAGCAGTTCAACTGGTAAAATAATTCAATATCATGAAGAAGCATCAACCTTTATATATAGCCTGGACTTTCCTGACGGTATTATTGCTTTACTCCTGGTACCGCATTGCTGCCTTAACCGGCGGACATTTCTGTTATTCGCTCGACGATGCGTTCATTCACATGGCTGTAGCCAAAAACCTCGGCCTGCACGGCGTTTGGGGCATCACCCCCGATGCCTTCGGTTCCGCTTCTTCCTCCCCATTATATACAGTTTTGCTGGCCTCACTTTTTCGTATAGGCGTTAACAGTTACCTCGCAGGATTATGGATTAATATAATCGCCGCCTATGGTGTGCTATATACAGTGCACCGTATACTACTGAAATACGGGCTCCCTGCTATCGGGGAAACCATCGTACTATTCAGCCTGATTGTCCTCTTTCCTTTTACAGTCATCATACTCACCGGCATGGAGCATCTCCTCCATTTCTGGTTTGCCTTATTATTTATACAGGGAGTTGTGGAGATGATTTCCGCGGAGTACATCAACACACGCAAGCTCCTGCTGGTAAGCCTTTGGGGGGCTTTAATGGTAGCCACCCGCTTTGAAGGACTCTTTATCCTGGGAGCGGCCTGCCTTTTACTTTTATTTTACAGGAAGATAATAGCTGCCTTCACCACCGGTTTCGTAGCTGCGTTACCGGTAGTCATCTTTGCTGTGATCTCTGTTGCTTACGGCGGCTATATATTGCCCAATTCCGTATTATTAAAAAGCAGCGGTGGCCCGGCAGGGCCAGGCGCATTGGGACATGCCTTGCAGGAAATCTTCATCTACCGGCTGATGTATGGCAACAGCACTATCATGGGGCTCTTCCAGGCCGACAAAGCCTATACCGGTCAATCCTCTATCTCCGGTACTTCCCTGCTTCGTATACTCATTATCGTGCCACTGCTGGTGGTGCTGGTAAAAACGAAGGTATCCAATACTGCCAGACAGGCGGTAAACATGGGCATCATACTGAGTATCGGCGGCGCCCTTCACCTGGCGCTGGCAGCTGTAGGCTGGATGTTCAGGTATGAAGCCTACCTCATAGGACTCGCTATCATCAATATTGCCTTGCTGTTATGGTGCCTCTGGCCTGGTGTTACGGGTCTTTACAGCAGCAGCATCTGGCCACAACGGCTGGTAATGGTAATACTCCTCTTTTTTGTTGCCAGTCCGCTGCTGGTGCGTGCCATGGCTGGCTACAGAAGTACTTACCGTGCCTGCCGTAACATCTATGATCAGCAGGTACAGATGGGAAGATTTTTACAGCAATACTATCCTGGCGTGCCGGTAGCTGCCAATGATGTAGGTGCCGTTAGCTTCCTGTCAGATAGTCGCATCGTAGATATCTGGGGCCTTGGAAATAACGAAATTGCAAAAAGTAAATTAACAGGACATTATAATGCAACATACCTGAAAGAACTGTTAAAGCGGGAGAATGTAAAGATTGCGATCATCTATCCAGACTGGTATGATAATGCGTTGTACCATAGCTGGGCTGAAACAGGCAGCTGGACGATACAGGACAATGTGGTTTGTGCAGACCCTACTGTACGTTTCTTTGCGCTGGACAGTGCAGATGCGCCGGCATTAAAACGAAACCTGGAGGCTTTCCAGGCTCAGCTGCCAGGCACAGTTAATGTTGGTTATGGAATGTATAGGAAGATTGCAGAGAAGTAATCTCCCTTTGCTTACATGAGGTAGATTCACCCACCTCTATTGAAGATATAGCATATTTGAAACCGTCTCTACTTAGTAGAGACGGTTTGTTTTTTTGCGCCCCTTCGGGGCGGTGGGCGCTTCGCTTAATGATGCTTATTGGATAAAATAAAAAACGGTCTCTATATAATAGAGACCGTTCTTATTTTCCTGAAGGGAAATATTATAAGTTGAAAGCAGCTTTCACTTTTTCAACGTAGTCGAGTTTCTCCCATGTAAAGAGTTCCACTTCAACTGATTTTTCGTTCTTTTTACCTTTGTTGAATACTTTGGTAACTACCTGTGGCGCGCGGCCCATGTGACCATAAGCAGCAGTTTCGCTGTAGATAGGGTTACGCAGTTTCAGACGTTGTTCGATTGCATAAGGACGCAGGTCGAAGATTTCTTCTACTTTCTTAGCGATTTCACCATCTGTCAGGTTAACTTTTGCAGTACCGTAAGTATTTACGTAAAGACCACAAGGTTTAGCCACACCGATAGCGTAAGATACCTGTACCAGTACTTCATCACAAACACCGGCAGCAACCAGGTTTTTAGCGATGTGACGGGTAGCATAAGCTGCAGAGCGGTCTACTTTGGAAGGATCTTTACCAGAGAATGCACCACCACCGTGGGCACCTTTACCACCATAGGTATCTACGATGATTTTACGGCCTGTCAGACCGGTATCACCGTGAGGACCACCGATTACGAATTTACCGGTTGGGTTGATATGGTGTTGGATATCGAAGCCATCGAACAGACCTTGCAGTTCAGGTTTCAGCTGCGCTTTAACGCGAGGGATCAGGATATTGATCATGTCAGCTTTGATCTTCGCCAGCATTTCTTCGTCAGCAGCGAAATCATCGTGCTGGGTAGAAATAACGATGGTGTCTATACGCTGAGGTTTGTTATCGTCAGAGTATTCGATCGTTACCTGGGATTTAGCATCCGGGCGCAGGTAGGTAATATCTTTATTTTCACGACGCAGCACCGCCAGTTCCAGGAGGAGTTTGTGTGCGAGGTCGAGTGCCAGTGGCATGTAGTTGTCAGTTTCACGGGTAGCATAACCAAACATCATACCCTGGTCGCCGGCACCTTGTTCTTCGGGAGACTTACGGTCTACACCCTGGTTGATGTCCGGAGACTGCTCATGGATAGCTGAGAGGATACCACAAGAATTAGCTTCAAACATGTATTCGCTTTTGGTGTAACCAATTTTGCGAATCACTTCACGGGCGATGTCCTGTACATCCAGATAAGCTTCAGATTTCACCTCACCTGCCAATACTACCTGTCCAGTTGTCACGAGGGTTTCACAAGCGACCTTAGATTTGGCATCGTAAGCTAAAAAATTGTCAATTAATGCGTCAGAAATCTGGTCCGCAACTTTATCAGGGTGGCCTTCTGAAACAGATTCAGATGTAAATAAATAAGGCATAAAAAAGTTTGATTAGCAGTTTTATGGTTTAGTATAAATAACGCGTAGTTTCACACTGTACTGGGAATGACTGCCGCCGCCAGCTTTCACGCGGTCTACATCCATTACCAGAGAGGAAGCACCTTTCAGTTTGAATCCGTTGTTAGTTTCATTCTTTTTAATGAGCTGTTGCAGATAGTGATTAAGGGTGAATTTGTACTGTGCAATCATTACACCTCCAAAGTTAGTCACTATTTGTTTGGTACCGCCGTAATATGCGGCTGTACCACCCGCATCAATCGGGAGTTTGGTGGAATCTCCGTTTGTATACTGCAACAAAGTTAAAGCAGATGGAGCAGAATAAATATTATTTTGATCACTTTCTCCAACAGTTATTTGTGTAATAACCAGTTCTGCTGAATTGATAATCACGTTCGGGAAGTTTTCCAGCCCTGGGATAGTCAGGTTGGTAGTCAGTCCCGGCGCGGTTTGCAGGAACATAATGCTATCTCCGCCAGCGGTGGTAGTATTAATATAGTTCGCTGCTTCAGAGCCGTTATAGTTTCTCAGGAAGAAGTTGGAATGGCCGCAGGTACTGGTGTTAAAGGCAAATGTAGCATAGAGTGAATCCTGCTTATTGCTTTTATAGAACACATTCAGTTTGGTATTGCTGTTGCTCATATCCACAAACATCATGTTTTTATGATTACCCTGCAAGGTATCCGGAACGATGGCAAAGCCTTTCAGATATGCTCTGAATGCAGAATCGCTGGCAAATGCCCCTTCCTTCGTCTGTTGCAGTAACTCATTCCCAAAAGCGTTGCTTAATTTGATCCTGATCTGGGCGGTCTGCTTGTTTCCGTAGATGTCTACAGAATCACGTACAGACAACGGCGTTACCGTTGCAGAGCCCAGCATAACCGGAGAATAAGCCAATGGCTTATTATAAGCATAGTTAGAATCAATTTTAAAGTTTTCTTCCATCATACGGTAAACCTTAAAGGTTTGTGGTGTGGTGGAATCTCCTTTATAACCAAGATAACTCAGGCACAAAACTACAGAGTCCAGTGTCTGGGAATCGCCTGAAAAAGCAAAATTGCTCGTTGGCAACCCTACCTGCATAAAGACAAAGGCATGGGTCTTTCCAAACACAGGATCGGCCGTTATCGAACCGAGGATTTTATCATAGTTGGTATATCCATTTATCACGGAAGAGTCGTATTTAAGGACATTCCGGGTAATTATACCAGTGATAGTCGTGTCCTGGGCATTTACCAGGTCACCGGGAGGAATGAGGTTTTTACCTAAAAGGGTTGCTTCATTACAACCGGTGGATGCATACAATACAGATACAATGGCAGCTACGTAGCCTAGGTTCCTGAGTTTAATCTTCACGCTTTATGGTGTTTTTGTGTTGAGTTGCCGAACATTCGTTTCATAATAACTATTTACCAAGCAACTGGTTGTACAGTCCCAGGTAATCACTCAGATCTTCATTATCTTTCTTGAAAGGCAAAATGATCTTACCTTTCTCCGCTTTCACTTCATCAACTACTTTCTTTTCCAGTTTGTCGGCCGCCAGCACAACAGCGTCTGCATATTTAGCAGCACCCCTGTTAAGGGCAGTGTTCGTCCCTTCTTTATACAATTCCATATCCTTCTCCTTGATCTGGTTGCTGATAGTCGCCTTCTTTACAAAGGTTGTGCCCAGCTTTTCCTTGAAGGTATTAGGAAGCATGGAATAAACGATCTTGCTGTTCGCAAAAACCGGTTCCTTCTTATATGCAGTTTTCAGATACATAGGAATCAGGGAGGTCATCCAACCACTACAATGAATGATGTCCGGAGGCCATCCGAATTTCTTCACCGTTTCCAGTGCTCCCTTACAGAAGAATACAGCACGTGCAGCATTGTCATCAAAGAACTGATCGTTCTCATCTTCAAATACTGTTTTACGCTTGAAATAGTCCTCGTTATCCAGGAAGTAGACCTGCAATCTGGCATTCGGTAATGATGCAACCTTGATAATCAACGGGTAATCATCCCCATCAATCACAATGTTGATACCAGACAACCTTACCACTTCGTGTAAGCGATGTCTCCTCTCATTAATACTCCCAAATCTCGGCATGATCACTCTCACTTCCAGTCCGGCCTCATTGGACTTAATTGCCATTTTATTGACCATCGCCGCATATTCACTCAATTCCAGGTAGGGCGACATCTCTTGGGCAATAAAAAGAATTCTTTTCTTTGTGGACATTTAACGCTGATTATTAATGCAGTAATTTTTAATTTGGCTTGCAAAATTACGGATTTTTTACGGAATATTGGCCAATCTGTCAGTTTTAACATCCTTTTTAACAATGTTTTATGTATCAATTTAAGCGCAGTATTGACCTGAAGAAGCACCTGGACCTCGTTAGAAAAAGTGGCAAAACAATTGGTTTTGTGCCTACTATGGGCGCACTCCACAACGGACACCTGTCACTTATTCAGGCCGCTAAGCAAAACACGGATGTGGTCGTTTGCTCCATCTTTGTCAATCCAACCCAGTTCAACGATCCTAAAGACTACGAAAAATATCCCATAACTATTGAAGCTGATATTAAAAAATTAAATGATGTTTCAATGGATATTGTCTTTCTCCCTGCCGTAGACGAAATGTATCCCGAAGGACTCGCCGGCGATATTCACTACGATTTCGGTGATCTGGAAACCATTCTCGAAGGTAAATTCAGACCCGGACACTTCCAGGGCGTTGGCCGCATCGTTCATAAACTACTCGATATTGTTCAGCCCTCCAAACTCTTCATGGGCCAGAAAGACCTGCAACAATGTCTCATAGTTCGTAAGTTACTCAAAATCATCCAGTCCACCACAGAATTAATTGTATGCCCAACGGAAAGAGAACCGGACGGACTTGCCATGAGCAGCAGGAACGTACGCCTCTCCCACGCCGCACGCAAAAAAGCTACTACCATCTTCCAGGAACTCTCCGCCATCAAAAACAGCTTCGGCAAAGGTCTTCTCTTCATGGAAAGCGCCCATGAAGCCACAGATCACCTCAAAGCGGAAGGATTCGACCCGGAATACGTGGATATACTGGCCCTCAGAGATGATATGCTCGTTCCACTCGATCAGCCCGCCACCGACGACATGGTGGTTGTAGCCGCCATCGCCGCCTGGCTCGATGGGGTCAGATTAATCGATAATATCGTCATCCAGGGAAAACTTTAACGTTTCATTTTATGCCGGCCGCAACGCATTATTATCTTGTAACGGCTGCCATATCATGACACCAATATCCGAAAGAGGAAGGCCTGCAAAGCCCTTCCTCTTTCTTTATCTGCCAGTTACTTTTCCACCACCGCAGCCCCACCGCAGCCCATTAACCTACTTTGCCGCATACAGGCACCACCGCCTTGGCCCGAAACATTATTTTACATAGCTTTGCAGACGCTTCTAATCACACGAAGCTCACAGTATTATGCAAATCGAAATATTAAAGTGTAAGATCCACCGCGCAGTGGTTACAGAAGCTAACCTGCAATATGTTGGTAGCATCACCATCGATGAAGATCTGATGGACGCAGCGGGACTCATCGAATACGAAAAGGTACAGGTGCTCAACGTTAACAACGGTGAAAGACTCGAAACCTACGTCATTAAAGGTAAACGCGGTTCCGGCGTCATATGCATGAACGGCCCCGCTGCCCGTCTCGTAGCCCCTGGTGATATCGTGATCATTATATCATACGCCACCATGGACTTCGAAGAAGCTAAAAAATATACGCCGATCGCCATCTTCCCTAAGGAAGGAAATAAATTATAATTGTCCGTTTCAGCTATAAAAACCCGTAACTCCCTAAACACTTTAGCATATGCCAAAATCGCTCAAAAACCTTATTAAGTTTATCTGCTTTTTCGGTATAGGGGTGCTACTCATATGGCTGTTTACACGCAATTTTACGCCCGAACAATGGACGCAGATGAAAACTGCGCTCAAAAAAGCAAACTACTGGCTGGCTATACCCGCTGTCATCATCGGTATTGCCAGCCACTGGTTCAGGGCCACCCGATGGAAATTACTCATGAAACCATTGGGCCACACCCCCACCACACTCAATACCTTCTTCGCCGTGATGACCGGATACCTCGTCAACCTCGCACTCCCACGTGTAGGTGAAGTCACCCGTTGCGGCATCCTCACACAATACGAAAAAATACCTGCCGATAAACTGGTGGGTACCATGATCGCAGAAAGAGCGGTAGACCTCCTCTGCCTCATTCTCCTCACCGTTATCACCGTATTCACACAGTTCGATATCCTCGGTGCCTACTTCCAGAAATTTATTGTTGTCAAATTCCAGGAGAAAATCGCCGGCGCCAATATGGTGCAGATAGGTATCGGACTCGCCATCCTCATCGCTGTCATCCTGCTCGCCATCTGGCAGGTACGCCGCTTCTCCCGTACCAAAGCATTTATCACCATCAAAGCCTTCGCCAAAGGCATGCTCGAAGGCATCCTCTCTGTAGGTAAAATGGAAAATAAATGGTCTTTCATTATCCAATCCATCCTCATCTGGGCTTGCTACGGCTCCCAGGTGTATATCGCCTTCTATTGTATGAGCGAAACAGCCGGACTCGGTATCAGCGCGGCACTCGCCGTTCTCGTTATCGGTAGTGTAGGCATGATCGTTATGCCTGGCGGTATCGGTATCTATTACGGCCTCGTAGGCTCCATCCTTGAGCTGTATAAAATACCTTACGAAATCGGCTTCGCCTTCGGTACACTGATCTGGGTAGTACAAACCATCCTCGTGATCGTACTCGGATTCTTCAGCCTGGTAGCCCTTCCTGTATACAACAGAAACCGCGCACTGAAAAATTCTCCGGCAGCTTCCGGCGATAAATAATCGGGTCTTTTATTTTTTTGTAGTATTTTGTTGCAGCATTTTCACCGCAAAATGCTGTCTTAAACTATTACTTAATCCCGTACCCGTGCCTATTATGACACAGCTCTTACCCCGGAAACATGTCCCAACTATTTTATTGCTGACACTCATCGCATTAGTCAGTAAACTCATTATTAAATACATTTACCACTTCGATTTTACCGCCATCCCGGTACTGGAAACCTGGCACCTTCTAAACAAGGACCTCCTGGTAAACCGGCCATGGGAAAGTCTATGGTACCTGCATAGCCAGCCGCCGCTCTTCAACGGCCTTTGCAGCCTCCTCATCATTTGGTTCCCCCATCACTACGAAGGTGTAATGGAACTCCTGTGGTTTCTCTTCGGCTATGCCCAAACAATTTTGCTATATGCTTCTCTTTATAATCTGACTAATAAACGCTGGCTGTCATTCGCCATCAGCGCCTATTTCTCGATAACACCAGCTTTTCTGCTATACGAATCCTGGTACTTCTATACCTATCTGGGCATGATATTCCTTTCCTGGTCGCTCTTCTTCCTGATAAAATATCTGCGCACGGAAAAATTCGTATGGGGGTTCTCGTTATTCCTGCTCCTGTCTGTCATCTGCCTTACCATCAGCATGTTCCACCTCGTATGGCTGGTATTGATTGCCATCGGACTGACCATCTTCAGCAAACCTCATCTACGTAAAAGAACAGTGCTGGCTGCCATTTTCCCGGTGCTCATGGTGACAGGCTGGTATGCTAAAAATAAAGTGATGTTCGGCCACTTCACGGCCTCCACCTGGATGGGCATGAATATCGCCCGCATCATGCTGCCACTGAACAGACAGCTGCCGCCTTCCATCGCCAACGATACCGTACGTCGCCTGGCCGACGTAGGCCCCTTCCGCTGCCTCGAAGAATACGGCCCATGGCTCCCGGTAAACAATAAATATAAAAATATACCTGCCCTCCAGGAATGGTGCAAGGCCTCCAGCGAATGTAATTTCAATCATCTCCAGTACATCTGGATCTCGGATAAATTCCAGGAAGCTTCCATGGCCTGTCTGAAAGCCAACCCAAAGCCTTACCTGTCGCTGATAAAGACCTCTACCGCCCTCTACTTCTCCCCGGCTACCAATTATTTTGCCTTTCAAAAGAACAGAAGCAAAATCATGGGATACGAAAATCTCTTTAACCTGGGCTACATCCGGATTTATAAAGATTATGTTTTTCTGACCAACGCCATCCTGTTCCTGGCCTACCTGCTGGTATTTACAGCCATTGCCTATATTTTGTCCAGGAAGATGATCCGCGTATTAGCAGGAAAAGAAAAATGGGACTGGCAGGATATCGCCCTGATTTACTGCGTGTTCAACATTCTCTACCTTGCCATGGCAGGTAACCTGCTCGAATTGGGTGAAAATATGCGCTTCCGGTTCCAGGTGATCCCGCTATTCCTCTTTACGCTTACCTGGCTGTACTGGAACCGTAAATGGAGAAATACAGCTTCCTCTGATACGCCAACGCCCGTAAAGACAGCACAGGCCACTGTCTGACCAGTAAGCACAACTTTTTTAAAAGGCTGATCAGTAAGCATGTAACATCATTACTTACCGATCAGCCTTCTTTATGCGCTTTTCTGCTCATTCTTAACAAGTTTTTCATTAACTTTAATTTAATACACACTATTGTCCTAATACCGTATCATCGCACATTCTTTTAATGTGAAATTTTTGAATGTAAAACAGAGCGTATGCGTTTGCCGTTTGGTGAGAACCTGGAAACTTTAACAATGCCCAATCAACAAATACTACAGAAAAAACCCGCCCGCAAAAAGGCCCCGGAACCTAAACGGAAATTGATCGCCAGAGATGTCAGCTGGCTGGCATTCAATGCAAGAGTACTACAGGAGGCCGCTGATAAAACAGTTCCCCTGTACGAAAGAATCCGGTTCCTCGGCATATTTTCCAATAACCTCGATGAGTTCTTCCGTGTCCGCGTAGCCACCCTGAAAAGAATGCTCTCTTTCGGGAAGTCTGCAAAAATGCACCTCGAAGAAAACCCCGGTAAAATCATTGATAATATCCAATCCATCGTAATCGAGCAACAGCGCGAGTTTGACAGGATATGGAAAGATATCAACCAGGTGATGGAAGAAGAACAGATCTTCCTGCGCACAGAAAAACAACTCAATAAAGAACAGCAAAGATTCGTTCTCAACTACTTCAACGAGCAGGTACGTACCAATATCATCCCGCTGATGATTGAGAGCATCCAGCAGTTTCCGAACCTCCGCGATAAATCTATCTACCTCGGCTGCGTACTGGCCAAACACGACAACTCTATCGGCCAGAAATTTGCCCTGATAGAAATTCCGACATCTGTACTGCCAAGGTTTATCATTCTGCCTTCCAAACAAGGAGAGCATAATATTATTCTGCTGGAAGATGTAGTAAGATTCTGCCTGCCAAATATCTTCTCCTACTTCGGATTTGATAAATTCTCTTCCCATATTATTAAAGTGACGAGAGATGCTGAACTGGACATCGATAACGATATCGCCGACAGTATCATCCACCAGATAGAGAAAGGGCTGAAAGACAGAAGAAAAGGCAAACCGGTAAGGTTTGTATATGATAAAGATATCGATCCGCTGCTGCTGGAATACCTGATCCGCCGCCTTGGCCTCAGTGGCAAAGACAACCTGATCCCCGGTGCACGTATCCATAATTTCAAGGACTTTATGGATTTTCCGGAATCGATTTTCCCGCCACACCTGCACCGCAAATCGTTTATCCATCCGCTGTTCCTCAACGCCTCCAGCGTAATGCATGTGGTACAACGTCAGGATGTAATGCTGCATTTCCCGTACCATTCCTTTGATACCATCATCGACCTCCTGCGCGAAGCGGCCATCGATCCGAACGTTTCTTCCATTAAAATAACGGCTTACCGCCTGGCCAGAAACTCCAAGATCATCAACGCACTCGTCAATGCCGTACGTAACGGTAAACAGGTAACGGTGGTGCTGGAACTGCGCGCCCGCTTTGATGAAGCGGCTAACCTCGACTGGAAATCAAAACTGGAGGAAGAAGGCGTAAAAGTATTGCTGGGTGTACCGAATATGAAAGTTCACGCCAAACTCTGCGTGATCAAAAAACGTATCGGTAATAAAACCATTCAGTGTGGTTTTGTCAGCACCGGTAATCTCAACGAAAAAACGGCACGTATCTACGGTGACCACTGTCTGCTTACCGCTAACAGGGCTATCATGGCTGATATCAACCGTATTTTCAGCTACCTGGAAAATCCGAAACATGATATCAAAGTCCTTGAAGGATGTAAGACGCTGCCGGTTAGTCCGCTCAATATGCGCGCTACCTTCCTGCGCCTGATCGACAGGGAAATCAAGAACGCACGCAATAAGAAAAAAGCCAGCATCATCATTAAAATGAACTCCCTCTCCGATGAGGTGCTGATCGGTAAACTGTACGATGCAGCCAAAGCCGGTGTTGATGTGAAGATGATCATCAGAGGTATCTGTTGCGCCTATACGGAGAACAAGAAATGGAAGAAAGATATCCATGCCGTAAGTATCGTGGATGAATACCTGGAACATGCCAGGGTGTTCGTTTTCCATCACGGCGGACAGGAAAAGGTGATCATTGCCTCCTGCGACTGGATGATCCGGAACCTGGACCACCGCGTGGAAGCAGCCGTATATATCACCGACCCTTCCATTCAGAAGGAGCTGAAAGATATCCTGCAGATACAACTGAGTGGTAACGTGAAAGCCCGGATACTCGACAATGAACAGAAAAATGAATACAAACGTAGCGGAGAGAAAAAAGTCCGCTCACAGGTGGAAACGTTAAAATATTTACTCGAAAAACAATACCAGTAATCCTTTACTGGTATTGTTCTGTTAATAAATGTTGATATTTCAGTGAAGGTACTGGATCATTATTCGGAATTGCGTACTTTTGCGACTTAATCAATTCGTGTAGATGAAGTTAGCTGCGATAGACATCGGTTCAAATGCTGCCAGACTGCTTATTTCGGAAGCATCTCCCAACAACACCGGGAAGATGGACTTTACCAAAGTCAATTTGGTGCGGGTACCGCTGCGCCTTGGCTTTGATGTGTTTGCCACACAGATGATCTCTGAAAAAAGAGCCACCTGCCTGATAGATACTATCCGCGCCTACAAACTCCTGCTCGATGTCTACGAAGTAAAATACCTCAAAGCCTGTGCTACCTCTGCCATGCGTGACGCACAGAACGGCATGGCCATTCTGACCGCAGTAAGAGAACAGACCGGTATTGACATCAAGATCATCAGCGGACAGGAAGAAGCATCCTACATCTACGAAAACCATGTTGCCGAAAACCTGGACAGCTCCAAATCCTACCTCTACATCGATGTAGGTGGCGGTAGTACAGAGCTGACCTTCTTCAGCAAAAAACAGCTGATATTTAAGGAATCCTTTAACATAGGGACAATCCGCCTGCTGCATAACCAGGTGCCCGACAGTTCCTGGCAGCAGATGAAGGACTTCCTGAAGAACAATCTCCGTGGCGCCGGTCCTGTAGTAGCCATCGGCTCCGGCGGAAACATCAACAAGGTTTTTTCGCTCTCCAAACGCAAGGAAGGCAAACCGCTTTCACTGGAAACCCTCAAGGAATACCACAAGGAATTCAGCAGCTTTTCTGTTGAAGAAAGGATACATATCTACAATCTCAGAGAAGACCGTGCAGACGTTATCGTACCCGCATTACAGATATATGTCAATGTGATGCGATGGGCGGATACACCGGAGATTTTCGTACCTAAAATCGGGTTGGCCGATGGATTGATCCACGCACTCCATGCTGAAATAGCCGCAGCAACTGTCCAGCTATAAAAAACATTTCCATTTTATTTATTATATCCCCACCTTTGCGTAAGCAAATACATACTGCTTATGTCTGTGAATAAAGAAATCAAGCGTGTAACCACGCATGTATTGCAGAAGATGAAGGTAGATGGTGAACGTATTTCCATGCTCACCTGCTACGATTATTCGATGGCCCGCGTATTAGATGATGCAGGTATCGATATGCTCCTGGTAGGAGATTCCGCTTCCAACGTAATGGCTGGTCATGAAACCACTTTGCCTATTACACTGGACCAGATGATCTACCATGCCTCTTCTGTTGTCAGGGCAGCCAAACGCTGTTTTGTAGTGGTAGACCTTCCTTTTGGTTCCTATCAGGGTAACTCCAAGGAAGCGCTCAATTCTACCATCCGCATCATGAAAGAAACTGGTGCACACGGTATTAAAATAGAAGGCGGTGAGGAAATCATTGAATCGGTAAAACGCATTATCTCCGCAGGCGTACCAGTGATGGGGCACCTCGGACTCACACCTCAGTCTATCTACAAATTTGGTACATACGCGGTAAGAGCTACCGAAGAAGCCGAAGCGGCAAAGCTGATCAGTGATGCTAAATTACTGCAGGAAGCTGGCTGTTTCGCCATCGTGCTGGAAAAGATCCCTGCACTCCTCGCCAAGCGCGTAGCAGAAGAACTGCAGATTCCTATCATCGGTATCGGTGCCGGTAAATATGTAGATGGCCAGGTGCTGGTAATGCATGATATCTTTGGTATCAACAAAGATTTCAAACCCCGCTTCCTCCGTCGTTACCTCGACCTGTACAGCGAAATCTACAATGCTACCCAATCTTACATTAAAGATGTGAAAGGCAGGGATTTCCCTAACGATAACGAACAATACTAAAACAAACAGCGAGGGTATATCAGTCTATAATTGCGTAGGGCGCAGCCAGCGCGCGGAGCGCGCAACAAAACCAACTGATACCGAAGGTATCAGTTGCAAATTAATCGCATAGAAAAATCATGTTTATCAAAATATTTCAGCGATTAAATACATGATTATTATTGATATACCCTCCTTTATACTCCCCAATATAAACCCTATCTCCCCAAAAAAATATCCTGATATAATTCGTAAAACGAAATAATTTCCTATATTCGCCAGATAGATATGAACTACCTGTTAAACATACAGCTTTCCTTACTCTCCTATCTGCGGAGCACCTGCTCCCACGTGCCTTGATCGGCCAGGGGTACATATCTCCCAATCTCCCATTTTATTTATTATCAGTATAATTTTTTACAGTTTTTATTACTGTAAGATGTTTACGTATATACATTATTGTTAGTAGTCCTGCGCTACTGACCACATAGTATATTATGTTTTGGTAGGAAGATACCTGCATAATAAACCTGTGCGTATATTTTCGTATAGTCGTACACGTTATACTGATCTTTATCTGTAAACCAATTCCATTTGATATTATGAAAAAGATCACCATTATCGGTGCCGGCAAGATCGGCGAAACCGCAGCATTTCTTTTACAAACATCCGGCGACTACCAGGTTACCATGGCAGACAGCAACCCACAGATGCTTGAAAAACACGCATCACCCGGCGTTTCTCCATTGTTACTCGACGTTAATGACCAAACTGCCCTGGAACAAGCCCTGGTAGCGCAGGATATTGTATTGAGCGCCTGCCCCTACTTCCTCAACGTGAAGATTGCCACCGCAGCGGCAAAAACAAATACCCACTACTTCGACCTTACAGAAGATGTGGCCACTACCAACGCCATCAGAGAAATCGCCGCCAACGCAGGCGTCAGCTTCATGCCGCAATGCGGCCTGGCCCCAGGCTTTATCAGCATCGCTGCCTACGATATCGCCAAACAGTTTGACGCCCTCGAAAGCGTTCGCCTCCGCGTAGGTGCCCTTCCCCAGTTTCCTACCAACAGCCTCATGTACAACCTCACCTGGAGTACAGACGGTCTCATTAACGAATACTGCAACCCCTGCGATGCTATTCATGAAGGCGTACGCAAGGAAGTAATGCCCATGGAAGGCTACGAAAAATTCGCCCTGGATGGTATAGAATATGAAGCTTTTAATACCTCCGGCGGACTCTCCGCACTGGCAGAAATACTCGATGGGAAAGTCTATAACCTCGACTATAAAACCGTCAGGTACCCGGGCCACTGCCATCTTATGAAGATTTTACTCAATGAGTTAAAATTGAATAAAAAAAGAGCCGTTTTGAAAGAAATTATGGAGGATAGCATACCTTTCACCCCGCAGGACGTAGTGCTGGTGTTCGTGTCTGTATCCGGTACCGTAAACGGGCGTTCCGTTCAACGCTCCTATTCACGTAAAATCTATAACCAGGCCATCAAAGGCAAGGATTTTACCGCCATACAGCTGACCACCGCAGGTGCAGCCTGCGCAGTGATCGACCTGCACACCAAAGGATTATTACCCGCACAGGGCTTCGTTCGTCAGGAAGATGTCCTTTTCGGCGATTTGATCAATAACAGGTTCGCTGCCTACTATAATCAGAATTAATACAACAGATATGCTTAGCGAGATTTTACAGGGCCTTATGGGCCGCTACATGGAACGTGTACCGGATGTAGCCGGCGTTATCGACGCCATGATCAGGGAAGGACTCATTCAATCGGCCGGTGATATAGAAAACGATCATATAGCTTTCCGCACCATGGGCGTGCCCCAGCTGGGAGTACAGTCGCTGGAAAAAATCTTCCTGCATTATGGCTACCAGAAAAAAGATCATTTCCACTTCGCAGGTAAAAAACTGGATGCATGGTGGTATGCGCCCCCTGCTCCGCAATATCCACGCATCTTTATCAGCGAACTCCGTGTAAATGACCTCAGCCCTGAAGCACAGGAGATCATCCGCAGCTACACGGCCGAAGTAAAAAGTGATCCTGTAGACGCACTGAACCTGGACGATAGTAAAACTGTTGATACATTTCTGCATAGCGGATTATGGCGTACCCCTACACTGGAAGACTTTAAAACACTTGCTGCGGAAAGCGAATATGCTGCCTGGGTGATCTATAACCGCTATTACCTGAACCATTTTACGGTAAGTGTACATAATCTTCCGAAAGGATATAATACCATCGCGGAATTCAATACCTTCCTGGAAAGAAATGGCTTTGTACTCAACGATGCCGGCGGAAAAATAAAAACCAGTCCCGACGGTAACCTGCTGCAAAGCGCTACCGTAGCCCGTATGATCGAGGCTGATTTCGCAAATGGCGAACACCA
The DNA here is from genome assembly GCF_011752935.1 of Chitinophaga sp. Cy-1792. NCBI lineage: Bacteria > Pseudomonadati > Bacteroidota > Chitinophagia > Chitinophagales > Chitinophagaceae > Chitinophaga > Chitinophaga sp. Cy-1792. The sequence goes on from NZ_VWWO01000002.1 coordinate 2,176,199, forward strand.
GAAAATCGCCGGATCTTATGTGGAATTTGCCGAACGAAAAGTGCTACCCGAATTCCGTGACCTCCCTGGCTCCGCCATCAAACGCGAACACCGCAGGGAAGGCTTCGAAACAGGCAATGCCGATAAGATCTTCGAAAGCACCTATACGGAACAGACTAAAAAAAGCTCCTGAGTATTTTTCAATAAACCGTACCGAACCTATCGTTCATCAACAAAATATTACTATGGAAAATATGCTGAAAGAATTTGGTATCAGCGGAAAACAAAGCGGCGTAAGTACAGGACAACACTGGCTTCCCGGCGGCGGCCCGGATATCACGTCCTGGTCTCCGGTAGACAATAACGTTATTGCTACCGTAAAATCTGCCAGCAAGGAAGATTATGATGCCATCGTGGTGACTGCGCACGAAGCATTCAAAACATGGCGCCAGTGGCCCGCGCCACGCCGCGGCGAGATCGTCAGACAAATCGGGGAAGCACTCCGTAAATATAAACACGACCTCGGACGCCTCGTCTCCTATGAGATGGGAAAAAGCCTGCAGGAAGGCCTTGGCGAAGTTCAGGAAATGATCGATATCTGCGATTTCGCTGTAGGACTCAGTCGCCAGTTACATGGCCTCACCATGCACTCCGAACGTCCGGGCCACCGCATGTACGAACAATGGCATCCGCTCGGTATCACCGGCATTATTTCCGCTTTCAACTTTCCGGTAGCTGTATGGAGCTGGAACGCCATGCTCGCATGGGTTTGCGGAAACGTATGCATCTGGAAGCCATCCGAAAAAACACCTGTCACGGCAATCGCCTGTCAACGTATAGTCGCTACCGTATTTGCAGCCAACAACGTACCTGAAGGCGTATGCTGCCTGCTCACCGGCGCACGCGATGCCGGCGAATGGCTGTCTGCCGATACCCGCGTTCCACTCGTATCTGCTACCGGCTCCACCCGTATGGGTAAAGCGGTTGCAGCCACCGTGGCCGCACGCCTCGGACGTAGCATCCTCGAACTGGGTGGCAACAACGCCATCATTATTTCCGAAAATGCAGACCTCGACATGTCGCTGATAGGTGCGGTATTTGGCGCTGTAGGAACCGCCGGACAACGTTGTACATCTACCAGACGTCTCATCATACACGAAAAAGTATACGATGCATTTACCCAACGCCTCGTACTCGCATACGAACAACTCAGGATCGGTGACCCGTTAGATGAGAATAACCACGTAGGCCCACTGATCGACAAAGACGCTGTGGCAGCCTATCTGAAAAGTATTGAAGCTATCAAACAGCAGGGTGGTAAATTCCTGGTAGACGGCGGCGTACTGGAAGGCAAAGGCTATGAATCCGGTTGCTATGTACAGCCATGCATCGCTGAAGTGGAAAACTTCTTCGACATCGTACAACATGAAACATTTGCACCGATTCTTTATGTCATGAAATACCAGACCCTGACAGAAGCCATCGCCATGCAGAATGATGTACCACAAGGTCTTTCCTCCGCTATCATGACGCTGAACCTCAGGGAAGCAGAGCAATTCCTTTCTGCCGCCGGCTCCGACTGCGGAATCGCCAACGTAAACATCGGTACTTCCGGTGCTGAAATCGGTGGTGCCTTCGGTGGAGAAAAAGAAACAGGCGGTGGCCGTGAAAGCGGCTCTGATGCATGGAAAGGATATATGCGCAGACAAACAAATACGATCAATTATTCCTCCAGCCTGCCACTGGCCCAGGGAATCAAATTTGACCTGTAAAGAATAAAGAAATTTCTCTTGATTTTTCCAGCTCCGACGCCTTGCGCCGGAGCTTTTAATTTCACTTCAGGAGGTTACTGCCCGATCAGATCTTTAAAAGCGGTTGACAATTATTTTTAACGTCGCAAATTAATCGCATCTCTACATACATCGACGTTTGCATGGATTTTCAAAAAAACTAGCGAGGCTGGAAAACCCCGCTTTTCGTTAAACGGAAACCATGCTTATGAGAAAAATATCTGATAGCAAGAGATGCTATCATATACTCTTCAGACCATAAATATGAAACTAATTTTTGAATATTCATATTCAACGTTTGTGCTACAACGGTAAATAATGTGATTCAACGCATGATTTACAAGGTTTAAAAGCAAAAGAAATTTTATAATCCCATTTTAATACACGCCTGTACCCGCTTATTTCCTAACAGATTATAACCAGTCAACTACCTGACAACGCGTTTATCACTAAAATTTAATGTTATACCGCTTTTTCCATATCTTTAACCTATCTAGTTTATTTTTACTCATATATCGGGAAAATGTTGAACATGAAATTGTTTAGTCGTGAGATAGCTGTCGTGGCAGGTTGTGTGGCAATGTTAACTACATTCAATTCTACCACCCAGGCACAAAGTAACCCCTCCGTGCCCAAAAACTGGCAACTGTTAAGCTTCGATACCGACAGTGTTTACGGTACCGGCGTTGAAAAAGCCTATAAGGAATTGCTGAAAGGCAAGAAAAGTACACCTGTAATCGTAGCCGTAATCGATTCAGGTATAGATACACTCCATGAAGATCTCAAGTCTGTACTCTGGGTCAACAAAGGAGAAATCCCCAACAACGGCAAGGATGACGACGGCAACGGCTACATCGATGATATTCACGGATGGAATTTCCTCGGTGGCAAAGATGGCAGCAGCCTCAAAGAAGACTCTGAAGAAGCTTCCCGCGAATACTACCGCATCAAAACAAAATACGGTAACCCGGACTCCGCACTGGACCACAGTTCCAAAGAATACGCTGAGTGGCAGAAACTGCAGGATAAAATCGAAAAGCCTGCCATGCAGAACAAGCATACGTACAAAACCATGTCTATGCTCCAGCAAAACCTCAACAAGTGTGAAACCATCCTGAAGGATTATCTCCATACAGACGATTTCACTCTCGGTCAGCTGGACAGCATTCAGACAACCAGTCAGGATGTACTGCTGGCACGTAATTTCATTTCCCGCATCCTCAAAAATGCCGGTGATGAAGTACCTGCCTCCTTCAACGAATTCAAATCCGAATTTGATGAATATGTTGCTGACACAAAACGTAAAGCCGAAGCAACTGACATACAGCCAAACGCAAACAGGGAAAGAATTGTAGGCGATAAATGGGATGATATCAACGACCGCAAATACGGTAACAACGATGTAATGGGTACCTTCGGGTTTCATGGCACACACGTTTCCGGTATCATCGGTGCACAGCGCAACAACGGTGTCGGTATCGACGGTATCGCTGATAATGTTCGCATCATGGCGGTGAAAGCTGTTCCCGATGGCGATGAACGCGATAAAGACGTGGCACTGGCTATCCGTTATGCGGTAGACAATGGCGCACAGATCATCAACATGAGCTTTGGTAAACCTTTTTCCCCGCATAAAGACTGGGTAGACGATGCAGTGAAATATGCAGAATCCAAAGGCGTACTGCTGATCCATGCCGCCGGCAACGATGGTGTAAATGTAGACAGCGTAGCCAATTTCCCTAATCCATACTATCTCACCGGTGGTAAAGCAAGCAACTTCGTAACGGTAGGTGCTTCCGGTACCGGCCGTGGCAGAGATAAAGTAGCCAGCTTCTCCAACTACGGTAAAGAAAGCGTAGACCTGTTTGCACCTGGTGTAGACATCCTGTCTACCGCTCCCGGCGGCAACAAATACAGAAGCGCCAGCGGTACCAGTATGGCAGCCCCTGTAGTGACCGGTGTAGCAGCACTCGTGCTCTCCTACTACCCTGATCTCAGCGCCAAACAGCTGAAATATGTACTGGAAAAAAGCGCTACCCCGTTACCTGATGGCAGCACCATGGTCAACAAACCAGGTGAGTCCGGTGTACAGGTTCCTTTCAGCGACCTCTCCGTTTCAGGTGGCGTTGTAAATGCCTACGAAGCGATCAAATTAGCCGCTACAATTAAAGGCGACAGGGTTGCACCCAAAAAGCAGCACAAGGCCAAAATGAAGGCTATAAGCAAGAACTAAGCAGTACTTCTATAAACGAACCGGGGCTAATCAGGAATATCCTGTTTAGCCCCGGTTTTATTTTAGCTGGATGATTATTTTATTTTACAAATCTCATGGAGATCGGATAGCGGTAATGAACACCTTTATTGGCTTCCACCGCCGCTAAAACAGAGAAGATGATATTGATGAGTTTCAGCAGGGAATAAACACCACCCATACCTAATCCAAAGGTAAAAATATGGAACCCGTCACCGAAAATAATAGCATTTCCAAAAGCCCAGATACCTGTAATAATACCAAGAATAATCATCAGGCAAAAAGAAAGGATACTAAGCGTCAGCTGAAAATTCAACGCTTCCTTGCCTTGTTCGTCCACAAATTTGGAGTCGTTGCGCTTGACAAGCCATAGAACCAGTACCAGTACCAGATTGGTAGCCCAGCCACCAAACAGGTAACCCACCGGACCAGCAACATGCATCAGGGAAGCCCAGGTGCGTTCATCTTTTTCGTTCATAATAGGGAGATTAAATTAGGGAGAAGTTATGAGGTTTTTCTGTAATTCCAAAGCAGTAGAGAAGAAAAAAAACTACAAACCTGTAAGCCGGATTCTGTAATCCCCGTTGCCGGAGACCTGCTACCATTTATCTACGACGATGTTCACACAACGCCTGTATCTGCCTACCCTCGGTCATCGGGCGAGCAACCCTTAATAGACCGTATACATGGCATTTCAGCACGCAAGGTTTACCCGCACAAACAGTTACCTGCCTGCACCGTGGGCTCTTACCCCACATTTTCACCCTTACCTCTACAAGTAGAGGCGGAAATTTTCTGTGGCACTTGCTGTTCTATTTCAAAGAAATAGCCCCACCCGTTAGGTGGTGCGTTGCTCTGCGCTGTCCAGACTTTCCTTCTTTCCGCTCATGTCGGAAAGACGATAGCACGGTTTGTAGTTAGTTGACAAAATTACGTAAAATATTTCGGAAACCTGCAACAGAAAAGGGATTGAAAAGAATTACCTTCTCAATCCCTTTACCATGGCTGTTATCAGCTAGCGAAAATTTATCTCAGTAGCACCATAACCATATCGGCCATGGTACTGATTTACAAAGTTTGCTACTTCCGGCGTCTGTCGGAGAACACCGTGTATTTCATCTCTCAGCTTACCTGTACCTACCCCATGTATTACGATCATATGGTGTAGTTTATGGGAGATAGCCAGGTCGAGATAACGCTGGAAGGCATTCAGCTGAATGGCCAGGATCGCTATGTTGCTCAGGCCTTTCCAGTTCTTTTCCAGTTTCTCGATATGAAGATCTACCTCATGCTTAGGCTCCAGTGTGGTTTCCGGCTGCAGTTGTATTTTACTGAGCAGGCTGGCCATACTGCCAGAACCGACAGGTTTGATGTTCGCCTTTTTACCTTTCGCTGTTTCTGTAGCTGCCGGAATTGGCGCCGGTGCCGGCTCCGGTTCCTTGTCAGGATACTTTTCGAACAATGGAATGGTCAGCGTTGCTTCTGCTTTGGTACGCAGTTCTTCCAACTGTACAAACATCTGCTTAGGCTTGATCTTCCATGTTTTCTTCACGCTGGTAGCCAGATTGGGCTGTGGATCCTTCAGCACGAAAGTAAACTCGAAACGCGGATTATCGTTCAGCGATTCAAACATCAGGTCTGTCAGGTAGAAGTGATTGTAAGGATGGATTTCATTCTTGATTTCGAGGTCCATCTGATTGCCCAGCCATACCTGGAAGTAAAAGCGCATGGCATGCGGCGAATCATTAAACAGGTGAAACTTCATGAGCTTCACTGTTTCATCAAAGCCATCATGCTGATAAACGGGTAATACAGACAGGAACATGCCTTTATCCGTTTTCAGGTCTTCGTATTTACGGCGGTCTACTTTGATTTCATCGCCTGGAATCAATTTGGGCTTGGGTTTCACCAGCTTCTCTTTGGTAAAACGATGGAAGTAAGGAAAATCTATCTGGTCCAGGTATACCGGAAAAGCAGTTCCTTTTACATCAATCATTACCATGTTATCATTCACAATGTCTACCACTGTACCTTCCTCTTTGGAACTTAACAGCAGGACCTTGTCTCCTATTTCGTATTTCATAAATGCATTCTTGACGCAAAGCTAATTTTTTTTGCGCAGAGACGCAAAAGACTGAAAGAGTAGGATTGATAAGAGGAAAAAAAATTTAACGCAGGCGCCTGCCTGTGGTAGTAAGGGTTAACAAACACCCTGATTTTTAGCGCGTTACAGGTTAATCCCTGACACCGCCTGAGTAGTGCCGGCTGTGCTTAGGTTCCGGATGCCGGCGCATATAATCATCCGCAGAAATCCGGCCGCCGCCCATTACTGCAAATACCAGCAACAATACCAGTACGAGGAGAGAAAGGCCCAGCACAGGATAAACCTGGAACAGGTCTGTACGTGAATGTACAAACAGTACCGCCCCTAATAAGATCGGTACATTTAACCATGCCGATAAACGGGTGTAAAGCCCCATAGCGAGGAACAAACCACCTACAGTATGCGCAAATACAATGTAATGCGCAATAAAAAATGAAAAGACTGCCAGTGTAGGACTGTATTTAATTACAGCACTCAGGGCGTCCCTGTTTTGCACAAAGATGACACCCACGTACATCAGGAAACAACCTAATGCAATACGGACAAAATCAAGCCATTTGGGGTGATGTGTATTGCCCCATTTCTCGAGTTGTTGTAGTGTGCTCATAAAATTGAATTTTATGGTTCAAAGAGCTACACTGAAGTTACGAAGATTATTGCTTCCGGAGCTTACTGTGGAAGTAGCTGTAACCGAAATAAATTGTTAAACCTATTATCAGCCAGATCGAGAAAACGATCCAGTTTTTCAGCTCGATCTCTGTCATCAGGTAAAAGCAGCTCAGCATACCCAGCACCGGGATCAGCGAGAGTTTTTTAATAACAGAAAGCGCAACTGTGATGCAGGTAACAATGATAAAGAGGAAGAACGGGATATTATGCTTCCACACATTCCAGCCACCGGCCAGTGACACTCTTTCGCCGATTGCTTCATGGAAAAGCACTATCAGTACAACAATCAGTGCCGGTACAATATAGCGGCTGCTGATATATGGCATCCTGAAGCGTTTTTCGCTGGTTTTTTCCTGCGGCGGCAGCATCAGTACGCCACCACAAACCAGGATAAAGGCGAACAGGGTACCAATACTGGTCAGGTCTGTTACGATGGTCAGGTTAAGGAATAATGCGGGAATACCAACAATGATACCCGTGATAATAGTAGCGAAGGAAGGTGTTTTAAACTTCGGATGGATCTTTGCAAACTTTTTAGGCAGCAGGCCATCGCGGCTCATGCTCATCCAGATGCGTGGCTGTCCGATCTGGAATACCAGCAATACGCTGGCAGTAGCCACCACAGCACTGGCACTGATCAGGTAACTGATCCACGGAAGGTGTACACTATCGAATACGAAAGCCAGCGGATCAGATACATCCAGTTTACTGTACGGCACCATTCCGGTAAGTACAAAAGCAACCAGGATATATAATACCGTACAGATGATCAGGGAATAGATCATTCCTTTCGGTAAGTCCCGCTGCGGGTTCGCACATTCTTCGGCCGTTGTACTAACCGCATCAAACCCGATATAAGCAAAGAATACGGCAGACACCCCTTTTAATACACCAGAAAAACCATTCGGCATAAAAGGCGTCCAGTTGCCTTTATCTACATAAAAAAATCCGACAGCGATAACAAAAAGGATCACCAGAATTTTCAGTGCCACCATAGCATTGGCGCTACGTTTACTTTCCCGGATACCTACATAGGCCAGGTAAGTAATGATCACCACCACCAGGAAGGCAGGCAGGTTCAGTATCAGCGGCAGACCCGCAATCCGTGGTGCATGTGCAAAAACTTCCGGAGAAGCGCCGTCATAGTTATTGACCAGCCAATCCGGGAAAGCTATCCCGAAGCCATGCAGGAGGTTATTAAAATAGCCGCTCCAGGAAATGGCCACGGCGATATTACCGATCGCATATTCCAGGATCAGCGCCCAGCCTATCACCCAGGCTGCCAGCTCACCAAATGTTACGTAAGAATAAGTATAGGCACTACCGGAAACAGGTACTCTTGATGCAAATTCTGCATAGCATAATGCAGAAAAGCCACAGGTAATGGCAGTGATAACAAAAAGAAGGGATACGGCCGGACCGCCTTCAAAGGAGGCCTTTCCGATTGTGGAGAAAATACCGGCGCCGATAACGGCAGCAATACCCATTGCGGTCAGGTCTTTTACACCCAGCACCTTATGAAGTCCACCTGTTTCGTGTCCGTCCCCCAAACCTTCATTAGCATCTTTCAATATGGTATTAAGCGATTTTTTTCGAAACAGCGAATTGGACATCGGCAAGGATATTACAGTTATGCTTTTATTAAATATTAAAGGCGCGAATATATGGGAAAAAGTAATAAAAAATTCCGCGACGGGCAATACAGTCATAAAAAAGGGGATCTCTACCGGTTAGAGATCCCCTTTTTTGTTTATTATCAATATATTATTGCTGTCTGTTGAGCAGATAATTGGCGAGTTCCTTCAGCGGCTCCTTACGATTGCTGAGTACGGCAATTTTTTCCAGGTTTTCAAAAGCCAGCGCTGTGAAACGCTCTTTCTCCACCTCTGCCCACTCATCTAATTTACAATCGCGGAAGATAGCGAGTACCCGTTCTACCTTATCAGCAGGTGCTGAATCCAGCAATTCCCTTAATTCGGCTTTCTGCGCGTCATTACTACGCTCAAAAGCTTTCAGCAGCAGGAAGGTCTTTTTATTGGCCAGGATGTCGCCACCCTGTTGTTTACCAAATTTTTCCGGATCACCGAAAGCGTCCAGGAAGTCGTCCTGGATCTGGAAGGCGATACCGATATTTTTACCAAACGCATACAGGTGTTCCTGGTTGCCTTCACTGGCCCCGCCGATGATGGCCCCCATCTGCAGACTGGCAGCCAGTAGCACGGAAGTTTTCAGACCGATCATATTTACGTATGAATGGTAATCTACTGCTTCCGGGTCCAGGTGTTCGAAGTCCATATCCAGTTGCTGTCCTTCACATACTTCTATGGCCGCTTTATTGAAAACGGTGGTCAGCTTTTTCTGGTAATTGGTATTCACTTTATTCAATCGCTCGTATACATTTATCAGCATCACATCACCGGAAAGGATCGCGGCGGTGTCGCCATAAACGGTATGTACGGTAGGTTTTCCTCTGCGTAACGGCGCCTTGTCCATGATATCATCGTGGATAAGGGTAAAGTTATGAAAGAGCTCAATGGCGCTACCAGCCTGGAATGCGTCCGGGTGAAGTGTATCGAACAGCTCATTGCCCATCAGGCACAAAACAGGACGGATCCTCTTTCCTCCCATTTCCAGGATATGGCCGGCTGCCTTATAGAGGCTGCTGGGTTCTGCCGGAAACTGTAGTTGATCAAAGTACTTGGTAAACTGCGCTATTAACTCTTGGAACGATTGCATTGCTATTATTCAGTTGAAATTATTTTTTCTTCTTACCTGCTTTTTTTGTGTCTGTTTTTTTTACCGGCTTAGCCACCTTTTTAGGAGCAACCTTTTTTGCGGCGGCCTTTTTAGGAGCTGCTGCTTTAGGGGCTGCTTTCTTAGGAGTCGCTTTCTTAGGCGCAGCTTTGGTTACAGCGGCTTTTTTGGCGGCAGCTTTTTTGGGTGCTACCGGTTTTACTGCTGCTTTTTTAGGCGTTGCTTTCTTTGCCACTGGCTTAGCAGTTGCAGCTTTTGCAGTAGCGGCTTTCTTAGCTGGCACTGATTTTACTGCTGCTTTTTTAGGTTTCACCACAGGCGCTGCTGCTTTTTTCGCTGCTGCTTTCTTTGGTGCAACTACTGCTTTCTTCACGGGCTTCTCACTGGTCTTTTTAGCGGGTGCTTTTTTAGCGGGTGCTGCCTTCGTTACCTTCTTTGCTACAACAGGTTGCTGCGCTGCTTTCGTTACTTTTTTAGGAGCAGCAGCTTTAGGGGCCGCTTTCTTAGCAGGAGCTTTGGCCTTCTCTTTGCTGGCAGCTGCTTTTTTAGGTGCTGCCGGCTTAGGCGTTTCCCTGGCAGTTTTTGCTTTTTTGGCGGCAGGTGCTGCGGGTACCGGTTCCTTCTTCGCTTTGACAGCTTTTACAGGAGCTGGTGCAGGCACTTCTTCCACAACAACCGGTGTGGCTTTCTCTTTTTTCGCCCTGGTTTTCTTTGCCGGAGCAGGTATATCTGCTGTAGGTTCTGGCATAAAGACTTCCTGTGGGGCCTGTTCCGGTGCTTTTTCCAAAACAGGTGCCTGCTGGATATCTTCCACATGCATCACCGGTTGCAATACTGCTGGTACTTCCGGTGGTGTAATAACGCTTTCGGAAATTACCGGCAGATCGATAGGTGGCACGTCAGGCGCCTGCGCTTCATTCTGCACTTTTGGTGCAGCCTGCGGGATATATTGTTTCTTCTCTTTTTTCTTCTTCTTTTTAGGGTGCTGTTGCTGACCATGCTGCTGGAAACGTTGCTGCTGTTGCTGCTGTTCTCTTCCAAAAGGCTGCTGCTGTCTGCGGCCAGGAATTCCGCTCTGCAGTTCTTCTTCCAGCTCATAATCCAGCTGGCGTTTGGCCAGGTTGGCAGATACCACTCTGATCTCTACTTCTTCCCCTATTCTGAACCTGCGTCCGCTGGAAGTACCGATCAACGCATATTCATTTTCGTTGAAGACGTATTCTTCCTTCTTACTGAGGTTATGGATACTTACGAGCCCTTCACATTTGGTATCTACGGTTTCTACCCAGAACCCAAAATGTGCAACACCACTGATGACACCTTTAAAGGTACCGCCAATGTACTGCTGCATATATTCGACCTGTTTGTATTTATTAGCTGCGCGCTCTGCTTCCATTGCTTTACGTTCCATTTCTGAACAGTGGCGGCATTCCTTCTCCATCTGCTTGTCAGGATGTACATCATTGGCCAGGCATTCAGCCACCACTCTGTGTACCAGTACATCCGGATAGCGGCGAATCGGAGAAGTAAAGTGGCAATAGTCCTCAAAGCCAAGCCCGTAGTGACCGATATTATCAACGGTATACACTGCTTTGGCCATGGTACGGATACCCAGGGTTTCCAGTACATGCTGCTCCGGCTTGCCCTGCACCATTTCCAGCATTTTATTGAAGGAACGTGCAATGCTGTCCGGTGTACCCAGATCGAAGCGGTAGCCGAATTTGTAGGCGAAGCCTGCAAATACCTTCAGCTTTTCAGGATCTGGTGTATCGTGCACCCTGTAAGGGAAAGGAACAGGTTGTTTGTTAACTTTTATTTTAGACACATAGGTAGCCACGGTACGGTTGGCCAGCAGCATCAGCTCTTCAATCAGCTGGTGTGCCTGCTTGCTTTCCTTGATCACAATACCGATTGGTTTTCCTGTTTCGTCCAGTTTGAATCTTACTTCCTGTGAGGAGAAATTGATCGCACCTTTTGAAAAACGTTCTGCACGGAGGGTTTGCGCCATTTTATTGAGCAGCAGGATCTCGTTTTTATACTGTCCTTCGCCGGATTCAATAATTTCCTGCACATCTTCATAGGTAAACCTGTGATCCGAATAAATCACGGTACGGCCAATCCAGTGCTGCTTTACTTCGCCTTTTTCGTTCATCTGGAAGATGGCCGAGAAAGTACATTTTTCTTCATGCGGGCGCAGGGAGCAGAGCTCATTGGAGATTTTCTCCGGGAGCATCGGCAGTACGCGGTCGGGCAGGTAAACAGAGGTGGCGCGTCTTTCCGCTTCTTTGTCCAGTGCCGTTCCTGGTTTAACGTAGTGGCTGACATCTGCAATGTGCACGCCTACCTCATACAAACCATTTTTCAGGGAGCGTATGGAGATGGCGTCATCAAAGTCTTTGGCATCCACCGGGTCGATGGTAAAGGTGAGGATATCACGGCAGTCTTTACGTTTTCGTATCTCCGTTTCCGTGATATCTTCCTGGATCAGTGCCAGCTCTTCCATAACTTCTTTGGGGAAGCTGAGCGGGAAGCCGGCTTCGATGAGGATTTCCTTCATGGCCAGGTCATTGGTATTGCTGGCATCGAGGATTTCGAGGATCTCACCGACAGGTTTACGTGATTTTTCGCCCCAGGCCACGATCTTCACTACAGCTTTATCGCCTGATTTGGCTTCGCCGAGGGAGTTAGCCGGGATGTATATGTCCGGCATAAACAACCCTTTTTCAGGGATGAGGAAGCCGAAGTTCTTGCTTACCTGGAGGGTACCGGTAAATTCTGTTTTATTTCGTTTAAGGATTTCCGTTATGACGCCTTCCTGTCGTCCTTCATTGCGGGCTGGCTTGATAACATCCACCAGTACTTCATCACTATCGAGGGCAGAATTCAGGTTCTTCTGTTTCACCATAATATCGCGGGAAAGCCCTGGTACGATAACGAAAGCCATTCCTGAGCGGGTTACTTCTACCACTCCTTTGAATGTTTTCTTCTGGCTACTGTTTCTTTTATCTTTCTTCTTTTTACTCATGTTTTAGGGTAGTTCTTCATTGATTGGTTGTACAGGAAAATACCTGCCTACGTAATCAAAAATATAATTATTAAATGTTTCTGTTCCACCGAAGAGAAATGCAATTTCAACAGGCATAACAGCCATCTGCAGGTTTTGTTCTGCCAGTTCTTTTTTAAGAAGATGTAATCTGACAGCATCTTTTTCGGTGGTTACTACTATTTTGTTTTCACCTGGTAAATCACCCAGCTCTTTTTTGATTTTCTCAATATCTTTTCCGGAATAGTAGTAATGGTCCGGGAAAGGGAGCAGGAACACTTCTTTAAAGGAATTCCTTAGTTTCTGCAGCAATGGTTCCGGCCTGGCTATACCACATGCCAGCAAAACTGTGGTGGTAGCGGCCGTATTTACAGGTTCGTGGGTGGTCAGGTCATACATGGTCCCGTACTGCAAGGTAGTAAAAAAGACCTGCTGATGCGGCAAAGGGTTAATTTCTTTTTCTATCGCGGTCTTTTCTGCCACTGACATATCTGGCGGGCACTTGGACACAATGATACAATTTGCCCGGGCATAACCGGCACGCCCTTCTCTCAGTCGCCCGAACGGCACCACATGATCTTTCGTAAATCTCCGGTTGTATTCTGTGATCATAATATTCATCCCGGGTTTAATGGAGCGGTGCTGGAAGGCATCGTCCAGCAATATCACCTGGGTACCCGGTTCATCCATCAGCAGCTGCGGGATGGCCAGCATCCTTTCCTCTCCTACGGCTACGTGTATATCGGGATATTTATCATGAAACTGCATCGGTTCATCGCCGATATCAGCGGCAGTACTGTGCTGATCTGCCAGGATATAGCCACTGGTGCGGCGGTTATAGCCCCGGCTGAGGGTAGCCACCTGGAAGTGTTGCTTCAGGAGGCGGATCAGGTATTCTACATGCGGTGTTTTGCCCGTGCCTCCTACAGACAGATTGCCACAGGCAATAGTAGGAAGGTCAAACTCCACGGCTGTCAGCAGGCCTTTATCATAGAAACGGTTCCGTATCCACATGACAAGTCCGTAGAGCAGGGAAAAAGGATAGAGCAAAACAGCAAAATATTTGAGCACGTTATTTATTTTTTTGCAGATGATAAATTTGATCCGGTGTTACCACGGTTTGTAGCGGTATATCCCAGGGATCAGTGTCTGGTATGGCCGGAACGGGTCCGAATAGTGACAGTCCAACTGTGATTACATCCGGGCGGCAGGCTTTCAGGAAGGCGTCGTACATACCCTTTCCATAACCTACCCGCTGGCCGTTCTGGTCGAAAGCCAGCATCGGCACAAAAACCAGGTCAGCCAGTTCCGGGGATACCTGCTCTCCGTTTTCCGGTTCGGAAATACCGTATTTATTTTTAACCAGGTGGGTATTTGCTGTCCAAAGGTAATGGGTCATCTGACCGTTCTGCATGTCGGAGCGCGACAGGATCCATTGAATGGCAGGGTATTCTGCCCTGATATAGTCAATAATCGGCCAGGTGTCAGCTTCCTTCTTTTCAAGTATGGGCAGAAAAACGTGGATATAACGGATACCGGAGAAGTTGAGCTGCCGGATATTCGACAACAGACCGGCGTTCAGCGCGGTGGCGGTGTTTTCGTCCAGATTCAGTCTTTGCTCCAGGAATTGTTTTCGTATATCCTTTTTCGTTGTCATCAGATCAGTTGGTTGAGTGCAGGCGTCAACAACTGTGCCTGTTCATAAATAAATGCCTTTCCGACAGTTCCGGCTTCTGCAATTCTGCCTATCCGGGGTATGCCGGACCAGCGGATGATGTCTTCCTCATTACTATGCCAGTCGCCCCCAAATACCCATCCAGCCACGGGAATGCCGGCATGTTGCAGCATCCTGGCGGTAAGCATCGCGTGGTTGATACTGCCAAGATAGTTGCGGGCAGCAATTATGACACGTGCCTGCATACTTTTGATCAGGTCGATGGTAAAGAGGTCTTCGTTGACAGGGACCATCAGTCCGCCGGCGCCTTCAATGACCAGTGGCCTGGCGGGATCAAAGGATTCCAGTCGTGCCAGGATGGCTTCCGGCCGGATGGTAACATTTTCCAGCCGTGCCGCCAGGTGTGGCGATGCTGGTTCTTTCAGCGCATAAACTTCTTCATGGCACTGAGAAATATTATTAGTGAGCAGATTGCGTATGGTATCAGTATCAGTTCCTTCTGCCAGCCCCGTCTGTACGGGCTTCCAGTAGTCGGCCCGCAGTGCTTCCGTTACACAGGCGGAAGTGACGGTTTTGCCAACGCCGGTTCCTGTACCTGTAATAAATATCCTGTTGTTCATCGGGGCAAAGATAAGGCTGTTTTGCATGCGGTTCTTCCCGGGAAAAAACCTAACTTACGAAGGTACAACCTCATTGACATATGAAATATTGTGAAAACATCCTCGAAACGATCGGACACACCCCGTTAGTCAAGCTGCATCGTGTATCTGCCACCTTGCCATGTACAGTAATGGCCAAAGTAGAGTTCTTTAACCCGGGCAACTCCATCAAAGACCGTATGGCGGTTAAAATGGTGGAAGTAGCCGAGCAAAAGGGACTGCTGAAACCCGGCGGTACCATCATTGAAGGAACCAGCGGCAATACCGGTATGGGACTGGCCCTGGCAGCCGTGATCAAAGGCTATAAATGTATCTTCACGACTACCGACAAGCAATCCAAAGAGAAGGTCGACATCCTGAAGGCCGTTGGCGCAGAAGTGATCGTATGCCCGACAAACGTAGAACCCGAAGATCCCCGCTCCTATTATTCCGTATCGAAACGACTGGCAACAGAAATACCCAACTCGTTTTATGTAAACCAATACGATAACCTGGCCAACAGGGATGCCCACTACGAGCAAACCGGCCCTGAAATCTGGGAGCAGACCGACGGAAAGATTACCCACCTGGTAGTAGCCACGGGCACAGGCGGTACCATTACCGGCACTGGCAAGTATCTCAAAGAAAAAAATCCAAACATACAGGTATGGGCAATAGATAGCTATGGCTCCTTACTGAAGAAATATTTTGAAACAGGCAGGATCGATATGAGCGAAGTATACCCTTATAT
Source organism: Chitinophaga sp. Cy-1792 (assembly GCF_011752935.1). NCBI lineage: Bacteria > Pseudomonadati > Bacteroidota > Chitinophagia > Chitinophagales > Chitinophagaceae > Chitinophaga > Chitinophaga sp. Cy-1792. The sequence goes on from NZ_VWWO01000002.1 coordinate 2,191,853, forward strand.
TACCGAAGGTATAGGAGAAGATTTCGTTCCACAGAATTATGATATGGACGTGATCGACCGCTTCGAAAAAGTAACCGATAAGGATGGCGCCGTAATGGCCCGCCGTATCACCAAGGAAGAAGGCATTTTCGTTGGATATAGCGCCGGATCAGCCATGGCCGGACTTATACAACTAAAAGAACACCTGAAACCTGACGACCTGGTAGTGGTTATTTTCCATGATCACGGCAGCAGGTATGTAGGAAAAGTGTATAACGACCAATGGATGATGGAACGTGGCTTCCTGGATGTAAAAACGGTGAAGGATGTCGTTAATTCCCGCCGTAATCAGCCGCTGGTAAGCATCTCACCGGATGAAAAAATAAGCGATGTGATCGCAAAAATGAAAAAATTTGATATAGAACACCTGCCGGTATTGCATAATAACGAAATGATCGGTTCGGTATCTGAAAACGGGCTGTTTAACCGCCTGATAGATGATGCCAATCTGAAAGACGCACTGGTAAAGCAAGTCATGCAGGCGCCTTTTCCTGTAGTAAATGAAAATACACCGATAGAAAAGCTCTCGATGTATATCAACAAGGAGAACGGGGCCGTGCTCACCAGAGACGAGAGCGGCGACCATCATATCATTACCAAATACGACATTATTCAGGCACTGGGCAGATAAACCATGGAATATACCGATCAGCTCCAACGTACGATTATATTGGATAAGGCACCGGCACGCATTGTGTCGCTGGTGCCTTCCCAGACAGAGCTGCTATATAGTCTGGGCCTGGACGAACGGGTGGTAGGCATTACTAAATTCTGCGTGCACCCCGACAGCTGGTTCAGGACCAAAGTACGTGTAGGCGGCACCAAGAAAGTAAATTTTGATGTGATCCGGGAGTTGCAACCCGACCTTATCATTGCCAATAAAGAGGAGAATACCCGGGAAGATGTAGCAGCGCTGATGGCCGATTACCCGGTATGGGTCAGCGATGTACATCACCTGAAAAATGCCTTGGAAATGATTGCGGGGCTGGGCGCCATCACACAGACGTCTGCCCGTGCGGCGGCCCTGATAGCCGAGATCAGGAGTGATTTCTCCGCCTTGAAGCCACTGGTGACGCCTGTTCCTACCGCCTACTTCATCTGGCGCGAGCCATATATGACGGCCGGCGGCGATACGTTTATTCACCAGATGATGCAGCATTGCGGACTGCACAATGTTTTTGGCAACCTTACACGGTACCCGGCTGTAACGCCTGACGATATCAGGAACAGCGGCTGCAGGCTGATACTACTGTCTTCAGAACCCTACCCTTTTAAGGATAAGCACTTAACCGAATTCCGGGAAATGGTGCCGGATGCGGATGTGCAGCTGGTAAACGGGGAAATGTTTAGCTGGTATGGCAGCAGGCTGCGCGAAGCCACTGCATATTTTTCCGGGCTGATGGCCGGTTTGCGCAAAGCATATTAATTAATAACAGGAACGTATACCCGTAAGGGTTTGCGGGCAGGATGTGTATGTAATAAAAGTAGTGGCGTACAAAGTACAATTATCCCTTTGTATTTTAAAGGATTGTTGTAAATTCTTATTTCGCTATAAATCTTCTTATTTACTCCTTATATTTGCCTTCCTAAAAACAAATTTCTTTTAGAGTATGGGAAAATACAGAGCTGGCGTATTATTCGGCGAAGAGCTGGATGCGCTGTATAACGATGCCAAAGACAACGGATTTGCAATGCCTGCCGTGAACGTAGTAGGAACTAACTCAGTAAACGCAGTACTGGAAACAGCAGCAAAGGTGAATTCACCGGTAATTATACAGTTTTCGAATGGCGGTGCTCAGTTCTTCGCAGGTAAAGGGATGCCTAACGATAAACTGCAGGCAAACATTGCAGGTGCTATCTCTGGTGCAAAACACGTACACGAAGTTGCTAAATACTATGGTGTTCCTGTAGTGCTGCATACCGACCATGCTGCTAAAAAATGGCTGCCTTGGATCGATGGTTTATTAGATGCAGGTGAAGAATTCCACAAACTGCACGGTCAGCCACTGTTCAGCTCTCATATGCTGGATCTTTCCGAAGAGCCGCTGGAAGAGAATATCGAAATTTCCCACAAGTACTTCGAAAGAATGAACAAACTGGGTATGTCCATCGAAATCGAGCTGGGTGTTACCGGTGGTGAAGAAGATGGTGTAGACAACTCTGGTGTAGACAACTCTAAACTGTATACTCAACCTGAAGATGTTGCCTTTGCTTACGAAACCTTAAATAAAGTTGGTAGCCGCTTTACTGTTGCTGCTGCTTTCGGTAACGTTCACGGTGTATACTCTCCGGGTAATGTTGAGCTGCGTCCTATCATCCTGCAGAACAGCCAGGATCATATCCAGCAGAAATTCAACACCAAAGCTAAACCAGTATACTATGTATTCCACGGTGGTAGCGGTTCTCCAAAACACCAGATTGCTGAGTCCCTGGGTTATGGCGTTATCAAAATGAACCTGGATACAGATATGCAGTGGGCATTCTGGGAAGGTATCCACGATTACTACGAAGCTAAGAGAGACTATCTGCAGGCACAGCTGGGTAACCCTGAAGGCGCAGATAAACCTAATAAAAAATACTACGATCCACGCGTTTGGCTGCGTAAAGGTGAAGAAACCTTTGTTAAGCGTCTGGAAGAAGCATTCCAGGACCTGAACTGTATCAACAGAAATGCATAAGCATTGAAGTGAGCCGTTTACGGACCTTATGATAAAACCCTGCCATTGGCAGGGTTTTATTTTTTTGCAGATATGAGATTTTTGACAGTCAGATGCATATAAATAAAATATTAAATATAACTCCCTGTCTTTTTAACATATACAAAATCACTGTAGTGGCTGATTTCTTGCTCAATCTGCTATTTAGCAAAAAATTAGGGTGAAACGTAATACATTAATTCGTATCTTGCACCACTATTTTCTAATCTAATAGCAGAATATGTCAAGCTGGTTTAAGCGAATTAAACAAGGCATTTCCACTACCACCAGTGAGAAAAAAGAAGCACCGGATGGGTTGTGGCACAAATGTCCTAACTGTAAGAAAACCACCACTGTTAAGGATCTGAAGGAGCATTTTTATGTTTGTGATAAGTGTAACTATCACAATCGTATCAACTCCGCTGAGTATTTTGAGATCATCTTTGATAACCAACAGTTCGAGGAGCTGTTCCCCAATATCTACCCAACCGATTTTCTGGGCTTTAAAGACCTGAAGCCATATGCTGACAGGTTGAAAGACGCGCAGAAGAAGTCTGGCCTGAAAGACGCCATGACAGTAGGTGCCGGTAAAGTAGACGGATATGATCTGGTAGTAGCCTGTATGGATTTCAACTTTATCGGTGGTTCTATGGGTTCTGTGGTGGGAGAAAAGATCAGCAGAGCGATTGATTACTGTATCGTAAACAAGAGCGCACTGATGATTATCTCTAAATCAGGTGGTGCCCGTATGATGGAGAGCGCGTTTTCGCTGATGCAGATGGCTAAAACTTCTGCCAAGCTGACACAGCTTGCTGATGCAAGATTACCTTACATCTCCCTGATGACGGATCCTACCACTGGCGGTGTTACTGCATCCTATGCCATGCTGGGCGATCTCAACATTGCGGAACCAGGTGCACTGATCGGCTTTGCAGGTCCGAGGATCATCAAAGAAACGATTAAAAAAGACCTTCCTGAAGGATTCCAGAGCGCAGAGTTCCTGCTGGAACATGGCTTCCTGGATTTCATCATGGACAGAAAAGAATTGAAGACCAAACTGGGAACAGTACTTTCACTGTTCAAAAAATAAACATTACGTAAAGTGCTTTATGGGTTATAGGCATGGTCTATACTCATAAAGCATTTTTGTAATCACACATCTATGGCAGAATTAAGAAACAGATCGGCATATTTTGAGTACGCAATAGAAGACAAGTATATTGCCGGTATCGTATTAACCGGTACGGAAATTAAATCCATCCGTGCTGGCAGAGTGAGCTTTAATGATGCATTCTGTTATTTCCACAAAGGAGAATTGTTTGTAAAAAGCCTGCATATCGCAGAGTATTCCCACGGCACTGCCGCCAACCACGAGCCATTGCGTGAAAGAAAATTGTTACTCACCAGGAAAGAACTCAAAAAAATGGAAAACAAAATCAAGGAAAAGGGTTATACCATCATCCCCTTGAGAATGTTTATCAATGAAAAGAGCCTGGCAAAAATGGAAATCGGCATTGGTAAAGGTAAGAAGCTCCATGATAAGCGCGAATCCATCAAACAACGTGAGTCGGACAGAGAGTTGAGGAGACAATTTAAATAGTCAGTCAACATATCCCTAAAATCTACCCAGGTGCATTCCAACAACCTATTATCCCGAAGGATACAATCTGTATGCTGTGTATTGGCGCTGTTATTCATTTTCTCCTGTAAATCCGGCGAAAAGCTTTATAACAAAGGCCGCTACGATGAAGCAGTAATGGCATTTGTAAAAAAGCTGCAACGCAGGCCCCACGATGCCACCGCCCTGCGCCTGCTCCCTGATGCGTATAAGCAGTCTTTCCAACACCATGAAGCCAATGCTACCCGCCTGATACAGGAAAACAATGAGCTGAAATGGGAAAAGATCCGCATGGAATACCGCTCCATGCAAACGCTCTTTAACGCCATTCATAACAGTCCTGCTGCCCTGGCAGTGGTAACACCCAAAGATTATTCCGCCGCTATCAAAGGCGCCCTGGAAATGGCAGCACAGGAGCGCTACGACCGCGGCACCTACCTCCTGGATGCCGGCGACAAAGCCAGCGCACGCAACGCCTATTACGAGTTTGATGAAGCGTTGAAACTGGTAAAGAACTACCGGAATGCCCAGGACCTGAAAAACCTGGCCTATCAGCGCGCCGTTATCAACGTCGCTATCAGCCAGATCGATATCAGATCCCCTTATTTCCAGTTCTCTGCTGATCAGTTCAGGGACTTCCTTGTTCGCAATGTGCAAAGCCAGCATATCAATACATTCGTACAGTTCTACGATGAAAGCTTCGCCAACGCCAATAAAGTGCCTGTAGACCAGTACCTGGAACTGCATTTCTTTGACTTCATCGTTGGTCAGACCTATGTAGACCGCACCCAGCGCGATGTTTCAAAAGAAATCGTAGAAAGTACCAGTAAAGATTCTACCGGAAAAGAAATTAAAAAATATAAAACAGTAAAGGCAACCGTCTTTATTACCCGGCAAACAGTAGTATCCAAAGGTATGCTGGACTATCGTATCATCAACACCATGGATAGTAAGGTGCTGCGCCAGAACCGGATTCCCGGCAGCTATACCTGGGTAAATCAGTTCGGCACCTACCGTGGCGACAACCGCGCTCTATCTGAAGAAGACCAGAAAATGATGGGCGGACGTGAACTACTCCCTCCTCCACCCGATCAGCTGTTCCTGGAATTTACCAAACCGATTTATGTGGACATGGAACGCGAACTGAAAACGTTTTACAGTGTGATGTAAGCCAACAATATTATCTATATAAAAAAAGCGGGTCGCTACTGTGTAGAGACCCGCTTTTTTATGTCCGTTATTTTAAGCAATTTTCTGCTGAATGATCGGCAACAACTGATGTGCCGGCACTACGCCTGCCTGTCGCCACAATAGTTTACCTTCTTTAAACAGCATCAATGTAGGAATACTACTGATCTGCCACTGGGCCGAAAACTGCGGGTTTTTATCTACATCAATTTTAATAATTCTGAGATTATCTCCCATCTTATCCTTCACCTCTTTTAATATCGGCGGAACCATTTTACAGGGGCCGCACCAGACAGCATAACAATCTATCAGTAAAGGAGTTGAAGACTGGATTAACGCTTGCAGATTTTCCATAGCACCTAATTTTACTGCAATGTAAGATATTGCAGGCAAAACTGACAAAGCCAGTGAAAGGGTATTTAGTATCCACGAAAAAACGTATATTAAGCCAATAATTCCTGTTTATGCATCCCTTGACTATTGTAATTTATTGCCTGTGGCTGGCATCTGAAATCTGGCTCAACCGCGCGCTTCGCGGCAGCAATACCGACAAACAAAACCAGGACCGTGGCAGTCTGACAGCCATCTGGGTCGTCATCGCAGCGGGTATCAGTGCCGCTGTATGGCTATCTGGTAAGCCAGGCGCCAGGATCGCACCGGATGGTGTCACCGTACATTATGGCGGCCTGATTATTATCCTGATTGGCGTGGTGATCCGTTTTGCCGCAGTTGCCCAGCTAGGAAAGTATTTCACCGTAATGGTGACGATACGGGAAGGCCACCAGGTAAAAAAAGATGGCATGTACCGGCTGGTTAGACATCCTTCCTATTCGGCCTCCCTCCTCTCCTTTATCGGTTTTGGCATTTCCACCAATAGCTGGTACAGCTTCTTTGCGGTGGTAATACCTGTATTCTTCGTATTTATCTATCGTATCCGCATTGAAGAAAGAGCCCTGCTAAAACAGTTTGGCCAGGAGTATGCAGACTATATGCAGCACACCAAGCGCTTTATTCCATATATCTTCTAATCATCTGCAAACATAAAAAATATAGGGCCGGTCAACTAACGTGACCGGCCCTACGTTTTTTTATATGTTACTCCAATTATAAGTTAGGATTGTTTTGTACTTCCGACAAAGGAATCGCAAAGAGATAATATTTACTCTGCGGAACAAAAGAAGTACCATCAGGGAATTTCAATGTTCTGTGGCCTTTTGCCTTCACCTGTTTGAAAGTACCGTCTGCACGGGGCACATTGATAATAGAATCGCCACCGGTGTAGGATGTAAAGGCTTTACGCACTACCGTACCGTTGGTACGAATGATGTCAGACAAAGAGAACCCTTCGCCCCATAGTTCCTTCCTGCGCTCGATCATAATAGAATCAATGATGTTACCGGTGCCTTGCTTGTAGAGATATGCGCTACGTGCACCTCTCAGCTCATTCAGACGCAGGGTTGCGTTGGTAGCATCGCCGGCACGTGCATAACCTTCCGCTTCTATCAGCACCATTTCGGCAGCACGCATCAGTACGAAATCGCCAATGAGCGCCGTCTGATCGCGGAAACGGAACTTCTTGTACCGCAGGTAACCTTCCTGTGATGGCAGTGTATCCCAGTCGAATAATTTCGTACGGATGTCACCGTTATCAAAGAAATTTTTGAAGAAAGGATCCGCCATGAAGCTATAGTAATAAGAGCCCGGATCACTCACGTCGAGGAAGTGGAAGTTGTAGCTCGCATTGCTCTGGTTAGGTGTTTGCGGGTGGCCCCAGATCCATTCTGCATTGCTCACATCGCTGAAGCCTTTCTGATAGTCATCACCGGACATTAGCGGATAGCCCTGGCGAGCGGCAGCAGCTTTCTGCTGTGCGAGCCCCCATTGCTGCGTTTGCAGGTAAGCACGTGCCAGCAGTCCTTCTATCACATTATAATCAATTTTATATTTCTTGCTGGCATCTCCACGGTCATAACCTTTTACCAGTGGTTCAGCAGCCAGCAGATCAGCGATCACCTGGTCGTATACCTGTTTAATAGTAGAACGAGGCTTGCCTGCAGTTGCTGCAGTGGTAGGTTCCAGGTAAATAGGCACTGCCGGTGCGTTCGGATCAACGATCGGATTAAACTGGTAGAAAGAAGCCAGGTTCAGGTAGCACATGGCACGCAATGCATAAGCTTGTCCTTTCAGACGTGCTTTCTGCGTAGCATCGCCGCTCACGCCATCAACCCTGGTAATAATGCTGTTGGCATTATCGATCACTTTATAAAGAATCGTCCAGTAAGCACTCACGCGGTTTTTGGTATTGTCTACCATCTCCACAAAGGTATATGCATCACGCAATCCGTATTTGGTGGTAACGGCGATATCATCTCCCATGGCATCACTGGCACGGGCAATAGAATTATACCCCGGAACAGCATAGGTGAAGAATGTTTCCATGGCATAAGCCCATGTACCATTGATAACGGTTTCCACGTTGTCGGCGGTAGTGAATACCTGATCATCAGGCACCTGATTGGTAGGATCCTGCTTCAGAAAGTCCTTGCTGCAAGCACTTAGCAACACGGTACCCAGTAAAGCGGTAAGTATATATCTGTTCTTTTTCATGGGTCAGTTTTTAGAAATTCAGGTTAATACCGGCAGACAATGATTTCAAAGCCGGGTAGCGGTAATAGGTAACTCCGTTAACGTTCTGTTCAGGATCCATACCTTTATGACCGTAGATGGTCAGCAGGTTCTCTCCCTGTACATAGATAGTTAACCCGTGCAGGTGCGCCTTGTCCATCAGTGTAGCCGGGAATGAATAGCTCAGGTTCACGTTTTTCAGGCGTGCATAGGCAGCATCATATAACCAGCGGGTAGAGTTGGATGTCCAGTTGGTGTTGTTGGTAGTCAGTGCCGGCACGTTGGTGTTGGTATTGTCCGGTGTCCAGCGGTTCAGGATTTCTGAAGACCAGGAACGACCAGGGTTGTTACCGGTATGCATCAGGTAAACGTAATCGTTGTCCAGTACCTTACCACCCAGGGAATAAGCCCAGAGGAAGCTAAACGCGAAGTTTTTATAAGTAAACGTATTGGTCAGACCTCCATAAACATCCGGCAGCGCAGAGCCTGAATAGTAAAGTGTACCAGCGCTATAGTTGGATGTCGTTGTTTTTGCGCCGGTGGTAGGATCTGTTACATACCACAGCGGGGCGCCTGTTTTGGCATCTACTCCTGCCCAGTCGCGCAGGTAGAATTCATAAATAGATTTACCTACCATTAATTTTTTCGTACCGCTGATAATTTCTTTCTGTGGTAACGAGGTAACCTTGTTGTTATAGTGGGTCATGTTCAGGTTCACCGTCCAGCTAAAGTCTTTTGTTTTAACCGGTACGCCGCGCAGGGTTACGTCTATACCATTATTACGCATAGCGCCGATATTCTGGCTGATGGAAGCATAACCGGTAGATGGGGCTTTAGGTAATGCGAACAGCAGGTCCTGGGATTTACGCTGGAAGAATTCCACGGTACCACCAAACCTGTTGTCGAACATAGACCAATCTACGCCCACGTTGAGGTTCAGGTTAGTTTCCCATTTCAGGTTAGGGTTGCTGAGTGTATCACGATAAGTACCACCTTCACCCAGGTTACTGTTTACAACATAGAGCGACTGATAGGTATAGAAAGTACCGAGGTTATCATTACCCTGTGCACCGTAGCTGGCGCGGAGGGTTAAGGCATCCAGCCAGTCTTTCTCTTTCAGCCAGCTTTCTTCATTCATTTTCCAGGAAGCACCCAGCGACCAGAAGGTACCCCAGCGTTTATCAGGAGAGAACCTGGAGGATCCGTCGCGGCGTAATGATGCGGAGAAGAAATATTTGTTTTTATAGTCGTATTCTGCGCGGGACAGGTAGCTACTCAGGGTGTAGTTGTCAGAGAAACCGGTGTAACCCAGCAGTACTGCTGCATCAGCAGGCTCTGTAAGTCCTGGCAGAGAGAAACCGGAGCGGTTACCATCGATAAAGGTATAATTGTATTTATACGCTTCCTGGCCTGCCAGCAAATTAATGTGGTGTATCTGATTAAATGTTTTTTCGTAGGTAAAGATGTTGTTCCATGTCCAGCTGAAGGTGCGGAAGCTACCGCGATCTACTGTACCGCCAATTGGTGCGTCGAAGCCCAGCGTAGGGTTCGTATAGTCGTGGTTCATTAACTGGGAATAGTCGACGCTGAAAGTAGTTTTAAATTTCAGTGCGTCCCAGATGGTTGCCTGTCCGAAGGTGCGGGCAGACACATCATCTCTCATTACGTTATGAAGATCGATGCCTGCCGTTTGAACCAGGTTGGTATTAGGATTATTTGCAGAAGGGCGATAATCGCCATAGTCAAAAATCCTGTTGCCTTTGGCATCGAGGATATAGGCACCGGTTGCAGGGTCACGTTCGTAGATCGGATAGAAGGAAGGCATCAGACGGCCATAGTTCACGTAGTTGTCTGAGCGGCTGTCGTCTGAAGGAGGCGCCTGCTGCTCGGAATGTGCACCAGAGAGGTTCAAGCCTACTGTCAGCCATTTTTTGGCGTCAGCTTCTATGTTTGCGCGAACGTTATAACGTTTAAAACCAGAAGCGAGATAGATACCCTGATCGTTGAGGTAGCTGCCGGAGATATAATATCTTGATTTTTCGCTGGAGCCGCTGATGTTGAGATCTGCCTGGGTATGCTGGCCTGTTTGCTGCATGGCTTTGTCCCAGTTGTCGTTCCAGAGCGGGTGAGCACCGGCTACCAACTTACCGTCGGTGCCTACGGGTTCATCGATGGCTGTACCGTATGGGTTGATGCCGAGGTCGCCGACAACATTGCCGCTGGCACTGGCTGCGGCCTGTGCAGCCGTCATGCCGTTGGTCACGTTGGTATTGCGGAGTGCTTCCCAGTACAGGCGGAAATAATCGTCGGTACTTACCTGTGCATAGTCTTTCACTGCGCGTTTAGAGAAGCCCTGTGCAACGCGAACGCCTATATTACCTTTACCTTTTCCTTTTTTGGTGGTGATGATGATGACACCGTTGGCACCACGGGAACCGTATAATGCGCTGGAGGCGGCATCTTTCAGTACGGAGATAGATTCAATATCAGAAGGGTTGATAGCGTTGATGCTACCGGAGTATGGCGCACCATCCACTACATAAAGCGGATCAGCAGATGCGTTGATAGAGCCGATACCACGGATACGGATGGTGGCATCTGTTCCTGGTTGTCCGCTCTGGGCGGTACTCTGTACGCCGGCCACTTGTCCTTGCAGGCCTCTGGATACGCTGGAGATCTGCCTGTCTGCCAGGTCAGCTCCTTTAATCTGCGCAACAGAGCCTGTGAGGGAGTTCTTTTTACCGGTACCATAGGCGATAACCACTACTTCGTCGATATCCTTGCCACCGGATTCGAGGGCAATACGTATAGGCGTGGTAGTGATAGCTACTTCCTGTTGTTTCATACCGATATAGCTAACAATAAGTTTGGTAGCAGCCGGGTTGCTGATTTCAATTTTGAAGGTACCATCAGCGGCAGAGGTCACCCCTTGTGTGGTGCCTGCCACCACGATGGTCGCTCCGGGCAATGGTTGGTTTTCCCTGGCCGAATAGACGGTACCAGTTACGGTGCGTATCTGCGCGAAACCCAAGAGGGGTCCTAACAGCACGAGAACAAGTAATAGACGTTGTAGCATAAGAGGAGAATTGGAGGTTTATGCGGTTTATATGGGCAAAGCGATGTCATCCCTGATACCGGTAATGGTCAGGCGTTTTGAGCGATGGTCCCGTTAATTATGTGATTGCAGACAGCGATTTTGTGTGGTCGATCAACAATACATTCGCGCGGTGGCACAACACGACGAACATACAAAACTGAATGGCTGGTCTTTTAAGAAATACTTCCTTTTCATTTGTTTCTATTTATTACCCTATTATTCCTATAGACTGTTGGGACGCAAAGCTAGTGGTATTTATGTTATCAACAAAAAGAAATGTTAAAAAGTTGTCGGATTTATTTTCCATGGGTCATTAGCAGTACGATGATCACGCCTGAAGTAGTCAGTGTAATATTGGCTACTGCATAGGCTACAGTATATCCCAATGCGGGCACTTTACTATTGAGGGCATCCTGTACCGCCAGCAACGGCGCGGATTCATCGTGGGCGCCGGCGCAGGCCCCCAGGCCTATGGCAGGATGGAATTTGAACACATATTTAGACAGGAACAATGCCAGCACCATAGGCGAAAGGCTAAGTACGATACCTGCAACAAATAGTGTGAGGCCTTCCTGTTTTAATCCGGTAAGGAATCCTTCACTGGAGGTGAGTCCGACGATGGCAATGAACACGTGTAGTCCTAACTTGGTAAGTACCCACTGAGAAGACGGTGGTATAAATCCAAAGGTAGGTCTGGCACTGCGCAGCCATCCGAAGAACAACCCTGCAATAAGCGAACCGCCGCTGGTGCTGAGTTCTATAGGCACTGCTCCAATTTTCCAGGACAACGCACCAACTAACGTACCCACTACGATACCACCTGCCAGGTATACGATATCTGTTTCCACACCGGTTTTTTCCTTGAAGCCCAGTAGCGGTATGGCCCGGTCTAAATCTACCTGAATACCTACTAGCTCGAGCACATCTCCCTTAACCAGCGAAGTAAGGGGTGATAACGGAATCTCAATACCTGCGCGGGTTAGTTTACGGATACTGATTCCTCTGAATGCGGGATCAGCATCGAGTCTGCGTATATGGTGTCCGATAACTTTCTTATTTTTTACGTACACTACCACATCCTGTACGGGGAAGGTAAGCAGTTCCACATCGGCTACTTCCTTTCCCAGTAAGGGATCGGCGCCGATGGCGGATACACGTTGTCCACTGACAGCTACAATATCACCGGCATGCAGGGGAAAGTCGGGGGTAATGGGTATGAGCTTCCCTTCTCTTCTTACGCGGAGTATCCAGAGCAGTCGTCCTTTAGATTTCAGCACATGTTCGAGTTCAGTCACTGTTTTGCCGTCGCCGATGGTTTCCTTGCTAAGCAGGTAGGCCCTGAAGGCCACTTCATCATAAGCGTTGGTGATATCATGTTCTTCTTCACCGGCGCCGGTTTCGCTCAGCTGTGCTTCCAGGGCTTTGGTTTCTTCGATCAGCTTTGCACGGCTGCCCGACATAAACCAGGGTCCTATTACAGACAGGAACCAGGAAGTACCAGCGGTACCAAAAATATAGGTAACGGCATAAGCGACCGGTATCTGATCGAGATAACGGTTTTTCAGGTCGTCAGAAATATTCAGGTCTTTAATACTATTGGAGGCTACGCCTATAATGGCAGAACAGGTATTGGAGCCGGACATAAACCCGGCAGTTGTTCCTACTTCAAAATGCAATAATGAGGATATAGCCCAACAAAGCAGCAAACTACTGACGCAGACTATAAATGAGAACGCAGCCAGTGGAGCGCCATCTTTTTTTAGTGCAGCGAAAAACTGGGGGCCAATACCATAGCCGGTACAGAACAAAAAGAAGAGAAAGAAAATTGATTTGGTCCCGTCGGGGATGGGGATATGATAGGTGCCGATGAAAATACCGGTCAGCAATACCCCCGTTACCGTTCCAAGGGTGAATCCCTTGATATGGATCTTTCCAACATAAAACCCTATCATCAGGGTAAGCATGACGGCTATTTCGGGATATTTCTGGAGTGTTAGTATCAGCCAGTTGAACATAATGCAATAGTTGAATTGTCGTCATAATTACAATTCAACTATTGAATTGGTTCTACCTGTTAATGTACTTTATTATCCGTTGGAAGCTTCGAAGCCGGTGTCGATCAGCCAGTTGCCGCTGTCTGCGGCAGCTGTTGCGAGTTCATCACAGCGGTTATTGAAAGGATTGGTGGCGTGTCCTTTCACCCAGTTCATTTTCACTTTATGTTTTCTGAACAGCGGGATAAAGCGCATCCAGAGGTCTTTATTTTTCTTATCCTTAAATCCTGTTTTTACCCATCCCCAGATCCAGCCTTTTTCGATACTGTCTACCACATATTTACTGTCTGTAAAAATATTCACTTCCAGTCCATCCCGTTTGAGTGCTTCCAGCCCGACTATTACAGCCAGCAGTTCCATTCTGTTATTGGTTGTTTTCCGGTATCCCTGGGACATTTCCTTTCTGATGTTCCCCCAGATGAGAATCACACCATAACCGCCGGGGCCGGGGTTACCGCGGGATGATCCATCTGTGTAAATTATGAGTTCAGCCATTGGGCGAAGATAAGGGTTTTGTTATTTGTTTCTTTGGCATAACAGACTTTTCCCGGCCGCCTTCGGCGGCCGGGAAAAGTCTGAAAAAAATAAGGGTGCCTTCGGCACCCTTATTTTTTTCAGACTTAAATTTTATGATTGATGCAGGAAGCTATACCTGGAAAACACCTACATTGAAATGTTCTTCTACTGGTGCATGTTCAGCGGCTTTGATACCTTCGGATATGCGTAAACGTGTGGTAACGGGGTCGATGATCTCATCCACCCAAAGTCTTGCTGCTGCGTAGTATGGAGATGTCTGTGCGTTATATTTTTCCGTGATGGCGGCGAGTAATTTTTTTTCAGCTTCCGGGGTAATTTCTTCCCCTTTGGCTTTCAGCGATGCAACCTGGATCTGTAATAATGTTTTGGCGGCCTGCTCCCCTCCCATTACTGCGATTTTAGCAGTGGGCCAGGCATAGATAAAGCGGGGGTCATAGGCTTTTCCGCACATGGCATAGTTACCTGCGCCATAGGAATTACCTACGATGATGGTGATTTTTGGTACAACGGAGTTGGCCACGGCATTCACCAGTTTGGCACCGTCTTTAATGATACCGGCATGTTCGCTTCTGCTGCCTACCATGAACCCGGTTACGTCCTGGAGAAATACCAGTGGAATTTTTTTCTGGTTGCAGTTCATGATGAAGCGTGCGGCTTTGTCGGCGCTGTCGTTGTAGATAACGCCTCCCATCTGCATTTCGCCTTTGCGGCTTTTGACGATCTTACGCTGGTTGGCAACGATACCTACGGCCCATCCGTCTATGCGGGCATAACCGCAGATGATGCTTTTACCATAGTCCTGTTTGTACTGGTCGAACTCAGAGTTGTCTGTAATTCGGGCGATGAGGTCCAGCATGTCGTAGGTTTTGGTACTGTCTGCCGGGATGATCTGGTACAGGTCTTCAGCCGGGAATTTAGGCGCAACGGGTTTTGCCCTGTCGAAGCCGGCACCGGGAGTATGACCGATTTTGCTGACGATACGTTTTACCTGGTCGAGGCATTCTTCATCTGTTTTGAATTTGTAATCGGCGATACCGGAGATTTCGGTGTGGGTAACGGCGCCTCCTAACGTTTCCGCATCTACGTCTTCGCCGATAGCGGCTTTCACGAGATAGGGCCCTGCCAGGAAGATGGAGCCGTTGCCTTCTACCATCAGTACTTCATCGCTCATGATGGGGAGGTATGCCCCGCCGGCAACGCAGCTGCCCATTACGGCGGCGATCTGGGTGATGCCCATGGCGCTCATTCGGGCGTTGTTGCGGAAAATACGGCCGAAGTGCTCTTTATCCGGGAAGATCTCGTCCTGCATGGGAAGGAATACGCCGGCGCTGTCTACCAGGTAGATGACCGGCAAATGGTTTTCCATGGCGATTTCCTGGAGGCGCAGGTTTTTTTTGCCGGTAAGCGGGAACCATGCACCGGCTTTCACCGTCATATCGTTGGCTACGATCATGCACTGGCGGCCGCTGACATATCCGATACCGCCAACAGTACCGGCAGCCGGGCAACCACCGTATTCCGGATACATCTCATAGGCGGCAAAGGCGCCTATCTCTGTAAAAACGGAGTCTTTGTCTATCAGGTATTCAATTCGTTCGCGGGCTGTCAGCTTACCGCGTTGCCGAACTTTTTCCAGACTTTTTTTTCCTCCGCCCTGTTCAATGACTCCCAGGCGCTGTTTCATTGTACTAACAGCCAGACGTATGGCATCCTCATTTTTGTTGCTTTCCAATTCCTGTTGATTCATAACGATGGTTTTTTTGTAAATTACGAATAACGAATATGAATTCCTTAAACTTCAGGTATGTCATTTACCAAACATGTAGCCAATTCTCTGGAAAGTCTTTACAATGGTGAGCCCTGGATGGGGGTCACTTACAAGGAGCACCTGGTGCGTATCGATGCAGATCTGGCAGTTAAGCGATTCGGTGAGTCCAACTGCATCTGGCAGATTGTAAGTCATGTGATTTACTGGCATCAGCGGGTAACACGATACATGCACAATGATCCCCCGGAACAGGATGGCGATCTTCCTGATTTCTATCTTCCCGACAATCACGGCCCGGATAACTGGCATGCTACCCTTGGGCGGCTGGAACATTCCTTCCGGGATACTGCCGCTACTATCCGTGCTTTCCCTGAAGCAGAACTATTCGATGCCTTCCCCGGCACCGATAATCCGGCCATTTATTATTTACAGGGACTAGCGGAGCACGATGCCTATCACCTTGGCCAGATCGTGCTGTTACACAAATATGCCTGATCTAACGTTGACGCCTGCATGAAAACCAGGCGCTGATCAGACAAGGTCCAGATCATAACGCTGTTCATAAAGCTGCTGCCCCCATTGCTGGAGGAGTTTCTCACCCGATTTCCTGAACCCCAGCTGTTTGTAGAGGGTGATGGCTGTTGTTTGCATACTGGTCGTCATCAGGTAGACGGTCTGATAATTTTTCTCTTTACAGAATGCGATCGCATCGCTGAGTAATTTTTTGCCCAGGCCTTTTCCGCGGAAATCCGGATGTACCAGGAACCAGCGTAGCTGCGCCAGGTAGCGGGTAGAGCCGAGAACAGCTACCGAACCTACAATTTTGCCTCCGCTGATGGCGAGGAAAACGCGGTCTTTTGCCAGGGAGTAGGTAGCAAGCATTTCATGGAAGGTTTTACATACATGCCCTTCAAATTCCAGGTTATAGCCCATTTCTCTTGCGTACAGCTCTCCATGCAGATGAATCAGGTACCCCACGTCGCCGGGAAGCAACTGCTGACGGAAAGTAATGGCCCCGTTGGGGGTATTTTCGCCGGACAATACCTGCTGAACAGTGCCCATGGCAGTAGTCAGTTGCTCCTGTTGTTTGTCGGACAAGCCGGTGAGCAGGGCAGTGATATCGTCTTTAGCTTCCATTTCCAGCGTCTGGAGGAGCTGCTTTGCTGCCGTGGTGAGCATAACAGAGAAACTGCGGCCATCCTGGCGCGATGGCTGGCGGATTACCAGCTCCTGCTTTTCCAGTGACCGGAGGATACGGGTGAGGTAACCGGGGTCTGTTCCGGTAACAGCAGCGAGGCGCCCGGCCGGGAGGTTTTCCTCTTTCCCCAGCTCATACAAAATACGTAGTTCGGCATTGGAAAGCGGGTGTTTACTGCGGGAACGGCTCAGCTGGCTATTGAACCGCTCATAAAACTGATGGAAGCTGGCTACCGAGTCGATCAGGCTATTCAGGTCAGGCATAGTAACTTGTTTATCAATAAAAATTGAAATATAATTTGACAAAAGCAAATTTATTATTTGACGGCAGCAAGCAATGTAATTCGTGTTATTTATGGAAAAGCTAAGCCCGATTCCATATATTTGATACCTACTTAAAACGGATACATGTCGCCAGTATTATTATTTTCATTTGTAGTTGCGTATTTCGTCGTTCTGCTGATCGTAGCCTGGTATACCGGCAGGAATTCAAACAACGAGTCGTTTTTTATCGGGAACAGGAACAGTAACTGGATGCTGGTTGCCTTCGGTATGATCGGTACTTCACTGAGTGGGGTAACATTTGTGAGTGTGCCGGGTGCCGTGGGTAAAGATGCCTTTACCTATTTCCAGATAACCCTGGGCTACCTGATCGGGTACCTGACCATTGCCTATGTGCTTATTCCGCTGTACTACCGTTTACAACTGACATCTATCTACAATTACCTCGAAACACGTTTCGGGAGAGATTCCTACAAAACAGGCGCCTCTTTCTTTATCCTTTCCCGCACCCTGGGAGCTACTGCCAGGTTATTCCTGGTAGTACGCATATTGCAGGAAACCATCCTGCAGAACTTCGGGGTTCCTTTTGCGGTCACCACGATTATCATCCTCTTTATGATCCTCGTGTATACCTATGAAGGTGGTGTAAAAACCATCGTTTATACAGATACCCTTCAAACCACCTGTATGCTGGCAGGGTTGGTCATCTGTGTGTGGTATATCCTGCATTCCATGGACCTGAGCTTCGGACAGAGCATTACCGCCATGTCTGAAAGAGGCCTTACCAATATTTTTGTGGCAGACCCCAACAGCAAGCTGTTTTTCGTCAAGCAGATCATTGCCGGGGCCTTTATCACCATTACCATGACCGGCCTGGACCAGGAAATGATGCAGAAAAGTATTTCTGTAACCACCCTGAAAGACTCTCAGAAGAACCTCGTATCGCTGGGCTTTATCATGCTGGTGGTCATCGGGCTGTTCCTATTCCTGGGCGGACTCCTGTACCTCTATGCCGCACAGCAGGGCGTTACTGCCACCGGTGATAAACTCTTCCCTGAGCTGGCATTACATCATATGCCGCCGGTGATATCCGTAATCTTTATCATTGCCCTGATATCTGCCCTGTTCCCAAGTGCAGACGGCGCCATGACGGCCTTAACGGCTTCTTTCTGTATCGATATCCTGGGCATACAGCGCAAAGGCTGGACACAGGAAAAACAGAAGAAAGTACGTCAGCGCGTGCATTTAGGAATGGCATTGACTTTCCTGGTATTTGTGATGGTGTTTGAATGGATCAATAACCAGAGCATGATCGGGGTTATTCTTAAAATTGCGACTTATACCTATGGTCCGTTGCTGGGGCTGTTTACCTTTGGTATCTTCTCCAAACGTATCGTTAATGATAAACTGGTACCGGTAGTTTGTGTGCTGGCGCCGTTAGTTTGCCTGGTAATCGATAACAACCAGCAGCGCCTGTTTGGCGACTTCCAGATCGGGCTGGAACTGCTGGTGATCAATGGTTTTATTACCTACTTAGGATTATTAATGATCTCCCGCAAGCCGGGTTCCGAAGCACTTTAAGCTTCGGAATCCGCCTCTATGGAGGCATTTAGCTTGTCCAGCTCCAATATTGTAGTGCGCCCGTTCTTACTGACCCTGTACATTGGAAGGAAACGGCGGTTAAAAATAATCTCTTCAAAAGTATAGGAAGTACGCTGTTGTACCAGGTTGGAATACACCTCATTAAATCCTCTTACCAGCACATATACTTCTACATCAGCAATCCGCATATCCTCCTGGCCAAAGCCATTCAGCGGGCTATTCTCATCGATAGGATGTACTACCGTCCAGTTCATGGACAGACTATCCACCCGTTTTCTTTCCAGCGCCAGTTCATAGTATTTATAGATCAGATGTCCGTTATCTTCTACCAGCAAAGCCAGGTTTACCTGTATCTGAACATCCGTCAGTGTATGGTACTCCTTGTGCGAAGCCATGCGGAACATGAGCGCGGTATGGCCACGATAGGGAGATATCAGTGCATTATCGCTGAAGAGCAGGTGCGCACGCGGGCGTGAAAAGCGGCCATAGATAAGACCCGTCACCACTGCAAAGCTGAGAAAGCCTGTCATGGCTTCTATAGTAGCTACCAGGTTGGCGCCGTCCCCTACCGGGTTTACACGGCCATAACCCACTGTGGTAAACGTTTCTGCGCTGAAGAAATATAGTTCCTTAAATCGCTGCCAGAAGGTAGTACCTATTACCCCCTGGAGCTGCTGCGGGCCCACCATCCAGTATATACTTGCGTAGAGCAGGTTGACGGTAAAAAAGAAAAACAGCAGGAAAAGGACGAACTGCCATGCTGAAATATTCAATAGCGCGTGATATACACTGTAACGGTGCCAGAAGGGGGCGCCTTCCCGCCGCAGATTAAAGCTTCCGTCGCGATTGATGAAGCGGCCGCCATAGCCGGCAGCATTGATACCAAAGCCAGTGTCGTTATTGACCTTTGAGAAGGGGTTAATTCTTTTGAGGAGTGCCATAACAAGGTATATTATATTACAAAGCTACGCGTTTTCGGAAGTCGCTGCGTTAGGATCTCAGCCCGGTTTCGGGTATAACGGGCGAAAACATTACCTTTGCCGTTCATTTTATAGCAGCGTCATGACTTTTCGTGAATTAAATCTGAATTCTTCCTTACTGAATGCACTGGATGATCTGGGCATTCAGCAACCTACTACTATACAGGAACGTGCCTTTTCCGTGATCATGTCCGGCCAGGACGTTTGCGGTATTGCACAGACCGGTACCGGTAAAACCTTCGCCTATCTTTTACCTGCATTACGTATGTTTAAATTCTCCAGGGAGAAACATCCGCAGATGCTGATTTTAGTACCTACCAGGGAGCTGGTGGTACAGGTAATCGAATCTATCAAAAAACTGACTACCTACATGAGCGTGGAGGTAATCGGGCTGTATGGCGGCGTAAATATGAACCCGCAGGCCGCTGCCGTACAAAACAAAGTAGATATTATAGTAGCCACACCAGGCCGCTTATATGATATTATCCTGAGTGGTGCCGTGAAAATGAAAGGCATCAAGCGACTGGTAATTGATGAGATGGATGAGATGCTGAACCTGGGCTTCCGCATGCAGATCCAGAACATCATGGACCTGTTGCCGGAGCAACGCCAGAACCTGCTGTTTTCTGCTACCATTACAGAAGATGTGGAGAAACTTATTGAAACACATTTTGATAATCCTGTGCGAATTGAGGCAGCACCTGTAGGTACACCACTGGAAAACATTGATCAGCGACTGTTCCGCATTCCTAACTTCTATACGAAGGTAAATCTCCTTAAAAATCTCATCACCAACGATGAGACGATGACCAAAACCCTGATATTCGCAGGTACCAAACAACTGGCAGACGACCTGTTTGAACTGCTGTCGCCGGCATTCCCGGAAAAGGTAGGCATCATCCACAGCAACAAGGAGCAAAACCATCGTTTCAACACCATCAACGCATTCAAGGCAGGCAATACCCGCTTCCTGATCGCTACGGATATCATTGCCCGCGGCCTGGATATCACGGATATCACGCATGTGATCAATTTTGATACACCGGATACAGCAGAAAATTACATACATCGTATAGGCCGTACCGGTAGAGCAGACAAAAAAGGTATTGCGATCTTACTGACGAAAGACAGCGAGGTACCGCAACTGGAAGCCATCGAGGGATTGATGAACTATAGCATACCAGAACAACCATTACCAGCAGACCTGCAGTTTTCAACCGAATTAACAGAGGATGAAAAGCCGAAGGTATTTATGCGTAATACGCTGGTGAAAGCGCCGTCCCGCGAGGATGCAGGGCCTGCGTTCCATGAAAAGCTGGCGAAAAATAAAAAGACAAACGTAAAGGTCAGCCATAAAGACAAAATGATGCTGAAATATGGTAAGCCTAAGAAAAGAGGCGCCAAACCTAAGCGTAAAAAATAAAGCCCAAAAGGGTCTCAGCCCGTTTGAGACCCTTTTGTTTTTTTGTCTATTTCAATATCCGCTCCTTCATAAAACCGGCACTTCTGCTTATGCAGGTGAGTGCATCCGGCACGTAATTATTTCCCTGCTCCACAAAAATCCGTTTGAGTCCTGAAACGCCTGCCAATGGTGTAATCGTCGTGAAATCGATGGTACCGTTGCCTACGTAGGTGTGCAGGTCAGGGTTTTCTCTGTCCATATCCTTGATATGCCATACAGCAAACCTTCCTGGCTGTTTACGGAATAATTTCTCCGGCTGCTGGCCGGAGCGGATAGACCAGTAAAGGTCCAGCTCCAGTTTTACCAGTTGCGGATCTGTTTCAGCGAGGATGATATCATAACCCAGCTGTCCGTTCATCTGCTCAAATTCGAAGTTGTGGTTGTGATAGAGCAGCTGTAATCCGGCCTTACTTACCTGCTCTCCTATTTCATTGAGCGTGGTTGCCAGCAGGTGAAACTTTTCCGGGTTGCGCAGCTGCGGGTCGAGCCATGGCCACACAATGTATTCCTGCCCGAGTACATGTGCACCGGCGATACACTGGTCTACATATTTTCGGCGCTCATCAGTGCTGACGCCATTCAGCAGGAACTTGTCGATGTCGTAATGGCCACTGGAAGTAGTAAGGTTATTATCCTGCAGCATGGCCTTAAAGGTTTTGGGGTCCATGTTCCAGTAAAATTTGTTGCCACCGTGGTTGAATCCATAGGTTTCGAGGTCCTGGTAACCGAATGCAGCCACCTGTCTGAGTGTGCCGGCAGGGTCGGTTTTCATCTGTGCATTGAGGGAGTAGAGTTGTAATCCAAGCGGATAATTGAAACTTTTAGCCTGTACCCAACGTGGAAGGAACAGGCTGCCGGCAGCTGCGAGACCACCGCTTTTAAGAAAGAATCTTCTGTCCATTAACTAAAATTTTGCTTTTAAAAAATCCACGGTTTAAACATACATCCCATCTAATTACCAGCCTTGTAAAAAAGCGAACGGGTATCTATATCTTACTGTATATTGTTTTATGTTCTATTATAGAGAATATCCTGTAGCCGCCCCATTATCTACCTATATAAAAAAATGCTGGGTGCTGGACAATTCCCAGAACCCACTGGCGCTTACCGGGCGCAAAGTGCTTCCCAACGGGTGTTTCAACCTGGCTATTATATCCGGACAGGGAATAGCCATTGCAGGACTTCACCATACTGTTCTTAAAGAAGGTATTTATTTTTGTGGTCAGCTGACCAGTGCAATCGATATACACCTGCACGCCTATACGAAAATAGTACTGGTACAGTTGTACCCCTGGGCGCCGGTAAATTTTATGAAGGAAGGACTGGCAGGAACGGCAGACAGGTTCCTGGACATTCATGACCTGCAACATATGCTGGACCTGGATTTCGAGTTATGGGACGAGCCTGCTATACTGGCAGCAGTACAACGTTCTTTTCTGCCGTTACTGAATGCACCAGGGCATGTAACGATGGCTGTATGCTCACTGCTGCGTGCAGAAAAAGGTAATCTGCGCATTACTGATATTGCAGCTAATATGGGCGTATCCAACCGGTACCTGGAAAAAAAATTCAGGGAAGCACTGGGTATTACCCCAAAAGATTATGCAGGTATCATCCGGGTTAGAAGCCTGATAGATGCTTATCAGCAGCGCAGCAACAGTCCGGGGTTCACGGGATTGGCGTTGGAACATGGTTTTTATGATCAGGCGCATTTCATAAAATCCTTTGCGGCCATCACGCGTATATCGCCCGGAAAATTTAACTTAGATGCCTATCTCCTGGCACTCAACGGGCAGGGAATTTAATTTATTTAATATGCAGACATATATAGCATTATTGAGAGGCATCAATGTAAGTGGCAGTAAAATTATTAAGATGGAATTACTGCGGGAGATTTTTGAATCCATGCAGCTAAAAGATGTCAGGACCTATATCCAGAGCGGAAATGTGGTGTTTAAATCTGCGATAAAAGATGAGGAAAAACTGTCGGAGCTGGTGCATAAGGGACTCGAAAAAGCACTGGGATATAAGGTAGAAGTGGTATTACGTACACCTGCCGAATTGAAGCGGCTGATTAACAAACATCCATATGGCAAGATCGCTGCGGAGGAAACGCGCAAACTATATGTGGCGTTTCTGCCAGTGGCCCCTGCGACGGCAGACCTCGAAAAATTTATTGCGTTGCAGTCGGAACAGGAACAGTTTCATTTCCATGAGCGGGAGTTGTATATCGCGATAGATAAGGCTATGTTAAAGCCAAAGTTTACCAACAATATTTTAGAGAAAAAATTGAAAATATTTGCGACTACCCGAAATTGGGCCACCGTCAACAAATTGCTTGAAATGGCCGCTGAATAAGCACTATAGTGCTACCTACTTATGTTAACGATTCGCAAATCAAGACGTTTGAACATGACGATAGTCTATCACTGATAGTTTAATAATAATGGAATAATATAAGAACGCGAGAATCAGAATGATTCCATTATTATTAAACTATACTCAAATGCACATCTTTTTGAATTTTACCTATGCGGCAGGAGATAACCGCAACGATGTACCTGCACATTTAAGACACTTGCTGAAGGCTGCTACGATCGTACGATACAGCGTCACTGAGAATGGCTGGATACTGGAACAGTACCAGGTTATGGGAGGAATTTACAGAGCCCTTGTTCATTATGCGATTCAGGAGAATGAGACACTTTTTGTTGATAGCAACATCGATGTCATTGCGATCAACAGGTCTACAAAGCATGAAGTACTGGTACCAACGCAGGAGTTAATTTCGGTAGGTGATGCCAGTGCTATGGATTATCATATGTTTATAGTAGCCAAAGGAAAAAACGTATCTTTTGTTCCAGGTGGTGGTATACATGAGATTTCTTTTTTCTCCATCGACACGGCTGCCATTCCTAATTTGATAGCACTATTTTATGACTTACATCCTTTACTCTGGCTGCTGCCCATCACGCAAACACAAAAACTGGAAGGCGTATCTTTCCGGCAGAATGAAATAAGTGACTGGATGGATGAGCGGATGCTCAACCAAACAGGATTCCAGGGGCTTATATTCCCATACCAGCAAAGGATTTCCGTTAATTATATCCTATGTGCATTGCGCTGCATGGAGGAGGAATATTCCCAGCTGCTAACGGACCGTGAAATAAACTTAGCCGTTGAAGTATTTGATCTTATAAAAGATATCGCAAAAATTCAGGACCTGCAGGCTTATCTAATGAAGAAAACCGGTCAGCAATTTGTGGATATTGAATATGTTTTTAAAAACCATTACAAAATGTCTGTGATGGAATTTGTAACGATGGCAGTGTATTTACATGCCTATGTGTTGCTGGCTGTAGCGGGCTTTAGTATAGAAGCAGTTGCAGACATCACCCGCATCGGCATGGATGATTCCGGCCATGTAGATGTAGCATTATTTAAGATTTATATGGAAGACTATTTCAAAGTACCAATGACAGGAATAGTTCCGAATTTATAAATATCATTTACGATCTGCGGTCACTTTTTCCAGTTCCTGGATAAATCTGGCCGCAGATTTTTTTAGCCGTATGCCCTTCAGCGTTATGATATAGGATTTTCGTACCCAGTCCTGCCCTTCCAGCGGGATTACGATAATGTTCTTCCATCCTGTTACAGCCCTTTCATTTAAGAGTGTAGCCCAGTGGCCTTTTTCTACCAGCGACAACAGGCTGTGTACATCATTCATTTCAATTTTTATAGAGAGGCTTACCTCATGCTTTTTAAGTATTTCATCGAGGAAGTCGCGACTGCTATAGCCTGGTGTTGCCAGGATCATGTCTACGCCTTTCAGGGCTTTTATGCCTATGCTTTTTTTCCCTGACAGCGGGTGCTTCTTACTAACGGCCATGACTATACGCGATCTTAACAAGGGTTGCATCTGGAGTCCGTCTTCGTGGTCTTTACTGTGGAAGGTAAGCAGCAGGTCGAGGTCTTGTGCCCTGAGCTTACGTTCCAGCTCATCCGGGGAGCCGTATACAATCTGCAGGCGGATGCCGGGATATTTCTGCGGAAAGCTGACCAGTAGTGGCAGGAGCATGCTGGTGAAGGCATAGGTAACGCCGATGCGGAGTTCACCTGTAAGCAGCCCCTGCAATTCTTCCACAGCCTGGCGGCCTTTCTCCACTTCTTCGAGTACATAGCGCGCATGTTCCAGGAAGATTTGTCCGCCTTCGGTCAGCAACACCTTCTTGCCTACCCTGTCGAACAGGTAAGTATTCAGTTCACCTTCCAGGGACATGATCTGCTGGGATAAGGTAGACTGCGTTACATATAGCTCTTTGGCAGCAGCGGTAAAGTTGCCTATCTCAGCGGCTTTCACGAAATATTTCAATTGGCGTAGCTCCATCGATCAATCGGTTTTACTAATGGATTTGATTAAAACAATCTATTTTGCTTACATATAAATATAGCGGAAATTTGCATCCAGAAGAATGGCAGTATACAAATACTGCGAGCCAATAACAGAAAAACCTCAGGAATGGACGTATTTCGGTCGCTTAAATCCCGCAACTTCCGCTTGTTTTTTTACGGACAATCGGTATCACTGATAGGCACATGGATGCAGAAAACAGCAGTATGCTGGCTGGTTTACCGGCTAACAAATTCGGCGCTGCTGTTAGGCGTGGTCAGCTTTGCGGGGCTCATCCCCTCTCTTATCCTTTCTCCCTATGCCGGCAGTTATATAGACCGGCATAACCGATATAAGATACTGGTACAAACGCAGGTCATCTCCATGTTACAGGCATTGGCACTGGCGGTGATGATCCTCTTCAGATATTACAGCATTACCGGCATTATCCTGCTGACGCTGGTACAGGGCATCATCAATGCATTTGACGTTACCTGCCGGCAGTCGCTGATGGTAGATATGGTTACCCAGCGGGAAGACCTTCCCAATGCCATAGCATTGAATTCTACCATGGCCAATTTTGCACGCATTGCCGGGCCTGCCATGGCGGGAATTTTATTGAGTGCCTTCGGGGAAGATGTCTGTTTTGGCCTGAACTTCATCAGCTATATTCCCGTGCTGATCTCCCTGTTTATGATGAAGCTGGATACGCCAGTATTAAAAAAGACAGATACCAGCATCTGGACAGAATTACGCGAAGGATTCCACTATATTTCCCACGATAAAGACCTAAGCTCACTACTGATGATGCTTACAGTAAGCAGTATGTTTGTAATCCCCTTTAATACACTGATGCCGATTTTTGCAAAAGATGTATTTAATGGTACCGCAAAAACATTCAGCTGGTTCGAAAGTGCGGCAGGACTGGGTTCTATTATCTCTGCGATGTATATGGCCAATCTCAAGGCCGGTAAAGACCTGGTGAAGATACTGGTTACCGCCAGCCTGATATTCTCTTTAAGCCTGATGCTGCTGGCCTATTCCGGCTGGCTGCCACTGGCGCTGGTGTTCATGGTGCTCTCTGGCGTAGGAATGATGGCGCAAACATCTGCCATCAATACTTATATCCAGACACATGCCATCCCTGCGATGCGGGCAAGAGCCATCAGTTATTATATTATGGCTTACCAGGGTATTATTCCCGTGGGCAGTTTACTTGCCGGTGTGATGGCCAATGTGGCCGGGCCTAAGTTTACCGTTTTCGCTGAAGGGATTATCGGGGTTGTTGCGGTGGTAGCCTTTGTTAACTACCGCAGGCGCCATGCAGCCGAAATCAGCAGCAATGCGATGGAGTCTGCCAATAATTCAGCCGCCTCCGCTGCTTAGTATTTTCATATAGTCATTTTAGTGAGGGATGAACGATTGCCGTTCATCCTTTTTTATTAAATTTTATTACCTACTTAATACTACTTAATAATATTTTTATTTAAGTTAGCGAAAATATTTATTTTTTTAATCAACCAAGATAATAGCATTATCAATGCGGAAACCTTTATTAGCGGGCCTGTTCGCCCTTTCCTGTACTTATGCCAGCGCACAGACACTTACCACCGCCATGAACAATGCCCTCACAGGCGCCAGACAGGGCAGCATCGTATTACTACCTGATTTCCTATCAGAAAAGATTCCTTATATCAACTATCAGCAGGTAGTGATGCCCGGGCCACAGCATGTAATCGCAGACGATCCCGAATATATACGTGTACCGGAAGGCATTGCCTTGCAGGAACGCGTAGCTCCCGGCGCAGTACGACTATATGTTTACAATGTAAATGGCGTGACAGAACCGGCAAAAATGCCGAGGAAAATAAGTGCTGTCATAGAAAATACCGGCAACAGCAACATGCAGCTGCGCATGCAGCGCTATTCTTCCCAACCACCCAGCACCAATTATTACCTCGTAGGTAAAAACGGGCTGGCAGATTATTTCGCTTCAAAACCCGCAACGAAAGTACGTACCATAAAACCCGGAGAGCGTGTTGCCATTGACGCTCAGCTGGAAAAAAACGTGGTCACATACGACCAGCTTACCCATGGCTTTTATGAATTTACGATAGACCAGCCGGGCCTCATCAGCGTGGTACAGACAGATCCTGCAACCTCCGGCCCCGCGGCAGTAGCGCGACTGAAGGGAGTACTTCCCTCCAAAAGCAAAAGTGGCGCCGGCAGAGGCGTTTTTGGTGTAAGCAATTACCGTATCATCGCTATAGATACCCTCGATACGAAAGATGGCGTAAAAGAGCTGGTAATGGCCGACGGCGTGCGTGATCCATGGGTACTGGGGTCAGAAGGCAGCTCAGATGCAGTCGCTAAACTGAGTGGCAACTACGGCGTGATGTACAACATAGAAATGAAATGGAAAAGTACGGATGGCAAAGGATTGGCGCTGGTAACATGGAATGCACGCGGCGGCGGTCAATGGTGTGATGCCATGGCCAACACGATGGTGGTGAGTGAAGGCAAATTCAAGCCTGGTACTATCCAACTTCCGGCAGACCAGCTAACGACTGGCAAGGCGCCTGAGGCAGTGCTGGTGCAGATTTTCAAGCCAGCTGCCAACGGAGAAACGCAAACGATCAAAATGACCTGGTCACCGCCGGGAGCTTCCTGTCTGCCTACCCCGCTGGTATTTATACCGGTAGACCTGTAAGCTGCGGTTGCTATCGTTTTTTTTCCTAAATTCCTGTATCAAAACAATCCGTTTAAAGCAGGAGTTATGACAGCACAGCAACGAACAATTTTCATCACGGGCGCTACCAGGGGTATTGGCAAGGCCATCGCACTGAAAATGGCCTCAGAAGGCAACAATATTGTGATTGCAGCGAAGAGCGTAGAAGAAGATCCCAGGCTGGGCGGCACGATTTACAGTGCTGCGGCCGAAGTAGAAGCAGCCGGCGGCAAAGCACTGGCAGTACAGGTTGATATCCGTGAAGAGGAACAGATTGCCGCTGCCGTGGCTAAAGCGGTGGAAACCTTCGGTGGTATTGATGTACTCATCAACAACGCTTCTGCTATCTCGCTGACCAATACAGAACAAACGTCTGCCAAGCGTTTCGATCTGATGCATGATATCAATGTCCGGGGTACTTTTCTGATGACGCTGCATTGTCTGCCCTATCTGAAAAAAGGCCATCAGGCGCATATCCTGACGTTATCCCCGCCCATTAATCTGGCGCCACAATGGCTGGGGCCTCATGTAGCCTATACCATCAGCAAATACAATATGAGTATGCTTGCGCTGGGATGGGCTGCGGAGCTGGAGCAGTACAATATCGCCTCCAATGCGTTATGGCCGGCTACTACCATCGCCACTGCCGCCGTCAAAAATCTGCTGGGAGGTGATGCATTAATAAATATCAGCCGTACGCCTGCCATCATAGCAGATGCGGTGCATTATATTCTCAGTCAGCCTTCCTCCTTTACGGGCCATACGCTGATCGATGAAGAAGTGCTTCAATCTGCCGGGGTGACTGACTTTGATCAGTACGCCGTCAATCCGGGAGGCAAATTGCATAAAGACCTGTTCCTGGACTAAAACCAGGCCATCATAAAAATAGCGAGGTCGTCTTTACCAGGTAGAGACGACCTCGTTATTTTATCAAATCAATATTATTCCGGCAGTCGGAACCAGCCATCAATCAGCGTGAGTGCCTGTCCGGTTAAAGCTACCTTATCACCGTGGAGGGCTACACGCAGTTCACCACCACGCGCAGATACCTGTAAAGCATTGAAAGTCGTTTTTCCCAGTTTTGCGGCCCAGTAAGGCGCCAGTACACAATGTGCAGAGCCGGTCACGGGATCTTCCGTGAGGCCGTGTGGCGCTGCGAAGAAACGGGATACGAAATCGTAGGGTTTATCGGCATCTGCTCTGGCAGTAACGATGCAATTGTAAGACTGCAACAGTTCATGGGTAGGATTGAAATTGCGGACCTCTTCTTCCGACGGCAGCAGTACCAGCGTACGTTCTACTCCTGCCTGGAGTATTTCTACAGCGGTAGGGAAAACAGCAAGCAGCGTTGTATCCGTTGCGGCTTCGCTGCCGATAGCAGGAAAATTAAGGGTGATCCATCCATCGCTGCCTTTAGTAGCGGTAAACTGTCCTGCAATCGTATGGAAGCGGATTTCCTCGTCAGCCAGCATCATTCCTGTTTCCCAGAGAATATGTGCACTGGCCAGTGTGGCATGGCCGCAGAGCTGCGCTTCTCCCCCATCCGGACGGAACCACCGCAGGATGAAGTCATTGTTCTTTCGCACAACGAAAGCAGTCATCGGTACATTGTTTTCCTTTCCTATGCGGGACAACACTTCATCTGCCGGTAATTGATCCGCAATACAAACAGCAGCCGGATTTCCGCCAAACGGGCGGTTGGTAAAGGCATCTACCTGAAAAAATCTGAATTCCATTGTGCGAAAAATTTATGTTACAAAGGTTTATTTTTCTACAGATAGAAAACAGATGCAGTTTCTATTTTTTCGACCAGATCAGATTATAATTATCTTTTGTTTTGCTGGCTATAAATAACTCACTTCTATTTTTTCTTCCCTCTTCCCAGCCACAGCAAAGCCTGTAACACCAGCTTACCTTGTGTAGGATTGTCAAACGTAAACGACAATTCCTTATTGGTATGGTTTTCATAATCGATGTCGTTGTGGCCCATATTCATGTACACCATCCGGAATTTCCTATTCGTCCACACCACCGGATAGTAGCCGCTATGCCATATTTCGTACTGCTTAGGGCCGGTACCCAGCGGGAAGCTGGTGGAATCAATGGCCAGGAGGATATCTATATCAGGATTTTTAGTCAGGTCCTGGCTCCAGCGGTACCATTCGTTGGGGCTGGATTTGAAGGTATGTGGCAAACCCTTTACTGCCGGATGTTTCGGGTCTTCTACCCGCAATACGGCGGAAGTAGGGCGCCAGGTATTGCTGACATAGGAGCCGCTACCGAGAAA
Organism: Chitinophaga sp. Cy-1792; assembly: GCF_011752935.1. Lineage (NCBI taxonomy): Bacteria > Pseudomonadati > Bacteroidota > Chitinophagia > Chitinophagales > Chitinophagaceae > Chitinophaga > Chitinophaga sp. Cy-1792. The sequence goes on from NZ_VWWO01000002.1 coordinate 2,222,406, forward strand.
AGTGTTATGGTACCAATCCCAGTTTGCAGGCACAGCAGAAGGTGTGAGCGCAAATGCTGCGAAGTGGAAACCCATCCAGGCGCCGCCATTTTCCATGTAAGACTGGAATGCAGCGCGTTGTTCCGGTTTTTCCGGGCGCGTATCCAGAAATAATACCACTTCATAACTTTTGAGAGAATCGGTGTTTAGCAAAGACCAGTCGCGGGTAGCCCTGTACTCAAAATTATTGGCTTTTGCCTGTTCAGCAAACCACTTGTTGGCTTCGTGTACATAGCTGATATGAGCCTGGTCTGCCTCGCCGGTATAGAAAGCAATCACGTGGAATTGCGACTGGGCTCCTGCCCAGCTGCTCAGTAATAACAATAATGGAAATAGTAATTTTTTCATAGGAGATAAAAATAGCAGATTTTTCGGGAGAGATGCACAACAGTTGCCATAGATATGGGTTTCAGGAGATATGAAGTAGAGATGAAGTAGTAGCCTGACACAGATTACTTTCCGGAAACCGATCGGATAGGTGGCCGTGAGTGATAAACCCACGGTGCACATATCCTTTACTACTGTATGCATAATGACAGGCTTGTTCCCCTCGGCTAATGGTTGGTGATTACACGCCCTCCATAACGGACTTGCACCGTCAAGTTTATTGCCATGGATGGCGAACAAAGAAATGGCTTGCAAATCATTCGATCTGCAAGCCATTTTAGTACCGGAACAGCACTCTGCATTCCAGGTATCAATATGTTTCTTCTATCAGTATCGCACTATCTTATTGGGGCGTTTTAAGCCGAGGAAGCCAATGGCTAAGGAGGTGATAATGCCAGTGACCAGGCTTATGATCGCTCTGCGGGTGATCCAATATAAATTTCCATCTGTCAGCAATCCATATACGCAATAGAAGATAACGGCGGCTATCAAGGTTAGCAGCAGAAAGTTCCTAATATTGATCTTCTTTATAAACATCATATTAAAAAACCAATTTATAAGGGGTTACCTCGAATACTAAAGTTTTCTTTACCGGATCATACTTGATGTCTTCCGGCTGATCGGGTGCGGGTACAGTATCCGCTCCTACCAGCGTACACAAAGAACCTAAGCCTGCTGATATCGCCCATCCGCCTAATATGGCAGCATTGGCCCCTGGCACCCCCAAACCTAGAGACGCAGCTATTCCAAGTCCGGTAAAATATTGTGCAGAAGCGGAAACATCTCCTATCACAAACCGGCCAGGCCCGCCGCCCCCTCTCATTACAGGAGAGAACTGCATAGCTTTATCATAGTATCCTAAGCCGCCTTCCGAAACCGGCGACCATAATGCAGCTGAGTATCTTGCAATGATGCAGGTGCCCTTTATGATGTCCAGATCGGCATCAGTTAGATTCGTCTGTGCATCATTGTCTATGACATCAATTGCAGCAAGCATTTCGCTAAAGGTATTGCTATTGTCCAGGGCTGTTAGCAGGTTGTTGATATACAGTTTTACATTTGCACTCACATTAGGATGAGGCAGATTTCTGAAATCATAACCTACATGCGCCAACTCATTTGAAGTAATTAATGCACGTTGAAATATCCCCCCATTTGTCGATTCTATCGGCATGAAGTCTATGCCGGTAAAGAAAATCCGGCCATTTGCAATGATATCATCTACCTGAGGAAGCCCCTGTGTATTGTCCAGCAGCGTTATTACGTGCTTATTATGCAGGGCCCCAATATCCAGTAAGGTGAAATCAACAGGAACATAGGATGTTGTAGGTTTTGCCACATTCATCTGTTTGCTGGCATCTGTCAGCTTGTCTTTAATGGCATCCTGCTTTGTGCAGCCAATAGTGAAGGATGTGGTAATCAATACAAAAAATAATAGTTTTTTCATCGACTTGGTTTTTAAAGAAAAATTACAACCAAGTGTAACGCAGTACAGCTGTTTTTTATTATTACCCTTTATATCCGGGTAGCATAGGCTGATATGACGGGTGACCAAGCGATACGCCTCACCAGATTTTATTAATTTATATAGCAACATGCAGCGTTTGCTGTGTTTTTCTGATTACAGGTATATACTGCTGTGATTTATAATGCTGCAGGTCTTAAAAATAAAAATTTCCGGAGAAGAAACCACCGGTTTTCCACAACAATCAATTAGATACCAGCTGCGGCAAGCAGGCAATGGCATTTGCGGAAAGGGACCGATGGAGTTTCCCCGGCAAACATTTAAAAAGCGTCATGGCAGATATTCCCTTTTATTCTGCCATGACGCTAAATTTTGATGATCGTTAATATTATTTTTTATTTCAATTAAATAACTGCAATATAATTACCACTAGTGTCCACCTTTACGTTTAGACTGATGGCCTTTATTGAACTGTTGCTGATCAATGTTTCCTTCCTTCTTATCGAGTTCAGGATTTTTTCTTTCATCGGTCATTTTTGATTCTCTTGTTGATGACCTTTCGCGATTTTGTTCCGGGTGTCTGCCGGAATGATTTCCTTTGTGCATGATCATAAAAATTTAGAGAATGAAAGATTTTCTATATCGCTGCCTTATGAAAAATCTCCTTTAACTTTTCCTTGAAATCTTCCAGGGTTTTTAATGTAGTTTCCGGCAGATGTTTACCGGCTCTGTTGATATAGAAGTTAAGCATAGACATGGCCGATTGGTAAGGAGTTCCTTTCCTCCGGCGGCTTCTTAGGGCCGAACGTTTCAAGGAGCGGGCAATTTCCATCGGATCGTTCTTCGTAAAGATTCCTTTTTCTAAATCCAATGCATCGCTCGTTTTGGTAACCCTTGCCGACCATTTCCGTTTAATTTGTTTATGTTGTTTTGTACTAGCCATCATTCTTCGTCTGCTGATATCTCATCAAAATAAGTCCCACAAATAGCAAAATATTGTTAAATCCCGGGGAGTGCTACCCGCCTGCAATTGCCCGGCTGTAACTGCTTTCCCTCTCTTTACCGTAGCCGATGATATCGCTAAAATATTGTAGTTATGATGCTACAAGCCGGGATGCTGCGTCCACACTCACCCGCTTTACAGACGCCAGCATGTGCCTTCTTCTTTGCTTCAGTACCGGCATTATTATTGGCGCTGTAATAAAAACGGAACTATGCACAGGACAAACATCTTCATTCCGGGGCTGGTACCTGATCAGTCCGCAGGTGGGCAGTCCAATACCATGCGCAGCATTACCGCTGCCAATGCAAAAGAGGCGCAGGACTTATACGATATGGCGCGCCACCGCTTACTGGACATCAACAACTGGCATAAAATCAGTGGTGACCTGAGCGCAAGGTTTCAGCTGGTAGCAGCCAATGGCCGCATTGTTGAAAGAGAGGCCCAGGAAGGCGATAGTATCCGAATAAATATTCCCGGCCCGGGAAATAAAGCAGGCAAAGGCTTTGACTGGGTCAAGATCGAACATATTGAAGGAGGTGCTGACGCCAATAAGGAGCTGGCCTATTTTGGCTTGAAAGTCAGCCCTTACCGTGCCCCTGAAAATGCGGGACCGCAAGCGGCGCACTTCTTTGAAAAAGATGTGACCAGTTCCTTTGTAATAACAAAAGTGGGTAACACCATTGGTGCAGCCATCTACGGCAGGAATGAAAAACCGAATATAAAGTCCAGGCGGGTGTTGGACAAAGTGCGCGATTTCATTACGGGTATCGGCGCTATGGCGGGGCTTTCCAAAATACAATGGAAAGCATTGGTCCGGGGCATTGTGCATCCACCGGCGCATTTCCACAAGGCCGGCTTGTTTCACTAAAAAAATGATACATTAAAGCCAGGAATCATTGCAGCGAATTAACCTGAAATAATGTATATCTTTATATAGTAATACCTGACGATGGACATACAGTATTTTTCTCCTGGTTTATTATTACAACCATATATAAAACACTACTTCATCATCAACAGTGAAGAAGGAGTGGTTAACCATGTATTGCCGGATACCAGTATTACGCTTAGCTTCAAATTATCGGGAGATGTCAGACATAACCGTGACGGTGACTCCCGCAGTGTATCGAATATTGGCATTGCCGGTATCAGGAAAACGGCGCAGGAAGTCGCCTATCAGCAGCATACCAGTATGTTGCTGGTAGCCTTCAGAGAGGGCGCTGCCGCAGCATTCTTCCGCACGCCCATGCATGAACTGAATGGTTTTATGCTGGGTCTTCATGAGTTATTACCGCAGCAGGAATTACGTGATGTCAGCGAACAGTTACAGGAAACCATTGGGGCATCTTCCCGGATAAAAATAATAGAAGACTGGCTATCCGGGTTACTGCAGCCCATCAGCAACTTTGGGATGGTACAGCAGGCCGTTGCTGCCATTACCGCTGGAAAAGGTAACATACGTATCACCGACCTGGTGAAAGATTTATACGTCAGCAGAGACCCCTTTGAGAAAAAATTCAGGCAGGCCGTTGGTACTTCTCCCAAGCAGTTTGCAGCAATAGTACGGCTACGCCATATTATCTCCGCCTATGATCCGGCCAAATCCCTGACCTCACTGGCCTATGAATCTGGTTATTTTGACCAGGCACACTTCACCAAAGACTTCAAGCAACTTACCGGTCTGGCCCCGCACGACTTCTTCCGCACGGAGCGTCATTGGTAAAAAAATGAATTTTTACAATTCTCCCCTGCCCTGCCTTCCTAATTTTACACTGTAAATAACAATTATATGAAAACAGTGATAATTAGTATGGTCATATTTTTTGCAGCCCTGGCAATAGAAAACCCGCTACAGGCGCAACAAATCCAACAGTCTCCCGCTCACCCGAAAAACAATGGCACCATGAAAGAGTATGTATTTATCGTAAGCGTAAACCCTAAGAAGCTTACCCAGGAAGACATTAAAAACATCCATGCAGACTGGGACAAAGTAACGCAGGAATGGAAAGCGAACAACCATTATCTGTATGGAAATCCAGTGCCACAACCGGGCGTAGTAGTCAGTGGCAGCAACAAAAGTGTTGCACAGGAAGAGCTGGCAGATGCCCTGCGTGTAGTGAGCTTTATCAATATGGAGGCTGAGAGCGACGAGCAGGCAGTGGAACTGGCTAAAATGGTTCCATTATTAAAATACGGAGGAAAAGTAGAAATCCGCAAGCCACAGCGTGTAGCCGCTCCTGTTAGTCACTAATTGTTTCTAATATAAAAACCTGTAGGCACAACAATTATATTCATCACACCCAAAAACAATAGTCCCATGAAAGAGTATATATTTATCGTAAGCGTAAATCCTAAGCAGGTAACCCACGAAGACATTCTAGACATCCGTGCAGGCTGGGAAAAGGTAACGGAGGAATGGAAAGCGAACAACCATTACCTGTATGGTAATCCGGTGCCACAACCGGGAATAGTTATCAGTGGCAGCGACCAAAGTGTAACACAGGAAGAATTGGTGGATGCACTACGTGTAGTCAGCTTTATCAATATGGAGGCTGAGAGCGACGAACAGGCAGTGGAGCTGGCTAAAATGGTTCCTGTATTAAAATACGGTGGAAAAGTAGAAATCCGCAAACCTCAGCGTGTAGCCGCCCCAGTTAGCACCAACTAACAACGGCTACCAATAAAAAGCGGGAAATCAGCAGCTGGTAAACTGCTGGTTTCCCGCTTTTTATTTATCTTGCTGCAAACCTATATAACTTATGCTAAAGAGTATGATATCCCTCCTGGCATTGCTGCTGGTTGTGACGCTTGCAGTGGCCCAACCTCCGAAAGGTCCTGCCAATCCAAATACCAGGTATGGTGCAGGTACAACCGCAACAGGAGCTGTTGATGCATCCCGGTTACCCGGATTACTGAAAAATGATACCGGCAAACTGGCTGTAAAAATCCAGGCAAAGGTATTGGATGTATGTCCGAAAAAAGGCTGCTGGATGAAGCTACAGGTAAACGACAGTACCACCGCATTTGTGAAGATGAAAAATTATGGCTTTTTCGTACCATTAGACATAAAAGGCAAGACAATTGTGCTGGATGGTGAAGCCTATCAGCATGTTACTTCTGTTGCCGAACAGCGCCACTATGCCGAAGATGCTAAAAAAACACAGGCAGAGATCGATGCCATTACTGAACCGTTGAAAGAATACCGGTATACAGCCAGTGGCATATTGGTGCTTCAATAAAATATTTTACTAAAGACCTTACTACGACGGCTTCCTGGTACCAGGAAGCCGTTGTGTTTGTTGAACAATTACTTTCTACCCGGTGTTTAAAAATTAAACTATCGGCCATGAAGAAGTTATTTTTAGTGCCGGTATTACTGCTGACATGGCTTCTGCTACCGGGCAATCATGTATTCGCCCAAAATAAGCCTGACTATGTGAAAGTAATGACCGACTCCATGAAAAGCAGGTTATCTCTCAACGATGACCAATACAGTAAAGTCTACGACATTAATAAATCATTCTCTGAAAAGATGGGTGGAATCCGCAAAGACAATAGCCTCAGCAAACCAGAGAAAGGTGAAAAGATGAAGGCGCTGAGTGCAGAAAGAGATGGTGAGCTCAAAAAGATACTGACAGATGATCAGTATAAGAAATATGAAGCTAACAAGGCAGAAAGACGGGAGATGGCAAAAGAAAAGTATAAAGAACGCCAGGAACGTAAAGAAGAAAAACAGAAAGCTAAAACAGAACAAGAGTAAGTGTCCTATCATAGATCATAAACAGCAAACCCCTCCAGGTCCGGAGGGGTTTTGCTTTGTGTATCAATCAGGAATCTGCTCACTGTCTATTATTTCATCCACCATACCTTAACGGTAGCGGAATTTCCTCCCATGGCAGCCACCTGTGTTTTATAGTTGGCTTCATTATCAATAGATTCAGTCTGAGGATATTGCAATCTGTTGAAGTTGACGTACTGAGACGGATTACCGTCGCGTGGCGTACGACCGGTGCGGCGCATCAGGTTGTATGCCAGCCAGGGCTGACGGAAATAGCTGAGCCATTCCTGTGCGTAGATTTTATCCAGCAGCTGGTCATCTGTACCCGTAAAGGCGACTTTAGGATTCGTCAGCAGTACATTCATGGCCGAATCTGTAGGATTGGGCGGCGCTACTGCAGCCCAGTTATCATTGGTTACGTTGGTATTATGCGCGATATTATACCAGAAGTTTACGGAAGATTTAATACCAGCGGTATATTCTGTGCCGGCGGTCGTCATATTTTTGGTAACGCCTAATCCGCGGGCATTGGCTTCTGCCTTCAGGAAGTGCACTTCTGCAGCAGAGAGCATTACCTCCGGCTGGTAATTAATATCCCTTACCAGGTAGTAATTAAAAGGGGAATAGATACAATTATCCTTGTTGGAAATGTCAGCATCTCTTTTATCCGTATAGGGATTGCTGGGATCGGTACCTGCTCCGGGCCCCAGTGGCGCCCATTTGCCGGCCTGGTTTGTTTCGAAGAAAAGTAATGCCCTTGGATCAAAAATGCCAGCCGTTGTAGTGTTGGTAGCCATCATATTCCAAACGGTGGTACTCACACGCAGGAACTTATGAGAAGTAAAGGCCCAGAAGCGGCTATCAGTCAGTACCTTCACCATCTTAACCGGCGACATTCCTACATCTTCACCATCTTCTACCAGTGGCACACCGCTCAACGCATACTGAAGGTACGGTGTTGCCGTAGCAGGGGCTTTTTCCACCATCTGCATTGCCTGACGTAACAGCAATGAGTTGGCGAACTTCTGCCACAGCAGCATATTATTATTGAAGAAGGTTTCGCTGGCGCCGAGGGAAGCATAAGGTTTGCCGGCAGCGGTTACGGCATTACCGGTTTTAATGTGTTCAGATGCCCATTTCAGGTTTACCAGCAGGCTATCATAAATTTTTTCCTGGCCATCGTATACCGGGCGGAAGAAAGCTGCATTGTTGCTGTAGGATTTCCCGGCATTGAAGTAAGGCATATCGCCGAACTGGTCGGTAACACGGAAAGTTTTGTAGGCACGCAGCACATAAACGATGGCCTGAATATTATTCATTTCTTCCTTATCCCCGCTGTAGGCATTGATCTGGTCCTGAATAACGTTGAGGTTCTGCAGCGTGTTATAATAATCTGCCCAGATATCGTTTGCGCCATTTTGCACCAGGTAGCCGGAGCTTCCTGCGATGGAACCCAGCTGGGTGGCCGGGTAATACCATTCATTATGAACAGCGGCCTGCTCCTGGCCCAGCAGGAACATCGTGCTGATCACACCATTGACCAAAGGCCCCGTAGCCGCCGTTACCGGCAAAAACGGCGTGGTATTTATTTGCTGGAAATCTTTTGAACATGCTCCAAGCATCATGGCGGCGCCTGAAATATATAACCAGATTTTATTTGAAAATTTCATGAGATCACATTTAAGAATGAACAACACTTGTTAGAATGAAACCCTTACCTGGAAACCAAATGAGCGTGTACTTGGGAGCGACATAAATTCCAGTCCCTGCACGTTGCCAACGCCATTCATTCCTTCCGGATTGATATTATCAGGAAGTTTGGTATAGAGGTAGAACAAGTCTCTTCCTACGAGGGAGATATTCGCAGACTGGAATACGCGGGTACGTTTAACAATATTATCCGGCACCTGATAGTTGATAGAGATCTCTCTCATTTTCACCCAGGTATTTTCAAATACGGAAGTAGAGTTGATCCAGTCGCTGCCTTTTGCACCTCCACCGATGTCGGTGCTGCTCCAAACGCCGTAAGGCATGTATTTATAGTAGTAGTGCACTACCTGGTCGTTCACCTTTCCATCCGCGTAGGCGCCTGGCAGGATAACCCCCCAATTGGTTTTGGTTCCGTCAGGGGTAGTGTACGGGAGTCCGCCTCCATCTCTTTCCTTCAGGGTTTCGAGTGCCTGCCCCTGCTGCATGATAGTAGCATAGGTACCAGACCATACATCACCACCTATTTTGAAATCTACCAGTGTGCTTACAGAGAAGCCTTTAGGCAGGGTGAAGGTATTGGTGATACCGCCGGTCAGTTTAGGTGTTGCGTTACCAATGCGAACGAGGTCGTCTGTGGCTTCATAAATAGTTCCTTTCATTTCAGGGTGGCCATATGGCGCATCTGCCAGTAAGCGGCGTCCCTGTGCATCCCTTTTGAAATCATAGCCATAAATAGTTCCCAGCTGGTCACCTACCTTAGCGGCTACCAGTGGTCCGTGACTACCATTATCATTCCATGCACTACCCATGATTACACGGTCAGCACCTTCAGATAAGGCGATCAGTTTGTTATTGTTATGTGCGAGATTTACACCCACATCCCATTTAAAGTTTTTCTGGCTGATCACTTTAGCATTCAGGATCACTTCAAAGCCAGAGTTTTCCAGTTCACCGCTGTTAACGATGATAGCATTCACCCCACTACTCACCGGCAATGGAGAATTGAGGATCTGGTTAACAGATTTTCCTTTGTAGTAGCGGAGATCGAGGTTGATCCTGTTGTCGAGGAAACCCAGTACCAGCCCCATATCTATAGTAGTATTGATCGCAGGTTTGAAGTTCAGTGCCGGTAATGATCCTGGCAGCTGAATAGCTGTTTGTCCGCCGGAAGTGAACACCTTGTAATTGTAATTCACCTGGTAAGCAGGAGGATCTACCGCACCTTGCGCATAAGCCAGGCGCAGTTTACCAAAGCTCAGGACATGTGGGTTTGTTTTCAGCAGATCAGAAAACACGAAGCTGCCGGCAGCAGACGGGTAGAAATAAGACCACTCACCTTTAGGCAATGCGGAAGACCAGTCGTTACGTGCGGTGACATCCAGGAAGAGATAGTTTTTATAAGAGAGGTTGAGGAAACTGTATAAAGAATTCATACGTTTCTGCAGCATACCTTCCGTTACCGGGTGTGGATTATCCAGGTAGGTACCGGTGTTCAGCGAATATACAAAAGGAATGGCCCAGTTATCGTTGTAACCGAATGTGCCGTACATATCTCTTCTGTAGGCGGTACCACCCACAGAAAATTTAGCGTTGAAGTCAGTGTTAAACAGCTTGTCTTTATGCAACGTGGCAATGAAGTCCATATTGCTGGCATTATCACGCTCCATACCATGACCATAATAACCTTTGAGGCCAATGGCATCGGTAGGGGTGTTTTTGGTGGTTAGCTCATTGGTATTATTATCGAGGCCACCGCGCAGCATGATGTCCAGGAAGGATGTTGCCTCATAGTTCAGCTGGATGGAGCTCAGGAGTTTGCGTTTATCGTAGGAGGTATTATTCTGGAAGAGATTCCATACCGTATATCCGCCATTACCTACCCAAGGGAAACCGCTGAGGGAGTTCTGTGAACCATCATCATTTTTATATACCCCGATATCTTCTCCTTTATAGTTTCTGCCGGCGTTATAGATCAGCCTTTTCTGCCAGGAGCTGCCATCATTGTTACCTAATTGCGGTGGATTATGGTAGCTGTTGATGATATAGGAGGAGGTAATCTGTACAGTCACCTTTTTTGAAAGGCGCATGTTGGTACCCAGGTTAAAGGTATTACGGTTATAGCCACTGTTAGGGAGAATAGAGGTATTATCCAGGTGGGTAAATGATCCACGGATTGAACCCCATTCATTACCACCGCTGAAGGCTACGTTATGCGTTGATTGCTGTCCGTTGCCAAACAGCAGTTTTATATTATCCGGCTGCGGGGTATTGGCCTGCATGGTACCATCCCACCATTTGATTTTAGTGCCATCCATTTTAGGCCCCCATGAAAGACCAGAGCCTGCCCATCCTACCTGGTTCCAGGTATCTACACCGTAAGGGCCGGTACCTGTTTTTGGGTCTACAAACAAGCCATTCCAGCCATCTGTCAGCAGCGGTGTGCCATCAGCATCCCTTGGATAATCAGGTGCATTCAGGCTGGTCATACCACCGGCGCCGTATTCATTCTGCAATTTCACGAAGCGGTAAGGCTGTACAGTTTTATAGCCAAAAGTATAATCGACGCCGAGGCCATTGCGTTTCACTCCTTTTTTAGTAGTGATGAGGATAACGCCATTGGCGCCTTTACCACCGTACAAAGCTGCGGCAGTAGGGCCTTTGAGCACCGTCATAGTTTCAATATCCTCCGGGTTGATCATATTGATCGGGCTACCATAGTCTTTAGGAGCGCTGGGATTTTTTGCATCTGCGTTATCTCCGGAGAAGAGCGCGCTGCCGGCAGGATTCGAATGCACATCGTATGCACTGGGCACATCGTTTGCCAGCGGCATACCATCCACGATGATAAGCGGTTGGTTATCCTGCTGAATCGTGTTGTTTCCGCCGATGATGATGCGGGTACTTCCACCATCTACGCCGTTTGGCGTAGTAACGTTTACACCGGCCATTTTACCGCTCAGTGCATTGATAACGTTCGGTGCGTTGGACCTTGCCAGTTCAGTACCTTTTACTTCTTCCTGGGAAAAGCCCAGTGTACGTATACTTCTTTTGATACCCAAAGCCGTTACAGCAACACCATCGAGGGAAGTGGCAGAAGTGGTCAGGGTAATGCTCAGGTTAGCATTGGCGCCTACGGTTATACGTTGGGATGTAAACCCCACGAATGTAAACACCAGCACATCCCCTTCTTTCGCATCCAGTTCAAAATTACCATTAACATCCGTGGTGGTACCTTTGGAGGTACCTGCCACTACCACTGTAACGCCGGGTAATGCGGAGCCGTCGGTTCCCTGAACCTTCCCGGCAATCTTTTTGCGAAAGGCGTCCATCGCGTCCATGTTAATGGTGAGATTGCGCGCTTTCTTGAGTACTATCTGTTCATTGATGACTTCATAGGTCAGGTGTAGTGGCGTCAGGATACGTTCCAGTACATCGCCCAGTCTTTCCTCTCTGGCAACCAGTTCCACCCGCTGATGGGTGGTAAGCGTGGTATTGGAATAAGTAAAGTTGACGGAAGTTTTTTCCGTAATTTTCTTCAGCACTCCTTTCAGTTCTGTCGGAGGCAGATTAAGGGACAGCCGCGTGTTCAGGATCTCCTGGGCGCGCACGCCATCGGCGAAGGCACAGGTGATAAAGCATAGCAGCAATGATATTTGTAACAGTGCAACCCTCATAAAAAATATGACATAGCGGTTGGAGTTTGCAAATTTGTGCATAACTTCAGAATGTTTTGTAGTGATTAATTAGCGTTAATTGAGCAAAACATGCCCTATGTGAAGTGGACCATACTTCACAGGGAACCAATAATGGTGGCGGTGTTAGCGCATCGCCACTTTTTTTTAAGATGGAATTCTCAGGTAATCGTCATTGATAAATCGTTTTACTTGATTTTGGTTAATAAATACGAGTAGTTGATTAATTTCCTTATTAATTATCAGTTGTTGTTTGGCTGGGAGATAAATACTTCTCCATCAGTAATAGTATAAGTGGCACTGATACCAGCGCAGATGATGTCCAGTTTGTGTTCAAAAGATTGATTGGCAAGATTGCTGGAGATTTTAGCGTTCGCATAAGTTTTTTCATCTACGTGGATTTTAATGCGATAGGCTTTTTCCAGGCTGGCAAATACTTCCAGGACGTGTGTTTCGTCAAAGATAAAAGTAGAATCGTTGGTAATATTGAATGATTTCAGGTTGCCGGTAACGGGTTGTTCGCGGTGGAACGCAATATTTTTCGGATCAAAGCTGAGTTGGTGGTTGGCAGTAACGACATAGCTGCTGGCGGTATCGGCCTTCGGGCATACGGCTACTTTTCCGGAGACGACGGTAACTACTGTTTTACCGGTATTATCCTTCCTGATATTAAAGCTGGTACCCAGCACTTTAATGGCGATATCATCTGTAAATACGATGAAGGGATGTTTAGTGTCTTTCGCTACATCAAAGAAAGCCTCTCCCTGCAGAAATACTTCCCTGGTTTTATTTTGGAGAAAGTTATGGTGACGGATACTGGCGCCGGTCTGGAGCATTACCATGGAGCCATCGGTCAGGTAGGCAGTGGTACTGGCCATACCGGTATTTGTTCTGATGATCAGCGGATCATTTTCCGCCGCAGCCAGCCCTTTTTTGCTGTTGCTGCTACTGTGGAGGAGGAGGAAAGTAGCAGAAATTATCAGCAATAGTGCGGCTGCGGCGGCAATGCGGTAAGCATAACGCTTTCCTATAACGGGGGATAATGGAATGACAGGCCGTGAATCATTTGCTTCCATTGACATTTCGATACGACGATGAATATCGGCTTCCATACCTGCGGGAATAATTTCCGCGGTATGCAGGTGCAGCTGTTCAGCGATAGCACGGGCATCCAGCAGCTGTTGCTGCTGCTCCGGATGTTGCTCCTGCCAGTGATTCCAATACTGGCTGGTGTGCGTATCGGGAGCTGTTACCCATTTAATAAAGCTGTCATCCTGCAGAAATTTCCAGATGGCATCGTCAAAATTCTTCATGCAACGTGAATTATGCACGGCGTTAAAGTGGCCGTCTACAGGTATATGACAACAACTTTATTTTTATACTCAAAAATTTTAAACTTTTTTTCCGGACTATAAAAAAAGATGGAAGGTCTCCAGCAGTCGCGTAGCAAACCCGGACGACTCAAGGGTTTCTTTAATACGGGTAAGGGCGCTGTAGAGTAAATTGCTGACAGACTGGTATTTCATCTGCATAATATCAGCAATTTCAGCATTGGTGAAGTTCATATAAAAGCGGAGGGTAATAATTTCCTGCTGCCTTCGGGAAAGCCGGCGTATGGCCTTGTCCAGCAGATCGGCGCGGGAACCGGTTATTTCTGCATCAATGATACGGTCTTCCGCGGTCAGCTCATTCCCTGCTGATTCCAGCGTTTGTGCGTACTGGTGAATTTTACCGGCAGCATTGCGGTAATTATAGTTGGCACGTATCAGTTTGTACTTCAGACTTTTGCAGAGATAAAAACGGATATTGTCTGTATCAGACAACTGGTTCCTGGTATTCCAGAGTTCAATAAAGAGGTCATGAATAAGGTCTTTCAGCTTTTCCTGGTCATCACAAAAACGAATACCGTATTGAAGCAATAACGCAGTATGGCCCCGATAAATCTGCGTGAAGGCTGATTTATCTCCAGATTTGAATCGAATCCATAAATCCTTTTCGTCAAGTATATTCACTATCGATCCTGGCATGGTATGCACGATATTATAGGGAATAGATTTCGGTTGTTATTACGGTCACTACTGGCATCAAAGTAAGATAATTTTTCTTATCTGCAAATAAGAAATACCCGCAGATTAAAAAAAGTGTGCTACCAGACAACTTGCCATCATCGCCACAGGAGCATCCTTATCTTCTCTCCTGTGGCAACTATCCATGTTATTCCCTAAACTGCTGAAAGCGGGTGTATTATAAGTAATATCGATAATAACCTGCACGTGATCTGACCAAAATATTTTGACTAATGTTGAATTTACAACCGGTACCTCCGGTATCGGTTGATGGGGTTCCGCGCTGCGCGCGGGGGCTTTCGCCCAATATTCATTTTTGATGCTATAACGGCGATGTGTATACGAAGTTATCAGAGTACCAGTTCCATTTGAATATTGGCGCGTTCGTATGGCGTTGGCCTTCCTCCTACCTTGCGGAAGCCCAGCTTTTCATACAGGCTGATAGCTGGTTTCAGGATGGTATTACTTTCCAGGTAAATAGCCCTGGCCCCCAATTCGCGGGCTTTATTGGCGATGGCACTGCCCAGCAGCCAGCCTAAATTTTTCCCTCTGGCTTCCGGCGATACCGCCATTTTTGCCAGCTCATACTGATAGTCCGGATCATCCATTTTGATGAGGGCACAGACACCCATCGGCTTACCATCCAGCAATGCCACCAGGATATGCCCGCCTTTGGCCAGGATATAACCTTCCGGATCATCCAGCGCTTTATAGTCTGCCGCTTCCATTTTGAAATAAGTGCTGATCCACTCTTCATTCAATGCCCGGAATGCGGCGTTGTATTCGGGTTTATAATCTACGATCTGTACGCCACTGCTTTCACGCAGCTTCTTTTGCTCCTGCACCCGACGTAGCAGTGATTTTTGTCCCAGCAGGTATTCCCACTCTCCTATGGCGCGCCACAGGTCGTGTTGTGTCTGTGACTGCAGCTCTTCGATGGCCGTATCTACATCGCGGAGCTGGTCTTGCAGGCGGGTAGCCACTTCCCTGCCTTCCGGCGTCAGGCTCACCACCGTTTTGCGGCCATCGGCGTTATCTTTCTGCTCTTTAATCAGGCCTTTCTTTATCATCTCCCTGACAATCTTACTGACAGAAACGTGCGAATGGCCTATTTCCTTTGCTATTTCAGTAATGGCAGCCGATTCATGCTGTGTGAGCACATAAAACACCGGAAACCATTTAGGTTGCAGCGCCACCCCGAATAAAACATAAATCTGCTCCGCATCTGCGGTGATCTGTTCCGTCAAAAATCTCAGCCTGCTGCCTATCGCCATTTTTCCTACCTGATCGAAGAAGTTCATTTGAATATATTTTACGTAAACAATTGCGTAACTAGTTACGTAAATGTAGATATAAATAAGTCATCTCCCAAAAAAAGAATATTATTTTTTCAGGAATCGCGGAAGCAGCCGTACTTGTGTTCGTAGGAAGACAGGTCGCATTCAAGATCATGGCGATCCCAGCGGGCACTATTGGCGGCCGCTTCGTAGGTAGATTCCAGGAATTCGGTCAGCGCCCCTTCAGGATCGGCAGACTGCTGCACCACGTCATAATTGAGCAGGAACTCTCCCATTTCGGGGCTGTAAAAAGCATCTTTGGGCCTTACCGGTTGAGTAGCAAAGGATTCCGGCGGCGGATAGGCATAAGAATAAAAGGCCGCCTGGGGATATTGGTCGCTGCCGGGCCAGAAGCCACAGGAACTCACCTCTTTTGAATATGCCTCCTGCATGACGGCAGCAGGCATATTCGGTGCTTCTCCCTGGTGCACAGGCGCTGTACGGCCGGAAAAGCGGGTAACGGCCAGGTCGAAGGCACCCCAGAAGAAATGTACCGGACTCACCTTACCGGTAAACCTGGACCGGAAGCGTACAAAAACGTTGTAAATCTTCACCATTGCCTGCCAGCAGGCCAGCATCTGGGTTTCATTATAGGTGTGATGGGTTACATCTACCGGAAACGGTACTGCATCAGGGATTTCGCTGGGCATGGGAAAAATCGCCACATCTATCTGCAGTTTATCTATCTTCTCAAATATCTCTCTGTAAAAATCAGCGACAGAACGCGGTTCCAGCTTCATAGTTTCCCTCCCTCCTTCGCTGGTATCGATAACCAGCTCATGCCGGATAAAATTAAAATCTATCTGGAAGATACCGTGCTGATAAGGTACACTACCGGTAGACAACCCATTAGGGGTGATATACAGCGTAACATGCCAGGAATGATTGAGCCAGGGCATTTTCCGGAGCCGTATCTTCCCTACGATCTGCGTCCACAGATGCACCGTTGCCAGGGTATCTTTCCATTCATTATAATTTAGTATAGGCCAGGCCTTCCTGTTGTCGCTCATATTTTTTTATTGTAAGATGATCAATATGATGTCTGCATATGATAAACAAAGATTGTTGGGGAAGGTTTATCCCGGCAGACGGGTACGGCCGAAATACAATACCTTTATTGTCGCATCAATAGCCAGGGATTTATGAAGATATTAAGAGACCATTTTGAAAAGCTGATTAGTCTGACCGATGCTGAATATGACTATGTCATGCAGTTTTTCAAGTTACGGCGTGTACCCAAAAAGCAGCTCCTTTTACAGGAAGGCGACAACGTCAGCTATGAATATTTCGTTGTTTCCGGGGTACTGAAAGCCTATGTACTGGACGAAGAAGAGAAGCAGCATATCCTGCAGTTTGCCATGGAAGACTGGTGGACCACCGACTATCTGGCCTTGTATACCGGCGTTCCCGCACGTGTATTCCTGGAAGCAGTGGAGCCTACTGAAGTGCTGTGTATTACAAAAGCTGATAAAGACCAGCTCTGTGCAGCGATGCATAAGATGGAGCATTTCTTCCGCATCAAAAACCAGCACGGGTATATAGGACTGCAGCAGCGGATCCTGTCTATGCTCACCAACAATGCCAAAGACCGCTACGAACAGTTGCTGCAACAATACCCTGCCCTGATACAGCGGGTTCCCAAACATGACCTGGCGGCCTTCCTGGGCGTGAGCAGGGAAACGCTGAGCCGATTATACGGCCGTTCCAAAGAAATGTGAGCTGTATCACGCGGAAAATGTGATCTGTGTCAAGTGCTGCTGTGAAAAGTTGCCTGAACTTTGAGGAGAAATAAAATTGAACGAATGAACTTCATCAGTAAGCTGCTGTTAAATACAATACTTATTCTCTCAGCAATTAAAGGTTTTTCACAAATGAGCAACAATAATAAGCACTCAAAAAAGGTACTGTTCGTAGTTACCTCCCATAGCGATCTTGGCAATACCGGCAAGAAAACCGGCATCTGGATAGAAGAATTTGCCGCGCCCTATTATTACCTGACAGATAAAGGCGTTGAGATCACCATTGCCTCCCCTAAAGGCGGCCAGGCGCCTATCGATCCGAAAAGCACGGAGCCTGACGCACAGACGCCTGCTACAAAAAGATATTACGGTGACGCAGCTACGCAGGAAAAACTGTCGCATACCGTGTTACTGTCGACAGTAAATCAAAGCGATTACGACGCTGTATTCTATCCTGGCGGTCATGGCCCGATGTGGGACCTTGCCAATGACGCCACCTCTGCAAAACTCATCAGCGATTTTTCCGGACATAACAAACCGGTTGCTTTTGTATGCCACGCGCCGGCTGCCTTAAAAAATGTAAAGGCTGCCAATGGTGAGCCATTTGTCAGGGGCAAAAAGGTTACCGGCTTCAGCAACAGCGAGGAAGCCGCTGTAGGACTGGTTTCTGTGGTTCCATTCCTGCTGGAGGACGGACTGAAGGCAGTGGGTGGTATCTATGAAAAAGGGCCCGACTGGCAGTCATTTTCCGTACAGGACGGCCTGCTGATTACCGGCCAGAATCCTGCTTCTTCGGATGCCGTGGCAGAGAAGCTGTTGCAGCAATTATCCAAATAATATCTCTCTGTAAAATAACAAAGCCCTCTCTACACAACAGAGAGGGCTTTTCTTTTGATCGTGTGCAGTTATCTGAGTAATTCTATCCAGCCTTTGTAATCTTTGGTATCACCTGAAGGCAGGCGTAATTTGAGTATGTAATAGTATGTTCCTTCATTGAGGCCATCACCTGTCCAGCTGTTATCATAGTTTTTATTCTGGTATACCTGATTGCCCCATCTGTTGTAGATATAAATTGGGGATCCGGGATATTTTTCCAGTCCTACGATCACGAACTTATCATTTTTACCGTCTCCGTTAGGTGTCACCGTATTAGGTATGAAGATGATATCATTACCCCGAACTCTCACCAGCATGGTATCAGTGGTTACACAGCCGTTGGTGGTTGTCATATTGATCAGGTATTGCTGATCGGCAGTGAGTGTAGCCATTGGGGTCATGATGGTGGCGTTATCGAGTCCGGTGACAGGCAACCAGGCGTAGGTGGTGCCGGCGCCGATGTTTCTTGCGTTCAGTTGTACCGGGTTATTGGCGGTAGTATTTACCTGTGGCAGGCGCATGCCCGGAACAGGGGTTTCCACATCAAAGGTTTTGGTAATACTGCTTGCCAGTATCGGACAGTTTTGTGGTGTTACAGTGAGCTGCATACTATAGCTGCCTGCAGGATAAACGAACATCGGAGATAATGCGGAGGATGTATTACCGATGTTGTCTGTCCAGCTGTAGCTGACCGTTCCGGTTACCTGTGATTGATTGGTAAACATCACCGGCATATTTTCACAGGTAGGGTAAACGGTAAACCCGGCTACAGGCTTCGTTGTACTGGTTACCTGTATACTTCCTGCCTGAATTACATTACAGCCGAAATTTGTATAGATGCTGACAGTATATACACCATCTGTCGTAGCCAGGTAAGTAGCACTGGTTGCGCCGGCGATAGCGGTTCCGTTACGGTACCACTGGTAGGTATCTCCGCCTTTGGCAATCAGTGGTACACTGTTTCCTGCACAGAAGGAAGTTCCGCCGGGAGTAGTGATAACACCTGAAGGAGTTGGATGAACGGTTACTGTGTATGTAATTGGAGCAGGTAATGTACAACCTCCCGGAGAGACAGCATTAATTGCAACAGTGCCTATGATAGGAGTTCCGAATTCATCTGTTGCTACAAATGCCGGGATATTTCCTTCGCCAGAGGCGCCGAGACCAATATTAACGTTGTCATTTGTCCAGGTAAACTGGCTGCCAGACACCCTTGAATTGAGCAAAACAGGCGGCACTGTCTGGCCTGCACAAACTTCCACGTTTGGAGGAATGGTATTGATTTGCGGTGCCGGGCTTACCGTTACTGTTACGTTTTGGGTAGAGGTACATCCCAGGTAGGTAAATGTATAGGTATACACGACATTGATTGGGTTAGTGGTGGTATTGGTCAGTGTTTCACTGATATTACCGGTACCGGTGCCGGTAGCCGGGGTAATACCTGTGACAGCGGCTCTTGTCCAGGTGGTGGTAGCGCCCGGTGCGTTTGTTCTGACACTATAGCTAAAAGGAGCGCCGGAGCATACAGGTGGTGGCGTAGCGCTACTTGTCAGCTGTACAGAAGGAGCAACGATCACGACTACGTTCTGACTATTGAAACATCCGGCTGCATTGACCGTGAAGGAGTAGATCGCCCTGGCAAGGTCAGTTGAGATATTTACCAGTGTTTCGTTCGGGTTGCCGGAGCCGCTGGCAGCAGGATTGCTCAGGGAAGTGCTGGCATTTCTGCTCCAGGTAAATGTAGCCCCCGCCACATTGGATGTCGGGTTATAGCTGAATACAGTATTGTTACAGATATCCGGTGGTGTGGTAGTGCTGGAAAGCTGTGGCAGTGGTTTCACCACTACCTGAACCGTTGCACTGTTTACACCACAGCCAGGAGAGGTAACCTGGTAGATATAGGTAACAGTTACAGGTGCATTGGTCGTATTGATCAGTGTTTCTTCCACAGAATCGGTGCCAGCATTTGCCGGGTTACTGATGCCGGGAACAGCGGCCCTTGTCCAGCTGAATGTAGCTGTAGCAACATTGCTGGTAGGAATATAAGTGAAAGGTGCGCCACTGCATATTGCATCAGGATTGGAAGTACTGGTAAGTACTGGAGTAGGCAGTGCCCTGAACCTGAATTGCTGCGCTGTGCCGGTACAGCCAAAGGCAGTAGGAGTAACTGTCACCACGGCAGATAAGGACGTAGCAACAGCAGTGAATGCAGGGATACTTCCGGTGCCGCTGGCTCCTAAGCCAATGGCGGTATTATTATTTGTCCAGTTAAATACAGTTCCCGGTATACTTCCTGTAAAGGTCACCGGTGTGGAGCTGGTACCTGCACAGATGGTCTGATCGTTAACAGCATTTACATCAGGTACCGGATTAACGGTAATTGTATAAATCATTGGTGCGCTGTTACAGCCGTTATCTGTTGCGATTACGGTGATAGTAGCCACGATTGGTGCGGTAGTATTATTCTGGGCGATAAACGATGGGATAGGTCCGGTACCGGAAGCAGGCAGGCCGATTTCAGGATGGTTATTGGTCCAGCTGACAGACAAAGCATAACCTGAACGTGCACGATAGTTCTGGTCTCCCACCGGTTGGCCGGCACAAACAGTTTTATTGGGTTCTTGTATGAGTACCGGATTTTCCACTACTTCTACGGTAACCCTGATGGTATCGGTATAGCCAAACGAGGTGATTACAGCATGTGTTACAGTATACAATCCGGGTGCGCCATAAACATGTACCGGATTCTGCAGGGTGGAGCTAGCGCCATCACCGAAGTCCCAGTAAAAACCAGTGATAAACCCTCCGCTACGGCCCACTACGGAAGCATCTGTGAATACAAAATTATTTACACTAAAGCATTGTACTTCGTTATTAATGTTCATTCCTGCATTTACCTGTACGTTAGATTCGATTTTAACGACAGTAGTAAATACAGCAGCACATCCTGTCGGCGAGGTAGCTGTCAGTGTTACCGTATAGGTTCCCTGTGCGCTATACTGATGTAGCGGGGAAATATCCGTAGCGGTATTACCATCGCCAAAATCCCAATGATAGGACAGTGTAAACCCGACAAGACTTCTGGAAGTATTGGTAAACTGGATCTGATCAAATGCAGCCGGCGATACTTCTTTATAAACAAAAGAAGCAACTGGCGGAGGTACTACATTCACCGTCTGTGAAGTAGTAGCCTGGCAGCCTATGCCACCGGTGATGGTAAGCGTAACAGTATATATACCGGTTGCAGCATAGACATGCGTCGGGTTTACTGCAGTAGAAGTATTACCATCGCCAAAATCCCATGAATAGGTAGGATTACTGGTTTGGCTGGTAGAAGTATTGGTAAATACAAAGCTATTGATATCCAGACACTGGAGTGGATTATTTACAGTGAATCCTGCTACCGGCAATGGATATACGGTAGCGTTTACTGTGTTTTCATTGGAACAGCCACCAGCACTGAGTGTATACACATAAGGTACTGTATGCACCGCGCCATCGGTTACATGAAGTGTTTCATTTATTCTGTTGGTTCCAGTAGCTGCCGGGTTGCTGATACCGGTTACTACAGCTCTGCTCCAGGCAAAGGTGGTACCCTGAATCTCGCTTTCCGGGGTATATACGAAAGGTGCGCCGGTACAAATAGGATCAGGGCTGAGTGAGGAGCTTAGCGCTGGTGTTGGTTTTACTTTCACCGCAACATTAGCGGCACTCATACAACCATTCGCGTTGATGCTATAATTATAGTAAACTGTTACAGGCGCGGTAGTTGTATTCACAAGGGTTTCATTCACACTTCCCGTTCCTGATGCGGCAGGATTACTGATACCAGGCACCACTGCCCTTGCCCAGGTAAAGGATGCGCCGGGCGTTGCTGATCCTGGTTCATAGAGGAAAGGCATACCACTGCATACATCTGCCGGCGTGAGTGGAGAACTGAGTGTTGGCGTAGGTTTTACGACCAGGTTGACGATCTGGGTATTACTACAACCATTTGCAGTAACGACAAATGTATAAGGTACCGTTACATTTCCTGTAGTCGTATTATGCAATGTTTCCTGCGGGTTACCCGTTCCGGAAGCTGCAGGGTTTGAAATACCTGCAACAGCAGGGCGCGACCACGTAAAAGTGGCACCTGGTGTAGCGCTGGTAGGTACATAGCTGAATACAGAATTATCACAAACAGGTGTCGGTGTAAGAGAGTTATTTAGTGCCGGTGTTGGATTTACAGTGATAGTTGCCGCGGCGGTAATGCCGGTGCAACCATTGGCAGCCGGTGTTACGCTGATGTTGGCGATAACCGGCAATGCAGTCATATTGATGCCTGTAAACGAAGGAATATTCCCTGTTCCGGAGGCAGGCAAACCTATGCTGGTATTATCGTTCATCCAGGCGAACGTGGTGCCGGCAACATTGCTGCCAAAGGTGACAACCGCAGTAGCCTGACCGGCACAAACTACCTGGTTACCGCTGGTAGTAACTGTTGGTGTTGGTATTACCGTGATGGTCATCGTTTGTGCGGTACCGGTACAGCCATCACGTACAGGTGTTATCGTTATAGTGGCTACCTGGTTGGTGGCACCTGTGTTTACTGCGGTAAATGCCGGTATGTTACCTGTGCCGGAAGCAGCCAGTCCTATAGCAGGATTGTTGTTGGTCCAGTTGAAAACAGTACCGGCATTACTACCGGTGAAGTTAATGGCGGTAGTAGCAGTGTTGTTGCATAGTACCTGATCTGCCGGCTTATTAACTGTAGGTATCGGATTTACTTCTACAGACTGTGTTACCACATCCGTATGCCCCGTACTGGTGGTCACAGTGAGTGTAACCGTATAAATACCAGGCGCTGCATAAGTATGTGAAGGACTGGTAGCGGCGGATGTGCCTCCATCTCCAAAATTCCATGCATAACTGGTTATTGTAACTCCACCTGTTGTGGTGGTGGTATTGGTAAAGATGAAATTATTATCTGTCAGACATTGTTCTTTATTGTTGATGGTAAAGCCAGGAACAACAAACGGATCTATGCTGACAGTAACGGTGGTGGAATAGATAGCAGTACAACCATTGGCGGTGGTAATGGACAGCGTAACAGTGTAGGTGCCTGCCTGTGAGTAGGTATGCGTTGGATTTTGCTGACTACTGGTAGTACCGTCGCCAAAAGTCCAGAACCAGGTAGCCCCTGTGGCAGGTATTACTACAGACTGATCTGTAAAGGAGAAAGTACTGTTATTATTGGTAGATATTACAGAATAAATGAAAGCGACTTCGGGAGTATGATACACTACGGCGGTACGCGTAACTGAATCGGTACAACCGCTTGCATTGGTCACTTTGAGTTTCACGCTGTAGGACCCGTAGCTGGTATAGCTATGTGTTGGAGAGGCGGTGGTGCTGGTAGTGCCGTCGCCGAAGTCCCACAGATAAGTATTACCTGTACCGGTAGTTGTATTGGTGAATACAAAGGAATTACCGGTCAGGCACTGTGAGTTATTATTCAATGTAAACGCCGGTGCCGGTTTAGGGTTTATGGTGATATTAAAAGAATCTTTTCCTGCGCAGCCATTGGCCATAGCCGTCACAATGATTTTTCCTGTTACAGCGGCGCCATTATTATTCTGTACTGTAAAAGCCGGGATGGTGGCACCGGTACCGGTGGCCGGCAGTAGTATGTTTATGGGGTTGGAGTTTGTCCAGCTGAAGTCGGAACCATTGATATTACTACCCAGGGTGATAGCAGGTATTGTTGCGCCGGCACAGGCGCTGATATCTGAAGGAACAGTCACCTTAGGTGCAGGATTGAGTGTAACCACCACGGTTACAGGATTGCCTGTAATGGGTACCGGCGTCCCATCTTTTGGTGAGGTGTATGTGTAGGAAGGTGTGAATACATATGTTGCGGTGGCTGTGGCGGTACCAGTATTTGTCAATACCGGGTTAAACGCCAGTTTGCCGGTTCCGTCGGCGGTGGCGCTGCCATTGGCAGCACCGGTAATATTACCGGTAGTGGTGACTGTCCAGCTGACATTGGCGCCAGCCATTGTTTGCAGGTTTAAACCTACAGGTACACTACTACATACAGTAACATTATTTCCACTAATTGCAGGCTGCCGATACGTATAGATAATAGCCGTATCATTGCTGGGGTCTGGGTCAGTAAAGCCGGAAGGAGCTTTGGCATATGAGACATTTTTGAGTATATGCGGCAGACTGTCGGTAACGGTGTATTTCCCCGTAAACACAAATGTACCACGGCTTGCGGCCTGGAGATTTACTTTTCCGCCAGCAAATACCTGGCTGGAAATTGAGCCGGCACCATCATAGGAATTTCCGGTATAGCCATTATTCCGGAAGCTGACATTACTAACCTGTAGTCCGGCAGGTAGAGTATCCGTCACAGGGATGCCCGTTAACGGATTAATATTATCGTTGTAGACATCCACCTCATAATTCATACTACCATTGTTAATAATGGAAGCAGGTCCGCTTTTCTCCACGCGGACAGCACCAGGTGTTGTTACCAGCAGGTTTTTCACTTCGTGGCGGGCGGTATACAGGCCCGTGGTTGCCGCGAAGCCAACTTTGAGGTTGGCTGGTGGCGGAGATGTAAGCGTAACCGGGCCAAATACTTTGGTCATTACACCAGTTTCAGACATCTGCATATAGGCAGAAATCTCATAGTTGGCACCATTATGTTCTATTACTACCTGGACTTTTCTATAGTAAACAGCTTGCGAAGGCCGGGTAGCGGAAGGGGTACCATAGCTTATTTTTTGTCCGGCAAGCGGTGTACCGCCGAGGTTTACACCTGTACCTGCAAGATAGACGGTATGTCCGGATACAGGGCCACGCAAAGAAATACTTTGTGCACGTATGCCGGGAGCGGAATTATCGTATTGCGTTTGTTTTTCTGAGAAGTTGCCAAATTCGTCAATGCCTAATCCGACATAACCACCAGTAAGTCCGGGGCCCAGTGTCCAGCCGGTTGGCCTTGCGATTCCATCCACTTCACCGTATCCTAATGCGCCGCCATCCTGGCCTAAGGCAAAGGTGCCCGGTCCATAGTTAGCATCAAAAAGAAATACGGAAAATCCATCTGCATCAACAGTACTGGCATTGGTAGAATATACCATGTATTCAAATTCTACCAGTACACCAAGATTAGAGGGGAAAGAGGTATTCGCGTAACAATAGCCGAGCTTATTGGTTGAATCTTCCGTAAGCCGTAACCAGCCCAGGCCTTCAGGATCTTCACCTGTGGCGGCAGTTAATTTGGCGTTTCCTCCTAAAATAAGGTTATTGGAGATGACAGAACTTCCTCCAAAAGATTCTCTTATTGTAAACTGGGCCTGACCATCCAAAGCTACAAGAAACAACGATACAAAAATAAACAGGAGTTTACCGACGATAGTACAGCGATTATTGCACATGCTTTGCAATATTTTTTCTATACCAACATCGGAAAATTAAATTAGTTTAATATTATAAAATTATAAATACATCTACTCCTATCTATATACGAAAATTATTCATTCACAAACGTGCTTTTCTATTTATTCAGAAATGCATAAAAGCCGCATCTACAGGGTAGAAACGGCCATTATGCCACAGCAGTCAACAATTACAGTATCAAAATGCTACTATAAGGTTTTATAACGGAAGTGATAGTACGGAAACGTACCTCCAGTTACCTGATTCTGATAGATAGACTGGATATCAAAAGCGATAACAGTGGTACCACTTTTCCATAGCAGTGTTCTGCCAGAAACGGGTGTAACGGTGTGGCCTGCACTCCAGTTATAGGTATACCAGCCTTTGCCGTTGGCAAGGGCCAGCACAGCAGGTGGTACACCAGTGCCCAGTACGTTGTTCATGCCAATGGTATTGGCATCCGGAACAGTGGCGGTTGTCCAGTCGCTGGCAGTTACGCTGGCAAAGGCTTTGTCAATGAATCGCAGCTCATTGGTACCGGTGGCACTGATATCGCCGGTGGCTACGCCAGAAAATTTAATGCTGTAGGTACCCGGATTAGCGGCATCGTTATCTGTAAAGCTCCAGTAGAAGTTACCATCTGCTGGTTGTCCGGAACCTGTGGAATAAGCCTGATGGAAATTCTCTACACGGTAGATGCTACCATCCCTGTAGATTTTTCCGGTAGCGCCATTGCTGGTAATATCAGCGCTGCCGCCATCCGGCACCGTAAGAAATGCAGTAACGCCACCGGCAACAGCTGCATTTGCGCCCGCATTCAGCGGCTGAGGCGCCGTAACGTCATTATTTTTGGAGCATGAAGCGAGGAACATTGCGCTCGCACCTACAACGACCCAGGTCAGACGGGTCAGGTTTTTAGGAAAAGTAATCATTATAATAGGGTTTAATCGTGTTGAAAAAAAGAAGTGGTTTCCTGCTGTAAGGGTTATTTATTGTCAGTCTGTAATTGTAATAGTTGCACTGCCGGGAACATCTGCATATACCTTCTTCACGTTCATCCAGTTCCATCCCGGGAAATAGTCGCTGGTACGCAGTTGTATGAACATACCTTTATCTGTATAGGCGCCCAGCTGGTAGGTGCCCGTTGGGAAGTTTGCCGGCACCTGATAGGTAGCCGTAGTAGCGGTAAAGCTGACCATTTTCAACGTTCCCAGCTCAACAACTGCCCAGGTGGCCGAATAGGCCCATACACGGGCATCCTGCATGTCCGTAAAACCGGTGCCTTTAAAGGTGATCTCCGCACCACGTTTGATACTCACCGCTTCATTCAGCGTGGTGGCCTGTGGTTTCATCGTGGCAGGGTACAATACCCCGGCCACTGCAGCAGCGGTGGTGAAAGTAACGGCGCCACTGGTAAACTTCAGCTTATAGGCTCCCGGTTTAACCGCTTCATTATCGGGTATGGTGAGATCAATGTAGGGAACATTGTTGCGTGTGGCAAAAGCCACAGACAATAAGGTTTCCTTACCATCCGAACCAACCAGTGCTGCTTTTGTAACAGTGGCATCTTCTACCAGGTATTTCACGTCTTTATTGGTATTGATGGATATTACCCCTCCTTTCACCGCAGCATAAGAAGCATTTTCATTTACCTGAATGCCGGGTTGATTGATGATGAGCTTCAGGAAATAGGCTTTCTTACTGCCATCTGCTGCGGTAACGGTATACTTTGTGCCCGTAGCCAGCGCGATAGCTGTGCCTGATGCAGGCGTAATGGTGGCCTTTCCCGATACTTTTATCTCAGGCATTACCGTGGCAGGCTGGCTGATATAGGAAGGCCAGTATATCAGGATGCTATCGCCATCCACAGCACCCAACATCATTGTGTTGGCCGATGTGGCAACACTGAACGATTCGATTTCCTTATACGGAGAAGGCGCATATTCCGTCTCTTTCCTGCAACCGGTCAGCCATGCTGCTGCTGCGAGGGTCATAATTTTTATATAGGTAGATGAATGGTGCATGTACTACTTATTTTTTGTTGAGAACATTGATACGAACAGGATTTTTCATCGTGATTACCTTTGCATAATTGTACAGTCGCACCTTATACAATCCAGTAGCAGCAAGGTCTTTAACAATGGGATCCTGCTGGTCCTGGTACCTGGAGATACTGAAACCTACCATAGTCAGGTCGTTGGTATTGGTACTGGAGAAATATACCGGTGCTGTTTCTTTTCCCTGTTCGTTCACCAGCACGATTTTCATCATATCGTTGGATGAAGCAAATCCTTTACCATAGAGGTTTATACCGATACTGGAATAAATACCGTTCATATCCAGCGTATATTCGGCAGGGTTAGCAGGGTCGGTGGTAAGCTCCTGCAATTCCATGTCTGGTTGCTGTGCGATGATATGCAGCGTATATACTCTGGCGTTACCAGCTGTATTTTTTACAGTGTATTTAATGTCCCGTCCATTCTGAAAAACAGCAGGCAGGTCTTCAATCATTGTACCGGTGGCAGGCGTAACGGTGGCGCCGGCGCTTACCTTTATCTGTGGCTCCAATGTGGCCAGCTGCCTGTAAAAGGGCAGATAAAGACTGATCGTGGTATCATTATGCTGAATGGCGCCATAGATAGGATCTCCCTGTACATTTACGATTTTATATTCCAGCATCAGGTTAGTGGCGGCTGCTTCATAAGGCACTGTTTCCGTTTTCGTACAGGCACATAGCAGGCCGATACCAGCTATACATCGCAGGTATAAATGTTTCATAATCATTTGTGAGCTATTTATTATTGTATATCCAGGTTGGTGCTACCATCCATCTGGATGGCATACCGGAAGGTCACATAGCCGGGTTTATTGTCGCGGCTGGGGTCCTGTGGATTATCTTTATAGATATTTTCAATGATGATTTTAGCGTAATGTCCTTTAGTAGTTTTCACGATCATCACTCTCGGCAAGGCATATACGACGTGAGTTTTTTTATCATTGCCCGGGAACAGGGAACCGTAGAAGTCGTAGTACCCCCAGCCGTCAAATTCATTTTGAAAATGGTCGAGGCCAGCGTCGCGGGTAAGTAGTTTGTCGTCAGTAACAGGTACTGTTTTCAGGGCTTTGAAAGCGGTTGTCCACAGGTCGCGCGGAATGGGCAGCGACTTAGGTTTGAAGTTGACCGTGTCATAATACTGCGCATCGAATTTCCGGTCTGTGACAACATAAATTTTAGCGCTGCCGGGGCCACCGAATCCAGGAGAACCCGCAGCAGCACCGTTATTAGGATATATGCTGCTGTTATAAATTCCGTAGAAAACGATGTCCCAGTTATTGGTCTGGCGTTGTGCCGCAGGAATCACCTTATTCTGTTCGAGGCTGTAGTACAATGCTTCGGCATTGCTTCCGGAGGATGCACTGGTATCAGCGACCAGGTTTACCACCTGGTACACGCCTGTTTTCACCGTACCATCGGCGGGTCCGGGAGATACGTTATTATCTTTATCTTCTTTCGAACATGCACTCAGCAGCACTGCTATGAGCATAACATTGGCAGACCGCCATTTTAATCGCGATAGCTTCATAAAAAATTTCTATAAAAACTGATGTTATTTATTACGCAGGTCCCTGCTGCCATCTTCCTGAACAAAATACCGGAAAGTGATGTATGGCGCGGGCCAGAACAAATCTGTTACCACCGGCGGATTTCCTTTGTAGATATTCAGCAATTCCAGTTTGGCGAACTTTCCTGTGGCCGTTTTTATTACAAACGTGCGGTTTCTGACGGGCACGCATATATGATTATTCAAGGAATAGAAGAACCAGCCGTAGCCGTTGCCATTGTCCCACCCTACTCCTGCCAGTCCCTGCGACTGGAATATTTCTTCCGAAGGGGCTGTTGTCACCTGGTCGAAGGGTTTTTCCACGATAACCAGTCTGCCAACCCCTGGACCGCCATAACCGGGCGTTCCGGCGATGGTGCCGTTATTGGTAACCACATAGGAATTATATTCTTTGGAGAAGGCGATGTCCCAGTTGGTATTTTTCAGGTACTGCGTAGAGTCGGCCGCGTTATGAATGGTATGATGTTCTTTTGTGTTCAGGTTAAAGGTCACCGTGTAGAAGGGTCTTGATTGTTTGCCATCCACACCTTCTCCCATAGCGGCGGTAGTATCGGCTGGCAGATCGGAGACCGTTATGGCGCGATCTGTTGACTGTGGCGTGTTATCTGCAGATTTGGAGCAGGATGCCAGTGAGAGGATGATTAGTGAAAAGCAAATAAGATTCTTCATACAGCGAGATCATAGTTGAATGGATGATGCAAAATTGAGGGTTTATGATGACCATGTTCGGAGAATTAGCAACCCGTTAAGGAAAACGTCGTTCCTGTTGTGGATCAACGCGATTTTTCTTTTTTCAAACCTGTGATGCCGAAGGCATCACAGGTTTGAAAAGTGGGCGATACCCCCCGGCCCCCGATTTAGAAAGGAGCAAATGATGGCGGCGGCGAACTTCGGCCCTGGTGTAGATTTGAGCCCCTGACGGCGGGCGCTCCCTCTATCCCCCGATTTTGATATAGCGGGAATGATGGACGGGCGAACCGCTTATTCAGGCCGAAAATTGTTTCTCCCGAAATGGTAAGTGAAAATTCCGGATTCGGTTCATGACATTCAAATGACAATTATACCTTTGATATCTCAACAAAAAAATTTAAAATGAATAAGAATTTTGTAGCGATCAATTACATACAATGCAACGAAGAATATACCGCAAGATTTGAACAGTTGTTTGCTTCCCGTGCCCACGCCATTGACACCATGCCGGGTTTCATCAATATGCATGTACTGCGCCCTGCCAGGCCAGGCGATGACTACCTCATCGTCAGCTACTGGGAAAATGAACAGGCATTTAAAGACTGGACAAAATCAGAAGCATTTATCGCCGGACATAAACGCGGGTTCGAAGACCTCGCAAAAGCCAAAGCAGAAGGCAAGCCGGCGCCCATGCGGAGCGACTTTAAAATATACCAGGTAATAAGTGAATAATGTCTACATCTACTAAAAAGGAAAAAATATACCTGTGGCTGAAACGCCTTGGATTCTGGGGATTTATGTTCTTCCTGATCAAAGGATTGATATGGCTGGTGTTTTTCTACTGGGTAGCAAAAGAAGTGCCTTGAGCTTAATGGGTTTATTCTCTTAAATCGATGTATCAAAAGTATTTCATCTAATTAATGTTAAAAAATAACACAGATTGCAATAGCCTATTGTTTATCTGTGTTATTTTTTTGCAACTGATACCTTCGGTATCAGTTGGTTGGTTCCGCGCTGCGCGCGGTGGGCTTTCGCCCGATGATCAACTTTCGATGCATCAATTTTGTATATCGTTAACGCTTCATGATGCCTGGAGAGAATCCAAAATGCTTTTTGAAGGCGCGCAGTGGGCTTTCGCCCGGTGATCAACTTTCGATGCATCAATTTTGTATATCGTTAACGCTTCATAATTCCCGGAGAGAATCCAAAATGGTTTTTGAAGGCGCGCGGTGGCTTTCGCCCGATGATCAACTTTTGTTGCTTCAATTTTGTATATCGTTAACGCTTCATGATGCCTGGAGAGAAACCGAAATGTTTTTTGAAAGCACGCGTGAAATGCGCAGTATGCTTATATCCGGAGAGGTAAGCCACTTCTGAAACGCTCTTCCCTTCTGTCAGCAATTCGCGTGCATGTGTCATTTTAATATTTTGCAGATAGCCGTATACGGTAGTGCCAAACACCTGCTTAAAGTGACTTTTCAGGTAAGCGTCGTTGGTACCCACCTGATGAGATAAATCTATCAGGGTACAAGGACTATTAATATTCCTGATAATGATATCCCTTGCCAGGTGCATCCTTTCAATATCTTCTTTCTTTAAAGCCCTGGCCGTCGTTTCTTTTTTCTTCAATCCTGCTATTTCTTCGTAATGTGTCAGCTGAATGGCCAGCAGTTCCGTTGTTTTTGCCTTCAGGTACAATTGCTTATAACGGCCGTCCAGCGGGCAGTTGAGCATATCATACAAAATAGTGCTGATATTGGCAGATAAAGGCAGATTGTTTTCACTCAGCTGTACCGGCATATTACGCTGCAGGCTTTCCTGGAAAATGGGGTACAGCGGATGTTCTTCCGGCATCATATTGAGCAGCAACTCAGGCGTCATGCCCAGCTCGAAGATCTCCAGCGGCTCATCAGCTTTCCAGCTAAGCTGTATATCCTGTTCGGGGAAAAACAGATAGTTATACTGTTGTTTTCCGACCGTAGCCAATATACGACTACCATTATCCACCCTATAACTCTTACTCCCACTCAGCGTATAGCTCAGTTGCAGGAACGGCTGCTGATTGGCAAACACCACGCTTCCGTCCTTGTCGGAACGGATATTATAATAGCCCAGGTTAATACCGTCAGGAGTCAGAACCTCCTGAACAGTACCGGTATGCCCCGCCTGTGTAAGTGCATGTTTACGCTGGCGCAGCGTTTCACTTCCACTGATATTAAAAGGGCAGGCATCGAATAGCATCGTTTGGGCAGATAAAATTGCAGACAATGGTGTTTATATTAATTACAGAATAGGTGAACACAGCAATATTAAGGGATTAGCAGCCTTGATCACTTTCGCAAACGGGAACTTGTTTTGTCGATATGGGAAAAACCTTTGTCATGCTACATCTGACAAAACTATATTTCCGTTTATGGTAAAACATTTTCCCCCTCAGCACCCCGGCCACAGCCCTGTATTCTCCGTATCGGGTAAGACTTTCTCCAAGACAGACCAACGGCAAACAAGACCTTTGCGATTTTAACGTAGTTCAGATACTGATGCTGCATACATTACTCCTGCTGCTGCCTTTTCTGTCAGACAGCACCCGCCAGACATCCGCTATTCCCGGTGATACCACCAATAATATCGGTATTCACCATTTAAAGGGAATACAGGTGCAGGCATCTTCCTATAAAAAATCCGATGATCTCATCAACATAAAAAAAATTGCCAACCCTACACTGGTGATCGATGCCAAAACCATACAACAAATGGGCAGCCGCCGGCTGGATGAAGTATTAAGAGAACAAACCGGCATGGCCGTTGTCAGCGACCTTGGCGCCGGCAACCGCAGCATAGGCATACAAATGCAAGGTTTCAGCTCTGCCTACGTGCTGGTATTGCTCAATGGCCTCCCACTCTCCGGCCGCTTCAATGAAAATTTTGATATCTCACGGCTAAGCATACACGATATTCAGCGTATTGAAATTATTAAAGGCGCATCAAGTAGTTTGTATGGCAGTGAAGCATTGGGCGGTGTGATCAATATCATTACCCGGCCAACGGTAACATCAGCCGCAGCCAGTGTTTCCGCCCTGTATGGCAGCTTCCATACAGCAGATATCAGTGCCAGCGCAGCCATGCCTTTTGCACAACAGAAAGGCAGTATGCAGCTCCAGGCAGACTACTACCGTACCGCAGGATTTAATGTCAATAACCAATACCTGCAAAGCGGACAGACCTCTCCACCCTATAGCAGCTATACGCTGCAAAGCAGGAGCTCCTGGCAGCTGAATCAACACAACACCCTGCAGTTCAGCGGCAGGTATGCCAGCCGCAATTCAGTGATGGACCGATCGTACGGCGCACAGCCCTTCCGCGACAGATTGCAGGAAAATGACCTGAATGCAGCACTGGTATTGAATACAAACGTAAACGAGCATACGCAATTACTGACAAGATATTACTTCACCTGGTACCAGACAGACCAGTCGGTCAAAATCAACGATAGCGGAAAACTGCTACAGGAAAATGATTTCTCTCAAAACATTCACCGGCTGGAACTACAAGGGAGCAGCGACTACCTGGAGAACAAACTCCAGTTTACCGGTGGCGTAGGCGGAGAGCTACAGCAACTCGTGCAGGTGCAGCGGGTGCCGGCACAAACGAATTACTTCGGCTATGTGCAGGCAAATTACCAATGGAAGTCGGGGTACGCACTGGTAGCAGGCGTAAGGTATGATGGCAACAGTTTTTACGGCGGCCGGTTCAATCCCAGTATAGGCGGCACCGTTACCCCGGTGAAATGGCTGGAACTGAAAGCCTCCGTTGGGCAGGGGTTTAAATCGCCCACCTATGCACAGTCGTACCAGCTGTTTACCAATATCACACAGGGTTATACCGTTGCGGGCGCCAATATATTCACGCAGGCCGTGGCCGACCTGAAAAAGGCAGGACTCCTGCAATCGGTATGGGACAATGCCGGCCGCATTCAACCACTGCAGCCGGAAACAGCCACCAGCTATAACCTGACGGCCACCTTCCGGCCTGGTTCGCGTATAACCGTTGCCGTTAATGGGTTTTATAATAACATCCGTCACCTCATCAATACAGAACAGGTGGGCATTATGCGCAACGGGCAACAATTATTTTCCTACCTCAACCTGGGCAGGGCATATACAACCGGACTCGAAGCCTCTATGGAAATCAGGCCGGTACAGGACCTTAAAATCACCGGAGGCTACCAGTACCTGATAGCAAAGAATAAAGATGTGGAAGACAGCATCCGCGCGGGTGCGGGGGCCTATGCAAAGGTGCGGGCAGAGAATGGCATCCGTGCCGCCACTGTGGGAGACTATTTTGGCTTACCGAACAGAAGCAGGCATATGGCCAATATACAGGCCTATTATACCTGGGCGCCGTGGAAGCTAAGTATTTCTCTCCGGGCTACCTACCGGGGCAAATATGGCTTCCTGGACCTCGACAATAACGGTTATATCGATCGCTACGATGTTTTCGTGAAGGGCTATACGCTGTTATACTTTTCTGTACAGAAACGACTGTGGAAAGATAAACTGGAGCTGAAGTGCAGCATTGATAACGTTACCGGCTATACAGATTACCTGATGCCGGCACAGCCAGGGCGGATGATCACCGGTGGATTCACCTGGCATTTTATAAAAAGATAAGTCTCTACCTTATAGAGACTTATCGCTTTGATAATTGCTAAATGTCAGATTGCTAATTGTGCTTAGGAAAACTTCGCACCGCCATAAAAACGCAGTGGCGCAGTAAATTGTTATGTCGTTAACAAAAATTAACGAAATCCCTGTTTACCGGCCATGGTGGATGATATGACCATCCATCATTTCAATGACCCTGTCGCTGCGCATGGCGAAGTCGTTATCATGGGTGACGGTGATAATCGTCTTGTGCTCTTCTGCCGCCAGCCGCTTGAAAATATCGAAGACAACCGCCGTATTCTTACTGTCGAGGTTGCCAGTAGGTTCATCCCCCATAATAATAGCCGGATTGTTGATGAGTGCCCGGGCGATGGCTACACGCTGCTGCTGGCCGCCGGAAATACGCGAAGCCGCCTTCAGGGCCTGCTCTCCCACTCCCAGATTTTTCAGATGCTCATAAGCGTTATGCTCTATCTCCTCCCGGGTTTTATGCCCCAGTCTCAATGCCGGGATCATCACATTTTTCAGGCAGCTGAAGTCGGGCAACAGGTAATGAAACTGGAAAACGAAGCCCAGGTGTTCATTACGAAAAGCTGCCAGCGCATTCTGTCCTTTACCAGTGACAGGCTCACCATTCAGGCTCAGCATACCTTCATAGTCGGTATCCATGGTAGACAGGATGTACAGCAGCGTAGACTTACCGCAACCAGACTTCCCTGTGATGGATACGAATTCCCCTTTATCGACTTCAAAGCTGAGGTCTTGCAACGCCCTGAATTTCTCAGGTGCATCAAAGTATTTATTGATTTTTTCTGCTTTCAGTGCCGTGTTCATACGCTTTCATTTATCCTCTGATAATCTGTACAGGGTCTACTTTGGAGGCTTTGAGTGCCGGGATATAGCCTGCGAAAAAGGCTGTCACTATTCCAAACAGGCCACCCTGGAAATAGATAGGCCATTCGAAGGCCATCGGCAGATAGGCCACACTGCCCAATCCGAGGTATATCCTGGAAACCGCCAGGGAAATGAGCCATCCGAAGAGCATACCTGTTATTACGCCAATAAGCCCTATCAGGAGTGCCTGACGTATAAAGATGCCCGTTACATGTGCACCCTGGAAGCCAGTGGCTTTAAGAATGGCGATTTCCTTGATCTTTTCATAGATAACCATATTCAGGATATTATAGATCCCGAAGCCGGCCACCACCAGGATCGTGATCACCATGGCATTGGCAATTACATTACGAATGATTTGCCCGGCAAGTGCCTGCTGGTTGCTGGTTTGCCAGGTCTCTACCGTATAGCCGGTACGTGCCTGCATAGCGGCTGCAATATCTTTTGTCTGCTTATGATCTTTTATGTTGATGTAGATGTCTGTTATATAACTTCTGTCTTTCTGCAACAACTGTTGTGAGATGGCGATATTAGCATAGCTTTTGGTATTATCTACCGCCTTGATGGTGGTTTTGAATATACCGGTAACGGTTAAACGTTTTCTGATACCATTGGAGGCAGTCAGTGTGATATAGTCTCCTTTTTTCAGGTTAAGTTTTTCCGCGAGCCCTGACCCTATCATGATACCCTGCTGGTTATCCTGTAAATCCCTTACTGTACCGGATATCATGGTACTGGTGATATCAAACATCTTGTCCTGCTCTGCTACACTGATCCCGTAAACGCTGCCGTTTTCCTGTACGTTGCCACTGGAATAGATCACATTGGCACTCACCTGTTTACTGATAGCCGTTACCTCCGGCCAGCTGCGGAGCTGCTGCATCACCGCATCAGGATTGGTAATACGGTTATCGCTGTATACCAGCTGCGGATTACTGATCAGGTTATACGTTTTTTTGCCCAGGTATTTATTCAGCATATCCGGACTACTCATTTCATTATCGTGGTAGAGACGCAGGTGCGGCGTACTGTTCAGCATGATCTTCTCCGACCAGTCGTTGGTACCTTTGATCAGCGAGTTCATAAAGATAAACATACTGATGCCGAAGGTTACTCCCAACGCCGCTACGATCGTTTGTTTCGGCCTGGAGGTAAGGTAGGTGAACGCAATCTCTGTATTAATATTTCGCTTCATACATCAGTATGCTTTTAATAATTTATCAGACATACTTACACCCTGCAGGATTTCTACCCAATCAGTAGATATGATGCCCGGCTTCACCAGTATGGTATCGTTCTTTTTATCGTTGCGTACGATCACCTTATTATCCGGGCTTAAACAGGACCTTGGCACCAGCAGGGCTTTATCCTTGCTGCCAACGATAATGTTGGCCTGTAGCAATGTGCCGTTGATCAGGCGGGCCGGCAGACTGTCGAAGATCGCTTCCACCTTGTAAGCCTGGAGGTTATCATCGTACTGCGGGTATATCCTGGAGATATGCGCTGTATAGGTATTACTTTTTTCGGTATTGAGCGCTACCAGCACTTTTTGTTGCAGCTGTACTTTAGCGATGCTGGTTTCATCAATATTCAGCACCACGATCATGCTGTCAGGATTGCCCAGCATGGCTACCACTTCACCTTTTTTTACGAAGTCACCCTTGCGTTTGAGCAGCGTATATACTTTATAGTTACCCGGTGCTACGAGGTTATAGTATTGGGTATTGGCGGCGGCAGTCTGCTGTGAACTACGGCTGTTTACTACCGACTGCTGCAGGTTTAGCTTCGTTGCTGCAATATTCTGACTGATCGCCTCTACATTGGCAACGGCGTTATCGTAGGCCAGCTTTGCATTGTCGGCATCCAGTTTAGAAACGGAATGCGTGGCCAGCAGCCGTGCCATACGGTCGTACTGTGTTTGATTGTTCAGCAGGGTTTGTTCTGCGGAACGGAGCTGTGCCTGCAATTGTTGCAGCACGCCGGAAGCTGCGGAAGCCTGTTGCTGTGAGATATGCAGGTTTTCGGTGGCGGCCTGCTGCTGTATGGCCGAAGTGGTATTATCCTGTTGTACCACCAGTTGACCATTTTTTACGAGGTCGCCTTCCGTTACCGGCACTTCACGGATATAGCCATCGAAGTAGGCCATCAGCGAAAACTGTTTACCAGCCTCAATATGGCCGGGTGCGAATACCGCTTCTGTTATTGGCGCCGTCACCGGCGACACATAGGTTTCAGTTTTCCCTTTACAGGAAATGATTCCAACAGCTAAAACACTAACAGTAATTATTTTCCGGTTCATTGTTTATTGAAATTTTGTCTGACGTACCTGCATATTATATTCCTGTATGAAATAGTCGCTCATACTTTGCAGGTAATCGTTTTGATTGGTGATCAGGTCAGCGAATACTTTTAATCTGTCGTCGAGGGAGATAATACCTTCCTGTAGCTGCAGCGTGGCATGCTCGTCATTTTTGCGGTAGAGGTCAAGGATATCTCTTGCCCGCAAAAAGGCCTGCTGTGCGCTGTGGTAGCTGATCAGGAGGTTTTCGTCACTGATCTGCGATTGCAGGCGGGCATTATCATATAACAATTGCTTATTGCTGTAATCTGTTTTGTTCTTAGCGATTTCATAGCGTTTGGTATTGCCGCTGAATACGGGTACCGACAGTCGCAGTCCCCAGTATTGTGCCGGCGTGTTACTACTGTTTTCAAACTTCACGAACTGGTTGGCAGCGATCTGTGTACTGTACTGATAAAAGGCCGACAACACAGGCGTCAGTGCAGCCCTGGAATTGCGCAGGGTATTCTTAGAAAGCTGCAACTGCGTATAGGCGATACGTATAGCAGGATCTTCTTCAAAAACATTTTTACCGGCAGCCTGTAATTCAGTAGCAGAGAGTACCGTAGCCAGGGCCAGACTATCCTTAATATTCAGCATCAGTTTCAGGTTATTGAGTTGTACAGCCTGTTGCTGCAGGGCGATATCCTGATTTTTCACGGCCTTCTCCCTGTTGATCTTTGCGGTATTCAGGGTTACTTCGCTGATCTGTCCATCTTTGTATTTATTGTCAGATAGTTCATAAATAGCAGATGTAGTGCGAAGATTTTCCTGGGAGAGATGCGCGGCTTCCCTGAGGAGCAGGTAAGAATAGTAGGCATTTGCCAGTTGAGTATAGAGATCTGCTTTTGTTTTGGCCATATTCTGTGCAGCGAGTTCCTCATTTAGTCTGGCGGCTTTGATATGGAACCAGTCCTGTGTATTTAATATATTCAGCTGTGCCGCGATGGCGCCATTATAAATATATTTCGTCCCAAAAGCCACCTGGGTAAAGGTTCCGGGCGGTGCCGCCGAATTGAACAGGTTGGCTGGTATCAGCGTTGACTGAATTTTCACGTTATCCGTGAATCCGCCGGTGGCTGTCACCGTTGGCAGCAGTGCGCCATAGGCCTGCTTTACATTGTCGGACGCCATGCTTTGGTTACCAGCGGCCGTCAGCAGCTGGATGTTGTTTTTGTCGGCATAGCGCCATATCTCTTCCAGGGAATTGAACCTGACCTGTGCGCCGGCGAAGCGGGAAAGGCATAGGCAACCCAGTAAAAATAGCGTACGTTTCATATGTAAGGAATACAGGCGCCGTCAGCTGGTTTGTATAACAGTAACGAATGCACGAAAAATCATTGTTGTTATGCTGGCGGCTCCTGTTATTTATATCGTAAAGTTGTGGCAATATTCATTTATCAGGAAACAGTTTATGTGTCAGGCGGGCAATTTGATCACTAAAGCGGACATCAGCTGGCTTCCATCCATTGCAATAACTGCGCGGCACGAGCCTTGCTAACTACCACTGTTTCGGCTGTTTCTACCGTCAGCTGCAGTACTAGCTTACGCGCAAAAAACCTGGCAGCATTGGCGATCGCGTGCCGGTTGATCAGAAACTGCCGGTTGGCACGAAAAAACAAAGCCGGATCAATCATCTTCTCCAGCTCATCCAGCGAGGATGACAGCAGGTAGTGATGGTGTTGAAAGGTAGTCAGGTGTACCTGAGATTTATCCAGGTAGAAGCAGGCAATATCTTTTACCTGTACAGGGATGATCTTATCTTTTTCATATACCAGCAGGGCTGATTTATAACTTACTTTCAGCTGTCCCATCAGGTTTTGCAGTTGTTCCTGCGCCACCGGCGACTGAAATACCGCCTTCATATCCTGGTACTTCTGCAATGCCTTGCTCACCTTCTCCCTGGTGATTGGTTTGAGGAGGTAGCTCAGGGCATTGGTATCAAAGGCATTCATCAGGTATTCATC
Source organism: Chitinophaga sp. Cy-1792 (assembly GCF_011752935.1). NCBI lineage: Bacteria > Pseudomonadati > Bacteroidota > Chitinophagia > Chitinophagales > Chitinophagaceae > Chitinophaga > Chitinophaga sp. Cy-1792. The sequence continues at coordinate 2,262,105 of NZ_VWWO01000002.1, forward strand.
AAAAGCGGTGCAGAAGATAACCGGGCTTTGCACTTCCTGCTGACGGAATATGTCAAAACACAGGCCATCAGCCAGCTGTATATCGGAGAAGATCAGGTCTGGTGCAGGATTTCCCTGGAGCCAGGCGACACTTTGTTCTATTGAATCAGTGGTAGCCAACACGGTTATCTCCCCATCCAGCTCCTGGAGTATGGATGCCAGCTCCCTCGCTGCTTTTGCTTCATCTTCAATAATCAGTACTTTCATCTTATCACGGGTAGTTTAACAGTAAATGCCGCGGGTGTTTTTTCAATGACGATATCCATCTCACAGAGGAGGCGGTAGCGTTGCATGATATTACTGAGTCCATTCCCTGTGGTGGCTCCTACGGTCGATTTCAGCTGAAAATTATTGCTGATGACGATCCAGTCGTTCCCTTCGTTGGTGATTTGAATGGTTAGTGGTCTGGACACGCTGGCCACATTATGTTTCACCGCATTTTCTATCAGCAGCTGCAACGTCAGCGGAGGTATCTGTGTATTCAATAATGCAGGGGCAATCTGTATATCTACTACAAAGGCATCTTCCAGTCTTGTTTTTAGTATATACAGATAATTCTCCACCAGCTCCAGCTCCTGTCTGAGTGTTGCCAGATTGATATTTTTATATTGCAGCACGTACCTGTAAACATTTGCCAGTGCGTCGATAAACGACCTTGCGGCTTCTTCCTGTGTCAGGGAGTGCAGGGTGTTGAGTGTATTAAAAAGGAAGTGTGGACTGAGCTGTTCCTTGAGGGATGAAAGCGAGGCTTCCAGGCGGGTTTCTTTGAGCTGTGCAATTTCTTCTGCCTGTCGCTGGCGCAGCAGGATCATACGCAGGTAGTTGACGATAAGAAAGATGAGGGCGGAGAATTCGAAACCGCGTACCAGCAGCAGTTCCTGCTTTTGCCGGATGGTCAGCTCCTGGTACAGCAGGATGTTGTCCGTAAACTGAGAGAATGCCCAGTCGTAAGGCAGCTGGAAGATGCCCATCACAGAAACCGCCAGCAGCATGAGCCAGAACCGGGCAGCTTTACCGGTAACATCTTTCATGTTGCGGAGCATATAGATATGCGAGATCCAGCAACACATAGAGAAAAGAAAGTTATACAGCACTGTAATGGCGACCTTATCCCAGGGGATGACATCCAGTTTTACCAGTCGCGGAGAGGTGCCGATGAGCGCTACGCCCAGCGAAACGATACAACCCGGTAACCAATAGTTTTTCTTCACGACCGTAAAAATAGGGAAATAAGCGTGTTGGCATCAGGCAGGAATGATTAACCGGGCAAAATTGCCGGGGAAGCGGGCAGTTAACCATTTCCGGATGTAAGATTGCTGACCAGCTCCATCAGCGATGCGATGGTGGCAGGCTGTTTGGTTTCGGCATATTCCGTCAGCAGGTTGAGTATGGCCGTTATCCGGGCAGCCGGGCTCCCGGGAGTGGGCGCATATTTGCAGGCTACCTGCGGCTGTTGGCCTACCCGCCAGCGGGCAATATCAAAATAGGTTCCTTTCACCTTCATTCTTTCGGCAGAAGAGCGGATAGCGTTATCCAGGACGTTACCCAGCAGCTCAAAGACAGCCTGACCCTGTTGAGGCGGTAAGGTCACGGACATTTCCCTGTTGAACAGGCGGCACCAGCGGACAACTACCTCATAACCGCCGGCAACGGGTATTAACCTGCAATAGACAGCCGGGGCTTCCGGCGGGCGAACAAGAAAATACAGTTCATCATCGGCAGACTTAATATCAAAATAATTATAGTAAAAGCGAATGCTTTTAAGATCTGTGTAATTGTGGGGAGGTAGTTCAAAAAATTTATCAGCTAGAATAAGTGCTTCCTGGCGGCGTACATAGGCCGTATAGGCGTTTCTTACGGCACTGTCGGGCGTTTCTTCATCCTGCTGGAAGTAGTCGCCATATTGTGCGGTGAATTCCCTGAAAGATTCTATGTAGTCCCAGTTTCGTTCCATGGAGTTACTGATCAATTTCTTCGCTGTCGGAGAGGTCTTCCAGGCGGAGAATTTCTTTATTTCTGAAGCTGACAGCGATGCCGAAGGGGTCGCAGATGGCGAATACGCCGGCAGCAAAGCGAAGCATCCATTCTTCGTCGCCATCATAAAAGATCAGCTCCGGCATTTCCAGCGGCAATTGCGCCGCATCCGCCTCGAGATAGCGGTGTTCTTCTTCCTCCAGGTATTTCGCAGGATCTGCGGTGAAGGCCGACAAGATATGTTCCCGGGCTTTCAGGACAAATGATTCGGCAGTCAGCACCACTTCTTCCGCCATCTGAAGGGTTTCTGGGGAAATGCCTCCATTGCCGGATTGAATATATACGATCACCATATCATCGCCTGCCTCGTAGCTCCCTTCCCAGAAAATAGTATTTTCAGGCCCCTGGCCAGCTTTCAACAAACCAAACCTGGTTTCTGTAATGCTTCGTGCATTCATATATGCCGTATTTTATACAGAGAAAGATTTAATATACGACTTTTCCTGAAATGGCCAAAGATATGAATGCAGGCAGCACCTATCAGGGGGTTGTCAGCCGTTGCAAAATCAGTGCACCGTTTTTATTATCCGGGTTTAGCTGGAGTGAATGCTGGTACATCTGAATGGCTTCACTCTTACGGTTGCTTCGCATGAGTGCTTCTCCGTAACTGTCATAGGCATTCCAGCTATCGGGGAATAGATATACGACGAGCCGGAAGATGGCGGAAGCTTCCGGCAACATGCCGTTGCTCATCATACGATATGCCCAGTCGTTGAGATCATGTTCATTCAGCAGGAAGTTCTTATTTTTCTTTTGCTCCTGCTGAACAATGCCCAGTGCATTTTCAAAGCTGAAGGTATGCAGCCTGGTTTTGAGTACCGTAACCGGGTCCGCTAAAGGAATAGCGGGATTAAAATAACCGGCCAGTTCATCAATGAAATCTTCCGGGTTGGCGCCGGCAAGGTTGGTGAGTACAATGATACCCATATCATCTTCCGGGTATACGAAGAATGCGGAGCGTCCACCGCCACTGGCGGTTATGGCAGGATGTTCCGGACGGGGCTTTGTAACCCATCCCAGTGCCCATTGTGTTGGCTGTCCGTTGTTATATTTCCCTGCGGTCCACAAGGTTTTCAGAGAGCTGTCGGTCAGCAGTTTTTGCTGTTGCAGCGCCATGATCCATCCGGCAAGGTCTGTAGCAGTAGATTTTAAACCTGAAGCGGCGCGGCGGTAAGGTGCAAACACTTCATAGTTACGAGTCAGTACCGACGTATCCAGTGCAGCGCCATACATCCGCCTTGTGAAACGGTAAGTTTCCACCGCATTTGGAATGACACTGAAAAAATCGCCAAAAAGTGTATGCCGCATATCTGCTTTCCGGAAGATTTCCTGTTGATAATAAGTAGCAAACGGTCTTCCACTGAGTTTGGTAATGATTTTTGCCAGCAGGGCATAGTTGGTTTGATTATAGCTAAACTGTGTACCGGTAGGGAATTCCATCGGCATCGCTATTACTTCCTGCCATGCTTTGATTTCATCCGTTTCATCCGGCATCCGCAGAATATCCGGCAAACCGGAAACATGCGTCAGCAGCTGCAGGATGGTAACGGGTTTCCAGGCATCCGGCAAACTGTCAAGATATGCAGACACCGGTGCATGCAGGTCTACTTTCCCTGCCTGTACCAACTGCATCATGGCAACGCCGGTAAAGGCCTTTGTACAGGAATTGATGGAAAATATACTACTATCCGTTACCGGCAGATTATTTTCAATGCTGGCGATACCATAATTTTTATGGTAAACAATACGGCCACCTTTTACCACGGCCAGTTGTAAGCCGGGAATACGGCGGATACGCATTTCTCTTTTAATGATACTATCCGGATGTTCCTGTCCGGCGGCCTGAAAAACAAGACCAGTAAGAGAAAACAGTATACAGCTTAATATCTTCATACATACAGATTATTGCATTATACAAAGAAACAGGCGGTGCCTGAAAGTTGCATCTGTTCATTAAAAAAGCAAGAATAATACAGGAAGACGATTATGCGGTTGCAGCCATTTCTTTCTTTTGCCGGGCAGACCTGATAAAGTTCATGCTCATAATGGCCACCAGCATAATAGCGATGCCGGCCAGCTGCAGTTCTGTGATCTGTTCCCCTAAAATAAAGTGTGCAGAGAGCGCCGCTACCGGGAGTTCTACCGTCATCAGCAGACTGCTGACAGTAGCGCCAACCTTTGGAATGCCGATCGCAAAGAGTATTGGAGGGAGTATGGTACCGAAGAAAGCCAGGAATATGCACCAGCGTAGGAGATCCATTTCCATGAGCAGGTGAACATTGACAGATTTAATATTCATCATCCAGATGGCGGCAGCTGCGCCGGTCATGATCCAGGCGCTTTTATTCTGCCAGCAGATGTCACGTCCGATCCGGCTGTTGGCAACAATATAGGCGGCATATACGAGGGAGGCCGCCAGTACAATGAGTACACCTTTTACAGAGAGCGACATACCACCTGCCAGCGACGAGCCACTGGCCATAATTGTACCCGAGAGAATTACTGCAGCGATGAATAATTCTGTCAGCGAAGGTTTCTTTTTAAAGAAAATCCATTCTATCAGTATACCAATCCAGGTAAACTGCATAAGTAGTACAATGGCTACAGAGGCGGGGATGAATTTTACGGAAAGATAATAGAGGAAAGTGGCTACACCGATGGTGGCACCCGTCATGAGCAGCAAGGGAACCTGCTTTCTGCTGGCAGCAGGACGTTTGGAAATCACGAAAACGATCCAGAGTACAATAGCACCAATCAGTGCCTGTAAAAACGAAATCTGGGCGGTATTATAGCCATGTTGGTAGGCCAGTTTCACAAAAGATGACAGGATACCGAAACTCACAGCACCACCGAGCACCATCAAAATATATCTCACCATCTTATAGCTGTCTGTATAAAAAAATAATACTGATCACCAGTACTGGTTAAGTTATTTTTTCCGTTGTGTTTTTTTTAGATTCCTTAATGCCCTTTCTTTAAATCCAATTTCCTGTACCTTATCCTCCAGTTTTGCCAGCATAGCCGAAAATTCCGGATTATCTTCCAGTACTTCCTTCATCGTAGCTAAGCCTGCCGCCCAGTATTTTTCCAGTTCCGGCATGGCTTTCCTTGCCTTTGCAGACAAAGATATCAGCTGTTTCCTTGAATCGGCAGGGTCTGTTGCTACTTCCAGGTAGCCTTTCTCCTGCATATTTCGGATAATTTTAATACTTGCCGGATGAGAAAACTGCATACGCGCGGCTACTTCCTTTATTGATAGTTGCCTATACTCCTGTAATAATCGAAATACAAGGTACCAGTTTGGCTCTATGTCTATACCTATCTCTTTGTAAAATTCCTTTGTACCATACAGGAGTGTATCACTTAAACGCTTTATCCTGCTGGAGATACCCTCATATGAAAGCTCTCTGAGAAAATCTCTATCTTCCATAATTATATAACTGGTTATACAAATATAATACTTTTCACCGAATCCGCCGGGAGACCGTCAGAAATTACCGGATATAAGAACCCCGGCAACTGCTGTGCAAGGTTGCCGGGGTTCTTATAAAGTATCGAAGGGATTATTCCGGTACCAGTTCTATTGTTTCCTGTCCCCAGACTACGCTGCCGCCTCTATTCTGATAATAATTTCCTTTCAGGGCTACAATACTTTTATTATCATCTGCCAGGATAATTTTTCCAAAAGAGATACCCTCATTCACTTCTGTATCTGCAGTGATTGTAAAACGATAAATATAGGTTTTATCATCAAAGATGATCCCTTTGTGCGATCCCCATTTAAAGGGCACTCTGTGCTGAATGGTGTCGTTCCCTCCTTCCTGCCGCCAGGTCCGCTCTCCGGTAAGCTGCCACTGGAACATATTTTCGTTTACGTTCAGCAGTTCCAGTTCACAGTTTCCTCCATGGCTATGATCACCTCCCATTATCTGAATACATTTATAATTGAATTTTTTGCCGTTCAATGGAGTTAAGTTACCGGTTAACGGAGGGTGTGGTATACGATAACTATCGTTATCGAGCGAACGAATAATGATGGCAGGTACCCTGTAATTAGCCAGGAGCATGTGCAGGCAGACATGCAAATACTTTTTCTCAATAAAATGGAACAGCACAATAAAGTAGAACGTCTTGCCGACAAAACAAATCAGAAAAACAATACTCTTGAAAACTGCCAGATCATGGCTTTGTGGTGCATCCAAATGACTCTGTGCTTTATCTAAAACCCCGTACAACGCCTGCGCCAGTGCATATAAGGGTAGAATAAATATTACACTGTAATTGTAAATCAATCGCGAGAGTTTAGACTCACCTGCCGTAAGTTCTTTCAGGTAGTATTCCAGGGAAATAAATCTGCCAAAAAGCAGTGCCATAGCCAATCCCTGATACATTCCGCAAATTATTGAAAATATAAAATGTACATTCTCCCGTTTAGCTCCTTCAACTGTCATTGAACAGATCACGTAACTAATAATATAGGCTATTGCGAACAACACAGTTATTCCGTAATAATTCCGTGGCTGATTATTTTCGTCAAGGGTAGTCCTATATAAGGTAACAAAGCTCAGATAAATAAAACACCCACCCAGCAGGTTGAAAATATTTATTAAAACCTTGATTACATCCAACCATTGATCCGCTATATGACTAGAGATTGATTCACAATCAACCACAAAAAATAGCGCATAGAACAATATCATACATAAAATAAATCCATGGGTATGCGCCACTAACTGCCTGACCAGCGAGTTTGCCCTATTGTTATTATATTCAATTTTACTTTCCGGAAGATGTAATGCTTTAGCCAGCATCTTTGGCTCACCTTCATTTACAAAGGTCAATGGCATCGCATAAATCATGTAGAAGGACAGAAACAAAATTGCAAGATTGAGTATTTCTGTTACAGTTAAAATCCTTTTTGTATAAAGGAGGATACCAAAAAAATTTCTGACTTTATCATCCACTACCATACCGGCAATGGCTACTATAAGTCCAATAAAGGTAGAGAGTAGTCCGAGGACTTCCCTGAATTTGTCTTTGGGGTTCATAAATAGATTTTTAGTTGATGATGATGATTATCATAGTATAGTTTGCGTCCTTTTGAGGTAACGTTGCATACTGGTAATAAAAAACGGTTGTACGTCTTTCGACCTACAACCGTTGTGACAATATTTTCAATCACCTGATGGGGTGAGATATCCCGTGAATATTGATGAGAAAATGAATTAGTGCAATCTCAACCCTTCAAAACTACATATTTTATTTGAAAAGACAAATCAACCGTGAGTAGTTTTAGCCAGCATATCTGCAATACGACGCTCTGCTTCTGCTTTGGTGATACCATTGTAATAATCCCTTACAAAAGGATGGTCATGGCTTTCATGCGGGATAAATTCGGGACGTTTACCGTCTCCTGCACACACTACATTTAATGGAATGCAAGACTCGAAAGTATAATCTGCCAGATCGTTTGACAGCCATCCGAAATAAACCGCCTCATGTTCCGGGTTATTAAAATTATCGTAATAGTCTTTGAAGCTTTTTTCACTGAGGGAAGTCCATACGCCATAGTCGAGCGTATCACAATGGTCAGTTATTTTCTGAAAAAGCACACCGCGTACAAAACGGTCTGTCTGGTCCGGGTGATTGACTGTACAAAAGTCGTGCGTCAGTTCACAATATGTTTCATCTGCCTTTTTTTCTTCCGGTAACTGCGCATAATCATCCGGAGCTATAAATCCGAGCGCAGGCCATTCGTCATGTTCTTTACCACAGCAGGTACAGGTATATTTCGCCATCATATCTTTTTTGAAACAGCTGCAAAATAGAACAAAAAAATTCACCTATTATTTTATGCTGTCATTTCATCTGAAAGGATGAATATTTAAGTTTACATATTAGCCAGCATGGCTGCAATGCGGCGCTCCGCCTCAGCTTTGGTGATACCGTTGTAATAATCTTTTATAAAAGGATGATCAACATTTTCATGGGGTACCAATTCAGGACGCTGTCCTTTTCCCGAGTAAATTACATCCAAAGGAATTGCTACATTAAATTCGTAGTCTGGTAAAGCATTTCCCAGCCACCCAAAATAACCTGCCTCATACTCCTGGTTTTCAAAATGCTCATAGTAATCCATAAAGCTTTTTTCGCTCAGGGATGTCCAAACACCATATTCCAATGCATCGCAGTGATCAATAACTTTTTGAAGCAGTACGGCACGGACATAATAATCTACCCGATCGAGGTTTGGGTAACGCACCACACATAAGTCAGTCGTCAGCTCGCATATATCTTCGTTTGCTCTGTCTTCTTCCGACAACATAGCATAGGCCAGTGGTGCAGCAAATCCGAGCGCAGGCCATTCGTCATGTTCTTTACCGCAGCAGGTACAGGTATATTTCGCCATCATATCTTTTTTGAAACAGTTGCAAAATAGAACAAAAAAATTCACCCGTGATTTTTTTCATTACGCTGATTGAATGCGTAGTCACTTGTTAATTTCAGGTACTCAAAATAACCAGGTTCAAAGCGGTAAATGCTATCGGGCAGCAAAGCTTTAACTGTACGATAGCACTGCATTCTTTCCATTTTTTTAACTCATCTAAAAAAACCTTCAATGAAACCAATTCGTTTGTTATCCCGCTTTCCGGGAGTTGTACTGTTGGCAGCATTAGTTTCCTGTAGCAAGCAGGACACCCGTTTGCAGCCGATTTCCGGCAACGGGGCCATGGTGCTGGCCACAGGTGGTGCCGGCAGCAATGCCACTGCAGTACCGGTATCCTGGTACCAGCTGGAACTAAAGCTAATCAGGGAAACACCAGGCTTCACGCCGCCGGTGGCGGCACGTGCCATTGCCTATACGGGTATTACGCTGCATGAGGCAGTATTGGGCAATTCGCGGTATGCCGTGTCTTTAGCCGGGCAGCTAAACGCCCTGCGGTCTGTACCTGCCTATAACCGTCAGCAGCAGTACAGCTGGCCACTGGTAGCCAACAGTGCCATGGCCCAGATGATCCGCAGTCTGTTCCCCAATGCCAGCGCTGCCAACCAGCAACTGATCGCACAGCTGGAAAGCACTAACCAGAACGCCTATACAGATAGCTGTACCGGCGCGGTACTCAGCAGGTCTGTTGCATACGGTAAACAGGTGGCAGACAGTATTTACCAGTGGTCTGCCACTGATGGCGGAAAGGATGGTTATCTGAATAACTTTCCATCCAGCTATATTCCGCCCGTGGGGCCTGCCTACTGGGTGCCTACCCCACCACAATATCAGTCGGCCATGCTGCCCTACTGGGGCAACAACCGTACTTTACTGAAGCCTGCTGCATCAGATTCCGTAACACTGCTGCCACCAGCCTTTTCGACAGATACCACCGCTGCTTTCTACCAGGCAGCGCACCTGGTATACCAGAAAAGGCTCACACTTACGCCGGAAGAAACCACGATTGCCCTATACTGGGCAGATGGCGGTGGTACCTTCACCCCACCGGGGCACCTGATCGCCATAGCAGCACAGCTGGCCACAGATCAGCACCTCGGACTTACACAGGCCGCCGCACTGTTTGCCCAGACAGGTATCAGCCTGAACGATGCCGGTATTATCTGCTGGAAATATAAATACCACTACAATCTGGTACGGCCGGTAACCTATATCAACCGCCATATCGACAGTAGCTGGACACCACTGATAGCCACGCCTCCATTCCCTTCCTTTACTTCCGGCCATGCCACCTTTACCGGTGCTGCCGGCGCTGTAATGGCTGGCGTATTTGGCAACAACTTTACTTTCACGGATAGGCAGAAAGTACCGGAAGGCTTTGCGCCACGCGGGTTTACTTCCTTCAATGCCATGATAGACGAAGCCGCTATCTCCAGGATTTATGGCGGTATTCACTACGACTTTGACAGTGAAGCCGGCAAAACCACCGGTAAGCAACTTGCAGCAAGGGTATTATCCTTACGGTATTAACCGCCACACAAAAATCAAAAAAGTAAGGGTTTGCAGCATCACTGCTGCAAACCCTTTTTATCAAACTACGGATGGTTCAAAAGATTACTTAGATAATATTTACCTGTATCGGTGTGGCAGACAGCGTTTCAGCCAGCTGCGACTGGAATTGGTCGCGACCAGTGATTTCAATTCTGAAGTCTTCCAGTTTCAGTTTATTTGCCAGGTCACCCAGGTTGAAGTGTGCCTCTGCATTAATATGTGCGCGACAGTTAGAACAACCCAATACATTCCAGCGGCTCAATACCGAATGATGCCCGATATAGTACTCCTTACCTTCATAATTGGCATACGCCGTAATCAGGAAAGAGCCGAAGATATTTCCCCTGTTTATATTTGATACATGGAGTTTTTTTGTCGTCAATGGCTGTTCTGCTGCAAGATTGGAAGTACCCCAGTTCTCTTTATCAAGCGAACCAATAGAATAGGTATAACCCATTTGCTCCTCAATATTTACCACATCAGAGAAGATATAGGTGTCATTTGTTTTAGGGTTGATGAATGGGTCCAGCTTTGAATTTTTATCCAGCTTCACATTCATGCCGTATGGATAAGAAGGAGGATTAGCCTTATCACCGCTAATCGTTCCCGGGTATTTATCAATAATCTCCAGCGCATCTCTCTGGCCCATCTTTTTCTGCCATACCCAGAACATACGATCTACATTGCAGTGATGGAAAAAGAAGATGGGATCAAAGCCGGCAGTATCATTTTCGCCCATGTCGCCGTTAGCGCCTTTATACGGCGAGTAATCATTCAGTGTAAAAGCCGGCACATCGAACCCACCCACAGCAAGGTGTACGTCGTTGTGGGGTGATTCCAGCGGCACAATCACCTGGTCTGGTGTTGTAGTATTATAGTGAGCGGCAGAAGTAGTATTGGAGAATACGGTATAGTTAGGTGCGTTGAGGCATAACTCAAATAATCTCGCTACACCACCCAGCTTGAGTCTTTCGGCAATAGCAGGCAGCGTAATAGTGGCTCTCATCCATCCTGATACATTGGAATTCAGGATCAGCGTACCGTTGCGGGGAGTGATCTTGTCGTTATGGATTTTTGATGCCTTCTCTGCTGCTGGGGTGCCAAACAGGCCGGAATACGGATATCTTACGGTATGTGTGCCTTCCGGTTTTGTGTAGATACTGTCGTCACCACCTACATTATCATTAATTCTTTTCTGGTATTGATAAGAACGCAGTGGGTTGGGTATTTCTCCCAGGCCGGTGATTTTTACGGTTTCATCTGTCAGGGAGAATGGTACACCACCGTTAATAGACTGCTCTTCTGTTTCGTCCCAGTAGGGCAATGTTACATCTTCACAGCCGGGAATGCTACGCAATGCGTTTTCGATATTGAATAGGTAGGCACGGTGCCAGGTAGGAAACAGGACATTGCCATGATTGCAGTAACCACCCCAGTAGTCGCCATCCGTAGCGCCTTGTCCTCTGAAAGGTTCGCCGTGGTAGCCGCCGATATTGAACATGGAGTTAATATTATCCGGGTGCAGTTCTTTGATGCCTTTCCAGGCGAGCATTAATTTTTCCAGTGGTTCCTTATTTCCATCCTTGTACATTTTTTCCAGTTCACGAATGGAACGACGAACACGAGTTACATTGTTATTAGCCATAAAAAGCTCAGATTTTGAACGGGTGAAAAATCAGTTTTGTACCTGTACTTTAAGTGGACGCGCTGCAAAAGAGGCCAGCAAAGAGCCCAGCACGATGAAGGCCATCCCCGCTATCATCAGGGGCTTCATGCCTGGGTACAGGAATCTTGACAGGAGCAGGCAGGTTACCCCTGCCAGGCTGCAACAAAAAGGCAATGGCCCTTTCAGCCGGATAGTCCTGTATTGCATGGCCACATGAAACAGTAACAATCCGGTAAATACCGGCAGCAGCCAGGGAAGATAAGGCAGCTTCGTCAGGCCTATACTTCCGAACATACTCATATACACCGCCCAGCAGACAGCGCATTTAGGAAAAAAAGCGATGAGTATACTTAGTAATATGGAAGGAAGACTCCTGGCTGATTTTGAGGAAACCCGCTGCCACTTGTTGTCAGCATCAGGTGTTTTGCTGGAACAATTACAGGTTGTCTGGGTTGTCATAATTAATAGGTTATTGAGGTTTAGCTTGCTGCGTGCATACACGCTGTTAATGCAGTACACAGTAGGCAGTACCTACAACGCCGGCCTTATGATCGCCGGTACCGTCCAGGCCGGGATGATCTTTGAGTCTTACCACAGAACCCGCGAGTACCGTTGCCTGGTTGATGCCACCATTGATTTTCGGGAGATAATAGAATTCATATCCATACTCCCACAATGCTGTACCAGTACCAGCCTTGTTAACCCCGGTACCGATCAGCGTCATTCCCTGCGGATTTGTGTTAAGTAATTTCCCGGTAAGGTTCAGGCTCCATTCGCCCGCAGTACCAATTTTACCGGTGATTTTACCATCGGAAGAAATAGCGAGGTTCAATGTACCATCACCCAGTTCGAGGTCTTTCAAACCAGTATTCAGGTCCGGGTTGTTGAAGAAACTCCGGTACGACCAGACGGAACGCTTAACAATAGGTGCTTTTTCCATGAGACGAGGTTTAATATATGAACAAAAGATATCCTGTCCTGCTGAGCAGAAGTAGTATCCACACAACAACAGGTACTATGCTCCCATGTCATGGGGGATGCCATTACATAGGATTATGGTAAGAAAAGTCAGTAAAATTTTGCTGCTTAGCTGTAACAATAAGGGTTTAAAAGTACGGCGTATGGTTTCATAATTATCGGATAACGGTTAATGAAGGAGGATTTACAATGTAAGGACATCTAACTACCTTACTTCATCAAATATAAAAGTAAAATCGAAAAAATGATCAATATTTCACGGAAATAAAATTGACATAAATCAAAAAGTATTATTAAAGCAAAACGTTTGCGCTAAAGTACTTGCAGTATTGGATTTTGGGCCGATACCTTCGGTATCGGCCTGGGGGGGGTGCGCTGCGCGCGCGGGCGCTGATATAGAAGCGGAAATAGATATGCGGAGCTATATAATTATCGCAATAGCATGCTGCTATCGAAGCCGAAATCAATAGGCGAAGGTTTGGAGTTAGCGCAACAGCATGCTGCTATCGAAGCCGAAATCAATAGGCGAAGGTCTGGAGCTAGCGCAACAGCATGCTGCTATCGAAGCCGAAATCAATAGGCGAAGGTCTGGAGTTAGCGCAACAGCATGCTGCTATCGCGGCCGAAATCAACAGGCGAAGGCATGGAGTTAGCGCAACAGCATGCTGCTATCGAAGCCGAAATCAATAGGCGAAGGTCTGGAGTTAGCGCAACAACATGCTGCTATCGTGGCCAAAATCAACAGGCGAAGGTCTGGAGCTAGCGCGACAGCATGCTGCTATCGAAGCCGAAATCAATAAGCAGAGATCAACCGTTAGCTCAATTATTTCACGACAACCGGCGTACTTACAGCACCGGCTCCTCTCCCATCACTATACATTACCTGGATCGCATACCGGACATTACCGTTTACACCTTTCCCCAGAGCATCCGCAAATGCGGCAGCATCTCCGGCAGCCGAAGCAAACCGCACCAGCGGCTGACCCTCTTTTGCTCTATAAAGCACATAAAAGTAACTGCCCTGATCATGGTGCTGCCATTGCAATGTGGCTACCCCTGTTTTATCGTTGTATTTCACCTGTAATGTAGTGATAGCGGGCCACAACGGCAAGGTTTTAATCATAGCATTTACAGGCGATGATTTAGCAGAATGCAGACTATCTTCATCAATGGTTTCTGCACAGTATGTATACGCTACCAGTGGTTTCAGCTGTCTGTCAGTAAAATGAAGCGTATCCTTACCAGGAATATGCGGCATGGCAGCTACCTGTTCCCAGCCAGATTTTTCCGTTTTACGGTAGATGATATACCTCGCCGCATCCGGACTGGAAGAGGCAATAAATACGATCTGTACGCCGGCGGTATCTACATATACCTTTGATGCCAGCGGTGGTACTGGTGGCACAATGTCAGGCCGCCGTAATTTGACCGCCGCCGAAAACCGGCTATGGTTACCATTTTCATCTACTGCTGCTATTTTATACCAGATATCTTTCGATAGCGTTTCCAGCGTAATTGAATCGGTATAGGTCGTATCGGCCACCGCAACACCGGTTACCTGGCTATAATAATCGCGGGGATTGTTGGCGAAATAAACTTTATATCCGGCTGCATCTTCTTCCTTATTGCGATTCCAGTGCAGCCTCACATGTCCCTGTTTATCGATGGTACCCGCCAGGCCCACTGGTGGCGCCGGCGGCGTGGTATCCGGCACAATGCCCATACCGGCAAACGAAGAACTGATATTGCCCGCCGTATCAATAGCGGCAATGATGTAATAATTGCTGCCATGAATAAAAGCGCTATCATCTGTATAGGTATTTATACCGGGAGATAATAGTTTATCCGTTAACGTTATGAATGGCCCCGTAATCGTATGGGCACGGGTAACGTAATAGCCCTTCAGGTCAGGGGCGCCGGCTGGCTGTTTCCATGATAGCCTGATACTACGGCCGGTAACATATTTCGGATTCTGCAAAACTGGTGCCGGTGGCGGCGTAAGATCCCTTCCCTGTATGGTCAGGGTAGCGGAATAATCGCTCCATTCACCGAAGGGGTTGATGCCTCTGATCCGGTAGTGATAAGTATGATAATTCTGCGGCAAACTATCCATAAACACCATCTGCTGCTCCAGCAGGAGGTACATCCGCGCCTGTATGCTATCACGCTGCACCATAGCCGGATCAGGTTTTGGGGAGATAAATGGTTTATTATTCAGCTTAATAAAATGCTGACCATCTTCACTTCGTTCTATGTCATAGGCGGTATAAAAGTCAGGCTGACTACGGCTCCAGTGCAGTTCAGCCGTTCTGTCGCGGCCCAGCACCGCCGACAACACCGGCGTTGTTCTGGTCAGTGCAGCGCTGTCTTTCACGATGATAATGCCTGTATCTACCTTCATCGTCAATGCAGCAGCTGGATATATACGATAGATATATACGCCACCCGGCTTCACCTGTTTATCTACATACCTCAATGCAGCAGCGGAGGCCACCTGCGGATCAAAGTCGCATACCTGCAAGGTAAATGCATAGCGACTCGTCAGTACATCGGCCTGATCTGCCACACCGGGCACGCCGGGCCTGATATGGCCAGCGGCATTTTTCCCATACAGGCATTGCGCGGCAGTAGCGGCATAGAGATTGCCTGGCGCAAACAACTGCTTAAACTGTTCTAAGGTCTTTGGCTTCAGCGGAACTGATGTCAGCAGCTGTTTCAGGGGATCAGCCCCGGGATGCAACTCCAGCCGTTCGATCAGGTAGCCGCTATGGTTCAGTGCTTCCCAGGCCAGCCCAGTGGTGGGCGCCCAGCGCAGTACAACGGAGTCGCCATAGGGCTTTGCCACTACCCTAACGGCAGCCTGACCGGGAACATTTTTTTGCTGCGCCGCTGCCACGTTTATCAAACTTAACAGGCAAAATAATATATAACCAAAACGCATATACGTCGCTTTAATAATTAAATGTTTTATTGACAGTATTACCCAGGTACCTGAACACCAGTGTACGCGTACCTTTAGGCATAGACTGCCAGGTCATGTTACGCATATAGTTGATTTTAGACATCACCGTGTAGTTGGTCATGGCTTTATAAAACGACGACCATGGTATGGAAGCCGTGCCACCGGTGCCATTGTCGCCCAGCCACATATCCGAATCCCAACCGGCAAGTATGTTTTCCGCCTTCGCTGGTGGCAGATTCTGCGACACATATACGTAGTTGTTGGTGAAGTTGGCGCCCACCTGTTTCATCAGGTTAAAGTCCTGCTGAATATAATAATCCCTGTACCACACAATAGTACTGATGCCTGTAAGGCCCACAGAGAAACTGCTATTGGCAGCAGCGGCGATCTGCGACATACCTGCGAGTCCTCCCGATGTGACCAGCGCACTGGTATTTAGTTTTGCGGTAACCGGCAACTGTAAAATAGCGCCACTACTCCTGGTCGTTACCAGTGAATTTGAAGATGCCGGTACAGTAACGGACGTAGCGAAACTACCCGAGCCTATTTTGCCCAGTCCTTTTTGCTGTACAGCAGCAATGGCGGACACTTCACCACTTTCTATCGGGTCCAGCTGCGGATCGCTGTTAAATGAGCCCATTCCTGTTGTATACACCGGTTTTCCGGAACCCTCTCTCACAGCGGCATTGCCCAGATCCATGAACACTCGGTAAACGCCCAGCAGGAACTTGTTGGCATAGATATTATCTTCTGAAAATTTATCATTCTGCAGCGCTGCATTCCAGGGGATATCTGTCTGCAACATCGGCGGAAAAGGTGTTCCATCAGGCGCTTTATATCCATTTACTTCCAGCTCATCAAATCTTTCCACACCAAATCCTGAGCTGTTGATACTGTAATCATTGCCATGCCTGGATGCATTCCAGTTGCCATAAGTCTGGAGTTTATCCGCGAAATTGTTATACTGGCTGGTTCGGAAATACAGCGTATATACCGGATGCGGCAGCTCCTGCGGTGTACCGGCATTACTCATTTTTGTATTTCTGAAGGTTGTCTGCACACCAGCAATCGTGCGTGTATCAAAAGAGGTGGTGGTACTGAATACATTCTTAATCGCCTGGTTCAGGTTTTTATGCAGGCACCAGAACTCTGTCCTGTAAACGGTATTATTCTTTAAACCTGCCGGCAGTGGAAAGTCGAGGTCCTTACCGCCGTTACTCATGCTAAAATCTGCTCTCAGCGTATCATTCCCCGGCACGGTGATAAAGTAGACCTTATAGTCAACAGTAGACAGCAACCCATTTTTATCTGTCGGGAAGATATTGTCCTGCCATTGCTGCATAGAAATTTTGCCCATGGCGCTATGTTCATTTTTCAGTACGTAACGCTGGTATTTCACGGGGTACATGGCATGGATGCGGTCTTCAATAACGCTCGTCGGACTAAGCCCTGTGGTAAAGCTAAAGCTGGTATCCTGCGAAACCGCACCGGGCTGGCCGCTTGCGTTTAGCGGATCATCCCATCTGTTTGTGTTTGTATAGAATTGTTTAGCATATAGGGAGATATCTACATCGTAGGTAGTTTTGGGATCGAGTAATTTTAACGGAACGAGTTTAGCAGCGTCTTTGGCGGTATTAAACTGAGGACCGGCCACTTCTACCGTCTGTCCTGTTTTATGGTTACGCAAGGTAAATTTCCCAACATAGAAACGGATGGTACGTGTATCTCCCTGCGGGAATTTATCACTTGGTGGCACTACGATGCTATAATCTTTATCGAAGCCAATATTGGAGACCACATAAGGATAATCCCAGGTATTCCCTTTGCCTCCCGGCCCGCAGTCGCTGATCATTTTTATATCACCGAAAGGATTATAGGCAGGATAACATTTATCGCCTATAGTGAAATGTGGTTCTTCATCTATTTCAAAGAGGCCCAGCACATTTGCCTGTACGGTCAGCTTACCTTCCATCCAGGTTGGGTTGGGCAATCCGCCGGTGAGTAAGGCGCCCACATCTGCGCGGAGGATGGTAATATCTCCGCTATAGAACCAGGTATCGAGAGAGAGGCCTACTTCCACGCCCAGGTAGGCGTATAGCTGGCCCATGGCGTACCAGTTGTTCCATCCGGCTGATTGTCCGCCGCAGGTGAAGGTGCTGTCGAACTGTTTCAATGCCAGATCAAAGCCCAGCACCGCGGTGGCACTGGCGTACATGAAGGCCAGCTGAAAACGCAGGTCACCGGAAACATAGGCGCCCATCATAAATCCGGAGCCGGGAACATTGCGGATAAGGTCCAGCATAGCATCTGCGGAGGGGTCGCGCTGGAGGTGATGGCTGGTGATAATAGCCGGCAAATCCGGCAGGTAAGGGTCTATCAATGATCCCATGGCGAGATAAGCCTCTCCTGTCACAACGGCCTTATACAGGCCTTTCTGTTCCGCCCTCAGCAGTGTAAACGAGGCGCGTTTACCCGCAGGGTCGCCTACTTTCAAAAACCATCCGTCATGACCATCGTGTATACCAAATGGGATATCTACCTGTACACTGGCGAAATTACAGTTGATATCTCCCACAAAATTAAATTCTTCTGTAACTGCATTATACGACATATCCACCGCGCCTTTGACGATCGCATTGTTATTGCCCGGAGGATCTGTTACAATGAAGACCTTCCCGGATAGGGCGATGGCGCTAAAGGCGCCGTTCAGCATTTCGGCGGTAAGCGTCACTTTACCATTCATGGTTTTAGGACCAGCAGGGTCTACCAGGGCCACCATCACGGATGCACGAAGTCCGAAGCCGCCCTGGGCAGGAACAAACGTTATCCCTGAAGGCGTGGTACCGGGCTGGGTACTGTTACTGGCCGACTTAGGCGTACCGATATCCGTTGGTAGCTGGTTCTGCATCTTCATATTGTAATAGGCCCCACCACCAAAGCCATTGAGGCCTATTACCGTCACCAGCGGCATTACCGCTGCGAAGGTGGCGTTACCATCCACATACCAGTAGTTGTAGCCATTGACCTTTCCAAATTGCGCAGTAGCATCCAGTTTGGCCAGTTTGAAATCAGCAGCCACCTGCCCTTTGAAGCCATCGCCGTAGGTGGCATCATGATGATAAAAGAACAGGCTGCCGTCTATTTTTACTGGGCCTACGTTGCCGTTCACCTTGAGGGTGTCCAGTTCTACTTTTGCCGTAGCGGTGAGTTTAGGCGCCATATTGGTAATAGCCGCATTGAGTTCACCGTAAATACCCACGCCTGCCGTAGCAGCTAAAACGGAGTTATCACCGAAGCCAAGCCCTACTTTCACGCTAAATTTAATACCGACCTTCAGGTGGCTCATATCGCTGACATCCAGCAACGGGCCTATATTGGTCAGACTGATCGGAAACCCTGACAGTTTACTTTGCCCATCATCCCCATCGCCGGCATAATCTTCTCCGGCATTAGGGCCACGCAGCGCATACAACGGCGTACCAGCATCTGTATTGAACCGGTTAAAAGCACTCTTATTACCGCTATTGCTGCCAAAAGACCAGTGGCCCGGGCTGATCCAGAATTTCTCCGCATTGGTTTTCATATCCCGATTGGCAAGGCCCAAACTATCGAACTGCATCAAACCCAGGTTGATGGCTGGTTCGTCAGAGATATTCAGGCTGATACCGCCGGATAACACAACAGATACCGCAGCACCATGTTCATCACGTTTCACGCGGAAGGCCGAGTTCTTGCTGAGTGTCACCTGTGCCTTCCAGATATCGAACTGCATTTTATCTTCGGGGTTAATCACAAATTCATATTGCAGGGAATCTCCGTTGCCCACATGCAGGTCACCGGTGTATTGCAGGTGTGTGCTGCTCACAGGCAGGAGGAATTTACCGTTCATTGCACCGGCCTTGAAGGTATTGCGTACGATCTGAACACCGATGGAGTCCAGCGAAAACGCCCATCCTCCCAGGTTTCCGGTACTGAGGTCTATTACATGCTGTGCGGAGATATCGGCGCTGATACCTTTATCATCGATGATAAAACCTGTGGCTGCAAAGGCGGTACGGGCATCTCCCGAATTAAATGTTTTAAAATCCGGGGGCAGCAACACCTGCAGTTCTTTTATATATAGGCCCTCAAACTCATTGCCAGGCTGTGTTCCGGCAACCTGCGGATATTTAAATCCGGTAGCATTACGTTGGGCAGAGTGATCGTAAAAAACAGTACCCGGCTTAAAACTCAGTCCCTTCAGGCCTTTCACCTGAAATGCTGGAATGGTAACACTCGCCATCCAATCTTCCCAGCTGGCAAAATCAAATGTGAGAGCTGCCACTACACTACCATCCTTTATATTTCCCTTGTCATCTTCCGGCAATACAGCATTCTGTGGCAGCGAGAGTTCGGCCCTGGCAACAAAGCGTTGCAGCTTGCCATTCTTCAGGTTGACATAAGTACCTTTGGTAGTATCCGCGCTGCTGCTGCCCTTGAACTTAAAGTTCATGGCATCGCCGCCACTGAAGAGGTTTACATCCCTGTCGTTGGGAAGGTACAATGTACCATCACTGATGCTGAGACCAGCGGGGCGCACGCAGAAATTAGTACCAGCAAGGCTTAGCCAGCCGTTAGCTTCGGGAATATTTACACTGGTCAGCAGGTTCATGTTGGTACCTTTCGGAGAAAAGCTGATGCCCATGATCGCTACTGTTACCGGCGTTCCGTCAATGTTATGTGTCCAGCCCAGCGGCATATCAATCGGGGTGTTGCCAGCTACCTGATCGAGGAATTTCGCACCACTGTTGAGGTATTGGTTCAGGTCAGCCACCGTTTTGTTATCTGCCATACCAGTGGCTTTCAGGAGATCCTGTGCATTGGCCAGCGGTCCCCAGCTGAATTGCTGCGGTTCTGTGGAAGTAATGACTAATCCTTCATATACCTGTTTATCGGTATTGATTTTTATGCTGTCGAAATTCACTTTCAGCTGTAGTGTGGTTACAAAAGGGCTCCAGGTGACGTAGCCGCTGCCGCTGTAACCATTACCTTTCTTTTCTATTTTCCCGGTGTGTAATGTGAACTCTCCTATTTTAACATCCTGGTTGAGCAGGTCGTTGGCTGTACCTGCAAATGGGGTCGTATTAGATGGTGGCGTAACGCCGCTGCAGGCGTTGGCGGCCAGTTCCGGCGATTTGCCGTTATCATCATTTGTATCTTTCTTACTCGTATCTTTTGCCGGCACATCACCGTATTGAAAGGCCTCTACCCTGCTATATCCCTGGTTATCTACCTCCAGGGCTGCTATCGCAGCAGCCACATTGGTATTGGCTTTCACCCGCATCACATATTGTTTGCCAGGCTTCAGCACCTGTTTATAAAGGTTTGTATCCAATACAAACGTGGACGAAGGCAGCCCTTTCTTTTGAAAAACATACGGGTTATTGACGGCATCGGTGGGCGTTTGCCCTTGCAGGAGTTCCCGGATTTCAAAATCGTAATTCACGCCCGGCGGGATGGCGCCGCAGGTAGCTGCTGGCGGCAGCCAGCTGAACACCATGGGGGAATTCGGTTTTACGTTGGTGATGTTGCTGCTGACCGACATCCCGTTTACCGGCTGTGTAAACTGCGGTGCAGCTGCCTTATAGCAGATATTGAATGTAGTACAACCCATGTTGGGATCTGAAGCCAGGCGACCCTGCCCGGACTGATCATAGGTATAGGCCGTAAAACACAGGCGGTACATTCCTTCCGGCAGCTTATAGTTCACGCCTTCACGTATAGCCGATAACGTTATACCATCGAAGACCAGGTTACTTTCTGTCAGGTTGCCGAAGGTTTGGTTGATGAGGTCATTGGTGAGCATCATCGGTTGCATGCCCTGTAAAATGATGGGCTGCCTTGGTATAAACGAAGGGTTCAGGGCGATGGTGAAAGGTGCTGGCGACAAGCGTTCCAGGTGGCCTACAATGCGTACGGCCATTGTACCGCTATTCACATACCTTACCATCACACTCAGCCGGCCACCGGCCTGTGCCAGCATCTGCCCCAGGTAAGGACTCACCGGCGGTATCACGACAGGCGTAATCACCACAGGGTATTGGTTCTGGGCTTTTGTCTCGAGGGCAAAAGTCATACTAACCAGCAGGATGATATACCTTAAAAACTGTTTCATAATTTAGAAATTATAATTGTACGATGCACCTCCGGCGAGATTACTGGTGGTAACAGCATATGGCACATGGTTGATAGCATTAATAGCCGCATTGATATTATTCTGTGGCGTAATCACGTAGTTGGCAAAGAGATTGAAGCTATGCGCTCCCGTATGATAGCCGCTGCTGAAGGAAAACGTAAAATTGCCCGTACTGCTGCCGGATGCATACTGGCTGTGCAGATAGCCCAATGTTCCCTGTAAACTGAGTTTTTTATCTTTCAGGAGTTGCCCGCCACCGCCGAGGTTTATACCCAGGGAATTGTAGCCGTTATCTGCCTGGTTATACCTGAAATACTGCGCACCGCAGAGCAGGTTCATATTCCGTTGGGTAAGTGCCCAGCTGTAGTTCAGGGATACCGCCAGGTTGTTGCTGGTAGTCTGGGGAGAGGTCACTATATTTTTATCATTCAGTGTAGAATAATTGATATTGGAATTGATGGTATGTACATCTGTTCCCTTGATAAAAGTATAGGAAGGAGTAAAATTCAGTTGCAGGATATATTGGTTTGTACGCACAGAATCCTTTACAGGAGCGGCGCCATCGGCCATATACAGGCGATAGCCTGAAATGCCGGCATTGAGGTTGAGGTGTGTATTGACAACAAAATTGGCATTTACATTTCCGGTGAATGTTTGCAGTTCCCCTGCCAGCTTATGTGTCAGGTTATTATGTTGCAGATTGAAATTATCGCTGAGATTTATTTTTCCTTTGAGAAAATTATCACTGTTTGTCAGGGAAATGATTTGTACATCATTGATCATATAGGGTGTTCCCAGTGATTTAAAGTCGGGCTGCACTCTTCTGAAACCCAATGCTGTACTCGCCCCTGGCAGGTTAAGTGACAGGTTTGTTTGTCCGGCCCAGGTAGCCTGACTGCTGTTGTTGTAAGGCAGCAGGCCAGCGATGAATTTGAGTGTGGCATTGGTAGAATCCACCGCTGTTTTATCAGCATGTAAGTCCATGGTAATACCACTCACTGCCAGGTCTGCGGACCAGATCAGCTTCTTAAAAAAGGTTAGTTTCCAGGAGGCGCCCAGTACCGCATTCTCCTGTGGTGGCGGGTTACTCAGCTTATTGATCACCATGGCGGAGCTGCTGTCATCTTTCGCATGAAAATACATCAGGTCGAAGTGGCTGCTGCTGGTACCTACCCCGATGCGGACACCATAACCCAAACGGCTATACTGCGGCATGGTATATTTGCCGCTGGTTGTGTCTTCATTCACGGCCTTATTCAGCTTGCCGATAAATGCCCCGAAGCGGAACTTTCCAGGGTTTAGCTCCAGGCCTGCCCCGCGAAAGCTTTGCCCATCGTAGGTTAATGGGGAGAAGCTGATATTCCTGTAGCCTAAATGGAGCTTAATCCATTTGTAGGTGGGACTGATACCGAACTGTGTAAACGGAGACGTATAGCTATTGCTGTATTGGTTGACAATAAAAGTAACCGGTAACGCGATCCCATATACGGTAGGCGTAAAATTGCCATAGATATTCCACGCAAACGGGGGCTGCGTTTTAACAGATTCATTTGAGGAATAGAAATTAAAACCCGCGCCCACATTACCATGAATGGTAAAAGGGCGTTGTTTTCCAATAGTACTGAGGTCCTGCGCCTGTATGGTATGAACAGTAAACAGACAGAGAAACAAAAACACAACTTTTCCGGGGTTCATAAATCAGGGCATAAGTAGGTTATGAACGACAAGTATTGATCTATCATGCATATTTTTATCCAGTGCTGTAAAATTGGAGAATGCCCCACTGGATAAATAGTAAAAAAACGCAGATCTCTACTGAGGAGCTCCTGCGCTGAATAAACGGGAATGGCTGAAAATGAGCAGCATAGAGAGATACGCTGCGATGGTGACTACCATTGCTTAACAGCCTGTTAACAGGCCGGAGAAAAACGTATAGGCGTTAGGTTAATTCGCTCTTTGCTTTTCGGTGTCGTTGGCGAGGCCGCGTTGTTTTGTATTTATCTTCGCGTTGCCCAGTTTGTAATATAGTACCAGTCGCAGGTTCCTGTTATCGTAATAGTTTTTGTAATATTCTGCGACGCCGTTTACATTGGCTTTGAGTGTAGACTGTGCTGTTCTCAGGATGTCACTGGCAAAAAGGGAAATCTCCCAGGATGAAGAAGGACGGTAACGCCATCCTGTGCCTAGGCTGTAGCGGCTACTTCTATAAAAGATACCCATCACTTCAGGAGAATAATAGAAAAAGCTGAGGTTCCAGTATACCTGGCTATTCAGCTTAAAGGTATTGTCTGTTCTGATATACCAGGTCAGGGAGTTGGAATTAGCCACCAGGTCTGGCCGGTATTGGTTGATGCCCACATAATAGCCACTAACATCATTCCTGCATTCCCACCAGGAAACAGGCTTTATAAACCAGGAACCAGATATACCGGCATTAATGGCGTCGTAGAAATTCTGCGCCGTGTCTACTACCATTTTAGTAGCCGGGATGGGGATTGCCGTTTGCGCGATTCCGTTAGTAGCACTATTGAGAAATGCCTGGACCACCAGGTTGCCTTTATTATAGCCAAGTTCCAGGTTATTGCTGTACCATGGCAAGAGATAGGGATTACCTACGGAATAATAATTCTGGCTGATATATCGCTGAAAAGGATTCAGGCTATTATAGCCCGGCCTTTCTATCCTACGGTTATAGCTAAACGAAAACTGCTGCTCTTTTGCAAAAAAATAAGTTGTATAAAACGTAGGGAACAGGTTGAAATACTGGTTATTTCTTACCTGGCCCAGCGAAGCAGATTCACCTTTACTGAAGGTATACTCTCCTCTCAGGCCTGCCTTTATTTCAAAACGGCCCAACTCCCGGTCTGCATCTGCAAACAGGGCCAATGTCTGTTCTGTAAATGAAAATTTATCATTGTCATCTATAACAGTATTGGTTTTATCTTTTATACCTAACGCCTGCAGACTGTTTATATTTCTGGAAGACATCGCATTGGCGCCATAGCTGAGAGCTGTTTTGCCTGCATGCTGTGCCACGTCTATATTCAGGGAGTAGTTACCGAACTGGTTCTGCGTCGTATTAAGCGAATTCCATACTTCGCCCAGATCGTGTTGTATGGCGGGTACGCTGGCATTGGAGATATAACCGCGGTAGTTATCCCGGTTGTTGCCAAAATAGTCTATATCTACCTGGATACGATCATTGTTCTTACCCAGTTTATAGGTACCATTAATATTTACGGAGCCACTGCTGGTTTGTGAAGAAGTAGTACCACCGCCATTCAGGAGCGAATCCGGGCGGCCATGCGCGCTGATAAAGGTATTGGTAATATCATTTGACTCAGGTGCATTGGTACTTGCATACACCTGGAAGCCCAGTACAAATTTTGAATTCACCTGGTAGTCGCCCAGTACACGGGCATTAAGCGACTTCGCATAACTGCGCCGGATGCTACTGGTACTCCAGGTTTCATCGGTATAGTTTATCAGTGGCTCCTCGGTAAATTTCATGGAGCCATAGTTACCATTGAGACTGGCGCTGAGTCCCAGTTTCTTTCTTTGCATATTGAAGGTCAGGCCCAGGTTTTCCGTCAGGTAGGTAGTCAGCGTTGAGGTGGAACGTATGCCTGCATTCCAGGCGTCTTTCATGGGCTTTTTCAGTACGATATTCAGCAGGCCTGCATTGCCGGCGGCACTATACCGCGCTGGCGGAGAAGTAATAATTTCCACTCTTTCAATGCTGGTGGATGGTATACTCTTCAGGTAGTCCGCCAGCTCTGCACCAGAAAGATGTACCCTTCTGTCGTTGATCAGCACATCAACACCACCTTTGCCCACAATGGCTATCTGATCCTGCTCTACCCGCACCAGCGGCGCAACGGCCAGCACATCCATTGCATCGCCACGGGAGGCTGTTATCGACTGGCTTACATTAAATACCAGCCGGTCGGCCCGTTTTTCTATCATCGGCTTGTCACTGTTGACGGCTACCGCTTTCAGTTCAACGATCTTTCTGCTCAGTATATGCGACAACGTTATATCTTTTGTAAATAGCAGACTTGTATCAATCCGGCCATACCCTGTATGCATCAATGCCAGCCGGTACCTGGTGCCGGTGGTCATCTGCATAAAACTATAATTTCCCTGGTTATCGGTAATCTGGTAGGTCACCAATGCAGTATCCCTGAACAGGCTCACGACAACACCTGCCAGTGGCTGATGGATACTGTCAGTAACTTTTCCTGAAAGTTGTTGCGCTGCTACGCCACGGGTCAACACCAACATCACTGATACGACAAATAATAGTCTTTTCATTGTTCTGCTACTGTATGTTACTTTCGCCTGGAATGCACGGGTATAAACATTCTTATCATGACAGGCTGTAAAGCTGATTCTGGTTTCTTGTAATTTCTATAACAAGATAAATAGTATATCTGGTAGTTTTTGTTTTTAATTATTGTAAACCATTTTTTAGTCGGACAATACTCTTTTAATATAATAAAATGTTATAGTTTCGCGCCGTCTTAAATAACTTAACCTATGAAAAAAATCTTAATGGCCATGGCCATGATTTCAGCTGTAGCTGTATCCTGCTCCAAATCTTCCGATGGTCCCGCCAAGCCTTCTAAAATGTATCTTACTTTAATAAAGGGAGATTGGGATAGTACCGTGATGGAATATAATACCGATATGACCATTAAGCGAACTGCCAGCTTTATGACAATGGGACCTTACTTGAATTGGGATGCACTGTACATTTACAACAATGACAAACTCTCCTCTTTAACATTTGGGACTGTAAAATTCGATGCCATGTATGATTCTGCAGGAAACTTTAGTTTCAATGATGCTAAGAATGTATTTGATAACCAGCACAGGATCATTGAAGCCCGCATATACATCGGTAGCGATAAGATGTATGCCGGACTGAATAAATATACCTGGGACAGCATGAATCTGACCAGAATAGATTGTTACGATAAAGATGGTAAGTTGTTTTTTATCAAGAACTACAAGTATGATAATAAAATCAACCCACAACAAGATATACCTGTAGGTACCAAAAAATGGGAAGACCCCGCGAGATATCTGTCTGCCAACAATATTACAGACGAAAAAGCAGGTAATCCTACCGGAGGAAATTCCGGATCGATTTTTTATAAATATAAATACAATGATCGCAATTACCCGGTAAGTGCCGAAGTATACGCTGTTGACGGAGTAACTAGTTCTCGTACAGACTCATTGAATTTCACCTATCTTCCATAAAATCATCCACTATAAAATATTAAAAAGGCCGGTCTCTATTGCTGAGAGACCGGCCTTTTTAATATCGAACCAGACTTTGTTCGTTATATCGACTTACTATCATTGGCATCCATGGCCATATGTTCTTTTGAATAGCGCTGTGTATCCAGCAACACCCAGTTGTAGTACCCGGAAATACAATCTTTAAAGCCTTGTATCAGGTTCAGGAGCGCTTCATCAGCATGGGTACTGATGCTGGCTTCAATCTCCGAAAACCTGGCTATTTCCTGGTAAACATTATCAACAGTAAAAGTGATTCCTTCCTGGAGCGTGTGGCCCTGCGAGGCATAGATTAATGGCATATTCCTGAAATGGCCAGGCTGTTGTGCCTCAATAATGGCACTATGGACATCATTTCCCCATGCTATCACGTTATTGACGATCAACCTGAGCTGATAAACTTCAGGGCTATTGTACACCGCATCAGTAACCGGCTTGTAGTTCAGCACATCATTCAGGGAGATCGTTGTTTCTACTGCACCGATATAACGCCTGATGGTTACATAGGTACTTAATGCAGGCGTTTCTGCCCTTTCATGGTCCAGTATCTGCAAACCTGCGGCAGCGGCCCATAAACGGATGGCCTGCATCATCCTGTTACAGGATGTTGTGTTCATGTTTTTCCTGAAACGCCGGCAGAGGTCCAGCAACGCCAGCTCTCCGTAAACAGGGTGCTGTCCGGCCTTTTCCAGATCCAGTATATCCAGGAGTGCACTGAGGCTGGTAACTCTCTCCTGCGGGCTCATTTCCATACGGTCTATCAACATATCATCTACCAGAAACAACCAGATGCCATAATCAGCCGCCATTTGCAACAGGGTGATGTCTGCATTGGGATAACTGCGGGCTACAAACCAGGCAAATTTTGACCGCCTGATACGTGCGGCATGCGTTGGGTTAACAATCAGTCCGAATTCGGCAGCCCATTGCAGCATACCGGTTTCTATGTCTTCCACCAATGGGGAGATAGCGCCAGGCCAGGGTATTGTTATAGCTGGAATAGTAATCCCAGCCAGGTTTTCTACGGGGTTAGTATTTTTCATAGTAAAGATTTATAACAGACCGCTGTCATCTGCATCATCAGCGGCAAATACTGCGCTATAACGTAAAGTATCCAGGTTAACCCAATCCATATATCCTTTCATCCAATACTTCAGGCCATCTATCAGGCCCTTTAGTGGTGCATCTGCGGTGGCAAGCAATTCATCGCTGCTGATGATGAAGCGTGCCAGTTCTTCGTACACACGTGTTGCTGTATAATCAACGCCCTCCTGTAAAGTATGCCCCTGTTCTGCGTATATGAGAACCATATTCCTGAACTGACCTGGCTGTTGCGCTTCAATGCCAACACTTTGTATGTCGTTGCTCCAGCACACGATGTTATTGGTATACCGGCATAGTTGCTGTATGGCAGGGCTATGATAAATTGCGGGATCTACCGGTCCGGCATTGGCCACATCACTCAGGGCCATGCAGGGGTTCATACCACTGGTATGGCGGCGGATGGATTCATACAGGCGCATGTCGGCAGATTGGGCGTTGAGGTGGTTCAGGATCTGTAGTCCGGCAGTAGTGGCCCACAAGCGCATCCCTTGTGCAAACCGTTCGAAATGTTCGGCGCTGAGTAGCCGGAGTAAACGCTGGCAAACATCCAGCCAGGCGAGTTCTCCGTATACCGGATGCGGGCCTGCTTTATTGAAATCCATGACGTCTATCATGGCAGTGAGATGGGGTAAGGTATCCGCAGAAAGGGTTTCTACCCGATCTACAAAAAGATCATCTACCAGAAAAAACCATACAAAATAATCCGCGATCACCTGCAACAGCTCCCTGGTGGCGTTGGGATAACACCTCGCTGCCAGCCAGGCATAGCGGGTGCGTACTACCCGTTTTTCATAGTCATCATTTAAAAAGAGCCCATAGCTGGCCGCCCAGGAGAGCATATCTTTTTCTGTGCTTTCCACATAAGGGGAAATGGCTGGCTGCCAGGGAAGGCTGAAATGGGGAATGTGCAGCGTTTTCAGCTGGGTTTCCAGGTTTGCTATTTTCATGGGTTCGCATGGTTTTACTCGTTGGCAATATCGTCATCCACTGTCAGAACAATGTTAGGCGTATTAACCTGAAAACCTATCGCATCACAAAAAGATAAAGGACGGCACTTCCTGAGAAGTACCGTCCTTTGTATATGTATAGCTATTAACTGCTTAGTACATGTCGAACCAGACTTTAGTAGTGAGCAGGTCTGTACCCTGGTGCGCTACTGCTGCTTTATAGTTCTTGCCGTTCAAGGCCTGTTCACTGGAAGGATAGGTGAGCCGGACAGGAATTTTGCCAGACAGCACGCCTGTGTATGCCGGCGTCAGCTGCGGATAATCCAGTCTTCTCCACTCTGCAAAGGCTTCCAGTCCTTCGCTGAAGAGCGCCAGCCATTTCTGCTCTCCTATTGATTTTTTATAGTTTGCTGCATTGTACTGTACGGCAGGTTGTGCAAGATAGGCATCTACCGTAGCGCCAGTGATACTGTATTGCTTGAAGGCAGCGCGTACAGCCTGGTTGTACAGCGTAGCTGCGTCACCGTTATACAGGCCACGTTGTGCCGCTTCTGCCAGGATAAACAGCTGCTCTGCATAGGTAAACAGCAATGCCGGCGCCTGTGAGGCGGTGAAGGCTGCACCTACGTCTGAGGTTTTGGTAAAACCAAGGCGGGATGCCGAATCAGCAGAAAGGCCGTTGGTAACACCCAGGTAAGGGCCACCGTTGGCAGGTTTGGCTGCGTATACCGGTAAACGTGGGTCGTTCAGGTTTTGCAGGTAGTCTATAACGGTTTTGCTTATACGATAATCGTTACGTGTTTCACGGTTTTTGCCTACCGGGTTCTGAGAAGGAGAAGCCAGATAGTTCAGTCTTGCATCCCTGTCGCCATCCGCAAAGAAAACATTCCCTTCTGCCTGGAGGTCAGCAAATACTTTCTGAGCCCCGGCAGGATCACGGTCGGCGATACGCAGTGCTATGCGGGAACGCAGGCCATTGGCAAATTTCTTCCAGCTTTGCAGCTTACCTACCAACAGGGAGTCGCCATTAATGGTGGCCCCAGGATTGGCATCAATGATGGTGACCGCCTGCTTCAGTTCCGTGAGCAAGCCATTGTAAACATCCTGCTGTGCATCATATTTAGGCGTAAGATATTTTTCGATCTGGCCTGCCTGTGTATAGGGGATATCACCGTAAAGGTCTGTCAGCACCTGAAAAATCCAGGAACGCATGATAATACCGGCTGCCTTGTAGCCAGGCTGTTTCAGACTATCACCCAGTTGTATAACGGTGGTAAAATCCGTGATACCCTGGGAATAGAAGTTGTTCCAGACATTCTGGATATTGGTGCTGGCCGGAATGTAGCGGTCCGGATCGGGATACTGGATTTTAGCCCAGTACTGCACGTAGAGCAGACTCGTTTCCATGGTAGCATCTGTACCCCAGTAGGTATCAGCGTTAGCTTTGATACCATTGGCGAAAAGGTATTCGATATCCGGCGACGTTGCCTCGTTCGGGTTAATATTGATACGGTCCAGGTCTTTGCGGCATCCTGCAAATGCCAGGGCTGCTGTGAGTATATAAAATGGAATAAGCCACTTCTTCATGATTGGAAAATTAAAATGAAACATTCAGGTTAAAACCATAGCTGCGGGTAGTCGGGATCTGTAATGTTTCCAGTCCCTGCCCGTTGCCGGTATTAAAGGCCGTTTCAGGATCAATGTTAGGGGTATGCTTGCTCAGGTAACCAAGGTTTCTGCCTACCAGCGCAATGTTTACTGCCTGCAATCCCCATTTCTTTACGAGTGACTGTGGCAGGGCATATCCTATTTTTATTTCTCTCAGCTTAACAAAAGATGCATCATAGATGGCACTCTCATTCAGGTTGCTGCTGTATTTCGCTTTGTAGTAGTCCTGTGCCGACAGTATAGCCGTATTTTTCTTGCCATCCACTGTATAACCATCGAAGATGATACCATCATGTTTTACCACAGCGCCATTCGGGGCAGTAGCATCATGCGACGCCAGCTGTACATTCTGTTTGCCATCATAGTAATAAGGCAAACCACCGTTTTCTGCATCTCTTCCCGGCATGGTAGCGGCCAGTACGCCGGTACCCATACCTGTAGAATTGGTACCTGACCAGATGGAACCACCCTGTTTGGTATCGATGAGGAAGCTCAGACTAAAACCTTTAAAGGAGAAGTTGTTGCTGATACTTCCCGTCCAGTTCGGCGTGAAATAGCCCAGCACTTTTTTGTTGGGGTCTGTCTGCGGGCGGCCGTTGGCATCTACGATGATACGCCCCTGGGCATCACGTGCGTACGCAGTACCGAACAAGGCGCCGTAACGCTGTCCGGTAGTGGCTATCACCTGGATATTACCGGAACTTCCCAGTACATAGTTGTTCAGGAAGCCGTCGCTATCCAGCGATACCACTTCACTCACATTTCTGGCGTAGTTAACGCTGACGTCCCAACGAAAACCGGAACGGGAAATATATGGTGTGCCACCCAGCTGGATTTCTATACCATGATTTTTCAGTTCACCGCTGTTCAGCAGTTTCTTCAGGTAGCCGGTAGAAGCACTTACATCCGCCAGCAGTATCTGGTTGCGGCTGAGGGTATTGTAATAGGTCACATCTACCTTCGCCCTGTTTTTAAAGAAACCTGCTTCCACACCAAGTTCTGTAGAAGTGGTGATCTCCGGTTTGATATTTTTGATAAGATATTTATCTGAAACCGTCAGCAGTGGCTGCGATCCAAATGGAGTACTGAAAGGATAGGTATTCACCTGCTGATAAGGATCGGTGTCTTTACCTACCTGTGCCCATCCGCCACGGAGTTTCAGCAGCGAGAGTGTATTGCTTTCCAGGTGCAGGGCTTCGGAGAGTACCAGGCTCGCATTCACGGACGGATAGAAGTAAGATACCGGTAAGGTTGATGACCAGTCGTTACGTGCGGTGAGGTTCACGAAAGCATAGTTGCGGTAGCCCACCTGCGCAGAACCGAAGGCACTGTATACTTTCTGCCTGTTGAGCAGGTTCGTAGACACCAGCGGATCGCGGGAGTTGTTCAGCGTATAGAGGCCTTTCATTGCGAGGCGTGGCGCCTGCTGGTAGTTTTGTTCGAACTGATTGGTGCGGAGGTTACCACCTGCCAGCACATCGATATCAAATCCGCGGCCCAGCTTCTTTTTAGCGTTCAGCGTAAACTCACCATTGGTTTCATTGACAGCGTAGGCATCCTCCGTATAGGATCCAAATGGCGTACCATTGGTATAATATGCCACACGGTATTTACGGCGGTCCTGGTAGTAGTCGGTACCAATGCGGAAACCGGCTGTCAGCCATGGCTGTATTTCGTACGACAGGCGTGCATTTCCGAGGAAGCGGTGACGCTGCATACCCGCGGTATTTTCGTTCTGGATCCAGTAAGGGTTGCTATAGTAGCTGTGGTTCCAGTTATAATCGGTGCCATCAGCGGCCTTATAGTTTTTCAGTCTTTCCACATCCACCTGGCGACCAAACCAGATAAACTGCAGGGTCACGCTGTTACCGCGTTTACCATCCACACCCGGGAGGTTGTCTGCACCACTGCTAACATAGTTGGCATAGGTGCTGAGCGTCAGTTTAGGCGTGATATGGAAGTTGTTGCTGGCAACGAAGGTATTGCGGGTGATGCCGGTATTAGGCAGGATACCCTGTTGTTTGGTATTATTATAAGAGAAGCGGTAGTCAGATTTTTCGGTAGCACCTCCAACAGAAACCCCGTTATTCAGCGTATAGCCGGTCACGTAGAAATCCTTTACGTTGTTGGGATGTGCTACAAATGGTACTGCTTCACCATTAGAGAAGAACTGCGGAATAAGACGTCCGTCCATTTTCGGGCCCCAGCTTTCGTCTACACCATCATTGAGTCCGCCGCCTTTACCATCTACATAGGAGAACTGTCCGCCGGTACCTTGTCCGTAGGAGTTCTGGAAGTCGGGCAGGATCAGTACTTTGTCGAAGGTAGCGCCTGAGTTAACGGTAACGCCTAAACCGCCTTTGGTATCTTTTCCTGTTTTTGTTTTGATGACGATAACGCCACCGGATGCACGGGAACCGTACAATGCCGCTGCGTTGGGGCCTTTCAGCACGCTGATGGCCGCGATGTCGTCAGGATTGATATCAGAGATGGCGTTGGCAAAATCGCGGCCGGTACCTACGCCCAGCTGGCTGTTATCTACCGGTACGCCATCCAGTACAAAGAGTGGCTGGTTGTTGCCTGCAATAGAAGTTTCGCCGCGGATAACGATACGGGAAGAACCCATATTTCCCTGGCTGTTGGTTACCTGTACACCAGCAATTTTACCGGAGAGGGCATTTACCAGGTTGGTTTCCTTTGCCTCGGAGATATCCTTTGATTTCAGCTCCTGCACTGCATATCCGAGAGATTTCTTTTCCCTGGAGATGCCCAGTGCGGTTACCACCACTTCATTCAGCTTCTGGTCTGTATTTTCCAGGAATATATTGATGACATGATTGCTGCCTACCACTACGTTGGAGGAAACAAATCCCAGGAAGGAAACCTGGAGGGTGTCTTTTTCATGTGCTGTGATGACGTAGCGGCCATCGGCGTCGGTTTGTGTACCGGTGCTTGTTCCTTTCACACGGATAACGGCGCCGGGTATACGCTGGGCATCGCTGCGGGAGGTTACCACCCCGCTTACCCGTACATCCTGGGCAATAGCTTGCTGCAGCCAGCATAGCGCTGTCACCAGGCCTATGAGCCTCTTCAGGTTTATCATATTAATTTCGAATTTTTTTGTGCAGACTTAAATCATGGCTGTTACGGCATGGTCTATTCTCTCCGCTACTGTTGATTTTGGCAATTAATAGCTACAATTGATTTTCAATATCGGGACAAAGGTAATACGCAATCTTTTAATCTACAAGTCTTATAGACTAAATAGATAAATATTTTTTTCGATGGTATCTTCTCCTCCTTTTACTGTTAATATATTATGGCAGATGATCGACGATATTTTATCAGCTGGCAGATAGATGATCAATTTTTGTTGATAATATGGCAGATGATAGCCGGATAAATCTCAGACAACCGGATGTCTATGCCGAAATTTTAACCGCTTTCTAACGTTGCCGGAGGTACGAAAAACGGATTGGATTCCTATGTAAATCATTTCAAATTATAGCAAAATCGTAATAGCAAAATAGCATTCATATTAAATTATTCAATCTATTATTTATAATAATAATATTACTAACAAACAAGAACCTGATAATTTCACTTTATATCTATCTATAGATCAACTAACTACATATATCATTTCTAAATAAGTCATTAATTAATATATATATCTTAAATGAATTATATTTTATTTAACGTGTATACCTTTGTAGCAGATAATTTTACATAGCAGATAATTTTTTATTTCCCTATTCCTAACTATGCGCGAAATACTACGGAGTTTCGTCCTGACCATTTTATGCCTGTCAGCGACAAATGCGTTATTTGCACAGAACTGTACCATTAACGCCGGTGTAACCACCTCAGTTTGCCCGAACGATAAATTTATGCTGTCTGGCTCAAGCAGCGGCCGCATTGCGATCCAGCCTGTATGGTCGCAGGTAGGCGGCCCGGCTGTCACGATTAAGACACCCAACAGTCTTACTTCTGATGTCAGCGGCTACGCACCCGGGATGACCTATAAATTCAGGCTGTCAGCGAAATGTGAAGACGGTTCTTTCATCTATGATGAAGTAACCTACAACACGTATCCTGCTACCATCGCCAATGCCGGCCCGGACATCAGTGTATGCGCTCCCGGTAGTGTGCTGCATGCCAACGCGGGCGGTGCCGGTGAAACCGGTACCTGGTCTATTATTGGTGATCCGCGTGGTGTCAGCTTCAATATGGCCAACAGCAATAACCCGAACCTGGCTATTACGGCAGATCCGGAGAAATCGGGCAACGTTACGCTGCGCTGGACCCTCACCAGCACCAACTCCTGCCGTAGTTCAGATGATATAGTAATTACCGTACCGGGTGGTGTATCCCCGGTGGATGCCGGCGCTGACCAGGTGCTGACTAACTGTTACACCACTACGCAGTCGGCCACCATGAGTGCCACCTATGGCGGTAATGGTACCAGCGGCCAGCAAGGTACCTGGTCTGTACTCAGCGGCCCTACTGTGCCTAAGTTCAGCGACATCCATGATAACAAGGCTACGGTGACCAACCTCCAGGCAGGCACCTACAAATTAAGATGGACCGTGCAGGGCCCCTGTGCAAATGGCGTGGATGACGTACTGCTGGAAGTACCTGTAGGTACACAGTCGGTGAGCGTTGCCAAAGATGCCGGCGTTACCTATTGCGATGGCCGCACCTCTACCATCATCACCGGCCTCTCCCCTGCCTATGCAGGCGAAACCTTTGCCTGGACACGCGTTTCCGGCACCGGCGACATCATATCTCCCAATAGTCCTACTACAGAAATTAAAAATCTTACTGGTGTAAAAAGTGTATTTCGCTATACGATCAGCAATCCAAATACCGGTTGCAATACCGCTGCTGATTTCACTGTCAACTACACGGCACCTCCAACTATAACAGCCGCATCGCCACTGATAGCGCCTTGCGACGCCACGATGGTAACGGTAAACTATTCCTATACCGGTGGCGACAAAACACAGTGGGCGCTGATCAGCGCTCCTGCCGGCGTGACGCCAACGGATTTTGCAGATGCAGGACAACCATTGATCCTGCCTCAGTATACTATACCAGGCACTTACCTTGTACGTTTAAAACGTACTACCAACAATGGTTTGGGTGGATGCCAGGACCAGTACGCAGATGTATATGTGCAGTTATCACAGTCGCCCACAGCTGCGAACGCCGGTACCAGACAGGTGCTGGCTTGTAACGTTACCTCCACCAACCTGGCAGGTAACCTCCCTGCCATCGGCAATGGCAGCTGGTCGCAGGTAAGTGGCCCGGGCATTGCTACCATCGCAGATGTAAAAAATCCTACTACTTTCATATCGCAACTGCTCAACGGTACCTATATTTTCCGCTGGATCATCACCGGTGGTACCGGCTGTCCGAACCAACAGGCCGATGTACAGGTAGTTGTTTCGGATAAAACCCCGACTGCTGCGGCAGCCGGCCCGGATGTAACCATCTGTAATTCTTCTCCGTATAAACTACAGGGAAATCTTCCTAAACTGAATGAAACCGGCGTCTGGACGGTAACTCCGGCTACAGGCGTTACCTTCTCCGATGTCAATGATCCTGCTGCCACCGTGAACGGACTGGCAGCCAATACGGCCTATACCTTCACCTGGACCATCAGCAACAGCTGCGGAACCGGTGCTGCGTCGGTACATATTACCACTTCCAATACGGCAGGGCCTCAGCAGGCCGATGCCGGCCCGGATAAATGTCTGCCTTCCGGCACCTCTTCGTTTAGCCTTGCAGGTAATGCTCCTGCTTCCGGCGAAACCGGCAAGTGGAGCATCGTTGGCAGCAATACACTGACTTTCGCCGACAACACTAAAAATAATACCGGTGTATCCAATGCACCAGACGGCAACTACCTGCTGGAATGGAGTCTGAGCAAAAATGGTTGCCCTCAGACCCGCGATACGGTGCTTTACACTATCTCCGCAGGAGCAACAGCGGCAGCAGCAGGCAGCAGCCAGAGTCTGTGCGGTGCTACCACCCTCAACCTCCAGGGAAATCAACCTGCGGTAGGTATTGGTACCTGGACACAGCAACAAGGCCCTGGTGGTATCACCATCAGCAACCCGGCTTCCAATACCACTGCTGTCAATAATCTCAGCAGCGGCAGATATATTTTCCGCTGGACGATCAGCAACGGTGCCTGTGCAGCCAATTTCGCAGAAGTAACCTATAATATCTCCGCACCTCCTACACCTGCCAATGCAGGCAAAAAGCAGGTCATCTGCGGAGCTACTTCTGCCATCCTCGACGCCAACACCATCACCAGCGGTATCGGTACGTGGAGCGTAGTAAACGGGCCATCCAACCCTACTTTCGCCAACCCTTCCGATCCTAAAACCACGATATCCAAATTACAGACCGGCGACTATACCCTCCGCTGGACCGCCAACAGCGGGCCTGACTGCCCGGTGAGTACAGATGATGTGATCATCTCTGTTCGTGAAAATGCAAAAGTGCAAACCACTACACAACAATTATGTAACGCCACAGCGGCAGTAGTAAGCGGAAACGAAGGCAGTATGGGCACCTGGACACAAACCAGTGGCAATCCCGGCCCGGTAATTACGCCTAACTCCGGCAACGCTGCAGTGATCACCAACATGACACCTGGCAATACCTATCAATTTAATTATACCATCGGCGCTATCGATGGTTGCGCCAGCACAAGTGCACAAACCACCATCATCACCAGCGCGCTGCCATCAGCAGCCAATGCAGGAGAAGATCAGGCCTTCTGCCTTGTGGCACCGGCAACAGTGATCAACACCACCCTCAACGCCACACCGGCAACCAACGGTACAGGTACCTGGACGGTAGATACCAAACCAGCAGAAGCCACCAACCTGAAAATCGTAAATCCGGCTTCTCCTACTACCGCCATCCAGAACCTGGTACCTGGTATCTATGTCTTTAACTGGACCGTTTCCAACGGCTACTGTACCAGCAACTCCGACATCATGCGCATCGTTGTATCCGCAGACCCTTCTGCGGCCCAGCCAGGCGCTGATCAGAACAATGCATGTACAGATAATATCCTGCTGAATGCGGTTACTCCGGTTAGTGGTATAGGTACCTGGAGCATAGAAAACGCCCCGGCAGGCAGTACTGCTATCATTGAAGGT
Organism: Chitinophaga sp. Cy-1792; assembly: GCF_011752935.1. NCBI lineage: Bacteria > Pseudomonadati > Bacteroidota > Chitinophagia > Chitinophagales > Chitinophagaceae > Chitinophaga > Chitinophaga sp. Cy-1792. Next base: position 2,300,162 of record NZ_VWWO01000002.1, read on the forward strand.
ATCAATGCACCAGCTACCAAAGTGCTGAATGCAATAGTAGGCACCTATACTTTCCGCTGGACAGTTGCCAATGGTGTCTGTGCATCAAAAACTGCACTGGTAAATGTAACCATCTCCTCTACTCCTCCTAATCCGGCAGTAGCAAACATTGGAGATATTGTAAAGGGTGAACAGTGCATCACCACCGGTCCCGGACAGGATATCACGCTGGCAGCGAACATGCCGCAAGGCGATGAAACCGGCGCCTGGACCATCACGCATGCCGATAATTCTCCGGTAACCCTATCGTTTGACCCTGCCAATCCGCATACCACTGTAAGTAATGTACCTGCGGGTTCTTACCTGTTCCGCTGGACTATCACCAATGGCAGCTGTAGCAGTCATTCCGACCTTCCGATAAATGTGTATGCCCAACCTACACTTTCGGTAGCTGGTGCAGCACAAAACCTTTGCCTCTATACACCTATCACGCTTGGGGCGAATGTTCCGGCAACAGGTACCGGTAAATGGACCGTGATCAGCAATCCTGCGGGAGTGACGCCGGCAATCAGTGACGTGAATAATCCTGCTACGGATATCACCGGCCTTGCAAAAGGAAATTATGTTTTCAGATGGACGATCAGTAATGGTGCTTGTCCTCCAAGTATTTCCGATGCACAGGTTACAGTAGATGATTGCGGTATCAAGGTAGTTAAAACAGCTACGCAGCCGGTACAGAATGCGGATGGCTCCTATGATATGACCTTCACCTTTACCCTTACCAATCCGGGTAATAATGTGAAGATCAACAATATCATGCTGACAGATAATATCAAAACGAGTTTACCTGCCGGAGCAACGTTTACCGTTACCAATCATACGCTGACCAACATCGGCACCTATAACAGTTCATTTAACGGAAACACGGATATCAACCTGCTGCAGGCCAATACGGCTTCCCTCAAGGCTGGCGATACCGCAACGATTTCCATCACTGTTAACGTTAAATTCTTCTAGCAGCTCAACGATACTATTATGACGAAGAAAACATTCCTTGCTATAAAATATTGGTTGACTGCCATACTGCTACTATGCTGTATTACGGGCCTGCAGGCGCAGTCGGGGACCTACAAAAACACCACCGGCGTTAACGGTGACGCCTCGCTGGGCGCAGTTCCGGTGAGCGATATCAGTTTTGCCAATTATCAGTTTCCGATGATCGGGATAGCACTGGCAGCATCAACGCCGGCTATTCAGTCTGACGGATCTTACAATATAACGTATACGTATACACTCAAAAACTATGGGGGTATCGCATTGACGGGTGTACAGGTAGCCTCAGACCTTAGTGCCACTTTCGGCGCGCCGATGTCTTTTACCATAAAATCCATTGGTGGCTCCGGTATCAGCAGCAACAGCAGCTTTACCGGTACCGGCACTGGCGGCAAACAGTTACTGGCTTCCGGCGCTACGCTGGCGGCTGGCGCCAGTGCTACCGTTACAGTGGTCATCAACCTGAAAAACAATCATATTTACGGCACCTTCAATGCCAATGCTACGGCTACTGCCACCGCAGGTACAGGCACGGTTTCGGATGTTTCTGCCAATGGCACCAACCCTGATGCCAATGGCAACGGGGTACCGATGGACGACAGCGCACCAACACCGGTAACCATTTCACCAGCGGAGATCGGTGTTACTAAAACAACACCAACGCTGACTCCATTTGTAGGCGATAATGTCACCTTTACCATCAACGCCAAAAACAGTGGCGGCGATGCTGTCAATGTAATAATTACAGAGCTGCCGGACAATGGCTTTACCTTTGTGTCGGCCACGCCTTCTGTGGGCACCTATAATTCAGCGACGAAAACATGGACCATCCCACAGTTCAATGCCAATGCCAACGCGACACTGACCTATGTGATGACGGTAAATGCCACCGGACCTTACAGCAATAAGGCTTCCAGCAATTACCCGGATGACCCTGCGCCAGGTAATAATGAATCAACTATTACGCTGACGCCTAAACCTTCAGCTGATGTACAGATCGTAAAAACGGTTGATAAAAACAATCCGGATGTATGGACAACGGTAACGTATACACTGAAGGCCACCAATGCCGGCCCTAGTGATGCTGCCAATACCGTGGTGACAGATAAATTACCGACAGGGATAGAACCGGCATCGCCGCTGCCTTCAGGCATGACCTATGATGCCCCTACCCGGACATTCACCTGGAACCTGGGTACCATGACAGCCGGTACCAGCCAGTCCCAGACGATCATAGCAACGGTGCAGGCAGATATTGACCGTGCCAACTTTACCAATACGGCAAAGATTTCTACCACCGATCACGATCCTAAAACAAGTAATAACTCTTCCAGTGTTACCATCACACCGAAAGAAGCAGTAGACCTGCAGGTAACAAAAGATCTTGTTACTACTACAGATCCGCTCCATCCATTGGATCCGGTTTCTTTTGTTATCAAAGTAAAGAACCTTGGCCCTAACAACTGTTATGATGCCAATGTTACAGACTTGCTCACCACTGGTTACAGCTTTGTGAGCGCGTCCATTCCACAGGGTACTTATACACCAGGCACAGGGGTATGGAATATTGGTACTCTCCTGAAAGACCAGGAAGTAACAATGACCATTAAAGCCATTATCACGGCTAAGGTGGATTATGGCAATACAGCCACGACCTCCACAACAGATAATGATAACAATCCTGGCAATAATACGGCCTCTATTGCTACACCTACGGTAAGACCGCTTACAGATCTCCAGGTAACGATTACGCCAAACGGTACCCAGGAAGTAGGCAACAACATCAGTTTTGATGTTGTAGTGAAAAACAATGGCCCGAGTCCGGCCACCACGGTGAGGTTAGACAATGTGCTATTACCGGCTGGTTATACCTTTGTTTCAAAAAGCCAGGCAGGATATAACAGTTCCCTCGGTACCTGGGATATTGGTGATCTTGCGGCAGGCAACAGTGTGACCCTTACGCTTGTAGGAACATTGCTACCAAATGCTGCCAGCTATGACCTGAATGCACATGTTTCAGGTTTGGAAGATGAAGTGACGCTGACCAACAACACTGCCTCCACTTCAATGGCGGTAAAACAGGTAGCTGATCTGGCAATAACAAAAACGGTTGACAATAGCGCACCTGAGGTAGGCCAGACCGTTAATTTCACCATCACGGTTAACAATATCGGGCCTAGCGCTGCAAGTAATGTAGTCGTTACAGAAACTAGCCCTAACGGATATATTTTCAATACGATTACCCCTTCTGTAGGAACTTACAGCAACGGTACCTGGACGATAGGAACGCTGGCGAAAGGCGCTTCTGTCACCCTGAAGATCAATGCCACCGTGTTACCGAATGGGACCTATACGAACACCGCTTCAGTTACCACTACGGATAAAGACCCGAAAACGAGCAACAACAGTGCGTCTGTAACACCAGGTGTTGTGCAACTGGCAGATCTCTCCGTAAAAAAAGATATCAATAATATGAACCCGGATGCAGGCAGCAATGTACAGTTTACACTGACAGCCAGCAATGCCGGCCCTAGTAACGCTACTGGCGTGAAAGTGACTGACCTCTTACCAACAGGGTATGCTTTTGTTAGTGCCAGTCCTACCGGCAAATACAACTCAACCACCGGTATCTGGACCATCGGCACCTTAAACGTAGGCCAATCTACCACGCTTACCATCTCAGCCACGGTGAAACCAACAGGTGTTTACAAAAACACCGCCACTATCAGCGCAGGACAGAAAGATCCTGATCCGTCGAACAACAGCGATTATAAAGATCCTGTTGTCAGACCAGTGGCTGATCTTCAGATCACCAAAACAGTGAGCAATGCGACCCCTGATGAAGGCACAGATGTGGTATACCGCCTCGTAGCACAGAACCTGGGCGTAAGTGACGCTACTAATGTGGTGGTAACAGACCTCCTGCCGTCAGGAGTTACCTATAAACCTACTGCCGCCAGTGCAGCCTACGATAAAAATACCGGCACCTGGAACATCGGAGCATTAGCAGCAAGCAGCAGCAAAACACTGGATATTACTGTCACTGTTAATCCGAATTCCGGTGGTAATGCTATTTTAAACCTGGCCAGGATTGGCGGAACAGAATATGATCCTGTTGATGCCAATAACACATCGCAGGTGAGTTTCGTGCCTGCACCGGTTGCAGACCTCGCCATTACCAAAACCGTTGATAATACTACTCCGGATGTAGGCAGCACCGTAACATTTACACTCACCGCCCAAAATAAAGGCGTAAGCAATGCCACCGGTGTGTATGTAACAGATGCTCTCCCAGGTGGATATACACTCAAAACCGCCACTACTGCCACCGGCACGATCAGCGGCAGTACCTGGACAATCGGTAATATGAGTGTCGGCGCAACAGCAACCGCCACTATCACAGCAGTGGTGAATGCCAGCGGCACTTACACCAATACCGCCACCATCAAAGGCAACGAAGCAGACCGCGACAATTCCAATAATACCGGCAGCGTTACACCAGTACCTGTACGAGTGGCGAACCTCAGCGTTACTAAAACGATCAGCAACGATAATCCGTATGCTGGCAGTACCGTAACCTTTACCATTACCGTCACCAACGCCGGCCCAAGCGCAGCCAACGCTACTTCAGTAACGGAAAAATTACTGAGCGGCTACGAGTTCATCTCTGCATCCACCCTTACTGGTATGTATAATAACATAACCGGCATATGGGCAATCGGCACTATAAACAACGGCGTAACTGCCACCCTGACCATTACCGCCAAAGTATTGCCTACAGGCGATTACAACAACCAGGCAGTGGTCAGCTCTTCGGTGAAGGATAATGATCCTAGTGACAATACCGCGCCTATTGTACCTCCTGTGGTTCGTCCGGTAACAGACCTGACACTTACCAAAACGGTGGATAAATCAACAACAGATGCCGGCACACAGGTGACATTTACACTGGTGGCCGTTAACAACGGACCTAGCGCTGCTACCAATGTAGTCGTGAATGATCCGCTGCCTACCGGATTTAAGTTCATCAGCGCTGATCCTGGCTATGATGCAACTACCGGTATCTGGACCATCGGTAACCTCGCCAGTGGTATACCACAAACTTTAACCATCACTGTACTGGTTAATCCGGAAGGAGATTATACCAATACCGCTGTTATCAGCGGTCAGGAATATGATCCTAACACCGGCAACAACACAGGCACTGCAACGGTGACACGTACCGCAGTAGCAGACCTGGAAGTAATAAAAACAGTTGACAAAGCTACCCCTGATGCAGGAAGCAACGTCACCTTCACCATCACCGCTATTAACCATGGCGCCAGCAAGGCGACCGGTGTAACAGTAACGGATATACTCCAGGATGGCTACGACTATGTAAGCGATGGTCCTTCCGTTGGAACCTATAGCAACGGCATATGGACGATCGGAGACATGGAAATCGGCGGCAATGCTACCCTGAAGATCACTGCCAAAGTGAAGGCCACCGGCAATTACCATAATGAGGCAACCATTACAGGCAATGAAATTGACAGGGTGCCTGCAAACAATTACCGTGATGTGACGCCAGTACCGGTGCCAGTAGCTGACCTTAGCGTAACTAAAACCATCAGCAACGCCAGCCCGGATGCAGGCAGCAACGTAACCTTTACCATTACCGCCAACAATGCAGGGCCTAGTGAGGCTGACAATGTAACGGTAACGGATATATTACAGGATGGATATGAATTTATCGCTGCTACACCTTCCGTAGGTACATATAATAATACTACCGGTGTATGGACGATCGGCACCATGACCAATGGACAAAATAACACACTGACCATCGTAGCCAAAGTATTGCCTACCGGCAATTACAACAATACGGCCACTATCACTTCACCAGTGAAGGATATTGACCTGACAAACAATACCGCTCCTATTGTACCTCCGGTGGTTCGTCCGGTAACAGACCTGACGCTCACCAAGTCGGTGGATAAATCAACAACAGATGCCGGTACACAGGTGACGTTTACACTGGTGGCCGGTAACAGCGGCCCGAGCGATGCTACCAATGTAGTCGTTGATGATCCACTTCCTACCGGTTTCAAATTCATCAGCACATCTGGTACTTATGACGAGACAACTGGTAAATGGACCATCGGTAACCTCGCCAGTGGTATACCACAAACTTTAACCATCACTGTACTGGTTAATCCGGAAGGAGATTATACCAATACCGCTGTTATCAGCGGTCAGGAATATGATCCTAACACCGGCAACAACACCGGCACTGCAACGGTGACACGTACTGCAGTAGCAGACCTGGAAGTAATAAAAACAGTTGACAAAGCTACCCCTGATGCAGGAAGCAACGTCACCTTCACCATTACCGCTATCAACCATGGCGCCAGCAAGGCGACCGGTGTAACAGTAACGGATATACTACAGGATGGCTACGACTATGTCAGCGACGCTCCTTCTGTTGGAACCTATACCAGCGGCGTTTGGACGATCGGAGACATGGAAATCGGCGGTTTCGCCACGATGACCATCGTTGCCAAAGTAAAAGCCACCGGCAATTACCATAATGAGGCAACCATCAAAGGCAATGAAATTGACAGGGTGCCTGCAAACAATTACCGTGATGTGACGCCAGTACCGGTGCCAGTAGCTGACCTTAGCGTAACTAAAGCCATCAGCAACGATAAACCGGACGCAGGCAGCAACGTAACCTTTACCATTACCGCCAACAATGCCGGGCCTAGTGAGGCTGACAATGTAACGGTAACGGATATATTACAGGATGGATATGAATTTATCGCTGCTACACCTTCCGTAGGTACATATAATAATACTACCGGTGTATGGACGATCGGTACCATGGCCAATGGACAAAAAACCACGCTGACCATCGAAGCCAAAGTATTACCTACCGGCAATTATAACAATACAGCCACTATCACTTCACCTGTGAAGGATATTGACCTGACAAACAATACTGCTCCTATTGTACCTCCGGTGGTTCGTCCGGTAACAGACCTGACACTTACCAAAACGGTGGATCAATCAACAACGGATGCAGGTACACAGGTAACATTTACACTGATAGCCGGCAATAAAGGCCCTAGCGATGCTACCAATGTAGTCGTTAATGATCCACTTCCTACCGGTTTCAAATTCATCAGCACATCTGGTGCCTATGATGAGACAACTGGTAAATGGACCATCGGTAACCTGGCCAGTGGTATTTCACAAACTTTAACCATCACTGTACTGGTTAATCCGGAAGGAGACTATACCAATACCGCTGTTATCAGCGGCCAGGAATATGATCCTAACAACGGCAACAACACCGGCACTGCAACGGTGACACGTACTGCAGTGGCTGACCTGGAAGTAACCAAGACTGTCGATAACAATACACCTGATGTAGGCACCAACGTTACCTTCACCATCACCGCCACCAACCATGGCGCCAGCAAGGCTACCGGTGTAACGGTGACGGATGTACTCCCTGACGGCTACGACTATGTAAGCGACGCTCCTTCCGTTGGAACCTATACCACCGGCGTTTGGACGATCGGAGACATGGAAATCGGCGGTTTCGCCACGATGACCATCGTTGCCAAAGTAAAAGCCACCGGCAATTACCATAATGAGGCAACCATCAAAGGCAATGAAATTGACAGGGTTCCTGCAAACAATTACCGTGATGTGACGCCAGTACCGGTGCCAGTAGCTGACCTTAGCGTAACTAAAGCCATCAGCAATGATAAACCGGACGCAGGCAGCAACGTAACCTTTACCATTACCGCCAACAATGCAGGGCCTAGTGAGGCTGACAATGTAACGGTAACGGATATATTACAGGATGGATATGAATTTATCGCTGCTACACCTTCCGTAGGTACATATAATAATACTACCGGTGTATGGACGATCGGTACCATGGCCAATGGACAAAAAAACACGCTGACCATCGAAGCCAAAGTATTACCTACCGGCAATTATAACAATACAGCCACTATCACTTCACCTGTGAAGGATATTGACCTGACAAACAATACCGCTCCTATTGTACCTCCGGTGGTTCGTCCGGTAACAGACCTGACACTTACCAAAACGGTGGATAAATCAACAACGGATGCAGGTACACAGGTAACATTTACACTGATAGCCGGCAATAAAGGCCCTAGCGATGCTACCAATGTAGTCGTGGATGATCCACTTCCTACCGGTTTCAAATTCATCAGCACATCTGGTGCCTATGACGAGACAACTGGTAAATGGACCATCGGTAACCTGGCCAGTGGTATATCACAAACTTTAACCATCACTGTACTGGTTAATCCGGAAGGAGATTATACCAATATCGCTGTTATCAGCGGCCAGGAATATGATCCTAACACCGGCAACAACACCGGCACTGCAACGGTGACACGTACTGCAGTGGCAGACCTGGAAGTAACCAAGACCGTCGATAACAATACACCTGATGTAGGCACCAACGTTACCTTCACCATCACCGCCACCAACCATGGCGCCAGCAAGGCGACCGGTGTAACGGTTACAGATGTACTCCCAGACGGCTACGACTATGTAAGCGACGCTCCTACCGTTGGAACCTATACCAGCGGCGTCTGGACCATCGGCAACATGGACATTGACGGATCTGCCACCATGAAGATCACGGCTAAGGTAAGGGCTACGGGCAACTACAAAAACCTGGCAACAATCGCCGGAATTGAGATAGACAGAGACCTTACCAATAATACCAGGGACGTTACACCAATACCGGTGCCAGTGGCTAACCTCAGTGTAACTAAAACGATCAGCAATGCTACGCCGGATGCAGGCAGTGAAGTAACATTCACGATTACTGCTACCAACGCAGGCCCAAGCGATGCCACCGGGGTAACGGTAACGGATATACTCCAGGATGGATACAAACTGCCTAAGGCGGTATCTTCCATCGGTACATACGATATCAACACCGGTATCTGGACGATTGGCACACTGGCAAACGGTCAGTCAGCCACATTGACGATCACCGCCACCGTGCAGCCATCAGGCAATTACAATAACACCGCCACTATTAAAGGCAATGAAAAGGATAAAACACCAGGAGATGACGCTAGCAGCATCGTTCCCCCGGTACCGGTACCAGTGGCTGATCTCAGCATAATCAAAACTATCAGCAATAATGTACCTGGCACCGGCGACCTCGTCAGCTTTAAAGTAGTGGTGAAAAACAACGGACCTAGCACTGCCACCAATGTTAGTGTGACAGATGTGATGCAGAGCGGATTCACCTACCAGCAGTCCGATGTTGATAAAGGCAGCTTCACCAGCAGCAACGGCATCTGGACGATCGGTACACTGGCAGCAGGAGAAACCGCCACATTACAGGTAGACGCATGGGTGAATACCACCGGCATCTATATCAATACTGCTACCGTAAAAGGCACGGAGAAAGATCCGGACCTTACCAACAATAGCCAGGAAGTGAAGATTACGCCTGACCCTATCGCCGACCTGCATGTCAGCAAAACAGTATCCAACATGGCGCCACCACATGGCTCCGATGTCACCTTTACTGTGGTTGCCGGCAACGACGGCCCAAGCGATGCAACAGGTGTAACGGTAACGGATATACTCCCTCAAGGGTACGACCATCCTAAGGCTACCACTTCCACCGGCAGCTACGACCCTGCTACCGGCATATGGACCATCGGTAACATGGCCAAAGGTGCTACAGCTACCATGACCATCACCGTCACTGTCAACAAAACAGGGCCATATACCAATACTGCTGTTATCAAAGGAAATGAAACAGATAGAAATACGGCCAACAACACCGCCAGTGTTACACCGGTACCAGTACCGCTGCATACCAACGATGATGCGGCCAGTACCGAAGAACCAGATCCTGTAACGATTGATGTAGTGAAAAATGATGTTTATGGAAATACCGGACATACCGTATTTATCAAAGACAAACCACTCCATGGAACAGTTACAGATAATGGCGATGGTACCGTGACGTATACACCGGATGCCGGCTTCGGCGGTACGGACTACTTCACGTACTATATCCAGGACCAGTCCGGCTTCGCGTCCAATGTTTCTACGGTTACCATCGATGTTACCAAACGCCTGGTAGACCTCTCTATCAAAAAGGTAATTGTTACGCCTCCGGCAGAAATTGCAGTAGGTAAAAACGTAACCTTCGAACTCACCGTCACCAACAACAGCCGTAAAGGCGCCAGTGGCGTGGTTGTTACAGACATCCTTGCCAATAATGTGGGTGACTCAGAGATCAAGACACAGACAGATAACGGTAAAGAAGGCTATGATCCTGTATCTAAAACCATGAGCTGGAAGATAGATACACTGGCACCAGGCCAGACTGTGAAGCTACTGGTGACAGCTAAACTCCTCAGCGGCGGACAGGTAAACAATACCGCTACCGTTGCCGGCAAAAATTCGGATCCTGATCCTGACAACAACACCGCGACTGTCAGTGCACCGGTTAAAGGCGCCGACATCTTTGTTCCTACGGCCTTCACGCCTAACGGCGATGGTATCAATGATAAGTTTGTGATACTGGGTATAGACAGATATCCGAATTCACAGCTGATCATCTGGAACCGATGGGGCAACGTGGTATATCGTTCCAACGACTACCGTAACGGATGGGATGGTTCCGGCCTCAATGAAGGGACTTACTACTATGAACTGATATGTCCTTCCAATGATGGCAAAATATCCCTGAAAGGATGGGTACAATTAGTACGATAACCACGATAAGAAGGAAGCTGTATGCAAAACTTTAAAATGAAACTATTACCAATGAATAAAGTCCTGACTGTCCTGTTTTTCATCCTGTGCGGAGTTACCGCCTCCGCACAGCAGGATGCGCAGTTTAGCCAGTATATGTTTAACGGGATCTATGTAAATCCCGCATATGCCGGCTACCGCGAGCAATGGAACATCCACGCCTTTTACCGTAACCAGTGGACCAGTCTGCCCGGCGCGCCGAAAACCTTTTCCGTAGCGGCAGAAGGTACTGCCAATAACGATCGTGTAGGCCTTGGCGTTCAGGTAATGAGTGATAAACTCGGTGCCTCCAATACCACCTCCGGTTACCTTACCTATGCCTATCGCATACCCATGAACGAAGATGGCTCTTCCCGGCTGGCAGTAGGCATCAGCGGCGGGTTCCTCCAGCAGCGCCTGGATGTTTCCCTGCTGACAACCTCTTCATCTACCGTAGACCCGGCATTGGTAAACGGGGAAAACAACCGCACCGTTCCTGATGCACGCTTTGGTATCTTCTACAACCGCGAACGCTTCTATGCCGGTATTTCTGCTTCTAACCTGCTCTCGCAGTCGTTCCAGAAATCACAGGCTTTAAAGGAATATCTTCCCTTAAAACCACACCTCTATTTCACCATGGGCGGACTGGTACCCTTATCAGAAGAACTGCTCCTGAAGCCCAGTGTGTTAATTAAGGAAGACCTGGCCGGCCCTACCAGCGTAGACCTTAACGCGTTTGTACTCATCAGCCAGAAACTCTGGCTGGGAGCATCCTACAGGTCTACCTACCTCAGAAAATCAAACCTGGAAGCGAATCTCAAAAAACCATCGGCACTGGTATTTATGGCAGAAATATTTGTGAACGACAAACTACGCCTGGGATATGCCTATGATATGACGATGAATGGAACGGCAGCCACCAGCTACCCTACCCACGAGCTGTCTATCGGTTATTTCTTCAAGCGCAGAAATGCAAGAATGATGTCGCCACGCTATTTCTAACGATAGAAAACCTAATGCCCAATGAATAAGATTCCATTCCAAAAATATATACCGCAACTGGCGCTGTTGCTGGCAGCCACCGCAGCAGGACTTTCTGCGCACGCCCAATACGCCTATACGGAAGGCAACAATGCCTTTAAGCTGTACAACTTCGAAAAAGCCAAACCACTTTTTGAAAAGGCCTATAATAAAAAACCCAGCGCCAAATCAGCGCTGGGTGCGGCAGAGAGCTACCGCCTGACAAAAGATTACCTGAACGCAGAGATCTGGTACAGCCACCTGTTACAAACAGGAGAATATACACCGCTGGATGAACTGCACTATGCAGCCATCCTGATGAACAACGGTAAATATGATACAGCCGCTATTCATCTACATCATTACCTGCAAAGTAAACCGGGCGATCCGCTTGCACTTAATATGGTAACCGGATGTGAAACAGCCGCTAAAGTGCTGGCAAGCCCCGTTCCGGGCCAGCTCGAAAACATGGCAGCACTCAATTCTCCCTTTAGCGACTGGAGCATTACGAAGCTGGGTGATAAATATATTTTTGCCTCCGACAGACCGTTCAGGGATATACGAAAATCCCCCTTCTTCAGCAACGACCGGGATATCCGGAAGAAGATGTATACCTGGACAGGCAACAGCTATCTCCATTTATACGAAAGTAATGGCGACAGTGCAGATATAAAACCTATGCAGCGGGCAGGCGTCAACGGGCAATACCACAGCAGCAATGCCACCTATAACGCCGACGGATCTACGATGTTTCTGGCAGTGACCAGGCTGAAAATGCGACCGGCCTCTGTTCTGGGGAAAGACTCCATTCTCACCATGAACATCTCTGTTAAAGAGCTGCATAAAAATGATAAACAACAGTGGGACATCTACCCGGAAATCCCTTTTAACGCCACTTTACAATATTCTGTTGGCGATCCATGGGTAAATGCCAGTGGAGATACCCTGTATTTTGTTGCGAGCCAGGGGCCCGACCACCAGGGCGGAACAGATATCTATTACGCCGTGAAGAAAGACAGTGCCTGGGGCGCTCCTGTCAACATGGGCAAAACAATCAATACTACCGGTAACGAACGTACGCCGGCATTTGATAAAAACGGGAATCTCTATTTCGCCAGCGACGGGCATCCCGGTATCGGCGGACTGGATATCTTCAAAGCTACACCGGATGCAGGCAGCTGGAAAATCGTACACCAGGGTGTGCCGGTAAACAGCACACATGACGACTTCGCCCCTGCCCTGCTGGATAGCGGACTGTATTTTGCTTCTAACCGTGATGGCGGATTGGGTAGTGATGATATATATAGATTTATTCCCGCGAAGCCAGTATTCAGTATTACAGGGATTGTTACAGACAGAAATTCAGGTAAACCGCTACCTGCTGTTGAAGTGACACTGTTAAATAAAACAACGGGCACTAACGTCATCGTACAAACGAATACGGAAGGCCGATATAAAATCCCGGTAACCAACGACGCTGTTTATGAGCTGACGTTCACCAAACCTAAGTACAGCACTATTGCACGGGATACAGTTTCGTTGCATAACTACACCACATCTGCAGATATACCCCATGATAAAGTAATGGACCATCCGGAACTGCATAAGCCGTACAAGCTGGAAAACATTTACTTCGATCTTGGTAAATCGGATATCAGGCCAGATGCCGCCAAAGAGCTGGATAAACTGGTAGAGCTACTCCAGGATAATCCCAGCTGGGAGATTGAACTGGGCGCACATACCGATTCCAGGGCCAACGACGCTTACAACATGGCCCTCTCCCAACGTCGTGCAGCCGCCACCGTTGCCTACCTGGTAAAAAATGGTATCAGCGCAAAACGACTCACCGCCAAAGGTTATGGCGAAACCAAACTGTTGAATAAATGTGCCAATGGCGTACCATGTTCTGAAGAAATGCATATGCAGAACAGACGTACAGAATTTACCATTACCAAATACTAGGCATAACAACCACATAATGGCAGAAGGCTGGTCTCTACTTTCAGAGATCAGCCTTTTGCAATTCCAGTATACTGATGGTAGCGGTGCTGAGGCGCACCAGCTTATTGATGGTGAAACCCGCCTCCCTGGCCAGACTTTCAAACTCCAATGCGGAACGCTCTTTGCCTTTCAGCAGGGTCAGCATGATGAGGTCGGTATAGACGGCGTCTGCTGCGGTAGGGTCGCCGGGAATGATGACCGGATCAATAATCAGGAGCCTGGCAGATGCAGACATCGCCTGGTAGCAGTTTTTAAGAATACGTAGTGCATCACATCACTCCAGTCGTGCAGGATATATTTCAGCATATACAGCTCAAAGCCTGCCGGGATATTGTCGAAGAAATCGCCGCCGATGGCGTGGCATCGTTCCTTTAGTCCTTGCAGGTAGATGTTTTCCATCGTTTTGGGCAACAGTGATTCCTGGTCCAGTACTACCCCGCCGGCATCTGTATTACGTTGCAGGATGGCGGTGAGTAATGCGCCGTTTCCACCGGCAATATCAAGGATTTTAGTGTATGGACTGAAGTCATATCCTTCCAGGATGGCGTTTACCTGGAATTCGGAGATGCCCGTCATGGCTTTATTGAAGGTAGCCGCCTTTTCGGGATGCTCGCTGAAATATACCCACATCGGTAACTGGTGCACCAGATCGAAGGCCGGTTCGCCCGTGCGCAGCGTATGAAGGATGTTGGCGAAGGCATCGTACTGGTCCTTCATGATGAAAGTGATAAAAGCGTGCATACTGCCCGGTTGTCCGGGCGACAGGGAAGCCGCCAGCTCCGTGGATACAAAGACGCGTCCGGAAGATTCCCGCAGGAGCCCGGCAGCAGTAAGTACCTGGAAAAAGCGGTAGAGCAGGTCTTCCCTGGTATTCGTAGACCTGGCTATTTCAGAAATGTGCAGGGGGCCATTGGCCAGCAGGTCGATGAGGTTTAATTCTACGCATACCCGCAGGCAGCAGGCCAGTTTATGCGCCTGTAATGCCTTGATGACAAAATTACCGGAATTCAAAATGGCTGAGGTAGACATGAGGATAGTGATTTGTCCCATTAAGAAACATGATTACACTGAAATGGCATCTCATGAACCCCTTTCCCGGTTAATTTGTAATATATATAAACACCTGTCTTATGACTACTACAGAAATCACTGTTTATATCGATAACAAACCTTACCGTTTTCAGGTACAGGTAGATGAACAAAAAGATTCTACCACCTATAAGGTGGACCCGGCAAAAGATATGCATCCCGAGCCCGACTTTGTTCCACCACACCTGGAATTCAACCTGAACGGGCAGCTGACCCTGAAGGAAAAGCTGAAAACCGCAGAGCAGGAACAGGTCGCCCGACTGGTATGGCAGGAAATACTGGATAAGATGAATCCCTGAAATGACTCATAACATTTACCACTATACGAAATCAGTTGGGACCGCACTTCCCGGTGCTATCCCAACTGTTGCTGCATATATTCTTACAGCGCCAGTCCTATTTCAACAGACTGGGTTGTAATATCAGCAGCTGTTAAGGTCTTGTGATTGGCCAGCTGTACACCAGTAGAAGCCACGCTTCCCCAGATACTTACCACATCACCCACCACGCAGTTGTACACGATGGGAACCTGTACCCCATTAGAGCATTGAACAACCACAGGACCATCCAGCGTGCCATCAATATGCTGCACATACAGGTTAATACCTGTTACCAGCAACTGCGCTACCGGGGAACATACATCCAGCGAAATTCCAAGTACAGAAACTACTTTCACCGTAAAGAGAACATTGGTACCTCCCGGAGGCAATGGATGCGTAAAATGGGAGAATTGGGTATCAAGATACCAAAGCGACGTGCCAGCGGCACTTTTAGCGGCCGCCTGTGCATTGTACTGCAACAGTAGCAGGCCGGCAGCAACCAGTAAGAATCTAAGTGCTTTCATGAGGGAAAAGTGGTTTTAATAAATGCCTACTCTTTTTGCAGGTTTTCGGCTTCGCCTGTTATTACATAGCGATAAATGTATAGACTGAATATGGTACTACTGCTGCAGTAACAGTTTGATAACCTGAATAGCCATTTGGGTAAAATCACAGATTATATTAATTTGGCTGACAGCTATTAAAACTATACCCTATGAAATTATTAACCTATGCGCTCCCTGCATTGCTATGTCTGTTGGCTGCCTGCGGCCCCGACAAAGTAGCAATCAGCTATAAAGGGTCATTCTGTGACAAGCACACTGTAAAAATCGATGACACCCTGTTGCTCAAATCTGTCAAAGACACGCTATATCCCAGCCATACACTATTTGCAGGAAAACACACCCTCACCATTGATGGCGGTAAACCGGAAACATTTGAGATCAGTGACAGTTGTATCCTGAATATCGCACATGAGGAGTTTGTAATATTCCCCATAAAATATTCAACTGAAAAAAATTATGACTACCTGGTAACAGGAATGACCAATGTTATACAAATTGATTCTTTTGTCGTGGGCCGTTGCGAAGCTTTCGAGGAATTGGGTAAAGGCCTTAAAAAAACAAAACTGGATGGCTGGCCGGAAGGCATAGACAGAAACCAGATGCGGCTGGAACTGGAAAAAACAGACAGTAATAAGCTTGTCATTGCGAAGCAATGGGATTTTAGTATAGATGAAAAAATCCCGGTATCTATAAATACGCTTTTAGAGAAAGGTTTTACCAACTTTACCACGTATAAGCTAAAAGTGGCACCCGCAAAGGCATTCCTGCTTTATGCCCAATCATCATCAATGTATACTGCAAAACCATTTGCCGATCTTCCGGATTGATTATTTAACAGATAAAATATTTACTGTAGATGCCGGGGAGATGATCTCCGGCATTTCTTTTCATCAACATGATCTCTGCCTGAAATATTATAAATCACATTTAAAATAATATAACCGTAACCGTTATTTTCTCCTGAACTTAGCAGCGCCAAACATTTACAAACCTAATCAGATGGATCACGTTACAAGAAATATAAATAACCTGACTACGCTATGGGAAACGGTAGGGACTGCATTCAATACCTTGCATAAAGAAACATTATACAATTATTGCTATGTTCCCGGGTCTGACTGGCCAAACAGGGTATGGTTATCTCCCGGCGCCGGCGAGGAAGCCGTATTACAGGCGATAGCAGCCGTAAAAACACTTCCGCATAAACTAACGTACAGTCACTGGAGTGGTATCGATGAAGCCGAACCATCGCTGTTTGAAAATGCCGGTCTGGCGCTGAAATCGACGCAGGTTGGTATGTCGCTGCCATTGCAGGCGCCCCTTCCTGAACCGGGCCGGTTGCAATTGAGAAGGATTCAGGATGTATCACAGGCAGCTACCTGGGAAACCTTGTACCCGCAAAGCTTTGGCTATAGGATTTCCGCGGAAACGGTTGTCCGCACGATGCAGCAAATTCCTTACTTTCTTATTCACTTCGGACAGGAAGTTATCGGTACTGTCATAGCTAAACGTACCGGCGAGATAATAGGTGTTCATGCACTAGGCATTATTCCTGCTTTCCGTAAGAGAGGTTTTGCGGAAGAAGCCATGGCCGTACTTTTAAATGCTGCCCGGGAAAATGGCGCCACCCTGGCAACGCTGCAGGCTTCGCAGCTGGGAAAAGGCATCTATAGCCGTATGGGCTTCAGTGATGATTTTGTAGTGAGGAATTATCATCTGCCTGCTTAAAACAGCGTAAAAAATACCCGCTATCTTTTTTTGTCGGGCCGCCATAATATTACCATAATTATATATATCTTCTGGGGAAATTTAAAATCCCTACAATATGAGCAGATCAGTATTTAATTATGGCGGCATTTTCCTGCCTGCGGGGCTGTTATTGAGCACCTGCCTGTTTTTTCAATGCAGTAAGCCGGACCAGGCAACAACGGCAAAATACCCTATTGATAAGACCAAAGCGGCGGCACATGTGGTCAGCGCCGGAGAGATCAACGATTTTAAAACGACCCTGGCGGCACGCATAGCGGCCTTACCGCAGGGCCGGCTGGCCAGCGGCACACTTCATTTAACTCCCAGCACCTATTTCCCGGTTACCGCCCTCCGCGACCTCCTGCATCAGCCAGGCGTAGCGGGTATCCATATCTATACCGGCAGACAAACCGATGGCAGCACCACACTTTTCATGGTGGCAGCCGACGCAGGCAAAAAGGATATTCCGGGCAACATCCAGGGACCTGCCGGCAGCATGGAACTAGCTACCGCAAGAACGCTCAGCAGCAGCTTCAGGACAAGTACCGCCAGCGTAAATAACCTGAACCTCCCCGCTGATGAATTATTCAACCGGGATGCGATCGAACTGCTCATACAGCGCCCGGAGGTAGCCGGCGTAAGAATTTATTGGGGCAGCACCAGCGGTAAAGGCTGTATGATCCTCCTACCAGTTAATGCCGCCGGTAACGATATGCATATCAGCTTACTCCGGGAGGCAGCAGCTGATACCACCGGTGGCGACGGATTGGAGAAAGGTACTGGTGACCCAACCGGAGGATTAATCACGAATCCGTAAGCCAGTTAATTTCGTATATCTGGTCTGTTAGCAGTGCTAACAGACCATTAAAACCGGGTATACTTATCTACTGTTTTTCATGCCATAATATAGCAGGGGCATGCCATATCTTCTGAAAGAATTTCAAACCCCCATATATTATGAGAAAATTTATCACTAAAAAAAGCCGGGTATTAATTCCGGCAGGACTGCTACTGAGCACCTTCTTCTTCTATCAGTGTAGTAAATCAGACCAGGCTGCAGCAGTAAAATACAGTATTGACAAAAGCAAAGCAGCAGTGCATGTTGTCAGTGCTGATGAGATCAGCAATTTTAAGTCTACCCTTTCCACAAGAATGGCAGCTTTACCACAGGGCCGGCTGGCCAGTAGTACGCTCACTTTAACACCCAGCACCTATTTTCCCATCAGCGCATTACGGCAGTTATTGTCTCAACCAGGTGTAGCCGGCATCCGCTTCTATACCGGCAGGCAAACCGATGGCAGCACTACCCTTTTCATGGTAGCTGCAGATGCAGACCAGTCTGATATCACCAACAGGATAATCGGGCCATCAGGAAGCATGGAACTGGCCACAGCAAAGGCACTTTCAACCAGCTTCAAAGCCAGTATTGCCACAGTCAATAACCTGAACCTGCCCGCCTATGAATTGTTTAACCGCGACGCAATGGAATTGCTGGCACAACGTTCAGATATTACCGGTATAAGAATATACTGGGGCAGCACTAACAGCAACGCCTGTATGATCCTGCTGCCTGTTGATGCCGCAGGTAACGATATGCAAATCAGCCTGCTGAAGGATGCAGCGCCTGTTACCCCCGGAAAAGACGGTGGTGGCGATGGCATGGAGAGAGGCAATGGAAAAACCGGACGTATGATGATCAATCCATGAAATAACAGGAATAGTTTAGTTTACAGGTTACAACATGCCGGGTTTATTCCCCCATGTTGTAGCCTGTTTTACAAGTAAGGCTTCACTATGCTGGCACAATAATCCCAAACCAGCTGTTCATGCTGAGTTGAGTAATACTTATCATCCGCCTTTTCTATTTTTTCCCTGCTGCCGAAGAACTCCCCTGATATACCCTGTACTTCCGGAGCGGTAGCCAGATAAATACTTGTTCTTGCACCATCTTCTACTTTATCCATGAAACGGAGCGCAATTTTAAAAATCATATTAATGAAGAATCCTTTGTCGGCATCCTGTCCGAAATTGGTAGCAACAGCGCCCGGGTGACAGGCATTCACGGTTACATTATTGATTCCATTTTCTTTCAGTTGTTTTGCAAAATACCTGGTTATCCAGATCAGGTAGAGTTTGGACAAACCGTAAGCCCTGTCAGGCTTATAGGTCTTTTCCAACTGAAAGTCTGTAAAGTCAGGCTTGCCGCCTCGTTTATGCATAGCAGAAGAAACATTGATTATCCTGGCGGCCGGACTTTTCTGCAAGACGCCCAGCAAAGATTGCATCAATAAAAACGGGGCAAATAAATTGAGGGTAATTGTTTTCTCCAAACCTTCTGCGGTTGTTTCCCTTACTTTATTAAAGAATGCACCTGCATTGTTTATTAATACATCCAAACGTTTATACCTGGATGTAAACAGGTCTATTGCTTTGCGGGTATCGGCCAAAGACAATAAATCTGCAATTAACAGATCTATTTTATCATTGCCCGTCTCTGCCATTATCTCCTGTTTTACAGCCTCCGCCTTCTTTTCATTTCTGCCATGAATAATAACTGTATGACCTGCCTTTGCCAGCGCCATAGCGGTTGCTTTACCAATACCATCTGTTGCCCCGGTAATCAGGATTATTTTATCTGCCATTGTGATGTTTATTAAGATGTAAAATATGATCCGGGAATTTACCAGACGCAGGCTGGTATTACCCGTTGAGCCAGTAATAACTACTGCTATTTTCCTTGGCTGATGCAAAAATATGGCATACATTTACAACACACAAGTATAGACTACACTCTATACTTTAATATTTTTTGTTAAATTTTTCTAAACAGTATGCTGATAAACGAATTAGCTAAAAAAACAGGCGTAACGATCCATACCATCCGGTATTATGAGAACCTGGGGTTGATACAGGGCTTCGTAAACGATCAGGTAAAAAGCAATAACTACAAGCATTATGATGACAATGTTGCGGAAAGACTTGAAATTATCCTGGAAGCAAAGGAGGTTGGTTTTACCTTGGCTGAAATAAGAAAATTACTCGAAAGCTGGTATGGTACCACTTCTTCCCGTGAGGAGCAGGTACAGCTATTTACTGCAAAAATTGAAGAAATCGAAGATAAGATTAAGCAATTGAAGCAGGTGAAAAAGCGGCTGGAAAAGGTAGTGAAGGAATTACGGGATAATAAATGTTGATCTGCTGCCATTTTTCATATTGTTCCAAACCAGTAATCGTTTTTTCACGTAACTGAGTATAGTTATTTAAGGTAGCCACCACGTTCCGCAATATTTAAAATGGAAGACGATGCGATATTACGAAGAAACCGCCAGGGAGATAATACAGGTATTCAAGTTAAATCCGAAGGTCATTCTGAATTGGCGGTTCAAGAAAAAGATCCCGGACCGTTACTTATACTATAATTTCCCCAAGAATATTACAACAGCCGCCGAAACCGACGAGCTAAAGCGGCTATGTGATATTTTAAAGTCCGGGCTAATAAATATCCCTGCCTTCTGCCGGCGTGAAAACATAGCATTACAGCGTATCCTGAAATATTTTTCCGGCAACGGAGCTTTATATCGTGAGGATCTTATTGCAATCAGAAATACTGCAGACAATATACAGTTGGAAGTGAAAGCCGTTGCGGATGGTCTTGTTCAACCGAAATTATCACCGAAAGTCTTATTAAAAACAAGGCAACTACTTAACCGGGAAGAAATAAACTGGGCTTATCTTTTTTCGGGAGATAATCAGCATTTAACCATGTTGAATAATTGGAAAGATGAGGAACAGGCCACCCTATCCAAAGAAGCCAGGGAGCAGCTTTCCGGCGCTTTGCAACGATTCCTTTCTCTTACAGCCTTTTAGCATTGCGTCTAATCGACGGCATACAGCATTTCAAAAGTGCTGGGATAGTCTTTATAGGATACAGAAATATGGTAATAGAAATTCTTTTCTGCATAATCCCATCCGTGGCTCATCCACACCGGTGAGAACACCTGGAAGTTAATCATGAACTGGGTAGGTTGAATAAAGCTGTTTTTGGATTTGAGCATGTTACATAGCAGGCCCGCATACGGGCGCAGGACGCTATTGCAATAATCAGTATCAGAAGGATTGGAAGCACCTTCAATACGTAGCAGGCTTAAAGTATCTCCCTTTTGAGAGACGTTCACTGCAAATTTTGACTGTGTGGTAAATCCGCCAACATTTGCCATAATTTCATCGCTAAAGAAATTTCTTCCACCCGTATTTATTGGAGTGTCCTTTGTCATCTCTTTGGTACATCCAATCATCAACCAGGAAATGGTTAGTACAATGATGAGTTTCATATTCAATGGGATTTTCAAAAAAAACATATTGCACAAATGCTAATAGATTTGCGCCGAAATAATGAGTAATTCTTAAAGAGATAAACTATTAACCCTAACTATCTGCATGTGAAGCGGGCTATAAAAATTTTTCAGGTACCTCGCCTTCAAAAAATCGGTTGATACAATTTTTAATTAATGGTCTATAAAGGTAATATGATACGCTAATTTAATGCTTATTAGTTAGTTAAGTGCCTCTGGTGCACCTGGTATTCGATTGTGGTACTCGTAGGAAACGACACTAAAATAAGTAAAATTTTTATAGTAATAAAGCAGTGAGCGATCTACCAGAAAAAAAATACCCATCCCTCCTATCCTTAGAAAAATCTGCCGCTAAACATGCAGGAAGATCACATGGTTCCAACCTGCAACGGAGGCCCGTTGACGTAATATTCCGTCAGAAAACATTTTGTAGAAAATTTGAATAGATAGTTCCAGGTAAAGAATATTTTCCTGATCCGATTACCCACAAAATATTGTCAGTCATAATTTTGCGCCTCGCTAAGTCTTAACTGTAATACAATTACAAGATATACGCTATATGAATAATTTTAGCATCACTGGCATCCTCACGATGTCATTACTGGCAGCCGCTTTAAATGCAGGTGCGCAGGATCAGCCAAAGGAAAAACAGAAAGAAAATCGTGATAGTCTTTGGAGCATATCCCTGGAGAATGTGACGGTCACGTCTAATGGGTTAAACAGCAAAATAAAAAACCTGTCCAGCACAGTAAACATCGTCAATAGCAAGCAAATTAAAGATCTTGGCATCCAATCAGTAGGCGATGCGATCAGGCTTATTCCGGGTGCGAACTATCAGGATGAGGATGGACGCGGGCTAAAGCCTGGCATAGGTTTACGCGGACTGGATCCATCAAGAAACGGATATGTGCTGGTATTGGTAGATGGAAAAATACCATTAGGACAAAGTTACGGTCAGCTGGGTGCATATTACATGCTTCCTATTGCGTCCATAGAAAGAATTGAGGTAATAAAAGGCGCATCCCCTGTATTGTACGGGGCTGGCTCTATTGGTGGCGTCATTAACCTCATTACCAAAAAAGGTTATGGCCAGCCCAATGTAGAAGGAAGCGTAGAGGTCGGCAGTTTTAAATACCTCAACGCATCTGCTGCTGCTTTTGGCGATAATGGAAAACTCAACTACTATGTAAATTACAACCGCAGACAAGGTGATGGCTTCCGCACATCCAGGTCAGCTTTTGGAACAAATGATGTTACTTTCCGTGTTGGTACAAAACTGGATAACAAAGATGAATTCACTTTTTCCGGCAATATTTATACAGAAAATGCAGAAACACCAGGGGGGTTGTCAGAACAGCAGTATAAGGATAATTACAGACAGAGTGTAAATCCTTACGATCAGTTTTATGCCAATCGTTATTCTGCTTCTGCCGTATATAAAAAGAATATTGATTCGCTCAACACCATTTCCCTTTCAGTTTTTGCCAATTATTTCAAACGAAACTGGTGGTATGATACTAACAGAGATCAAAAATCTATCCTTGGCGACCTAAGGGATATTTTTACTGGAGGAACCGTGTTAGAATACAACCGCAATAACAACCTGTTTAACCTGAAAAATTCCCTGATCGCCGGATTTAAATATCTCGGAGATCAAACCAACAGCACAAAGGTGCTTGGCTCTGATCCACTGCAACACGTCGGAAAAACGACTTACTCAGTTACAATCCCAACCAATGTTCTGGAAGGATACATTCAGGATGAAATTCATTTTTCCGATAAACTCAGTTTTACACCCGGACTACGTTATACTTCCATCAACTATGGGCAGAATGACTATTTAACTGCGCAAAAATCAGCTACCAAAACAGATGTATTAGTATATTCGTTTGGACTGTTATATAAGCCTGTTGAGCGATTCAGAATTTATTCCACTGTTTCAAAGGGATACAATCCTCCGGTACTGTATGCTGCGTTAGATCCGGGAACCGTAGCCAATGGAAATAGCCTGGGCGCTGAAACCTCAACGAACTATGAAGTCGGCATACGTACCACACCGGCAACCTGGATGGATATCAGCATGAGCGCATATGTACTTGACTTCGATCACAAATTGATAGAAGAGGGTGGTAAGTTTTCCAATGCAGACAAAGCTTTGCACCGCGGGTTGGAATTAGAGATGAATATTTTTCCGGCAAAGGGGTTACGTCTATATGTAACAGGAGCTTTGCAGAAAGCAACCTTCAATAGTGGACCATACAAAAACAATCTTCTCCCCTATGCACCACAACAGTTAGTTACAGTTGGGGCACAATATGAGCGCAATATTAAATCCGGGATACTGGGGATCAATGTTTATAATACCTTTACAGGTAAACAGTATAATGACGCCCTTAATACGGAGCAACCTTCAGAAAATGGAGACAATGGTGCGATTCCTGCCTATAACCTGCTGAACCTATCTGTAAACTACAAATGGAGTCACTGGGGCATCTCCGCAACTGTTAATAATATGCTGAATGAAAAATATTTTACACACAGATATGATTTCTGGGGTGGTAAATTTCCCGGTGCACCAACCACTATAAATATTGGTTTGAACTACAGGTTACATCCGTAAACATAATTCATACCTGGTATGGTAAAGATCCCACTGCAGTGAAAGTGGGATCTTTTTTATTTCTGTAATAATTACCGCAGTGGAAGTAAATAAATTTTGTAATGATAATCAATATATCAGCCCTTAAAAAGGCCGGAAATCATCCCCCATAAATGCTATTGAATTCCATCAAAAGAAATTACACCTTAGTAAACTGAAGTTAACGCCCGATCCCTAACCCCTAATTAATACACGTTATCACATGGCCAATTCACTTTACTTCTGGATCCCCTTATTAGTATTACTGTTAGCAATCTGGCGATGCGATGTCAGGTATAATCTGCTACGCGATAACAGTGATCAGACAAGAAAACCTTATAGCTACAGCAGGGTACAAATAGCCTGGTGGACTGCTATTATCTTCTCATCAATAATAGCCATCATGCTCTGCAAGAACTGGGTACTTGCAGACATAAACGAACAAACACTTTACCTGCTCGGAATAAGTGCCACCACCACCCTAACCGCGCGTACCATTGATGTAATGGATGCTACCAACCCCGATATTCCCCGGGCTTCACTTATCCAGAACACACCCGGAAAAACACTGATCTATGATATTCTGACTGATAAGGGAGGCATCGGCATCAATCGTTTTCAGGCCGTTCTATTCAACCTAATCCTGGGCGTATGGTATGTGCATGGTGTATTAGTCAATCTGGGTACCATCCAGGATGCCAATAAAATACTGCCTGTAATTTCCCCCGGAGCACTGTGGCTAATGGGTATCAGCTCTACTGTATATGCCGGTTTAAAAGTCACGGAAAATAAGCAGCCGGATCCTGTAAAGGTAGCCGGACAGGGTGCCTGAGATCATTAGATCATTGATAATTGAGTCGAAGGAGCACAGACATAGCATCTAACAATGAATTATTGTACCAATGCCGTATAGGCGTTCATGGGAGCGGTATGTTCCTTCCGGAGGGTTAAAAATCACGGTACTTTCCTGGCTTTCATAATACGATGGGCATCTGCATAAGTATTATACCTATGGATATTAATAGATAGTAAAACTGTCCCTTTACAGGAAATGGGTGTAGATCTTTATACACCGAAATCCTACGTACAAACTGCGCGCTATTTCTACCTGAATCTATATGCGATTTAAATCAAACTCCGTATGAACAAGTACAAACATTTTGCTGTCATTTTCAGCGTTCTTATTTATTTTTTGGGCTTTTCTGTTAATACTTTCAGTCAGACGACGACATCCACCAACCCTACCTCCTGTGGTCAAAGCGATGGAACAATAACGATATACAGACTTGCCATTTCAACGAATTACACGATCTCTTACCGTTTTAACGATTCAATAACCCGCTCAATAATTGCCACCACTGATACCAATGGCATCATTGTAATCAGGAATCTGCCAGGAGGTGTTTATGATGATTTCCTGGTTAATAAAACTGATGCCCCCTCTACCTTCGAGAACACTGATAAAATTAAAGTTATTTTAGAAAATCCTAAGATTGCCAAACAGGTAACAAAATTTTTCGGATCTGCCTATGCCAATTTCACAGGGATTCAGGATGATGACCCAAAAGGATTTGCGCAATTCTACGCCAGGTTAAGTCAGCCATTGAATAAATCCGATGGTATAAGTTGCGATGCAAAGGGAAAAAAACGATTTATCTTCCTGCGCAATTTCACGCTCCAGATGACGTATGGCAATACTGACGGTTTTAAAATGTACACCTATGATACGTTAGGGAATAGGTATGTTAACCGCTTGGATTTATTGGCACACGCCTATTTTAATGGTACATTCAATCTGAACGCCCTATCCTTTATCGTTCCTATGAACTGGAATACGAATCCCAGCGGTGATATGGCTCATATCTACCTGGATTTCATCTTTGGGCTGGCGGTGACCAATGTTACGGATACCCTGAAAGCCAGCACTCCCGCAACAGATAAACTGTATAATATCAAGAGCAATTACTATGGATTTAATCTTAAGGCAAGTTTTAGTGATGCTTTCAAATCTAATTTCAATATCGAACTCGCGTATAAAATGTTATTGATCGCCCCTAGTACAAGCATCGTTAATCCTAATGAAAACCCTCAGAATAGCAATGTTTCCTCGATCCATTACCCGGCAAATAGTACAAAATCATTTCTGAATAAGGGTAAATATCCATACAACCAGTTCGATGTCTGGATTTCCTATAACACGGGAAGCGGGAGCAACGGTAATCAACAGGCTGCAAAGAGCAACTCCTGCATTTTCATAAAATATACCCTGATATCCAACTGGGCAGGTGCATCGTCCAGGCATTACGCGAATAATTATTTCCAGTTCCAGATTGGATATATTCTGGATATTTCAAAGATTTTTTACCAGGCAACTTAACTAAAGTCTGCATAGACAAATATTTTTCATCCTGCTTCAAAGTATTGTAGCAATAAAACATCTATACCTATGATAGGCAACAAAGCATTAAGTATTGCGCTGACACAACTGAACGTCAGGGAAGCAACCAACCATAACGATGGTCCGGCAGTAGAAGGCTATTTAAAGGCGGTCGGGCTGAATAAAGGTTATTCATGGTGCATGGCATTTATCTACTGGTGCACCGCAAATGCAGCAAAAGAACTAATGGTCAGCAACCCGCTGAAACGTACAGGCAGTGTAATGGAACAATGGAATTGGGCCGTAGCACATCACTTATCTGTAACGGATCCGCAACCTGGGGATATATTTATAATTGATCGTGGCAATGGGAAAGGTCATACCGGCTTTGTAACAGCAGTGCGGGGAGAATGGCTTGATACCGTGGAAGGCAACACCAATAGTGCCGGGAGTCATGATGGGGATGGCGTTTATACGCATACAAGGAATAAATCCGCCATGAAAGGTTATATACGCGTATAATCAGACAAACAGCTGATTCCGGGTCTGAAATCAGCTGTTTATCAGGTTAAATATTAACTATTGCAGTTACTTACCCTTTTACAGGAGGAACTGCATTCCTGGTTTTATCTTCGAAGTGACGCGCTATTACATTATTGTTTTTCAGCGCTTCTCTCAGCTCTTCTGCTTCTTTTATCAGGCGTTTACCATCACCACCGTCATAGTCGTTGGCGATGAGTGCTTCGGCCTCTTTTATAGCAGCTTCCGGATTATCGAGGTACAGATAAATCTTTGCCTTGTTGTAATAGCTGCCATAACGTAATTTCCTGTCGGCTTTATCGTCAGTAGGATATTTCTTAGGGATCCCATCAAAATAAGTGATCAGGGTCTTTAAAGTATCCTTAGTGCTTTCCGGGAATTCTTCCGGACTAACAGAGGTGATTACATTTCTGAAGGATTTTACCGCAGCCTGCTGGGCATCCTGTTCAGGGTGTTTTTTGGAATCCATGATCCAGAGGAAGTCCACTTCCTTTTTAACAGGGAATCCATATTCTGAACTTGTCACTCTGCTAATGGCAGCGATATGTGTATTTACTTCCTTACGAATCAGCTGACCTTTGATTTCAGCATAGTTGTTTTTGTAGTAATCGCGGGCATCTGAGCGGGAGCCATATTCCTGGCTGGTCCAGGTACTTCTGTCGCCACGGGAGCGGAGCACTGAGTTAACAAGCGTTTTGCCTTTGTAGTCCTTTACAGACCATGAAGCTTCCCAGGAATAAGCAACTGTTACGGAATAGTAATATGATCTGCTGGTTTCCTTTCCGTCTTTGTCTTTGTTGACTACCACACGTTCGTTTATATCATTACTTTCGATCATGAAATCACCAACAGATATATTCACCATGATGTGTGCAAATCCATCTACTCGTTTTAATCCCTCTACATTAATTGCTTCTTCAACGCCATGATCTCCGAAGTTGTTTTTTACACCTGGAGAAATTAAACCACTGATGGAATATGTCTGGTATTCCTGTCCTAATGGGTGTTTAGGTAAATCTTTGTAACTAAAATTGTAGACATAACGGTCCAGGTTAACTTTTTGGGCTTCAGCCTTACTTATAAAGCCAGCCAAAACGCACAAGCACAAAATTTTCTTCATAGTATAGATGTAGGTTTTCAACAAAACTACAAACAACTTACATATATAAAAATATGTGTTTTTAATATTTTTTATATATAATATAATTAAACTATCTAGATACTTTTAACATGATACAAGTGCAGGTTCACCCAAAATTCCGCGCTTGGATTTGGGGGTAATTTAGACGCCGTTATAGGGTACCATTGGGTTTGGCGGATTGTTATGCCAATCTCCAATATTACAGCGTTACTCTTTTTTAGAGGAAGCTCAGGTTCACTATAAATTAAAATCTCTATTTTAAAGGCCTATCTTGTCAGGTGTTTTTGCCGGCTTGATAAGTATTTATTTCTTGTCGCGCAACAGCTTCTCCTGTTCTTCCATCTTCTTTTTTCCAATGTTAAGATGATTCAAAGAAACTTTTGAAAGGCAGAAAATGGTGTTCGGAAGTGAGTGTTATTGTGAGTGCCGTAAATATTGGGAAGAGGTGTAGATAGTAGTAAAATCCGGGACTCGTAGAAAATAAAACAGGTTGTCCCGACTGAGTAGAGACAACCTGTTGATGTACTTAGAACCGGAATTAAACCAGCACTAAAACTTAGTTACTAATATACTTTTAGTGTCGAATGAGTGTAAGGTATTCCAAAGAAATGGAAAGGTGGTTACAGCGCTTCCGCATTTTTTAGCTTGTACTACTGTAGGGTTGTAAGCCGAATGGCGCCTACAACAACAGATCTTCAACCCATTACGATTGACAATATCATCGACTATTTATCGTATTCCGCGTTTTAAAACTTCCAGCTATTAGTACCTGGGTCTAAATCCACCTGGCCTTGGACCGGATCTGGAGAAACGATTATTTTCTGGTCTTTCAGGTTTTGGACGAGCCTCATACACTACTATTGTCTGGCCAGCAACTACAGAATTATTCAATTCCTTAATTGCCAGTACTGCGTTGGAATCGTCTGGCATTTCAACGAATGCAAAACCTTTAGAACGGCCACTGTATTTATCATAAGCCACATTAATACTATATACAACTCCGAATGGGTCAAATAATGACCAAATCTCATCTTCAGTTGTTTTGTCACTTAAATTTCCTACAAAAATATTCACAAATATAGTTTTAGTTATATATATTATTTAAAAAACAGCGACTTAGTTAGCAACTAAAAGTCCAAACTAAATCAGAAAAAGCCAAATGCGACCTTGTTAAAGGTAGAGCAATAAATTGGGTATTACAGGATTAATTTATAGGAATATTATAAGAGCTTAAAGAGTTAGCTTCCTGCAACCCAAAAAAACGGGCATTATTTTCAGACGAAAAGTAAAACATAACAGGTTCTTCTTTCTGATTAGGGGAATTTAAAAGCAATTAAATGAAAACATTTTAAACTAATAGTAAGTAATGATTTTAATTTGTCATAAAAGTAATAGGAAGAAGTATGAAATAGCAGAAAAATAAGGTACCTGTATAAAAGAAAAAAGGTTGTCTCTACTGCATAGATACAACCTTTTCTAGTGCCCAGAACTGGATTCGAACCAGCACACCCTTGCAGGCGCTGCGACCTGAACACAGTGCGTCTACCAATTTCGCCATCTGGGCAACTGATTTTGTGTTTCAGGGCTGCAAAGATAAGGATACAATTCAATTCACCAAATCTTTTTAAAATAAAATTTCAGCTACCCCGTAGGGAGTAGCTGAAATTGAGAACGTAAGCATTAGCGTTCATAGAAGGCAGGAGGCTCGATACCCAGTGCTCTCAGGTATACATAACCCTGGCCACGGTGATGAATTTCGTTGTCAACAAAATACTGCAGGATAAATACTACCGGACCTTCATAGAAACCCCAGGAGTTGTCTACCGTACGCAGACGCTCTGGTGTCAGTGCAGGCCAGGCTGCATTCAGCTGGTCGGTCAGCTCATCCCAGTAAGCAAGTAATTCTGCCTTTGTTTTCAAGGCTTCTACTTCCTTGTGCTTCTCTTCAAAGTTGTTCCACTTGCCATAAGCCAAACCATCAATACCGGTAGCAATAGTAGCCATCTCTGCTACCAGCAGCGCAAACGTACGCATACCACCAATAGTGAATTCAAAAAGTTCTTTCTCAGGGAAGGCCTCGATCACACGACGGGTTAACTTACGATGCCCCTGCCAGTGTGCCAGTAAATCTTCAGGGGTAAGAATAGCAGGTGCCGCGTTTAACGTTGTTGCAGACATAATAATAAGGTTTTTGCTTTTGAATGTTGATTACAATACAAACTTCCATACCTGAAGTGACAACAGTATGTCAGTAGACATTTTAAATTTCCGGATTTTTTTAAAATAGTTTTGCGCCCGCAACAAAATCTGCTGCCAGCTACTGTCTCATCTTCCGAAAACTAGTAATTAAAAATAAAAGAGAAAGAAGTAATGCTAAACTGTGAGCCCCCTTTGGCCACCAGAAACAAATCATGCACCCCTTCCGCATGACGTAGATTGCCCGTCAGCTTGAGGGCATACGTGGTATCGCCTGTATATGGTATATCTAATGTACCAATGATCTTACTTTTCCTGCCACTGGGCATGTCTATCCTGAACTCCAGCTTCGTACCCTTGTCTTTGGTCATCTTGTTGACCTCTACCTTAAACCCTATCTCTCCCAAACTCAGGTTTACCTGCGCAAATCCCAGGATACTGCCATTCTTCATCATAAATTCTGTCTCATATTTTTTTGCCGACGGCGCAGGGTTAGGGCCACTCTGGCCACAAACAGTAAACGCCGATAAACAAAAAAATAATACCAGGATTGATCTCATAGGATATGGGTAAATAATATCACAATTGCCAGCTATCTCCAATTCACTAAAACCCGTTACGAGGTAAATTAATGAATAAACGCCATAAAATTAAGGAATTATGTATAAATATATCAAAATAATAACATACAATTATGTATAACTAAAAAATAGTACATTCGTCCTAAGCATTTTATCATGACAACTAAAGAAAAAATACTGGGCGCTGCACTACAGCTATACAACGCGAAAGGAACGGATGTTATTACGATCAGGCATATTGCTAAAGAAATCGGTATCAGTCATGGTAACCTGCAATACCACTATAAAAACACGGAAGAGCTTATTCTTGCCCTGTTTGGACAGCTCTCTTCGGAAATGGATCAGCTGATGACCGCCGCTGCCGCGCCCGCCATTCCAAGTTTTCATGCCTTCCGGCAAGACCTCCAAAAAGCCTTTACCATCTTCTATAAATACAGGTTTATTTTCCTGCACTTCGTCGCCATAGTACAACGGGTGCCCGAAATAAAAACCCGCTACAACAGCATGGACGAGTTCCGCGGACAACAATTCAGTCACATGTTTGCCAGCTACCGCGAAATGGGCATCTTCAGAAATGATATTCCCACACAAATATGGAAAGAACTCATATCCCTGCTTTATATCACCTCCGATTTCTGGCTGGCACACAATGAAATCAAACTCGGCCTCCAAGACCAGGCTGCAGTAGACCACTACGTTCAGCTGATCAGTAACATGTTTTACCCTTACCTGACAGAAAAGGGTGTCGCTACCTGGCAAGCCGAAAAATAATACCCTCACCTGATAATTATCACCCTGCTCCATGATGATCCTCATTTTTGGTGAACTTTACAAGGCCTAGCTTTGTTAAACCACCAAAAGAGAAATCTATGCAAGATCAAGATGTTATTCAATTGAGTCAGTATCGTGGTGCCCCGGCAGTAACGGTTTTAGTATCTACTCACAGAACATTCCCCGATAACAAGCAGGATAGTATCAACCTGAAAAATCTGGTGACTGCAGCCGAAAAACAATTATACGAACTGTATGATAAACGTGAAGTATGGCCTGTACTGGAAAAAATTAAAGAACTGGAAAATAATGTAGACCACCGATATAATCTCGATAGTCTGGTATTATATGCTTCCGAAAATTTCAGCAAACTATATAACCTGCCTGTTGCTACCACAGACCGTATCATCATTGGCAAACGCTTTGAAATACGCCCTCTCCTGAAAGCGCTGCAGCAGGCCGTACACTATTATGTTATCAGTGTTTCCAGAAAGAAAATCAGGCTGCTGGAAGCCACCAACGATGCGCTTATCCGTGAAGTGAAAAATGATGACTTCCCATTTGAAAATACAACCTACTATACCACCGACCCGATGAAACTCCAGCACGATTCCGTGGTGGATGATCTTATCAAAGAGTATTTCAACGTGGCCGATAAACGCTTTAAGAAATATTACCATGAACAGGCATTGCCGGTAATACTGATGGGCGACACGAAAATGCTGGCCTATTACCAGGAACAGATGGACATCAAAAATATTGTGATCGCCACCGTTCCCGGCAGCTACGACGATACGGTTGACCATGAAATCCCCCGCATCCTCGCTCCTGTTATCACGGATGTACTGGCCAAACGCCAGGAAGCAGCACTGGTAGCCATCAGGGAGGCACTCTCCCAGCAACGCCTGCTGGTCGACCTGAGCGATATTTTTCGTGCAGCCGCAGACGGTAGTGCCGATACATTATACGTAGAAAGCAATTACTTTCAGCCCGGTACCATCCATGATGGCATCATTACCCTACACCCGCAGGAAGAAGCCTATAACGGCGACCTCTCCTACGATGTACTCCTGCCCATCATCGAAATTATCCTCTCCAAAGGTGGTAAAGTGATGTTCATGGAACCAGGCACGCTCAATGAGTTCCAGGGTATTGCCCTGACAACACGCTTCTAGCAGGCCTCTTAACTTTAATCTCATACAATCAGTCATACTTCACAGGCGCCTGCATCACTCGTTGCAGGCGCCCTGTTTTGTAACAAACCCAATACGGCTATGATGAAAATTCTTGTTACTACCGACTTCTCCGATACTGCTAAAAATGCAGTACGCTATGCTGTACAACTCTCTTCGCAGTTCAGGGAAGCTGAAATTATTCTCTACCACTCCTACAGCGTATTACATCTTTCCGGTATCCCCATGCCCGTGCTGCCGGAAGATACCACCACCTTCCGCAGAAGCGTCATGGACGAGATGAGCAAACTGGTGGAAGGCATGGAGGACATAACGCCGGCGACTACACGCATTCATTGCGAAACGGATGTTTTACCGCTGATAGAAGGTATGCAGGAAATCATCGATGTAAGAGGTATAGACCTGGTCATCATGGGCATCACTGGCAAAGGCGCGCTG
This sequence comes from Chitinophaga sp. Cy-1792, assembly GCF_011752935.1. Taxonomy (NCBI): domain Bacteria; kingdom Pseudomonadati; phylum Bacteroidota; class Chitinophagia; order Chitinophagales; family Chitinophagaceae; genus Chitinophaga; species Chitinophaga sp. Cy-1792. The sequence continues at coordinate 2,333,967 of NZ_VWWO01000002.1, forward strand.
GGCAAAACACTTATCGGCAGTAATACCCTGGCAGCTACTACGCGTATATCCCTCCCCGTTATCATCGTACCGGCAGATGCCTCCTGGGTATCCGTCAACAAAATACTGTTCGCCTATAATCGCGAGCAAGCCCTCCTATCCAGCCAGAGCCTCCATATTCATAAACTGGTAACCACACTAGCCGCACACCTGGAAGTATTGTATATCGGAGACGAACAGCCAGGAACCGGCGTCAGACAAGAGCTCCAGCGCCTGCTACAGCTAAACGACATCTCCTACCACACCATCCAGGAAAAAAGAACGGCAAAAGAGATCTTACAGTTTGCTGAAACTGCCGCAGCTAACCTGGTCCTGGCACTACCCGGAAAATATGGTTTCGTGGAAGACCTCTTTCATAAAAGTGTAACAAAAGAATTAGCCTACAGCACCAAAATTCCACTGGTGGTCATCGGACAATAATATTCCCGGCTTTTTAATTTCCTTTTGTTTATTTTTCTGAAGCTGAAAAAAATCAGCTCCACGAAAATATTTTATCCATTTAAACTCTGGTTCTATGTCAAACGAGGCGGCAAAACGCGCCGAAATGCCCAGCGGCACAGCGATATTACTTGAAGAAAGAAGTGTCGAAAATTCCAATCATAATTTACTGGCAGTACTTCGCCCCGGCCAGACAGTACTGGATGTTGGCGGGGGATCCGGGGCCATCACACAAGGCATCACCAGGTATGTTGGTAATTCAGGAAAAGTTTATGGTATCGACAGCAGCGAAGAATTGATCGGCATCGCCCGAAACAAATATGGTCATATCCCCAACCTGGAATTTATCCACGGAGATATCATGCGCTATGAAACCTCCCTACGCTTTGATATCATCACGGTAGCCAGAACACTGCAGTGGCTTACCAATCCTGTGGATGTGATTGCAAAACTCAAGCAACTCCTAAAGCCCGGTGGCATACTCTGCATCCTGGACTACAACCATACCAAAGCCACCTGGGACCCGCAACCGCCACAAAGCATGGTCCATTTCTACGACAAATTCCTGCAATGGCGTCAGGACGTTGGCATGGATAATGAAATTGCAGATCATCTTTCTGCATTGCTTTCCGAACAGGGCTTTTCAGACATTACCATTACTGATGAGTCTGAGCGTGGCACCCTCAGCGATCCCGGCTTCCATGCCCATGCCAATATCTGGGCGGTAGTGGCCAAACTCAGGGGAAAACAACTGGTGACAGACAACTACATCACGGAGGACGAAAGATTACTGGCCATTGAAGAATATGAAACATGGGTAGCTTCAGCAGCCAGAAGCCATACCATGTACCTGAGAGGAGTACATGGCACCTTAAAATAATGCATGTATCAAAAAGGAAAAGCGCCTGTTACTATAAGTTTTATAGCAACAGGCGTTTTTTCATATAGCCGTTTGGGTTAGTTAATCCACATCTGTCCTAAATGGAGACGCCGGCAGATCTGCACTGTTATAAAAGTTGTCGTGCGGAATATCCGTCCAGCCGAAACGTACAGCCACAGGCCTTTTTACTCCTTCGGCGGTTACTACCAGCTTATTACCGCTGATGGTTGCCTTCGCAGGAACGAACACTTTGTCTTCACCGGCAATGGTGAAACCTGTCAGCGGGCCGTTTTTAGCTACCAGCCCCTTACCTGTATGGCTAAACGAAAGGATAGCCTGGCTGCCTTTAAAAATGGCGCTTTCATACACCGGCCCTGAATATTCCAGCTTTTCCCTGTAAACCATCGCCCTGGCTGCCAGTGCCAGTCGCGCCCCTACTAACTGTTTATTGCCGGGGTGCAGGTTAAAGGTAGAGTCGATGCCATCGGTGATGACTGCCATAAATGTATTGGGTACACGTTTCCAGGTGAGGAACTGGGCCTCCCGCAGATCCGGGCCCTTGCTTTTATTCGGGGCTATCTGTACAAAAAGGAAAGGAAGGTCCTGGTGCCAGGTATCTCTCCAGTTTTTTATCAGTGCCGGAAACAGCGTCTCATATTGCTTTGCACGGTCGCTGTTAGATTCTCCCTGGTACCAGATCACCCCGGTAATCGGGAAATTGCGCAACGGATAGATCATGGCATTATACAAACCACCGCCGTTACGTTTCAGTAACTTCAGCTGGTTATAGGCTTTCACACTGGCGGTATCAGTAGTACCTGCAGCGGCGGCGGCCTTCAGGGCCTCCTGGAGTCTGGCACTTTTTTCTTCATAGCCCTGCATAGATTCCTCATAGGATGTTACCAGCGACCGCAGCTCAGGATCTGCCGCCATAACGGATTTATCCAGCCAGTATTCCGCTGCGGTGCCACCCCAGCAGGAATGTATCAGTCCCAGCGGCACTTTAATCTCCGGTTGAAGGTCTCTCCCAAAAAAATAACCGGCAGCAGAAAAAGCCCGTACATGCGCGCTATCACAAAGCGACCAGGCCGTATTCACTTCTTCCTGCGGCGTTACAGCACCTTCTTTTGCAGGCACCTTAAACAGTCGTATCTGCGGATGGTTTGCCTTTGCCAGCTCCTGTTGATAATTATCCACATCGGGCTGGTTCTTATGTGGCCCTACCTCCTTGTCCATATTGGATTGTCCGCTGCACAGCCAGACATCCCCTACCAGTATATCCGTCACCGTTACCATACCATCGCCACTGGCGGTAAGCGTATATGGCCCACCGGCTTTTAAAGGCTGTAGCCTGACCATCCAGCGGCCATCTTTTGCTACGGCACTTACCTTTTGTCCGTTGAAACTAACAGTAATCGTTTTTCCGTCCGTGGCGGTTCCCCATACGGGAACAACCGTATTCCGCTGCAAAACAGCATGATCAGTAAATAAATTTGCCAGCCTGATATCTGCAACAGCCACACGTGCAGCTAATACCGCAGGGAGCCCCAGCAGCAGGATTTTTTTCATCGGAGCAATGAAGGACATGTTTGGTGGAATTGGTCTTAAAAATGTAAATCTGGTTAACAAGATAGAAAAAGCGATATTGATTAACCTGTAATTTTTAATTATCTTATCAAGATGAGAGAAATTAGTTGTAGTAATAGTAGTATATTGACATTAGACTAGCTTATTTTAGCATAAGCAGCCGATGGCAGCGACCCTTTTATCCATGATGAACTATTACTCCATATTGGAACTTCCTTATTTCGCAGGTAGCGAAGATGTAAAAAAAGCCCACCGCCGGCTTTCCAAGAAGTATCACCCGGACCTTAACCCAGGCAATGCCGTTTCTGAGGAGAAATTCAAACAGGTACAACATGCCTATGAACAGCTGAACAACCCCGACAGGAAAGCCTATTACGACGAACTACTGCGACTGAACCTCTATAGATCGCAGCAGACGACCTCCAATACAGGCACAGCGGGCAGTCACCAGCAAACTGAGCAGCAACAGGAACAGTATTCCAGCCAGCAGTATTATACCAGGGAAGAAACAGACGCTGAATATCAGCGGCGCCATAAATATGATATGGAAGATGACCTGCCGCCAGATACCAGGAAAGATATATTTATAAAGCTGGGCATTATTGGTCTTTTTATGCTGATCATAGCACTGGGCGCTATTTTTGGCAAACGTGAGCCATCTCTCCCAAAAAACTTAAACAATGAAACTCAGGCCAGCTACGACCCTACAGACGATCCTGTGGTGAACGAACTGGGTATTGATCAACAGTCATCCAAGGCAGCCATCCGGGAAAAACTGGGTAAGCCTTTGGAAGTATACCAGGCGGAGCATGGAATGGAAATGTGGACCTATCCCGGTTACCTGCTGTTTTTCCAGGACGGAAAATTTGTAACCGTGGTTAAAATAAAAAAAGCCCCTGCGGATTCAGCTGAATAACCGCAGGAGCTTCTAAAAAATATAACCGTATTATTTAAACAGATCTACTGTTAATCCTACTTCATAGGTGCCGTCTGTATAATTCCTCAGACCACTGGTCTGCGTATTGTAAAATGCATTCAGTCGCACGGTATTCATCACGTACACGCCTACCCCAAAAGCGAAACTCCCGGTGGTATGATATAACGCCGTCAGGTTGAGTACATTCTGTACGAAGCCTACATTCAGTCCTACGTCTATGATCGGGTCATATCCCTTAATGCTTCTGAAGCAGGCTTTCGGGGTTACGGAAGAAACAGCCCCATAGAGATCAAACTTATAAGCCAGCGCAGAGAAGAATACCGTACCACCATCTACACCAGGATAGCTCTTTCCGGTGAACATTGCACGGATATTAGGCAACGAAGCCTGTGCAGTCCAGTGGCGGTCTGTATAGGCCATCCCGAAATCTGCTTCAAAGTAGTCGTCGCGGTTGTTGTACTGCCTGGCAGCCGGATCATTAGGATCACCGTTTATTTTGGAATAATCCAGGCGCTGGAAATTCATCGCCAGCGACAAACCGAAGTTCAGTTTTGCGCCATAGTCATTTAACGGCAGATGATAGGCATAAGATCCCGCTATACGGGTTCTTGCCAGTAAGCCGGCCTTATCATTGAAGATATTGAGTCCGGCCCCTACCCTGGCACCAACATAGCCATCGCCAGAGAAGAACTGTGTAACCGGCGCCCCTTCGATGCCATTGATCTGTCCGCGGTAAGAGGCGTTAAAGTGCCATCCGGTATCAACGCCTGCCATGGCAGGGTTGGCCAGGTACTGATTCTGAAAATAGGAAGTTGCTGAAGGATCCAGCAGCGCAGCAGTTTTACTGAGCGACTGGCTGTACCCCCGGAGGGATACAGCGCAGCACACTACAGTGATTATAAATTTTCCTGCTCTTAAATATAATGAACGACTCATTGTATTGATTTTAACAGCTGTGAGCAATTATCTGACAATAGTGATATAACCTTTCGTTGCTTTAGTAGATTTCTGGATGGTAAGAATATAGTAGTAGGTACCTTCTGCCAGCGGATTTCCACCTGAAGTTCCATCCCAGTCATTACTATAATTCTTACGCTGATATACCAGGCGACCAGCACGATCGTAGATCATCACTTCATTATCAGGGTAACTGTCGAGATTTTTAATTACCCATTTATCATTGATACCATCGCCATTAGGGGTAAGGATGTTGTTTGCATCTACCTTGAAGTCTACATTGGCAGTTACTGCTATATCAGTTGTATTGCTACAGTTAAATATGTTGGTAACAGTTACTGTATAAACGGTATTTGCCTGTACCCTGGCGTGCAACTTGTCTGTAAACTGACCAGATATGATACCATCTACCTGTGCCCAGGCGTATATATCGCCACCTGTTGCGGTAAGTACGATGTCATCACCTTTAGACAAGGTAGTTGACTTATCTGCAGTGATCGTAACTGCCGGCGTAGGAAGCACGGTAAACGTAAATGTACGTTGCAGCGAGTCCACAGCATTGTTAAGGGTACCTCCGTTGTCTTTAATCGTAACGGTGATATGAGCTACTGCGCTGGTGGCAGCGGCTTTCAGCGTATATGTCACTAACCCGCTATGAGATACAGATAACAAGTCGAATAAAGGCTGATCGCTGCTGATCGTGAGGGCGTAGGTCTGGTCTGCTTCCACTGCCGACATGTTTGTCAGCTGAATGGTATGCGTAGCCTTGTCCACACAGATCGACTGATCATTGATTGGATCGAGGGTCGGTGCCTGGTTGAAGTACATTAAGATCACCTTGATAGGAATGAGTGCCGGCTGGCTCATATTGAGGCCGTCGGTTACGGTTACCTTAACGGTAACGGTAGTTCCGGAAGCATTGTTGAGTGCGCGGGCATCATTTACAGTGATCTTACCATTTGCGTCTATTGCAAAGGCGCCATTGGTCGGATCATCGGTGATCGTCCAGCCTTTCAGTACACCAGAAGCTTCAGTAGCAGACAGTACACCTATCTGGGTATTCGCCACTGCATCACCATTCACACTGAATTGTGTAGCGGTAATCACTGGTGCGGTAGCATCGTAGATAAAGCTGATGGTATTGGATGCCTGGTTCGCATTGTTGCTCACATTTACCGCAACACCAGCAGGCACCATCACAGTTACATTGCCATCTGCGACAGCCTGGATAGTAGCCTTGTAGGTAATGTTGTCGGTAGTAGTCAGACTGGTTACAGTACCGTTGGTTACGGTGATACCAGCAGTAGTAAATCCGGTTACTGCCTCACTGAAGGTAATGGTAGCATCCACCGGCGTATTTACTCTTGCCGCTGCTGCTGTAGCCACTACTACTGTTGGATGGGCAGTATTGATAATAATACCTGTAACCGCAGGGATACCTGTTAAGGTCAGCACGGCATTGTTACCGGCAGGATCTTTCACGGTACCTCCGTTGAGGCCGATGATAGCGGACGAGCAATCAGCCACACCATTTTCACCTGCAGACACGGTGTAATTAAACACCATATCCTGCGTACCGCTGGTGTAATCAGCCGATACCGGTGTGCTGCCTATTTTGAAGTTCAGCGTAGGCGTACCTGTTACAATTACCGGTTCGCTCATATGTACTACAAACTGGAGTACAGACCCTTCGTTGTAATACTTAGCCGCCGGCATTGTTACGCTGGTAACTGTCGGAGCAGTGCCATCGTAGGTAAATGCGAGGGTATTGGAAGCGGCATTTCCGTTATTACCAACATTCACTGCGGCACCAGCCGGAAGTGCAATAGCTACTGCGCCATCGGCAACCGGTGTAATGGTAACCTGGTAAGTGATATTGTCGGTAGTAGTTAAATTACCTGCTGTGCCATTGGTTACACCGAACTTAGCGGCGGTGAGGCCTGTCACAGCTTCTGAGAAGGTGGCAGTAACCACGATAGCCTGATTAGTCAGTGCCGGTGCGGCAGATGTTAATATTACCGAAGGATGTGTGGTATTCACCAGCACATTCGGCATGGCGCCAAATTTGCTGTTATCGATCACCGCAGGGTTGCCCGCGATATCGGTGATGATAGCACCGCTTACGTCGAATGGACCATAAGTGATACCGTCCATATCCTGATCACCATCCACCACATTGTATTCGAAGTGCAGGGTATTGCCATTGTTCAAGGTACCCGTCAGCACTTTGGTATCGCTACCAATTACAACAGACAGTTTAGTCGTACCCGTTACAGTTACCGGTTCGGAGAACACTACATCGAATTTAAGCAGGGAATTGCTGGTGTTGTACATTCCGTCAGCAGGGTTGTTTACCGCGCTGATCACTGGTTTAACACCATCCACGTTTACGGCGGTCAGTGCACCTACATTATTCAATGTAAGATCTGCCACGTTGGTAGCCGCATCAGTAATGGCCGTTACATTCTGTATGGTGTTTTGGGAGATGGTAATGCCGTTGTTGTCCAGATCACCTTCCTGTACCGTATACACGAAAGTATAGGCGTTTGAGTTATTACCGCTTGCATAGGCAGCATGTTGTGGCGTACTGCCGATGGTCAGTTCCAGGTATGGCGTGGTGGCCATATCCAGGGTCACTACCTTAGACCAGTTCACTACAAATTTCAGCTGATCACCGATTTTGTAGGTACCAGGTGCAGGTACTGTTACACTGCTTACCACCGGAATGGTAGCGTCGTAACTCAGGCTGATCGTATTGGATACAGTATTTCCGTTATTACCAATATTCACTGCTTTATCTGCCGGCAGGGAAACGGTTACCGTTCCATCGGCTGCTGGTGTTACAGTGAAAGTATAGGTGATCTGATCGGCGCTGTTCAATGTACTTGCAGTGCCATTTGTTACTGCGAATGAACCAGCTGTCAATCCGGATACTGCTTCTGAGAATACAGCTGTTACAGTAAACGGCTTGTTGGTCAGTGCAGGGGCTGCAGTACTGAGCATTACCGAAGGATGTGTGGTATTTACCAGCACATTCGGCATAGTGCCAAACTTGCTGTTGTCGATCACCGCAGGGTTGCCAGCGATATCAGTAATGGTAGCACCACTTACGTCGAATGGACCATATGTGATACCGTCCATATCCTGATCACCATCCACCACATTGTATTCGAAGTGCAGGGTATTACCACCGGTTAAGGTACCTGTCAGTACTTTGGTAGCGCTACCTATCACTACAGACAGTTTAGTCGTACCCGTTACCGCTATCTGTTCGGAGAACACTACATCAAATTTAAGCAGGGAATTGCTGGCGTTGTACATTCCATCAGCTGGGTTGTTTACCACGCTGATCACTGGTTTAACACCATCCACATTTACGGCGGTCAATGCGCCGATTCCGTTCAGTGTCAGGTCTGCCACGTTGTTATGGTCATCAGTAATGGCCGTTACATTTTGTATGGCGTTTGGAGAGATGGCAATGCCATTGTTATCCAGGTCTCCTTCCTGAACGGTATAGGTGAAGTTATAGGCATTTGAAGGACTACCACTCACATAGGCCGCCTGTTGTGGCGTACTGCCAATAGTCAGTCCCAGGTATGGCGTAGTAGCAGGGTTCAGTGTTACCACTTTAGACCAATGTACCACAAATGTCAGCTGGTCACCGATTTTGTAGGTAGCATTTGCCGGAACGTCCACGCTGGTTACTACCGGAGCGGTAGCATTGTAATCGCGGCTGATGGTATTGGAAGCCGTATTGCCATTGTTCCCGATGTTTACTGCCTTATCTGCTGGCAGGGTAACATTTACGGTACCATCTGCGGTTGGTGTAACCGTGATAGTATACGTTTTAGGATCGATGGCCGTCAGGTTACCTGCTGTACCGTTACTTACGGTGAAGCCTCCCGCAGTCAGGCCGGATACGGCTTCTGAGAAGGTGGCTGTTACTGTAAATGGCTGGTTGAGCAGCGCAGGAGCTGTGGAGCTGAGTATTACAGAAGGATATGTGGTATTCACCAGCACATTCGGCATGGCGCCAAACTTGCTGTTATCGATCATAGCAGGGTTGCCAGCGATATCAGTAATGGTAGCGCCGCTTACGTCGAAGCCTGCATATGAAATACCATCATTATCCTGGTCTCCGTCTACCACATTGTATTCGAAGTGCAGGGTATTACCACCGGTTAAGGTGCCTGTCATCTTTTTGGTATCACTACCTATAAGAACAGACAGTATAGTCGTACCAGTTATATTAACCGGTTCGGAGAACACTACATCGAATTTCAGGGTTTTGTTACTACCGGCATTATAGATACCATCAGCAGGGTTGCTTACCGTGCTGATCACAGGTTTCACACCATCCACATTTACGGCGGTTAATGCACCGATGCTGTTCAGCGTCAGATCTGCCACGTTGCTATGGTCATCTGTAATGGCCGTTACATTTTGAATGGAGTTTGGAGAGATGGCAATGCCATTGTTATCCAGGTCTCCTTCCTGAACGGTATAAGTGAAGGTGTATGCATCTGAAGGACTACCACTTACATAAGCAGCCTGTTGTGCGGTACTGCCAATAGTCAGTCCCAGGTATGGCGTAGTCGCCGGGTTCAGTGTTACCACTTTAGACCAATGCACCACAAATGTCAGCTGGTCACCGATTTTATAGGTAGCCGCTGTTGGTACATCCACGCTTGTTACTACCGGAACAGTCGCATTGTAATCGCGGCTGATAGTATTGGAAGCCGTATTGCCATTATCACCGACATTCACTGCCTGATCTGCCGGCAGCGTTACATCTACGGTACCATTGGCGGTTGGTGTAACCGTGATGGTATACGTTTTAGGATCGATGGTTGTCAGACTACCTGCTGTACCGTTATTCACGGTGAAGTCGGTAGCAGCCAGGCCGGACACAGCTTCTGAGAACGTTGCTGTTACCGTAAATGGCTGGTTGAGCAGCGCAGGAGCTGTGGAGCTGAGTATTACAGAAGGATATGTGGTATTCACCAGCACATTCGGCATGGCGCCAAACTTGCTGTTATCGATCATAGCAGGGTTGCCAGCGATATCAGTAATGGTAGCGCCGCTTACGTCGAAGCCTGCATATGAAATACCATCATTATCCTGGTCTCCGTCTACCACATTGTATTCGAAGTGCAGGGTATTACCACCGGTTAAGGTGCCTGTCATCTTTTTGGTATCGCTACCAATAAGAACAGACAGCATAGTCGTACCAGTTATATTAACCGGTTCGGAGAACACTACATCGAATTTCAGGGTTTTGTTGCTTCCTGCATTATAGATACCATCAGCAGGGTTGGTTACCGTGCTGATAACCGGTTTGACACCATCCACATTTACGGCGGTTAATGTACCGATGCCGTTCAGTGTCAGGTCTGCCAGATTGCTATGGTCATCTGTAATGGCCGTTACATTTTGTATGGAGTTTGGAGAGATGGCAATGCCATTATCATCCAGGTCTCCTTCCTGAACGGTATAAGTGAAGGTATATGCATCTGAAGGACTACCACTTACATAAGCAGCCTGTTGTGCGGTACTGCCAATAGTCAGTCCCAGGTATGGCGTAGTGGTTGGGTTCAGTGTTACCACTTTAGACCAATGCACCACAAAGGTCAGCTGATCACCGATTTTATAGGTAGTCGCTGTTGGTACATCCACGCTGGTCACTACCGGAACAGTAGAATTGTAGTCGCGGCTGATGGTATTGGAAGTTGTATTACCATTATCACCGATGTTCACTGCCTGATCTGCTGGCAGCGTTACATCTACGGTACCATTGGCGGTTGGTGTAACCGTGATGGTATATGTTTTTGGATCGATGGTTGTCAGGTTACCTGCTGTACCATTATTCACGGTAAAGTCGGTAGCAGCCAGGCCAGACACAGCTTCTGAGAACGTTGCTGTTACCGTAAATGGCTGGTTGAGCAGCGCAGGGGCTGTAGAGCTGAGTACTACAGAAGGATATGTGGTATTCACCAGCACATTCGGCATGGCGCCAAACTTGCTGTTATCGATCACCGCAGGGTTGCCTGCGATATCAGTAATGGTAGCACCGCTTACGTCGAATGGACCATACGTGATACCATCATTATCCTGGTCTCCGTCTACCACACTATACTCATAATGCAGGGTAGTACCATTATTGGTTAAAGCACCTGTCAGTACTTTGGTACTGCTGCCGATAACGATGGAGAGTGTAGGAATAGTACCAGCTATAGTAACCGGTTCGGAGAACACTACATCGAATTTCAGGGTTTTGTTGCTTCCGGCATTATAGATGCCATCAGCAGGGTTGGTCACGGAGCTGATAACCGGTTTAACACCATCCACATTTACGGCGGTTAATGTACCGATTCCGTTCAGTGCCAGGTTTGCCAGATTGCTATGGTCATCTGTAATGGCCGTTACATTTTGTATGGAGTTTGGAGAGATGGCAATGCCATTGTTATCCAGGTCTCCTTCCTGAACGGTATAAGTGAAGGTGTATGCATCTGAAGGACTACCAGATACATAAGCAGCCTGTTGTGCGGTACTGCCAATAGTCAGTCCCAGGTATGGCGTAGTGGTTGGATTCAGTGTTACCACTTTAGACCAATGCACCACAAAGGTCAGCTGATCACCGATTTTATAGGTAGTCGCTGTTGGTACATCCACGCTGGTCACTACCGGAACAGTAGCATTGTAATCGCGGCTGATGGTATTGGAAGCCGTATTACCATTATCACCGATGTTCACTGCCTGATCTGCCGGCAGCGTTACATCTACGGTACCATCTGCGGTTGGTGTAACCGTGATGGTATACGTTTTTGGATCGATGGTTGTCAGATTACCTGCTGTACCGTTATTCACGGTGAAGTCGGTAGCAGCCAGGCCGGACACAGCTTCTGAGAAGGTGGCTGTTACCGTAAATGGCTGGTTGAGCAGCGCAGGGGCTGTAGAGCTGAGCACTACAGAAGGATGTGTGGTATTCACCAGCACATTCGGCATGGCGCCAAACTTGCTGTTATCGATTACCGCAGGGTTACCCGCGATATCAGCAATGGTAGCACCGCTTACGTCGAAGCCAGCATATGAAATACCGTCATTATCCTGGTCTCCGTCTACTACATTGTATTCGAAGTGCAGGGTATTACCACCGGTTAAGGTACCTGTCAGCACTTTGGTATCGCTACCTATCACTACAGACAGTTTAGTCGTACCCGTTACTGTTACCGGTTCTGAGAACACTACATCGAATTTCAGGGTTTTGTTGCTACCGGCATTATAGATGCCATCAGCAGGGTTGGTCACGGAGCTGATAACCGGTTTAACACCATCCACATTTACGGCAGTCAACGCACCGACACCATTCAGTGCCAGGTTTGCCAGATTGCCGTAATCATCCGTAATAGCCGTTACATTTTGTATGGCACCCGGAGCGATGGCTATACCGTTATTAGCCAGGTCTCCTTCCTGAACGGTATAAGTGAAGGTATATGCATCTGAAGGACTACCACTTACATAAGCAGCCTGTTGTGCGGCACTGCCAATAGTCAGTCCCAGGTATGGCGTAGTGGCCGGATTCAGTGTTACCACTTTAGACCAATGCACCACAAAGGTCAGCTGATCACCGATTTTATAGGTAGTCGCTGTTGGTACATCCACGCTGGTTACTACCGGAACAGTAGCATTATAGTCAGTGCTGATCGTATTGGAGACGGTATTGCCATTATTGCCAATATTCAGGGCTTTACCTGCCGGCAGGTATACCGTTACCGGACCATCTGCTGCCGGTGTAACCGTGAAGGTATACGTTTTAGCGTTGACAGTGGTCAGACCAGATGCACTGCCATTCGTTACTGTAAAGGCATTCACATTCAGGCCCGATACATCTTCGGTGAAGGTAGCGGTAACCACGAATGGTTTGTTTGTTTTTACAGGCACTGCGGAAGTCAGTGTTACACCCGGATGTGTTGTATTCACCAACACGCCGGACATTGTACCAAATTTGCTATTATTAATAACAGCAGGATTTCCGGCAAGGTCTGTAACAGTTGAAAAATCATAACCAGCGTATTGGACACCAGTCATATCCTGGTCTCCATCAACTACCTGGTATTGGAACTGTATAACATTTGGTAAAAAGAGTGAAGAGGCAGTCAGGGTTTTAATGCTGCCACCAATATTAATTTTGAGGGTAACAGGCCCCGACAGTTTGATCGATTCGGAGAACGATACCACAAAAGTCATAGGCGCACTGGATGCATTATACATAGCTGCATAATACGATACAGTACTGATCACAGGTGCCACGCCGTCAACATTCACGGAAGCGGTGCTTCCGATGTGATTCAGTGTCAGGTCTGCCTGGTTGGTAGCAGCATCTGCTATACCTGTAACGTTCTGTATTTTATTTTTAGAGATGGTAATGCCATTGTTAGCCTGATCACCTGCCTGTACGGTATAGGTAAACGTATAGGCATCTGAAGGACTACCACTCACATAAGTGGCGTGCTGTACCTTGGTTCCCAGGGTTAGCTCCAGATATGGCGTGGTGGCCGGATCCAGGGTTACCACCTTAGACCAATGTACAACGAAGGTCAGCACATCCCCTGTTTTGTAGGTCTTAGCTGCCGGTACATCCACACTGTTTACCACAGCAGGGGTAGCATCATAGGTCAGACTGATGGTATTGGAGGCGTTGTTACCATTATCTCCGATGTTCACTGCCTTATTTGCCGGCAGGCTTACCGTCACCGGACCATCTGTGGTTGGTGTAACCGTAATGGTAAAGGTTTTCGGATCAACAGCAACCAGGTTACCTGCTGTACCATTAGTTACAGCAAAGCCTCCTGCGGTGAGGTTAAATACCGCTTCCGTGAATGTAGCAGTTACTGTAAATGGTTTGTTGGTCAGCGTAGGCGCTGTAGTACTGAGTATTACATCAGGATGCGTGGTATTCACCATCACATTTGGCATCGCACCAAACTTACTGTTATCAATCACCGCAGGGTTACCCGCAAGATCAGTAATGGTAGCTCCGCTTACATCAAATGACCCATACGCAATACCATCCATATCCTGGTCTCCTGCTACCACATTATATTCGTAATGCAGCGTAGTACCACCATTGGTTAAAGTACCGGTCATCACTTTGGTACTGCTGCCGATAATGATGGAGAGTGCAGGAATAGTACCAGTGATAGTAACCGGTTCAGAGAACACCACATCGAACTTCAGCGTAGGCTTGCTGCCGGTGTTGTAAACGCCGACAGCAGGATTTGTCACCGAGCTGATAACAGGCTTAACACCATCCACGTTTACCGCAGTCAAAGGGCCTACATTATTCAATGTAAGGTTTGCATCGTTGGTAAAGATATCTTTAATGGAAGTTACATTTTGAATAGTATTCTGGGAGATGGTAATGCCATTATTATCCAGATCACCTTCCTGTACGGTGTACGAGAAGGTATAGGCGGTACCCGGACTGCCACCCACGTAGGTTGCATGTTGCACCGTACTGCCTATGGTCAGTTCCAGATATGGCGTTGTAGCCGGATCCAGCGTCACAGACTTGGACCAGTTCACCACAAAATTCAGCTGGTCACCGATCTTATAGGTTTTAGCGGCAGGCACTGTTACATTCTGCACCACAGGAGGAACCGGATCATAGTTGACACTGAGGGTATTGGAAGCAGTGTTACCATTATTACCTGAGTTCACTACTTTATTGGCCGGTAAAAACAGGTTTATCTGTCCTGCCACTGCAGGAATAACAGTGAAAGTATATGTTTTCTGATCAGTGGTAGCCGGATTAGTGACAGCGCCATTTGGTATTGAAAATGAGGAAGCTGTCAGGCCGGTTACCGGTTCAGAGAAGGTCGCCGTTACAGTAAACTGCTGATTGGTATTAGCAGGGGCACTAGTAGTGAGTATTACTGTAGGAGTGGCGGTATTCACCAGCACATTAGGCATCGTGGTAAATTTGCTGTTATCAACGGCAACAGCAGCATTACCCGCAAGGTCTTTTACAGTAGCATTGAACACACCATATGCAATACCATCCATATCCTGGTCGCCATTGACTACGGTATACTCAAAGTGCAGGGTATTACCGCCGGTTAAGGTACCATTCATCGTTTTGGTACTGCTACCGATCACAATGGCGAGTGTAGGGATACCCGTTACCGCTATTGGCTCTGAGTACACCACATCAAATTTCAGGGTTTGATTATTGCTGGCATTATAAACACCATTAGCCGGATTGGTTACCGAGCTGATAAACGGTCTAACACCATCCACATTAACCAGGGACAGACTACCGATATTGTTCAGCGTCAGGTTAGCCGGGTTGTTGTTCGCATCTTTAAGCGCAGTTACATTCTGGATAGTACTCTTGGAGATACTGATACCATTGGTGGCCAGATCGCCTGACTGCACCGTATAGGCAAAAGTAAGGGCGGAGGAATTGTTTCCACCGGTATAGTTAGCTTTCACAGTGGCACCGCCAATGTTCAGCTCCAGATAAGGTGTAGTACCAAAAGTCAGTGTTACCAACTTATTATAGTTCACCGTAAAATTCAATACCTGGTTTATACCATAGGTACCATTTGCCGGTACTGCCACACTGGTGACAACCGGCGTATTATCATAGGTAAAGTTTAAGGTATTGGACGCAGTATTATTAAGGTGGGTATTAGCTCCCGTAACCTTTCCTGCGGGAATACTTACAGAACCGGCACCGGTACCACCTGTAGAAGGTGTAACCAATGCGGTATAGGTAGTATTACTTGTAGCAACAATATTGGATACTGAACAATTAGTTACAGCAAAACCAGCTGACGTTAAACTTGTCAGCTGTTCAGTCGTAGTGATAGTAATGGTAAAAGGTTGTTTAACCGGGGTCGGGTCCGTCATTGAAATGGTAAGCGCTGGCTGACCCGCATTTACCAGTACCTTTGAAATATCGCCCTGTGGCGTATTTAATGTAGGATCAACATTATTATAATTTCCATCGTAAATCTGGTTAAAATTACTCACGATAATCTGCGGGCCCAGCTGGATACCATTCATGTCCTGGTCTCCCGCAACTACCTGGTATTTGAAAGTGAGTGTATTCGAATTACTTCCACCAGAATAGGTGGCATAACGTGTAGTACCGCCAATAGTCAGCTTCAACGAGGGGCTATTGATGACATATACAGTTCCGTTGAACTTGACTGTAAAGGTTAGCCACTGACCAACAGTATAGGTGCCGGCGGCAGGCACCGTATAATTATTCACTTTGGTTTGCGGTGCAAATGCAGCAGCTTTTTCTGGCCTGCCGATGTTCGGCAAATCGCCGGGGTCAATTCCATTTGTTACATGCAGATTATTGTGGTTGATTGCATACCCACGGGGAACAAACCAAGATCCCCAAAGGAAAAGCGCCAACATAATCAGCAACCTGGAGTAGCGTTTTTTCATGTTATTTTTTTAAATGCGCATAATAGGTTTAGCAGCCACAGACGCGGTTGTGAAAGATATCTTCCCAATGCTTTTCATTAGCGTGCGAACCTTTATTTTAATCAGGAATAGTTTTTTCTTTTAAATAATTTTTTTTGAGGTCGTATCAAGAAAGATGTTGGAACCCGGTAATGTATTTCCGGATTGATATGAAGTGCGGACAGTCTGCCAGATACCTATATTTTCCTGTTGGCCCATCTGTAAAAGATGCGCCGCGCAGCAAGCATAAATACCTGTTTTGGGATTAAAAAAATAGTTTTTGCATATGCCGACTTAATGCCCCCGAACGATTGTTCAGGTCAGCTGATGATCTGCTACCAGATACTTTTTTAAAGCAAATTTGTTTAATGCAGTAATTTAATTTTATACAATAAAAATCCCGCTGGCAGCCGGTTTAAAACTACACAGCGATTTTGCTTCATACACGAAACCGACATTAACGTATAGCCGTTAACGTTAGTACATGGCACAACATTGCTCTTAGTGGTACCGGAGGCATTGGCAACAGAAACGCAGCCAAATACAGCTCCTATACCCTGGTAATGATCCATAGATATAAAATTTAGTGGTCTCGAATAAATGGTATGGTAAAATTACCGACTGATTGGAATTCTCTTTCTCACGTAGTCCTGAATACGATATAAAATCTATCTGGCTATATACTCATCAACTTGGGGAAAACCTCAGCTGGGGGTAACGACAAACCTAGTATGGATAAATAGTAATTGAAAGGAAAATCAAGAAAGAATGGTTGAGGGCGTAAAGATAAAGCAATATTTTTCAGTTTGTCAACTCCTGAAATGATCTCTCTCAAAAAATAATTACCGAACAAATTGAACGATCGGCATAAAACACAACACCAGACTCACTTTCACTAAGCAGCCTGGTAGTGCTATCTACCAGGCTACTAACAAATGATTAACGAAATAGCGTATTTCTACTTATCTGCGAAACCGTCCTCCGCCACCGTGAAAACCACCACCGCCACGTTGAAATCCCCCTCCTCCACGCTGCCAGTTCTGAAAGCGCTGGGTCTGGAAATTTCCACGCTGCCGCGATGCGGCCGACTGATTCAACCCATGCAGGGTTTCAGGTGAAATATTATCCCTGGTAGCACCACTGAGATTAGGTCTGTTGGCATTATTTCCCGCAGGATGCTGCACATTATTCCAATTACCATTATTGTATTTGCTCCATCCGCCACCGGCATCTTTTCTGTATACATTTCCATCATGACCTGCATATACGTTACCGTTATTGTTACGTACTACCGTACCATTGGCACCGGTATGTACGATGCCACTCTGGCCATTATTGGTTCTGTAACCTGCCACGGTACCATTGCGGGTACTGATATGCCCCGTCTGAATGGCATTTCCATTGCGTGTAGCCACTGAGTTCCCCCATTGTGCATACGCATTATGCCCCTGATGCGTGGCTGCTGCACCACCTGTCCAGGGATTATAAGCAGCAGCACTGGTACGACCACCATACCATCCCTGGACGCTCGCAGAACGGCCATACCTGCCGGTTGCAGGATTATACCAGGCAGAAGAACCTGCAGCGCCGTACGGTCCATATGCCCTGCGGCCTACCGCATAACCACCTGTCCAGGGATTGTACACGGCGCCTACACCATATGTCATCGGCCATGGATGATAGATAGGAAACATAGCGCCCGCACCCCAGTAAAAATAAGGTGGGTACCACCATCCGGTACCATAGGCAATACAGGCGCCTACAGCGGCACCAAAAATAAACATGCCGAGGTAACCTGCCGTGTAACTGCTTTCCACCGTAGTGGCAGTAGCATCGGTTTGGGTCACATAGGTAACATTGTATACAGGCGAACTTGGCGGGATACTGTAAATCTCCTGTGGCACCGCATCCGCGGTTTGCCATGGACCTTCCGGTCTGGTAGACATAAACCATATACCCTGGAAGCAGAGATAATAGATATCGCCGTCTTTGATCACCTTATCCTGTGTATTCACCGCATATTGCAGGTTGGTGGTTTCAATTGGTTTGAACTCAGGCGTGCCATCGTAATGTACCTGTACTTTAGCAGCTGCTTCCGCTTTATTGACGGTAACGGTGGTGGGTATCTGCGCCAGCATCACGGCATCAGATGCTTCCACCGTACCTGGCACAGAGGCCAGCACATTGGCTTTAGGCGAGCCTGAAGGAATCTTTTTAAAATCTTCCGGTAAATTATTGGTGGCAAATTCCCATGGCCCGCTGGTACTGCCGGCGCTAAACCAGCGACCGGATAACAGCACATAGAATTTTTGCGTTTTGCTATCTACAAAAAAATCATTGTCGGTATTGGCGCCATATAACAGGTCTGTACCATTGATACGTGTATACACCGGCGCACCTTTAAATAAGATCAGCTCTGCGGGTTCATCGCTGTAAAAAATGGTTTCCGGTTGTGCATTTGCAGGGGCCGGAATCATTTTCTTCACCTCATCAAAGTTCTCACCAGCCGGTAGTTTGCTCATATCTTTGGGCAGCGTACGCGTCATGGTATAAGGCCCTTTTACATCTTTTGCCGAATACCATCCTTTATCTGCGAGCAGATAATACGTATTGTCCTTTTTATCGAAGAACAGGTCCCAGTTGGTATTCACGATAAACTGAAGATCCGATTTTGCAATGGGACTCAATACCGGCTTACCCTGCACCAGCAGGAGCACCGCAGGATTAGTGCTATAGAAAATTTTAGGGGGATCGTTTTTGATATTGGCAGTTTTTACATCCGATTTATCCTGGTGCATATCGGCCAGGAGCCTGTCTACCGCAATGGACTGCTCATTGACAGGCAGCAGCTTCCGGAACAACATTTCCTCGTTGGCAGTACTACTTCCCTGTTGTCCTGCAATTCGTACATCCGTTACTTTGATATTTGTCAGGTAAGCCGTTCGGGTTTCTTTATCGACATCGGTGCTCGCGGTAAAAGAGGCAACGCCTACTGATTGATTGCCTCCCGAAGGGGTGAGCGAAAAGGCCATCCGGCCTGCCAGTGTTTTGTAATTATCCCAGGAATCGATCTGAGGCTGGTAATAGATAAGGGTAGCGCCATCTTTGGTTACCTGACGGGGCCAGCCCATATCCTGGGCCATAGCCGGCAACCAACAAAATATGCACACCATACAGTAAAATGCAAAAGCAAGTTTTTGTTTCATATCAGGCATTTTTTTATAATAGATGAACAGTATACAGACTGCCCTGTATGATGATGTGCTACATGCTTATGCCTGGATATAACTGGTATAACAACGAAAACAGGGGTAATGTTGGGGGGCGCCTGTGGCGGTTTTCTTGCTCGTATCTACGCAGCAGAGACAGCAAAGGCCTGTGTTTTGTTGTTTTTATTTATGCAGATGATGATCAGATATTGAGATCTGAGGAGATTAATACCTTATCTTTCCGGCATGACAACCAGACAAATCCTGTTTCACCATCTCAAACATCATCTTTTCTCTGTCAGACATTTTATTCAATCCTCTCTCCCAACAGACAACAAACTACATACGATCAAAACCTTTGGCGGATCGCAATTTGATATCTATACCGGCCCATTGCAGACCGAAACAATCACGCAGGAAGTATTACACTATTTAATACGCCAAGACCTCAGCAACCGCGATGCTTTCGAAAACTGGGTCAATACCAATGGCGGGTTCCGCACGATCACCCTTTCCGACAATAGCTCCTGGACACTGCGAATACAGCCAGCCATTGCCGATGCGGCTGCTCCCTTTGTACATCTGCACCCTTCGCGGTATTCGCCCAATACCTTACGTATAAAGGCGAATGCAATGAAAAGTATAGTAGTCTATTATTTGCTGGCCACTGATACGACTATATTAAATTTTACAGTACTGAATGTTTTAAGAGAAAAGCACCTGGACCTCTCTCCCATCGACCCTGCGGGCAATACCGAGGAATTACAGAAAGTTTTCGCCTTACTATCTGCCTGATCACTGATCTTCTGCAACTAATACCGAAGGTATCCGCTGGTTAGTTCTGCGCTTCACGCGGTGGCGATGGCTGCCCAGCTAAGACAGGATTTTCAGAAAATAAATTTTTGTGTAACCAAATGGTTACATATATTTGTAACCGAACGGTTACATAATTAATTATGAGAAGAGATGTATTCCAGGCGATAGCCGACCCTACAAGAAGGGATATCATACAGCTGCTGGCGGGAAAGCCGCAGAACCTCAACAGCATTGCGGACAATTTTGATATCAGCAGACCGGCCATCAGCAAGCATATTAAAATACTGACCGAATGCGGCCTGGTAATTATCCAGGCAGAGGGCAGAGAACGATATTGTCATGTTAGTCTGGGCGGACTCAGGCAGGTAGCCGAATGGACGAATCAGTACCGGGAGTTTTGGAATGAGAAATTGGATGCATTGGGTGATTTTCTGGCAGAAGAAAAGAAGAACAAG
This sequence comes from Chitinophaga sp. Cy-1792, assembly GCF_011752935.1. Lineage (NCBI taxonomy): Bacteria > Pseudomonadati > Bacteroidota > Chitinophagia > Chitinophagales > Chitinophagaceae > Chitinophaga > Chitinophaga sp. Cy-1792. Next base: position 2,354,766 of record NZ_VWWO01000002.1, read on the forward strand.
CGCAAAAAATAAATCTATTCTTTACATTTTAAATTTAATATCATGGGTAACATTCCATTGGTTGTTGAAACGACCGCGACTCCATTAGTTGTTGAACGTGTATACGATGCTCCGATAGAAAGCGTCTGGGATGCAATTACCAACAATGAAAAGCTGCAGAAATGGTATTTCCGGCTGCCGGAATTCAAGGCGGAGAAAGGCTTTCAGTTTACCTTTATCTGTACTTGTGATGGTGTAGACAATGTGCATTTCTGCGAAGTAACAGAGGTAATACCTGGCCGCAAGCTGGCCTATACCTGGAATTATGAAGGTGTTCCTGGTAGTAGCACCGTAAGTTGGGAATTGCATCCGGAAGGCAGCAAAACACGGCTGGTATTGACACATACAGGCCTGGAAACCTTTGCCGGCGTACATCCTCTGTCTTCCTTTGCAGAGGGATGGGATCATTTTATCAATAATGCATTGCCGAAATTTCTGGAAGCTTAATTCCTTAGGTTGATAAACGTCAGCAGTCATGTTTAAAGCATCACTGCTGACGTTTATTTTATGCAGATGATTACCAGGTTTGCTGGTTATTTTTCATTTTCCCGAGTGTATCCTCATAATTTTTCTTTTCTTCTGGCGGTGCCATTTTCAGGGCTTTTTCTTCCATGGCTATCGCAGCAGTTTTTTTGCCTGCCTTATAGAGCAGATTGGCGTGGGTATCCATATACGCGGGCACTTCTCCCTGTCGCATGGAAAGCTTACTCCAGGTAGCAGCAGTAAGCAACGTAGTGGAATCGGTATAACCTGTAAAAGCGCTCCATGCAAATTTGTTAAGGTCTGCCGCAGAGATAGTAGCTGCAAATTGCTGAATGTATTTATCGGCTGTGCCGGCGAAATGTTTCCATTCCTTATTATTCATGTGATAAATAGTTTTTGCACGCAGATAGATTTCTGCTCCGGGCAGGCCAAATGGTTTAATACTGGCCGCCATCTTTGTCCAGTCGGGGTTTTCATCCGTTCCGGTAATAAATGGTGCGATCTTATCACTGTAAATAATATTCATCAGCTTTATGTCTGCCTGCCGGCCGCCGAGCGTCCGGTTAGCCGCGTCGCGGTGGGTATTGATTAAATTAAATCCTTTATCGTCGGTATTGCTGGTATAGGTAAAGATAAAATTCCACTGACTACGTGTATACGGTGCCGTTAGTTGGCCCATATAAGCTGCGGCAATAGCTTTGGCATTGGCGGGATCGTTCTGTCGGGCTGCCATGGGGGCGAGTTCCTTCAGAAAACCGGTATCCCGTTTACCGGACAGGAAGTCCTGCAACATGGCAGTATAGCGGTTATCCGGGTTGGAGGTATCCATGTCCCTGATCTTAAAATCAGCTGCCAGTGCAGCCGTTGGAGGTATCAGCAGCTCATGGATTGCCCTTATCTGCTGTACCGGAATTTTTATAATCTCCCTGTCGTAGGTGATGAGTCCATTTTCCTCTGTTTCCACGTCGAAAGGTTCGGTATAGATGGAGCCGCTGAGGCCTTCTTCCTCGTATATTTTCAGGTGTTTTACCATGAATGCATATTTGGAGGCAAACTGTGATGGTAGTACGGAAATATAGCCCCATCCATCAGCAGCATTCCACTGGTGGTTGCGTACGCGCACCTGTACACCGCCCCATTCGCCCAGTACGCGGGCCTTTCCGGGGAGTGAAGGTGCTATACCGGGGCCGGGATAGTCGTGGATATCGGTCAGGTCACTGGAAATCCATCTTTGGTTGGGGTCCTGACTTGCCCTTCTATCGTAGTTTTCACCGGTATGTCCATTGATGATACGCCCAGGGTCAGTACTTTTCATCCATTCCGTGAGGCGCTGCTGGTCGTACCTGGCCCAACCTTCATTGAAGAGCACCCAGCAGATGATGCTGGGATAGTTATATAGTAAGGCGATATTTTCCTTGTTTTCGTTTTCGAATTCTTTTTTTGCGGCGGGTGTTTCATCACCGGCAGTTACCATATCCTGCCATACCAGGATGCCTAGTTTGTCGCAGTGGTAGTACCAGCGGGCAGGTTCCAGTTTGATATGTTTGCGGATGGTATTAAATCCCATGGCTTTGACTGCTTCAATATCGAAGCGCAGCGCTTCATCTGTGGGCGCGGTATAGCCACCATCGGGCCAGAAGCCCTGGTCCAGTACGCCGAGGTTATAGGTATATTTTCCGTTGAGGAAAATTCTTTCCTGGCCTTTCTCATCTTTTTTAATAGCGATGGTACGCATACCGGCATACGAATTTACTTCATCACCGGGCTGGTCATTATTTTGCAGTTTGATATTGATATCATAGAGGAAGGGATCTTCCGGCGACCAGTGGTGCACCTGCGGGATGGTGATGGATGCCTCCTGCCCTGCAGGCACCGTTGCCGTGGCTACCACCTTGCCCTTATCCATAATGGCGATCGCTGCGGTGGCGTTGGTATTGGTATTGACCTGTATTTTCAGGGCGCTGTCTGCCGGCGTAATTTTTATGTCGGTGATATATACTTCCGGAACGGCTTCCAGCCAGACCGTCTGCCAGATACCGCTGCTGGCGGTATATCGGATGCCTTGTGGCTGAAGCACCTGTTTACCGTGCGGATTGATGCCCTGATCGGTAGGATCATATACCGCAACGGTGAGGTTATTGTCGCCTGTTTGTAAGAGGGCGGTGATATCGAGGGTAAATGCCTGGTAGCCGCCGGTATGAGCACCTGCTTTTTTACCGTTTACGTATACAGTTGCCTGCCAGTCTACCGCACCGAAGTGCAGTAAAATATGTTTTCCTTTGGTACTTTCATTAACATTAAAGTTGCGGTTATACCACAGTTGCTGGTTGGGCAAGAGGGGCTTTTTCACCCCTGAGAGGGCTGATTCCAGCGGGAATGGTACCAGGATTTTGCCTTGCCAGGTTTTGGGTCTGGGGGCATTGTTGGGAGTGATGGCGTAGTCCCAGAGGCCATTGAGGTTCTGCCATGCGGGCCTTTGGAGCTGCGGGCGGGGGTATTCGGGCCATGGGTTCTCCGGTGAGACGTCCGCCGCCCAGCGTGTTTTGATGGGTGTGGGTTGCATATGCCATGATTGCTGGGCACATGCTAACACTGCTTGCAGGAATAGTAGCAGGGTGAAGAGGAGTCGGCATTTCTTCATAACTAAGCTGGCTATTTGGTAAAAAAATAAATTCCCTGCCAGCAACTGACAGGGAACTGATGCATTTAAGGTGCACCGGATTCTTATTTCGTAGCGGAATTTTTATTGGATATAATGGCCTTTCAGGATCTGGCGGAGGGCTTTCACGCTGCTGCAGACTTCATTTTTGGCTGTCTGCAGGGAGATGCCTCTTTCTTCTACAATTTCCTGGTAGGTACAGTGTTGCAGGTATGCCATTTCAAAAATCTTGCGAGGTTTTGGAGGCAGTTTCTGCATCGCTTTGAGTATCTGGGTATAGATTTCCTTGTTTTCGATAAGCCTTTCCTCTATGATAGCAGGGCGGGTATTATCGTATACCTGTTTGTACTCATCTATTTTTCTGGCTTTCTGCAGCTGGTTATAAGCTTCATGGCGGCAGCAAACCACCAGGTAACTTTTCAGGTTCAGCGGACGGGGAAGTGATTCCCTTCTGTTCCAGATAGCGATAAAAACGTTCTGTACTACATCATCTGCCAGTTCTTTGTCACGTGTTACATAGTACGCTTCTTTGTATAGGCGTTTGTAACATACGTCATAAATTTCTGTAAAGGCATTTTCCTTTCCCAGGTCTAAGAGTTGTACCAGGTAGGAATTAGATACTAAATTGAAACGGTTTTTTGGCTTTGCCATAACTATTGCATTGATCAAGGTTAATGGATTAACCTGTTACAGCAACAATTGGCAACACTTCAAACAATAAGCGATAAATTGCATTGCAGAACAACAACATCTTTCGATGCTCCCCAGTTGTTCATCCTTTATGCAATGATCGATTATTTTTTCAATTCAGCGAAGCACAACATTGTTAATCACTCGTGAATCTCTCAGTTTAAAGATGTAATTAACAATGTCCGCTTTCCTTACTCTTCAGCTACTTTACGAATTTCCCTGAATGGTGTAATACTGTTAAACACCTGTTTGAGCACATGCTGTTTATTGTACACCGCGATATATGGCACTCCCCGGATACCGAAATACTTCATCATCACTCTTCCGGTGTCGATACCGATGGAGATATTAGGATATTTATCCAGTTTAAACTCATCCGAGTAGGCCTTGACATCTGCCGGTTTACCGATGGTCAGCAGGTAAAACTGAATATGTTTCAATGAATCAGCATGTTCGGTCAGTGCCCGCACCTCTGCCCGGCAATAGGGGCATTCAGTGGTCAGGAAGAACAAAACAGCGGCTTTCCCTGGCATGGTATCCACGGTGGCATAGCTGGCGCTGTCTTTCAGCTGATAGGTGATATTCAGTATCCGTTCTCCTTCCTTTCCGGAGCTGAAGGGCGGCGCAGGTGGTTCCTGGCAGGACGCCACCAGGAGCACTACCAGCAATAATGGCAACAAGTATCTCATAAAAACAATTTATAACGCCACTGTATTCTTATTGAGCTGTTTATGGAGCAGCAGGGCATAACCTGCCAGCAAGATAAATACGATATTAAAAATGAGGTGCTGGGTCCAGGTCATTGATTCCAGAACACCGCCGCAGCTGCATGGCAGGTGTGGACTAAACAGCAGTAAGGCAGTGATATAGCCGGTGAAAAGTATCATCAGTACAAACGAACCATACAATGCCTTAATTCTTGTTGCCGGAATCAGCAGCAACAGGCATAAGATCAATTCTGCTATTGGCAATCCCCAGGCTAAAGGCACGGCTATCGGACGCAGTATTGGTGTTGTTTCTATCACTGAACGGAATACGTCATATTCTCTTAGTTTCATGATGCCTGTATATAAAAAAAGGATTGCAAAGAGCAACGATACTAGTTCAATAATGAATGCTTTTTTCATTTATTTGCGTTTTGTGGGTTTGTAAAAGCGGCACCGACTATATATCCTAAAACCAATATGGTAAATGCGCCGGAAACGAGTATAGGAAACAATTGGAAGCGCAATGCTATGGGCGAAGCAAACAGGCTGAACGCGAGGTTCACGCTCCAGAGGGCAAAAGCTAACAGCAAAGCTTTTCTCAGCACTACTTCCTTATGCGCCCCCAGCACCAGCATGAAAATGCACCCGAAGAGGAACAACACGCTCATAACGCCTACCAACGTAGGATAGATATCCAGCACTTTTGCATCGTAGGTTTTCAGGCGGACTTTCACTTTTCTATCTTTATAATTAAACCATACCTTGGCAATCTCCTGCACGCTATCGATGCCCATGTTATACTTTTCCAGGAACTCTACCGGTGGCGTATAATACTTCAGGAAATTTGGCCAGATATAATGTTCCGCAAAGGCCATCGGATAGGTACGTATGATAAAGCTGCCATAGTCTTTAAACAGCGGGCCCATACTGGCCCATCGCTTCAGGTCTCCGGCGGTGCTGTCTTTCTTGAATTGGTTATTCATATACACATGCAAAGGCGTACCCGGACTCCACATATACACGGTGCTGGCCACCAATGCCTCTGCCGGGAATTTCCGTACATCCCGCGTGCTGTCGAAGTAGGTAGTGATCATACTGTCCAGCGTCTTAAACCTTGCCGGCACCGGCTTACGGTGTGCGCTGTCGATATACCGGTAGGTATACATGGCATTGTTGGCCATCTGCCATCCGGAGAATGGCGTAAACTGCCGTATTTTGGTGAGTTCGTAATATTTACTTTCATTGAACTGTATAAACAATCCGATCAGCAGCACTGCCAGTCCGAGTCCGGCCATTTTAAGCCGGAAGCGTTTTCGGGCCAGGAAAAACCCCAGCAGGGCAATGGCGGGATAAAACAGCGCATTATACCGTACCGTAAAGGCAGCAGCCAGCACGATAGCATGCCAGAATACCAGCTTGCCGGTAGGTTTATACATAATCCAGAACAACAGGGTAAACCAGGTCAGGCTCAGTGACAGGAACATGGTGTCGCTGGAAACATAGTTGCTGAGATAGTTGAGTACAGGATTGAATAATACGAAGCAGATCAGCACTATCTTAGTTCCCCTGGCGGGCTTCAGGAAATAGAAAAGCGTGAAGACCAGCGCCAGCAGGCTACTTTCGAGGCACAGGTACTGAAAAGCTACCAGGGCGGTATCCCATTTACAGAATATACTGAAAAGGCGAAGGAACCGCGGATAGCCGATCGGGTAGGTACTGATGTCGAAATTATGATAGGCAGAGTTGAGGTAAGAAAAAGAATCTCCGTGGATATATGCTGCAAATGGATAAAAATATTTAAATACGCAGAACTGTATGATAATGGAGGCTACTGCGATGATCACAAACCAGCGGTTGGCCGGGTTCTGAAAGATAAAGGCTGCCAGTGAGGCATCCTCATAATTTTTATCGGCGAGCTGACTTTTCGCGAAATTGAAATGATCAGCAACAATAATTTCCTGTCTTTCTACGATGATATCGAGTACATTGGCACCAGCGGCGAGTCCTGTCTTTTCCAGTTCTGCCACTGCCTGTTGCTGGAAAGCCTCATCAGGTTCATGCCAGCCGTTTTCAGGCGGGTTTGAATAGTAATGCAGGGCCACCCAAACGTTGCCGGTGGCGGTATCATTGCGGATTTCAAGGTCGGCGGCCTTGATGTCTGCCTGGGCGAGTGCAATATTGCAATCGATGAGGTTAAGGGGCTTCCACTCCCCTGTTTTTTTATTGAGCAGCGATAGCTTTTTGAGTAAGACGCTCACGGTTACCAGCTGCCGGTTTTCCGGCAGGGCGCTGAGGGCTATCTCTCTGGCAGGGCGGTCCAGGATCTTTTTGGCATAATCTTTATACAACTTATTAAAGCCATAGCTGCCAACGCTATATTTCAATGCCGACTCCAGCTGACTGGGTTTTTTATGAGGGAAAACCGAGACTCTCAACCAGGAGAATAACCAGCAAATGGCTCCCCATAGTCCTATTTTACGTAGATTCACTGCGTTTAACTGAACAGGGTAGGCATAGAACTGCTGTTTGTAGAAAAGATAGTCTGGGGTAAGTCCGGAATTCTCTGCTGCATCAACACTATCAATGGCACCTTCCGGGACAAGTGAACCAGGAACCGTTACAGGGCCGGCATCGGACGTTGTTGCTTTTTTACTCATGGGGATAATGATGGTAAGGCTTATGACAAATAAAAATTACTCTTACTGGCATTACAAACAGCCCGCGCTAACATCTTCCCGGTTACCTGTTGCCTACGAATTCCATATCAGCATACTTCGGTAATTTTGAGGACCTGCGGGTGTTCTGCAATATAAACAGGGTGTCTGCAACGGGAACGCAGCCATGCCAATTTGAAATAAAACAGAATTTTAACACTATGTAACACTTAAACCCAGTATTACATATGCGTAATTTTTATACTTTTACTGCCGGAGAATGGCCATATCATGAAAACAGGCAAAAGAATTTTAAGGATAGCAGGAATAACTTTAGCGGCATTATTACTAATAATAGCCATCGCAGCAGGTATCCTCTATAGCCAGCAACAGCGCCTTACCCAAATGGCGGTAAAGGAACTAAACAAACAATTTACGGGTGAGCTGGTGCTGGGAAGCAGCAACATCAATCCGTTCGCACATTTCCCCTATATCTCCATCGTATTGCATGATGTAAAATTCTATGCAAACAAAAAGATGGACACACCACCCATGTACCAGGTGGAAAAGCTATTTGTGGGTTTCAGTCTGCCCGATATACTCCGGCAGCACTATAAGGTACGTATCCTTGTTCTTAATAACGGGGAAGTACATATCAACAGGAAGACGAACGGCAACCTGGACATCGTAGAGGCGCATACGCTCCCTGCGGCAACCACCACACCTGCGGATACGGCTGCTGAAGCAATGATCATTGACCTGCGTAAAATTGTGCTGAAAAATATACTCGTCACCTACCACGATGATGCCGGCGGCTATAAGGTTAAAACGCACCTGGACAAGGTAACCACCGGCTTCAGTATGAATGCGGAGCATATGGCACTGGACCTGGAGAGTAAGATGGAGCTGGATTTCATCAGCAAAACGGATACTACGCTGTTCCGCAATAAACACCTTGCCCTGAATATCTCCGGTGATTACCATCTTAATAAAAAATTACTGCAACTGCAAAAGGCGAATATCAAACTGGAAGATGCCAGTCTGGATATCAAAGGCAGCGCCTCCCTGGCGGCACAGACCAACGTAGACCTGTCTATCAAAGGAGACCGGCCTGACCTCAACCTGCTGTTTGCCATGGTGCCTGCAGACATTGCATCGCGCATGACACAGTACCGTCGCGATGGCCGTGTATTCTTTGACGGTACCATCAAAGGGCAGGTAGACAAAACGCATATGCCGGCCATAGACGTGCATTTTGGCTGTGAAAATGTGTGGTTCGAAAATAAGAACGTCAGCAGAAAACTGGACTCGCTTGGGTTCAGGGGCTACTATACCAATGGCCCGGAGCACTCTCTCAAAACCTCAGAGCTGCATATACTGGACATGAATGCCCGTCCGGGAAAAGGGGTATTCAAAGGGAATTTCATCATGAAGGATTTTACCGATCCGCATATCATCATGCAACTGTATTCTGAACTGAATATCCGTTTTATCGGTGAATTCCTGGGTATCAAAGACCTGGAACAGATCGAGGGGGATATCCGCCTTAACATGAACTTCCGGGAGCTGGTAGATATGCAGGTGCCGGAGAAGAGCCTGGCCAAACTGAAAGACGGCGTGCAGAGTGAGCTGACCGTTACCAACCTGGCTTTCCGCATCCCGAATTATCCATTGCCGGTACGGAACATGAACGTACATGCCATGGTAAAGGATGGCAGTCTGCAACTGGATACCCTCAACTTCAAAATAGGACAGAGCGACCTGGCCGCCAGCGGCTCTCTGAGCGATCTTCCGGCGATTTTCCATAAACAGTCCAAGCCGGTACGTGTCACCTTCCAGGTGAATTCCAACAAGGTACTGCCCGGGGAACTGATGCTGGCAGATACCACGCATAAACGCCTGCGGGAAGAAGTTATCAGTGGTTTCCGCCTGGCGCTGGCATTCGAAACCAGCGTGAATGAACTGTTACATCCCAACCCACTGCCTAAAGGCGTGTTTAAAATTGAAGAGCTCTCCTCTTCTTTTAAACAGTATCCGCATAGTCTGCACGACTTTGCTGCCGATGTTACCATCGGAGATACCAGCCTTTTGGTAAAAAATTTCTCCGGAAATATCGACAGCAGCAACTTTGCCTTTAAAGGGCGGCTCACCAACTATGCGCTGTGGTTCGATAAAATTAAAAAGGGACAGACAGAATTCGCGTTTGACCTGAAATCGGACAGGTTAGCGGTCAATGACCTGATCAGCTCCAAAGGACGTCAGTTTATTCCCCAGGGTTACTGGTACGAACAAACGAATAACCTCTGGCTTCGCGCCAAACTGCAAATGAAGTACGATACTGTTTTCAAACGTGTAGACGCACATATCGCCAATATCAGCGGCACATTGAAACAGCATCCTATTCAGCTTGAAAATATTAAAGGCCGTATCAGGTACGGCACCAACAAATACCTGGTGGTGGATACCCTTACCGGTAAAGTCGGGCAGAGTGATTTCGATATCAACCTGCAACTCTTCGCCGGCCCAGACAGAAAAGGCAACAAACGCAATAATCTCTTCTCTATAAAATCAAAATACCTGAATGTAGATGAAATGATGAACTATGACTTTTCAGATCATAAGGAAGAGGAAGCAGCTACCACCGTACGTACTACTACGGTGAGAGAAAATGATAGTCTGCATGCCTCCGGGTTCAACATCTTCAAAATCAAGTTCAGCAATTTTGATGTTTCGGCAGACGTCGGAAAGATCAGGTACCATAAGCTATGGATCAAAAATCTTGCTGCCAATATCCATATGCAGGAAGACCAGAAAATAAAGATCGATACGATTGACCTGCTGATGGCCGGCGGGCATATAGGCATGCGCGGTGTCCTCAACGCCAGCGATCCGCAGAAACTGTATTTCAGAAGCAGTATAGGACTTGACACGGTGAATCTCAGCAAAATGCTGTTGAAATTTGACAACTTCGGGCAGGATATGATCCTGAACAAAAACCTGCAGGGAACCTTGTCTGGCCGTATCAAGAGCAATATTAAACTGCATCCGGACCTGACGCCAAGACTGGACGAAACCAAGGCCGTAATGGATATTGAAATCAGGAATGGTTCGCTCATAGACTTCGGACCGATGCAGGCGATGGCGTCTTATTTCAAGGACAAAAACCTGCGTATGATCCGCTTCGATACCTTACGTAATAAATTGAATTTCGAAAAGGCAATGCTGGAGATTCCGAATATGAGTATTAATTCATCTATCGGTTATATAGAAATCAGCGGTAAGCAGGCGCTTGACCTCACCATGGCCTACCAGCTGCGTGTGCCGATGAAAATGGTCACCTCTGTAGGTTTTCAGGCGTTATTTGGCAAGAAACAGGAAGAAGTGGACGCTGACCAGGTAGATGCCATTGAGAGCCTGGATAAGGGTAAAAAAGGCAGGTTTATGCATCTGAATATTTCAGGTACGCCGGATAAATATCATATATCGCTGGGTAAGAAGAAAAAATAAAGATGTTCCAGAAATAATTTTATAGATTTTGTTTTCCGGATTTGCAACCGATCTTTACTTAGTGGAGATCGGTTGTTGTGTTTTCTCTACTGCATAGAGACGGCTGGCTACCGCCAGTAAAACAACTCCTGCGACATCCTGATCGTTTTCAGGAAACTATTATCTTTCGCCGACGCCCGGGATTAACTCATCTTCCCAATACTTACTTCCTTCTGCTGCAACATAGCGGTTGAAAAAATCTTTAAATGAATCAGCCACCCGGAACCAATCTTTACGTTTGCCTATACCAGTTGAAACAATAATTTTTCCAAAATTTTCCGGGGAACAGTCTACCACCAAGCGGTCGCTATCACCCAAAAAATTGCCTATGATCAGGTCTGTGCTAACGTACCGCGTATATACCAGATCCGCCTGTTCTTTCCTGGTGACATTGAGCGCCGCCACAGGGTCCAGGATTTCAAGCCCCCACTGGCCATAATTCCTGCAGAAGAACAACTTTGCTGTACTTGTGCTTCTCCAGAAGTAATGCAAATCCGGAGGCACCACCACAGGGTATCCATCAGGTACCCAGGCAATTTCTTCCGGAAAATAACATTCGCTTGTAAATGGCGGATGATCACCTGTCATTTCGAATGTAATGCGGGGCTTTTCCCAATCCCGCTTTAACAGTTCAATCAGTTCTCTTATGTCATTCATCTGTTTTCCCTTTCACTTATTCTTCCAGGGCTTTCTCCACTCCTTTCGAAGGCACAAACCACAAAACAGCTACCATCAGGAATAGTATTCCGGAGAGTATATTACTTACAAAAGCCGCTCCGATGGCCAGTATATAGCATCCAACGGATATCCATGCTTTGAAACGGAGCTTCGACAATGCAATACCGAGTTCTCCCTGTTCGGGGTTCGCTTTTTTAATGGCGTATTGTAAAATGGCGAAGGCGGTACCGCAACAGATCATCACGATGGCATAGGCGGTAATGGGATGTGGTGCGAAGTGATTTTCTCCCATCCAGCCGGTAACAAAAGGCACCAGCGACAACCAGAACAGGAGGTGCATATTGGCCCAGAGTATGCCGGAGGTAACATGTTTCACCGTATGCAGCAGATGATGGTGATTACACCAGTAAATGCCTACGTACATGAAACTAAGGATGTAGCTCAGGAATACAGGATAATTCTTAAACAGGTCCGACCATTCTGCACCATGCGGCACTTTAATTTCAAGGACCATAATGGTAATGATGATGGCAATAACGCCATCACTGAAGGCTTCCAGCCGGGCTTTATTCATAGCGTTAAAATTATGCAGCTAAATATAGGTTAATATCCTGAGTGAAAATTATTTATGCATGATTGTTTATCCTTCCTGTACCGCTGATTCCAAGCTATTTTTAACTAGATAAGTAACATATCTCTTTGCTGAACCGCTTTACAGACACCAAAATCAATATCCCCTAAGCATGAAGAAAATCACACTTGTACTTACTGTTCTCTGCTGCAGTTCTTTCGCGCAAGCCCAGTTCCGTGTGGGCGTAAAAGCCGGTGTTGGTGCATCCTATCATTCTAAATTTAAAACAACAGACACCTACTTTTCTTTTCCACCACTGGATAATTATTTAAATGGGCATCAGGCCTCCTATTATGCAGGTGTAACAGCCGACTGGCAATTATCCGGTCATCTGAGTCTGCAGCCATCGTTGTTATATAGTGTCAAAGGCGGAAAAACCGGTATCACCAATTATATTTCCATTGCGGATTACCCTATGCCGGTAGATCAAAAGGGAGAAGACCGGCTTCATTACCTGGAATTACCTGTCACCCTGCTATATAAACACAAGCTTGGCTCAGGCAAAGCATTTGCCGGTGCGGGATTATACCAGGCCATGTATCTCGACGGCAGCAAGAAAGGGGACTTTTCTATCCGGGAGTGGCCTAAATACAAGCAACCTATTCCACAGGATGGCGGCGATGTTTTCGAAGGCAGACGCGGACCTTTGTATGATGGCAATCAGGCGGATGCCAAGCTTTGGGACACCGGCGCCAACTTCACCGCAGGCTATGAATTACCTTTCGGCGTGCAACTGGCATTGAATTACAGTCTCGGTTTCAATGAAACCTACTATGGTAAAAACCGCGTGTATTCACTCAGCGTTAGTTATCTGCTGCACAAATAATACCCCTTCTCATGAAAAAAATTTTACTTGTATACCTATTATTCTGCAGCTGTTTCGCTGCACGGGCACAGTTTCGTTTAGGGATTAAAGCCGGCAGTGGTGCTGCCTATCACTCCAAATACACTCCCCCTTCGGATAATACTACTATGGCTCACCGAAACTATTGTCAAGGTGCTGTTTATTCCTTCTATGCAGGCATTACGGGCGACTGGCAGATAAGTGAGCACTTCAGCGTACAGCCTTCGCTGTTATACAGTACCAAAGGAGGAAAAAACGGGGAAACGATCTACTCAACCGGAGGTTCTTACTACTACTCGCGCAATTATAGTGGAGAAGATCGTTTAAACTACCTGGAACTGCCGGTAACATTACTCTTCAAACAAAAACTTGGTAGGGGAAAAGTTTTTGCAGGTGCAGGCATATACGACGCCATGTACCTCAACGGTCAAAAAGAAGGAGATTTTTTAATCAGGGAGTCTCCTGTGGTAAAAAATCCAGAACAGGTTGCTGCCGATTGGCCGCCTGTTTTTGGAGGCAGACAGGGCCCCATATATCCCGGAAAGCAGGCAGATGCCAGGCTTGGGGACACCGGCGCCAACTTCACTGCAGGATATGAATTACCTTTCGGCGTGCAACTGGCATTGAATTACAGTCTCGGGTTCAGCGAAACCTATTATGGTAAAAACCGCGTGTATTCTCTAAGCGTTAGTTACCTGCTGCACAAATAACAAAATGACCTATAATACATCCCATTATGAAGAAAACTTTACTGTTAGCTGTAGTACTGAGTAGCGGCTTCTATGCACAGGCACAATTACGTTTAGGCGTAAAAGCTGGTGTCGGACAATCTTATTTTTCGAAATTTGAAAACCCGTCCGGCAATGGCACTACTACCTCTATTGACAACTATCTGCAAGGACGCAGCACATCATATTACGGTGGCATTACCGCCGACTGGCAACTGACAAAACACTTCAGTGTTCAGCCTTCTCTGCTATACAGTTCAAAAGCCGGAAGTACCGGCATAAAAGCGATATGGCATACTATAGAAACGCAAGAGTACACAGAAACCAAGGGCGATGCACGTTTGAACTACCTGGAGCTGCCACTCAATATTGTGTTTAAGCAAAAACTAGGACCAGGAAAGATACTGGCCGGTGCAGGTATTTATGAAGCCATGTACCTGAATGGTCACAAAGAAGGGACTTTTGCGGTCCGGGAAAAGCCTACATACAAGCCAGGAATTGGTTTTTTGGCTCCAAGGGGCCCCTTATACCCCAATGCGCAGGCGGATGCCAAACTATGGGACACCGGCGCTAATTTCACCGCAGGCTATGAACTGCCGATGGGTTTACAGGTAGCACTGAATTATAATTTCGGTTTCAACGAAACCCGATACGGTAAAAACCGCGTGTATTCACTCAGCGTTAGTTACCTGCTGTACAAATAATCAAATCAACAGCGGCTGAAATTCAGTTGGACAATAGATCTCATTGAATTTCAGCGCTTATTTTCACCAACTTTCTATGCTGAAAATTGAGTATCTGCACTGTTCTTAAGTTATTACCTTTAAAAAATCTTCTACTGTAGGCTGTTAATAATCCCACATCTTTTACCATGAAAAAGATCATACTAACTGTTGTCACTGTTTGCTCTTGCTGTTATGCAGAAGCACAATTTCGTATAGGCGTTAAAGCAGGTCTGGGCCAATCCTATTTTTCAAAATATGAAGCGGCGGCCACACCAGGTTTAACCACCACCACTGACAACTATCAGCAGGAACATAGAATTACGTATTATGGTGGTATTACCGCCGACTGGCAGCTGACAAAACACTTCAGCGTTCAGCCATCACTGCTATATAGTTCAAAAGCCGGTGGTACCGGTGTAAAAGTATCATGGGCTTCCCCGGATTACCGGGGTTTCAATCAAACCCAGGGCTATGCACGCCTGAATTACCTGGAGTTGCCACTCAACTTTGTTTATAAACAAAAACTCGGACCAGGACAGCTACTCGCTGGCGCAGGTATTGCTGAAGCCCTATACCTCAATGGTTACAAAGAAGGTGGTTTTATGATGCGGGAAGCTCCTGAACACGTGGAGTATCTGCCTTATTCCGGTACCACCCCTAACATTGCATATTCAGGCCGGAGAGGACCATTCTACCCCAACTCTCAGGCGGATGCCAAATTATGGGATACCGGCATCAACTTTACCGCCGGATATGAGTTTCCTTCCAAATTGCAGCTATCACTGAATTACGGCCTTGGACTCAAGGAAACTTACTATGGTAAAAACCGTACGTATTCTATCAGCGCAGCTTATTATCTGCATAAATAAAAATATTAAAAGGCCCCGGACAGTTACCGGGGCCTTTTAATATTACTCCGGAATATATACCACTTCTCCGTTTTCCAGCTGCCAGGCCGCTCCTACCCTCTTGCCTTTATTGCGTTGTGGCGAATTATCGCTGTTAGCAGCTGCATTATATTTCTGTATAACGGTACCTTTTTTAGTAATGATCTGCATATCTTCCTTACCAGGATTTTTAACGATAGTATAATCTTCTTTACTGAATACCTCATTCATCTTATACCTGCTAACCAGCGCTACCATCAATGCTACGGCAAATACAATGCTTACATCAAAGAGGTTGGCAATGGCATGGATAGGATTTACGTCGTCATCAGATTTCCCGATGCCCTTATATCTCCGCCTGTACCGTTTCATGTTGTTGCTGAATTATATCGTTTAAGAATTCCATTTTAGTAAGATCAGCGATGTACCAGCGTTGCTTTGTCTGCAACAACAGGAAGCCAATCGTACCAATTACAAGCCCCATCACTGTTGTGTTAAAAGCCAGTTGCATCTGCTGGCTCATGGTGGCAACGTCTCCTGCTGCGAGGCCGCCGAGCGCCGGCCCCATAGGTATCAGTGTCCCCATCAAACCCAGTATGGGACCGGTTTTACTGAGGGTCCTGTATTTATCAAGATCCTTCTCACAACTGTTGGCATAGTCTGCCAGCATCCTGATGCGGTGTGGCTCACTGCTAGTCGCTGCGATCAGCTCACTTAACGCAAAAGGCAGCCGCCCGGGTAATGTCGGAAGCAATTGATTTAAATATCGTGTATCCTTATACGTTAGCACATTCAGTTTTTCATTCAGCAAAGGATGAACAGTGCTCCGCTGGCGGTATTGTCCGTAGCAGCCCCCCAGCAGCACCAGCGCCCGGACCAGCAGGTATAAAACTGCCAGCATCACCGGCACCATCAGGCCACTACTCATCCGGAAAATTATCTGATCAAAATATTGCATAATTTCTTCTTTTGTTTTCTTTTAAATATGATATAACCCACTACCATACACGTTATGCAAAACAGCAGCAAATACAGTAAGGGTAATAAGGGAGGTATCTCTGGCATACTTACCGGTAAAGGAGCTTGTGTTGTACACCAGCAAAGCGCGAGTATTATCTCCATGGATAACAATAGCGGCTGTGTCTTTATAAAAATATTTTTAAAATGATATACACCAGAAAGCAGGCATACCAGGATGATCGTGAACACCCAGGCGCCGGTACCGAAATCCGCGAACATAAAATGCCTGAAAAAGACAACTTCCAGGAAAAACACCGATGGCATAAAATGCAATACCGGTATGTATTTCGCTAGACGGGGAAAGCGGAAACGGCCAACAGCATCAGCCAGCATGAAGGCCGCCAGCAATTCATGCATGCTGTTACGATCCAGCCATTGCCAGATTGTAATAAATGATAGCGACACCGCTACCTGATGCAGGTACCAGGTGATGATTCCCACGAAAAGCAGGACCAGCGCAAAAATGCGCCGGTCGTTGATGTATGTTAACTGTACTGCTTGCAGGAGGATAACCAGTCCTGCTATGATGATCGCAATCTGGTACATACTATTTAGATTTCCTGAGCATGTTAATAATGACAATTGCCAGTAAAATAGCGGCGCCGATGGCTCCATACCAAAACCAGCTATCGGAAGGCTGATCGGGAATAGCTGCCACTTCCTGTTTCAACACGACGCTTTTAGCTTTGGATCCCTCAGCGTTTCCGGCTTTCAGGGCTTTGTTTATACCTGTGGTATAATCCGCAGCGATGCCTGGCGCCAGATGCTGCATCATTTCCCTTTGCAGGGCGGTATTGCCGCATACAAACTGCGTACAGCCGGCACCGTGATCGCGGACCAGTGTGGCATGCAATGTGGCAATTTCATTGAGTTGCTTTTCGCTGGCATGCCACAACCCTTTGCGCGAAGCCTCCATCATAACGCCTGTCAGCTCCTCCAGCGCTGGCGCATTCTCTCTTTCAAAGAACTGATGCAGTTTCAGGGTATACCTGTCGTTGATATAAACTTCATGCAACTGGTTCCATAGCTGCTGGTCGATGAGGTCAGGTTTCATTATGTTCCAGCCGAAAACATTACGGAAGGTCTCTGTAATTTTTTCTGCGCTGCTGCTGTGACCTGCCTGCATTTCCTTTATCCATTGCGGGTTAAGCACGGTGCTTTGCGCTTCCGTCCAGACGGCCGCTTTCAGCTCGCGGACGGTTGCCTGCTGCGGATTCCTATAATCATTCAGCACAGCATAAGGATCTTTTCCGGTCGTATATCTGACCACGTTACTGAGGCCGCCCATGAACTCATACACATGGTCCAGGCTGAGGGCTCCCCAGGAGCTGCTTTCCCGCGGCTGCACTACTACATCTGTCTGTTGCAGTGCGGCCTCAAATACGCCTTCCCTGAACATGGCCCAATGTGCAGTATCCGTGTACACGGCCCCCATGTTGTTGAGGTAAACTTTTGCCACTTCGTTATTATCATTATACCGGTCGCTTTGTTCCACCATGTTCATGATATTGGTGCCATAGTTGCCATCTATGCCCCCGAATACCCGCATTGCCGCCAGCTCCCTGGCTTCTTTGGGAGAAAAACCCTTCTTACGCAGCAGTTCTTCCGCAGCGGTATTGCCAGTGGCCACATAATTCGCAAACTGCTCGTTATCGCCGGCCCTTGCTGCTAATTTCAGGGCTTTGTCTATCAGTTGCAGCCGGCTCGCGGCCAGGTCCCTGAACTGTCCTGCTGTTTGCACCACTACGTCTATACGTGGCCGTTGCAGCTGTGCCGCAGGAATCAGTTCCAGGTCAGTGATACGGCCTTGCGGGTCTCTGACAGGCGCTACGCCCAGCAGGTAAAATATCTCTGCCAGCATGGCGCCTTCGGTGCGGATGAATTCCCCGGGCCAGAGCGTGAAGGCCACTTTCCGTGGCCAGGCATAGCTATGCTGTTCGCGGTATTGCTGTATAAGGTCTTTTGCCAGCTGCACACCTACGTTCCAGGCTTGCGGTCCTGGTGTTTTCTCTGCATCTATACTAAAAAGATTGCGGCCTGTAGGAATTGCACCCGGACTCCCCAAAGGATCACCTCCTGCCGATGGGGAAGTATATCCTCCGCTGAGTGCATTGTCGATCGCTGCCAGTTCTGCTTCGGTGCTGGCCAGCAGCTTCTCCGTGTAGGCGGTGGCGTTACTATCCGCCCCGCTCATCAATGCAGCGGTACGTTTAGCCTGTTGCGGCGTATATGCCTTACCGATAGTATACAGACCAGCATTTACATTTTCGTTGGTCGTTTCCTCCACCAGTGCTTCTAGTTTTTCAATAGCTGTGCTGTCGAGGTTTTTCAGGTGCAGTGCCTGCAGGAGTCCCAGCTGCCGGGCCTTCTCTTCTGCTGTCCGTTGGTATTCCTGCTTCAGCGGCCCGGCTTCCATGGCGCTGTATTTTTGCAGTATCTCTTCCAGCTGGCGCATATCATCAGTACCACCGGCTTTCATGAAAGGCGGCGTCAGGTGGGAAATGATGGTGGCATAGCTTCTTCTTTTAGCAATGATCGCCTCTCCCACATTACTCATTGTATATACGTAATAGTGAGGTGTATTACCTATCAGCGCATCGCTCCAGTCGTTGCTACTGAGGGCAACCTGTTTGCCTGGTGTAAATTCCAGGCTGCCATGTGTACCGAAATGAATGACCGCATCCGGATTGAAACCATGCTTCATCCACAGGTACGAGGCGATGTAACTGTGCGGCGGCGCCACTTTGGCGCCATGCACCAGTTTAAAGGTATTATCGCCTATACCAGGCAGTGGCTGTGGCAGCAGCACAATATTGCCGAATGTCAGCCGTGCTACCGCCAGAAACGATGTATCTTTTTGCCGCAGGCTCATGTAATCGCCGGGGGCTTCGCCGTACCTGGCCACCACCGCCTGCCAGGCCACTGGTGAAAGGTCCTGTGCAGCCCACTGTTTATAGGTAGATACCGGTATCAGTGCGGGATGCCCGTTTTTATAAAAGGCATCCAGGCTTCCCGTAGCATAGGGGTTCAGCACCGCGCCATTTTGCTGTAGCAGTTGGTTCAATGCCGATGCATCCGCAGGGAGATCATTGACGGTATATCCCTGCGCTTTCAGGTGTACCAGCAGGTTATACAGACTCGGCACCACTTCCAGGTTGCCGGCCACGAGGCTTGCCATTCCCGGCCCTTTAAAATAGTATATGGCTATACGTTTATCCTTATTAGCCTTATGTTTCAGCGATAGCCATTTTTCCATCAGACCGGTAAATTTTTCGAGTCTGTCCGGTATAGCCCTGAAAATATCATAGCCGGCAGCGTCGCGGTATTGCGCTACAAAAGCATAGGGCGCCACGCCCCCATCCAGTTCAGGCGCTACAATGCTTTGCGTGAGCATGCCGCCGCTTAGTCCCTGCGGGTCGTTCATCCAGCGATCGAAAGGCGCAAACACCGTAACAGGACTCAGCAAAGGAATATTACGCTGCTTCAGCCAGGCTGACACCGCAGCTGAGTTGCCGGTAGAGATGCGCCCATGCGGCATTTCCACCACCATATCCGGATGCACTGCCTGTAAAAACTCCAGGCGTTTCTTCATGCCGGCGATAGGATATACGTTCCAGCCCTTGCGCTGAAATACGGAAATGATTGTATCCAGGTGATCACGGTTAGCATTGAAAGGTCCCGGAACACTTGTCAGCAGCGCGATACGCGGCGCACCTTCTTTATAGAAGCCTTTCTTTCTGAGGTAGGCTTCAAATGGCGGCAATGCAGGAAAGTTTTGTGTTTCATCTATATGAAAAAAAACATCTGCGGGAATAGGCACCGGTGGCGACACGGGCAATTTAAACCAGCTACGCGCCACTAGTTCTGTACGAGCAAAATGTAACAGGTTACTGAAGTTGGCCGTACCACCAAAACGCATATACGCTGTTACCTGTTCCAGCTGTTTGCCTTTGATTGTAGTGGCATCAGTATGCGGGTCAGCAGCAGCTTCCGTATAGATTTTCACCCCTTTGTTTCCAGCTACCTGCAAGGCTTCCTGCTGTGATTTACTGAGATGCAACCCGCGACCAAAAAGGAAAATCACATCATAGCGTGTAGCCTTTGCTGTTATATCTTCTTCCGGTAATGCACGGAGGTCTACCCATCGGGAGTCGTTGGCCTGCTGTATTCTGGCCATAGCAAAGGAAGGATAGTTGACCAACGCAATTTTTACCGGCGCTATATTTTTCCGGTAATACCAGACAGCTGTTGCCAGCAATATAAAAAACAGTACCAGTCCTGCTATCCATCTGCCACGCTTATTTATTATTTCTTTCATTCATTATCTTTTAGGGAGATGATTACATTTCCTTGTATTCAAAAGCAGGATAGCCGGGAGTTCCGGTAACCAGACTTTTAAAGGCAGTAAATTTTATTTTGAAGAAGCGGCCTTCGGGGTCTTTCAGGAGATAGGTTTTCCAGTCGTAGACCTTATAGTTGCCACCGCTATGCGGCTTCAATATCTGCCACCATCCCTTTCCGATAGCATCAGCTGCAGCAACGGGATTCAGTGTGGTATAATCAGCTTTTGTCAGCAAAACATAACGGCCATTGGTACTGGAAAAATTATTGATCGCAGCGGCAGGATCATCACTGGCGGCGAGGTCTGCGGCCGGATTATCGACAGCCACCATCGCGCCCGACAGGCGGTTATGCAGTACGCCCATTGTTACCACATAAGATCCCTGCGGGCCGCCACCTGGCACGGTAATACCCGTGCACATAAAATCCCATTGATTTTTAGGTGGCTCCACCACAGCAGTTTTACCGCTGCCGAAACTGAAGTAAGTGAAGTTGCGGGTATTATCCAGCGGGATGGTAATTTTCGTATAGCCGGTATTATCGAGGTTCGCATACTGAAGGGTGATGTCCGTTGCGCTAGCTGCCAGGATGCTGAATTTGCGGTAGCCATTAGTGGCGGCGCCGTTCGGTGGATTTTTCCCCAGATCAATAATATATACCAGCTTACGGCTGTTGCCTTTTTCATCTGCCCAGGCGCCTATGCTGGTAGCAGTAGTATCGAAGCTGGTATTTTCGTAGGTCAGCGTAATTTTTGAAGCCGCATCCGGAATGGCCTGCACACTGTCGAAATTAACGGACGGGATGCGATAGATGCCTGCTTTCTTTGCACCGTTGCTGATGATAGCTTTTCCGCCGCCGCTACGGATGCCGATATCCCAGGATTCAGCAGCTACAGCGGTCAGTTTGCCACTGCTGAGATCTACGTATACAGTGCTATCATAAGCGGCGCCCATGCCTGCTACCAGTGTGCCTTCCGCCAGTACAGGCGGCGTATATGGCTGATCATTTTTCTTACATGCTGCCAGTAACAGCAGTCCTGCGCTCATGGCGATAAGTGGTTTCTTCATGTTGGTAATTATGTCAAAAGTTATAGGTGGATCTTAAAAAGACGGTTCGGCCCCAGGCCACCGGCAGCGCGGATTTAAAGCCGGATCGCAGCATCAGTCCATCTTTTCCGTCGCCGGATTGTGCTACGTCCGTTATGTTGAACAGGTTTTTTGCACCAATGGTGACCAGGAGTTTATGTTGAAGGAAGTCTTTGCTGGCAGAGATATCCATCAGACTATATCCGCCCAGTGTACGGTCTACCAGTTTACCATCGGTGATGCCGAACTGGGCCATCGGGCCATTATATTTATAGAAGAGATTAATTTTTGTTTTAACAGGAAAGATGTTGTACATCGCATTCAGTCCGGCTTCCCAGCTGCCGAACTGCGCATCCATACTGTTGCTGCCGCTGCGGGTGAGGTATCCCAGCGAGGGTTTCAGGTGCCAGCGGCCTGCATTCGTATAACCGCCACCGATATTGATACCCCTCGTTTTGAATACGGGGATATTGCTATAGGTGCGGGCTACGTTGATAGACTGGTATTGCGGTGGCAACCCGCTACGGTCCAGTTCTACCAGTTCAATCTTATTACTGATATCATTGAGAAAGGCTGTCAGTTGTGCCGTCCAGCCACTGGCGCTGTTATGTTGCTGATAATACAACCCGGTAATAAAGTTATGCGCCAGTTCAGGCATCAGGTCAGGATTACCAATGATATAGTGATTGGCATTTTTAAAATCCCAGTAGAGTTCCCGTTGGGACGGCGCCCTGAACCCTCTGGCATAACTGCCACGCATATACCAGTGGTCGGTCATGTTCCAGCGTAGCTGCAGCGAGGAAATGAAGGGAAGTTTTTGTCCGAGGAAGTTGATGGCGCTGGCATCATAGCGGTTGTTGTAGGTGTAACGCAGGCCCCCCTGTACTTCCAGGCGTTTCCATACGGTAACACCTATACGGGAAAAGATACCGATATCATCGATGCGGCCGGCATCATCGGATACGCGGTCGCCGGTACTGCTGTTCAGGTTCACATCGTAGCCCAGCTGGTAATTCAGTAAGGCGCGTCCAATATTACTTTGGCTGTAGGCACCTCTGAAACTCCAGCTGCGAAAGGCAGTGCGGGCATCGCTGGTTTGCTGCGATGATTTGTTCTGTAGGTTGACGATATACTGTTCGCTGTTACGGTCATAGTAACTGTAGCTATTGATAATATCAAGATAGGTATCGGGTTTGGGACTACCATTGGCAAATAGCAGTACTGTGCTGCGGTTGGTCAGGTATTTATAATCGCTGGCAGTGAGATATGCCGTTCCGGGGTCGGCGTTGCCGGGCGACAGTGCATCTTCATAAAACTGATTCCAGGTAATACCGGTATTGATGTTTTTAAACTGCCTGTATAATTTGATATTAGCGGTAAACTGGTCTTTGGAGTTCCAGTTTTGCCCTCTGACATTACCGTCAGGGGTATTAACGCCTGCCTTGTATTCAGGCGAACTATAGCCCTTAAACCACGTATACCCGGCACCTCCCATAAGGTTCCAGTGGTGGATATTTTTTCCCAGCCAGAGGTTACCGTTATATTGACCTACAGATTCAATGTATTGGGTAGTGCCTCCCTGTAATTTGTCGCCGGGCTTCATTTTACGGGTAATCAGATTGATGGTACCTGCCAGGGCATTAGTTCCGTATTGCACGCTGAGCGGGCCTTCTATCACCTCTACCCTTTCTACCTGGTTCAGGTTGAGCTGTTGCAGGTCGAATTCATTGCCTTCACCGCTGATCATGGGCACACCATCCAGCAGGACTTTTACATTTTGTCCGCTGATGCCCTGCATAATAATATTACTGCCCAGTACATTGTCGCTGATGATACGTACGTTCATTTCCGTAGCCAGCAGGTCCGCCAGCGAAACGGCGCCTTTTTCGCGGATAGTGGCCGTGGACAATAACTTCACGGGGTACAGACTCTGAGATAATGTCACAGGTTGTGCCTGGCCGGTTATCACAACCGGCTCCAGGTCTTTAGCTGCCGGCGGTTGTTGCTGGGCATGCAGGGGACCGCATGCCGCCAGCAATGGCAGCAAAACATATTTCTTCATAAAAAATAAATAGCAACAGTAAATGCAGGCGAGCCGGGTATTTCATGCAAAGCCATACAGACAAAGCATTTCCGGTCATCCGCAGGATGATACATAGTAGCAGGTAAAAAACGGGAATTAAGCAGCGGGCGGACCTTTGTTGGAGGCTGCTAAAATATGTGAAGCATTAGGTGATGATGATGGATGAACAGGTAATACCGTTATCAGTGTTGGTTTGGGAAGATATACGGGCGGGTATTCAGGAAGAAAAGTTACATTATAATCATCACATATATAACAATGTGCATGGATGGCGGTATGTTCCGGGTGATCAGATACCAGATGAATATATGAGGATTCGAGCTGTACTTTTCCGGCGTTGCGGGAAAAGTCGGGGCTTGGGTGCTGGTGAATAACAGGAATGACTATACCATACAATAGGTACAGTAAGAGCATGGCTAAAGCCGGCAGACGATATTTCCTGTGGTGGTGATGCACGCCGGCAAAGATAATATAAATCCAAATAAACGCAACATTGTTGCAATAAATATTCAGAGAATAATCCGGAGAATAAATAATTTGACAGCGGATCAGCCATTGCTGAAAAAAGAAGGATCAGCCAATAAGAAAGCGAACAAACAACCAACAACGCCATGTCAGGAGTCCGGCCTGCAATATGAATTTTTCATTAAATCTTTATCCAGGGCTTAATTAAAAGCAAATCGCTAACATAGATTTGCACCGCGATTATGAAGATAGTAACAGACACCAATGCCGTAGCATGGGACCAGCAGACCTTCAAGGGTGTTTATGAAACGTATTTTGATTTGATTTGCAGATATTGTTTTGCACTTGTAGATGATTATGAGGAAGCAAGAGATATATCCGCGAAGTTATTCTGTGATTTATGGAAGAACCGCGCCAATATACGGGTCAGCACCAACCTGAAGAACTACCTCCTGGTATCCGCCAGACGCCTTTGCTATAAGCGCAATAACAGCAGACAGAACGACATCCTCGATTCCGATTTCATGGCCGAATCCATCGCCACCGATGATACACCGGCCACTCACCTGGTAAATAAAGAAGCCAGGCAGAAACTGCAGCAACTGCTTTCCAGGCTGGACCCGGTGAAGCGGGAAATCATAGACATGAAACTACTGGGCCTTACCCAGCGCGAGATAGCGCAGGTATTGCAGATTACGCCCAAGAAAGTAGAATACCAACTAAATGCCGCCATCAGACAACTGCAAGGCGAGAGTAAACAACTGCAATTATCCTCCGGAGATTATGACCTGACCATACTGGCAGGCCTTCTTTTCCTGCTCATGAAATAATTTTTTTCTTCCTGAAACAGCTACCACAAAGGGTTTACATCCTGTTCATAATTCCTTAACATTAATTAACAGGAAAAATCTGACGCCGCTTCCTCCTATATGTAAACGGCAAACTTTTGGAAGCTAATTTTTTAATAAGATACCTGCAGGGTGAATGTACTGCAACAGAAAAACTGGAAGTAGAGGCCTGGCTACAGGACGCTCCTAAAAACCAGCAGATACTGGATGCATTAAAACAGCGCAAACATAAGCTGGACAAAGTTCCTGTACAACAACATGCCGCACAGGCATGGGAACAGGTCATGCAGGTAATGGCCGCAGAAGATGCAGCCCAACAATTAACCCACCGGCGTACCTGGTGGCGCTATGGCGCCGCCGCCGCAGTAGCAGCACTGGCCATCGGACTTGGCTGGGGACTCCTCCGTAAGCCTGCACCCGTAGCACCTATGCTGGTAAATATCCATACCGGCGAAAAAGAAAAGAAACAGGTAGTATTACCTGACGGTTCCAAAATATGGCTGCAGTACAACTCTACACTGGCCTATAACGCAACAGCATTCGGTGATACCGACAGGCTGGTAACACTGGACGGACAAGCCTTCTTTGATGTACAGGGACAACCGGGAAAACCTTTCCGCGTTCAGACAGACCATTCCAATATTACCGTATTGGGCACCTCCTTCAGTATCGTTTCCAGGGCTGATCTTCCACAGGAAATAGCGGTAGCTACCGGAAAGATCAATGTCAGCGCAGCTGCTGTCAACATAAACCTGCTGCCACAGCAACGCCTTACCTATAATCCGGCTACCCGCCATTCTCAGCTCGACAGCATTGCAGTTGAAGAAGTAACCGCTGTAAAAGACAACAGGCTGGTGTTTGAGAAAGATAACCTGGAACAGATTGCCGCTAAAATCCAACAGTGGTATAACGTGAAAATCAGTATCGCAGGCAATACGCATACCTCCCTTTCTTTTACTGGCAGCATTGAGGACAATGGCCTATATACCGTGCTGGACGGCCTCGGCTTTCTGGCAGGATTCTCTTATAAAGTGAACCAGCATGAAATAGTGCTATCCCTTACATCCAAACAGAAATAATGCTTAAACATTCCTATATGAAAAAGACGGTGAGCGGACTAACCTTTCTGCTACTCTTTAATGCCGCTGTAGCACAAAACAACAGCCGGGTTATTTCTTTTCAGAAAAAAAACATCACCGTAAAAGAAATGATTACGGTGTTGCAGCAACAGGAAAAATTATCTGTAATGTATGATGACAATGCATTACAAACTTCCAAAACATTGCAGCTTCCTTCGGAAAAAATGCCGCTGGACAAGCTCCTTACACTGGTAGCTGCCAGCACCGGCATGGAATTGAAACAGGTGAACAACAACATCTACATCAAATCTGCCACAGCACAGCAAACTACACAGCAGCAGGCAGAAATGGTGCGACTCAAAGGAACTGTTTCCGGCTCCAACAACGAAGGATCATTACCTGGTGTAAGTATTTCCGTGAATGGCAAAACAGTGGCCGTTACACAGGAAACAGGTTCCTTCGATGTGAAAGCCCCTGTAGGCAGTACTATTACCTTCAAGGCAATCGGCCTTGATCCCTATAACTATCCGGTTACCGCAGATGCAGCTAACCTCAAAATCATCATGAAGCAGAATGTTACCCAGCTGGACGGCGTTATTGTAACGGCGCTGGGTATACGTCGTGATGAAAAAGCACTGGGCTATGCTGCCACTAAAGTGACCAATGAACAGCTGACAGACGCCATCAGTAACAACTGGACCAATGCCCTCACCGGTAAGGTAGCAGGCCTGAATATGCTCAAAGCGAATGGAGGCCCTGCCGGCTCTACCAAAATCATCCTTCGCGGAGAAAACTCCCTCACCGGCTCCAGCGAGGCGCTGATAGTAGTGGATGGCGTGATTATCAATGGTTCCAGCGGCCGCCGTACCGGCACCGGCAGTGGTGCTTACCTGAGCGATGACAGTCCTACCGATTATGGTACCAGTCTGAACGACATTAACCCGGATGATATTGAAAACGTTACGGTACTGAAAGGGCCGGGAGCTGCTGCGTTATATGGCGCACGTGGTTCAAATGGTGCCATCATCATTACCACCAAAGCCGGCAGACCAATGGTTAAAGGACTTGGTGTTACCGTCAACTCCAATTCTACTTTTGAAACCATTAACCACTGGCCGGACTATCAATATGAATATGGTCAGGGAGCAGAAGGACAGGATACCTGGTACTCCTATGGTGCCACAGAAGATGGTGCCAGCACCCGTAGTACCAGCTCCGCATGGGGGCCTAAATTCGACGGCCAGAGCTATTTCCAGTACGATCCCAATACCCGTACCGGCGGCACCGTGAGAACACCATGGGTACCTTATAAAAACAACAGAAAAGATTTCTTCCAGACAGCAAAAACCTTTACCAACAGCGTATCGCTCGAGGGAGGAAATAGCAACACCAACGTACGTCTGGCATACACCAATCTTAACAATAACTGGATCATCCCTAATACCGGTTATAACAGAAATACTGTAGCACTCTCCTTAAATCACAAGGTATCAGACAAATTACAGATCTCTACCAAAGTGAACTACACCAACAAGAAGAGCGATAACCTGCCATCTACCGGTTATAATAACCAGACCATCATGTATTTCATTCGTGGTATGGTGCCAAACGCCAATATCAACTGGTTTAAAGACTACTGGGTACCTGGCCAGGAACAGATTGCGCAAACACGTCCATTCAGCAGTCTGCTGGACAATCCATATCTGCAGGCATATGAAATGCTGAATAAGATGAACAGAAATGGTATTATCGGGAACGTATCTGCTACCTATAACTTTACCAAAGATTTCAGCCTGCAGGTAAGAACAGCATTGGATTACAGTACTGAAGGCCGTTCTCAGCAACGTCCTAAAAATACCCAGAAATATGTAGACGGCATGTACCGTACACAGAATATCTATTCAAGAGAAGTAAACAGTGACTTCCTGCTGCGTTATAACCGTACCATCAACAAATTTAACAGCTCCATTTCCTTCGGTGGTTCCCGTATGCTGAACTACTACAATAAAGATGAAGTAAGAGCCGATAAACTGAAGTTCCCTGGAAAATATAACTTCGGGAACGCGAAGAATGCACTCACCACATATCCTTATCAGTCGACATACGCTGTAAACAGCCTGTACGGCCTCCTCACCTTCAGCTACAATAGTTACCTGTTCCTCGATTTCACCGGGCGTAACGACTGGAGCAGTACCCTGGCAAATCCTGCCGGTGGAGGTAACGTATCTTTCTTCTACCCTTCCGTGAATGCCAGTGCTATCCTCTCCGACATCTTCAAGATGCCAAAAGAGATATCCCTGCTGAAAGTGAGGGCTTCTCTTGCCGGCGTCGGCAGTGGTGGTACCAACCCATACCTGACCTCCTTCGGGTATCTGACGACTCAATTCCAGGGTGGTTTAACCAACCCGGGCTCAGTAACCAACCTGAACCTGCAACCCATGTTTACGCAAAGTCTGGAAGGCGGTATCGATGCGAACTTCTTCCATAACAGATTGGGATTGGGTCTGACCGTATACAAAAACAGTACTTCCAAACAAATCGTAAAAGCACCGGTAGATAAAGCTTCCGGGTTCTATAGCGCGATTGTGAACACAGGTACTATCAGCAACGAAGGAATAGAAATTGAAGCCAATGGAACACCTATCAAGCAGAAAAATGGGCTGATCTGGAATATCACCGGAACATTCAGTTCCAACAAAAGTTCCATCGCCAGTATGCCGGATGGTATTGAAACATATGTATTATCTACCGGACCAGCCAACAGAGGTTCTATCGAAGCACGCCCCGGTGGCCGCATGGGCGACCTCTACGGCCTTGGCTACCTGCGTTCTCCGGATGGACAAATCGTTTATAACGAGCAGGGATACCCGATCATGGACCAGACTACCAAATATCTCGGTAACACCATGCCACGCTGGAAAGCCAGTATGGGACATAGCTTCTCCTATAAACAATTCCGCTTCAGCTTCCTTGTAGACGGGCAAACCGGTGGTGTAGCCTACTCCCTCACCCATGCTGTACTTGCAGAAGAAGGTAAGTTAAAGAAAACACTGCCTGGCCGTTACAACGGTATTATCGGTGATGGTGTGATCCAAAACCCGGATGGTACTTACCGTAAAAATGATGTCATCGCTACCAATATCTCCGCTTACTACAATGCACACTATACACGTGACAACGTAGAATCCAACACCTTCCGCACTGATTTCATCAAAGTAAGGGAAGCCAGGTTCGACTATACCTTCACACCACGCGTATTACGCAAAATGGGCTTCAATAAAGGCACCGTCGGCATTTACGGACGTGATCTGTTTATGATTACCAACTGGCCATTATTCGATCCGGAATTCGGTACGCTGGGCGATGGCGACATCAACCAGGGCTTTGAAATCGGACAGTTCCCATCAACAAGAAGCTTCGGTATTAATATCACCGCTTCATTCTAAAATATTAAACGGATTATCATGAAAAATTTCAGGATAACAACATACGCTATCTTTTCAGCGACAATAATGGCAGGCACTTCCTGCACCAAAGACTTTGCGAAACTCAATACCAATCCCAATACTTCAGATGTAGCGCCACCAGAAACACTGCTGGCGCCAAATCTCTACTCCATGGTGAATAATAACCAGACCAGGGCATTGCGTCTCACCAATGAACTGATGCAGGACCATGTTACCATGATTAACTCCGATGAGATACACCGATATGTGGTCCGTCCGGCAGAATCAGACAACATGTGGTCTAACTGGTATACTAACCGCACCAATTTCCTGGATATCTATAACGGCGCCAAAACCATTAACAGCAAATCGTATATGGCCATTGGTGAAATCCTGGATGTATGGACAGTATCTCTTATTACCGATGTATTCGGGGACGTACCTTACTCAGAAGCGAACAAAGGCCGTGAAAGCCAGTTCCAGCCTAAATTTGATGCGCAGAAGGATATCTATGCGGATTTATTTACCCGGCTGGAAGAAGCCAATACCTTGCTGGCTGCCGGTCAGGCGCTGCCTACCGATAATGCATCCATGGACCCGCTCTATGCGGGTGATATTACCAAATGGAGAAAATTTGGCAACAGTCTTTACCTGCGTTTACTGATGCGCGTATCTGCAAAAGCAGAAATGAATGCACCAGCGAAAATCAAACAGATCGTAGAAACGCCTGCTACCTACCCTATTTTTACTAACAACGCAGAATCAGCGATCCTGCGTTTCACCACCGTGCCGCCATATACCTCTGCCTTCAATACCTACAGAGACTATGACTTCAACGGTGATAATGGTCTTACTACTTTCTTTATCAATAACCTGATAGAATGGAATGACCCCCGTATTGCCAAATGGGCCAGTACCGTAAACGGCGCCTATGAAGGTGCACCAAGTGGTTACGCCAGCGGTGTAATACCAGAGCGTAAATCTTTTTACCTGGCTTCCCTGAAAGATGAACCATTGTTAGGCAACATTATGAACTACAGCGAACTGCAGTTCATCCTGGC
The DNA here is from genome assembly GCF_011752935.1 of Chitinophaga sp. Cy-1792. NCBI lineage: Bacteria > Pseudomonadati > Bacteroidota > Chitinophagia > Chitinophagales > Chitinophagaceae > Chitinophaga > Chitinophaga sp. Cy-1792. The sequence continues at coordinate 2,385,465 of NZ_VWWO01000002.1, forward strand.
AGAAGCCGCGCTGAAAGGCTATATCAACGCTAACCCGGCAGACTATTACAACAACGGTGTGGAAGCGGGTATTACCCTCTGGGGCTTTGCCTTACCGGCAGGCTATCTCACCAAAGATGGTATCAAATGGGACACCAACCTGACCCTTGACAATAAACTGGAAATGATTATGGTGCAGAAATATTACTGCCTGTTTTTCACCGACTTCCAGCAATGGATAGAGTATCGTCGTACCGGTCATCCGGTGCTGCCTAAAGGCCCGGGCCTGAAAAACAACGGAGAGATGCCTTCCCGTTTCAAATATCCTGTAGCGGTGCAGTCGCTCAACAAAACCAATTATCAGGCTGCGGTAGCTGCCATGGGTGGCGACGACATCAATGTCAAAATGTGGTGGAATAAAAATTAATCATTCTCAGTAAAAGAAAAATATGAAACGTTTCTATATACCGGCACTATTACTTGCAGTCATGCCATTTATGGGATGTCTGAAAAAAGATACCAATTATGCCCACGGAACGCTTAGTCCACTGGCATCAATAGAGGTTTTACGCAGTGTATATAAAGGACAGGACATCCAGGTAAGCACCGATAATTTGTCTGGTGCTTACCAGATTGCCGGTGTAGTAGTATCCGACAACAGGGGTAATAACCTGCCTGCCGGTACTTTCGCCCTGCAAAACTATGGACGCGGAAAAATGAGGGGCATATTTATTTCTCTCGGTGAAAACGCTGCCGTAAAATATACCGCAGGAGATTCACTTATTGTAAATGTTGATGGAGCTACCCTTCGCAATTTCCAGGGAGCTTTGCAGCTGGTAAATGTAAATGCAGACAAGATCCAGCTGATAAAGCAAAATATTAAACCTGCCATGCGGAGTATTTCCATGTCAGAACTTTCTAAAAACTTCAGCAGCTATGAGGCGACGCTGGTGCAGTTAGATGGCGGCTTTCAATGGCGTCCTGCTGCAACGGATGTTTACAGCGGAATGAAAGCCATTACAGATGGCATCGACTCTACGCTCTTTTTGAGAACGCTGGGCACCGCTGTTTTTGCCGGCGAAAAAATACCTGCCAGCGCCTCGTTTACTGGTATTCCGATGTACTACAACAGCAAGGCCAATGTAACAGACAGCACCACCAGCAAAACGTTTGCCTTACGCACCATTGCCGATGTCAGCAATCAAAGCGGACCGCTGTACAATACTTTTCCTGAAGATTTCGAAAATCCGCCTGCCGCGAGTAAAGGCAGCTATGCAGCAGCTGATGTTACGCTGAAAACAGGTTTATGGCGACTCGACCAGGCTATTCTGGGCGACACCAAAGACAGGGACCGTTTTAACCCGGCAGGTAAGCAGTGTATCCGTATGCAGCAGAACCTGACTACTTCCGCTTATGTGATGATGAAATTTGACCTGCCTAACGGCGCCTCCAAAGTGACATTATCCTATGGCTCCTATTTCACCGATGCCAGCTCCTCCTGGACACTGGAAAGCTCTATTGATCAGGGAACAACGTGGCAGCGTGTTGGTGATACCATCAGGAATGCAGGCCCTGTGGCCCAAAAAGCAACTTTCCTGATGGACTTACAGCAGCCGGTTCGTTTCCGTATCAACAAGCTGGGATTGGGCGCCACCAACGGTACCAACATCCTGAACGGAAGATTGAGCATCGACGATATTGCAGTTTATGAGAAATTAAATCACTAATTACTGTGAAGATTATTAAAGTTTGTCTGTATGTACTCGCTATCACTTTCCTGGGTTGCCGGGAAGGTGAAGCGATGTACCTGGAAGGCGGAAAAGTTGTTCCGGTACATATCAATTTTCCATCCGCTGTATTTACGGCGCCAGATGTAGTGGGGGCCGGGCGGTCTTCCCAGCTGATCATGGACAGGGCTATCTCCCTGATAGACGCCACTCCTGCCGGTGCGGAGATACATATGTCTGCCTATGGCTTCGACCACAGTGGCATTATCAGCGCCCTCAAACGCGCCGCTGCCAGAGGGGCGCATGTATTTGTACTGGTAGATGTGAGCCGGGAAGAAACACAGGAAGAGAATAAGCCTGTTATCCGGGAGCTGCAGCATGCAGGTACTAACCTGGTGGCAAAGCCATTTTATAATGATGCCAGCAAATCTGCCATCAACCACAATAAGTTCATTCTTTTCTCCAGGCTGGTTACCGACCGCGATACTGCTGCCAATATAGTATTCCAGACTTCCCACAATTTCACGGAAGCGGATACTAAAAAAGTACAGGACGCAGTGGTACTGCAACAGGAAGGCCTGTACAATGCCTATCTCCACTACTGGACAGATTTGGAATCCCGTAGCGTTGCAGGAATGAAGAACTATACGTATAGCGAATATAACAACGTGGCGGCCGGTATCCGCGCCTGTTTTCTGCCGATGCGCCGTAATGGGGCATTTACGGGAGATGACTTTATCATCGACATACTGGATAATATAACAGATCCTGCACATACTACTGTGCGTGTAGGCATGTCTGACTGGGTAAACAGCCGCCTGAATGTAGCACAGAAGCTACATGCGCTGCTGAAGCAGGGCGCCACCATAGAGCTGGTAGTCAAAAACAAAATTGACGACAGCATCATTGATGAAATTGCACAGATGGAGAAGGAAGGAGCTTATGTAAAGATGCTGAACCTGGAAGATAAGTCCAGGCCGCGTCAGAACATCCATTCCAAGTTTATGATGATAGATGGGGAATATCAGCATGAACGTGTACGCATGGTTGTTACCGGCTCTCATAATTTCACGCAGAACGCTTTGCAGAATAACTGCGAAACAGAGCTGCTGTTAAGAGATCCGGGGATTTATAAAGCCTATGAAGAGAACTATAAAGGACTAAAAAATATGTAGCAGTTAACTGTAAAAATGCTGACCGGGGTAATCTATTTCAACACACACAATTTTACATCGGTTACAAAAGCGCAAAATGCCATCATTCATTTGATGGCATTTTGTTTTTATAGCGATGATTGTTTGATCAGCATCCCACAAAATCGTTCATGGCTACCACATGCAGCAGTTCATTCTTACCACGGCCTGACGACAGGAAAAGCGTAGGTCTGTAGAGGTTATAATGATAGGTAGTATTAATCAGCAGGTCAGGGAAGGCATCGCCGTCGAGGTCCCCTGCCAGCAATATTTCCGGGATATTATCATCCAGGTAGGTATGCTGTACCAGCAACTGCGTGATGCGGGCGCCATCCTTCATTCCTACCAGGAAAAGCCTGTAGTGGTGAATACTGATATCGTCGGGCTTTCCGCTGACATGTCCGGTGGCATATAGTTTAAAGTCGGCACCGTTATACCTGAAGGTCAGTGAGTCGCCTGGTTGCAAGGAAGTTTTTTTCAGCTTTACAGCAGCGATGTTACCTTCTTTCAGATCAGGCACCCCGTAGACAATGCTGATAACAGTATCCTTTGTGGCATCTGCTGCAATCTCCCACCCTTCTTCATCTTCCAGCACGGGGTCTGGCACCCGGGTAACCTGCAATTGAATCGGTTTGTAATAGTAGTTGCTATCAGTTTTATAGAAAGCAAACCAGGTGGCAACGGAGTCGGCTTTACTGAATTCGTCGGGGTGAACGGTTCCTATATGCGCCAGGGTACCGGGGAAATCATCCCCGGAAGGGATAGCTGCAATCTCCGGGAAGTCGGCCGCTGTATCCGCAGCTAATACAGGGGTGGTATCCGCAACAGGGTTGGTACTGGTTGCTGTCGGCTGTTGGCGGCCGAAGTTGCACGCAGCCAGTATTACCAGCGTAAGCGGTAAAAATCGTTTCTTCATACAGGTCGGAATGGATTAATCAAGCTACGAAGATAGCCAATAACGTATAAAAGTGTTTTTGCCTGTGTGGTGTTTAAATCAGGATGTCATCTTCATATGGTTCTACATGGTGCATGGCATTTTTAAAGCAAAGGCCATAGATAAAGTATCCAAACCGGAGTAACATCCAGCTTAGTGCTGTCATTATTAAGGAAAATAATGGTATAAAGAAGATGGCAGATATAAAGCCATTGATTCCAACTACCGGGTTACCATTCACATAGATGACCTTTGTACCAAAAACACTAAGAATGCCACAAAACAAAATCAGTGGAGCAATTCCGCAGGCATAGAGAAGAAACAGCGCCTTAAACGTCAGATTGATCTTTTTCATATATCGTATAGAGAGTCGACAGAAAATCAGTGTATGTTGCTCAAAATAATAATAGATATCAGCAAACCAACCATGCCGATTACCACATGATCGCTTTAACGCTATAAACCATTGCACAGCAAGTCCTTTAATCCAGACATGATATTGATGAACATCTATATAAAAGTTATCATGTAATATGCTGGTATAACCTATTTGGGAAATTTGTAATAGTCTCCTTCAGACAGGTATTTCTTTGCTACCTTATAGTAATGGGTATAATTAAGGATAATATGGTTGGCATTGACGACTTCGATCACGCAGCCATTATCCAGTTCGTGTGGATTTTTAATCAGTATTTCCCTGGTCTTATCTGTATTTATTTCAAAAATATTTCCTACTAAAGGCTCACCGGCACCGATTTCGTCGCCATCCCAAATTTTCTTTTTTAAAACGGTAAAATAAATATAACTGGTATCCAGCCTGTATTTGCCATAGATACTAAAGATGGTCCGCAGGTCGTCTCTGTCGTCGCCGGGGTAGAAAACAAATTGCCCGTTGGGTGAAAACTGGAAACGCTGTCCCAGGTTGTCGCCGGGCATACTTATATCCCTCAGCCAGATACCGGTGAGGTCTTTCATGGTAAAATGCTTTGGAGGAGCAGGTTTCTTCTCCTGAGCAGCTACTGTTGATAACAACATTGTTGTGAGCAGGAAGATAGAGATACATTTGAGGTACATAAAAACAGTTTTATATGGAAGTAGACGTGGACCTTCTTATTTTCCGATTTTAATATCATCTAATTTTCTTATCTGTATGGCATTTAGCAGATCTATAACGCGTAATGGCTCAATGTTGTATCAAATAATAACTTGCCGGCACTAATTTTTGGCGCTCACAATCAAAATCAAACCCCATAGTTGCACCGCCACAATCCCTCAACCCAAAAGCCTTATCCTTTCCTTTGGATTTCAAGGTCACATGATATTCCGTCAACATTACATCGAAGCGATTGTGCCTGCCTGGCTTATAAGGCAACATAGAAAAGCGGAAAACAATTTTAATTTCTCCTTTATTAAAATGCAGGTTGTCCAGGTCAATTACTTCAACTTTAACGGTACCAATAGCCGAAGGGATATTATCTGTAAAAACACTTTCCTTCTCTACCAGTATTACAGTCGATTTAAGCTCCCTGTCTTCACAATAGCGTTTCAATGTTGTATAGTAGATATCTGAAGTATCAATGGCAGCTACCTGCTGGGCCTTCAGGAGGCAAGGTACTAAAGCAAACAGCAGCAATAATAGCAGGATTCGATTCATTTGATTTGGGAGCTTGTTTTGGCGCAGGTGAACTAAAATAAAGCCAATTTGGGAATTTATTACGCAATTGCGATACATATAGCTTTCATAGAAGAGTAAAGGCACTGAATTGACAGGCATACCAAAAAAATAGCGCAACAGATGAAGTTATCAAGTTCTCCATACAGGCTTTTTAACCTGGGCAATGACAGTTGTTTACAACAGTGTTGTGAGCAGGAAGATAGAGATACATTTGAGGTACATAAAAACAGTTTTATATGGAAATAGACGTGGACCTTCTTATTTTCCGATTTTATCATCATTCAATTTTCCTATCTGTATGGCATTTAGCAGATCTATAACACGTAATGGCAGTATGCTAATTTGATGAAGCGTAATTAAGGGTTCAGGATAAAAGTATTTTGTGATGTCAAAATTGGAAATATCTACCTGATATCTTTGGGAGAATTTAACAATCAATTCTTCCCCATCATCACCGGTAATACCGAGATCATCTTCTATCAGTGCGGTTTCAACAATCAAAACACGGTCACATTTTGTTTCCAGCTGCAGGAAATCTATCAGATCATTGAGGAGGATAGCACTATTATCAAACATAGATTATGCTTATTAAAGATAAGGACATTATGATCAAAAAACTAGTTTTTTGATGTATGGCGACGGCTCTCCAGAACGGCCTCCATCTGGTCAGAATAGACAGACAGATGCAGTTCTAATTCCAGATTCCCTGCTAACTTAAGTAACGGCACCGGAAATGTGAATGTTTCATATAACACAGTTGTATTATCAATTTTTGTTGATGTTCCAAAGTCTAAAAAGGCATGATTAATTTCAAATAATTTCAGGCGGGATAAAGCTTCCTGATTTTTTTCTAAAAATGTAATGGCATCTGATATTTGTTCAGTGAGTTCCATAAACCCTGCTTCACTGACCAGAAAAGTTACAAATGACTGCTCTATTTTAGGGCCATCAGGCTTAGTACGAAACCGCGGTTCGCCTTTCCGTCGTACTTTATTAGGCACCAATCCCGACAAATATAAAAATTCATCAATATCGAAATTTACTCCGGCTATAGTAAGTATACAGGACATATTTGTTTAAGTATTATTAAAAAGATACGTTTGTCAGATAAAGTAATTCCAGATGCCTGTTTCGGAACGTTCCCACACTTGTAAAAGATTGGATTGCCGACACCAGGTACACCAGACACAAGATAAATATAGCAACTTGCATTAACGTAAGAAAAACGCGCGTCAGAGGTAGCTGGCGCAATTCCATAGTCAATTAATATATTTTTTACCTTACCTTATAAGTTATTAAATAGCTACTTTTCATTAATCTACTATTTAAATGTGTTGAAATTTAAAGACGAGATTTAATAAAAAGGTATCTAATATTTATAAACATTTGAAAATATGACCACAAAAAAATTTATCCCCATCCTTTTCTTATGCTTACTAATATCCTTATGCGGCTGTCATTCCCAACAAATACCTCTTTCTGCAGAAGAAAACAAGTATGCTGAAATATTAGCTAAAGCTTTCGAAGCCGAAGCTTTTCTGCAACATGATTTCAGAGCCGCAAAAGAAAACAGGAAAGATGGTCGTTTTTTGATAATGATACGTAATTCAAAGCATCCTGATTTCTGTAAGGCAGATAGCTCCATTATAAAAAAAGTATCGTCTGTTATAGCCCATCAGCTTTATAATAAGATGGAAAATAAATCCAATTATCATCAAATTGAATGCGTTTTCATTAAATATGAAACAATAAGTTCAACCATCCAACAAGAAATTTGCGATAGGCGCGCCACTGTTTTAACTAAAAACCTGGATACTGCAATGATTACCATGTGGTAATAAAAACTTTTGTTTAGATATCACGATGTATGTTTAGGTTATTTATAAGTTGATAAGGAACTGGTTTCTGAAAATAACTCAGGCACTTCTATGCTTATGTATAACATTTTCAATCAACCTCTCTCCTTTCCATAAAAAAACATGGTATTGATCATTGCCGTCAAGTCCATTCTCACTTATAGAATTCAACCCGGAAAAACAAACCAGCATATGATAGCCTCCAATTGGAACATCCAGTTGAAATGAATCCTGCAGAAAATCCGTAGTACCAGATACCACCAACTTTCCGGTAGGAAGAAACAAATATGACTCCACGACCTGGTCCCAATCAGCATTGCTCATACCAGGCCTTTCAGCACAAACATTTATAAACACTTCGACCTCCATATTTCTCAGCGTACTTATAACGACGCCGTTGGCATCATTGTGTAACATGGCGAAATAATCCATTTCAGACCACACTGGAAAATATAATTCAACTTTACTCCGGTCATTTACGAAAATCTGATTATAGTCTGCAAAAACGCTAAGGCTATAATTATCCATAAAACAATTTTAATGCGTTTAGATTCGAATAGCACTGAATATTATCACTAAAAAAAGACTATTTTACTGCGCTGTAAGCACCTCCCAATATCCTCAATCCAGCCAACCTGATCGCTGCTTCAACAATAAAAATCTGCTACCTTTTTGTTTTACAGTTGCCACGGTATGTCCATGTGTGATTCATGAATAAACTTCTATTATATAATTTCTGCCTTTCTTTTTTTGTATGAGGATTTGAAAAATACGTTGATTGGCTTTAGAAAGTTTAGTACTATCAGTCAAGACCACCAATTTTTTATCATATAAATTTTCAAAATGGCAACCAGCAAAGAAACCGGAAGTATCAATAGCATTAATTGGACTATTTGCTGAATCTCTGAAATCAAAGAAGATTTTTTTTCCTGCAGACACCAGGATCTGATGTAACAAATTACATTTACTAAATGTCTGACTATAAGCGGAACTACAGCCGAGCAAAAAAAACAAAAATAACGGGTATTTCATTTTTTGTTCAATTTAAATATTTGGGAAATGCAGCGGAAAACCTTCTTGTCATCCTCATTTTTGTAGTTCCTCCCAATCAGCTCCCACTACTTCCCATTCATGATCTTTCTTTATTAATATCAATGAAATTGATTGCCTGGCTGAATAGAGTCTAGTGGTCCATTCTACGTCAGCACGCACGTTGTTTCCGGACAAATTCGCTGTGGTGCTGATTTTAAACATCTGAAACAACTCCTCATTTCTATTAGCAATAAGAGAATCCTTCCTGATTTTTAATGGGCTATACACAAAGAAAAAAGGAAAAAATAATTCCTGTTTACTAATTAAGTCCTGAGGATGTTTACTATTAAAATAAGTCACCAATTTATCACTATCCACCATTTTATAAAATAAGGTAGTGTCTTTAGTAGCAATGGCCTTAATAAACGAATTGCAATAATTGTAAAGCCCGGAAGTATCAATGTCGCCACCTATCTTATTCAGACCTGCATTACCACAACCAAAGATTAACCCTGCGAGAGAAATCAAACCAGCCATTAAAAACGTTCGCATATTCATACAATTTACAGACCAGGAAGTGATTTTATTGGAGTTATTCTAAATTCAAAAACGAAGAACCAAATATTATTTTCAGTCTTAATGATGTCCCCACCATCTGATTTTACCAGCATTCAAAATCGTATTGGGTGGCAATTCACCCGTCGACTTATACAGTTTAAACCATTCTTTGTAGTGCGCCACCATTAGTTTTATCTGTTGCTGATCATTATTTATTTCACGCTCCAGGCCCATACTATAAAGCACCGGATAGCAACCAATTCTGAATGTAAAAGGATTGTAAGCTACCCGATTAATAATAAACAATGTCTCTATATTAATTGGGAAATTAGTCGAGACAGGACGTTCTCTGTAACAACCAGGATATTCCATATTTTCATAAGTTCTCACCTTTCGGCAGCATAGCGAGGAATCAGACAAATATGGCAACAGTGCTTCAATCACCTTTATTTTTACAGCATCCGGCAACATGTAAATCTCCTCATAGTTATAGAACGATTGCTCATTCAAATTTGAAATCACCGTATCATACCTGGATACTTCTACATTTAAGCAAAAACCATTTTTATTAGGACACTCCTGTTTGCTGACATTTATTTTGTATGACTTTGTCTGGGCGCTGGCAAGGCAAGTCATCAATAAAATCAATAGCATTGCCGGAATCTTTCTATTCATAATTATAATGCTGTTAAAATCTGGGGAGCAAACAAGGCTATCTATCCGACCTATGCTCCTGTTTTCTCCGCAGGAATATCACTACTAACATCATCGTTAATCCCAAACATACGGCAATCACTACCCGATCTATTGTTATAGGCCCATTACAAAGTAAATCAAACATAAAGCTTAATAGTGCTATCGTTGAAAAAGACAATAGCCCAACAAGAATGATGCTCCCCACCTGCCCCAATTTACGATCTGCCCCAAAGAAAATCATCAGTGATGAGATCAACATGCATAGCGGCCCAACTATAGTGAATATTGCCATTAACGAATTAAGCACCATTTCATGCCCTGAAGCTATCCGTAGCAGTAATATTATGCTACCGGGTACAAATAAGGACAGTGCTAACAAAGTACGAATCTTCAAAATATTCATTTCCAGTTTCTTTTCATTTACTTATGTGTACTTAAACTACCAGATCAAAGAAGTATTTTCGGTTCACAGGGCTCGAATACAACGCTGTCCCAAACATATATATTAACCTTCACCAGGAATTCTTCCGGAAATGATTTTGATTTCAATTTATAGATGAACATTTCGTTATCCTTATATAAAAACTCAATGGATTCGGGTTGAAAACAATAGCTCCGGAGCATCAGATAAGGAATTAGCGACGTTTCTTTATCCATCTGAATAGGAAAATAGCGGGCCGGCACTTTCATATTATCTAAATTCCAGGAATGGAGATTTAAAACATCTTCTTCGTGTAAATAGTTTCATGTTCATATCCCCAGAATGCTGTTTTATAGAAGGTGAACGGTGTTACATAAACATTAGGCAGTTTTTCAATATCCCCCTTATTGGTAGCCATATCCCCGCTATAAATGCAATAAGCAGGAGATACCTCCCGACCATTCCCTAACAGCATAAGTATTTTACCCCCATCTGCTGTTAATGAAACCGGATAAAGGTTTGCGTCTTCCATTGTCACCATTATCCTAAATTTCCCTGTTATAGGGTCATAGCTCATAATACTTGTCCGATCTGATTTACATGCAATAAGAATTCTACCGCCCATTTCAGCTAAAGCATACGCTTTGAAGTTTTGTGGCAATGATATATTGTAAATTGCACCAGCACTGAATGAATAATATCCAATGCTATCCTTCATTCCCCGATTAATGAACCATAATTTATCATTTACCAGCATTGGGCCGTAAAATCCGATTGGCAAGCTTGTTAAGCTTGTCCATGCACTTGTCTGCGGATTTCCTTTGAGTAGTTCCCATGTGTCGCTAATAGTCCTGCCAATCAGTATTAAATCACTGTCAGCTGTTGGCAATATATTCTTGATATAAAAATCACTTCGCATGAATATGGGCACCCATCCCTTACCATCAACATTTGCCATAACGGTGACTGAATCAGCAAAAAGAGCATTCTGATTATATAGATTTTTACCTACGGCACAATAAACCGATGTGGCATTGACGGATAGCGCGGTAATACTTCCCGAATCACTAAAGGATGCAGTCCAGGTACGGCCATTATCTTTAGACTGGTATAATGTTGACTTATATCCCCCTGCGTTGGCAGGATCTTTTACATCCATAACTTCTGCAGAAATAAACAAACTGCTGTCATGCTGCACTCCCAGGAAGTTGAACCCGGCATACATCTTTGGCAGCCCATTACATGTTGATTTAGTCCAACCGTTATTTGTTGCAGTATTGGAACAAGCAGTCAGGATAAGTATAGAAATGATATAAAGTTTTCGGAACATAGGTAAGTATTTAGCCAATTTAAAAAATACTGTCGCAACCGATTCATTATTTTTCCCGGATCACTACCACATTCGCTAACATAACTGTTTATAAATTCACAGGAGTCTTTTACAAAGGATATAACATTGTAAATACCAGATATTATATGAAGATGATTAGCTGCCTACCATATAATTTGCATTAACAATCCGCATATATTTCAATTTATCCAGCCTTCTACATAATTATCTTGTCTGGCGGACACTCAGTGCCATTTCAGATTAGTACCATCCAAGGGATAGATATTATTGGCCCTTATTTTCTCCAGGCCCACTTTGCTGATCAGCGCATACCAATTCCGATAGGCTTCAAATGCCCGATCAATGATATCCCCGGAAATGGTGGCTTCTTTTCCACTTGCTTTATCTACCAGAACAGGATAATCAGAATAATTGAACGGCCTTTCTAAAACCAATTGATTAATTAAGAAAAGGGCCTCCACCTGAATGGAATAGTTTTCTAATTTACCCATATACAGCTGAGAAGAAAACATATTGTGGCCAACAACAGGCAGCGTACAAATCCTGGTATCTCCCTGAAAGGTCAACAACTCTGCTATGGCACGCATCGAATCGATCACCAGGTTTTTAAAAAAAGGATACGAACGGAAAATCCCCGGACTATCTGCAGCCAGGACAATGCTATATGATTTAATAACATCATTCTTATCAACACAATTTCGCTGGACAATATTGCCTTCCGACCCAACGACTTTGAAAATAGACTGGGCATAGGTATTTAGAGAGAATGCCAGGATAATAAGGACAAACAGTGTTTTTCTCATTTTCTATTTTTGTTAATAGGTGTAAAATCATACTCCGTGCGTCACCGGCTATAAACATACTGACTTAGCAGAGGGCACCAAATTCTGCCTAACCTCCAGGTTACATAGGCTACCCCCAATCGTTCCATTCAGCACCATTGTCTATTCTCCATAAACCTTTCCCGATTTTAATGTCTACTGCCGGCAACAGTGTATTATCGATGCCAAGCATTGTTCCCAGAGAGACAACACGAATATCTTTTTCTTCAATGTCCGGTCCGGAACCAGCAAACATTTCCCATTCATCCTCTTCCCAGCGCATCAACTCTGTAATTGCTGCTCCTTTCAACGCTTCAAGATTTGTGGTCACCTGCGACTTCCCCGGCACCTTATATTTCCATTTGCAGTCTAACCATTGCCAAACCGGCTGTGTTAATACACTCCATTTTATTGACATATCAGGAATATCGTACGTGAAGTGGGAGGCATCGGGTACAATTTGATATACAGGTATATCCGTCTTACTGTAATAATCAAAAACACCTAATAACATCAATTTGCTCCAGGTTGGATCTGCCAGCAAGAATGAAAATTCCCCAAGGGAGTCAATTACTATTTTTTGTCCCGAATTTCCCCCATTCATTTTAAAATTGTCGATGATCGTACTAAAAATCTGAAGGACTTCATCTTTCGAATAATAAACCCCACCAGGGAAAACCAGCTCAAAATTCATTTGACTGAATAGCCCGATTGTATAAGCAAATCGCGGCTGAATACCGCCTCCTACAACAGTAACATGATACCCTTGCCGATAAATATTTGATTGAATTAGCTCCTTAAAGGACATTGAGTTTTCCATTTTCAACTATGCTATTTTGCAAGATGAACATGATTGGAAATAGGTATAAGATTTAGCAGCAGATCGATGTAATTTCAAAACTACGTTTTAAAACATAATTTATTTGAGTGGCAGGATGTAAAACTTTACGGAGCTGAATTCTTATTCTTCCTCCATCCATTGTCCTTTAATATTTCTACCAAAAACAGGACGATCTTTTATACAATCTCCACCGTTCCAAACTACCGTTGTTTTTATTCTTATTACAAAATTCTCTACTGGCATTGCCGCAGCCTGACTTACATAATCTTCGTATTTAAAATTGTATATATTGCCGACACACAATCTTTTAGTCCCTTGCTTCTTCGGAACAGTATCTTTTACAGAAACAATATTAAGTGTATCATAATTTGAAGTATCTATACCTTTTATAACATAGCCATCCATATATTCAGTAATGCTATAAATTTTCAATCGTCTATTCTGTGTCTGTGCAAGACAAAGTGATTGCAATAATATCCCAAAAAATATAACAGCTACAGCCTTCTTCATTTCTGAATAAAATTTAAACTTTTTTATGATATTCAATCCCAACTACCACCCAGGTTTTATTATAATATCTGAGTTTATAAATTATCCTATCGATGCTATCCCCTGGCGTTTTTGATTCAAAAACAACTGACGCATTTTCTCCGTTTTGCGCTTCCTTAATAGTGTAGTTGTAATATTTGAAAATATTGGTAAACTTCTTATCTCTTCCAAGATCATAGAAAAAAGTCACCTGTGTCTTCCACGCTTGTTCTGCTGATAATGTGTCTGGATGATTGGCATACACTTTTTCTACATCAATAAATTTTTTTGCCTCCTCAAAATCAGCAAGAGATTCGGCGGAGATCAACTTTGCAACGATAGCTAGCGGAGATTCCTCTGGATGTATTTTATTACCACATGATACTAATATCAGCATAGCTAAAAAAAATACTATACTTCCTGAACTGCTCATTATTAATCATTTTAAAAAATTACCAATTGGGTATTGCGATATAATCACACTATGTTCGGTTAATTTCCAAAGACGCCAGCATAACCTGATGAAACAGATATAATGTACTAAAATCACCTACTCACTCACTACCTGCATCCCCAATTTTTTATACCCACCATGCTCCAGCAGCGCATGCAGCGCCACACTATCCATGACATGCTGCACCACCTTAATATCAGAGTAAAAGCCTGGCGGAACAGGCACTGTTTTGAGTGTGTAAACAGACAAGGTATCAGCTTCAAATTTATACAGAAAAGGTTTCACCCTGTAGTAGGCCATTTCGGTCTGCAGGTCCATGGAATAGGTTTTAGCCCGGGAATTAGAGATCAATATCAGCAGATCTTCTCCCGTCATTCCCCATATTTTTTTCTTGATATATAAATGGGATTTGCTTACCGGTGATTGCAGGTCGATGATATCGGTGAATTTATCAGCGTTTTTACCGGGGAGAAATACAAATACTGCTATACCAATGCAGAGAAGCAGGCCTGTAACAATAACGAATATCCGCATATTAGATCTTTCGGATCAAATATCCTGTTTTTTGCCTGGTTTTCAAAGTATGTAAAATAGAGAATAACGGCATTCAATAGTAAAATTATCTTGTAGCAATCGTTTATCCATACACGTAGTACAGCAAACAACCGATAAAGCAGAGCAATGTCAGGAAGTGGAGAATACAATGCTCCAGGTTGGGAACAGGATTTTTACCCCTGGAAGGTAAAATGATGATCGTCTGACCGAAAGTACGGGTATAGAGCTCCTGCCAGTTTTTCTGCCAGGCAAACTTTGGCCCGAAGAAATAGGCCGTCCACCAGGTATAGAACTCTCCTGCCAGCATCAGCCCCAGTTCCACACAGGCTACCAGCACCATTTCCTTATAGCCCGTCAGCAACGCCAATACCGGAAACCCCATCGACAGGAAGTTTACTCCCGCCTCCGTAATACGCTCTCTGCTGGTATAATTGCGGATATTATTGAACGGATACAGGTCCATGTTGGTTGTCAGCTGATGGTAGATCAGGTGCAGATTAGTCAGGATGATCGCAGCAAGGTACAGCATATCTCGTGGATTGTGCCCAAAATTGCGCTCATAGCCATGATAATAAAAGGGCCTTTCGGTTGATCCCCACCCTATATCGGTAAAAAGCAGCAAAATATCGGTTAAAAAGATATCTTCGCCCTGGTTTATTATCGATATTCGTTTATGCGTTTTTGTATACTATTTCTATTTTTATCGGTTGGTTTTCAATATAGTCAGGCGCAAACACCCACCATCGGCGGGGTATACTACGCCCAGACAGGCACCGTTGCGAATACCAAATTTAAAATTTACACCTATCTCCGCCTCTACATCGATGGTACTGCCATCGAACAGACGGTGAACAGCGAGGATGCACACGCTGTTAGCAAATGGTTTGGCTGGGGAAGAAAATACAGTATGCGTGGCCGCTATGATATCGACGGCGGCTCCGTGAAAGTTCATCTATCCAACGATGGCACACCTGATGCCAAACTGGAAGGCGCACAAACCCGCATACTCGAAGGCACCCTTCATGATGGCAAGCTTTGCCTCGCCGACAGCGGCAACACCCAGAAATATTGCTACCAGTTCCTGGCCACCAACGACACGACTACTTTCAAGTTCTCCGAAAATAAGCCGATGCTTACACTGCCCGGCGACTGGCGATATAATGGCGTCAACAAGGAATCCAGGCAGGTATTCTTCCGTGATGAACGGGGAACCGGCCTCGCCGTTACCATCCTCGATGAAAATGCCCTCGATGAAACAAAAGACGTTCCGGGCGATTACGTAAAGGCCCTGGCTTATTACCACTGGCAGGCCGACTACCTCAGCGAAGAGCCCAAAATGACCGTTAAAATGCTGAAACAGGCACCTGAAAAAGGATTCCTCATCTGGGAAGCGGAAGTATCCGACAGCCCCGTGGCCAATACCTTCCTCATGGCATGTAATAACCACCTGCTGTTTAACTTCATGCTCTTCAACCAGGCACTCCCCCAGGAAAGCAGGATGAAAATGCTGGAAGCAATCTATCATGCCAACAAATAATACTGCGGCAGTATCTCAGCATCCTGGCCCAACCACTCATAGAATAAGGCTATATACTCCCGTAAATTGTTTTATCTTGTTAATTCGTACCCTATACCATTAATAAACCCAGGACCCTTGCCCGTTGGAAATGAATACATAGAATCTGTGCTGCTACTGCATGTTGCCCAGGGCGATGAAAAAGCATTCACCCGCCTGCTGGTAACGCATTCAGGCCCGCTATATTCTTTCCTATGCAAGCATCTTGATAACAATGCACTGGCCGAAGAGATCGTTCAGGACGTATTTACACAGATATGGCAAACCCGCGAGACACTGGCAGAAATACGTAATTTTCGTACTTTCCTGTACGTTATATCCCGCAACCGTATGCTCAATGAGCTGAAAAAAATTGCCAGGGAACGCAAACAAAGACAGGAGTGGATTAGCCACCAACCCAGCAACAGCCCCCTCCAGGAAGATCAGCAGACAATCGAAGAACAGCACAACCTCGTAGACAACGCCATCAGCAAACTGCCTCCCCAGCAACAAAAAGTATGGCTGCTCAACAGACGCGAAGGTCTTACCTATAAACAAATCGCCGACGAAATGCATATCTCCCGGGAAACAGTTAAAACCTATCTGCAACTGGCCAACCAGACCATTGCCAGGTTCCTCTCTGCTAACCTTAACGGCTAACCGAAAATATTTTTTATTTTTTTCTACCCCCAGTACCCCCTTTTTCAAATTTCGGTTGTCCTTATGGTGTAAAATCTCAAAACATTGGAACATCAACCGTCCAGACTGGAATATTTATTTGAACGCTCCTGCCAGCAGGCGCTTTCTGACGCGGAACGCCAGGAACTGGATTCCCTGATGGAAGCTCCGGAAGCCGCTGCACAGGTAGACGCACTCCTGAGAGCCAGCTGGGAACAAACGGAAGATGACGGTTCTCTTAGTCTGGATAAACGCCATAAAATGGCCGGTTATATTATTGGTGGCCGCCGTCAGCGGATGATGGCCCTGTTAATATCCTGGCGTGCTGTTGCCGCGGCGGCTGCAATTGTGGCCAGCGTAGGTGTTTACAGATGGATGCAACCACATCCGACTAATAACAGCAAACCTGCTGTTGTAGCGGATATGCTGGCAGGCCGTGAAGGTGCTATACTCACCCTCTCCGATGGCAGCACCGTAGTGCTGGATAGCCTGAAAGACGGTAAGCTGCTGCAGGAAAAAGCCGGTAACGCCGTACTGCAACATGGCCAGCTGGCCTATGAGCAAAAAAGTGAACAAACAAATGGCCCCGTAGTATATAACAGTATCACTACTCCCCGTGGCCGCCAGTACCACCTGCAACTTCCCGACGGAAGCCGCGTATGGCTCAATGCAGCCACCACCCTGCGTTACCCGGTAGCATTCACCGGCAACGAACGCAGCGTGGAAGTAAGTGGGGAAGCCTATTTTGAAATTGCCCAGGATGCCGGAAAACCTTTCCGCGTACATTTTACCTCCAACAGTGCCAATGATAAAGATGGGCTGATAAATGTACTGGGCACCAGCTTCAACATCAGCGCCTACCAGGATGATATGGCCGCCAAAGTAACCCTGATCACCGGAAAGGTAATGGTTAAACCATCCCTTACATCAACCAATGAAAATATATTAATGCCAGGCCAACAGGCAGCACTGAAATACGGCTCCAACACCGGCATGACGGTATTACCCGCCGATACAGCCCGGACCCTGGCCTGGAAAAATGGTATCATGAACCTCCATAACATGCCACTGTCGGAGGTGATGAAACAGATATCCCGATGGTACAATATAGATATAGCGTATGAAGGCGCTATCCCTGATATCACCTTCTGGGGAGAAATAAGCAGAAGTGAAAACCTGTCAACTGTGCTGGAGTTTATGTCGGCATCCGGACTTAAATACAAATTCGACGACAATGGTACTAAGCTGATTGTCAGAAAGAGTTAGTTAGGCAATAATAATTTCAAATAAAATTGCGTTGGCCTCTGCAGCTAAAATCCTGCTGCAGGGAGTATGTAGTACTATGCCTTGCGTGTAACAACCTAAGCATGAATTTTATCAATCAAAACTAAACCCGATCTATGCAAATGCACACCTATGTGGGCTGTCCTCCCAAGGACCGGCCAGGTACGCTATGGAAGAGACTGGCGGCCTTTGTATTTCTGCTGACCTGCTTACATATAAGCGTAAGAGGAAGTACACAGAACATGACCATTTCAGGAAAAAAAATCCCGGTAGAACAGGTATTCATGTCTATTAAAAAACAGACATCCTATGCCGTAGTATGCAAATCATCCCTGATAAAAGGAATGAAGCCGGTAGACCTGGATATAACGGATATGCCCCTACGTACCGTAATGGATGCCACCCTAAGGGAACAGGGCCTGCAATATACAATCGGCAAAAGCTCAGTTTTTGTTTATGCAGATTCAGCGGCCTCCTCACACCATGTTCCTGCCAGCACTACGCCGGTGGTTACACAGCAGGAGCCCATCACAGGTAAGGTCACTGATTCGAGTGGTGCGCCTATCCCCGGCGTTACCGTATTCGTAAAAGGTAAATCTACTTCCGCCCAGAATACCAATGCGGAAGGAAGGTTCTCTATACAGGCCAATGAAGGTGATGTACTGGTGATCTATAATCCAGGCTTCACTACCCGCGATATTGTTGTTCACAAAGGTAAACCGCTGTCCATCGTTTTGCGCCCTGCAGAGAAAGCGCTGAATGAGGTAATCGTTACCGGTTTCCAGTCGCTGAATAAAGAAACTTTTACCGGTTCTGTTGGTAAGGTAGATAAATCCCTGATCCAGCGCTCCGGTGTCGGCGATGTGTCGCACATGCTGCAAGGTGCTGTTGCCGGCGTAGCGGTAGAAAATGTTTCTTCTACCTTCGGTACCACGCCTAAGATACGTATCCGCGGTAGTGCCTCCATCAGCGCCAACCAGGAACCACTGTATGTGGTAGACGGTGTGCCTATCACCTCTCCTGCCAATATCCAGCCTAACCAGCTGTATTCCGGCGATCCTGCTGCCCTGCTGGGTTCTGCCATTGCAGGCCTCAACCCCAACGATATCGAGGATATAGCGGTACTGAAGGATGGTTCTGCTACTTCCCTCTATGGTACCCGTGCTGCCAACGGCGTTATCTCCATTACCACCAAAAAAGGTAAAAAAGGAGAACTGGTCGTAAACGCAGGTACCGCCTGGACAGTGGGCATGAAACCACAGGTAGCCACCTTTAACCTGATGAACTCCAAAGAGCAGATGGACCTCTCCGCAGAGCTCTATCGCTACGGTTATCTCTCTGTACTCAACTACCCATCCAGCACCGGCGCATTTACTGATATCTACAACCAGTATACACAACGTAAAATTACTATTGATCAGGCCAATGCCATGCTCAATAAGGCCAGAGCTGTCAACACCGATTGGTTTGATGTGCTGTTCCGCAATAATATTGTACAGGAACATAACCTCTCTCTCAGTGGCGGTAACGAAACAGCTACTTACTTCCTCTCCGGTAGCTACCTGCACGATGATGGTCAGGCAATCGGTTATAAAACCAACCGCTATACGGCCAATTTCCGTACTACCGTTAACGTTACAAAGAGATTGGATATTGACTTCTCTACCAATTTCTCCTACCGCGACCAGCTGGCGCCAGGTACATTCGACAGCGATACCACTAATGGCGAGCCTACCCGCGAGTTTGAACTGAACCCATTCAGTTACGCCTCCAATACCAGCCGCGCCATGATGCCATATGATGAAAATGGCAACTATAAATACTATCTCCGTGACTACGCGCCATTCAACGTCTTAAAAGAATTGAATGAAAACTTCAATACGCTGAAGACACAGGAAATCAGATCAGCACTCCGCCTGAATTACAAAATCATGCCCGGATTGCGTTATGAAGCCTTGCTGTCTGTACGCAAAATAGCTGCAGACAATGATCACGTGATGACAGAAAACTCTAACGTGGCTGCATCTTACCGCGCAGATAATCCGCAGTCTGTCGCCGATCTCAATAAAAAACTCTATAAAGATCCGAACGATCCCAACGCTATCCCGCAAACGATTCTGCCGATGGGAGGTATCCTCGATCAGCGCAATACCAGAGGTACTTTCCTTACTATGCGCCACGCACTGAACTACAATCATCTTTTTGCCGGTAAGCACGACCTGAATGTGTTCGGCGGATTTGAAATAGGTCAGGATAAGGTGAGCTGGTCGAAAGTTAGAGGCTACGGTTACCAGTACTACTCCGGCCGTATCATCTCCCCTAGTGAGCTGGCCATCCGCCAGTCTTTACAGAAAGGCGACCAGTACTACCAGGAAGGCTTTACACATGAAAACAAAACTGCTTTCTTCATCAACACCAGCTATGCCTACAAGCAGAAATACATGCTCGATTTAGCCGGCAGGATCGATGGAAGCAACATGTTTGGTACGGATACCAAAAGTCACTTCCTGCCAACCTATAGCGTTGGTGTGGCCTGGAACGTTCACCGCGAAAGCTTCATGGAAGCCTTTACTGCGGTTGATTACCTGAAAGTACGCGGCAGTTATGCACTCCGTGGTACCGCATGGCAGAACTCTCCTGCCATCAATGCCAAATACCAGAACTATAATCGTGGCGATGTAAATTACAATGAGCTGGGATTACGTATCGCCTCTCCCGAACTCTTTAACCTGAACTGGGAAAGGGACTATACCACCAGCGTTGGCGTTGACCTCAGTCTTTGGAATAAATTCAACCTGACTGCTGAGTTCTACAATCGCAACAATAAAGACCTCGTTGCAGACCGTAACGTCGCCTATGAAGATGGCTTTGGCACCAAAACCATCAACTGGGCCAGCATGAATAACAAAGGTGTGGACGTAACACTCGGCATCAAAAATATTATTCAGACCAAAGACTTCCACTGGAACTTTAATGTACTCGTAGGCCAGGTGAAGAATACCGTTACCAGCGGTGTCTTCTCTCCGCTCCTGACCAACAAAACAGCGCCGGCCGGCTATGGTGCACAGGGCAAACCTTTACACGGCCTCTATGCCTATAAATTTGCAACACTCGATGGCGTATACGGACAGCCATGGTTCTACGGCGCCAAAGGTACTATCCAAAACAATATTCAGCTGACATCTCAGGACGACAGTCTGATCAGGTATATGGGTTCACGTGACCCTACAGTTACCGGTTCATTCACCAACAGCTTTAACTACAAAGCCTTTGAACTGCGCTTCTTCTTTACCTATAGCTTTGGTAATAAAGTATTCAGAAACCCTATCGTAAAACGTATCTATCCGGATAACATGGCTACCCAGAAAGATGTGGCAGCACGCTGGCGCATCCCTGGCGACGAGGGTTACACCAATATCCCCGGCCTGGTTTCCAATATCCAGAATGCCTATTACAGCTCTGCATTCTTCGAGCCTGAATTTGCATACAACAGAAGCGACCTGATGGTGGTAAATGCGGCGGTATTACGTTTGAGTGAGATCAATCTCTCCTACGATTTTATCCCACGATACAGACCTAATCAACGTAAGGTGATCAGAAATGCAAGGCTTTCACTGGCTGCCAACAACCTTTATTTCTGGGCAGACAAAGACCTTAGAGGTGTAGATCCTCAGAGCATCATCAGTGGTGTGAGCTTACCTAACCCTACCACCTATACGCTGAAACTGAATGCTTCATTCTAAACTGAACCGTGATGAAACAATTTAAAAGCACCATAAAATACGCCGCTGTCATCCTCGCTGCCACCAGCCTGGCTTTCAGCAGTTGTAAAAAGTTTACCCAGGAGCCTTACGATAACAGGGCGCCATTAACTACAGCCAGGGAATTTGCGCAGGTACTCGTTAATGGTTACCCGGTTAGACATGATCTGTTTACAGACATTCTTACAGATGATTACGATTTTCATGCCGGGCTGGCACAGGCTTCCAATATCAGCAGCTATCTTCCCATGTACCTTTGGAAAGATGATTACCCGGATAATATCGGCACTGGCCCTGCCCGCGCCTATTCGGAATACTACGCCAAAATATATGTTGCCAACGTGGCACTGGAAGGTATTGATAATGCCAGTGGCACCGCAGAAGAAAAAGCGGCCATCAAGGGAGAGGCAAAGCTGATACGTGCCTATTGCCACTTTATGCTGGTGAATATTTTCGGAGCACAGTATGATGCCGCCACCGCCGGGAGCAGCCTGGGTATACCGCTGGTAACTGCGGTTGCCCGTGGGAATATCAACACCTATACCCGTAATACTGTCAAAGAAGTATATGATCAGGTAGAAGCGGATGCTACTGATGGCCTGGCGTTACTACAACAAGCCGGCAATGCAGTAAGCACCAACCCATATCATTTTTCTGTTGCTGCCGCCAATGCATTTCTGTCGAGAGTTAAATTGTACAAGGGAGACTGGACGTCGACGGTAAAATATGCCGACGCTGTTATTGCCGAAAAAGGCCGTAGCGTAAGGGTTCTATCAGATGATATCCCTTATAAAACCTCCAGCGGCATACCTTTCTTCGCCAACAGATTCATGGACCCGGCCTCTCATCCAAATATCCTCATGCTCGCGTACAATTCCACCTTAGGCCCGCTGGTACCAACAGGTTTCAGTATTTGTGGGTTCTTCCCAAGCGATTCTATCATGGCATTGTACAAAACCAATGATCTGCGCAAACAGGTATTCACTTCGGTAGGTACAGTGATTGATCAGCGTGTGATCGCCATCAAATACGCCACCCAGCCTAACAGCCCTAACAATACGCCTATCAAAACACCATACTTCAATATGGAAGAAGTATTGCTGAACCGCGCAGAGGCCCTGCTCAGGAACAATGGATCCGTTAGTGATGCACTCACCGACCTGGAAACATTACGCTCCAAACGCTATTCCCCTTATGCCAAATTAAACGTAAACATCGCGGCGACGGCACTCCTGGACACGGTACTCCTGGAAAGAAGGAAAGAATTTGTCAACGAAGGCTTACGCTGGTTTGATGTAAAACGTCTTAAGATCAAGGTATTGCACCGCCTGGCCAGAAACGAAGCGCCTGCAGCAACCCTTGATGCAGCAGATTTACGTAAAGCCATTCAGATTCCCCGACTGGAACAGGAAAGAAACATGCCGATTGCCGGTCAGCTGAACCCTCGTTAATGTTAACATATTTGCGTATGAAAAAGTATTTGAAACTCTCTATAATAGCGGCTGTAATAGGAATTACCTTTAGTTCCTGCTATAAGGATAAACAGCCGGTTATCAATGATACCATCGATTATTTCCCTATCGGGAAACCACAAAATGCACTGGATACCATAATATTACAGCTGCGAAATACTTATGGAGTAACGGTGGTATACAAATTCGATCCGCGCGTGATCGATCCTACTACTTTCTTTGTGCCGGCACTCTACAAAAAAGTACTGCCTTATACCAGGAACGTAGTACAGCATATGTGGCTGGAGCCTATCGCCAAATTTGCACCGGCCTTTGGTAAAAACGAACTGCCCATCGAATACCTGACCATCGGTTCAGGTGTACATTTCAACTCTATCAACTCCGGTCTCGCTGCCGGCGCAGGCTTGAACGGACAATATTACCGTTTAGGTATGGGAGACGTAGACAGCTATGATTTTGACCTCGACTGGATCAGAGATCATATCTGTACGGTGTACCATGAACATGCACACCAGCTGGACCATAAATACGGCCGCCCTAAAGGCTATGACCAGGTAAGTCAGGGCACTTATTACAACCTGGAATTCCAGAGCCATACCGATGCACAGGCCCTTAAAGATGGCTTCTTTACTGCCTATGGAGGCTACATGCCGGAAGAAGATTTTGCTACTACAGTGGAAAGCATGATCCGCTATCCAAAGGCTACGGTACTGGCAATGGCTGCACAAAATCCCAGGCTGATGAAAAAGTATAAAATGATATACGACTTCTATACCAGCAAAGGGATCGACCTCCATGCCATGGAAACCAAACTGGACTCAGTGATCAACACCCTGCACCCCTGAGTAGTCTATCATGTTTAAATTAAGAAAAATGAGCAGAATCCATCAAATACTCGCTTTATTGCTACTTTGTATCGGCGCGGTGAGTTGTACCAAATACGAAAAAGATATTGACCTGGACCGTACCGCTGCCAAACAGGCGGAGCTGAACAGGAAAATTGAATCCTATCTTGCGGATGCACCCAATGGCTGGCTGATGCTGATCCCCAACCCGGATACCAACGTTATAACAGCCACGCCTATACTTTTCCGCTTTGATACAGCCAAAAAAGTATATACTACCAAATCTCCCTACCCCGGACCAGGTAATCCACTGCAATATGAGCTGAGCAGCGCTACAGGCTCACCATTACTGAGCTTTGCCAGTGGCTCTATCATCAGTACCTTGTATGAGCTGGGCGGAGTTTCAGATTATTTTTTCAAGGTACTGGATGCCAGACCTGATACGATTATGCTCCAGTCATATCGTAAAGGCAACATCTATGCTTCAGAAGGAGGTTCTATACTTCTGCTGCTCCGACAAAAAACACCGGTTAAATGGTTCGATGCAGATTATGATCTGTTCAACATCTTCACCGACGACGACAGTCCTATGGCGCAATGGCTGGATAATCCGGTAAATCTGAAATTTAAAAACGGTACTTCTACAACGATGTACCTTGCCTTTACACAATTCGGCCCGGATGATATGGAATTTATCAACCAACAGATTGCAGGCGGCAGGAACCTTGGCGGTACACTTGTTGGAGGATTTCTGGCCAGAAGTCAGAACAACCTCAGTCTTTATTATGTAACGAGAAATTCCATGTTCACCTATGCGGAGCGCCGCCTTGGAACTACGCCAATGGTCTACTCCCTTCCTCAATATGTGATTAGAACTACCAAAAGTCCCTACCTGCTGGTGCGTAGCATAAACGATGCACATACCCAGGTAGATCTGTTCGCAGTAGATAAAAACGGCGATGAAGTCGTTACAGGTACCTTCAAGGCTGCCCGATAATTGGTTTTTGCATAAACATTCATAAATTAGGGTAAATGCCGGTCTCTGTTCGTAGGGACCGGCTTTTTATTTGCCAGTGCTGTTTAAGTCAGTAACTTACACGCCTAAACGTTGTACTTATGAAATTCAAATACGCTGTAGCTGCGCTGATAACCTTCCACCTATCCTCTACCTCTACCAACGCACAGGGCATTTTTAATGATAAAAAAAATCTCTATACCGAAAGTTATTATAGCACCGGATACTATATACTTAAAGATTCTTCTGTCAGGAAAGGCCTGATAAAATACAACTTTGATATGCCGGACAGGTTTCGCTTCCGGGAAGATGTAAACAGTAAAGCCATCACCATTTCTACAGATGAATGCATTGGTTTTTATGAAGATGGCGATAAAGCAACATTCACTGTCCTGGAAAATGTAAAACTGCCCATGAAGTCACTGGCGAATAAAACAATCAGTAAATGCTTTGCTGAAACCCGCATCCAGGGCGACCTGAATCTCTTCGTCGTTTATTTCCAGCAGGCCCAGGGCTTTTTTGACGCACCTCAGGTTCCCGGAGACACGTACAAAACAAGGAGGATACCCGCCACCACTTTTGTTCTTACGAAAAAAGGAATACCAGGACACCTGGTGGTACCTGCAAAAAATAAAAACTTCCGGGAAGCACTCAGCGAATACCTGGCAGACAAACCCGGTGTAGTGCAGTTTATCAATGGCAGCCAGCTTACCAAAGATAATATTGACGTTATTGTTCAATCATACAACACCAGTAAATAACGGTAAGGCCCGTTTTTCGGCGGGCCGGCTCAATACTATTGAGACAGCTCGCCATTTTAAACCAATACCGTAACTTAGTAGCATGGAATTACGGGAAGCCATCGCTTTAATCAGGCACCCATACCCCGGCGGTACCTGGGCAGACCTGGGCTGCGGCAGCGGCCTGTTTACCTTTGCCCTGGCCAATCTACTCCCGCCAGAAAGTACCATCTATGCCATAGATCATAAGCCGGTAAGACTGGAGCCATTACATAACCCGCATCATATCCATATCATCCCCAAACAACTCGATTTCCAGCAGGAAGCACTCCCTGCCAGGGATTTCCGCGGCATCCTCCTGGCCAATTCCCTGCATTATGTTAAAGATAAAAATGGTTTAATAAGACAGCTGGCACGACATATCACCCATGATGCCCAATTTGTTATCGTGGAATATGAAACAGGCAACGCCAACACCTGGGTGCCTTATCCCATCCGCTACGCCGACCTGCAACACCTGATGAAAGACAATGGCTTCGGAAACAGCCACTACCTGGGCGACAGACCTTCCGTTTTCGGGGCGGCCAAAATGTATGCAGCCCTATTTTCCCGTATGTAAAAAAGATGTATTATTGTGTACCTTATTCGACCAAAATGGTAGTATACTACGTTAGTTTCTGTGCTATAGCAGCATTAGCCTTATACCTCTGGAAGCGTTCCCAACAAAAGCAGGACAACAGTGGCCTCCCGCTCAGTCAGGATGAATTTACACGCAAATGCCTGGAAAAACTCCGGCTGGAACTTCCACAATACAACTTCATGCAGGAATCTGAAGATTCCATCGCCAGCACACACGACGGGCAAGGCTACAAGACCTTTACAGGTAACCTCTATCGCCAGTACCTGCAAAATCCGGCTGCCAAAGATAGCCTGATAGCCCAGATAGCTATCATGCCACACCTGACAAAAATCCAATATAACAGCAAGCCGGAAACTAAAAATATCCTGCCCATCGTGCGAAATGTATCGCAAACTGCCCACCTCATGAAAGCCTTATCAGAGGCTGTTGAAGGCCAGAACCTGGCAGTAGGCAGATACAACAGTGACCTGAATATCCTGTATGTACTGGATGCCGAGGCACAGTTTCGCTACCTCTCCATGGAAGAACTGCCCAACCTGGGCCTGGATATCGACACCGTTTATGAAGTAAGCCTGGCCAACCTCCGAAGGAAACGGAAAGAGGTAAGTATATCCCTCCTAAAAGAAGGCCTGTACTCCGTTAAGTGCGATAACGTATACGAAAGCAGCATGATCTTACTGGACGATTTCTGGACAAAAGAAAACTTCCCGCTGGAAAAAAACCTGATCATAACAATCTCCAACAGGAATTGTGTGCTCGTTTCCAGCAGCGACCACCTGGATCTCCTGCAACCCATGATGAAACTCGCCATCGAACTTTATAAAACAGAAGCTTATCCGGTATCTCCCCTGCTATACCAACAAAAAGCAGGAAAATTCGAGAGAGTGGAGACAGTGAGTGTTACTGCTTGATAGAAAAAATAACCAGAACCAATCAAATATTTGTAACCCCATATTTGTTTTCAAACCTTGACAAATTTATTAGCAGGTGTTAATTTGCTAATACCTCGTCATTTTCAATTAATTAAGCATCCTCACCTTATCAGGTTCAAAAAACAAAATACACCCGATTCACAAATCAGATAAATTAGATTATCTGTCGGGAAATTTCAGATTTTATTGCTGGTTACCCTTTGAAATGAACCTTAAATGTTTTCCCTGACCAATAGTCATGTTAACGATTTATTGGCCTTGTTTGTAAACTTAATGTCGAAACCCATTTTCTAAATCCCAACATCAATTATGAAAATTGTAAACATTTTCGTTGTACTATTTACTGTAGTATTACTTTCCAGCTGTAGCAAAAATGACCATGGAATTAAAAATGTCGAAAAAAAAATTGAAGATGTCAAATTATCTGAAAGTCAGTTAAAAGATATCAAGGCTTATTGGACTGATGTCAATAGTCAAATGTTCAATCTCATTCAGACCCACCGTCTTGATAGCTATGCAATTGCAAATAAAGCACGAGTGGCAGCCAGTAGAAACCTTAGAAGTGACTCGGTTCTTTCTCCTGCCTTTGACGTTTATTATCAGGCAGTACAGAATTCAAGTCGTTTTGCTTCTGAATTGGATTACCAATATTATATTCACCAATTGGTAGATCAATCAAAAAATGACCAGGCGCTCTCAACTGAAGAAAAAACAAGGATGCTCATTCTCCAGGAAATGATGGATAACTTCGTTGCAAACGGGGGATATTTTGAGTCAGCCTATCAGCAGTCTTTGGCTGCAGCCAATGGCAAGATTGATCTTCCTACTCCAGGAGGTCCCTTCACACCAATTTCATACACCTATGATCAGGGTTGGTGGCCTTACTGGGGAAAATGTGCAGCTGGAATTCTTGGAGGAGCTATTATGGGAGGTCTTCAGGGAGGGGCGTATGCAACACCAACCGTTGTAGGCATTCCTGTTGGAATAGCATTAGGTGTGATTGGTGGCGGGCTTTTAGGAGGTAGTGCCGCTTGTTAATGTGTACTGTAATCAGAAACTAAGCCTGCTTTTACAGAAGTTCGCATATTTCAAAAGGCTAAGCAGATGAATGAATTTCCAGACAAGCAAATCTCCCTGGAAAATCAGAAAATAGCAATAGAATTTGACATTTTATTGTTTTGACGATTATTATACTATTTTATATATCACAAAACAGTGAAAAATTATCCCGACAGATACTACTGCATATTGTATTAGCAATAATATGCTAATTACAAAACCAGTAAAAAAGGCTGTATCAAAAGTAGTCTGAAAGCGCGGAGAATTGCATAAACGTAAATTCTCTTCATCAGATGCCCGAAAAAAATCGGGTAAAACTACTTTCGATACAGCCTTTTCATGCGGTATATTTCAGTTATCAGTTATTGCGGTGCCACCGTACCAAGTAAATTATGCGTTTCTTCCAGGAAGCGTTGAATTTTACCGGTACCACTGAACCTTCTCATCGTCACATACAATATCCTGCCTTGTTGTGAAGGATGGCGCAGCTCCATTCTTACCTCTGTTCCTGAATACATAAAGTTGGTCGATTTTCTGATGATAGTAAAACGTATGAAATCATCAAAATTACTTTCCTTCTTATAAATACCACCAAAATAGGAACGGATGATTTTTCTGTTCTGTTTATCGAAACTGTAGTTGGTAAACAAAGCTATCAGACAAGCCAGGGCTATGATAAAAGGGAACACCAGGAATGCCCAGTACTGGAAGGCATTGTCAAAGTTAATCGTTCCTTCTTTTTTAACAGCATAGTAGCACCAAACCAGCGACAACAGCAGGAAAACTACCAGGCCTGTACGTTTCTGTTTCATTACATACAGGTTATTTTTCTCTTCATAGAAAGTAAAATCTGTAATGGGAACATAAGTATTGATAGGCCTTTCCTCCGCTTTCCCAAATACCATTTCACCGATTTTCGGCAGTACTTCATTATGAAACTGGTTGGCATCCTTGCTTTTCCAGCCGCCATAATAGGAAGAAACGGCAATGCCTTTACCATGCCTGTCGGAACGCTTGAACGCTCTGAATACAAGGCCATGCGTGCCTGTCACCTCCTGGATAGCGGCGATTTCATCGAAGGAAATACCACTGGTAGGGATCATGCCGCCAATCATCTTGTACATGCGCTTTTTAGTATTGTCAAATACCACAGAAGTGCCTCCCCAGAAGAATAGCAGTGCAGATACAAGCGTAATAAAAACATACCCCTTGATGGCGGTAGTGCCCTGTTGCAACTCCGGTGAAGTCATTACCATCAGGTACCATATCACCAGGAAAATAACGGCCATCGCTATGGCCAGCGGTTTGTACACCCTTACAGGGAAAAGCAGAATACGGTCACCGGCGATCTGCCAAGTCGTTTTTTTCATTTGGGTAAATGGATTTTACTGTTTTTCAATATTCGGTTAATCATAATAATGACTGCAAATCTATACAAATTTTTATTTTTTCATAAGGACTCCTACATCGGCCATGTTATTCATTTATTAATTCCTACCTTCGGTATCCCAACAAACGTTAACCATATGAATACCGCTACCATGCTATATCGCAGCCAATGGAACACCTTAACCGAAGCCGAAGCAATCCGACTTTTACAAGAGATTACCAATAGCTGGTTCCAGGGATTTTCTATAAAAAAATTCGAAAAATTTGGCCGGTTTGAACAAAAGATTTTTTCGGCCATACTCGATTTCCAGGGCACGGAATTCGTTTTTGTACCTGGTGATACCGTTACACTGGGCCTCGATCAGGTAAACTTCTCCGGTGAAAACCTCGCAAATATCCTCGAAATTTTCGATGGCAACGAAACAGCTATGAACGAATACTTCCACACCGCCCTTTCTCCGGTAAGGACGGTCACTATTCCTCCAATGCTTGTGGAACGTATCCCTCGGGAAACTGGCTGGTTTGAGGTGGCGGCTGATGATCCCCGCCTGGCAGATTTTGACAGCTTCCCGGAGACAATGGCTGCAGTACAGGCATCAGAAAGGGAAAACTATACTTATACCGTAAATGAAAGCTATCGTGTTAAACGTCGTGGCAGCAATATTTCCATTCAGCTATATGAAGGTATGGACTACGATAAATTTGTAGCCTCTGTTGTGGCCACCGGGTTCCGGATACCGACAGAAGATGAATGGGAATACCTCGCTGGTGGCGGCTCCAGAACATTATACCCCTGGGGTAACCAGCTGGACTATACGAAAAAATACCACCATTTTGAGACAGGCCACCCGAAAGAAGAACCCTATTTCCTGGATATGCCCAACCACTTCGGCTTGGTGATCGCCAACAACCCTTACCATAGTGAAATACTGATGGATAGCGAATATTTCCTGCGGGGCGGCGACGGTGGCTGTGCGATCTGTGGCGGCGGAGGCCTGGATCTGGGTTATTTCCCGGCGGCCACCTATGCCCGGGACCCCAATATCTTTGACGAAGACATGGCCTATAAAGACCAGATTACAGGCGAATACAACTATTACCGCAGGATATTACATATTCCTGCTAACCTACCCGGAAACAGGTAAAAGCCATACCTTTTATAACTTCTTCATGGGTGAAAACAATGGGTTCGCCCGGGTCACAGAGCGACATACAGTACAGCATCGGCAGGTAATGGTCCATGGTAGGCACGGCATAGCGTGCCACTTTTCCCAGCTTGTAATACTGGAACAGGCCCGACAAGTCCCTGTCGGCAATCCTTTTCCTTGCCCAGTCCTCAAATTCCAGCGCCCAGTCGAAAGGCTTATCTGTCCAGAACCTGAGGGCTGTCAGTTCCAGGTTATGCACGATATTACCACTGCCTACTATCAGTACTCCCCTGTTACGTAAGGCGCTCAGCTGCCTGGCCAGCTGGTAATGCTGGTCCAGTGGCATTTCCATGTCTATACTCATTTCCAGCACGGGAATGTCGGCATTGGGTGCCAGGTGACGCAGCACGCTCCAGGCACCATGGTCCAGGTCACGCGCCGGTTCCTCCTTCACATGCGCCAGCGTTTTTATCAGTGCGGCCGTCTGCGGTGAGCCATGGACAGGATATTCAGGGGTATCAAACCGCTCAGAGATATTGACATAAGTTTCTCCCAGGGTGAGCCAGTGGGCAGAAATCACCAATATAGCACCGGGTTTCACCGTTCTGCCCATATCCCGCAAACATTGCGTAAAGGGTGTTATATGCGGCGAAGCAGAGAAATCCTGGTGGCCCACAAAAAATACCGGCATCTTTTCACTTTCTGCCAGCGCATCCGGGTACTTCAACAGCTTTTCCACTCCCCTGGCTGTTTTCAGCAGCGGCAGTAACGACATCAGTGATATAAATTTTTTCCGGTCCATTTATCTTTACTATGATTTTGAATAGCTGTTACCTCCCCGCAAACCTTACCGGAAGCATCCCTGTAAAATTACTTACCTTAGCGATACAAAATGTTACCACTATCCTAAAGTATAGCGTATCAGCGCAGGATAGCCTCCAATGCCAATTTTATCAGATTACCATGCCCGTTGCCGACTATCTTCTGAGAGAAAAAGAACATGTTACTCCTCGAATCAGTAACAACAAAATTAAATACATGCTACTGCTGGCAGGAATTGCCTGCCTTGTCCGAAATGCATTTTTTAGTGAACGCTATAGCTCCACTGAACTGATACCCGTTTCGCTTATTGTACAGGGAACTCCCCGTCTTGCAAATAAGTTCAAAGGCACTACGACCGTGTACCGGCTGGAAGCCTATAACCAGCACGCTTCCTTTATTATCTCTCATGGTGCATTGGATATCATCAAGAATAAGCCGGCAGAAAATATTATCAGCACGCTACATACAGGTGATACTGTCAATATCCAGATAAAAGCCAGTGACGAGCGTTATATGAAAACGCATAACAGGGAAATAAGGGTAATAGGCTGTGAGGTCCATGGACAGTCGCTGTTTACTCCTACCCAGGTCGAAGAAAAGGACAAGCGGAGCTGGTGGGTCAATATGTACATTGCCGCAGGACTGTTCACCATAAGCCTGATAATGCAGGCGGTACAGTTTAAACGCTGGATACATAGCTATACACAGAAAAACAGGTAAAGAATAATTCACAGGAAATCTGCCACCCAAAGCTGCATAAAAGAATAAAGGAGATTTTTATCTGGTATAGATAAAATAAATATATCTTCCCACTATCAACTATGCCTATGAACAACGAAGCAGTTAAAAAGCCGCCTGACAAAAAGGAAAGTATGGCAACCCCGTTCGCGCTAGTGCTGGTGGCGTTTGGCATAATTATGATCATTATGAAAACAGTCCCGGGAAGTCTGCAACATTTTACCACAGCAGAATTGGCGCAAGCTAGGATTGTCCTACAGGATAAGCCCGCATCAATCGCCTACCTCTATGGAAAAAAAACCGAAAGACAATACCAGCTGCCAACTTCATCCATCACTTGCATACCTGTAATTAAAGGTAACGCGGAGTCGCTGCTGACAAATGGCTTTAAAGCATTAAAAGCCGGCGATACCGTGAAAATATATTTCCGCTCCATTGACCAATGGAAGCTCACCAGCAGTTATACAACGCTTTCTATACTTGGCTGTGAAGCCAAAGGACAAATCTTTTTCACACCGGAGCAACTCTTCCGCTGGGAAAAGAAAGTTGCTACCAGATGGATTTACATAGGTGCCTGCTCCATTCTTTTAGGCATGGCAATATTGATTACCAAAATTAACTCCTGGTTAAGGGAAAATAATGTAGCCTGATAACTAACATCATCATATGGAAGATCTGATTAAAAAAAATAATCCTGACACCGGGGAAGGTGGTCCCGCTCAATTCGGTTTTTTGCTGCTGTTTTTTGGAGTAATAATAGTACTGATGAGTGTCAGCAGAAAAAAAGAAAAATATTTCCGGGCTTCAGACCTGAAAGAAGCCACCATCGTTTTATCTGATTCGCCTATCCATGAAAGCATTCCTTCAGGAAAAACCAGGAGGTCCAAATACATACTCCCAACAACCTCCATTTCATGCACGCCCATCATTGAGGAAACTTCGCTCTCTGTATTGGAATCCGACAATAACACTGTCAATATTTTCCACTCCCTCAAAACCGGCGACAGCCTACTCATAACAATGCTTAGTGTCGACGAATGGAAAATCAGCAGCAGCACGTCGGAGCTGAATTTAATGGGCTGCAGTTTCAATGGACAAACACTATTCAGACCCGATCAAGTCCTTACCTGGAATAATAACTCCGCCACCTGGTCGATATACACTGGCTTCCTGATGATATTCATCAGCATTGGAATATTAATAACACAACTCGTCATCTGGATAAAGAATACTGACTTCTCCTAAGAAGCCGGTATTCTTATCTTTTGTCACAACAAATTAAGATAGCGAAAGTCTCCCCCAACTGCCATTCCAACGCAGTCACGCCTCCTATTTTCACCCCTTCCGGCATCCTACCCTACCGGCTAAACGCTATTATCTCATCATTATAAAAATATACGATTATGGCATCTCCCCACACCCAACCCTACACGGAAAAACTACTACACATTCTGGCACAGCAATGGCTCTCCTGCTGCCTTTATGTGGCCTGCAAACTCAATATTGCAGACATACTGCAGGAAGGACCCAAAAGTCTGGACGACCTGGCCATCACCACCGGAACACACGCCCCTTCCCTGTACAGGGTGCTGCGGGCGCTGGCGGGAGAAGGCTTCTTTGAAGAAACCCCGTCAGGTGAATTTAAAATGACGGAAGCTGCTGTTGGCCTCACCACCAACGCTCCCGGCACCATGAAGCAATACTATCAGCTATGCATGGGCGAGCTCTATGCACCCTGGGGAGCCCTCCTCTACAGCACACAAACCGGCAACGCCTCCTTTAATCATGTCTACCAGATGGACCTCTGGGAATATTATACCAAACACCCCGACGACGCGCTCAACTTCATGGAGTCGATGACAAGACTCACACAGTTTACCGATCAGGCCGTAGTAGCTGCCTACGACTTCACTCAGTTCAATAGTATTGTAGATGTTGGTGGCGGCAACGGCGAGCTGCTGATGGCGGCCTTAAACGCAGCACCAAACCTTCAGGGTATCGTATACGACCAGCCTTACGTTGCCGAACAAACGAAAATCGCCATCGCAGCCAGAGGGCTGAGCCACCGCGGCCAGGCGCAGGGCGGCGATTTCTTCGAAAGTGTTCCTGCCGGCGCAGATGCCTACATGATGAAACTCATCATGCACGACTGGCACGAACATGATGCCTTACGTATACTAAAAAACTGTAGTAACGCCATGAAGTCCGGCAGTAAGCTACTCGTGATTGATGCCGTTATCCCACCTGCTAATATCCCGCATCGCGGGAAATTAATGGATATCACCATGCTCACCGTTACCGGAGGTAAAGAGCGTACCGCAGAGGAATTTAAACAGCTGTATGAAGCCGCCGGCCTGCAATTCAATAAAGTCATCGATCTCGCAGTCCACGATGTCAGCATCGTCGAAGGTGAGAAATTATAATTCCCGAAGAGAATCCCCCGCCAGGGAGATTTTCTCCAGTTCAGCGATGCCTCCGGCATCGCGGGTAGGTGTTCTTCGTCCCGCCTGCGGCGGGACGAAGAACCTCCAGGTAGCAGACAAAAAAAGGCTGTTCTGTAGATACAGATCAGCCTTACATTTATCAACCTATTTTCTATTGAAAGTTCTTATTTATTATTTTTTGTAGCCGGTACGCCTACTCCATCCCGCACTTCTTCGGTGGCAACAGTCACCAGCTGGTCACCGTCTGCGATATCTCCGAATACTTCTGTTTTACCATCTTCACTTCTGCCGATGGTGATAGGTACCCATTGTGTTTTGTTATTTTGTATGCGGATGACATACACACCTTTGGTACTGTTCAGCACAGCGCTGCTCGGTACTACGAAGTTGTTTACCGCGCTGTTCAGCGGCACCAATACTTCCGCTACCATGCCTGGCAGCAAGGTTTTATCCGCATTAATAACGTCTACTTCTATATGCTGGGAACGCAGCTTGCGATCCAGCGCTCCCGCCAGACGCACTACCTTACCCGTGAATTTCCTGTTGTTGAGAGATCTTACCGTAAAGGAAACTTCGCTCTGGTTGCTGAGATAGCTGGTATAAGCTTCCGGCACGCTCACGACTAAACGTAATTTCTTCTGTTCCTGTAATGTGAAGATAGGCAGCTCAGACCCTTTACCTGCCGGACCTACATAGGCACCGGCACTCACGTTACGTGCAGTGATCACACCGCTGAAAGGTGCGCGGATCTCCAAATAGTTGCGGTTATCAGTAACCTCACGCACGGAAGCTCTCGCCGCATCCAGCTGTGCCAGATCAGACTTCTGACGGGCAAAGGCGATGTCCAGGTCGTTCTGGGAAACAGTTCCCGGCGTTTTACTGGTTTCCAGCAAACGGTCGTAGTTGGCCTTGCTGGAAAGGTAAATCGCTTCCTGTGATTTCAGCCTCGATTCTGCGCCAGACATCTGGGCATTGATCTCAGGGGCTTCCATCGTTGCCAGCACCTGGCCGGCACTCACTTCTGTGCCCACATCCGCGTTGAGCTTCTTCACAAAGCTGCTCACCTTGGCATACAGGTCTACCTGCTGAAAAGCTACGAGCTCACCAGGGATTTTTATGTTGGAAGACAGGGCTCCTTTGGATAGATTGAATGTCTGCAATGCCGGCGTTTCCACTGCGGCACTCTTTTCCTCCTTCGCCTCGGAAGTGCTACAGCTCTGTAACCCCATGCCGATGATCATCGCTGATAAAAAAGGAAATGTAATACGCAAACCGCTATTCATATGATGTATTTTAAAATGATCTGATTTATTTTTTGTCGTCTTCTGGTATATAGTGAATACTTTCTTCATCTCTCGGATGCAGGGAAACACTCTGCGTGCTCGCCTTACCCTGTCCCCAGGCAAATGCCAGCGGCAAGATAAACAATGCTGCAAAGGTAGAGGCAATCAAACCGCCTACTACGGCCCTTCCCAGCGGGGAAGACTGATCACCGGCTTCTCCGAGGCCGCTGGCCATCGGTATCATACCTACCACCATCGCCAAGGCTGTCATCAGGATCGGACGCAAACGCAGCGCCGCAGCCTCTCTCGCCGATTTGATGGCATCGCCGTTCACCTTCCGCAGCTGCTCCGCATTCGTAATCAACAACACCGCATTGGAAATAGATACCCCCACCGACATGATCATACCCATGTACGACTGCAGGTTAAGCGTAGAACGACATATCATCAGCAACGCCAGTGAACCCAGCAATACCGCCGGCACCGTTGCCAGTACCACCGCCGATACCTTGAACGACTGGAAGTTAGCCGCCAGCATCAGGAATATCACCACAATGGCCACTATCAGACCTCCCTGTAAACTATCCAGTGTATCCGTTAACGTATTACTCATACCGATCGGCTCCACATTCAATCCTCTTGGCAGCGGACCTAAACGCTTAATGGCTTTCTGGATATCCTGGGTAGCATACCCCAGATCTTTCTTATTCAGGTTAGCCGTTACCGTTAGCATCGGCATAGCGCCAAGGTTATCGATCTCGCCATAGGTAGTACTGTTGGTCAAAGTAGCCACATCGCCCAATACCGGACGGGAAGCGTTTTTCATCAACGGTATCTCGCTGATATCTTCCTTCGTAGTCATCTTGTTCTCCGGTATCTGCACCTGTACGTTATAACTGTTACTACCTTTTTCATCTACCCAGATATTTTTCTCTGTAAAACGGGAAGACGAAGTAGAGGCAATCAATGAACGGGAGATATCGCTCATATCTACGCCCAGCTGTGCTGCACGTACACGGTCGATTTCCACGTTTACAGATGGATAATGGATCGCCTGGCCAATCTGCACATCACGCAGATAAGAGATCTTCTTCAGCTCTTCCACCATCTTCTGTGCATAGGTTTCATTCAGCTTCTTATCACGGCCGGAAAACCTTACTTCTACCGGGGTTGGAGAACCCTGACTCAGGATTTTATCGGTCAGTTCAATCGGCTCGAAAGATAGCTTCATGCCTGGTTCTTCTTTGGCCATTCTATCCCTGATCTTATCTTTCAGCTCATCCAGGTTGGTTTTATAATCTTCTTTCAACGCCACCTGCAACACTGCTTCGTGAGGACCTGCCATCCAGAGGAAGATGGGGCTGATAGAAAACTGTTGCGGGTGTGTACCTGCATAGGCAGAAGTAATGGCTACATTTTCCTTACCTACTATATTTTCAACGGCGTGGGTCAGCTTGATGGTAGCGGCTTCCGTGCTCTCGATACGTGTACCGTCTGCCAGTCGCATCCTCACCTGGAACTGTCCGCCATTGACCTTAGGCAATACATCCCTGCCTATAGACGACAACAGCAACGCCACAATGCCACATACTACTACGAGGTAGCCGATCACTATAGGACGGCGATACGGCATCACGCGCTCCAGGAAGTTCAGGTAACGGTAGCGCAGCTTTTCAAACCTGCTCACCTTACCATCACGGTTGCTGTCTTCCTGCCTCAGCAGCATTTCTTTCTGGTCCCAGGTATTATGCTCGCTGCCGGCAGGTATGCCTGCTGCGGCATATTCTTCCGCGTCAGACATATTATGTCCGTCGGCTTTCTTATGATGTTTCACTTTCATCATCCAGTTAGCCATCACTGGTACAAAGGTTTGTGCCAGGAAGTAAGAGATGATCATGGAGAAACCGATCGCCAGTGCCAGCGGCAGGAACAGTGATCCCGGAATACCGCCCATGGTGAAGGCCGGTGCAAACACCGCCAGGATACAGAAGAGGATCAGCAATTTAGGGAAAGCAATTTCCTGACAGGCATCCCATATGGCCAGGGCCTTGGGTTTGCCCATATCTAAATGCTGGTGAATATTTTCTATCGTTACCGTACTCTCATCCACCAATATACCAATGGCCAGCGCCAGACCGCTCAACGTCATGATGTTGATAGTCTGCCCGAATAAACTCAGGAACAGCACCGCAGATATAATGGACGTCGGGATGGTCATGATTACGATCATCGCACCCCTGGCATCACCCAGGAAGAGCAATACCATCAAACCAGTGAGCAATGCACCTATCGCACCCTCCGACAATAAACTTTTTACAGAATTAATTACATAGGTAGACTGGTCGAACTCATAGCTGAGTTTCACGTCTTCCGGCAGCTGCGCCTGAATCTTAGGCATAGCGGCTTTCAGGCGTTTTACCACTTCCCAGGTAGAGGCATCCGCACTTTTGGCAATACTCAGGTATACAGAACGACGGCCGTTTACCAGGGCATAGCCGGAGGTGATGTCGGCGCCATCTTCTACCGTGGCTACATCACGAAGGTAAAGGTTAGATACATCGCCTTTGAATAAAGGAATGTTCTCAAAATCCTTCACATTTTTGATGGTGGTATTGGCCGGTGTCATGTAGTTTTTATCACCGATACGTACGTTACCGGAAGGAGCGGTCTGGTTGTTGAGTCGCATCGCTTCTACCAGCTGGTCCGGCGTCAGGTTGTGCTGACGCATTAATTCAGGATCTGCCTTGATAACGATGGTACGCACGTTACCACCTACCGGCGGTGAGGCCACCAGGCCAGGTATGGAGGTAAAGGAAGAACGAACATATACGTTGGCCATATCCAGCAGTTCGTTGTTGCTGCGTTTATCACTGCTCAATACCAGCTGTCCTACCGGCAGCGTGGAGGCATCGAAGCGGATGATAAACGGCGGGTTGGAGCCCGGCGGAAATATGGCCTGTATCCTGTTGGAAAAGGCACTCACCTCCGCTGCCGCCTGCGCCATGTTGGTGCCGGGATAGAAGTTAATCTTCATCAGGGTAAGCCCCTGAATGTTTTTTGTCTCAATACTTTTCACGCCATTCACAAAGAGGAATACGTTGATGTATTGCTTGGCAAAATAGGTCTCCATCTGTGCCGGCGTGTATCCGCCAAATGGGTGAGACACATAAAGCACCGGCATATCCAGCTTAGGGAAGATATCTATCTTGATCGTCGTTACTGCCTTGATGCCGAAAAAGAACAAACCTGCTACCAATACGAGAATGGTAATCGGTTTCTTTAGCGCAAAACTTATTAGATTCATAGTAATTCTTTCTTAATTAAAAGAAGCATGGTTTCCGTTTAGCCGGTGCCGTTATTGTTCAAATACGTTAAAATCTCCTGCGGCAGCCGCTTTCAGCAATAATGCCTGCCATACGTTGACAAAAGCAATATCGCGGTCAGTTTGCGCTCTGATGAGTGCATAGGCTGCCTGGGTTACATCAACAAGGTTTGTCAGGCCGTTTTTATATAGTACTGTTTTTTGCAGATAAGCATCTGATGCGGCTTTCACCTGTACCGGTACTTCCCGCACATTGCTGAGTGCATTTTCTATTTTGGTATCGCTGAGCTGTAACTGCGCCTGGATCTGTTGTCCGGCGAGTTCATATTCATACTCCAGGCCTTTGCTGATCTGCTGCTGGGC
This sequence comes from Chitinophaga sp. Cy-1792, assembly GCF_011752935.1. Lineage (NCBI taxonomy): Bacteria > Pseudomonadati > Bacteroidota > Chitinophagia > Chitinophagales > Chitinophagaceae > Chitinophaga > Chitinophaga sp. Cy-1792. The sequence continues at coordinate 2,425,576 of NZ_VWWO01000002.1, forward strand.
CTTCACCTGTTTGGATATACGCAGTGGCTGCGAGATATTCCAGGTTACGCCCACACCGAAAAGGTAGTTGGTGCGCGTAGGTTTGATACCATCCCAGTACGACTGGCTGAAGTCGTGCTGATCGGCGGCATAGCCATTACCAAATCCGGACCCCCTGGTCTGTATCAGCCCCACCAGTGAAAACGCCGGATAGTACAGTGTTTTATAGTATTTCGTTTGTTCTTCGCTGAGTGCAATTCTGCTTTTGTACCATTGTAATACCGGGTGATTATCTGCTGCATTACTGCCGGCATTTAATACAGGTATATGCTTTACGAAATCGGTATCTACATCAAAGGGACGGGGAGTAACGCCCATGAGCTGCGCCAGCTGGTTGCTTTGCTCCTGTTCTGCATCGAGTGCCTTTGTCCAGGAGATGCGTGCGCTGGAATATTCTGCATTCGCCTGGGAGGAGTCTACCCCGGCGATAAGATGATTGAGTACGCGGGTACGGACGATGCGACGAATGGTATCGGCGCGGTCCATATTATCTTTAAAGCTGCGGGTGAGTTGTTGTGCAGCAACGAGATTAAGATAAGCAGCCGCTACTTTTATTTTGTGCTTAAATATCTCTTGTTGCCAGTCTTTATCGTTCTGAGTAGCGGCTGCCATTGCAGTTTTCACTTTCTCTTTTGCACGACCGAATGCAAAGAAATCCCAGTTCACGTTGGTAAGGTATAATGCGCCGAATGCGGCATTCCAGTTCTGATGATCGAGGGGCAGGCCGGAAGAGGCGGCAGAGAGTCCGCCGAAGCCATACAGTGGCCCGTTCTGGCCGTTGATGGTTCCGTAGTCCTGTTGTGCGGCAATATTAAAGTTTGGCAGGTACTCACGGCGTGCCTGCTTCACCTGCTCATTGCTGGCGGCGGTATAGCTGGCCTTTGCCTTGATGGTTCCATAATTGAGGACGGCCGTATCGATGGCCTGTTGTAGGGTGATCACCTGCTGAGCGTACAGGTAGCTATTCATCAGCATGAAAGATAGCGCCAACAACGATAGTTTCTTACTCCACATAATGATGGTTTAAATTACAGCCGAAAGTCTGAATGAATTTCTACTGCAAAGTGACCCTCACATTTTGAAGTAATTTTGAAGGATACTACAGAATTGAAAAAAAATTTGAATGAAAATCAGGAGAAAGCTACTTTACCTGTAGCCACATCTAACGTAGGACCGGCTATGGTAGCTGGTTTCACGGATGCAAAACAAACATCCAGCTGATGCCAGCCATCTTCAAAATTATACGTCACGGTAAAGTCATTTACTTCACAAATCTGTTTTACAATAGCCAAACCCAGGCCTATACTGTCGTTGCACTGATTCGTCTTCTTGAAACGGCGGAAAAGTTCTTCTGTCGGCAATATAGGAGGATGACCGGTATTCCGTACTTTAAAGTGGCCTGCCGTCAGCTCTACCTGCATCTCTCCACCTTCTTCTAAATTATACCGGATGGCATTGCTCAGCAGATTGCTGATCAGCATTTCTGCCAGCGCAGGATGTATTTTCAGTGAAACATTTTTCTCAAAATGTGTCTGCAGTTTTATCTCCTTCAGATTGATCCAGTCCTCGTACATGGCGAGTACATTACGCGTGATCGTACAGAATTTAATATGGGCGGAGGCATTATATTCATGGTTCTCCAGCTTCGTGAGCAAAACCAGGGAACGGTTGATATGTGACAAACGCTCGATGGCCGTCTGCATATCCCCAATCAGCTCGGCCTGTTTGCCGTCAATATCGGTCTGACTCAGCAGGTCTAGTTTGCTACGCACCACCGCCAGCGGGGTTTGCAGCTCATGCGATGCATTTTCACTGAACTCTTTTACTGCCGCATAATCCGCCTTGGCGCGGGTAGTCATCCGCTTCAGGAAATCGTTCAGCTCTTTGAATTCGGTGGTACTGGTATGCGGTAATTCAATTTTGCTATCTTTCTTCTTCAGGTCGAAATGCTTGATAATTCTCATGCTGCGGTGCAGCGGCGACAGTAGTATGCGCGATAGCAGCCTCGCCGTCAGCACAATAACTGCGATCATGATCAGCATCTTCCAAAGGACGGTATTCAGCATGTCTTTGAATAGCTCGTTGGACTTCAGCACATAATTATAGGAAGATATTTTATAGATCTGGTTGCCATAGGGATAGAATGAAGATACCGTAATACGGCATTCATTTTCTACCAGGTCGTCTTTTATGTTGCTGCTCTTGATTGTCTGCACGCGCTCCTGCGGCATCTTGCCGTTGTACAGACTAACAGTAATGGCACGGCCATGCGTATACTGATCGGGCACGTCTCCCGCCAGCAGCTGATTATAGACGTGGTCATTTACCGCTGTCATACGGGCAATCTCTGCCTGATCAAGGTGCTTCTTGATATTATTCCTGGAAATAACCATGGTAACAGGTGTTACCAGGAATATCATCCCAAGAAACCAGATCGACATTTTATTGAGCAGTTTCATGATTTGGACGTATTAAACTTATAACCCAGGCCATACACCGTTTCTATATAATCCGTTCCTTTAGCTGCGCTGATCTTTTTACGTAGATTTTTGACGTGCTGATATACGAAATCGAAGTTAGCAAGATTATCCGTGTAATCTCCCCAGAGGTGCGCCGCAATGGCTTGTTTGGAGAGTACCCGGTTTTTATTGACAATAAAATACAGCAGGAGGTCAAATTCCTTCCTGGTCACATCCAGCAGCTGGTCATTGACCGCCGCTTCGATGGTGTCTGTATTGAGCGCAAATTCGTTGAAATTAACCAGGTTGCTGGGCCCTTCCAGTTGTTTGCGCCGGTAAATGGCCCTGATACGCGCATGTAACTCCGACATATGAAAAGGCTTGGTAACATAATCATCGGCGCCTTCCTCCAGCCCGAGGATCTTGTCATCCAGCGCATCTTTTGCTGAAATGATAAGAATACCGCTGCGGATATGCTCCTTACGGATCAGCTTCAGCAGCTCCAGCCCGTTGCCATCCGGCAGCATAATATCTACCAGGATACAATCGTAGGTAAAAAGAGCCAGTTTCTCTGCGGCCGTCTGCACATCATATACCGGCTCACAGATGTACTTTTCCCCGCTGAGGTACTCCGCAATCCCGCCTGCCAGTTCCTTATTATCTTCAACAATTAATACTTTCATAGCTGCATTACTGCCTGTAAAATCAAGTGCAAATTTAAAGCAATTTTGAAGTTTGGTAAAGATTGCTATAGTTAAATAAAGTACAAACATCTACATATATAAAAATATTTTAAATAGATTTATATAGCGAGATTTACCTGCGCGAATGGCGGAGAATGATATAACGTATTCTATCTTCGCTGTTTAATTCACGATATGCGATATTTGTTATTACTGACCTGTCTGCTTACGCAGATAATGGTGAAAGCCCAGCAACTCCACCCTTATAATGATTATGTTCATAACTTCTCCCTGTCTATACCTGAAAAATGGCGGTACTGGAAAAACCTTGACAGCATCCACGTGTTGCTGCTGGCCCAGAACCCGGACGCACCAAAGATCCACGACAACTATAATGTAACGGTAGTCATGGACCCCGGTTCCAATGTAGACTCTTCTTTTGCGCACTTAATGTACTATACGTCCATCAACCGCTTAAAAGTGCTGGATACCGGCACCTATGTGGTGGATGGAAAGCGTATCCGCTGGTACGAGGACATACATCTGGGCCGGTCCGGAATTGACACCATAGTTGCATTTAATTTCCTGCTGTACAACAAGGACAGGGCCTATCTGCTTACCTGCGCCACCACTCCCAACAGGCGCAAGCTGGTAAAACCACTCTTCCATAGCATCGCCCAAACGTTCAAAACAGGTTTGCCTATACCGGTAGAAGTATTAAAGATAGATTTATCAGGAGATACCCAATGGGAAAAAGTGGCAGAAAACGGGAATGAACTGGTCAGCAGCTATCAGCTGGCGCCTGCAGGCGAGTCACTAAAAAACTGGACAAGATTACTGAATTTCACTACTATAAAATCCGCGGCAGCAACGGATATCAGCGCCATCCTTTCCAACATGAAAGCGCAGGCAGAAAAAGAATACACGGCGCCTGCCATCACTATACTGGCCAATGATCCTAATTACGGTATGATAAAAATCGAAACAAACGAAAGCTCCAATGAAGCCAACCTCTTCTTTATCAGGAAAGGTGATGCCGGCATTCATATGATAGGCTATATGGTGCATCGTCCGCAATTCAATCCTGGCGAAGCAGAACACTGGCAGGAGCTTTTCATGAAAGGTAAGCTCGTGATAGAATAATTATCTTACTAAAAATATAAAAAGCAAAACGAGGGCCTTTAACGGTCCTCGTTTTGCTTTTTATAGTAACGTCTAAACCCCTACGATTTAATAAACGCCAGTATATCTTTATTGATCGTTTCTGCCTCTGTAGTGGGCATGCCATGCGGGAAACCCGGATAGGTAATCAGTTTTCCATGTTTGAGCAGCTTAGCCGCCTTTACGCCGCAGATCTGGTACGGCACGATCTGATCATCTTCACCGTGTAGTACCAGCACAGGAATATCCACGCCTTTAAGGTCTTCTGTAAAATCTGTTTCAGAGAAAGCCTTGATGCATTCATAATGTGCGTTGATGGCGCCCATCATACTTTGCCGCCACCAGTTATCACGCACGCCTTCTTTAATATTGGCGCCCGGGCGGTTATAGCCATAGAAAGGCAATGAAAAATCCTTAAAGTACTGCAGCCTGTCTGTAGCGGTTTTCAAACGTATTTCATCAAATACGCTCAGCGGTACCCCATCAGGATTGCTGGCGCTCTGCACCATCACCGGCGTTACGGCACTCACCAGCACCGCCTTTGCTACCCTGCCTTTGCCATACTTATATACATACCGGATCACTTCTCCGCCACCGGTCGAGTGCCCGATGTGAATGGCATCTTTCAAGTCGAGTGCGGTGGTAAGCTCAGCCACATCGGCGGCGTAGGTATCCATATTATGACCGCCGGATGTCTGGGTGGAGCGGCCATGGCCACGTCTGTCGTGCGCAATCACACGGTAACCCTGCTGTAGAAAAAATAGCATCTGCGTATCCCAGTCGTCGCCGGAGAGCGGCCATCCATGGTGAAATACAATAGGCTGCCCGGAACCCCAGTCTTTATAATACATTTCGGTTCCACCTTTCAGTTTTAGCTTACTCATAAAAAATGCTTTACATTTAAGTTTATGTACTTACAGTTGCATCATTTCAAACCAGGGAAGCCTTCATTTTGTTCAGGGGCTTTTTACAATTAAAAGTTACTTAAGGTAACCGGCAGGGTATATCCCCTGGCAGCTTTTCTAAATGCCTATCGATCACTATATTCAATATATTTGTGGCTTGTAATTTATACATATGAAATATATTTTTCTTGTAGCCTGTGTTCTGACTGTATTTGCTGCCCAAGCGCAGCAGCTGCCCTTTGAATTTAAAGACCGTATTAATAAATTCAGCATTACTATTCCCAAAAACTGGTCGTACCGAAAGCCTGATACACTTACCATTGCTGTTTCTGCAAGGAGTAAGGAAAAGATTGACACCATGCCTGTTCCGGATATTTTCAATGTAACCGTATTGCCCATAGCGGGTATGAACAGCGAGGAAGCCTTTGCAAAGATGCAGGAGCAACTGAGTCAGACCAATAACCGGACGATTGAAAAAGGGGTGTATACCTCCGGCCGTCAGAAATTATACTGGGCTGATAATATCATTCCTCCTTTCGGAACATTCGACAGTGTATATTCGGCAGTATTTGTTATGTCTAACCGTTTTCGTGTTTATGTAATATCCTGTACTACTACTGCTGAGCGGTATAAGCTGCTAAAACCGAATTTCCACGCCATCGCGAAATCATTTAAATGTTTTCAGCAGCCAGCCCCGGAGGCTTTCACCATTCACCTCCCCGATGATAATGTATGGGTAGCAACAGACGAAGTCAAAGACCCGGAAATGGGCACCATGTATTACGTTCATCCGGAAAGAGAAAACATGGAGAACTACAAAACTGCCATCTGGTTCCTTCGCTCCCCGTTTCCTCCCGGATTGACACTTAAATCGCTTGTAAAAAGTTTTACAGAGAGCAAAATAGAGGAGAATGGGAATATGAAAATCGTGAAGATCCTCGAAACAGCAGACAAAGCCATTGTCTCAATGAATGACGCAAAAACAAATGAATACTCTGTAGCCTGTCTTTTCAAAGGTAAAACCAATATGCATATGACCACTTTCATGACCAGAAACAGAACCGTTTCGCCGGAAGAAATGGAAAAATGGATCAATATCCTGAAAGAAGGAAAACTGGTCACAGAATAAATCATCATAGAACGCATTGTAAAAAGAAATGGCCGGAGATACTCCGGCCATTTCTTTTTACAATCATTTTTCAAAAAAGTGCAGGTTAATTCTTTTATATGCTTTTATTCCCGCACCCATATAGCAGGCAGTATTTGTTATTTCACCATCAACTGAAAGATCAGTTATAACCATGCGTAATCAGGCCTTAAACATACGGCCTGACATTCTTTCAACATAAAATCTTACATCATGAAAAAAGTACTGTTATGCTGTGCGTTATTGGTAGCTGCCAACGCTTCATTTGCCGCCCCCACAGAAAATCCTCCAACATCTCCGATTGCCCAGACGGCCAATGACCCTGAATATATTGTTACTATCACGGTAGTAACCAATGTTCTGGGACTGGAAGTACCTGTACCCTTTGCCACCATTTTTGTAAATAATGCAGCTGCGGCAACTACTAATTCCCTGGGAATAGCAGCGAATGTAAAACTAAGACAAGGTGACATCCTTGCGCTTCCGGCTGGTGTTGTACATTGGATCTATAACGAGGGAGATGGTTTAGATCTTAAACTTGTACTACTTGATGTACAACTATAATATTTGTAAACCCTCTAAACATAACATGGCCCGCAGGTATACTACTCCTGCGGGGCATATTATTACGAACGAAATAAGTTAACGTAGTCGTATATGTGATTTCTCTATCAGAAATCAAAAAAGAAAAATATCAGCGCCGCCCATTCCCGTTTAACGCCGGAAGCATACCCTAAAGTTGAATAGTTGCGGTCCAGTACTTTTCCATCTGCTTTTATATAACCCAGTGTCTCATAGCCACTATTCTGGATTTTCCCATCGCTCTTAATATATCCAATAGTAGAATATCCTTTGTCAGTTACCCGGTCCCCTTTTACATAGCCAATGGTCTCATGGCCTGCATTCTCCACCCTGCCATCACTTTTTATATAGCCAGCCGTACTACCGCCGCTATTACGTATAACGCCATCGCTGTTAACTGAATACCTGGAAGTATAATCGTGACTTTTGATGGTCTGGGCTTTTGACAGCATTCCACAGAGCAAAACAGCGAAGAGGAGGAACATTTTTTTCATAACAGTACAAGGGATTATGGGTTTAAATAAAAAACAATCATCTGCAAAAAAGAAAATCCTGTGCCAGATTATTATTTAAGGGAGATAGTTATCAATAAACTGCTATCAGATATGAGAATAGGCAGATTGTTTTTCAATTAATTAATACTCAATTTTTCTAGTTAGATTTTTTACATCCTGCTGGAAAAACAAGCTGTATTATTAACTTTGATCTTAAATTCCTATACCAGCATTCCTATGGAGCAAACAACATCCTACGTCGAAAAGGGCTTTCGGCGTATAATCATCACCGTTAGCTGTCTACTTTGTATCCTCCTGGCGTTCATGAATATTCCTGTCTTTACTGTAGCCTGGCATGATATCAGCGCTCAACTGAACCTTTCTTCCAATGAGATAATCATGATGACGATGGCCTATACAATGGGCAATATTCTTATTATACCTATGAGTCCCTGGTTTGCAGGCTTCTGGGGAAGAAGAAATGCGTTATCACTAGCTATTATCATTTTTATTATCGCCTCTTTTTTGTGCGGCAATGCTACTATCTACTACGAACTGCTGCTCTTTCGGTTCATACAGGGTATCGCCGGCGGCGCCATGCTGATATTAGCACATACCATCCTTACTGAAAGCTGGACGATAGAAAACAGGGTAATATCACAGTTATGGGTCATCTTTGGCATACTTGCAGGGCGGACATACGGAGCAGCCATCAGCGGATATATAACAGATAATTACTCCTGGGCTTATATATTTTTTGCAGATATTCCTGTGGGAATTATTGCCGCCGTTCTCGTTATGCTTAGTGTACGTAATGGAAAATATGATACCCAGCCAGACTGGCGCGGAAATTTACAGCTGGTCATCAGTATCATCATGATATTTCTGGCACAGGGATCAGGCTCACAGAAAAATTTGGTGTTCAACCCTTACAGATGTACCATTTTAATACTTGGGCTCTCCGGCCTGATACTTTATGTAGTCAGACAAAACCGGTTGCTATCATCGGCGGCGGGCAATAGCAGCTGGCAGGACAGCAATTTACGAAAGGGGTTGCTGCTCACCTTAATAGCTACCATAATTATTACTGACAATGGCGCTATACTCGCATCAATGGCTAAACAGGGGGTACATATTTCGGGAAGCCCATTAATACCATGCCTTCTTAGCATGACTGTTACACTGCTGTTAACTGCCTTTGTCATTAAGAATGACAACAACCTGAAATATGCATTTGCAACAGGTTTCACCATAATGATCACCAGTTTCGTACTGACATTTACCATTTCATGGTCAGATCTTTACTGGCTGCTAATTTATCGGTCTGTCGGCTTTGCCATACTAATGTTGGCGTCAAATTATCTGACCCTCTATACGCTCGACAACAAAAGCCTGGGGAAAGGTGTCGCATTGTATCATTTCATATTGGCACTCGGTACCGGCCTCGGTGCAGCGATTGCATTTCTATAAACAAAAAGATCTGCAGGATGCCTGCAGATCTTTCCAACTATTTTTACCAGGTCAGATAATTATATAAATCATCTGCAAAAATCCTACTTCACATATTCCTTAAATATCCCATTGAGCCAGCGTAGCATCAAAAAGATGACCGCCGCGGCCCCACCCAGCAACAGGCAGTTTACCAGGAAATAATTGGCTTTATTATCGTAGGTATCCCAGAGCGTGGCCAGGATACCGGAAAGCTTGTTACCGATAGAAGTAGCCAGGAACCAGCCACCCATCATCAGGGAGGTAATACGCGCAGGACTCAGCTTGGATACCAGCGACAAGCCCATCGGACTCAGGAACAACTCACCTACTGTTATGACGCCATAACATCCTACCAGCCACCACGGCGATGCTTTGATGGCGCCATTGCTGCAAACATATACGGCGCCCACCATCAGCAATGTCGACATCGCTGAAATCAGCAGCCCCCATGCAATTTTAGATGGTGTAGACGGCTCCCTGTTCCTTCTCCGCAGCAATGCAAAAAATGCGACGATCAAAGGCGTCAGCGTAATAACAAAAAACGGGTTGATCGACTGGAATAATTCTGTATTAAACAAACTGATACTGGCGCCTTCGGCCGGCATCTTGTCCGCTGCCACATTCTTAAAGTAAGGCACCTTGCCCCATTCCTTTGCAGGCTTGCCATCGGCAGTACGAATCATTCTGAACTCCCCGTCGAAGGCCGTTACAGAGTCCACCTTATTTTGCACGGTTTCTACCAGGTAGAGTTTTTTCGCTGCCGGTTCTATAACAGCAGGTATTTCTCTGTCTGTATAATACTGTGCCCAGGTAGTTAAAGCGGTTCCATTCTGTTTGAATACGGCCCAGAATACGATCGATACCGCAAAAATGGCCAGCAGCGCTGAAATCGGCTTACGCTCTTTGGGATCAGCTTTTACCAGCAAAGACACAAAGAAGATTAATATCGGGATACAGGCGAATATGAAGGCATCGGTAGAATCGGACCCGAAGATGTTGCCGGGAATAAACCAGGCGCCCACACCCACCACGATCGCCGGCAGGAAAACGACAGAAAAAATTCTGCTCAGCGACATATCTCCTTCCTGCTCCGGTTTTCGTACATCCGCATGACGATAGTGTTTTATACCTATGCTAAAGATGATCACACCCAGGAACATTCCTACGCCGGCAGCGATGAAAGCCGCGCCCCAGCCCACAGTATTACGCAGGAAGGCCGCAAAGAAGTTACAGATAAAAGCACCGATATTAATACCCATATAAAAGATATTATAGCCGGTATCCTTACGACTGCGGTATCGGTCGTCGTTATAAACATTTCCCAGCAGCGTGGAGATATTCGGCTTGAAAAAGCCGTTACCAATGCAGATCAGTCCCAGCGACAGGTAGAAAACCGTCAGGTTATGCACGGCCAGTCCCATATAACCTATGCCCATCAGTATACCACCGATGATAATGGATTTGGTATACCCCAGTTTACGGTCGGCAATGAGGCCGCCCAGGAAAGGCGTCAGGTATACAAAGGCGATGAAGGTACCAAAGATATCAGCAGCAGTGGCCCGGTCCATGCCCCAGCCACCCTTGGTGGTATCGGTAAGGAATAACTGGAAAATACCCAGTATCAGATAAAATCCAAAGCGCTCCCACATCTCGGAAAGAAACAGAAATGGCAAGGCAACAGGATGTTTACGCGTGTTTTGCATATAGGTTTCGTTGTACAGGTTATGCTACAGTGGCGGTAACGCCAAATCGCGAAAATAAGGGAAAGATGGGAATCTATGGAGGGGAAACGGACAAATGGCGCCCCTTTTTAAGAAAAGTTATTTTAACAACGCGCCAGGGGTCATACCGAATTTCTTCTTAAAGGCACGGTGGAAATGCTGGGGATGCGTATAGCCAAGACCGTAGGCTATTTCAGAAATATTATGATCGCCCTGCAATATTTGCTGGCGGGCAGTATGCAGCCGTTCATTACTCACAAACCCAAACACGCTCTGGCCGAACAACAAACGGAATCCCTTCTTCAGCTTAAACTCATTCAGTCCGCATATACCGGCAAGCTCACTGAGCGTAGGTGGGCACAGCAGATGCTCCAGCAGGTAGGTACGTGCATGGTGCAAGCGCTCACGATCCGCACTACGCAGGGTTTCTGGCGGTACAACATGGTCAGCTGCCATCAGCGCGGCACATTGCAAACAAAATAATTGTAATACCTGCGTTTCAATATGTAAGCGGCGTAGTCCCGGCGGAACAGGCATGGTCCATAACTGGCCCAGGACATGCTGTAGCTGCGGACTGAAATACGCTGCCGGGGAATGTATGACAAACGGTTCTCCTTTGTCTATTTTTGCAGCCAATGACTCCAGCTCCGGTGCATAACTGCTGAGTAATGCCATCATTTTCTCCGGCCTGATGTGTACGCCCAGGTTATGAAAGCCTTTATTGCCCGATAGCTCATTCTTTTCCCAGGAGCCGGGACTAAAGAGCATATTGGAATAGCCCTGTTCCATTAACTGGCGGCGGAGCAAACCTTCGTGGGTCTGATACAACTGCCCCGACATCACAAAATTCAGCTCTACAAAAGCATTTTCATTGTAGTGCTGCCAGGAATACTCCGACGGGCCTGCAGCAACATTGCCGTCAGCAATCGCCATATCTCCGCAAACAATAAACTTACCACTCCCGGACACATCGGGCAATGGCAGCCGGTACTGGTGTATCTCCCCTTCCGGGATACGCCAAACGTCGCTGAAGGCAGCAGTATGTGCGGAGGGTTCCATGTATACAAATATAAAGCGGCGATTTTCAAAAATGGTAATTATTAATCCGTTTTGTGCACTCCCCTGCCTTACCCAAACCGGAGCTTTGCAGTAAACAATGACCATGGAAACAACAGCAAAACTACATGTACCGGTATTGATAGCCGGCGGAGGAATAACAGGACTTACAGCGGCATTATTCTTATTACAACAGGGTATCCGGCCGCTGCTGGCAGAAAGGCATCCCGGTACCTCCATCCATCCGCGGGCCAGGGGTTTCGATATCCGTACCATGGAGTTATTCAGGGAGCTGGGCCTGAGTGAGGCCATCAGAGAGGCCGGCAAGGCGCTGGGGCCGGCATGGGGCATCCTGCGGGCCGAAACGCTGGCAGCAGCCATGGCGCCCGTAAAACCCAGGGAAGGAGGCAAAATAACCTATCCCAGTCAGCTCAAAGGCCTGGAACACCTGGCCGCTATGAGTCCGGAAACAGGTGCCCGCTGCACACAAGACCTTGCCGAACCTGTTTTACGTGCCGCCGCAGAAGAACGTGGGGCAGATCTCCGTTTTAGTACTGAAATGACCGGTTTCTCCCAGGACCATCATGGCATCACCGCCACCCTGAAAAACCGCGAAACCGGCGAAATCACTACCATCACAGCCGATTACCTCATCGCTGCTGATGGCGCCAACAGCCCTGTCAGAAAACAATTGAACCTGCCGCTTACCGGCCCCGGTGTGCTGGCCCATTTCCTCAACATCTATTTCGAAGCAGATATGGCTGACCTGGTCCGCGACAGAGAGTTCAGCATCTGTATTATCGACAAGCCGGAAATATTGGGCTTTGTCAGCTCCATTAACAACAGCAACCGCTGGGTATACCAGCTGCGCTATCACCCATCCGCAGGTGAGCAACCAGCCGATTATCCCGAAGCCAGGCTGCTGGGAATACTCCATTCGGCATTAGGAATACCCGACCTTCCTGTAAAAATCTTAAATGTATTACCCTGGGAGATGACCGCCCGCGTAACAGATACCATGCAATCGGGTCGTATTTTTCTTATCGGAGACGCAGCCCATATTATGACGCCATACGGCGGGAAAGGCGCCAATACCGGCATCCAGGATGCACAAAACATTGCCTGGAAAATGGCCGCTGTATTGAAGGGACATGCAGCCCCTTCCCTGCTCAATACCTTCTCGACCGAAAGGCAACCGATAGGACTGGCCAATTCCCTCCGATCTGCTACCCTCGCCGATGCGCAAGGCATGCTGAAAGAAGAGGAAATCTTCCGGCGACAACCGGCAACCCAATACCAGCACTGGCCATCCGACCACCAGGAAAAGCCATCCGAGCTGGAAGCAACCCGCCATTTACGTACGTTGCTCGGCATACCGGATTATCAGTACCCTGTCAATATAACCAGTATAACTCCTGAACTGCCCGCCAGCAAGGTTTTCTATGGTATCCCAGGTACGCGGCTGCCGCACCTCTGGATGGATGAAACCCATGCCACCTCTGTTTTAGACGTAGTTGGCGGGGAATTCACACTCTTTGTAAACGGGGATACCACGCCCTGGAAAGCAGCCCTGGCAAAGCATAGCATTCCTGTACAGCTCATCCCGTTAACCGGGAATATTTTAAAACAGTGGGAAGACAATACGGGATGTCTGCCCGGAGAAGCACTACTGGTACGCCCCGACGGGTTCGTTGCCTGGAGAGGTACAACAGACCTTCCGCTGGAGCAGATTCTTCGTTGATAATGACAGGTAATAATGGTTGTAAGTAAGCACTTACAACCATTTGCATGACTGGCTCAGCACGCCGATTCTTTATGCCCGGAAAACAATATAGGCAGGTATTTGTTTTTTTTCTTTAGATAGATGGCTTCTCTTCCTCGCTTAACAACGGTAGCAACTTCATCCCGGAAAATAATATTTTCATTAAATCCAGCGGTCATGTTTACTATAGTAAGAAAGCACATAAGGCTTGTTTCAATTGCACTGACAATGCTTACATTATTCGAATGGCCCTATATTTCCTATGCGCAACATCGCGGAGGCGGTGGTGGCAGAGGTGGTGCCGGCAGAGGTGGCGGTGGCGGCGCAAGACCACAACGGGCGCAGCCTGCCATGAACAACAGGCAAAGTGCACCACGGCCGCAAAGTCAGAACCGGCCCAACAGAGCACCCACTAACAGGCCACCAAACACGAATTACAGCAGGCCAAACAATAATAACTTTAGTAACAACAGACCCAATAACAACAACCGCCCTGGCAACAACAGGCCCAATAACAACAGGCCTAACAACAACAATAATCAGTTCAGCAACAATAACCGGATAAACAATAACAACAACAGGGTAAACAATAACAGAAACCATATCAACAATGCACATGGCAATAATGTCAATGTAAATATTAACAACAGCCACAACTTCAATTCCTATAATAACAGGAATACGGTGGTAAGAAGAAATAACCTGAACACCTACCATCGTCCGCCATACGTATATGGAGGACGCCGGTATTACTCCTACCATCCATACTACTACCATCCGTACCGTCCGTTTGTATGGGGTCCGGTATGGCATCCGTGGGGGTTCTTCCTCGGCACCCTGGCTGTAACGGCTATTGCCATAACCGTAGCAAACCAGGCTTACCGCTATGACCAGGGCGTCTGGTACCAACCTTCAGGAAGCGGTTACACGGTGGTATCTGCACCGGTTGGCGGTACTGTTACTACCATTCCTTCAGGGTATGAAACGGTAGTGGTCAATAATACCACCAACTATTATTATGGTGGCTCCTATTATGAAAAGAGTGGCTCACAATACAGGGTAGTAGCGCCTCCTGCCGGCGCAGTTGTTACCAACCTGCCGGAAGGTGGCAAGGAAGTCAGATACGGTGACCAGACATATGTACAGGTAGGTGAAACCTATTACCAGCCGGTACAGGTTAATGGTACCTCTAAATATGAAGTTGTACAGATAGAACAATAATATTGATGGATGATGTAGATGTGTGAACGACGGCGCCCCTACAGGGTGCCGTTGTCTTTTCAATCGCTTTTACCGATCATTTCCATTAGAAAATAATGCTTTAAAATACCCGCTTATCTTCAGACCTTTGCAGTATTAAAATCACCGGAGATGGAATTAACTTTTAGAATAGCAACTACCCACGACATCCCTGCCATCTGGGCAATCCTGCAACAGGCCATCCTTCGCAGAAAGGCGGATGGCAGCAACCAGTGGCAGGACGGATATCCCAACGAGGAAGTAGTACAGTCAGACGTAGCCAAAGGCATCGGATTTGTATTAACGAAAGGGGACACCATCGCAGGTTATACCGCTGTTATTATCAATGATGAACCTGCCTATGCCGGCATCGAAGGAAAGTGGCTGACCAACGGCGATTTCATCGTAGTACACCGGGTAGCGATAGCGGAAGAATTTATCGGGCAAGGACTGGCAAAAGCATTGATGAATGCAGTAGAAGATTATGCCCGCAGCAAAGAGATCTACAGCGTTAAAGCAGATACTAACTTCGATAACCCGGGCATGATTAAAACCTTTGAAAAACTGGGCTATCAGTACTGCGGCGAAGTGTATTTCAGAGGAAGTGCAAGAAAAGCCTACGAAAAAGTACTCAGTAAATAGTGAAATAATTTCCCACGGAACAGCCACGGTAGCCAAACGCTGGCTGTTCTACCTATCCACATCACCGTTTCCCCCTACCCCAATTTCCCGGAATAAATGGAAAGCATTAAATTGTAATAAAATTACAAGCATGCACCCCACGGCTATGCATAAACGAAGCATAATGAAAAAACTATCTTTACTGACGCTGGCATTAGCGGGCCTGTTCCTCACCACCAACGCCCAGCAGCCAGTTAAAAAACTCTCTGCCAACTTCATCAACTATTTCGCAGGCTATTATAATGGCGCCGGCACCTTTTCCAATGGCAAACCCATAAAGGCTAATGCGGAAATCCATCTGGCCATGGACAGTAGCTGGCTTATATATGATCATAAAGATGTGCCTCCCAACCAATACAACGCCCATTCTTTGTGGGGCATGGAAGCCAATGGCGACATCATCGCATTCATCTTTGATAACTTCGGTGGTCACCGCCAGTTTAAAGGGAAGTTTTCAGCAGAAAATGGCCTGCTACTCAATAATGCCTACTTAGATAAGAATGGCAATAAACACTATGAGCATTTCATCTACCAGCAGCTACCTGCCGGAGGCCCCCTGAAAATGAGCTATGAAGTAAGCCAGGATAGTATCACCTGGAGAATGATAGATACGTTACATCTTATCAGAAATAAGAAATAATATATAATCGATTAAAGCATTAACGATCTGAAAAGAACTTCGCTCCATTCAAATCGTTAATGCTACTTATTTACCGCTGATGCAGTCACTAAATAAAAGATGCCGATCAGCCATACATTTATACACTGGTACTAATTTGGATATTTCTTCAGCAGTTCGTTAATAGCTTCTAACAGGTCTTCTACAGGCATGTCTTCAACTCCATTAATACTGGGCCCCTCCTCTATATTTCCATTTACGAAAAAAAGGTAAGAGCCTGAATTAAGAACACCATACGTAAGTGGAGTACCCTCACTCACGTCCATTTCACCAACCAGCACCCTGTCATTGTCTTCAAATTTCGTGGCCACCTGGAGCACTTTCTTCGTCTGCTCAGGATCATAGACGTTTGTCTTATCAACAAAGGATACCAGCACAATCGTACCTTTACGGAGTACATACTTCTCGAAGTTATGGTCTGTCAAAATAGGGAGTGTATCCATACATATTTTTTAGGGGTTAAAAAATAAAGCGGGTGTCTGACCAGACACCCGCTTTATTTATACGTAAAAACTTCAGATTCAGTTTTTTGACCTGCAAAAAATCAATCTTTACCATCAACAAAAGTTATACGTTTGCCTTACTCGCAGGCGCCGCAAAAAAATCATCTACGTCACCTACCGCTGTCCTGGTGCAGCGCATAATGATATCCTGCAAATCAGCGCCGCTACTGCGCAACGGATCAATCGCCTTCACCAGTTGGGTTCTCAGCTCATACAATTCTTCCCGGTTAAATTTCTTTGATTGCTTTACCAGCTCCAGTTTCATGCGCGCTTCCTGCTGGTTTTGCTTTGGATTGAAAATGCCATTTAACTGGCTGCATTGATCACACACGCCATTCTTATTAACAAGTGCACAACGGTGATCAAATATCGATGTCATGGTATCCCTGGAATCTTTCAGCAGGTGCTTTATCACCCCTTCCGACTTATCCAGTATCAGCATAATTTCCTTTAAAGAAAAGTCATAGATATCTTTCAGGATCAGTGCTACCTGGTTTTCTATCGGCAGCGTTTTAGAAATGCAGGTGAAACAGAAATCAATATGCTCCTTCATGTCGTAGGCCGCTGCGTTGAAAGTCTGGTGTACGACCCTGAAGCTGCCGCTCACCTCCTTATTGCCGATGGCCAGTGCGGCGCCCTGGTCCTGCGCATCCACAGGCCAGCGTTTCAGCTGACGGAGGTGATCATAGGCCAGGTTGGTGGCTATTTTAAATACCCAGGTTTTCAGGGAAGAGGCCTCGTTAAAGGTGGTTATCTTATCAAATGCCCTGATAAAAGTATCATGCGTCAGATCATCTACATCATTACGATCGGTAACCAGGCGATAGAGGTAAGATTTCAGCTGGGATTGAAATTCGGCAAACAAAGCCTGGAAGGCATTGATATTGCCATTCAGCGCCTCTTTCCGTATGTTTTCTCTTTCCATTTTTTGAGTTTTCTAAAGGATGTAAAACAGGCAGTATCATAATACATTCAGCTTTCCGCAATCTACGTCAACGATATGACTATTAAAAAGAACACCATTTTCTCCAACCAGGAAAGCGGCAGTTTCGCCGAGTTGTTTTAGTGTAGGCGTTGTTTTCAGTATATCGAAATGGGTATAGCGGGTCGACATTTGCGCGGTGGATACACCCGCCAGCGCCGCGAAGTCGTGGATCATTCCCTGAATTTTTTTAGTTTCCAGCAGTGCGCCCGAACAGATGCAGATCGATTTGATTCCGTACTGCCCGAATTCTGCCGCCATCACACGTGTCAGGCCTTCTATCGCTGCACACGCAGCCGCAAAACCCGCCATGTTCGGCGTTTTGGTTTTAGCCATGGAGGCGGAAAGCAGCAACAAGGTTCCTTCAGATTTAGTCTGCATCATGTAACGGGCTGCTACTCTTGATGTAAGAAACTGCGATCCGCAAATCTTTTGCAGCGGGTGCAGGAACTGTTCGAAAGTGGCGACGGTTGTAGGGGTGCCACTACCGGCATCTTTATAGTAAGATCCAATGCCGTTGAAAACCATATCCAGTCTGCCGTTTGCTGCCACCACCTGTTGCAGGTAGCTGTCGATATGGGTTTCATCCATGGCATCTACCATACCTGCTTCCGCCCACCCGCCGCTGGCGTTGATATCATTGGCCAGCGCGCTGACCTTCTCCAGGTTTTTAGCCGTTACATACACTCTGGCGCCGTGTAAGGCAAAGGCACGGGCTACTGCCGCTGCAATCTCTCCCGAAGCCGCAAATACCACGGCAATTTTGTCTTTTAAGTTTTCCATGCAGGATGCTTTTCCTTTTGGACGCAGAAGCGGTGCGAAATGATCGGGTTTTAAAACAATTTTACATTTACTATATATAATAAATTGATTATTATTTAAATAGATTTTAGTTTTAGGGAGATAGAAATAATCCATATATATTAGTTGGATAATCATCTACCCCAAAAATTATTATGTCTGCAACCCCAATCGTAGCTAACACGCTGGACGACGTACTGGCAAAACTGGAAAGCATCATTGCCAGGTCTATCAAAGAGAAAGACCGCAGCGGATATTTTGCTGCACTGTATTACAAGGTAACTTTAAAAGTAAAGGAAGGCATAGCGGCCGGACAGTTTGGCGATGGCGCCAACATCTCCCGGCTGGATGTTCAGTTTGCCAACAGGTATTTTCAGGCCTATGATCAGTGGCAGCAGGGCAAGCCGGTTACTAAGTCGTGGGAAGTGGCACTCAACGCAACGAAGCAGCGTTCCTGCCTGATCCTGCAGCATTTGCTACTGGGTATGAATGCGCATATCAACCTGGACCTGGGTATCGCCACCTGTGAAGTGGCAGCGGGCAACCTGGAGGCTATCAGAACAGATTACAATAACATCAACCTGATTCTCTCCTCGCTGACCTATGGCGTCATCAGTCAACTGAATATCCTATCGCCCTTTATGTCTGTACTGGGTTTTCGGGGAACAAGGTCTAATTCAATGCTGGTGCAGTTTAGTATGGGCAATGCCCGCGATGGTTCCTGGTGTTTTGCAGAAGTACTTGCCCAACAACAAGGCACTGCCTGGAATGATTGTATCACGCAACGCGACAGCGAAATTGCTGAACTGGGTGGAAGTCTGATAAAGAACAGCGGGTTTCTGAAAATAGGTATCTGGCTGATACATCTTTTCGAAAACAAAAATGTACGCTATATCATCGATGTACTCAACGACTTTAAAAAGCCCTATAAAAAAGAGTTGGCGGGATTTAAATTTATCAGCAAAAACAAAGGCCTGTAAACAATTACAGGCCTTTACTATCTTCCTGAAAAAATTTATTTCGATTTCATATAATTAAACCGGTATACAAACCCTGCACCTCCGTCGCTGACCAGTTGCTGTGTTTGCAGGTAACCGCTCACCTGGTCATAGGTATTGATATAATTAACGATGTAGGTACCGCCAATACCGGCATCACTTCTATCGAGATTTAACTGTGTAAAATTATTTTTTCCCGGGGAGAAGACCACCAGGTCTGTATTATTGGCATTTACCAGGAGATACCAGGCATAAGGATTTGTTTTAGCTATCCAGTTCATGCCATTATCTCTGGTATCACAGGTAAAAGCAGCTTTAACTGCCTGGTTCTGGCTAACGGCGCCGGAACTGGACACTACATAACCGCAGTAATTTTGTGAAAGCAGGTTGCCATTGCCATAGTTCCATTCCGTATAATTCAGCCTGGTGCCATTCTGATTACGGATGGTATCTTTACTGCCTTCCAGGATGAAGCCATCAGCGGTAAGTTTGTACTCCTGACCATTGGCCATCACAAACGGTTTCCCGCTATTGGGATCATAATGGTAGGCGGTTACTCTATCCGTGCTGTATACCAGCGTATCCACCGAATGAAGCGCTGTGCTGCCGGTCAGGTATGCATGTACTGCAATACATTGTCCGGCGGAATTATAGCTAAACTGGTAATACTTCAGGTAACCTTCCGCTGTTCTGTTGGTAATATAAATTCTGTCGATCCTGTTGTTGCTGCTATAGGAAAAGCTGTCCAGCGGAATATTGCCCTGATATATCGTACTGGGAAGATAAACCGGCGCCGGAACGGGTGCAGCAACGTCGTTGCTACTTTTGCTACATGCTACTGCTAAAGTCTGCGCTAATGCTGCCGCAATGGCCAATTGCCTGAATTTCATGGCGGATATATACGGTTAGGCTCGTTGTGAAATATGCCCTTGTTGGCAAAGACACGCAAAAGTATAAAATATATTTTATCGCTTACTACGCTGGCATAAATTGTCGGCATCACCCCTTTGATTGGCGTATTTGTACCCCGGATCATTGCAGGAAGCATGTTAAGTTTGTATCCTACTAAACAGCAAAAAAAATGGATACAGCAGCATTGGTAGCCTCCATAGACCAGTTAAGTGCGGAATTACAGCAGACACTCGCCGCATTTACCACCGAACAGTTAAATACCATTCCTTTTGAAGGTAGCTGGACGGCCGCACAGGTGGCAGAACACATACAAAAGTCAGTGAATGCCGACGTGCTCTATGGCAAGGTAGAAAAAAGGCCTGCACAGGAAGATAAACTGGAAGGGCTGCGTAAGATATTTCTGAATTTTGATATCAAAATGCAATCACCGGATTTCATTATTCCCTCGGGCCGGTTTCATGAGAAAGAAGCGCTTCTGGCTGATCTTAGCGAACGGTGGCAGCGCATCAGCGTTGCCGCGCAAACGCTGGATCTTTCCCTTACCTGTCTTGATTTTGAAATGCCTGGGATGGGCTACCTGACAAGGTACGAGCTGATAGGGTTCTTTGTGGTACATACGACCCGGCATATTCATCAGCTAAAAAAAATCCAGCCTTATGTTATAAAATAACGTGTAGCCTGAAAAGTGATGTACTCCTCTGCTTTTCAGGCTATTAATTCCTACATGTAAAATACGTTAAAACGATGCCCATCAGGATCGGTAAACACAAAGCCGTAATACCCTTCCCCGAAGGTTTCCGGTGCTGACACAAGCGTACCGCCAGCATTACGTATCTCCTCAGCCCAGCTATCTACAGCTGCTTTACTATCTGCCCCGATAGTAAATATGATTTCATTGCCCTCTTTTGTAGCGGCCAGTGGCCCTTTCATAGCAGGCGCGAGTACATCTTTCAGAAAAAAATGAATGATAAAATTATCATCGCCGAAGAAGAAGCTGGTCAGCTGATCAGAGGCGCCATTGTGCTTAAACCCTAACCGGGAATAGAACGCAGTGGTGCGCTCCAGGTCCTGTACAGCAAAATTGGCCCATATCTTTTTTGGATGCATAAGCAGATGGTTTATGTTCAATGAAGACTAATGTAAATTACACTTTCATTTTTGAAACCAGTCTCAAAAAGTACATAGGCCTAAATCTCCGGAAAGAACATGGCCATTGCTTCTTTGGCGACTACTTCTCTTAATGAAATGCCGCCATCCTCCAGTTTAAGGGCCAGACAATATGTTTTTTTCTCAGGTGAATATATCCCTTGTAAAATTACCTTGATACAATTTGCGACTGGGTCTGCTGCGAATAGATTATGATCAAAGTTGCTAAGCAATGTTTCGAATTCCTTTGATTCGAGCGTGTCAAGTCCCTTCCAGTCAGCCCAGATGTACCACATATCCTGCGTGTAATTCGAAAGGCTTCCGACCGCATGGCCATTCCAGATGACGCTATACTTTAAATCCATAGGCATAGGTTTAAGGCAGCATAATACTGTAATTTCAGCAGCAAAGCAAATACGCCAGCCTTAATGATATCCCTGCTGCACGTAGTCGGTATTACTTGTCTGTCAACAGATTAATTGCTGCCGGCGTTGATCAGCAGACGCGTGCCGTCCATGCTTTTTACCTACTGTGATATTCCCGCATAGAAATCCACTAAATTGAACGCCAATTAGTTTTGCTTTAGGATTTGCGATTCACCAAAAAGGATGAAAGAAATATAATTGCTTAGAGAAAGAATTGAAAAAATCAGACCTGAACCACCTGTGTCGTTTAGCCCATATTGTTTGCTGTAGCTGTTAAGTACCCGGTTTTGTTATAATTTCTGAGACTCAGATTTCCTGCTGTTTTGTTCAACCAATCAGAACAATGTTCAATCATTGCAAGGCCAACATTTATTAACCAAATAACCCGCTGTTAGAAGGTCAACTTTTAGTAATCATTTTATTAACCAAATCTACTTGTTATGCTCCGTTTCTCCTCGCTTATGAGTTTGCTTATGCTCATAAGTACCTTATCATTCGCACAGGCCAGGCGTATCAGTGGCCAGGTTACAGATGCAAAGAGTGGTACTGTTTTGCCAGGTGTCACTGTAAAAATCAAAGGCACCAATACTGGTACCATTTCGCTGATCAACGGTAATTATGAACTCAACGTACCGGAAAAAGCGACGACCCTGATATTTTCTTTTCTTGGATATATTGACCAGGAAGTAGTGATTGGCAGCCGGCAGGTGATCAACATTTCACTGGGTTTCGGCAACACCAAAGATATATCTGAAGTAGTGGTGGTGGGATATGGTAGTCAGAATAAGCGGGAACTGACTGGTTCTGTCAGCAAAATTGCTTCTAAGGAAGTTGCCAACCAGCCGGTATCCAGCTTCGAATCGTCTATACAGGGTAAAGCCCCCGGCGTGGTAATAGAATCCGGTAGCGGTAAGGTAGGTCAGAGTCTCAAGATCCGTATCCGTGGTACATCCTCCATATCAGCCAGCAGTCAGCCGTTATATGTTATAGATGGAATGCCGGTAATGTCTACCAGTATGTCCGACCCCGGCAACGACCCTACGAACCCATTGGTAGACCTCAACCCCAATGATATTGAATCAGTAGAGATATTGAAAGATGCCTCCGCAGCTGCCATCTATGGTGCAAGGGCGGCAAACGGTGTGGTGCTGATCACCACCAAAAAAGGGAAAGCCGGTGAAGGTACCAAAATAGAACTCAACCTGAATAGTAGTGTTGCCAAACCTACTATCAGACGTAAATTCCTGAATACGCAGCAATATGCCACGCTTATCGAAGAAGCAGCCACTAACGATGGTAAATATGATTTCGCCAATCAGGTAAGTGGTTTCGCAACAGAAGCAGATGCCATCGCCTATTACAAAGGCCGTGTAGACAAAAGAATGACGGCACTTGCGGGCGGTGATGGCTGGAAAACCGGCGCTATCAATACCGACTGGCAGGACCAGGAATTCCGGAATAGCGCACATACCAACCAGATAGACCTCTCTGCCTCCGGTGGCAACGAAAAAACAAAATATTTCGCATCTGGCTCTTATTCAGACCAGGAAGCCATCGTAATCGTCAACAGATTCAAAAGATATGGCGCCCGTTTGAATATCGAACATACCGCCAGTTCAAAATTATCTTTTGGTGTCAATATGGGAATTTCCCGTACAGAATTGAACCGTATTTCCAACGACGACGCCTTCTCCACGCCAGGTCAGCTGGTAGCGCAGGTACCGTTTACGCGTCCTTACGACTCTACCGGAGAGCCTAATCCAAATACTTTATACTACAATGGATTGATCAGTAAGAAGTATGAATATAACAGGCAGGTATCTTTCCGTACCATAGGCAATGCCTTCCTGAATTACAATTTCATTCCCACACTGGCTTTCAGATCCGAGGTAGGAACAGATATCTATACCCTTAACGAAGATTTCTACCAGGGTAAGCTGACACAGGATGGCGGTGGCATCGGCAGAGGAGGTAATAACATCACACAGAACGTTATCCTCAACACCAATAACTACTTCACCTATACGCCGCACCTGGGCGACAAACACAATTTCTCTGCCGTATTGGGTATGAGCTACCTTCAAAATAACAACCGGGGTAATGGTGTCAGTGGCGAAAACTATCCGTCAGACGCCGTGAAAACATTATCCGGCGCCGGAACGATTACCGGTGGTACTTCTACCGACCAGGACTATACTTTCCTTTCCTATTTCCTCCGTGCCAACTATAACTATAAAGGCAAATACCTGGCCTCCTTCAGTATACGTACAGACGGCTCTTCCCGTTTCGGACCAGAAGACCGTTATGGCTGGTTTCCTGCAGGTTCCCTGGGCTGGGTAATATCAGATGAAAACTTCCTCAAAGGAAGCAAGACCGTGAATTTGCTGAAAATAAGGGCCAGCTATGGTAAAACAGGGAATGCGGAGATCGGGGAAAACAACTTCTATACCCTGTTAAGCATCACCAACTACCCAATGCTGCCGGGCTTTCAGCCAACACAGCTGGGTGATCCCAGGCTACACTGGGAAAGTACACAACAGACAGATGCAGGGCTGGAATTTGGATTGTTCGACAATCGCCTGAGCGGTGAAATAGATTACTATAACAAACAAACCACCGACCTGTTGCTGAGAACAAACGTACCAGCCAGCAGTGGCTACGGAACGATATACGAAAACGTAGGATCGATGGAAAACAAAGGCGTGGAAATATTACTGAACTCCAGGAATATTCAGACCAGGAACTTTACCTGGACTACCTCCCTGAACCTGGCATACAACAAGAACAAGGTTAAATCCATCGAAGGCCAGATTATTGAAAGCGGTGTGCAACGTGCAGTGGAAGGCCAGCCTATCGGCGTTTTCTATATGCAGCGCTATGCAGGCGTAGACCCTAATAACGGAGACGCGTTATATTATACTGCTGACGGCAAAAAAACAAATGATTACTCCCAGGCCGACAGAGGCGTGGTGGGTAAATCAAACCCCGACTGGACAGGTGGTTTCACCAATACCTTCAGCTACAAAGGGATTGACCTGAGCGTATTATTCACCTTCGTCACCGGCAACCAGATTTACAATCAAGCCGGCCAGTACCAGTCTGTAGGATTTGGTGGCGGCTACGATAACCAGACCATCGACCAGATGGACAGGTGGCAAAAACCTGGTGATATCACCAATATACCAAGGCTCTCCCACTTCTTCGGAAATGGCAACCAGGCCCCTTCTTCACAATGGATATACGACGGCTCCTACATCCGCCTCAAACAGGTAACACTTGGATATAATCTTCCTAAATCTGTCTTAAATCCTGTAAAACTGAACGGCGCACGCCTGTTCGTTGCAGGATATAACCTCTGGACCAAAACCAAATACTTCAGCGATCCTGAAGTAAACAGTAATACCCTGGGAAATATCACCGGAGGCATAGACTTCTATACGGTTCCACAGGCGAAAACAGTAACGGTCGGACTGAATGTGAAATTCTAAACCATCATCAGACCGACATTAATATCCATTACAAAAAGTAAAGCAATGAAACCACTAACCAAATATATCAGCTACATCGTTTTACCTGCAATGCTGGTTTTCTCAACCGCATGCAATAAAAAGCTGGATGTAAAACCAGGGTCACAGATATCACCGGAACAGATCCAGACAGAAGATGACGTAACAGCCATTATGCTAAGTGCATACAGTTCCCTGCAAGACGCCAGCGCCTTCGGAGAACGATACATCTTCCTTTCTGATCTCTTCGCGGATGCCGGTTTTATTGAGTACCAGGGCACTTTCCTGAATTATTCGCAGGTAAATACCAGGCAGATACAGAAAAGCGGTAGTATCCCCAGTGATGTATGGGCAAGAGGATATGTAACCATCAATACAGCCAACATTGTGCTGGCCAATCTCGATAAGGTAAGTGACGCCAACAAGGCTACGCTGTCGGCAGAAGCCAAATTCGTAAGAGCGATCACCTATTTCGAATTAGCCGGTTTTTACGGGCTTCCGTATTCTGCCGGCAATACAGACAATAACCCTACCGTACCTATTGTGTCCACCGCTGTGATAGATCCTGCCAACCTGCCTGCCAGCAAGCAACCCAGGGCCAGTGTTACCAATATCTACAAGCAAATCATTGCCGACTTACAGGAAGCTGCAGCTAATCTCCCCGATGAATATTCTGAAAAGAAAAATAAAAGCAGGGCAACCAAATACGCCGCATACGCTTTCCTGGCAAAGGTTTACCTGGCGCAGCACAATTATCCGGAAGCTGCAAAAGCTGCCGATGCCGTGATTGAGTCAGGATACTATACCCTGGCATCCTCCTTTGATGCAGAATTTAACAATAGTGCGCTCTCTTCAGAAGATATCTTCGCGATACTCCAAACCAGCCAGAGTAATGCAGGTACTGCCAACAATGGATTAGTCACCTTTTACGGACTGGACCAGCGCAATGATGTTAACATTTCGCCTGCCCAGCTAGCCCAGTACGGCCCCGGTGATCAGCGTGGGAAATTCTACAGCTACAGCAGCGACAGCTCCAATATCACCACCAACAAATGGAGAGACCTCTATGGTACTATTCCCGTTAGCCGGCTTGCTGAAATGTACCTCACACGTGCAGAGGCAAATCTGCGTGCAGGTACGGCCGTAGGTGATGATCCGCTCAATGATGTCAACCTTGTACGAAGCCGTTCCAAAGCCACCCTACTGAATAGTGTTACCGCCGATGACGTGGTACAGGAAAGAAGGTTGGAGCTTGCCTTCGAAGGAGATAACTACTGGATAGTAAAGCGCCTGCAACTGAATGTCGGCAACCTCAAATACAATGATAATATGCTGGTATTCCCGATCCCGCAAAGGGAAATGGACGTAAACTCCTCGCTGGTGCAGAACCCGGGTTACTGATCACAGGTAGCGCCCAAATGAAATAATAATTACAACAACTATACAAACAGGAAAGGTTATCACTATCTGCCAGTGATAACCTTTCTTACTTGTATCATATTGATTATTAATTATTTATAAGACATTTTCTCATTTGATTTTTATTTTAACATTATTGTCTAACAAAAATGAATATTTAATACAATCTTTGTCTTTTTTAGAAAGAAGTGTTAATCATAAAAATCAAATATTCCCGTGGGCTTAATAATAAAATCACTGGGCTATATACATGCAGATAATGCGGTGCTGTTCCATGACCTGAACTTTATCTTAAATGACGGGGAAAAGGCCGCGCTGGTCGGGATAAATGGTGCCGGAAAATCGACATTACTACGGCTGGCCGCAGGGAAACAGGAATTGACATCGGGAACGATCATCACTTCAACGCCACCATGGTATGTGCCTCAGCATCTGGGAGAGTTTGACACCTGGACAGTTGCGCAGGCACTGGGCATCAGCAAAAAGCTGGAAGCACTCCATGCCATACTTAGCGGGGATACTACGCTGGAGCATTTCACACAGCTGGATGAAGACTGGGAAATAGAAAACAAGGTACGGCAGGTCCTCGAAAAATGGGAGCTGGCAGACATTCACGAAACCCGTACATTAGGAAGCCTGAGTGGTGGCCAGCAAACAAAAGTTTTCCTTGCCGCCATGGACATGAACAGCCCTCACCTGGTTTTGTTCGATGAGCCTTCCAATCACCTGGACAGCAGAACCAGGGCAAAGCTTTATGCGCTGATACAACAAAGTAAATCCACTATGCTGATAGTGAGCCACGACAGAACGTTGCTGAACCTGATGAACAAAACAGCAGAACTCAGTGAAAAGGGAATGGAAGTATTCGGAGGAAATTTCGATTTTTATCAGCAGAAAAAGATGGCAAAGGTAGCTGCCTTGCAGGCCCGCTTAGTTGAGCAGACAAAGGCCCTGAAAGCCTCTGAAAGCAAAGCCGGTGATATGGCAGCACACAGATATCAGCAGGAATCAAGGTCGGCAGGCATGAGTGGTTCCATACCAAGGATTATCGCAGGCGGTTTAAAAAATAAAGCCGAACGTAGTACCGCCAGGATGCTGCACACGCACGAAGAGAAAATCGTGCAGTTGCAACAAAGCATAGCTACCATCAGGGAACAGATTCAGACATATGAAACCCTGAAAATCGATATTCAGTCGCCACAGATTGATAGGGAAACAATGCTGATTGACATGGAAGCCATCAACTTCAGGTATCGTGATAAGTTATTATGGAACAGCCTCAGCTTCCGGATTAAACCGGGCGACAGAGTACAGATCAGCGGTGAGAATGGCAGCGGCAAAACGACCTTGCTGAAAATTATCACCAGGGCACTGCAACCTTCCGCAGGCAAGTATACCAGTACAGCCTTCTCCTACTATTACCTGGACCAGCACTACTCGATGATCCATCCGGAACTGACTGTTTACGAGCAGGTGCAGGAACATAACAGACGTGGCTTATTCGAAGAGAATATACAGGAATTATTATTGTACCTGCAGTTTACACCAGCAGATTTTGATAAAAAATGTAACAGGTTAAGTGGTGGAGAACGAATGAAATTATCGCTATGCTGCCTGCTGGTAAATACGTTGGTTCCTGACCTTTTAATCCTCGATGAACCTACCAACAACCTGGATATCCCCAGCCTGGAAGTACTTACATTAGCGGTAAAAAATTATGCTGGTACACTTTTAGTAATTTCGCACGATGATTACTTTATCAGGGAAATCGGAATTGACTATAGCATTCATTTAACTTAACAGGCATGCCATTAAAAAATACAGGCACAGAGCAGCATATTAAAGACACCGCAAAGCGGGTGCTGTTTGCAGAAGGAAAACTCCATGCTACTACGCAGGAAATTGCTGATGCCGCCGGCGTCAACAGAACGGCGCTGCATTACTATTTCCGGTCCAGGGACCTCCTGATTGCAGCCATTTTCCAGGATGCCATGCAGGACCTGAGCCAGCGCCTCGCCAGCTGCATGACTGCCGAACTTCCCTTCAAGGCCAAAACAGAAAATATAATAGCCGTATTCCTGAAAGATATGATGGCCTTCCCCTACCAGGAGACATTTTTAGTCACAGAGATCAACACCCTGGGCAAGCAACTGATGGGCAATATATCATCCGCTCCGGTAAAGCTATATCTGAAAGAAGCAGCAGCTGAAATGGAGAAAGGAAAAATCAGGAAAATGAATCCGGTACATTTCCTGATGAACCTGTTTTCATTACTCTCCTATCCATTAATAATGGCGCCGCTCTATAAAAAGCTGTTTCAGGTATCGGAGAAAGAATTCAGGGAGTTAGTGGAGGAGCGCAGCGGTATTATTATGGGGTTGCTGTTTAAGCAAGGATAGTAGTGAGGGTTGCCCTTTACAGCGCAACCCTCCGATCAGGTTAGATTATGCACAGGCGTGACCCAGACATACAGTAGCACAGATAGTGTAGCATACGGTATTTTGGGTATCACGGCCAGCGCCTCCGACGATTTTGCCCGGTTGCTTAACCATTGAAGCAACGATCATTTTTTCCAGCATCAGTTTTTTCTCGAGGTGTACTTGTTTCTTTTTCATACGTGAAAATTAAGGTGAATACCTAAGTTAGGTATTGTCACTGCATCATATCAGCAATAAACAGAATAATATTTTCAAACAACCTTCATGCATTTTATTGTTTTGCAGGCATTACTTTTCTTGCAAAAATTACAGGAACCAAAAAATGAGTACATATTCATTTCCTGGAATGAATTGGATCCTTCTACATCGCTGGATAATTTCCTGGAAAAATATTCAATCTTCTATTTCTTATAATCTATTATGTCTGCCATTTAAAAACATACTCATCAAACCCTATACAAGCCGATACTGATTAGATTGCTCAATAAGGACAAATGAGTGTCTTCAATTGAAAACCTGTTAAGTACAAGAGATTTAAAACTATCAAGATTAATAAAAAATTTGTTTGGATAACTGAATTGATTAGTTTGCTGTCAGCTTAATATCCCAAAATGTCTGGGAATTAGCACTCGTTAACCAAATGATATTTCATTTACATTGTTTAATATTTAAGTCTGTTATGCTCGAATTGTTATCCCGACTATGGAGTAAAGAGATTGTAAAAACAAATCCCAGCTTCACCAGGAAAATAAACATTCTTACACCTAGCTCGTGATGATGGACCTTAATCATCGCTAGCTTATATTCCCATACTATCAATATTCCGGTAATAGCTGGAATAACAAACTGTATACATGGCAAAAGTCCATGTATATAGGGAACGCTTTGTGTGATTTCATGGCATCACATTAAAATCAGCCATGGCGCTGAACATTCACTCCAAGGCGATAGAAAGGAGAGAACAAAAAATAAAATCCAAGAACATGCAAGAAGTGAAAAAATTATCACTGTCTGAACTCAAGGCAAAAGTAGCAAACGAAAACATCGTTGCTAACATTGAAGCTATTAATGGTGGTGCAGAAGAAAACTGCCATAATGGAAAGAAAAGCATTGGAGAAATGCTCCAACTGCTGATGAGCGAATGTCACCTGTAATCACGAAATGATTTCTGTACTGAAAGAAATCATTTGAAATGCTTTCCAACAAAGCTCACCAAGAGCCCACCTGTATCACGGTGGGTTCTTTTTTAGGAAGAAGTACTGTTCCACAATAACTAAAAATATATTTAGTGATGAAACTACTTGCATTTGAAATAGAGAATAGGATATTGGATAACAATCTGGTTGAATATACCAATACGATAAAAACACTGCTCTTTCAGGCTGATGAAGCGATCTTTGACTTAATCGATATTGACGACGATAAAATATTTCTTGAACCAACATTATTTTTCTATTTTTCAGAAAAAAAGGCGCCCATACATAATACTCCTTTAATGCAGTTACTCTGGGGATATATCACAAATGAAAAAAAACCAGGCATAATTGAGGTACGGAGTGATGTTAATGGTTTTATTAATTTACCTAATTATGGATATTTTAAATATAAACCAGCGTCAACACTTCAACTTTTATGGGATGGAGAAACAGTTCATTTCATGGAAGACAATGTTCATGTTAATCCAGTGTTCATCTCTGATATATATGTTAATGGATCTTCCATACGGGTTTGTCAGCATGTGCCTGAATGGCTTTGGAAAGATGATCCCGCAAAATTTATTGAACCAATACCAGCTACTATCACAGGATTTCTTCCGGCATTAAATAGTGCATGGAGTTTAATGAAAAAAATAGTACCTGAATATTGTAGCTATATTGAAAAAACCAATAGGGAAATTGCCTTAATTAATTGTTACAACAAGTTCTCACTGGCAGCATTTGGCTATTTTGGAACAGCTTTCCTAAATGTTCAGAATGAGCCGCACGACGAGGTTTTTTTCATTGACGACATAGCGCATCAATGCGGACACATACTATTTTACCCATTATCAATGCCATTTACGGAATATTTAAGTACCGATCATAGGACACCAATGAAGGAATTCACCCAGGTTGAATGGGAGGAACGGGATATTTATGGGTGTTTTCATGGTTTATTCACTTATACCACTATCTTACATTGTCTGAACGAATGCCTCGATCAAAACATTTTTACTGGGAAACAGCAACATGAGGCATTAGGCAGACTGGCATTTTATATGGATAAATTCAGAAAGGACTTAGCCAGCATGAATGACCCTCTTCTATTATCGGATAAAGGTTTTGAGTATTTTGATATGTTCAAAGCCGGATATGATAGGATGTATGAAAAATATAAAAGCATTATCCGCAAAATGAACTTCAGTAATCAGTATTATCTGTTTAATTATTCTTCGTTTAATACGCTTAATCCAATCAGTAAATGGACATGAAAAAGATTTATGGCGCACTCATACTTTGTTGCTTATTAACTGCGATAACATCCTGTTCAACTGCTCAGCAGAAGCAGAAGGTGAAACAGGTATCAAGAGACAGTATTATTACTAAATATCTTAAAAATGGCGCCTACCTGTTTCCTATTTATTCCCAATCCTGGAATATTTACATTGACAGTGCCTTAATGCTTCTACCACAAGACGCTTATCTGTGGCAGCAAAAAGCAATGCCTTACTTCAAGAAAATGAAGTATGATGTTGGGCTATCTTATCTGGATAGCGCTGTTAAGTATGATCTGAAACGTTACATCGACTATAGAGGATTCATTAACTGCATCTTTAAAAAAGATTACAGGTCAGCCATTAATGATTTTAATCTTTCAAAGAACGCAAATGGAGATGCAGGGGTTATGGATCATGAGTACAATTTTTACATTGGGTTATCATACCTTCAGCTGAACAAGTTTGATAGTGCCGGCTATTACTTTAATACATGCATAGAACGTCAGGAAAAATTATATGGCGATTCTTCTGTACATCACTTAGTTAATTTTTACATGGGCATTGCCTTATATGAGCAGGGAAATTATACGTCCGCAATCGAATACTTTGATAAATCACTGGTTAAGTACACTTCATTTTCTGATGCAAAATTTTACAAATCCTTGTGTATAGCAAATCTCCGAAGACATAAAGAAGCATTAAAATTGATGCTTGAAGCACAAAACGATCTGAAAAACGGTTATACTATCAATGAGGACAATGCTATTTACGAAAGATACCCTTATCAGATTAGTAATTTTTTAGTAGATAATTATATTGAGTCAGTTAACAGGATAATCAAAGTAGTTTATGAGTAAACAGTTTCCATTTTTTAAACAGTTGGACCAGATGGACTGTGGGCCTACTTGCTTGAAAATGATAACTTCTTATTATGGCAAGAATATTGACAGAGATTATCTAAGGGAGAAGGCAGCACTTAACAAAACAGGTGTGAGTATGGCAGGGATTGCCGAAGCTGCTGAAAATTTAGGTATCCAGAGCCTGGTAGTGCTTTCTGACTATGAAATGCTAGCTAATGAAATTCCGTTACCCTGCATAGCTTTTTGGCGGCAACGTCACTTTATTGTGGTATATAAAATTGACAATAAAAATGTATATGTCGCGGACCCCGCTTTTGGTCTGATTAAATACTCAAAAGAAGAATTCCTAAAAGGATGGCTCACTACACCCACCCAGGGCCGGGAAACGTCAGAAGGCGTTCTCATGGTTCTTGAACCTGGTACAGAGTTTCATGAATCAGAAGAAGAGCAACAAAAAAAGAGCAAAATTAGTTTCCTGTTCCCTTTTATTACACCCTATAGAAAGTTGATAATACAGCTTTTTATTGGATTATTCATTGGAAGTATAATTCAGCTTATTTTCCCTTTCTTAACGCAGGCTATTGTAGACATAGGCATCAATCAAAACAATCTGAACTTCATTAATCTGGTACTACTGGGACAGCTCGTACTTTTTATATCACGCACATTCACTGAAATACTTCGAAGCTGGCTTTTACTGCATATCACTACCAGGGTAAATATTTCTCTGCTGTCAAATTTTCTGAGAAAACTAATGAAACTCCCGATTGCTTATTTTGACACAAAAACCATAGGCGATCTATTGCAAAGAATACAGGACAATTCCAGAATACAAACCTTTTTATCCACTACCTCATTAAATGTACTGTTTTCATCATTCAGTATTATCATATTTGGCATCGTCTTATGCTATTACAGCATTCCGATTTTTATCATTTTAATAACAGCTATTATCGTCAACTCCTTATGGGTAGCAATATTTCTGAAAAGAAGGGCAGCACTTGATTACAAAAGATTTGATCAGGCTGCTGGAAATCAAAGCAGTACCATTCAACTCTTGAACGGTATGCAGGAGATAAAATTGAATAATTCCGAAAGAAGGAGAAGGTGGGAATGGGAACTAATTCAGGTACGTCTATTTAAGCTCTCCATGAAGAGTTTATCATTATCCCAGATGCAGGATATCGGAGGAAGTTTTGTACTGCAATTAATGAACATTTTCATAACCTTTTATGCAGCCAAACAGGTTATTTACGGCGACTTTTCATTAGGAACGATGTTATCCATTCAGTTTATTATCGGGCAGGTGAATCTTCCCATTAATAGCTTTATTGGCTTTATGCAGGCTTCCCAGGATGCCAGGATAAGTTTGGAAAGACTGGCAGAGATCCACAATAAGGAGAATGAAGTATTACCGGATGCAAACCTGTTAGAAGAATTACCCAAGAATAAGGACATCGTTTTAAAAAATGTTTGTTTCAGATATGGAGCTAATTCCTCCCCCTGGATATTGGATAATATTGATTTAATAATACCGGAAGGAAAAGTAACTGCTATTGTAGGTGCAAGCGGCAGTGGAAAGACAACGCTGCTTAAGCTCATCCTGCAATACTATACGCCTGATCAGGGAGGAATTTATGTAGGACCGCATAATCTGAACAATTTTCATAGTGACCACTGGCGAAGGAATATTGGTGTTGTGATGCAGGACGGTTACATATTTGCGGACACTATTGCAAGAAATGTAACAGAGTCCGATTCCGATGGTATTCTGAGCAGGGAACGACTACAGGGAGCTATAAAAGTTGCAAATATTGAAGGATTCATTGAGGAATTACCCAATGGATTTAAAACCAGAATAGGATCCAGTGGAATGTCGATCAGTGGCGGCCAGCGACAAAGAATACTTATTGCCAGGGCGGTATATAAAGACCCGGCATTTCTCTTATTTGATGAAGCCACCAGTTCATTGGATGCCAATAATGAAGCCATTATAATGGAAAACCTAGAAGATTTCTACAGAAACAAAACGGTTTTAATAGTGGCACACAGATTAAGCACTGTGAAAAATGCAGACCAGATAATAGTACTGGAGAAAGGCAGGATTATCGAACAAGGTGATCATCATTCACTAACACAGAAAAAAGGAGCTTACTATACACTCATTAAAAATCAGTTGGAACTAGGTCAATAATAACTTATGGAAGGAAAATCGAAAGTTTTCGAGCTGGACGGCAGCGACGAGCCAATCAGAGAAATAATGGGCAGGCCTCCCCGTTGGATTATCAGATACGGAAACACCTTTTTTTTATTTTTCTTTGTTATAATCATCGCATTATCAGCAACGATTAAATATCCCGAAACAGTGAATAGCAGCGCCGTTTTAATATCTACTAATGCCCCTAAACCAGTGGTAGTAAACATGTCTGGAAAACTGGTAAAATTATGTGTAGAAAATAATCAAAACATAAAAAAAGGAGACATCATTGGATTTGTGGAGAGCCTTGCGAATCATGCTCAGATACTAAATCTTTCCAAAACCGTAGACTCAATATCATTTTTTCTAAGAGAAAATGATTACGAAAATGTCATCTTCCAATTATCCAATACGCATATGACATTGGGTGAGCTACAGCAGTCGTACCAGGTATTTCAGCAAGCCTGCATGGAGTTTAAAGGGTATCTTTCCGATGGGTACTATCTAAAAAAGAAAAATATACTTTACAATGAACTCGGAAATTTAATTGAAGACAGGAAGAAATTAGGTGACCAAAAAAAATTGCAGGAAGAAGACCTCGCATTGACAAATAAAACATTTGCACTTAATGAAGAGCTAAAGAATGAAAAAGTTATATCCGAATTGGAATACAGAAATGAGAAAAGTAAATTAATAAATAAACAACTGGTATTACCGAAGACTTTATCTTCCATTATTAATAACGACAATTCTCAAAACGACAAGAAAAAGGAAATATTGGAGTTAGAAAATAAAATCTCCCAACAGAAGACAGTTTTTCAGTCGGCAGTTAACACATTAAAAAGTCAGCTGGATGATTGGAAGAAAAAGTATTTAATCATTTCGCCGCTGGATGGAAATATAGTATTCTCAACATTTTTGCAGGAGAATCAACAGTTGAAAGCTAACGACGTAATTGGCTATATCAATGCGGGGAATATTCAATTCTTTGTTGAAACGCATATTCCTCAATTGAATTTTGGTAAAGTGGAGACAGGACAGAACGTTATCCTAAAGTTCCAAGCCTACCCATTTCAGGAGTATGGCTTTGTGAATGGAAAGGTCGATTATATCACTCAGATTGCAACAGATAGTGGTTACCTATCAAGAATTATTTTACCCAATGGATTGACTACCATTTCAGGAAAAAAAATTATTTATAAAGATAGACTGGTAGCACAGGCGGAAATTGTAACAAAAGACCTGACGCTACTTGAACGATTTTACTATTCGATAGTAAGTAAAGCAAGTAGAAAGTAATTTCGGAACTCAGGCTGCCCAGCCTCTTAGCAATCTCCAACACTAGCACAAACGTGTTATTCTTATTTGATAATTACGCTTGTATATTTGTGTAACTAATACACTAATATTTATTCTGTAAAAGCAGCCATCACGCAGCACATTAGCAGGATAACACGCGTACACCATATGAAGCAGCATATTGCAGCCACCTTTACCTGGCTATTATTTCCTTTGTTGACCCGGGCCCAGGATAGCCTGCTACAAAAAAAAGACAGTACCCAACACTTAAAGGAAGTAGTGGTGACCTACCAGGCCGGCAAAACCACGCCAGTCACGTACCATAACGTAGATATGAAAGTGCTGGGAGAGAAAAATACCGGCCAGGAACCTTCTTTTCTGCTGTCCGAAACACCGGCCATTACCGTCTACTCCGATGCTGGCAGCCAGCAGGGATATTCGTACTACCGTTTACGTGGTATAGATCAAACCCGTATCAACACTACATTAGATGGTATGCCACTCAACGAACCGGAAGATCAGGGCGCCTACTTTTCCAACTATCCCGATATATTGAATTCTGTCAGCCGGCTTCAGATACAGCGCGGCGTAGGCACCTCCAAAAACGGAGCAGCCAGTTATGCAGGCAGTGTATTACTATCTTCGCCCGACTTAACTGATTCAGCCCGCACGACACTGGGTGTCGGGTATGGCTCCTACAACAGCTTGCGCGCCTTTGGCGCCTGGAATAGTGGTATCAAAAACCATAAAGCCCTCTATGTACGGGCCTCGCAGGTATATACCGATGGCTATAAATACCATGCCTTCAATAATTCTCAGTCTGTTTTTATCAGCGGAGGACTGTACTACGATAAAAGCACCTGGAAGATAAACATCATGGCCGGCAACCAGCGCAACGGCATGGCATGGCTGCCTGTAGCAGATTCCCTGATACAGAAAGACCCCAGAACAAACGCCAATACCCGGGATGAAAAAGATCACTTCTCCCAGGCGTTGGTGCAGCTGCAAAACAGGTGGCAGATGGGCGCACGCTCTACCCTGACTTCCAGCGTGTACTTCACGTACCTGAAAGGCGGCTACGATTTTGATGTCAATAATTTCAGCGAACTCCCCTCCGACGGCGACCTGTTTAACTATGGCTTCCGCTCCCATTTTACAGGGTTCTTCAGCAACTATACCCTCACCGGCAAGCACCTTACCTGGACCAGCGGCGTGCATGGAAATATTTACAACCGTCAGCATACGGGAACGGATACACATGCGGGAGAACTGTACCGGAACACTGGTTATAAAAACGAAATCAGTGCTTTTAGCAAAATGGAATATTACCTGCAACAATTTACCTTTTTTGCCGACCTGCAATACCGTGCTTCTTCTTTCAACTACAGCGGCAGTGTACCTTTCGAGGCCATGCACTGGCGTTTCCTGAATCCGAAAGCAGGTGTAAATTTTGCATTGAACGATCATATCAGCCTCTCTTATAGTCTGGGCCGCACAGGTCGGGAACCTACACGCAACGATATTTTCGGTGGCAACGACGATCTGCCCGCCGATAGCACCGGTAAACCCCTCCTCTACAACCACGATGCGGAATACGTTACCGATCATGAGTTGGGAATAAGAATCAATACACCACGCCTGCAATTCCAACTGAACAGCTATTACATGAATTTCAGCAATGAAATTGTGTTAAACGGGCAACTGGGACCTAATGGCCTGCTATTGACCAACAACGTTAAACGTAGTTTCAGAACAGGCCTGGAGCTGTCTGCCAGCTATCAGCTCAGCCGGGCTTTCAGCTTCAGTAACAATTCCTCCTTTAACTACAGTCGCATCAAAGAACAAACCACTACCTTCACCCCGGTGCTTACGCCCGCACTGATCATTAACCAGGAAGTAGCCTACCGGCAACAGCACTGGTTATTTGCGGTAGCCGGCAGGTACCAGAGCCAATCCTATATCGACTTTGCCAACACGGCTGCTATTGGCAACTATGTATTACTGAATGCCCGCATACAATATAGTCTTGACCGTTATATCGTGTCTTTCTATCTCAACAATATCTCCGGAACAAAATATTACAACAACGGTAGCGTCGACCCGGACGGCACCCGGAAATATTTTGTACAGGCTCCACGGAATGCATACCTTGCCATTAAATATAGCTTCTGATATTGATTGTCATGCAGGAAAAGAAAATCACCAAAGCATTTGTATTCGGAAAGTTTATGCCCTTTCACAAAGGGCATGAAGCAATGATTCGTTTTGCCTTATCGCATTGCGACTTTTTATCGGTGCTTATCTGTTGCAGCGATCAGGAAACCTTACCATGCTCAGTGAGGAAATCATGGATAGAAGCCACTTTCCGGGAGGAACCACGCATTGACATACGCACTTTTCAATACAAGGAAGATGAGTTACCCAACACCTCGGAATCATCAGCTGCGGTATCAGAGCTATGGTCAGCACGATTTAAACAACTGTTTCCCGATTATACGGTAGTAGTTACCTCAGAGCCTTACGGCGATATGGTGGCGGGTTTCATGGGTATACAACATATTCCCTTTGATCCCGGAAAAAATTCATACCCGGTATCCGCCAGTAAAATACGGGCCGACCTGTTTGAGAACTGGGAATATTTACCCGACAGCGTAAAAGCTTCCCTGGTGACCAAAGTAGTATTGCTGGGCACAGAATCTACCGGCAAAACCACTTTAACCGGTATGCTGTCCAGGCATTTCAATTGTAGTGCCGTCATGGAAGCAGGACGCGATATTGTGGCCGACTCCAATCATTTTACGGTGGCTGATCTTTACCTCATTGCACAGGAACATGCAGCACGCATTACCCGTGCAGCAACAGGCCCTTCCCCACTGATCATCATCGATACAGATATCCATATTACGGCATCTTATGGGGAATATGCCTTTGGAGAAATCCTTCAGGTCGATCCTGCCATCTATGCGGCCAATAGCGCTGACCTGTACCTCTACCTCAATAACGACGTGCCTTATGTACAAGACGGTACCCGGCTCAGTGAAACGGAAAGAGATTTGCTGGACCAATCACACCGGCAAACGCTTCATAAATACGGGCTGCAATACGAAGAAATCACCGGCAGTTGGGATGCGCGCTTCGAACAAGCTGTACAGCTGATCACACAACTCCTGCAGCGTAAGGTAACGGCATGGCATACACGCGTATCCATTTGATTGTTGGAGGGGATGGTTATTGGCTATTTTCTCCTTCGCTCTTCTGTCACTCCTGCCTTGGTCAGCTTAATAATGGTATATTTTCCATCAGCATCCTTAATAAATTCCACTGTTCTGTTATCGTCATCTGACCTGAAGAATTTATGGTCCGACTCAGGCAGTAATTCAATATCCAGGCTATTATAATAGAGCTTCCCGTTATTTTCAAGAATTTTAATATCCCCGTAATCGCCCTTAAAATATGGGTACAGCGCTCCGTCATTTATGACGCGGTTATGGTGATAGGGAAGCTCAACGTCTTTACCAAAGCATATTGCAGCCAATCCGTATGCCAGCATATAAGCCGGAGACTGATTATTAGAAAGCACAACAACAAGGAGTCCGTCGTCAGTAAAGCGGTTGAGGGAGGTCATCGCGCCAAAAAAGCCTCCATCATGTGCAATCAATGTGTGACCATGATTATAAAAAGGGTTGATTAGAAAACCATATCCGAATTTTTGATTATTGTAAGATGTAAACATTAGCTGCTTCATTTGCTCACTTAAAACGGTAGTACCATAAAGTGACCTATCCCATTTTAAAAGATCATCCACTGTTGAGTAAATGCCATCATGCCCAATATTGAATGCCCAGTTGATATAGGGATTTTTCTTGTACACCCGGCCTTCCCTGATATACCTGTCTGACATATAAGGGATAACATCTTCATTCGTCATAACACCTGTTTCAGACATGTGCACCTTATCAAAAATATTTTCTTTCAGATACGATGCATAGCTTTTACCGCTTACTTTCTCTATAATACGTGCCAGCAGGTAATACCCGATATTACTGTACGCTGTTTGCGTTCCTGGCGTAAACAAAAGCCCTTTTCGGCCTATATAGTTCAATACACTATCCTGGGTCAGGGAAACCTCGTTCAGATAGCGTTCATCAAAGTCCATAGGAAGCCCGGAAATATGGGAGAGCATCATGTGGATGGTGATTTGCTCCCCTGCCGGAAATCCGGGGAAATACCTGCTAAGTTTATCGTCCAATGATAGCAGCTTATGGTCTGCCAGCTGAAGGATACCGGCAGCAGTGAATTGTTTGCTCACGGAAGCCAGGCTGTATTTGGTATTGATGATAGTTTTTACCTTCCATTCATAGTTAGCATACCCGTATGCTGCCCGTAGGAGTATGGAATCTCTTTTGATAACCAGCACAGTACCACTAAATCCATTGATAGCTGTCTGGGCCTGCATATACCTGGATAATTTTCCAGGGATACCCATTGTGTTTTCTGTCAGCTTCTTTTTACCGCCGGCCGATCCGTTCTGAGCAAAAATTTCAAGGGGGAGCAAAATAATTCCCAGCAAGCATATTATCTTAGAATTCCTCATCGTTATAAATTATGTTTTGGAGTTCTTTTCTTTATTCAGAAAGTTAAATCTTTTCTATTACAAGACGTATTAAGTATTCCTGTACTGTTAGATAAACGCTCCCCTGTTTTCGTTTAACCAGTTACGTTGTAGGCCAGTTTTAAATTTCCGTTACCTACTGTAACTATGGCAGATAAACGGCAAATATCTGTATATTGGCATTAGAATTGCCTATGTAACCTGCAATTCCGGTAACCTTAATAGTGAATAGATTTTGACAGGAACAACACCAACAAAACAATACAAAATTCCAGCCACTAGATAAGAATACGAACTAATGAACACATCGATTTAAAATAACATATTTGTCGGTAGGTTTTGTCCCCTCTCTTGGCTAATACTCAGGAGGGCTGCGTAATACAGGAAAAATTAACAGCATAACAATCATTCAATTTTCTTAATGAATAAATTCAGACATTATTCCTTTGACCTCTGGCTAACGCTTATAAAATCCAATCCCCTGTTTAAAAGTGAGCGCGTGCAGTATATCCATCGGCACTTCAACAGCCATCAGCTGACAGTAGCTGAAGTAGCTGCTATTTTCAGAAGAGTGGATGTAATGTCGAATGCCATCAACGAGCGTACAGGAAAAAATCTGGATACCGACGAATTGTACCTGATGGTCATCAGCGAAGTAAACGGGGAACGTTTATCCTTAAGGGATATAGATCTGGAGCAGCTATACACTGATATGGAGGAATTATTTCTGCACCACCTTCCCCTGCTGTATTGCGGTAAAACAGCCGTTACCCTGGAAAGGCTCAGATCACAACCGGATACAACTGTTGGCCTGCTCAGTAATACCGCCTTCATAAAGGGCGCTACCCTCAGGAAAGCACTCGAACAGCTGGAAATCCTTCACCTGCTGGACATTCAGCTATTCTCAGATGAAGCTGGCATTTCCAAACCTAATGCAAAGTTTTTTGAGCAGATGGTAGCAGCGGTAACAACACACAGGCAGGAACCTGTAGCGCCGGAGCATATAGTTCATATAGGAGATAACCCGATTGCGGATATCCGTGGGGCGGAGGCTTACGGTATTCCGGCGATGCTGATCAATTCAAATAAAGTGTGTATATCAACTGTAATTTAACCTATGACAAGAATTACCTATTCCCTGCATTCAATTACGAATCCTGAGAATTTCGGGTTTTGCCCGGATGATTACAGCCGATTTAAATATGGAGATGACGAAGTAGCTGAAAAATTCGGCACCGCACTGGCTGCCGGTTTTATAAATGCGCACCTGAAAGGGAAACAGCCAGGGCAGCTGGTGATAGTACCCAGTCCCTATGCTTTTATTCCCACCGCTACCTTTGCGATGAAAAACTATTTCGTGTATCATCTCAATCGCTGGCTGGCTGCGCATAACCACCCTGTAGTCCAGGAAACTAAAGTACACCGTACCGTTACCTATAAGGAAGATTATGGAGAACTGGATGCCGCACAGCGTATGCAGCTTATCGGCAATGATTCCTTTCATATCGACAGCACTTTCCTGGAAGGGAAAACAGTCATTTTCCTGGATGATATCAGGATTACCGGCGGTCATGAAAAAATGATCCTGAAAATGGTAGCAGAATATGGTCTGAAAAATGACATTTATATGCTATATTATGCCGAGCTAAAGAATAATGCCATTCATCCAAATATTGAGAACTTTCTGAATTACCATGCCGTCAAATCTATTTTTGATCTGACTGCCATTATTCAGCGCGACAGATTCTTTATTAATACCAGGATTGTCAAGTATATACTGAACTACGACTATGAAGCATTTTGCATTTTTATTCAAAATCAGAAACCGGAGTTCATCCAGCTCTTACTGAATATGGCCATCGGTAACGGGTATCATACGATTGAGGCCTATCATAAAAATTTTACTTTTGTCAATAACTATTTATTTAACATAACACTTAAAAGCATAGAAAATGGCAATTAATCTGCAAAAAGGACAACGCCAATCAATCAATGCACCTAAATTCATCATCGGATTAGGCTGGGATGCTAACTCCTCCACTACCGGAACCAGCTTCGACCTGGACGCTTCTGTATTCATTATGAATGACAGTAAAAAACTGATCTCCGATGGGCATTTTGTATTTTACAACAACCTCCTCTCTCCCGACGGCAGCGTGGAACATACCGGTGATAACCTTACCGGAGAAGGTAGCGGAGATGATGAACAAATTAAAATCGACCTGTCTAAAACAGATGCCAGGGTAAGTGAGTTTTCTATAGTAGTAACCATTCATGAGGCCGAAGCCAGAAGACAAAACTTTGGACAGGTAAGAAACAGTTATGTTCGTATAATCGACGCCGTTACAAATGAAGTAATTCTGAAATATGAACTCGAAGAAGACTTCTCTATTGAAACCGCGGTGGAATTTGGCAGAGTATACAAACGTAACGACGAATGGAAATTTGAAGCAGTAGGCGTAGGCATGAAAGGTGGACTGCAGGACTATCTCAACAAATACAACTAATTCGCAACTATATCATCCTAAAAAATCAACAAAAAATGGCAATCAATCTTCAAAAAGGCCAGCGAATTAACCTGGAAAAAAGTAATGGTACCAAGCTTCAAAATATCTGTGTAGGCGTTAACTGGGGTGCTATCGAAAAGAAAACCATGTTTGGCCTGTCCAAATCTAAAGAAGCGGTAGACCTGGATGGCAGCTGCGCCCTTTTCGATGAAAATAAAAAATT
This sequence comes from Chitinophaga sp. Cy-1792, assembly GCF_011752935.1. Taxonomy (NCBI): domain Bacteria; kingdom Pseudomonadati; phylum Bacteroidota; class Chitinophagia; order Chitinophagales; family Chitinophagaceae; genus Chitinophaga; species Chitinophaga sp. Cy-1792. Next base: position 2,468,979 of record NZ_VWWO01000002.1, read on the forward strand.
ACTGGAAGTTGTTTATTTCGGTAATCTCCACTCAAAAGACTTTGCCATCAAACATAGTGGTGACGATCTGACAGGAGACATGAACGGAAATGACGGATTAGACAACGAAGTAATCACGGTGGACTTCTCCAGACTCAATACCAACACCAACTATGTGGCATTTGTGCTGAATAGCTTCAGAGGCCATGATTTCGGTACCATTCCCTTTGCTTCCATCCGCATATACGAAGGTACTCCCAGCCGCGTAACCGAAGTATTCGCCAAATATGATATCAGCGGCAGCAATAGTTTCGCAGGCCATGTATCCATGATCATGGGCGTATTCTATAAAAAGAACGGCGAATGGAAATTCAATGCCATCGGTGAACCTACCAAAGATAAAAAACTCCAGGAAACTGTAGAGACAGTCGCTCAGTTCCACCTGTAGTAATTGAACATATACCCTTCTAACCACGTCATCATTAATCTATTTAATCACGTGCCTAATGGAAACGAACCCAAATATCACAGCACCTGCGCTTCCTGCAGTAAGACTCGATAAAGACGGCAATACCGACTTAACGCAGCTTACAGCCGCTGAAACGCAGCAATACAATGAGATCAATAAATCGCTGGACATCCGCGATGTAAACTCAGTTTTAAACTACGGAACGGAAGTGCAGAACTCAATGGAACGCTATTCCAACGACTTTCTGTCATCCGTGCGTACCAACCAGGCCGGTGAAGTAGGTGGCCTGATCAACGACCTCCTGGCCGAACTGAACTACATCGATGTAGATGAACTGAACCAGAGCGGTGTCAAAAGCTTCCTCTCTAAAGTACCTTTTCTGAAAAAATTAGTGTTTGATGCACAAAAATTGTTTCAGAAATATGATACTATTGTAAATAATATCGATAAAATCACTAATAAAATTAAAGCCGGTCGTATCAACTCCCTGAAAGACAACAGTTCTCTTCAGACGATGTTCGACAGTAACGTGAATTATATCAAGCAAATGGAGGACCTTATCATCTCCGGACAGCTGAAATATAATGAACTGACACAGAAACTGGCTGAAATGGAGGCTAACGCCGCCAATTACCAGGATTATGAGATCGCTGACCTTCGCGAATTCATCAACCGCCTGGATAAGCGCCTGGCCGACATGAAAGTGGTTAGATTTATCATGTTGCAATCGCTGGCACAGATCAGGTTAGTACAAAACAATAATACATCTATCGCTGAAAAAGCACAGTCTATTATTTCTACCACGATCCCTGTCTGGAAAAACCAACTGACGATCGCTGTTGCATTACAAAGGCAGAAGGCAAACGTAGAAATGCAGAAGAAAATCTCTGATACTACCAACACCATTCTGCAGAAAAATGCGGAGCTGCTGAGACAAAACAGCATCGACGTTGCCAGAGAAAATGAAAAAACAGTTGTATCTTCTGAAACATTGAAACGTACCACCCAGTCGCTGATCGAAACACTCAACGAAGTGAAAAGGATCCACGAACAGGGAGCAGAAAGCAGAAGAGTACTGGATTCTGAACTCAAAAACCTGGAAACAGAACTTAAAAAGAACGTTACCAGGATTAACTAATAATAGCTGAATAATGGAGGATAACCTGGCGAGCATACTAAATGAATCAAGAAGAACGATCAGTAAACTACAGTTACTGTCGGCCTTTTTTGAAGATGAGATTATTTATAAAATATATCTCCGAAGCCAGGTTGTCCATAAGTTATTTGAGAATAACGTAGAATTAGATATCAATAAGCTGGAATTATTCCATTTACAATATACTGCCTCCGTTATTGAGCTGCTACGCAAGATCAAAAGTACCAACGAAAGAAACATAAGCCTGCTTTTCGATGAAATACAGATCAACAATGACCTGATCGAAAAGCTTAATACCAGCGTTTTTTCAGAGAAAAATTTTGACCTCGACAAACAAAAACAATCACTGAAAATCAATCTCTCGCTGCGGAAATTGTTTCAATCCCTTTCTGACGATACCAACGAAGATCCCTTTTCCAAAAATATCAATGCCTTTGCATCCCGCTTTGCGCAAGACTTCTATTATGATATCACCCCGGAAATGATGGATACGCTGGTGCAATATGATCCTGCAAAAACCTACAGAAACAACTATGCGATCATCGAAAAAAAATTAATGGGATGGTTGTGTAAAACTGAATTCAGGACCGAATTCTTTATAGGGCTAAGGGCAGGATATCTTATAGCAGAAATCTATAAATTCCTGGAAAATGATAAATTCTTCCTTTATCTCCCTTCTAAAAATCTCTTCCTGTTTTGTGACCCTGCCAGTATCAAGGATATTGACCTGACAAACCATCTTTCCAAAAAAGCAAGGATCATAGCAGATCTTACGGACAAGAACTACCAGCTAAACCAGAAAGCCAGCGTAGAAAAAATTGCCATCCCCCAAAAGGTAAAAGAAGTACTGAGAGAGTATGCCGCAAAAATTGAAGAAGTGGATTTCCTGCAGAAGATCGGCAATTACGATGTGCAGACAAATATCCTGAAAACCATGCTGAATACAGATATACTCTGACACAAAAAAAATTGCACCAGCCAAACGACTGATGCAATCTCTATAAATATCCTTTATTTAATTATGCTTCTGATTCTACTGTAGCTTCTGCTGCTACTTCAGCACCAGCTTTAGCCTTCTTAGGGAAGTTGAAAAGCATGGAAGTCAGTAATGGAATAGCGAAAATACTTACCGTTATAATGGAAGTGATAATATCAGCAGCAGAACTTTTCAGGAAATGGGTCAGGCCGGATTCCGGGAAGAAATGTTCATAGATAGATAAAGTCAGCTTTACCCCAAGGATACCGATAACTACGAATGCAGCACCTTCCAGGAAAGCAAATTTACTCATCAATTTAACGAAAGCCTGTGCTACAAAACGCATAGCGAGGATTCCGATAAACACGCCGAGGCAAACCAGAATAATATTGTTCGTATACGCGACAGCAGCAAAGATGTTATCAATAGAGAAAGCCATATCCATCAATTCTACCAGCGCCACCGTGGCCCAGAAAGGCCCCATAGCACCAACAGTTGCCTTATACAGCCAGTTTTGACCTTTATCGATTGGCTTTTCTTCCTCTTCTTCTGTGGCCTTAGCTTTTTCTCTTTGCTCTTTCCACCAGTTGAAAGTTAAATACAGCAAATATAATCCGCCGATTGGTTTCAGCCACCATACCTGAATGAGGAAGGATGCAAATAACATCGCCAGCCCGCGGAACAGATAAGCCCCGATGATACCATACTTCAGTGCCTTATCGCGTTGCTTTTCCGGCAGGTCCATTACCATTGTTGCCAGTACTGCTGCATTGTCTACAGATAATAAACTCTCGATAATCACGAGATTCCCCACCACAATTAATGACGGTATCGGGTTGTTGATGATGTGCTGAATTAGTTCATTCATTTGATGGTGTGTTTATAGGTTGTTTTTACTGATTTGCCATTGTTATATGTACTACTCTTCCCCCTTCCTCTTTAGAAAGCAATAGCCTTTTACCATTTGTAAGTGCTACCATACTTCCTACAGGTATCTCTTTATCTTCCGTGAGATCCTTCAGGGAGGTGAGCCGCTGGTTCACAAGTACCCATTGCTGCTGATGGAATACAAAATATCCGACAGGCACTTTTTGTGCTTCGGTGGTACGTTCATTCCGGATAATATTACGATTCGCATGCCATTCAAACAGATATTGGTTATTATAAACCATCAGACGATGGTTTTCGGACTTCCAGACCGTTGGCTTAAATTCATAATATAAGTCGAGCACCGGTAAAGTTCCCTGATGGACCGTTCCGCAAAACGGACATTTGGGTGTATTCGTATTATCGAAGACATACCATTTTTGTTCACATCCCGGGTTGGCACAGGGTTGCATAAGGTCTGTCGTTTTCAATAATGCCTGTTCCCACATTTCAGCAGGCGGGCGTTCCATTGGCTGATGCAGCCCGGTTATAAAGGCTTTATGAAATAACTCATTCAGATATGGGCCCACAATCCCCGACGGCAGCTTATTTACATCTGCCCACGGCAACTCCGTAGGATGTACCAGGTGCAGCTTCGGTCTGTTGCTGGTATCCTGTGGATGTTCGATAAATAATGCTTTTTCTCCCATCGTGAGGAGATCATCCTTCTCCGTATCCAGATCATGCACCTTCCCTCCTTTCAAGGGATGGCGATGTAACAGGTATAAATAGATCATGACCGCAAGTGCGTGCAGATCTGTAAGTCTGTTAGGTAGCTTTCTTTCTGGGTCTTTCTTATCCAGATGCCTGGTGGCCAATACTTCAGGGGCTATAAAGTCCGGCGTCCCGATTACTTCAGGCGGAAACAGGCCTGGCACAACCAATCCATCGATGTCAATAATTGCCGCAGTCCTGGAAATTGGATCTACCAACACATTTTTATAAGAAAGATCAGAATGAGCTAACCCGGCAGCATGGAGCCTTTTCACCCCTCTCGCTATATTTACACAAATCTGAAAATAGCTTAACCAGTTGCCTAATTCCTGCTCATCAAGTCGCAAAGAAAATGTTTTATTTCGAAATTTCGGAGAGGAAAACCATTTCCCTTCTTTTTCTTTTCCCCGGATGAAGTCATTGGCGGCATATCCCTTGCTAAAAAAGAAGTTTTTATTGTAGCAGGGGACGATCAACCCGACCCTGTTTCCTTCTTCAATCATATCTGTAGGCCAGCAGTACAGGTCTTTATAATATGCCCCTCCTTCCCGGTTAAAAAAGCTGTCATAGTATTGTGTAACTATCTTCCGCAACCTCGCTTTCGAATTAAAATCCTGTTCTGATCTGTAGAAAGCCACTACATAGGACCTGTCAGGACTAAAATATACATCTTTCATTCCACCTTGCATAGGGGCGCCATCATCAATATACTGGTATGATTTGCCCTCATTGATAGCAGAAGATACTGTTTTCGTAGTCATACATTATAAGATCAGTATACAATCATTAAAGTTCGGTCGTCGTGGTTCCCTATACTCCAGAAATCGAGCCACGACAGCAGTTCTGGTGCGGCAGTTTCAGGATTACCGAATGTCACCTGATGGTTCCCCTCATTCTCTCCACCCAGATCTGCCAGCAATTGCTGCCAGTAAACAACCTTAGAAAGGTTAGCTTCGACTTCAAATTTTGGATCATAGATCCCGTCCGACATCAGCATCAGATAAGAGAAATCCGGCATCAGCCTAAAGCTGAACCGGGTAGAAAACTTTTCGCTTTTAAAAATCTCCGGCATCGTAATAAACCTGGTACCTCCTCCAAACTCTCCCACATCCAGCCAGTTCAATAAGGTAAGTTCTCTCCCGTCCTTATCCAGCAACCCTATCGGACAATCTCCCACGCCAAAGCTCATAAACGCATATCCGGCCTCATATTTTTTCATCAGCACAAAAATGAGGGTGGCATGGAAATCTTTTACAGAAGTACCCATTGAGGTAGCTTGCTGCTCTATTTTTTTCTGGACAAACAACCCTCCATTACCCAGGTTTTCATAAATAAACCTGTTAAGCTGCTGAGCGGTTTCCTCGTCAGGCATATCACTATAGGCCTGTATAAGGCCATCAATAGCAGTACTCCATTCCGGCGTCATGGCACCATCAAAATATTCAGCGATGGACACACAGGCAAGCCTGGACCCTTCCCTGGAATATTGTGCACTGCCGGCGCCATCAGAAACTGCAAACAGCGACCAGCCATTATGTTCCCAGTGTTTCACCAGGCAATCATCTTCCCTGAATCCACCCACATTGGCATGTGAGCGCCCTCTTTTAGAAGCAGCGATTACCCGCCTGGCCCCTACCGTTGCGGCAATCGTCATTTCATCCTCTTTCCGGAACGGCGCCGTCGTATCACCTGGAATATTCTTCCATAGTGTTTTCGGGTCCGCGTTCACCACCAGCCGGATACTTTTTTCGTGCAGCGGTGTATCTTCCGGTTCCACGGTAAGCCGATATTTCAGCAGCAGCTGTGCATCACCGTTAACAGTTGGAACACCACTGATCATACCGTTTGTGGTATCGTAATCCAGCCCGCAGGATTGTAACCCTTCCACCAGCAATAATGCCAGGTCCTGCCACTGTAGCGCCTGTATATCCAGTTTGAATTCGTAAGACTTCCCTACAGTAGCATTAGGAATAATGACCTGTTGCAGGTTAATATCTTCGATACGGGTTTTCAGTGCCCATTGCTCCATTAGTATCTGTTGATTTTTGAGAATGAGACTTACCAGGTTTATATTAAAACTGTCAGCAATGAAATCAGTAAACAATTGTTGCTGGTTCGCTGCAATTTCAATTTTACGTCCAGCGAATAACTGCCGGATATATTCGTCTTCCATGTTGTTATCATTAACCCTGTGCACGCTGAACATCAAAGCCACCGCCGCTGTTGCCATATCTCCCTTCTACGCCACACCATGGGCAGGTACATACTTCCTGATCTCCCATACAATGTAGTTTACCACAGGAGCACATAGCAAAAGCCACCTGGTTACCACAGCATGGGCAGGTTGGACTGCCAATTAATTCATCAGTATTAATTTTTACGGGAGCAGCATTTTTTTCAGACAACTCTTCATAAGTATGGTCTACCTGGTATGCACCTACCAAACGGTAATACAAGGTATGCAGGTCCAACCCGGAGATAGCAGCTTCTTCCAGTGCACGCCTGTATTTCATCAGGTAAGGTCTTTGGGTATGCTGGCATTTCCCTTGTAGCACTACATAGTTAGTGTCCTGTCCAAACTCCTCTTTTAAAGGCTTTGACAAATCGATCTTTGACAAAGCATCATTATCTTTCTGGAGGTTAATCTCAAATCCTGCATGATTACTATCCAGGCGTTCCGTATTTGTTTTAATAGAATCAGTAATCCACTTGAAGAACGTTTTATAGGCCTGCGGAGAAGAATTCTTAAAGGTCAGTACATTTTCTGTGAGTTGCTGCAAGACGTGCAGGTTGGCTCCATCGCCAATGGAAATAGCCACCATATTGGCGGTACGCTGCCAGTTATTTTTCCATTCACTGATAGCGGCAGTTGTATCATCCGTAGGGGTTCCATCGGTGAGCAGGAAAACGATCGGTTTCCAGTCGCCTTTTTGTTCGGGTGTTGTCTTCACCTGGTTCTTTCTCATCTCATACATGAGATGCCCCAGTCCTTTACTTAAGGAAGTTCCGCCACCGATAGGGAAACGGGGCGGATAGAAATTAATGATTTCCTGTAAAGGAACCAATGTTTTTGCTTGTCCGGCAAATACAATGACGGAGATCCATGCCGTTTCAATAGCATAAGGATCTGTTTTCAATGCCTGAATGATTTTAGCCATCCCTTCTTCCACTGCCATGATAGGCTCGCCTATCATCGACTCGGAGACATCAATCAAAAAATATATAGGGAGCCTGCGCATCAAAGAATATTTTCGGTTATTAAACAATTATTCAGCCGTAGTACAACATCAGATCACCAGGTTTATTTCCTGCGGTGGTGGTGGTAATGCGATCACTTCTGAGGTGCCCATACTTTTGTTTCCCTGTTCGATAGTATCAGATACCCATTTGAAGAATTGCTTCAGGGTAGCACTATCTACAGTATCCAGGTGAACAACCGTATCTGCCAGTTCTTTCAGCAGGTCATTATCAGCTGATTTGCTGGCAGCACAACCAACGATAGTAGCGAAATTCAGCGCTTTTACCTGTGGTGCCATCTGGCGGTAAAGCTGCAGATCTGAAGGTTTTCCATCCGTAAAAATAAACAGCAAAGGGCGCCAGTCACCTTTTTGATTGGCATCACCTCTTCTCACATCACTTTTCACTTTACCAACCAGAAATTCCAGGCATTTACCTGTATGTGTAGGACCGCTTTGCGGACAAACAATCTCAGGTAGCTGAAAACTTACGAGTTCAGTTAGCGGAACTACTTCATTAATATCCCTGTCGAAAGTGATGATACTAAGCCACAGAGAGTCTAAGGCATGTGGATCTGTACGGAGTGTGTTTATCATTCCGCTCAAAGCATTGTTTAGCGCCTGAATAGGTTCACCATACATAGATCCGGAGGTATCCAACAAAAAGTATACAGGCAATCTGCGCATCTGCAATAAATTGAGGTCTTATACAACGATATTTAATTCGGCTGGCGGCGGCGGTAGTTCGTCCAGTCCTGCTACTTCTTTTGTAGATGCTTCCACTCTTGTGGAGGACACGCCGATAGAAGCTGATACCCAGGCAAAGAATTTGGAGATGCTATGGCTATCAGCAGTATCCAGGCTCACTACATTATCGGTCACCCTTTTAAGGATGGCCGTATCGCTGTTACTCCCGGCGGCACATGCCACGGTGAAAGCCGTTTTACATTTTTTGAAGGCGGCAAGGCCTTTCTCCCAGTTATCTGTGGGTACACCATCTGTCATGATAAAAACGATGGGCCGCCAGTCTCCTTTCTGTTCCATGGTGGTTTTAGCCACTTCTTTATCGATGCAGAGACTAACCAGTTCCAACGCTTCGCCAAGCGCGGTGGTGCCGGAAGCTTTAATATCCGGTGTTTGAAAAGATGCCAGATCAGTTAATGGAGTTATTTGTCTGGCATAGCTATCGAAGGTGATGATGCTAAGGAAAGCGGTTTCAATCGCCTGGGGATTCTGGCGCAAAGAGCTTAGCATCACCTGAACGCCATTTTTTACTGCTTCAATAGGTTCTCCCAACATGGAGCCGGAAGTATCCAATAGCAGGTAAACAGGAAGTTTTCGCATATCAGTGCTTTGGGTTGATACAATAGTACAGGCATACGCTGTTGCGTATACGAATATAGGTTGCTTAGCAGGTTACTGTTAATTGGGTGGCTGATCAGACTCAGGAATAAGCCAGTTTCTTCAGCTCTTCCACAAAACTATCTGAATGATGCGGATCGCCTATAGCTCTGAATTTCCAGGCTCCATCCTTTCTGTAGATTTCAGCAAAAGTCATAGAGCACATACCATTGTAGGTGGCGTCTCCGGAAAGATTGAATTTTGCGATCTCTTTTCCTTTTCTGTCAACGGCCCTGATAAATGCGTTTTCGATCATTCCGAAATGCTGGTTATTGCTGCGGCCATTATAAATGGTTACCAGGAAAAGGATTTTCTGGTATCGTTGATCCAGTTCGTTCAGTTTTACGATGATTTGTTCATCATCACCATCGCCGGCACCTGTTCTGTTATCGCCTGTAAGCCAGATATGGCCTGATGGATGGCGCATGGAGTTAAAGAAAATTACGTCTCCTTCGTACAGGCCAATAGTTCTGCCATCCCGGCTGGTCACTGATCTGCCCAGGTTAGCCACCTTGCCGTTTGCATCCAGCAGGAAAGCAACAGCATCCAGGTCATATTCTTCTTCTTTCTGGCCACCACCGAATAATTTGCCAATAAAGCCGCCGGTGGCGGGTTTTTGTCGAACATCCCAACCCAGCCCGATGGTTACTAAGGAAAGGTCATATTCCTCTCCACTGTCATTTTTTCTCAGGTCGATCGTCTGACCTTTTACTAAACTGATTGCCATAAATTAGATTTTAGGTATAAGTAGGGTATTACTTGATAATTTGACCTTTGAAATATCTGGAGAGAAAGAATGCCAGGTCTTCTTTATAACCGATTCCTGACGCTTCAAATTTCCATTGTCCGCCACGGTTATACAATCTGCCAAATTCAACACCAGTTTCAATAGAGAAATCCTCTCCCAGTTCATATTTTGCAATTTCCTGGCCGGTGGCTTCATCAACAATACGAATATACGAATCCCGTACCTGTCCGAAATTTTGTCTTCTGCCCACCGCATCATGAATGGTAACCACAAAAAGGATCTCTTTAATGGCACTATCCACTTTTGTAAGATCCACTACGATGGTTTCATCGTCGCCCTGTTCGCTATTACCACCAGTAGGATCATCACCACTGTGCTGTACCGAATTATCGGGGGAGTTGGTATTACCATAGAAAATAAAATATTCTTCCTGCGGGATCAACCGGTTCTCATTGATCATAAATGCAGAAGCATCCAGATCGAATGCGGCACTGGTAGTACTTTCATTCGGACGCCATCCTAAGCCGAGGCTGATCTTTGATAAGCCGATATCAATTCGTTGTCCCTTTTGTAAGTTAATTGCCATTATCTGAAATTTTATTCTACTTCAAGATAGTTGATAGTATTTAATAATACAAATATTATTGATAACATACGGTGATGGGCATACGTTTTAGCTTCCCGTTATTCCTGATCGGCACCGTGCTTATGCTCGGATATGCCGGACTAGAAAAGAATAGGATTTTTGACTCTGTTCAAAAGAAAAATAGTTTGTAAATAAATGATTTACAAACTATTAAAATACCAATCGGCGATATATGGAAGCTATTAGTTACCAGGACTGCTCTTCTATATTATCTTCCTCATGTATTGCAATACCAGGTTTTCCCCGTTTCCACTTAATACAAAAAGCAAGTACGAAGGCCACTACTGAAACGCCCGCATTCAGCAATGTCGTTGATGGAAAAGCAAAGGCCATAAGTATCACGGCTTCCAAAGATAAAATCATGAATCTTATCCATAGCGCGAACAGGAAGTCTACTTTAAAAGAATAATATAAAGGATAAGAAAAAAGCAACAGATTCAGCAACAGATATGGCACTACATAAATCACAGTCAGGAAAAATGAGTCCGAACTGGCCGCAGGTAGATTGGAGAGAAATTCACTAACAAAAAAGTTATAGGCCAAAGCAAATAAAATGTTTTTGCCGAGGATGAATAAGATGATATTTCCGAAATTGGGTTTCACCATAGGTTGTTAGTTTCATTTATAGCATTTAGCATTTCATTTCCACTTTCTCAAAAAAAGAGAAGTATCACTATCCAATATATCACGATAATTTATGAAAATACTACTTCAAGAGCGTTGATAGTATTTAATAATACAAATATATTGATAACATACGGTGATGTGTATACGTTTCTGCTTCATTAACACAGTAATCCCATCTCAGAAGGCAGATTTCGGCCTTCTTGACAAGTTCAAACAAATAACTTGTGAATGGTGCTAAGGTTCGTGCCGGACAAGGGCGGCTATATCACAAGCATGATTTAGCCGCTCTTTATTTGTATACCTGATGGATAAAATTTTTAAATATCAAATTTCAGGTGCTTGAATTTACCTTTAATACATCCACTTATTAATTGACTTATTATGTTCTTGGAATGGGACTGAACTTGTAAAAGAAAGCTTTAGCACTCTGACCACTAAAAAAGTTATTTATAGATGTAGGGCCATTTGCAGATGCAACAGCTAAGGAATAAGCCGGATCACCGGAACCATTACTACCAGGGGCCGAAGCTCTGCCATCAATTAAAGTAATTTTTGCCATATCTTCTATTTTACCAGTCTTAAGATTCAGTTCCTGTCTAACGTAGAAGCAAACAATACAAACTGCTTCATCTTTCATTTCTTCTACCAGGTAATCTAATTTGACTTTTTTGAAATATGGACTGGCTACCACCATTGTAGCAGTAAACAATGCATTTTCAGCAGGTAATTTTGGAACCTTAGGATCCAGGGCAATATAAGTATTGTAAAGTTTGCTGACAAACGCTGCCCCATCCCCAACATATGGCGTAGTACCAAAGGCATTCATATAAGCAGCTTCACTAATTGTTGGAGGAACTGGCTGAGGGGCTGGCCCTTTAAATATTTTATCCAATGCGTTGGCAAGGTCATTTACCAATGAATCTGATCTTAACTTAACAGGGTCCTGAGGGTTGGGAATATTACAATTTGAAAATACCTTATAGGCGCCATTAACAGGTGTTACATTGGAAAAATCAATGAAATTTACCCTTACCTGGTAAGGCGTACCATTAATCGTCAAAATATTGGGACTCCCCAGGCTGGAGCCGCCGGGTATAAAAAAAACTTCAGTACAGTTACTTTGAGTGGTGACAGCCGCAACGCTGGAAGTCCCCTTTTTAAGGGTTTCTAATTGGGCTTCCGGATTGTTTTTGGAACATGCGACAAGCAAAACTGCCGTTAGCAGTAAAAGGGCATAACTTTTCATGATATTGATTTGGATTTGGTGGATAAAAGATATCATGATACGAACGATGGTATCGACGGACTAAAATAATTCTTCGGAAATTTCCTGCTACAGTCTATGCGTCATTGGGTCGGGTTGTAAATGCAATCGTGGTATCAATGCAGTTAACTGAACTTTTAATTTTAATTGTACACTGTCTCCCCCCCATCTATCATCGTATTTCCGCTTTGGGGGAAATGATTCCAGGGGTAACTTTTTTTAATAAAATAATCTATTATCTATCAGGCTACATACGGGATAACTAGATAAAATCGCTGTGATCTTCGTTTGCAGGGCAAAGCATTGTTATATAAATATATGTATTTGTTTTAATTAAACGCTGATTTCTACCTAAGAATTTGTTCTAAAAATATTAATCCACTCCTTTATTTGCTTTTTTTTACGAACAATATTTTATGCGTGTTCTTTGAAGATAGGAACGAATGTGATAGCATAAAGTGGATGGACGATTGTCTTATAAATGACTTTGGGTTATCAGAAGAACAATTGGCTCCTGGAGGAGTTCCTATATGGGACAAAAAAAATGAATATTATAAAACAAAAAAACGCTTTATACGTTCTAAATTAAACTGGAAAAACTGCAAGCCTGGCTATCCTACAGAATAATCTTCACTAACCCCAATACATACCATTTATGATACTTTTTAAAGAAATTGAGCCTAAGGGCGACCATAAAAAGCTTTCAAATGTGAATAATCTTACCTGGTTGACCTGGAGTGACAATTTTAGAAATGATTATAAGCATTTTGATACACAGTTGAAAAAGATAAAAGAAGTAGATTTTATTTACCTGAAAAAGTATAAAGCATATAATTACAGTTTCTCTGTACCGCTCTCCAGATTAGACAAGTCCTTTTTGCATGATTTCTGGAATTTTGCATACGCACTATATCACTTTAATCCAGGTGAGAGGATCATCTTTTTTTCAGATCTGATAGATAATAAGATTAATGCCAGGTTATTTCATTTTTTATTTGCGCTGTTTAGGTCTACGTTAACGCAGATTACTAATGATAAAATGGGAGCATTGTATTCGCCGCTGACATCTGGAAAAACAGAAAGTGATTTCCCTATGCACTGCGATCTGTATATTCCAAAAATTCTGTTCAATGTATATGAAAGTGTGCCAAAAGATAAGAGTGGGGCATCAGCTTTTTTAAGACTCGACGATTTATTTGAGCAGGTTTTTCCGCAGGTAAGCGCTTTGCCAAAAAAGGTTACCCTCAGAATTAAGGAGCTGATTTATACAGATATCAGGCAGGATAATTATGAAGAATTTTTTAGCCTGCTATATGATGCAGATAATACCTGGTCTGAAAAATTAAAGCAGGTAATTGATAAACATAAATTCAATATCAAATTAAATAAAGGACAAGGATATATGCTTCATGACCGGATATGGATGCATGGCAGAAATAAAACCAATGGCGGCGTTTCTCCGAAACGGCTGCACCGTATTATTTTTAACAACTTTTATGAACAAGGCGCGCGGAGCTAATATTCTGCATCACTTAAATTACAGCATTCCTGTAAATGTTGAACAAATTAGTGTGTCAGCAATAGCGAGAGAAAACGTGAAAATTGACACTTGAAAAAATTAAAAAGGTTGTCTCTACTCAGTAGAGGCAACCTTTTCTAGTGCCCGGAACTGGATTCGCATATTATTGATCGCCCGTTCGTTTCTGCGGTTGCCGCCTGTGAGCCAATATATTTGAGATGTGCCAGTATTATCCAGAATGATTGCCCTTTTAGTAATCGCATTGACACTTGAAAACATTAAGAAATTTATCGATTACATTTTAATTTTCGTTTTGTGATGAATAAAGTCTTGGCTGATCAAATTCCCCGCTAACCATTATACGAACATCAGTTGAAAACATCGAAAAAATATACACAATATCAGGCCTATTTAATACATTGTTATTTAAATAATAATCCTCCACGTTATGATGAAAACCATCTTTTATCTAATTGCAGCAGTTTTTTGCTTTGAGCATGTTTTTGCCCAATCTACTAATACTATAGTGGCAACATCTGAGAAGCGAAATAATATGTCCGACAGTCAAAAATCCGGAGAACAACAACTATTGCAAATATCTAACGGCCTGTCTTCTGAGCAGGATATGGCTGATTTTGTGTCTTCGATGCAACATCGATCGCCAGAAGATGTTTACAAGGCGATTAAAGGGTATAATAGTTTCAGGCTCCCTACTGCGGGGGAGCAGGTATTTCTGTTTAAAATCCCTACTGATAAATTCGGCGCAGTACCATTCAAGGTATATGTACCAAAAGGATATAATCCCAGGAATAAATATCCAATGATAATGTACCTGCATGGAGCTGCCGGTCAATTCTCATTTTCAATGGCAGCACAGCCGTATATTGAAGATGATTTGCTTTTTTCAAGACTAATGAAGGAAAACAAATATATTATCCTGGTACCCCTGGCTGGCAAGGAAGTTAATTTTAACTGGGCCATAAATAACAGCGTATATCCCGTTCTTGCTTCGCAGATAATATTTACCAAAGCTCGTTTTAATGTAGATGACCAGCGGGTATTCGCTTATGGCCATTCTGACGGAGGAAGGGCAGCTGTCAGCTTCCAGGCGCTTGACCCTACCCCATTTGCCGGCTGCGTAAGTTATAATGGTAGTATAAGCGTTATATTTAACAACATCTATCTGCATAATGTAGTAAATACAGTTCCTTACCTGGTTAATACTGACGAGGACAACATCAATCCAAACCAGGATATGGAATCGGCCATACAGGCACTTAAATCTGTTGGAGGAAAGGCGGAATACAAATTATATAAAGGTTATAAACATTATGATCACCATCTTGAGATAGATTACCCCAACTCCCTGGTTTATATGGACAAATATACCAGATCAGCCGGCAGGAATAAAATCTACTGGCAAACTGATATGGCTAATACTGGCTGTGACTATTTACATATTTCCTCCCTCAATTTATCTCTGCCAGCAAAGCCATGGTCCAAAGTGCTGAATTTCAACGGATACAATAAAGTTGAGAAAAATTTCAATGCTCCTTTATTTTATGCGCAGGAGCCGGGTGCTGCTATTACCTGTGAGCATTCAGGCAATGAATTTAATGTACAGACATCAAGAGTAAAATCTTTTGAAATTGCCATCAATCCTGATATTGTAAATATTAGTAAACCTATTGTTGTATTCGTTAATGGTACGAAAGTATTTGATGATAAAGTTGGATATGACAAAAACTACATGCTGACATATTTTAAATCAGCGCACGATCGAAGTATAGTCTACGTTAACCAGATTGCAATCAATGTTCCATAGGTTTATGAAAGTTTCTTTTGTACCGTTTCCAAAATAAGCGGAAAACACTGGTAAAAAGCGGGGTTTAACAAAAGAAAAATCCCCTGTAAATCGATGACTTACAGGGGATTTTGGCACCCAGAACAGGAATCTTAATCCGCTGGTTATGCGTTGGTTTGTAAATAATCTGTGTCAAATAAGTGACGTTTTAATCGTGTGGAACTTTATTTGTTCCAAAACGGATAATCAATATATCCATGTTGCCCACCCCCATACATTGTTGCCCTGTCAGGCTCACTAAGCGTAGCATTTTTCTCAAATCGTTCAGACAGGTCGGGGTTTGCGATGTATAGCCTGCCAAAAGAAATAAGCTTCGCAATGCCTTTTTCAAGTTCTGCCTCAGCGGAAGCCTTGTCATACCCTGCATTAGCAATAACTGTCTGGCGGATCTTTCTGCCGAACAATTCAATTTCGTCGTCAGCGGAGCAATGCTCAGGCGAAGGGAAATTGGCATTGCGCCTCATGATTTCCACATAGGCAAAGTCCATTTCGTTCAGTTTTTCGATCAGGTAGGTATAGGTAGCGGCAGGGTCGTCCAGTACCATATCACCATAGGAATGGAAAGGAGATATTTTTATACCCACCTTTTCGCTACCCGCCACACTGATTAATTCCTCCATCACTTCCACTACGAAGCGGGCTTTGTTAGGGATGTTGCCGCCATAATCATCCGTTCTTTGATTGGCACTTTCAGCTAAGAACTGGTTGGGCAGATAGCCATTGGCAGCGTGAAGTGCAACCCCGTCAAACCCTGCCGCTATGGCATTTTTTGCTGCCTGGCCATAGTCCTTTATCGTCTGCCTGATTTCGGGAATCGTTATTTCCTGCGGTATCTCGTAATCCTTCTTCCCCTGAGAGGTAAAATGCTGCATACCCCGGATAGGTAAGGGAGATGGCCCCAAAGGGAGCTTGCCGTTCCTGTCTGCAGAATGTCCCATGCGACCGGTGTGCCAAAGCTGGGCTATAATAACACCGCCTTTATTGTGTACCGCCGTTGTAACCTTCCTCCATGCTTCTATTTGTTGATCCGTGAAAATACCCGGGGTAAGCGGGCTGCCGGTAGCTTCTTCACTGATCCTGATGGACTCGGTAAAAAGCAAACCTGCACTTGCCCTTTGGGCATAGTATTCTACTGTCATATCACCCACCAGGCCATTGATGTCTGTACGGCCTCTGGTCATCGCTGCCATTGCCATTCTATTTTTTAGGCTGATGCTGCCTAACTGTATTTTTTCTAAAAGCTTCATATTGCTGTTTTTAGCCCCATATTGGAGATCCTGTACTGAAAAGGATCTCCAATATGGGCACAGGCCATAAATAAAAATCATGCTTCTTTTCGTCGGGCCATACGTTGCGCAATGATGCTGGCAGCAATCAATTGCAAGGCATGGTAAAGCATGAGCGGCAACAATACGATGCCCGTGATGGTACTGTACTGAAAAAGCACTTTTGACATGACCGTGCCGTGTACCAATGACTTCTTAGATCCACAAAATAAGACAGTAATACGATCCTCATCTGAAAAGCCAAACAAGCGACTGAATAGTCCAACGCAAAGAAATACAACAAAAAACAAGGCCATCATTCCTACCGCGAGCCCGGCAAGTTCAAGAGTGGTGAAGCCTTCAAAAAGATGTTGGGAGAAGGACTTACAAAACGACGTATAAATGATGGTGAGTATAACTGCCTGATCGAAATATTTGAGTCGTTTTTTGTGCTTTTCGGCAAAAGCGCCAAAACGGGAGTTGAGGCAGATGCCAAGAATCACAGGCAACAAGACTTGAAAAGCTAACTTCACTACGATATTAGTGACATCAAAATGGCCTGTTGCAGAAGCGATGAACAGCCCAATCCAGATCGGCGTAACCACTACTCCGACTAAACTTGAAATGCTCGCATTGAAAATGGCTGCGGGAATGTTGCCCTTGGCGATGGAAACCATCACCACCGAAGAGGAAACAGTAGATGGTAACGC
The DNA here is from genome assembly GCF_011752935.1 of Chitinophaga sp. Cy-1792. Classification (NCBI taxonomy): domain Bacteria; kingdom Pseudomonadati; phylum Bacteroidota; class Chitinophagia; order Chitinophagales; family Chitinophagaceae; genus Chitinophaga; species Chitinophaga sp. Cy-1792. Next base: position 2,486,480 of record NZ_VWWO01000002.1, read on the forward strand.
TGCCAGAAAAAATATACCCAACCAAAGCAATTCAAGGTCAGTGTTAACGAATAAGGGGCGGAATGCCAAAACGATAAGCGGAAAAAACAAAAAGGTTGTCAACTGGACAATAATGTGCATTTTCCAGTTGGCAAGCCCGGATTTTAGTTTTTCAATACTCAGTCTCAAACCATAAAAAAAGAAAATCAACGACACGCCTGCGTTAGCAATCTCTTCCAGCGAAACAGGTTCTTTGGCCATGCCTGGCTGCGGCAAAATATAGGCCAGCAGGATCATGGTACCTATCATTAACAGGAAGCCGTCAAAACCTGCCTTTTTTAATACTTCTAATAACTTCTTCAATATGATCTTATGATATGTTAGTTTATAATTTTAAAAGTCAATTTGACGGTTAAGGAAGTTTTCCTAAAACTGTAACTCGGGGAGACGTCTTATAAATTGGGCTACATCCCAAATTCTTTCCTTATGATCTCTGCTCCTGCGCTTAAAGCACTTAACTTACCTCTTGCTACGCTTCGGGACAAAGGAGCCATACCACAATTCGTACTAGGGTAAAGATCTTTGATATCAACGAATTCAAGCGTTTTGCGTAGGGTATCAGCTACTTCTTCGGGTGTTTCGATTGTGTTTGATGCCACATCAATTGCACCAACCATTACTTTCTTTCCACGAACAAGTTCAATTAAATGTAAGGGCACGTTGGAGTTGTGGCATTCTAACGACACGATATCAATATTGGAAGTTTGAATTTTAGGAAAGATCTCTTCGTATTGACGCCACTCTGATCCCAATGTCTTTTTCCAATCAGTATTGGCTTGTATTCCGTAACCATAGCAAACATGTATTGCGGTTTCGCAGTGTAGCCCTTCAATGGCTCTTTCTAATGCGGCCATACCCCAATCGTTTACTTCATCAAAGAAAACATTAAATGCAGGTTCATCAAATTGGATAATATCTACCCCCGCATCTTGCAATGCTCTGGCTTCTTCATTGAGTGCTTTCGCAAACTCCCAGGCCAGTTTTTCTCTGCTTTTATAATGGGCATCGTACAAGGTATCAACCATGGTCATCGGCCCGGGCAATGCCCATTTTATAGGTTTATCTGTCTGTTTACGTAAAAACCGGGCATCTTCAACAAAAACTGCTTTTTGACGTGTAACCTCACCTACAACCATAGGCACACTCGCATCATAACGGTCGCGGATCTTTACGATCTTACGATTTTCAAAATCCACCCCGCTTAAATGCTCAATAAAAGTGGTTACGAAATGTTGGCGCGTTTGCTCACCGTCACTAATGATATCCACCCCTGCCAATTGCTGCTCCTGCAAAGAGATACGTAAAGCATCTTGTTTTCCTTCCAGTAACTGATCGCCTTCTAATTTCCAGGGTGACCATAATTTTTCAGGTGGTGCAAGCCAGGCTGGTTTAGGCAAACTTCCTACGATCGAGGTGGGCAATAATCTTTTTGTCATAAAATATATTAAGGAGTTGTATAATTAAAACGCGAAATTGGCAGACCACTGTTCTAATACGCTTTTGTAAGGCTTGATGAAATACTCTTCAGCATATTTACCCTGTTCTACTGCCAGTCGGCTACGCTCTTCGCGGTCATATACCACGCGAGTCAGTGAATAATCTTCGTGTTTAAGGCTAGGTTGATAGATTTTTCCGGCCGCTGAATTTGCATTGTAAATTTCAGGGCGATAAATCTTCTGGAAAGTCTCCATCGTGCTGATTGAGCTGATCAGTCCAAGATCCGTATAATCAGCAAGCAGATCTCCGGAATGATAAAAAGCCATCGGTGCCGCACTGTTCGGAGGCATGAAAAAACGAACTTTCAAACCCATTTTAGAGAAATATTCATCCGTGATAGAATACTGATCCTGCAGATACTCAAAACCCAGAACAGGATGCTGATGCTCAGTACGAGTATAAGTTTTGTTGCTAGATACACTTAGACAAATTATCGGTGACATCTTAAAGTGATCTTTATAAGTAGTTGAACTCACAAAGGACTTATAAAGTTTTCCGTGTAAATCACCAAAATTTTCAGGAATACAAAAATTAGATTGATTTTTATTATGCTCGATCAATAAAATACTGAAATCATAATCACGAACATAGGATGAATAATTATTGCCGGCAATACCTTCGATGCGCTGGTTAGTCTTACGGTCAAAAATATTCGTTTTTAAAACTTCGATCAACGGCAGATCGTTAATACCATTTTTATCATCAATACTCATCGTTACTGTGATGATTTCAAGTTCTACATGGTAACGATCAGCTTTGGGATTATCCAAATGAGCCAATGCATTGAATCTATTGTTAATCATATTCAAGGCATTACGTAAGTTTTGCTGGCGATCAACTCCTCTGGCCAGGTTTGCAAAATTGGTTGTCAAACGCGTTTGACTTGAGGGGTGATAATTTTCATCTAAACAAGTGCTCTTTAGCGTGAACACAAAATCATTCTTGATGGTATGCTGGATATCTTGCATGTATTTGTTTTCGTTTATTCCCGGATCTTCTGATACGATCGCTTTCATTTTATGATTGTCAATTAAACCGTTCCTTCTACGCTGATCTTTTCGCGTGCTTCTTTAGCAGCAGTCACCATATTGATCAAAGCGACTTTGGTTTCCGGCGACGAGGGCGATGCCTGCATCCGGTTGCCTGATCTTTCCTGCTACCTGATTCAGTTCGTTCAGATCGATCTTGCCAGCCAAATAGTTTTTGCTTGCTTTGTTTAATTGTCTTTGGCCACCTATGCGCGGGTGACCCAGGTTTTGCGTTGGCATGCTGTTAACTTTTTAAATGGTTAATAATCATTTAAAAGTTCCTCGATAATTCAGAATGCTTGCGGAAAAAGTGGAGAGAATGGCGTACGACCGCCTAAGGCACACCTAACCAGTAATGTTGGGTACCATAGAATATACGTTGATCTGTCCGATAACCTCTTTCGCGGAAGTATCGACCAATCAAGAAAAGGCAGGTATCCTGACTTGTAACGGCTTTTACCGGCCTTCCCGCTTGCGCAGTGACCATTGTTGGTAAAGCTTTTTGTGTTACTTACAGTTGCGCGACAGCTCGTGATTTGCACACGATTCCCTATTAATTCACCGCTAAGTAAAACCTTTCCCGATCGTTGAAATATGTGAAGAACCAGAGTAATTTACTCGTCGCAAAGGTATAAAAACAGTTATAAAAACTGCACAATCATCCATAATTCAACCAGAATTTCTGTAAAAGTCATTTATTTTGGATAATTATGCTGTTGAGTAGTATTTTTGGAGCTTCAAAAAGTAAATTATGCTATGGAGCAATTGGACGAGATCGATCTGAAGCTGTTAAAAATACTGGTAAATAACTCCATTCATACGATCAAGGAGCTGGTGGCACAGGGTGACTTGAATTAAATGTAATCTCCCCGCCAATGATTAAGTGTGTCATCTGATGTGTCAATTATGTGTCGGAAATAGTGAGAGAAAGCGTAAAAAGATATGGAAAACAAACATGCCTAAATAAAAAAAGGCTTTGTAAGTAGATCACTTACAAAGCCTCTAGTGCCCAGAACTGGATTCGAACCAGCACACCCTTGCAGGCGCTGCGACCTGAACACAGTGCGTCTACCAATTTCGCCATCTGGGCAACTGATTTTGTGTTTCAGGGCTGCAAAGATAAGCAGCTATTTTAATTTTCAAAATATTTTTTGAAAAATTCACGAACTAACTTGCACGCACCAACGTAACTGTATGCTGTACCGCTCTATAATTTTTGCTTTATCACTACTTACCATGACCATCAACAACGCTGCAGCGCAAGCTCCCAAACGCTCACTCGAACAATTGATCAACACCACAGAGCCGGCGTGGCCCCTCGTGCAGGAATGGATAAAAAATGCTTCCAACCAGGTAGAAGTACTGAATGCAACACCATCACAGGCCAACGAAACACTGCTCCATGCACAGGTAACAACCAGGTCTCCCATGGGAGCTATCATCCTCAACAGCGGAGGTATTCTCGTAGACCACGGATGGATCAGGATCCTGGGCTCCGGAAATGCGAAAATGAAAAGAACCCTACATACATGGAATGCCAATAAAACTTTCGATAACACCGGACAAAACACCGGTTACATCCTCGTAGCGGATGATGCCATCGGCGGCTACTATGCCATCAATGGCGGCGGCCTGGGTAAAGATGCCGGCAAAGCTTATTACCTCGATCCCGCTACCCTGCAGTGGGAAGCCCTGGATCTTACCTACTCCCAACTCATCGTATCTTTCTTCTGCGGCGATCTCCAGGCCTTCTACAAAGACCTGCGATGGAAAAACTGGGAAAAGGAAATTGCCACTATGACCGGCGATGAAGTGATCAACTGCTACCCCATGCTTTATACTAAAGAAGGCAGCGATATTAATAAAGTACACCGCAAAAGCGTACCTGTAGAAGAACAATGGACTTTCACCTACGATATTATCCAACAATTAATCAGCGCTAAACCGGCGAAATAACAACCAGCATTATTCCGCCGAAACCCCTGCGACCGTAGCATCTACAGCCCTCACCAGGTCTGCGGGTGCTATTTTGAATTGCATACCGCGCTTCCCGGCACTCACATAAATTTCATCATACAACTCCGCATATTCGTCTATGAAAACCGGGTACGGCTTCTTCATCCCTATCGGTGAACAACCACCACGGATATACCCTGTAAGAGATAACAGCTGACTCACCGGCACTGGTTCCACCCGCTTATTTCCGGATGCTGCCGCTGCTTTTTTCAGATCTATCTCCATATTACCCGCTACTACACAAACAAGATATCCTGTCTTATCTCCCTGTAACAAAATTGTCTTAAACACCTGGTCAATCGGCAAACCCGCTACAGCAGCCATATGTGTAGCACTCAAATCCTCTTCATCCACCTCATAGGTGATCAGCTCATATGCAATATGCAGCGTATCAAGTATTCTGGCGGCATTGGTTTTATTCACTTGCATACACGCAATTTACGCATAAAAAAACGGTCTCTACTCAGTAGAAACCGTTTACTAATATCATGCGGATGTTACTAGTCTTTCAGCCCCAGGTAAGCTTTCACTGTAGCATAGTCATTCCAGTCTACCGACTGACGCGCTCCCACTCCTCCTGGAATTAATACATAGCGATACTGATAATACTTCTTACCGCTATTAGTATAAGTACTGATGTCTCCGTTGGAATAAAGCTGAATAGCCCCGGCATATGCCACAAAGCTGAGGTTCACACCTGTTAACCCTACATACGGTAATGGAGCGATCACAGGGGCATCCGGTGTTTTCGTGTTAATATAAACTTTGACGTCCGCATTGGAAAGCAAGGCGGTAGTCAGTTTTGGTACATTGATAACACTATAATAACCAATGGTATCAAATTCCCCACTAGATTTCGTAACAGTATCCGGTTGATATTTCACGTCCAACCAGGCGGAGTATATAACATTGGCAACACCAGTATCTCCTTTAGCGCCATTTGTTCCATTGGTTCCGTTGGTACCATTCGCACCCGCAGCACCGGTAGCACCGGCAGGACCCGCAGGGCCTTCTTTACTACAGGAATACATGAAAGCTACAGCAATACATACCGCCAAAAAGCGGAGAAGGGGTTTCTTACTCATTTTATAAGGGATTTAAGGTTGATGATCCAGATTGTGTCAGGCAGAAAAACATCTTCAATAAATATCAATATCGGGCACGGCTACACTAAATTACGAAAATCCTGATAACTTTATCTACCTGAAACAGAAAAGTCCGCAGGTGGTAAACCTGCGGACCCTGATTATGAAACGAGCGATTATGCTTATTTGTTATCCCACTTGAATTTCTGAATACCCAATCCCACAAACACAACTGTATATCCAAGGGTGGCGAGTAAGGCCATGCTATGGTCCATCGTCCATAAACCAGGTTGCAAACTCCCTGCCAAAGCCTTCTGTACAACACCATACGGCGACCATTGCACTACTTCTTTCATCTTTTCTCCCAAAGCCCCAAACTGACCAAACATGCCAATCATGATAAAGGCAAAGTACACCAGTCTCGTCGTCGAGTTCACCGTATCAGGGTTCTTGATCAAACCAACAATCAGCTGCCCCAATCCCAGGTACAACCAGCCAGCTATCAATGTCATCAGAAAACCAAAGACATAACCTCCTGTACTGATCACAATTTTATCTACCCCAAATCCTACTGCGAAAATCAGCAGGGTCATTACAGCAATGAGCGCAATCTGTACGGACAATCTGCTGAACATGATCGTCCAGGAAGATACCGGCGCGACCCGCAGACGCTGAAACACACCCTTATCACGGTCGCGGGCCATACTGTTGGAATACCCCATAAGGCCAATACTCGTAAGACCAATGGTAATGACAGATGACAACACCACCACAGCTCCTATCTTGTCTACCACTCCCCTCCAGGATACCAGGATAATTATAGGCACCAGCAGTACCAGTCGCAAGGAACGACGGTTACGCCAGACAGTGGTGAAATCGGCACGCAGCAATGCGGATAAAACATCTTTTGTTGCAGGAATTCTAGTTTCCATCATACAGGGATTTTATGAACGTACAGCGCGTCCGGTTAAACCAATAAATACATCTTCCAAAGTGATCCTTCCCTTCCTGGAAGCACTGATCACTTCCGGATCATTCCTGTGCAATTCAACCAGACGGTCAGGGGTATCAATGGCTATTATCCTGCCATGATCAATGATGGCTATACGGTCACATACCGCCTCCGCTTCTTCCATACTGTGGGTGGTCAGCAGTACGCCATGTCCCTGCTCACGGATGGCTTCTATACGTTCCCACAGCTGGCGTCTCGACTGCGGATCAAGTCCTGTCGTAGGCTCATCCAGCAATACCAGTGTAGGATTATGAATGGTAGAGATCAGGAGAGATACCCGTTGCTGTTGCCCACCGGATAACTGACCAAACTTCTTTTCCGCTGCATCTTCCAGCTTTATCTCTACCAGTTTCTGTTGTACTTCTTCTTTTGTCAGACGTACACCATATATTCCTGCAAACAAACGGAGTATATCCGATATCGTGAGTTCCGGCTGAAAGCTGGTGGCCTGCAGCTGTACTCCCATGTTGGCACGGGCATAAAGAGACTGGGAAACGTTGTCGTAGCCAGCTACCTTTATTTTACCTGCTGTCGGTTTAATAAGTCCTTCAATGGCACTCAGCGTACTCGTTTTCCCGGCGCCGTTAGGACCAAGTAATCCGAAAATTTCTCCGGGCCGCACATCAAAAGTCACTTCTTTTACCGCCTGAAACTGCCCATAGAACACGCTTATGTGATCTACATCCAAAATGGGAACCTGCTCTAAAGAATTCATTGTTGCGAATTAGGTTTGATTGTTACACAAATATATATCACGATATAATGATGACATCGGCCTAAAAGGTGAAAACTTCCGGACACTCGGTCAAAACAGTATTGTTACCGGTAAAAACAGCATTCCGGCGAATTTCCATCGGCGAAAAAGTCTAAAACATACAAGACTTCGTATATATAAAAAAATAAGCCTGTTTCCCCATACCCGCAACATTACCTATTACATTATAAACCAAAACTTAACCTCCTGATGGTATTATCCAAACTCCTGTTTCCCTTAAACCACCGCTGGTCTTATCTCTCTGCAAAAATCTCCGGCAACAGACCATTAGACCTTCCGGCAGATGAAATCCACGCCGGCCACCTGCTATTACCCGAAGATCCACTTTATACCGACTGGATCCACTATCGGGTAGCCAGTACCTTACCCTATTTCAAAAGTTCATTGCTGTCACCAGCTCCTCACCAGCAAGGGTTTGCAGTCAAAGTACGGGTAGCCTGCAAAGGCCGCGAAGCCTACACCTGGATCACCTACCCCTCTTTCGATGACCATGGCCATATTGCCGGCATCGTCGCCAACCGGACCCGGTTAGCACCTTTCCGCAAAAAAGAGAAAATTATCATGCCGGTATCTGCCATCACCGACTGGATGATCATTGAAAACGGCTACCTGACCGGCGCTTACTCCATTCACAAAGGACTCAATACCATCAGCGCCTGGCAAAAAACGAAACTACTACGGCTACTACCTTATAAATTAATGACCTGATCGCACCGCGGAAAAAAAGTTGGAAGCTGCATTTATGCACTTAAATTTACAACCGGACCTCGCCCCTGTCATTAAAATAAAAAGGGCACGCTACAACTGTATGACAACGAAAACGACCCGCGGTTCATCTAAAAATACAGGCACCTACGATGCCAGAATCGACGCCTATATCGAAAAGGCCGCCGATTTTGCACAACTGGTGCTTGTGCACTTCAGAGCACTGGTACACAAAGCATTTCCCGAAGTAACAGAAACCATCAAATGGGGATTCCCGCACTTCGAACACAATGGCAGCATCCTTTGCAGCATCGCCGCCTTCAAGCAGCATTGTGCGGTAAATATCTGGAAAGCTCCCCTGATGGCTGATCCTGATAACATCCTCACGCCTACGGGAGAAACGGCCATGGGGCATCTGGGGAAAATCACCTCCCTAAAAGACCTGCCAAAGGATAAAATACTGGAGAAATACCTGAAAGAAGCGGCCAGACTGATAGACGATGGCGCCAAAGCACCGAAGAAAGTCAAAGCGCCGGCACCACCCGCCGAAGCTCCTGACGACCTGATGGCGGCACTTAAAAAGAATAAAGCCGCCCTGCAAACATTTGAGGATTTCAGTAATTCTAACAAGAAAGAATATATCTCCTGGATAACAGAAGCCAAAACTACTGCCACCAGGGAATCCAGGATCTCCACCGCCGTAGAATGGATGGCGGAAGGAAAAATCAGGAACTGGAAATATCTGAAGAAATAGCCGCTATATCCCCCTTCCCATTTTCCGCAGTGTCTTCGGCACTGCGGAAAACGGGAAGCCCCATCTCTCGCCTTCGGCGAGCGATGGGGCTTCCCAACGCATAATATAATATTATAACTTCAATAACCCCAGTTTATACAAGGTATTCACCGGCTTATTATCCCAGAACAACTCAAAATCTTCCAGACCGGCAGCTTCATAATTTTCTTTTACCTGCTGTAGCGTATATACTTTAGCGTTATTAACGTCCAGCTCCTTCAGCATACCGGCCAGCCAGTTGCCCTGTGGCGGATCTACCTTGATATTAAAAGCTTCCTTCTTACCCTGGAACGTCAGTGAAGCCGTTTCCCAGGTATTCCCTTTTTTAGATTTGGTAACGATCTCAATACTCGGCTGCTTACCCAGAAATACTACCTTGGATGTAGGTTTCACCGTTCCCGGCTCTTCTTCCAGGAGTGCCTTTGTAATATAATCCGGCACCACACTGGTTTTCGGCACCTTAAACTCAAACCACTTACTCAGTGGATAGTCGAAACAGGCACCATGCATATAATTCAGTAAAGATTTCTTCAGACCATAGGCGAAGGTCTCATGGTCCGCACCGGTAGGGTCGATATGCATGATATCATTGTTGGCAAAGCTGCCGGTGCTCTCCGATTCCTTCTGCACCATGAATTTGGCGGGCTCCAGTCCTACCGGACTATGTGCCGTCATGGTAAACTGGTGCCAGAAGGCCGATTGCAGGATACCTGCCTGGAACATCTGCCGTACCATTTCCAGTGAATCGATGGTTTCCTGCGCCGTCTGCGTAGGGAAGCCATACATGAGGTAGGCATGTACCATGATGCCGGCTTCTGTAAAGTGACGGTTTACCCGCGCTACCTGCGCTACGGTAATTCCCTTTTGTATCAGCCCCAGCAGCCTGTCTGATGCTACTTCAAGTCCGCCGGAAACTGCTATGCAGCCGGAAGCTTTCAGCAATACACACAGGTCCCTGGTGAAGCTTTTCTCAAAGCGGACATTCGTCCACCAGCTGACGTTCATTTTTCTTTTGATAATTTCCAGTGCCAGGGCACGCATCAGCGCCGGTGGCGCAGCCTCGTCCACAAAGTGGAAACCTGTCTGCCCCGTCTGTGCAATGATGGCTTCCATACGGTCCGCCAGCAAAGACGCCGCAATGGGCTCATATACGCGGATATAATCGAGCGAGATATCACAGAAGGTACATTTACCCCAATAGCAGCCATGCGCCATGGTGAGCTTATTCCAGCGCCCATCGCTCCAAAGGCTGTGCATCGGGTTCACTACTTCAATGGCGGAGATATAATCGTTCAGCAGGAGATCACTGTAATCCGGCGTTCCTACCTGGTTCTGCTTATAATCGTGGCAGCTGGTATTGTTGATGTAAGTCACCTTGCCGTCCTGGAGCAGGAAAGTCCTTTTCAGCTCTTCCTTCGCAATGCTTCCCTGTACGTAACGGATGAGGTTTTCAATGGGTGCTTCCCCATCGTCGAGGGTGATGAAGTCGATAAACTCAAACACCCGCGCATCGGAAAGTGAGCGCAGTTCTGTATTTGGAAAACCACCGCCCATGGCTATTTTAGCCTGCGGGAAATGTTGTTTGATATATTGTCCGCAACGCAGCCCGGCATAGAGGTTGCCCGGGAAAGGCACAGAAATGCAGACCAGCTGCGGCTGTACCGCTTCCATATGCTGATGAAGCAGCTGGATGAGGAGCTGATCCACAAATGTATAGGGCGCATTGAGGTTATCATACAGCTCATCGAAGCTGTTGGCCGAACGGCTGAGCTTCTCCGCATATCTGCTGAAGCCAAAATGTGCATCCACACATTCCATGATCAGGTCTGACAGGTCCTCCAGGTACATAGTAGCCAGATGTTTAGCCCTGTCCTGGTTGCCCATGGAGCCGAATGCCCAGTCCAGATCGTCCAGTTGTTTGAAACGGGAGGCTTCCGGGAGATAGTCGCGTTTCACGATCAGGTGGGCAATAGTAGGATTTTTGCCCTGCAGAAAGGAAATAACGGCGTCTATGGTATTGATATAGTCATCCTGCAATGCGATAATACGGGCGCAATTCTCCGATACCGCGGCAGGAGGTTCGGTATTAATTTTAGTAAATAGTTGCTGTAACCCCTGTCTGGAAAACAGCGCCAGTGTTACTTCTATGCCCAGGTCAGACTGAAAGGCACTGATTTCCTTGGTGTTCAGAAATCCTTTCAGGTAGGCTGTAGCCGGGTATGGCGTGTTCAGCTGTGTAAATGGTGGTGTTATTAAATAGACTGTCTTACTCAAACCAGGTGTTTTAAACCGCAAAGGTACGACAACCCATCCGCATTTAAAATTCCTTTCAAATCTAATACTGTACTACATCTTACAATTAGTCTACAATTTTTATAGGGTTTTATTTGGAAATTAATCCAGCCCCCACTATCTTTGTTTTACCACCATCAAATAACCGCGGCGCATCATCACCCACCAAGGCTGCATTCTCCCGGTCGTAAAACACGGAAATATTATGATGTACTTTGCTGTTACATACCGTCCATATTGTTGCTGCTAAGCTGTAGGCAGCCATCCCCTGGTATCCGGCATTTCCCACCAGCCGGAGAGAAATCTGAATAATTATTTCGTACTACCGTAGACGTTATATACGTCAAATTTTTTCTGTATGCAGATAAATTCCTGCACACAGTGATCACCCTTGTTTTCTTTTTTCAACCAAATATTTGAACCATGAAATCTTATAAAAAATTTGTTCTTTCCGCCTTGCTGGCGGCTGGTATTGGCGGTGCTGCCCACGCGGAAGGCCCTGCCAGACCCTTTATCAGAGAAGGTATCTGGCGTGGTGTATTCACGCTCAGCGAATCGCAGGTGCCATTTAATTTTCAGCTGAAAGGTAAAGATGCCGAACATGCTGTTTTTACGCTGATCAATGGTTCGCGGCACGATGATTTCCATGTGCAGCGCATAGGCCCTGATTCTATTTTTATAAAGATGAATACCTATGATGCAGCCCTGGTAGCTAAAATCGAGTCAGATGGCCATATCAGCGGTGAATACAGAAGCCTGGTCCCAAATTTCCGGGGCAACGCCCTGCCGTTTACAGCGGAATACGGCCAGGACTACCGCTTTGCGCCCGCCGGCACAGAAGAAGCACCTAAGTTTAATATCGATGGGAAATGGGAACTGAAGATCTATAGCAAGGAACCTACCCCCGACAGAATTGGATTATTACATCAGCAGGGGAATAAACTTACCGGCGTGATCATGTCTGTAGTAGGCGACAGCCGCGAACTGGAAGGTACCATTCACGGCGATGAATTTGAACTGTCAGGCTTCACCGGCCCCAGCCCCATCTACATCAAAGGAAAAGTCAACGACGACAAAACATTGACAGGAGAACTATCTTTAGGCATCTACAACAACATTAAATTCGACGGCGAAAAAAATGCGGCTGCTGAACTACCAGACCCTTACAAGCTTACCTATCTGAAGGAAGGCTACTCCAAACTGGATTTCACCCTGCCCGATCTGAACGGAAAAAATGTTTCTCTCAGCGATGAAAAATACAAAGGCAAAGTGGTCGTTGTAGAAATCATCGGCACCTGGTGTCCTAACTGTACCGACCAGACATCCTTCCTCTCCCCATGGTTCAATAAAAATAAAGACCGTGGCGTAGAAGCGATTGCTATTGGTTTTGAACAGAAAGACGACCTGGATTATGCCCGCTATACGCTGGGTAAATTAAAAGAGAAATACAACATTAATTATGATATTCTTTTTGGTGGCATTGCTGATAAGAAAGTGGCGTCAGAAAAATTACCGGCGCTCAATAGGATGATGGCTTTCCCCACAACGATCCTCATAGACAGGAAGGGAAATGTCAGACAAATCCATACCGGTTATACCGGCGAAGTTACAGGACAATATTACAAAGATTATGTAGCGAAATGGAACAAAGACCTGGACGAACTCATTGCTGAAAAATAACACATTTACATCTACCTGATATAAACACAAACAAATGCAGAAATTAGCAACTTTAGTATTTTTCAGCGGAACATTCCTGCTGCTGTCATTAACGGCAGGCGCTACAACAAAAGACGGCAATAAAAAAGCAGCTGCTGCTACCACAGCGCCCGCAAAGGCCAGGGCTACCACTTTCCAGGTAGATGCAAAACAGAGTAAACTGAACTGGGTAGGAAAAAAGGTTGCCGGAGAACACAGCGGCACCATTAATATTTCCAATGGTGCGCTCACACTGGAAAACAACCAGCTGTCCGGCGGCAACTTCTCACTCGATACCCGCAGCATTGCTGTAACGGATATCAAAGATGCTGACAGTAATGCCAAACTGCTGGGGCACCTGAAAAGTGACGACTTCTTTTCTGTGGAGAAATTCCCGAAAGCCGACTTCGTGATCACCAGCCTGAAACCTAAGGGCAACGGCACTTATGATGTTACCGGCAATCTCACCATTAAAGGTATCACCAACCCTGTCAGTTTTCCTGCTACCGTTACCGTTAGTGGTAAACAGCTCACTGCAAAGGCCAGCATCACCGTAGACCGTACCAAATACAGTATAAAGTATGGCTCTAAAAGCTTCTTTGAAGGCATCGGCGACAAAGCGATCTATGATAACTTTGACCTGAACGTAGAACTGGTAGCCAGCGCTAAATAACTGCTTACTAATCCATCAGGGCTGACTAAAGGCACTATATTCATACCTGCAGGTATATCGCGCTGCGCGCGGTTTTGCTTACGCAGATGCTTATATTAACTTTTAGCCAGCCTTTTTTATACCCCTTTACAGCCCACAGCAACGCCTTACCACCAATATTTACTGACATGAACCACAGAAAAATGATCTTCATTTTAATGGGGATACTATGCCTTTACTGCATGGTGGCAGGCTTTCGCACCCATACCGCAGGCCCGCCCACCAAGGCTTCCCTGGGAGAAAAGCTTTTTTTCGAGAAACAATTATCGAAAGACAGCACCCTTGCCTGCGCCTCCTGCCATATACCCCAGTTCGGCTTCGCCGATACCCTGACTTTCAGCCGCGGACTAAATGGCACGCCTACACGCAGGAATACACCTGGTATCACCAACCTCTCCGGACGCCCCAGCTATTTCTGGGACGGCCGCGCCGCTACCCTGGAAGACCAGGCATTGCAGCCCATCATCAATCCCGTAGAAATGGGGCTCCCCATCGTTGAAGCAGTACAGCGCCTCAACAACAACCCCGGCTACCAGCAACTATTCAAACAGGTTTTTGACGATACCGTCAGCAGCAAAAATCTGCTGCAAGCCATAGCTGCCTATGAACGAACACTCGAAACGGCCAATAGTCCATACGACCGCTATATCAACGGAGACGACAACGCACTGACACCATCGGCTATACGTGGCAGATTGCTGTTCATCGGCAAAGCCAACTGTAACAACTGTCACTCCGGGGAAGACTTCACCGCAGACCGTTTCAAGAACATAGGCCTGTTCAACGGCAAACAACTCAATGATGCCGGCCGCTTCGAAATAACGCACGACAGCTCACAGCTGGGCTTCTTTAAAGTTCCCAGTCTGCGCAATGTGGCCGTCACCGCTCCGTATATGCATAACGGTATGTTCCATACGCTGAAAGAGGTATTGCATTACTACAACAACCCCGACTCCGTGCTGCCCGGCGGTATACACCGCGATCTTTCCCTCAGCAAGCCATTGCAACTAAGCGAATCAGAACTCAACGATCTGGAAGCTTTTCTGATCGCACTAACGGACGATCGCTTTATCATCCACCGCAAACCATGAAAACACTTCACATGAAAAAAATTATACTGCCCGCTATTACCCCATTACTACTGATGCAGGCTGCTGCCGCACAGGATCAACGGCCCCGGCCGGACACTACCCGGCAACTGAACGAAGTGCAGATTGTTGGCTCCCGTAATGCCAGCCGCACCCGGCTTAACTCGCCAGTACCGGTAGATATCATCGATATTAAAGCCATCCAGGAACAGGCACCGCAAACCAGCATTACGCAGCTGCTGCAGTATATCTCTCCTTCTTTTCACTCTGTCAACGGCAGTAATGCCGGTGATGCCGGTTCCTCCCTGAACCTCGCCCAGCTGAAAGGCCTTGGCGCCGATCAGCTGCTGGTTCTGGTCAACGGCAAACGCCGGCATAAAAGCGCCAATATCAACTGGGGCGGACTCGCAAATGGCGCCACCGGTTACGACCTCAACGCCATCCCAACAGCCGCCATCGAAAGGATAGAGATACTGCGCGACGGCGCCGCTGCGCAATACGGCTCCGATGCCATCGCCGGGGTGATTAATATCGTACTGAAAAAACAAACCGATAACGGTGTGATCAGCAGCACTGCCAGCACCCGACGCCGCGGCGATGGTACCACCACCCGCACCAGCGTCAACTATGGGGTAAAGCTGGGTCAACAGGGCGGATACCTCAATGCTACCGTGGAATATGCCACCCAGGCCATCGCATTGCAGCCCGGCCGCGACGACGCCGGACTCTATAATGGCCCTATCTACGGCGGCGGCGCCAATACCCGTGGCTACGATAATATCTATACGAAAGAAATCGATGATGCTATTCTGAAAAGCAGAGGCATAGACCGCCACTTCTTTGACCAGCGAGGCGGCGGCGCCAACAAGGCTAAAGACGCGTTGCTGTTTTTTAATGCCGCCGTACCAGTGAATGATAACGTAGAGGTATATACGTTTGGTGGCATCAGTCACCGCAACTCGCAATTCACTGCCGTGTACCGTCTTCCCGGGTGGACGGAACGCAACAACACCACCCTCTATCCCGATGGCTTCCTGCCTGCCATGGACAATGGCATTACTGATAAATCCATTGCCATCGGCATTAAAGGAAGGATCAAGGGCTGGAAACTGGATATCTCCAATGTTTATGGCAGAAATGATTTCAGCAATAATATCAGCAATTCGCTCAACGCCAGCATGGGCGTGAAAAGCCCGACTTCTTTCGACGCCGGTAAATACAATGCCGGACAGAATACCGCCGGCATAGAGGTGACACGGTATTTCGAAAAGCCCTTACATGGCATCAACGTAGCCTTTGGCGCCCAATACAGAACGGAGACCTACCAGATCATCGCCGGCGAAGAAGCCTCCTATACAAAGGCAGACCTCCGTACCATTTACCGCATCGACACCAGCGCCGCCGGCATTCCCTATGTAGCCGATGCCGGACTGCTTGCACTGAACGGACTCAGCCCGGGATCACAGATACATGCCGGCTTCCGGCCTTCCAATGAAGTGAATGTAAGCAGGGCCATTGTAGCGGGTTATATAGACCTGGAGGCTAATATCACAGAACAGTGGCTGCTCTCTGCAGCATTGCGTGCAGAAAACTTCTCTGACTTCGGTAACGTAACTACCGGCAAGATTGCCACCCGCTATAGCTTTGCGCCCTGGCTGAGCATTCGTGGCGCCGCCAATAGCGGTTTCCGTGCACCCGACCTGGCACAGTTCTATTACACAGAAACCAGTACCAGCTTTCAGCAGGGCCGCGCCATAGACCAAGTCACCGCCTCCAACAAGAGTGCTGCTACCAGAGCACTGGGTATCCCCTCGCTGACGCCGGAGAAGTCTACAGGCTACAGCGCCGGCATCACGAGTCAGCCGGTGAACAACGCAGAAATCTCTATAGACGGCTATCTCATCGATATAAAAAACCGGGTAGGCAACACCGGCAACTTCTCCGCCACCGATGCCAACCTCCCGGCGGAAGTACGCGCATTGCTACTGGCCACGGGCACCACACAGGCGAAGTTTTTTTACAACGCCTTCAGTACCCGTACCCAGGGCCTGGAAATAACTGCCAGCTATAGGTTTCCGCTGCAACGTGGCACTTTACAGCTCCTGGGAGGCGCCAACTTTTCTAAAAATGAAGTGACGTCGGTGAATACACCGAAAGGTTTGGAAGCCTACCGGTATGTGATTTTCAGCCAATCAGAACAGGCCCGTGTAACTACCAATATCCCACAGCAGAAAATTACGTTGCAGGGCAGTCTGAGCATCAACCGGTTCAATTTCCTGCTGCGTGGTGTCTACTTTGGCGCTGTGACCACTGCCACTGCACAAAATGCCAGTTTCCCAAAGCCAGATTATTACCTGCAGGAGTTAAGGCCTATCCTGGTGGCAGATGTAGCCATCGGATACCGGTTCAATAAGGTATTGCAGGCCACTATCGGTGTAAATAATGTATTTAATGAATTGGGAGATTATACAGCGGCTGCTACTTCGGGACTGAGAAACCCTACTATCGTGGGGATGCAGAACGGCAGCGCCGGCATACAGCCCTTTGTACGGGTACTGGCAAAACTCTGATCATCTGAAAAAAATAATTGTATGAAATACGTTTATCTATTTACGGTTGCCTCGCTGATAATTTTTTCTGCCTGCAAGAAATCGGATTACCTGGACATCAAAGCCACAGACCGGCCACCACTGAGCGCACAGGTAAGTTTTGTAAATGCACGCACCAGCAATACAGGTATTCAATTCTGGACATTCACACAGCAAATTACTACCAGTTTGCTCTATCCCGGCCAGGCGAGTCCTTACCTCGCAACCACCTACGGCAATGTGCAGATCAATGTTACAGAAGGCACCGGCAGCAGCTATACGGTATCCCGGCAGTTTGGAAATAGTGCCACGTATTCCGCCAGTGGCGGCCC
Organism: Chitinophaga sp. Cy-1792; assembly: GCF_011752935.1. Taxonomy (NCBI): domain Bacteria; kingdom Pseudomonadati; phylum Bacteroidota; class Chitinophagia; order Chitinophagales; family Chitinophagaceae; genus Chitinophaga; species Chitinophaga sp. Cy-1792. Next base: position 2,504,140 of record NZ_VWWO01000002.1, read on the forward strand.
TAACGGCCCTATAGCCACCTATTACCATACTGTATTTGCGGCGCCTTCTACCAACGATATCACAAAAGATTCCCTGATATTATTCTATGATGATCTCAGTGATCCTCCTGCCAGCCAGGCAAAGCTTCGCTTCGTTCATCTGGCTACACAAACCGGCGACCTGCAGGTAAGTCTCTACGATGGTACTACCCCAAAATCGCTGAGCGCCAAAGTAAGCTATGGCAGTGCTGCCAATGGAGATATCAATGGCAGTGCCTATTCGCTGGGGCCATTCACTAACGTAAACGCAGGTACGATTTCTATTGTCGTAAGTCCTGCCAACAATCTGAAATCATTGGTTATAAAAAATAATAATTTGACGAATATCAAGCTGGAAGCGGGGAAGATATATACAGTATTCCTGCATAGGGTTGCAGGAGAAGAGACGGTTGCAGCAGACTGGATTGTAGAAAAATAAGCAAAGGGGGGCCGGGGTAAAGCCGGCTCCCACATTGCTGAGACAAGTTAATAGTAGTCAGCCTATAACCTGTCGCCTATGAAAAAAGAGCGTTGATTGCAGGAATAACAGGATAAGTAAACATGGAAGTGCTTTCAGTTGGAGGTCTACAGCAAGGTGATTAATGGATGACGGCACTAAATCTGTTGGTGCCAGGGATGTCACAAATATAAGCAATCCCAATAATATCCATTTCATAATATTTTGTGAAAACATGACCAGGGCCATTACCGCGCCGGTTGCGGCAATGGCATAGGTCGGCGATTCAGTACTTTGGTTGAAAATGACGATCCAGATAAGCAGGTAGGCAGCGAATAGAAACCGGCTCTGCTGTGTACCCGCAATCGCTGTACAGACAATAGCTGCCAGCAATCCGATGATTGAAAATACCAGTATGGCTTTATCCATTCCGGTTGTAATTAAGTATGACTCATGCCGCATTGCATGGAACATCCCATACAGCGAAGCATCCTCTTTGATGGTTGCGCTGGTGATCAGCAGAAACCAGTCTTTATAGGTTTGTATCAGCTCCGCGGGGGATATTACCAGTAATGGCAGCAGGGAGCCACCTATTCCAAAAGCAAAACAGTATTTTAAGAACTTCTTTTTACCAGGATAAAACAGGAACAACAATCCTATAATAGCGCCGTAACCTTTTATGAAAAATAATATACACGTAAATAAGGCCGCCAGCTTTACATTCCGCTTCTCCAACTGCACCACCGTGAGCAACATCAGTGCTACCATCAGCGGATTCGATTGTGACGACTGAATGGCATTCAGGATCTCCAATAGTACCAGGCCTGCCATCAGGTTTTTTTTCTGCCAGTTCATCGGTAGCTGATACACGGCGTATAAAAACACCATACTGTTAAACAGCAGCCAGAGAAGCAATCCTGCATGACCAGGCAGTATTGCGAAAGGCATGAATAAAATGGGAAACGTTGGATGATAGAGGTAATAATCAAAATATTCTTCCGGATACAAATTATATAACGGAAGATGTGTTGTAAGATGCTGCCAGGAATGACTGAAGATGGTGAAGTTGTTATACTTCCCTGTGAGCACTGCCTGTATGAATAAAACAAGTGTGCCCAACAGATATGCTCCGGCTATTACTGCGGCATAGCGTCTGGCCCTCGTAGTTGGCGCCTGCGGATATTGCAATGCGGGTACAGCTATAGGGATACGCAAGCTCCTTGACACAAATCCAAAATGCACAGTACAGAATATTTAGTTATACTTCTATAACGCAGGGAATAACGATCCCCCCTATAACTTAAATACCGCTCCGGAGAATCAGCCACCAGCCTGTGGCTGGCTATCTCTTCTCCCCCGAAACACAAAAGGGATGCCGCAGGCTTCCCTTTTGTGTTTCGGCAGCAAACAGCTGCGCGATAATCTACAGGTATCTCTGTATAAAAAATATTACAACTTAATACTCGCCCCTACCGTCATCCAGCGGCCCGGCATCGGCACGGCACCCGCTTCTATATACGTTACATCCAATATATTGTTGGCGTCAACGTATACCTTAAAGCGCGACTGACGGTACGACAAACGTGCATCTACCAGCGTATAATCCTTGTAGTTAATACGCATGCAATAGCGCGCCGTAGCACTCAGATTGAAATGTCCGGCGAAACTGGTATTGGCACCTGCTACAAACTGATGGCGCAGGCTCTCAATCACGTATCTGGAAATTTTATTATGGGTGTCGTCTCCCTTGAAATCGGGCGACAGATAGTTATAGCCTACATTAGCGCCAAAGGTGGTAAAGAAGCCTTTTTCATTGAAATTAGTATTATACCCGGCACTGGCGGTAAGCCCTTTGGTATCCGCACGCTGGAAGTTCATCGGCTGCCATGGCTGCGGGATGCTATCCTTCACATAGTCGATGAAATCAGAGATCTGGCGGTAGAAGCCACTGGCTGCAAAGTTGAATTTGCCGCTATATTTACGGACACCCAGCTCTGTATAGAAAGCCTTCTCCGGGCCTAACTGGTCGTTGCCAAGAATACTCGGGCTCTTGTAATACAGGTCGGTATAGGTAGGCAGACGCTGGGCAGAACCTGCGTTGGCATATACTTTCAGGTCAGAGGTGATGTTGAAGCCCACATCGGCACCCGGGAAGAACTGCCAGCCATATTGGGTATTATAGTTCAGGTAACCACCTACGGAGAAATTCAGGCGCTTGTCGCCACGGGTTTTATATTCGGCAAAGGCGCCCAGGTTGGTACGCTCGTGGTTGCCAAGATTGGAGCTGTTGATATGCTCATACCTTGCCTCAATTCCGGCACCAAACAGACCTATTTTCGTGTCGAAGCTGTTGTTCAGCTCCGCATCCACAATATTGGTATTATGCAGATTACGGGCCTTGGAAATATCTGTTTTGATATAACGGTAATCATCTTCTGCAAAACGGTAACTGATACGTGGGGTCATCAGCCAGTGGCTATTGATGCGGTGACTACTGCTTACCGCTGCCAGCGCAGTTTTCACGTATTCTTTGGATTCCTTGTCGCCAGGAGCCGCATAAAATGCATTGGCGCCATATTGATTATCTACATAACCGGCCAGTATAGAGACCTGATTCTTATCGTTCAGCTGGAAACCACCCTGGTACAGGGCTTTGGTATTCTGGAAAGCGGTATTGTAGCGGTAGCCGTTTCCTGCGCTCACATTGGCCGACAAAGACTGGTTACTACCATCTTTCACCAGGGCACCAGTAGCGCCTGCATTGTAGTTATTGTAGAGGTGGCCATCTTCATTGTTCTTAAAGCTGCTACCACCGCTGACATTTACTTCTCCCCCGCTCTGTGTGGCTTTACGGGTGATGATATTGATAGCGCCGTTCAGGGCATTGATGCCATATACTCTGGCAGCTGCCCCGCGGATGACTTCTATATGGTCTACATCCTGCAGGGAAACCGGCAGGTTCATGATGTTGTGGCCTGTCTGCGGATCGGTGATTTTAATACCGTTCAGTAACACCAGCGTCTGATCGAAGGTACCGCCATCGATACCGATATCTGCCTGGATACCGCCAGGACCGCGCTGACGCACATCGAGTCCGGGAACATAGGCCAGTACCTCATTGATGGAAACTGCCGCCATAGCATCTATCTGCTTGCGGCTGATGATGGTAATATTCCTGTTGGATTGCTTTAAAGGGGCCGACAACCTGTTTTCCTGGACGATCACTTCTCCCAGGTTACGTACAGGGGCGGTGGTATCGGGTAGCTGTTGGGCGGCAGCCGTACCGGCCATACCCATCAGCAGTATCATTAAGTTAGCACGCATTTATTTGGACAATTGGTCTAAAAAGGTCGCAAAGCTAAGCCTGATGCTGCTGTCCGGTATAGGCCGGTTTTAAATTTGTTGCTAGTCCGGTTAGAACCTTACCGTTACGCCAGCCTTCAATGCAAACGGTGTTCCAGGCGTAAAACAAAGCTCAGTAACCGGATTTTTCTCCTGCTGGAGGCGGGTTTCTGTTTCAAACTGGGCCTCGTTCCAGTTTACGTTAAAGAGGTTCTGCGCCTGAACAGTGAAGTCGAAACGGCCACGGGTATATGCCAGCGCCAGGTCGTTCACAAAGTAACCGCGTGCTACCACGCTGTTATCTTCGTTGGCAGGCCTGGATTTCATATACCGGTAACGGAGATTGGCAGAAAATCCTGCCGGCAGCTTCACCGCCACACCACCGGTACTTGTCAGCACGGGCGCCAGCGGAATATAGTTCTCACCTTTAGGATCGTCTATAGAACGGCCATGGGCATAGTTAATGTCTGCATCTATATATAACCAGCTCAATGGCTGGTATCTCACACTAACATCTACGCCTAAACGACGTGTTTTACCTGCGGGCTCTACTACTGCTTCATCTCCCACATATACAAATTCCTGCTGCAGGTACAGGTACCAGAGGGCAGGCTGTATAAACAGGTTGTGGGCAGGTTTCCAGATAACGCCCAGGTCGGCGCCGGCAGAGAAAGGCAGGATATCCTTCCCTTTCTCCTGTATTACCACACGCATATCGTTGGAGTGGAAGCCCATACCGGTTTTAAGGTACCACTGCAATTTACTGCTGGCAGTATAGCCGAAATTCAGCTTGGGACTCACTCTTGTTGCCTGCTCTTTATTCCTGGCGTCCAACAGTTTATCATTATAGTTAAAGATAAAATGATCCACCCTGACACCTGGCGCAATACTCCACCTGTTTTTATGCCAGTCTAATCCCGTATAGGCGTACAGGTTAGTTTCGGTCCCATTTCCCCAGGACTCACGTCCCAGCAGGGAATCGCGGCGGTATACATGGTTCAGCTCCAGGTCGTTGATGTCATCCAGTCTGAAACCGGCGCCACTCTCCCAGCGGAAATTACCGAAGGTTTGGGTATATTTCTGCTGGAAACCAAACAGGTTACGGTTGTCACGCTGATTGATCTCATCGCCGTTTACCGGGTCTTTCAGGAAGAAAGTGAAGTTGGAGAAGAGATTAAATTCGTAATGGGAATAGTAGAAGAATGATTCTGTTGACTGATGATCATTAAAAAGATGCTTATACGTGAAAGCGGCGTTGGTACGGTTGGTATTACCACCTTCTGTAGGGTCTATAGAACCCCAGCGGCTGATAATCCCTTCCGCCACGGCACGTTCCGGGATCTGGCCGGAGGCGTTCCAGTCGGAGCCAAAGGTAGATACCAGTAATGAAATGTAGTTTTTGTCATTCAGCCATTTATTATATTTCCCGAAGAGGTTCAGTCTGCGGAAATTTTGTTTTACATCGAAAGGCCCGTCAGTATAGCTGTAATCAGCGGCGATATAGGCATTCTCTGCACGGGGGCCTGTTTTATGTATCAGGTTAAACAACCCTACTCCACGGAGATAATTAAAAGAACCACCTTCCAGCTTTACCATATTTCCCGGCAGACTGTCCATGGTATGGAAACTAACATAGCCGGCGGTATTCAGGTCTCCCTTATCCACATAATAGGCACCTTTACCAAAGTCGATACCTTCAATGGTTTCCGGGATGAGGAAGTGTAAATCGGCATAACCTTGTCCGTGCGCATGGGAAACCATATTCACGGGAATGCCGTCGGCACTGATGTTGACATCGGTACCATGGTCGCAATCGAAACCGCGCAGGAAGATCTGTTCTGCCTTACCGCCACCGGCATGTTGGGCAATGAATAATCCGGGAACCTTGCGCAGCAGGTCTTGTGCGGTATTTACCGGTGTCATTTTCAGGTCCACCTTTAACATAGACTTTTCTACCCGCGGGGCAGTCACTTCGATCTGTGATAAATGGGATTGCTTTAATGGTATGGTATCCTGTGGTTCTCCCGCGTAGACCTTTTGTGCAAGCAGGGAGGTACTCAATAATAAAATCTCTCTAAGCATGTAATAAATTCTTGTTGGCTGCACCATTTGTCATGGTACTTATAGGTTGATCTTTGCTACAGCAGTCGCAAAGTTAGTGAAAGACAGCTAATACATAAAGCTGTTCAACAACCTATAGTGCCGGTGATATAAAAAGCCGGGGAATTACTCTACCAGTGCGGGCATAAGTTTCTTCGCGCCATTCTTCAGGGCGAGTGTAATCCAGCTGGCTGCCACAAACGGGAAAGTCAGTACCGCCCAGTGCATACTCAGCATCCCCAGGTCTATGGCCACCGACAGCAGCACTGAAATCAGCACCCAGATACCATCTACCGGCTTTTTACCAGAGAAGGTGATCGCACATAACACTGCGTTGAAGCTGAAAAGTCCCATATGGATATCCGTCATGGGTTCTGCGAAGCGCTCGGAAACATAGGCTCCCAGCACAGAAGCGGCCACGCCGTAAAGTGCTGCCACCGGAGAGCTGACAAACACCCCCAGGAAAAATATCAGCCCTGCCAGCACACTACCCTGGAAGATTACTTCTCCAAAGCCATGTGTAGAAACGGTGAAATCATCATAGGCGTTCAGTGCTTCGGTTACTTCGCTGGAAACCGGTAATACGTACAGATGTCTGAAAACGAATAATAATATCCAGGTAATTACGATAAAAGGAAATGTAAATCCCGGGATTTTACGTACGATCAGCGCATGCTGGAACATGGCTGCCAGCGCGGAGCCCAGCACTACGGCCACCCAGATAACGGGTACGGGCGCAAAATAAAAAGTGAGTGCAACGCCTACCAGTGTGGCACTGAAGCCATAAAGGCCGTCGTTGATTTCTGTTTCATCGTACTTCAGCAGCTTAGCTGTCAGCGTGCCTGTCACTACTGCCACCATAGCGGCAATACCCATTATCACTGAATCATAGAAGATCCCTACCAGAAACAGCAGGCCTGTCCAACCGTTCGGTTGAAGCATGATCTGCCCTACACCCCTGAAATACGGGGCGATGGGAAACATTTTTTTCTCTCGCATAATTGATTATTTCTTACCAGTTGAAAAACACCATGCCAATACCACACATGGTCACTACTGCACCACCAATGGCATGTACATAACGTTCCAGTTTATCTGTTTTAATGAAAGAATATCCATAACATCCTATCAGTACCATCGCCAGCATGGTGGCAACGGTAGACAGTGCGAACACCGTGATCAGCACAATGATTTCCGTCGCGGACCGATGGGCACCGGAGTAAAATAACAACGGTACCAGCGGCTCACTGGGGCCCATCACGAAGATGGCGAACAAAATCCAGGGCGTCACCTTTACCCGGTTCTGCGGATAAACAACTTCGCCGTGCTTATGTTCATATACGTAAATATCACCATCGCCGTAAACATCGAAATGCTTGTGCGGCTTGTTGATCCAGGCGGCACGCAGGCCGTACAGGAGATATAAAATCCCAAAGCCCAGCAGGCACCAGCCCGACATATTCCCGCGTATATCCTGGAACCACGTCAGCTTCGAGAGCTGCCAGCCCAGTAATACACCTGCCAGTCCGAGCAAAACAGAACTGAATATATGTCCGAAGCCGCAAAGGATCGTCCATACAACTGTTTTCGACATCTTCCATTTTCTTGACCTGGACAGCACAATAAATGGCAGATAGTGATCCGGCCCGGTGGCAGTGTGTAAACTACTGATAGTAATCGCCGACACCACCAGTGTGATTAGTTCTATGTTCATGCGTTTACTGTTTGTGGTGTTAAAGTCCAGAAATAATGAGCGATACGGTTCAGGCAACTAAACAGCTGCTCGCCCCCATTGCCCAGGATACGTACTGCCAGCACCTGTGCCGACGGGCGTGTAATGCCCAGGGCCACCCCTTCTTCCTCCTCCAGCAGCGTGTGCAGGATATCGGCAACATCGTCGTCTATCGGTGTGCCGGTACTTACATGCAGCAGGGTTCCCTGGTGCGTGTACCCTTCCATCTGGCCGGTGGCAGCCATATCTATCAATCCTGGCTGTAACAGCAGATTATCCTTTACCAGCAGTTTTTTTCCATGCCTGATCTCCGTAATGTTATGAAACTCGCGGTAGCGGAATACTTCGCCGGAATGCTTGCGGCCACAGGTGAGTATTTCACCGAATGTGAGCCTGCAATCATCTGCCATCTCTATAAAATTTTTTCCTTTGAAGATGGCATTTTCATGCGGTACCACCGGATGTTGTACATAACTGAACGTAGATCCCGGATGCAAAGTGATGCGTTGCTCCTGCGAAGCGCCATGCTGCATATTGAACAGGCGCTGGTAGGATTGTGTCTGCAACTGCAGCTTACTTCCCGTTTCTACGTCTATGGATATCTCATACCGGTCGCCATCAAGTATCCCGGGTGATGAGCTCATCACCATCAGGTACAGCGCAGGGTCCCGCCTGTGTTCACTGATGTCGGCCACCCTGAATGGTGGCGTAAAAAAGGTATCTTTCAGGTACGACCGGTGATTTTTAAAACCGCTGGTTATTGTCAGCCTGTTTATCATTCTTGCAGTTTCGTTATCTCACTAATGCTGGTTCTTCAATATTTTCCAGCAATGCATATTTCTGTATCCAGCCGATGACAGTATCCAGTCCCTGCAGTGACATAAGGTTAGTAAATACGAAAGGTTTGCCGTTGCGCATTTTGCGGGCATCCCGTTCCATCACGCCTAAATCGGCATGTACATATGGTGCGAGGTCAATTTTGTTGATGACCAGCAAATCGGAGCGGGTAATACCAGGGCCGCCTTTACGCGGGATCTTATCCCCTTCTGCCACGTCGATAACGAAAATCGTTACATCCGCGAGGTCAGGACTGAAGGTAGCACTGAGGTTATCGCCACCGCTTTCAATGAGGATCAGCTCCACATCCGGGAACCTTGCCGCCATTTCATCTACAGCCTCCAGGTTCATGCTGGCATCTTCGCGGATAGCCGTATGCGGGCAGCCGCCTGTTTCCACGCCGATGATGCGTTCTTTAGGGAGCAGGCTGTTTTTCGTTAAGAATTCAGCATCTTCCTTCGTATAAATATCATTGGTGATCACACCCAGACTGTAAGTATTTAACAGGTGGCGGGATAAACGTTCTATCAGTGCGGTTTTTCCAGAGCCAACAGGGCCTGCAACACCGATTTTTACATATTTTCTCTGAGACATAAATTAATTTTTTTAAGACATATACAACCTGGAATAGAGGCGTTCGTGCTGCATGCAGCGAATATCAAAACCGATATTGCAAACACCCACCAGGTCTCTGTCCAGCGTAATAGTTTTATCAATCAGACCAGCGATAACTGTTTGCATATTAAACAGGATATCCTGTCCGTCCAGCTGCCCCAGTGGTACCAGCTTAACAGCGTTGGTCACCATACCGGCGGCGGCGTTGTAATAAAAAGCGTATAGTGCTTCCCGTAATGGAATAGCTAACAGCGACGTATATACGCCGAAGGCGATGGCATAGTTACCGCTGGCTTCTTTACGCAGGATAGCGTTTTCGAAATCTGCGGCGATCGCAAATTCTTTTTGCCGGCGGAAAATCTTTATCAGCCTTAATCCCAGCTTCTGGCTGGCATTGCGTATTTCAACCGGCAGTTTCAGTGCTGTCAGTTCTTCATCGAGGCGAAGCAATTCATCAAAATCAGCGGCCTGCACAGCCTTATAGGCCAGGCACACAAAAGCAGCATCATTGAAATGCAGGTTGGCACTCAGCATTTGTGATACATAAGCCGCCGCTGATGCAGGATGGTGTACTATTCCCTGCTGCACATAAGTTTCCAGTCCGTTCGAATGTGTATACCCACCGATTGGCAAAGTAGGATCACTGATGTGTAGCAGACTTCCCAATAAATGCAGATCCATATACTTACAATTTAGCGGGAAGCGAGGCCCATTATTTTAGAAAAGAGAGAACTACCGCCCCCGCTGCCGTGGCTATGTGGTTGCACATTCGCGTTAAGCAGGTTGGTCAGGCGCGTATGTTGTTTTTCGGTAACATACCCGCTGGCCAGCAGCCAGCGGTATATTGGTTCCTCGAATGGTAATAGTACCTGGTCATTTTGTATGAATACCGGCAGATGCTTATTTCCTATTTCATAGCACACACTTCCCATTTCCAGCAGAGAACGCGGCGTTACCACGATGGCATCACTTGGGATAATATCTACCACTACGGCAGTAGTATCATCCATCAGGAGGATGTCGCCCTGGCGTAACCGCTGTCCTTCTTTCAGGAAGCGGATGGCAATTTCGCGACCCTGTTGTGTTTTCTTACGCTGGATACGCTTGGTTGTTTCAAACCATTCCAGTTCCAGCAGGTCTGTCTGCAGGTTATCTACCGATATCTCCCCTATATTCCCAAGTACCGATTCTATTATCATACAATTCTTTTAAAAACATCAGAACAGGAAGTAGCGTTGCGCCAAAGGCACAGTAGCAACGGGTTCGCAGGTAATTTTCTCCCCATCTACACGTACTTCGTAATTTTCCGGGTTCACTGTAATTTCCGGCGTTTTGTTATTGTGGATCAGGTCTTTCTTACCGATATTGCGGCAGTTTTTCACTGGCAATACAATTTTTTCCAGGCCTAATTCTTCCACGATACCTTTTTCCATACTCACCTTAGATACAAAAGTGATACAGCTGCGTTGCAGTGCCTTACCAAAGGCGCCGAACATGTTGCGCATGATCACAGGCTGCGGTGTTGGAATGCTGGCATTCGGGTCACCCATTTTGCTGGCGATGATCATACCGCCTTTGATAATCATTTCGCATTTGGCACCAAACAGCGCTGGTTTCCACAATACGATATCTGCAAATTTTCCAGGTTCGATGGAACCTACATATTCAGAGATACCGTGTGCGATAGCCGGGTTGATAGTATATTTGGATACATATCTTTTAGCACGGAAGTTATCGTTGCCGCCGACAGTATCTTCCGGTAAAAATCCGCGTTGCTGCTTCATTTTATCGGCGGTCTGCCAGGTGCGGGTGATGACTTCACCTACACGGCCCATGGCCTGTGAGTCGGAGCTCATGATACTGAATACACCGAGATCGTGCAGGATATCTTCTGCAGCAATGGTTTCAGGGCGAATGCGGGAATCCGCGAAGGCCACATCTTCCGGAATGCTTTTGCTCAGGTGATGGCACACCATCAGCATATCGAGGTGCTCATCGATGGTATTTTTAGTGAATGGACGTGTAGGATTGGTAGACGCAGGCAGTACGTTCGGGAACATAGCAGCGCGGATGATATCCGGTGCGTGGCCACCGCCCGCACCTTCGGTGTGGAAGGTATGTATTACACGGCCATTGATAGCGTTCATGGTATCTTCCAGGAAGCCCGCTTCGTTCAGGGTATCCGTGTGGATGGCAACCTGTACGTCGTATTTGTCGGCCACTTTCAGGGAAGCGTCGATTACTGAAGGCGTAGCGCCCCAGTCTTCATGTATTTTCACTCCCAGCGCACCTGCTTCGATCTGTTCTTCAATAGGACCTTCGGTGGCGCAGTTACCTTTACCGAAGAAGCCAAGGTTCATCGGGAAAGCTTCTGCAGATTGCAGCATGCGGCCCAGGAACCATTTACCCGGTGTGATGGTAGTCGCGTTGGTACCATCGGCAGGGCCGGTACCACCACCAATCATGGTGGTTACACCACTGAACAGTGCTGTTTCGATCTGTTGCGGGCTGATATAGTGGATATGCGTATCGATACCGCCGGCAGTGGCGATGAGTCCTTCGCCGCCATGCACTTCAGTAGAAGCGCCGATGATCATGTCTGGCGCAATTCCGTCCATGGTATCGGGGTTACCGGCTTTACCGAAGCCTACTATATGGCCGTTCTTGATACCCAGGTCACCTTTCTGGATGCCCCAGTGGTCAATAACGATCACGTTGGTAATCACGAAATCGAGGACGCCTTCATCGCGGAGGGCGGTGCTGGATTGCGACATACCGTCTCTTACGGTTTTACCACCACCGAATTTATTTTCCTCTCCATATATGTTGTGGTCTTTCTCAATTTCTATGATGAGGTTTGTATCGCCCAGGCGTACTTTGTCGCCGGTGGTAGGGCCATACATATTTGCATATTTGGTTTTGTTGATCAGCAGACTCATAATGCGTTGTTTGAAAAGTGGTTTGGTTCCAGTTTAGCGACAGCGGCGGCTTTGGCTTCAGCTGTGGTGGTGTCTCCGTTTACCAGGTTGTTGCTACCGAAGGCTTTTCTGTTACCGCCCATGGTAACGAGGGTCACCTCTTTTTCTTCTCCCGGCTCGAAGCGAACGGCGGTACCTGCGGCGATATTGAGTCGCATACCGAATGCTTTTGCTCTGTCGAAGCTCATTTTACGGTTTACTTCAAAAAAGTGAAAGTGCGAACCTATCTGAACAGGGCGGTCTGCCGTGTTAATGACTTTTATTTTAACGGTTTCGCGGCCTTCATTACAGGTGATGTCACCATCGGCGATGATATATTCTCCAGGAATCATCTTGGTTAGTTTAGCAGGTTATCGGATTGGATTGTGAACAGTCACCAGTTTGGTACCATCCGGGAAGGTGGCCTCGATCTGAACGTCATGGATCATTTCAGGAATGCCTTCCATGACATCCTCTCTGGTAAGGATAGTGGCGCCGTACTGCATAAGTTCGGCTACGGAACGCCCGTCGCGTGCGGCTTCCAGCAGGTGGCTGCTGATAAAGGCGATAGATTCCGGGTAGTTCAGTTTAACACCACGGGCCTTACGTTTGGCCGCGAGTTCGCCCGCCAGATGGAGTAACAGTTTTTCTGTTTCTCTTGGAGTGAGATGCATATGAGTAAAATTTTAGAAGAGTGCAATAGGATATACGTTCGGATATCGTATTATGTTTACGAATATACGATTACGACCCTATAATGTGTTAATATGACGCAAAGCCAGCCGTACCCGGTAAAACACACCGGTTTACAAAGGCGCTTACGAAGCCGGACTGCTTTACAGTGGCTGAAAGAGCGGTAAAAAATTAAGCTTGAAAAGGAATTAACAGTTGGTGGAAGCGAATGAATCTGGGCACGATGATATCGGGTACCTGGGCGTGCACAAATCGGGTATAATCTACGATAACCGGATCTGCTCTGTCGATGAGGGAGTCGTAATAAATAATCAGGTTATTAAGTAAGGTACGAGGCTGGTGGTGCGACAATAAGTTGCTATCTTCGTCGCTGTCGGAATCATTGATGTAAGTAATTTCACCACACTGGTGACAGGATTTCCCGGAATGCACACTGTCTGGCATGGTATGGGCCATAGCTATTTGTGCCCTTTGACTGCTGACCTGCAGCGGTCCCTTGTTTTTTCCTGTGAATGTAAATCCTGTCAGGAATAGAAACAATAATATGTATCTGACAAACAGTTTCATGATTTCGTGATGCAAATTACTTTTTAATCAAAAATACAGCTAGCACAAATCATGACTAATATAGCCAGAATCGGGTAATTTTGTAATTATGAGGTCATCGGTAAAAATTTTTTCAAATTTTGAATATAAACAGCAATTCCTTCCGGGAATTTCCAGGAAGGTATTATTAAATGATGCGCAACTGCAGGTATACCGCATTGAGCATTACCTGCGCGACATCGTCATCCCGGTTCTTCCCTATCGCACCAGCTTCAACTTCCTCATTTTCATCACTAAAGGGCATATAATACAACAACTGGAGGCAGGTTCCCAACGGATCGATGCCGGCTCATTATTATTGATAAGGCAGGGCAGCATAACGGCAACGCTGGAGATATCAAAGGATGCTACCGGATTTTTTGTGGTATTTGAGAATGAAGTGGTGGAGAGTCTGGCCCTGAACCGGCAGCTGTTAAATTTTTTCTTTTCCGCCCCTTTTGTACAGCTGCAAGCGGTAACGGTCAAATGGTTATCGCGGTTAAGCACTTTACTGGAAGAGGAACTGGCCTTGGAACACTCCTCGCTGGAAGTGGCCGTGGGGCTCTTTCGTCCGTTCCTGCAAAAGATCATCGCCTCCGCAGGGGAAGCCCATGGCTCCATTACCCGTACCCTGGAACTCTCGCTTCAGTTCAGGGAGCTGGTACAGCAACATCATCTGAAAGAAAGGCAGGTATCTTTCTATGCTCGACAGCTGAATATCTCAGAAAATTATCTCAACAAAACTATTAAACAAGCCACGGGCAAACCTCCCAAGCAATGGATCAACGAGGTCAATATCCTTCATAGTCAGGTGCTGCTGCAGGATGGCAGCCGGGATATCTCAGGCATTGCCTTTGAACTGAACTTTCAGTCACCCAATTACTTTGCAAGGCTGTTTAAACAGGTTACGGGAGAAACGCCGACGGAGTATAAGCGAAGGGTGCAGCAGAAGTTGTAAAGCCTTCGGCTTTTATCTTTCACGCAAAGCAGAAGAGCAGCAAAGGCTTACGTTATGTTGCTTAAAAGATAATCTATACTCTTTCGTCTAAAAATAAAATGCAGGTCTTTGCTCCTCTGCTACTTATGCTGCTTTGCGTGATAAAAGAATCAGAAAGCCGAAGGCTTTATTTACCCCCCTACACGATCGTCACTTTCACGCCCATTTCTTCCAGCTTCGCTACCAGGTGGTCTGCCACGCCTTTATCGGTGATGATTTCATCTACTTCTTCGAGGCCGCATATACGGCCGAAGCCACGTTTTCCAAATTTGGAAGAATCGGCCAGCACGATGGTTTTCTGTGCTGCGGCCATCATTTTCTGGTTCAGGTGCGCCTCTAATATATTGGTGGTGGTGCAGCCAAACTCCAGGTCAATACCGTCTACCCCCAGAAAAAGTTTGCTACAGGAGAAGTCGGCCAGTACCCGCTCGGCATAGGGGCCGGTGACGCTGGTGGAACTGTTGCGGAGATGTCCGCCGAGCTGTATCACTTCAATCTCCGGGTGGCGCAGTAATTCCAGCGATACGTTCAGGGCGCCCGTGATGACTGTCAGCTGTCCTTTTGGATGGATGCTACGTGCCAGTGCCTGCACAGTGGTGCCGGAGGCGATGATGACAGCGTCGTTACGGTCTATCAGCGCCGCTGCTGCCTGTCCGATGGTGTTTTTCTCTTCGCGGCGGATGCTTTCCTTTTCGTTGACCGGTTTATCGTTTGTATAGGGATTATCAATGGTAGCCCCTCCATGTGAGCGGAAAAGCAGGGCTTTATCTTCCAATAGTTTCAGGTCCTTTCGGATTGTTACGGCAGAAACATCCAGCTCCTTACATAGGTCCAATACTGTTACAGCACCTGTTTCATGAAGTTTCCCCAGTATATATTTATGCCTTTCGGCAATGTTGATCATCGACATAACGTAAAAATAACGAAACAATATGAAAAAAATCTATCTACACAAATCATCTACATAAACAATAATATATCAACAAGTTAAATAAATTATATAGGTTTTGCCGGTTATCGAAATAATTTTTCTTTTTTCATTTTATTTTCTATTTTGGTTTCGAAATGTTTCGTTTTACTATCTTGCAAAAGAAAAGAGAAACATCCGAAATAAAACAAAAGAAAGCGACCACATGAAGCGGTTAGAATCCATACAACGCATAAAGGAAGCCGGCAGCAATGTCTGGGATATATTGATCATAGGCGGAGGCGCTACCGGACTGGGTATTGCCATGGATGCCGCCAGCAGAGGTTACAAAACACTGCTGCTGGAGCAGGCCGACTTCGCCAAAGGCACTTCTTCCCGCAGCACCAAACTGGTACACGGGGGCGTACGCTACCTGGCGCAGGGAGATATTGCCCTGGTACGGGAAGCCCTATACGAAAGAGGGCTGCTGCTCGCCAATGCACCGCATCTTGCACATAACCAACAATTCATTATACCGCATTACAGCTGGTGGCAGGGGCCTTTCTATACCATCGGCCTCAAAATATATGACCTGCTGTCAGGTAAACTGAGCCTGGGCAAATCCCACCATATCGGCAAAAAAGCTGTTACCGAACGTCTGCCCAACATCAAGGCCAGTGGCCTGAAAGGCGGCATCGTATACCACGACGGCCAGTTCGATGACGCACGTTTAGCCGTTAACGTTGCACAGACCGCCGCCGCCTATGGCGCCGTGCTGCTCAACTATTGCAAAGTGATTGCCCTGGACAAGGTAAACGGAAAGATCACCGGCGTAGCCGCGGAAGATATAGAAACCGGCGAGCAGTTTGACATACAGGCCAAAGCAGTGATCAATGCTACCGGCGTTTTTGTAGATGAAGTATTGCAGATGGACAACCCCACCGCTCCCAATATGGTGAGGCCCAGTCAGGGTGTACACCTGGTGCTCGACAGCGACTTCCTCGACAGCAGCAGCGCCATTATGATCCCTAAAACCTCCGATGGACGCGTATTATTCGCGGTTCCATGGCATAATAAAGTGTTGCTCGGCACCACAGACACGCCGCTGAATGAGCATAGTCTGGAGCCGGTAGCACTGGAATCTGAAATTAATTTTATCCTCAATACCGCCGCACAGTACCTAACCCGGACGCCTACACGCAAAGATGTAAAGAGTGTGTTTGCCGGTTTGCGACCACTGGCGGCACCACAGAAAAATACCGGCAGCACCAAGGAAATTTCCCGCAGTCATAAGCTGATGGTAGCAGAATCCGGGCTCATCACCATTACCGGCGGTAAGTGGACCACCTTCCGCAGAATGGCCCAGGATACCGTAGACCTGGCCATCACCCAGGCAAAGCTGACTCCCGTACCCTGCAAGACAAAAGACCTTCGCATACACGGCTACCAGCCAAACAATACCGAATATGCACCGCTGGACGTTTACGGCAGTGAGGCTATCAGCATCCGTGGTTACGTGATGCGCAAACCTGACATGGGCAAACAGCTGCACCCGGCCTTTCCGTACATCAGGGCACAGGTGATCTGGGCAGCAGAACATGAAATGGCCCATACCGTAGAAGATGTGCTGGCAAGGCGACTGCGGGCATTATTCCTGGACGCCGCCGCCGCTATGGAAATGGCGCCGGAAGTAGCAGCACTGATGGCCAGCGTGAACGGCAAAGATGAACAGTGGCAGCAGGAACAGGTACAGGCCTTCCATGAAATGGCCCGCCATTACCTGCTCAACGGAGAAAAACAAACGCAGTCATTGGAAGTACCGGCATAAAGCTGTAAACTCGTACTGCCAAGACAATGAAAAAGTGATATCACTATGCTGACTATACGAAAAATACATTCCTTACACTGATAACAATCCACGATAAAACGAAAAACATGAACAGGTACATTATGGCCCTGGATCAGGGCACCACCAGCTCAAGAGCCATCATTTTCGACAAAGCCGGCGCTATCCTGGCGGTGGCCCAGAAAGAGTTTACCCAGATTTTCCCGCAACCGGGATGGGTAGAACATGATCCTACCGAAATATGGAGCAGTCAGATAGGCGTGGCTACTGAGGCGATAGCCAAAGCAGGCCTGGATGGCACTGCTATCGCTGCCATCGGTATTACCAACCAGCGTGAAACTACCGTAGTATGGAACAGAACTACCGGCAAACCGGTATATAATGCCATCGTATGGCAGGACAGGCGTACTGCCGCCCTCTGCGACAGCCTGAAAGCCGCCGGCAAAGAGGCGATGGTAAGAGAAAAAACAGGACTGGTGATCGATGCCTATTTCTCCGGCACTAAAATAAAATGGATACTGGACAACGTTGCAGGCGCCCGTGAACTGGCTACCAAAGGTCAGCTGGCCTTCGGCACCGTAGATAGCTGGCTGATATGGAACCTCACCCATGGTGAAGTTCATGCCACCGACATCACCAACGCATCCCGTACCATGCTGTATAATATCCATTCCCAGCAATGGGATACGGAACTGCTGGACATGCTGGATATTCCGGCGTCCATGTTACCGCAGGTAAAGGAATCCAGCGAAGTAGTGGGTCAAACAACCCCGGGTATGTTTGCTGCGCAGATCCCTATTGCGGGTATCGCAGGCGATCAGCAGTCGGCGCTGTTCGGACAGATGTGTACCGCTCCCGGCATGGTGAAAAACACTTACGGCACCGGATGTTTCATGCTGATGAACATCGGCGAAAAGCCTATTCTCAGTAAAAATAACCTGCTGACCACCGTTGCCTGGAAAGTAAATGGCCAGGTGAACTATGCGCTGGAAGGCAGCATTTTCATTGCCGGCGCTATTGTACAGTGGCTCCGCGATGGACTGGGCATTATCCGTTCTTCTTCGGAAGTGGAAGCGCTGGCAGCAAGTGCCGCACAAAACGACGGCGTATACCTGGTGCCTGCATTCGCCGGACTGGGTGCACCGCACTGGGACCAGCATGCAAGAGGCACCCTCGTAGGCATGACCCGCGGCACCAATGCCGGACATATTGCCCGCGCAGCGCTGGAGAGCATCGCATACCAGACAATGGACGTATTGAAAGCCATGGAGGCTGATGCCAACATGAATATTACAGAACTGCGTGTAGACGGCGGCGCTACCGCTAATAACCTATTAATGCAGTTCCAGGCCGACATCCTGCAAACACAGGTAGTACGTCCTGGTATAACGGAAACCACTGCTTTAGGCGCCGCCTATCTCGCAGGGCTTGCCACCGGATACTGGCAGGACCTGGAAGAGATACGCAGCCAGTGGAATATGGAGAAATGTTTTTCTCCGGCAGATCTCGGCGAGGAGCGTGCAGCGTGGATTCATGGGTGGAACAAAGCCGTTACTACCGCTAAAACCTGGGCACAACTTTAATCAACCTAAAATCCTATTCACGTTATGTCTCCCTTTATCGCAGAATTTATTGGCACCGCAATACTGATCCTGCTAGGAAACGGTGTGGTAGCCAATGTAGTCCTCAACAAAACCAAAGGCAACAGCAGTGGCTGGATCGTTATCACCACCGGCTGGGCACTGGCCGTATTTGTGGGCGTAGTCATTGCCGGCCCTTACAGCGGCGCGCACCTCAACCCTGCCGTTACCGTTGCACTGGCAGTCGCCGGAAAGTTTGCCTGGGCACAGGTCCCTGGCTTCATCGCCGCTCAGATACTGGGCGCCATGGTGGGCACCAGCCTGGTATGGCTCAACTACAAAGATCATCTCAATATCACGCCCGACGGAGGCTTACAACGCGCTACCTTTTGCACAGAACCTGCTATCCGCAATACCATGCGTAACCTGATCTGTGAGATCACCGGTACCTTCGTATTACTCTTTGCGGTCTTTTACTTCACCGGCGCAGAACTGGGAGAAGGTAAAACACCAATGGGCATGGGCTCACTGGGTGCTATTCCGGTAGCCTTCGTGGTATGGGCCATCGGCCTTTCCCTTGGCGGCACTACCGGCTATGCCATCAACCCGGCAAGAGACCTTGGCCCTCGTATCATGCACCAGCTGCTGCCTATTAATGGTAAGTCGGACAGCGACTGGGGCTACGCCTGGGTACCTATTCTGGGGCCACTGGCAGGCGGCGTACTGGCTGCACTGGCCTATGGCGCACTGAAATAAAACGCTCGCAACGGCCTGCCATAGCGGGCCGTTGTGTTTCACCTGTTATTACGGAAACACATTCACATGAAAAAAAATAATTCCTTAGCAATGGCCGTGCTGTCGCTGGCAGCCATCGCCGCCACCGGCGCCTTCGTATTTGCGAAATCTGCGCCGGCAAAGGGTCAGGACCCGAAAGTATTTAAAGTAGGACACCGTGGCACCAGGGGCCTCATGCCTGAAAATACTATCCCGGCCATGTACAAAGGCCTTGAATCAGGCGCCAACACCGTAGAATTTGATATTCATATCACCAAAGACGGCCAGGTAGTAGTATACCACGACGCCTCCTTCACCCCTTCCTACACCACCATGCCCGATGGCAGCGATATTCCCGCAGCAGAAAGGGCTAAGTATACTTTTTACCAGATGGATTATAAAGACATCCGTCCGTTCATCATCGGTGAAAAGCCTTATCCTGCCTTCCCTGAGCAGCAACGCATGAAATCATATGCACCCCTGCTGGGAGAAATGATCGATTCTGTAGATGCCTATGCTAAAAAACACCATCTCCCCGCCCCTTACTATCTGCTGGAGATAAAATCTTCCGAAAAAACCGATGGAACAGAACAACCTGCTCCGGAAGAATTTATTACGCAGATGATGAAAGTGAAACAGCTGGCCAAACTGGGCAACCGCCTCTATGTGCAGTCTTTCGATATGCGTCCCTTACAGGTGATGCACCGCCGCTATCCTAATATTAAATTAGGATTCCTTACCGGTGACAAAAAAGCCACTTTTGAAGAAAACATGAAAGGACTAGGCTTCACACCATTCTTCTATAACCCTTATTCAGACCTGGTGACACCGGAGCTGGTACAGCAATGCCATGCACAGAAAATGGTGATTGTGCCATGGACGGTGCAGGAAGTAGCGAAGATGCAGGAACTGCGTAAGATGGGTGTGGATGGTATTATTTCTGATTATCCGAATCGTTTTGCAGAAGCGGGTTTATAATATCCTGTATTTTATTTTTCCTTTCGTTTTCGATCCGCCTTCGGCGGATCGAAAACGAAATATAGGGCCCCGGCTGCGCCGGGGCCCTATATTTCCGGGTTAGCAGCAGCGGCGCTCTTCGGACGCAGGGCAGTAGAACGCTACTGATGGAAACCTATCCTTCGGGGGTAATAACAGCGGTGCCCATCAGCACCACGGCAGTTGAATGCCACTGATGGGAACCTATCCTTCGGGGGTAATGACAGCGGTGCCCATCAGCACCACGGCAGTTAAACGCTGGCACCCCTAACCTCTTATTCCACCTAAGCACAATTACCGTTAATCCATTAAAGCGTGTCTCTTTATGAGAAAAACGTTAAGTTTGACCCCTCCAATAAAAAACTTTAATACGATATGACTGTAAGAAAAAGAATGGTGAGCACGTTGGTACTGGGCGCTATTGCAGTAATGCAGAGCTTTTCGGTATCAGCACAGGTAAACGCCAAACCAAAACTGATCGTAGGTATTGTGGTAGACCAGATGAGATGGGACTATCTTTACCGCTATTATGACCGTTATGAAGGCGGTGGTTTCAAACGCTTACTGGGCGAAGGTTTCTCTTGTGAAAATGCCTATATCAGCCACTTACCTTCCTTTACAGCGGTAGGTCACAGTACCATTTATACCGGTTCTGTACCTGCCATTCATGGTATTACCGGCAACGACTGGACAGACCAGGTGACCGGCAGAAAATGGTATTGTACAGAAGATACCACCGTATCGCCTGTAGGTAGCAACAGTGATGCCGGTAAGATGTCGCCACGTAACCTGCTGGCTTCCACCATCACCGATGAGCTGAAACTGGCCACCAATTTCCGCTCCAAAGTAGTAGGCGTATCGCTGAAAGACCGCGCATCTATTTTGCCGGCCGGCCACACTCCGAACGGCGCCTTCTGGCTGGATGATGCCAACGCAAGCTTCATCACCAGCACCTACTATATGAAAGACCTGCCGGAGTGGGTGAAAAAATTCAATGCACGCAAAGAGCCACAGCAGCTGATGTCTAAACCATGGACACCACTGTACCCAATGGATACCTATGTGCAGAGCACAGAAGATAACAACCGCTGGGAAGGTACCTATAAAGGAGAAACCAGTCCTGTATTCCCGCATAACCTGCCGGCAATTTACAAACAGGACCCAGGCAGCTTACGCAGCACGCCTTTCGGAAATACCCTGACACTCGATTTTGCCAAAGCCGCAGTAGAAGGCTATGACCTCGGCAATAACCAGGTGACAGACTTCCTGACCATCAACTGCGCCTCTACCGACTATGTAGGACACCAGTTCGGCCCTAACTCCATCGAAATAGAAGATACCTATCTCCGCCTGGATAAAGACCTGTCGGCCTTCTTCAGCTTCCTGGACCAGAAAGTAGGAAAAGGTAACTACCTCGTTTTCCTGACCGCCGACCATGGCGCCGCACATGCCATCGAGTTCATGAAAGAACACAATATCCCTGCAGGACTCAGCCAGGACAAAAAAACAATGGCTGAACTGAACACCGTATTAAAAGATAAATTCGGCGAGGACAATCTGGCTAAATCTTTCCAGAACTACCATGTAAACTTCGATCTGCCAAAGATCGCTGCCAATAAAAATCTGGACTTTACCGCCATCAAGAAAGCAACAGTTGATTTCCTCGTTAAACAACCAGGTATCCAGTTTGCAGTAGATATCGACAATATCGGTAACAGCGCGGTTCCTGAGCCTATCAAAATGATGATCGCCAACGGCTACAACCCTAAACGTACCGGTCAGGTGATGATCATTCCAGAACCAGGATGGTTTGCCGGTTCAGCAAAAGGTACTACCCACGGTAACTGGAACCCTTACGACATCCACATTCCAATGGTGTTTATGGGCTGGCATGTTCAGCACGGTGCTACCAACGACATCACCCATATGACAGACATCGCCGCTACACTGGCTGCCATGCTGCATATCCAGATGCCTAACGGCTGTGTGGGCAAACCGGTAACAGCGATTACCAATACTGCCAACAACCAGTAATATTTCATTTAAAAATATCTTAAGGCGCAGATGCTACACAGAAGCATCTGCGCTTTTTTTGTTCGTACCCCAAATTATCCCTGTAGCCCCTTTGCAGTGTATATTCCTTATTTAGCACTGGTATAAGTGCACTATGCAACTTTTCTTTGAAAAAAACTGCGATATGATCCATGCTGTAGCCAATGACCATACAACTTATGCTGCCTCCATTTAGGTAGCAATAACTGTTCTGACGTTACACAAAAACAGTATTCTATTTTTCTTCACCTTCTAATATGCATTACTATGAAAAAGTTATTTTTCTCTCTGATGTTATTGCTCGGCGCGGCCTGCACAACATTTGCTGCTACCCCGACTGTAGCTGACCATAGCATTAAAGTACCCGCCGTAGCAACAGACGACTCTACCTATTCTGTTACTGTTACCGTAGTAGCACAAATACTCGGACTAGAGGTCCCTATCAACCTGGCAGTTGTTAGTTCCGGACTGGTTGGAAGTTTGCTTACTAATCTGCTCGGAATTGCACCGCCAATTGATGTAAAAGCAGGAGATATAATTACGGTATCTGCATTCGGTTATCCAACTAAAAGCTTTGCATTTGATCCGGGAACATCCAATTACATAAATGGTAATAGTGTTCCAACACCTATTAATATCAAAGTGAGGTTAATGCAATAAGTAAAAAAACGATTTTTGATCAATGAAGGTAATAACCCTGCAAGGTCATTGTCTGGCAGCTGATTACCATAAATAGAGAAAGTATCCCGTGTATGGTATTCCGGGATACTTCTCTATTTATTTCAACAAGGATTTTACCGATAATATTCAACTTAAAAATAATACCTGACAGGTATTTAATATTACGTTCTCCCTGTTTTCATATTGCAGTACTTCTTCTTTATTTAGCGGTACACGACAACGGCATAAATTCATCACCTTCAATACTTTAACCGGTTATGAAAACACTACTTTTTTCCTGCCAGATATTGCTGCTGACACTTACTTCCTACACAGTATCCTCACAGCCAATATTAACTTTACCTGAACCTGATTCTTTTTACACAGTGACCATCCATGTGGTGAGCAACGCAGCTACCGCTCCTATCCCGGTAAACGGCGCTATTGTCAGTACCAGCCGGCACGGGGAAGTAGCTACAGATGAAGCCGGGACAGCCGCTCCGATCGAAGTAAAGGCAGGTGACACCATTTCGGTATCTGCCGAAGGCTATTCTAAAAAATCAATTGTTTTTAGTCCGGTTATTGTTGATTATTCAGGCAGTGAGCAAACCGGTATAGAGAGCCGGCATTTAAGCATAACCATCGTTTTAGCTTATTAAGATGATCGGGGTGTATAAAAAATAAAAGGCTTCCCAAAAGGGATGCCTTTCTTGCTTATTCATCAATCTACGTTTATACTAAACAGTTATACCGCCCATAAACGGATCAGTAAAAGTTTCTTTACCAGTTTCTACCCTTCCTGCATAACGCTGAGCGAAGTTGCCATAGTCTTTCACGCTAACAGCAAAATCGTACCAGCCAAAGCTTTTGCCCAGTGGCAACAGTACTTCTTCGTTGGCGTTGGCCGCAAGGTCGCGACTCACCTGGTTGTTACCATAGGCATTATCGCGTATAATTATTTTCCTGGTTTGGTTAGATGAATTCACCAGTTTTACCAAAATATTTCCTGTTGGTTTGGTGCCCAGGTTAGCTGCTTCATAGGCCAGGGTAACCTGTACACCCGGATCATTGCCATCACCGCTGAACTGCCGGAAAAATCCGTTTGGTCCATGCAGATGAAGGTCGTATTTACCGCCATCAAAACCCGACACCGGCCATTCATAGCCAATGGTATCGCCTGGCTTTACAGCAAACGACCAGTTGCGACATTTATTGCCTTCGAAGCCACCCGGCGCATAGGCCGTAAAAGGTGCTCCTGCGGCTTCTTTGCCGAAGAATTTCATGCCGGAACGTAATTTCAGCTGCAGTTGTTTCGTTTGTGCGTCTCTGTTAAAATCTGCGTATAACTCGTAAGGCAGTGCGCTCGACGGACGGATCCCTTTTTCCTGCAATTTCAGTCCTTTGGCTGCAATGTCCTGTATATCTGCTTTACTTAATGCCTTATAGCCAGTAGGCAGGTCTTTAAATTTCGCATTGTAGATATCTTCCACCATCCGCTGCTGATCGAGGAAAGGCAGCTGCTTTGGACTTGCAGCATCATATGGACTGAATACTGCCGTCAGATCGCCGCAGATGGCCCTTCTCCAGGCGCTGATATTCTCCAGGTGTATGTTCTTTTTATATTTTCTGTTGACGAATGTTTCCAGGAATTGCAGTGTGCTGGTATGATCATATACTTCAGAGCACACTTTACCTCCCCTGCTCCATGGACTAGCCACAATCATCGGCACCCTGAAACCTAATCCTACAGCTGCCTCACGGGCCTGCTTCTCCGGAATTCCCTGTCTGAGTTCCGCTTCCAGCCTGACATGTTCTATCTCCGTATCGATGCCTTCAGAAACCTTACCCGTACCCGGTTTGCTGGCATCGGCAATGGAAAATGGCGGTATATGATCGTAGTAGCCGTCATTTTCATCGTAGGTAAGAATGAAGATCGTTTTCTTCCATACTTCTTCATTATGCGTCAGGATATCCAGCACTTCAGAAACGTACCATGCACCGTACCATGGCGCACTGGGGTGATCGGAGAAGTTTTGCGGGCCTGCCAGCCAGGAAACGGTGGGCAGTTTACCGTCTTTCACATCCTGCCGGAATTGATGGAACAGGTCGCCGGCAGGTACGGTTACCTCGCGTTTGGTGCCGCCATCCTTGTAACGGAGGGTGGTGATATTGCGGAAGTCCTTATCACCGCTATTGATAACAAAAGCCCTGTTGTAGAGCTCTTTCTGTGCAGGCGTCAGCTTTTCATAGCTTTCCTTGTTCCATTGCTTTAGTTCAGAAGCCGCATTATCCAGCGCTTCCAGCTTCTTTGTCAGGGCAGCACGGTTTTTCTGCGCTGCTTCTTCAGAAGACGGACTGGCTTCCTGTAATTTATTGATCTCAGCAGGCAGGGTATCTACCTGTTTGATCAGGTTCTGTATATATCTTTCTGAAAATTTAACGTTATAGGCGGCAAAGAATTCGAGGAGGTTACAACCGAAATTAGATAACCATGCCCGCTCTTCTCCTTTAAATCCGCCACCGCAGCTCAATTCATTCTGGTAAAACTTCCAGCTGACATCATTTTCACTCAGCAGTTCCGGGAATGTTTTCCAGGGATGTTTGCCATAACTGAAGTCATCATTGCGGATGTTGGCTTTCATATGACCATCTTCTTCGTGGGTAATTTTACCTGTCCAGAAGAAGGAACGGTTAGGTGTGGTGCTGGTCATGCCGGAGCAGAAGTTCTGGTCACAAACAGTGAAAGCATCTGCCATGGCGTAATTGAAAGGAAGGTCCGTTCTGCTGAAGTACCCTAATGTAAGTGGCATGGCGGCATATTCCTTATTCCCTGATTTCTTCGCCAGCAGCCATTTATCGTATTTACCTTCATTGAAGGCATCTACCTGGCTGGGTCTGGAATGCGGCAGGGAGCCCATCCAGGTCACTTTAGTATCTTTTATGTCCAGGCGGAAAGGCGCGAACGTGTTACCATCCTCAGTGGTCTGGCACCATACGGGATTTCCGTCTGGCAGTATGACTGCACGTGGATCATTAAAACCTCTTACTCCCTGTAAAGCACCAAAGCAGTGATCAAAGGAGCGGTTTTCCTGCATGAGAATAACGATGTGTTCAGCATCTAGGAATGTGCTGCCAGGTGTTGGATTGATGGCTAATGCACGCTGAACGGAGGAAGGAAGTAAGGACGAAAATCCTGCTGCTCCTGAGAGCAAAATCGATTTTTTAATAAAGTCCCGTCTGTTGTCCGTCATATAAGTTGGCTTTGAATCTATAATGTAGCAAAGATATTTTTGGTATTTATGATTTTGTGACGGATGGTAACAGTTAATAATAAATTAATGAAGAAGGGTGCCCGGCTAAGCCATGGGCACCCTTTTCAAACCATATAAGTATACTAGTTTATGTCTACATTTTCACCAGTTTGGCGCTGGAAACCTTACCGCTAAAGCGGTTGACGATCCTTATCATCCAGGTACCTGCAGGCACTTTACTTATGTCGAGCTGTAATTGCTGGCGGCCTTTGGCGCCGGCAGTATAGATCTGGCGTAACAGTGGTGTGTTGCTGTTGACACCTGTCAGCTCAATCATCACCTGGTCACCGGCTTTGGCTGTCCATTGCAATTGCACACTGGAAGTAACGGCAGGGTTAGGGTACAGGACTACCGCTTCATCGGCAGTAGCATCTCCGTGGGCAGCGCTTCCTTCCACCATGGTACTGGCGGCATTGACAGCAGCCAGACTGGCGGTACTGCACTGACGTACCAGCAGCCATGGCTGGCCATCACCGGTGCTCAGGTCGGGGCGGTTGTTCTGTGTCCACCATTTTGCCCTATATACGTAACCGTTATAAACGGCCGAATCGTTGGCCCAGTAAACAGCGGTAGCACTCCATAACGGGATACCATTACAATCGCCGCCGGCACTGCTCACGGTAATATTCACGGCGGTACTGGTTGTCACAGCATTGCTGTTGTCGGTAGCTTTGGCGGTAAGTACATAGCTGCCTGCCCCTACGCCCGTCCAGGTATAGCTGTAAGGAGCCGTGGAATCTATTGCCAGCAGGGTACTGCCGTTATAGAAGGCCACCTGTTTTACGGTTCCATCGGCATCGGCGGCATTGGCACTGATCGTAATACTGGCCGGCGCCGTGAAGGAAGCATTATTGGCAGGACTGGTAATACTTACGGTTGGCGGTATGTTGGCCGCATTAACGGTAACGCTTACACTATCTGCAACAGAGGTAGCGCCCATATTATCCGTGGCAATAGCCCGGATCTTATAGGTACCTGCGGCTACGCCGCTCCAGCTGTATGCATATGGCGCTACTGAATCTATGGCCAGTACTGTATTCCCATTATAGAAAGTAACCTGCTTCACGGTGCCATCGGTATCAGCGGCATTAGCGGCGATGGAGATAGTGGCCGGCGCCGTATATACGCTGCCGTTAGCAGGGGAAGTCAGCTTTACTGTTGGCGCCTGGTTGGCTGTACCTGTTACAGTAATCGTTACCTGTGCAGATGTGGTGCTGGCATTTTTATTGTCAGTAGCGATAGCCTTGAGTACATAGGTACCGGCGGTTACGCTGTTCCAGGTATAGCTGTACGGACTTGTGGTAGCGGTTCCCAGCAAGGTGCTGCCGTTATAGAAATCCACTTTACTTACCGTACCATCGGAATCGCTGGCATTGGCGGTGATGGTGATATTCAGTGGCCCTGCCAGGGTAGCATTATTGGCAGGCGATGTAATACTCACAACAGGAGGTTTGTTGGCAGCTCCACCCGCAGCAAATACTTCATTGATTTTATTTACCAGCGGACTGGTGGTATTGGGGCAATAGATCAGCTTACCTTTTGCGGTGGTGCTGCTGGTCATGTTCAGCATATCGCCATATACCTGCCAGATGATGACACCTGCCAGGCCGTTATCTTTGATATACTGTGCTTTTGCACCGATAGAACGTGGGTTGTCGTAACTCAGGAAGTAGCTGCCTTTGGTCATATAAGGCACCTGTGCGATGCTGTCCCAGTGGTCTGTCCAGCCGCTGCCACTGCCCGTTTGCTGCAGAATATAGCTGTAGTTGGGCGTACCATCCCATACATCTTTTGCCCAGTTTGTATAGTCGGCGCAGGTTTGGATGGGACCGTCCGGCTGAACGGTTTCCGCACGTTTTACGGTGGCGGCGTTGAGGTCTGCGGTGCCGCTGGTAATCACTCCCCTTCCATAGAAAGGAGCGCCCAGGTTGACTTTGCTCATGTTAACACCCAGACTTCTCAATTGCGTGGTAGTGGCATTCAGGGAAAAATTTGCATACTCTGCGCCAGGGTAATCATATAATGGTGCATTGTGTCCGGCCTTGTTAGACCAGCCGCCATTATAATCATAGGTCATCATATCGAAATAGTTCATGCTGTTGTTGAGTCTTGGCCAGTCGAAACCTGTCAGCTTGGAAGGGGAAGCGGAGAAGCAGGCGGTGATCAGTTTATTAGGGCCGATGGCAGCACGGACCTTCTCTACCAGCAGGGCAAAGTTCGTATAGTCGGCACTGCTATAGTTGACGATATTCATACCGGGATCGTTGGGGTATTCCCAGTCGAAGTCGACCCCATCGAAGCCCATGCTCATGAGTGTTTGAATGCTGGCGATAAACCGGTTTCTTTTGGTGGTATCGGCGGCCATTTCAGGATAGTGGCGGCACATGCTCCATCCACCGATGGAGGCCAGTACTTTCACGCCTTTCTGGTGAGCCAGGTCGATCACACCGGGAGCGCCGCCGGCTTTATGTACTGATAACGGGAAGCTGCCGCTGGCGCCGGTATTGATGTTTGTCCAGCCGCTGCCGCTGTTGCGGTAGCCAAGATTATAGGCATTGCTACCGTCGGAGATATAGTAGAGGATATCCAGTTCACCATATAGCAGGTACATATCCCAGCTGCTATAGATGTCTTCATCTACCAGCGGCGCAGGTTGCTGTACCTGGCCGGCCTGATAGATATTTTTGTTGCGGTAGTCGCCGCTGTGCAGGGAGCCATCAACGGCTACACCAAAGAAGGAAAAGTTGAGGATGGTGTACTGCGAGTAGTCCACATTCAGCTGATTGTAGCCCCCAGCCGGTACAATACCGGAAACGTTTTTCCAGGCATCCCACTGGGTAATATATCCGATTACCTGTTTGTTGTGCTGTGCGGTGGTAGCAGGAACATTCGGGCTAACCTGGGCATGGGCCATACCCGTCAATAGTAGACAGCAGCATAGGCACAGTAGCCGCCATCCGCTGGTACGAATAGAATTACAAGTCATAAAGATAGTTTAGACTAATGGTGGTTAAGAAATTGGTTATGGGTTCACTGGTAAATGCCACGCGATACAAAGGCCTGTCTTTCAGGTATACCTATATGGGTTATTTTGATTCGGGTTGATAGAAGCGACAGATTGCAATACACAGTACAGGGCTGCACGTATGGTAGTCGTAAAAACAAACGGCAGGTACTATCTGCAAGAAAAAAATTTTGACTGCATTATAGAAGCAGTGGGGTGTAGATTTTGATATTTCGAAATATTTATCTTAATTGCAGCTCAATGAATTTTTAGTTAACCGTCCTTACCGTCGCCCGCTTCGATAACCATTATACTATAAAACCAAATAAAAATTCACTATGAAAAACTTCCGTCTGGGTAACCTGCCGTTACTGGGTATTGTCTTGTGGTTCCTGTTCGTACTATCTGCCTGTAGTAAAGACAACAACGACACCCCTGCTCCCGCTCCTGATCTTAATTCTTTGTATGCCGCCTCCATTAAAGATGCCATGACAGCCGACAGCAGCGAGATCATCGACACCCTGTGGCCTATAACGGCATCGAACACACGCCTGCAATGGAAAACCATTAATGGCCAGCAATATGTGCTGATGGCCACTTTTATGCGTTTCCCTTCCAGCTATCCGCAGGGCGACAGCATCACCACCACCTGGGGAGAAGCCTGGCTCTTCGTGCCGGCACAAATGAAACAGAAACTGAGTACCCAGCTCACCGCCTCCACCGACACACTTTTACGTGTATGCGAACTCCTGGGATTACCGCCTATCAACCCCAAAACCAATACGCATATCGCACAGATGTGGGTGCCAACCAGTCAGCTGTTCCGGCCTGCCGGTAATCCCGATATCACCGCCACCACCACCGGACCTGTACCAGGTATTGCTGACAATAACTACCTGACATGGTTCAATAATTATATCATCTATGCCTATTACCATCCGCTCACATCCGCTACCGACTTCCATTACCCATGGACACGCCTGGGATATACCTACGACTGGGCACCTAATGGAAACAAAGTAGGTTTGAGTGAATTTGTAATGAAGCAAAATACCGGCTGCTGGGTAGAGAAAACTACTACTGCACAGGACTTCTTTAAAAACTAATATACAAACAGATGCCTCACCGGTTAGCTGAAAGTTAACTGGTGAGGCATCCGTATTTTATGATGGACAAACGGGAGCGTTTATCCCTTTCCGTATTCGTGCTTGTACTTAGTTAGCTTTGGAGTAAACAAACAACAAATGTAGTCAGCAGCAGTTCCACCTAATGGGTTAGTGGGTATTGCCTGACCGGTATCCCGGGCGGCTTTGTGTATCCACGCAAATGTATGCACGCACTTCATCCCGGATATACCAGCTTGTGTTGACTGGTAGTTTTTGGGGTAGGGTCAGATGATCATAGGGTGTTTCATAGCATCGTAATTTTAGTTTGACTTTATATCGAAATGTTAGATTCTAACAGCATTTAAACAATAATGCAATATTAAATCAACAAGCCTTTGTACCTTATATCAGATCAGGAAAAGAATTTTTCAATTCCGGAAATTCAATTGTTCAGTTCTTTGTAAGTCAATACCATAGCCATTTACAACCCACAACAACCACTACCGCTGTATGATAACGTACGTTAGTAATCAAGAAAAAATTGCCTGCTTATGATCGGTTTTTGACGACTGAAGGTTACAATCCTTAATAGTTTCTTAACATAAAAGTATTTCCTTTACAACTCAATTCACAACGAGGAACTCATATGAGAATGAATTTAAGATTATGGGGTATTTATGTTGCCCTGTTAGTGCTGGCTGCCTGTGCCAAAGATGATATCCGTAAAGCATCTCCACCATCCAACCAACAGACGCCTGACACCATCGTCGTAAAAAATCCTGGTGACACCAATAACGGTAACGGCGGTACGGACAACGGTACGTCCCTGGGCGACAATACCCATCTGTTACTTGGTAATCCTACAGATGCACAGAAGAATCTGGTGTTTATCGAAAACTACCTGATGGATCAAACATATTTCGTTGAATCTTACAGCAAGAACCGTGGTACACCTGTTTGGGTAAGCTGGCACCTGCAGTCTGACGATATCGGCAGCCAAAGCCGTACAGATGCCTTCCGTGCAGATCCAAACGTACCTGCCGGATGGTACCAGGTGAATGAAACCAGCTATAGAAACAGTAGTTTTGACCGTGGGCACAACTGTCCTTCAGCTGACCGTACTGCATCCCTGACAGCCAATCAGACCACTTTCTATATGACTAACATGATCCCACAGGCACCTTATCTGAATCAGGGCCCTTGGGAAGGACTGGAAGATTATATTAGAAATACCCTTGTAAGCTCTGGTAATGAAGCCTATATCATAATGGGTTCCTACGGCCAGGGTGGCGTGAACTCCGCCAAAGTAGCCATGAATACCGTTGATAATGGTAACGTAGTGGTTCCTAAATCAGTATGGAAAGTTGTAATCATATTACCAAAAGGCAATAACGACCTTTCCCGTATCGATGCCAATACCACTGTGCTGGCGGTAGATATGCCAAACGACCATACCCTGTACAGCACCAATGCTGCCGGTAAAGCTGCCTGGAAAAATTACCTGGTATCTGTCAAAACACTGGAAGATAAAGCTAATACCTATCTGCAGGCACAAGGCTTAACACTGAACCTCTTCAAAAATATTCCTGACGGAATCAGAACACAGCTGAAAGCTAAAATTTACCAATAATAATAGTGGCGTTGCTGCCATGTATTTACACGATAAGGGTCTTCCTACACCATGGAAGACCCTTTATCTTTTTATAGCTGCCAGGTAAACCCCTATATTTGAAGTATATCCGATATAGTAATTATGGTAGCAATATCTACGTTTGACAACCTTCATGAACTGACTGCCCCAAGACGCATCCAGCAGTATATCATGGTATACTGCACCGGCGGACAGCTGACACTCACCATCGATGGCACCCTTTTTACGCTGCACAGCGGCGATGTCGTAACAATTACCTCCGGCCAGATCCATCAGTTCCGGGAATCAGCCCATGCTACCGGCTATTTACTCACTTTCACCCTCGATTATTTTGTCAAAGATGACCATGATATAGAACTCAT
Source organism: Chitinophaga sp. Cy-1792 (assembly GCF_011752935.1). Classification (NCBI taxonomy): domain Bacteria; kingdom Pseudomonadati; phylum Bacteroidota; class Chitinophagia; order Chitinophagales; family Chitinophagaceae; genus Chitinophaga; species Chitinophaga sp. Cy-1792. The sequence goes on from NZ_VWWO01000002.1 coordinate 2,536,722, forward strand.
TTTTCATAATGGCCTTTTCTGTCATTTTGGGATGAATGAAGTTATTCCGGTAGATAGAAAAGTTGTAGAAGAACAACTGGAATGCATCAGCAGCGAGTTAAAGGAACAGCCATATCAATACCTCATATCCGTTCATAGCAGGATCAAACTTATACTGGTGGCCATTAACAGGGCCAAGGTGCGCCGTGGCGATGAAATCTGGAAGCCGGATGCCTTATTTCTCCGTTTCCTGGAGGCGATCCGTGACCATTCTACCTATCATTATCCCGTAGCGAAGTATGCAGAGATACTGGCTACCACAGAACTCAAGCTCAACGAGCTGTCGAAACTCCATACCGGCAAAACTGCCCAGAACGTCATCTACAGCCTGATGACCTCCGCCGCCAAACGGTCACTGATATACGAAAACCTGTCTATCAAGGAAGTAGCCTATCAGCTGGGCTTTAATGATCCCTTCTATTTCTCCAATTTCTTTAAAAAACAGACGAACCTCTCCCCTTCCCAGTTCAGGGAACAATACGAAATCTAAATATTACATGCTTTTCTGAGGATCCTCTATGTTCCGGCGATCCTTTCTGGTGCAACTTTGTAGCTGTAAATCATACAGCATATGAAAATAAATCAGGACATCGCCACCCTGCTGTTACGCCTCGGATTATCAGGGAGTTTACTATCGGCCGTTGCAAGCAGACTAGGCCTGTGGGGGCAACGTTCTTCGGGGTGGCAGGGCTTTGTTAAGTATACTGCCGAAGTCAATTCTTTTTTACCCAATACCTGGGCGCCGGCGCTGGCTATTGGCGCCACCATCCTGGAAACCGCTTTTGGCATTATGCTGCTGGCCGGGTTTAAAATTCCTTATGCCGCCATAGGAACTGCGGCACTTACCTTTCTTTTTGCCGTCGCGATGAGTATTTCCGGCAGCGTCAAAGATCCGCTGGACTATTCCGTATTTGCCTTCAGTGCCGGAGCACTGTTACTCTACACCATGCCCGCCGGCCGCTGGAGCCTCGATTCATTATTTCATCTATAAACTTTTATATCATGCAAGCATCTACCAATATCAATGACTATATCGTCAGAAAAAATACCAAACCTTTTCAGCCACTCATTGAAAAAGGGATCCATTATGAAGGGATCTCCGTTGTTTCTTTATTGTATGACAGCACGAAAGAGCGCTCTACGACCATACTGCTCAAATTTGAGCCTGGCGCAGCCTATCCGTACCACAACCATCCTGCGGGAGAAGAAATCTACGTACTCAGTGGTACAGTGCTTATAAACGACACGCTGCTGCAGGAAGGTGATTACCTGTATACGCCGCCGGGATACAAACATGCGGTCACTACCACCACCGGCTGTACGCTATTTTTTGTGATACCGGAAGAAGTAGAGATTTTATAAATTGAAAAGGTCCCTCCCTACAAGTAGAGAGAGACCATTTTTCATTTCTATTTCAATTACCGGAATTACCAGCTGAATTTCACGTTATCGATCGCACTCATTGGGCGGCTATTAGCGCCAGTGGTAGCAGTCGCATAGATACGGATGTATACTTTACCGGATTGATTATCCAGTGCACTGCCAAAATTAACAGTATAGTCTTTACCGGTATAACCATTAGCAGTAGTCATATCGGATGGTGTTGTTACCTTATTGAAAGAAGTAGGATTATCACCGAAAGCATAATCTACGTTCCAGGTAGTAGTTCTGCCTACAGTAGATGAAACATCCAGGCTTTGCAGGTTAAAGCTCATGGAGAGGTTGGATTTACCTTTAGTATCATTGATTTCAAATACAAAGGCAACACCTTCTACTGCACTTGTTTGTCTAACTGCCAGTGCTCTGTCTGTGCTTGCTGCCTGTGCAGTAGCATCAGAAGCAGATGTCAGGCTGCTATTCAGGAAAGAAGCAACGTTTTTAAATCCGAAGGCAGTTTCTGTCCATGGTGTGTTGGCAGACTTGAACGTGGTATCATTACCCATGGCAGTAGTGGTTACTTTACCTTTGGTAGTTACACCAGCAGGTAAGCCGGCAGCCAGGTTGTTAAAGTCGATCAGGTATGGAGAAGTAGACAGTACAATGTTGGTAGCTACTACTTCTGAACCGCCGGTGATATCGCTGGTAGCACGCAGACCCAGCTGTGTAGTGGTATCTGTTGCGCCGTTTGCCAGGAATACAGATACGTAACCGGTGATGTTGGCGTTAGTAACAGGAGCACTGATTTTGATGTTTGCATCTCTTACGAAAGCCACGATGCTGCCAGTGGTGGCATCAGTGATAGCGTAGTTGGTGCCGGTGCTGCTGGTGCTGGTTTGCGCGATGTTCACGTTTTTAATGGTCACCAGTGTAGAAGACCAGTTGCTTTTGTTGGCAACAACAGTTTTCACATCAGCTACGCGTGGTGTAACAGTACCGTTACCACCAACAGTTACCTGTGCGATAGGAACGTTTTTCAGTTCCAGCTCACCCTGGTAAGCAGTCAGGGTACCGCCGCCTACGTTTACAGTCAGGATGCTACCCAGTGTATAGTCAGGAGAACCTTTCAGGGTGTACATCAGGATACCGGAGCTGTTGTCAGCAGAGGCCAGGCGTACGTTACCGGTAGATTCATTGGCAGTAGAAGAAACTACAGTACCAACGATGGTAGTACCTGCAGGCAGTACCAGGTCAGCGCCTTTATACATTTTTCTCAGGTCAGCAATGGTGATTGCTGTACCGGTGCCACCGCCTTCGCAACGAACACCATTCATCAGGCGTACGTCAGCGGTATCGCGGATAACGAACTGGTTGGTGGTATTGAAAATGGTGTAGATACCGGTGATATTACCTTTTCCTTTTGGAACTTTAATATTGGTAAAGTTAGCGTAGCTGCTGGTACGGAGCACGATAGCACCACCGTCGCAGTTAGCCATATTGATATTTACGTTTGCAGTTACTTTAGTGCTGTCTGCATAGGTTTTGCTGGTATCAGCAGGAATTACCTGCATGTCTTTCAGCGTTACCAGCATGTTCTGGTATTTCTGGTTCAGCTGCGCAATGGTCAGTTCCAGTGGTACTACTACGTTGTTGGAGCTACCTGCTACCAGGAAAGAGTCGATCATTGCCTGGGTAATACGTACCGGCTGGTTCTGATCATTAACACCCAGGCCCAGTTCGAGTAATCCGCCATAAGCGCCCAGGGTCAGCCCTTTTGCTTTCACGAATACTTTACGTCCAACAGGGTACTTAGCGTTCAGGTTAGATGCGTCCAGCTGGATATTGATACCAGCGGTGCTGTCCTGAATAACGATCTGTTTGAAAAGGTTACCGGATTTATCATCTCCAATAACAACACCGGCAAATACCATATCGCTGGTGATGGTAACAGGACTGCCTTTGTAGAGCGCCTGTAAGTCGGCAATAGAGTTGGTTACCTTGATAGCAGGGTCTCCGCTGTTATAAGGAGGCTCGTCAAAAGTCTTTTTACAAGCTGTTATCGCCAATGCTCCCATGAAGAGCATTCCCCCGGAAAACCTTACGAATTGCTTACACAATTTGTTCATCAGATGTATTATTTAGTAATTTTAATTAGATGTAGTTAGATATATTCGGTACTGCTATTACATTCTTAAACCTACGCTGACAAAGTAGTTCAGACCATAAGCATAGTAGTATTTAGCAGGGAATTTGTTTACGTTTTTATCAGTATAGTCGAAGCGCAGCTGTTCAAATCCGCCGGTAACGAATTTCTTATTATCCAGCAGGTTGTTGATACCAGCAGTCAGTACCAGTGTAGATCTGATTTTACCTGTTCTGAGTGAGAATGTTTTACCACCATAGAGGTCTACGGTATACTGAGAAGGCAGCTGTGTCTGAGCCAGCACGTTGTTCCATGCATCAGTACCTGGTTTAAGACCGGCGGTAGCGCGTTCTGTACGTCTGATCGGGTTCATGTCGAGCCACATCTGATCGAAGTAGTTGAAATTGACATTGGCGAACCAGTTACGTTTGCCCTGGTAGTTCAGGCCTACGGTATATGCTTCCTGCGGCGTTTGTCCGATGCGGTAGTTTTTCGCATATACGGTTTCGTTGGCGAGGATAGCAGAGCTGTTATCAACGGTAACCACGGCATTCTGACGGGTGTTGTAATAGTAGCGGCCGATGTTGGCAGCAGCTTTCAGGCTCAGTCCTTTATAGATAGGAGCTTCCAGACCGATCTCCAGACCGATATGTTCTTTACCGATGTTGGTGAGGGCATAGTTCACTAAGTTCTGGTAGCTGTCGTCGTAATAGCTGAGTACATCCATTCCATCCGCGAAGTTGCTGTAGTAACCATTCAGGCGGAATTTCAGTTTCTCCCAGTTCAGCACATAGCCTGCTTCTGCCGTGAAGATTTTTTCAGAGCGAAGATCTGCCTGTGCAGTATTTCTGTTACGAGGAGAGATAAATACGTTCTCTACGAAAGGTGCCCTGGTATTGTAGGAAGCGTTTGCAAACAGGTAGTTGCGGCCATCCAGTTTATAGGTAACACCACCTTTTACACCGGCGTTATTGAAGGTATAGGTATCGGATTTACCTTTTGAGTTATCCGGATACAGTCCGTTTCTAACGTTACCGGTTCTCCACATGGAGGTATAGGTATAGTTGGCACCCAGGAAGAAGTCTACGTGATCGAATTTCACCACTGTCTGAGCGAAAGCTTTGGCTTCGTTCAGCGTCATCGTGTAGTCGTAACCGAATTTATCACCTTTCTGGAGAGTACGGTTAGGATTATCAATGTCGTACTGGTTTACATTGCCGTTACCTGGAAAGTCTCTTTCAGCGAACTGGTTCAGGTTTACGAAGAAGTCGCCACCGAGCAGGTCGTTCACTCTTTCAAAGTTGCGGTCTTCCTGGCGGCTGTAGGTGATACCGGCAGTGAATTCCTGTCTTTTCCCGATAGTGGTATTGTATACGCTGTTGAAGTTTGCTTTTTTGGTATTGGTAACACGGTCTTCCATGATATAACGGGAAAGGTTACCCGTTTTTCCGTTGATGGTAGTGGTACCATGACGGTTGATATCATAGAGATTATCCCAGTTTACCTGCAATGCATCCGGATTATTGTGGTAATAGTCTGTCAGCATTTGTTTGGTAGCGGCATCTGTAGCATAGCTAGGCAGGTTGCGGTAGTAGTCCGGGCGTGGATCTGGTGCATTGTACCAGTCCAGCACGGTACGGGCGCGTTCGCCGAAGGTATAGCTGGCGGATGTTTTCAGGCTGCTTTTGTTATTGAGCGTCCATTCGTGGTTGAGGATAAAGTAAGGCTGGTAGCTGGAGGTATAGTTGGAGCTACGTTTTTTGCCTTGCTGATAACCCCAGGAAGGATTATAGAAGTTAGAACCCGCCAGGTCGTACATTTCCTGGGTTACGGCTGATTGTCCGCCAGAAACCGTTGGGGTACCGAACGTAGTAAATGACAACAGGTGGTTCTTATTAATTTTCTTGTCTACGGAAGCAAAGTAGGAAGCGCCGTTATAGTAGGTACCCTGCACATAACCTTCGCCGGCATAGCGGAAAGAGGCTGCCAGTGAAAACGCCCATCCATTGGCCATCATGCCGGTATTCCAGCTGGCCATTACACGGTTGTTATAGTTACGGTTCGACTGTGCATAGCTTACACTCAGCTCCTTACGTTGTTTGGAAGCACGGGTATCGATATAGTTGGCACCACCGATATCACCATAGGCAAAATCCACAGGACGCAGGCCATTGCTGGTTTGTCTGCTGTGCATCACGTCGTTGAGTCCACCCCACAGGCTCCAGGATGTATACCCGTTGGTCAGGTTTCTTACCGGAGCACCATTGATGTAGGTATCGAAATAGGAAGCATCGTACCCACGGAGTTTAAACCTGGCCACATTGAAGTTAAACACACCGGAATAGTAAGGATCACGACCACCATAAAGGATAGACGAAATACTTTGACCGGAAGAACCAACGTTATTGTCGGCATCATTTTCATCCAGTACAACTACCGGGATGTTACTCTTAATATCATCTTTCAGCTCCAGTGCATTCACGCTGTCTTTTTTGACTTGCGCAAACACCGCAGGGGCGGCCAATACAAAGCCTATCCCGGCAAAAAGTCTTTTTGAAAAAAACCTGGCAGATCTATTCATGCATTAATGATTTGAACAATTGTTGTTTGTTTACAGGTGATATCATCTATGGGAAAGTTCCTGGCATAGCAAACTATTCACACTAGGGATATTCGTTGCATACGGTTGATTAATCGGCGCTTGATATAACAGGCTGGGTCCACCTTAATCACGAGTCGCAAAAGTAGCTTTGGGATTTGAAACTACTATTACCAAATTATTAATTTAGGGCTGAAACGCCCGTTCGGAAAGGAAATTTGCAAATCCGTGTTAGATTCTGACATTTTCTGTAATTAGATTTATTAATTGAGAGATTTTTACGAAGTTCGCGCTTCGTTTAACCGGTTGCGTTATCCGTAATACTGGGTCTCTGGCAAAAAAATTACCACAGGTAATTCGATCATGACGCACATAAAATTCTATCACCAGATTATTTCACCTGTAAATAACATGCAGTACAGAATATTCCTGCTTATTGGTCTCCTGGCGGCGTGCTGGCATACCAGCTCCTTTGCGCAGTCCAGACAATACAAAGTGGTCAACATCGGTTTCTATAACCTGGAGAACTTCTACGATACCCTTCACCAGGAAGGTGTCAACGATTATGAATTTCTCCCTACGGGAAAAAAAAGATATACAGGAGATGTTTATCTTGATAAATTAAAAAATCTTGCTTCTGTTATTAAAGATATCGGAACAGATATCTCCCCGGAAGGACTCACCGTACTGGGTGTTTCTGAAATAGAAAACCGTGGCGTACTGGAAGCACTCACCCACCACGACTATCTCAAATCCAGGAACTACCAGATCGTACATTATGACTCACCGGATTCCCGCGGTGTAGACGTAGGCCTGCTGTACAATCCGGCCCATTTCACCGTCATCGACAGCCGCCCGCTGCGCGTAGACCTCCCGCCGGATGCAAACGGATACCGTCATAAAACCCGCGATGTACTCTGGGTAAAAGGCAGTATCGACGGACAAATCATTCATATTTTCGTGAACCACTGGCCATCCCGCCTTGGCGGCGAAGCAGCTTCCGCACCTAACCGCGCCGTTGCTGCCGATGTTTGCCGCAAGTTCATCGACTCATTGTATAAAGAAGATCCTAACGTCAATGCGGTGGTAATGGGTGATCTGAACGACAACCCTACCAACGAAAGCGTTACCAAAGTGCTGAAAGCCGGTGGCAACGCCGACAAACTGAAGTCGCAGGAACTCTTCAACCCATGGGTAGCTTTCTATAACAGGGGAATCGGCACACTGGCCTACCAGGATGCCTGGGCACTCTTCGATCAGATCATTATCTCACAAAATCTGCTGGTTAAAAAAGACGAACAGTTCAGGTTCTATAAAGCCAATATTTTTAAGAGAGAAGATATGATTCAGACTTCCGGAAGGTATAAAGGCTATCCTAAACGCACCTACGATTTTGACAATTACGCAGGTGGGTTCAGTGATCACTTCCCGACATACATTACGCTGATAAAAGCATTATAAGACGATCCGTCTGCAATAAAAAAAAATGGAATGCCATACGGCATTCCATTTTTTTTTATTGCAGAACTTACATGAATTCAATGCCCTGGGAGCAGCCCGTTTAACTTCCCCGCCACTTCTTTCGCACCAGGAATCCCTGCTGTCCTCAATACAATCTTTCCCTCCGGGTCAATTAATATCTGCGGCGGATAGCTGATAACTTTATATGAGGCGATCACCTCAGCATCTGACCCTATGCTGTAACGAAAGGGATTACTACTACCAGGTGGACAGTACTTTTATCATCTTCCATAAAAGAAGTCCTTTGGGAAAAAGTATTTTTATGCAATCGTATTCATACCTTGATAAAAATAAAAAGGACGCCTCCTTTTGAGACATCCTTTTACCGTTATTCATTTTTGTCATTCACCCGTAGTTAATGGCTACTGAACACCCTGCACTCCACCCTTCTGTTCATTTCACGTGCGGCTGCATCATCCTTTCCACTTTCTTCTTTTAGTAACTGATGCTTTCCGAACGACTTACCACTAATTCTTTCGGCTGCGATGCCTTGTTTCAGCAGGTACTGCATACATATCTGAGCGCGCTGGTCGGCTAGTTTATTGTTGTAATCATCCGAACCTTTACCATCGGTATGCCCAAAAATTTCTGCTTTCAATGCATTATCTTCTTTCAAAATCTTTGCCAATTCATCCAGAATCGTCATCGCTTCCGGTTTTAAAATTGATTTATCGAAATCAAAATGTATAAACCAGCTGGTATCTTTTTTCTCCTGAACCACAGGTGGTGGCGGTGTTACGGCTACAACAGGCGTTTCCGTTATTACCTTTGGCGGCTCCGGTGGAAATTGTAAAAAGACAATTCCCAGACAACAATCTGAGTTTCTGTCGGAACTCAGCGTAGCTTCCTTACCACCACTTCCCGGACGTAATGTGAAATAGCTGTCATGTTTTATGGAATTTACCGGCATACCCACATTCACGGCTACACGCAGATCAGACAGAGGGCCCGCACTGCTGTAAACGTCCAGTCCGCCCATGCCAGGTCTTCCATCAGAAGAGAAATACAGTACCTGGGCCTCCTGATCATAGAAAGGCGTCACTTCATCTCCGGCGGTATTCACGTTGGTACCGGCATTCACGGCCGCTCCTGCTACATTAGTGCCGTTGAGGTCTGCTATCCAGATATCATATTTTCCGGCGCCTCCCGGCCTGTCGGACGCAAACAGCAGTTTTTTACCATCCGCCGTTACGAAGGGCTGCATGGCATTATAACCCGGTGCGTTGATGGCTGCTGGCGCTTTCTCAGGTACCGACCACTTACCATCTGCCAGCGTGGTACTGTAGATAGCTGCCTGTTTTTTGCTGTCCACCATTTCCCAGCGGGTAAAATAGATGGTGCGGCCATCGGGCGTATAGCTGCCGGCGGCCAGCTGTGCGCCTTCCGACGCAATGCCTAACGGCGTTACCGCTGTTAGCTTCCCGTCCTGTAATACGGCCTCATATAGTTTATTGCCGAATACAGCCCCATCCGGCGACACACCCGTGAAAATGACATGATTATTGTCTTTCCAGGAAAGCGCACTGATAGCGGTCAGGGAATCACCGGCAACATGTAGTATAGCCGTACGGATATCCTCATGGGCAGCCTGCGTGGCAGCAAAGGAGATATTGTCCAGCTCAGCGGCAGCAGCCTGCTTGTACAGGTCGGTATCGGGAAGGCCTGTACGAAATTTCGTCAGCGCAGCGTTAGCCTCTTCCGGATGGCCGGTGGCGCGAAGTGTAACCCCGTACCAATACTGTAGCTGCGGCTGGTGCGAATTTTCCGCAATAGCCCTCGCATACCAGTCTGCTGCCAGCTGGTAATGAAAACACTGGCGATAGCTTTCCGCTACTTTAAAAGCCAGGTCTGCATTATTATATTTTTTTGCAGCTGATTTCCTGCGGATCTTTTTTACGGAGAACGGGGCTGCATAGTGCTTGTCTGACAAGGCCTTTCCGGTATAGCACTGCTCATAGAGCTGTGCGGCAGCAAAATACTCCTGCTGGCCGAACAAGGCATCTGCCTTGGCGATTGCCGACCGGGGCGATTGTGCCATCACCGGCCTTATACCCAGTGCGGCTACTGTCAGCAATGATATTTGTAGGTAATACTTTTTCATTACGTTGATAAGGATAAATCAGGGTCTTAAAATGTTGGCATTATAAACGTGGACATTTGAAATAGTTCGTTTTAATGCTGTTGCGTCTTTTTCCGGTGAAAGAGATACTCAGCTCAAAGCTGTTGGCATTGGCATTCGCCAGCTTTCCCAATTGGGAAGTGGTGGCATCATAGCTCAGGCCGATGGTCATACCGTTGAAGTAAATACCCGCAAACGGCGACACCGCATCATTCATACGCCAGTTGGCACCCAGCATCACATCGGTAGTTTCGTTGGCCATCAGCTGGAAATACGCCCCCAGCATCTTTTCCTGTGAATTTCCCTGTAATGAATATACGCCGTTAGGCACAAAAGTTACCGTTTCGTTCATAGCTATACGTGCCCCCATATGTGCACTGTACCGTACCGGCATCACTTCCTTATTACCCGATTTCAGGAACGGGTCCTTAGGCTGCGTCAGGTGAAAGGCAGACACCCCTCCAAAAAGACTCACTGTTTTATCCGGTGTGGCATCATAATAAGCCACCCCAAAGCCGGCGTCAAAAACGCTGGACTTAGATTGCTGAAAGCTTTCTCCATTCGGAATGCCCGCATCATACCCCGTGCCTGGCAGCCACTGCTGCCCAAACTGGAACTTCGCCGGATCAAATCTTCTACTCAGCAAACCTCCCTGGAAACCGAAAGAAATATGCTGATCTCCCTCAGGACCAAACTTCACACCGGTATAGGCTACCGTTACATAGCCGTTCAGGTAGTTGTAACCACCATTACCGGCCTTCTGGTTAAATATGTTTGCGCCAATATTAATGTTCTTGTTGGTGGTCATATCTCCCGACAATCCTACCGTGGAATAAGGACTGGCCACACTCCCCCATTGACTGCGGTAAATGGCCGACACCCGGTAATCCCCGTCCATCAAGCCTGTCAGCGCAGGGTTCAGACTCATAGGGTACATATAATATTGTGAGAAATGCGGATCTACCTGCGCATAACCTGACTGCACTTTAAGTGCAGCCAGGAGAAATATCATTAATGAAAAACCAAGATTTCTTTTCATCGTAATTATCGAATTAAATTAACAGAACCCTTTTTAGTAATTACCGCACCATCCAGCATAACCGCCTTTAACGCGTATACATACACGCCCACAGGCTGCTGACGACCCTTATAGGTACCATCCCATCCGCGGGTGGCATCATTGCTTTCAAATACTTTCTCGCCCCACTGGGTATATACCTGCAGCGTGATCTCCCTGATGCCGGAACCATAGGCTTTGAACACATCGTTCCTGCCGTCGCCATTAGGCGTGAAGGCATTCGGTACGAAGAAGTCGGCGCTGTTAGGAACAGCTGCTACAGTAATGGAAGCGGAAGCCAGACATCCTGCAGTGGTTTTACCATTAACGGTAATCACTACCGGCGTTTGGTCGTACAGGGTGACTGTTTGCTGCTTGGCTTGCTGGTTGGTAAACATACCTGCCGGTTTCCAGTCGGTAACGGTGTATACTGCATCACCAGTGCTGGTAACAGTAAATGGCTTTCCTGCCACCAGTGTTTCTGTGCTGGTACTCAGCGTCAGCTTGAGTCCCTGCACCTGGATGGTAGCTTTGGTACTTGCCACACAACCTTTGTTATCCACCGTGTAGGTAATATCTGCAGTTCCGATAGTTAAGCCCGTCGCCCAACCGCTGGCGTCCACCGTAAGCACTGCGCTGTTGGAAGAACTCCAGACACCGTTGGCTGTCGTATTACTCAGTTGTATACCGGTATTCTGACAGATATCTGCAATACCACTGATAGCAGGTACTACAGGGATATCGTTTACAGTAATGGCATGTGATTGTGCACTGCTGCCACAGGTATTGGTAACAGTATAGATGATATTGGTAGTACCTGCACTTACACCGCTTACCGCGCCAGTAGTTGCATTAACGGTAGCGATACTGTTATTGGCACTGCTCCACTGCCCCCCTGCTAAAGTATTCGAGAAATTCGTTTGCGCATTTTTACAGATATCAGTAACACCGGTAATCGCTGGTACCTGCGGTTTATCCGATACCGTTACTGTGAATGGCACCTGCGTAGTACCGCAACCGTTAGTAGCTGCATAGTACATATCAGCAGTACCCACTGCATTTGCAGTTACCTTGCCGGTAGCATCAATAGAGGCTACAGCCGTATTGCTGCTGCTCCATGTACCGCCAGGGTAGCTGTTGTTCAGCGTAGCAACAGATCCTGCACATAGTGTACTGGTACCGGTAGTGGCACTCAGCACTGGTTTGGCATCAACATTAACCGACAGTGTTTTACTAACGTTGCCGCATACACTATTTACGGTATAGGTAAGTATAAACGTGCCTTTGGCCAGCGGTGTAACCACACCGGCAGCACTTACGGTAGCAATACTGTTGTCACTGCTGCTCCAGGTACCACCAGCCGTAGCGTTGGTATAGGTTTGAGTAGCACCGGTACAGATGTTGTTGCTACCTGCAATGGCAGCCACTACAGGCTGGGTATTCACCGTAATTGTTTTTGTCTGGGCAGATGTTCCACAGCTGTTGGATACGGAATAGGTAATATTTACCATTCCGCCGGCAACACCGGTTACGGTGCCGTTTACATCCACCGTGGCAATGGTATTATCTGTACTGCTCCAGGTACCCGAAGGTGTACTGTTGCTCAAAGAAATGGTGGCGCCTGCACAAACGCTGCCTGCGCCATTGATAGTGCTCACTAATGGTTTATCACCTACGGTGATGGCCAGCGTTGTGGATACATTACCGCAGGTACTGTTTACAGTATAGGTTAAGGTAAAGCTTCCCGCCGCAACAGGGGTTACATTTCCCAGTCCGTCAACGGTGGCAACATTAATATCACTGGACGTCCAGGTACCTCCCGGGGTCGAATTCGTATAGGCATAAGTGTTACCCATGCAAATGCTGGCATTGCCGTTGATGGCAGTTAATACAGGAGCCGCATTTACGGTAACTGTCTGTGTATTGGTTTTGGTACCACAGCTATTGGCTTGTGTATAGGTGATGACAGCATTACCAGCTGTAATACCACTTACTACACCTGTAGTATTGTTTACGGTAGCGATTGCGGTATTACCGGAAGTCCAGCTGCCACCTGCCTGATCAGCAGTAAGTGTGATAGTGGAACCGGTGCATACAGCAGCAGGACCTGCAATGACTGCATCAACCGGTGTAGCAGTAACAGTGATACCCAGTGTCTGGGAAACATTGCCGCAGCTGCTGCTGACAGTATAGGTTAAGGTGAAGGTACCAGCTTTAACCGGCGTCACCTTTCCATTGACATCTACGGTAGCAACAGCAAGGTCGCTGGATGTCCAGGTACCGCCTGTTACCGTATTCGTGTAGTTATAATCGGTGCCGGTACAGATAGCCGTATTACCACCGATAGTACTTAAAACAGGTGCAGCGTTAATGGTTACTGTCTGGGTATTAGCTTTGATCCCACAGCTGTTAGACTGTGTATAGGTGATCACCACATTACCCGCAGCTACACCCGTTACTACACCGGTGGTAGCATTTATGGTTGCCAGGGCAGTATTACCGGAGGTCCAGGTACCGTTGGCCTGATCAGCCGTCAGGGAAATGGTTGCTCCCGTACAAACGCTTGTTGGGCCGGAAATAGTGGCATCTACCGGTGTAGCCGTTACCGTAACATTTAATGTTTTGGTATCATTGCCGCAGGCGCTGCTAACAGTATAGGATAAGGTAAAAGTTCCTGCTTTGACAGGCGTTACATTACCGTTGACGTCAACGGTTGCAACGGTATTATCGCTGGAGCTCCAGACACCGCCCGGAGTAGCGTTGGTATAGGAATAAACCGTTCCGGTACAGATGCTGTTGTTACCCGCTATGGCAGCGGCGGTAGCACCGGCAGCCACTGTGATAACATGCGTATTGGCAGTGCTGCCACAGCTGTTGGTTTGTGTATAGGTAATGGTTACAGTACCTGCGCTCACGCCGGTAACCTTTCCGGTATTGATATCTACCGTGGCTATGTTATCATCGCCGGAAGTCCATTTGCCTCCCGCGATGTTGGCGGTTAAATCAACAGCAGAGCTGATGCAAACATTGGAAGCACCTGTAACTGTAGCGTTGGCAGGCACATCACCCACCGTAATATCCAGTGTTTTAATGCCATTGCCGCAAGTGCCAGGCACTGTGTAAGTCAGGGTAAAATTACCTGCTGTCAACGCCATCACATTACCTGCAGCGTCAACGGTAGCAATGCTGGTATTGCTGGAGCTCCAGGTACCACCGGCAGTTGCATCCGTATAGGCGTAAGCGGTAGTGCTGACGCAGATGCTGCTGCCACCCTGGATAGCTTGTACCGCAGGAATATCATTCACCGAAACCGTATAGTCGGTAGCGTTATTGCCACATGTATTGGAAACAGTATAGGTAATAATGGTATTGCCACCGGCAACTCCATGTACCAGGCCTGTAGTAGCATCTACACTGGCGATGGCATTATCGGCTGATGTCCAGCTACCAGTGGTAATATCGGCAGATAAGGTGATATCTGCATCTTTACAAACACTGGTCGGGCCGGTAATTACCGGCTTTGCAGGCTTATCATTTATTGTAATAGTTTTAGAAGAAGAGCCGGTCTGGCAGGTTCCGGACAGTGTATAGGTAATGGTAGCAGTACCAGCGGCAACACCGGTTACCTCACCGGTGGCAGCATTTACAGTGGCGGCAGCGGTATTGTTGCTGCTCCAGGCGCCACCGGCAACCGTATTCGTTAACGTGATCACAGTACCTTTACATACATCGTCAGGACCACTGACAGCACCAGGTGTAACGGCAGCCGTTACTGTAACAGCGTATGTTCCGGTAGCACCACCGCAGCCGGTAGTGGTATATAATATATTGGCAGATCCGGCAGCAACAGCGGTAACATTACCGGCAGGATCTACAGTGAGTATGGCAGTATTGCTGCTGCTCCAGGTACCACCAGGATTATCCGCAGTGAACAAGGCAGTACTACCGGTACACATGGCTGCCTGACCGGTGATAACAGGTGTGGTAGCACCCGCAGTAACAACAACAGATGTAACAGCCTTACAACCACCAATAGTATAGATAATATCTACTGTACCCGCAGCAACACCTGTTACCAATCCGGTAGTACTGTTTACTGTAGCAATACCGGGAGTAGCGGAAGACCATGTACCGCCAGTAGTGGCGTTGCTAAGGGCGGTTGTTGCACCTACGCAAACAGTATTATTACCGGTGTTGGCAGTTGGCGGCAGCGGATCCTGTCTCATGGCATCGATCCAGGCCTTGTTCAGGGGCGTATTCGGCAGCCCCGGCGTTTCGTCAGTATTTGCATCGCCGATGGCCCAATTACCGGCAATATTATAGTTGTCTCCATTACCATCTTTCAGGTAAGCATTTTTCTTGGCAACAACGGCACCCAATGTTACGGTTGGTGTATTACCTGTTGTCGGAACAAAACCAAATACAACGGAGCAAAATGGTTGTCCGGGTTTTGCCGGATTTACTGTGATGACTGCATCGCCGGAATTACTTAACCCTAGTATAGTATTCCAGGCAGTAGCGCCTGCTGTAGAAAGTTTCGCATAGCTCCCGGCAGAACCATAAACAAATGTAGCTGAAGAAGGTGAAGTCGGTGAGGTCGTATTGATGTCAATCACGCCATTTACCGAAGTGGCTGTTTTACTGATAGGGATCACATATACGCCATCTTTGTTGGCATCAAAAGGATCGTCCGCTAACCCGGCAGTAGTGATAGCCGTGTTAATGTCATCTTTATTATATAATACGATAATTGACCCAAACGGAATGGCCGCCCATGCAGGATCATTGGCAAACCGCATATGCCCTGTGGCAATACCGGTTCCCGATCCTCCATACCATCCATTCTGATCGTCAAAAATCCATCCCCGCAAATCTGCGGTGGTTTCTGTGCAGGTCCTTGTACCTGCAACTACCAGCTCAAAGTATTCTTTGTTGCCAGCATCTCCCTGTGAAAATTCATTTACTACTAAACCTTTAAATTGTGCGTTGGTTGATAGAAAACAAAATATCAGGGGAATAAGGATAAATAGGTAACGCATACGCAAAAATTAGACGGCAAATCTATCCGCCAACTGTTAAGCAAATGCGTCCAAATGATTAACAAATTATTATCATAAAGTATTCATTATTAATAGAATATTATATTATAAAAACATGTTAGATTCTAACATACATTGAACGTTAATAAAATATTTCTACTTTTAGGATGATGAAAAATGTTTTAATTTCCACTCTTTTATTTTTGACATTTTCGGTGTCCGGCATCCATCTTAGTCATGCGCCAATCGTTTTAAAAGACACCACCTATACTTATATATATCCATCTTATTTCTCCAACAGAATCAATACACCTCCTGATAATCCAGCCACCGTAAATGGTGTATACCTCGGCAGAATGCTCTTCTACGAAAAATTACTATCAGGCACCAACACCATCTCCTGCGCCAGCTGCCACCAGCAATCAAAAGCATTTACAGACGGAAAGCAATTCAGTACCGGAATTGACACGGTAACGACTACACGTAATTCGATGTCGCTGGCAAACTTATTATGGGTGCGTAACTTCTTCTGGGATGGCCGCGCGGCCTCGCTGGAAGCACAAGCCGCTACCCCACTCACCGCCCCGCATGAAATGGGGCAGCCGCTGGCTATATCTGTGCATAAGCTCTCACAAACAAGGCATTACCCTACCCTGTTCAAAGCTGCATTTGGTACCGCCACCATTACTGATACACTTATCATCAAAGCACTCGCACAATTCGAACGCTCCCTGATCTCTGCCAATTCCAACTACGATAAATATCTCGTGCACCAATACACGCCTACTACCGCAGAAGCTAACGGTATGGCGCTTTTCATGGGCAACCCTGCTCCGGAAAAAGGGATCCGTGGCGCAGGCTGCGGCCATTGCCATGGCGGCCCGAAACTATTCGTAGAGCTATATCATAACAATGGCCTCGACAGTTTCCCTGCCGATGAAGGCCGCGCTTCCATCACCGGCCAACCTACTGATATCGGCCGCTTCCGGACGGTGACCCTGCGCAATATCGCATTAACGGCGCCCTACATGCACGACGGCCGCTTTGCTACACTGGAAGAAGTCCTCGACCACTACAGCGATCATATCAAACAAAGCAGTACGCTGAGTCCGGCTATCCGTGGCAACTACAATGATACGCTCACGCATACACTGCATCTCTCTGAAAAAGAAAAAAATGATATCATTGCCTTTCTTCATATGCTCACAGATAGTACCTTTATTCACGACAAACGTTTCTCTGATCCACATCTGTAAATCGCTGTACCAATGATAAAAACATGGCTACTGGCTATACTCTGCTCCGGCAGCATACTGGCAACTGCACAAACCAAACCGGCTACCATCACCGTTACCGGTGAAGTTACCACCCCGCTGACGCTCACGCCCGAGACGCTCCAACAGATGAAGAAAAGCACGGTCACTGCTGCGGATAAAGACGGTAAATCCCATGTATACAGCGGCGTGGCACTCTACGATATTTTACAGGCAGCCGGTGTCACCTTCGGCACTGCACTCCGTGGTGAGAACATGGCCAAATACCTCCTGGTAAAATCCGGCGATGGTTATGAAGTGCTGTTCTCCCTTCCTGAAATTGACCCCGCATTCAACGATAAAACGATCCTGCTGGCGATGGAGTCCGACGGACAACCATTACCTTCCGGCAAAGGCCCTTACCGGCTGGTAGTACCCGGAGAAAAGCGCCCTGCACGCTGGGTATGGGAAGTAACGACCCTAACGATAGGTTTCGCGAAATAAGGACCGTTGTTAATACGATAAACATTCGGTTTGGATAAATTGTATTTACAGGAGATAAATACCTGATCGGGAAGCATATAAATTTTTCTGCAGATGCCTGATTTAGCAACTAGATTTCCTGCAAACCCTTTATTAAAGCCTGGTGACATCACCGCCAGTATGCCCGGACTCAAAGTAGCCTGTCTGCTTAATCCGGGCGTATTCTCTTTCAATGGTAAAACCTGGCTCATCGTTCGGGTGGCGGAGAGGCCCGAGCAGTCCAAGATACACGTCTCCTTTCCGGTATTACAACCTGATGGGAAGATGATGATCCGGGAGATTCTCCTCAATGATCCGGACCTTATCGCTACAGATGCCCGTGTCATCAATTACCAGGGGGTCGACTTCCTCACCACCCTTTCTCATCTGCGGCTTTTCTCCAGCGACGACGGCATTCATTTTAAAGAAGACCCGGACTATCCAGCCATTTATGGCACGGGGAGCCTGGAAACCTTTGGCATAGAGGATTGCAGGGTATCATTCCTGGAAGGCACTTACTACCTCACCTATACGGCTGTTTCTGAAAATGGGGTGGCTGTAGGTATGAAAACAACGACCGACTGGAAAAACTATCATTCGGCAGGATTGATATTCCCGCCGCACAATAAGGACTGTGCCATCTTCGAAGAACGCGTAAACGGCAGCTATTATGCTTTTCACCGGCCCAGCAGTCCAACGCTGGGTGGCAACTACATATGGCTGGCATCTTCCCCGGATAGCATTCACTGGGGCCAGCACCAGTGTATTGCCAAAAGCAGGCCCGGCATGTGGGATAGCGCCCGGGTAGGCGCGGGTGCTGCGCCTATAAAAACGGCGCATGGCTGGCTGGCCATCTACCATGGCGCCGATGCCATGCACCGGTATTGTCTGGGTGCGCTGTTACTCGATCTGCAAGATCCTGCGAAGGTATTGTCCCGCTCCCACCTTCCTATTATGGAACCAGGCGCTGCGTACGAACTGACGGGCTTCTTCGGGCATGTTGTATTCACCAATGGCCACCTGGTCAATGGCGATCAGCTCACCATTTATTACGGCGCTGCGGATGAATATGTTTGCGGGGCCAGTTTCTCCATACAGGAAATCCTGAATACGCTGGATTAGGCGGCCTGTTTCTCCACCATAGGCACCGGCACACGCTTTGGAAAATAGTAATTGGTCAGGAGCTTTCTTACCGGCTCTTCATAAAAGCGGTAAATCAATTCCGTGACTACTATCAGCAAGGCATATACGAAAACGGGCACTGCCGGCCATAATACCTCCGCCGGCACCCATTTACAGATCGCATTGATCAGTATCAGGCCTATGAACTGGTGCAACAGGTACAGTGTATAACTGATCACGCCGATTCTTCTTACCATCGGCAAAGCGAAGAACCCCAACAAGTGGCTGCCATTTACCAGCATGGTAAATAATACCAGGAAAACCGCCATAAAGGCCATACCTGCCCATCCCAGCGACCATAGCGTAATACCCGCCATCACCGCTGTAACCAGGTACTCCGGCCGCCATTTCCTATGAATATAAAAATCATAAAAGCAGATGCCGGCAGAAAAGAATGCAATATAGTTATAGAAGAAAAAGATATCCATTGCCTTACGTATGGCCACCGACATCGGGAAATGAACATACGCTGCCAGGGTATGTACGACCAGCAGTACGGCCATCAGGGAAGTCCAGTTACGTAAAAATTTCTCCCTGGGCAGCAGAAAATAGATCAGGGCGATCAACACATAAAATTTCACTTCTACCAGCAAAGACCAGTACGCCCCATCGATCAGGGCGATCTTATGCCCCTTCAGCAATGGCTGCCAGAAAAGCGGGTCGGTGAAAGTCAGTGAAGGCAGAAAGGAAAATACACTGACATGAAACGGAAACGCCTGCTGCGGATCTGCTACCGCCACAAAAACGAAGGTGATCACGGAAGCCAGCAGTAACGGCGGAAATAAGCGGATAAAGCGCCGCAGGAAGAAATCCTTTAGGTGGCTGCTTCTCAGGATACTGAAGTAGATAACATAACCTGAAATGATAAAGAAAAAGTGTACACCAAGATAGGCATTCGCAGAAAATACATTGTTAAAGCTGTTGCCATAAGGGTAGTAATTGACGGGAGACTGTGGCAGCGTAAAGCGGCTGTAATAGTGAAATACGGCAACCAGGCTGATCGCCAGGAACCGAAACCCGTCGAGGGCATTGATACGGTTTTCCATCTGTTTTAATAAAGATATGGTGATGTGATATGGTGATACGCACAGGCGTATTTGCAGGCCTGCCCGCCAAATTTCATACCATCTTTATCTCAATGGATAGGTAAATACAGCTGTATTCCGGACTACCGCTGTAATAAAACTATATAGCTATCTCCATCAGGGCAATGATACCTCCGCGATAGTGCGCAGGAAGCGCCGGTGAATCGGGATATACCTCGCCGAGCAAATTAAATCCGCAACGTTTATAATAATTGACGAGGCGGGTGTTTCGGGCACCGGTATCCAACCGCAGAAATTTTTTCCCGTTTTCGCGCGCATGTTCCCTTCCCCAATCCACAATTCCCTGCACATATCCCTTTCCGCGGTGTTCAGGATGCGTCGCTATCCGATGGATATATACGGCGGGGTCCTGGTCTTTCTCCTGCCATACGAATGGATCGTTATAGGTGGTCAGAAATACCGCTACGGTCTCTCCATTGTCCAATACCTTCCACTGCCGGCCCTCTTCAATTTCCTTCGCTACGGCAGTACGTTCAAATTCCTGCCAGGGGCGCACCTCCCCCATGTCTTTCATATACACGGCACCTGCACGGTAAAATGCAAATAAAGTATCCATATCGGCCATCGTACTGTTTACTATCATCATAAAGCCTGCTTTAACTTTACATAAAAATCTAATTTATTCTACTATAAAAAAATAGGCAGATGTACGATTGCTGACCGGATCAGATTTCTTTACAATTCAATTTCCAGTAGCGCGAAAGTGCCACCACGGTAATGTGCCGGCAACTCCGGTGAATTGATATAGACATCGCCGAGGAAATTAAATCCGCAACGTATATAGTAATTGATCAGTGGTTTATTGCCTGCACCGGTATCCAGACGCACAAATTTCTTCCCTTTTTCCTGTGCATGTTCCCTGGCCCAGTCCACAATATCCTGCACATATCCCTTGCCACGGTGTTCAGGATGCGTCGCAATCCGGTGGATATATACCGCAGGGTCCTGATCTTTCTCCTGCCAGATATGCGGGTCGTTATAGGTAGTCAGAAAAACAGCGGTGATCTCCCCGTTTTCTACCACCTTCCACTGGCGGGCTTCTTCAATTTCTGCGGCTACCTTAGTGCGCTCAAACCCTTGCCAGGGACTAGGGGCGCCCTTCTCCTTCATATAAACGGATGCTGCATCATACATTTCAAAAAGCCTGTCGATATCGGCCATTGTGCTGTTTACAATCGTCATAAAACTTGTTTTTACCTGCTGCAAAATTCCAGTTTATTATCCAACCAAAACAGATGCAGTTTTACTATTTTTTGACCAGATCAGATTTATTAAAAACCACGTCTGTTTTTTCTTTTCGGGAGATACCTGCCGTATCTCCCGAAAAGAAAAATCCCCTGCTGCCAATGGCAGCAGGGGATTTTTTCTCCCTATATTATCTTACTTCCTATACAACGGACATCTCTTCAGCAAATACTCCACCGTACTCTTATAGGAATCCTGGTCATTCCAGAATGCCTGTCGGTTCTGATTGTAGATACTGGTGCCTTTGTCGTTGTAAATTTTCATATCCACTACTGTTTTATAATTCTGTTTGGCGGTAGAATAGCTGCTGCTGGTACCGGAATTCTTCTTTTTATCGTCCTCATTTTTTGTTTTATCGTTATAGCTGGAGGTGCCGGTACTGGTAACGGTGGTACTATTGACGCTGATACTGCCGGTAAGGATATATTCTACGCCCAGTTTTTTACAGATTTCATCCATCGTGAAATTCATATATGTATCCTTGGTGACACCTGCTTTATTCAGCATCACTATGGTACGGCGGGGTTGCAGGATTTCGTATACGCCTGCATGTTTGCTCAGCATGTTATAGATTTCGTTCTGCACTTCCTGCCCTGCTTCATCTGGTTGCGGATGACCATCTTTGATAAAGGAAAAGGGCAGAATAGCGACCTTATTATGCGGGTCCCCGGCGGGTGCGGCATCCCCGGAATTTTCCGTGGCAGCAGCGCCGTTTACGATGGCCGGCTGATTAAATACTTCCTCCCGGCCACTGGCAAACCTGATCTTCTGAATATCTGATTTCTTAATGGTGTAGTCCAACGTTTCACCGGTATAACGGAACCTGATGTCGGCGTCATTAATGGCTGTTACCTTGCCGCTAAGTTGTTCTCCATTGGTTTTAAAAACAATATCAGGCTGTGTTTGAGCAGATACGGTTATTGCGAGCAGCATCGCAAAAATTAATTGCAGCGTACGATACATATAAACAGATTTTGGGTACTTATTGTCTGCTTAACAATATGGAAGGCAAAAAAGATTACGTTTAGCCGTCTCCTTTACCATTTTTTTGTTGAACCTTTTATTAACTGATTATGTTATATAGAGAGTTTTTATAATTTTCCACGTTCCGACTGCATAAACATCACCAGCACTTTCATCAAAGCTTTCAACGTCCAAAATGAAACTTTATGAAGAAGCTTTTATTTTTATTCCTGCTGCTAGGCGGTGTCAAAGCCATGGCCCAGCAGGAAGTCAGCGAAGATGAAATGAAAAAGGCCAATAACCCGCTGGCCAACGCCAAAGCCATCAACCTGCAAAACTATTACGTACCTACGATTTATGATAATGCAGACATGCATGCCAATAGTATGCTGGTTCGGGTCATTCTACCGTTTGCCAATGGTAAAATCCTGACAAGATTTACTATGCCTTTTAATACCAATCCTACCACCGTGCAAAATGACGTTGCCAAATACGCCTCTGGTACCGGCGACCTCAGCTTTTTTGCGACTTATACCTTTACAAAACCGACTTCGCATCTGCTGATAGGTGCAGGACCATCCCTGTCTATTCCTACGGCGAATTCAGATTACACCGGCGCAGGTAAATGGCAGCTGGGTGGCGCATTTATCATATTCAATATGGCCTCTGCTGTAATACAGTACGGAGCACTGATTACCTATCTGGGATCCATTGCCGGACAGGAAGACAGGAGCTCTACCAGCGGTCTGCAAATACAACCCTTCCTCCTGGTTCAATTAGGGAAAGGTACCTACCTCCGCTCCACTGCACTCTCCACCATCAACATAGAAGGAAATACCTACAATGTACCTATCGGTGTTGGCCTGGGTAAAGTAGTCAAAGCCGGTAAAGCTGTATTCAACATATTCCTGGAACCACAGTTTACCATAGTACACTATGGCGCCGGACAACCCGCCCTGCAACTCTTTGCTGGTATCAACTGTCAGTTTTGATTTGCAGTCAAGGTCATCATCCAGCTAAAAAAATATTATAAACAAACCTTTTTTATAAACTTAAAAACTACTGTTCTATGAAGTTTGCACGTTACCTCGTTTTTGCCGGCTCACTGGCTGTAGCATGTGGCAATCCACAAAAACAGGATGCACGGAATGCTGAATCAAAGGCGAATGAAGCTGCTCAGTCTGCCGCTGCCTCCGAAGTACAACAGGCCGCCAGCGACGCAAATGCGGTGAATGCCGTGAAAGCAGCCATCCAATCCAATATCAACGATGCCATGTCGAAAATCGCCATGCCGGATTTTAAGAAGAATAACGCAAAATCTTTTGCCAACGACTTCCATAAATACCTCTCCGAGCTGGTGAATGCGAATAGCGGCAAAAAAGCCGGTGAATACATGGACAAGCTAACGGCTTTAAGACAGGAATATGATAAAAAAGCAGATAAACTCGATCCTGCAGACAAAGAAAAACTCAAAAAATATGTAAACGACATGCTGAATGCCGTGCAAAATGCCAATCCATGATGTAGTTTAAGGGTTTTAAATCAGGGGCCGGCCAGGAAGCATTGCTTTTCCTGGCCGGCCCTTTTTCTTTTACTGCCGCCTCATTACAGTATCTCATGCGATATTTATCGACCATAGTAATTTATTGTCAGCATGAATAATCGCTTTATTATTGTTTGTCCTAAATGTCAGCAGGACAATGGATTCGACAAACTGTCCAACAGGCCTGCTGCATGTAAGAATTGTGGCGCCGCCCTCGCAGATTCACTGCCTGCAGAGAAACAGAAAACGCCCGTTGGCATTATCATTACGAACCAGGAAAGTAATGACAATTTCATCCTGAAATTTTTTGAACTGGCCTTCTTCGGGAGAGAACATATGGGCAAAACTCTTTTCCGCCCACATGTAGAAATCAGCAGAAGACATTTCCTGATCAAACTCAGTAAAAATCAATATTACATACAGGACCTGGGATCCATGGCCGGTACCTTCTTCGAGTTGGATGGCACCCAGACAGACTGTAAAGAGCCGGTGCCACTGGTAGACGGCGGTACTATCATCCTCGGGAAAGACCGGTTTACCGTCAACATCCAGTACTAGCACTAACGGCAACGCATAACCAAATTGCCGGCATTTTCCGCTCCGGGAGGGATGCCGGCCAGCCACCCCTTCCCGGCAGAAAAACAGCAGCTATTCCCCCCTTTATGTTAACTTTGGGGCCGATTACCTCACATAATATCCGTATTATGACGTTAACGACCCTTACCAAACGCTATCCTGCCAGTATACTTTCCGTGCTCTTATCCATCATCACCAGCACCATATACCTCCTGCACCCTGCTATTACCCTTTTCTGGACCATTACAGGCATCATTGCCATTTTGGTGCCCATCACCTGGGCACGCGATACGATCGCCGCAAAATCGTTCCGATGGCTGTCTTTCCTGCTGGTGCTCTCCCTTTCACTGAAAATAAGTGCCTTTCTGCTCAAATTACAGTTCCATTCCGCCCAAAGTATACTCCTGAACCATTACCTCTCCGCCGCCGTGATGCTGGTACTGGTAATTCGTATAGCCATGATCGTGAAACAGACGGTACACAACTATAACACGCTTAGCAAGGCCGCTCCTGCAGACGACTTCCTGGAAAAGATGCCTGTAGCGCTCAAAGGCGTTATATCCGGCGAAAAGCCCCGCGAGCTGCTGGCTTCAGAGATCGGGGTAATGTATTACCTCTACAAGGGTAATCAACCGGCGAAAGGGTTCAGCTATCACCGGTTTGGCGGCATCACCGCTGTATATATTGTCTTTATTTTCCTGTTGCTGATAGAAGGTGCCGGCACCACCATACTGCTGCACAAACTGGCACCACCGGTGATAGAACGCTCACTGTTACTTCTCAGTATCTATTCTGTTCTGTTTCTCATTGCACATATCCGCGCCATGAAACAGCGGCCCATATTGCTTACCAGCGAATACCTCCAGCTGCGATATGGCCTGCTGACATCTGTCAGAATCCCATGGACGGCCATCAAGGAGGTGGCCATGAATAAAAAGACCTTCACCAAAGGAAATGGAAATATCAAACTGGCACTGCTGAGTGCCATGGAGCAACATAATATGCGGCTGGAACTACATATGCCGGTAAGCGTAAAATTGCTGTTTAAAGAGAAGAAAAATATTGCGCATATTTATTTCCGGGTAGATGACCAGCAGGAATTTATAAACAGTCTGCCAGCCCTTCCGCAATAAGGATATACGGTTTCACCAGCCCGGGTACTTATTCCGGCCTGGTTCATCCGGATATAACTCCGGTAAGGGGGTGGATTGATATATTTTTTCTGCATCGATATCCAACGCGGTCAGGCGGCCATAGAAGCCCGCGCCGGTATCTACATCCCAGACATTGCAGGCATGGATAGGCACGAAGGAATCGTAATTAATGGTAGGCGTATGCCCGATATAAATGGCCTTAAAGCGCGCCAGTTTCTTAGGCATTAACGCCGGGTGCGTAACTACCCGCTTGTTCATAGTGATGGCCAGTTCCAGGAGGGTACGGTCTTTCGTCAGGATATCGGGCAACAATTCAAACGCCGGCCCGTCTGCGGCAGTAAAGCCGCCATGCACAAATAATCTGTTCTGCTCATCTGTAAAAAAATAGGACATACTACGGAAGAAATCCAGGTGTACCATCCGCTGTGCAGCAGAATAGCCCGCATAACTTTTAACGGTGGAAGCGCCATGGCCATACAACCAGGCATCCTTTAGTAACTGACCGCCTAACCACGACTCACACAACACATCATGATTTCCCTTGATAAAGACGCAATTGACCGACTGGTTCAGCCGTATCAGGTAGTCTATTACCTGTGCTGATTCCGACCAGCCATCCACATAGTCGCCCAGGAATACCAGCCGGTCGCTGGCAGTGGGTTTCAGCACAGCGATCAGCTGCTCCAAGGCTTTTAGTCCTCCATGGATATCACCGATCGCTATCGTTCTTGAAATCATGCTCATAACAGGTAAGCATATACGCTTTTTACATTTCCGGAAATATGATCCGCTATTTCAGGCAGATGATCAACAGAAATTTATTAAAAATCTTCGAAATCATCTTCATCGGGCGCTTCTTCCTCTTCCCACTCGAGGTAGCTGTTTCGTCCCTGTTCGTCAGGATATAGGTCTGGCAGGGGTTTGGACTGGTATACCTGTTCTGTGTCGATATCCATTGCCGTGAGCGGGCCATAGAAGCCAGCGCCGGTATCTATATCCCAGAGGTTGCAGGCATGAACCGGCTCAAAGGAATGATAGTTGATGGTGGGCGTATGCCCGATGTAGATGCCCTTAAACTGCGCCATTTTTTCCGGCAGCCATGCAGGGTCATCCAGCACCATATCTTTCAGCGTGAAGGCCAGTTGCAGCAGTGAACGGTCGCGCGTGAGCAATTCCGGAAATGGTTCGGCGGCAGGGCCATCATCGGCAGTAAAGCCGCCATGCACAAACAACCTGTTTTGCTCATCTACAAAATAATAGCGGGTACGGCGGAAGAAATCCAGGTGCTTCCCGCGCTGTTCATCGGAATAGCCGGCATAGCTTTCAATGGTAGCAGCGCCGCTACCCTCGGCCCATTCCTCGTCAGGAAGGGCTCCGCTTAACCATAGTTCACACTGAACATCATGATTACCTTTGATAAAAATACAATTAACCGACTGCTCTAACTGTAGCAGGTAATCTATCACCTGCGCAGATTCAGACCAGCCGTCAACATAGTCGCCCAGGAAAATCAGGCGGTCGCCACCCAGGGGATTTAATAGTGCTATCACCTGCTCCAGTGCGCTCAGTCCACCATGTATATCGCCAATGGCTATCGTTCTTGAAATTATATGCATAACGGGGAAGTGTATACGTTATCAGGGATTAAGAATTGCTCATTTTGGTTATAGACACATATTCCCTGCAATGATCACAAAAGATGTATCTATCCCAGTAATGCTCGTCAATCGGAACATCTATTATCTGGAAATAACCTACATGACAGAGGTGGCATTGCACCTTTGCTGCAGGATCGGCTGCCAGCACTTTGGCCACGTCTATCCAGTTTCTTGTTATTTCATCCATAGGTGGGGTGTTATCAAAAATCAATTATACACCATTACCATCACTGCTCAAAACTTCGCTCATGTAATCAAAGAATGGCCGCATAGCCTGAAAAGTTTTATCTGCTTCTTCCAGAAAGCCCGGACTAAGCACTTCTTCATCGCTGAACCTTCTGCGCAACAGAAATTGCTTGTACCTTAACAGATCGATGGCAGGATGATCGTTCGGAAAGCCTTTGGGCGCAGTTTTCAGCTGCTCCCCTTCCAGTTCCCCAAATGTTTTGATAAATTTTTTTGAGGTGATGATTTTACGCACCGGCGTATCATCAAAAGCGATATCATCACGGATCAGCTTCAGGTCATCTGCCGAAGGCCCCCAGAAACCACCTCCAATAAAACTGTTATTATGTTCTATATGAAAATAATATCCGCCCCTACGCTGTTTGGTAGCCCGTTTGAAGCTTCCGCTCCAATGCGTTTTGTACGGCGTCTTATCATTGGAGAAACGGATATCCCTGTAAATCCTGTACAAGCTGTTTTTACCGGATGGCGTTTCGAGCACATCATGTTCATTCATTTTCTGCAATAGTGCTTCTGCAAATACTTCCATGGCCTGCCGGGCTTCCTCAAATTCCCCTTTATGTTCATTAAACCACTCTCTGTTATTATGCTGACCAAGTTTTTGAAGAAATTCAAAAGCTGTCGGGGAGATACCTGCCTTTTGTTTTTTAGCCATATGTTTTAAAATTTTATCCCGGGAGATAGCTGCAATGTACTAAATATAAATCTACACAATCTCCATCACTCAAATCAGCAATATTGACTCCGCAATGCGACAGGCTTCCATGGAATTGCTTACATGTAATTTTTCCAGGATATTCTGCCGGTGACGATTGACGGTAAAGAGACTGATAGATAATATGTCTGCAATTTCCCGGCTACGTTTACCATCCTTTATCAGTTTCAGAACCGCCAGTTCCCGCCTGGTAAGGAATTCATTTCCTTCCGGGTCATCCACCGGTACCAGCTTCCCGGTACGGGTATTAATGATGGCGCCGTGGTACCCCGGATGCTCCGTATGAACAGACCCAATATTATAGAGACATAATGCCAGTTGTACCGTACCATGGATGGTACTGCTGAGATAAAATATTCTGTGCTGTACCGGTACAAAAGCCCCTGTTTTACCGCGCATCTGCATACGGCTCTGCACTTGCCAGGCCGACCTTTCTGCCACAGGTATACTTTTAAGGAATTGAAAATACTGGTGCTCCAGCGAATATTTTTCCAGCAGGTCGGCAGGCCGTATCCTGCTGAAGATTTCCTCTTCCCAGATGGAGTCAATGACTTTCGCTTCCCTGTGGGCAGGTATTCCCAGCTCCTCTCCTGCACCACCGGTATAGATGTAGCTTCGGTTTTCCTTCATGTCACTTAAAACACTGATGGCATTTTCTACCTGCGCATACATTTGTGCTACCAGGATGGCATTATGCAGGGCCGTTTCATCTGCGGCATCAACAAAGTGCTGTTGCAAAAGTATTTCGTTCAGGCGCGCTCTGTCCTTCATCTGTTATATTTTTCCCAGGGCGATCATCTGCCAAAACCGCCACCAGCAATAATTACGACAAAAATGGTTATTAATAACCATTGTCCGTAAAATGCGTAGCCACTAGCTTTGTGCTGCCAATACTACCATGGATATTTAATCAATTACCAGAAACAAGATATGAAGAAATTTTTGTTGACAGCGCTGACGTTATCAGCATTGCAGACGGTATATGCCCAGACTTTAGAAAAGATGCAATGGTTTAACGAACCGTCAAAATGGGAGGTAAAAAACAATGCACTTTCTATGTCGGTAACACCACAAACCGACTACTGGCGGATTTCTCACTATGGATTTACCGTTGACGACGCACCGTTTTATTATGCCACCTACGGCGGAGAGTTTGAAGTAAAAGTAAAACTGACGGGTGCCTATAAATCACGTTTCGATCAGATGGGCCTGATGATCAGGGCAGACCAGGAAAACTACATCAAAACAGGTATCGAATTCTATGATGGTAAATTCAATGTAAGCACAGTGGTGACACACCATACAAGCGACTGGAGCGTGCTGCCGCTGGAAAAGACGCCGCCGTTCATTTGGGTAAAGGCAGTACGAAGACTGGATGCCATAGAAATTTACTACTCCTATGACGATAAAAATTATATCATGACCAGGAATGCCCCTATGAAGGATAATCAGCCGCTGATGGTAGGTCTGATGGCAGCCTCGCCGGATGGCGATGGCTTCCATGCGGTATTTGAATCATTTTCTGTAAAGCACCTGCCGGATGCACGCAGGCTGCAATGGTTAAAAAATAACGCAGCGCAGTAAGTTCCGCTATTCTTAAACGGTTACCATTATTAAAATTCCGGTTTCATCCATTGTTGTTTGCCTGGTGTGCTGCCGCCTGTTGTAAAATATCCGCAAAAACCTTCATCGCACTCATGCCCAGCGGCTTTGTCAATACAGCGCTGGCGCCCATCTCCATAAATTCTTCCTGGCATTCCTTAAAACTTGTTGCCGTCACTATGATGACAGGAATATGTTTTAGCGCAT
Organism: Chitinophaga sp. Cy-1792; assembly: GCF_011752935.1. Classification (NCBI taxonomy): domain Bacteria; kingdom Pseudomonadati; phylum Bacteroidota; class Chitinophagia; order Chitinophagales; family Chitinophagaceae; genus Chitinophaga; species Chitinophaga sp. Cy-1792. The sequence continues at coordinate 2,566,588 of NZ_VWWO01000002.1, forward strand.
CAGTACTTTTGATATAAAGCAGGATATCCTTCCCCGATTGAGCGGCATTCAGTTCTGCATCGAGCAGGATAAGGTCTGGCCGGATATCCCGGGCCATACGCAGTCCGGAGGTACCTTCCCGGGCGTAGTAGTTGGCACATTTACGGAAAAGGTGGTGCTGACTTTTAAAGTTGATGTCTTCATCGTCGATGAGCAGGATTTTCTTTCCGCTGATGACGGCATCCTGGCGTGTTGCTGTAATCACGGGAGAAGCCGACGGCAGCAGTTTTTCATTGGCCACTACCGGAATTTTCACGACAAAAGTGATTTCCTCTCCCGGGCTCCCCGCCTGCAGGAGGATATCACCGCCAAGTCGTCTGGCGAATTTCCTGGAGATTTCGAGGCCGAGGCCGGACCCACCGGTAGCGGTATAATCGGTGCTAACGAAGCTGGTAAAGAGTTCCCCCACCCGGTCATTTTCAAATGCGATGCCCTGGTTGGCCACACTTATCAGTAGCGTATTGGCATGGCATTCAAAGTCTACGTATATACGTAAAGGTGAATTAACCGGTGCATACTTTACCGCGTTTGAGATCAGGTTGAGCATAATTTGGCGGAGCATGGTCTCGTCTGTTGTTACGCGACGTGGCACCTGGTTGCTGGCATAGCTGATGTGGAGTTCCTGGCCTTTGTTACGTGCAGAAAGCACCATCATGTTATAGATGCTGGCCATGAAGCGTTTGAGTTCAAAGGACACCTTTACGATTTCTGAGGGGCGGCCTGCCTCTATTTTAGCTACCTCCTGGACGTTGTTGACCACTTTCAGTCCGTGGGTGGCAGCATCTATGATACTTTCCAGCAATTTCACGGTACGGTCGTCCAGGTTTTTATCATGGATATTATTAGAAGCCAGTGTGATGATGGCGCTTAACGGAGATTTCAGCTCATGGGAGGTTTCCACGAGGTATTTTCTTCTGTTGGCATCCGCCTCCCGCATCCTGATGAGCAGGTTATTGACCATCCGGATAAAGTCGGACGATACCGTAAGCGTGAGTACAAGCATCCCAAAGATGCTGAACCAGCGGAAAATATAAAGATTGGTATGGTCCAGCTGTATGGGCCGGATGATGTGGTAATGATTATTGTAGGCGGTGACTGCGAGCAGGAAGACGGTAACCAGCAGGTTGGCGGCCATTATACGCAGGTCACGGAAGATAAAGTACGAGCCCAGCACCAGGAATACCAGGAGGAAGAACCCTACTACATTGGTATTGATGGCCATTCCCAGTAGTGCCCCGAAATAAATGGCAGAGAAGCTGTGTATGGCCAGCATACAGAAGGCCGTTATTTTAGTGCTGGCCAGCCATTCGGTGATGTATATCAGGCTGAAGAAAACGGACCCTTCAAAGATGACACCGTACAGGAGGAGTTTACTTTTTACCAGCCCGTAGAACAGCATACCAAAGGCAAACACCATGAAACCAGTCAGCAGGGATAACGTGTTTAAAATCCGCAATGCGGGTGCTTGTGCTTCATCTACTTTGGCAGTGCCTGCATTAACCAGACGTTTAATAGCACTCAATAGGGATATAGGGCTCATAAGTAAAAATTAAATCCCGGTATATTTTGAGAGAAACGTAAGGTGGGCGGCAGCTTACAGCCATCGTTCCGCAGACAAAAATAGAAAATTTATCATGCATAACAAATTGGGTATGGAAAACTACGGATTTACGTTTACCTGAAATCGATTGTAATTCAACTGGAGAACGGTTCCTTCATTAAGGGTATATACTGGCTGCGGGGTACGGTAACGGTCATACGAAATTTAGCACGATAGTACTAGTCTAATAAAACGATTGAAATATTTAACAATATTGCCTTTCACGCGTACGGCATCTTGTAATCAGCCACAGGCAATAGCTCCATAGCTTCACCCGGCTAAAATGCCGGATTTCACTACTGCTTATGGGTATAAAAACTTAGTACCCTCCGTATCATTTTTATATTTAAAGAGATATAAGGAGCTTCGATTGATATCAGTTCGCTAACGGGTGTGAGGCGTAACTGTCGGGTGTTTACTGTAGCATTAAAAGCGTATTAAAAAGCGTAAAAGAGGATAAATTACTACACACATGTTAAAACAAAATTTTCTATATTTGGGAACCGTAGGAATTTTGAGAAAAATACAATTAAAACCAAAATCACAACAACGCGTTCGGAATGCATGGATCATGTGGCTTTTTCTCAATCTCACAATGATTATTTTATTTATTTCCCGATTAATAACTATAAAATACTGCGTGTGAAATTTCTATCCGCCAACTCCATATGGAGTATTCCCAAAGAAACAACAAAAATGATGATACCTCAAAAGAGACCAGTGTGTAAAGCCTGAATAATTCCTAGCGCGAAAATGAAACAACTTATTCTTCTAATCCTATTTTCTATTCTTACATTGTCGATGTTCCGAGCCCAGGCGGAACCAGCGCAGGATTCCATTCTCATTACCATTAAGAAAGGCACCTATACCCTTAAAGAAATTTTCAGCATCCTCACCAGGCATACGGGTAAGCAGGTAGCTTACGCCACCAATGTCCTGGATGATCAGCAGCGCGTAGTGCTGGCCAGACAACTAAAAGGCACAGCAAACGCTATTCTTGCAACGGTATTGCCCAGTGTAGTTAAATGGACGCTTTCCGACGATTATATCACGTTGTACCAGGATTTGCCCGGGCCATCAACCACCCAGTCCGGAAACGTTAGTTCCGGCATCACCACGGTGCGGGGCAGTGTGGTGGATACTGCAGGCAATCCTTTATTTCTGGCCACCATCAGGATTGTTGGTTCCACGGCAGGTTGTAAAAGCAGTGAATCCGGTCAGTTCAGCATCATGACACCGGAGCAGCACCCGGTATTACTGGTCAGCTATTATGGCTACGAAACCCGGCAGGTCAAGGTAGACAACCCCGACGACGTGCACATTGTGCTTACCCCTATCATGGCGGAGCTCAAGACGGTAAACGTATTATCCGATGGTTATCAGAAGATTTCACCGGAAAGGGCAACGGGTGCCTACACCGCCATTTCCACAGAGCTCTTCAACCGGAACCCCTCTTCCAGTATCCTCGAGCGACTGGACGGGATAGCCAGCGGCTTTGTCATCAACCGCAATCCGGACGGCAAAAACAACCAGCCATCTATTTCGATCAGGGGTCGTAGTACTATTTTCGCCAATGCGGAACCGCTGATCGTTGTAGACAATTTCCCATACAATGGCACACTTGATAATTTGAACCCGAATGATATTGAAAGTGTCACCATTCTAAAAGATGCTGCCGCCGCTTCCATCTGGGGAGCCCGCGCCGGCAATGGCGTCATTGTTATTACCACCAAGAAAGGCAGTAAAAAGGATAAACTGAAGCTGGAATTCAACAGCAACATCAGTATTTCAGAGAAACCCAACCTGTTCTATACCCCTCAGATGAGCGTGAAGGACTACATTGATGCGGAGAAGTTTCTGTTTAATACCGGGGCGTATTATCTATATATGGAGCAAAGTCCGGCTTACTTTGTTTCACCAGTAGTGGAATTGCTATATAAGAACAAGGACAAACAGATCAGTGATGCGGAATTGAACGATGCGTTAGACAAGATCTCCAAGGAAGATATCAGGGGAGATCTCAAGAAATATTATTATCAGTCAAGTGTAACACAACAGTATTCGTTATCGGCAAGTGGTGGTAATGCAGAAAATCAGTATTATTTATCGGTAGGATATAACAGGAACAAAGAATCCAATAAAAACTATAATACCAATGTTGCAAAATTTACCTTTAACGATAATTATTCCATTATCAAAGATAAACTATCAGTTTCTGGTGGCATGATGTACATGGAGAATCATGGTAAAGCTACATCCCCCTTTACACCACAGCTCCCCTATGGCAAACTAAAAAATGATGATGGCACCAATGCAATTGTTCCTGGTAATTGGCGGCAATCATATGTGGACACTATTGGTGGAGGTAGATTGTTAAACTGGAATTATGTTCCCTTAGATGAACAAAACATGCCCTACCTTACCACTAAAAATGTAGATTTATTATTAAATATTCGTGTACAGTATATTGTCTTGCCTAAGTTATCAGTAAATCTATATTACCAATATGGCAATGGCGCTACAACCACTCAAATATATAACAGTCCTAATTCTTACTATACCCGAAACCTTGTCAATAGCTATTCCTATTTTGATGCAAATGGCCAAACGATAAGACCAATTCCAACCGGCGGGATCCTCGATTATTTAAAATACGCCTATGAATCTAATAATATCAGAGGTGAAATTGCTTATGCTAATAACTTTGGAAAATTTGCTGTTAAAGGGATAGCTGGAGTAGAGCGTAGAAATCTGGATGCCCAGTTAAAACCAAATGATAGGCTATATGGCTATAATTCAGGCAATAGCACTTCCATTCCTGTCGACTTTACTAATTCTTATACTATATTACCTACCCCTTACCAAGAAACAAGGATTCCGAATAATGCGTTTGGTATCAGGGAAGAATCAACTTACGACAATAATTTATCCTATTATGGCCATTTGGGTCTATCCTACCTCAATAAGTATACATTTTCTTCTACTTTGAGGAGAGATGAATCCAATTTATTTGGTGTAAATACAAATAATAAAGGAGTACCACTATATGCATTAGGTTTTGCATGGAACCTTTCCAATGAAAAATTCTTTAATATATCCTGGGTTGATAGGTTGAACTTTAAATACTCCTATGGATATAGTGGAAACGTTGATAAAACAATCACAGCTTACACTACCGCAGCTAATACTGGATCTGTAAGCATTTTCGGCCAGCCGTCTTTATATATACTTAATCCCCCAAACGCCAACCTGCGTTGGGAGAAGATTGGCATGTCTAATTTAGGTGTAGAATTCAGTATTCTATCTAAAAGAATATCAGGCTCTTTTGACTACTTTAAGAAAAATGGCAAAGACCTGATCGGATATGGACCTTTAGCACCATCCACCGGGAACTCGACCTATAAAGGCAATGTTGCTAATATGAAGGGAGCTGGTTACGAAATTTCACTAAATACATTAATAATAAATCAGAAGTTCAAATGGAATAGCATTTTTCTGTTAAGTAAAGCTACCGACCGGGTTACGGAATATAAAGCTGAAGCTACTGCTGTCAATAATTACATGACACAACTAGGCATTAATCCATTGGTAGGAAAACCTGTTTATTCCATATTCAGCTATAAATGGGCAGGGCTAAATCCTGAAACGGGTGACCCACAGGGGATCGTTAATGGTAAACCATCTACAGATTATGCAGCAATTACAGGCACAAAAGACCTATCCACATTAGTATATAATGGACCTGCCAATCCAGTTTACATAGCCAGTATAAGAAATGAATTTAGTTATAAGAATGTGGAATTATCCTTCCTAATCACTGGAAAATTTCTATACTTCTTCAGAAGAACATCAGTAAATTACTCAACTATGTTAACTGCTGATCAGAGAATTAGTCCTTACAACCCTGACTACAGCCTAAGATGGCAGAAACCTGGCGATGAAAAAAACACCAATGTGCCAAGTCAAACCTATCCCAAAAGTGACGCAAGATCAGCACTCTACCAGTATAGTGAGATACTGGTGGAACCAGGAGACCATATCCGTTTTCAAGATATTAACCTCTCCTATTCCATCCAACCTAAATCCAGCAAATTAAAAGTCATAAAAGTATATACCTATATCAATAATATAGGTATTCTTTATAAAAAAACGCATTATAATATTGATCCTGATTATGTTCCAGGGAATTATTTACGAATACCACCAATTAGAACATACAATATTGGTGTAAAAGTATTTCTCTAAATAGTTTATGATGAAAGTTTTTAAATTATTACTTCTACCAATAGCATTAATGGTAATAGTCAGTGGTTGCAAAAAGGATTTTCTCAATAAAAAATCTAACAATAACCTGATCATACCAGAAACACTAACTGATTTTGATCTGATACTTAATGACGTTGGATCCGCTTTCTGCAATTTCCCTGATATGGGAGAACTATCCTCAGACGACTACTATATTAAAGATGCTATTTACAATTCATTGCCCATCCTTAAAACCAGAAACTGTTATATCTGGGCTCCAGATATATATCAGGGGGATACGCAGATATTTGATTGGGACTATCCCTACAAACAAATCTTCTATTGCAATATCATTATTGAAGGAATAAAGAAAATCACCGTTACAAACAATAATAAAGTACAATGGCATAAAATATTAGGAAGTGCTTATTTTCTTAGAGCCTATGCATTACACAATCTGGCCACTGTATTTTGCACTGTTTATGATAGTAGTACTGCAGCTAAAATAATGGGATTGCCATTACGCTTATCTCCCGATGTTAATGATACCGTGTTACGATCTAATTTACAAGATACTTACCAGCAAATAATTTCAGATTTAGAGGCTGCAGAAATAAATCTTACTGTTCCATTTGATATTACTCAACCTAACAGACCAGGTATAGAATCACTATATTCATTGGCTGCAAGAGTATATCTATATATTGGGGACTATACAAAAGCATTGAAATACTCAAAGGCATGTCTGGATCTGAAATCAGTATTACTTGACTATTCCGTATGGGACACCACTGCGTTGAAGCCATTTCCAGTAATCCCAGGCAGTAACAATCCAGAGATTTTATATTATGATAAGTTTGGTTATGGTAGTTGGTTTACTATACTAAGCACAGGTCTACTGGTCGATACGACTCTTTATAATACTTATAACAGCAATGATTGTAGGAAGACGCTTTTCTTTAGGAACCTTGGAGGTAATGATTATGGCCCTAAAGGAGGTTATCTAGGTTTAGGAAACTTTTTTACCGGATTGTCAATATCAGAAACACTCTTAATTTACGCTGAATCAGCAGCAAGATTACAGGATTTGCCTACAGCAAAAGCTGCCATCATTAAGCTGATGCAGTCCCGATGGAAACGAAATAAAAATACTGGTCAAAGTCTATATAAAATTCCGGATTTCAACAATGGTCAAGATCTCTTAGCATATATTCTTATAGAAAGAAGGAAGGAAATGGTATTCAAAGGGACTAGATTCAGTGATATCAAACGATTAAATCGGGATAGTGCAAATATTGTCCTTACGAGAATTACCAATGGCTTTACTTATACCCTCCTACCTAACGATAAAAAATATGCACTCCCAATACCTCCTGATGAAATAAACTTGTCAGGCATTCCACAAAATGACAGATGACAGCAGTTAAATTTCTGCCATCATCTTATCTATTTGTTGGTAATCCACATTAAAGTACAGCATAAGACCCACTACAAGGAACATAAACTCCACTTGCGTTCTTTACATAACGACAAATATTAGTTGGTGAAGCAAGGCAGGTGTAGCTAATAGAATACGTACCACTTATAAGATAAACATTCGGATCTTTTTGCCCGGTAGGATCGTTATAATATCCAGGCACAGGTTGAGTACATACTGTATCATCAGCATATCTAAATGCGAAGATACCGGCAATCATGAGCGCAGCAAGGAACAGCTTAATCTTGAGTTTTTTCATGGATTAAGATTTTGGTTTAGTTAAAATATTGGTAATTAAGAGATAAAAACAAGATTAATGAAGTTGATAACACATAGGATTCCCTGCGCAAGCATGGCGGTACTTGCAATTAACGTGTTTCAGCTGCATTGTCCGGGTGTAAAGTGCACGACTTTCCCATTTCTCATACCGAGATCAATGCGTGTGAATACCATTAAGATCGAAGGAATTAAATTGGATAAGGGGAACGCTAGCAAAGCTATGGATAAAAGTTGGTAACTCAAAGGGGCTAACGGACAACAGACAAAGAAAAGTATGATTAGATAATTCAGGCAACGGTAACTTTGTCGGCCCTGTTTGATTTGTAGAAAAGGAAGATTGCAATGAAGCCGAGAAGAGATAGGGTAAGATTGAACCAGAAATGTTGTGGCCAGTCAAGTGCGGCAATAAGGCCACCACAACTGCATGGTACTTTAAAATTGTTTCTTCCGAACCAGATTATTCCTACATATACCGTAAATACTGACATCAGCAGGGTACTACCCCAAAGTCCGATTTTACGGGTACTGCCAAGAAAAACCAATACGCATAAACTCAATTCCAGTAAGGGAATAAACCACGACATAAAACCAGCAAAGCGCGTGTCGAAAGGCTGATTGAACATCTGACGGTAAGTCTGCTCATGGTTTAGTAGCTTCGTAAGTCCTGCATAGAAAAATACCAACACGTACAAGAAGATAATGGATTCAATCAATACGCGATTTAACTTCATTGTGATTAAAGTGTGAATAGTGACGAGTGCTTGGTCGACTTAAATCCTAAATACAATTGAAAGTTCTGGAAATTTACTATTTTTGATCCCACGTTTACTTTATCAGATTCGATAGATATAAAGGTATTGGTCACAATCAAAAAAAGGCATTCACATTATTGTCACTGTATTTACTATCAAAGTATAAGGTACATGTCAATCTGAAAATATCATTCTCGATTTGAAAGCTGAATGTGCGTTCAAGTATATTTACGGTCAACAGGTACTTGTCGGATTTCGCCTTTTTTGAAAAATTCGTGTTATTTTTTAAACTATAACTTTTTTCTATCTTACCTGATTTACATTTGCATAACAAAAACTAACAAATAGCAATTAACTGCTGCTTACAGTATCTCCCCCACCATCTTCCCTTAATTGCCATTCTCATTTTGATAATCAAATTATCTTGTTGCGCCCGCTTAACCGTTATTAATAAAGGCTTTTACCTATTCCATCATTTCTTCTGTAATTATTGATCTTCCTTCTTTAAATAGCTGCCGCTAAATCACCACACCTGTACATACCATATTCATACCGCATACATGCCGCAACCCAGTCGATGCGCGTATGGCAAAAGTGACGTACGGATATGCAGGACCGTTATTTCCCGTCCTTAATAAAGTTGTTTTTAAAATAATTGATAAAAAAGCAGTACCCCACCGGGGTGATTCCTGTTATTATTTTAATACCGGTAGTATTTTTTTTGTAGAAAATATTGTAGCTTACAGTATAGATTAAGCTGTTACCGGAAGAAGGAATATCAACCGATATATTCTCAGAAGCGGAAAGACAAGAACGGGTGGAAGGAATGTAGACCTGAAAATATTGGCCCTGAAGAACAATGCACTCTTAAACTACCACCCTTGAAAACCATACGAAACGTATATACTCATCAATTCAATAGTGCTATAGCGCACCTTACAGCTTGTGAAGCTGACATTCAAGACTGGCATTTAATCACCGGAACAAACAGCTGTTCGCGAAGCGTTCTAGTATGTAACATTCAAACCGTTGCATCTTAAAATGGACAACAACGTCGCAAATTTACGAGGCCTGATCATTAGAAAGTATCTGCACCAATTAGGAACCGCAGATGCGATCCGCCTGCACAATGCAATCGAGGAATCCTACCAGGTCCGGAAAATGGATGCTGCATTCAAAGAGTTCATCCTGACCGAGAAAACCAAAAAGCGTATCCCCTACGACCAGATCGATCATCTGTTCGTGGCATACCTGGACCAGAAACAAAAGGAAACCCGTGCACAAGTGACAAGGATCGGCGTAGCCGCCAGTATTGCTATTGTTGTCGCCTGTACAACCATAGGCGTCATGCAAAACCGCAAAACAACGGTCAGCAAGGCATTGGCTAAAAATTCCATCGTCATCACCGATGTAAACGGCAACCAGTTTGCCTTCAGAGGTGATACCACCCTTTCTGTAAAAGGTGGCAGCTATGTAATTGCCGATAATACGCTCGATCTCACCGCCACTCCCCTCGCCTGTCTCAAAAGCATTAAAGTGCCCAATCAGCTGACCTTCAACGTGGTCCTCCCTGATGGCTCCTCCGTGCAAATGAACTCCGGCAGCGAAATCACCTTAAACGACAACTTCTCCAAACTACGTACCGTAGACTATAACGGTGAAGGCTACTTTAAGATCGCTAAAAATGACAAGGCTCCTTTCCGCGTCACCACCAGGAACGCTGAAGTACAGGTATTAGGCACATCGTTTAATGTCAACACCTACCACGCCAATCCGGTTGTATCCCTGATTACCGGCGCTATCAAGGTGCAAAGCAGCAACGAAGCCCATACCCTCCAGCCAGGTACACAGTCCGTCGTACTCGCAGACGGTACCCAGCAACTACAGGCCTCCGACAACGAAGATGTTATCTCCTGGACCAATGGTATCGTCAAATTCCAGGATGCACCGCTCTCTGATATCATTGAACAGGTGACCAACTGGTACGACTTCGACCTGCAGGTGGCCGACAATGCAAAAAACCTGAAATTAACTACATCCGTAAATAAGAATGTTCCACTAATTTCGTTTATTAATATGCTCAAAAATACCCAGCAGCTCGATTATACGCAGGTGGGTAATACCATAAAGATCTATAAGAAGTAAAACCTTTGAAAATGTCCACAGGGCTCACTGAAGAAGAAGCTAAGTTTGTATCGCAGTTAAAAGCAGGGAACCAACGTGCATGGGAAACATTTTATATGAGCTTCCGTGACAACCTCATCCTCGATGTATATGATCGGGAACCTGGCGGGACTTCTGCCAGCGTCCAATCATTCTTTATCAGGTTTCTGACGCAGGAACAATACAAAACACTCTCCGGCGAATCCCTCACAGGCATTAAAGAAGAAATAAAAATCCTATTGCTGCATTATATCCAACAAGATACAACCGCAGACACTACCAGCTGATTATCAATCGGTAACCGGCTATTATCTTCCAAAAAATTTAAGACAAAGAAAGCATTTTCTCCTTTTCCGGCCTACCGGAACAGCAGCCAGGCAATGGCTGTTTTTCTATAAAGGAATGTGGGAAATATCAGGAAACTACGCCCTGTTCATCGGCGGGTAAAAAAGAAAAAGGCAGGACTAAAAAGACCTGCCCGAAGCTCTATACTCATCATTTCATTCACATGGGATCCGTTGTGATCTTCATAGTTAGGGCCAAAAACCCAAACTAAATAACCTGTCGGACTTCTGTTACGGCACATTAGCTACTTGTACCCAACTTCAGTATTCCGGTTAAAGAGTATTGGAATGACTTGCATTCGAACACGCACATTTATGACTTAATTCTATTGTTTCTAACCTGTTTGCCAGAAAAAGCATCCTAAAATGCAACCCCCGACATTAGTAGTACACGGCTCAAAGAAAAAAGGGTAACGTTGCTGTACTTTTTTTTGAAAAATTTTTCCGGCAACCTCTTTCCCGTCCGTTTGCTGCAAAATTGCAGCGGCTATTAGTAGTACACGGCTAAAAAAGAAAAGGGTAATGTTGCTTCACTTTTTTTTGAAAAAATTTTCTGCAACCTATCCTACCCCTCCTTACTGCAATAAAACAGCAGCGTGCATTAGTAGTACACGGCTAAAAACAAAAAGGGTAATGTGATGCTAAAGATTTTTGAAGATGTAGACGTAGATGACTAACAGCGTGATAATTAAGCAGATGATAATCCACACATAGTGGAGTGCTTTATGCCTTTTTTCGGCTTTCAGGGCTTTCTGAATTTCATTCCAGCCCTTGATACGGGATTCAGGAGAAAAGTAACCGGTATTTTCATTCAGGGCATCTATCTGTTGAATATCTTCCCATAAGCGGGCAACTTCCGGTTCTGTACTGATACGGTGATCCAATGCACGATCCTCCTCTTCTGATAAGAAGCCAGCTATTTTCAGTAAAAGTAATTCCTTTAGGTTCTCTCTGTCAGGATTAGGATTCATCATTAGCAAGATGAAGTTTTATGAACTTTACTGCCTTCTTTAAAGAGAATTTTACTGTATTGATATTCATTTGGAAAGCTACAGCAATCTGATCATACCTGTTTTTCTCGAGATGGGCCATATAAATTGTACGTAACTTCTCGGGAAGCTGCTCTACTGCGTTGTCAAATTTTGTATGAAACTCGGCTGCAAAATGCGGTATGTTGCGGGATCGCTCTAATTCAGCATATTCTTTAAGGTAGTGGTGTTCCGTTTTTTTATCTCGTAAATAATTCTGTGCCCGCTGTTTGCACATCATCAGCAATAATGCTGTTATAGAATTACTATCCTTGTAATATTGTTTGGTAAATAGTTCAATGAAAACGTTCTGGACGATGTCATGCGCTTCCTCCTGATTGTCTATAATAGAGACAACAACATTCAGCGACATCCTGTAATATGTCGTGTATAATTCTTTATACACCGCTTCCAGGTTGTGCCCGGCTTTAAGCGCTGTGAGTATTTCGCTATCGGTAGATGGCACTTTGAGTATCCTTTGAATGTAAAGCAATATAAATTAAAATCTTTAGCCGCCAAACTTTTTGCCTAAAAATAACCCTCAGCAGAAGCGTAATTTTTCATCAGCTTTTTCAATGCCGGCGACCCGTTCGAAGCAATGCCATGGCAGCAGTACTTCTATATACAGAAGCAAAAAATCCGGAAATAATACTTTTATCCTATTATTTCCGGATCCGCACTGCAATATTATTTCACCTCCTCAATATCTCCCGGTTTCCAGCTACCATTAAAGGCGGCTTCGCCAGGCCCATACACCCGGATGTAGGCAAACCAGCCTTTTCCAGGGATCGTTTTGATCCATTGCTTCTCTTTTCCTGCAGGCGCCTGTGGGCCAAAGTAAAGGTCTACGGATGCATCTTTGGCCATATCCTTCAGCTCAAACATGGAACGCAAAGCTGCATAGCCCTGGTCTGTCTTAATCTGGCTGCGGGTTTCCGCATCATAAATCGTTACTGACCAGAACAAACCGGCAGGAACAGGTTGTGGTACGGTCAACTTATAATTTTTTCCGCCATCAACATATGCACCGGATTTCTCCCGGAGTCCCAGCCAATACAAAGAGCCAAAACCGGCTTTTCTTCTAAACATCGCCGGCGATGCACCAATGGCCTGGTAAAACCATACTTCCCTGGCATCGAGGTCTACATAGGAAGGGGCATCAAAATCTCCATTCTCTGGCCGCAGGCCTATCCATTCCCACTGCCGGTCTTTCCATACCACTTTATCTGGCCGCCTGTCTGCAAACGACTGTACACGCATCTGCGCATTACCAATCTTTGCTGCCTTCTCCAGGATCCCCTTCATACGTGCATCAGGGTTAAAAGACTGCCCCTTGATAATACCCAATACTGCCAGGTCACCATAATTATTCCGGTAGCCTTCAAATACCGGTTCACGGTCAATGATCTTTTTCAGCATCTCCCAGTATTTGAAACTGGTTTCGTATTCCAGCGGCGTAGTATTCTGTGGTTTGCCGGTAAGGTCCAGAAAGGTAACAGACTTCGCTGATGCCGGATTATTGAGGGGATAAAATTTTACCGTTTTTATTTTCTCCAGGGCTGCCGCTACATCGCCACCAACAGGAAGGGAACGTATTCCTACCGTAAGGTTATTACTGGAAGACTTCCAGACATGGTATCCGGCAGGAACGGTGCCTTTATAATCCGGTGGCAGTATCAGGTGCTTGCCACCTTTTCCTTCATCAGGGCCCGGAATACCCATATCGGCGACCCAACGCTGATTCACGTCCATAGCCACCACAATCAATGGCCCAGGTGGAATCTCAATAACGAATGGCCCATCCGAGAGATCTACCAGCAAAGGACCATAAGGCGTGTCTGAGTTGAGCGTAAACCCAATCTGCTCCGGCTTTGTATCCAGGGTACCGGAAACCACATTTGGCTTGATTCCCAATACCAGATTTCCTTGCAGAATAGCATCTCCTGAAACAGTGGGATAGAAAAACTTGTAGGCCTGCACCGCCCGCATCAGGTCCGCATCGTCATAAGCTTTCACAATAGTGGCATCTGTAGGATACCCACCCTTAAACTCATAACCTTCAGCACCGGCAACAACAGCGCTATCTCCTTTTCCGGTTTTCGTAGGCGCGGCACTGTTACAGGCCGCCATTATAAAAACAGGTAATAACGGCAGAATGGTTTTCTTCATAACAAAACTTTAGAAGTTGATAAGGTCTTTGAAGATGCTAATCATGCCTATACGAAGTGGAATGCCCGTAATGTGGAGCCAGTGTAGTTAACACCGGGAAATTCAGATTTGTTTCAGATTCTCCCCCTGTAATTATTCCCGATACGATTAATCTTTCTATACACCCCGAACTATCTTTGCGCCGGATCTATCACCTATATTTTTCCGTAAATGAAACATCAGATAATAGCAATGGCTGCTTTGCTGACCTGCGGCAGTTTTGCAGGCAAGGCACAGGACAACGGCGGACGAAAAGCAATCACCGACACTACCAGCCAGCTAAACGAAGTAATAGTAACTGCCAGCAGGGTAGCGGAAAGTATCAACGAGGTACCCTCTTCCGTAAATCTTATCGGCGCCAAGGAATTAAACAGGCAATCACAGATAAATACCAACCTTCCCTACATCCTGATGCAAAAGGTTCCGGGGATGTCGGCCAGCGAGGAAGGCCAGAACAACTTCATCGGAAAGCTCCGTGGCCGCAATTTCCTGGTGCTGATAGATGGCGTGCCACAGTCGACACCGTTACGCAACGGTGGCCGCGACCTCCGTACCATCGATGTCAGCGCCATCGATCATATTGAAGTCATCAACGGGGCATCCTCCATGTATGGCAACGGCGCCGCTGGTGGTATCATCAACTACATCACCAAAAAGAGCGTGCAAAACCGCCCCTTCAGCTCATCTACCTACCTCAGCAACAGTCTGAATCTGGCAAAACCTGACGGTACCTACGGCTATAATATCTCGCAGGTATTCAGTGGCAGGTCAAACAAATTCGATTACCTGGTACAGGGAAAAATCGCTAATACAGGGGTTGTAAGGTCTTCAGATGGTGAGGTTGTCAGCCCGTTCTATGGCCTGGGCGAAACCCGCACCTACAACGCACTGGTCAAACTGGGCTATGATATCGCCCCAAAACACCGCATCGATGTCATGGGGAATTATTTCAACAGCATCCAGGACAGTAAATATATCGGTACCAAAGGTAACTATGGCGTTTCGCCTGCCATCGGAGTTCCGGGTGATACAAACATATTGGGAGGCACGCCCTACAACAAAACGCTCAGTGTCAAATATACCGGCTCCTACGGCAGAACAGATGCCAATGCGACCCTTTACTATGATGACATCAATTCCGTGTTTGAAGCCTATAACCAGGTATACTCCCACCATACCGGCGCCAGGATCAACTTCAACACACCTTTCCAGGCAGGACGACATAATAGTCTGCAGCTGATCTACGGACTGGATGTACTGAAAGACTATACCGTTCAGAAGGATATGGCCGAAAAGCTGGTAACGCCGGAAATGAACCTGATCAGCATGGCGCCTTATGTGCAAGGCAAGCTGGTTATCCACCACGACTGGATCTTCAAAGCTGGTATGCGCTATGAAAATATGCTGTTCAAAGTGGGTGAGCTGACCAAAAACAATAAAGTAACACCAGCCGCCAATAATACCTATGATGCCGTCGTATTCAATGCCGGCTTCCGTTATAACAAACTGAAACTGCTACAGCCCTATTTTAGTTTCTCACAGGGATTTTCTGTGGGCGATGTAGGACTGATACTGCGTAACGGCGTTTCGCTGAATGCCATGGACGTTTCACCGGTGAAGGTCAACAACTACGAATTGGGCTTTAATGGCAACGCCGGCAAATTCAACTATGAGGTCAGCGGCTATTACAGCACTACACCGAAAGGACTCACCTTTGCAGAAACAGGCACGCCGGGAAACTATACTTTGTCTGCCGTACCGCAACGCATATACGGTATTGAGGCTATCTTAGGCCTGCAGGCTACCTCCTGGCTGCACCTGGGTTCATCCGTCAGCTATATGGACGGACGTGAAGACCCGAAGAATAACGGCAGCTACGATACCAAACCGGACAACTCCGTCATCAGTCCATTCAAAATCACTGGTAACGCGGGCTTTAAAGTCACCAAAAGCTGGGACCTCATGGTACAAATGGTTCACCTGGGTGCCAGGGACGTGTTTTCGAAAGAACAATATAATTATGGTAAATATCCTATTACCGGCTATACGCTGTTCGACCTGCTGACATCCTATAAACTCAAACAGGTTACGATCAACTTCGCGGTCAATAATCTCTTTAATGCCAGCTATTACCCTATCCATTCCGAAGTACGCGGGGCAACTACCGAAGGCCGCTACTATGTGAAAGGCTCCGGGGCAAATGCAACACTCGGCGTTACGATCAATCTCTAATCTTAAAACTGTGCTGAAAACAGGGTATGTCCGTAAGGGCATACCCTGTTTTTTATTTTATGCAGATGATTGTCATTATCTTCCTACCATAAATTTTAATTGTATGCATATTTATAGATTCCTGTTGCTCAACCTGATTCTTATGATGACTACCCTCATTTCCTCCGGGCAGGCCCATGCCCAACAGCCGGCGCCCTATTACCGTATAGCGGAGATCGTAGTCGATTCAACGCAACTGACCGCGTACAACGCCGCGCTGAAAGAACAAATGAACACCGCCATCAGACTGGAACCCGGCGTACTGGCCTATACGGCGCTGGCAGATAAATCCAACCCGGCACATATCACTATTTTCGAAACGTATGCCAGCATAGCAGCTTACCAGGCGCATATCCAGACAGCCCACTTCAAAAAATACAAGGCCGCCGTGGAAGGCATGGTACAGTCGCTCACCCTCCGGGATATGAACGCCATCGGCATCGTGTCTAAATGATGTTGTTTGATTAGTTAACTTTTTGGTTTGATTCCTGTTAGGAAATGGATATAGGGCCTTCTTAATTTTGCTACCATTAAAACCGACAACCATGCATACAGATCAGCTATTTCCCAGGGGCGACAAAGCGCCTGCGAATTATTTCACCGGCGATGTTTCCGTAAATATCCTGGTACCAAAAGATGAAACCGGCACCTATGCCATTGGCGACGTGCAGTTTGAACCGGGATGCAGGACCAACTGGCATACACATCCGGCCGGACAGATACTGCTGGTTACCGAAGGCAACGGCTATTACCAGGAAAAAGGCCAGCCGGCAAGGATTATCAGAAAAGGTGATGTAGTGGTGATTCCGAACGGGGTAGTACATTGGCATGGCGCTTCGGCCAACAGCCACCTGACACATATTGCCATCACAAATTTTAAAGACGGCGTCAATGCTGCCTGGCTGGAACCGGTATCGGAAGAGGATTACAATAGTCTGCCAAAAGTATAAAAGGCAAGTAGTTGTCATGCAGACACTACGTATATGCCAATACGTAGTGTCTCCGTAGTTTTAGAAGTTACAGTGGCACACCCGTATAGCTGATCGCATTGTGGTCCCAGATATAGATGGCGTTTTTACCGTTATTATGCTGCCCGACATACCAGTTTTTGTTTTCAATGGCATTCTTTAGCATAATAGGATAATCCGTTTTGCCGGTAGCCACCCACTGGCCACTTTTCTGCTCACCATAGGCTTCCCAGTAATAGGTACCATTACTGTTGATGTAAAGCGGTTTGGTGCGGGCATTGGCCTGTACAACCAACGTTCTGACACCAGCAGTAGTAACTTCATAAAAAGCATCTGTAACGCCCGTCTTCCATTTTCGAATAAAGAATTGCAGCGAGGCGGGACTGGTTACTTTCTGTTGAACAGTAGCAGGTTTCTTTTGCTCAGTACTCAGGTCCCTTCCGGTATAAGGCTTAATCTCCTTTGCCTGGTAAGGGGTTACCTGTCCATAGGTTGCTCCTGCGACCATTGTCGCGAGCATTAGCAGTTGCAGGTGTTTCATCATTTACTGATTTAGGGGTATAAAATGATAAAGGAAGTTAGGCAATTAATCTGCAAATGGGAAATGCTACAGCTGGGCCAATCGCTTTGATCATCTGCCTACAACAACTGCTGCTGGATCAGCTCCATAAAGGCAGGCCGGAACTTCTCACTCAGCGGGATGATTTGCCCCTGGATATACACCTGGTTGTCCTGGATCTTTTCTATAAAATTAGTATTGACGATATACGAATTATGGATACGCACAAATGGCGCGTCCAGCTGTGCGGCGATATCCTTCAGGCGCTTGTACACCAGCACCTCTCCTTTTGTACTGACGATTTTAACATATTCGCGGGTACCTTCAAAGTAGCAGAGTTCAGATAAACGAAGCTGCTGAATGGTTTTGCCGGATTTCACAAAAAAGGAATCATTGCTTTCTGTTGCTGCTGCTGTTTTAGGCAGATGTTTATCGGCGTAGTAGTTGTCCACCTTTTGTTTTGCCTGTAGAAAACGCGTAAGGGTGATAGGTTTCAGGAGATAATCCAGCGTTTCAAAATTGTAACTGACGGCGGCGTACTCGGTATAGGCGGTGGTAAAAATAATCTTCATGCCGGCAGGGAGCAGGCCTGCCAGCTCCATACCATTGAGACGTGGCATATTAATATCCAGGAAGATGATATCCGGCTGATGTACTTTTAATGCCGCCAGTGCTTCCAGGGCATTATAGCACTTGTCCAGCAGCTGCCAGTCTGTTGCCTGCTGAATATGCAGTTCGAGGAGATTAACTGCGTTGGGCTCATCATCTACAATTATGCATTTTAAACTCATACAGGAATAGATAAATAAGAAGTAAAGGATTCCGCTTCGCGGTCTGTTCTAAGAATAAAGTCTTTACCATATAGCAGGGATAAGCGTTTCCGCAAATTCTCTATACCGGAACCGCGTCCATTGGTATTTTCAGCATTTTCTCCGAACTGGTTATTGACCGTAGAAAACTCCAGCCGGCCATTTTCCTGTTGCAGGCGAATGATGATACGGTTATTCCTGCTGGTTTTATCGATACCATGTTTGAAAATATTTTCTACGAAAGTCATCAGCAGCATGGGTGGCAGGTGACAATCGGTTTCCATTTTACGGGAGAACTGCAGGTCGATGGTATGGCGGATGCGGATTAATTCCAGTGCCATATAATTTTCCAGGAAGTTGATTTCTGCAGATAGCAGCACTTTATCCTTATGGCTTTCATCCACAAAATAGCGCATGGTTTCGGAGAGCTGTTCTATCAGGTTGGCCGTCCGGGGCGATTCCATGTAGGCCTCATAGTAGAGGTTATTCAGGGTATTGAAAAGAAAATGCGGCTGTACCTGGGATTTAAGGAGGTTCAGCTCTGCCTGTGTGTTTTGTAACACCAATGCCGCTGCCGTTCTTCTGAGTTCGAAATAATCCAGCACAATGCGCCCCAGGAAGCTTAACATAAGCAACAATGGTACGCCGGCCATATACCGCAGGACGGCTTTATTACTCAAAGGCTCACGGGTAGCTGCAAACCAGGTATTATATACATAGCTGAGTCCATAAGCCCTGCCTAAACCAGCCACGATCAGGAACACCAATGTAACGATTACGTACGCAGCATATTTCTTTCGTTGGAATAACCGTGGGTACAACACACTCATATTACCATAGATGATCAGCGCGTAGAAGGCTGTATTGGCAGATGCAAAAACCAGGGCCTGTCCGAAACCATCTTCCGGCAGCATGGTGAACAGCATCATAATAAATATGACTATCCAGCAAATCCATTGCAACCGTGTGCTTGTTGTGTTTTCCCGTAAAAATTGCATGCTCCAAATTACAAAGGATTTCGATGGGATTTTCGCTTTAATAATAATTTCAATCAGTACAGGACTTTCTTCAGCAAAACAGCCCTTTTCTTCAATAGTGCGCAATTCCCCCAGCCATTGAAAATCAGCCGGCTGCTGTTGAAATCATTTTTTAAAGTTTTTGCGCTGATGGATTTTTGCAGTGTTAAATAACAACTCTGCATATGTGGCACCTCATTACCAATAGCCAACTTTATTCCCGAAAGCACTGCTTATTCATCATCATGCTGTTGCTCTTTGGGTTTACCAGGACACTGGCGCAGGATACCATCAGCCCTGCCCATCGCCCCCTCACTACCGGGAACCTTAAACCCGGCCTGCGTCAGTACCTGGTTTATTATGAAGTTGACGGGATGAACAAACAGCTCTGGATGAGTATCTGGAATCGCGAAATCAGTAAAACGGTGGTTAACAACACACCGGTCATCTCCACCAAACAACAATGGTATAATGAAGACAGTACCAAATTTCATGAGAGCCTGAGCATTAATAATGCCACGGACTTCTCTCCTGTTTACCATCAACAGCGTTCAGGCGATAACGTTAGTGCGTATCAATGGTCTGCCACCGGCATCCGGGGTGACACTACCGATGGCAACAAGGCGAAGGACTTTACCCTGGCCTTTGATGGCCCCAACTACAACTGGAACCTTGACCTGGAAACGTTTGAAATGCTGCCGCTGGCCGCTGGCAAAACCTTTGTGGTCCGGTTTTATGATGCAGGTTTCGATCCGCCCGCATATGTAACCTACAGGGTTGTTGGCACGGAAACCATTGCTACGCTGGACAATCACACTGTAACGTGCTGGAAGCTCTATACCGAAGGCAGCAGCAAGCGGGGAAAGTATACACAAACCTTCTGGATCAGCTGCAAAAACCATGAATGCCTGAAAGAAGAAGACCGTATCGGCGATCGTATGCACCGGTATAAAGTAAAGCTTCCGGCCTTCGCTCCCATTCTTCAGAAAAAATAACCGGTCATCTGCTCAAAAAAAGCATTTACGAAGATTTTCGTATTTGATACGAAAATCTTCGTACTTTGCATCAGCAACTTAAATCATGCTATATGAAACGTTTATTAATCCTTGGAATCATCTTATTGAGCGCCTGGTTTTCCCGGGCACAAACACCATTTACCAACACCACAAAACAGGCTGTAGTAAAGCAGTTGCAGGAATCGCTGGTAGCAAACTACATCTTCCTGGACACCGCGCAACGTATGAGCAACTACATCGGCGAGCGGCTAAAATCGGGTGCCTATGATAAGATTGGCAGTCCGATGGAATTTGCGCAGGCATTATCTACTGACTTGTACCATATTTATCACGATGGTCACCTGGCCGTCCGCTATGACCCTCGCCCACAGCCGGTACAAGATACCAGTGCCGGATCTGAGCCGGTGCAATCTACTCCCGGCGACGACTATCGCAACTGGGGTTTGAAAAAGGTGGAAGTACTCTATGGTAACATAGGCTACCTATCGCTGAACCAGTTTGCAGACATCACCGAGGAAGCCAAAACTGCGGTGAATGCCGCTTTCGGATTATTAAAGCATACAGACGCCCTCATCCTTGACCTGCGCAATAACGGAGGTGGTGATGGGGAAATGGTCAAATATATCTGCAGTTTCTTTCTCCCTCCCAATACCCATCTGAACGACATCTATGAGCGCAGGACCAACAAGACGATGTCTTTCACTACAACGCTGGTAGACACAAGTGGACATTTCCAGCAAATACCGGTTTATGTACTGACGAGTCCACGTACTTATTCTGCCGCGGAAGAATGTACCTACAACCTGAAATTTTCGCGTAATGCGCAGGTAGTAGGAGAAAATACCGGTGGCGGTGCGCATCCCGTACAGCCGTTTCAGTTAGGAGACGGTTTCATCGGTTTGATTCCGTTTGCACGGTCTATAAATCCGGTAACACATACCAACTGGGAAGGTAAGGGCATCACGCCTACTATTGCAGTGGAAAACCAGGACGCACTCCCGACGGCAATGGTAGATTTCCTCGACAAAAAACTAGAGGAGACACTGGACATAAATTTAAAAAGGAGTCGCCAATGGGCCAGAGACATGGCGGCTGCGCAGCTGCATCCATCTAAAGTTAATGCGAATACCCTGAAGAAATATGCCGGTGAATATGGCAACAGGCAGGTAAAGTTCGACAACGGTCAGTTATTTATTACGAATCAGGGAGGCCAGTATATGCCGCTGATTCCTGTCAGTGATAAAATTTTCAGAATGGACGGATACGATTATGTAAAAATTATTTTCTCCGACGACATCAAATCCGTTACCATGGCCTATGACGAAGGCTTTATAAATGTACTCAAAAGAAAATCATAAGACAATGCCGGATGTAACCCTTTAAAGGTGGATTACATCCGGCATTTTTTATCAGCTCGTTTTTTTCTTTATAGAGATGAGCAACATTTTTATTTTAAGAAAATTTTTTTACGATAGTTTTTTCCAGTTTGATATCCTAACCAACAATACAGTAGCTCAAATTATTTTTAAAATACATCTAAAAATAGTTTATGTGGAAAAATGATCCCTGTGCCTTGCATTGAAAATTTGTTTTTTTATTTAATTTAGACAGCATCAATGTTGTAAAACAATTATTCATCACACTAAACTGTCCATACCTCAAATAACTGATATCATGTGAATATACCCTCAAAGATCGGATCGGTGTTAACTATCAACTCGCCATTTTAATCCCCTTTAACATCACTGTTTAATAACCGGCATCTATCGTTTATGGAGTGGTATCTCTGATTTACTTATGACTGTGGCCAGATAACAATTTCGTTATCCGCTGGCCTGTATCTTTTTATATGCTTTTATATACCTGGCGTATAGCCGGGTGGGTTAGTATTGTCCTTACCATGCTGCTTATTTTATTCATTATTCCATAAAATGAAATGCTCTTATGAACACACTTACTCAAGCACAGAAAGAAAATTACGCATTAGTCAATTCACGTCTGGGACTTGCGCCTGATGCACATCTCCAACTCAGTAGCAAAATCAAGGCAATACAGCAGGAGAAAAAAGACCTGGTATTCTCTTCTGATCCATTAGAATCTGACGTTCCTCCCATTCATGTAAGTGTGGGCTCCATTGCTGAATTCAAAAAAATGGTGGGTCGCCCTGATGGCAATGATGATTACGACATCGAATATCCTGGCCCATTATCTGTCAATCATCGCGACCTGTTAGCATCTGTTCACTCTAAGGCGGAACTCTTACAGAAGATGGACGAGCAATTGTATGACAAGATGCGCCAGGCGGCACATGCTTATGTAATGGGCGATTCCCGTAGGGTAGCCGAATATGAACCACTGATCAACTCCCTGATGTTCCCTGGAAGAATTGCTGTATTTACCGGTGAAGACCTGGACATCCCTGCAGGTGAGACATACACCATTAAAGGTGAAGATCCTGTGGTATTCAATTTCGAAGAAATTAATGAAGGCCGCGGTGCTACACTGGTGATTACCACGATGACCAGTTTGCATACACAGTATTTTAATGCAGAAGATTAATCCTATTCATCACCTCAAACACAGGTTACAATGGCATATGATATCATAGTTAAAGGCGATCCATATACTAATCCCAAGGCTCCAAATGGGGGTAACGGCAGTACTGGTGTGAAAGGCAATAAGGGAAATGCCGGACAATCCCATGTTGATAGCAACTGTAAGGATGTATGTGATAGTGCTCCTACTAATGGCGGTACGGGTGGTACCGGCACAAGTGGAGTTGGCGGCGGTGCGGGCGCAAAAGGTCAGCCAGCCCCTCCTACTGATTTACATCTTGGAAATGTAACCAGGACTATTTCTATCGGAGCCTGGGGCGGCCCTGGCCAGAATGGTGGCGACGGCGGTGCCGGTGGCACTGGCGGCCCTGGTGGAGATCCGGGCAACAGTGCAGCAGGCTGCTCGAATGCCAGCACCGGCAACCAGGGAAGAGGCGGCAACGGCGGTCCTGGTGGCAGAAGTGGAGACGGCGGTAATGGTACTAACGTCAATGCCTATTATACCAATCCTGGCGGTGACCAGTACATTCAGTTTACTTCTGTCCGTGCTTCTCCTGGTATCCCGGGCAATGGTGGTAACCCAGGCAGTGGCAATCCTGCAGGCAGCAAGGGATCTACGGGTGCTACGGGTGCACAGGGCACCGATTCTACTATTCAGCGTATCAGAGAATCCTGATTATTCTATTTATGGCAACGATCATTATCACCGGCGCCCCATTTGCCGGCCCTGCTGTTCCCGGTAATAACGGCAACAAGGGCAACAAAGGGGCCCATGGCAGTTCAGGCCAGATTGGTGTAACTGTCATAC
Organism: Chitinophaga sp. Cy-1792; assembly: GCF_011752935.1. Lineage (NCBI taxonomy): Bacteria > Pseudomonadati > Bacteroidota > Chitinophagia > Chitinophagales > Chitinophagaceae > Chitinophaga > Chitinophaga sp. Cy-1792. The sequence goes on from NZ_VWWO01000002.1 coordinate 2,590,725, forward strand.
CCCTTAGGATCTATTGTGCCACACCTTCTACCAATGGTACTGACGGAAGTGCCGGCAGCAACGGAAGTAATGGCGGCAATGGGCAGAAAGGTGTGCCTGTACCGATCACTGACAAGCACCTGGGCATTGTTTCCGGGCAGCTGGAAGTAAAGGTTGGTGGCGGTACGGGCCAGGACGGCGGTTATGGCGGCAATGGTGGTGATGGCGGACCTGGTGGTGACGCGGGGTCCAGCAACGTTGATGCAGACAAACTTTGCGGCGCACCGGCTGCAGGCCTTCCAGGACGCGGTGGCAGAGGCGGAAACGGCGGCCGTGGAGGTGATGGTGGTAATGGCGCCTCTGTGACGATATGGTATACCGCACTTGTATCAGGTGGCCAGATAAGTACCGATACATTCTTTGGCCAGCCGGGTATGCCGGGGGCTGGTGGAAATCCGGGAAATGGCAACTCCAGCCTCGGTCCGGGAGACATCGGCTATCCGGGAAATCCGGGATCTGCTTCATTCGTTGATGTGCGGAAAGAATAGTATTCACTGACTTCAAAAAATTTTTATGGCAATAGTTATTACGGGAGCACCTTATACCAGCTCTGCTGTCTCCGGCAGCAGAGGGTATAATGGCAACAAAGGTGCTACTGGTAGTTCTGGCAGAACATCCAGCAATGATTGCGGCACCTGGTGTTCCTCCCCTCCTACAGATGGCACCATGGGTAGTGCCGGCAGCAATGGCTCAGGTGGAGGCGGTGGAGCAAAAGGTAATCCCGTGCCCATATCAGATAAACACCTGGGCGTTGTATCCGGAAGAGTAGAAGTACAGGTGGGCGGCGGGCAAGGCCAGGATGCAGGCAACGGCGGTAATGGTGGTGATGGCGGCCCTGGTGGCGATGCCGGAGCAGCCGGGGGAAGTGCAGATTATTATTGCGGCGCACCGCAGAAAGGTCAGCAAGGTCCCGGAGGCAGAGGTGGTAATGGTGGCAAAGGCGGTGATGGTGGTGATGGCAGATCTGTTACCGTATGGTATACCCAACTGGTAAACGGTGGCCAGATCATTCCCAGCACCTTCCTTGGTCAGGTAGGCAAACAGGGAACAGGAGGTAATGGCGGACAAGGTAGCTCCAGTGCCGGACCCGGTACTGTTGGCGCTCCTGGTAACCCGGGATCTGCTTCTTATGTCAATGTCAGACAGGAGTAGTATTTCGTATAACCTTCACTGTTACATCAGGTCATTAAACAACAACTTCAAACAAAAAGCAATGGCAACAATTGTTATTACCGGCCCTCCATACTCAGGCCCTGCTGTTTCCGGCAACAGAGGTTATAATGGCAACAAGGGCGCTACCGGCGCTATCGGAGCCTTAGACAGCAATGACTGCGGTACCTGGTGTAAATCTCCCCCAACAGACGGCGCTATGGGCAGCGATGGCTCCAGCGGCTCGGCTGGTGGCGCTGGCGGCAAAGGCAATCCTATTCCGATCACTGATAAACACCTGGGCGTTGTTACCGGAAAGGTAGAAGTACAGGTGGGTGGTGGACAGGGACAGAATGGCGGCAACGGCGGCAATGGCGGTGACGGTGGCCCGGGTGGCGATCCGGGAACCTCCGGCAATTCTCTTATAGACCAGATCGTTGCTTCCTATTGTGGCGCCTCCACAGCAGGTCCGCAGGGACGTGGCGGCAGAGGTGGCAACGGCGGCAATGCCGGCAGTGGCGGTGATGGCAGATCTGTCACCGTATGGTACACCCGGATCGACCCCGGTGGCCAGATCATTCCCAGTACTTTCCTCGGCCAGCCCGGCAATCCGGGATCTGGTGGCAGCGGCGGTAACGGCAGCACCAATCTGGGACCGGGCAGTGTTGGCTATCCCGGAAACCCAGGCTCTGCTTCATACGTCAATGTAAGACAGGAATAGTACTACGTATACACTTCACTGTTATACCATATCCTTAAAAAGCAACCTCCATAAGCAATGGCTATTATTATTACCGGCCCTTCATACTCAGGCCCTGCTGTTTCCGGCAGCAGAGGTTATAATGGCAACAAGGGCGCTAATGGCGCAATCGGAGCCCTGGACAGCAATGACTGCGGTACCTGGTGTGAATCTTCCCCAACAGACGGCGCTATGGGCAGCGATGGCTCCAGCGGCTCGGCTGGTGGTGCTGGCGGCAAAGGCAATCCTATTCCGATCACTGATAAACACCTGGGCGTTGTTACCGGAAAGGTAGAAGTACAGGTGGGTGGTGGACAGGGACAGGATGGCGGCAACGGCGGCAATGGCGGTGACGGTGGCCCGGGTGGCGATCCGGGCACCTCCGGCAACCCAGCAATTGACCAATTCATTGCCTCCTATTGTGGCGCCTCCACAGCAGGTCCGCAGGGACGTGGCGGCAGAGGTGGCAACGGCGGCAATGCCGGCAGTGGCGGTGATGGCAGATCTGTTACCGTTTGGTACACCCGGATCGACCCCGGTGGCCAGATCATTCCCAGTACTTTCCTCGGCCAGCCCGGCAATCCGGGATCTGGTGGCAGCGGCGGTAACGGCAGCACCAATCTGGGACCGGGCAGTGTTGGCTATCCCGGAAACCCAGGCTCTGCTTCATACGTCAATGTAAGACAGGAATAGTACTACGTATACACTTCACTGTTATACCATATCCTTAAACAGCAACCTCAATAAGCAATGGCTATTATTATTACTGGTGCTCCATACTCAGGCCCTGCTGTTTCCGGCAGCAGGGGTTATAATGGCAACAAGGGCGCCACTGGGGCTATCGGAGCCTTAGACAGCAATGACTGTGGTACCTGGTGTAAATCTCCCCCAACAGACGGCGCTATGGGCAGCGATGGCTCCAGCGGCTCCAGTGGTGGCAACGGCGGAAAAGGCAACCCTATTCCGATCACTGACAAACACCTGGGTGTTGTATCCGGACCGGTAGAAGTAAAAGTGGGTGGCGGTACCGGCCAGAATGCCGGCAACGGCGGTAACGGTGGTGATGGCGGCCCAGGTGGAGATAAAGGCACTTCCGGGGTTCCCATGTTTGACCAGATCGTCGCCTCCTATTGTGGCGCCTCAAAAGCTGGCCCGCAGGGACGTGGTGGCAGAGGCGGTAACGGAGGCAGAGGCGGTGATGGCGGCGATGGCAGATCTGTTACTGTATGGTATACCGAATACGTAAACGGCGGCCAGATCATTCCCAGTACCTTCTATGGCCAGCCCGGTAATCAGGGAGTTGGAGGAAGTGCAGGACAGGGTAGCTCCAATCTTGGCCCTGGTAGTATAGGTAGCCCCGGCAATCCGGGATCTGCTTCTTACGTCAATGTAAGGAAGGAGTAGTATATCGTATAACCATACCAGTTATACGATATACCTAAAGAGACAGGGATGCAAGCTGGGAATCACCAGGATAACCAGTTTGCATACATGGTTTTTTAATGCCGCAGCATAATCCTATTTATTATCTCAAAAAAGAAAGTATGGACGATGAACAAAAAATATAATATCGAAGTACAAGGAGGTACGAAAGCTAACAAAAAGGCGCCTAATGGCGGTGATGGCAGTGACGGCGCCCAAGGTACGAAAGGTAGTTCGGGGAAATCTTCCTTAGACAAAAATTGTAACTACAAATGTGACATCGACCCCGACAAAGGCGGCAAGGGTGACGATGGTCACGATGGACTCATTGGTGGTGCAGGAGCCAAAGGCCTGCCAGCGCCTCCAACTAATTTAAAACTTGGCATTGTTACCAGCATAATTTCTATAGCAGCATGGGGTGGCCCGGGCCAGGATGGCGGCGATGGTGGCAAGGGTGGTAAAGGCGGGCCTGGTGGAGATCCTGGTTACTGCCCAAAAGGCTGCCCCGAAGCCGGCGATGGGCTTCAGGGTTGGGGCGGTGATGGTGGTCCTGGCGGCAAAGGCGGCGATGGAGGCGATGGTACTACCGTAATCGCTTATTATAAGAATGCCGGTGGCGATCAATACATTAGGTTCACGTCGGTTCAGGCCTCCCCAGGAACGCCTGGCGCTGGTGGAGAGGGCGGTAGTGGTTACTGGAATGGGAAAAAAGGAAAAATAGGCGCTAAGGGAAAAAATGGTTCACATTCTACAATCCGAATAGAAAAAGAACGCTGAGTACCTGGATGTTGTTTCCTGGCATGATCCGGGATCGGCATCATTCGTCTATATGAGGAAAGCATAATTTTTACAGACATCAAGCAATTCTTATGGCAATAATAGTTGTTACAGGCCCCTCCCATAAAACGCCTGCTAATTCCGGAACCAAGGGCAATGATGGCAACAAAGGGACTAATGGCAGTCCGGGCACCACCAAAAAGAATGACTGTGGCATCACGTGTGCAACAGATCCTACAGACGGCGCCATGGGCAGCGAAGGCTGCCCCGGTACAAAAGGTAGCAATGGAGAAAAAGGTAACCCTGTACCGATAACAGATAAACATCTGGGCACTATACGCGGAACATTAGAGGTACGTGTGGGCGGCGGCGATGGCCAGGATGCCGGGAACGGCGGCAATGGAGGTAATGGAGGCGAAGGTGGCAATGCCGGTTCAGACAAAGACGTAGAAAAATATTGCGGGAAATCGAAAGCTGGTCTCCAGGGAGTTGGTGGAAGAGGCGGAAACGGTGGTAAAGGCGGCGATGGCGGTAATGGCAATACTGTCTTCCTATGGTATAAAGAGCTTGAACCCGGCGCCGAGATCATTCCGATAACATTCAGCGGCAAGTCCGGTAAGCAAGGAAAGGCTGGTATTGGCGGAAAAGGCAGCTCTCATAAAGGCCCGGGTGACGTTGGTCTTCCTGGTATCCCTGGCTCTGCTTCTACCATCAATGTAAGACAGGAATAGCATATCGTATATACTTCACTGTTATACAAATAATTATAATAGCACACCCCATAGCCGGTTCAGTTATACCTGAAAATTAGGAAACCTGCACCGGTCTCCATCTATCTGAAAAATATTTTTACTTCTCCGGAAAACAACAACAGACATGCATTCCGGAGCCAAAAAAAATTATCATCATGGATCATACTACTACTGCTGCTGCTCAAGTGATCAGAGCAACCACCGAGGAGACCCTCCGTATTACTCTTGAAATTATTGCCGGACAGGCAAATGTTTACGGGATGGTGGATAATGGCCCCAGTTTACCTGGCGGCTACAGGGTTCAAACGAAATTCTCCAGTGAAAAGGCCCCCAGCACTGATATGCCTGTTATCCCAACACAAGGTTATCTCGTTACAAAGAGCATTAATGGCGTAGACACAGATGTGCTGACATTAGGTTGTACCTGGGTTAGATACTTCCAATATCAATATGATGGAGAATGGCTACTGGACAGCCTTGTGAAAGATATAGCAGGAAATCCCCCTGCCAGCGCCCAGCTGATGAAATTATATGTAAAAGCCTATAACTACCTCCGTAAACCCCTCTGGGAAAGTCTTAAACTTCACTCCGAAAAAAATCCACTGTATATCTGCGGCCATGGCCTCGGCGCACCGCTGGCACAGATTGCAGCACTGGACCTCCGAACCGGCAACAGAGGCCCGCAGGATGCCGGCGGCATTCAGCCGGTAGCACCTTCACCTACGCCTGCATGCTACACCTTCTCTACCGCCGGATACGCCAATGATGCCTTCAAGGATTATTTCAATAAAACCGTAACCGGAGCTGTTAACGCCATCAGAGCCAATAGAAACACCAATGTTGACCAATGGCCCGATAGTGACGAAGGCTTTGTAGTTCCCGGAAACAATATCTCCATTGATGCCAGCTTAGTGGCCACTGCAGACGATCCATGGTGGGAACGCGCTACCACTTTCTATACCCAGACATTAGGCGGCAAACCATTACCTAATGCACCGGAAAGTCCGGATATCTACCCCAAACCCCTGCCTGCACTCTTTTCTCAGGACTTCGCTTTTTCAGCTGCGAAGATGTGTATGTTCCTCTATCACAAAGTGCAACATCCGGATGGCAGCGATGGAACTCCTCCTTCAGGTTATACCTACAAAGATAAGCTGCTGTATGCCGGCGATGCCTGGGGATTTATTTTTACCAATGACTTCAATAACTCTGTGGTAGTGGCTTTCCGTGGTGCTATCAACTTTTCCGAGTTCAATACATATGCTGCCTTGTCCGGGTTATCAGGCACACCATGGAACACCAATCCTTCCGCACATGTGCATGAAGGCGCCCTGGCCATCTATGATGGTTTCAGAGCTAAATTAAAAACGACCTTACAGTCCGCTGACTACTCCGGCAGAGACATCTATTTCACCGGCCACGACTTCGGCGGTGTCCTCGCCAATATAGCGGCATCCGAATACGAAATGACGCCTATACGCGCCATTAAAGCGGTATATACCTTCGGCGCACCGATGACAATGGATTATACATTCGCACAGGCTTTCAAAGAGAAACTGGGCAGCAAAAGCTTCCAGATAAACAGAACGAATGACGACATACCGTACTATGGTTCTGCACTTGGATTCTTTGCCATCGACACCATGGACCTGAGAGGTGCTATGTCGCTGGAAGAACCGGATTACCACTCGTTGTTCAACTATCAGAATTTACTGGATACATCTAAAAACGCCTGGTAATCTACCCATAGCCCCCGATTTCCTGACCCCTTCAAATCATGTAAGATGATTAATGAATATAGTACTGCCCAGGGAAAAAAACGCGTCGGAACAGACAACCTCAGTGGCGACAATGGTATCTCCTTTTCCGGACTGGACCCCGTGCTGGCCAGCCTGGGACTATTAATAGGACTACTAACCAAACCGGACCCCGACAGAGATACCTACAGTATTAACCCCGGCTGGTTTGCAAACCCTATCGATAATACACAGAAAGGTATTACCAGCAGCCCGGAACAATTTGAACAACTGCTGACAGCAGTACTGGGAAAAATCGGGGGCAATGCCCTGGGAATCCCGATACAGGACGCCGCTTTGCTCGGCACCTGGTACCCCATTAAAAACGGTAACGACCCTACCGGATTTTACATCGTGAGTTACCAGAAAGAAGATAATGGGGTCACAGAAACCGTGCTGGGCCTGGGTATTTTGCATAGCTGGAAGGTCCCTCCCACCAATGCGGCACTTACCGTGAACGTATGGGGACTGATGCCTTTTGTGGCCATCGGCAACGGTAGTTTCAAAATCACTTTTACCAGTACAGGATATCCGATCAGTCTGGGTGTTGCTGCCGAAGGCGGCGATAAAAAAGTTCCGCTGGTAGATATCAATGGTATCTCTTTCGATGGGGTAAAGTTCAGCGCATTAATAGATGTTGCTGCCAGCGACCCATTCAATGTATCACTGGAAGTATTGTCGCTGAAGCTGGGCAATGCGCCGGCAGCCAATAAATCGCTGGCCGACCTGCTGGCCATCAGCGGCGAGGAAATACTGGAAATAGCCACCAACCTGTTTATCGGGGCACTCAGCTATGTATTCCCCAACCAGCAGCAATACCTCAACTATATTCCGCCATTACTGGGTCTCAGCTCCGCAGTACCAGGCCTGCAGCAGCTACAGCTGCCTGTCATGGAGTGGTACAAACTATTTGAAGCGGCAGCAAACCCATCTAAATATCCTGATGGTGTTAAAACCTTATTCTTTAACTGGTTCAATGCACTCTGCAGTGATACCGATGCGCTGAAAGGCTGGATCACCAGCTTCAGCGGCTTCCTTGGCAATACCAATTTACAGATAACGGGTACGGGTACACGCATCGATCCGTTCCGGCTGAGTATCATTGCTGTCAACAATATAGGCAACCTGGATTTCTGTGTGGCCACCACCGTTGATGATGGCGGCATCCGCTATTTCTATCCCGGATTATCTTTCAGGGGCAACAATATCAGGCTGGGCTCCTCTCCTGCCGTATTCACCTCACAGGCCGATCTGGAACTTGGACAGTTCGGACTCAGTGCACAGGCCGTGACTGCCTCACCGCAGATAAAATTCGCTTTCCGGTTTGCATTGAAAAATGCGACCGATGGCCAGCCGCTGGTAGCCTATGATGGCAACAGTGTGGGTACACTCTCTGCCGGACTGATACTGGGCAGTGATGGAAAGATCGTTCCTGATTTCTCGCTGAACCAGGTGGTAACAGGCATTACCTCCTTTGACAGTGTAAACCTGCTCTCGCCGGGTGAGCTGGCCGAAGCCGGCGCCGCAGCACTCAGCGCAGCACTGGCCACACTGATAGGTGTCAACGATAATGATTTTGCAAAAAGTATTGGCGCACTGATAGGATTGATTCCGCCTGCAAGCGCAAAAGGTAGCTGGCCAGCAACGCTGCCGCCGCCATTTGCGGGCACACAGATGGCGCATTCCATCCTTAACCCGGTGCAGGCATGGTCCGACTTCTACCTGCATACCCTACAATATACCACTGCAATTGATGGTAAGTCGGCCTTTGCGTATCTGCTCCAGGAGATGGCAAACCTGCTGCAGCAAACGGTAACAGGATTAAATATATCCGTTACCGGTAGTGGCACCGTGGATGATCCATGGAAAGCAGCCATTGCACTTAGCAGCAGTACCCTGCCTGCCTACCTCACCGCCTATACCGTAAACAATACTAAGGATAACAGCCTGGAACTGGTGATGGGATTGTCGCTGATGCCTACCATTACCATTGCAGGCGTAGATATCAAACCATCGCTGAATTTACAGGGATTGTCCCTGTTGTTTGCCGCCAACGGCAGTATTCAGGCCGGATGGTTGCCGGAAGTAAGCGCTAACCTCCAACTGCCACAGGGTTTCAAAACACCGGATGTGGGAGGTGCTGCGGTAAACGTAGACCTCGCGCAGCTTTCAGCAGGATGGAACCGGAGCACAGGATGGGGATGGTCTATGCTGATTAAAGCCCCTAAGCTGATCATCAATGGCAACACTATTGTATTGGGTCAGGACCTGAATTTCAATAACCAGACGGCATTAAAAGACCTGGTGAAGCAATCTGCCAGTACCTTCAGTCCTTTCCTGCTGGGCGCTTTAGGTACATTGCTGATGCGCGTGGAAAACAGGGCGGCGCTCTTTGCCATCGGCTCACTGGGGCTGATACCTGACATCACCAAATCACCGGTATTCCCTACAGGGCTTTCCTGGAGCGGATTCCAGCAGCTATCACTGAGTAGCCTGAGCAATCCGTGGCCGGATATACGCAATCATCTTTCTACCACATTTGCCAATACTGCAAATGCTAAAAGTCTGCTTTCCCTCTTATCATATGTAATAAATACGGACATCACGGCGGCGCCGGCAACAGGTGGCAGTGGCAGTTATGAAGATCCCTGGACGTTTGCACTTCCAGCAGGATTTGAAGGACTGTCGTGGTTTGAGAACACCGGAAAAATCCTGGGGCTCGGCGCCGGCAGATCCGAATCATGGTCGTACACCCTTTCGGGTACAAAATTCAATTTCGACCTGCATGCGCGTGCACATGCGCTGAAATACAACCTGAGTACCGGTACACTGGTATTTGACGGACAAGTACCATCATTCACCCTCAGCGGCACCCTCTACAATCCGGATGGCATGCTGGTGAGCCTGCCGGAATCGCTGGGCAGCGTAGAAAAAATTATTGTAGGCTGTAATCTCTCCTACGATACTACTACCCAATCATTCCATTTCCTGCCTATTGTAACACTACTCAATGTTACATTACCAGGACAGCAAAAGCAGGACCAGCTGACGTTGCAGGACTTTATGAGTCCATCCTTCCCTTCCAGTCTGCAAAACGGGTTTATGCTACTGCTGAACCAGGGATTGCAGGCAGCATTCCAGCAGGTAAAAAATCAGCCTTTGTTCCAGAAGGCCTATAGCCTGTTATCTATGCTGGGCCTGACATTAGCACCTGACGGCGAAACAGACCTTCGTTTTATTGAGCTGTATAATCTGCCGGATGGACTGCTTGGTATTAACGCCGCCGGATGGAACGGGTTACTCGCCAATTTCGACACCTACATACAAACGCAGTTCAACAAACTACTGGCCGTACAGGAAGAGCGCGACCTGCTATATTCTTTCCTGTCGGACATACTTGGTTTTAAATTACCGGAATTCCAGGTGCCGGTGTTGCAGTTGTTAACAGGCCTGGGCATCTGTGCCCCTGCCGAAGAAGGTTACACCGTATATCCGTATAAGTTACTTGAACTTATTTCCAATCCTTACCAGACCTTCCAGCAGCTGTTCGGGCAGTTGTTTGCCGTTGCAAACGCCGACAACCTGAAGCAGCTGGCAGCCAACCTGGCGAAGAACCTGGGGCCATACAAGGCGGGCCGCTGGACGTTCAGCACAGATGCCACCGGCGTTATTTCCTTTGGCATATTGCCGGCAGACAGCTTCCCGCTGGGGTCCTTTCTGCTGGTCAGTGGCGGCATACAGCTGGATTTAAACAACCAGGTACTGAAGGGTGAACTGGACATCTACTGTGAAAACGTAGGCGTGACGCTGAAAAGCGGTTTTACGCTGCAACTGCAAAACGGCAGTGTATCACCTTCCTTCACTTCCGTGGCTGCCTGGGGCGATAACAGCAAGCCATCTGCCAAAGCACTGCGGCTGATACCTTTCCATACCAATGACTTCCTGGATGATGTAGCGGACCTAGCACCGGCCTTCTCACTCAATATCTTACTAAATGCTGTTTTTGAAGAACAGCTGTTGAAAAAATACCCGCTGATACAGCAGATATTTGAAGGACTTGGGCTGGCAGATCAAGCGCCTACGGAGAGCCTGGCCGTACAGCGCTTAAATAGCGGCACTGCGGTAGTAGCGCTCAGCAAAACAGATTTGCTGTGGCAGATGCCTTCGTTAATGGGCATACTCTACGACCCGCTGGCATGGCTACTTTCAGACGATGTATTAGGCACTAACGGTAAATTCAGTGTTTCCAAACTGGTAGCAATGCTGAGTCATCTGCCGGAAGTCACTGCTCCTAATGGCATCAGGCTGACGCCAGCGGCCAGCGGCATGACGATTACCGGCATGCCATATGGTTTTGAGATAGCGATGAGCGGGAAAGATGATGTGGCCAATTTTGGCTTTACCACCAAAGATCTTGTGATCAGCGAAAGCTGGGGAACTTTAAACCTGCTATCGTTCCAGGTAGGCATTGATGGCAACTACCAGCCTTCCTTTGGCGGAGAGCTGACCATTTCTTCCGGTAGTAAGATACCTGCATCTTTCTTCGTCAATACAGGATATAATAAAGAATTTTTCCTGAAGATATCACAGGGAACTCCGGACAGTGCCAGCGGATTAGCGTTACAGCTGTTGCCATTCCTGGGATGGGGATCGCTGGCAGAGCAGGGCGCAAGACTTGCAGCAGCAGCTGTACTCAAGAACCTCGTCCCTACCGTATTGCAGAAATTATCTGATAGTGGCGCCGGTGACTTTGTAAAGAAAATGCTGGACTTCAGCAAACAGGTAAATACAACGGCGTTGGTAGATGCCATTATTGGCGTACTTACCCCAAATACATTTGCTGTAAAAGCACAGAAAGATATATTATCGGATATAGAAAGTGTAGCGTTGGGATGGCTGAGAGAGAAATTCTCCACCACCGGCGCACCTGCTACCGTACAGGGCCTGATCACCTTATTGCAGGATGTAATGCCAGGCGTGTCGGCACAGGGCGGGCGACTCGCCTTTACGCCAGACAGCAAGATACCTGTTACCATCCTCGCGGGCCTCAATGATGCAGGCTACATAGGGCTTTGGGCAGATTTCACGCTACCGGATACACAGGTACTGAAAATAAAACTCGCTGAAACAGGCGTAGGCGTAAACACGAGTGGCGCTGTTACCTTCTCCTTTGGTATGGATTTATTAATACCGGTAGATGATAGCAGCGGGCCGGGTCTTACGATGACCTATGACCTGCAGAAAGGGTTTAAGCTGTTATTTGACCCTATCAGCAACAGCACCGATGCCACACAGCATTCCAGTCTTGCAATAGAGCTGTTACCTAATTTCTTCGGCAAATCAGCAGTAGAAGCGGCGGCGATGGGCACCAGCGTTACAGACTGGCTGCTACAGGTAGTGAAAGTAGTATTACCACGCTATGTATCGTTGCTGATATTGAACCTGGATAAAGTGAAGGCGTGGCTGGAAGCACCGATAGTAGCCAATGCACCAACGCCGGCGGTATTGCTGGAAGCCACTTCGCTGATACTGAAAACAGGCAGCAAGTATGAGCTCAACAGCATTGATAACCTGCTCAAGCTGACACCGACGGCCTTCTTCGGCAATCTGTTGTATACGCTGATGCAGACGAAGACCACGCTCTTACAATTTGGCACCAACAACAGTGGTAAAATTGTAGTGGGGCCATTGACCGGCAAAGCCAATTATTTTGGTGTTACCGTGGCTGCGCCAAACCTGAAAATCGCGGCATTACCCAACCTGGTATTACAACTTGGCGCTGATGACCGCGACTGGATCGATAAAGCCGGAGATGGCAATATAGCCGGAGATCCGGGTATAGGGTTCTATCTCCCTATAACAAAAAACGGAAGCGATTTCACCGTCGACTTCAGGTTATTCAGCATGTTGCTGTTCAACCTGGGCTTTGATATCATAGGTACTGGCGGCAAGCCTATCGTGGACCAGCCACGGTTTAAGATTGGCGCTGTACAGCCAAGGACAGTCTTCTCACTGACCTTTAATGCCAGCGGTGGCCCTACCCTTCAATTTGGCGCAGGTGTTACACTGGCAAAAATCGGGTTATCGCTGGCGCCGGATAAACTCGCCGGATCAGCAGGCACCAACCCTATCGCCAACAATATCCTCGGATCAGGAAAAGACAGCGGCAACCCGCCGGTGAACCCTGAATTCTCCGTAAGCACCGCTTATATCAGCAAGCTGTGGGTAAACCTGAAAAGCAATACCGGCAATGGGTCGCAGGTGATCGTACCGATAGAACGCTCCTTCGGGCCATTGTACATAGATAGTTTTGGTTTAGGCTGGGAAGATCAGCAGAAGCTGCTGGATTTCCTGTTTACCGGCAGCGTAGCGCTGGCGGGCCTGAAAGCATCTGTTGTTGGATTAACAGTAGGCGTTCCCGTTACAGACCCTACCAACTTCAGCAAGTACAGCGCCGATTTACAGGGGCTGGATATCAGCTTCAAAGGCGGCGCCGTAGAAATCAACGGCGGCTTCGTAAAAACCACCACCGTTGTTTCCGGGCAGGATGTGATTGTGTACAACGGTGTAGCCGTAATTAAAGCAGGTACTTTTGCGTTGATGGCGTTAGGTTCCTATGCAGAAATTGCTGTTTCTACCGCACCTAATGCCTCCAAACAACCGTCGCTGTTTATTTTCGCCGTGCTGACAGCCCCGCTGGGTGGCCCTCCATTCTTCTTCATCACCGGTGTGGCAGCAGGCTTCAGTTTCAACCGTTCATTGAAAATCCCTGATATAACGCAGGTGCAGGATTTCCCATTACTCAAAGGCTTGTCTGACGGCACCTTTGCAGATGGCGAAGACCCAGGCACGGCACTAGTGGCGCTTAGCTCAGTAGTAGAACCGGAAGTAGGCCAGTACTGGCTTGCAGCGGGTATCAAGTTCACCTCCTTCGAACTGCTGACAACTTCTGCGTTGCTATTCATCAGCTTTGGTAAAGAGTTTGAGGTGAACCTGCTGGGGCTGAGCTTTACGTCGCTGCCACCGAAGATACCACGTCAGTATGCCCTTGCCTATTTCGAGCTGGCGCTGAAGATCTCCTTCAAACCTTCCTATGGCGTTCTTTCAGCAGAAGCACAGCTGACGCCGAATTCATTTGTATTATCCAAAGATTGTAAAGTAACAGGCGGATTTGCCTTCTTCCTGTGGTTTAAAAATATTTCTACCGCAGCGGGCACTATTCCTGCGGGTGATTTCGTGATCTCGCTGGGAGGTTACCATCCCGACTTCAAAAAGCCGGCCTGGTACCCGGAAGTGCCTCGACTGGGGATGCAGTGGAAGATGGATATTTCCGTGGGCAGCATCAGTATTGGCGGCGGCGCGTACTTTGCGATTTGTCCGACCGCAGTAATGGCCGGTGGCTACCTGAATGTCGCCTATCAGCTAGGTCCGCTGAAAGCCTGGCTGAATGCCTCTGCCGATTTCCTGATCGAATGGAATCCGTTCTATTTCAATGTAGGCATCAGCATTACAGTGGGCGCTTCCTTTGGCACCACCATCCTGGGCGTATCTGTTACCCTGCGTGCAGAGCTGGGCGCCACCCTCAAGCTGGAAGGCCCTCCTACCCATGGTTCCGTGAAGGTAGACTGGTTCGTGATCTCCTTCACCATTCCTATCGGCTCCGGCAAAACCGAGACCACCGACAACAACATCACCTGGCAAGAATTTGCAGACGCCTTCCTGCCGCCGGCAGAAGTTCCTGGCAGTACCATGAAAAATGCCCTGTTAAAGCAACGCAATACCGAGCCGGTACAACAGGTGGTGAAACTCAATCCGGAAACCGGGTTGCTGAACGATAACGGCGACCGCTGGACCATACAGCCGTATCCGTTTATACTGACCGCTAAATCCGCCATCCCGGCTTCTGTTATCACAGTTGCCAGCAGCGATTTCAGCAAGCCAGGCGTAAACGTGGGGGTAAGGCCGATGGGTTATGTAGATAATTTAAATGCACCGCTGACCATCACCCTCAGGAATAGCAAAGGCGAAGTAGACCTCACTGCACGCAAAATAAAGCTCATTATTGACCAGAACGGCGCACCGGCAGCCATGTGGTCACAAGATCCGTTAAACCGCAATAAACCGCCTCAATCAGACGATTTACTGATACCCGGCGCCTCCTATGGCATCATACTGGATGCCGATGAATATAATTTCCGGGGAGATGTACCTGCATTTGCTATATCACTGCTGAAGTATGAGTTTGGCACCAAACGCATACTACCCTATAAAAACGTTGTCAAATTCCCTCCTGCAGCAAGGTACCCTGTCAGTGACCAGAACAATGCCTATAATGTAATCATGCATTCCATCATGACGGAAAGCATTATAAGCAAACGTAACACCATCCTGCAAGGTATTGCCGCCAGTGATATCGTGGCGCCGCTCGGACCAGACCTCAGTGTGATGGCATCTTCCGCAGATATGATCCTGCAGGCATTACCTGTTATCGCACGGATAGGCATCTATCAGAACAATGGTGTCGTGGAAGCCGGCAGAATACTGGCGCCACAGACCAGGGCCGTGACATTAACGCCCGAAGCAGCCATAAAAACACCACAGCTTACGGGCATGGTTAAACGGTACAGAACCAGTGGTGGTAACACCGCTGCAGGCGTCAGAAGTCATTATCAGCAGGCGCCTAACCTGGGCAGCAAAACCAGGCTGGCAGCCACTCGTGTCAATACCGACATCCGGCAGCTGTATGACGGATCAGCCGTATTATGGTCTACAGACAGCAGAGGCACTACTACCCTTTCGCTTACCGGTGGTTTGCCTGTGCGTGTTATCTCCTTCGACAAACATGGCCGCCTGAGTGGTATTCATGTCAGCACAGGCGCCCATCAGCTGACACTGGCAGCCGGCACTGCGCAGGTAGCCGTTCAGGGCGAAGAGGCGGATACTACTGGTACCATAGGCTGGGATATGGCCTCACAGCTCTTCAAAACCAATACTGTATGGGCATTGGGTGATGGCGTGATGGTACGCGTACAGAACAGTCAGCGTATACGCGTTCGCGGTACACATGCCAATACAGGCCTGATAGATGCTGCCGACCTGGTAATCAATAACAGGATCACTGATACGGGCAAGACTACACGTAACGGCTGGATACAGGCAGTATTCCCGGCAGGTACCCGGCAGATCGCGGTGCTGGTAGACCAGCATAGCAGTGCCGACAGACTGGATGTTGCCATTGCCGCAGGCAGTTTACCATTAAAGGGTAGCCAGCTGCAGCCGGTGCAAACCAGCGAAACAGAGAAAGGCACGCTGCTGGTGTATGATTGCCCGACAGGTGATACCAATGCATACATTGCCATCCTGGCCATTCCTAAAGACAATAAGGTGCAGATCAAAGGTATGTACAGTAACAGCAACCAGGTATTTACAGCAGATGCACCGCTGCGTCAGGCAGGACTTGACCTTCAGGCAGCCACTATACAAACAGCCACTGTTAGTATTAACACTCAAAAACAGGCATTATGACAACATCCACTATTGACACTACCCCCGGCAGTATTGGTCCTGGAATGATCCGCTTCTACGACGCGATCCTGAATCCGCTGGAAGCAGGCATATATACCCTGGAGGCAAAACAGGAGATCAATGACCTGCCAGGTGAAAATCCTGCCCCGTACATAGCCACGCAGGACCTGGTGGTAGATGGGCCCAGGTTTGCCATTAACCCGGCGGAAATCCATATGGTGTACCCTCCCGCCAATTCGGAAGGCCTGTACGACAACAACATGCCCAATATGGTATTCACCAGCTTTACCCTTCCCTGGGCACGTTCCATAGATCCTGCCACCACTACGCGGATGGCCACACTTGCAGTAGATAATGACCAGAACCCCATTCCATGGATAGGGCTACTAACCATATACCCTGATGACCTGAAAAACAAAGTGGGCGAACCACAGGTAATGAAGGCATCGGAAGTTGTAAAACCAGCAGACAGCAAAATTCTACCGCCGGCACTGGGAGATTTACTGGGGGCAGATGACACCCTGGTAACCGTGACCGACATTGACCTGGCTTACTTTCAGGCCATTGCACCGAGTCTGGATGAATTGCCTTTTCTCGCACATGGCAGAGAAGTGAATACCGGCGGAAAGATATTACTGGGCATGGAAGATGACGGTTGTTTTTCCCTGGTATTTGGCAACAGGCTGCCGATGGCAGCAGCAGAAAACACGATGTTCCTGGTTTCTTACGAAGGGCACCAGGAACATTTACATGGCAGCACTATCAGTGGCGGCTATACGAAGATACGATTGGTACTGCTGGGATCCTGGCAGTTCAGGGCTAAAGCTGCGCAAGGCAGTTTCATCCAGTTGATGGCAAATCTTTGCGAACCAGGCAGAGGTGGGGTGAAACTGCTGCAGATGCCCCTGTCTGCGGCCACCGGCCAGATATCTGCCGATGCGGAGAAAGCATTGCAGATGGGCTATGTACCATTACAGAATAACATGCGCCAGGGAGAAGAAAGTACTTCCTGGTACAGGGGGCCGCTGATCGCTTCCCCTACAAAGCGTGACCTGGCCTATGGGCCCTATCATTACAGCGACCACGCCATCCATTATGATCCGGAAACAGGCATATTCAATCATGCCTATAGCACTGCCTGGCAGACAGGTCGTTTACTGGCGTTGTCGGATGCCTCTTTTTCGTCGGCCATGTTTACCTGGCGGAACAACTACCTCTATGGTATCCTTGCCAGCTCACGACAACTGGACAACAGTAAGCTCAGCGCAATTGCCGGCAGTATGAATAACAATAAGTCTTCCGAAAACGCACGCGAAGCGGTAGTGATGCTCATGTCAGGCGGCTTCAGCAAAGTCAAATGGCCGCAGATCACTTCCCGTTCAGCAGCTGTATTGCAGGATGGATTGCCGGGAGTATTTACTTCAGAAGAAAAAACGGCGATGGCAATAGAAGACACAGACCCGTTACTGATGCTCGTTAATAAAATAAAAAACGTATAATATGAAATCATGGGGAAACAGGGCTGCCTTATGCACCAACGTGATGCAACGACTGTTATCTGTCAGGGATGGTAGTTATCCGCCACCGGAGTTACCGGATCACCTGACTACCTGGCTGGCACAGCTGACACTGCTCTATGGTATGCCGGTAGAATATATGGTAGCAGACAACCGCATGTTGCCAATAGAATCCATGCGCTTTTTCTATATAGACCGGAACTGGCTGGACAGGCTTGTAGACGGAGCATTGAGTGTGGGTGTACTCTCTTCCAAGGAGCAGGTATTCAATGAAACCTTTTATGAAGAAATATATGCGCAGATAGATGCCAAACAGCTGTTGCTTCGTTCGGAGCTGAGAGAGGAGGCACCACCCGTTACCACTATGGTTGGTGGCGGTATGACAGGCATGATCTTCAGATCGGAAGTAGTGGCTGGCTGGCCAGGACTGGAAGTGGAAGCTACCAGCAGTGGCACACCGGTAACCATCCTGCGGATGGATCGCCTTTCCGACAATGTACTGCTCATCATCTGGGATGGCATACCGGATAAGGTGAACGTCATCGAACCTTCTGAAGGCCTGGCGTTTGGCGTAACGCGTAATTCAGGCGCTACCACCTTTACCATTGCATTACGCGGGCTGGGTTTCCCGACAAACAATCCATATCCTGCAGGGCAGCAGATCATGAATGGTCCATCACCGGTTACTGCGGCCGGCAGCCTGCGAAGTGGCGCTGAACCCGGGGTGATAGACATCAGTACTCTCCGGGAAAATATCATCGCCGCGATGCCTGCCAATGCGCTTCCCAACGGAAAGCTGACACCAGGCGCTATGGCTATTCAGCTGGTCCGTGCAGCAGGAAACCAGGAATACAACCTGGATGCAGCTTCACTGGCATGTGACCCTCCTATTCCACAATCTTAAAAAAAATTAAGTCATGGCTACTAACTATATCCCCGTATGGCCCGGCCCTGTTGTAATGGTACCTGTTCCTATGGATATCCTCCGTATAGGCCAGGCCGATTTTTACGCTGCTACTACGTGGGCATCTACCAGAAACAACTACTACAACCTCTACATGAAGCTGGTGGCAGATCCACAACCTTTTCAGGCAGGCACCTGCCCACCGGTAGGTATACACCTGATGTGGACACTCCCCTACAGCATGCGGCAGGGACAACAATCCGACGTGAACAATCCTTCCGGCGACGTTACATTTCCATATGTACCTAACCGCTGGCTGATCACACGTTTCAAATACCCGGTGCCCAATAAGGACAATCCCAATCCGGCGCCTCCTGAATTACAGGCCACCATTGTATGCAGTGATGCACTCGCCGGACTCAACAACGACAACAGAAATACAGCCAGTCAGTACCCGTATCCAACAGACCCCAATTTACCCGTGCGGGCAATTGGTAACAGTATGCCGCTTGCCAGCTGGACAGGGCAGGCAAAGGACGGGCAGCCACTGATCAAAGCAGTGGGCCCGGGTGATGTATCCTGGTCGGTAGCCTACGACAATGTGAAGAATGTATTTACCCTGCACGATGATGTAGGCAGTGGTACGGCGCAATATACCTATTCACTGTTAGGCTGGTATGATGATCCCAATGATGATATGCTGTCTAAAATGGACACCAGCGATGAAGCCAACTGGATGAACATACTGGAAGGCCAGTATGGATGGTCCGTAGGCGGTGTGGCTGCATTGCAGGAAGCGATACAGTCCTGGCAGCAATGGCAGCAGAACTATGGCCTTAAAGGCAGTTATTCCCCGCAGTTGCCTGCACAGATAAAAACGGCCATGACAGCCTGGAACAGCTGGCGCTTACAACATGGCGTAAAAGAAGACCAGCCCGACCTGCCAAAGCAATGCATCTGTCATTCCATGGCTTCTGTAGAATGGAAAGGTAACCAGCTAGCCTATGGCACCGGCGTACCTACGCCACAGGGAGGCGTCAGCATCGCCGTTGGTAATAACGCCATGGAAGCCATTTCTGTATATATGGCCACCACAGTTGCGAAACAGAATGGGCAGCCCGACTCCGACATTCCAATTATAGAAAGGGCGCTGGAAGCATTTCAGAAAGATTTGCTGGCACAGCTCAACAGCGACCCTACCGCAGTGGAAATGGCCATTCATACCGACCGGTTTGAACAGCACTACAGCGGCCAGGAATGGATCGTAGTAAGGCCCGAAAGTACTGATGACAATATCCTCGGTACCGGCGGACAACATTCCATCCCCCTGAATGCCGCAGATACAGACGCACTCACACAGTTGAATAACAAACAACAGGATTTAAATAACCTGAATGAAGAGCTGCTAACATTACGACAGGAAATGTTTCAGCTGAGTGTAAAAGAATCGTTGTTTACCAGGTCAGTACCTACTGAGATCAAAACGCTGGTCACCAACAGTATGGCTGCCATTACTTCTGCCCTCGATACGGCAACGCAGCAACGGGATTCCAAACAGGCGGAAGTCACTACCGATGCCCAGACACTGGCGGGCAGACTGGACAAAAACTTCGTACTGAAAGCCATTGACAAGCCAGCTTCCTCCGCTCCTGTGGACCCTGTTATTATGGTGGGTGGCGTTTCTATGGATCCTAAGCTGACCTCTCCCGAACAGTATACTGATACTACAGAACTGTTTGTACGATTTACCGGGCAAACCATTACCGGCATCAATATCACTTTTACAGTGAGTGGTTCACCCCGTACTTTTTTGGTGAATGGAACAGATCTGCTGAATAAAGTAACCATTCCTTCCTGGAATATCTTCCCTAAAGAGGCCATGGACCTATGGGTAGAAGCCATGATATTAGATACTTCCTGCGCAGCGCTGATAGCAAAAATATGGTTTGAAAAAGCAGGTGTAACGCCAACGAATACACAGATGAGTCAACTGACGTTGCAGATACAGACACAACAGACAGCTGTATGGAACGACAGTAACTCCCTGGGAGTACATCCGCAGGCATTGACAGCCGTAGCAGGTATGGAAGGCATTGTTCCTTCACCATTTGCAGTAGCATTCATTACCAAACAGCCATGGACACCGATATACATGGACTGGAAAATGAATTATATTCCTTCGGCCGCGGTCACTACAGATTCGTTGAAAGACTGGACCCTGGGAGAAATAGACTACGACTGGACGGGTAGCAGCCTGAGCACCTCGGGCATCGTCTTCTACGGGCGTGCCGTTATGAATGCAAAATCTTCACAGGTCATCAAAACAAAAATGGCTGCCTTCCAGAACGACCCTATGTATGATGGATTGCCGCAGTACATTCTCGATGACCTGAAAACAGCTGCCGATCAGATAGGCCAGATAGATCTGCTGACACAGTCCATGAGTGGTTTCACGCGACAGCTGATTACCTCTCAGGTGGCACTCAGCTATGCACCTACAGATGCTAATATTTTAAGGCTGTTAGGCGATTCTCAGCTGAATTTCCGGCCGCGGTTAACAGATTACACCACCTCTCAAAGCTTCTTTCCTATCCGTTCAGGGCATTTCCAGCTGGTAGACCTCTGGGTGGTAGATTCCTTCGGGCAGGTATTAATGACCAAGCCCAGATTGGCAGCGCCATTGGACCCATTGCCCAATGTCTATTTTTCTGAGAATCTCACTACCAGCAGTCCTAACTATCTGAACAGCAACAGTAAAACATTCGCACAGCTGTCGCCAAGAGTAGCGCAACCGGTAAACGTCCGGCTGGACCTGCTGCAACAGAATAACGATAACATCCGTACGAATTCCTCTGACCTCACCAGTCCTATCTGTGGCTGGGTGATGCCGAACCACCTGGACAACTCCCTCATGATATTTGATGCCAATGGGCTCAACCAGGGCTCCATCATCAAAGTACAGCGGCAGATAACAGACGGCAATGAGGCGAACGACTTCCAGTATACGATTCGCTGGGATGCAGTACCAGGAAGCAATACGGCATTGGGTGCGCCACCTGCGCTGGAGAACCAGCATTTACAGGACTTTGTAATGGGCCTCCTCAAAACCGGTTTTGATGGCGCCGATGCTTATGATGACCTCATCAGTGTAATAGACGTAACGCTGTGGCCGATGAGTAATTTCAAAAGTCAGGCCGGCAACCAGAGCATACTGATCGGAAGACCGCTGGCAGTAGTGCGTGGAGAAGTGCAAATGGAGCTCGCAGGCACGCCTATGTATAACCAGAGCTGGAAAGATACCGGGGAATATTATACCAGTGGCACAGCGTACCAACCTACTGATCCGCCGTACCTGAATACACCTTTTAACATCAGGATCGGCGATGCCTATCTCGCTGGCAATGGCACCATTGGTTATTTCCAGGGAGATGATTACAATAGTTTTTATGCCGTGTATGGTGCAGACGGGCAAACCCGGGATTTGCTGCAAATGTTTTCACGCAATGCCAGGGGAAAGATCAATCTGGCAGGGTTTGCAGCGAAGCCGTTTACCAGTAGCCGTTTCGCTTCCAATTATGTCAAACAGGGACATACGGTAACGTTGACACCTAAACGTAGTAATACTAAACTGACAATGCTGGTAGATCCTTCCGGTGTTATTCCTGTCATCCCGGGCAGTCAGCCGAAATTCAACATTACCCTGCCTACAGGGCCGGTGTCCAATGCGTTGGGCAATCTGAAATCCACCTTCCGTACAGGGCCGTTATTACTTGATCCGGATAAGATCAAGATGCCTACACCAGCGGAAGTACAAGGTAAATGGGGATGGGTAGGCCGAAAAGATGTTACCTCCTGGAACCCGGAACAGGAGATAGAACAGTATACCCCAATTGCTACAGGAGACCAGGATAACCTTCGGCTTACGGAAGGATGGATTACACTTTCCGGCGCCAATAGCCAGGAACCACAAAACAATTAAAAAAATATTATGGCAGATACACTACCACTTATTTTTAAATATACCATTACACCGTCCACTATACCGACGAATGCCAAGGCACAGCTCATCCTGACGATCACCAATAACACAGGTGATACGGTATACTTTGACGGCGGCAATGACCAAAGTACGATCGATGTCAGCTTTCCTATGGGCGACAAGGATACGGACCTTGTGACGGACGAAAACTTCACTGGTACCGCGGATCCTACAGACTTTACCTGTGACTATAATGGATCTTTTTTTGTTATTGCCGGCACTCCCTTTGATAACGATGGTAATCCGATGCAGACACCATTACCCAATGGCGCCAGCATTAAAGTCACTTTTAAGGATGTGTCCATCAACAAAACGGAAGGTGTTGCCCAGATAGAAATATCGGAGTTCGTCATCGATAAGCCGACAGGCCCAGGATATGTGACAGTGACCAAAGAGGAACAAAAGCAATTAGATATACTGGCTTATCTCGAGGAAAACGTTGTTGGGTTAGATCAGAAAACCACGCTGCACTGGTATACTACGGGCGCCACCCATGTAAAGGTGATAGGTTTCCCTGATGCGCCACGGGAAAAAATCTTTGATGTGACTGTTCCTCCACCTGCGCCGGGAGAATGTGAGGTAAATATTGGTGAAACGGATAAAGAAATCACCTATACCCTGATCGCCTACACCGGCAATGGCAACGATCCCAGCAATCCGAGAACTACTGTACAGTTGTATCAAAGCGCCGCCCTGATTATTGATTTCTCTGCTTACAGTTCGGCTTTGACCTTGAAGGCTGATTTGCTGCCGGACAACACCCAACTGGACGTGGACGAACCGGTAACCATCACCCAGACCGTACAATATGCTTCCAGCTGGCAGTTTAAGAAGCCAGACAGACCTATCAATGGTTCAGCGCACTATGTAAAAACGCAGGTCGTCCCTGGTCAGGACCTGGTAACCGCCTATGCAGGCAAATACGACCGCATGCCGGATACCGCTACCTACCGGCTGACCGTCTTCGGTTACCAGGACCCGCTCAATCCGCAGCCGGACCCATTTGAGGAGCTGCACTTTAAGATCAAACCGGTGGTGGTTAAATACTTCAAGTACAAAGACAGAGACGCAAACGGTAATTTATCCACTATGATTGCTGAAACAGTACCGTACGACTGGCCAGCAAGGGTACTCTCTTCTGGTGGCGGCCAGCCGAATATATTAACCATAACGCAGCCGGGAGGCAGCAAAGTGGTGCTTTACCTCGGCGAACCAGATACACATCCGCAGGTACAGTATTTTAATCTGGCCAAAGATAGCAGCAATGGTACTTTCAGCTGGGTAGGCAAAAACGTGAAATCGCTGGTACTTACCAGACCTGATAAAACTACCTATAACGTACCTACCAATGCCATTGCTTATGGTACGCTGAAGGAAAACTGGCAGGTGGGCGACTACCTTTTAACAGCTGTAGGTACTGACAACAGCACTGTTGTCAGCATTCTGACGGTTACATCCTGATTGTTACGTATGTGAATAATCCCTGTAAATAGTCAACATGCCGGGTTCGCAGCAATGCGGCCCGGTTTCTATCTACATAAACAAAAACTATAACAGGCATCAACAAACTATTATCATTCGTATATCCATTAACGTTAACATTTATTAAAATAATTATTATGGCAAATACAATTAGCGTAAATGAAGGAGAAATAGGCCAGGCAACCGGTCAGGACATTCTTAAATACCCTAACATCAATAGCTGTCTGTCTATTACTGCCGTTTTTGCAGATGGCAAAAGATATGGTGGGCATGTTGTTATGTTTAACACCGACCAGCAGCTTAGCTTAAAAGATATCTGTGATAAAATATTCGCCAACAAAGGTAATAGCACGCGGCTGATTATCATCGGCGACATTGGCACCTGGAATCAGGATTGGTCACAGCTTCCACAAACGAAGAACCTGATCATCAATGGTAAGAAAGTGACCAATGTTGCCGGGCTGGGGCCTGCTATGGGATTTACAACAAACGACAACTGGGATATTGATAATTGTGCCACCCGCGGAGGTTCTTACGATATATACTTCGAATATGCGGGAAACACCAGGCAAATCAGGGCATATGATAAAAAAACAGCTAACAATTGCACCTATTTCAATACCAAAACCTGGTAACGCTTTCCCCGTGCCGGTATTCCACCAGGAATACCGGCAGTCCATATACGAAACCCTTTCTACGGAAATTCTGAAAAATATTATGCATGGAGCATACAACGATTGTAGACCTCATATCCAGGTTCCCGGTTGGCAAAGCCAACGAAAAGGCACTTGTATTCCTGGATACTAACGGCAACGAATCAACGTCATATACTTACCGAAGCCTGAAGCAGCAATGTATTACCATTGCAGAAAATCTATACCATCATCTTACACCAAAAGAAATAGTATTGTTATGCGCACGCGATCAGGCCGAGTTTACCACGGCCTTTTTCGGGTGTATGATGGCAGGCATCATACCTGCTCCCATGGCGCCGGTGCGTAACAGCAAAGACAAAAGTGGCATGGAGCGGATCATCCGTGTGTTGCAGCAACGCACTATCCGCACCATGCTAATAGCGGAAGAGCAATTACCCCTGTTCAGGGAAGCGATGCAGGCAGCAGGACTGAACGACATTCAGTTTATTGTGCTGGAACGCTTACACCATCAAAATATCAGTGTAATCACCCTGCCGGAAATTGCAGCAGATGATATTGCGTATATCCAGTATACGTCAGGATCTACCAGTACACCTAAAGGCGTAATCATACGGCACTGCAATGCCATGCGAAACCTGGCATTCATGTACCGCACCTTTCAACGCAGTGAATCTGTGCGGGTGGCAGGATGGCTTCCTTTTCACCACGACATGGGCCTCATCGGACACTTACTGACGGTACTCTTCGAACATGGTTTCGGTGTATTTATCAGTCCGCAGGCATTTATGGCCACACCTGCACTATGGCTAAAAATAATCGGGCAGTACCAGGCCAATGCGGCCGCAGCGCCACCGTTTGCATTTGACCTTTGTTGCAGCAAAATCAGTACCACCGAAGGTTTGCAGCTATCGTCCTGGAAGTACGCCTATGTAGGTGCAGAAACAGTATCTCCCGAAATATTACTACGCTTTGCAGACAAGTTTAAATCTTCCGGCTTTGACATAAATGCCTTCAAGCCGGTATATGGACTTGCAGAAGCTACGCTGCTGGCCGCAGGAGGTGCGGCAGGACTGGATGAGCTGCTACCGCTGACGCATACACGTAATACAGGTAATAGCAGCAGGTCGCTGCTCCCCTATCGTACAGACCCCGAAGTGGTCATTTCCATACATGATATCAGCACAGGTGATTTACTGGAAGATGGAGCAGCGGGAGAAATTTACATTCAGGGCAGCGGCAACAGCAGCGGTTACCTGGAAGACAAAGCCACAGCAGGGATCACAGATACGACGCTGCTAAAAACCGGCGACACCGGCTTTCTGCAAGGTGGGCATCTTTATATCACCGGCAGAACAAAAGATATCATTATTGTACGCGGTGTAAATTATGCCGCTAACGACCTGGAGAGCTGTATTCGTTACCAGCAGCCGGATCTGGCCACGAACGACCGCACCGTGTGTATTACGTATTTTAATACTACGGAAGAACTGATCGTTTTCCAGGAAATACACCGGCATACAGATGCTGCTAAAAAAGAACAGCTCATTGCGCATATCAAAGGCTCGCTGGCAGAAGGTTACGGCATTATACCCGACAATATCGTATTAGTTCCGTCGGGCTGTATTCCAAGAACCAGCAGCTACAAGATTTCCCGGAAAGCTTGCCTGGACAGCTACCTGGAGGGTACATTACCCATCATTTCCGACACGCTTCATACAGCAGACACCATGCCTGCACCAGCAAACGATGATGTAGTCATTGTAGCGATGGCCTGTCGTTTTCCCGGAGCGGATTCCCCGGAAGCTTTCTGGGAGCTGTTGCAGCAGGGCACGGATGCTATCAGTGAAGTACCTGCGAGCCGATGGGAGAACGATGTTTTCTACGATGAGAAGCCGGCAGTACCCGGAAAGGTAAATACACGCTGGGGTGGGTTTGTAACAGATATCGATCAGTTTGACCCGGCACTCTTTGGCATTTCGCCCTATGAAGCACCGGAGATAGACCCGCAGCAGCGGCTATTAATGGAAACTTCCTGGCGGTTGCTGGAAAATGCGGGATGGAAGAAGGAAAGTCTGGCCGGCAGTGATACCGGCGTATTCCTGGGTGTAAGTACTAACGATTACCTCTATATGAAAATAAAGCTCATCCCTGGTATGGAGAGCTTCAACGCCTATTCGGGGCTGGGCAATGCCAATAGTCTTACGGCGAACCGTATTTCGTATACCTACGACCTGAAAGGTCCCAGCATAGCCGTAGACACGGCCTGTTCCTCTTCTCTTACCGCCTTTCACCTGGCAGTAAAGGCTATTCTGGATGGGGAGTGTACACAGGCCATTGCCGGCGGTGTAAATGCGTTATTATCTCCGGGGCCAACCATTACATTGTCGCAGTTTGGGATGATGTCGCCGGTAGGAAGGTGTAAAACTTTTGATGCCAGCGCCGATGGATATGTACGCGCAGAAGGTTGCGGGCTGGTCATGCTGAAACGCAGATCAGCAGCGGTACAGGACGGCGATCCGATACTGGCCACTGTACTGGCCACCGCCACCGGACAGGATGGTAAAAGCAACGGCATCACCTCCCCTGACGGCGAGGCACAGCACCGGCTGATCGCAAGAACACTGGCAGCAGGAAATATTGACGCAGCTACCGTGTCTTATATAGAAGCACATGGTACCGGCACTGCTTTGGGTGATCCGGTAGAAATGGAGCAGCTGGTAAAGATATACGGGCAATCCGGTCATCCTTGCTATGTAGGCGCTGTTAAAGCCAACATAGGGCACCTGGAAGCCGGCGCCGGTATTGCCGGCATCATCAAATCCGTACTGATGTTGCAGCATGGAAAAATTCCGCCACAGCCACATCTGCAAAAAATAAATCCACGGATTCACCTGGAAGGCAGCAGGTTGAAAATAGCCAGTGTGCTGAATGACTGGGCGCCGGGCATCCCGAGGCGTGCGGCGGTGAGCTCTTTTGGCTTTGGTGGGGCACTCGCCCATGCCATTCTGGAAGAAGCCGTACCTACAGCAGCTGCGCCGGCATCCACCAGCACGCCGTTCTTTCAGGCGCCATTTGTTTTTTCTGCACATTCTCCGGAAGGATTGCACCGGCAGGCTGACAACTGGATTGATTTCCTGGGCAGGGAACCTGTTGCAGGCATTCATGATCTTTGTTATACACAGGCCACCATGCGTACCGATCTACGTTACCGCCTGACTTTCCTGGCAGATACCAAAGCCGTTTTATTGCAGAAGCTGAAAGCCTTCAGGGAAGGGATTTACCAGCCCAATGAGCTCCTCGCAGAAGGGTTAAGATGTTTTATTTTTTCTGGTCAGGGAGATCAGTATATGAGTATGGGGAGAGAATTATATTTTCATTTTCCCGCATTCCGCCGTGCCTTTGACCGCTGTGCCGCTGCTGCGGAAGATCCTGCTGCCGGCTATTCGCTGACGGCTATGATCAACGGCAAAGACGAAGGAAGTCCGATCATGGACCATGAGTATCAGCCGATACTATTTGCTGTGCAGTATGCATTGGGCATACTACTGGAAGAAGCAGGCTGTGTACCGGATATACTCCTGGGGCATAGTATCGGTGAGTACGCCGCTGCTTGTCTGGCAGGCTGTTTCGAACCTGAAACAGGCATCTTGCTCCTGAAGAAAAGGACAGAATTACTGTATAGTCTTCCCCGGCGAGGTTCCATGTTAACGGTTTTTGCAGATAAAGAAACCGTTTCAGCCGCTATCGCCGCCTATCCGGATATCTGTATCGCCGGCATCAACAGCCCGGCTAAAACCGTCATTTCCGGGGGCATGGAATCACTGAATGTATTGGCAGCCCATTTCAAATCGCAGCAAACAGGCATTTACCAGTTAAAGGTATCCCAGGCCTTTCATAGTCATTACATGGAGCCTATGCTGGAAACGTATCGCGAATACTTACAACAGTTCACATTCAGTGCGCCTGCACGCAGATGGGTTTCTTCCTGTCTGGGCCGTGAGATGACCACGGCACCGGATGCGGACTACTGGGTAAAACAAACACGGCAGGCTGTAAACTTCAGGCAGGCATTGATGCTGCTGGCAGGAGAGCCTATCCGTGAATTCGTAGAAATAGGGCCCGGTGGCAATACCTTGTTGGCCGTCAGCGAAACCATAGACTGTAGCAATGCACAACTGCTACGTACCCTTAATTTCCGCAAGGGCGACAGAACAGAAGCCTATTTCCTGCTGGAAGCACTCTGTAAAATGTATACCGCAGGTGCACAGGTACACTGGGAACAGGTGATACAGGGCCAGGCACTGCCAGCAGGTATACCCGGACAGGCATTCCAGCATAAACGCTACTGGCTGGAAGGACTAAGTCCTGACCAGTTAACCGCCTTCGCCAATCCATCCCGGCAGCCGCATTCCTCCAGGCAGGTATTACGCAATTGTTTTTACCAGGTCAACTGGAATGCTGCCGGCAATATTCCGGCAAGTATACCCGAAGAAATACTTCATAAAAAAATCAACTGGATAGTGGCCGCTCCGCCGGGAGATATTACCCGGCAGTTATTACAGCAGTTAAAGGCATCCCAGAAAAGCGTATACTGGTTTAGCACCGGTGAAGGCGATAGCGGTAAGTACCGTGCAGACTACCAGTTCGACGCACGTTCTGTTAAAGCCGATTACCGCAGGGCACTTGATAAAGTCGTAAACCTGCAACGGAAAGAAAATGAGCGCGAGTGGAAAATCATTTATGCAGATGCAGGCATTGCAGATATTATAGAAAATAGTTCATCCGTTAGCGTTAGTATGCTGGTACCTTTCCTGCAGGCAGTAAAGGAAAGTGCGCTGGTAATGCCGCTGTGGTTGCTGACGCGTCAGGCGCAGCCCGTACCGGCGGCAGGCGATCAGCTACAGCTGAATGCCGCCACGCTGTGGGGTTTCGGAAAAACACTCTTCCTCGAGCATCCCGAATGGCGAGGTGGGATGATAGATATTGCCAGCGCTGCTGATGTTCCCGCATTACTATATAAAGTTATGCAGCCGGGGAAAGAGCACTGCGTCTCTCTGCGCAACGGCCAGCAATATATCACGCAGCTGCAACCACTTGCGGAAGTACCAACGGCTACGGCTACACTCCGCAACGATGGTGCCTATATTATTACCGGTGGCTTCGGCGGGCTGGGCCTGGCCTGTGCCCAATGGCTGGCCGGAAAAGGCGTCAGCCATCTGGTGCTTACCGGCAGACGCCAGTTACCTCCGGCTGATACCTGGGCACAAATCAGTGATACACATCCGGAATATGCGGTGATCAAACAATTACTGCAACTCCAACAGGAAGGGGTACACCTGGATATCCATCGTATAGACGTACGCGATGCTGCCGCCATGGCAGATATTTTCCGGCAGCTTGACAACAGTAACATACCTGTTCGTGGCGTATTACATGCTGCCGGTGTAAACTGGTTTGCTAAAGTAATGGACCTTGATAACAGTCAGCTGTCCGCCACACTGAAAATAAAAACCGATGCTTCCTGGCAGCTGCACCAGCTCACCAAAGACAGGGACCTGGACTGCTTCCTGCTGTTCTCCAGTGTTTCTGCGCTCTGGGGCTCGGTAGACCTCAGTCATTATACCGCAGCCAACTATTACATGGACATGCTCGCCAAATACAGAGCCGGTATGGGGTTGCCGGCAACAAGCATCAACTGGGGGCCGTGGGCCGAAGCGGGCATGAGTGCCGGCGAGCAGGAGACGCATGTGCTGGAACAGCTGGGATTCAGGCTGATGAGCAATTCCAGGGCACTGGCATGTATGGACACCGCCATCGCCAAAAAAATGCCGCTGTCATTAATTGCAGATATAGACTGGGAGAAATTCCGTTTATTCACCGACTTCTCCCTGCAACCTTCGCTGTTTACCGCCGTAACGAAAGGCAGTAACAACACGCAGGCAGCCACAAATAACCTGGACAATATCCTTGGCAGCACGCCGGAAAAAGCCAGGGCACAGATAGAAGAAGTAGTAAGAATGGAGCTGCGCATGGTGATGCTCATAGAATCCATGGATACCATCGATGCCAGACAGCGCTTCAATTTCCTCGGCATGGACTCTTTGATGGCCATCTCCTTTGTAGCAAAGCTGGAGCAGTATTTCCACTGCAAACTACCGGCAACACTGGCTTACAACTACCCTACCATTGAGGCGGTAAGTGATTTTATTTTTTCTCAGATATACGAAAACAAGGAAGGGGTTAATCCGGTTATCACGCAGGAAACTCCCGTCCAGCCGGCAGCAATACCAAAAGCCTTTGTATCCATGAACGAAAGGCCGCAGGCGGCGAAAGTCCGGCTGTATTGCTTTCCGTATGCCGGGTCTGGCGCTTCCGCCTTTACGCGCTGGGCAGATGCCTTTGGCGATGACCTGGAAATCATCGCAGTACAGCCTCGTGGCCGTGAAGAAAGGAGTCATGAGCCAGCCTTTACCGCACTACCCGCCATGATCACCGACCTGCTGAACGACTATTCCGATCCTGAAGGAACCTTCTATTTCTTTGGGCATAGCATGGGTGCACTGGTAGCCTATGAGTTTTACGCCGCCCTGCAGCGTAGCGGCCGGAAGTTACCGGCAGGACTGATACTCTCCGGTTGCGGTGCGCCACTGGCAGCCGGCACAGGCACTTTGCACCAGCTGAATGAAACAGCTTTTATAGAAGAAGTACTCAAGAGTTACGGTGATCCTGGCGTAGCTGCCGAGCGCAGGAAAGCATTACAGCATACCAGTGAGCTACTCCGTGCCGACCTCCAGGTACTGGAATGTTATGAGCCCAATGGCGCAGCCATCAATGTTCCGCTGACAGTAGTGGCCGGCGTTAGTGATCCGCTTGCTCCTCCTGCCGAAGTACGCCGCTGGATGGAACTTTCCACCAACGACTTCTCCATCTGCTATCTCAAGGCGGGCCATGACCTTGTGCAGCAAAAGAGTACAGACCTGATCAAAATTATTTCAGCAGCAATCAAGTAGTACATTATGAGTAATACGCGCAAACCCTGGTATAATGTTTTCGGAGGCAGGTATACCGGCGAACAGCCTCCCTTCTATAATACAGCAGAACTTCCCTGGATTGGTGTACTCGAAAACAACTGGGAAACCATCAGAGACGAAGTTACAGGCCTCATGCAGGAGAAACCGGCCAGACTACGTCCTTACTTTATCAATAAGTCCATGTCTTTCCCACCTAAAAAATGGAAGACGATGGGGCTGTATTTCTGGAAATTCACCATGCATGACAACTGCAAGAAGTGCCCGGAAACAGTGAAGCTGATGCGGCAGATACCCAACCTTACTTCGTGTTCGCTGAGTGTGCTGGAGCCGGGCTCCAATATCAATCCGCACCAGGGTGATACAGATGCCATCATTCGTTGTCACCTGGGATTATCGGTACCAGCGGCGCTGCCTGATTGCGGCTTTCAGGTGTCTAAGGAAATACGGCCCTGGGAAAATGGTAAGGCCCTGCCCTTCTGTGATGCACATACGCATACCGCCTGGAATAATTCAGGTGAAAGGAGACTTATTTTAATCATTGACGTCATGCGGCCTGAATATGCCAGGGACCAGAATATGATCTGTGCACATGTGCTCGCATCTTCCGTTTTACAGATGCTGTATCAGCGTTTTGCATTTTTGGGCAGCCGCTCCGGTTACCTCAAAAAAAACCTGTACAACCTCCTGCGGTATTCTATCTGGCTGGTATTGCCCATACAAAGACTGAAGTTGTTCTAAGCTCAAAGTACATGTACGAAGCGGCATAATAAAAAGGCATCAGCTACCTTTTTATTATGCCGCTGTTTTTTTAGTTAGATAAAAAACAGCATATGACCGGCATTTCGTATTGTTACAAAAAAATGCGAAATTTAATAGTCATCATTCCTGACTGTATGCATGGGTTATAGAATTACTGCATATTTCTCCTTCGTGAATGTATTATGGCTGCTGATACCCACATTGGCAGATTGCCAGTCGCGGCCCGACAGCAGCTACCTGCGGCCTTTCCTCAAAAGAAATATGGCTGAAGTATATACCGGACTCTACTATACGAATTTCAATTTTACCGGTAATAAAAACAGTTACCAATTGCGGGCTAACAGCAACGCCTATATTGGTGCAGACGTCAGCTACAAATGGCTGTATGTGCAGCTGGCTTTCAATATACCAGGTACTTCATTAGACAACAGGATTAAGTTCAAATACCAGAACTATAAATTTCGCTGGGGGAACCACCGGTTTGTATTTCAGCCGTACTATCAATCGTATAACGGGCTGCTGATTCCGCAGGCGAGTCGTAACGGATATGATGCCTTTCGCGGTATTGATTTTATGAGCGCCGGTTTGGACTGCTATTACTTTGTTAATGCCAGCCGTTTTTCGCACAAGGCAGGATATGCATTTTCTGAAGACCAGACCCGGTCTGCAGGTTCCTTATATTTTTCGTTGTCGGGGATCTGGAATAAGGTAAGATGGCCTGCTCCTTCTAAAGAGCTGATTACAGATTCCACCACCTATGCCTTACTTTCCGCGAATCCGGAGTGGATTTCCGTGATCCCCAAGGCAGGATATGCCTATAACCTGGTTCACCATAAATGGCTGTTAGCCCCTACCGTACAGGCAGGAGCTGGCGCCTTGCGGGAATTAAACACCGGCAATTATTCAGTGCGTGTAGTTACGGAATTGCGGGCCACCATCAACGGTGGTTATAATGGCGATAATTACTATATCTACCTGAGTTCAGACTGGTATAACCTCAACACACATCTGCTGATCCAGGACATGCAGCGTGTTTACTGGACGCTGTCGCTTACCGCTGGTATGCGCTTTAAATCTCTCCCTAAAAAAATACTGGGGATATTGTAAAGTCTGGCATTTCTTTTCTTCCGGACCATTTGAATATACTACACAATCTCGCACCCGTTGCTTAACTTTGCAAGTCACAATTAAAAACTCATGTATAGATTATTTGCTGCCAATACACCTCCTCCGATGGTTTAACCTACAGGATGAATTCATTATCTAACATCAAGGAGAAAATTATGTTTTTTATAAGTGAAGTAACAGATAAAGCGCCAGCCGCATTTAAGACGCCTTTACAGGAAAAGGTATATAGCACATTAGCACAGTTTGCGGTAACATTTGAACGGGTAGATACTGCGCCTGCCATTACCATGGAAGATTGCATCCGCATAGATGAAAAGCTGGATATGCGAACTGTCAAAACACTCTTTCTTTGTAACAGGCAGCAGACGAAATTCTATCTCTATATTACTACTGCCGGCAAACCATTTGTCACCAAAGACCTGAGCAGCGCCATGGGTATACCGCGTGTATCCTTTGCTTCAGTAGAATTACTACAAAGTGTTCTGGGTACGGATGTTGGTGCGGCAACTGTTTTTGGGGTATTGCTGGATACAGAAAACAAAGTAGAGGTAGTGGTAGATAAAGACATATTATCAGAAGCCTGGTATGGCTGCAGCGATGGCACCACCACCAGCTATATGAAAGTGAATACCAGCTGGGTGATTCATGATTTCCTGGACTATGCCGGGCATAAGCCAACGATCATCGAGATATAAATATTACACCCGTTTCTGTTGAACAGAAACGGGTGTTTATCTCAATGGAAATAAGTATAGAAAAAGTAATCAAATTCTTCCTGATCAAATGATTAGTCAGGCATCTTTCTGTCAAAAAAATCCGGATTAAACCGAATATCTTCATGCTGTGCCCTGATGGCAGCCGCGAATACCGTCGGATCAAAATCATCATTATGTGACATGAATGAAGAAAAACTTTTTTTTATTTCTTCTTCCGTCATTTTCAGATGCTCACACATTATCCCAGCTTTACGCAGGATACCTATATAACCATACCGGCCTCTTATAATACTGTAATCCGGCCATAATGCCGATGCATCTTCCCAATCACCGAATAAACTATCGTCAACGAGTATACGCTTATTGACAACATCAATCACTATCAATCTACTATCCAGTCCATCCCCTTCCCTGGGCAATTCAATTGGCGGCTTATTCTTCAGCAAAGGAATAATCGCTTCCCCATAATGAATAATCTGATCCAGTAAAAACATTAGTTTGGTGACATACAGCCCTGTTGATTCCTGGATAATTACCAATGTATCAACAAATCCTACTTCTTCATCATTAATGATATCCTGTTCTGAAATGTGTTCATCAAAAATCATCATTTCTTGTTGCTGGAAGTAATTTAGTTGCAAAATCTTATCTGCATCATACATCTCATTCTTAAGCTGTATAACTTCCCAGCCTGCCCAAATATTGGCCAGCTGTGATATATAATACTCCATAACAGAAGCAGTATCAGTAAATTCTATCTCCCAGAAATACAGCTTTCTGACATCAATATCTATAATTACAATGCCTTCCAACCACGGAAAACTTACCAGTTGGTCTTTTACAGTACAGCTGCTGACATACTTCAGAAATTCCTTTTCTCCTTTCAGCATGTCTTTCGCGATATCAACTCCCCCCCAGTGATTATAGTATATGGTCTGTTTATTATGTTCCCTGATGATATAATTTGCACTATGTCCCATAACTTATTTGTCTGTATTAAAATGTTCCTGAAAATATTTATTCACTACCGCAGGAGGGATTTCTTTAGCTAATGCCGCCTTTAACCGCATGTGTAATGTATCTGCATTAATTCCAGCTTTTCTTCGCTATTTTTTAAAGATATGCTTCAATTTATCCAGTACGTTTATTGTGGCTTTACATTATTGAAAAAATCCGGATTAAATTCCACATCTTTATTTTCCTTGAGGAAGGCTGTAGCAAAGGCGTTGGGATCAAAACCATCATCAACTTTTACCAGCCAGTTAAAATTCTCTATTACTTTTTCTGTTGACATTCTCAAATGTGCGGCCTCAATACCAGCCAGTTCCAACACACCAATGTAACCGTAATCACCCATGGTAAAGTTATAGCCTGGCCATAGGTGCCCGGAGCGTTCCCATACACCAAACGTGCTTTCATTTATCAATATTTCTTTTGTAATAGTATCGATGAATATTGTATCGAGTACATCATATTTTTCTTCATGCGGTAATGCTGCTACCGGCCAATGGCTGAACAATGGAATAATATCTACGCCATAATTCAGTATCCGATCTACCGACAGATTACCGCTTTTTGTAATCAGCAAACCATCTGGATTTCTGACAATTACCAATGTATTAGACCATTCCTCTGTAATATCATTTATCACATAGTCTTCGGAAACCGGATCAAGATCTTCCGGCGCCTCCTGCCACGACAGATAATCCAGCCCAAAGGCACGTTCTGCATCATACATCCTGTTTCGAAGCATGACCACTTCCCACCCAGGCCACTTTTGCGGCAACTGTGATAAATAGTATTCTATGTCAGAGGTATCGTAGGCAAATTCCCCTGACCAAAAGAATAATTGCTTTTTATCCATATCGATACATACACAACCTTCCATCCAGACGTGGTCCAGGATATACTCTTTGATTGGGCAGCTTCTCACAAAATTGAGGAATACCGTCTCTCCCAGGTATAAATCTCCGGCTATCCTGTTTGCCCGCCAATGATGATAACGCACTATCTCCTGTCCATCTTGCCGGATAATATAATTAGCTCTTTGTCCCATTACAAACTACTTGAACCACTAAATATAACGGAAAATCATCAGCTATTTTTACCCCGGCCAGCAGCTATTTTCAGGTAGTTATCAGCTATTTTCAGCCAGGAGGCTGATCCCGCTTTATCCGATCTTTATACCGGCAATTTATTCATTCACCCAAAAAAGCATATCCAAGTTTTCAAGATTGTTTTTTCGTATTCCCATTCGCGTTACCGGCCTTTCTTCCTGTTCCGTTCTAATTATCCCTACCAGTTTCAAAACCAGCATCAGTTTTAAAGCAATGGCTGCTGCCGGTGCGTAATAATGCATTTTTATGGAACATATAATTCATGACGGATCGCAAACAGTACCAGCCCCGTTCTGGACTTTATTTCCAGCTTATCAAACAATTCCTGGCGGTAGTTATCGATTGTGTGCGGACTCAGTTTCATTTCAGCCGCAATCTCCTTATAGGTCAGTTCGGAGCAGCAAAGCTGCAGAAACCTGACTTCGTTATCGCTAAGCAATGCCAGCGGATTATCAGTGCCGTTATGTCCCTGTAAATTGCGGAGCATCTTCCCGGATACCAGGTCGTTGAGATAAAAGCCCTGCTCGTGAATGCCTTTTATGGCGCTAACGACATCGCCTATACGTGATTCTTTTAAGAGATAGCCGCCAGCGCCACTCTTCAGCATTTTAATGACAGGCTTATCATCTTCGAAGGTACTCAGCGCCAGGATATGCACGCCAGGATAGTGCTGCCGTAGCCATTGCGCGGAGGCATATCCATCCGCCAGCGGCATATTAATATCCAGCAGCACCACTTGGGGCATGGCGCCGGCACGCATCTTCTCCTGCATTTCCAGGCCGTTGGCAGCCTCAAATACAAGGGATATCTCTTCGTACTCCGACAGTAAACTGATCAGTCCCTGCCGGAATAAATGGTGGTCATCTACCAAAGCGATGCGTATAATATTTTCCTGCATATTGCGGATTATGTGGGTAAAGTAATAATAACAGTGGTACCTGCACCAGGCGTAGAACGTATATCAACGCTGGCACCCACCATGGCGGCACGGCGGAGGATACTGGAAAGTCCCATGCCGGTACCTTTGGACAGTGCCGCATTTACATCGAAACCGGTCCCGTTATCGGTAATGCCTATACGTAGTAATTTTTGCTCATATTGCTGCTCAACCGTGATAGCTGTAGCCTGCGCATGGCGGATGATATTATGCAGTGTTTCCTGGAAAATACGGAAGATGATCAGCTCCTGCTCAGGCATGGCTGGCATTCCATCAAGATGACCGGTATGTGTCACCTGGTGGTGGCCTGCCTTTTCCAGCCATTCCAATTCAAATGTAATGGCGTTTTGAAGTCCTTTCCCGATCAGCTCTTCACCATGCAGGAGCCGCGACAGTCCACGGATTTCCTGTATAGAACGCCTGGCCAGTGCTTCGGCAGCCTGGATCCGCTCTGTGGCCTTCGGCTTATTTTCTATGTCCACCGCACTGAGTGTGATGACGATCAGGCCCAGCAACTGGTTGATATTATCATGCAGGTCGTTGCCAATCATTTTCAGTGTCTGCTCCTGCACTTCCATCTGTGATTGCAGCAGCTCATGCCGGAAGCGTTGCTGTAGCTGCTCCTTTTCCTCCTGATGCCGCTTCTTTCTACGGTTGTATACGACTACATATACGATCAGAAACCCGGGTGCTATCAGGAAGATAGCACTTACCCATGCGATCAGGGAAATTATTTCTGTTGACGATAACGACATATAAAAGCGTATATCCAGCTACCATAAAGCAGTACGTTCAGCACCTTGAAAATGATATATCTCAAAGAAAACTGGATACTGTTAACAGCAGGTGTATGTAGCAGGTAATTGAAAAAAATGTAGGTCACCACGCCGCCAAAATAAAATATCAGCACGCCGTTTACCCACCAGAAAGGCGGATAGCTACCCAGCCTGATATAGCGGTCGCTTTTAAGTACCAGGTAATAGTAATATAAAGATGCCAGCACAAAAACCACCGACATCAGCACCACCACCTGACTGCTGTACTGCGCAAAGTTGTTGTGAACAGATTCCACCAGGTACAGCACTATAAAAATGCCCAGCCATAGCAGCAGGAAAAGACGTTTCAGCCCGGATGGCCGCAGCAGATGAAACAGGAAAATACTGATACAAATACATTCTGCCGGCAGGTAATAATTGTATAGAAACGCATTACTAACGTGATGGCATAAACGCAGATATATACCCGTTGTTTCTACCAGGCAGACCAGCAAAAGATAGATAGGAAACAGTCTCCAGACAAGGTCTTTATCCTTACGCAGACAAACAACTCCTGCCAGGAAGCAGCTCCATTCCATGAAGGTATTAACAGTAATATAAGGCAGCATAGGATTACTTTTCCAGCAGTGTAGCGCCTAACGCCGAGCAATTAGACGGTGGCGGACACATTTCGCCGTTGTTGTCATATGCAGAAGCCTCAATAATAAACCCTCTTCTGGCAAGACTTCCAGGCATACCGGGATAGTAATCGACGTGGATGGTATCACGGCCACTGACCTTATCCCTGGTAGGAACAAACAGGAGTGTTTTCAGGCCCCAGTAGGCGCTGTCGGGCGCAGGTTCCTGACCGTTAAAAAATTTCCGGTCATAATCCACGTTATAGGCGGCAAAATAGAATCGCACACCAGAACCTGAATCTGCCTTGATCTGGTCCAGCAATCGCTGCATACGCCAGGCCGGGAACCACAGGCAACGGGAGTTTTCGAACTTTACCCCTTTCGTGGAAATGTTGTCACCTAACAGGCCGGGGTAACGCGTTACGGAATCTGTCCATTGTCCATAATTTCTGACATAATCCTTTGCTGTTGTTACAGACAAGGAATAGGTGGAGTCGGGCGCAGGTCCATCGTGATGGGCACCAACAGCATTGGGGTGCAGGTTATAACCGATCAGGCCGGAGGCGATGGCGGTACATACGAAAGCCATCACCAGGAATACTGTTTTACGGGATTGGGTTGTCATTGCAAGGGTTGTGTTTATAATGGTATGGGTTGATATGCTGAAGGTATAATGTTCCATTCAGCGGGATTTTAGTGGTTATCGTCTCTAAAATAATAAAAAAAACTTTTCTGCCAGCATCCTTGCTGCAATTACTGCCCCTTCCATATATCCCGGATATTTACCGGCCGTTTCTGTCCCGCAGAAAAACAATTTTCCGCCCATATAGCCCTCATGCAATACCGGATGACCATTATGCTGATGCGGGCGTAGTGGGGTAAGACTACCCTTCCCGATATATTCATCTAGCCAAACCTTATCCTGATAAAATGAAAATAAGCCTGCTTTTTCACCGTACAACTGCCGGAGCTGGGCAATGACCAGCGTCTTCCTCGTTTCTGGCGTATATCCGGCCGCGGCACCATTTAAAAATCCCGTAAAAGCATAATGCTTCCCGTCTTGACTGGTGTGATCATACATTTCCGTAATGATACCGGCATGACTGTACAACATACCCGAGTAGCCCGCCTCCCGCCAGAAGCAGTGATCATATTCGATGGTGAACTTTACTGCACCTTCCATCCAGGTGTGTACACCCGGCAATACTTTCATGGTACTTTCCGGCAAGGCTGGTGCAAAGTTAATACTGGCGGCTGCCAGTTGTGGTGGCAGGCAAAGCACGGCCATATGTCCGTGGAACTCCTGGTGATTGTTACAGGCAACAGTAATCCCGTCCGGACGTTCCGTTATACGGTGCACTTTTGTACCCAGGTGAATATGCTGCTCTCCTATCTCCTGCGCCAATGCGGCAATCAGCGCTGCACTTCCGCCAGCGATCCTGTAAGAAGGCGCCGAAGATTCGGGTACATAAAATGCCTGTGGTGGTTCGAAGGACTTCGTCTGGAACAACGATATACCTTCCGCAAACTGGTTGAATTTTTCAAGTCCGAGCTGTGCGATCAATTCGTTCAGCGACTGGTGCATATCCGAAAACCAGGTTGCTCCCAGCTCCATAGGTGTGCCTCTATTT
The DNA here is from genome assembly GCF_011752935.1 of Chitinophaga sp. Cy-1792. Lineage (NCBI taxonomy): Bacteria > Pseudomonadati > Bacteroidota > Chitinophagia > Chitinophagales > Chitinophagaceae > Chitinophaga > Chitinophaga sp. Cy-1792. The sequence continues at coordinate 2,631,234 of NZ_VWWO01000002.1, forward strand.
CCGTAGATAGTCTGTATTCTGCCACCGGGTCTGACTGCGGCTTCCAGTATTGTACATCCGATATTACGCTGTTGAAGAAAATAGCCCAGTGTGAGGCCTGCGAGTCCGCCTCCGATAATGACAACCTTATTATTCATATCCGGCAAAAGTCCGCTATAATCATCTGCCTATGCTAGTAAAAATCAGCATAATCATGGTAATATCCGGCAATTGTCAACATTTTTTTCAGGTAGATGATGAACAGTTGTTGTTATTAAAATGTATGGTAGATATAAGAAAAATACTGGTAAAAACCGGCAATCTCCGGCAGTCATCTTTTTTTAATGTTTAATTTCCAATATACAACACAGGATATATGGCCAGAAAGGAGCAATTAAACATAGCGGAATATCATCTGCACCAGGACCAGCCACAGCAGCTACAATTTTCTGTGCACGACCTGCATATTTACCTGGACGAACACCAGGCCAATACAACGCGGCCACATATACATAGCTTCTACCAGATCATATGGTTCAAATCCGGCAAAGGAAAGCATTATGTCGACTTTAAAGCATATGAAGTATTTGACAATGCCATTTTCTTCATTGCCAAAAACCAGGTCCATTACTTCGACCATGGCAAACATTATGAGGGTGTTTTAATTCACTTCAATGAAGAATTTCTCACAGGGTCAGGTAATGAGCTGAACTTATTCCTGAAATTCAGTTTATTCAACAATCCCTATCAGCTGCCTTCCTGCTGCGTCGGGGCCAGTGTCAATAAAACCCTGGACGAATACCTCCGGCAGATAAAAGCAGAATTACCTCATGTCGACCAGTTCGGACAAAAGGAATTACTCAAAACCTATCTGAAGGCCTTCCTGATACAGGTACAACGCAGAAAATACGAATATGAACAAACAAATGGCAACACACCTTTTATGGTAGATGAAAAGCGATTACAATTGCTGCAATTATCTAACCTGATAGAAGAAAATTACAGTAAAAACCTGAGCGTGGCCGACTATGCAAAACGTATGCATATCTCTACCCGTACCCTCTCTGACCTCACACATATGGTTGTCAATAAAACACCTTCCCAGCTGATACAGGAGCGCATCATACTGGAAGCCAAACGACTGCTCCTGCACTCGCACCTGAACATCAACCAGATCGGCTATCATCTTGGGTTTGAAGACCCTTCCTATTTTGTAAAATATTTCAAAAAACATACACAGACCGCACCTTCCGTATTCAGAAAATCTGTTCGTTAGAAATAGCTATTGCCGGAATTTACCATAGCTTCTCCTATATGTCCATTTTCATTTTTTTTATGCCTGCCGACATTTGTGAGATCAATTTAAATAATCTGAAAATGGAAAAAACTTACCTGGAAATTACATTGACTATTGATGCTGCCGACAGAGAAAAAGCAGCAGGCATATACGCCGCCTACAAGGCGCCATTCCTGGAACATATTACAGGTGCGCTTTCCAAGGAATTACTGATCAGAGACGAGGACGTTCAGGTATTACATGGCTTTGACACGACTGTCAATGCAGCAGCCTATTTAAAGAGTGACCTGTTTGTAAATGACGTTGTGAATGGCCTGCAACCCTTCCTGAAAGCCGTTCCCGATGTAAGAATTTACAGTGTCGCATAAACGTAAACGCTGCAAATGTGCCCCAAAAGCAAAGGGAGCCCATATTCCCTTTGCTTTTGTCAGCGCCCCAGCACATGGCAGATAATCAGCATTAAATACCCACCTATACTACCGATCAGTATTATCGCCAGACTGGTGATTTTCTTACTGAAAAAACTCAGTACCAGGCATATCAGCAAAATGATGGCACTTTTATAACTGCTCAGGTTTTCTCCCAGCAAATGTATACCCACCACCGCTATTACGGCTATAGATGCAGCACTCAGTCCATCCAGGAAGTAACGCAGCCGCTGGCTGCCCCTGGCCCAGGTAATTACTTTATGCAGAAAAAAGGAAATAAAAAAAGAAGGCAGAAAGATGGCTACGGTAGCCAGCACGCCGCCGGTAACACCATTGATGAGATATCCTGCGAAAGTAGCACTGGAGAGTATAGGCCCCGGCGTTATTTGTCCTACCGCGATGGCGTCTATCAACTGCTGCCTTGTAATCCAGTGCTGGTGCCTCACCAGCGATTCATCCATATAACCAAAGAGTACATACCCGCTACCATACAGGATGGCGCCTATTTTCAGGAATATCAGGAAGAGTTTTGAATTGGAATATGTTGTTGCGGCCATTCCTGCCGGAGTGGCCACCAGCCCTAGCAGCAGGCTCATAGCAGGCTTTCGTATGGAGAGGAGTAAGTTGATGAAGCCGGCAGCAAGTAACAGGTAAACTTCGTTGATGCCGTATAATGCCCCTGCAAATACAAGGAGGCACAATGTAATCAGTCGCCAGTTGGTTTTGATGGTGCCTTTAGACAGGCGTATCACCGCACCAATCACCAGCGCTGTAGTAGCAGGGCGTATACCAAAGATAAAATCCTGCACATCAGGAATAGCGCTGTACCGCTGGTAAAAATAGCCGAATACCAGGCAAATCAGCATCGCCGGAAAAATATAGCAGATGCCTGCCACCACCAGTCCTAAGCGGCCGCCACGCTCCTTTCCGCAATGCATGATAATTTCCACTGCATTGGGACCGGGAATAATATAAGAAGTACTAAGAATGTCTGTGAAATGCTGATGATCTATCCATTTTCTTCTGACTACCATTTCATTTTCAATAGTAGCCACCATTCCGGCAATGCCGCCAAAACCGATTACTCCTAACTTAAAGCATGACCAGGCCACCTGTTTTATCCGCAAAGCTTTGCTGTCGCTGGCATTTATCTCCTGCATAGTATGAGCTGTCTTTGTTAATAGCTGGAAAAACAGCAGGAAATTAAGCATTAAATACTATTAAAACAACCCGCCAGCATAGCCGGCCACAAGCGTTATAGCTATCTATATTTGTCATATGCCGGATGTAAATATGCCTTATCTCATTTTTACCATTTTTCGATTTTTGAAAACGACCATGATTTTCATATATTCATCACCGTAAGTATACCCACTATTTCTACACCTGATCTCTGTACGCATGATACGCTTCTATAGCAAGTCCATGTTTCTTATTGGCGCCATGGCAGTAGCCGGCTGCAGCAGGAGTTACCTGCTGACCAGCCGTGAAGCTGCACAGCAGCATATTTCGCCTGTGGCCATACACTATTTCAATACCGCATTTCAGCAAGTCAGCAGCCAGAGCTACTTCAAAAAAGACATTGATTTCAAACAACTGTACCTGTCGGCGGTTACGCAAATGAAAAATGCGGATAGCTGCAGCGATACCTATCCCGCCATCAGAGACCTGGTTGCAGGCCTGAACGACCGGCATAGCTTTTTTAAGGCTCCTCCTGCTGCCGGCAGTTCCGTACTCGCTTCATTAAGTACCAAACCAGGTAGCATTCCCTTCCATGCCAGTATTAACAATTCATACGGGCTCATTGAATTAAAGTCGTACAATGCCATCGACCTCTCTGACCGGCACAGGATTGCAGACAGTCTGTATGCCACGCTGAAAAAAATGGACCAGGAAAACGTCAGGGGGCTTATCATCGATTTCCGTAAAATGGAAGGCGGCACCACCGTACCTTTCCTGACAGCCTTTGCCCCGCTGATTAACCAGGACATACTGCTGAAATACGTGGATAACAAAGGACATGCATCTTATATCACCCGCTATAAAAATGGCATCTATACCAAAAGCGGCAGCAAAACTACCCGCCTGGGTTACCTGACCGACTATGCACCATTAAAGCTGTCAGAAAAACCCATTGCCATCATTACGGGCAATTACACCGCCAGCGCCGGAGAAATGATACTCATCGCCTTCCTGGGGTTACCCAACGTAAAAACCTTCGGCGCGCCTACCTATGGCGTTGCCACCGGCAAGAGCAATATATTCCTGGCAGATAGTGCCTTTATATCCCTGGCATCCAGCGTAACCTGCGATCGTAACGGCAACGCCTATACCGGGCCGGTAACACCGCAGCAATATGCTGACCCCAGGGTGGTAAGTGAAGAGCAGCTGATGACAACAATACACAACTGGATAAAATAAAAACGGTTGAAAGATGCCTCTTCCAACCGTTCCTTTAGCTGTTACGCTACATGAAAACTTTACAATTTTGTATGGCGGTTCAGGGTATTCCATTTCTCTGCCACCAGGCTTTCCTCCTGCCTTATGGTGTCTACCTTTTGCTGGTTGATACGGAAGAGATAATACATTTCCTTCGTTTCATAAGTTGTATCATTGGCATCATTCACTGAATGATCATAACCCGTGGATAAATTTGAGCAGATATTCCAGCCATTTGTTTTCTCTTTATAGATCCAGGATTCCTGCTGAAAACTATCGCCTTCGTCTCCCCAGGTTTCCGCCAGCTGTGTTCCGTCAGTAATTTTTTTTGTAACCTGATCATAGATGAATATTCTGATGGAAGTGGATTCATAGTACGAAGGTACGCGGGTAAGCAGCCCCCAGCGGGTACTATCCAGTCTGAACCTGAAGCAACCAAACACGCCGGTATCTCCTGACCAATCTCCCGTTGGCAACAGCCTGACATCGTTTGTATCCAGTGCCTTGCCTTTAAATCTATAGGCCGCATCCTCCAGGTCTGAAGCAGGATAGACTTTCAAAGAATCGAAGCTGACTTTTTTATATCGGGCAAGCAGGTGTTGTATGGCCTGCTCTTCGCGGAGATCAGCCTTTGATGGACGGGTTCCGGTATTACAGGCGAATAATGCAACAGACAGTAACAGGTATAGTATTCTGGACATAGGTAAATTTCGCATAAAGTTATATAAGAATTATCATCCTTCAAATGCGCCACCGGATCTGCGTTTCAAAAATTGATTTTTTTCAATTTACCGGTTGCAGAGTATCAATTTTTAAGCGAAACAATCGGCCTACCTTTGTGCAACGACACCAACTGTAACATTAACCCGCCTGTAAGTGAGACGGGCAGCCATTTTCGAGCACATGGGAAGTATAATACCGCATCCTGCATGGAATAAAAATGATGTATCATTCGACTGGTTATATCCTGAGCCTGTCCAACAGCTGTCTAAACGCCATTGGACACCGATGCCGGTGGCTTTAAGAGCTGCCAGGTTCCTGGCCTCCAGAAAGGATGTTAAAATACTGGACATCGGAAGCGGTGTCGGGAAATTTGCGCTGCTGGCGGCTTTTCACAATCCGGAGGCCAGTTTCTACGGCATAGAACAAAGAGAAGATTTACACGAACATGCCCTGTCAGCGAAAGCCATGACCGGTATCCGTAATGCCACCTTCATTCATGGCAACCTTACCCAGCTTGATCTCCAGGATTTCGATAACTTCTATTTCTATAACGCTTTCTTTGAAAACCTTGTCAGTACCGGCCATATAGACCAAAGCATCGAATACTCCAGCAGCCTTTATCATTATTATTGCAGGTACCTGTTCAGGGAGCTGGACAAGAAACCACGCGGCACAAGGCTGGTAACCTATCACAGCATGGAAGACGAGATACCACCGTCTTACCAGCTGGTAGATACCACCGTAGACCTTTTACTGAAAATGTGGATCAAACAGTAACGCTGTGTTACGCCATACAGGAAGAAAACGAACCTACAGGCATAACCTGCGACTCGCCATACTGCTCTGTTTTACAGCTGGTATGGTCAATGCAGCAGGATTTTTTGCCTTTGCTGTACTGACCACCAATGTTACCGGCCATGCGGCGTTACTGGCACATGAGCTGGCATTGGGTGAGTTCAGGGCCGCCAGGATGATCGCGCTGTGGCTATTCCTGTTCCTGGCAGGCGCCTTCTTCACCGCCTGGTGTATCGATAAAACCAAAGCCAATAAAAGCTACACCTATACCATTCCGATTATTGCAGAAATGTGTATCCTGCTGCTGACGGCCATCTTCGGCTATACCTACGACCATTCCATCATCAAAACAGAATATTTCGCCGGCAGCCTGCTATTCGCCATGGGCATGCAAAACGCACTCGTTTCAAAAATATCGGGATCGGTTGTCAGAACCACACACCTGACAGGTATGTTCACGGATCTGGGCATTGATCTTTACACCTGGTTTTCTATAGCAGCAAAAACAGCTGAACTCAAACAGAAGATCGCACTCCGACTTACCATCATCCTCTTTTTCCTGGCAGGTGGCATCACGGGTGGCTACGCATTCATCACCCTGAAATACCATACCTTTTACCTGCCGGCTGGCATACTGGCTTTTACCATCTGGTATGATATTTCCCGCCTCCGGATAAGAAAATTGCTACGATATCTCTCTACGAAAAACAGCACATAAAAAAAGGAAGCACAGAAGTACTTCCCGGTTATCATAACAATCAATTTGTTAACAACATTGATATGTCATCCTTACTATTATACGATTTATTTGGTGGTCCTTCAATTACATAGTATTACATTGCTGCACATTACCTGTACAGCAAATCCGGCGCTGTACCCAGCCATGAAATAGTTGATAATTTCATTTTGCAAAGGTAACTTTGAGCTGGTAAAAAAGCATTGATACTTTTCAGGTAAAAAGTTGAAAAATATCAATTTTTTGATACCTGAAAACGCATAAAAGAATTTTAACCGTTATGAGTCTGCATGGTCTTTTTCCCATTGATAAATGGAGTTTTAAATCGCACTCTATTCTGAAAAACCTTCCGGAGGAGGACATGGAGCTGCTATTCCAGGGAATGACCGAGCAGCAGTACGGGAAAGGTGAGGTTATCTTTCGTGAAAACAATGCCGCCTATGGCATATTCTTCATCCTGAAAGGGAAAGTAAAAAAGTATAAAGCCGACAAAACCGGTAAGGAACAGATTATTTATGTGGCCAACTCCGGTGAAATAATAGGCTACCATGCGGTAGTACTGGACGAACGATACCCCGATTCTGCCGCAACGCTGGAACAGAGCACCATCGCCTTTATTCCCAGGGAGTCGTTCCTCAGGGCAATGGAACAATCGCCCAGGCTGGCACAGCGACTCCTGAAAAACCTTTGCCACGAATTTGTGGTATTCTCCAATACGATTTCCTTACTTGCGCAACATACTGTAAAGGAACGCCTTGCTGTTACATTAATCCTGCTCAGGGAAAAGTTTAAGGAAGACCACCAGGATGCTACCGATATCGGCATCAATATCTCCCGCGCAGACCTTGCCAACATGGTAGGTACCGGCACGGAGAATATTGTGCGCTTCCTGACAGAATTAAAGTCAGATGGTATCATCACCACTAATGGCAGGAAGATATATGTACAGGACGTAAAGCGATTGATTGCATTATCTGGTTGCGGAAATTTGTGATTTTCCCGCAAAGGCGCCTTCGGCGCAGTTCTCTCTCGCAGAGCAGCATAAGCAACAAAGCAGCCAAGGATTATGTTATTTAGATTGCATCAAATTTATACAACAAAATGTAGATCTCTGCTGCTTTGCTGCTTATGCTGCTCTGCGAGAAAGCCCGCCGCAGGCGCCTGATTTATTTCCCATGCGTCACTTCCACCAGAACCGGAAAATGGTCAGAAGGGGTACGTGCAGTACCTACGCCGTTTTCCTGGCTGCGGTACGTATCATCGAGGATACCGTAGCGCTGCACTTCGAAGTTCTTAGTCAGGAACACATGATCGATACGGGTATCAGCAGCTACATCTCCCTTAAAATTGTTGAAAGTAGCCGTATTGGCATAGCGCAGCTTCGTAGTCGTATATGCATCGAATAATACGTTGCTGCTGGCCAGCAGTAGGTACGATTCATTATGCTGGTCCACGTTGAAATCGCCGGTCAGTATTACCGGGCGGCCTGCGGTCATCTCTTTGATTTTTTTCAGGATGAGCTTTGAACTCTCCGCACGGGCCTTTACGCCTACATGGTCCATATGCAGGTTGAACATATAAAACGTAAAGCCTGTTTTGATTTCCTTAAAGAGTCCCCAGGTACAGATACGCGGCAAGACCGCATCCCAGCCTTTGTTGGGCTTATCTTCGGTTTCAGACAACCAGAAATTCCCCTGCTTCACTACAGTAAACATGTTGGTATTATAGAAGATAGCAGAATGTTCGCCGGCTTCTTTACCATCATCGCGGCCAATACCAATGTAGGTAAAGCCTGGCAGACTATCTTTCAGGTTTTCCAGCTGATGTTTGAGTCCTTCCTGGGTACCGAAAATATCGAAGCCATGAAAGCGTACCAGGCTGGCAATTACCGGATAGCGGCGCTGCCAGCCGTTTCCTTTGAGAGAATCGCCGTTATTATCGTAACGGAGATTGTAGGTTCCAACTGTAAAACGCTGCGCCATGGCCACCTGCGCTGTAATCAGGCAGATGGCGATGAGCAGTATATTTCTTTTGATCATCATCGTATAGACGTTATAGTTATTAAGGTTGTCCCCATCCCGGGTTTTGCGAGAGGTTAGGATTTAACTGGATCGCAGTGATCGGCAGCGGGTACAGGTACATAAACGGCTGGAAGGTACGCGGGGTAGCATCCTGCCAGTGCAGTTCGCCGTAGGTACCATTGGCCAGCTGCTGCGGATTGGTAACGCCGCCAACGGTAGGCCCTACATTCACGTAGGTAACGCCTGCCACAGGGTTTGCCGGAGCGGTTGTCTGGTAGAAGCATACATCCAATACACCATCCGCGTTGAGGTCCATTGGTACGTTCAGTGCCGGCACATAGAAACCATTCCATTTCTTCAGCAGCAGGTCGCCATGCGCCCAGCGGGTGAGGTCCATCCAGCGGAAGCCTTCCAGGCAAAGCTCAATGGCGCGGTCACGGCGGATCTCCATCAGTGCGGCATTGGTCACATCAGGATAGTAGCGCGATTTCATATATGGGTCTACGTTAACCGGTAAGGTGTTGGCATTGGCGATACCTGCGCGGGTACGCAGTGCGCCAATGGTTTGCGCCCATACGCTACCGTCCATTTGTCCCAGCTCTGCCTTGGCTTCTGCATAGTTCAGCAGTATCTCGGCATAACGCATCAGGGAAACACTGTTGGTATTAAGTGCGCCGGCATCGTAATACATATCGTCCAGGCACCATTTAATAGGCTGGTAACCGGTATAGGTATACGAAAATACCGGTGGCGCCGCAATGGTTTTACCATTGTTGACACGGGTATATCCTGCGAGGCGGATCGTTTGTCCGAGGCGCAGGTCACGGTTCTGTGTTTCATGTGCCAGCGTCATGGTGTCGTGGCCGGGTACATCTGTAAAGGCGGTACCATCCAGTTGCAGGTAGGTGTTGATGAAATCACGGGTAAAGCTGAAACGGCTGCCGTAGGTGGCACTGGTGAAGTACCAGTTGGCATCGTTCATTTTTCCCAGCGAGCTACTGGTAAGGTCTGCCAGCATGATTTCTGCCGTCACCGGCGCCGCATTGATGAACAGGTTGCGGTACGACTGCGTTCCCATACTCAGGGAATATTTACCACCATCTATCACGGCTTTTGCTGCGGCAGCGGCTTGTGTCAGCAGGTCGGTAGAACCCGGCAGCGAATCGTTACGGTATTTACGGTATGTACCTTCGTACAGGCATACCCGTGACTTGAAGCCCAGGATGACGTTCTGGGTGATGGTACTACGGGTAGCATCTTCCCCGGCGATAATATGACTGGCAGCCCAGTCCAGATCGGCGATGACAGAGTCTATCACCAATACACGGGAATCACGCTTTGCATAGAGCAGACTGTCGTTTACCGCCAGCGGCTTGCTCAGCCAGGGCACATCTCCATAACGCTTAATTTTCTCGAAATAAAAATAAGCACGGAAGAAGCGTGCCAGCGCAGTGTAGTTATCACGCGTGGCCACTGGCACTGTCGGGTTGATGTTATTTACGATGAAATAATTGACATTGCGCAATGCCGTCCAGCTCCAGTTGCCTTTAGCCTCTGACTGCGCACTGTAAACACCAGTACGGATATAATCCGGCACCGCATTGACTGCACCATAATCGGAGAGGTTACAATCGGTACGAAAAGGAGTATTGATATCCGGTAATATATCGTAAAAAGAAGTAGTATAAAGTTTCAGCCCGGCCTCACTGCCAAACACCGCATCGCGGGTAGCGCTTGCCTGCGGCTGCTGGTCCAGGCTCTTTGTACAACCTGCCAGTACAGCTGCCCCTATGATCACTGCAGCACATTGCTTTTTAAAGGGTATATGCATTGTTCTGAAATTTTTGAATAGAATTATAATGAAACCTGCAGTCCGATGGTATAGCTCTTCAGGATCGGATAGTTGTTACCGTTACCATTGTTGGAGTTACCTGTCAGGATCACATCTGATTTACCGATATTTTCCACGTCGATGTTACGGGTCAGCTTATACAATGGAGAAGCTGTCCAGAGGTTTTCACCGGAGATATATACACGCATGCTGTTGAGGTGCGCTCTTGAAATCAGGTGTGCGGGAAGGTTATAGCCTATCTGCAGATTTTTCAGCCGGATATAGCGAACATTCTGCAGGTATTTTGTTTGTGCGATAGACAACTCATTACCACCCTGGGCTACATAGCCGCGGTAACGCGGGAAATAGGCGTTCGGATTATCTTCTGTCCAGATATTCCCCAGCTGATATTTCAGGGCATAGTTGTAAGGGCGGTTATATTGTCCCCAGAAGGCATCTGCCTCACCACCAGGGTACCAGTCCTGCTTGCCTACTCCCTGGAAGAATGCGCCAATGGAGAAGTTGTTCCAGGAGGCATCCAGTTTAATACCGAAGTTATAGCGCGGGGTGCTGTTACCGATCACGCGCTGGTCGCCGGGGTTAGACAACGTATTGGTCCCGTTGTTGATCTTGCCGTCGCCGTTCAGGTCCTTGAATTTGAGGTCGCCTGCCATCCAGTGGCCACTGGTGGAAGATTTATACTGCGTCTGTGTCTGGTTGGCATTGGCATAATCTGCATCTTTCTGCGTCATAAAGCCATCGTTTACCAAACCCCAGATATCTCCCAGTTTCTGACCCACATAATAATCGGTGAGTATACCGCTGGTATTGTTGTAACGTAATATCGTTGCGGAATAGTCAGACATCCACACGCCTACGCTATAGTTAAATGGCTTATTGGCAACAGTAAATTTATCGTGCCAGTTGATGCTGGCTTCCCAGCCACGGGTACGCAGGTCGGCATAGTTACCTTTTGGCGGATCAGCACCGAATACATCCGGCAGGGTGGGCCCTACGGTAAACATATTCATTGTTTTACGTTCGTAGATATCCCCGCTGAAGTTGAGGCGGTCGCTGAGGAAGCCGATGTCCATTCCCAGGTCCGCAGTACGGGCGGTTTCCCAGGTCAGGCCATCAGGAAGTACCACCGGCTGACTTGTTTTCTGTGGCAATACACCACCAATTACGCGGCCATACTGGGTGATATTGAAGTTCTCCTGGTACGTATAGGAGGCAACGTTACCATTACCCAGCGAGCCATAGGAACCACGTACCTTCAGGTCAGACACTGCCCGTGGAGATACATGCCAGAAAGGCTCCTGGGATACACGCCAGCCACCGGAAACAGATGGGAAGAACGCGAAACGCTGATTGGATGGGAATTTAGAAGAACCATCATAACGCCCGTTGAACTCCAGCAGGTAACGATCTTTATAACTGTAGTTCAGCCGGCCAAATCCACCGAGGATAGCCCATTTGTCCCAATACCCGGCGGTAGAGATATTTTGTCCCAGTGCCAGGTTCAGGTTTTTAGCTCCCGGGTAAGACAACCCGTTACGCAGTGCGGAGAAGCCGGAGTACGCCGACTGTTCGAAGTTGTAGCCTGCCAGCACTTTGAAATAATGGCCACCGAAACGGTTTTCATATTCACCATAGATGTTGGTGGCAATGTATTGTGTACGTGCCGTCAGGTTTTGCAGGTCGTTATAGGCAGATCCCACATAGGAGATTACACCAGGCGCCGTGCTATACGGAACGGGTACACGCTTCTGCGTTTCTCCGTTGTTGAACAGCTGGAAAGTAAAGTCACCTTTCAGGCGGAAATGGTCGTTATTAAACCTGGCCACGAAGCCGGTCGTATTACGAATCTGCTGGTTGGTGGTATCGATACCATTTTTTCCATAGAAGAAATCACCCACCGTATAGGCCGCCGTGAAAGTCAGCGTACCGTCCGGGTTGAACAGCATGGAAGAAGGGTGGCCTTCATCGGCCAGGTTACGCCAGATACCGCCGCCTTCGCCCACGTTCAGCGGGTTATGGTAGCTACGGTAAGCAAAGTCCGTGCTGTTGTTCAGCTCCAGCCACTTGAACACCTGGAGACTACCTTTGGCGCGGAAGTTATAGGCTTTGAAATCGTCAGAATTGAAGCGGAACAGGCCTTCCTGACCATAGTAGCGGCCCGTAATATAATAGCTGGCCTTTTCGCTGGCACCTGAAATAGCCAGGTTCTGGTCTGTAGCGAAATTGTGTTTTTTATAGAGCAGATCGTACCAGTTGGTATTGCCATAGTATACGTAGTTGCCATTAGGCCCTACTTCTACCTTTGGCAGCGAAGGGTCGTCGTTGCGTTTTTTATACTCTGCCAGGTATGCCGCAGAGAAAGGCTGCGTCTTGTTAATGTTCTGGGCGGTCTGTGAATAGTCATTCCATGCCGACCAGGCCTCATTAAACATAGATGCATACTGGTAGCCATTGTCTACTATATCAGGCACCGAAGTCGGACTTTTCAGGGAATAGTTGGAAGAATAAGTAACGGTTGTTTTTCCCTTAGCAGGGTTTTTGGTCGTGATCAGCACCACACCGAAAGCCGCGCGGGCGCCGTAGATCGCTGCCGAAGAGGCATCTTTCAGTACGGTGACACTGGCGATATCGTTCGGGTTGATCAGCGAAGGATCGCCCTGTACCCCATCTATCAGTACCAGCGCACTACCACCCTGACCAATGGAAGTATTACCACGCACATTGTAGGAAGGTGACTGTAAAGGTTTACCATCACCCATTACGAGGTTGAGGTTGGGAATAGTACCCTGTAACCCCTGGGTGATGTTGGGGATAGAACGGTTACTTAGCACCTCTCCGGTAACCTGTGCAACAGCACCTGTCAGGTTCGCTTTCTTTTGCGTACCATACCCTACTACTACCACGTCGTTCAGGGAAGCTACTTTTGTTTTCAGCCTTACTCCATGTGCGGCACGACTGGCCAATACCGTATCCGTATTGAAACCCACATACGTGAAGATCAGCTGCGCGTCAGGAGCAGCATTAATGCTAAAGCCACCCTTTGCGTCTGTGCTGGTACCAAGACTGGTGCCCAAAACCTTCACCGAAACACCAGGCAGGCCCTGGCCACTTTCATCGGTTACCTTGCCCGTAGTGGGGTGCGACTGCGCATACACTGCAGTTGTACCACTTACCAGGCAAAGCATACAAAACCATTTTCTCATGATGCTTTTGTTGTTTAAGAATATTATTTTATTTTAATCAGAAAGATTTGCCGTGAAGTAAATAAGCGGCGATTAACAAGAGGGATAATGAAAGATTAACAGACCCAACATTTGCTGTACAGAGAATAGCCACAGACAAGGATTATCAACCATTAACCCTATCAAAAGGGACCGATCTGATAATATAAACTTAACAGTAGAACCACGCTTATTGAAATATTTTTGTCAAAGATGTATTATCAATTTACTCGTATACTGGCCATATTAATACTAGCATTGACAAACCGTGCGGCTGCCCAGGAAGGATACGGACTGGAATTCCGGGCCAAAAACATTATGCCCGAACAACGTACCTCGCTGGTTATCCCGACTGTGCCACTATCTAACGATTACGACTACACGCTATCTTTTTCGCTCTCATTTGCACCATTATCTACCAGCTATTTTGGATACCTTTTCCGGTTTATAGATGACAGGGAACAGAATATTGATCTGATATACAACGTACATGCACGGGCGTTACAGATAGTCACCGGGAACGAGTTCTCCGGCATCAGCTATCCCATGGAACCTGGTACCATGGCCCGTAAATGGAAAAACATCCGGGTTAACATAGGGGTTAACAGCCATCGGTTATCCCTTTGGGTAGATAAGGAAAAGGTAGGTGAGGTACCTTTAAAGTTACTGCCGGCAAAATCGGGTAACCTGCTTTTTGGCGCCAACCGCGATGGCAGCTTCAGAAACATAGACCTGCCGCCGATGCGGCTGCGCGATATCCAATGGTACCGCGATGATGAACTACAACTACATTTCCCGCTGGCGCAACATGCCGGCACACGCGATACCGACCTGGTGAAAGGAAAAGTAGCCTATACCGAACATCCGGTATGGCTGCAGCCCCGCTATCATAACTGGCAGCTGGCAGGCACCTGGCAGGTAAAAGGTAATGCCGCGCTCGCATTCAACAACAAAGCCGGCACCTTATATATTACCGGTCAGCACGAAGTGCTGCAATGGAATGCAGGCCGCAGGGAAATGCAGCAGCAGCTCCTCTTCCAGCCTACCGGCGCACCCCAGGGCAACCAGACCGTCTTCGATGAACAGCACCAGCGACTATACAATTATTTCCCGGACAGCCCGCAGGTAGCAGCATATGATCCGCATCAGCTTCGCTGGTCCCATGCGCTGGACAGCAACCCTGTTACGCATTTCTGGCATCCTACCGTATTCTATTCCAGCTATGACAGCGCCATTTACCAGATAGGCGGCTATGGCGATTACCAGTATAAAAACCTGCTGCGCCGCTACCACCCAGATACGCAGCAATGGGATACACCTGCGGTACAGGGGGAACGGTTCACGCCCCGTTATCTGTCTGCTGTAGGAATGAACAGTGCAGGAGATACTGCGTATATTCTTGGGGGTTATGGCAGCCTGAACGGCGAACAATTACTCAATCCACATCAATTATATGATCTAACGGTATTAGATATACGTCATCATCGGTATACAAAAATATATACACTCCCTAAACCGGAACACCCCTATGCCTTCGGGGGAAACCTGGTGATAGATGCACAGCAGCAGGCAGCCTATACGCTGATATATCCGAATGACCGCCTTCAATCGGCCTTCCGGTTAATGAAAACAGACCTGCACCATCCCAGACATGAACTGATTGGCGATACGATCGCTTTTCCCTTTGTAGATGTGAAGTCCAGAGCCACCCTTTATTATTGCGAACAAACCGGTGAACTGCTGGCAGTAACAAGTTATTCGCCGGATAATAAAATCAGTGAAGTAAAGATATACACGCTGCTGCTGCCGGTTATCTTACCAGAAATTACACCTGTACATGCGCCCTGGTATATGGTATTGCTATCCTGGAAAGTGCTGGCTTGCCTGGTGATGTTATTGATCGTTATCTGGGCAGAATGGAGGCCATTCCGTATAGGCAATACCGTTACCACACCAGATACAAGGAAAGAACCGGTACTGCTTTTACCGGAACGTATGATTACTTCGGCGCCGGTGCTACAACCTATTCATTTTATTCCTGATATAACACCGGTTGAAATACCGATGCCGCAAGAAGTAATCCCCGAACCAGCGGTAAACGCCATACCAGCAGCTCCTTTACAGGCATCGATACGCCTGTTTGGCACTTTCAAAGTAGTGGACAGTAGCGGAAAAGATATCAGCCGGCAGTTTAGTCCGCTGGTAAAAGAATTATTCCTGCTGATACTCCTGCCCAATATTACCGATGGCCAGGGCATTACCACTGCACGACTAACAGACATTCTCTGGCCCAGCATGACACAGGCTGCCGCCAAAAACAACCGTTCGGTGAACATCGCCAAGCTGAGAAGCCTGTTAGACAAGCTCGGAGAATATTCATTGCAGAAAGAGAAAGGAAGATGGATATTGCTGGCAGATGAAACACAGATTAAGACAGACCTGTTGCAATGGCGGCAGCTGCCTGCCTTCTGCCAGGCGCCGGACCAGCACCTCGAATTGCTGAAAGGGCCGCTACTGGAGGGTCTCGACTATCAATGGCTGGATAGCTACCGGGCAGCCATTTGCCAGGAAGTGATCAGTAATATGGACGAGTACCTCCAACATAACCATTGTCAGTTGCCGCCGGCACGTATTGTAGCGATATGTGACTGTATGCTTCGCTTCGATCCGGTATGTGAGTCGGCGGTGATGTATAAATGTAAAGCGCTGGCACAGCAGCAGCAACATGCTTCCGCGCATAAATTATTCCTGCGGTTCCAGGAAGATTACCAGGAAATCTACGGTGAAAAGTATGAACGCAAATATGCGGAGATGATAGCGGAATAAGCGCCGGCGATTATTTGGTGGCTTCCAGCGCCACGGCATTATTGAACCTGGATGCTTCTTCCACTCTTTGGAACATCTGGTCTTTGCTGTCGTTGAAGGCGCAGCTGCGTACCTCCTTAAATCCTGCCTGTTGCAGGGCTTTGCTCAGCGAAAGGTGGTCCCACATGTATAAATGTTCCTTATTGCCATAGGTGGCCTGGATTAGCTGTTTCACGCCACGAACGCGCTCCCGCTTACCCAGCAATGTTTCGTCCAGGAATTTTACGTTGGCTTCGGGGTCCTGCTGGTTTAGCTGTGCGATATAGTTTTTGGCAGCACTTTCCAGGTCGGGCACCACACAGCGGAAATAGCCACCTGGCTTGAGTAACGCGAAAGTATTGTCCAACGCTTTTTTGCAGTCGTGGTAAGATAGATGTTCCAACACATGACTACAATAAATGCCGTCGCAGGAATTTGCGGTGACGCCGGGTAAACCGCTGATGATATCTCCCAAAATAACATCCGGGTGAAAGGCAACATGCATGCGCTTTTGCAGGAGTTTACCTATCAGGGGCAGTTTCTGGAGCCTTAACGTGGGCGATACATCGTAGTTTTTCCAGCCTGCAGGTGCGGAGAATGGGCCAGAGCCATACTGAACATATAATTTTTCCGGTGTCATCATCTTTAATCATTTTTAAGCAGAACAATTAAAATAAGCTTTCACACAAAACATTGCTGCCAGCTGATTACAGCGCATACAATGATTTTCATTTTACTACCGGTACAACGAGGTATTCTCTTCGCAATGCTGTTGGGGCAAACAGCTAAGTTATCGGGGACAGCCGTACCACAGCCGTGATCTTACAACAGCCATCCGGCATGGCCGCCTGATGGCAATGGAAACTTAACAGTAAAAGCCAGCGGATTGTTTGATGGAGGGGGCAGGAATGTTGCTAATGAAAAAGGTGGGCTATTGCACCCACCCTTTTTAATCCATTTCATCAAATGGTAAAATACGTCTATGTATCAAATCGAAATTCTATATTGATACAACCCATTACATTGGTCTGGCTGAGCACTCCCCTGGTCTTAAAGACAAACCAACATAGTAGTGAAGTCTGGAATCATAAGTAGGATAGACCAAACACCCGGTTGCTCTTAAAGCATCCACTACTTTATCAATAGGATAATGATCCGATTTTTTGCAAGATATTAATGCATACTTTGGTTTGAATCTATTAATTAAGTCTGGTTTTAAATTATAAACACTGCCATGATGGGGAACATCCAGCCAATATAATCCAGACAGATCTCTGAAATCATCGGCCTTCCGTAAAGCAATAGGGCCAGCATCCCCAGTAAATAAATATTTATGATTAGATCCAGATGGGGTAAACAAAATAATAGCGCTACTATTATTTTCTTTTGATTCATCCTTCTTCCGGTCCAATTTTTCTGACATTTCAGATTCTTGTAACTTATCATCAGCCTGTAACCAGTCCGCTGTAAGCCCTTCATTAAGCAGCGTACCAATATCCCTAAAATCACTCAGCAGCTCCTGATAATACTCTTTTTTTGGACCTACTACGATTAATGGAGCTTTATCATATTTCAAACCGGCAAATGGTTCCTCATAAACTATTCTATTTTTTTTGATCAGTGATATCAGACTTTCTGCCTCACTCAGGCTTTCGTGAATAGGCTTTTCCTTTGATATTTTTCCTTTAAGTTTCTCTACTTCCTTCCTATGATTGGCGGGATTATGGATCCAGAACTTATCAATTTTCACCTTCCCGACGATATCAAAGAAGCCACCAATATGGTCTTTATCCGGGTGGGTACAGATAGCCAGGTCAATACTTTTCTTATCAGTATGGTTTTCAATATGCTCCAGGACCTTTTTACCATCACCGGAGCGTCCGGCATCAATAACAATAACGACTTCCTTATCAAAGCGATTAAAGTATCGTAAAATAATCGCGTCAGCGCGACCGACAGATAACATATCTATTTCAAACTTCATTCATCTATGTTTTAAATCAGAAAAGATCTACAGTATATTGCAGGTATAGCTTACGATTTAGATAATTCTTTTCAAAGTCCTGCCGTTCCTTCTTGCTCATCCTTTTCCTTGCCTCTGCCAGTTTATCAGTGAGCGGCACTTTATTCCCGGGGTCAGCGTACAACCCTTCTTCGTTCATAACCATCAGTCTACCTTTGGTTTTGGTAAGTAAGTCTTTCAGCAGGGCACTGTTGGGCATTGTATTTTTCCAGGGCTTGCTGATAATTGTATAATCCAGCGTTGCCATGGCTGCCAGGTCGGGATGTGTCATCATATCCATTCCCAACCGCTCGGCAGTACCGTTATGACTAAGGTGGTGGGCTACCTTATAGAAAACCGTACGACTCAGCAAATCTTCCGTAAAATGTGGTTTACCATTCCTGCAGGGCACTTCCCATGGAATGTTATGCCAGCTGGCCCAGCTGCCATATTCAGCATCACCGGGAAAAAGCATCACCTTCCCGCTATCTTCAAATTCTATGGCCAATGCAAGGCTCAGGTTATTGGTGATACTATTGATCCTTAAAGCCATGCCACCTGCAGCATTTAACCATTCGGTATCTATTTTCCGCCACGCTTCTGCCGGATTATCATAAAGCTCAGTAGTAAATGCAGCATTATTGTCAGCGATAAATACGGCATCAAAGGGTTGCGTGAAGGTATCCGGGTTGCTGATGGCATGTACAGCAGCAGCAAAAGCATCATCTTCATCCAACTCTTTATTGTGGTCATATGATTCTCCTTTGCCCCCTGTCTGTACATTTATTTCCTTTTCCCAATTTTGAGGCGGTCCCAGCACATATATTTTAATCCCTTCTAAATCCGGTGCCATATCAATGATATCCCCCGGGCCTAAGTAGTCAATATTATTTTTAGCAATTTCATCTTTTACTACTTTCATACCGGCCAAACCACCCACATAATTTCCCTCTTTGATATCATTATGTAATTCATTTAGCTGATTCAGGGAAGCAACAAATCCCTGGCGCAAGGAAAGGCTATTCTTACCATCATATTCCTTCTTCATTGTTTCTGCATACTGTGGGTCATTGATCAGCAGCTGAAGCTCATTGGTGGCTATCGCCAGCGCTTTCTTCTTGTCACCAAAGTCTTTTTGCCATTTCTTTACTTTAGCACTCTTATCATCTTCCGTCCACCCCATCCAGATCCGGTCTATCTCAAAATCCTTTGTCAATAATTCCCGGCAAACATCGAATCCGTATACATGGTCTTTGTGTTCATGCGTTACCACCAGTACATCGATATGATTATCTACGTAGGCTTTCAAATCTTGGATATATTCCGTCAGCTTCTCCTTACTTCCTAACCAGGTACCGCAATCAATCATCATTTTATACTTTTCCTTCTTCCCTTCAAAAAACTTCAGGATAAAGCAATCTCCGGTACCCATCCGATACATTCTTACTGTAACACTTATTTTCTTTGGCATAACTATAAGTTAATGTTGATGTAAAAATGCAAATGGCTCCGACAAAAGGTCAATAGTATCACCAAAAAAACCATTTGTCATGTTCAGGGAAGCATCTGCTTTAAATTGATGTTGACTTTCTACTCTTTTACGGTCTATCTTCCTGTCGCCACGTTCCAGTAGTTCCATATCCAGCAGCGGTTTGCTGATAACGTACTTGAGCTGTAGTGTGTCCAGGTCAAAAATAAGGGTGCATCCACCATACAGCTCGAATCCGTTTTCAGGAGTAGTACCTTCATCAGTGCGTTTATAGGTACCGTTGAAGTTTCCGTCGCTGTCCAGTAAAACCCCTGACCGTTGAATGATGGAAAAGATAATCTGATTGATCTGGTTACCATCCGGGCCTATCCGCGAAATTAATCTCAGGTTCTGCACATAAAAGGAAGGCTGTCGCGTACCATAAACTGTGGAAGTCCGTATACCCAAATTTTCCCAGCCATTGTTAAATATGAGGCCTGTTAATTTTTCAAATGCCGAAGAACCTTCAAATTTAATACCCAGGCGTTCATGTAAGGGTAGCTGATTTTTATGTCGTTCATCTTTTTTGTCATAAGACTTCCCCATATAACCTTTTGTTCTTAAATAGATTTCCTTCCTGTCAGTCTCATACATCAGGTCGGCCCTGAATTCTCTCAGGAAATCAGCCAGGATTTTAAGCAAGCCTGGCAAAGTATCATCGGTAAATGGTCTGAAGGAATGGCGCAAGCTATCAACGCTTAGATTTTTGATACCATCCGGATAAATGCCTCTGCGCCTGAATGCATCAATAAAGAACAGCCGGTAGTTCCTGTTATCATCCGCGACCAGGTCGATATCAGCCGTTATGATGGCGCGTAAAAAATCGCCGAAGGTGATATCTACCGGCGGACAATAATCAAGTGCCCGGATACACATTTGCAGTACCTGGTTGGCAATTTTCGCTGCCTCTGCAGCGAGGCGGTTTACCAGGTCCGGATGAAGCTCTCCCTGTGGCAGTATGCCTGTACCATTGGTGGCAATACGTAATAAATCAGCGACCTGTTTTTTATAAATATTTATAAATGCTTCAAATATTGCTGCCACCAGTATGCTGCCGCGGGCATGGGGTTCCATTATGGTGCGGTACTCATCAACCTCCGGCTTTTTGGGATGCCATACGCCTGCTTCATCTGTATAACCGATGGCATCACGCAAGCTTCCATAATTTCCAACGGCCATACCGAATTGCTGGGCGAGCTTGCCTAATGAATTCTGTGCTGCCAGGTCTCCTTTGGTATCTGCCAGTTGTTTTTTTAATACCTCCGGAAAACTAAAATGCTGGAACAGCGCTACGATATCTGCAAAGGCTTCATGAAAGGCCAGCACGTCAGGATTGGTAGGCAGGTTGTATTGCCGGTGCATCCCATCCAGGATAGCATGTGTGGTTTCATGTGCAATAATATCATGGCTAAGGCAGGTAAACACCAGGGATCCCGGCATCTGTAACGAGTTATCCGCCGGCATTGCAGAGAAATAACCAAAAAGCAATGCTTTCTTAACCGGGCTATAATAGGCATTAGCAGCCCGCAGTGCATGTGGATATATTCTCAGTCGCTGTACATATTCCATGTCCTGCAACCCATTTTTTCTTCTGGGCGCCCAGATGACTTTCCGGCCAAGTGCACGTTCAAAATTCCTGATCGTCGTCATTGCAACTGCATACACCATCTGCTGATGAAACTGCGGATTACTCTCACTTGGCGGCAATCCATCCTGCGCCAGCAAATACGGATCATTTAAATCTACCGGCTGATAGAATTGTTTAGTGGTAGGATCGAAGTCAACAACTTCTATGTACTCTCCAACTGGTCCGGGGCCCTGCGCACTTCCCGCATCAGCCTTATTCCCGGGCTTAGCAGATAAGTTCTCCCAGGGTATTTTATAAACTATTTCATTAAAATCTGCTGTATCTGCCTGTTGTGAAAAGGCAGGATCAAACGCATATCCACGTAATTTACGGTATGGGGGTCGGGGAATATTCATCATCATTATTTTACGCTTACAATACAGTACAGGTAAAGAATTATTTAACTCATGCTATAAGAATAACTGATCAGCGCCGGACAGTATAATTTTATTTGTAACTCCGTGAGGTTTTCTGCCTGCCTGATCAGACAATCAATTTTTCTGGCAGACAAGGCAGTAAGATTAGTACCTACACTTCTTGCCAGTTGCCATTCTTCGGCTGATAAGTCTCGTTCTTTTATCAGCGCATAGTTTGTTTTTTGTTCCAGACTGCTGCGGATTTCGTTGGCATAAGTTGTAGGATCAGTCAGCCACGCCGGATCTAAGTCATGTGCATCGACCACTGCAGGCAGTATATTACCTGCTATCAGGTTATTTACAAAACCGGGAATAATTTCATCCAGCTTCCAGCCTAAAGAATAGTAGGCAATAGGTTTTGCTGCCCCACCCACATTCCTGTAGATATTCTGCTGCATCTGGGAAGCTTTGATACGGTACATAAACAGGTCGACAGTACGCAGGAGTAATGACAACACATTCGGATATTTTTTATCTGCCTTAAAATTACCACCGGCATCTGACGTAATAATTGTCTCGCATTCATAACTGCTTTTGTTCTGGGTCAGTTTATGAATACCCTGATTATCGTATACGCCGCCATCTACCAACGCCGGGCGTACCCGTTTACTATCTTCCGGATTTTTAAAAAAAGCAGTATCAATAAATACAGGTGAGAAGGCAAAAGGCACACAGCTGGAGGCCGTAACAGCCCTTGATACCGGGAACATTTCATGTTTGAAATACACCGGCGGTTTAAAATCCTTCTCAAATTCATAGGCCGAGTCAGACATCTTATACTGGGAAAAAGTAAAAGGACGCCCGGTATGTAGGTTCGACGAGCCGATAGCAATTATTGGCTTACCTGGCAGTATATCTTTCAGCGTCTGGCCATGATAAAAAAAGGCATCGTACGCCTTTTCAACAGCCTGACTTACCGGGAATATAAGATACTGGAAAAAATAAAGCAGTATAAAAAACAGCGCCAGTACCGGGAAGCATAACCAGGAATAAGCGGTAAGCGTCAGACAAAAACTCCCCCCGATAAATAGTACCAGGAATAATAATGTACGAATAAAAATAAACGACTGCAGGATATGGCCGATCACACATTTTGTGCGAAGCTTTTCCTTCATCTCCTCGTGAAAAGATGGGAAATCCCCCTTATGCAGGCACCAGGCAGCACCCGTGATAGAACCACCTGAAATGGTAGACAACACCTCTACCCTATTGAGAATTTGCATCTCATCCAGCTTTTTAAGGGTACCAAGATGAAATGCTGCGGCGCGGTAACCACCACCGGAAAGGGATAATCCAAGTTTTTTAGGCATAGCAGATCTATTTATAGGACAAAAACAAGATTTGAAATATCGTTGGCATCACAAAGAAGATAATAACACTATTATCCGGGGATCAACACAACACACTGAATCTTTGATTGTCGGGGCTCATGCTGCATTATTTCAACATCGCGGAATATTTCTACAGTATAAAATCAGGTTACAGTTTCACACCATGATCCTTGGTCGCTATTAATTGAAGCCTAAATTATTAAAAAAAATGGAAATGCAAATACAACTTACCGGGTAATATCCAACCTGGCCTGATACCAGGTACAATAATAGTAACCGCTGTATGAACACAAGGCCATACAGCGGTTACCTGCATAACTATAACTATCTATACCAGCACCAGCTGCCTGTTATAATTCATCTTAAATTCTTTCGGTGTACAACCTTTCCTGCGCTTAAACAGTTTATTAAAATTCGCCATATTATTAAACCCGCAATGGTAGGCAATTTCTGCAATGGTTAGCTGTGTGGAGATCAGCATACGGGTTACGTTACCCAGCCTGATTTCCATGAGGTTTTCTGTAAAGGTGAAGCCGGTCTGTGCTTTTATAAAGCGGCTGAATGAGGCTTCAGACATGTTTACAATCCGTGCTATTTCTGATAAGCCTATCTGGCTGCCGTACCGGCGTGTCATAAATTCGAAAGCCTTCTCCAGCCGCTGGCTTTCGTGTGTAACGGTACCACGGCTGAAAGTAGCGTCAGAGAGCAGGGTATTGTTCCTGGCAGTAGATAAATCGTGCAACAGGGATAACAGCTGTATGAACGAATCAAAGCCACTCAGTTTTTCCAGGTCTATGATCCGCTGCTTTACCTGCGTGGCCACCTGTGGTGCAAAGGCAAGGCCGCGTCCTGCCAGCTCCAGCAATTTCCGGATGGAGCGCAGCTGGTCCTTCTCCAGGAAATTCTGGGAAAACAAATCCTTATGAAACTGTACAGTTACCTCCAGCACGTCTTCGTCATGGTCCCTTTCCGTAAACCAGCCATGGGGCAGGTTCGGCCCGATCAGCACCAACTCCACATCTGCTATATGCCCGATATGGTCGCCTACAATCCGCTGAATCCCCTTTCCGCCAATGATCAGGTTCAACTCCATTTCCTCATGCGAATGCAGGGGAAAAGAAAAAGAACGCTTACGACGCGAAAAAATAGAGAAACAATCATGTGCCCCTAATGGTGTTATCTCCCTCATTACTTTCTTAAACAGGAAACGATCGTTAAACATGGAATTCATTTTTTGTAGCTTGTTTGTTGTACCGTTTCAATATTATTAAGTGCAGCCGCTTTCCCTTTGATTTACAGTGCAGGGTTCTTGAAATATAGTCCAGATTTTAAAAGACAAATAAAAAATCACATATCAATCATCTAAATACATATATATTAAAAATATATTTTAATGAGATCCCTGTCATAGATATATTTGGAAAGATTTATCCGGCAGTAATTTTTTATCAACCAATGTTGTTCCACGTCGTGAAATAATACGAATCCGTGCCTGTATGCCAGCATATGTAAGAATTAAAATACTCCTGCTGCTGTTACTGACCAGTTACCAGGTAGCAGTACCGCAGTCGGCCAACTATAACTTCTATAATATCTCTACTGATAATGGTCTTCCTACCAACGACTATCAGAAGATCTATTATGATTCCCGCGGTTTTTTATGGCTGGCATCTTTTGATGGCCTGTTCAGATGGGACGGCTATACGATCACCAAATACCTCCACAACGAGCAGGATAGTCTGACCCTGAACAACAACATTGTGCATTCCATCTATGAAGACAGCCAGCACCATCTTTGGGTGGGCACCATAGACGGACTGCATGTATACGATCCTGCCCTGGATGTTTTCCGGCGTATCCCGCTCAACAAAAGCAATGATAAAATCCCTGTCAACGCCATTTTGGAAGATGACATGCAGCAGCTATGGCTGGGTACTTCCAATGGTCTGTGCCATTTCAATACGGCCACCATGCAGGCGGACTGGCTGCCAGGACAGGGCCCCGAAAACATCATCTTCTGCCTGACAAAAGGCCAGGAGCATACCATCTGGGCTGGCACATTCAATAAAGGCGTGATACGGTTCAATACCCGCAACCGCGATTTTCAATACTTCAGAAATACAGCACAGCAACCACACCTGCTGGCAAGTAATAAAATTCAGTGTATACTGTCGGACAGGCAGCAACGTATATGGGTGGGCACGGAAGACAGAGGCATCACCGTTTTGGACGGGGCAGGAAAACAACTGGCCAGCTTCGACAATATCCCCGGGGGCCAGGATGCAGGCCATAGCAATATCCGTTGCCTGTATGAAGATAAAGCCGGCACGATCTGGATTGGTATAGGAAGAAAGCAAATAGCCACCGTGGCAGCGGGAACCCTTCAGCCACGGACTTTTAACGGCAAATCACAAAATAACGGGCAACCGGAACTCAATACCATTACGGCTGTCACCGAAGACAATTTCGGCAACACCTGGTTTGCATCTGCCGGCAACGGCATCTTCAGCACCAACAACAATAAAAACATATTTACTAACGCCCTCGGACATACGGCCGCATTGCCAGGACTCAACACCACCGTGGTCACCGCGCTTCATGAAGACAGGCGCCATAAAATCTGGATCGGCACTGCCGGCAATGGCCTCCTCAGCTACGACCCTGATAAGGCCGGCGCCATTGCCCCCTCCCCGCTTTATGGAAACCTCGCTGTCAATGATATCCAGGAAGATGCCTCCGGCAACCTCTGGGTAGCTACCTGGGCGGATGGCCTGATCCAATACGATCCGGCCACCGGCAAAAAAACAAAATACCTCCACGACCCCGCCAATAACCAGTCGCTGATCAACAACGATGTAAAAACCATTCTGGCCGACGATAGTCTGCTCTGGATCGGCACACATGGTGAAGGCATCTGCGTATTAAATCTGCAAAACAAAATATTTACCCATTATAAAAATAACAACAGGTACCCCTTCAATATGCAATTACCCGCATGGGTCAACCACCTGTATAAAGACGCCAGGCAACGCATCTGGATCAGTACCTACAGCGGTATTTTCTGCTACGACAGGAAAACATTCCATCAATTTCAGCATAACAACGACAGCAACAGCATCAACAGCAATTCTGTCAATATGGTTACCAGCGATCAGCAGGGAAACATCTGGATTGTTACGGAGCAGGGGCTGGACAGGTACGAAGAAACCACCGGGCACTTCGTCCATTACAACGCCAGGTATCCCCTACCCGTTTCCATGAAATCTATCGCCTGCGACGACCAGCAAAACCTCTGGATGGGCACTAATGAAGGGCTGATTTGCTTACAGCCGGCCACCGGGAAAATTATCCGTTATGATAAAAATGACGGATTACCGCAGCAGACCTTCTTCCAGAAAGCCGCGCTGAAAGCCAGTAACGGGCAGTTATACTTCGGCGGCCCTAAAGGGTTCAGCACCTTTCGCCCAGGTAGCATTGCCGCTACGCCGGCGCCAGCCTACTTCTATTTCAAGGACCTGTCTATTTTCGGTGAGCAGCAACGCCCCGGCCGTACCAACAGCGCTTTAAGCCGCAGCCTGTTCCTAACGGACACGATTACACTAACGCAAAAGCAATCCTTCTTTACCATTGCCTTTGCAGCCATCAACCTCTATGCGCCGGAAAAAATAAAATACAGCTATAAACTGGAAGGCTATTTTAACGACTGGATAGACGTAGTAGATGAACGCAAGATATCCTTTGCACATCTTCCCCCCGGCCATTACCACCTGCAGGTACGGTATAC
This sequence comes from Chitinophaga sp. Cy-1792, assembly GCF_011752935.1. Classification (NCBI taxonomy): domain Bacteria; kingdom Pseudomonadati; phylum Bacteroidota; class Chitinophagia; order Chitinophagales; family Chitinophagaceae; genus Chitinophaga; species Chitinophaga sp. Cy-1792. The sequence goes on from NZ_VWWO01000002.1 coordinate 2,658,257, forward strand.
AGATATATATGGCAACTGGCTGCCTCCGGCGAAACCGCTTGTCATACATATTCTTCCTTACTGGTGGCAGACCTGGTGGTTTTACGTATTGTCGTTCCTGTTAGTGGTCATTGCTATCATCAGTATATTTTACTGGCGCGTTGCCAATGTAAAAAAGAGAAACCGCCTGTTGAAGGAAGAGGTTAAAAGACAAACCCAAAAGTTACTGGAAAGTCATACTTCCCTGCTGGAACAGCATGATAAAATATCCTCGCAAAAAGAAAAGCTGGAAATCTCCTATGAAGAAATTGTAAGACAGACAGATAAAATTCTGGAACAGCAATTACAGATTTCTGATCAGAATAAAGACCTGGAAATTGCTGTTTCCCAGCTGGAGAAATTAAATAAATCCAAAGACTACTTCTTTTCCATTCTGGCCCATGACCTGAAAAACCCTGTGGCGGCGCTAAAAGAGCTGTCGGGTTATTTGTACAATCATATGCCTTCCATTGAAGGTCCTGACCTACGTCAGTACCTGAAAAACATGCACGCCTCATCTGCACATGTATTTGAGCTGCTTGTAAATCTGCTGAGCTGGTCCATGTCGCAGTCGAAACAACGGCAATTACATCCTGAAGCCTGCAACCTGGCTACCATCATTCATAATAATGCCGCGCTCCTGGAAAATCATTCTACCAACAAACATATACACCTGGTAGACCAGACACAGGACCATTGGATATTTGCAGACAGGCAGATGATGGATGTTATTATCAGAAACCTGCTTTCCAACAGTATCAAATTCACGGACTATGGCGGCAGCGTAACTGTTAAAAGCAGGCAGGAAGCGGATTACATCTACCTGGACATCATCGATACCGGCATCGGTATGAATGAACATATGCTGGCACATTTATTTGATGTAGATAAAAATATGGTGAGCAGAGGTACTGCCGGAGAGAAAGGTACCGGGCTTGGACTGGTCATCGTGAAAGACTTCCTGGAGGCCAACCATGGCACGATACAGGTATCCAGCGCACCGGGGAAAGGAACGGCATTTTCGCTGTGTATCCCTACAGCAGCGGCACCTGCCACTGCTGACATCAGCATTGCCCAGGCAACAGCCACACCAGCAGACACCTGGCAGCAGTTGAATACGGACAGGTTTATACAATTCCGCGGCAGAAAGATCCTGGTGGTGGAAGACAACAAAGATATGCGCGATTACCTGCGCCTGCTACTATCTGAGGTATTCGAAATATTTGAAGCCGCCGATGGCAGCAGTGGCATTGCGCTGGCACAGCAGGTACTGCCTGCCGCCATTATCACCGATCTGCTGATGCCGGGCATCAACGGTATTCAATTCTGTAAGGAGATCAAAACAACTACCGCTACCAGCCATATCCCCGTTATCATACTTACCAGCCAGGATACCGGCGAAATGCAGGCCAGCGGCTACGAAGCAGGCGCCGATGCCTACCTTACCAAACCCCTCAACGCAGCCGTGCTGGCACAGGTACTGATGGCGCAGCTACAGAAGCAGGACAGTACGTACAGGCGTTTACGTGAGCAGATCTTCAGCGATATGCCGTTATCTCCGGATATGCAGCAGTTGTCGGAAACAGACCAGGACTTTTTACAGCAGCTGATCCTGATGATCGAAGATCAGCTGGGCAACCAGGAACTGGATGCCAAAACGATTGCCAAAGGCTTGTTTGTGAGCAGAAGCCTGCTCTATAACAAAGTAAAAAACCTGACCGGGCAAACAGTACATGAGTTTATTAAGGCCATCCGCCTCCGTAAAGGCTTGCAGTTACTGCTGGAAGAAAATATGACGATTAACCAGATAGCCTTCGAAGTAGGCTTTAACAGCCATTCCTACTTCGACAAATGTTTTATCAGGCAATATGGTGTGGGCCCTAAAGAATATCTCAACAGGAAAAAGAAAGTCAGGACATAGAATAAGCATTATAATTCATCATTTGAGCATTAACCAGAGAGCCGCCTCCCGGCTACCTTTGGTAAGATGAAAAAATCGATTACTGCCATCCTTTGTTTGCTGTTGCCATTGGTATCCATGGCTTACGGCCACGACTCAACGAAGATTAACAGGGTATTGCTTACTACCAGTACCCCACGACTATACGAAAAGACGGAGTGGAATATTGACCTTACCGCCACCTACAACAATCCTTACGATCAGCGACAGGTAAAGCTGGACCTGCTGCTCAGCTCCCCGTCAGGCAAGCCTATTGTATTGCCGGCCTACTACGATGTTGCCAGCAAACAGTGGAAGGCGAGGTTTACACCCCAGGAAAAAGGACAGTATACCTACCATTTTGAACTGTTAACCAGCACAGATACCGTCAGCAGCGGCGAGGCTTCCTTTGTTGCGGCAGATAGTCACCGTAAAGGATTTCTGCATAAAAACGACTTATGGACATTTCGTTTCGATAATGGCGAACTATTCAGGGGATTGGGTGAAAACGTTGCCTGGGAATCCAGGAATTTTGAAGACGACAAATGGAGTTATGATTACCTGTTGCCAACGCTGGCAAGGAACGGCGCCAACTTCTTCCGCACCTGGATGTGCTACTGGAACCTGCCCCTGGAATGGAAACAGCCACGCAATACAAAACGATATACCGCCTCCACTGAATATTTTAATCCGGCAGCCATACAACGCATGGACGAACTGGTGAACCTTTGCGATTCGCTGCATTTGTATTTCATGCTTACCCTCGACTGGCATGGTCATCTGATGGAACATGGCGGCTGGAAGCATAGTGCTTACAACAAGGCCAACGGGGGGCCTGCAGCAACACCGGCGGAATATTTCACCAGCATGCAGGCACAGGAGCAATACAAAAATAAACTGCGCTATATCGTTGCCAGGTGGGGGTACAGCACCAATATAGCTGTATGGGAATTTTTTAATGAAGTAGATAATGCCGCCTTCACCCAGCAGGATAGTTTGCTGATACCACCGGCTACCATTACCCAATGGCATTTGGAAATGAGCCGCTACCTGAAAGACATAGACCCATACAAACACCTGGTAAGTACGAGTATTTCACACCGTGATATTGTGGGACTGAATAGTATCCCGTATATCGATTTCAACCAGAAACATATTTACAAACACACGGAAAAAATACCCGACATCTACCCTGATTATATAGCGACCTATGGAAAGCCATATGTGGTGGGCGAATTCGGATACCGGTGGGAAGACCAGGACCCAAAATACGCCACAGCAGCAAGCTATGACTATAAACGCGGACTCTGGTACGGGCTATTCAGTCCTACGCCGGTATTGCCTATGTCGTGGTGGTGGGAGCTCTTCGACGACCTGCACCTAACCCCTTATCTGAAAAATGTAAGTATGATCAACCAGCAGATGTTGCAGGCCGGCAAAGGAAATTTTGAAAAGCTTCGTATACACTCGCCACTCCTGGAAACGTATGCATTAAAGTGCGGGCAGACTTATTTCGTATATGCGTTGAATAATACAGCTACACAACAGCAGGCAACCTTTAGTTTGTCCTTACCATCCGGGTACAGTCTGAAAGCGTTTTCACCTGCCAGCAGTCAGTGGCAGCAGCAGCCTTTTGTGCAGGAAGGGGAAAACATACGGCTGAATAGCGCGGTGGTAGCGTCTCACGAAGCAATGATCTATATTTTTTCACCCAAAAAATAACAACGGGCCCTCTTCTATCCTATAATTTTTCATTATTCCACAAAACACTACCAGTTATGAAAAGAATCCTCTCCGCCGTAGCAGCGTTTTTATTGTTAGCTACCATGAGCTGTAAAAAAGATGTTGCCGCAGACAGTGGCAACAACAAAACGATGCCACGTGCAGCAGTCCCTCAAAGTGCTTTCAGTCTGTGGGGCACCTGTAATGGCAAGCCTTACCTGATTTCAGGCAGTGATGGTATCTGTGTTCCTGTTGGCAATTGCAGCAGCGACATCGACGCCGCACAGCAGAATGGTGGCCAGAATGCCACCGGACTTCAATTCTATGGTTGTTTCAAAGGTGGCAGCAATGCCAGCAGCAGCGCCAGCGAGCAGGCTGTATTCCTTTGCGACAACGTATCACAATGGAATGGTAATGAGATGGGATTTGTAAAAACCCTTAACGACAATACGCTGAAAGGCTATCTGCAAGGGGGCGGCGCATATATCTATCAGACGATCTCTACCAACGACAATGGTTACCATACCTTTAAATGCCAGGCAAAGAGCAGCAATGTACACCAGGTAGATTTTTATGTCGATGGCACTTACAAATTTACATTAACCAACAACAGCGGTACCTACTATAACAACTGGTATTACTTTGTTGGTACCAATCACTGGTACGGTGGTTCCAGCAATACCGGCCAGCAGATTGAAATGTACAGCATGACAACTTTTTAATCAATCACGTATCTTAGGGCCCGGAGGGTGCATCCATTGCGGTGCACCCTTTTTATTTTCCGCAGCTAACATAAATGCCTGCACGCAAATTAAGTGCTTCCGTATAGGCAGCATTCATGCGGGTACCCGCAGTGCCGCCTTCTTTCAGGTACAGGGTTTCAGCACCATGACCCGTAGCGGCATAATGCCAGGTAGCACCTGCCAGCACACCAAACATATGATTACAGGCATATCGGCCCTGGAGCTGAAAGCGTATACCATATCCGTTAGCGTTATGCGCAAAACTAAGCGGGTGGCTGAATGCAGAAATAAGATTCCAGTTACCGGCAGCATAATATCGCTGCTGGTAATACGCTATACCAGGTATCAGCTGTAATTTTTTCTCCAGGGAGATATTGGCAAAAACACCCACAGCAACACCTTTCCAGGTATTTTTATAGGTAGAAGATAAATCCGCAGGAGTAGCGGCATCCGCAGGCAGCAGGTAATTGAGTTGCGCAGTGGCGGTATAGCCGCCCGTAGCAGTCAGCACTAATTTCTTCAGTAAAAACGTATAACCAATACCGGTATACACCTCATCCATATAACCGTGATTAGCGGCGAAATGGCCGCTATAGGTAATACGTGTTCTGTTATCACCGGCATAGTCGTTATCGGTAGCGGTGCCGCTGACAGTGCCTGTTCGCAGGTAGCTGACATACAGCAACCAATGGCGCAGCGGATATGCCATTACGTTCATGCCGGCGCCTATGCCCGCCTGCTGCTTCCATTTCAGCTCCGATAGCACGTTAGGGTTGGCGCCTTCGCTGTTGCCGGCGACCGACCACGAGTTACTGCCAAGTGTAGCCGTTCCCGTAACTTCCGCCTGTATAACATATGGCCGTAAAGCAGTAGCCTGCTGTGCCCTTGCAGTAGTAATACTGCAAGTAGCGCAACAGGCCACCAGGTATGTAAGGAACCTTTTTTCTATTTCCATCCAGGCATTTTTTCCAGGGTGATGATATTATCTGCATTATATAACTGCTGTATTTCACCATTGGTATTTTTATCGAAAGTCAGTTCAGACCAGCTCATAAAAAACACCCAGCTGCTTTGTGTCTTCAACTCAGCAGCAGTTGGCAGCCGGTCGCACTCCCCTATCGCGATAAGCTTGCCTTTGGCGGCGCGTAACATAGTTTCGTACTTCGTTTGCGTATAGCCGCTACCGTCATATACATCCAGTGCCGCGATATCATAATAAGCCGCACCCGGGTTATAGTTGACCGCATCAGCGGAGAGAGAACCGAAATCCTGGATATCCCATACCCATATCAGGTTGGTGAGTCCTTTGGTATTGGTCAGGTAGTTATGCAGCCACTGGTATAGTTTTACGGTACCATTGGCACCAGGCCTGCCTCCCCACCAGAATTTCCCCTGGTTCATTTCATGCATGGGGCGCCAGAGTACTTCTACCCCTTGCGCTTTCAGCTGTTGGAGATAGGTAGCGATTTCGTCCACCATGTTTTTATATTTTGTATTCAGCGGACTACCGTCGGTGCAGAGTTCTGTCCACTGGGCGTCGGTCAGGCTGCTGAGTACGCCCTGTCCGTCGTCCCAGCCGCAGGGCGCGCCATAGGCAGGGTTGCAGGCATGCCACATGATATTGATCACGGCTCCTTTCTTCCATTCACGCAGGGCCTCATCAATCATCAGCTGACGGTTGTTGATATTATCCTGTTGAAAGAGGAAGTCGCCGCTCCATAATGCAGGATACTTTCCTGTGGTGGCGTTGATCTCGTTGGTCCAGCGGGCAGGCGTGGCATTAGGCTCACGGTTATGGATACCCGCGATTGTTTTTTTGCCGCTGATGCTGTTGAGATAGTTGATTGTCTGGAACGGGGACACCTTCGCGGTATCGCCGGCACCGCTGGTGGCGGCGCCGGGATTGCTTTTACTGCATGCACCAAATCCCAGTGCAGTGGCTAATATCAGAATATTTAAAGTCATCTTTTTCATAACGGTAATGGTTACTGGTTTCTTTTTACATCTATCCAGAATCTGCGTGGTCTTTTTACAAATTTGTCCAGGTCAGAATAGATATTACCCCAGTCGTCCGTACCATTTAAGTTAAAGTCAAAGGAATTATCGGTGATGGTTTTACTCAGGCCGTTGCCCAGGTCAATGGTTTTGGCTCCCTGGAAAGCGCCGCTGGTGCGTTTTCCGTCTTTATCGATAAAGGTCACCACATTGTTTACGTAGTCACGTTCCCAGGTACTTTCTCCTTTGGGGATGACGCGGTATACGCTGTTAAGGTCTGTAGCCGGGTTGGCAAACAGGAAATTGGCATAGGCCCCGTCGGCACCGGCAGCATTGGTTACTTTACCGGTTGTTTTTCCATCTGCGGTAACGCCACTGAAAGTAAAGGTAATCGTGTTATCGAGTTCCTTATCAGGCGTATCTGTTCCTGCCCATACCCATGGCTTATCTTTGAGGTTTATCACTGCACCGCCGCCATATTCGGGGCCGGTACCGCCGTATAACACCAACGCCTGTACGGCGTAGGTACCCAGCAGTGTTTCTTCAAACGGTACGATCTCTACTGTCCACTCGCGGGTAGTGCCTGCCTCTGAAGTGATGGTGAATTTACTGGTATTGTTATTCTTTGTAAAATCAATCGCCTGGCCATTTGCAGGAGATATCTGTGACTTATAGCTGGTCTGAATCTGCGCCACTACCTTGCTGAGGTCTGTACCGGATTGTACCAGCACTTTCACGGTAGCTTTTGCAGCAGTGCGGTCTATATTAGCCGGCCCTACCTGTACCAGGCCGCCGCCTAATGTGATGGCTTCAATAGAGCGCTCATTGCTGGTAACGCCTGCAAAAGGGTCTTTGGTACAGGACGACAGCAGTATGGCCAGCAGACAAAAATAATATGTGATATGTTTCATGAATCAGTTTATTTTTTCATTAGCGGATTAGTATCCAGTTCACGTTGAGGAATCGGGAAGAAATAAGCGCCACTGGTAATGGTTTTACCATATTGCTGTACCAGCACTTTCTCCATACTGTTGGTCCTTCGCAGGTCGAAAAGCCTGTTTCCTTCGAAGGCCAGCTCCCATGCACGTTCCTGTATCACAGCATTACGGAATGCGGCTGCATCCAGCCCCGGGCGCAGGTCGCCGATATCGGCACGGCTCCTGATCTTATTCACGGCGGCATATCCTTCTGCCGTAGGCCCACAGGCTTCTGCATAAATCAACAGGATATCTGAATAGCGAATAATGGGTGAATTGGCGCTGGTAGCATCTCCTATGCGTGCAGGATCAATAAATTTACGTGAAAACGGACGTGAGCTGCTGTTGATGTCCAGCTGGTAGGTTTGTCCGCCATTGGTATATTGTGAAACGATCAGCTGTGTTTTTCTGCGGTCGTTATTGGCATAGCTGAAATACAGGTTAGATTCGGTGCGGAAGTGTCCCCATCCCTGGCCAATATCAATGGTGGCACTGTCTGGCTTCAACTGGTTGTAAGGGATGGTCATAGGCCTGTCTGCCGGCAGGAACATATTTGGCAACTTGGAGAAGCTACCTTCCCTGTCGCCGCTGCGATCCACTGCTGCATCAAAGATATGTTCCGTAACAGCAGCTTTTTTATAAATATCTATATTGAAGATATCTGGCAGATTACCGGTAAAACCAAAGGTAGTCTGGCCATTCACTACTTTATCTGCATACAGTTTTGCCTGTGCATACATATCGTCTGCATTGGTGACGAAGTCGTAGCCCGGAGAGCCATAGGCTTTAGAAGACGCCAGGTGCAGGTAAACCTTTGCCAGCAAACCTTCTGCAGCAGGCCTGTTGGCGCGGCCTTCGCTGATACGGTTGCTGGTGATCAGTGAGTCAGCAGCTTTCAGATCGCTGATAACGAGGCTATAAATATCTTTCAAACCTGATTTGGCAATAGGAATCTGCGAAGCATCTTCAATAGTAGCCGTACGTAAAGGTACTTCACCAAACATACGTACGAGGTTGAAGAAATGGAGTGCGCGCAGGAAATATCCTTCGCCGGTAATCTGATTGCGTTCTGCATCTGTCATACCTGGTATCTTGGGCACATTGGCAATTACCGCATTGGCACGGGCAATACCACGGTACATGTATGTCCAGATATCATCCAGATCAGGATTGGTAGATGTAGTTCGCAGTTCATCCAGCTCAAAATTACCTACACCCGCATCGCCTTTCTGGGTAAGGTTTTCCGTAGGTAATTCTGTGGTGATATAATATCCCCTGGAATAGTAACCCACCTCCGGCAGAATAGCATAAGCGTAGATAATAGCTGATCTGGCATCGTCCGGCGTTTTATAATAGGTTTGTGAGTTGATCATGCCATATGGCTGTTCCTGCATTTTGGCACAACTTCCCAATACCGTCATGCCGAATAATGCGGGCAGTATATATTTGAATGTTTGTTTTTTCATGTAGATGATTTTTACGAATTAGAAAACTACGTTGGCTCCCAGCGAAACGGCGCGTGGCCTTGGATATGCACCTGTATTAATACCGGCCTCACCTACCTCAGGGTCAAAGCCTTTATTGAATTTGGTGAAGGTATACAGGTTGTTACCGGAGAGGTATACACGCATGCTCTTCACATATTTCATGGCATCTGTTTTCAGGTTATAACCAACCGTCACGTTTTGCAGGCGCAGGAAGGAGCCATCTGTCAGGTAGAAATCGGATGCTCTCCAGCCGCGGGTAGCATTGGCGCGTGGATATTCATTGCTGGGATTGTCTGGTGTCCAGCGTTGCAGCCATCTGCTGGGTGTCATTTTCTGGAAGTCCCATACATCACCGCCATGCACGCCATAGAGCTGCAGGGATAAGTCGAACTGTTTGTATTTTACATTCGTATTGATGCTGTAGATAAAGTCTGGGTTAGGGTTACCGATGATAGTACGGTCATAGGAATCCACGATACCATCCGGTTTGCCGTCCGGGCCGGAAATATCCAGGTATTTGATCTCTCCCGGCTGTGCATCTACGCCGGTAAGGCCGGCTTTAATGCCTTCATCCAGACTTTGAATAATCCCTGCCGACTTATAACCATAAAAAGCATACATCGGCTGGCCTACGGTATAGGTGCTGATTTGCTGGCGTACAGATTCATACAGCGAACCGATAAATACCTGGTTGCTTTCTCCCATGGCCACTACCTTATTGGTATTTTTGGTAAACATACCACCCACGTTCCAGGTGAGGTCGCCGCGGTTGATGATGTTGGCATTCAGTCCCAGTTCGATACCACGGTTTTCGACTTCGCCATCATTGATCCACTGGCGGTCGTATCCCGCTGACGGTGCGATGGTTTTGAGGCGGAGCAGGTCGCTGGTACGTTTGATATAATAATCTGCGCTTAAAGTAAAGCGTTGATCAAAGAAGCCTATGTCTACACCCAGATCGAGGGAGCGGGTCGTTTCCCATTTCAGGCTGTTGTTGCCTAAGCCGGCAACGATGGTGCGGCCCTGTTCATCGTTGGCGCCTGCGAGCCCGGGCCCGAAGCCGGTTTCAAATACGGAGCCGGTAAAATATTTATAGGAGCCGAAGCGGTCCAGCGTCTGATAGGGACTGATACCCTGGTTACCGGTAAGGCCATAACTACCTCTGAATTTCAATTCTGAGAAGAGGTTCATGTCTTTGATAAAATGTTCCTCTCCTGCTTTCCAGGCCAGTGCGGCAGAAGGGAAGAAAGCCCATTTATTGTTGGAGCCGAATTTCGTTGATCCGTCGGCCCTGGCAGTGAGGGTGAGCAGGTAACGGTCCATATACGAATAGTTACCACGGCCATACCAGGATGCCAGGCTATAGCGCTGCAGATCATTGGAGATCAGCATAGTTCCTGCGGTAGACAGGTTTTCGTTTTGCATCACATCATTTACAAAGTTCTGTCCGGTGAGGGTGCTGAACCTGTTTTCTGTTTTCTGGAAAGAATAACCAGCTACCACGGTGGCTTTATGGCGAAGGCCGAAGTCTTTGGTGGCGGTAAAATAGTTTTCGTTCAGGAGGTCAAAATAGTTGCCGTTGGCGATGCTGCCATAGCTGCCTTTATTATCCAGTGCGCGTTGTGTACTATTTTTAGGATCGTACTGGTCCTGGATACTATTACCTGATTTCGCATTGATGGAAGAGCGGAACTGTAACCAGCTGGTGATTTTAAAGTTCACATACAGGTTCCCCATGAAGTCGGTGGTTTTACCGGTATTCAGCAATTGATTTGCCAGTGCGATCGGGTTACCGAAGTCTGTATTGCTGGTATGGAAATAATTACCGGTAGAATCATATACCGGCCAGATACGTGATCTTCCTACGCCCAGTTGCTGGCCTGAATTTTTCGTATAGGCGAGAATGATATTGGTACCGGCGGTAACTGCATTGGTCAGTTTTTCTTCCAGGTTGAGGCGGGAGGTGTATTTACTATAGTCATTTTTGATGACCATTCCCTGTTCGTTATAGTAGTTTCCGGAGATAGCATATTTTGTTTTTTCGTTACCACCATCAGCGGTAAGGGTGTAGTTTTGGGAGTAAGGCTTACGGTACACCAGGTTTACCCAGTCCGTATTAACGGCCCATTTTGGTTTATTGGGGTCCAGGCCGCGTAATTCGGCGATGGAAGGAAAATAGACCATCCCATTGCCTACAGGCCTGTAAATGCCAATATAGGGCACATCAGAAGGAATAGCGCCACCATTGATGGCTGCCTCATTGGAATAAGTGGCATCCTCCACCGGATCGCGCCATACATCCGGTTTATTGGCGAGGAACGACATCGTTTGCAGGGTATTGAAAGAGATACGGTTCTGGCCCTGTTTTCCTTTTCTTGTTGTGATAACGATCACACCATTGGCACCTCTGGAACCGTAGATTGCGGCGCTGGAGGCATCTTTCAGTACTTCAATGGATTCAATATCTTCCGGGTTAATCTGTTTGAGGTTACCGGCATCTCCCCATGGATAGCCATCTACTACCAGCAGCGGGTCTTTGGAACCATTCAGGGAGCTGGCGCCGCGGATACGGATGGTAGCACCTGCACCGGGAGCACCGCCGCCAGTGGTCACCTGCACACCGGCGATTTTTCCCTGCAACAGCTGGTCTACGGAGGAAGCAGGCGTTTTGTTGAGGTCACTACCTTTCAGCGTGGCCACTGCACCGGTAACATCACTTTTCTTTACGGCGCCATAGCCTACTACCACCACGTTACTGAGGTTACCGGGTGCGTATTGCATGTTCACCACCACATTGTTCTGTGAGGTCACGGGGAGCTCCTTTGTTTGCATACCGATATAGGTGACCATAATGGTTTTCCCACCGGCAGGAACATTCAGCGTAAACTTTCCATCACCGTCGCTGACGGTTGCTGTCTTGGTTTCTTTTACAACCACGGTAGCTCCGGGGAGCGGTTTTGCCTGGTCGTCGAGCACTCTTCCTGTAATTTTTTTCTGTTGCGCATTTACAACGATAGTTGGCAGGCATAGGAACAGAAGGACACTACAGCATGCAATGAAATTTTTCATAACGCATTCAGTTTTTAAAACGTAGAAATAATGCAACAAAAATAACCGGGTTAACAAGGCGTTTTTGGTGCTATTCTGTCATACTATGATCCTTAAACGATATCTCCCTGATCATCTATCTAAATGATCACCTGCCGGCAAAGGCCCGGCAATACAATCTTTCACCCTATCCAGGTGCTGCTGTTGTTTCAGCATATGAATTCGTCATTTGAGCATTAATAGAAACATCATCGCATGGATAGCTTTGTGGCCACACGAATCTTACAGACACGATAACAATTCTGATATGTCAAATTTTGAGAACAGACTAGCAGCGCTGCGTGCGGCACAACAGACATTACTGGCGATAAAAAATGAACCGGAAACGCCAGGTAACGGCATCTTCCAGCGTTATAAATACCCGGTGCTCACCGCTGCACATACTCCACTGGAATGGTGCTACGACCTGAACAAGGCCACCAATCCATTCCTGATGACACGCTTCGGAATCAACGCTGTTTTTAATGCCGGCGCTATTAAATGGAAGGATAAATATGTAGTGATAGCACGTATGGAAGGCTGGGACAGAAAATCCTTCTTTGCCCTGGCCGACAGCGATAATGGCCTGGATAACTTCAGGCTGCGTTACCCTATCGTCATTCCGGAAACCGAAGTTCCTGATACCAATGTATATGATATGCGGGTAGTATTACATGAAGATGGTTATGTATACGGCCTGTTCTGCACCGAACGCCGCGACCCTGCAGCACCAGCCGGCGACCAGTCTGCCGCTGTGGCACAATGCGGCATCGTTCGTACCAAAGACCTTCAGCACTGGGAGCGGCTACCAGACCTCATCACACAATCACCGCAGCAACGCAATGTGGTATTGCACCCTGAATTTGTGAACGGGAAATATATGCTGTATACCCGCCCGCAGGACAGCTTCATAGAAGCCGGTAAAGGCGGTGGTATTGGCATAGGCTATTGTGATAGCATGGAACATGCGGTCATCTCTACAGAAAAAGTAATTGACAACAAACAATATCATACCATCGCAGAAGCCAAAAACGGCCAGGGACCAGCGCCTATCAAAACCCCTCACGGCTGGCTGCACCTGGCACATGGCGTGCGCAACACCGCAGCAGGCTTACGTTATACGCTCTACATGTTCATGACTTCCCTGGACAATCCCGAAGAAATTACGTATAAGCCTGCCGGTTACTTTATGGCGCCGGAAGCAGCAGAACGTACCGGCGATGTTTCCAATGTACTGTTCTGCAATGGCTGGATCGCTGATGAAGATGGAAAAGTATATATCTACTATGCCAGCAGCGATACACGTTTACACGTTGCCGTTAGCAGCACAGCACAGCTGACCGACTACTGTATGCATACTGCCCCTGACGGTTTACGCTCCGCCACTTCTGTTGCCACACTTCGCGGTATTATCGCTGGTAATGCCGCCTTACAACATGCTTAAAATCTTTGCCTATGTCTGCCCGCATTGCACTAAAAGAAAAGATAGGATATGGTTTTGGTGACATGGCTTCTTCCATGTTCTGGAAGCTGTTTGGCATGTACCTGTTATTCTACTATACAGATGTCATGGGAATTGCCGCCGGTGCGGTAGGCACCATGTTCCTGGTAACAAGAATCTGGGATACGCTCTTCGATCCTGTTGTAGGCGCACTCACCGACAGGACCAGCAGCAAATGGGGCAAATTCCGGCCCTGGCTGTTGTACACCGCCGTTCCGTTTTCGATAACAGGTATCCTCACCTTCTATACGCCGGCTACCGGCGCAGGAGGAAAGCTGATATATGCCTATATCACCTATTCTGCCATGATGATGATCTACTCCCTGATCAATGTCCCTTATGCGTCTTTATTGGGTGTAATGACAACCGATGGCCGGGAGCGTAATAGCCTTGCCTCTTTCCGGATGTCGTTTGCCTTTGCCGGCAGCTTCATTGCTTTGGGGCTCCTCGAACCAATGATAGCGGCCTTCTCCCCTGCAGGCCTGCAACTTAGCTGGACATACGCCGTCGCTGTCATCGCGCTGATTTGCCTGGTATTATTCCTGTTATGCTTTGCATGGGTAAAGGAAAGAGTACAGCCTATACAGGAAAACAATGCGCAACTGAAAGAAGATATTAGTGACCTGTGTGGCAACAGGCCATGGTGGATACTTTTAGGTGCAGGCATTAGCGCCCTTATCTTCAACGCTGTGCGTGATGGCGCCACTGTGTATTATTTCAAGTATTATATCACGGAGTCGGCGGCATTTAGTATGGCTGGTATTTCATTTACCTATACCACGCTTTACCTGCTGGCAGGACAGGCAGCTAACATCCTCGGGGTAATACTCGCAACGCCGGTGGCTAACCGGTTTGGAAAAAAACGGACCTACTTCGGTGCGATGTTCCTGGCCACGCTCTTCAGCATCATTTTCTATTTTCCGGGAAAAGAACAGCTGGCACTGATTTTCGGCTTGCAGGTATTGATAAGTACCTGTGCGGGTATCATCTTCCCGTTACTCTGGAGTATGTATGCAGATATTGCCGATTATTCAGAATGGAAAACCGGCAGAAGAGCCACCGGCCTCATATTTTCCTCCTCGTCCATGTCGCAGAAATTTGGATGGACCATTGGCGGCGCCCTCACGGGCTGGCTGCTGGGAGCCTTCGGATTTCAGGCCAATAGCATACAGGCCGTAGCCGCACAAACAGGCATTATTCATATGCTCAGCTCCATACCTGCTGCCGGTGCGCTGCTGAGTGTACTGTTCATCGCTGCCTATCCATTATCTGAATCTAAAATGAATGATATCACCCGTGATCTCGAAAAAAGAAGAAAAAATCTTTCCACCGGCGCAGTTGCTGAAAACACAACTGCAGGAGGAGTTATATAACATCCTGCAATACTGGGAGACCCATACCGTTGATAGCAGCAATGGCGGCTTCATCGGCCGTATCTCCGGCAATAACATGGCAGACCCTTATGCAGTCAGGGGAGCGGTCCTGAATACCCGCATCCTGTGGACATTCTCGGCTGCCTATAACTTATTGCAGGAACAACAATGGCTGGACCTCGCCCAACGTGCATGGCTATACGTCGAACAATATTTCCTGGATAAAACCAATGGCGGACTGTACTGGTCTGTTGATTACAACGGCCAGCCGGTAGATACTAAAAAGCAGGTCTATGCCATTGCCTTTGGCGTATATGCCTGTAGTGAATACTATAAAGCCAGTGGCGATGACAGCGCCAGGGATACAGCCATCAGCCTCTATCAGACCATTATGCAGCAGGCTTTTGACCCGCAGTATGGGGGTTACTTTGAAGCATTCGCTGCCGACTGGTCTGAACTTCCCGACCAGCGCCTCAGTCTGAAAGATGCCAATGAAAAGAAGTCCATGAACACACACCTGCATGTGCTGGAAGCCTGGACAAACCTATACACCATCTGGCCGGATGCCAATCTGAAAACAGATATCCAGGTATTGCTGGATATATTCTCAAGAAGAATCATCCACCCGGTCCACCACCACCTTCTGTTATTTTTTCAGGAAGACTGGACGGTGAAAGGCGACGCCATTTCCTACGGGCATGATATTGAAGCAGCGTGGCTTCTGCTCGAAGCGGCGGAAGCAATAAAAGACAATACCTATATCTCCGCATTTAAGAAAATAGCGATGCAGCTGTCGCAGGCCTCACTCGAAGGTCTCGATGCCGATGGGGGCCTGTGGTACGAACTCCTGCCATCTGCACATCACCTGGTAAAAGAAAAACACTGGTGGCCGCAGGCAGAAGCGATGGTGGGTTTCATCAATGCGTGGCAGCTCAGCAGCGACCTCCGCTACTTCGAACATGCTACCGGTTCATGGGACTTTATCCGCGACTACCTCCTGGATAAAAAACACGGCGAGTGGCATTGGGGAGTAGATGCATTCCATCATCCGCTGGATGAAGATAAGGTCGGGCTTTGGAAATGCCCTTATCACAATGCCAGATCATGTATGGAGCTCATAAAGCGATTATAATATGCTGTAAGGTGGCCGCTAGCGGCCACCTTAGTTTTTTATGAAGTGTTAAGCCAACTTTCGCTAACTTTCAGCGCAGAAAATCCGGCTTTCCTATGATTACAAATATTTCAAAAATAACGATCAATGCAGATCCGCAAAGGGTCTGGAACGTGCTCACCCAGCCGGCGCTGGTGAAGCAATGGCAATACAACAGTGACCTCCATACAGACTGGCAGGTAGGTAGTACGATCGAATTTGTCTCTAAATGGGAAGATCAGGTATTTAAACAATGGGGCAAAGTATTGGCTTTTGATCCGCCGCACCAACTGGCTTACAGCCTGTTTGCACCACGGCCCGGACTCGAAAACAAACCTGAGAATTACTTCGTCATGAAGTATATACTTGCAGCAGCAAACGGACAAACGAAACTGGAAATCCGTATGGAAGATTCAAGACCCGGAGCTGTTCAGGAGCCCGAACAAGGAGAAGAAAGTCCGGTCCTCCAGGCGCTTAAGCAACTGGCAGAAAGCGAATAAATAAAAAAAAGACTACCCTGATACGGGTAGTCTTTTTTTTACCATGTCATTTTTGTAACATCCATTTTGTTCTTCGAACGACAGGTTTCAATATTGATCAGTGTGCCACTTTTCCTTTTATGGTCTGTATTAAAATCTATCGCCAGAAAATGCGTACATAAATCTATCGCTGCCATATCTCTGTCGTAGTTCGACTGAAATCCGCCGATGATCTCCCACTGGTCTGCCATCGTTCTGAATTTATCCGGCATATATCGCGGGAATTTGCCCATATGCAGTAACGTTACATTCGGGGTGGCGCATTTCAGCATTTCCATTGTCAGCGTATCCACGCCTCTGAAATCACCTAAAATAAAATGCGGATTGCCTGCCTGTAGCAGCTTGCTGATATAGCCCTGATAATATTTGATATAGTCGGGAAATGATAGATTGCCATTGCCACAGATAAAAACTTTTGGGTTCATTTTGTTGATTGTTGGGTTAATTGTTAGGTATAGAAAATTGTTGGTGCTGCGCTGCCGGGTTAAAAACGGCTGCAAATATATGATAAAATATTAATAAATATAGATTCATTTTTTATTTGGTTATAGTTGGCCGGAATTCCCCGGGCGCCTTCGGCACCCGGGGAATTTCGGGAATAGCCCGCCGCCTCCGGCGGCGGGCTATTCCCGAAAGAGAGCAACACAACGATGCCACTACAACGGATATCTTTGTCTGACGACGCTGGCAGCGGGATATTCCCGAAAGAGCGGAGCAAACGATACCCCTCCGAAAACGAAGAGGTCAGCGGGCCAGCACCCAAAGCACAGGGCACATTCAATCTAAATTTTTTTACTTCCTGTTAAAAAATTAAACTTGCAGGTGATGCAGGCATGAGAATGCAACATTCCGGTTGTTACGACTGATAAAGGCGGGACCTGATTCCCAGGAAAAAAAGTATGCGAAATATAATCACCATTAATGATGTTCATCAGCAATTTGCTGACTATTTTGATAATCCGGACTTAAAACCATTTTTGTACCTGTTGTCGAAAAAGCTCAGTGAAGGCCATATTTGTCTGGACCTTAACCACCTGCAGGCAGAACAGGAACAGTTGCCGGAGTATTATAGTTTTCGCGACAACAGCCTTTCCCTGCTGGCAAATCAACTGCTGGTAGGATCTGCCGAAGTACTCAACAAACCGTTTATCCTCCACCGGCAGAAGCTCTACATGCAACGTTATTACATGTACGAAACCACGCTGCTGCAATATATCCGCAATATATTAAGCGAAGAGGCATTCCTCCGCAAAGACAGGGCTGCTGCCCTATTGCAGCACAGCCAGCTGGTTCAGCAACTATTTCCGCCGGATAACAGCGGTACGGCCACTGATGATCCGGTAGACTGGCAGCTGGCAGCCGCCATCACGGGGATATTGAATAATTTCACCATCATCACGGGAGGTCCCGGAACCGGTAAAACAACCACCGTTGCCAAAATTCTGGCCCTCCTCTATACCATAGACCCTTCGCAGAAAGTGGCGCTGGCCGCTCCTACCGGTAAAGCCGCCGCCAGGATGGCGGAGAGTCTGCGCAATGCGGCCATCCCCAGGGACCCGCACATTGCGGCTAAGTTCCAGGACCTGACACCATCCACGATTCACCGCTTACTGAAGCCGGTAAAAGGTTCTCCCTACTTCCGCCACAACCAGGACAACCCGCTCAACTACGACGTAATCATCGTAGATGAGTGTTCCATGATAGACCTGGCGCTGTTCACCAAATTGCTGGCAGCCATCCGCCCGTCTACCAGGATTATCCTGCTGGGAGATAAAGACCAGCTGGCGTCTGTGGAAGCAGGTAGCCTGTTTGGCGACCTATGCCAGGCACAGCCCGAACTGAACGTATTTTCGCCGCCGCTGGCAGCACTGATCAATCAATTTGCAAGTCCGCAGGGACAGATCAACAATATCTCCAGCCACTCCCAACACCCGCTGTTTGAGCATGTGGTGGAATTACGCCGCAGCCGCAGGTTTACCGGCAATACCGGCATCGGCAAATTCAGCAAGGCACTGATCCGCAACAATGCGGCCGTCATCAGGGAAATGATGGAACCCGGCGCCGATGAACAGGTCGTAATAGATACCGACTATTCAGAAAAATTATTTGAGGAATTTATCACCGGATACACCTCCTTTATCCAGGAGAAAGATACCCTGACGGCACTACGTAAAATGAATGAACTGCGTGTGCTCGTGGCTATCCGCGATGGCTCCCAGGGACTGGCCAACATCAACAGGCGTATAGAAAAATATCTCTCAGATAAAAAGTATATTCATCTGACGTCTGCATTTTATGAAAACAGGCCATTGATGCTGACCAGGAACTACTACGAACACGGGCTTTTCAATGGAGATACCGGCATTATACGCCCGGATGAAAACGGCGTGCTGATGGCCTGGTTTGAAGATAGCGACGGACAGCTGATCAGCGTATTCCCGGGATACCTCACGCTGGCCGAAACAGCTTTTGCCATGACGATCCATAAAAGCCAGGGATCTGAGTTCGGCAAAGTGCTGGTCGTACTTCCTGCCACCGAAGTACCACTGCTGACGCGTGAATTGGTATACACGGCGGTGAGTCGCGCCAGAAACAAGGTATACGTGCAGGGAAGTACAGACACCCTGCTGCTGGCAGCACAGAAATTCGTGGACAGAGGCTCCGGTATCAATACACGTATTGCTACGGAGACCGGCAACATCTAAAAAATTATTATGTCATTATATCTGAAGGTTTCTAATGCGTTGAACAGTCTGGCAAAAGGCCTGATCGATGACCTGCACCATGCAGGCAACGGCGTATTTGAACCTCACTATATTGTTACGCAGACGGAAGGGATGAACAACTGGCTGAAACTGCAACAGGCCTATCGCCAGGGCATTGCGGCCAACTCCCGTTTCCTGAAGCCCAACGACCTGCTCTTTCATCTTTACATGTGGCTGGGAGGCCCCAGCATCAACGTGATGAGCTCCCAGAACCTCAGCTGGCTGATATTTAAGCTGCTGGGAGAACGGGAATTTATTGATAAATATCCGGAGGTGGCCGACTACTACCTCAACCACGGCGATGAAAGCAACCTGAAAAAAATGGTGCTGGCAGAAAAAGTAGCGGATTTGCTCGATCAGTACCAGGTATACCGCCCGGAAATGATCCAGACCTGGAGCCAGGCCGATCCCGCCACCCTCGAAACAGAAGAATGGCAGGAATGGCTGTGGGCAAGGGTAAAGCAACTCTCCGGCGATGCGCTCCCCGACAAAACGCTGATCGGTAACTATATCCTGGATGCACTCGCGGGTAAAGCAAAAAATGAGGTACTGAAGGCTAAAATCCCTGCTGTGCATGTATTTGGTCTCTCTATCCTCACCGCCTACCACATCAAAATTTTACATGAGCTATCTGCCGTCATAGACGTGCATTTCCATATCCTCAACCCGGCGCCCGGCGTATTCTGGTTTGAAGAAAGAAATGAAAAGCAGCTGGCACGATGGCGCGCAAAAGGGTTGAAAGACCTGGAAGAACAAGCCACCGTAGGTAATGCCCTCCTCACCGGGTGGGGCAAGGTGATTCAAAACAGCTTTCGCCTGTTTTTCTCCTATGATAATTTTATCAATGCCTATGAAGAAACCGGCGTAGTAGCCCCCAAAGCAAATACCCTGCTGCATAAGATCCAGCATGATATTTTCTCCGGCGCTACCCGCAACCGCCATCCACTGTCGCTGAAAGATGTGCAGGACGGCTCCCTCACCATCAACTGCTGCTATACACCGGTACGTGAAGTAGAGGCACTCTACAACTACCTGGTATACCTTTCCGACCAGCGGAAGGAACTCCTTTCCCCCCGGGAAATAGTAGTGATGGTATCAGATATAGATGCCTACGCACCCTATATCAAAGCAGTATTCAACAACGCACCACATAAGTTCAGGTATACCATCGCGGATGAAAGCTATACCGATAACGACAATATCTTCAACGCCCTGCAGGCCATCCTGCAGCTGGATGAAGAAAACTTCACCGCAGAAACCGTGATGCAGCTGCTGGACTTTTCGTATATACGCCAGCGTTTTAACCTGCAGAACCCGGTTTCCATCCGCCCGATCATAGAGGCGGCCAATATCCGATTCGGCATAGATGGCAGCACCAACGAACAAACGCATTATGTCAGCTGGAAGTACGGCATACAACGTATCATGTTCGGCATCTGCATGAGCGGCGAAACCGAATATGGGCAGGATGCCGACAGCTTCTTCCCATTAGACCTCGTAGAAGGCCGTGATGCCTACGATATTATCCGTTTCTGCCACTTCGCACGCGTGCTGATATCATTCATCGAAAGCCGCCGCCAGGCACGTTCTATTACCGATTGGGTATCTTACACAGAACAATTATTACATAGCCTCATCTTCGAACAACAGGACGAAACAGATGAAGACTATGCCGATCTGATCAAACAACTGACGGATTTCAATATCCTGCATGAATACATCGCTGACACGGTGCCATACAATGTTTTTGTGCATAGCCTGCTCAACGTCATCAGCGGTACTACCCGTACCAGCCTGTTTGCCAACGGCGGTATCACCTTCTGCTCGCTCATCCCGATGCGTTCCATTCCCTTTAAAGTGGTGGCCCTCCTGGGGTTGAACCACGATAAATTCCCGAGAAAGGAAAACAAATCAGGTTTCGATATCATGTCGAAACAGCCGCAGCGCGGCGACCGTAACATCCGGGAAAATGACAAGCACCTCTTCCTGGAAACAATCATATCGGCACAGGAATATCTTTATATCAGCTATGTAGGCCGGAGTGTGAAAGATAATACCACCATCCCGCCATCAGCCATGGTAGATGAACTGCTCGACTATATCGAATCAGGTGCGGAAGATACCACCCGCACTATCCGCAAGGCCATGGTACATTTCCAGCCATTGCAGGAGTTCAGCAGGAAATACAACCTGCCTTCCTCGGGGCTGTACAGCTACCTCAATAATAATGCTGCAGCGAGTCTGCCATTCATCAATCCGCACAAAACGGTGGAAATGCCGATGATGGAGGACTTCACACTGGATATGCTCACCAGCTTCTTCAAAAATCCCTTTAAAGCATACTACAACAGGGTGTTGGGCATCTACTTTAACGATAATCCTATCCTGATCAACGAAACGGAAATTTTCAGCCTGGATAAACTACAGCAATGGGGACTTAAAAACACGCTGCTGCCTATTTCCGGCGTTGACGCCGCCACCCGTGCCACCTTGGTAAAAAAGGGCAGACTACCACTCAGCAACATGGCTTTTGTGGCCATCAAGCAGGTGGAAGATACCGTACACCCGGTGCGTACACTACACGAACGCTGCACCGCCGGAAAAGATCCCGTTCGCCTCGACTTCGACCTGCTGGTAGACGACGTGCTGATGAAATGCAGTATAGATGAAGTATATGACGGGCATCTGATCAAGGTATCGTGGTCGAAAAATGAAGCGAAACATTTGCTGGATGCTTATATCACCTACCTCGCAGGCGTTGCTGCCGGCGAATTACATGGCATGATGTTCGTTTCAGGAACAGCAAAGGAAAATGTATTTGCGGCGAAACCTGTTTCCAGGGAAACAGCGTTTATACGTTTACGTGAGCTGATACGTATTTACCAGCAGGGTATGGAAGAAATACTGCCCTTCTATCCTGATTTCAATATGGAACCTAAGAAAGTCGAAAAGATCGACCCCAAAGGTTTTGCCAAACTGGTACACGACAACCTCGACCCGTCTAAACGCAGCAACAGCGACCGTTACGTGATGAGTGAATATGAAAACGGGTATTTTAATAAAGAAGGCATTTCGGAAGTTTACAAGCAGCTCTGCGAGCAGCTGATCAAGCCGCTGGCGGAGATTTTTCCGGAATATTATAAATAGGACATGACTACAGATCGATATAAGAATTTTGAGGTCACCACGGTGCCCATGGAAGGAAGTAACCTGATAGAAGCCAGTGCCGGCACAGGAAAAACCTATTCCATCGGTATCCTGGTGCTGCGACTGATCCTGGAAAAAAGAATTCCGGTGAAGGAGATCCTCATGGTAACCTTTACCAAAGCGGCTGTAGCAGAGTTAAAGGAACGTGTCCGTAAATTTGTGCGCATCGCACACCTGGTTAGTCAGGGTTACGAAACCGGCGATGAGACCATTGAAAACCTGGTACTGGATGCCATTGGGGTGCATGGTCACCTGCCCGTACTCGATCTCCTCAACGATGCCAGGTTATTGCTGGACGAGATTTCTGTACTTACCATCCACAGTTTCTGCCAGCAGATACTGAATGAATATGCATTTGAAACCGATCAGCTTTTCGGTGCAGAAATGGTACCTGATATCAGCCCGATCGTAGAAAGAGAGCTGAATAAATTCTGGCGCAAACACATTACCACCCTGCGTCCTGAGCTATTACAGCTGATCTGGGAAGAAGATATGCGGCCACGTATGCAGGAAATACTGGAAGAGCATATGAAAGGTAAAAAGTATCTCGGTTTCGAAGAGGGCTATAATTATCATATCGGCACCACCAAACAAACAGAATGGCTGGCGGAATATGAAGTTCTTGCGGTCCGGCTCACCGATATTTCCACCCAGCTACATGATTACATCTGCAAACATACACCTGACCTGACCACTACCTGTAGTAAGAATGCCAATGCGAAAAAAGCCTTTGCTGACCTTATCGCGGTGCCGGAAGCTTTTGCAGATGCTATACGTGTCAAGAAAAATCAGGCTAAAGCGCCTGCCTATATCTTTGAGCTCTTCCCCGACATCATCGATTTTATCGAACAGCAGGAAGCAGTAGAAGCCGAAATCGGCAAACTGGTAGCGGGCATTCATCATCGCCTGAATTGTTTTGCGATCAGCCAGGTAACCAACAGCGTGCATGGCTATATGACCCGCAACAATATCCTGGGCTACGACGACCTGATCACCAACCTCAACAACGCATTGGTAAAACGCGACAACCCGGAGCTGGTGGCCAGACTACAGGAAAAATACAAAGCCGTTTTTATCGATGAGTTCCAGGATACGGATCGTTTGCAATATGAAATTTTCAACAGGGCTTTCGGCGAAAACACCACCCTGTTCTATATCGGCGATCCCAAGCAAAGCATTTATGCCTGGCGTAAAGCAGACATATACACGTACTTCAGCGCGCGTAACAACGTGCAGCACCTGTACAGCATGAACTTCAACCGTCGCTCATCGGAGCCGATGATCAGGGCCATGAACCAGTTCTTCATGCCTTCTCCCGGCTTCGATACCTTCCAGTTCAGCGACGAGCAGGACAGCATTCAATATATCCAGGTAGGGAGTCCGGCAGACAATAAAAAAGGCCTGATCTATCACGGAGAAACGCCTGAAATACCTGTCACCATCTATGAAGGCAGCAACAAGCCGGAAATAGCCGCTGCCGTGGCTGCCCAGATAGGTCATCTGCTGATGGATGCCAACTACCGCATCCAGCCTAAAGGCGGCGAATCGCGGGCCATCAACCCTGCCGATATCGGCATTCTTGTAAGAACAGGAAAAGAAGGCGCAGAAGTAAAGCAAAAGCTGGCCAGACTGGGTATTCCTGCGGTTTCCATCGATGAATCCAAAGTACTGGATACCGCTGAGGCCCTCGAAATATATTACCTGCTCGAAGCCATGGAAACGCCCGACCGTTCTACCATTAACAGAGCCTTATTATCTACCCTTACCGGTTTTAGTGTAGATGATATCCTACACCTGGATGATGAACTGGTACTGGTATGCTTCGGCAAATACCGGGAACAGGCTGAACGCAATGGCGTATATCCGGCACTGATGGCCTTCCTCTCCGACTTCGGCGTACGGAATGTGCTCATGAAAGATAATAACGGCGAGCGTATCCTCACTAATCTCTTACAGGTAACAGAAATCGTACACCAGGTGCAGAGCAGACGTAACCTCTCCATGCGCGACCTTATCTCCTGGCTGAAACGCGGCATAGACGGTATGCCCGTTGAAGGTGATGAATATACGCAGCGCATGGAAAGTGATGAAGAAGCGGTGAAGATCGTTACGATTCATAAAAGTAAGGGGCTCGACTACAACATTGTATTTGCACCTTACCTGGATTTTAACCTGCGGGATAACCAGTCGTTCGTTAGTTTCCGTGATCCTGTTACCGGCGAGTATATCAGCACAGAAGAAGACAGACAGACAGAAGACCAGCGACATGCCTGGTTGCAACAGCAGGAACAGGAAAACAGGCGCCTGATATATGTAGCCATTACCAGGGCGGTCTATAAATGCTATATCTTCCGGAATAATTATTATAAAACGACGTCCCTTACTGCCTTTACCAATGAGCTTACCACTGTTGGGAGAGATAAGACATTAATTGATTTCGTCAATACGCTGCCGGCAGAACCTGAACATCACTACCGGAAGCATAAGTTGAAGGAAAGTGCCGCCAGCACAAAAAAAGAAGTTTCTTTTCACCTGAAAGAAGAATACTGGCGCAAGCTCAGTTACACCATGCTGGCCGCAAAAGCAGAGCAGAAGCGCATTCCACGTGGCGATACCGCTACAGACACCTACGATCAGTTTATATTCAATACGCTGCGTCGTGGTGCTAAAACCGGTAACCTCCTGCACTTTATCTTCGAAAATATCAGCTTTTCAGATAACAATAAATGGGAACACTGGCTGCAGGTAGCCATCGATAAGTTCCTGCCGGGCCAGGAAGAAGCTTATCTGCCGATGCTGCTTCAGCTGATCCAGCATGTCGTGAAAGTACCGCTCAGTACTGGCAGCAAGAGCTTTCAGCTATCATCGGTATCGAAAGATAAACGTATGGCGGAGTTTGAGTTTGATTTTCCCGTACCTGTTTTCCAGGCCAATGAATTAAATGAGCTTTCAGAAAACGGACTAACGGTTGGGGTTAAACGCTTTTCAGAGCTTGGCGGCCAGGAGCTGGAAGGTATCATGAATGGCAAGATAGATCTCTTCTTCGAGCACGACGGCCGCTACTATGTACTGGACTGGAAGTCGAACTACCTCGGCGACCAGCCGGACGATTACCGGCGCAGCAATCTGGAGGCGGAGATGAACAATAACAACTATCACCTGCAATACCTGATCTATACAGTGGCAGTAAAAAAATACCTGGAAACCAGGCTCCCCCACTTCGATTACGAACAGCATTTCGGTGGGATTTTCTACCTGTTTATCCGCGGTGTAAGGAACCACTCAGATAACGGCATCTACTATACGAAACCACCGTTGCAAAAAATTCAACAGCTGGAGCAGTTGATATCTGTGCGCAGATAATTAGTATTTCATCATTGCTGCTGACATAGGGTTGTCATTACCGGGTTACATCTTTGTACCATCAATAAAAATGTGACAGGTATGGATGCAACCATTCAGACGCTTTATGAATCACCGTTCTGCACGGTACATAATTTCCTTTGTCAATGCCGGGAATGCAGTATTTCAGCTAAAGAATACCAGGAGACATTCAGTATTGCGTATATCCGCAAGGGTAATTTCCGTTTCAGGATTTACCGCAACGAATTAGATGCCTATAGTGGCCTTTTCCTGGTTACCAAGCCCGGGTATGAACACCAGGTAGCGCACCTGCATGATATCCCCGACCAGTGCACTATTTTTTCTTTCCCTGTGGAAAGCAGTGCGGCTCTCATGGAACAGGCCGTGGATTTTGCGTGGTTCTTTCATAATCGCGACATACAATCCATCCTGGTGCAGGCAACGCCCGAAATGGAATGGCTGCACCAGCTGATATTCCTGTCGCTGCAACAACCACGAATATCTTCCCTGCGAACAGAACAGCTGATGACAGACCTTTTCCGGCTGCTACTCTCCGCGGAGCGTAATACAAACCAACTACCCCTGCTGAACGACAAACAAAAACGATATTATCTTCCGGTAATAGAAACGGTTAAAGACTTCTTCCACCAGCATTATACGGATGATATAAATCTCTCACAACTGGCCGCCATGAGCAATATGAGCCCTTTTCACTTCAGCCGGCTATTCAAACAGGTAACATCAGTAGCGCCCTATGGCTACCTGTTGCAGCTAAGACTGCACCATGCACACCTCCAGCTTAGCAATACATCACTACCCGTAACTGATATCGCATTTTCAACAGGCTTCAACAGCCTGGAGCACTTCTCTGCTGCGTTTAAGAAGGCATTTGGAAAATCCCCGGCCGCCTTCAAAAACAGCAAGATTCCTTAAATCTATCGTTCGGACACAGGCTACTTTTGATGTATCAAATTATGAAACATTAAAACATCTGTTATGTCAGTTTATTATGTGAATGCCTACAATATTACCAACGAAGAAGCGTATGCAAAATACGGTCCGCCGGTAATAGAAATCCTGCATAAATATGGTGCAGAAGTATTAGCCGCCGACCTCCAGGCAATAGGTGTAGAAGGCGCCCCCAAACATATGAACGCCATCATTCGCTTTCCTTCAGAAGCGGCGGCCCTGCAGTGTTACAATGACCCTGCATATCAGCCGTATAAGAAAATAAGGTGGGATTCTACCAGCGATACTACTATGTTGCTGTTACATGGACTGTAAAAAACGGATGTCTCAAAAGTTGTTTGACTGGCGGTGGCCAACCGTCTCTATGCAGTAGAGAGAAATCAACTACCGATCTCTACTGAGTAGAGATCGGTTGCAAATCCATCAAACATAATCTAAAATGGAATTACTTTTGAGACATTCTGTTTTAATTACTTTTATTTCAGCTTCGCACTAAGGAACTGTGCTAATTCAGCGGTGGAGATATCACGTTTGATGATACGCCCTTCACTGTCGAGCAGGAAGTTGGTAGGAAAAGCCTCTACAGAAAGATCTGCGGCTTTCACCCCGGCCAGATCGAGATATTGCGGCCATGTCAGCTGATATTTGGCAATAGCTTCCTTCCAGGCGGGAATCATTGCCTTATTATCTGTGGATACACCTTTTATCGTAAAGCCCCGGGCGTTGTATGTTGCATATATTTTCCTGTACTCCTCAAACTCGCTGATACATGCTGAACAATGGCTAAACCAGAAATCTATCAGCGTATATTTTTCTTTTGAACCTCCCAGTAGTTTTACAGGTGCATTACTGGTATCAGCCAGCGCCAGTGAAGGAAACTTTGCGCCTATCGCAGTTATGGCTGCCTGATCCAGTCTGCGCTTTAGTGCCGTACCTGTATAGGAAGCTCTAACGGCAGGGGATAAACGATCGAATGCCTGTTTGTACAGCTCATCGTAGCTATCTTTTAACCGAAGCACTAATTCCCACAGGGCAGCATAAGAGTCCGGGTGACTGATAACATAGTTGTTCAAAATTTTCTTTCTATTGATGATAATACTATCATGCTGGTGATTATAATTAGCGGTAATCGAGTCTGTCAGCTTATGCTCCTTTCCCAACGCAAAAAATATATTGCGAATACTATCCCTATAATTATCTGTCTGTACAAATGCCGGCAACAGTTCCTGCTTACGCTCGATTGTATTTTTATTTTCCAGTTCAGGTATCTTTCCGCTGGCATTAAAATCACAGGTAACCTGCTGTGCGCCGGGCTCTACAAGGAAGTAATCAGAAACATAAACTGCAACCGGGCTTTTCCGAACATATAACCTGAACTGATAGGGATAAGAACAGGTATCCGAAATTACAAACCTGCCACCTTCGATATGAGCGGTATATTTGCCCTTGCCTCCGGGATAATAGGCGTCATCTCCCGCCGGCAACATCGTCACCGTTCCTGTATCTACATTTATTTTCCCTTCCAACTTAAAGAAAGACTGCGCTTTTACCACGTGCAGTCCAGCGCAAATAAACAATGCAGACAACAAAATGAAGCGGATCGTTTTCATATAATATGCAGATTAATAATGGAACATGCAGGCCCGCGGCCCCTGTTTCCAAAATACAAAAATGCCCACCTCACATCTGTTAAAAAATTCAAAAAACGTATCCGCAGCGTAGCAGCCTTTGGATTGGCCTGATAAATCCTGCTACAGTACTACATCAGCATATACTTATCTACTCAAATAAATCCTGCGTTATACTTTCTTCTGATCTTTAATATACATACCTCCCATTTCAGTCATCTTTCCTAAATAGTTATTTTGTATTTTCCAGTACAGCCTGTTATACCGCTCTGCTCCATGCGTTGCAAAATCAGGATGAATACTGGCAATAGCGTTATTGCTCAGGTCACAATTTTGAATACGCGTTCTTGCAAAATGCGCCGGCAGTTCGGTAATCTGGTTGTTATGAATCCAGAAATAATCATAGTAGGAGCTCACAACTGCTGCTTCCGGCAATGCTGTGATGTTATTATCATTGGCATAAAATTCACGCAGTCTGGATGTGAAGAGCGTTGCATCCAATACAGTAAGCTGATTATGCGAGATATCCAGGTGTGAAAAACTGGTTTTATCAGCCTTAAAAGACAATGTTTGCAGGCCATTGCGGGAGAGATTCAGGGTATCCCACGAAATGGCAGCATTTCCATTGGCAGCATATAGTAATTCAGTATCTATCTGCGCAATTTTATTGGACCGCAGCAGTAATTTAGACAGATTAAATTTAGCTAGAAAATAAGGAAACTGACTGATCTGATTATTTGAAAAATCAAGGTCCTGCAACCCCGACAGCTGCGCCAACTCTTCCGGCAATTTCGTCAGTTTATTATATTTCAACTCCAGCTTTTCCAGCTTGCTCATGTTAAAAACTGCCGCCGGCACCTGCGTCAGCTGATTATAGCCCAAACACAGTGTTTCCAGCTGTTTAAAGGCATCCAGCCATTCCCAGTTTTTAAGTTTTAGTCCGGATACATCCAGGGTTGTTAATCGCTCCAGCGGTTGAAGGATGCTACCATCTTCCACACTATTATACGCTATCTCCAGCCGCTCAAGCTGTGTCAGCGCTCCAATTGCCGCAGGTATGACGATATTACACTTATTCAGCAACAGCTCTTTACAAGTTGGCATGTCACGCAATACCCGAATGGCAGCGTCAATATCAAACTGTTCGCAGCCTTCAAAATGCCAGTTTTGTATATCCGTAAAATAAATAGTTTCAGGAGGTAAGGAAAGTCCCTTCACGCCTTTCATACTAAAGGTTTTCCTACCTTCCGTGCTGATGGTAGCAGCGATGGTATGGTGCATGAACCGGAATATCATGTTATCAATATCCGGGTTTCTCAAAATATAATTGAGTTTATAATCTGTGTCGCCCCCCATTCGTAGCGACAAGCGCCGGGAACCTTTTATGTGTTGCAGGAACGATGGTGAGCCAAATTTTGTATATAAAGAGGTGGCCTTTTTACTGATATCCTGATCAGTATGTGCCAGCATCACGGCTGCCAGTATGCTCTGTATAGTTTTATTGGCGCCTCCTGTAGCGATTATCTCGAATGCAAGCGCGTAATTTTCTGCCTGGTTACTGGTCAGCAACTGTAGCAGGTGTGTGTTTGAACTTTCGTTCTCTTCCTGTAACAGCCAGTGGTCCGCCCCACTTACCAACACCTGTTTCAGCTGATCAGCAGTGATCACCTCCACATTACCGGCTAAAAATGGAAGGAGTTGTTCCACGGTAGTGCTATTGCCAATTACGACAATTACCCCTTCCCCATCAGCCTTATTATCTGCCTTAATACCATGCGGCTGTAGCTTTTCATTAATAGACTTCATACTTTCCCCTTTCAGCTTTTCCAACAGGCGCAAGGTAACTTTTCGTTGTTCCCGTATAGCCGCTTCCAGTGAGTTTGGCAAAAGTTTATTCAATGCCGTTATATTTTGTGAAGCAAGTCCAAATAAAACCTGTAGCTGAAAATCACTGAAAGACTTATTCGCTGTTTGCTCGCGGAACCCGGGGATTATATTTCCATAATCACTGGCCATTTTAACATGTCTGGTTAGCCCGATAGTAAGCTGCGAAACGCCGTAATTGTGGTAATCCAATCTTTCCAGCCGGTCCAGCAATGGTATATTTTCCATTGCCAGCAATACGTTTGCATCTTCCTTCCCACCAATTTGTATGTCCAGCTTTTTTAATTTCGGTAAACTTTTAATCAGCTGGATTATCTCCGGTACTTTGCCGGTATTTTTTTTCTTCTCGGGCAGATGCAGGTCGGTGAGCGATTGAAGCAGGCTGATATTATACGGAAAGGTATTGCCGCGATAACCAACCAGTATCAGCTCTTCCAATACCGGCAAAGTAGCCAGTCGGGAAGCTTCTTTATTGAAGTCCATATTGGAACTATTCAACCGCAGCGACCTGAGGTACTGCATCTGGCTGATGCTTTCCGGGAATGTTTTTATATTAATGCCGATATCCAGTTTTTCCAGGTGCAGCAAAGTATCAAAAGAAGCCGGCAGACTGGTACAACCTTTTATGTGAATGGTAAGTTCTTTCACCAGGGGGTATTGCAGAAAGAAATCCTCCTGCAATGGCGGAAGCACGCCATTATAATCATAAATACTCAGGTGGTGGCTATAGGGATTAAAAGAGATATGCTTATCGGCATTCATCGTTACTTACATTTTAGTTAATAGTAATTTTGCAATAGCAGGGATGCCATACAATTTTTTCAGGCTTTTATTGGTGGAGCTTACCAGTTCCTGCGCCATGGCTAATCGCAGGTCGTTTGGAATAAAAGGCAGCAGTATAAATGCCTGCAGGTTTTCAAAAGCTTTGGCTTTGAGTTCTTCTTTCATGTTCAGCAAGTGATTGGTGAGTCGTGTCATCATCACTGACAAGATATCCATGCGCTTAGTGGTACCATCTACCAATTCTTTGAGCTGCCCTTCTATGACCTGGAAGTTAGGTGCATTTAATATTTCTTCCGGCGGAATAAGTTTATCCATATCCATATTGATGAAGGTGATGAAAGCCACGGTGGTGGACTCATCCAGACATCCGTCTCCCAGTATCTTCACCAGGTCCAGGTTAGCACGAAGGTCTTTTATCGGCGCCAGTGCATGAAAGAACTGTACCAGTGAGCGGGGTGTTGTTCTGCTGCCGCTTACTATTTCCGGATAGGTGAGTACAAAGTTGATACCCCTTGGATCGATACCTGCACCTTCTGCCCATCTGGCCCATGTTTTCACATCAAACTCCATTGTAACATGCATCATACGGGTCAGCATGGCATCATCCATTGCCGATACGGAATAGTCGCCCCCATCGGGGTTGGCGGTGAGTACGATCATCCATCCCGGCGGAAAGCGCCAGCTTACCAGTTCATAGTTTTGCAGCAGTTGCATAATACCGCGAAGAATGCGGTCATCGGCACGGTTTACGTCATCTATGAGAAAAATACCGGGGCCCGGTGTGGTAGGCACCCAGTCTGGTGCGGCAAACTGCGTAGTGTCGTTGGCGTTAGCATGGGCAATTCTGGGCATTCCCAGCAGGTCGCCCATTTCCTCAAACTGGGCAGGGGCGATGTATACAAACTGGAAGCCCTGGTTATGTGCAAAGTCTCGTACCAATTCTGTTTTCCCGATACCATGAAGCCCCCAGATGCATACTGGCGTTGGTCTCCTGGTTTCAGTACCGGATAAATGCTGTTGTGTCACATGCTCCAGTAATCGCTGTACATGATCTGCGTTCACTTTGGCACCGTAAGTACTAAAATTAAACTGTTGGTTTTTGGACATAGTTGTTACTCAGAATATAATAGGTTGCAAAAATAGAAACTTGTTGCGCAAGGGATATGCGTAGCGAACAATCTGCCAATTAATCCGCCGCCAGGCGTGCCTTTCTGCCAGGCAATGCCTGGAATGCTGCTGAGCTGGCAGCAATGCCATTACTGCTGATGACCCATAGTATCGGAAAGCGCGCCACTGTTTGCGGACAGGGAGCAATGCCATCTGTAAAATAGATCAGTGCATCAGGTTGGAAGATGGTATTACCATAGTGTATAGGCGGATTGAAATCTGTGCCTCCACCACCTTTTATGAAAGCAGGCAGCTGGCCTTTATAAGGATAGGCATGTTGTACTTTAGCATCACATTCCACCACCATTATTTCGGCGCCTTGCCGCCACAGGTGATGTATTTCATTGAAGAATGCGGATACCTCGGACGCAGCAATACTACCGGATGTATCTATGGCTACCAGTAATTTTTGCTGCCGGCAGATTTTAATACCGGGATTGGTACCAAATCGCCTGGAAGGACGCTTCAACGTGTTGCGCACCTTCGTTCTGGCACTGCTGGCACCAAAAAGCTTTACCACCCGCCGCCAGTCGACCAGCGGTTTATTTTTGATCAGCAACCCATCCAGGTATTGCCTGATCCCCGCCGGCATACGGCCATAACTTTTTTCGTTGGTCCTTGACCGTGCCAGTTGCAACTGATGATCGATGTCCGCATCCATTAATGATTTATCAATATTATCAGCCGTATATATTTCCTTCCAGGCCTTATGGCGTTCCATCCCATGAGAATGTTCGGTGATCGCAGATAAGGTAGCCAGGCTCTCACTATCCTTAAACAGGGTCTCCTTATTCTCCTGCAGGTAACGCAGCTTTTCGTAGTAGTATTTCCAGCTTTGCCCCTGCTCCAGTAGTAGTTCCGGAAATTTATGCAGGAATACCGATTCGGGCGGCAACAGGGCATGATCTATATACTGGTTTACTACCAGGTCCATCGCAATATTAACGAGCAGCCTGTCCTTTCCCGGCTCATGAACCAGCGTATGCTTCAATACAATATGCAATACTTCATGCTTGACTACCCCATAACGGTGTCGCTTATCCGTAAAGAACTGGTCCCAGAACACGGGATTGACATACAGGGTATGGCCTCTACCTCTCAAACCTACCGCCATGGTACCGATAGGGCCGTCTGCCGCAACAATTTCCTTGTTGATAGTGGCAAAGAAATGTGAATAGAATGGTTCCTGGAGCAACAATTCAATGCTGGTACGGGTTACTTCTTCCAATATTCTGCGGTGATCTTCCAGGGTATTCATAGTAGAATTATTCGCTAATACTTTTATTGATAAAGGAATCAAAGTATCAAAAATATCTTTATATCTATCTCTTTTTAATAATAAATACTTTATAAAACTAAAAAAGTGGAAGTGCCAGACAGGCACACTCCACTTTACTTCACTGATAGTTTTACAGGAGCCGTTAACGAAAAGAGGCTTCAATAGCATTCAGCTGCTTCCATACCCGATGCTCCATTGGCTGCGGCGAAACATTTATAAAGAATACTGTTTTATCCGGCAACACACCATCTTTTCTAACGACCACCACATTCAAAGTCACAGGCTTTTGCTCCATATAATCCAGCATATAGATGGTGCCGGTAAATACATGTCCGGATTTATCTTTCTTTAGTTTCACCTGCGTAGGAAAAACTTTATCTGCGGGTATCTTCCTGGGTCCGATGTTACGCTTCACCAGCCCTTCGTAATAGGTGGTGAGACTACTTTTCAATTCCGCCTCATCAGGTGTCAGCTTTCCATCCAGCAACCAGCTATAGCAGTAAGACCAGTATTCCGGTGATTTACTATCGCCCCAACCAGGTGCAAACGACAACTCTTCCACTCCTTTCCCGGGAATAGTGGGTGCAAAATCAGGAGGGAAAGACAATAATTCCTTACTCCAGTTTTTTGGAACACTCAGCTGATAAGGTTTCTCCCAGTTGAGCGGATCGAAGATACCCATAGATTTCTTCAGCCATTTTACACATTCCATCTCCTCAATAATGGAGAAGGAGTTAGGGTTACGAACGCCGGTGGGCTGCATACCCGGCCTGGCACTAATAAACGCAGCCTTGTCATTACCCGCCAGCAGCAAGCGTTTTATAAACTCACTCCCATCAGGAATATTGGTATCATACAAACTATTTCTTCTGTTGACCAGCTGCCAGTTAATATCCGTATCGAAATAGACGCGTACCGCCATATCTTTCAGCAACTGCTCATTACCGGGTGTAGCACTGCTTACTATGAAAGGGCTCAGCTCACGGTACCTGGCAGCATTGGTATGAATGTCGCCATTTTCTGTACGCATTTTATCAAGCAGAAATTTTGCGTCGTTGACCTCCCCTTCGTAATAATCTTTTTTGATCGTGCCTTCCAAACGGTCCCAGAGCCGGAATAAATCTGTCGGACTATCAGCCACAAACACCGCCTTCGGCACGACAGGAACCTTATGTGTACCCGCTTTTGCCAGTTCTGCATACCGCAAAGCAATTGTTCCGGCGTAGTCATACGCACCAATTGCAAACTTTGCTGTATCAGCCTTATATTTCTGGATCACATGGGTGATCACCTGGTTCAACTTATCTACTGTAAAACTATCTGCATATATTTTTTGTCGGGTAGATACCAGGATAGTAAGAATATCATTTGCTGCTGCTACCGCAGCAAGATTTGTTTCAGGCACCATGGCTTCCGGCGGGCCAAAACTACGCAGTAAAACCAGCACGCCGTTAATGTTTTCCGAATTGGGCTTTACTGCCAGGTAGTAATCCTTGTCATTGAAAACTACCTTTTCAGTTTGCTGTGCAAACACATGGAACGGGCCCAGGAGGCAGATGAACGTAAACAACAATCTTCTTATCATGGTTATATGCTGGTTTTCATCTCCTTAAATTATAAAAAATGCCTGTAGATATTTTATAATCTTCTTTATACTAATCTTGTAGCCAGTGCCAACTATCTCCAGGTAAAAATAAAAACATAACATAAGCTTAAAACCGCTGTCTGTTTAAAAAAAGTATTTTGCCCCGCGTTTGATAATTTACAGTGGTATGCAAGATGTAGCGCTCATCCGAAATGGAGACCAGAAAGCTTTTGAACAATGTTTTAACCAGCATTGGCCCTCCCTGTATGCATTTGCTTTTAAAACACTGGGCAACTCCGCTGACGCCAAAGACGTGGTGCAGCAGGTATTTATATCGATATGGGCCAGGAGAGATAAACTCCAGATCAATACCTCACTGGAAGGCTATCTGCACCAGGCCGTGAAATACCAGTCGCTCAAAAAACTGCAGGAAATGCTGGGCCGTCCGGAAAACCTGGACCATGTACAGGAATTTATTCTGCCGGTATTAAATGATATATGGGAGAAGATGGATACTGCGGATGTTTTTAAAGAAATAGACCAGCAGCTCGACCTCCTGCCCCCCAAAACCAAAGAAATATTTCTACTAAGCAGAAAACACCAGCTCTCCATTACAGAAATTTCGGGCAAACTGAATCTATCCGAAAAAACTGTCCGAAACCAGCTCCACATTGCGTTAAAGGCACTTCGACATCATATAGCCGTTGCCGTTGTAATGACCCAGTTACTGAGTTAACAATTCCGTAACACACTTCTTCGGGACAAGCATCCCCTTTTCCGGAACATATGTGTAGAAGAATGTTCCGATGAATATTGTACAACTGAAGAGAATACTGAATAATTATCTGTCTGGCAGGGCTCCTGCCAAAGAAAGGCAGCTGATAGACCAATACCTGCAACAGGCATGGGATAACCGTGAAGTACCGGAAGATACCGAAGTACAACGCCTGGAAGTATTGGATCATCTTCGTACAGCCATGCGCCCACGTATGTACCTGCGCTGGATATCTGCTGCTGCAGCCAGTATCCTCCTGATGGTAACAGCGGGTACTGCCTGGCATTACAGCGAAGAAATCGAAGAATGGGTACATCCTATACCTTTAAAACAGGTGTATGCAGACAAATACCGCGTTCAGAAAGTAATGCTGCCCGACAGTTCTGTTGCCGTCCTCAATGGCGGTACTATCATTGAATTCCCCAGTACCTTCCACGGCAAAAACCGTACAGTGAAAGTCAATGGAGAAGCTTATTTCGATGTGGTACCCGACAAACATCCCTTTGTCATCAGTAGTCCGAATCTTCGTGTAACCGTACTCGGTACCTCCTTTGTGCTGGCAGACAGCCTCCACAACGGCCAGCCTAAAGTGAGTGTAAAAACCGGTAAGGTAGCAGTATCAGTAGCCAGCATTGTACAACAGGTAGGCGCTTCGGAAGAACTCGTATATAACCTGCAGCAAAATCAGCTCAACCTGTTTCGTCAGCAGGAAATCAATACAGACTGGATCACCAAAAGTATGGTGTTTAACGACAACACCCTGCAGGAAGTATTCAATACACTGGAACATGTCTATCACATCGATATCCGCTGCGATAATGACAGTATCCGTCACCAACGCTTTACAGGAGCATTTGAAGCCAGCGATACGCTGGATGATATGCTGAAAGTATTAACTGTATCCTACAGATTACACATGACTAAAAACCACAACAGCATCGTAATCAGATAACCTGCTTTATTCTATTTCTACTGAGCGGCCACACCAGTGCGGCCGCAACGGGATTGCTATTTCTAAAATTCAGCTCAAATGAAGGAAAAAATTTTACTCGGATGTATGCTGTCGCTGCTCCTCTTCTCCACCCCATCCCATGCACAGGATGTACAACAGAAGAAGGTCAGCGTCAGTTTCAAAAATGAACCGGTTGTCAGGTGCCTGAACATCCTGCAACAACGCAATGGTGTTACCTTTTTTTATAATCCTGCCGACTTAAAAGCAGTAGAGAAGAAGGTGACGGCGGATATCAGTAATAAGTCCATCGCAGATGTCCTGCACCTGTTGCTGGAAAATACCGGTCTGGAATATGAAGTAGTAGATGGTAAAAAGGTAGTGATCCGCAAGGCTATTCCCAGGCAAAGCACACCACGTACACCGCAGAAACGTACCCTGAACGGTGTGGTAACCGATGCCGCCAAACATACGCCCATAGGCAAGGCAGAGGTAATGATCCAGAGCACGGGCACCGTAGTTACCGCAGATGAAACCGGTCATTTCTCGGCAGAAGTAAAGGATACCACCGATGTACTCGTCGTATATTTTGCAGGATATACCACGAAAACGCTCCGGGCAGGCGCTGCCAGTGTAATGACTATCAGCCTGGCTGCTGATAACAAAACCCTCAGCGGTGTTACGGTAGAAGCACGCCGCCGCGCCAACACAGAG
Source organism: Chitinophaga sp. Cy-1792 (assembly GCF_011752935.1). NCBI lineage: Bacteria > Pseudomonadati > Bacteroidota > Chitinophagia > Chitinophagales > Chitinophagaceae > Chitinophaga > Chitinophaga sp. Cy-1792. Next base: position 2,695,856 of record NZ_VWWO01000002.1, read on the forward strand.
GTGATGATGCTCAATGACCGTAAGAATGCCGCTGTAATTTCCGATGGTATCTCTGCGCAGCAAATGGAACGTACGGCCAGCGTGACCACCACACAGGCTTTACAGCGTGTATCCGGCGTTACCATCACGGATGATAAGTACATTGCCATCCGCGGCCTCGGCGACCGTAGTGTTATCGGACAGCTGAACGGTGTGCGCCTGGCCTCTTCAGACCCCGACAGAAGTGCACTGCCACTGGATCTCGTACCTGCGTCACTGTTAGATAATATCACCATCTATAAATCTATTACACCAGATAAACCTGCGGATGCTGCGGCAGGTATCGTAGAGCTGAAAACGAAGTCGGTGCCTGAGCATGAGCTGTTCAGCATCACCGTGCAAAGCGGTAAAAACTCACAGACAGGCAATGGTGTCAACAGCTTTTATAATAGCGACATGGGGTTTCTGGGAGATAAAGTGAAAAATAAACAACTGTCGGAGGATTTTAAAAATCTTTCTAACCAATATCCCGGAGGATTAAAAGAAATACAACAGCTGATCACTGACAGCCGCAACAGTCCTGCAAAGGCTGCGGAAGCCAATCGTATCAACAACATCATGCACAGCTTCGACCCTGTGCTCACCACCAGGTATAAGTCGGCCCCCCTCAATCAGATCTATTCCATCACCTATGGCAACAGTTACACTGTTTTTAAGAAACACCAGCTGGGCTTAATTGCAGGGGCCAACTATTACAACCGTACCAACGATATCTATGACGGAACGCTTACGCAATACAGCGTTTACCAGGGTGTACTCACAGGTAACAGCGGATTATATAGTCCGAGAGTTATTCCGAACTATATCACACCCAACAAACTCAATCTCGGTAAATATCTCAACTATAAAGAAAATACAGGCACCCAGACACTCAACTATGGCTTCCTGGGCGGACTGACCTACCGGTTCAATCCACAGCATGAGATCAGCATGCAGTACCTGGGAAGCAAGGGTGCCGAAACAAAAGCCTCTAACCTGCACGGACAATACGAATACACCGGTCTTCCCGGCAAAGTATACAACAACGTATATTCCCTGCGCCAGACCTACCGCGTACTCAATACCTTCAACCTGCAAGGTGAACATAAGTTCGGAAAAACCGAATATGCTCCTAAACTGAGCTATAACCTGGCTACGTCTAAGTCTACGCAGGACGACCCGGACTACCGTTTTGTAAACCTGGCAGACTACCGCCTCAATGAAGGCACCGCCTATGCCGTGCCTTCCAACCTGCAAAACGGCATCCCCAACTACGTATATACCCAGGACCTCTATGCACTGGTATCTGGCTATGTAAATGGTTATGGCCCCTATGGCATCATACAGGCCGACCCTAACGGCAGAAGGTACAGGAAGCTCACGGAAGACAACTACAACTATAAAGCCGATGTAACGCTGCCTTTTAAAGTATTGGGCTTGCACCAGGATTTTAAAACCGGCGTCAACTACCTGCACCGCAGAAGGACCTTCGGCGAAAACATCCTGTACCTGCCGGGTTCCAACTACTCCACCAACGGAGCCCTTGCACTGTATGAGGTAAACGGCAATCTGGATCAGCTGGTTGGTTACAACCGCATTGGCATACGCCCTCCCTCCAGTAGCAATGAAGAAGGTGCGCCAAAAAATGGTGGTTTTCTCTACAACACACAGAAATCTCCCAACAACTATAAAGGCTATTACGAAACACGCGCTTTCTATGGTATGCTCGACCTGCACCTGACAGAACAATTACGTGTAACCGGTGGCGTTAGGTTTGAAATGACCGATATACAGGCTGTCGTAGATACCGCCAACGTATTCCTTGACCCGAATATCACCACTACTGATGCCAGCGGCAACAAGGTGAACCTCGTATATACGGAGCCCAACAGCGCCTATAAAACAGATTACAAACCCTACTACTCTGCCAATGTCACCTATACACTGAATAAGAGCATGAACTTCCGCCTGGGCTACAATACCACGCTGGCAAGGCCTGAACTGAGAGAGCTGACCAATGTGTTCGACTTCGATCCATTCCAGTTTGCGCTGGTAGTAGGTAATCCGAAGTTAAAAAACCAGCAGACGACCAACTACGATTTCCGCTGGGAGTGGTTCGTAAAACCAGGTGAAGTGCTTTCTGCTTCTGTTTTTTATAAAGAGATAGATAACCAGCTTACCAAAGTATTCAAGCAGCAGTCGTCCGGACTGGAGGCTAAATTTCCGGAGTTTCCGGCGATAGAGTTCCAGAACGACCCCAACAAAGGCCGTGTGTATGGTATAGAACTGGAAGCCGTAAAGAACCTCGGCATGTTTGCGCAACCGCTACGCTTCTTCAACCTGGGCGCCAACTTGCTACTGGCACAGAGTGAAATTAAAAAGACAAAAGAAAGACTGGAAGCATCCCGTTCTATCGACCGCCGCGCTCCTGCCAACAGTCCGCTGTTTGAACAGGCACCTTACTCGATGAATATCTTCCTCAACTTCAATCAGCCTGTCTGGAAAACAGATATCACCGCTACTTTCAACATGGTAGGAGAACGTTTGATACAGGTAAACCTGGATGGCACGCCTGACCTGTATTCCAGACCGTTACCCGTGCTCGACTTAGTATTTACCCAACAGCTTTTCAAGCGCCTGCAATTAAAAGGTTTCGCTAAAAACCTCCTCGACAGACCCGTAGAGGAAGTATACGCCAACCCTGGCACCGGTGGAATGTTCTACGGAAAGAAATATGTGAGAAGAAGCTTCTATCGCGGTACAGAATATATGCTGGGACTTACTTACACGCTGTCAAACTAATTACATGAAAAAAGAGATACTATATACGCTCAGTGCCGCCTTACTGCTGGGAGGCTGTACAAAAAAACTGGATTACACCTACGACAACAGAACGGTGCAGTTGCCGAATACGCCCTCCAACAGCAGGATCGTAAACCTGGCAGGCGCCACTGAACTGAAAATAAATGGTCAGGCACTGACCAGCTTTTTACTTCCTTCCATAGAAGGGTTCTATGGTGCAGATAACACCAAAGGTACCCGCTGGTTTCCTGAATCAGGAAGGTTAGGCACTACCTATACCATTCCTAAAGAAGTGTTTAATAACGGCCTTGCGGACAGTGTTTTGTTTTCTACCCTGAACCCTAAAAATGCGGCGCCGAATGCACGTCCGTTCAGCATCCGGGAAGATGAAGCAAAAACCTTTGACTATTATTTCGTTTGGTTTCTTCCTAACGCCAACGGCAAAATGGATTCACTGTTTCGCATTCCACGCGATATCTCTGCATCTGTAAATCCGGCGGCATTTAAGTTACGGTTGCTCAATCTCTCTTCTGTGGAAGGGGCCAACTCTCTTCCGGGCATATACCGCAAAGGCCCGATGACGGTAACCTTTGCCGATGGTACTACCGTACCCGGCCTATCAAATGTACAACCGGGAACATATTCGGAGTATATAGATATACCATACGGCACTTACCAGTTTAAGGTACTCGACAGTGATGGAAAAGAAGTGCTGGCTACCGGCGGCGGGTACAATACCCTGAACCCTAATACCGGTACCTTGCTGGATATCAATGGTACACCGGGTATGGGCGGTTATAAAGATACCTGGCTCACCTACGCGCCTGTCAAGACTTTCCAGCCGGGCGGCGTATATACTATCGCGGTGAGTTCCAACTACGACACCAGGGTTTCCAACGGTAACCCGAATGGAGAAACCGTACCGGCAGACAATAACGTTTTCCGTATCATCAATGATGTAACAGAACCACTCAACTATACCTATGCACGTATGCAGGGCGTAAACGCCATGACCGGCCAACCCATCACCTGGATGGTGGATGGTAAGGTACTCAGTGATGCGTTACCTTTCGGAAAGGCCGGCGATTATAACATCTTTATAACGGGAAAGCATACACTGCAAGCCATCTCCTCAGATAAAAAAATACTGGCAGATACTACTTTTTTCCTGGATGCTGCCGATAATATCAGCGCATGGCTCTATGCCAATAGCGCCGGCCAGCCCGGAGTTACACTGGTATCCAACAACCTCAGCGCAAAATACACCAGCGGAAAAGCTGCTGACGATGGCACCTATAACACGCTGAAAGATGCCTACCCGTTCTGGATACGTTTTATGAACTTCTGCCCGGATATGAAGGAAGTATCGTTCATGGGTAATAACGGACAAGGGTTTATTAGTCCGGTGCAGGCAAATGCTACCGGCAACCTGCACGTGCCATTTGCCCAGCCGGTTGTAACAGAGCCTTATGCCAGGATGATCGTCAATTTCACCAGCAACATACAGGTGCATGCCTCTCAACCAACGGTATTACCCGGCGACTGGATGCGTAATGTCAGCAGCCTGAATAGTCAGCAGTTTATAGCACACCCTGAGTTATACAAACATACGTCGCTGCCCGGCAGTGAGCCTGGTGTATATACCGTAGCGCTGATAGGCCGCAACACTTCAGATGCCGGCACTGCCGACAAAGCCAGGATGATAATTGTGAAACATACCAAATGATTGCTAACATCATGAAAAGATACTTTCTATACTTTTTGATAATGGGTGGTATGCTGATGGGTAGCTGCCGTAAAACAGAATACGCCGCTATCGACAGTCCTGCCTACCTGCGTGTATTCAACAACCTTGAATATTCGCCGTCGCTGGATACCAAAGACGTACCGCAGCCATTCCTGACCATGCTGATAGATCCGGTACTGGATGCAGACGGTACTCCGGTGAGTGCCGCCATCACCGGCGATTTCCTTGATCATCGTGATCCATGGGCAAGACCATATCCCGATGCTGCCAGTAACGTTATCTGGCAAAAAGAATATCCGGGTACCAAGAGAGTACTTGCAGGCCCTATCCTTAATGGTTATGATCTGGCGAGCTGGGCACAGGTACCTTCCGGCAAGCATCGTGTTATCTTCAGAACAAGACCACTCAGCAATACACCTTACTTTGAGCTGAGCAAGGGAGAAAAAGGTGTAACACTGGTAGATACTACCCTGGAGCTTTCTCCAAAGGAAGTGTATACCATGCATGTACTGACTGAAGATTATGTAAAGAATAATCCCATCATGTACCTGCGCCGCGAAACCTTCCCCAATCAGCCTTTTGTTGACTCTATGGTATATGTGAATTTCTATAACCTGAGCTCCGATGGCTTCTTTGAGAAAGCACCCAACGAGATCGTCAACCAGCAGCTGGCCAGCACGAAACTACGTGATACCATGTATGTGTATGGAACACTGAGCAGGAAAAAGAACGGCCTCGTCACCCCTATCAATGGCTTTAATGGTATACCAATGGGGCGTGTTATCCGTTCGCTGGACGGTGTGGTTACACCATATCAGCGTTTCCCGTTATTTCCGGATACCAGCAGTAATAAAATATTTACAGGGAATATGAGTCAGGCTTTCGGTTTTTATCGCGCCGGTTTCAACCCGCAGAACCTTATCTATCCGCTCGACCTGCCTGCAGGTGTTTATTCTGCTCTTACCATGGGAGATTATGATGAAAACAGTACTACCGGATTATATCCTTATAAGATCAAGGGAGATCTGCGCACAGGTATGATCATCAGCATACATTCCGGCAATGATAATCCGCGGTCTTTCTCTTCTGTCAACACAGTAGAATATATCAACCGCAAGTTTTATGTCACCACTATTCAGCGCACGTTTGAGCCACCTGTTTACAAATAAGTGAATGATTATGTTAAAGATAAAAAGATACTTACTAGGCACCTTCCTATGTGGACTGGCAGCCTGCAGCAAGGATAATATTCAGCCACCAATAGACAGGACCACGCAGCCACGTACCATGGGTGTGTTTATTGAGAATAACTATGATCTGAGTTTGCTCAGTACAGCTCTTAAGAAAACAGGCCTGTATGATACGCTCATCAATAACGGTCCCTTTACGATGTTTGCGCCGGACAATAAAGCCTTCGGTCAGCTGGGCATCGCTACCACGGCGCAGATAGACGCCATGAATACAGACAGTTTGCGGGAGATCCTGAAATATCATATTATTCGCAACCGCAACTTCACCAATATGATGCCGCTGCAGCTGGACGTGAAGTACCCTACGCTTGCGGACAAGCCGTTATATGTATCCATGGATATTACGCCGGTGATTTTTAATCCTGCCGAGCGGCAGATAGCAGTAAATGGATCGCTGGTAGGCATTGGCAGCAAGCGTGATCTTGCCCTGGCTAATGGCGTGATTCACATCATCAGCAAGCCATTCCAGCTCTCTGACAATACCGTACAGGATTTCATTGCAGCAGACACCTCGCTGTCGCTCTTTCAGGCGGCCATGCAGCAATTCGGTATGTGGAATGACCTGAAGAGCAAACCGCTGCTCACCGTCTTTGTTCCCAACAACGAAGCTTTCCGGAAAAATGACCTGACACTGGAAAAGATCAAAGCCATGAAACCAGCGGAATACAAGCCGGCTTTGTTTGGCATATATACACTGAATATGCGTCCGCTGCGCATCTTCTCTACCGATGGCGTGATGGTCAGCAAAACAAATATTTATGGTTCCAGTGTAGCCGTAATAGATACCGTATACGGTGTATCACCCAACTTCCAGGGATTTACCGAGATCACCAGTGCTAACGTTGCTGTCATGAAACTGGACCAGAATTTCTGGTCTACCAATCCCGACGGCGTTTCCAGTGCTAATTACTATAATGGCCTGGCCGGCTCTGATCATCTCTGTGAAAATGGTGTGGTACATGTCGTTACCGATATGTTTCTGCGACCAGAACCCCTGAAGCGTTAAAATCAATTCTCATGAAATCATTCTTACAATATCTTATCCCGGCGTTTTTGATGCTCGCTGCCTGTTCCAAACAGGACATCGAACCGGAGCCTGTAGGCAAGCCTGTTACCGGCGAGAAAGGCCCAGATAAAACCTGGCAGGAAATACTCAACACTTCTTCGTATACCCTTTTCCGTAGTGCACTGCAGCGTGCACAGATGACAGATATGTTGCAGGCCAGCGCCAGTACAACACTACTGGTACCGGACGACAACGCCTTTATAGCTGCCGGCTGGACGGCAGACCGTATCAGCAAGGCTACACCTGCCGAACTGAAAGCCATGCTTTCTGTACATATCATGCCTATATTTCTCGACCTCACCAGCATAGAAACAGTACCAGGCAATATCCCTGCAGTTACTTTATCCAAACGCCTGCTGGGTGGGCACGGAAACTGGTCAGGGGATTATACAGACGTGCAGTTCCTCGGCAAACATGGCGATAGCCTGCTGGTAAACGGACGTGCAGAAAACAAATGGTCTGCCGCTATCTCCGCCTCCAATGGTACCATCTTCCCTATCACGCACGTACTGGAAGCACCACAACAAACGATGTGGGAGTACATTGAAAGCAACCCTGACTACAGCATGTACCATGCTGCACTCACAATCAGCGACAGCCTCTATACAGAAAGCTGGATCAGCCTTGGGGTAATGGACGCCATTAAATCCAATCCGGCCTACGCACAATTTACGCTGTTCGTACCTACAAACGCCGCTTTCGCCAAGGCTGGCTTTCATACACCGGAGGATATCCTCGACTATATCATGACGCGTTCTTATCCGATCCCCTATGCAGATTATGACGAGAACCTTTACTATGTGCAGCCAACAACAGCGATGGATAGTCTGCTGATGGCCAACGGACTGGAAGTAGCCATGGCATTGGGTGTATACAACAATACCAAGGGAGGCCTGGTGTTCTTCTCCAACGATCTGGCAGATAACGCATCACAGCTGAGCTGGCTGAAACTCATGAATGGCCAGATTTACAACACCCCTCCTGTCTATATCAGCCTGGACTTCAAAGCTGTTAACGGACAGCCATTGGTTAAAAGGCATGGGGTGAATCAGGCATATATTCCACTGAGCAAAAAAGATCATCGCGTGATCAATGGTGTCGTGCATGAAGTAGATGATCTCTTTAAATTACCAAATTAATCAACTGGCCGATGAAACTCTTAAGATATACCAGTCTGGCGCTTATGCTGGCACTCAGCGCCTGCACGAAGAAAGACGATGCTGTTGATAACACCTTCACCAACAGGCTCACCTTTATCATCGATGATAATAAATTTAATTTCTCTGCCTTCAGCACAGCACTTGGAAGAACAAACTATAAAAATCAGTTGCTGAACGATGGTCCCTATACGGTATTGATACCCGACAATAATGCCTTTATTACGGCGGGTTACAGCACCGACCAGAGCGTATTAAAAGAAAGCAGCAGCGTGCTCAGTAACCTCGTAGCCTATCATATCGTTTACGGTACCTGGGAACTGAATAAACTGCCATTTAAGTTTAACCAGGAGCTGACCGCTATTTCAGGCAGCAAGCTATATGTGACCCGCTGGGTAAAAGATAAAGATACCGTGACCACCATCAACGGTGCACCGGTATTATCCAGTAACCTACAGGCCAGCAACGGTTTGATCCAGGTAATAAATAATGTGCTGCAGCCTATGTTACATGCCAGAACCGGAGAAGTGATTTCGGGAGATACGTCACTCACCTTCCTGAACGTGGCTTTACAGCAGTCCGGTCTGAGAGACCAGTTCTATAACGATGACGTATATACTTTTTTTGCGCCTACCAATGCCGCGTTCATAAAAGCAGGATATCCTTCGGCAGACAGCATTTCCCGTACCAGCCCGGAGACACTCAAAGCACTCCTGCAATACCATTTCTTCGCAGGCAGAAAGTTTATCTACGACTATATCCTGACCACGGATAATACAGCACAAACCACGCAGGCCATGAATAATGGCAATGCCCTGAAGATAAGCCTGGTTAAGTCAGGTATCAAATATACCGGCATCACCATGGCAGGCGAAGGTAACAAGACAGCCGCCCAGCTTGTAAAATCTAATGTGATGGCAGGCAACGGCGTGGTGCATATCATTGACCAGGTATTAAATGAAAATCGATAATCATGATGAAGAGAATTCTATATATCTGTTGTTTATTTATTACCCTGTTCACACAGCTCCCCGGGCTGCATGCGCAGGAAACTAACGGAACAATATCAGGTAAGGTACTGGATGAGAAAAAAGAACCACAACCAGGTGTTACCGTTATAGCGGTACATGAACCTTCCGGCACCAAATATGGCGCTGTTACAGGCTCCAATGGTAGTTACTACCTTCCGGGCCTCCGCATCGGCGGACCTTATACCATCACCGTCAGCATGATGGGCATGGAAACACAAAAGAAGGAACAACTCACCGTCAGACTGGGAGAACCACTTACCTTCAACTTCACACTGACTGCCGCAGGAAAAAACCTGAGTGGGGTAACAGTGACGGCTGCACGTAAATCGGCTACTGCCAATACCTTCGGCGCCGGACAGAATATAAGCCGTACGCAGCTCAACAGTATGCCCACAGCATCCCGCAGTATCCAGGACATCACCAAAATGGTTCCGCAGGCTACCCGCGATAACTCCTTCGCCGGTACGAACTTCCGTTATAACAACGTCACCATCGATGGTGCTATCAACAATGATGCGATCGGCTTCAGTCCTTCCGCAGGAGGTATCACCGGCGCTTCCGGCATGCCCGGCTCCAGCACCCGCACCAATGCAGTTTCGCTGGATGCCATCGAAGATATGCAGGTATACCTCGCTCCTTTTGATGTGAAGATCGGGAACTTCACCGGTGGCAGCATCAACGCCGTTACCCGCAGCGGTACCAACAGCGTGACAGGCTCCGTATACGCCTATGGCCGCAATGCCGCCCTCATGGGTAAAAGTCCTGCCGGAAAAATGGGCAGCGACTTCCACGATGGTCAGGCTGGCGTACGCATCGGATTCCCTATCATCAAAAATAAACTCTTCTTCTTCACCAACGAAGAAGTAACCTCCAGGCAGGACCCTGCACAACTACGTGTAGGCATGCCCGAGACTAAGCAGATCATGAGTGAAGCAGATGCTGATAATATCCGACAGGCAACCCTTTCCAGAACAGGCAATAAATTTGATCCGGGTACCGCTGGCGACTATACGGCCTATTCCAGATCACAGAAGTTCTTTAACCGCCTCGACTGGAATATCTCTGATAAACACCAGCTCTCCCTGCGTAATAACACCATTTTGTCTAAGGCGATCAATATGGACAGGGACCAGCAGGACTTCCGCTTCAGCAGCATGGCTTACCAGCAGGTCAACAACCAGACCTCTACCGTGATGGAACTGAAGTCGCGCTTCTCCAACCAATGGTCTAACAGCTTTATCCTGGGTTACAGCGTAGTAAACGACAAGCGTAATCCAGACTCCGATCCTTCCCTCCCGCAGGTGCAGATCATGGGCCGTACACCAGGTACTACCATCTATCTTGGTACCGACAGGGAAGCCAGCATCTTTGATATGAAGCAACGCACCCTGGAAATTACTGAAAACCTCACTTACCGTAGCGGTAAACATACCATGCTGGTAGGTACCCACAATGAGTTGTATCATATCAACTACGGCTTTGTCAACAGCTGGAACGGAAGAGTGGATTATTTAAGCATAGAAGATTATCTTGACAACAACCCTTATCGCGTACGCGGTAGCTATAACTACAACAACAACGACCGAAATTACATCCTGTCGCATCCGGAAGCAAAGTTCAATGTGAACATGCATAGCGTGTATGCGCAGGATGAAATCCAGGTCTCCGACAAACTGAAGCTGATACCGGGGCTCCGCGCCGATTACACCTGGCTGCCACAAAAGCCGGTACTAAGCGACAAAGCACATGATGCCCTTACCGACAACTACTTTGGTAACACCTACACCTATACGCCGCTGAACAAAATCGACAACGGCTATCTTAGTAAAGTACAACTCTCTCCACGACTGGGCTTCCGCTATGATGCGATGGGCAACCAGGAGCTGATATTCCGCGGTGGTACCGGTTTATTCACCGGCCGTATTCCATTTGCATGGCTGGCTTATGCCTACTACAACAATGGCGTGAACTATGGCTCCTACGACCAGAAGGCAGATAGTAAAGTCTTTACACCAGGAAGCGATCCATTGTTAGGTGGTGCCAATGGCATTGCGCAGTTCATTCAACAGAATGGTGCCGTTACCAATAATGCCAACGCCGGAAAAACGCAGGTAGATGTAATTGATAATAATTTCGTGATGCCGCAGGTATGGCGTACATCTGTCGGTGTCGACTATACGCCGGTATCAGGCCTGAAATATACGCTGGAAGGCATGTTTACCAAAACCATTAAAGATGTATTATTTCAGCAGATCAATATCCAGGATAACCCCACCTATTATGCATACGACAAAAACCGCGAGCAGCCTGTTTATAGCGGCACTGTAGACAGCCGTTTCTCGAATGTCTACCTGTTGAGTAATACCAACAAGGGTTATCGTTACAGCGTTACAGGTAGCGTTAACTATAACCGGAACAACTGGCAGACATCCCTCGCATATACCTATGGTGGCTCAAAAGATGTATCTAATGGTATCAGGAACTCCATGGAGAGTAACTGGCAGCTGAACCAGGCGCTGAATCCCAACAAGCCCGGGCTCGCCTGGTCCAACTTCGACATCCGTCATCGTATCGTAGCAAATATCGGTTACCGTAAGAACTGGAACGCAACCTGGAACAGCACCCTGACCCTGTTCGCCTCAGCGCAGTCAGGCAGTCCGTTTACCTATGGTGTTGTAAACAACAGCATTCAGGGATTACCACAACAGGTAAGTTTATTATATGTGCCTGCAGCAGCAGAAGCGGTGAAGTTTTTTGCAGATACAAAAGAGGTCACCGCACAGCAACAGGCAGATGCGTTTAACGCCTACGTAGAGAGCAACAAATACCTGCGTAGTCGCCGGGGCGCCTTCACAGAAAGGAATGCAGCCCGTACGCCATGGAATGTGCAGGCAGATCTTCACTTTGCACAGGAGTATCATTTTGGTGGCAAACAATACATCACTTTCAGTTTAGATGTGATGAATCTTACCAATCTGGTTAATAAGAACTGGGGGATTTCCTACTTCTCTCCCAACACCTTCAACTCCACCGCCAGTGCTGGCCTGACACCGGTATTCCCTGCCAGACAGAATTCCGGGGCATATCCGGTATACAACTTTACCGATCCCGGCACTCCTTATTCCATAGATTTTCTGAACTCAAGAGCACAGGTGCAGCTGGGCTTAAGGTATTCATTCTAACGATAACTAATATGAAAACGAGATTAATACTCTTGTCGCTCCTGGTATTGCTATTCTCTGCGTGCAGGCGTGACCGTGATAACGGGATGCGTGCATTAAAGGTAGATTCATTCTGGCCCAACAGCGGCAATCCCGGAACGATCATTACCATGCATGGGCAAGGCTTTGGAAAGAATACGAACATCACCTTCAACGGCGTTGCTGCTAAAGTAACAGATGCCAGAGATACGGTACTCATGGTGTTGTCGCCGGTGGGTGGCAGCACAGGAATGATCGTAGTGAAAGAAGGTGACCAGGCCATCAATGCAGGTAACTATACCTATCAGCAATTAAGTATGCAGCGGGTATCGCCACTGAACGGCCCTGCCGGCACCAATATTTCCATCTACGGCGCAGGATTCTCCAGTCTGGAAAAGCCGGCCACTGTTACTATCAATGGTAAACCGGCTATGGTAACAAGTATTGCAGACACTGTACTTGTAGCAGCCATTCCTGCCGATGCAGGTACCGGTAAAGTAATAGTAATGGTAGATGGAAAAACCGTGGAAGGCCCGGACTTCACTTATCAGCAGATCAACAGCATGAAACCTTTGAAAGGAGGCGCCGGCACAGAAGTGACGATCAACGGCACCGGTTTTGAAGCCACCAGCAACGGCAATACCGTAACCTTTAATGGTAAAATTGCCACCATACTCAGTGCCAAGGCAAACCAGTTACTGGTACGTGTACCCGACGGCGTTACCAGTGGCCCCGTGGCCCTGATCATCAACGGACAAAAAACCGTGGGTCAGCAGTTTACCGTAATACCAAAGCCACAAATCAATGCAGTGGCGCCATTGAGCGGCCCTGCCAATGCTACGGTGGACATCTCCGGTGACAACTTCAGCACGCTGGCAGATGAAGTAACTGTTACTTTCAATGGACAGCCTGCTACACTGGTAAGTACAGCAGACAAGAAGATCACCGTCAAAGTACCGGCAGGCGCTGGTACCGGTAAAATGGTGGTAACCGTTAACGGACAACTATCAGATGGACCTGTGTTTAAAGAACAGGCATTAGGCGTGAAGCAGCTGTTACCTGATAACGGCCTTGCAGGTACGGTGATCGTGATAAAAGGCACCGGCTTCAATACCAATGCAGCTGCCAATACAGTGACCATGGGTACACTCAACGCTACCGTTACCGCGGCTACCGACACTACCCTGACCATTATTGCGCCGGCAGGTGTAACTACCGGCCTGGTAAAAGTAACTACCGGCACGCTGGATGCTACCGGCCCTGAGTTCAGACGTGCAGGCGTAATCACCATTGCCGGCGGCCCACAGCTGGATATATTTGGTGATCCTATGGGCGTAGTGGCAGATTCCAAAGGCAACTATTTTGTGGTGGACAGAAACGTGATAAAGAAAGTAACTGCCAGCGGTACTGTAACTGTTTTTGCCGGACAACCGAATAACAGTGCGGGTTACCTGGAAGGTAACGGTACCAGCGCCGCGTTTAACTACCTCAACAACATCGTGATCGATGCACAGGATAATATGTACGTTACCGACGGCAATAACCGCGCTATAAGAAAGGTTACCGCTGCCGGACAGGTTACCACCTTCGCAAAGATTGCTACCATGATGACGGGCCTTGGAATCGATAAAAACGGGCTGCTCTGGTATGGCGCGCAGTACAATGGCTTGTTTAAAATAGATGCACTGGGTAATCCTTCCAAAGTGGGTGTCAACTACACCTCTCCTCAGGGGAATATCGCTGTCTCCAATGCAGGTGTGGTATACTTTGCAGGTGATGCAGACAACTCCTATGTTTATAGTTTTACAGACGATGTTATCTCCCGTTATGCCGGCTCTTCTTTCGGCTACAATGATGGAACGCTTGCCACTGCACAGTTTTCGGGACTCAACGGTATCGCCTATAACCGCAATACCAATGAAATGTACCTGGCAGAGAACAGCGCTATCCGTTATATCAAAGACGGACAGGTGACACGTATCGCAGGCTGGAAAGGTGGTACTACACCAGCTTTCGGGTTTGTGGACGGCACCCTGAGCCAAAGTTTGTTTAATACTTTTTACAATATCGCACTGGACAGAGATGGCAATTTGTTGGTAGTAGAGCGATATAATAAATCATTAAGAAAGATAATATTGCGATAAGCAATGTTGCTGTATGTACCGGGGCGCTTCTGAAAAGAGGCGCCCTTTTGTTTTTGACGTTATTCGTCTTCAAATATTTTATATCTTGGCAGACCTTATCCCTATTAACTCGTAGTATGTTACGTTTACTCAGAAAACTGTTTAGTCATAAACACTCGCCCGAACCGACGATGGCCCCCGAGCCTCCTGTCCACAAACAGCAGATAGACTGGGCTACCTATTTCCCTAAAATTGAAAAGAGAGAAATGCCCGCAGATAATTCTGTCTGGTGCCTGGTGGGTAATATCGTTGGCGAGCGTATCAATGGCGATGGTAATACCGTGTATGGCACGAAGCACTTCTCAACGGGCACCAAAGTCTACTGCTTTCCCAGCCAGTGGGGCGATGGCTATGAGAAAATCCTAGTTATAGGGCGCCATCGGAAAACCTCCCGCAATATCTGTATCATAATGCCCGCAAAGCATATCCGTAACTGGCGGCTGAAGAAGGTATATCATCCTCATATTTTAGGGCTGATGCGTTCGAAATCCGGCTGGAGCAATCGTTTATGGTCTAAAAATGAAATTGAATCACTGGCCGGGGTAATGAATCTCCGTTATCCGGCAAATTAGCCCTCATCTATCAGAAAAATAATACATACACCGAATTTTATTATTTTAAAAATACCATTCTCTTTTAGACCTTTGCATCGCCTACAGTTTTTTGATTAAACGGAAATTAAAGTTCAGAGAATGATAGATAAGCGTGTATTACCACTAGCCATAGGTGGCCTGGGGATCGGCACAACGGAATTCACCATTATGGGGCTGCTCCCTGACATTGCAAAAACCTTACATATCACCATACCGGAAGCAGGGCACCTGATATCGGCCTATGCACTGGGTGTGGTAATAGGAGCACCATTACTGATCCGCTACAGCGTTTCGAAGCCTCCCAAGCAGACATTGCTGGCATTAATGATATTATTTACGGTGTTTAACGCCTTTTCGGCGATAGCACCTACCTACCCTACCATGATGCTGGCCAGGTTCCTTTCCGGGCTCCCACACGGTGCATTCTTTGGCGTGGGTACGGTAGTAGCCTCCCGGCTGGCAGGAAAAGGTAAAGAGGCATTATATATTTCACTGATGTTTACAGGGCTCACCGTTGCCAATCTGGGCATGGTGCCGCTGGTTACCTTTATCGGGCATGCCTTTCACTGGCGCCTGTATTTTGGCATTGTGAGCGTTATCGGTATTCTTACTATCCTGTCGCTGATTGCCTGGCTGCCTGCATTACCGGTAAAAGCGAAAACACATGATAAAAGTGAATTACATTTTCTCACCAATCCGCAAACCTGGTATGTTCTGCTGATCACAGCCATCGGCTTTGGCGGCCTGTTTACCTGGTTCAGCTACATCACACCGCTGATGACGGAAGTAGCGGGTATACCAGAGCGCAATATGGCCTATATCATGGTACTGGCAGGAGCCGGCATGGTAGTAGGAAACCTGCTCGGTGGCTATCTCTCCGATAAAATTGGTGCACCCAAAACTACCGCCATCCTGCTAACGATGATGATGTGTGCGCTGTTGGGTGTTTTCTTATTTGCACAATACACGCCAGTGGCACTGGCACTGACTTTCCTCTGCGGCGGATTGTCGATGTCCGTTTCCGCTCCCATCAATATCATGATGATGCGCAGCGCACCAAGCGCCGAAATGATGGGTGCTGCCTTTATGCAGGCTGCCTTCAACGTAGCTAATGCCGCAGGTGCATACCTGGGGGGCATTCCGCTCAATAAAGGCTACGGCTATAACTACCCGTCACTGGTAGGTGTAGGCATGTCGTTTATAGGTGTATTGATCGTTATCGGTTATCTGGTAAGATATGGTAACAAGTCAAAAGTACATCTCATATAAGGTCCATATAATTTTATATTAAAAAAGCTTCCTGAAAATCAGGAAGCTTTTTTAATATAATTACAACCATCAGGTTTTAGCTTTTTCGTAATGATCAGCTGCCGCACCATTCCAGAGCGTCAGTACCACCACTAACGGCGTGGTATATACTTTCTGTGCAATAGGAATAAAGTATTCGTTGCGTACAATCAGCTCAGGTGAAAGCTGCGTACCCGGTTCTTCCAGCGTATAGGCGCTACCGATGACTTTTCCTGCGGGCAGTTTCACGCGCAGCTTGCCAGAAACCGGCACGTTGCACACCACCATATAAACGGTGTCTGTTCCTGTTTTACGGGTAAAATAACCCCAGTCCTGCTTTTCAAATCCGGCATATCCGGCGCCATAAATAGCTTCTCCATTGACTTTCATCCAACTGCCGATATTTGTCATCAGCTGTTGTTCTTCCGTTCGGAAAGTACCATCGGGCTTAGGACCGAAATTCAATACGAAGTTGCCGCTGAGCGACACCGACTTTGCGAGCATTTCTATTATTTCATTACTGCTTTTAATGTGACCATCCCAACGTTGGTGATAGCCCCACTGGTTTTCAGGCACTGTCATAACACCCTCCCAGTCGTGGCCATGAACATCTGCGATCTTCTCAGGTAGCTTCCGTTCCCAGCCTTGTTCGTAGTCGCCCATAAGGCGGTTGTTACTATCAAAATGCCTGGCGCCTTTTTCATCGGCCCGGAGTCGGCTGCCGATAATTAAGCCAGGATGCAATTTCTGAAGATATTGCTCCAGCTCATCACTGAACGCACCGTCGTTTTTCCATGAATCATCCCAGGTGCCGTCAAACCAAAATCCTTTCACCGTTGGATAACGCTCCAATAATTCTTTCAGCTGATTTTTAACAAATACTTTAAAACGCACCATGGCAGCGGTGTCTGCAGCTGTTTTCAGACTTGTTCTCCAGTCCGGATTGTTCCAGTCGATAATAGAAAAATACAAATAGGCATCAATTCCGGCTTTGTTATAGGCAGCCACCATCGGCCCTATGATATCTTTCTTATAAGGCGTAGCAGCAATGGTGTATTTAGAAAATTTGCTGGGCCACAAACAAAAGCCATCATGATGTTTAGTGGTAATCACCATATATTTTGCACCCATGTCTTTTGCCTGTTGCGCCCATGCTGCAGGGTCACAGGCAACAGGATCAAACTGTTTGTACAGGTTATCATATGCGTCTTTTGGCATTTCTTTCCAGCTGCGTATCCACTCTGCTGCGCCATCATATACTTTACCGTTCCAGATGCCTCCCGGTATTGCATATACGCCCCAATGGATAAACTGACCAAAACGCAGGTTGCGCCAGCGTTCCATGTCCGCATCTGTTCTGTTACCAATACGATGTGCGCCATGTTGCAGTGCAATTGTATCTTTCTTTATATCGCTGCCTTGTGCCATGATGCTTTGCTGATGGCTTAGCAAACAGGCAATAGCAACTCCGAAAAGCCTTAATTTTCTCATTTCACTTAAAATTAATAAACAGATTTATATTCCCACGTAATTGTGTCGGACACAACTACCCCATTACGTTTGCCCGTTGCTGTTATAATATTTTTCCCGGGAGATAATTTTACGCTATCAAACAATATATCACGGGAATTGGCGCCGGCGTGGCCTTGCAGCGGTTTTCCCCTATTGACGGATATTGTTACTTCTTCCAGGTTACTGAATACTTCCACTGTATTGAGGGCTTTGCTTCTCCTGTTGTTCCTGCGTTCTGCGATGTATACCATCGGTTCCGGGTTCCAGTTGGCTTTATACCAATACCATGCATCTTTACGTTGCTTACGGTCGTAGGTAACCAGACCTTTCAGGTTCCGCGCATTCACCCCTCCACGGTTCCACATGGGTACTGCAAACTCGAACATATTCCACAGATAGGAAGCAGCGATATAAGGATGTTTTTCTATGATAGCCCACTGTTGCACATGTGTGGCTGTCTGATAGGTTTCAGGAAAGAATTGTCCGTTTACGGGATTAAAATCGGTGTTGATACTATCTGTATGCTGGTTGATGTTCCCGTCGGCACCATATTCCGTCAGCATCAGTTTATAATCCGGGTAATTTTTTTCCAGCCCTGTTACCCATTGTTCCAAATCGCCGATATGCCCTTCATACCATCCATAGTAGCGGTTCATACCTTGTATATCTGCCGCAAGGTTGGCAGGTCTGTTCATTTCTCCATAACCACTAACGGCAGTGGTTAAACGATCAGGATCTTCTGTTTTCGCCAGGTCATTGAGCTGACGTGTCAAAACAGCTACGGGTTCATCAGGCGTTTTACTATAAACTTCATTATGCATGCCCCATACGTAAATAGCAGGATGATTAAAGTTTTGCCGGATCAATTCTGTCAGTTGCTGTTTGGCATTATCCCCCTCCTTCCCTGAAGTGGCATTCACAAAAGGTATCTCCGCCCAGATAACAAAGCCCATGGTATCGCATTGTGCATAGAGGTATTCTGCTTGCTGATAATGTGCAAACCGGATGGTGGTAGCACCTACTTCTCTGATAACATCCAGGTCAGCTTTATGCTGGGCATTACTGAGTGCATTGCCATAGTCCTGCCACTCCTGGTGGCGGGTAACGCCATGCATGGCATAAGGCTTTCCATTCAGGTAAAAGCCTTTTCCTGGTATTACCTCAAAAGTACGCACACCTAAAGGCTGTGTGACAGCGTCCAGGATTTCTTCGCCTTCCATTACGGTAGTGGTAACGCTATACAGGTAAGGGTCCTGCAGGCCATTCCAGAGATGTGGCCCGGCAATAGTGAGTTGCTGTTCGTTGATGTTAATTCCCTGCGGGCTCACCAGCAGCGACTTCTCAGTAGCCGTAATCAGCTGTTGCTGTTGATCTCTGATCTCTGTTTTCAGCGTAATACTACTGGTATGCTGCCGCTTATTTTCAATCTTTGATTTGACTGTAATCAATGCTTTACCATCCTGCATCTCCTGACGGATATATATTCCGGGAGAGGCATAATCCGTAGTAGTAATATTGATGTCGTGGGTAACAATCAGCGAAACAGGTCTGTAGATGCCGCCAAATATACCGAAAAGAAAATTATTGATGGGCAGCACATCTTCCCTTTGCTGGTTATTGGCTTTTACGATAACGGTATTCTCTCCTTCTTTTAATTCGTGTGTGATCTCAAAGCAGAAAGCACTGTAAGATCCTTTATGCTGGCCTATGAGCCTATTATTCACATATAAGTCCGCCACTGACCCCACTCCTTCAAAGCGCAGGAAAACACGTTTCCCACGCAGTTGATCATCTACCTTAAATATCTTTTTATAACATCCATCACCGCTATAAAAATTCCGCCCTTCCTGCATATCCTTGTTATTCCAGGTATGCGGGATGGCCACAGCCCTAAATCCGCTGTCAATATTTTGCTGGTTAAAACTTCCTTTCCTGAAATACCAGCCGTCGTTAAACGGCTGGTTAAGCCTGCCTTGCCGGGCCTTTGCGACCAGGGTAACCAGCAGGCAGGTGATACTTAGTATTATAATTTTTTTCATGCACTATTCTATAACCCTAACGAATAAACGAAGTATAGGACATTATTTATATCCATCGTTCTGTTTCAATACAGCATCTTTATTCACATCTATTTCAGATTGCGGAATAGGCAGATGGATATTGTAATCAGCAATATTAGGCCCTGCGGAAGGATTGTATTTCCTGGTACGTTCTACCAGTTTATTTGTTCTGATCAACGTCAGCCTGCGGAGTTCTTCCGCGGTCAGTTCTCTGGCCCTTTCATCGAGGATGTAGTCCAGTGTAATATCCGCAGCGGTCACTGGTGTGGCATTTGCGCGGTTCCTGATCACATTGATACTGTTAGCGGCTCCACCAAGATCTCCCTGCATGAATTGTGCCTCTGCCAGCAGTAAATAGGTTTCACCGAGACGCATCATAATCCTGTCTTTAAAGGAGCTGGAACCTTGTGGATCGCCGGGTTGGAATTCGTACCATTTGGTAGTATGTGCATACATGTAATAGGCTGTATCAGCAGCTTTGGGTACTACCAGCTTGCCGTAATTGGCGCCGGCGGGATCATTGTACCAATAGTTCCGGCGAATATTATACTGCGAGTTGCGCATATCCTTTGTTTCATACAATCCGTAGGTCCACCAGTTGGTAGGCCTTATCCTTCCGATACCGCGGCCACCGAGAGAATCCGCTACCAACATCCCGCTTATATTTACATAAAATGGGCCCCATTCTCTGCGACGTTGGTCGAAGTCGGCGCCTCCACCGGTAATATTATATTGTTGTTCCACCACCCAGATCGCTTCTGTATTTCCCTGGCTGCGGCGCATGCTACCGTAGGTAAACATATCTGCAAACGGGTCGCCGGGCTGACTGGCCTTTACGCCGTATCTCGCAGTTACCAGCGAATAGAATTTACTATCGATAATACTTTGTGCTGCTTTTTGGGCATCTGCCGGCTTGTTAGCTCGCAGGTATGCTTCAGCGAGCAATTGCGCTGCGGCAAATTTATTGATACGACCCTGTGTAGTTACGTTCGCCGGATCGGGCAAATTTGCAGCAGCAAAGGTCAGGTCACTGATGATGAGTGCGATCACATCTGCTTCTGAAGCACGGGTATAGTCTGTACGAGGGGCTGCTACCGGCGTTGTCAGCAGTGGAACACCACCAAAGAGGATCGACAGGTGATTGTAGGCATAAGCCCTGAAGAAACTTGCCTCCGCCTTATACAGCGCGCGCTGCGCATCTGTCAGTGAAGCAGCCGGATTCTGCGTACCTGCGATGATGGTATTGGATGCATTGATTATTTTATAGCACCAGCTCCAGATACTACTAACAGAACTTACGGAAGAGTTCAGGTTACGATAGTCGTCGTAAGGCGCCTGTATTGCGTTGGGCTGGCCGGTAATGGCCAGATCAGTACCCACAAAATAGGTGGCCATTAATCCCTGCGTGTTGCCGTAATCGTTACGGAAGATGCTCTGTAAACCTGCAATGGAGGCTTCAAAACCAAGTGCATCTACCAACGTATTACCCGGAGCATAGGAGGATTTCAATGTTTCATTAAGGAAAGATTTGCGGCAAGCCATAAATGATGTAGTCATCACCCCTGCCAGCAATAAGCTATATATTTTTCGCCTGTTCTTCATGTCTATATCATTTTTAAATTATAAACTGAGGTTAATACCAAATACTACTGTTGCGCTGTTTGGGTAGAAATCTGAACTCTGCTGACCAGTACCCTGGCCATTATTCAGCCTTGCCTGTGTGGAGGTAATGGTAGAAGGTGATGTTTCCGGGTCCCAGTTTTTCCATTTGGTAAACGTAGCCAGGTTACGACCGCTGAGATACATCATCAGGTTAGAAATGTGGTAGCGTTGCAGTAAGTTCTTATCAAACTGGTAACTCAGTGTAATATCTTTCAAACGTATATACGACGCATCTTCCGCATACTTATAACCTCTTGGGTTAGAATAGTACAGGGACGGATTGGTGTTGATCTTATTTTCAGATGTCCAGTAGGGAATATTTGCAGGAAGATTCACTACACCACCCTGGTCGCGGTTATCGAGGATATTATCCGGACGCAGTGATCCGTGTACATCCTGAATGAATATATTAAGGGAAAGATTTTTATAGGTAAATGTATTGGTCAGGCCTGCGATATATTTAGGCAATTGAGTACCGAGATAAGATCGATCGTTAGCATCGATCTTTTTATCGCCATTAATATCTTTGAATTTAATGTAACCTGGTTTGGTACCCGGGTCTATAGAATTATCTTCTCCTTCCTGCCAGATACCGGCCATGGTATAATCGTATATGCCTAACAGTGGTTTACCGATAAAGAGATTGTTGGTGATATCATCTTTACTATCTCCATATAATGCCACTACTTTATTCTTATTAAAGGAGATATTAAAGGAGGTAGACCATGTAAAGTCATTCCCGGTAAGGTTCTTACTGTTCACTAATATTTCCAGTCCCTTGTTGGCTGTTTTACCGATATTATCATAGATGCTGCTATAACCGGTGAGTGAAGGTATTTTACGACTCAGCAGCAGGTCAAATGTATTGGTTTTGTATCCTTCAATACTACCTGTGAGGCGGTTATTGAAGAAACCGAAATCAACGCCTACGTTCAAACCGGTAGTACTTTCCCATTTAAGGTTAGGGTTACCAAGTTTATCAGGGATCACACCTACAGCAGTAACGCCATTATAGATATAAGGGCTGGTGGTAAGGCGGGTCAGGGTCTGGTAGGCACCCACGGCCTGATTACCGGAACGGCCGTAAGAGGCGCGGAGCTTCATCTGTGAGATGGCTGGTATCTCTTTCAGGAAGGCTTCGTTCTGAATATTCCAGCCTATGGCTACGGAAGGGAACACACCGTATTTATTGGAAGCCCCGAATCCGGAGAACCCATCACGGCGGATAGTAGCAGTGATAAGATAACGGCTGTCGTATACATAGTTGGCACGGAACATCTGCGATAACATAGATGTAACAGAATCCGCGGAATAGGTTTTCTGTACCTGTGCTGCACCAAGGTTGTTGAAGAGCAGGTTATCATTTACGAAGCTGTTGGCCGCCAGTGTGGAGGTAAACAACATATCCTGCTGGGCGCTGTATAACGCAGTAAAGTCGAGGGCATGCTTACCGAAAGTTTTCGCATAGCTCAGCACATTCTCTACTATCCATTGTTTGGCTTCTTCGTTGTATACATTGGCCGTACCGAGGTTATCACCCATTTTACGGCCGGTATAGTCTGCAGTACGTTTAGGACGATAGCCATAAGATGCGTTTACGCGGTATTTCAGGCCTTTCAGGAAAGTTGGCGCCACCTCAGCATAGCCGCTCGCGTTAATATTCTTATTGCGATTGAGCCCTGGATTATACAGGTTTATCAGTGGATTGGTATATAAGGTTTGTGGTGCAATAGGATAAATTGCATAGTCACCTTTATCATTATATAGTGTTCCGTACGGGCTCAGTGAGTTGGCATTGAAGAGGGATACGCGGCCACCGTCTTCATTGTTATTCACAAAAAACATGTTCACGCCTGTTTTCAGCCAGGAGGTCACGTTAATGTCTACATTGGAGCGGATACTGGAGCGGTTAAACTGGTAACCTTTCAGCGTACCATCCTGTTTCAGAAAAGTTCCGGAAACATAATACTTCACATTGTCTGACCCACCTGAAATGCTCAGTTCATGGCTGTGCATATAGCCCTGCTGGCTGATTTCTTTCTGCCAGTCTACTTCAGGAACACCATTGGCATAGTTCTGCTGCTCTGAGAGATAAGGCAAATCCGGTGCTGTCGGGCGGCCTGCCTGGATATTATACCAATGGTTCTTTTCACGGTACTGTTCACCGTTCATATTTTTCACCACATTCGTTTGATATTCTGCACCGGCATAACCATTGTAGGCGATTACCGGTTTGCCAGACTTCCCTCTCTTCGTGGTTATCATGATTACGCCATTTGCACCGCGGGCTCCATAAATAGCAGATGCCGACACGTCTTTCAACATATCAATGGATTCTATATCATTTGGATTAATATCGTTATAGGTACCATTAAAGGGGATACCATCCAGTACGATGAGCGGTGCGTTGCTGGCGGAAATAGATTTCAATCCACGCAGGTAAAAGGCAGGTGAGCTACCTGGGCGGGTAGAGTTGTTGACAATATTTACGCCTGCGGCAGAACCCTGGATCGCCTGGAGTACATTGCTTACCGGTTGATTTTTCAGACGGTCTTTGGGTACAGAAGAAATTGAACCTGTAACATCACTTCTCTTTTTGGTACCGTACCCTACTACCACTACTTCTGTTTGCTGTTCTATTGCGGCTTTGAGCTTAATATTCAGCGACGGATTATCTCCATTTACGGTTACCTCCTGCGGGGTAGTACCCATATAGGAAAATACAAGTACCGATGGTCCATTCGACGGCAGATGCAATGCAAAGGAGCCATCATTTCCGGTGGAAGTACCGAGTGATGTACCTTTGATACGTACGGATACACCTGGCAACGGGCTCCCGGATTCATCTGTAACCTTACCTTTGATATCAATGCCTTGTACAATGCCTGACGTGGCTACGACGGATATTGGTTTTGGAGAGATAAAAATAGATTTGTTCTCTATACTATATTTCAATGGCTGCTCCCTTACCACCATGTCCAGGAAGTCTTTAATGGTAGCCTCATGTACATTGATGGTCACGGGATGTGCTGTCCGTAATACCTCTTTGCTGGCCACAATAGTATAACCCGATTGCTGGCGGATAACGGAGAATACTTTTTCTAAAGGCACGTTATTCCCCGACCATGAGATCAGCTGTGCATAGGTTGCAGCGCTGGCATGCAGGAAAACGGTCGTCATTAATAAAAAAGTCAGTTTCATAACTAACAGGATTTTGGTTGAAAACCGGCGGTCCTTCTTTCGCATAGGCGCATAGGACTCCCGGTTACAAAGAGCATTTTTTTGCATAACTTTGTACTGGTTTGGCTTAGTAAATGATAAACAGTTGGTGTTACATTCGATTGTTATGTTCAGCTATAACCGCTCTGGCGGAAGTGAGTGCAATCACTTTCGCTTTTTTAATTACAGGTAAACTTATATCTGGAATTTATTTTTCACTGTTCTTGTTGGCTGACGACGATCGCTATTGTTTTGCTGCTACTGTTAGCTGATTTTTTTCCATGCTGAACTTTACACCTGAATCCTCCAGGAATTTTAATACGCCGGAAAGGTTTACATCACTGCCTATTTCGCCATAAAAGACAATATCCGGCGGGATGCCCTGGTATATAACTTCTATACCATACCATCTTTCCAGCATGTGCATTACTTCGGTCAGTTTCTTATCCTGGAAGCTGAGAAACCCATTTTTCCAGGCCATGACAGCCGATGTATCTACCTTGTTCACTATAGTAAAAGCCTCGCTATCCTGTACCAGTTGCATTTGCTGGCCTGGCTTCAGCACTTGTTGTATATTCTTCCGGGAGATCTTCACTGCTCCCCTTAATAATGTTGTACTGATAAGATGTTCCTCCTTATAGGCATTCACATTGAAATCTGTTCCCAATACCTGAATAAAAGTCCCATCGTCCAGCTTTACTTTAAATGGTTGCTTTGGCAATGGTGCCACTTCGAAATAGGCTTCACCGCTGAGTTCCACTGTTCTGTCGCCCTTGGTAAATGCGGTAGGAAAACGTAACGAAGACGCAGCATTTATCCATACATGCGTACCATCGGGCAACTGTAATCTGAATTTCCGGCCCTTCGGCGTAGACATGGTATTATAACTGGTTCCCTGTCCGTTCTGCTGATAGGCCAGCTGCCCATTGTGCAGTATAACTGTTGCCCCCTGCTGATTAGTAACCGTATCATTTTGCAGGCTGTCCAGGTCTACCTGTGTGCCGTCGGCTAAAGTCAGCACTGCTCCTTCCCTGCCAGGCTTCACATCTATCTGTTGTACGGCTATGGGACCCGGACGCCGCCCTGAATGCGCACGCCACAGATAAGTACCTGTTCCCAGCAATAACAAAACGGCAGCCGCAGCGGCAATCCGACGCAGCCACAGGCGACGTGTGATAGTAACAGGCATTACTACCGGCGTATCCAATATACGTTGTAAAACCAGTTCATAATCCTGCGGAAGATAGTGTGGATCGGCGGTTTCGGACATATAAATACCGCGGACCAATTCCTGCCATTGTTCCTCATCTGCATTTTTGCGCAGCTCTTCCATCAGCTCTTCGGTTTCCGCCGGAGTGGCGGTTCCGTTGTAGTAGCGACTTAAAAGATATTTATAATAGGCTGTTGACTCCACGGCACACTGATCTTTACAGGCTAGACGCAAAAAAGGGATTGCTGTACTATCCGAATTCAAAAAAAATTAAAAAAATCTTAACAACAAGCCCAAAAGCAGCATTGGTAGCGGATTCCCTGTTTTCAATTCCAGGTATTCCCGGATAAATTTACGGGCAGCAAGCAGCTGGTTTTTGACCGTATGCTCCGAAATAGCCAACGTATCAGCAATTTCACGGCGCGACTTGCCATCCACCATACTCAGCAAAAAAACTTCCCTACGCGAAGCAGGCAAGGCTTCAATAGCATGCTTGATAATACCCTGCAATTCTTTTGCATAAAATTTTTCTGACAAATCCTGGTAATCCTGGATATCTTCCTCCGGAAGTTCCTGCGTGTGCTTTTTTTCGCGGGCATATTGCCGCAACAAGGAGAGAGAGTAATTAGAGGCAAGTGTATATAGCCACCCGCCTGGATTTTCAATATTCACTAAGGTGTCCCGTTGTAACCAAACCTTCAGAAAAACCTCCTGCAGTACTTCTGCTGCGGCTGTCTCTGAACGTAGTAACTTCATTACAGCCCTTGCCAACACAGCATTATAGCGGTGATACAGTGTCCTGAACGCCGTTTCATCTCCACTGGCAATTTGTGAAAAAAGTACCCTATCCTCCGTTAAATTCATTACGTGACTCCTGATAATAATAAGACTCTGAAAGACCAAAATAAAAACAAATTCTGGCATTCTGGAAAATGAAATGCTGAAAATCTGCTATCTGCACAATTATAATAAATTTGTCTTTCTATAAACTATACTTATTTTCTATAATATATTCATGGGAAATAGCAAAAAACATCTAAATCCTACCTGTTAACGAGCGACTACCCCATTGGCTTTCCCTGATAATTTAATACCTGTTCCCGACAAAAAAATACAACCCAACAGTCGGTGCTGCTACCTTTATAATACTTTTTGTTCATTTAATTATACTAAACTAGCTTATCCATATCTCTACTATTGTATCTCTGCAAACTTCATTAAATTGGACTGTGCCCAACTATTACTATAATATCCAGGAAGGAGAACTACTTGCTCAGGTTGCCAATGGTAACGAAAAAGCATTTGAGATGCTGATCAACCGGTTTAGTGATATTCTCGGAGCATATATATTTAAACTTACACACTCGAAAGAGATCACAGAAGAAATTGTACAGGATGTATTTCTGAAGATCTGGAACGCACGCCATACACTTCCCGCCGTCACTAACTTTCAGGCATGGCTGTATATCGTTTCTAAAAATCAGGCTATTTCTGCATTAAGAAAAGTCATCCGCGAAAGAGCCGGTAAAGAATTGATTTCACACAACCTCTGGAGCGAAGAAGATAACAGCTGGGAAGATGAAAAACTAAGTGCCATAGAAATGGCCATCGCACACTTGCCGCCGCAACAGAAGAAAGTATTTATGCTGAGCAGGCACGAAGGATTGTCGTACAAAGAGATTGCCGCACAAATGCACATATCCACAGAAACAGTCAAGAAATACCTGCAGATAGCCAACCAGTCTATCATCGCAGAAGTATCAGGTGCCATATCCACCGGACTTCTGATCGCTATTTTAAAAAATTTTTAATTTTTTCCTTTCCCGATACCCCCTTTTTTATAATTCCTGCGTCTATTAAGTTGAAGGCTGTCTGAGACAGCGAACCATGTATAAAAAAACCGATGGAACAGTATTCAATGGAAACAAGACTGGAAGCGCTTTTCCGGCAGTGGTGCGACAATACTATTGACGAAAAGGATATTCCTGAACTCATGCAGCTGATGCAGGATACAGGAATGCATCAGGAGCTGGAAAAACTCACCCGTGCAGTTTACTTTCAGCAGGAAGCAACACCATTTTTTACACCGGAACAAAAAAGAAAAATGTTCCTGGAGATCGTGCGGCCAGCGGATTTTTCCGGCAGCAAAATAAAGTATATCACCAGCATCGCCGCCGGCATCGCCCTGGTGATTGGTGTTAGCTGTTATCTGTTCTTCAGTAAAAAACATACTGCGAATACAGGGAAAATACTGGCGAATGATATTGCCGCTCCTACGGCTGCTATCGGATTGCTGCAGCTGGAAAACGGCAACAGCTTTCACTTTGAAGACACCAGGTCCGGCACCGTCACCAACCAGGAAAATATAAAAATTGTGAAGTACGACGACGGCACCATTGCCTTCAACGGCAAAACAAATAAGCCTATGTCCGGTACCCTCACCGTTCCTAAAGGCAGTAAGCCTATCCGGCTACTGCTGCCAGACAGTACCCTCGTATTACTCAATGCCGCATCAGGTATCACTTTCCCCAGTGCCTTTACTGGTAATGAACGTAAAGTAGTTTTCTATGGAGAGGCCTGGTTTGAAGTAAAACACGACCCGGCTCATCCATTCATCGTGAAGCTGGATAAAGGTCAGGTTAAAGTGCTGGGAACACATTTCAATATCCGCTCCTATAATAACGATGCACAAACGAAAGTGACCCTCATAGAAGGTAAGGTCACCGTAAATGATAATGTAGTGCTGAAACCAGGCCAACAGGCGGTTGTAGAAAACAATACTCCCAACCTGCTGAAACATCCCGATATGGACGAAGCGCTCGCATGGAAGAACAATGAATTTAATTTCAATGGCTGGGAAGTACCCGCCATCCTCAACATGCTGTCACTATGGTACAACTTCACGGTTGAGTACAAATCCAGTATCCCCGCCGGACATTTTTCCGGCTCTATAAAGCGGGACAATAATCTGTCACAGGTATTAAAAATATTAGAAACAGGAGGACTTCAATTTGAGATTCAGAAAGATAAATTAATCGTCTACTAAAAAGTAATCAAACATATAGAACAATGAATCCCATCCACTGCAGGACTGGGAAGTCTGCCAGTGGACGGATGTTTACCATCAATAAAATATTGGATAAAATTTACGCCCATTAAATACCAGTTTTCAAAAAAACCAAAACCTCCACGCGTATATGATCAAGCTTTCTCAACAAACCTTTTACCAGCGTAAAAGGAAACCAAAATCATGGCTGATGATGAAATTAAGCAGTCTGCTGATACTGATCGCAGTGACACAGCTCCATGCTGAAACACTGGCACAGAAAGTTACTGTTTACGGGAAGAATTTATCCCTGGCAGAAATTTTTCAGCAGGTAAAAAAGCAAACGAACTATCAGTTTTTCTACCAGGACGAACTGTTGTCTGATGCAAAAGTAATCAGGGAGATAAATATGAAAAACGCTCCGCTGAAAGACTTCATGGACGTATGTTTTAAGGACCAGCCCTTAACATATGACATCAGTGAAAAAACGATTACCGTAAAAGCACTGCCAGCAGGGCAGCAACGTGCAGATATACACGGCCGCGTTACCGACTCTACCGGGCTTGCACTGCCGGGTGTATCCATCCATATCAAAGGTACCAGCAAAGGTGTTATCACCAATGTCGATGGTACCTACAGCATCAATGCCAATCCCGGCGATGTACTGGTATTTTCCTTTATTGGCTACGACCAGAAAGAAGTAACCGTACAGCAAGGCAACACCGTAAATGTTACATTGAGTGCTTCTACCGGCACGCTGAAAGAAGTAGTAGTAAATGTGGGTTATGGTTCTACAAAGAAAGTACACCTGACAGGCGCCGTAGCATCTGTAGGTTCGGAGAAACTGGCCAACAGGCCACTGGTGAACCTCGCAGACGGATTACAGGGCCAGGTACCCGGCCTGAATGTCAGCATGGGCAACGGACAACCAGGAACCAGCGCTACCTTTAACATCCGCGGCTTACCTACCATCGGCGGCGCCGGACAAGGAAGTCCGCTGGTACTCGTAGACGGCGTGGAGCGCGATCCCAACCTGATAAATCCTTCTGATGTGGAGAGTGTAACCGTGCTGAAAGATGCTGCTTCCGCTACCATCTATGGCGGCCGCGCTGCCTATGGCGTAATTCTCATCACCACCAAAAGAGGAAAAACAGGGGAACCAAGCCTGAACTATTCCGGCTCCTATTCCATGGCAAAACCGGCCAATCTTCCAAAGTATGTCGACTCCAAAGGATACCTCAGCCTCTTTAACCAGGCACAATATACAGGCAGTATCACTGGTGGTTATACCAGTACCAGTCCGTTTACAGCCAAAGACTCTGCCATGATCATGGCTTATTACAACGATCCGAAAAATAATCCGGACATGTATGTGGACCCCGCCAATCCTAACCTCTATCGTTATGTAGGTAATACCAACTGGGTGAAAGTATTATACCCGGGATGGGCGCCAATGCAGCAGCATAATGTCTCGCTCTCCGGTGGTACCGAAAAGCTGACCTATATGGCCAGCATGGGCTATTTCGCGCAGGACGGGCTACAGAAATCCGCCAACCAGGCATTTCGCCGGTATACGCCCAACCTGAAAATGACGTCTAAGGTGACAGACTGGCTCTCGCTCGACCTGAATATGAGCATGACCCGTACTACTAACAATAAACCAGCACTCACCCTCGTTAATGGCGGCGGCTCCTGGATGCCGGGCGATCTTCGCCCCGTGATGCCCGTAACACATCCCGACGGAAACTATTCCGGCCAGGGCAGCTTCACCAACCCAATGGCCATCAACGCCCTCTCCGGCCGCGATGTCGATAATGTCAATGATTACTGGGCCACTGCAAGGGCTACCATCACACCGGTAAAACACCTGTCTATCATCACCGACTATACGTGGAACAGCAATACCGATTATGATAAAGCCAACCTGGTGCCTTTCAATGAATATGGCGTAAATGGCGTTTTCCTGGATGTATATCCATGGACGAAAACCTCCCGCGTTATTGAAACCCGCTGGAACAATACCTATTATGCCTTCAACAGTTATGCTACCTACGATAATACCTTCAATAATGTACATGCCGTAAAGGCCATGGTCGGCTTTAACCAGGAATACCGCCACTATATTAACATACAGCCAACTGCTGTCAATATTATCGTGCCGTCTATTCCATCCATAGGATTGAATAATGATCCCAAACCTTCTATCAGCAGCCTGGAAGCAGAGTACGCCCTCATTGGTACTTTCTTCCGCGTTAACTACGCCTATAAAGATAAATACCTGCTGGAAGTAAATGGCAGATATGACGGAACTTCCAGGTTCCAGCAGGGACACCGTTATGTGTTCTCTCCATCAGTATCCGCAGGATGGGATATCTCACGCGAAAAGTTCATGCAGAACGTAACGCTGATCAACCAGCTGAAACTCCGCGCTTCCTACGGTAACCTGCCTAATCAGCGCGCTGCTGACAATACCATTTCTATCTCTAACTACTATCCTACCCTATCTACCATGGGTACCGGTATTACCGGCTACCTGTTCAATAATCAACCGGGTATAGTAGTAACCCCTCCGGGACTGGTACGTAACGACCTGACATGGGAAAAGATCGCTACCTCCAACTTCGGTCTGGACTATGCCCTCTTAAACGAAAGGCTGATCGGTAGCTTTGATTATTTCGTTACCAATACTACCGGACTGATTACCGCAGGTCAGCAACTGCCGGCCGTACTGGGAACAACCGCACCTAAACAGAATACCGCTTCCCTCCGCACCAATGGCTGGGAATTCAATATCACCTGGAGAGATAGAATCCTGCACAATCAACTCAAATATGCCATCACCGTTAACCTGTCCGATGCGTTAACCACCGTCACCAAATACGACCAGAACCCTACCGGTAGTATTGATGACCTGAATGCCGGCAGAAAGATGGGTGAAATCTGGGGATACACTACCGAAGGATTTTATAAAACAGATGCAGAAGCACAGGCAGTAGACAATAGCAGACTTGCTGGTTATAAATGGCTGGCAGGCGACATCAAATACAAAGATCTCAACGGCGATAATAAAATCAATGACGGGAAAAGAACGCTGGCAGACCATGGCGATTTAAGCGTTATCGGGAATACACAACCCCGCTACAAATTTGGCGTAAACCTCAACCTGGAATATAAAGGCTTCGACTTTACCGCCTTCATACAAGGCTTGCTGAAACAGGATTTCGACCCAACTGGCAGCACCGTGTTCAACGCCTTCTCCTATGGCGAATGGAATATCCCTTACGCATATGCGCTGAATTCCTGGACACCTGAAAATACCAATGCCTACTTCCCAAGAGTACGATTCAGCGGTTCCGGTAACCAGCAGACACAAACGAAATATCTTCAGAAAGCTGCCTACGCAAGATTAAAACAGCTCACCCTGGGATATAATTTCCCTAACAGCTGGTTTGGTAATTCGAAGATCAAAAATGTAAGGGTTTACCTGACCGGAGAAAACCTCTTTAAAGTAACGTCTTTATTCGGTGGGTTTGATCCGGACCTGGTTTCCGGCTATTCACAGTACCCATTGAACAAAACACTCTCGGCAGGTATCCAGGTTGGTTTATAAAATGCTTAAACGTATTCGTATGAAAAAATTGATTGATATTCTATTTATAGCTGTGGTGATGTGCGTTGTCAGTTCATGCCGTAAGGATTCCTTCCTCGACAGACAGCCACTGAGCGCCGTTACACCGCAAACATTTTTCAATACCGAAGGTGATTTACAGATATATTGCAACCAGTATTATGCCTGGCTGCCTGTTCAGTACCTCGTAAGTGCCGATCTGCAATCGGACGACAAAGCCCCCCAATCGCTGAACACCATGCTGGCAGGCACTTATACCGTTCCGCAAAAGGACCCGGACAACTATGATTCGGCCTATGCTCATATCAGGGCGGTTAACTTCTTTATGATGAGCTACCAGAAAGCGAATATCTCAGACTCAATAAAAAACATCTATGTGGGAGAATCGCTGTTCTTCAGGGCCATGCAATATTTCAACCTTGTGAAAACATATAGCGATGTCCAGTATATTACCCGCTATCTGACAGATACCAGCAAATCACTGCTGTACGGATCTAAAACACCGCACCAGCAGATCATGGACTCTGTGCTGACCGACCTGAATACTGCCATCAGCTACCTGCCCTTATCCCCTTCACAGGACGGACGCCTCAGTAAATACCAGGCACTCGCCCTCAAGGCCAGGGTAGCTTTATGGGAAGGCACCTACCGTAAATATTATGCCGGCACCGATGGAACTACCTATCTGCAAGCCGCTACTGATGCCGCTGAACAGCTGATGAACTCAAAAAATTACAGCATCTATTCCACCGGCAATCCGCAATCAGATTATTACAATCTCTTTATCCAGGATGAATTAAAAGGCAACCCGGAAGCCATCATGTCTATGCGCTTTATGGCATCTGCCAATACCTACAATAACGTAGACAGACAACTGGGTGAATCAGGCGACGGCTACAGCAAGGATTTCGTGCGGTCCTATCTCTGCACGGATGGTCTGCCTACCGGCTTAAGTCCGCTGTATAAAGGCGACGACTCCCTCGGCATGGAAATCATCAACAGAGATCCGCGTATCAAACAAACCATTGCCACCAGAGGATTCAACTTCCTGAACGGTGATCTCATCACCTTACCACGCGTAGGAACGAATGTTACTTCTACCGGCTATCAGCCGATAAAAGGTCGCTCCTCCAGTATCAGCGCATGGAATGCCAACAACTCCACGTTCGACTTCTTCATCTTCCGCTATGCAGAAACACTGCTGATCGAAGCAGAAGCCAGGGCTGAACTGGGAACCTGTACGCAGGATGTGCTGGACAACACCATCAATAAGCTGCGCGACAGAGCAGGCATGCCACATATGACGCTCGGAGCACTGCAACGTGATCCGCAATCGCATTTCCCGAATGTACCGGTATTGATAGATGAGATCAGAAGAGAACGCAGGATTGAGCTGGCTACGGAAGGTTTCCGCTTCGATGACCTCCACAGATGGAAAGCCGGTACGCTGATCAACAATAACGAAACCATGCTGGGCATGAAGCTGCTGCCGGCCATGCGCGCACAATATACCTATGATGTAAGCAATGTGCGGGTAAACAGCGATTACTACGTACAGCCGTATGCGATACCTTCCCGTACCTGGAACGATAAAATGTACCTGCTGCCTATTCCATTGCAGCAAATGAATTTAAATCCGAACCTGGCACCACAGAATACAGGCTGGTAAACAGGTATCAATAAAAAAGAAGGCGCAGCAAATGATCATTTGCTGCGCCTTCTGTCATTAAAAACTCCCCAAAATATGCAGTATGCTACATATTTTGGGGAGTTTTTCGTATTTTCGTAATAATAGTAAGAAAAATACACATTAAATATTTATATGTTTTTCGATAATTACCGGAATTTCCCCAATGCGCAAATTAATACTTCACTTTTTTGGGAGTATGATAAATCGCGATTAGATTTTATGAGTATGCGCAACGTAGTTGTTCAACGTGTAATTGAACGAGGTTGGCCCAACGATTGGTACGCCATGTTAAACTTATATGGCATTGAAGATGTTGTTGAAACAATAAAAGGGTTATCGTATCTCAATGAAAAAGATATGAATTTTGTAAGCCATCAATTTAACATACCATTATCCGATCTGAAATGCTACGGAAAGAAACAGTCAGGGAATCTACATTGGAACTCCTAAAAAAATTAATGCAAGATGATATTTTGAAAGATTTTTTCCTCGCAGGAGGAACCGCTCTTTCATTACAAATCGGCCATCGTATCAGCATTGATCTGGATTTTTTCACAGCTGCTCCATTTAATGAAAATGAGCTTTTAACAGAACTGGAGAACAATTATAGTTTCCAGGTAGATTTTCAATCTAAAAATACTATTAAGGGATGGATTCAGGACGTAAAAGTAGATTTAATTGCACATGTATATCCTACGGTCAATCCAATAATTGTAGAAGAAAATGTACGAATGGCTAGCCTTAAAGACATCGCAGCCATGAAGCTAAATGCAATTACTGGAAATGGAACGCGTTTAAAGGATTTTATAGACATTGCCTATCTTTCTTCATTCCTTACTTTATCTGATATGGTAGAGGCATATTGTGAAAAGTATGCCTCCAGAAATCCTGTAATGGTTCTTAAGGCGCTGGATTATCATAACGATATTGATTTTAACGAACCCATTATAATGCTGGATGGAGATTATTCGTGGCAAAAAATAAAAGACCGCCTAAATCAGATGGCCCTTCATCCTCAGAAACTATTTAATAAAATATAACAAAGTTATTACCAACAGTTAAAGAAGGCGCAGCAAATGATCATTTGCTGCGCCTTCTTTTTTAAAAAATTTACTTTAACTCTCCCGGGATAACATGTATATCCTGCTTCCTTCCACCGCGCAAAACCGTTACGATGCTTTGTTTGCCGGTAACTTCTTCTGTGAGGTATTTGTGCAGGTTGTCGATACTTGCTACGGGTTTACCATCGAACGCCACAATGATATCACCACTGCGGAGCTGGTTGTTATAGACGTTGGCATCTGCATGAACTTCATAAACATACACCCCTGTTTTGGTTTGCAGGTTATTGGCCACCGTGATGCGAGGCGTCAGATTAACGAGCTGCCCGGCAATCCCCAGCTGTGCGCGTTTCACCCTTCCGTGGATGATTAACTTGCCGGCAATATAGGCTGCCAGGTTGGACGATATCGCAAAACAAAGTCCCTGCGCTGCTGAGATCACGGCAGTATTTACCCCGATGACGTTCCCTTCTGAATCCACCAGTGGCCCGCCACTATTACCGGGATTCAGTGCGGCATCCGTCTGAATGACATCATCTATCAGCCGGCCATTTTTTGCACGGAGCGTTCTGCCAAGCGCACTGACCACACCGGTAGTCACCGTATGCTGCAACCCCATCGGATTACCAATGGCAATGGCTATCTGCCCGGGTTCCAGCAGGTCAGAATTACCAAACTTCAATGGCTTCAGGTTA
The DNA here is from genome assembly GCF_011752935.1 of Chitinophaga sp. Cy-1792. Lineage (NCBI taxonomy): Bacteria > Pseudomonadati > Bacteroidota > Chitinophagia > Chitinophagales > Chitinophagaceae > Chitinophaga > Chitinophaga sp. Cy-1792. Next base: position 2,731,973 of record NZ_VWWO01000002.1, read on the forward strand.
CCATCATAAACTTTGATAACCGCAATGTCCGTGGCTGGATCGGCGCCTGTAATGGAAGCGCTGTATTCTGTCTGGTCAGCAAAAGCCACCTTGATGGTATCCGCCCCTTCGATCACATGGTTGTTGGTAACGATAAACCCATCAGAAGATATGACAAAGCCGGAGCCGGAAGCCTGCTGATCTACGACCTGCTTCGTCCGTGGATCACGGCCCTTCTTCTCTATTTTTATATGGGTTACCGACTGCGCTGCATGCTTTACGACGCCTGTCACCATGGATGAGTAGGCGTCCAGGAGTTGCCGGTCTTTTTCAGCAACAAAATTTAGTTCCTGATCTGTTATCATATGAAAATCTCCTCAATAAATCTCCACAATAATCAATCCTGACGACTGCCGGCGTAATTATGGCAGGTAGCAGCCACATTTATGAAATGGCCACTGGACTTTTTGTCCGTATGTTTTTAAGGTATTTTTCAGGTAGATGAGATAAAGTATTGTTTTATAATGATTTTAGTTTTAGCTAGATGTTTTATGTAGATGAAAAAAAGGCATAGCAGCTGATCAGCATTAAGTTTGATGCCGGCATAAGGCTGACATCGCTATGGAAATTAATCATTCGTATGCTAGTTTAACCGCTGTTCTTCCTGTTTGTTACTATTGTTGGTATTACGGTTTTTGGACTTATTATTACCAAATTTATAATTGAGATTCAGGCGCAGGTATCTATAGTCATCATAACTGCTGAATCGTTGTTGTACACCGTTTACTTTACTACTATATCCCGGTGTAAATGTTCTGAAAATATCACTGGCATTGAGTGCAACAATTAAACGCTTCTTATACAACATCATTTTCATGCCTGCATTGATGTAATAGTAGGCATTTGAGTACATGTAACCCTGCATTTGCGGGAACTGATAAGATATACTCACTACTCCCATCAGGGTCCTGCTACCGTTTAAAACAAAGTTGTTGTTACTGCTGATATACCCACCCCATCCGGTAGTATTACCTACAGCGGCATCATGTGAAACAGACCTTACATAGTAAACATCCACCTCGTTATTGCTCTCCAGCCAGCGTATACCCCTCACCGTTACCGTTCCGGAAAAACCTGTGGAGGTTGTCTGTAGAAAATTCCGTTGCACGGTAGCCACTGTCAGACTATTGGAGTCCGGGAGCGAAAGTCCGCTGAATCCATTGGTACTAACGTTAACATATACACTACCGGACAGCCAGTTTTTATGATTAGCGCCGAGCTCAAAATTATGGCTATAGGATGGCTGCAGGAAAGGATTCCCCTCGCTGTAACTGTAGAGATTAGTATACCAGCGGAAAGGGCTCAGCTGCATAAAGGAAGGGCGGCTGATTCTCCTACCATATGAAAATGAAAGATCGTTATCCTTACCAAGTCCACGCATTAAATAAAAGGTGGGAAAAAGTTGCAGATATTGTTGCTTGTTGTGCGACCCGTCATATACGGACAAACCATCTACCTGTGTATATTCTGCCCTCAGACCTGCTTTCAGTTCCCATTTACCAAACTTCCCGGCAGCATCTGCATATAATGCCTGCGTATTTTCTTTGTAAATAAATGTATTGCTCCGGCCACTATCCGCTTTGGAAACAGCATGTTCCATCCAATAAAATCCAGTAGCGCTGTTGTTTTCAATAAAAGATAATTTACCACCGAAGGCAAGGCGTAAAATTTTGAACGGTAGTTGTACATCTGCCTGCATGGTATATAATTTTATTTCCTGTGGAGATAATATCTGCAGCGAATAACTATTGACAGGAAATGCAGGATTAGCAGGCATCCATGTACCGGCAGATAAATCCAGTTGCTGCGATTTATTGTAATATAAATAATCGGCATCAACCGTCAGTTTCTTTCCGGCAGTATCCAGTTTCGAGTCCATATGCAGATTGAGTCCGTGTGCAATTGGCTGTTGCTGATTGCGACTGAGGGTACGGATAGTTGAGTCTTCGATATTATCTTTTGCTGCGAAAGTATTGCGGATGTGCTGGTTCATGATAACATCACTGGAAGCGATGCGGTAAGTGGCGCCAATCAAGGTATTCCGGTTGATAATATAATCGAGGCCTGCTTCTCCAAAAAACCTGCCTGCATTTGTTTTAATGTTATTTTCCGTTTGCCAGCGCAGATCAGGGAAGTTGATATTGTGCAGGTCCTGACGGGCCGTAGATCCGTTACTGTAGTTAAGACCAAGGCGGCTGTTGAGTTTAGGGGCAGACCAGTTCAGGTTGATGCCTGCATTACCCGTACCATAAGTTGTTTGCCGGTAGCCTACAGATACAAGGCCATCGAAGCCACTGGAAGTTCTTTTTTTAGTGATAATATTGATCAGACCTGCATTACCGGCAGCATCATATTGTGCTGGGGGGTTGGTGATCACTTCAATTTTTGAAAGCTGATCTGAGGGGATAGAACGGAGCATATTGGCGAGGTCCTGCCCGGAAAGCTGTACCATCCTGCCATTCATCAGTACATTGACACTTCCTTTGCCAATGATACCCAGCTGGTCGTTTGTAATACTGACACCCGGCAATTGCCGCAAAGCTTCCAAAGCATCCGTACCAATAGTGTTGACGCTGCTTTCAATATTGAAAACCACACGGTCAATCTTACGTTCCATGAATGGCGGCCGGCCATTTACGGTGACTTCCTTCAGGCGGGTGCCAGTCACTTCCTGTAACTGCAATACCCACTTGCCTCCCGGAAGTATTTTCCCGAAATCTGCCAATAACGTAGTATCCCTGTAAAGGAGATGACTTGTCCGGATCATATAGGCAACATCAGGATGAATCTCCAGCTGACAGCTTCCTGTGGAATCGGTACTGCGTGTATATAACGGATTAACTGCATTATCCTTCTTATACAACGCTACGCGGGCAAAAGGAACGGGCTCACCTTTAGGACCTGTAAGCTTTAAGACCACCGTAGACGGTGCTTTTTCAATGTTCAACAACTGCTGTGCACGCAGGGGGCCACTTCCAGTCAGTACCAGCAAAAGCAGTAAACGTAATCTATCCATTTGGTTGCTTAATTTTGGTTGCAAAACCTCTTTGCAAAATAGGGTCTCTAATAAAGATGCAGTGACGTACCAATGGTTGCAGCCCACTCGATAAGAAAGGGTAAAATAGGTGATATTATACATAAAAATGCCTGTCTGTATAGGGTACAGACAGGCATTTTTCATCAGACTTATGCTATCATTCTTTTACAAACGTCACTGTTTCGTTGCCGTACTTCACAAAATAAGTTCCTGGCAACAACGATGAAATATCCACTTGCATAGGACTACCGGTAACGGCTACACGCTTTACTACTCTTCCCGGTACATCATAAAACCAGATCCACATTTTGGCATTCATCTTCTTACAGGTAATATTTACCACATTGACAGCGGGGTTTGGAAATACCTGCAGGACAGAAGCGGTAACAGGGGGAGCAGGCATCAGCGCCGCACTCACAGCGGCACCGCTCAGGGAACTCAGCCCGCTGCTGACAGATTCCTGGTACCATTGCTGGTTCGCCGAGCCACTGGTTCCGGAAGCAGCATACAGAATAATGCCTGTGCCCTGCAAGGTACTGCTCGCAGAATCATCCAGCACATAATGGTTAGACATATTACTCTGTATCAGGAAAGTACTTCCTGTAGCGACTACCAGGTTCCATTGCTGGTTGGTGCCATTGGTAACAGTATACTGAATTGGATGAGTACCTGCTGTTTGCGCACTTCCCGGTAAGTCCAGCGCCTTACCACTCCGGCGGTTGATCAGCACTATGGAGCCATTGCTCTGGGTGCTTGCATACCACTGAAGGTTATAGCTATTGCTGCCTGCATACTGTGATATCGTGGCCGAATTGGCCGTGCTGCTGTCTTTTACACCGAGGTACAGGTTACTGTAGGCGTTCTTAAATTTATAGAAGGTAGTGTCTGTACCTCTGCCGCTCACAGTGAAACTGCCGGTGACTGCGGCCGACAAATTATTGAATATATCCCTTACCGTTACCCTTGCAGTATAGGAACCCGCGCTCAGTGTAGCCATAAACGTGGTACTACGTTTTTGTGGCAGGGTGTCCTGCTGGGTGTATAATACTGTTCCGCCTGCATCCAGGATTTCTACTTTGGCAGATAATTGTGGCGAAGTAGTATTATCGTTCGTCCAGTTGACAGTTGTAATGCCGGAAGCATAGGATGCTGTCACCGAGGAAATTACACCCGCCGTAATCACGGGAGCTGTACCCTGGTTGGTTTGCGCAGGTAATGTCAGCGTACGTCCTGTACCAAAACCTGCACCGGGAGTAGTACTGCCACCATGCACCATATAGTAGGCATCTTCTGTGGAATCATAGCCCGCATCGAATGCCCTGTCATAAATACCATTGCGCGCCGAATCGCCGGCATTGGCACTGAAATAGCGGCTGGTATGCTTCTGCCATACACCTGAAGTATTCAGGTTCCAGCAGTCTTTAAAGAAGGCCTTACGAACAAAAGCCCCGTTCCACTTCACGTTGCTGTCCCAGTTTTCGAGGAAGGCGTCGTTACCTGATCCCAGGAAATTAGAAGGCGCCGGCATTGCCAGGGTAACCGTATGGAACCATTGATTGGTACTCAGGTTGTTCATAAATGTAGCCACATATAGCTGCCCGTTAGATTTCCAGGCCCTGATCACCTGGTTGTACCAGGTATTCATCACCCAGTTATACGGGTTGATACTCTGGTAACCGTCTCCTTCCCCACCGAACCTGCCGGTATAGGTATTGGAGGCCTGGTAGGCCACACTGGAATAAATCCCGGCGCTGGTGTTGGGGTCCCAAAGAGAAGAGATCAGCGTGTGAGAACTGCCTTTACTGCTGTCGGGCGTTTGCTGCAAGCCTGCATAGCCACTGGTAAAGCTGTTCATTTCAAAATATTCCGTGTAGGCCGATTGCACAATTTTCACCTTGTGCATTTTTAAAACGGCATCTGCGGGAAAAGAAAAAACAAGATGTTCGGAAGGGGCGGCCCCTTGTGCGTTTGTGTGCTCAGGCATCAGGAAAACAAACATGCCCAGGCACCACAAACAGGCGTATAGCCTTGTGCGTAGACTTTTTTTCATTGTTACTTAGATTTTGGTAAAATGGGGAAATATCAGACAATATTGTAATTTATTTCCTATTCCACAAGCAACACCTGTAAAATAGTACCCTTGCAAATGACGGCCGTTTCTCAATACAACGAGAATCAGGAAATTACATCAGTAAAAATTTTTCCGGCCTCTTTTCCAACTGCATCTTGGTGGCAGTTGACACATTTATTCTCTTCATAAATTATAATAAACAGGATGGCCGGACAAAATTGTCCGGCCACCTGGTGAAGCATATTGTAGATGAAAATGTCAGCAGCTTGTACTTTGCCGGCATTTAAAATTTAAAGGCAATACTGCCGCTGAAGTTGCGTGTTTTCTGCGGATTAACGGTAGAATATCCGATCCAGTAGTGTTTATCTGTAATGTTGTTGAGTTTGAAACCTACCCTGAAACGGCTATTTTCATAAAAGATACTACCGTTGAGGATTGTGTAGGAAGGCAGAATAAAATAACCTAATGATTTGTCATTTACCACTTTGTTGTCGCTGGCATAATTGCCGCCCACACCAAAGCCAAGGCCTTTTACTGCTCCCTGCTGAATACGATAGCTCACCCAGAGGTTGGCAACGGATGGAGATCCTGCTGTTGCCGGACGAAGTCCTTCCAGGTTTTTCTCCGTTTTTTCGTACCTGGAGTCATTGTAGGCATAACCTGCCACGATGTCGAGGCCATTTACCGGATGTGCCACCACTTCTACTTCCACACCTTTACTGTATTGGGTACCGTCCTGTACGGAAACATTAGGATTCACCGGGGAAGGACGGATAATATCTGTCACTTTGATATCGTAATAGCTGATTGTTCCGGTAATTTTATCCTGCAGGAAAGCCACCTTTACGCCACCTTCCAGCTGGTTAGCCTGTTCCGGCTTAAATGCCTTGCCGTCAAGGTTAACACCGGCTTTGTTGGTAAAGCCATTCTGATAGTTGGCGAATAAGGAAATTTTATCTTTCAGTGGCTGGTATACGATCCCGAATTTGGGAGATAAAGCCGTCTGGTTATAACCGTTCTGGTAAGTACCCAGTGAGTCTACGTAGCTGCCTTTGTTATCGAAGTAGTCTATACGCAGCCCTGCCTGCACGAGGAGGTTATCCGTAATGTTAAGTACATCGGAAACGTAGGCACTGTAGGTATTGGTGATATAATGTGCCGGATAGGTGAAAGACAATCCTTTTTCAGCATATACCTTGTCAAGGTTCCTGCGGTTGAAATCACTATAGGTAGGGATAACACCTTTGGCATAAATGGTATCATAAGTATTACCACCAAAGAACTGGTTGGAATTATGATGGAAGAAATCGACACCGCCCACAAAACGATTCCTGAGGCTGCCGATATGGAAGTCACCATTAAAATTATGCTGGAGTTCCACTACGTTGTCATGGCTGTTATCGGTGAACTGGTCGTTGCGGGAAATATAGCCGTTACCTACTGCTGTGGGATCATTTTTCACCTGTGCATCTGTCAGGAGATAGAAATATGGAGAAGGTCCGTCAGAATAGCTGCTGGTAGTAGTGACGTTCGTCTGCATGGTCCATTGCGGCGACAGGCTGTAGGTCATCTGACCGAAGAGGTTCGTATTACGATAAGTCTGGTACAGATCATTCATGGCATAGGCACGGTTATAATCTATATTGAGCTTATCTGCACGATTGGTACCCAAAGCACTGATCGGCTGGCCGTAAGAGAAGAAAAACGCGCTTAAACCGGTATTCTGGCCTGCCATGTATTCTGCATCGAAGTTAAAGGACAGGCGGTCATTTACGCGGTAGGAAAGACTTGGCGCCACGGCTACACTTCTGCTGAAGCCGTAGTCCTGGAATGAGTTTTCATAATTGTATGCCGCGTTGACGCGCATCAGCACATCATGGTTTTTGTCCAGCGGCGTATTGATATCGGCATTGAAGCGGTTAAAACCGAAGCTACCGGCAGCAAAGCCTACTTCGCCACCGAAATGGTCATATGGCTTTTTGGTGACGCGGTTGATCAAACCACCGTAACTGGTAAGGCTACTACCAAATAAGGTGGCAGAGGGCCCTTTGATCACTTCTATTCTTTCCAGGTTGGCAGCATCAATACGGGAGGTTACATTACCCGCCACGCCGTTACGCAGCTGGCTCTGTACCACGAAGCCACGCATATTATAGTAGCCGCCACCATCACCACCACGACCCGTAGCATCCCACATCTTGGTAACGCCCGTCGCGTTCTGCATGGCATCATCCACAGAAAATACCTGTTGCTGCTGCAGCAGATCTTTGGTGATAGTCGTATAAACCTGGGGATTCTCTAAGTTCTTTAAAGGAATTTTAGCCACATCGTAGGTACTGCTACGGATGAGCTTATTATGGTTACCCGTTATCACTACTTCTTTCAAAGCTTTACTGGAAGCCTCCAGTTTCAAAGAAACGGTGGCTGTTTTACCTGCCTCCACCGTCACTTCTTCCGTGATGGTGCTATAGCCGGCCAGTGTAATCAGCAGGTGATATTTTCCGGGAGCCACGTGGCGGAAGGTGAAACTACCATCATTTCCGGTGGTAGTAGATACATTTGGTTCTGCCAGCACAATCATTACTTCCTGTGCAGGCTTGGCATCAGCGGTTATTACCTTTCCGCGGATCGTACCATTTTTTTCTGCTTCGTCATCCAGGGCATAGGCACTCAAAGTGGCCATCAGCGACAAACAAATTACTATTGTATTGAAAATTACAAAGCCAAACCGGCGTACCATAAATTCAGATTTCCTGCAAAATTGAGGCATCTGAATATTCTTGTCATGTCGGATCGGGAAAAGTTATTACGCAACCGGGAACAATTGTCACCAAATCAAACATTTACCCCCTTTAAGCGAACGTTTACCAGTTAAATTATGCATTTGCCCGATTTTAATTCAATATTCAATCATATATACCTAATATTATATCCAATAAATAAACATACATCCCCCAAGCTAACACGTTAAGAAAATACTGAAGTGATGTTTATTGCAAATACTATTGAGATTAAATACCCTGGTATCAGCACACTATTTATAATCTGTTTTACAGGATATTCCAGTTAATATACTGACAGAAAATCTGTCCATCAATTTTAGCAATCATTTCCCAGCAAATTTTAAAACTCCATCCCTAAAACTTATGCCTGAAAACGACAACAAAACACCTCGGTTCGGTAATATTAAAGACGAACTTTTCCTGATCTCTTTTATTGTATTAGCCGGCGGCCTGGTATCCATAGATGCTTATTTCCAGGTCTTTGGAATTAAGTTTGAGAGCCTGGATTTTAGCGCAATGTATGTGATTTATAAAGGTATGATCATGATTACGAATCACCCGTCATTATTAATCCCATACCTGCTTACAGTACTGCTGCTGGTCTTCGAACTCATTGCGATCAAAAGAAGATGGAACCGTTTCCTGCTTTTCCGGACGCCCATAGCCTACCTCCTGCTATTAGCAATACTACTGCTGATTTTCCCGCTTGCCCGCCATGCCGGACAAGATCAGGCTTCCCGCGACATGTCACGTACTACAAGTTCATTGCCTGTTATTACACAACTTGAAACTAAAACTGAGACGATACCACCAATGGCCCGCTATCGGTTACTGCTGATCGATAAGGATTTCATTTACATATTTGATACAACTGAAGATATTTCTACGAGTCCTCCGATTATAGATCGTATACCTAAAAGTGATGTTATCAGGTTTAAAACTCAAATTAAATAACTATGAAATATATTATCAGCGCCTTTTTACTTTTGATGACATTTGTCGTAAAGGCCGATTACGTCAATGACGGGCGTCATCAATTCTATGGAAAAATTGTCTACATCGACAAAAACCAGGTAAAACTAAAAATTAATTGTACAGGAGAAGAACGAATTTTCAAATGGACAGGCATCGTGGGAATTGCATTTGACAATCAATGCAAACATCCGGGATCAAACTTTTCAACATCTGCAGCAACAGCAGACGAAAAGTGTCCGAAAAAAACCATATTCTCCGTTCAGTTCAATAACCTGCAAGGTGTATCCATGGCCGACTCCGTAAAACTTGATGAACATGGATGGTATGTTCACTTCATCAACAACCAGGGGGATTTCAATTCGACCGCAGCGAATCCATCTACTACTATACAATGGATAACTATGGATGAAAAATGTCTGAATGATCTTAATACCACCTTCCCAATTCCACACAAATGAGAAGATTTATTACCATATTAATTATCACAATTTGTACAATTCAACTCAATAAAGGGTTTGCTCAGTGTGCTGTACAAGATGATGGTTCCACCGCGGTAATGGCCACAACAAATAAAGCAGGTCTCAGCAGTGGTTCCTCTGAAACAGACTCCCTGATAAGCAAATATTACGATCGTCTTTCCACAATTTACAATGTACAATGCAAGGTTAAATATTTGCCAAACGTCAAAAATGCTTACGCCAATAACTTACCTGGTGATCACGACATCTATCTTGGGGTTCCATTGATAAACAGTATTCTTAGCCGCCCCAATGGTAAATTAATGATCGCATTCCTGGTGGCACATGAATTAGCCCATCTATACCAATATCTGGACCCCAACAATAAATTCTATGCAGATGACAACAATAAAAACTCATTTGAATTGCAGGCAGATTATCTGGCGGGTTATGTGCTATATAAATCCGGAATCATTACCCCATCATTTGCACAAGACCTTACGAATACCGCACAGTTTCTTGGCGATTTTGGATTCTATAAAATCTCTCACCATGGATCTCCCCTGCAACGATCCAGTGCCGTCACGTTAGGTACAGGCGTGAGTCAATTAACTTTTCTCCGCAATGTCTATGAAAATTCTTTCTATTACATCAACCCTGGTACGCTTATTAAACCTTTTAATGATAAACAGGTAATGGGAGAATTTTATCTGTTTGCCGCAGGGCGCAAAATATTTTCAGGACAACCCAGGATTTATTATAATGAGTCAACTGAATTATTCTTTAAAGATGGTGACACCCTGGTTAAAGTGGGAGCCGGGAAAAAAATCACGGAGAGTTACTCAACAATTGAACTTGAAATACCGTACAACGACAGTATAATAAAACTCACTAAAACTGATAAAGACAAATTAATAACTTCAGATAAAAAGATAATTGGTGAATTCATTTTTTATTCCGGTCCATTCCCACTTCAGTATTCTCAACTAAATTGCCATACAGCCCCGCCTGTACAGCTTCCTGAATCCAGCAACTATCCACCGGCATTAGCTATTTCGGGGCAAACAATCTATCTGGCTAATGTCAATGCTGATCAACACCTGGTAATTAGAAAAAGTAATGATGGTAAACAGTTTACCACACTTTCCGTGCTAAATTATCCAATCGCCAGCGCTCCGGCAATTGCAGTACACAATGATCAGGTTTATGCCGCCTGGCTGGATTCCAGCGACCATCCTATAATTGCAACAAGTGCAAATGGTCAGCACTGGGACAGCACCCAAATTAATGATGTAATTGCAACAGAATCACCGGCAGCAGTATGGTTCAATGATTATTTCCAGGTAGTTGTCAAATCAACGAAAGGATACATCGTATTATTAAGTACCAAAAATGGCCAGACTATCTCACAACTTAATCTGGGTTATAAAACGGCCAGATCTCCATCTGCATTCATATCTAATGATGACCTCTTCATAGGCGGAGTTGACTTCGAAAGCGGACTGGCATTCAAGCTACAAAGTCCTGATGGTAAAGAGTTTTTCAACAGACAGATCATACAGTATATAAGTGCAAGCAACGCTTACAGTGCATCGGCTCTTGATATTCCGGTATTAATGCTCACAGAACAGTGGTATACTAACCGGATAAACGGGAATGGTCATATTGCGATCAGTAATACATCCTGTGGCCCCAATTCGCTGGAGATCAATGAACAATGCCTCGACCATCCTGTCATTGCATTCCCTTACATTGCCTGGACCGATCCCAATGGCTCACACGCTGTAAAAATCACTCAACTACTAATAAACCAAAAATAAAAAGAACAATATCATAGTACAACTGGTAAACATTAGCAGAAACATAGTACCATGCTGCTATAACTGAAGAAAAAATGCCCCCTGAAGCATTAAACTTCCGGGGGCATCTCTCCTACTATTCCAGTAATTTTTTCAATCCTGCTTCATAGTTGCCTATCTCCGCAGAAAGCGTTTCTACCAGTGGCTTACGCGCACTCTTATCTCCTTCCAGGATGATACTCCATCTTACTACGGCCATATCATCATTGGTGGCGGAAGACTCTACCAGGGCCGTAACAATGGCTTTGGTAATGCCTGCCGGCAAAGGGTCAAGTACATGAAACACGAAAAACTTGTATTGTTCATGTACCTGCTCAATTTCGTCTGTTCGTTTATGCCCGTCCGTGAAAACGAGGTCGCGGTAACGGGTTTCACCTACCGTACGGATATTCACTTCTTTAATGGTACCATTGGAGTAATCCTTTACCTGTGGCAGATCGCGGACTACCCGCCAGATTTTCACCGGCGTACTTTTTATCTGTGTTTCGTGGGTATAATCCGGTATAATTTTCTGCGCGGCCTGCATTTGCGCCATTACAGCAGTACTACAACAGATGAGCAACAGGGTGAGTAATTTCTTCATAATCATTTCTTTTACAGGTCTATCTTATTTTTATTTTCCGAAAATTTCTGCCAGCTTCTGCGTCAGTTCTTCTCCGCGTAAATTAACCGCGATAATTTTCCCTTCCTTATCGATCAGGAAATTGCTGGGAACCGCGCGGATATTATATGATTTGGCCACTTCATTTTTCCAGCCCTTCAGGTCACTGACATGTTCCCAGGTAAGGCCATCATCCTTAATGGCCTTTATCCAGGCATCTTTGGAGTTATCCAGGGAAACACCCAGTATCTCCAGCCCTTTGCTGTGGTACTTTTCGAAGTTGTCCAGCACATTCGGATTTTCAGCGCGGCAAGGCCCGCACCAGCTGGCCCAGAAATCGAGCAACACATATTTACCACGATAATCAGAGAGCTGTACCGCCTTTCCTTTTACATTGTTCTGTGTAAAATTCATGGCAGTAGCACCGATACCTGTTTTACGTTCGATTTCTTCTGCCAGTAAGATGTCCGCCTTCTTTCTTTTAGCTTCTTCGAGATAAGGATATTTTTTGATCAGCCTATCCAGCTCCGCTGCAATCAATGCTTTGTCCCTGCGCGGATGCAGGAAGTCCAGCGCATACAGCGTTACCGGTGTATTAGGGTTCATGCGCATCAGTAGTTTCACGCGTTCACCCATATCATCGCCGAGCCAGCCGTACATATCCTGGAAGGTACTGTCCAGCGACTTATTCTTTGCACTGGAAGCCAGATATTGCAGCCTTCCGTTCTGGATCATCGCCTGATAATTACGATAGGAAATGAAATTAAGCTCATTGATCAGCTTATTCTCTTCACTACCTTCGATATAGACGTAGGGTGGATTTTTATATTTAATCAACGCGGTATCGATACCCCGGAAATCAATGCGCAGGTTTTCCTTGTTGGCCCAAACCGTCAGGCGGTCTTCCTCGAACTCGTTCAGGATATAGAACTGTGGCCTGGTGGCATCCAGTTTATGCGTATAGGAACCATCAGGGCGCAGGTGGATGGTATCAATGGTAATACGCTCATCTCCTACCTGCTTTTGTACCAGGAAAGGAAATTTCGACTGCTGTTCTGCATCGGGCGGGAATTTGATTTTACCGCTAACGGTGATATACTTCTTCGTCTGCTGGGCAGCAGCCGGGAAAATACTCCCGGCGGCCAGCAGGAAGGCTACCATTTTAATCCGGTATTGCTTCATGTATGGGTTGATTTTTGATTGTGATACTTATTGCAGCATCGCTGCTGGTGTAATTTTCTGCTCCGCAGGTTTGGCTGCCGCCGCAGGTGCAGCTGCTTTAACCGTACCGCCAAAAAGGTCAGCCAGTTTCTTTTCTATCTCTCCATTACCATTTTCGTCGAAGCCTACTTCTTTCATCATGATCTTACCATCCGGGCCGATAAGATAAGTGGTAGGCACACCGGTGATCGCAAAGCCACTGCCGGCAATATTTTTATCGTCGAGCGACTGCAGCCAGGGGTTATTTTCCTGCGATACCGCCTTCAGCCAGTCTGGCTTGCTTTTATCGATGGAGATACTATAGAACACCAGGTTTTTATCTTTATACTGCTGGTACACTTCGCGCATATGCGGGAAAGACTTACGGCAAGGGCCGCACCAGCTGGCCCAGAAGTCGATCAGTACATACCTGCCTTTCAGGTCACTGAATTTCACCGGCTTGCCTGCAGGATCTGGCAGACTGAAATCTTTCACCTGCTTACCGATGGCAGAATTGCGCAGTCCTTCGCTGAACTGATGAAATTCTTTCGCCTGTCCGGTCGCTTTCATTTCTTTGGACAATCCTGCATATAGTTGTTCCTGCTGGGCTACCGTAGCCATTTCGCGGCTATCGTTCAGACTATATACCGAAGCGTAGGAATTGGGATGCTGCTTCACCAGCTGCTGCAGCAATGGGAGCAGGTATTGTACCTGCAATGCAGCACGTCTTTTTTCAAAATCGGCATATTTAGGGTCTTTCTCGTCCATCCATGGCGCACCAAATTCTGACTTCAATGCCTCCACGATTTTCCCCCATGCTGCCGATTTCTCTTTACCGTATGCCAGCAACAGCTCTGTGGCCTCAGAGCCTTTTACAACCGATTCGCTCATACCCTTGCTGATATCGGATTTAACGGTATAGGTTACCGGCCGGTCGAACAATACGCCATATGGCACATACATCTGCCGTTCTGCCTGCACATACTGTGGCAGCAACATCAGGAACATCGGTTCTTTAAATGGAATTTTAAAAGTATAATGACCATTATTGATATCTGCTGAATCATGATAGGTGCGTGAATAGAGGTACATTTTATTATGCCCCTTCAGGTCGCCGGCCAGATCACCTTCTATGGTAATCGTCTGGGCCATGCTGCTGAAACCCAGCAGCACACCGGCCATCATGCCAATTGTTTTTTTCATATATATTACGTTTAGTCGTTTACGTTATTTAAGATATCCCGGGTTTTGTTTTATCAGGCCACCGGTAATATCGATTTCATGCTGCGGCACGGGCATCGCATACCTGGAAGGCTGTAACAGCGGGTTAGGTTGTTTACCATACCGGATGGCATCGTAGCGGGCAAGCCCTTCAAAAGCCATTTCCCGCTTACGTTCCAGCAGTATCCTGTCTACCAGCTGTTCCTTACTGGTAAAATCTGCTACCGTATATATTTTAGGGAGAGGATTTACAGAGAAAGACCTGCCATATATTTTATTCAGCAGGTCAACAGACACCTGGTTAACGCCGGCTACCTGTGCCTGCGCTTCCGCTGCGGTGAGCATTACTTCTGCGAGCCGCAGCATAACAACGTTATCACGTATATTCATGTCCGTAAACTTGGGAATAAAAGTGCCGCCGGTGATGGCCAGCACCCTGTCGTCTGTGGCGTCGTAGCAGGAAAGGAAGTCCGGCAGCGGCTTGTAGTAGCCGTAGGCATAGTAAATACCATTATTCTCTCCATAGTTGGAGGTGGCATTATAACTCTCCGGAAAGGCAAAAATTGTTTCCGCATTGAGTGGGTATTTTCCTGAACCGGTGCTGTTATTGGGCCACATAGCTGCAAATGTTTTTTGCAGCGTATATTGGTTACCGTTAATAACCGCATTGGCATAGGTTGCCGCCCGCTGGTAGTTCTGCATATAGAGGCAAACCCTGGAAGCCAGTGCTGCCGCAGCGCCGCTGGTAGCCCTGGATGCCTGGTCCAGCGGGGTACTCCTGGTGGCAGGCAATACCGCAATGGCCTCATCCAGGTCTTTTAAAATCTGCGTATATACTTCTGCGTTAGTATTTCTGGCTTTATTCTGGGAGCCATCATATCCCTCAAAGGCATCCAGCATAATAGGAACGCCCATATTACTTCCCTTTCCCTGCAAAGCGCCATCGCCATATTGCTGTAGCAGCACCAGGTGACATAAAGCACGGATGAATTTAGCTTCTCCCACAAACTGCCGCTGTATGGCTACATCAAAAGTGGCGTATTTCCCCAGGTTATTGATGATCACATTGGCCTCGTTAATGGCGACATAGGGCTGCGACCAGTACGGTTCATAATTTTTATCTTTAGGGTCTACGCCACCACTCACCAGCGCCTGATCATAGGAACCCACGATATTGCCGGTTACATCACCGAGCATATAGGCGTTGGCGCCGCAGGCATTCATCGTTTGCAGGTAAGCATCTGCCAGAAAACTTTCTGCAGATTGCCTGTCTTTCAGCAGATCTGCTTCTACCATTGTCCCTTCCGGCTTCAGGTCCAGTTGCTTGTTGCAGGCAGCATTCAGTAGCAGCAGTCCGGCCAGATATATACTATAGGATAATTTCTTCATAGTAAAACAATTTTAGAGTGATGCTTTTACTCCCAGTCTCCAGGTACGTGGAGCCGGCATCGTCAGTTCATCGAAACCCATACCCAGTGCAGAAGATCCGCTGGCGCTCACTTCCGGGTCTATACCGGAATATTTGGTAATAACGAGCAGGTTATTACCCTCCGCAAACACACGGAGTGAACGGATCGTTTTCACATGCTTCAGGAGCTTAGTAAAATCATATGTCAGCGAAAGACTCCGTAGCTTGATGAAAGAAGCATCCTCCAGGAAGCGGTCGTTCTGACGGCTCAGCGTATAATCGAACGATGAACCGAAGCCACCACTCGCATAATTGGATTTATTGATCATTGCCGGAACAGGAGTCTGCTGGCCAGGATACTGCCAGTACTGCACCATATCAGGCGAGAGGTTCCAGGTATCATTGGAGGTGGAAGCACTACCCATATAGTTGTACTGTGCTGCCTTCGCGCCATTGATGATCTTATTGCCGGCAGAGAAGTTAAAGAAGCAGTTCAGCTCCAGCGATTTCCAGGTGAAAGTATTACCGAAGCCACCAAAGACAACCGGCATGGCATCGCCCTTATAAGCCCTGTGCTGATAGGGACGGTCTGTATATTGTTGCTGAATAGGCGTTTCAGATGATTTACCATCTTTATCCAGCCATAGCGGCTGACCATCCTGCGGGTTCACGCCCCCCCACTGGTACAGATAGTATGCAGTTGCAGAATGTCCTACTTTCCAGAAGCGCCCGCCATCGAGTTCATTCTGCATTGCCAGATCATCTTCATTGATTTTATGCAACCGTACTACCTTGTTCCTGTTGGCAGATATATTGAAATTGGTGGTCCAGGTAAATGATTTCCCATTGATGTTCTGGCTGTTGATGGTCAGTTCCACCCCGTTGTTGCTCAGGTCGGCCAGGTTTTGTTTCTGTACGGCGAAGCCCATAAAAAAAGGCAGGGCGGAACTTACGATGGCGTTATTGGTTTGGCGGCGATAGAAATCCAGCGTGGCATTGACCCTGCTTTTGAAGATGGCGAGGTCCATACCTACGTTCCAGGTGGTGGTACGCTCCCAGGCCAGGTTAGGGTTGGCAGGCTGTTTTACACCGATGGCCGTCACATTGCCATAAGATGCCGCATAGGCATTGACAACATACTGCCCCTGGTTGCCGTAATAGCCATTACCTCCGTCACTACCGGTGAAGCCTACACTACCACGTATCTTTAGCTGATCGATCCAGCTGTTGCCCTTGAGGAAAGCGGCTTCACTGGGCACCCATCCCAATGCGAACGAAGGAAAGCCCACATAGCGATGATTCCTGGAGAAACGGCTGGAACCATCCATACGATAGGTTACACCTGCCAGGTATTGATTTTTGTACTGGTAATTCAATCTTCCCAGGAAAGATACCTGCGCCCATTGTTGTTGCAGCGAATTCACCACGCGTTTATTTTTAGCGGTAGCAATACTCAGCATTTCATCATTGATAAACTGATCGCCTACCACCGTAGTCACATCTTCTGTGGATGTTTCATAGCTCTGGCCCAGCATGGCGCTGATACCATGGCCATTGTTAAGAAGTTTATTGATATCTACGCGGTTGTTGACCACAAATTTGCGTAGCTGTTGCTGCGTTTCGGTGGCCATGCCGCCAACGGTTTTCGGGCGGTCGAGCACACGGCTGTAAGCACGGGAGTTGATCCAGTCTGTACCGGCATCTGAGTGGAACGACAGCCATGGCAGCAGTTTAAGGTCGGCAAATACGTTGCCGAGTACCCGGTTGTCGATAGAATAGTTTTTACCCGTGGTAGCCTGACCAACAGGATTGGAAACGCCAGAAGGCCCGGTAGGATTATTGCCATATAGCCAGTTGAATTTCCCAACGCTGTCGTATATACCGATATTGGGCGCTTTCAGCACTGCATCGCGGTATACCTGCTGGGCATTGAGGCTAATATTATTCGCCTGGTTTAAGCCCACGCTCACACCCACTTTCAGGGCTTTCGTCATCTGGTTATCGAAGTTTACGCGGCCCTGGTAGCGGGTAAAATCGTTGTTGATGATATAGGATTGTTGTTTATCGTAACCCAGACTCACAAAATAATTACTCTTTTCAGTGCCGCCACTGAGGGAAATGTTGGCATCTGCACCGATAGCATTCCTTACTACTTCATCCAGCCAGTTGGTATTTACCCCTTTGGGGAATTTATAGTTAGCTGGAATATACCATCCGCTGGTAGCCTTTCCGATAGAGTCTTTCAGCGCAAACAAGCGGTTATAGAAATCAGCATACTGGTCGCCGGACATTACCTCAGGCAGCTTGCGCGGCGTACTCACGGATGTTCCCAGCTGCACATCTACACGGGAACTACCTTTTTTCCCTTTACGTGTGGTGATGAGGATAACACCACCAGAGCCCCGGGAACCATATATAGCAGTAGAATAGGCATCTTTCAGCACTTCAATCGATTCAATATCATCCGGATTGAGGGTGGCCAGCGGGTTCTTTTCAAAGGTGGTAGGCGGGCGGTAATCACTCACTACCTGTGTGCCGCCATAGGAAGCGCCGGCATTGGTACCTTTGCTGTAGTCGACCGTATTCAGTTGCTGGTCGATACCATAGATAGGTACTCCATCTACTACTATCAGCGGCGTGTTGCCGTTGGGGTTAAGGGTACTGATACCGCGTATCGTGATGTTGCTGGCTGCGCCCGGCACACCGCTGGATGGCGCAATATATACGCCTGCCAGCTTTCCTACCATTGCCTGGTCTACAGACAATGGCATCTGTCCCGGTTGCTCATCTGCCCGGAAGGTACCTACTGATCCCAGGAGGTTACGTCTTTCCTGTACGCCATAGCCGATAACGACTGCTTCCGTAAGGTGTGATGCCTTGATGGTCATGCTCAGGGGCAGATTAACAACGGCAGCGCCTACACGTGCAGTCAATACGGCCGGCTGGTAGCCGATAGAAGAAAATTGCAGGGAATAATCGCCCTGCGGTACATTCAGTTCATAGGCGCCATCCGCATCCGTCATGGCGGTGTATTTCGTACCAATAACGCGAACGGTTACACCGGGGATAGGGTTCGTACTTCCTGCCTCCAGGCAGCGGCCACGAACCTTTCCGGGAACGATCGTGGAAGCCTGTAGCGGCAAGGCCGCAGGTGTACGGGAAATGATTATTACCCCATTCTTTTCTTCAAAGCTGAGGGCTGTGTGTTGCAGCAGGGCTGCCATCACTTTTTTGAGTGGTTCATTCGTAAAGTGCAATCTGGTAATCTTATAATCTGCCAGTTGCTTTTGGTCATAGCCTAATGATAGTTGGTAATTCTTTTCCAGTTTTTTGATACAGGATGCCAGCGATTCATTATCGAAGGCTGCTGTTATCCGGACTTCCTGCCGGTTTTGACTGTAGACGCTGTTGGTTGGTAACAGGGTGATACTGGTCAGTGAGAACACTGCATACACTACGCTCCATCTTATCATGCTGCGCACCGGCGCCAGCTTAAACGATTTTTGCATATCTTTGGTTGATTTTAGAATTAACTGACAGTGCGCAATTCATTGCACACCCAGGACCGTACCTGCGTCAACAGGTGCGGTTTTTTGATTTCAGACAATACGCTACCAGGGATGACGGCATATCTTCTCATCCCGGTAAAAAATAAAGTGTGGCGATTAATACTTTTTGTGAATAGTTATTTCGTTGTCATGCAGATCATATTGTATAGGATGTATACTACTGATGATATCCAATACCTGTGTAATAGTTAGCTTAGTACTACATTTTAGCGTGTATTCGTCCTGTTTCATTTCAGCAGGATTGAAACGGATTTTTACACCATATTGATTTTCCAAAGTCAGCGCCAGTTCCGCAAAGCCCACCTGCGATAAGGAGAGCATGCCATTCATCCATTCATTTACCTGTTCATTGTTCACCGTAGATTTCATGTATTGCTGTGCTGCCCTGCTGAAGGTCAGCTGATCGTTGGCACTCAGCACATCCAGGCCGGTTTGCTGATGCAACACCTTTACCATGCCCGTTTTCACGGTCACCTGTGTTTCATCCAGCAGGGAGTGGGCCTTTACATCAAAGGAGGTACCCAGCACCTGTACATTGATTTCTGAAGTATGTACTTCAAAAGGATGCTTTACATCCGGATGAATATCGAAAAACGCCTCTCCTTCCAGTTCTACGGCCCTTACAGCACCGAAGGCGCGGGGATATTTAATGGTAGCGCCGGCGTTTAGCCATACACGTGAACTATCCGGTAATACGAATTCTTTTATTTGTCCGGGTCCGGCAGTTGCCAGCAGTAGCTCACGGTCACTATTATACGATGTAAACAACCATCCTGCTGCTGCCAGCAAACCTGCTACCACAGCGGCCGCCATCCACCAGCGGCGGTACAGCGGCACAACATGTTCCGCTGCCGGTGCATGTTCTTCCATGGCCGCATGGATCTGCTGCAGCATGTTGTGCTGTATGTTCTTTCTGTGCGCATCATTCCTGAATACCTCCTCCGCGGGCAATTCCTGGGAATCGTACCAGGATTGCAGCCACTCCAGCTCTTGCGGGGTGCAGGTACCGGTATCGATCCGCGACAGGATATCCCTTATTTTTTCCTGGTCGTTCACGTATTTTTCGGTTTGCCTGTATATATGACACGCCTCAAAAGACAGCGTACCGTATCAGACTAAAAAAAATTCCAGATTTTTTATTTGCAGGAGAGTAATTGTTCCCGGATACGGCCAAGGGCAAGGGTTAGCTGGTTTTTGACCGTCTGGCGGCTGATGCCAAGCCGGGTGGCAATATCATCGATGGAAAGGAAATCACGACGATTGAGCAGGTAGATATCCTGCATACGCTGTGGCATGGCTGCCACGGTAGCGGCGATGATTCGCTGCATTTCATTCAGCAGCAAAGGGCCGTCGGCCTTAAAGAGCGGCGAAACAACAATATCAGCAAAGATATCCAGGCGTTGCTGGTAAGTAGTGGAATGACGAAAATGATTAAATACCCTGTTTTTAAGGGCTACATGCAGATAGGCCGCAAACTGTTCCCGGATGACCAGGTCTTTTCTTTTTTGCCAGAGGGCAATAAAGACATCCTGCACACAGTCCTTCGCATCTGCGTCCTGGTGTAGTCTGGCATAGGCGGCTATGTAAAGCTGCTCCCAATAACGATGATATAATTCATCAAAAGCTGCCTTATCATCTTGCACCCGCATACGTTCCCATAAAACGATATCCGGCAATCGATCCAATCACAAAAGGTTTAGGCATAAATATAAATAAATCCCTTTCAAATTTGCAAATCCTCCCACTTGTACCAACAACATTAAGATGGGTTATATTGATTGTAATTCAATATATTTGGTGGTCAGATCTTATATTTACATATCTTTTAATGAAAACTTTGACATTGAAAAGCAGCATGAAAAAACTGGCTCCAACTATCCTGATTATGGTATTATTGTTGGCACAGCTGATCACCAACGCCCAAACAGATACCACCACAGCTGCACATCATAAAAACCCAATCTTTAGTCCCGGAAAAGTCAGTGGCTGCTCCTACATCGTTCCGGCAGCACTCATAGGCATTGGTACGGTAGCTACTATTGTCAGGGTACACGACAACGAATACAAAGATGTGGTGCTCAATACCACTAAAAAAGAACCCGGCCTGTTTGCACAGCCTGAAAACTATACCGCTTTTGCACCTGCAGCAGCGGTGATCGTACTCAATCTGGCCGGCGTAAAGGGAAAACATGAACCTGCGGAACAGGCATTGCTGTATGCTGCATCGGCTGGCATCACAGCAGCCATCGTTTATCCGTTGAAGTCAGCCACACACGTGTTGCGTCCTGATAATACGGATTACCAGTCTTTCCCGTCTACACATGCGGCGATTGCTTTTGCTTCTGCTGAATTTTTAAGAAGAGAATATGGAGATCAGTCTGTATGGTATACCATTGGCGGCTATGCAGCAGCAACTGCCACTGCCATTATCAGAGTGGCCAAAGATGATCACTGGGCGGCTGATGTAATCGCCGGCGCCGGTATAGGCATTGCTTCCACCACTACAGCCTACTGGTTGTACGATAAAATAAAGGTGCATGTAAAAAATAAAAAGCGCTCCCATGCATTCCTGATGCCGGCAGTAGCTCCTAATTTCTATGGCGCTTACCTCGTGAAGGCTTTTTAAAACTCACTTTATTTCTTCCCTGTTTATCATTGGTTGGTAGTATCTGTAAAGTAATTTATAGATGGGTCACCGTATGCCTTTACCATTTCTTCCCAAGTAATCCCAAATAGCTGTTTTATCCATTTGCGGAATTTTTTATTATTCGCTCTTCTTACTTCATCTGTTACACTTATCCATTGCCCATTGACATATGGGTCAGGACCAACCGGATTGAAGCCCTTCCTGAGCGTATTTTCACGGATAGCGTTTAATCGCGCTGTCAGCCAATGTAATTCGGCAGGATTCTTCTTCCTGAATATATTTCTGTAATATTCGCTATGCCATCTGCAGAAATTAGTGTCGACACGTAGCATCTCATCCATGCGCTGATTATAATACCTGGCAATAGGGTCATCTTTCGTTAGCACCAATGGTTGCCACCTGATCAGCTTATCACGAAGTGTATCATTCAGCAGATAATCATAGGCATAAAACAGCGCTTCTTTATCTTCCACAGCTATTTCTACCGGTGCTTCTTTACAGATACATACATAAGCTGGCGGCACACCGCAATTGCTATAGGCCATTGCTTTATGATGCCCATCTATAACGAAATAAATATCGCAGGTGGAATCTTCATACACATTCTTCAAATCACCATACTCCGGACGCACCTCTCCCTGTGTAAATACCATTACTTTGGGCCGGCCTCCATTCCTGATCATGGTTTCATAATATTTGATCCGCTCCTGGTCCAATGACGCTTCCCGTTGTGTAAATATCCAGATAGGCCCGCCATAGGAGGCTCCCGGCGCCCAGCAATACCACGGAATCTGCTGCTCCTGCTCAGGTCTTACAATATCCACCCGATAACTACCTGACGGGAACAACTGCAGGAACTCCTGCATATTTTCTAAAATCGTGGCGTCGTCACCGTTAATCATCACCTCATTTACCTGTTCCGCCATAAAGGGCTCAAATCCGGCCGCATCATAATAGCAACCCACACTGGGGTCAGGTAAACCATAAGAAACGGCTACTGGTCTTTTGATCTTCAGACAGGTAGTATATTTATCATTTATCAGATCTATGATGGCTTTACCATCTGCTACATTTATAATCATAGGGTATAGGATATATTAATTATTACCCAAAAATGAAACACAAGTGCGCAATATTTTTGCGCACTTGTGTCATGGATAATAAAAAATATCAGAACTGCAGTCTGAAACTGCCGAACATACCGAAGTTGCTGGTATGGGAGAAGGTGGACTGCTGCGGATATATTCTCCATACAGCATCTACCCGGAAGAAGCGGAAGATATTATCAAAACCGGTACCTACTTCTGTATATACATTGCCTTTGAGCGAGCGCATGCCATAACCGGCAAATTCCATATGGTTAAATATCCTGTTTTGTAAAGAGAGATCACCAACGACAGACTTCACATTCCAGAACTGACGTACGCCTGTTCTGCGCATGAATGGCAGCAGGTTCAGCAGTTTACCGTTGAAATTGTGTTCTATATTCACACCGGCATAGCGGTCGCTAAAAAATTCGTATTTGTTCATGAGACTGAAAGCCTCTTTATTGTAATAATAGGTTTCATTCCCGGGATGCATCTGCAATAACATAAAGGGCAAACGATCGGTGAAAATTCTGCCGCCATATACCATGTAATACACTTTACCCCAGCCTGGCAGCGGGAATTGCTGCCGTACACTCAGACTCACTTTCTGGTACTGGTATTTGCTATCGAACATACCGTTGGGGGCAAAGGCATACGCAACTTCCGTCACCGGCAGATTGCTGCGTACATGCTTCACTTTACGGAAAGTGCGTACCTCTTTCTCTCCCGGCGCATAACGGAATTTAAACTGCATTTCAGTATTTACCACCTGCCCTTTCTCCTCAGACAGGAACAACTTATGCGGTGGCAGCGGATCAAAGGTGGTATAATGTGTGCGGGCAAGGGTGCCTTGCAGGGAGAACTCCTGCGGGAATTGTTTGAGCACGGACACGCTCGCTGTAGCCTCCCGGATGAATTTCTGCGGAATACCGCGACGCCGCACTATCTGGCCAAAGATATTATCCAGCGATACCTCTTCCCCATTAAAACCACGCTGGTTATTATCCAGGTCATCTTTATAAAAGGCCATCAGCTGCCAGCTCTTATCGTGCGACCATGTATAGGAAACCGCACCCATCCCTTTCATAGATTCGTCTTTGGTGCCGTATGCAAGGTATCCGTAGAGACGAAGGTCGCGGCTGAAAGCCGGTGTAGTACCCAGGTCGAAGCGTGTCCTGAAACCTTCCAGCTTGTTGCGGCTTATCCATTTATACCAGGGGCCGATTTCTACCTTGCCCAGTTTTATATGTCCATCTACCAAAAACGTAACTGTATTACTCAGGCGCTGGAAAGCCGGCAACGATTTCAGGGTATCTACCAGCGTGATGGCCCGTACCTCATTCTTCGTCAGCGTTTCCGGGCGATTCGCTTCCAGGTAGCGCTTCCCGGAAACCAGCGCACTGTCTGGTATCACTACCTCTTCCCTTTTCCTGTTGGCGTTCAGCTTAGCCGTGATGAAATCTTCATTGGTGGCAATATGGTGGTACAGCGTTGTTTTTCGACCAATAAACGTTGTTCTATCGTTTCCCAGTGGCGCCAGCTCCACGATGAAGCGGTCTTTTGTCACCACCCATTCCCGGGATTTATATGGTGCAAATTCCTGGATGATATCCAGTCTTTTTACGAAGTTAATATCTATAGCGCCTGCCACCGACAGGCTGATTTTTTGTATGGCCCAGGTGGAGGCCTGAATCCAGCAGTCGCCGACAAACAGGTTTTCCCCTTCCCGCCGCGGTGTAAACGCAAGGTGGTAATACTGTTCTCCGTTCCGGACAATGGTATCGAGGCCTTTATAATGATAGTAGTGATCTCCCACACTGCTGAGCGGACTGATAAATTCACGGCCGAAGATGTAGAGCGAATTCTGGTAGGTATTGATCTTTTGATTGATACCGCCGAGGTACTGCATGACGGTTTCATTTTTTATGCCGCTGGTATTCAGCGCACGGATTTCCTCCCTGACAACAGGTGGTGTGCCGGCGGCATAGTAGTCAGACACAGACTCACTGAGGAATACCGGCAGGAAAGGACGTTGCTCGGAAGTGGTATCGATTTGTTGATTGACAAAAGAGAAGGGCTTCATCAGCCTGGATTTCTCCCAGCGCTGGCGGTTGATATTGGAGAGATCTATTTCAAGTTTATTATATAATTCTGCATAATAATTTGAATAATGGGCGGGTGAATTCTCTTCTTTATGGGTGATGATTTGTCGCCACCATACCAGGCCTTTATCCATTTTGGCTTTTACTTCCACCCCCAGTTTCACTACGGCTTCCATTTGGATAAGCAGCGGCGTGGTACGCGTAGCTTCCATGGGCAACGCTTTTACCTCATAGCCAACATAGCGGATGATGAGGGTGTCATTTTTGCGGGAACTTACCGCGAGTTTAAAATTTCCGGCGCTATCGGTCATATCACCGTAGCCTGCCACCTTCCAGTAGACGGTAGCAAAGGGTAACGGCTCCTCTGTGAATTTATTAACCACCTTTCCATTAATAGCTGGCGCGTGTTGCGCCCGGATCTGCTTAACAGATAATAGCAAACATAAAAACACAGCCCAGCCTATGCGCGTACAGATATAGGTTTGCGGCATCAGTTAAACAGTTGTAGTATTTATAAGACGGGGCTTTTGCTGCCCCCCTCCATATACTATTCAAGATTAACAAAAAGAGGATATCAACTGTTGAAAGGCCGCAGGCCAAAGATCATAAATACACTATATCTCCTCAAAATGCTCCTCCTCCAATCGCTCCCGCTCCACATTTAACCCACTTTGAAGTTCATCAAATTTCCTTCGAAGCTCTGTTAGCATTTCGATTTGCTGATTTTCATATTTTCGGGTAAATAATACAAAGATCGTGTGGTTTGAATAAAGATATAGATGTTTGAAGTCATGCGTTATTTTCTTTGCATTTCCCTTAAGATTCGTATTTTCTGAGATATATAACCATGATAATTCACTGCGTAGCTCCTGATGCCTGTTCCTGATAAAATTTATATCAACAGTTTTATCTATATTCATCTGCTGCGCAATCTGAAAAAGCTCTTTAGCATCCTGCATGATGGTGATTACCCGACCAATAGTAATTAACTGCGCCATCCTTAATTCGAATTTGATCTGGGCAGCTTTTCTCTTCTGTTCCAGTTCGAACCTGAGTTGCTCTAATTCAAGCGTTACCGTTGCATTCCTGGTACTTATACTTCTGGCAGACACCAGGCTGATAACCCCAACAACACAAGACGCAGTAGCAGTAACTATGGCAATGATAACCGGCGCTTCCATAATATTTAAATTGATCGGGACTTTTATTATTTACCAGAGTCCAAAGCAAGCGAATCATAACAAAATATTCGCAGAATTAACGAATGCTTTTCCATTTAGCGCTCCCGCCCAATCAAAGGAAATTCTTCCCGGGATTTTTCAATTTCAAATAATTTCCTACATTCGTATTGATCGCGTTTAATCTGTAATTCCACCAATCTATTCATCCAGGGTCTGCCCTTTTGTATTTTATCACCAAAATTTTAGCTGATATAGTGAACAAGGTATATGAAGCTGACGAGGTTTTGCTTGAACGCGTGGCCCATGGCGATCAGGCAGCATTTACCCAATTATTCAATGCCTGGTATCCATACCTGGATTCCCATATTTTTCGTGTAACCGGCTGTAAACAACTGACCGAAGAAATAGTGCAGGATGTTTTCCTAAAAATATGGCATAACCGCAGCGCATTGTTGGATGTAAAACAGTTCAAACCCTACCTGCTGGTAGTTTCACGTAATCATGCCATCAATGCATTACAGAAAAAAGCCCGGGAATTCAGCGCACTCGAACGCTATAGCATAGAAAACGGACAACCGGCAGATGCCGCTGAACCTGATGCTGACTTATATGAACTGATAGATGAAGCCATAGATCAGTTGTCGCCCAGGCAAAAAGAAATTTACCTGCTGCACAGACACCAGCGGTTTACCTACCAGCAGATTGCTGCTCAGTTAAACATCAGCAGGGAAACAGTTAAAACACACCTGGAAACAGCCACCAGACACATTTCCAGGCATGTACAACTTAAACTGACCTTAGCGATTACCATCATTTCTCTTCTCAAATAATCATCTGTCAGAAAAAATATATAATTTTTTTCTGTACCCCCCTCCCCCTTTTTTACGTGTTTGTTTGTCCTGTATATGAATAGTGGACTATGGAACAACAGCAGCTACAGGAGTTATTCCGCAAATATTACAATAATGAGATCAGCCAGGAGGAACGATCCTTGCTCATGGAATACTTATCCCATGCGGCCCCGGAGGCATTGGGCGATCTGATTACAGCAGAAGGTTTGCAACTGGACGATATACATCCGGTGACATCTCCCGTAAAAGCACAGGAAATGCTGGCAATTATTTTACAGTCAGCTTCCCCTGCAGCTGCCCGCCGGGGATGGTGGAAATATGCCACCGCTGCTGCCGCTGCTGCCGCTATCCTGACAGGAATCGTTGTTACAACGCTTACCTTTAAACGTAGCAGCCATCCTCCGGAAAGAGTGGCTACCCTGCAAACCAATATCCAGCCTGCCAATGAAAAAGCTACGCTGATACTGGGCAATAATACCACGGTAACGCTGGATACTGACGCCAGCGCAACACTGCCACAGCAGGGCAATACCCAGGTAAGATTACAACAGGGGCAGCTGCATTACGAAAGTAACGGCAACGCACAACAGCTGGTATACAATACACTGAAAACAGGCAGGGGCAATCATTTTACCATCCGCCTCTCCGATGGCACCCAGGTATGGCTTAATTCCGCCACCAGCCTGGAATTCCCGGCCACCTTTGGAAAAACGGAACGTAGCGTAAACATCAGCGGAGAAGCCTATTTCCAGGTAGTTCCCGATGCCACCAGACCTTTCCGTGTACATATCACCAATAAAGGGACCATAGAAGTTTTAGGAACAGCGTTTAACATAGCAGCATATAAAGACGACGATAAAAGTGCCACCACGCTGATAGACGGCGCTGTAAAAGTTAGCAGCGGCCATTCACAACAAGTACTTTCACCCGGACAGCAGGCTGTCATCAGCCACCAACCAGACATCCTGCTGAATACGCATCCGGACCTTTCCCAGGTACTCGCCTGGAGAAACGGCTATTTCAAATTTGACAATACCAGCGTATCATCTCTGATGAAAGAAATTTCCAGATGGTATGATGTAGACATCGTTTACAAGGGACAACCATCAGAAGACGGCTTCACGGGCACCATTTCACGGAATGTGCCATTGGAGAAAGTGCTGAAGGTACTCGACCTGAACGGCGTGCATTGTTCTATTAACGGCAAAGTTATTACAGTAACGCAATAACCACATTCCCCCGAAATAAAAATGGCCGGCAGTGTTCCAGCACTGCCGACCTGTGATTGGGCGGATGTAAACATTTGAGGATCTACATTTTTCACCGAAATCAATCAAAATTATGCTATTAAAAGCGAAATTTTATGCCCCGCCGAAAAAACGGGGGCTTACCTCCAAAATACTGCTCGCCATGAAGTGGTCAATCGTCCTGAACCTGGTACTATGCCTACAAATCAGCGCCAAATCTTATTCTCAGAATATCTCTATTTCTGAAAACAAAATCGCTATAAAAACGCTCTTCAAAAAGATTGAGCAACAAAGCAGTTACCAGTTCTTTTTTAAAGAGAAATTATTGCAGGATACCCATCCGGTAGATGTTCACGTAGCCAATGCTGACATCAAAACATTGCTGAGTAAGTACCTCCCCCAACAAGGCCTCACCTTTGAAATCGTTGATAAAATTGTGGTCATAAAACCGGCGGAGAATACATCCCCATTCCTGCAGCCACTCACCCCGGAAAACATCCGTCAGCTGCTGCAAGGCACTGTTAAAGATGAAGATGGTCAGCTGCTGGTGGGTGCCACCGTGCGCATTCAAAGCTCCGGCAAAGGTACGACCACCAACACGGAAGGCAGGTTCACGCTCGATATACCAACGTCGCCGGCTATACTGGAAATCTCTTTTCTTGGATATGAAACACTGACAGTGCCCTATACCGGCCAGCAAGCACTATCTATCACCTTAAAGCGCAAGGGTTTTAAGGCAGATGAACTGGTAGTAGTAGGTTATGGTACCCAGAAAAAAACACAGCTCATCGGTTCTGTTTCCCAGGTAACTGGTAAAGATATCAATAACAGACCTGTGCCTAACATCACACAGGCACTCACCGGCCAGATGCCAGGCGTTAGCGTTATCCAGCGTACTGGTGCCCCCGGATCAGCCGGTACCATCCAGATCCGTGGTGTAGGCTCCTTCGGTGCATCTACTGAAGCACTGGTGCTCGTAGACGGCATTCCCACCAACTCCTTTAATGATATTGACCCCAACGATATCGAGAGTATCTCTGTACTGAAAGACGCTTCTTCCGCCGCTATCTATGGCGCCAGAGCCGCCAACGGCGTAGTACTCGTGACTACTAAAACCGGTGGCAAACAGAAAATGAAAGTCAGCTATAATGGCTATGTAGGTATGCAAAAAATAACGGCCACACCTGATTTTGTGAATTCCTGGGAATATGCACAGATGGTCAACGAAGCACAGCCCGGCTCCTATACCGCAGACCAGATCGCTAAATTCAAAGATGGCTCCGATCCC
Source organism: Chitinophaga sp. Cy-1792 (assembly GCF_011752935.1). Classification (NCBI taxonomy): domain Bacteria; kingdom Pseudomonadati; phylum Bacteroidota; class Chitinophagia; order Chitinophagales; family Chitinophagaceae; genus Chitinophaga; species Chitinophaga sp. Cy-1792. Next base: position 2,761,598 of record NZ_VWWO01000002.1, read on the forward strand.
GACAACTACCCAAACACCAACTGGATCGACGCTACCTTCAAGAAGCACTTCATGCAAACAGGCCATAACGTCAGCCTGTCTAACGGTAACGACAACACGCAATACATGCTCTCGCTCGGGTACCTCAACCAGGATGGTGTGGTAGCTAAAAACGATTACAAGAAATACAGCGCAAGATTTAACCTGCAATCCAATATCACCTCTACGCTGAAACTCACGACCAGGCTTTCATATATCCAGTCGAACCTGGAACAACCCAACACCCCTGCTACGCTGGACGCCACCAGCATGACAGACATCATCTCCAGTGTGGTGCGTACCAATGCCACCTTCCCGATCAAACTCAGCAACGGTAGCTGGGGCGCAGGCGTAGTAAACAAAGGCAATCCCGTATCATGGCTGAACAGCGCCTCATTCTATAAAGACAGGGAGTCTGACCTGAATGCCAACGCACGCCTCGACTGGTTTGTGATCCCCGACCTGAAACTCTCTGCCATCGGTGGTTACACACAAACGCAGGGACAAACAAAAAATTTCCTCGCTACACAACAGATCAACAGCACCGTCTTCCTTTCCCCCTCTTCTCTGACAATGGGTACAGGATATCGTCAATATAAAACAGTACAGGGCCTCGCCGAATACAACAAAGCCATCAAACAGCACGAAATCGCTGTGCTGGCAGGATATGCGTTTGAGCAATGGAATACAGAAACATTGAGTGCCGGCAGGTCTAACCTGCCCAGCAACGACCTGACAGAACTACCACTCGGTGATGTGGCTACGCAAACCAATGGAAGCAACAACGAAGTTTCCGCCCTGAGATCCTTCTTCGGCCGCATCCAGTATAACTTCGCGCATAAATACCTCTTCGAAACAAATATGCGTTATGACGGTTCATCCCGCTTTCCGGCAAATAAAAAAAATGCCTTCTTCCCTTCTGCCGCAATAGGCTGGCGTATCTCTGAAGAAGAATTTATAAAAGATAAAATCAAATGGCTGAACGAGCTTAAAATTAAAGGCTCTTACGGTACCCTCGGCAACCAGAACATCGGCACCTACCCTTACCAGAATACCCTGACAACCGGCTACAACTATGCCTTTGGCGGTGTTGCCAGTCCAGGCGCCGTACGCCTGACACTAAACGATACTACCCTTCACTGGGAATCCACCCGCACCAAAGACATCGGCATCGATGGTGCCCTCTTCAACAACAAACTTACTTTCAGTGCCGCCTGGTTCGACAGGTACACCTATGATATCCTGGTTAAACCTTCCGGTAGTGTATCCGCCGTTCTGGGTACTGCTATTGGTTACCAGAATTCCGGAAAACTGCAGAACCGCGGCTGGGAATTTACCATCGGCCATAAAAATCATGTTGGTCAGGTCGATTATTTCGTCAACGGCAATTTCTCCATTACAAAAAATAAAGTACTCGACCTCGGCGTGGGCAACGTAGTACAGCCGAACGGGCTGGTAGGCAATGGCAGCAATATTTTCATCGGTTACCCACTCAACTCCTACTATGGATATGTTGCTGATGGCCTGTTTACAGACGCTGCTGACGTGGCAGCATGGCAGCAGAATAACAACATGACTGCTATCAGTCCATCCCCTAAGCCTGGTGATATCCGTTATAAAGATATCAGCGGCCCCGGTGGCAAACCTGATGGAAAAGTTTCCGCCGACTATGACCGCGTTGTACTTGGTTCTACCATTCCTAAATACAATTTTGGCGCTTCACTCGGTGCAGCCTATCATGGCTTCGACCTCAGCATGATGTTGCAGGGCGTTGCCGGTGTAAAAGGCCGCCTGGACGGCTATGCAGGCTATGCATTATACAGCAACGGCAACGTACAGCGCTGGCAGATGGATAACCGCTGGACAGCTGACAATCCAAACAGAAACGCAAAATATCCTCGTATGGAAATCATCAGCAACCAGGGTACAGGCAATACTTTAACCTCCTCCTACTGGCTGCTCGATGGCTCTTATCTGCGTCTGAAAAATGTGCAGCTGGGTTATACCTTCTCCAAAGACCTGCTGAAAACGATCAACATCAGCAGTGTGCGCATTTTCGCGGCAGGAGAAAACCTGCATACCTGGAGCCATTACCGCAAAGGATGGGACCCTGAAATCAATACCGGCGGCGCCTATTACCCTATCCTTGCCAACTACACCGTGGGCCTGAACGTCACTTTCTAACCGACAAAATTGCTTATCATGACGACTATTCATAAAAAATATACATCGCTGACAACAACAGTTTTACTGTTGCTGCTACTTGCCATAAGTGCCTGCAAAAAAGACCTGGATACCTCTCCCCTTACCACTTACTCCAACGAAACATTCTGGACCAGTGAGCAAAATGCCATGATTGCCTTAACAGGTGTTTACAGAGGAAATATCCAGATGAACAAGGCTGCAGAATTCACTGCCACCGACTGGTGGTCGTATTACGGGCTGCTGTTCCAGGAGTTTGCGTCCGACAATGCCTACGACCGCCGTGGCGATAATTCCGCCATTAACCGTCTCAGTAATGGCACCATGACCAATGATCTTGGTGTCCTCGGTGAATACTGGTCGGCCAGCTATACCCGTATTGCAAGAGCCAATTACTTCCTGGAGAATGTGGCCAAAACGCCTGTATCAAAAGATAAACTCGCCCGCCTGACAGCAGAAGCCCGCTTCCTGCGTGCCTGCACCTATTTTTACATGTCGCAGTTCTGGCAGTCGGTACCCCTTGTAACCCGCTCGCTGTCTGCATATGAAGCCAACCACGTTTTAAAGGCGCCCAAAGATTCCATCGTTCAGTTTGTGATCGATGAATTAAATGCCGCCGTGGCAGATCTTCCGCAATACAAAGACCTTGCATCAACAGAGCGTGGCCGTGCCTCCAAGCAGGCTGCCCTGGCTTTTCTCGGAAGATTATATCTCTCAGAAAAAAAATATGCACAGGCAGCCAGTACCTACAAACAGATCATCGATTATAACGACAACATCATTGACCCGGACTATGCGGGCCTTTTTAACGGCAGCAATGAAACCAGCAAGGAGATCATCTTCGCTACGCAATATGTAGTGGATTATGGCTCCAATGCCATGTTACAGCATATGTACCCGGCAGTAGCCGGCGGCTGGCACCTGTATTGTCCGCTGGGAAGCCTGGTAGAATCATATGAATTCAACGACGGCACCCCATTTTCGTTTACTGATGCCCGTTACAACCCGAATGATCTTGGTGCCGGCAGGGATCCCAGGCTGAAACTGAATATCCTGTATAACGGGAATTTATTTAAAAACCTGCGCTATGTATCACATCCGGATTCCGTCAGCAGCAGCGACCAGCTGACTACCACCAAACAAGCCACCAGAACAGGCTTCTGTATCAGGAAATATAACAGTGAAACCTTCACTGGCGACCTGCAGAACTCAGGCATCGACCTTCCCGTGATCCGCTATGCAGAAGTATTGCTCAGTTACCTTGAAGCTAAACTGGAAGCCGGAGATGCCATTGACCAGTCGTTACTCGATGCTACCATCAACAAAGTACGTGGCCGTGCAGCAGTGAATATGCCACCGGTAAAGGTTACAGACGCCGCTACCCTGCGGCCTGTCCTTCGCCGTGAGCGCCGCAACGAACTCGCCATGGAAGGCCTCCGTTACTGGGACCTCCTGCGCTGGGGTATTGCCGCCCAGGTATTAAAAGGTGATTTCTATGGCGCTCCATTCCCGAACGCAAAGAACCTGCGTAAGAATGCCGCCGGCACCGTAGACCCTTATAGCCGCTGGTACGTCACCAGCAAGGCTTTCAGAGCAGGCACAGATGAAAAATGGCCGGTACCGCTGTCAGAAGTAAATATCAATCCAAAGTTGCAATAACTCAGCAATAAGCATATGAAAAGATTGTATCTGTTCACAGCAGGGATATTCTTCCTGCTGGGAACCACCACCAGACTATCCGCGCAGCAAAAGCCCAACATCATCGTCATTTATGCCGATGACCTGGGCTATGGCGATATCAGCTGCTATGGTATGAAAAGAATTCAGACGCCTAACATCGATCAGCTCGCCCGGCAGGGTGTACGCTTTACCAATGGCTATGCTACCAGTGCTACGTGTACACCTTCCCGTTATGGTATACTCACCGGCCGTTACCCGTGGCGGCAGAAAGGCACCGGCATCGCTCCCGGCGATGCGTCCCTGATCATACCAACAGACCATAAAACGCTGCCAGGGATGCTCCAGGATGCCGGATACCACACCGCAGCCATCGGCAAATGGCACCTGGGCATAGGAAATCCGGGTACCACCATCGACTGGAATACCGAACTGAAACCAGGCCCCAACGAAGTAGGGTTCAACTACTCCTTTATCATGCCGGCAACGCTCGACCGCGTGCCCTGCGTTTTCGTGGAGAACCACCATGTCGTCAATCTCGACAAAAATGACCCTATCACCGTCAGCTATAAACATAAAGTAGGCAACGATCCTACCGGAAAAGAAAATCCGGAAAAGCTACGTATGCGCACAGATCCCCACCAGGGTCACGACCAGACCATCATCGACAGTATCAGCCGCATCGGCTGGATGACAGGAGGCAACAGCGCCAGGTGGAAAGATGAAAATATCGCAGGCATCATCACACAAAAAGCCATCAGCTTCATCGGAGAAAATAAAACGAACCCATTTTTTATCTACTTCGCCAGCGGCGATATCCACGTACCCCGCTACCCTAACAGTATGTTCAGAGGTAAAAGCGGTATGGGACTCCGTGGTGATGCCATCCTGCAGCTCGACTGGACAGTAGGCCAGATCGTTCATGCACTGGATTCCCTCGGGCTGACACAAAACACCATGATCATCTTCAGCAGTGATAATGGACCTGTTCTCAACGACGGCTACCTCGACCAGGCAGTTGAACTCGTTGGCAGCCATAAGCCCGCAGGCCCGCTCAGAGGCGGTAAATACAGCAGCTTTGAAGCCGGCGCACGCGTTCCGCTGATCGTTAAATGGCCTGCCACTATTAAAAAGCCGTCCGTTTCCAATGCCCTGATAGGCCAGATAGACTTCTTTTCATCGCTGGCAAAACTCACCGGTCAGCCTATCGCGAATGATGATGCACCGGACAGCTTCGATATGCTGCAACAACTGCTGGGAAAATCGGGTAAGAGTCGCCCCTATATTATCACACAGGGAAATGCACTCGCACTCATAGAAGGAGATTATAAATATATCACCCCTTCCAATGGCCGTAAATATGCCGATGAGGTTCAGATCGAAATGGGTACCGATCCGGCACCACAGCTCTATAATATTAAAAAAGATGTATTCGAGAAAGACAATCTCGCAAAAAAAGATCCCACAAAAACCAATGCCATGGCTGAAAAGCTAAAAGCAGTATCAGCCGCTGAAAGCAGCAGGTAAACCTGTTTTTCCGCCATTCAAAAAGCCGTCTCTACGCAGTAGAGGCGGCTTTTTATTTTCACCATTGACGCTTATCCCCTCTTCAAACTAATTTCTTTTCAGGATACGATGCCAGAAATCCGCGACTTTCCTTAATTTAGGGCGTCAACGATACCTAAATAGATTCGCCGTTATTCCACGTACCTTATACCGCAATACGGTATAACTATTATGCTTATACGATGCATTCAACCAACATGCCACTGTATTCAAAAATGATACGCTGCTGTATTATAGCAATGCTATTATGCTTCTGTATTTCCACCAGCGTGCAGGCACAGCGCCCTGTACACATCAACCACACCACAGCAGAGTATATTTTCACCAATGATGAAATCAGCTGGCTGGAAGACCCCGCCGGCACCATGCAGTTTAAAGAGGCCCGCTCCCGCGATGCAGCAGGTGAATTTCAAGCCAACACCAGCTACTATCCCAAAAATACAGACCAGCAGTCTGCATACTGGTTTAAGGTACATGTGATCCTGGGTGATTCCATAGAAAAGAAGCAAAGCATCATTGAGTTTTTTGATCAGACTATCGATGATATAACGATTTATCTCCCCGATGCCAATGGCGAATATATCGCGGCACATTCCGGGGCAGCAGAGCAATTCCGCCACCGCCTTTACCAGCACAAGAACTTCGAATTCCAGGTGCCTGATCTGTCGAAAGGCGATTATACCTATTACGTGCGGGTGAAGTCGCTGAATGAAATCAACTTCATCATGGTATACCGCACGGCAGAGCGTTTCATCAACTATGCCCTCGTGGAATATATCACCTATGGGTTGTTTTATGGTATGATACTCGTTTTCTGTTTTTATAACCTCCTCATGCTGATGGCCACCGGCCTCAATCACTACCTGTATTATGTACTGTATATTGTTAGTGTGGGCGTTTATGAGATGAGCACAGATGGTATTGCCTTTCAGTTTATCTGGCCGGGTACACCCGGACTAAATGTATACATGTATGGCATCTCCCTATATTGCATGAGTATATTTGCACTCATCTTTGCCAGAACATTATTGCGTGTAAAAAGACAAAGTCCTTTCCTATACAGGCTTTTGAACGGGATCATCGTTATACGGACCGTATTCTTTATCGTTTGCCTGTTTTTCAGAAAAGAATGGTTTATCTACAAATTTCTTGATTTCATACCACTCTTCGCAGCATTTATTGCCGGTATCATTATCTGGTACAAGGGCTTTAAGCCGGCACGCTTCTTTGTGTTGGGCTACGCCCTGCTCTTTCTCGGCGCTATCGGAAAATTAATCAATGTGCTGGGGCTGATCAGCGGAAACCTGTCTGTAGCGGCACATTACAGTATGGTATTTGGATTTGTTATGGAGATGATTTTGCTATCTTTTTCCATCGGCGACCAGGTAAGACTTTTAAGAAAGGAAAAGAAACAGGCGCAGGACGATGCCTTTTTTCACATGCAGCATCATCTCAAACTACAGGCATCTGCCAATCAGCTACTGGAAGAACAGGTGGCCGAACGTACCAGGCAGCTGGAATTACAATCCCAGGAAATCTACCAGCAGGCACAGGAGATCGCCCGCATGAATAAATTACTGGAGAAAGATAATGCCGAATTAAAAACGAATATTGAAAAAATAACAGATGCCAGGATCACCTCTGCGGAGCTGACATTTGAAGAATTCAGCCAGAAATATCCCGATCAGGAAAAATGCTACAGCTTCCTGGCAGACCTGAAATGGAGCAAAGGATACTCCTGCAAAAAATGTAATTACAATAACTTCAGCAAAGGCCGCAAACCATTCAGTCGCCGCTGTAATAAATGCGCCTATGAAGAATCTCCGATGAACGATACTATTTTTGAAAATAACCGTATACCGATCAACAAAGCATTTTACATCGTATACCTGGTGTTTACTACCAAAGGGAATATATCGTCTTACCAGATTGCGGAAAAAACAGGTATGCGCCAGGGTACTTGCTGGGCCTATGCCGTACGAATTAAAAATCTCCTGGAGGCAGAATCCATGACTACCAGGAAAAATAAAAAAGGTAGCTGGATGGACCTGATCATGAAAGTTTAAAATTGAAACCTGGTGCCAACAGCCAGGTTAAGGGCGTGTGTAGTAGCGCCATTGAACCGGGTGGTCTGCACTGCGCCGGAATCCAGGTACAAATCATCCGTTCCGGTGCCGGTTTCCGAACGATTGTATACGCCGGATACAAGCAGTACCATGTAATGATTCAGCCGGAAAACCGTACTGAAAGACATTCTTACATCATACCCCCTGGCATACTGCCGGAAGCTCACCGGATGCTGGAAGGCAGCTATCAGGTTCCAGTCGGCCACAGCGGCATAATGCAGCTGGCCGTACTGCAGGTCGCCGGCTATTTCCAGCCAGGATGCAACCCGGTACAACCCCGATATACCTCCAATCATACCTTTCCAGCTGGTATTGTAGGTACACCTGAGATTTTTCTCACCGGCCACTGCTGCGGCGTGATCCAGCAGGAATAAATTTGCCTTGTTGATCGTATAGCCTGCAAATACCGATAATTCCAGCCTTTTCCGTTGCAGGAAATGATATCCTCCGTACAACCTGTAAGCTGATATGGAACCTTCATCGCTGTCTAAATTCGCATGATAGGTAGGCAGATGACGGTCGTTTGCTCCATAATCGTTATCTGTTGCATGTCCTGTTTTAATAAAACAGCTGGATATGTCTACCCCTGCAAACCACCGCGGGAAAGGGGTAAATCGTATCCCGCCATTTAACACAGGGCCACCCAGTGCACGCCATTTCACTTCAGACAATACATTAACCGCTGCATTACCGGCATTTCCTGCAATCGACCATTGCAGCGCCGATGTCTGATACCCACCGGATAAATCTATAGTAAGGATCTGTGCACTATCCTGCGCCTGCGCAGCCATGCAGCTTAGCAGGCACATAACTTTTAACAGCAAGGATTTCATCTTATATGAATAAGTTTACCCACCCGGCAAGGGCCTGGTGGGTAAACGTAAATGATTGGATAGGATTACTGATTTACACCAAATGCTTCCCAGCCGGAAATAGCAGTACGGGTACAGGTCATGGCCTGGGTACCGTTTTCGGAACTTACATACAGTCCGTTATTGCCACGAAGGGATATTTTACCGTCGGCATTCACCACCCAGTCAAACTTTTCCCAGTCGCCAACAGTGGTGCGGTTACAGGTAATCGCCTGTGCACCATTTTCTGATGATACATATTTGCCCATCGCCTGCAATGCAATCTTTCCGCTGCCGGCGTCGATCACGGTGAAAGTTTCCCAGCCGGATGCTGTTGCCCTGTTGCAGTTCATGGCCTGTGTACCATTCTCACTGCTAACGTACATGTTATTAAAACCTTTCAGCGTAATATTCTGTCCGATAGGCGCAGTAGTGCCGGTGCTGCCTGCTCCTGACCATTTAAACGTTGCAGACGAGCCACCAGGTAAGGTATAGGTAAATGACTGGCTGCCCCACAGCACTTTAAATGAAACGCTGGAAGAACCGGTATTATAGGCCAGCAGCACTTTTGACCCATCGCTGTTTTTAAAGGCGGTTGTCTGGATATTGCCGGAGCTGTTGGATGAAATACGTACCGCGCCTGGCTGTACGAATTTAGAAACCTGTGCAATAATATAATACCCTACTCTCCTTGTAATGGTACTGCCATCGATCGTGATAGCGCCCATAGAGTTAGAGCTGCCACCAGGTGTGTGAGGGCCACCCTGGGAGTCGCTGGCGAGGTTCCATTCCAATACGGTCCTGGACCAGTTATTAAGTGATCCGAGCACCACGTTCTGGGTATGCCAGGCGAAATCGCCGGAGAAGCTGCCGCTGGTAGAGGTATACTGTTCTGTGAAATAAACGTTCTTATTGGTAGCATTCTTTACGGTGGTCATGGCAGAGATATTGCCGCCATAGAGGTGAAATGCCGAACCATCCACATAAGTACTGTTATTGGCAACATAGGTAGGAAAATCGGTATTATCACAGTTGTGGTCATAGCAGATGATCTTACAATTGAAGCCGGCGCCACGCAGCTTAGGGCCCATATAGCTGTTAATCAGTCCCAGTTCATTTTCTTTGGTAAGGGTCATGCTGGGCTCATTGTTGGCGTTCAGCGGTTCGTTCTGCGGTGTTACGCCCCAGATTTCGATACCTTGTCCGCGCATGGCGTTCATATAATCCAGCCAGTATTGTCCGTAGCTCTCATAGTTCTCTGCCTTCAGGGTGCCGCCGGAAAAAGAGCCGTTGGATTTCATCCAGGTAGGCGCCGTCCATGGCGTGGCCAGTACTTTGATTGCCGGATTGATCGCCAGGATTTTTTTCAGGATGGGAATGGTGTACGTCAGGTCGGGGCCAGACAAGCTAAAGGAAGCGCCATCGCGGTAAGTAAAGGAATAATCACTCAGATCGGTAGCGCCGATGCCGACGCGTACCACCGACAGTCCGATACCACTGGAAGGACTGAACAGTTCATTCAACAGGGAGCTTTGCGCTGATGCCGACAGATTGCTGATTAATTTGGCACTACCCTGGGTGAGGGTGAAACCGAAACCATCGATACCCTGATAGGTAGTTCCTTCATTTACAGTAATGGTAGTACCGGAAGAACCGGCATCCGCTGCAAAGGTAACGTTGCCTTGCTGCTGCAGTAGTTTACTCTGGTCGCCGGAGGTCATCCATACACTTACCGACTCATTGGCCCTGGCAGTGGTAGTTCCCTTTGCCTCATCGGGCATATACATGTTTTTCTTACAGGCATACATGGCCAGGCATAGCATGCCCACGGCGGCAAGCCGCAGATAATTTTTCTTCATAATGTGGATTATTTTTCTGGTTATAAATTGGTTGATCAGGGTTTATGTTTCAGTGCAGATTTGCTAAGTCATAGGTGCTTTGTTTATGGTTATCGGGTACAAATAACAATTCATTATCGTGGAATTTTTAGGTAGACGTTTGTCTGGACAGATTAATTTACCAGGTGAGCTAATTTCATCGGTTATACTATTTCCCTGCTGATCAAATTTATCAAAATAAAAATCAAAAAAACAAGGAAATTTTATCACAAACAACTGATTTTCAACAGATGACAACACATGATAATTCACTTAAGGCACATGCTACGTATAGGCATAAACGTTGAAAAGCATCCGTTTAGCAGGAGAGAAATTTGTTGGTTAACGCTGCATAATACACTTAAAAAACATAATTTTTTCTCGCTGATAGCCAGCAAAAGCAACGCGTGAATCCCTTGTGAACTTATAAAAGGAAACGCCGCCTCTGCTATCAGAGGCGGCGTTTCCTTTTATCATTATTCAATTATCTTACTTTCCTCCAATGCTGATGGCAAAATCCACTTTTTTGGCGGGCAGGCATTGATGGTCATCACATGCCATGAACTCAACGGTACCTTTCAGTTTTGTAGAACCGGTACCTTTTACCTTCACCTGCTGCACAAAATCTACCTTATGCTCGTAATATTTTAAATCAGTTTTGTAATTGGTGTCGTACACTTTCTTCAGGGAGCCTTGCTCCAATACCTTTCCCGCCGGCGTTACAATAGCATTCTTCATCAGGCTGAAAGAGGTAGGAATGGGCCCCTCCCCGCTTTCCTGCGCATATATATGCCAGCCTGCATCAATGATGGCCGTCATATGAATTTCATAGGTATTCGCATTTATTTTCTTCGAAGAGAAATTCCAGTTTACAGGATTTTCAATCTGTGCAACAGCAAAAAAAGGCAGGGCACAGAAAAATAGTACAGATAGCAGCTGTTTCATACGTAATGATCGGTTGGTTTATAAATCTGATTCAAGATAGAACTTTCCTTCCGATTGGCGCCGCCATTGATACCTGCCTGCACCCGCTCATAACTCAGTTATACTCATGAAAAAACACGGCCGCTATTTCAGAAATCGCCACCAGCAGATATAATATCCCTGCATAGTTGCGCATGCCTGCTCTGTATAGCAGGTAAGTTGGAATAAGATAGATCAGGAATTTGAAGACCAGGATATAAGGCAATTTTAACCGGGTCCTGGAGGTGGGCGCTGCCCATATAGCCCATAACAGGATTATCAGCGCGAATAAGCCCGCAGCCACCAGGTATTTCACCCAGGGAGATACAATAGTTTTAACAGGTACATACACTACCACTATCAGCATAATAATCTCCAGTGAAAAAGCAAGCAAGCGATTTAATGACTTGATGAGGAACATAAGATAAACAGGATTAGGATTTCAATAGGTACCAAAAATAACAAATCCACCTGATTTTCATTGTTGCTTCCTCCTCCACTCCTGGCAGAAAAACCAGGTAAGATTTAAAACTGACAGGCAATTAATATCAGGTAGTTGCTACAAGAAACACCTCCCCACTGGCAGGTACAAAATCGTCTATCCTGTTTTGAAAATACCTATCTGTCATATCTTTTGTAGAGATAGTCTGAATATCTTTCAGACCTGCTTCTCTGGCGAGTGCTTTAATTTGCTCTTCACTGAAAAAGCTGACGAAGGGAGTGCCTGCTGCCGCTGCTCCTTTGATGGCTATTTCCTGCATAGGCTGGTCTTCCTTGTCCAGCATATCTATGGGTAAATAAAAGGCGATGGCGATCGTGGAGCCAGGAGCCAGCAGCTTCATTTTTTGTAGCGTAGCTGCGATAGTTTCCCGGGTAAGATAAATCGTTACACCCACACAGGATACCACCGCACGTTGCTGCACATCAAAACCACTTTTCAACAGCTCCTTCCACCAGGACGACACTTCGAAGTTGACCGGTACAAAATGAAGATTATCCGCAACACCGTAGCCGGTTTCCTTCAACCTTTTCTTTTTCCATGCCAGCGTATCCGGCTGGTCAATCTCGTAGATGTCAACCTGGGGGCCTAATACTGTATTTCTTTGGGCAAAACTATCCAGGCCGGCACCTAACAATACGTATTGCCTGACACCTTTTTCTATCTGGGTCTTTGCGATATCTTCAATAAAACGGGAACGTGCTACAACGGAAGCCCTCAGCCTTTTGGTATATTTCATATCCGGACGCTCCTGCCAGTCATCGTCAGGGGCAACTAACCGCAGTCCGACTTCATCTTCCATTACATAGGGCTTTGCGTCGGCCTGAAGGTGCAAGGCACGCCATAATGCAGTTCTTACCGCGGTATTATCCGGTTGAATTGGTTTTTCAGATGTCATATCCTGCAGCTTAAATAATTACAGATAGTGAAGGGTAAACCTGCTTTTTTGCAGCATTTCCCCACTGTAATATATTTAAAACCGGGTAAATTTAAACGCCGCCTGCCTGCAAAATCGTTGTTGTATATTTCCTGACTATCTCGATTCTAATATCACTTTCAGTTTATCCAGACTATGCTGAACATCCTTACCCAGGAAATTATCCATGTTGATAAACAGCAGTGCGAGGTTCATAGGGTAGTTAAAATGTCCTTTCATGGTCCAGCTGACCCTCGTATGTGAGGCGTCTTCAGCAGTAAGGTCAAATGGTGTTTCCGCTGTGCTTTTAAATGGCTTCAGAAAGTGCAGCTCCACTGCCACACGTTTATTGTCTTCCAGGCCCTTTAACTCCAGTTCCCCGGAACCAACATCTTTGTTACCGGTATAGGCAAGTACACAACCTACCTGCCCATCTGTGCCGCTAATGGTTGTTTGCAGACCCGGGTCCTTCAGCAGCCATGCGTTAAACTGCCGGTGGTTCTTCAAATACATTAAAAAGCCATATACTTCCGCCACCGGCTTATTGATGATAACCTCTTTCCGGATCACATAATCTTTGGTGGTAAATAGCGGCACCAGCAGCAATAGCGCCACTATGCCCAATAAAATGTATACCGCAGTCATTAACTTCTTTTTTATCAATGGAGGTATTTTTATTACAAAGTAACATACTTTGTTTTCAACCAAATTGTAAAAAATCAGGGGCTTACCAACTATATGGTGTTTTAAAAAATTCTCTTGGCGACTGCCCGGTAAATCCCCGAAATTGTCTTATAAAGTGCGATTGGTCATAATATTCATATTTATGGGCGAGTTCCGTCAGCGACCTGTTATTGCCCTTGTCTGCTATCAGCGACTTCATACGCGCAATATTTGCAAATTGCTTGGGGGTAGCACCCACTACCTTTCTGAACCGCTTTTCAAATGTATCGATGCTTAAATCGTAGGCTTGTGCCAGTCCGCCTACGGATATAATACCCGCGTTAAGATGTATCTGCCTTACAGCCTCCGTAACCAGTTTGTCTGCATCATTATGCAGCAGCCTGGCGGTTAACCACTGTTCTATTATGCCTATCCGTTCCTGGTGGCTGGTGGCATTGCCTATCTGCTCATACCATCTGCGAATATCTGCACCTGCAAACAAATGCGCTACCGGCTCAAAGTGTTCAAAAAAATCCGGCAGCGACTGCCTGAAAATGGCGTAAGCGCCTGCCTCCCGGAACTGTACCAGTATAGTACCTGTACCGGCATCGTAACAGAACTTCCGCGAGGAATTCCTGATACCTGACAATACCATACCGGGTATCATCAGCTTCTCTTCTGCTTTGCCTGACATGCTGCCGCTCACGCTTACCTGGCCACAGTATTGTATTGCCAGTACAAATCCAAAATGCGGCACGACCAACGTATCTGCCATGCCCGCTGTCTCAACGATGGTATACCGCTGAACCACATTCATCAATACAGGGGAAGGCTGAAAAGTCTGAACTTGCATATCAGTTGTTTGATATACTAAAAATAGACATTAACAGCGAAAAAGAATGTCACCCTTCTTACCGGGCACAGGCCTACTATAAAAATGAATGTGCGGAGATCCATCTTCATAAAATCTGCAAAAACAAAAGATCGCAGAAGGAAATCTCCTCCTGCGATCTTTTACATGGATATTTCTACTCCCCGCAACACGGTATCGGTTAAACAGGACGTTAATGAAATTAACGTTATTGGATTTTCACAGATGACATTTTACCATTTGCTTTTGGCGACAAAGAAGACAATGCACTATTGCTGGCAGTGAGTGTCCAGGAAGTGCCTGCGAAATTATCGTTATCATACATGATAACTGTCCAGCCAACAGGGATTTTTACAGAGGAAGCCCAATTATCAGGTACACCAGCGGTAGCCAGTTGCGCAGTAGTATAGGTACCTTTTGCCAGCGGCAGCGACATCGTACCAGCATACGATGCACTCTGATAAAAATACACCGAAGCAGGGTTCATCGCCTGTATAGCGGCGTTAGTAGTTACATAATTACGACCCGAATTAGGACCTTCCATATCTATACCATAAGCGAATACGCCGCCCTTAGTACCCTGCGTTGGCTGCCATGCCGCATAAGCGGGCATCTGGCCTGCCTGGTAACCGGTGCCGTCTTCATAAGATACGCCTACCAGGAACCTGGAAGGAGTAATATAGGAACTGTAAGTATTAAAGGTACCCTGCAAGCTGGTTACATTCCGCCAGTAGGCCTGCAAAAACACATAACTCACCATATTTTTGATGCCTGACATCAACGCATTACCATTCTGATTGGTATCATAAATCAACAGCTTTCCTGTGCCGGATAAAGGCCCCAGGTACTGCGACAAAGCCTGAAAACAGGCTATCTGATCCTGCAAGGTGGTACCGGTAGCCGTGCTTTCAATGTCTATATCATATCCGTCGTAGTTGTAAGTATTGATCATTGTCATGATACCACTTACCCAACTGGCCAGTCCCGTCGGATTGGTAGACGCACCTGCAAAATAACCGCCGGTGTACACTACTTTAGTGCCCCGTGCATGCAGGTAAGGAACATATACCAGCTTGAGCGTATCCCAATAAGGATTGGTAGCCGGTGTATAATCGGTAAATACGCTCACGATATCCAGACTGTCTGGCAGATCAGTCATGCGGGTTTTATAATTAACCGGATCGGTGACATAATCGCCCCAGGTTCTGTAATAACCCATCATCAACTGATGCGGACTGTTCTTATAGGCAATCAGACTATCCAATCCAGCTCCTGTTAAGGTAAGTGTCCCTCCTGTCATCGATTTATTAACAGTCAATGACTGCGGTTTTTCCTCGCGGAGGTTTTTAGAACAACCGGAGACCATCAGCAATGCGACAGCTCCCAATGAAAAAAGGCGGGTAAAAATGGAGAATGTTCCTGGCATTTTTTTTTGATTTAATGATTAAGAATGCATCATTTGAAATAAAAAATCCGGGCATCTGTTTTCAATCACTGTTCTATAGAAAATAACTGTGCTAACGTATTTGCGCTTGTAAATAGATGAAGGGCAGACCCATAACACTATGGTTTCTTATCCCACCATAACCGGGTACTTCCATTATCCGGACCGCCTAACAGGCCTACCGCCTTTTGCACTTCAAGGGCATTGGTGTTATACTCAGGTAATGGGAAAGGCAGGCGTCTTACCCTGGTCTGCGTACTAATCACACCGTTACTGTAATTCACTACTATCGGGAATGTTTTAGGATACCCCGTACGTCTTAATTCAGACCAGCCTTCTCCACCTTCCGGATAAATAGCAATCCATTTCTGGGTTATAATACGCTCCAGGTTTTTCTCAAAACTATCTCCATCTTCCCACCTGATCGTAATGGTACTTAGCTCAGGAGCGCCGGGAGCAACATTATTCTTACTATCTACAGGGTCTGTATAAGGAGCTGCAGTACTGGTGTTATCTGCCAGATAGGTAGCTACACCAGGAACGTTTTCTTTGGCAAAAGATACCTGTATCCCCTGCTCATACAATGCTTTAGCGGTACCATTCATATTCCAGTTTCTCAAAGCACCTTCCGCACGCAGGAAATAAACTTCCGCAGCTGTCATCCACTGGATAGGTGTAGATACTGTTACATGCAGACCAGAAAAGTTTTTCCGGTCATCTTTAGCAACAATATCAATTCCTGCCCTGATGCCTTTATATACACCCGGGAACTCTGTCGAAGTATTGAAATACGCTGCAATCCTCGGGTCATGGAACCCGGTCAGGAACGATTCCATGTTGGCAGACATACGTGTATCTGCCCCATATGTTTCAGAGATAACATATAGTGGGTTCACAATAGTAATACCTCCCTGCGTTTGCAACAGGGCATTATCGTTATTATCTGTCAGCAGGCCATGTGCATCTGCTACGGCCTCTTCTGCTTTTTGTCTGGCAAGGTCCGGCAATACATACGACAGGCGCATCGCAGCTCTCAGCTTGATGGAATTGGCCAGCCGCATCCATTTGATGAAATCACCGCTATAAACCAGGTCGTATTTCTCAATAGGCTTTGCACCCGGATTTGCTTTGGTATATTTATCCAGGCTCGCGATCGCTTTATCAAGGTCAGTAAAGAAAGAACGGTAGATGGTTTCCTGGCTATCATATGCCACACTAAATCCTCCGCCGCCATAAGCAGAATAAGGCATAGGACCGTACAGGTCAGTCACCCGCTGCATAGACAGCACCTTGATGATTTGCGCTACGGCAAAAATTTCAGGATTGGAAATGCTGTCTCTTCTTTTTATCTCCAGCCATCCACTCAGCACATTATTCAGTTCATTGTTGAAATAGGCGCGTGTCCAGCCATCATTCAACGCGTAGGTAGCATTATTCCGGCTACCACCAAAAGGGGTCGGAAATGCCAGGAAACCACTGAAAACGTCGGCACATAAATTTTGTCCTACCTGGTAAACAGAAGCATCGCCTGTAGTGGCATTGGGGAAAACACTTTTCTCCATTTGGGTAATGAAAATCGCTTTCCCGATGTAATCGTATTGCAACAGCGAATCTGTCGCCTTGGACGGGTCCCTGTTATAGTCCTCAAAATTTTTGGTGCAGGATACTGACAGCAGCAATAAAGCACCCGCCGCGATCAGGCTTATTCGTTTATACCACGATATATGTTGATTCATAACTTATCTTTTTTGTTGGAACATTTAGAAAGAAACCTTCAGTTGAAGTCCGAGCTGACGCAGACTGGGCTGCATGAAATAATCGTACCCCTGGAAATAGGTGCCGGTAGCCATAGATACTTCCGGATCAAAAGGTGCTTTGTTATATAGCATCAGGAGATTTCTTGCGGTTACACCCAGGCTGAGCCCCTGTATTTTATCATTAAAATATTTTCCGGAGAAATTATATCCGAGTGAAAGTTCACGTACGCGGATATTGGTAGCGCTGTATACGTATTCTCCCAGAATGTCAGCTCTCGCGGCTCCCAGGATATCTTTATAATATTTCTGCGCATCAATCATCTGACCATTTACATTCACGCCACCTGCATCTCTTGCTGCAGCTGATTGTTTAGATACGCCATATCCATCCATCAACGCCTGTGTAGCAGAAACTACCTGTCCGCCGAAACGTCCGTCCACCAATATATTCAGGTAGAAATTATGCAGGGTAAAGCTGTTGTTGAAACCGATGTTAAAGTCAGGGCTGGACCGGCCTACTTTCACTGCCTTCGTCGTTGTTTGCAATGTACCGTCGGTGCCGGTCACGATGTTGCCTTTGGCGTCTCTTACGAATGCACGCTGATAAATATCACTGAGGGTTCCGCCTGCTGCAATAAATCCGCCGCCGATAGACAATGAATCCTGGGATTCTGTTTTACCGGTAAATGGATTCTGGTAATTTTTCATTACCTCTTTAATCTCGTTGCGGTTGAGGGTAAAGGTCAGTGTAGGGTTCCACGATAATGCACCGAAGTTGCCTACATACCCTACCATCGTTTCAATACCTTTATTATTGATTTTACCGGCATTT
This sequence comes from Chitinophaga sp. Cy-1792, assembly GCF_011752935.1. NCBI lineage: Bacteria > Pseudomonadati > Bacteroidota > Chitinophagia > Chitinophagales > Chitinophagaceae > Chitinophaga > Chitinophaga sp. Cy-1792. The sequence continues at coordinate 2,779,860 of NZ_VWWO01000002.1, forward strand.
ACATAATAGGTGCTATAGCCGGAGCCTGGAGGCGGGCTGGCAGAAAATATCTGGTTGGTGGTATTGGTATTATAGTAGGTGAAGGAGAAATTCAGTTTATTATTCATAAACTTCAGGTCTACTCCCGCATCAAAAGAGGCCGTTTTTTCCGGCTTCAGGGCAGAAAAAGGTTTTGCTGCGATAGGCGTTACCACACCCGCAGTTACCGGGTACAGGGCATAGGTCAGGTAAGGGCTTGGAGGATTTCCGACATAGCTCATCGACGCACGGGCCTTGGCATAGGAAATGAAATCGGGCAATTTTACCATATCGCTGATAATACCAGACAATCCTACTGACGGATAAAAGGTATGTGATTTCTCTGCAAAAGCCAGCTGGGAAATCCAGTCGTTACGGCCTGTCAGGTCCAGGAACAGGTAATTTTTATATCCTAACTGGGTAGTCAGAAATACAGCCTGCGTCTGATTACGGCTTCTGGACTCACCACCGCCAATATGCAGCTGATCAATATTTGAAACAGAGAAGAAGTTAGGGACGCCGGATGATGCCAATGCACCACCAATGCTGGCACCATTCACCTGGTTATCAGTAATGCTGGTTCCCAGCACTGCATTCAGGGAGAAATTGCCCATCTTCTTATTCAAAGACAGTAACAGGTCTGCATAGGTTTGCTTACTGGTAGTGGAACCGTGATTATAGCTACCATTGGGACTACCGGTGAACAACTGTAGTGTAGAAGCATAGTTCTCTGTAATATCATTGTCGGTGGCGTTATCTACCTTCACCCTTCCGGCAATATTCAGCCAGCTGGTGATATTGTATTTAAGCGCAACACTAGCCAGCAATCGCTGTCTGTCTACCGTATGCAGCATACGGTAAACGGTCCAGTAGGGATTCTGTGCGGCCAGGCTTAAATCTCCGTAAGGCCAGTATTGGATATTATAGTTATGAGAGATATCATAGCGTTCGTAATTTTTGTAATTGTCGAAATTATCTGAACGTGGAAACAGGTACACCGGTACCAGTGGATTTATGTACTGGCCGCTATGTGGCGGATTACGCAATTCCTGCGTCAGGTACATCGCGCTGATATCCAGTGTCAGCCTATCCTGAATAAGTGCGGTAGAATTACGTACAGAGATATTGTACCTGTTAAGTTTGTTGTTTGGAATAATGCCCTTTGAATTCAGGGAAGACAGGGAGAAATACGTCTGGTTTTTCTGCGTACCAGTAGAAACACTGAGCGCATTGGAGAATTCCGTACCTGTTTTGAAGAAGCTGTTCGGATCATAACCGGAAGGCGTTGACAATGCCGGCCCCCAGCTTTCAAAGGATTTATTACCAGTAGAAGAAGTAGTAGAACCATATTTGTTTTGTTCTTCTACTTTAACAAGTGGATTGTAAATAGAAGCACCCGACGAAAAATTCACCCGCAGCTTACCTTCTACTCCTTTCTTTGTGTTGATCAGTACGACACCATTAGCAGCCTGGCCACCATACAATGCAGCAGCGGAGGCACCACTTAACACCGAGATACTTTCTATATCATCCGGGTTGAGGTTGGAAATACCATCACCATAATCGGTGCCACCGAAATTATCTGCTGCCTGTCCGGCGGAGGAGAGTTGCTGTAACGGGATCCCATCTACCACGTATAAAGCGCCGTTATTACCACTTATAGATTTCAGACCACGCATGATCACACGGGTGGAGCCACCAATACCAGGGGTACTGTTGATGGTCACACCGGCCACCTTGCCTGTCAGACTGTTTACAAAGCTCGCATTACGTACATCATTGACTTCTTTTCCACCTATGGTCTGCAGATTATAGGTCAATGACCGCTCATTTCTTTTGATACCTAATGCCGTAACCACCACGGCATCTATGATCCCTTCCTCCATTTTCAACTGGATGGAGACCTCCGTATTATTGCCAACGGTTAATTCCCTGCGCTGGTAACCGATAGAGGAAATAATCAGTACATCGCCGGGGGAAGCGTTGATGCTAAACTCACCGTTTGCATTGGTCACCACACCCTTTCCGGTGTTCTTAATCAGCACGGTGGCACCTGGAACAGGATTGCCGGCGGCATCCTTTACAGTACCCCGAAGGTTACGGTCTGCTTCGGATAGCTCAGTGTGCTGGCCCGGGCTGGCTGGGATAGGTTTAGGTCTTAACAAAATAGTACGATCAACGATTTCATAGGAAATGGATTGATCTTTGAAGCAATCGTCCAGGGCCTCTTTGAGCGGTTTATTGGCAATCTGGATATTCACTGGTTTGGACTGACGGAGTAACTCATTTTCATACCAGAAAAAATAGTCAGTCTGCTTCTCGATCTGTTTCAATGTTGTCAGGAGCTTTGCATTCTTTTGAGATAAGCTCACTACCTGTCCATAGCCCGCTGCATGTACCTGGACAACCATTGCTACAATAGCGACCATCGTAATTTTCATTACAAGCAATGTTTTAATAATGGAGTGACTGTTGAATTTTGGAATTTTCCGGGCAATAATCGCCTTAGAACACATAACTTTGTTTTGTTTGAGTGAATAATAACAAGACTGACTTTTGTTTTTTCTTAACTCAACGCAAATCAATGGCGCCCCCGGATTGCACTCCGGGGCGTTTTTTTTGGTTGAGCCTTCTTAATGAGGAGGTGGAATTCTGCTTATTTTTTCATTCCTCACCGTTTAAACTGATATAGCTGTTGTTGTTGGTTGACCAGGTTATTGCTTCATTGCACTGTTAAATTTATTACACTGACTATGGCATCACGGTTATTGTGCCATTACCGACTTTAAAGTTGATACCACTTTTCTGTAAAACGCTTAAGATAACGGACAAGCTGGTTTTCCTGCTGAACCGCCCTGAAAACTTACGCTCCGGCACTTTCCCCTGAAACACCACCTTCATATTATACAGGCGGCCTACCTCCTGCATGATCGTTTTAATATCTGCTTCGTTAAAACTCAGTAGTTCCTCTTTCCAGGCCATTACCTCTTCTATATTTACATCGTTGTTGATGACTATCCCGGCATTTACGACCGCCTGCTGATTGGGCGACAGCTTGCGTACATCGGGAGAATTGTTCTCTGCTACTTTCACTGCGCCTTCCAGCAAGGTTACTCTTGTGGCGCCATCATCCTCATAGGCACGTATATCAAAATGGGTTCCCAATACTTCTGTGGTTGCCTGCGGCGCCGTCACAATAAATTTTTTACCATGTAATTTCGCCACTTCAAAATATACTTCCCCGGTGATATCTACTTTTCTTGTATCTCCATTAAATGCCAGCGGATAGGAAATGGAAGATTCGGCATTTAACCATACCCAGGTACCATCTGCCAGTTTCAGTTTCATCATTTTGCTTCCGCGGGGATTGTCGACACGGGCCTGTAATACGCCAGCACTGCCGCCATCCTGTGTATAGGCTACTTCCCCATCGCCTATGCGTGACAACCGGATACCATATTTTTGTACCTGAGCCGTACTTTTGACATCATCCAGTTTTATCTTAGTGCCATCGGGTAAAGTAAGAATCGCATGACTGATTTTAGGCGCGTCTATATCTGCGATAGCAGCATTTTCCTTATCATGATGGGTACCTTCCGGCCAGTAACGGAATACCAGTATACCGATCAGTACAGCGGCAGCGGCCACCATACCACTACGTAATATTTTCCATTTACGTGTATGCGTAACCGTTAATCCGGCAGATGCAGTATGCAGGGTTTGTTGTAATGCCTCCAGCATTTTTGCCCGCTCTTCGCCCGTTTCCAGCCCCGTATAGGTTTGCTGTTCCAGGTCTTTCGTCATGGCTTTTCCCAGTAACTCCCGAAGTTCCTCTTCCTGCAATCCATGCAGAAACTCATCCACCTCGTCTGGTGTCAGACGCTGAGCAACCCAGCCTTGCAGCAGGTAGCTAAAACGATGCGCTTTATTTGATTGATCAGGCATATACTATAACATGTACCCCGACCCATTCAGAATGGGGGGTATCTCCCAAAAAAAAATTTATTTTCTGTTAATAAGCCACACAGTCGCCAGCAGTGAGATAATTTCCTCCCTGTATAGCAACAGTTGCGCCTTCATCTTTTTTAATGCTTTTGCCATATGCTCCTTTACCGTTTCCACACCAATGCCCAGTTTCTCCGCAATTTCGGCATAGCTGGCGCCCTCGTACCGAGATAGCCGGTATACTTCTTCCTGCCTGGCCGGCAAAGCCTTTATTAATCCTTCTATCACTTCTCCCTTCTGCCGGAGAATCAGCTGATGCAGAGGGGTATCGCTCTCCTCTTCAAAAAGTGCTCTGGCATAGCTGACATAGGATTTATGATAGCTTTCGCGTTTCAGCAGCTTTAAAGTCTGGTTCTTGGTGATGGTCCACATCCAGGCTTCTGCATCTTCTACCGGCGGCAAGGATGCCCGTTTTTCCCATATAATGGAAAATACCAGCTGAGTAATATCATTCGCCTGCTCTCTGACCTTACAATACTGCAATGCGGTGGAAAAAATGCGGCTGTGGTAGGTGTTGAACAAAGTCGTAAAGGCGGCGGCATCGCCATCAGCAATTTGGGCAAAGAGAGATAACAAGTGATTCCGGGACTGCAAATCCATTGAAAAACAATTAGAAAAGATTTCGGTTGAGCCTCCTTACATTCACACGTGGAGTACTAATGACAATAGTACATTAAAATATTAATACAGAAAAGTTCACGGCTTGCTGGGTAAACTAAGGAGCGTCCGCCGGCATTAGCTATTGGACTGCACAAGGACAATATATCCTGGTCGTCATTTTCTCCACCCCTGACATTGCCAAATCTATTTCGTGAAATGTTATCAAGATGCCCGACATATCTTTTCCTCCAGACAAATCAGCGAGAAAATGTGTAGCTTTCAGGGCTTTTAATAGTTATTAATAATGCTAAACTTAATAAAATCAGGAAAGTCAGGCCGCAATTTCCAGGTAATTGAACAAATAGAAATCAACTTAAAAAAATTCTTCAAAAAATCGGAGGATTCCCTTACCTCATCTATCTTTGAAAGGTTATTATATCTACCGCCGAAAATCTTTTGGGAAATCCTAACAAAGTCAATCGCAGACAAAGAACTCTATCACTTAGAAGCACAATTAATAAATGTTGAATTCTGGCCCAGATGGGATTTCGAAAATGGATATAAAGAAGCGGATGTATTCCTGAGATTCAAACATTTTGACCTGATCATTGAAGCTAAACGAAACGATGATGAATTTACACAATACGAGTACCAATGGATAAGCGAAGCAGAAGCTTACATAAAGGAATACGGCAATGAAAAGCCTTGTTACCTGCTGGCAATTGGTGGAATTAACAAATTAGATACTCAAACAAAAAATATCACTACATCTTCAGGCCAAATGAAAGTTTTCAAATTAAGGTGGAGCGGTATCATCTATGAAATTAAAACTAAAATCAGGGAAATAGAAGCAGCGAAGGAAGACACCTATAATCCGGTAATGAATATCCTCCGCGATTTATTAGGGTGGTTTGAGGTTCATGGTTTTAATAGTGGAGATTTATTAAATACACTTCCTACAAACATAAGCATATCACAGCAACACCTCGACAAGTTTAAAAATAGTAAAAAACTATCCTTCCTCCGTTATTCTAAATTTCCTGAAAATCTGCAAAATATCAATCTAAGAGAATTATGAATAAATTAACTAAAGAAGAACTACGCGAAGTCCTTGTTGATGTAAGAAAATCCTATAGGCTATTATATTTCTATCAACGCAGAATTCTTGATACAATTGAATTTATATCTAATTTCATTCAAGGCGGAAAAATTGAAGGATACGCCTCATTTAGTAATCAATCACCGAAAGAAGGAGCAACATTAGATCTTAAAGGCTGGGCCTGGGACTGGCTAAATATGTACCTGTATGAATTTTTCTTTTTCGAAAATAATATTGGCAAAGGTGATATTTTAAGGTTCGGAATAGCCGTCCAAAGTGATACGGGATTTTTTGATTCAACAGGAGGAATATCAGCAACTGACGTGGCCTTTTACCCTGACCCTTCAGATGCTGGAACACGCCTGCTATTCTATATTGGAAAAAACACATGGAAACCAACGCCTTTTTCAGATCTGGAGCTTGATTTCTTTAAGAAATCCGAAACCGAGTATATTGAGAAGTCGGATAACAAAATCTTCTTAAGTAAGGCATACAATCTTGAAGAATTAATTGATGAGGAGCATATCCTGTCATGTCTGAAAGATTTTAAATCATTCTGCGACCTAAACGGAATTCCAGAATTCCAGCTTAGTTTTGACAATGCTACCAGATATTAGCCAATAACCTCTATTCAGCAGATGCTGGGTCAGGTCAGTGCATGCACTGACCTGACCCAGCATCTGCTGAAATCATCCAGAAGAATCTATTACCTCAACCCTGCAATCAAGTTGATAGTGAGTGCTAATACAAAAGTATTCAGAACGAAGGAAATAAGTCCATGAAACAATACTACTCTTCTCAATAACTTCCTGCTGATCTCCACATCAGACACCTGGAATGTCATCCCTATCACAAATGAAAAATAGGCAAAGTCGATATAATCAGGATTGTTTTCTTCCGGAAATATTAATCCACCTGCATGCCTGGTTGGATCAGTAACATCATCGTCGTAATATATATCTGCATAATGAAGGGTAAACGTGGTATGCACCATCGCCCAGGAAGCCAGCATTCCAACGATGGCAACAGGTACATATACTCCTTTTGATGGTCCTAAATTGTTAGATAACAGCATTAATAAAACAATAACCAGACTGGCAACCGAGGCTATTATAACTACCGCCATCACAAATACCCTGTTACCGTCATCTATTCTTCCCCAGGTCCTTATTTCATCAACATTCCTGCTAAAAAATATAATCCACGCCATCGCTATAAACGAAAGCGCAAATACATCCCATAATAACACAGAAAACACCAATGGATTAACAGGTATGTGACAGAAATAAAATAAGGCAAACACCAATAAGGTCACCCCTAAACTTACTGTAACCCGCTCTACCGGGTGCATGCTTAGCAACAATTTGATAGCAGCTTTCTTTTTCATAATAATTAAAGATAACCGCAAAAAATCAACTTTTTATACTTTTGAGCACTGGCAAGGTAAAATCAGGTGACAGGCCGGTTAAACCGCAACCCCATTAGCTGGGCATCCACTATGTTTTTAGATTGTATAAGTACTTTATATTTCGTACCCATTTCGAAAATAAGGGTGTAACTGATATGGGATTCTTCCTGTGCCAATTGCAGGACACCCTTATTACTGCGTTCACTGGCTGCTCTTAATAATTCTTTAAATCCAAGGGCCTGTAAGAAACAGCCCATTGGGGTAATGCCATTGGTACATAAGCCTCCCAGTTCTCCCCAATGGCCTAATGCACTGAAATTTACATGGGCGGTGATATCCTGCAGACCAATGTTACAAAAGTAATCATCGCTGATCTGATGTTTATAATAACATAGCAGGGTACCGCAACTTCTATGAGGTTTATACAGCTCTTCAGACAGGTCACCATAGTCGATGGTAATAATAAATCCTTTTTTCAGGCGGCTTGCCACCTGATGAATCCATTTAATAGCATCCAGGTTTACTTCAGCGCGGTACCCTTTGGGAAGTGTTACGTGGAGATCATGGAAATACGCCTGCAATGCAGGCGCAGCCGGTTTTAACAGCTCAGTAAATTGTTGATGGTAATCGATATAGACTTCCATTAATTCATCGTCCATCACTACCTGGTGTACCGGGAAATTATCGATTAATTCATTGGAGAAGATACAATCAATATCTCCGGGAATCTCCTCGATAGTATTATACAAACACACTTTGTCCGACAGGCATTCCGCCCGCAGGTTATATCGCTTCTCTATTATACAATAGCGTAGCTGATCATATAAAGGGCGATTCTGTTTTAAATATTCCAGCATATCATAGCATAGCAGCCCCTGGCCTGCGCCATATTCCACTATAGTGAAGTCATTTTTCCCCAGGATGTTCCACATTTCCTCTATCTGTCTGCCAATAGTGGCCCCAAAGGAACTGGTCAGGCTACTGGCAGTAATATAATCACCTTCACAGCCTATCTTATCTCCGGCGGTTGTATAATAGCCATAGTCGGGATGATACAGACAAAGGTCCATAAAAGTATAGAAGGAAATGGGGCCTTCATTTTGTATTTTATTGATGATAACACCCGGCAGTCCCATCCATATTGTGTTTGATGATGAATTGGTTACCATTATCATATATAGATTCTTATGCCAGAAAAAAAGCTGGTAAAAGAATTTTCTTCTAAAATGATTAAAAATACCTTCCTTTTAACCAGGTAAATGACCGCACACCAGGCAACACAGGACACAAAAAAAGAGCGAAGCTGATACCCCGTAATTTGCGGGGCATCAGCTTCGCTCTTTTATACTTTCTTATTTTTCGCTGTATCTCTGGCAGCGGATCATTAACTTTGCAACATCTGCAGCGACATATCAGCAATTACATTTCTGTTCAATATATTTACCCTTACAAGGACCTTTGTTTTTCCACTGTGCTTAATTACCTCACAGGATAACCCGGATAATGGCCCATTCTGAATAACAACTATTTCTCCAGGCATATAATGATCGGTAGCAACCGCCAGGTTTTCTCCCTGTCCTACCACGATATTCAAACTATCTATCACCGTCTGTGGTACGCGACATGCAAGCTTGCCCATTTTAACATAACTCACAGCACCATCAGCATCAATCGCTGAGAAATATTCCTGTGTGTTATTAAGGTTCACAAAAACATAGGACGGGAAAAGTGGCATACCTGTCTTCTTCCTTGGAACATGTTTCATTGTTGGCAAAAAAGTATCTATCATTAACCTGGAAAGTTGTGCGACTACCTTTTTTTCGTGCCTTGGCCTTGTATAAATAAGGTACCAGCCTGAATTAAAATTGCTCATGGTATCTGAGGTGTTTATAATTTTTATTCTCCAAAAATGGCATAGCTACCGCTACAGTGAGTGCATGCTGCTTCTCAAAGTAAAAATGGGTCCTTTGGTATTTACGTTGTTGAATTTGCTGGCCAGGCATGACTACCACCATAACAAATACATGGCTGTATTTATTACGCATCGCAGGTGCGCTACACTGGTGACAGTCTATGAAGATTCACTGTAACAAAAATTCAAATGAATATCTTGCCAGTTCTTATCTCAAATCACATCATGTCATTAAATCCAGCGATCAACATTTGTTAGGTGTAAAATAGATTAGTGGTGGTGGGTGTAATTGTCCTATCTCATTTTAAATGTACCATGGTGTTCTCACGAACCCGATGGTCAGGGTTACTTAATTGCTTTAAGGATTGGGATATCCACTACTAGTAGCGCAGGCAACCCAGTTACCGATATATGTAAGCATCAGGTATCAAAATGGTTATTAAAGGTAGATCAATAGTTAAAAATCAGCATCTGACATAGGTTTTCTGACTTACTATCAATACGTTGTGATGTTCAGGATAGCTCATTGTTTTGGCATCAATCTTCAGGGGCATTATATCATCAATTCGGGTACAATTCTTCGGGTCTATTAATTAAACGGCAGTCCTAAGTATGGGATCAAAAATAGAGAAAAAATATATACAAACCCAAATATTTACGCTATTAATTTTTGGTAACATAGCAACCACGCTGCATCTGTTATAGCTTATGCCCTGTATTCATTGTTACCTCCTTTTTAGGCGATACCAGCGCCCGGCCTGTATGCAAGGCCAATCCCGCCAGCAGCCCGCCTATCACCCCCGCCAGCAATATTACAATGATCTTAGGGGCAGCGAACATCAGCGCCACCCGCGACAATACCAAACCGTGGCCCATCTGATCATAAAAGAGATTACCTACCGCCCAGGTGAGGAACCCCGAGATAAACCCTGTCATAAAAACCGGGAAGGTCCATTTTATGCGTATGCTCCACATACCCGCCAGCAGCAAAGGCACCAGGAAGCTCCACCATGGCAGGAATACAGCCTGATGTGTCAAAACGATCAAAGCAATGAGCAATAATATAGCGATGAGCATATGCAGCAAATTCTTTTTCATGAAGATGTTTTTTTTGTGATGATCATTTCAGCAACCAGCGGCTGGAAGCCTGGTGCAGTGCTTCCTGCTGCGACATATAAAAATGCAGCTGATAATAGTTTCCTTTGTTCCAGTCTTTGATAAAACGGTCGTAGTCAGGACTGCCGGGGTTTCCGGATTGCCCGCCGGGATATACACCATAGGCCACCGGGCGGTCGCCCAGCTCCACGATCATCCGCCAGGAAGGCCCCCAGTTTGCCGACATCGCATTAGGTGCTGCAGGATGCCCTGCAGAAGCCAGTTCCGGCACACTCAGCGCGGGAAGGTTACTGAGGTGCATTACTTTAATCTTGTTACAACTTCCCCAGTTCACTTTACCGTTCTTTTTCAATTTGAGATAATCTGCCGCTGCCACAGTAAAGGCATTCGTTACAATATCCCCGGCCTGCTCCACCTGTGCAGTTCCCTGCTTGTCGAAATACCGGTTAGAAGGATCGCGGCTGATCATCTCCAGCAGGATATAATCTTCCGGCGCCCGCATAAAAAAGCGGTAGCTATCAAATTCATCCCATGTATAGTCTTTCACATTTTTCCACCACAGCTCATATAACTCAGCCTGCTCATTATCAAAATCATAATTGCCTTTCCATTGGCGAACGGCATCCAGCAGTTGCTCCTGTTCCTTATTGAGTCGCTGCGCCTGTATGGTGGCCAGCAATACCGGCAAAGCATCTACGGCAAAGGTGTTCACATTATCCAGCTGTATCGCCTTCATGCTGGCGGCATCCATGGCAGTGGCGGTATCCAGCAGCTGCCGGATCCTGTTAGCCCTTGTTTCGGAATAATAGCCGTGATAATAATGCGGATAGTTCGCATAGGTGGGATGCTGGTTGGCAGAAAGCACATAATGACAGGCAGGATTCAGCAACTGCGGTAAACTGTCTGTGGAAATATATTTTGTATAAAGATCATTGCTGCTGGTACCATCAAGGATGAACTTACCCTGCCCTGGCCACTTCACTGCCATCTTGCCCTGGTGATTGATGGCAATGGTATTGTCTTTACAGGCAAAGGTAAAGTTCTGCAACGGGCAGGCATACTGGCTGATCGCCTCGCGGTATTGCTGGTAATTGGCTGCCGTAGCCAGTTTGATAAACGTGCGGAATTCGTTGGAAGGATTATGCAACTCCCACTTCAGCGCATTGTTCAGCAAGTCCTGCTCGTGGCCAGGAAAACTCCTGGTAAAAACTATCGGCCCGTGGATCGTGCTGTAAACGGTATCATACACGGTAGCCAGTCCTCTTCTTTTGATGACCTCCACCCTGGAAGAAAGGTCCAGCCATTTGCCATCATACTCATATTTTTTGTAGTCGTTGGTGATCCGCAGCTTGTACCAGTCCCGCACATCATCTGCGCCATTGGTGATCCCCCATGCAATGTTTTCATTGAAGCCGATCACCACTGCCGGAGAACCCGGGATAGATACACCGTATACGTTCACACCCGGACTACTCATCTGCAATTCCATCCATACGCAAGGCATGGAGAGGTTCAGATGGGGATCGTTGGCGAGGATCGGGCGACCTGATTTTGTTTTCTCTCCGGACACGGCCCAGCTGTTACTACCGAGGGCCGGGTTATAGGAGCTTCTGGCTACCACCGGGCGGGTAGATAAAAAAGAATAGGTCAGGTATTCCGGTTTCTTCACCTGGTTATACGCCAACAGCGGGCCCGCCGGCACATTGGTATTCATGACAGGCGTGCTATGGTCCACGAAATCGGGATACAACTGGTTGAAGGTATCTTCTCCCAGCGCCAGCATCATCTTGGAAAGGAAAAGATCTTCTTCGTAGCCGGTCATGTTGTTGGCCATACTTTTGGAGATAAGTACGCTCTTCAACTTCGTCCACGGCTCGGGGCTATAGTCCAGCAGTTTGTATTCCAGCGGAAACTCACGGTAATGTAGCTGGCTGATATAAGCATTTACACCGTTGGTGTAGGCCGTCAGTATGGCGTTGGTGGCGGAGTCCTGCTCTATCAGCTTTAACGAGCGGTGAGCAGCCTCCAGGATGCCGATACGGCGCTGGTTACGGTCGTATTCCAGCAGCTCCTTTTTGGGAAACAGCTCCGAGAGGCGGCCGGCGGAAGCGTAAGTAATAAAATCCATTTGCCATAGGCGGAGTGATGCTGTTACATAGCCCTGTGCAAAATACATATCGCTGGTATTCTTTGCATAGATATGCGGCACACGCCGCTCATCAAAGAATACGCTCACACTGTCCTGAAGACCATTGCCGGCATGTAGCTGCAACAGTCCATCCTTCCGCTGCTCTTCGTTTTGCACCGCGCCTGCAAAAGGGTCCAACAGCTTACCCAGCGGCGGCACCTCAAACATCTGCTGCGAGAACGCAAATACCAGAACGATCAGCGCCACCATCGGAAACAGGGCACTGCTGTTGATCTTTTTCATTTGTTTCATAATTTTTTTCGCAAATGGTTTAGTTACTGCCACCTTTTGATCTCCGTTGTTCATCAGCGGAACCGCTTTCTGTACGCATTTTCGGCGCTTTGCCTTTCCCGAAGCGGTAAGTAAAGTTGATCGTAGCAGCTCTCGAATAAAAGTTGATCAGCCAATACTGATTCAGGTTTTTATAGCTATAGGTCGATCCCTCATCTTCTGATTGCAGGATATTGGTGACCTTGAACGCCACCGATCCTTTGTTGTTAAACACCATCTGCTTGACACCGGCACTGAGAATATAATAGCCACCGAAAGTAGTAGCGATCACGCGGTGCTTCGATACCGCCTTGAAGCTACACTCGGCAGAAAATGTTTTACTTAAAATAAAAGTGTTGATGGCATCAAAATTAAAAGACAGGATACCATTGTTATTCAGCACAAAATCATCTTCTGTACCATTGAATGCCTGACGGTAAAAAGAGATAGCGTTGGAGGTATTCCACCAGCGCAATAACTGTTTCGTATATACGATATCGAAGTTGAAAGAATAGGAACCATGTATATTGCTCGGCAGACGCGTGATCGTTACCTTATTACTGTCCAGCCGTGGCACCGTTCCGATGTAGTTCTGGAAATTATCATAGCCGAACGTAATGAACAGCTGGTTTTTATACGCCCATGTAAGCTCGCTGTTCACAGAGGTCTGCGGCTGCAGATTGGGATTCCCCTCATAATACAGTGTCGGCGATAACGGCCGCCGGAATGGGTTGAGCTGAGAATATACCGGCCGGTCAGTACGCCGGCTGATCTTCATGTTCAGCGTCTGGTCCTTGTTCAGTTTGTAATCAATAAACAGTGACGGAAACAGCTGTACATAATTTCTTTCCAGGCGGAATTGCTGCAACTGCTGCTCATTGATATTCCACGTATGCTCTCCCCTCAGCCCCACCTGGAAGCTCAGCTTTTCATATTCTTTATTAAAGTTGACATAGAGCGCATTGATGTTCTCGCGGTTCACTGTATTATCATACTTCGATGAATCTATGATATTCTGACCACCTATCTTGTTGTAGAATTTATTGTCATTTTTGATATCCACGTAGCTCGACTTCCAGCCAAATTCCAGTCTGGCATTATTTTTCAATGGTTGGGTATAATCTATTTTGGCGGCATAGATATTCAGTTTACGGTGTTGATCGAAGAAACTGTTCTCCTCATTCAGAAACGTGCTGTCAACATCGTAATAACGGTTTCGGATATCCTGGTTGGCCCGGCTCCAGTAATTGGAGTAGTCCAGGTCACCGGAGATCTCCCTGCCAGTGCTGTCGATCTTGTGTGCCAGGTGCATGGACAGGGTGTAGTTAAAGGGTTTGTCGTGCACGACGCTGTTAAAATCCTGGCTACCTGTCGACAATTTACCGTCATAATCAACCGCCTTTGAGTCAGTCGTATTCTTCGCTAACTGAAGCCCACCGATACCCGTGAGCGACAAGGTAGTCCGCTTCGACAAATAAAACTCGGCGCCAATTGCCGGGTTATAGGCGGCTGTTCCGCGGGTGATATTATTATCCGCATGTTGCCTGGTCTTAACTGATCCGTCATTGTCCAGGATATCATTCGTAATATGATTGACGAAGAAACTCGTATTGTTCTGATAAGATCCGTTGAAGAAGAAATTATAATATTTGTTTCTCCAGCTGAGATTAAAACCAGCATTATACCTGCTGTAGTAGCTCTGTCCAAAACCCGCATTCACGCTACCATTGAAGCCTTCCTTTTTCACTTTTTTCCTGACGATGTTAATGATACCACCGCTGCCGGCAGCATCATAGCGTGCGCCAGGTTTGGCGATAATCTCTATCTTCGAAATACTGGAAGAAGCCATCCCACGAAGCTGGTCCGCAATATCTTCCGGCGACATCATCACCGCTTTGCCATCCATAAATACCATCACCCCTCTTTTGCCGTTAATGGCCACCACCCCGTTCTGATCCACCTGAACCCCGGGTAAGCGTTCCATCACTTCCAGCACGTTGGCGCCTTCCGAAATAATACTATTCTCTACATTCACCACCGTTTTATCGATCTGTCGTTCTATCAGTGGTATCCTGGCTCTTACTTCCACACCAGTTAAAACCTTTGAAGCGCTCTGCATCGGTAGTTTCCCGAGTGAGATCGCGGTACTGCCCATCTGTAAATTGTAGCGGCGCAATTTTTCAAACCCGAGGATATTAATCTCGATAAAGTAGTTATCCGTTTTTACAGCACTGAAGGCAAAAACGCCTTGTTCATTACTCAGGGCTGTTTTATAAATAACCGAATCGGCAGTTCTTTTCAGTAACACGACGGCATCGCGCAGGGGTGTTCCTTCGCTGTTCACAACGGTCCCGCTGATATCGGCTGATGCGGGCGACTGTGCGTATAGTGTCTGTAAGGAAGGATGAAGCAGCAATAACAGCAACAGTAATATTTTGATACTATGTCGCAGAAATAGGTTAGCAGTGGTTCTTTCAGCAGGTGATAGTGTGTAAGGAGGGTAAGATAGCATATAGCATTTTTTTTTAGAAAGATGAATATTGATGGCAGGACCGGATGATATCTGCTACCTGTTGTGGATGATCATGAATGAAGAAGTGATTACCTTCCAGTATTCTGTAGCCGAACCTGGACCTGGTAAACTTGCGCCAGTTATCGATTTCTGCGGATTTCTCTTCCTGGCTACCCATCATGGCGAAGAGAGGTGTGTTCACGGCGCCGGTGGCAGCGGCATTATTCCTTTCTGCTATTTCAAAATCGGCGCGCAGCACGGGATCAAAGAAATTGAACAGCTCTTCATTTTCCAGTATTTCCGGCGGTATGCCACCCAGGCGCTTCAGCTCTGTGATAAAAGGCTCCCGCTCCATCAGGTAACGGCGTTGCGGATCATACATGCCGGGCCCGGCATTTCCACTCACGATGAGACAGGCTGGCATCCTACCGGTTTTTTCCAGCATAGAGGTCACGCTCAGCGCAAGATAGGCGCCCATGCTATGACCATACAACAGGAAATGGCCGTTATTGTACCGCGCGGTCACCTGCCGGAAAATATCGCGCACGGCCAACGTAAACTCACGCAGTAAAGGCTCACCGATTCTCTTTCCTCTTCCTGGCAGCTCCAGCGGCACCAGCTCAAAGTCAGGTAGCCAGCGCTCCAGGAAGCGGAAAGAATAGCTGTTGCCACCAGCAAAGTGCAAGAGGAATAACTGTGCTTTTTTCATGACAGTAGTTTATTGATAAATGGATACATTCTCCACCATAAGTTTTCCGTAATCCATCTTGTACAACTTATCGGCGCAATGGTAATATTTATCATCGTGTGTAATGGCCAGGATAGTAATCCCCTCCTGCTTCAGCATAGGGATGATCTCTGTATAAAATTTCCTGCGAAAATGCGGGTCCTGGTCTGCGGCCCACTCGTCTATCACCAGTACAGGTTTGCCTTCCATCAGCGCGGTGATCAGCGCCAGTCTTTTCCGCTGGCCGGTGGAAAGTGAGGTAGTCGAATAGGTACGTCCTTCCAGGGTCACTTTTCCTTCCAGTTCAAACAGCTGCAGATAATAGTTCCATTGGGCCAGGTCTACTTCCTGCACGCCAGCGATATCATTGAAAAGATAGAAGTCGCTGAAAACAACGGCAAACATGGCGCGGTAGTCCGCGTAATTATCTTCGGTTACTTTCACACCATTCAACCATATCTGGCCGGCTGTGGGGATGTGCAGCCCAAGCACAGTATGCATGAAAGTAGTTTTACCACTACCGTTGCCGCCATAAATGAATACTATTTCGCCTTTGGCGATATCGAAATTAACGGGTCCAACGCTGAATGCTTTTTCCTCTTTTGCAATATAATGGAATTCCAGTCCCCTGATCACGATCTGTTCAAATCCGCCTGTGAAGGGGTTTCCATTTAACGAATGCGTATGGTAATCCGTTTCTTCCAGCTTTGTTTTAAGGTCCATCAGGTGATTAGAGGCCACCCGTGCGCGCACCAGGTTGGGCAGCAGTACCATAATGGTTTCTATAGCCCCCAGCAGGTAAAGTAAAGTGAATACAAAACTTACCGTATTACCGGAAGGGATATTCAGCGTAACACTGAATACGAGCAGGATAGACGAGATAAGGATGTAGAACAATACCTGCCCGGTGATCTGGTTATTCAGAAATCCCGTATAGGCTTTGGTGTTATTCCGGAAGGCTTCCGTAGCGATCTTCCCTATCTTCTCGTTGAAGATATATCGTCCTTTTTCTGGCTCCATATAGATCTCCTTGAAACCGTTGAGGATGGCGTTGAAGTTCTCCTGAAAGCTGGTTTCCAGCGCCCGGGCCTGTTGGAAATTACGTACGTTGGCCCTGGCACGGAGCCGGTATACCGTGATGCCTAGCAGCGCGATCACCAGCGTGATCCCAAACAGCAACATGGAAATGGTAGCCAGGTAAACGAGGCAGGATACCGCCAGTATAGCCGCCGTAAAAAAATCTATAATGCCCATGGAAGCATTGGTGAGGATGTTCACATCACTCACCACGGCGGCATGCACGTCCGTTCGCCGGCCGGCCAGCTGCTGGTAGTCTGCCTTCAGCACCAGCGACAAAATCTCCTTTCGCAGGCTCCAGAAAAGGGTTTGCGACAAATGGATGATAGCGAGCGATAATGTTCGCCTTACCCACATAAAGGCCAGGATGATACAGGTGAACAGGATCATGTATTCTTTGCTCACGGTATATTCCCCGGCAATAATCAGTGTCACCACGCGGGTAACGGTATTGATAAAAAGGAAACTGCACAACCCCGAAAGGATGCCCAGGCATACATATTTTAACAGCCCTATTATACCGGTGCGCGGCAAGGCGAGTTTAAGGATTCGTTTCATAAGTGCTTGCTTGAAGGTTCTTTGCTGCTGTACCGGCTACCATGGCCGGTTGTAACTACAACTCGGCCATGGCTTCTATTTCATAGAACAATTCTTTCTCTCCATACAATCTTTCTGAAATAATATTGTTCTGGCGGCATTCATTGATCAATTTGTTGGACTGTACGATCGGGTTGGATTCGTCCGTGTATTTGATGGAGCTGATAAATTCCAGCCACGGTTCCATCCCCATCGCATATACGTAAAGTTCTTTCGGCTTAAAAACATCCACCATGGCTTTTCCGCGCTCGTAGTTAGAGCCGGCCAGGCGACGGGAATTATCCATATCACGGGGCATATCTTCTGAAAGCAGCGGCCCGTATAACCACGACAGCGGCGCACCATCGCACTCCATACCCAGGAAGAGGCTATCAACCGTGCCGGTCACCTTAAATACTTCTTCGTATAATTTTGCTTCTACATTACAGGAGTCGGCGGCAAACATCAGCGTATACTGCCCTATCCTTACGTGGTGGCACAGTTTGGAGCGGATGTCCAGGTCAGAATGCTCACCGATAAAAGGAATCCCCGTGATCTGGCAAATACCGGAACCAACAGACTCGAACTCTCCAATCTCCAGCACATTATTAAAGCCGATGGCGTTGAACATCAGTTTAAGGCCGGGGTCCTGCATGCTGCCGTTACCTGAGCGGGGCACCACGATATGACCAATACGGTTACGTAGTGAAAGCAGTGTTTCAAAAAGAATATGATCCTGGTGATTATGCGTGATGATCACATAGTCGATCTTGTCAGGCAGATGCGCTTCCGAATAGCGGGTCACGTCTGTAGAATAGCCGTGGTAGCTAATCACAGGATCCACCAGGATGCTTACCTCTTTTGTTTCCACCAATATGCAGGCATGCCCGAAATAGCGCATGCGGATTTTGTCGCCCTCATAGCGGTTATAAGCTACCGGTGGCTCCTGGGTAAAGAAAGTATTGAAGAGGGCGCGGTCTTCTTCACGGATGTTGAATGCCTGTGCAATCTCTTCAATATCACCGGGGATGCGGCGCATGCGGCTCAGCATATCAATACCGGGATGTTTGAACGGCACCTCCACATGGATCACGTTCGGTTCATCCAGGCGGGGAGTGCTCAATACGAAGGGTCTCTCATCGTTGTTGGTGATCCACAATGCCAGGCTCTGGGAAGCTTCGTGATAGCACTCGTTTTTATACAACAGCGGTTCAAAGAAGCGGAACGAAGGATTGTTATTGAGATCATATACCAGCTCCACTTTTCCACGGAGTATCTCCGGCACCTTGCTGTACAGGGTATCCATAGAAAAGCCGCGGGCAGCAGTTTTCAGCAGCTGGTTCAATTCCACTATTGCAGCAGCAAAGCGCAGATGATAGTCTTTTTCCGCTACCGTGGCGGCACGCAGCGCCTTCACTTCTTCTACCCTGCTTACCGGAAGATCAACGAACGGACCACCACGCATTTTGGGATTCTTGGCGGCGGCAGCATGGATGTGCGGATTCTGGATATAGGAATCCATAATTTTCAAATGCCGGTTCACTACGTTCATCGCTGAAGTAGCCGGGGAAATAAGGTGCGACCAGGCATACCATCTGTCAAATAAGGGTTCCACCACCAGGTTAGGTTTCGCGTACCAGGTATTTTTTTTCATATCTAGTGTTGATTTAAAAATTAGTTCTGTATTAAATAACGAGTGGCTTTCGTGTGTAAGTCCACCTAAAGTTTTTCAGGCATTGCCGGCTACCGGCGCTTTGATAAATCCCTGCTCAATGCAATACCGTACCACTGTGCCGGCATACTGCTCATGATCATAGCTGATCGCAGCACCTATTCTTTCGAGATAAGCCCGGGTGGCCTCATTGCGGACAGTAAAGCGGGTGTTCTCCGGATCAGTGGTACCATACTTCATCACACCGAGAATGAAGTTATCGGCAGCCAGGTCTGTACTGCTGATCACTTGCTGTACTTTTTTCAGGAAGCTCTCCTGGTCTGTTCGGCGAAGATGTATCTGATGTTGCGCCAGCTGTTCCACCATCTGACGTAACCGGATAGGCGCCGATTCCAGGATGTGAAAAACAGAAAGGTCATCATTACGGTGCAGTGAAATACGCACGCAGGCGGCGGCTACCTGGTCCACAGGCGTGGCCGCAAAAGCATGCTCCAATATCTCGTCACAATAGCACCCGATACCTGCCAGTGTTTTCAGCCGCTGGTACAGGCTATTGGAA
This sequence comes from Chitinophaga sp. Cy-1792, assembly GCF_011752935.1. NCBI lineage: Bacteria > Pseudomonadati > Bacteroidota > Chitinophagia > Chitinophagales > Chitinophagaceae > Chitinophaga > Chitinophaga sp. Cy-1792. The sequence goes on from NZ_VWWO01000002.1 coordinate 2,799,599, forward strand.
GAGATGTTCTGCTGGAACAGGCCTGTATAAAGCTCTCCGCTGATGTTCCCGATGCGGAAAACATTCACCTGTATCTCCCCTTTATGCAGCTGCAGATATTGTTCTGCCTTGAATTTGGAAGCGGGATAGATACGGCGGCCGAACAACTGCCCGAGGTCGAGGTCCGTTTCATAGAAATCGGCTACGGGCACCTGGGGAATATATCCGCCGGTGGCAACGGCAGTGGTAGAGAAGTGATTAAAACGGGTAACACCTGCCTGCTTCGCAAATGCGATGGTATGCATCGTACCTTCAAAGTTGATCTGCTCTGTGTGTACGACTTTCCCGAAGTGGCTCACGTTGGCAGCCAGGTGAAAAACGGTATCTGTATTTGTAAGCAATTGTCTGCCAGCAGTGGTAAGATCAAGCCCCTCGCGGGTTATATCACCTTTGATACCGATAATGCGCGTTTCGTCCAGTTGCACTTCCGGGAAGTAACTGCGTAACGTGCTGGCCAGTCGTGCCTGTGCGGCTTCGTCGTCTGTTGCGCGGATGATGCAGATGATCCGGGCATTGGTGGTGGCCAGCAGCTCACGGATCACGAACACACCGAGGAAGCCGGTGGCGCCGGTGAGCAGGATCTTTTCAGGCGGGACGCCCAATTCCGGGTGCTGGCCCTTGATATGCTGCACCAACTTGTCATAGGCCGGAACACGGTCTTCAACAAGTGATGGAGCCGGCGTCTCTGTTGTATTCGCCGCCGGCCTGATGCCTTTCTCTGCAAACTTTTCCAGGATCAGGGCAGATTGCTGGGCCACGGTACAAAAATCGAAGATGTCTGCATATTCCAGGCTGATAGCGAATTTTTTCTCGATCTGCCGGAGTACGTCCAGCCCAAGCAAGGAAGAGCCGCCAAGGTCAAAAAAATCATCTTCCGGCCCTACCTCTTCTATCTTCAGTTTCTCCCGCCAGATCTCCTGTATTCCTGCGATGATGGCGCTTTCGCTGAACGACTGCTGCACATCATCTTCAACAGGTGGCGGTACAGTAACGGTGGTGGTAAAAGCGGGTTTCACTTCCGGCCAGCATCTTCTGGGTTCCAGCACAGGCAGATGCAGGTTTTGCAGGAAAGTTGCGCGTGTAAGCGGCAAGCCGGATAACGGGTAACCAAGGTGATAACAGGCCGCTGCAAGTTCCAGGCCCGTATCCTGTTCTGCAGACGGGGCCACCACTTTTACATTTGCTGGTGGCTGCCAATCCTTCAAAGTACTGGCCATGCTGCCTTCTGTGCCCATCACCAATAGCAGATGCTGTTCGGATGATGGCAGCTCCTGCAAAAATTTCAGAAAGCCGGCAGCGTTGAAAGTATCCCCGCTGGTAGCCGTAAACTGCTGCAACGCTGCTTCCATCGACATCTTGCCAGATAATAATAACGACAGTAAACGGCCTGACTGCGCACCAATGATGCGCACCGGATGAATACCGCTTTGTATCAGCTGTGTGGCGGCACAGTAATGCAGCAGGAATGCTTCCTGCGCAGCAGTTACTGGTCCGTATTGTTGTAGTAATGATTCGAAAGCCAGGCGGCACTTATCGCTGGACGCCAGGAAATCTGCCAGCTGCGTGCGTTTCAGCACGGCGGGGATTAACAGAGACACTTGCCGCGACGCTGCGGTGCGCGGTGTATCAAAGGTCAATGCGCGCAGCTGTTGTTGCAAGGAGGCGCTATCGCGGAACAATATCATCGCCCCGTACGGGTCACTATCCATGATCTTGTTGACCGTATAACACAGCTGATGCAACGGCACATCCGGATAACGGTCGAGATAATCTGCGAGATAATGGCTGATGTTTTTAGCTCTTGATGCGGAAGTTCCCGCCACCTTCAATGCGAAAATCGTGGCAGGGTGGTATTCGGGTACTGGCGCCACATATTCTTCCAGCACTACATGCACATTGGTGCCGGTGAGGCCATAGGAGCTCACGCCGCCGGTGCGCGGCACTTCGCTTTCCCAGTGTTCCATGGTGCGTTGTATGCTCACCGGCGCATCTGTTTCGTTGATATGCGGGTTAATCTCACTGAACCCTATCTGCGGCAACAGCCGCTGATGCTGCAATGCCAGCACCAGTCTCACCAGACCTGCCATACCGGCAACAACACCCAGATGCCCCAGCTGCCCTTTGATAGAGCTGATAGAACATAGCGGTCCGTTATGCTTTGGCACGCCTTCAAAGGCGCTGGTAAGTCCGCTGAATTCAATAGGATCACCCAGTACGGTACCGGTGCCATGCGCTTCTATAAAGCGCACCCTCGCAGGATCAGTACCACTGTTTTCCCAGGCCAGCCGGATCACGGCAGATTGCGCCACCGGGCTGGGCGCCGAAATATTTTGTATGAGTGCGCCGCCATGATTGATGCCCGCACCTCTGATAATGGCATGAATAGGGTCGCCGTCGCGGACAGCTTCATCCAGGCGTTTGATGAGGATGCAGATGGCACCTTCACCGCTCAGTGTCCCATCAGCGTCCTTGTCAAAAGGCAGACACTGGTCTTTGCGTGATATTACCGGCGAGTTGCGCGCACGCTCCCTGGAGGTTACTCCCAACTCCACTCCTCCTACCAGCGCCATGCTGCAATCTCCGCTGGATACGCTTTCGCAGGCATAGTATAATGCGCTGAGTGAAGAGGAACAGGTAGTATCGAACCCTATCACCGGCCCACGCCAGTCCATGAAATTAGCCACACGGGTGCCTACCATCCCCGGCATATGTGCGGTGAGGGAGAGATTAGAGAGATCGTCAAAAAATGTTTTGTACAACGATTGCCCGAACGTATGAAAGATACCGACGGACTGCCCACGCAGTGACGACAGGCTGTAACCTGCATTCAGCAACATTTTCACGGCCCCTTCCAACATAAGCCGTTGCTCAGGGTCCATCCGCTCTGCCTCTGCCGGCGCTATCCTGAAAAACTCGTTATCGAACAGGTCTATCCTGTCGAGATACCCCTTCACAGCGATATCGAATTCCCCGAAACGATCAAACATATCTTTCTGACGTATGGCTGACAACGGCCGGAAGGCATGCTCGTGCTGCTCAATGAGCTTCCACAAGCCTTCCGGCGTGTCCACATCCGCCACTTTCACGGACATACCGATGATTGCTATTGGCTGTTTCATAACATTTTCTTTAAAAGATGATTACATCCGTTTCCTGTGCAGCGGTATTGCCATCACCGGAAAGGCTTTGCTGTTCAATCGCCTGGGCGATATCGCGGACAGTCAGGTATTCGAAGAACCGGTCGATCGAAAAGGTCACTCCAAATACCTGGTTCACCAGCTGCGACATCTTGATTATTTTGAGCGAGTTTCCTCCCAGGTTAAAAAAGCTGGTGGTCACACCGATCTCGGTGAGCCCCAGTACTTCTTCCCATATCTTTATAAGTTGTGATTCAGTCTGCGTTTCCGGCGCCACATAGGTTTCTCCTGTGCGCCCGCTGCCGGTTTCAGGATCGGGCAACAGCTTGCGGTTGATCTTCCCGTTGGAAGTGATCGGTATTGCATCCAGTTGCACAAAATAACGGGGAAGCATATACGATGGCAGCGATTTCGAGAGAAAGGTACGCAGCTCCTCCGCACCTAACGGCAACGAGGATACGTAGTAGGCAGCCAGCTCCCGTTCGCCCGATTGGCTATCGCGGGCCAGCACTACCGCTGTATCTACAGACGGGTGCTCCTGTAATGCTTCTGTGATCTCATCCAGCTCTATGCGGTAACCGCGGATCTTCACCTGATCGTCTTTACGGCCCAGGAATGCGATGCTACCATCCGGCAGCCAGCGGCCAAGATCGCCGGTTTTGTAAATCAGCTCTCCGGCTATATATGGATTGGATACAAAGCGTGATGCCGTCAGCTCCGGCTGGTTCAGGTAACCCGCAGCCAGCCCGTCGCCACTGATACAAATCTCCCCGGCCACACCTATTGGACAAGGACGCTGCTGGTTGTCCAGCACATACACATGACCGTTACAGAAAGGCATACCGAGAGAAATACGGGGTGCAGCAACATCGATGCGGCGCAACAGCTTGCCGATCGTGGCTTCCGATGGACCGTAGTGGTTGTACACTTCGCATTTGCCGTTGTGCCCACGGATATGCGTGAGCACATCCGGCGTGAGCTGCTCTCCGCCGAAGATGAGGCATTTGGCAGGTACAAACAGGCGGTCAGGCTCCTGCAGCGCTTTCCAGTGGGAAGGCACGATCTTCATACAGTCTACATTAGCGCTGCTTAAACGCAATGCACTCATAATATCTACAGCAGAAAAAATGCGCAGGCAGCCACCCATCAGGATGGAAGTATAGATAACAGTATTACCGAGATCGGCGGAAATAGTGGATACCAGGCCGAAGGTTTTGCAACTGCCGATGTTCGTTTTTGCGCGCACGCCGTAGCTATAGTCCACCAGGGAACGGTGACTGATCATCACACCTTTGGGCTGCCCCGTGGATCCGGAGGTATAGAGCACATAGGCCAGGTTCGCCGGGTGTAGATCCACCACGGGTTTCACCGGCACTATGTTGTCTTCCAGCTGAATATCTATCGCGTATATTCCGCCATTATAATAGTCGAGTTCAAATACATAATCCGTTTGGGTAATCAGCGCTTTAATGGCGGTATCCTGCATAATGAAGGCCTTGCGTGCCTTGGGCTGATCAGGCTCTATAGCTACATAAGCGCCACCTGCCTTGAGGATGCCGAGAATGGCAATGATCATATTTTCGGAGCGGTCCAGCATAATACCGACTACCTCATCAGGTACAATGTTATATTGCGTGAGCAGATAGCTGGCCAGCTGGTCAGACTTATTATCCAGCTCACGATAGCTCAGCACCGTGTCGTTGAAGGCCAGTGCCGGAGCATCAGGTGTTTTGCTCACCTGCTGTTGAAAGAGATCAACAATAGTTTTTTCAGATGGATAATCATTGGTAGCATGACTGAAGGTTTCCAGCAGTTCCTGTTGCTCGGCAGCACCCAGATAGTCCAGCTCCGACACTGTAGCAGCAGGATTCTCCACGATGCGGGCCACCAGGTTGGTGATATGTTCCTGTAAGCGGGCGATCTGCGTTTCTTCATAAATATTGCCATTGTACTTGAACATAAAAACAATACTGTCGCCCGGCACAATGATACAGGTAAAGTGATAGGCGTTATGCCCCATTACATTGGAAGAAATCAGGCTAAGGTCAGAAGAGCGGTCGGTACGTTCCATATCTGCCTCCACCATCTGCTGCACCGGAAAATTCTGGAATTGCAGGATATGATCAAAAAGGCCACGCTCCAGCTCACTGGCTGATTGCACTTCCGCCAGCTGCGTGTAATGATGTGGCACCCCCTCTATAGCTTCCTGTCCTGTTGTTTTCAGCAGCGACTCCACCGTAACACCATCCTGCATACGCACGCGCACCGGGATTGTATTGATAAAAAGACCGATCATCTCTTCCACCCCTTTCACTTCTGTTGGCCGACCAGATACAATACTGCCGAATACTACATCATTGGTATCATTATAACGACCCAGCAAAATACCCCACACGGTTGAGAAGAAAGTATTTTCGGTGATCCTCAGCTTCCCACATAAGTCCTTTACCGACTGGCGCAGCGGGCCGTCTATTACAAAATTGCTTTTGCTGGAAAGGTATCCTTTGTTTTCATTGGCAGCCGTACCCGGCACACTGCTGATGGTATCATAGCCGGCGAGATAATCTTTCCAATATTGTAATGATTCCTTACGATCATATCTGTTAAGCCAGCTGATATAGTCAGCGTAAGGATAGGTAACAGCCAGCTTTGGTTCCTGCTCTTTCAGCAGGCTGTAATATATCTCGAAGTATTCGCGGATTAGAATGCCTATACACCAGCCATCCATGAGCGTATGGTGATGGCTCCAGACAAAGTCGTACATATCCGGTCCCAGCTTCAGCACACTAAGCCGCATCTGCGAACCGGCGTGCAGATCGAAGCCGCGTACACGGTCAGCCAGCCGGTATTCATCCGAATTGATTCCGGCTTCGTCCACATAGGCAAATGCCGACGGGATCGTTTTCTTTACTACCTGCAACACACCTTTGCCTGGCTGCTGCGTAAAATGCGTGCGCAGCACGGTATGGCGGGCGGAAAGCCGCGCATAGCTCTCTTCCAGCGCAGGTATATTCAGCGGACCTTTAATCACGCAGTTCATTTGTTCTACATAAGCAACAGAGCCGCGAGCAGTGAGCCAGTGATAATACAGGCCTTCCTGCAAAGGACTGAGCGGGTATACATCTTCCAGGTCGCCGTCTTTGTTCAGCGCAACCACTTCTGCCAGACTTAATCCTTTAAAGGAGAGATCTACCGGGGTAGGATATGTTTGATTTATTGCAGCCAGCGTTGTGATAAGCTGTTGTAATTGTTGTTCCAAAGAGGACAAGAGCCGGCGCACGGTTGCTTCCTCAAACTGGGCCTTGCTGTAGCCGATGGTCATCCGCAGCTGCCCTGCCACCACCATGCCTGATACATTGAGTACTGTGCTGCGTAACCGTTCCGGCGCTACTTCCAGGCCGTGATAGTCGCCGATGAAGGAGAACTGCGGGGCCTCATCGCTACCGGCACCTGTGCCAAAGTCGCCCAGGTAGTTGAAGGCTATCTGTGGTTGCAGCTCATCTTTTTTGCCGCCCAGGTAACGTAGCACACCATAGCCAATACCTTTGTCCGGCACCCGGTGCAGGTGTTCCTTTACCGCGATCAGCTGACTGATGGCATCCGGCTGCTCCAGGTCCAGCAACACGGGGAACAGTGTCGTGAACCAGCCTACTGTGCGGGTTACATCTACGCCGCCACCGATATCTTCCCTTCCATGACCTTCCAGCGTCACCAGCGCCTGCGGCAGACCGAACGTCTCACGTAAGGCCAGTCCCAGCGCGGATAGCAGCACATCGTTCACTTCTGTGCGATAGGCGCTGTAGCAGCGTGTAAGCAGCTGCGTGGTGCTAGTGCTGTCCAGCAAAAAGGATTGCGACACCGCATCACGCGCCTGGTTACTGCCCTGCCCATGGTCTAACGGCAACGGGGGAACGCTCACGGTGCTGATCTGCTCCCAATAAGGGGCAGCAGCTGCCAGCGCTTCGCTCTGTGCATAGGCTTGCAGCTGGCCCGACCACCAGGCATAGGCATCTGTTTTCTGCGGCAGCTGCAATGGCATACCACTGCTATGCTGGCTATACAACTGCGACAGGTCGTCCAGCAGGATGCGCCAGGAAACGCCGTCCACCACCAGGTGATGAGCGGCCAGCAACAGGCGGTCGCCATCGGCGCTGCGGAATAAGGCCGCTTTGAACAAGGGACCTTCCGACAGCCGGAAGCTGCTTTGTATGCGGTCGCAGGCAGCTGCAAAGGCCGATTCGTGCTCATAGTCCAGCACTTCCAGTACGGCCGCCGTGTCAGCGCCTTTGTTTTCCTGTATCCAGCTGCCGGCTTCGTGGCGGTATACCATCCGCAGCGCATCGTGATGCAGCCAGAGATGGTCCAGTGCCGCCTGTAAGCTCGCTGGCGCTACTGAGGTCGCACTGAATAATAACACCGACTGGTTATAATGACCGGCATACGCAGTGTCCTGTTCCAGGAAATACTGCTGGATAGGCGTGAGCCCCACCAGACCCGATACCGTTGCCTGAGAAGCATACCGGGTCACCAGCTCCATCTTTTCTGACAGCTGCTCCACCACTGGTGTAAGCAGCACATCCTGTATTTTGAGGGAGTAACCGCGTTGTTTCAAACGGGATACTACCTGGATAGATTTAATCGAATCACCTCCCAGCAGGAAGAAATCGTCCCGCAGACCTACCTGCTTTTTCTTCAGTACTTCTTCCAGTACCGCGGCCAGGTGGATTTGTGCGTCGGTCCGGGGCGCTACATATGTAACGCTGGCATAGGTGTTGATACCTGCGGGATCTGGCAGCCGTTTGCGGTCTACCTTCCCGTTAGTGGTCAGTGGCAGCTCGTCCAGCACCACAAAGTGAGCAGGGATCATATATGCCGGCAGTATGCCGGACAGATAATTACGTATATCCGTTACATGTAGTTCCTTGCCGGTGATGTAGGCGGCCAGCTCCTTTTCGCCTTCGTTGCCGGAGCGGGCCAATACTACCACGGTTTCCACGCCAGGAGTACCCAGCACGGCGGTTTCTATCTCTCCCAACTCAATGCGGTAACCACGGATTTTAACCTGGTCATCTTTTCTGCCGATGAACACAATGTTGCCATCTGGCAGCCAGCGGGCCAGGTCGCCCGTACGATAGGCCAGACCATCGCCGAAAGGTGCCGCTACAAACTTCTTTGCCGTCAGCTCCGGCTGATGCAGATAACCATTGGCTACGCCTGCGCCGGCAATATAGATCTCACCGGTCACGCCTACCGGTACCAGCTGCTGCATGGCATCCAGGATATAGATCGATGTCCCGGATATCGGCTTACCGATGATCACCGGCTTATCCGGGTGTAGTTCTGTAACGATACAACCTACCGTTGTTTCCGTGGGGCCGTACTCGTTATATACCTTCATGGTGGTATGGATGTTCTTCAGGA